>NZ_CP108787.1:0-84492 GCF_045207655.1 Embleya sp. NBC_00888 | reverse complement strand
AATCGACGTCAACGCGGCACCCAGGTCCTCCCGGGCCTCCGCCGGCAGGCACACCGTCAACCTCACGCCTCCCATGAACCACCCTTCGAACGCGCGACAAGACTCGCCAACGTAGCGGTGGGCAGCGGCCGGCGCACCCGATAATCCGCGGCCTCGTCTCTCCCCCAAGCGTGCGCGCGACCCTCGCCGACACCGCCGTCGGAAGCTCGGTGACGCCGTGCCGAACCCGCGCAGCACGCCCGGGCAAGCGCGGGGCATTCAGCACAGGCAAGTCCACGCTGTCGCGTCGGCCCTCGGGGGACACACACGGGCGGGAGCAACGGCGAAGTCAGCGGCCATGTCGCCCTCGAAAGGCCCGATGTCCACGCGCCCATGGCGCGACTCTCTTCGTGTCCGAAGCGGTGATCACGACATCGGGCACCGACAGGGCCGGCACGACGCGGGCGGGGTCGCCCTGCGGTCCGGACCGGCGATGGACGAGTTCACGCAGACTGGCGTTTGACCACGGCATCACCCGCAGCCGCAGCGGCGACAAAGAACGTCACGAGACGAACAAGCCCCTCGTGCAATGCCTGCCTCACGTCGTCGTCCCATGGCATCAGGAGGTCCAGCGGCGAGTCCTCGTCGTCGGTGAACACCGGTTCCACCTCCCGAACGCGCTGCGCGACGTCGACGCCACTCAGGAACCGAGCGGCCTCGCGAACCTGCGAAGGCTCGAGCACCCACACCACGGAGCCGAGGAACCCGTACTCCGGGTGTTCCGTTCCCTCCTCCCGTACCTCGCCTCCGTAGACGGGGAGTTCGCAGACCCCTTCCTCCCGCTCGCCGAACGTGAGCACCGCGTGCATCAGGTCGCCGATCCGCTCGACCCCCAGCACCATGCCCGCGTCCCGAAGCGGAGCGAACTCCCGGTCGTGCCAGTACGGCACCATCTCCTCCAACTCCCGCGCGGACCCGCCGGCCACCGTCCCACCGGGCAACCGCCGCCAGAAGAAGTTCACCCCCACCGCGACTCCCCCGGCCGCGACGTCCACGCCCTCCAACGAAAGTTCGGCGTGAGCGTGTCGTGGATGCGACCGAGCGGTTCGTGGTGCGGGTCGACCGATCGGAGCCACGGCACCTGCCGGAGCAGGGCGCCGTGTTGCCCGGGGGGCGCCGAGAAGGGCGCGGTCGGACGTGCCGCCGTGGGGGAGAGCTCCGTCGTGGCCCGGCCCGGGTCGGATGCCGCGTCGAAGAAGAGGCTGTAGCGCCTGGGGAGCGTGCGGCCCGCCGCCGGTCGGCGAGGTGCCCGGTTCGGTGACCATGTGCTGCCGGAATTCGGGCCACGACGGGGACGAACTGGTCACGGGCACCACCGCTTGCCCTCGGGGCGGGGGTCGAGGTCGCGGCGCCCGCTGCTCCGCGTCCTCCCTCCAGGCCCTTCTCACACCACCGACGGTGACCTCGGACGAGCCGTTCGGAGCCCCAGCCGTCACCCCGTCCGCCGAATTCGTGGAGGACGGACTCCCTTTTCGTGGAACGCAATAAGGATCATCATTACGGAAATATGGGGAATTTTGTGGTTTCATTGACGTACTACCGTACACGGAGACACAGCCACGTCCGAGAGAACGCACGTCGAGACTTCAAGAATTTGAGATTTCGCCGCCGGGAAACGGGGTAGGTTACACGAATTCGGGGAGAGGAATTTCGCATGGCTCAACACATCT
The DNA here is from genome assembly GCF_045207655.1 of Embleya sp. NBC_00888. Lineage (NCBI taxonomy): Bacteria > Bacillati > Actinomycetota > Actinomycetes > Kitasatosporales > Streptomycetaceae > Embleya > Embleya sp. NBC_00888. The sequence goes on along the minus strand of NZ_CP108787.1, from coordinate 82,783 downwards.
TTACCCAATACACCGACGACATCACCGGAGAGGTCAGCGGCGAAATCAAGACGCACACATTTGCGTTGGACGGCATCACCTACGAGATCGACCTCGGCGAGAAGACTTATCAAGAATTGCTGAACAAGCTGGGCCCGTACCTCACAGCGGCCCGAAAGACCAGCTCCCCGTCACGCATGCAGAGCAAGCGCCGTCTCTCGGCAGGCCACGGGCCAGACCCGGTGGAGGTTCGAAAATGGGCCCAGAGGCGCGGTATCGAAGTCCATGCTCAGGGCCCCATTGCCATCAGCGTTATAGAGCAGTACATGGAAGAACACTGACCGCCGCGAACCTTCACGTATCGGGACGATATCGACAGGGGACGCGGGGTCCTGCTCCTTCCGGTCTTCGCGTCGACACGGCCTCTCGAACCGACCGTTCGTCCACACCACCTTCCATAGGGAGGCGTGACTCTCGTCCGCCTGCTGGGTAGGGCCGTCCCGATCAAAAGAAATTTCAGGCTTCTCCCGTGGGGACTCATGAACAGCGATCTTTACGCTCGAGGCGTATATCGGCGCAGATGCGCCCGGAAGACGTCAAGTCGAATAAACGGCCCACGAAGTCATGATTCTCCACCGTGCCCGGTGGGGCCGTTGATCCATGCGGTGCTGGATGCCTTGGGTGGCGTCAGGCGTCAACCGACGCTTTCGGGGTCGCGCCGCGCAGGGCCGCACGGGGGCAACCGCGGCGGGAAACGCCGGATTCGGGCTGGTCACGGGAGTCCTCCCGTCACGCCCGCTCAGGCGTCTGTCGCGCGTCTCACCACACACTGACGGAGATGAGCATCCAGCGCCGAACCGCGACACACGCTGCGAGACAGAGAAGTGAGCTCCACACCCGACCACGCGAGCACTTCCTTGTGGCAGAACCAGAGCCATGTCCTGGACCGCAGCACTGCGAGCAAACCCCTTGCAAAACAACGGATTTCTTCTGCCGACTCGCGGGGGCCGGGGCATCTGCTGGCACACTGGCCTAGTCGTGTGTCATCTCTGGCGTGGGGGTACTCGGTGAAGCGCAAGGTCCTTTTGGCAGCCTGTCTAACGACCATGGTGACTGCATCGGGTTGCGGAGCCGAGAGCGGGGACGGAGCCCCCACCACCAGCTCCGTCGAGGACGCGGGAACCAACACCGGTACCGGTACCCCCCTCCATGCGGGGCTGCGCCTGGTCCTCCCCGACACCCTCGGCTCCGGCCGCTATTCCCGCGACGTCACCGTGCAACCGTCGACCACGACCCGTGAAGCCACACAGACCCTGATCACAGCTGGTGTCGGCAATCCCGTCATCGTCAACGGCGTGTATGTACAGGCCGGCAACACCAGCGGTGCCCTGCGAATCGACGGCGCATACGGCGCATTGTCCGACCCCGCAAAGGCCCGGGACGCGCTTCTCCAGGTACTGGCCGCAAGTGAACACAGCACGCCCGTCCCAAATACCGCCCGCACGATCCTTCCCTCAGGCGCAACCGAACCTCTCGTGTGTCAGGTGGTTTCCGTCGAGGACCAGCGTGCCGGGGCCACCGTAACGGCACCGGTCTGCGCGTGGACCGATACCTCCACGACAGCCCGGGTCCTCCGTGGCGGTGGCAACGGCGATCAGACCACGGGTGCCCGCATCGACTTGGACGCCTACGCTGCGGAAGTAGATCGCATTCGTGCCGAAATACGGATCGGCTAACGGAAGCGCTCTCAGGCGCTGCCGACATTGAGCTTGCGTCGGGGAGGAACCTTGGTTGCGCCGTGAAGCGCTGCAGTTGGACTGGAGGTGATGAAGGAACACCGCCTCCGCCCACAGTCCCGGCCTCCTTCGATCCCGAGCAAGTCTGGATCGACGGACCCACAGGGTGCATAGTCAGCCGGCCGTCATCCCCGGAGACCGCCCCAACCAAGGGTTCACGGCTGTACGTTGGCCACTTGCTTGCCACCGATCAAGCTGCGTTCCGCCTGTTTCGCGCGCCGAGGGCCGTTCCTCTGGGCAGAGTCGGTGAACTCCAATCGTGCTTGCGTGAAAGCCTTGGCGAACCGAGTTGAGCGTGGGCCGTCGTTCGTCGCGCGAACAATCAGGTGAAGGGGAAGACCATATGTCCGTGGACGGGTTCAGGCCGACTCGCCCCCGCGACGAGCGGAAACGGTACCTCGCTGGCCGGCCGCAAGACCGTCCGAACCGCCCCCTCTCTGTCGGTGTGCGGTGAGACGCTCGCCCAAGTGGCCAAATCCGTGCCAGCGCCGTTGCCACATTCGCCATACCAGGCGTGGGCTCCATGTTGTTCCACAACCCCGCACGGGGTGAGCGGCGGCACGAGATCGGCGAGGATGGCAACATCGGCTCGCGAAAGGTGCCATCAACTCGCCCAGGTCAATGAGTAGGCACCCAGCAGCCCGGCCATCCGCATGGCCAAGGGCGCCTCCGCCTACTTGGAGGGCCATCCGACCTGTCGACTTCGTGCGACGCGTGTGAATCGAGAGAATGCCGCACCGGACCCCGGGAGGAATATTGGTTGCGCAGCCCGCCGTCTTCATCCACGATCGACGGTCCTTCGCCTCAGAGACGGAAGACCTGGCCGCACTCGACGCGGCCACGTGGAGCGAGCGGTTGGCCCGTGCGTGTGTCGACCGCCGGACGTGCGCAGAGCTCTGCGCCGAGGCCATCCGCCGGACCGCCGCCGGGACCATGTCCCTGCGGGACATGCGTATGGTCCTGCTGGTCGCGGACGAGGACAAACAATGGGCGAAGGTACGCGCGTCGATCATGGCGCGCCTGATGGACCGCGTCGAGACCATGCGCGAAATCCTGCACCTGCACAGCCAGTTGGAGATGTGGCCCCCGCTCGCATTCCTCGACTCCGACCAGTCACCGGGTGCCAGCTTCACCCACAAGAGCCGGGCCCGCACGGGGATGCCGGGTCATGAAATCACCGGCCCCGCACGCAAGGGCCGTTCCCGGGAACACGCGCGCACCCGCGCGGCGACGAGTCTTCTTGCCGTCCTGGCCGGGGTTGCGGATCCCCACGCGCACGGCGCCCCGCCGGAGCGCCGCCCCGCCGGCCAATCGGGCCTGGGGATGGAGGCCTTCGAGTACCTCCTGTGCGATCGGCTGCATGCCGACGACCCCGGACCGGTGCTGCTCGAGGAGATCCTCGTCCATGCCGCATGCGGCCGGTTTCGCCATCGACACCTTCACGACCTGCTGTTCCGCGTCGACGGGCCCGGGTGGCGGCAAGCGCGCATCGCCGCCCTGGACGTGGTCGCCAACCGCAACGGCCTCGCCGGAACGTTGCTGGGCAAGCATGCCGCCGTCCTCGGTCGCCCGCTTCCCGTCTATCACGAAAACACTCGACACCAAGGCCCCGTGCGCGTCGTCGAGGTCACCGCCGGCTTCGACCCCGGCACCGGTCTCGTCCGCGGCGCACCCCAGACTTCGACCGGCCGCAAGGGCGCGCGCAACCGCGCGATGGTGAGTCTGGTCGCCGCCCTGACCGGCCTGCCCGAACAATGCGCGCGCGCCCGACCCGCCGGACCCACGCGAAACCGACACCACGACCGCAGCGACGACAAGCCCTCGCAAGACCAACGCGACACCTTCGAAGGCCAAGCGCACCAACGCGCTGATGGACCTGAACCAATTGAAGATGGACGCAGTCATCACCAAGCCCGAGTGGCAGTACCACCCGTCCCACAGCCCCGGCCGATCCGAGTTCACGTGCACGGGCACCTGCCGCATGCACGGCCGACTCGTCGACGCCTCCGGCCGGGGACGGTCGAAGGCCGAAGCCCGCATGGCCGCGGCACAGGTGCTCGTGGAGCGGGTCCGGAACATGCCCCCGCCCACCGGCGAGCCTCCCGGTCTCGTCCCGCCGCCGCGACGCGCGCCCGGCGAACAGCACGGATCTCACGCCGCGTCTTGGCCCCGGCCCGCCACGGGCCCTCACACCACCCCGGACGCCGGCGACACCGTGTCCTTGCCCACCGCCTCGGACGTCGCCGTCGAGGCGCTCGCGACCGGATGCGCCCTGACGGTCGACTCCGACCGCGACGGCGTCCGATTCCTGATCTACCGGCCCGACGGCCGACCCATGCCGCACCTACCGCTGCCGGACCCGATGCACCCCGCGATCCGCGACCTCGCCCTGGGCCACGCCGCCGGCGCACGGCGCGCAAGCGTGACCTGCTGGGTCCTGCCCCTGTCGGCGGCCGTCCCGGCGCTGGTGCCCACACTCCCCGCGGGCGCCCATCCCTCGGCGCGGGCCTGGGCCGCAGCGGCCCGGCTCGGACTCGAACTGATCGCCGCACGCGCGCTGTACCCCACCCTGGACGACGACGACCGCGACACCTGGTGCCTCGCGACGCACAACGGCCCGGCCCGGCAAACCCTGCGCGACATCACCGACGCCATGCCCCCGCACGCCCACTGCCGCGCCGTCCCGAACTCCCCGAACGACCCACTCCACATCGACACCGCCGACGAGGCCGTCGACGCCTTCCTGCGCGCCCTCGCCGACCACATGCTGCGCCCGCCCGGCGCGCCGGTACTCTTCGGCGCCGGCCCCTTCACCAACCCCGGCCCCGGCGACGCTCAACACCTGCGACCGTGGACCGATGCCGTCGAGGACACCCTCGACCCGGCGCCGCCCCCCGGACTCCACCTGCACGTCCAGCCACCCGACGGGACGGACGCCGCCACGGGAACGCTGCGCGCCACCCTGCTGCTGCAGCTCGAGCATCGCGATCACCCCGTGCCCGCCCACGACGTGTGGTCCGGCCACCACCACCCCGACGCGCGACACCTGCGCGCGCGTACACGACGTGCGCTGCGCCGTATCGCAGACGGCTGGGGCCCCGCCGAACGCCTCGCCGCGCAACCCGCACCCGCGGTGGTCCGGTTGACCGCGTCCGAGGCCGTCCGACTCGCCGAAGCCCCGCCCGCGAACCTGACGATCTCGTGGCCCGCGGACATGATCGGGGCCCTGACCGCGCGCACCGTCGTCGGCATCCGTTCCGGCAGCGGCCCCACCCGCCTGGGCCTGGCCGAACTCCTCGACTTCCGGTGGGAACTAGCCCTGCACGGGCGGACGTTGACCGACGCCGAGATGGACTCCCTCGCCGAGGCCGCCCGCCCCCTCGTGCGGCTGCGCGGCACCTGGATCCTCGTCGACGACGCCTCAACCCAGCGTGCCGCCCACCCCCACCTGGCCCCGCTCGAACCCGTCGACGCCTTGGGCGCGGCACTCACGGGCTCCGTCACCATCGACGGCCACATGTACCCCTGTGCCCCCGCGGACGGCCTGGCCGAGCTGGTCGCCACGCTGCGCGCCGCGACATCCGACGCCCACCCCGTGCCGCTGCCCGACACCCTCGCCGCCGAGCTGCGCACGTACCAACACCGCGGCCTCACCTGGCTGGCACGCGTCACCGGCCTCGGCTACGGAGCCTGCCTGGCCGACGACATGGGGCTCGGCAAGACCGTCACCACGATCGCCCTGGCCCTCCACCGACGAGCCACCGGCATCTCCACCGGCCCGACCCTGGTCGTGGCCCGGACATCCGTCGTGACCAACTGGATCCGCGAGATCCGCAGATTCGCCCCCGCCACCCCCGTAATCGCCTACCACGGACCCGGACGCACCCTGGCCGACCTGACGCCCGACACCATCGTGGTGACCACCTACGGCATCGTCCAACGCGACACCGCACTCACCGACATCTCTTGGGACCTGATCCTGGCCGACGAGGCACAGAGCATCAAAAACCCGTCGAGTGCCGCCGCGCGCCGCCTGCGCGAGGTCCGCGCCCGAGCGCGCGTCGCCATCACCGGCACACCCATCGAAAACCGCACCGACGAACTCTGGGCCCTCATGGACTGGACCAATCCGGGCCTGCTGGGCACCCGCACGACCTTCCGCGCCCGATACGGACGCCACGCCGAACGCGACACCACCGGCGACGCCGCCCGCCGACTCGGCCTCCTGGTGGGCCCCTTCCTCCTGCGTCGCCTCAAAACCGACCCCGGAATCGCACCCGAACTCCCCGACAAGCTCCACGAACGACACATCGTCCGGCTCACCCGCGAACAAGGAGCCCTCTACGAGGCAGCCGTACGCGAAACCATGGCGGCCATCACCGAATCCGCGGGCATCGCCCGACACGGACTCGTCGTACGCCTGCTCACCGCACTGCGCCAGATCTGCAACCACCCCGCCCACTACCTCAAGGAACCCGGACCCGACACTCCCGGCGCCACGCAGCACTTCGCCGCACGATCGGCGAAACTCGCCGCCCTGGACGACGTCCTCGACCAGATCACCGCCTGCGGCGAATCCACGCTGATCTTCACCAGCTACGTCGCCATGGGCCGGCTGCTCGACGCCCACCTGCGCGCCCGCGGCCTCGCACCGAACCTCCTCCACGGCGGCACCCCACCCACCGCGCGGCAACGCATGATCGACGACTTCCAAGCCGGCGGGACACGCGTACTGATCCTGTCCGTCAAAGCCGCCGGCGCCGGACTCAACCTCACCCAGGCCACCCACGTCGTCCACTACGACCAGCAGTGGAACCCCGCCGTCGAGGACCAGGCCACCGACCGCGCCCACCGCATCGGACAACGCCGCGCCGTCACCGTGCACCACCTCGTCGCCGAAGCCACCCTCGAAGACCGCATCGCCGACCTCCTCCACCACAAACGCGCCCTCGCCGACGCCATCCTGGCCACCGACAACCGCACCGTCACCGACCTCACCGACCAGGAACTCGTCGAACTCGTCACCCTCGGGACCCCATGAGCACCCCCGCACACGAAGCCTTCCACCGGTGGCACACCCGCCCCCGCAGCACGACCCCGGCACACGCCCGCAACGCCCCGGCGCCCCCGCCCCTCGACACACCCCGACAGGACCCGCCCCGCCCCGCCCCCACCGCCGACGCCCTGAACCTCCTCACCCGCGACGCCGCCCGCCGCGCAACCGCACTCCTGCGCGGCGACACAAGGGCGCAGACGCACCCGGACCCGCTCCACGACGCCGCCCGCATGCTCACCCACCCCGACAACCAGCCGTACCTCCAGGACGCCGCCGCAGCGCTGAACCTGTCCACCGTCGAGATGAAGCACCTCGCCCTCGCCCACGCCCACGGCGGCCCCGCCAACGTCGACGTCACCAGGAACCGCCGCACCACCAACCCGGCACACCTCGCCGACGCCCAACACGCCATCCAACCCCTGCGCCCCGCACCGACGGCAACCCTCGTCGGCGAGGACAACCGCCTCACCGACGCCGCAGCACGAATCCAACTCCGCTACGGAGACGGCCGCTGGTATCCCTTCGTCGACTGGCACGGCACCTGGCGTCCCGTCGCCGGCCACTCGACCAACCCCGCCAACGCCTACACCGGAGCCCGCCGCGCCCTGCGCCGCCCCTGACCACACATCCCACGAATCGATCGGGCCAGGAACCCGCACACCCAAGGGCGATGCCGGCCACATGCTGCTCGATGACGCTCATGTCGTCACGGTCGCTTTCGATCGAGCACGATGACGGACAGGCACAACGGCCGGCTCTGGCATCAGCCCGGGGCACGGCGACAACCGGGCGGACGTGGGAGCAGGACCGGTGGGCGGGGGACAGGGTGTCAGCGGTGGTGTGGGGTGGCCCAGACGCTTGATGTGTCTCCCGGGCGTTGGTCGTCAACGCAGGACGCCAGAGATCATCGGTTCTTGCGAAGTGTCGGTTGTGCTCTTGACCCGCTTCGAAGGTCATCCGACGATGGCAACCTCCATCCCGATCACCTCCCCGGCTGCGCTCGTGCGTACACGGGGGCCGTCGGTACTCCGACGAAGGGCGCTGCGATGCCTGCCTCTGCCTCCAGGATGGACCTCTTTGCCGATCCCGTCCTGGCCGATCCGTACCCGGCCTACGCCCGACTGCGCGAGCTCGGCGCGGTCGTCCGCCTGGACGCGCACGCCGTCTGGGCCCTGCCCCGGCACGCCGACGTCGCCGCCGTCCTGCGCGACCCGGGCACCTACTCCAGCGAACGCGCCCTCGCGCTGACCGACGAGGTCAACGACCTGGTCCTGACCGGTTCCGTAGTCGCCAGCGACGGCGCCGTGCATGCCCGGTTGCGTCGGGTCCTGTCACGGCAACTCGCGCCTCGCGCCCTGAAGTCGCTCACCACCGGCATGCACGCACACGCCCACGTGCTGGTGGCCGCCCTCCCCCGCGGCGAGGTCTTCGACGGCGTCGCCGACCTGGCCGCCCCGTTCGTCGCCGACACCGTCATGCGCCTGACCGGCCTGCCCGAACAGGACCGCGCCCACGTCCTCGACCTCGCCGAAGCGGTGTTCGACGTGTTCGGGCCCGACAACGCGCGCACCCGGGCCGCGATGCCCCGCGCCGAGCGGATGTTCGCCTACCTCGACCAAGTCGCGACGCGCGAGCGGATCGCCCCCTACAGTTGGCTCGGCGCCGTCCACGCCGCCGCCGACCGGGGCGAGATCGACGAGGAGCAGGCCGTCCAACTGATGCTCTCCTACACCGTCGCCGGCATGGACACCACCATCCTCGCCATCACCACCGCCCTCCACCTGCTCGCCTGTCATCCCGAACAGTGGGACCTCGTCCGCGCAGGCGCCGTGGCGAGCGACGCCGTGCTCGCCGAGGCGCTGCGGCTCGAGGCCCCCGTGCAGTTCTTCGGCCGCCGCACCACCCGCGACGTCCACATCGGCGACACCCTCGTCCCGGCCGGCGATCGAGTCCTCCTGCTCTACGGCTCCGCCGGACGCGACCACGCCAAATGGGGGCCCACCGCGGACGACTTTGATATCACCCGCCCCGACTGTCGCGACCACCTCGCCCTCGGCCTCGGCGCCCACCACTGCGCAGGAAACCACCTGGCGGCCATGGAATTCGATGCCATACTCACCGCCCTGACCGCCCGCTTCCGCACCCTGGCCCCCAGCCCCGCCCACCCCTCGATCCGCCGACTCCACAACATCCTCCGCGGCCCGCGCGCCCTGCCCCTGATCGCCGCCTGAGGCACGCGTTCGGATCGTGAAGTGGTCATCCTGCAGGTGCCGCCTCAGCGCTGGATGGATGAGGCCACACGGCCCTTCAAAGCCGAAAACGCGACTGCGCGCCACGGCGGACTGCCCGATCGGGACGGGTCGTCGCGGGGTCTTGGTCCGTCGTCTGCGGCGACCTGCAGATGCCAGCCCCTCGAGACGGGCCGTTCGGTGTCCGAGGGCTGGCCGCACGGGGGTCGGGCCGCCTTAGGGCGCCGGGTGGTGCGAAATGGCGCTGCACTACGGCGACATCGACGCGGCCCCGCAAACACCTCTACTGGCTGCGGCGCCAAGCAGATAGGTGGCCGAACGAACCGGCCTCCCCTGCCGGGACCCGGACACTATCGCCTCGACCCCTCCTGATCCTGATGTCGGCTGCTCGAATTCGACCGCTGCCCGGTGCCGCCACTGTGGCGGAAGCTCTCGCCTGCCGCCCGAGCGCCGCGTTACCGTCCGATCTTTCCGGTAACTCATCACGGGTAACGGAGATGGGCGGGCACTTCGGGCATGCCCACTCCGTGGGTGTGTTCCCACTGCCACAGGGTCCGCTTGCATCGCGCGCATTTGGCCTGGAGGGACATCTCGGCCGCCGCAACGGTTGCCAAGCCGTAGTCGTCACGTTCCCCGGTCGCCTCGATGTAGGCGTCCAGAAGGATCTTCGTCCAGCGCCACCACCACTCGGTGGTGTCGCGGCGCGGGGGCAGGACGATCGGATGCAACGTGTGAGGCTTGTCGGGCGCCGTCACCCCGAGTTCGTCCAGGCGCTCGGACAATGTCGACGACAGACACGTCAGATGCTGCGGACCGTAGTACGACCAGCCGTGCCGGACGCGCAGTCCTTCGCGGCCTGCGGTGAGCAGCCGGGTGACCTCCTCGGGGGTCTCGTCGGTGTCTTGGGCCAGGCGTTCGCAGGTGGCGCCGGCCGCGACGTGGAGCAGCAGCAGGTGGACGCCCCGAAATCGGGTTTCGTCCGCGCGGAGGTCCGCGAGTTCGCGTTCCCGGCGAGCGATTTCCTTGGGGACCTCGCGGTAGGCGTCGAGGACGGCGTCGTGGGGCGTGCGCGGGCGCGGCCCGCCGATGAAGGTGGACACGTCATGTCTCCGAGGGCTCGTGGCGGTCCCGAATAGACCGCGAATGAAGCCGCCGGAGCGGACGAGAGCCGGGAAGCGGTCCCAGTATGCCGCCTTCGCCCGACACCGATGGCCGCGCCGCGCAAATTCGGCGGTGGGGTCGGTTCCGGGCGGGCGGATCGAGACCCGCCCACCCGGAGGGCATAAGCGATTATATGTCCGATATTGGTGGTGCGTTCTCCTCCGGTTCTGGCGGCGCGACGGGGACGTCGCGTCGCGCCGCCGGGGTGGCCCCGTGGCGTGCGGGTGCCGGATGAGGACGAGGCGGACGCGGTTCCGGCGGCGGCACGGCAGGCGCTCGGCGCCACTCTCCAGTGGCTGATCGATGCCCGGGCGAGGGGGTTGCGGATGGGCGTGATCTCCGGGCCCGACGATTGTGTACGGTATGCCGCGGAGGCGACAGGCTGGTCGGTCCGGGAGCTGAAGGAACTCCTTGAGGCAATGCCTGCATCCGAGGACGAAACCGCCTGCGACGTTGGCGAACTGGGCAATGTGGCCTTGGCGCGGATGGTGCGAGGCTACGGATACCACCATCCCCTCGGCTCCGCAGAACTGCACCGCCGGTTCCCTCACTTCAAGGACGTGCACGACGCCTGGAGCGAGACGAGTCCGCCGCTCGACGAGGACCCGCTGATGCTGCGTGGCCCCTCCACGAACGAGGACATTCGGTGGGACGAGGATCCGGCCCATTTCGGGTTTCTACGGGTGAGGGCGCTGTACCGGAAGTTGGTGGACGACATTGCGGCCAGCAGGCCGTAATAACGCGCCCCGATCGAGTGATGCCCGCGGAGGCGAACAGAACGCGGTTGCCGGGGGTTCCGGGCTGATCAGGCCGCCGGGCCCCCGTGCGGGCTGCCGGCCCACACGACCGGCTGCGGTGGTGGACGGCTCGTCCTACACCGTGCCGGTCGGGAGGTTGGACGCGCTGTCGATCGCGCCCTGCCACTGGTCGGGGCCCAGCGGGGTCGAGGTGCGGATCTCTTCCTCGTCGTCGTATACGTACCACAAGGTCTCGGCCACGTGGCTGGCGATGCCGTACGCCAGGTCGGCGCGGGCATAGTCCTCGGCGGGCGGCAGGTCCGAGGTCACCTCGGGCTCGGACCCGGGGTCCCACCGCAGCAGCAGCTCCGCCAGGTGGCTGGCGCAGGCGGGGCGAGACCTCTCGATACCGCCGGGCCCGCCGACGATGTGCCCGAGCGGGCCGGGCACGCCGTCGGTAATGATGCACGGGTACACGGATCCGTGGCCGGTGAGGCAGCGGTCCGGCTGCGGTTCGTGGTGGGTGGGCTCGGACATGGTGATCTCCGATTCGGCACCCGGCGAGGAGCGGCAACAGGGTAGATGTGCTGTGTTCGGGTTCCCGAGCACAGCGCAACATCGCGTCCTCCCTGCGCAGTTGCGGAAACGCGAGTGCCGCTCACGGCAACGAAATTGCCGGGAGCGGCATCATCCCCGCGCGGGGAGCATTACGGCTTGTAGCCGCGCTTGCCCATCGAATCGGGAGTCATCTCCGCGTGCGCGGGGCCTACGTCTCGTCCTGCCCGGTGCCTGAATCACGAGCCACCCCCACCGGCGCGGGGACTTCACCACTGGTCGAGTCGAATGGAATCGGGCTGGCGGCTCACCCCCACCTCGGCGGGAACACCGCCTGCCTGCCCCGCGCCCTCGCGGCGTTCCTGTTCTGCCGGTCCCAATGCCTAGCCGCGACCGTCGTGATCGGCGTCGCCGACGCGCGGACCGTCCACACCTGGTTGGAGGCAGAAAGCCGGCCTGCGGGCGAAGCGTCCGATCCCACCGGCGTCTTCACGCCGACCCACGCCTACGGCGCCGCCTCGCACCGCGGTGTCCCCGCCGACTTTGCCCGCCCCGTACGCACCTCGGCCCGAAGGACACCCCGATGACCACCTCCCCCACCGCAACCGCCGCCGAGCGGGCACACGCCCGAGCCCTCGCCGCACTCCTGGCCACCCAGGAACCCGAACTCCACCCCGCCGTGCCCGCTCTGTTCGCGCGCGTTCTCCGCGACCTGTTCCTGCCCGGCCTGTACCGCGCCGGCCGATACACGCCCGTCGACCACACCGCCGGCGCCTACCCGGACGAACTGCTGAGCTGGTCTACGGCAACTGGCACTCGGCCGCCTCAGCGACGAACGCCTGCTCACCGACATCCCCGACCCCGGACCCAGGGGTCTGGTCGCACTCGCCACCCGCACGCACAACCTCGACCACCAACGGCTCGCGCTGCGCCACCCCCACAGCCGTCCCGACGGACTCGTCGTCACCCTGGCACCCCACACCGCCCGCATGCTTGCGGGACCTGACAACCCTGCTGCGCCGACGACGGCAATTCGGCCACTGGGGCATCCGCGACACCGAACTGCTCGCCCTGCTCGCCCACAACTCCCGCGGCAACGCCGGCAAACTCGCCACCGCCTGGCACGCCGCCTCGAAGACAACTGGCGATGTCTGGAGGACGCGGGCCGCCTGGGGCCGACGGCCGCACCACTGCTCTCCCTGGTCGAAGGCTTCCTCACCGCCGACAACGCGTGGACGCGGCTGCACGCCGCCGAAGCCCACTGGCGCATCACCGGCGACCGGGCCACAGCCATGCCGATCCTGACCGATCTCGCCGAAGCGCTCCCCCTGCCCACGCTCGAAACGCTCCTCGCAATCGGCCCGCCCCTACCCGGCCCGCCTGCGACCGCACCTGGGCCACCACCGACCGTCGCGTACTGCCCTGCGACAGCACGTTCGCACCACTAACCGGACTGCCGCCGGGCACCCGACTCCGCGCTGCGGCAATGTGGATGCTCACATGAAGCGCGTGGGGTCAACCGTCGTTGTGATCAGAACGGTTACAGCACGCTCCTGGCGCCAATTGCGGTCCGACTACGTGGTCGCTGGCTCTCGGCCCCCGGCAGGCTATGGAGCCCATTCGGTGGATAGCCGCACACTCGTCGTGATCGTAAGCACGGCCGATCCCGGGATTCCCGAAGCCGCTCCTGCCCCTGACGGTTGGTAGCGTCCAGTGCACCGTCAACCGCAGTCGACATCCACTCGTGGGTGGCGCCGGACTTCAGCGGCATGACGCATTCAAGACAGCTGAACAACCATGGGACCCTCTCCTGTGCCGACGTCGCAGGATCGCTCAGCGCACGCTCGCCTGAGAGCAAGCTAGTGGGGCATCCTGGAACGACCCCGCCGAGTCCGAGGGCTTGCTGTGACCCGGGCCTGCGCCGAGGTCGACGGGTCTGGCGTCTGGTCTGTCTCCTATGTTGTGAATTTGTGAATGCCACCGTGCCGGCCGGGGCCAACCCCGCCGAGCCGGAGCCGACACCACGAACAAGCCGCCGTCGCTCCGGCTGGCATACATGTGCTGTGCATCAGCCGAAGCCGCGTACCCATCCCGAGCGGCCATCACCCTCCGTGTACAGGCTCGGCCCCGTGGGGCCTCGCGGCCATTGAGGCCGCCAGCGTTGCGCCAGCCAGCCAAGATCAGTGTTGACCTCAGGCATTTAATGCGCATAACGGGCTTAGCTCTCTATATACAGCAAGAGTTATTTTCTAGGCATTTAATTTATTCTATGGCTAATTACTTCTTTCGCTGGATATCTGACGGGATCCACATCTGCAAGGACTGCGGTTGTGTGGCGCGACCGCTGGATCTGGAGCCGCGCCACACAGCAACCGCAGCTCGTGCAGCCATAGGCGCGACCGCACGGAAGGCGGGGCTCGGCAACACAATGCCGGTCCTTGAAGTCCACCAACGAGCGGCGCCGCAAACCCACGCCGCACAATGTTGGTGAATGTCGAGCACTTTCCCACACCGAATTCGCGTGTTGTGCCATTCAACAACCACACGCGCTGCCGAATGCGGTACACCAAGTCCGTTGAAGCGACCCCCTCTCCCTCGTCGAGGTCCTCCTACGTCCGGCGAACGAATGTAACGGTAGTGCAAAATAGTGCCTCTGACCTGCACTTTCACATATTCACAACCTGGGCTACAGACCGGGAGACGGACTCACGCTGTGAATGTCCGGCTTTTCGAGCGAGGGGGAGGCTGAAGATCAAAAAATCACACGGAAGGTCTCTAGAAATAGAGAAGCAATGGACTTCAAAGAAGATCGACAAGGAGCGCGTCAAATTACGAAAGAGCCATCGCGCGGAAAGGCGTTTCTACGATTAAAAGGAAGGCGTGTTCGAATCTAGTGGGCGCGACACGCTATTGCAGCGGAAGCTTGCGCGCAGAGAGGTCGGCTTCTGCTAACGTACGCCAGCAGTGCTCACGGTTCATTTCAGGTCGAAGGACCTCATCGAACCGCAGAGAGAGTCATCGAGACTGCGGAGAGTCGACATTGAACATGACGGACGTCTCACTCCCTGCGCTCCAAGCTCTGTCGAGCTTCAGGACGGCATTCCCCGGACTGCCTTCCGAACGGTGTTGCACGGCGCTCGGCCGCGCAGGAAACCACCTGTAAACCATTGACTCGCCCGGAAGATCGACGCGTCCGCTCGCATCGGTCCGCATGAACCCAGGGCTAACCAGTCAAAACCCACTCGCCACAGGACCATCGAGGCCTTCTCATGAAATCGACACAAGCCGTGCCTGTTCCCACACAGACATCTGTCACTCAGGCTGATCCGCGTTCACGCGAGGGGGAAGATCGCAGCTGGGAACGGTTGCTCATCATCCCCGAGACACTTCCTGCTCCGCTGCGGCGAATGATTGAACTGCTCGACCCGGATCTGCAGATGGTCGTGTTGGCCGCACTCAACTCGCCGAACGGGGTCCAGCTCACCATCGCCAACGCGAAGGGTGGGGTCATGAAGACGACGTTTGCCGTCTACGCCGCTCTCATGCTCGCGTTGACGGGCGAGCAGGTGCTTCTGGTCGACGCTGATGACACCAACCGGACCTGCCTGAAGTGGAACCGTCTCGCAGGTGAAGCGTGGCCGAAGAACGTCATGGTCGTCGGTTGGGCTGATGACGCTCTGCGCACCCGTATCGAGAACGCACGCGCCAACCATCGCCACATCATCGTCGATGTGGGACCGTCCGATACGACCCTCATCAAGCAGGCATGGCTTGCCACCGGACATGGCGTCGTCCCCACCCAGCAGTACCCAGGGGACGTGGTGCAGCTGCCCACTACCTTCCAGCTGCTTCGGGAACTGACTGAGCCGGTCAAGCTCCAGGTGCTCCTGTCTCGGGCCTTTCCCGCCCGCAAGTCCTTCACCAATGCCGTGAACCACATCAGTGGCCAGGGGTATCCCTTGTTGAAGGGGCATGTACCGCACTTGGAGTACATCGCGGAGGAGTGGGGTGCCCTGCCAGCCGAGTTCACACACTTCGCAGAGGTCGTCGCCGAGATCCTCGGCGTGCCGCGGCACGAGATCGAACGTCGCATGAAGCAGGCCGCCTGATGGCCAGCGCACGCAAAAAGAAGCAGAACCCTTTTGAGGTCATCGCTGAGATGGAGAACCAGGGCGTTCTCAAGGACATCGACGGGGCCGGTCACACGGGCAACGCGGCGACTGCGCCGAGCGACAGCCCTCCGACCCCGGTGTCGTCACCCCCGACTGTTGTTGCCGACGCTGCACCAGCGACAAGCGAACAGTCACACCACCCGCTCCCGGCCAGCGAGGCAACCGCCACTCCACAGCCCGCCCAGGAAACCGACCAGCCACCGGCCCCCGCGCTGCGCTCGGTGCCGTCACCCCCGACTGTTGTTGCCGACGCTGCACCAGCGACAAGCGAACAGTCACACCACCCGCTCCCGGCCAGCGAGGCAACCGCCACTCCACAGCCCGCCCAGGAAACCGACCAGCCACCGGCCCCGGAACCGGTGGCAGCGCAGCACGAGCAGGCAGTCCTGAATCGGTCGACGGCCGTCTCGGTGCCGTCTCTCAACTACGACGCCATCGAGGCCATCGCGCAGGGCAACCGACCTGTGATCAGCTCGCCGTTGCCGTACTCCCCGGCAACGGCCAACGGTGCCAACCTCCCAGGGGGCCTCCGGGCGCTCATGCAGGATCGCCCCGTCTACTACACGCTTCTCGGCGAGTCTTTTGCGGCGAGCATTCAGGCGCGAACCGCTCGCGTGAAGCACAAGAAGAAGAGTCTCCGCATCTACGAAGACCTCGCGCACGCCCTCACTATGCAGAGCATTCGCGACAAACGTCAGCTTGACCTCAAAGGCCTCGCCGTAAGCCACTACGTGGATGCCGCGTTGACCGTCGGTCGGGGAGCGGAGACGACAGACCAGCTGGTGACGCTGGCGCATCAGGAGCGGGACAACAGGATCGCGGATGCGTCGGAAAACCTTCCCAACCATTACACGCTCTCGCCGACGAATGCCGCCTGGCTCGATGAAGTCACGGACGACATGACGGCACTCGGCAGCAAGGGCATGCAGGCATACCTCGTGAACGCCCTCGTAAGGCACTTCCTTGCGAACCTCAGCAACGAGGGAGCGCGGGCCCCACGCTGATCCGGAGACCTGACCGCCTCGCGGGCGGCATCCCCTTGACCGGGGATGCCGCCCGCTTGGCGTTTCCGACGCGCGCGACACTGCCGTCCGGGTCTTCCTCGCCGCCCCCCGATTCGAAGGTCAGGGGATCGGGTTGTGCGCTGCAGTGCCACCAATACCGGCGATGCGTAGGAATGTCCTACGCAAAGTGTCCTGCCTGGTTGGTCGTGCGGCCGCCCGCACTCCCGTCGCCGCCATGCGACCAGGGGCAGCCTGGGCATATGCAAGCTTTTGACCAGCGCATTTCTCACAAGAACTTCTGCCGTCGGCGTGTCGCCACGAGCCTGCTTGACGTTTCTGCAAGGCTCAGTCTTGAGTCTCGACAGCAGATTACGTACGAGGGTCGTATGCTTCTCGCCGAGCGTGTATGACCTTCGTCCATCCACCAGGTGTGTCACGTCCCGATCCAGGATCGTGACACTCGGTCCACCGAGGTGTCCGTCTCTCACGAACAGGAGGCAGTAGTCATGAGTCCACGGACAGGCGTCCGACCGAACGGCACGGTGTCACAGCGCTGGCTGAGTGACCACTCCGATGTCCCGGTCCATGTTCTGCAGGCACTGAGGCACAGAGGCCTTCTCCCGGGTCTGGATGCGCTTCGCCCCGAAGACGTAGTTGTCGCCCGCGCCGCCGAAGCCACTGGCGCCCATCGCACCAGCCTCGAGTCCGCCTCCGAGCGCGAACACGACCTCACCGTCGTGCGAACCGTGCGCGATGCCATGACGAAGAAGCGCTCTCCGAGGACGCTGCTCCTCGTAACCTCAAACAGCGCCGTGATCACGAGTGAGGAGCACGAGTTCCTCGCAGCCAAGGAGCGACCACGCCGGAACGGCGAGTCGTTCGTCGTCCTGCCGTTGGGTGTCTGGATGGCCGAACTCGATGCCATCCTGGAGCCGCACGCCGCCGCCCGGGGAGGCTCCATAGCCGCCTGATAACGAAATACGGCGCCATCCCGCCTGTCCGCAACAGGCAACGATGACGCCGATTCCTAAGTAGGCTGGTAAACCAACCCGCTCGCCAAGCTCAAGGTTACCAGTCTTCGGCTGTGACGTCTCCTGAAGGGAGACGTCCCTCCAGCGTGTCATGCCCGCACGCCTAGGATCTGGTGACTTTTTTGCGTTCCCGCACGCGCCAGCTCGTCTTCGGGCCTTCCCCGAAGGGCGCTGGCAAGCCGCCGCGCCCTGCCTTCCCCACGGCCCGCGCCAGCCGGGTCGCCCACCGGCCCTCGGTGGCTCCTACACCTGCCACGGACGGAATCACAGCGACCGCTGCAACGACCGCAGCCCCTGCGCGATCCGTTCCCTCGGCATGCCCGGCCAGCACATCGGCTGCTGACAAAGCGTCAGATGCGCGGCCCGCAGTAGTTGCCGAAAGTGAGGTGTTCTCACACCTCAACCCCTAACTCACGCGGTCCCACTGCTCCGCCCGTCTGTCGGCTGAGCAGCAGGTGAAGCACTGCCTCATATCGCTGTACTCAGACCCGGAGCACTCATGCACGGCACCTCCGGGGTCGATTTTTTGCTGCCTAAATCGGCCCCAACACTTCAACCTAACCCCGCCCCGCGCGGCCCCCAACAACCGGCGCTGCTTCTCCATCCGGGCATGCGCACCCGACTTCGTCGCGCGGTCGACCTCCTGGTGCTCGACGACATCGCGTTCATGTGTTCGCCGGGGGCCCGCCTGATTCGCCTGCTCATCGCCGCCAAGGCCAACTTCAACGACGGTTGCATCACCGCCACGGACCAGGCCGAGCTCGCCCGCTGGTTGGGGGTCTCACCCAGGACCATCGCCGACTACCTCGACGAACTGCGACAGGTCGACGCCATCGTCACTGAACCTCGTTACGGCGAGCACGGCACAGTCGTCGGACTCTGGTGTGCACTCCCCGAACTGGTCGGCGTTCGCTGCCTCGTCACCGACCCCAGTCACCCCCTCGCCCTGAGCCGCAGCGAATTGGCCACGCTTCTCCGCCTCTTGGAGGCGTTGATCGGTCCCGGGTGGATTGGTCGCGACGGCACCGGAACGCCCCCGGGGCTCCTCGCGGAGCGCCGTACCCGCGGGGCTGCCACCGACCGCCTCGCACTCGTCTTGTTGGCGCTGCGTGCTGGCCCCAACGGTCGTGTACGACAACGGGGAGGCCGCGTTTCGGGTCGCCGCGGTCGCATGGCCGGGACCCTGCAAGCGCTGCTGCGGTGCAGCGATGGGGGGGCGGAGAAAGTCCTATCCCGCCTGGAGGACCACGGCGTCGCCTCGCGCGAGCGCCGAACCACGGAGAACGGCCTACACCACCGCACGGACTGGATCATCCCAGCCATCGCCCAAGCGCACAGCCCCTCGCACCCAGTTCCGCGACCCCGCCGTAGCTTCACCAGCCCAGCATCTTGCGATCCGCCCGTCCAATCCGCAGGTCAGCGGCCGGTCCCCACGGATCGGCCCAGGTCACACCGACCCCGACGTAGCGTCGTACATACACACCCTCACGCCACCTTGGGTGACGTTCACCTTGATGCCGACGACGCCATGGGGTTCTCCGCCGAAGGCGAAACACCCGCACAAGATACGTCGCGCGAGACTCCGGGAATCCACCGCGATGAGAACGCGCTGCGCGCGGAGGAAAGCCCTCTCCCGCACTCCCATCTCGAAACTGCCGCGGTCCGCAAGGTGTTCGATGCCATCCCCACCATCACAGCCCGGTTCACACCCGGCCAGCGCTCGATCGCCGCTCGCGCTCTGGAGGTCATCCTTCACGGGCCCACCACCGCAGCATCGTCATCCTGGTTCTGGGACGCAAACATGCTCGAGACCCACTTTCGTGTACGTCTGTCGCAACTGCGCACGGGCGACCAGGAACCAGTAATCTCCTCAGCACTTGGGTGGTTCCTGAGTCAGTTGCCGGAGTCCATCGCGGTCTGCCGGTACTGCCGCCGGACAACGCACGGCGCGCCCAGTTCACGTCGGCTGATCTGCGGTGTCTGTCGGGACGACGGGGCGACGTCGACGTCGCCGCCAACACCACCGGCACCCTCGGTCCCGTTGCCGAACACGGGTGAATTCACCCTGCCGGACTGGGCCTTGGATACCGAACCCGACAACAGCTCCCCCACGGTCCTCTCGCCTCGACTGGCGGCCGCAATCGCCGCTCGCGAGAGGACCCCGGCAGGCTCCCTTTCCGCCTTCGACCGCTATCGCTTGGCGGAAGAGCAGCGGTGGCTGACGCGGATGGCGGACATCGATACGCCCGTCGTCGTCCATGGCGGACAGTTCGACGCGGGATGTCTCGGGCGCGCAGGGGGTCTCGGTGAGCGCAGCCTGACGGAAGAGTTGGTGGGATGCTAACTGCTGGTCAGGTTTCGATCGGGAAACCCAAATGGCCCGGCCAGAGTCCTCGTTCCTCGGAGGACTTCGTGACTTGTCCGCCGAGCGATCCACGCTGTGGTGATCGCCGCCACGACCAGGATTCCGACCAAGGTCGCCGCGAAGACCAAGAGCAGGGTGCGAGCGGTGCGCCGTGTCTCCTCACGGCGGTCGCCGACCGCCTCGACGCGGCCTTGTTCGATGACTTCGATGGCGGTGACAACAAGACCTGCCTCTTCCGGGCTCAGCGACGTGACGCACAGGGTCTGGCTGGCCAGGGGGGTTGGTGTCGAACTCCACCCAGGTTCTGGGGCCTCTGTTGGGGAGGCGGGGGTCGACGCGCACGCCGGCGGTGTGGCCCGACGACGGAAGGACAAGCTTGGTGACTGTGCCGGGAACACGCGTGTTCGCCCCACCAGTTCACGGTCCTTTGTTTCCGGTGAGCACACCATGAATCACAGTGGGCCAACTTGAGTGGACAGCATTGCGAAGAGGATCCACACCCGTGGGCGCCTTCCGCTCGCGCTGCCGCACAGCCCGTCCCGGAAACGCAATCCGGGCTGCACACGGCGCGTGACACAACACCAGCTCAAGATTTGCAAGTCGACCTCGCCGCACAGGAGTTCTGGCCATGTTTGTTGAAGACCGCGACATCCGGTTCGCACGGGTACAGGACGCAGTCCTATCCGTTTGGGATCCCTCGTATAGCCACAACGACCCTGCAGTGGCGCTCGGCACGCTTGCCGCTCTGGCCCTGGAGGCCCGGCCCGACGCCAGAACAGGGATTCTGCGGCTGGAACCTGAGAGCGTGATCCGCTACCTGGCACGGGTGTGAGAGAGCCAGCACCACTTTGTGCGGCCCCATCTGATCGAACGCGCCGGCCGATACGCGCTTTGCAGCAGCACCCCACCCGCGGCGAGAAACGTCCGCGATCTGCACAAGCGATCGGTCCACGCCTGCATCCAGCGCCGACCACCGTTCGACGGGGTCCCTCCACCCTGCGTCTGCTGGAAGTCACGCTCGTTTGCTACCTGTGCCCGGTCGAACTGGACGACCTTATCTTCGGACATGTGAATTGGCACCGCGATTGGGCGACGCGGACCCCGGAGGAGGCGCGGTAGTTCGCAGCGAGTCGGCGGAGGACAAGGCGGCGATGCGGGCCGACTCCGGGGAGGGTCGCGGCCGGCCGCGGCGTCTCCGACGGTGCCGAAGGATTGATGTGACCGCCCGGAACGGCGAGCCGTGATCGTCGGCCGCACTTTGCAGGGCCCGACAACACCGAAGGGAGCACCGTTCATGTCCAAGAACGTTGCAACACCGCCGTCCCTGTGGGGATGGCAGCAAGAGTGGGCCACGCTCGGAGTCATCCCGTCGCCTTCCCCCAGGATCGAGCGGATCGGTTGGATGGTCCGGATGACTGGTGTGCGCTTCGCGCACCTCGGCCACTGCGACGGTCAGGAGTGCCGGAAGGCGATGTACACCTCGACCGAGGGTGGCGTCGTGGAACTGGGATTCCGGCCGTCCGGCCGAAGCTTCCAGCGCGACGACGCTCTCGCACGGCCGAACTTCTGCGGGACATGCCCGAACTGCGGACATCGGCCCGGCAGAGACGACCAATGGGTCGCCAGCCCATGCGGCGCCGGCCACCCCGTCTCCGACGTGAACGAGTGCATACGCGAGCAATGGGAGGTGCTGCGTGAGGAGTTGGGTGTATCCACGCCGAATATGACGCGCGCGGACCTTCTGAGGCTCGACGCGGACGGCAGGGACCCGCAGGGGAGCAAGCGTGCGCGTCGACGCGTGGAACCACTCCTGTAGTCGTGGCCCGTCTGGTGTCGAGCCGCCCCGGCGCAGCCGGAGCGGACAGGACCCGTAGGTATCACCGGGGGACGATCCTCCTCCGACGAGTTGCCGTCCATCAGAAAGGCAAGCGATTCCGGTGAACCCAAACCTGCCCGCGCCCCGGATCCAGTCGGGCAACGACCAAATCCGGCGCCTCCGCGCAGCCTTGGACGCCGCGGCACCTCGAGTGCCGACCGCTTCAGCGGAGGGGCCCGGGGGCATGCCCGCGATGGCGGCCTCGGCCGTCGAGCTTCACACGGCGGCATCGCTGGCACTCGAAGAACTCGAATCCCACATGGCAGAGGATCGAACACTGGCCGACAGGCTCTTCGACGGCCTCCTTTCCGAGGCGAGTGGATGGGACGAGTCCCCCTATTCCGACGTCACCTACGACGACATCGTGAAGATGCCCGACGCCCAGGCGCTGGAAGCCCTGTCCTCCTTCCTGCCGTCTGATCTCATCGCCCCCGCCGGCGCGGTCCTGCGCCGCCTGGACCCCACCCGCTTTGACACCCGCACATGACACCGATGCCGACGTTGCGCCGCCCTGCGGCTTGCCGCCGCACATTCCGCGGACCGGCCGACGAGGACCGGGCCGTTCGCGAGTTCGTTATGCGGGTGTCCTGCAGCTCGGAACCTGAGCTCCGAGGCGACCGAACTTCGCTCGTTCGCCTGCGACTCTTGGTCGCCCATCGTTGCCAACGCGTTGCCTGCAAGCCCGAGCACAGCCGTACCTCAAACCCCGGCCTCGCGATGACGCCATGGACGCCAGCCGGACGAAAGCGACAGCCCCAGATCGCATGGAAGGAGAAAGTGCCGTGACAAATGATTCCGACCCTGAGTTGTTCCTTGAGGACCTGCACCGCTTTCTGGACGAGGCCCGGGCGTTCCAGATCATGGACGACAACCTCGCACGTCTTCGACTGCACGACCCGGACACTGCACTGCTCACCGTCGGCTTCCTCGACGCACACTGTGATCCTCGACTGAGCGACGAGCAGGCCCGGGGACACGAGGCGTACATCAACGCCAAGCACGTCCAGGACCGTTTGGATCTGTGGACGTCCCTTTTCGCAGGCACTCGCGAGGGCCGCGACGACACCACGTAGCACCCCGTGGCAGCTCCTGATCGGGACGACCCGCAGGCAGACATTTGCTCGGCACCCGCATAGGGCGCGGCTGGATGCTTGGGCGGAACTCCCCGATCGAAGGCAACGTGCCCTCGGCGACGAGCGCGGACAGCACCTGGTCGATCCCGCGCAGATCGTTGGTGGGTGAGTCGGCGCCCGGAGCGGAGTGCGTCGGGGTGCCGCTCGACCCCGCGCCGCGCGGAGTCGTCTACTTCCTCGGCAGGCCGCGGAATCCCGACCCGACGGTTTCCCGCGCTGTCACCGGCCGCGGAGGTCGGGGCCGAATCAGGGCTCGAACGCTACTACCGCGCGGTCCTCACGAGACATCGACCGGCTGGATCTCGGGAGGGGCGGGCACCCCGGCGGCGATACGTGGACAGCACGCGAACCCCCTTCCCCGGCACCGCCAAGGCGATGCCGCGGGGACACAGGGGCGACCACGCAGCCCAGACAGCCCCTGGCGTGGGGTTCCGTCAGGAACCCCACGCCAGGGGCTGTCTGGCATTCAGGATGCGCCTCGACGGGCACCGGGGCCCGTGCAGCGTCGCGGGGGCCGGAATCTATCTGCGTTGGTACGAGCCGCGAAACATGAACGGTATCTCGTCTACCGGAGTACCCGGCTTGGGAGCGTTGGAGGGTCCGTTCTCCCAGTAGTCCCACAATTCCAACGCGAGCCGGTCCGTGGCCGCGTCGCGAGCGTGGCGCCCCTGGAACGCGGATACCTGGACGTCGCCCTCGGTGTAGACCGCAAGACCGAAGTGGGTTCCCAGGAGGATGTCGTCGTAGTGCGCAACGACGCTGTTCGGATGGCTGCCAAGGTCCCATCCGTCCATGCCCCAGTTCGGTACGACATACCACAAGGGGCGAATGTGCTTTTCCCATTCCCGGCCGTCGCCTTCATGGAAATCCTCCGGAATCCACGACAAAACGCCGATGGGCAAAAGTCCATCCTCATCATTGCCGGGGGCCTGATTACTCGTTTCGGTCACGTATGGTACTCCTCCGTGAGGGACGATTGTGTTCGAGGCCCATAGGATTTCCCGTACCGAACGGAATTCTCGTTTCCCGTCTATCTGCATTCTCTGCTCACGGTTTCGCCGCTGAACCCTTCCCTGTTCCGGAGGGTGCGGGGGAGGGGGCATTCGCTTACCGAGGCAACGCGGCGTGGATTTGTCATGAACCGGCGAGGCTCACAACGCCGCGCCGGCTCGTGACTTGCCCTCCCTAGGATTCTTCGCTATTAGAGCGCTTGAACTCGAATATTCCCCATAGCTTCCAATCACCCTCCAGCTTGCGAATGATCACGGCGTGCGATGCGCCGCGTCCCTCTCTGGTCAGATTCCTCGCATAGCTGTCGAGCAGGTCTTGAGCCTCCGTGAAGCTGTAACAGATCCTCAGAGGTACGGTGCTTGCCGAAGTCAGTTTGAGAAGGAGTAGATGCCATCCACCTCTGTTTTCGAATGGCCTATGAATTATTACTGCGTGCGTTCGGGCGCGTTCGCTCTTCGACAACATCCGCACATAAACTTTCCGCATTCCCTGTGCGATTTCAAGGGTGTCGCAAATCTCCAACGGCTCCTTGTTGGCAAGGATCAATGATGCGTGAACCGCATCCCTTTCCGATTCCTTCATGCGAGCCGAATTTCCTTTGTGTCGACGTACCGGGGATTCCAACCTAAGGGATATCCGGGGCACCGGAAATCGGCCCGACCCCTTCCCGGGAGCAGGCGGGACGGGGAGGGGCTATCTCGGGTCCGAGGGCCGCGAAATTCGGGATCGAACTGCGCGGCACGGACCGAATGATTCCGTCAGGGCTCTTCGGACCGGCGCATAATCCGTGCGGACGTAATGCAGTGCATGATGAGAAGAAATGCGAGATCCGGTTTTGGAGATATGTGCTTGTCGAAATGCGTGGCCAGCCTCGGAACGATGCCGTTCCGGCCGCGCCTGCCGATCCATTTCCATATCTCTCCCAGAACGGGAATGGCCAACTCCATCATCGAGAAGGCGTCCTCCGCTGCTGAAATCTCCTTGGCGGTCATGAAGCTTCGTCCCTTCGACACCGCGACCAGGGTGGGTGGCCGCAGCACGCCCACTGAGCAGGCTTCTCTCGCTCATGATCAGATCGACGGACGGGTACCCGGCGACTCGATGGGTCGGCGGACACGTGTCCCAGACCTGCAAGATCATGGCCATGGCCAGGACTGCGATCCCCTCCTGGCCGAAATCGGCTTCCGCCCTCGCCAGCATTCGCGAGCACTCGTCCGGATCTCTCGTCGCGAGAATTTGGTCGGCTGACCAGACCGCGCGCATCCAGTCCGGATCGTTTGCGTGCATGATCGACTCCCGGTTGATGGTTGGGGAGCATCAATCTAATGGCTCCCTGCGGTGATTCTTCGACACCGATGCCCCTCCCGGGTCCTTCTGGGCCGGTCTGCTCCGGGGAAGGGTGGAATCCCGGCGCCTGAGTCGATGCGCGAGCGATAGAGTCGGGGCGCATTGAATAGGGATGTGCTTGCGAGCTGCCGCATATGAGGTGCCGGAAGCTATCGGCGACGATGTCATTCGCAGGTCGCGTCCACACGTATTTCTCTGGGAGCTTCGCATGACGGATATGGAAACAAGGGCTCTGGTAAGGAAAGGTGACACTGCGGTGCGCATCCAATGCATCTTTGGGTGGGGATGCGGCGACGACGAGCCGGGCGTGATCGTGAACGCCACGGGCTGTACGGAGGACTACGCCCTGAGCGCGGCCAAGGTGGTGGCGGAGCGACACGCAAACAAGGAGTGCACACGATGCGCACACGGACTGGGACTGAGTGCCGCCTTCCGGATCCCGAATGACACCGACTTCCCCTCGCCCATGGAAGGATGCTTTCCGAACGGAAAACGAATCGTAATACTGACGGCATTCGGTCCCCTCAATCCCTGGTGATCCGACTGTCCGTTCACGACCCCGAGGGATCAACCCGATCGCGGTGTGGAACGAGAGGAGATTGGCGACGTGGAAGCGGAGCGGACATAGGGTCCATTAGGACTGGGAAGCGAAGATAGCGAGAGCCGCCGAAGACCCGACTCACGCGGCGGCACTGGAACGCGCAGCGGATGCCGCGCTGCACGACGAGGAAGATTTTCCCCCCGGAGAATACCGGGCCGAGAGATGAGCGTGGCCTTTGAGGATGTCCGACCGATGCCGGCGGATTCCTCGGACACGGTGATCCGTTGTGCGATGCCTCGGACGCCAACCCGACTGGCCTACGGGCCATGAATGGATGTGGAGAGTTTTCGTGGACGCGAATATGTGGGCCTCGATCGAAGAGCTTCGGAAAATGCTCGACGCGCACCACGCCGCCGCCGGACAGGACGTGCTGCCGCAGCGCCTGCTGAAGATCATCGAAGAGGTAGGAGAGCTTTCCCAGGCGTATCAAGGCTTCATCGGTGCGAACCCGAGGAAGGGTGTGACGCACACGCAGGAGGACGTCTTGATGGAGGTGTGCGATGTCATCATTGCCGCCGCCGTCACCCTCGCGACACTGTCCTCAGACCCTGACAGCACCCTCCGCAGAAACGTTGAGCACGTGGCAAAACGCGCACTCTCCGAGGCGGTCGAATCCCCTGACCGCACCGATGGCGGCGGACCCATAGGTCGGTGGGACGGCGTCGCGCGGAGCGATCGACCGTGACTCGTGCTCGTCCGGACCGTTCCGGTCGGACGGTCCGGACGAGCCTCGCACCGGTTCCCATCGGTCCGCCCTCCGCCCTCGGCGCCGGGCAGCGGGGCCGGTAGTGCGACGACGGGCCGGGCGACCCTTCCCCGATGGGGCCGCTGTGGGTGCGGGGGAGGGGTTCGGCTGGTCGTGCCGGTCGGGGCGGCGGCGCGACAGTGGTCGGGTGGTCGGGTGTCGTCACCCCGGGCGGTACCCGACCACGCCACCGGTACCACTGCGGCACAGGGCGTGTTCCATCGTGTGCCGCGCCGGCGGCGCGTCGATTCCGCAAGTTTCTTCGAGAGTTCGGAGTCCCGATGTCCGAGTCCCGTCCCGTCGATTCCAACGGTTCGACCGATTCCGGCGGTTCGCCCGCGTCCGAAGGGCCGACCGTGTTCGGAGAACGGCCCGTGACTCGGTCGTCGGGGTGGTTCACGCCTGCCCGCCGCGTGCGGGCCATCGTCGAACGCGTTACCGGCGCCGCCGGCGGCCGGCTCCCGACCCCGGGAACTCAGACGTCGAAGGCGTGGACGGCCGGGCCTGCGGGCACGCAGGCGACCCCTGTCGTGTTCGGCGGCCGTACGTGGGTGTGCGGGCCGCCGCGTCCGGTCCCGCCGGGCTCTCACCAGTGCCCCCAATGCCTGGGCGTGTTCCCACGCGCGGCCTCGTTCGATCCCGAGGCGCACGCACACGACGTCGCGTGCGGGGTCGGGCCGGAGTGGTTGGACTTCACCACGGTGCTGACGTTCAACGGAAACCCCTACCCGTCGTCGCGCCGACACACCGACGCGTTGGTGATCACCGCGCAGCATGTGGGGGACGGCCTGTGGCGGATCGAGTACCTGGGCAGGGTCCTCAACCGTCACACGCGCGAGTGGGAGCAAGCCCACATCGCAGACCACCACGACCACGAACACGCCTGCGCGCAGACGGCGTGCCCGTACCTGACCGAGGGCCGCATCGCCGCCGAGGACGCCCGCGCTCTCCTGCCCGAGATCGTGCGTGAACACTCCCGGCAGTGACCGCGCCGAGGACGCCCCGGGCGTGCCTGCCCGGGGCGTCAGTTCTTCGTGACGAGAGGCCGCCCGCGTCCCGCTGGACGGTTCGGGACGCTGGGACACGCAGTGCTGCGTGCGTCTCGGGTTGCCAGTCCCTTCCCCGTTGGGGCCGCGGTGGGTTCAGGGGAGGGGTAGAGGTGCGCGCGCGGGGCGCATGCGGGTGTCAGGGTGGCGGAGTGGTCGGTCACCGTCTCCCCGGGGCGGTGCCCGACCACCCCACCCGAACCGTCTAGGAGTTGCGTACGACATGGAGCGACTGGCCTTCAGCACAAACGGACACCGGATTTCGGGCGAGGCGGAAGTGGAGGTCTTCCGGCTCGAGGGGCAACCGATGATCGCCGGCGCAGCGCCCTCCTGCAAAGTCTGTGGCATCCATCCGCAGCTCCAGATCTCGGGGGAGGTCGTTCGAGCGGTGGAACCTTGCCCCTACCCGGACGGCATCACTACGGAGATCACCCTCGAAGTGCGGTCCGGGAAGATCATCGTCACCGACGACCTGCGCCCCGTCTACGACTGGAACGGTCGCACGACCGCCGACTACGACTCGGTCCTTGGGCAAGCGGAAGCCGTGAGGGCGATGGCCGCCCAGGGCTGCGCCTACGGTCCGGTGGGCAACAGTTGCCCCGGCTTCTACCGCACAGGCCCAGGCAACTACATCATTGCCGCGCCGTGGCACGACGACGAGGGCATTCCATCGCTGCCCGAGGACACGCGCCTGGCGGGCGTGTGTACCGATCTATGGGCGTACTCCATCGCCGACTTCGATGACTGGATAGCCCGAGGGGGCGACCCCGAGACTCTTGACTGGACTTACACGGTCTTGGAAATACCACCGGGGACGTATCGGTTCGTTCACCACACCGGGGAACGTGATTTCAATGGCTATGCGGCCGAGACCGCCATCTTTGCTCATGTGGAGCGCATCGCCTGAAGGCGCGAATGGAAGGGAACTCCGGGCCGACCACCGGTCGGCCCGGAGCGATTCGACGTCGGTCGTAGGTCGGTGCCCGTCCCCTTCCCCGTTGGGGCCGCAGCGGGTTCGGGGGAGGGGTTCCGTTGGATGTGGTGGTGGGGTCGGCGGCGGGATAGTGGTGCGGTGGTCGGGTGCCGTCTACCCCCGGGCGGTGCCCGACCACCCGATTCTTCGTTTCCTGTTGGGTGCGGCCGGCGGGGTCAATCATCTCCGAGGCCCGTTCTCCGTGCCGCATCCCATGTGTTGCCGACCCTTTGGAGCGTTTGCCGTGTCCGATCGTGTTTCGTTCGACGAGTTGACTCCGCAGTCATTCGACGCGTTGTACAGGGAGTTGGAGCGTCTTCGTCTGAGCGAGGCGGGTTCGGATGCCGCGCTCCATGAGGTCATGGACAACCACGACCGCGACTGTGAAGCGGTCAAGGGTCGTGATGCCATGCTGGCCGCGCTGTACCGGCTGGGCGCGCTCGTCGACTCCGCGCGGGCGTCGTCGCGCGACGTCGTGCCGGTGGACCGCATCACCGAAGTCCTGGACGGTCGTGCAACGGACGTACCGGGTCGCCCGACGGTGGTGATCCGGGTTCCCGAATCCTCCGCGCCGGACGACGAGTTCAGGGTGTACCGGTTGACCGGGATCGTCGTGGTCGCGAGTGATTTCCTGGTCACCAGGGACGAACTCGTTCCCGGTTCGGAACTCGAGCTTCCCGAGGATGCGCCGTTGCTCACGAGCCGGCGCGTCTTGTTCCGCACTACCGGACGTTCACGGCTGGACGTGTCGCTCCACCAGGTCGGCCGGGTCGACGGTGACGGGGCCCTCACGCGTGTGGCGCACGCGGAAGGATGCGTCCGGATCGAGAACGCGGTGTCGTCCTTCTTCGTCGTGGCCGCATCATGCCTGCTCGGCTACCGGCCCCCGCTCGGGCGTGACACCCACGCGCGTCCCCAGGGCCCCGGTGCGCCGACGCTGCGCACCGGGCCCCGCTGCGGTCGACGGCGGGCATCTCGACGTGGCCCGCCGCTTGGTTTCCTGGGCCCGTCCGGAGCCCGCCGGTTCGCTCCCTTCCCCGGCCCAGCCGCGGCGGGGCGGTTTCGGGGGAGGGTCGTGCGGGCTCGGTCCGACGCCCGTGACGCCGGAGGATGGTCGTATACGCCCCTCACGACCTTCTCGGTGCCCGGGCGCGCCGCCCGCCGTCACACCCCCCAAAGGGAGTTTCATGCCGTTCCGTTCGACCGATCTGTATGTGGACGCCACGCGATATGCCGGGTCCGCGACGCCGACCAACCGCGCGTGGAAGCGGGCGATTATGGACCGGTGGGCCCGTGTCTTCGACGCGATCGAGGAACGGCGCCCGGCCGTTGCGTGCGATGTGGCGGACGCGGTCGCCCGGGATGTTCTGGTCGCCATTTCCCAAGGCGCCCACGACCCGCGACAGTTGGCCACCCGGGCGGTGATGGTCTTGGAGTTGGTGCCCCGGCGCATGCGGGCCCGGGGGCTGTCGGGCCGTCGGCCCGACAAGTGCGCCAGGTGCGGCGCGCCCGGCCCGCAGCGCCGGGCGTAGCGCGCACCCTCGGCAGAGCAGTGCCCGGCGATGCGTGGAACCCCTCCACGCGGCCCGACCCCTGCTCGGGGTGACACCCGCAGCCATGCCTGCCGGGTCCTGTGTGGTCGTTGGGCGCTGCGGCCGGTGGGGGTGCTTCGGTGCTTCCCACCACGAGCCGGCGCCTGTTCGGCGCCCGACCCTTCCCGGGTGGGCCCGCGGTGGGGTGGGTTCGGGGGAGGGGCTCGGGTGGTAATCCGGGCCTCCCGGCGGGGCCAAGGTGGTTGGAGGCCGCTCGATGTGGCCCCCGGGTGGGGTGTTCCGCCCGGTCTGGAGAACGCGGTTCGGCGTGTGCCGCCGCACGGATGGGAGATCGATCGATGCCCGGTTCGGGAGACCACGTGACGAACATCGAGCAGGCACCCGAGAAGGCTTACGTGATGGCACCTGCGGGTGACGTCGGCATCGGTACGCGGTATCTGACCAACAGGGGGGACGTCGATGCCGGCGCGGACCCGGTATATGCGGCGGTTTGGGCGACGTGGTACGTCTGTGCGAGTCCGCCGCACGCTCCGTGGGGTCACTACGCGATCCGTCTGGCGGACGGGTCCTGCGTCGACCTGAGCACGCACACGACTCATCCCGTGCATCCCGAAGTCCGGGACGAGGACCGGCCCCCGGGACCGGGCGCGTGGATCACCAACGAGCGAGAGGACGCCGCACACGTGGAGTGGGCGGCACACGCGCAGCCGGCGAGAGTCGCCACCACGAACCGGCATGTGGCCGGCGACCATGAATACACCTTGCTCGAATGGAGCGACCGGGAGGGTTCGGCGTACTACGTGCGGCGTCAGACCGACGGTGAGCGCTGGTACAGCCCGTTGTTGTACTCCTCCACCCATGCGGCGCGAACGTGGTACGCCATCGCTGAAGGGAAAGGCTGGTGACACCCCCGAGCAGAGTCGGTGCCCTGGCGCTGCGGACCCGGGGGTGTCGGGCAGTCGGCCCGGCGAGTGCACCGAGCGTGGCGCGCGTTGCCCGGAGCGCCGGCGAACGACGTAGCGCGCGCTCCCGGCCGAGCGGCGTGCCGCGATCACCGAACCTCTCCACCTGCCCGCGCCCCGTGCGGGGGTGACGCTCACGCGCTGGCCCCGAGCACCCGCTCGGGGCACAGCGCGTGGGAATGCGTGTCGGATCGTGTGTGGTCGGGGGTGCTTCGGCGGTTCCACACGACGAGACGGGCCCCGGGCCGGCGCGGGCCCCTTCCCGGGTGGGCCGGGTCGTGGGGGGTGCGGGGGTGGGTGCCGGCTGGTGGGGGCGGTTCCCGGTGCCTTCTACGGTGGTGGGGAAGGCCGCTCCCGGTTCATGAACTGCCGTACCCGTAAAGGGGTTTCATGTCGAAGCACACTCTGTCGCCGCCGCCCTACCCACGGCCCGGGGACTTCTGTGGGGACTGTGCCCAGCCGCGTGAATGCCTGTTCTGTCGTCCCGGAGACCCCGAGAACCGCCTCGCGCCGGAGGTTCCCAAGCTCGGCGGGTGTTACGTGCGACTGGACAACCACCCGGCGTTTCCCGGGCATGTGGAGATCGTTCCCTACCGGCACGTGGCGCGCCTGTCGGATCTGACGGAGCGTGAGAGCACGGGCATGCGGCAACTGGTCGTCTATATCGCCGACGTGTGGTTTCCCGAGCACTACGGCACGAACGCCTACAACATCGGCGGAAACGTGGGCGAAGCGGCGGGGCAGTCGCAACCACACGCCCATCTGCACGTGATACCCCGTAGCGCCGGTGACGTGGCGGACCCGCTGGGCGGTGTCCGTGCGGCGTTTCCCAATTTCGCCCCGCACACGTGGTGACGCCTGTCGAGGACACGCGTAGGTACGCGCGTGCCTTCGTCGTCTGGCTGTGCTCGCTGGTGACGACCCAAGTTGTCGTGATCGGCGCCGGGGAGACCGATCCGGTCGTGGTGGCGGCCTGTACGGCGGTTGTCACCATCCTCTTTGTCATCGTGGTCAGCGCGTTCCGGTCCGGTGTGTGGGTGGTGGCGGGGATGACCGTGTTGGTTGTCGGGGTCGCCCTCTTGCGTTGACGTGCCAGCCGGTCCGGGTGTGTGTTGTCCGGTCGTGAGTGTGGTCGCCCCGTGTCCGAACCTTCGTGGGTTTCGGGTCGGGGCGATACCGCCGGCGTGGGTCGGTCGCCGGGCACTTGGGTCGGCTGGTTGGTGGCCCTTCCCTGGTGGTGCCGCGGTGGGTTCGGGGGAGGGGTTCCGTTGGATGTGGTGGTGGGGTTGGCGGCGGGATAGTGGTGGGGTGGTCGGGTGTCGTTCACCCCCGGGCGGTGCCCGGCCACCCCACCTGTTCCCATCTATTGGTCAAGACGGCGTGCCGGCCCCGGGCCGGACCACGTCATGGAAGGCGTCATGGATTCTCTCCGAGACCACAACACCGCTCCCGAACCGCCCGCTGAGGCCGGACGGGTGAGGTTTCCATCGGTGTTGGGGTGGGTGGTCGTCGTTGCGATCGGCTTCGAGTGTGTGGGTTGTTTGTGGGTGGCGCGGTGGTTGTGGGGTTCGGGTGTGCCGGGAATGTTGTTGGGCGTAGCCGGCATATTGGTCGTGATCTTTACGAGCGTCTGGGCCCTTTTCTGATCTGCCGGTGTCGGGTCCCGTGTCCGGACCCCCGTTCTTCGGTGGTTCGGGCACGTTCCGTGTCGACGTGCCCATGGGCGCTTTTCCCGGGTTGCTTCGCGCGCTACGGGTGGGCGCCCGCCTTGTTGCGTTGACGCGCCGGCCGGCCGGGTGAGCGTTGCCCGGTCGTGACGTGTGGTCGCCCCGTGTCCGAACCTTTGGGTTTCGGCGCGGGGCGACCGCCGGCGCGAGCACTTTGGTTCGGCTGGTTGGTGGCCCTTCCCTGGGCGGTGGGTGCGGGGGTGGGTGTTCGGGGGCGGGCGGTGGCGGGTGGGCGGGGTTCAGAGTGGGTTCCCGTTGGCCGTACGCAACTGCGGTGATCCCGCTTCGGCCGCAAGGGCGTGTTTGCGTCTGGCAGGCGTCGCGTTCAGGCCGGTACGGCGACTTGCCATGGCGGCCGTACCGGCGTACGCCCGCCGTCGGCACCGAGACTCGAGGGAGTACACCCATGATCGGCTTGGACACCACGAACATCGTCGATTACGCGCGGCGTTGGCCGCGGCCGGAAGAGGAGCGCGCGGGAGGGTTCTTCGTGTACGGGGACCATCATCCCGTCACCGTCGCCCTCGGCTGCGTCGCGTTGACCATCGGCATGAACGAGATCACCGAGGCGAACGTGCCCGAGTGGCTGCGGCGGCTCGCGTGCGCCGGTGAACTGACGATGCCGCTGCGAGACGCCGACGGAGCCGCGCGCACCTTCACCGCGCAGGAGGTCGAGGGACACACCGGTCTGGTCGTGAACGTCGCCCCGCTGACACCCGAACAGTTCGACCGCGGACACCGGATCCGGCTCCTGAAGCGGGACGGGCTGCCCACGGTGGAATGCTATGAACACCGTCGATCGAGCACGCACGCCCCGGAACCGACGCTCCTGTACGTGGCGGTGGACATGGAGAGCGGCCACGAACGGCGCCGGGTCGAGCACTACGTCACCGGGCGTGTGGTGGCCGTAGACCACCGCGAGGACGAGGGTGTCGAGATGCCCGACGGGCCGTGGCCCGGCGCGGAGGTCATGAAGGGCCGGCGGTACTCCACGCGGCAGATGTCGTTGTCGGACTTCGAGTTGGTCTTCGCGCACGCCCGCGCGGCCGAGGACAGGTGTGCCTGGCCGACGACGGTCGAGAACTGGGAGGTACCCGGGTGCGGCGCGCGCAAGGACCCGGACCACGCCTTCTGCGGACCCCACATGGAGGCGCGTGACGCGATGTTCCCCGGCCTCGGCGGCTGACCCCGGGACCGCTTCGCCGCCGGTCGGCGGTGCGGTCCCACACCGGGCCCCGGGGCCCGCCGGTCGCAACGCCGGATCGTCGTGTCGTCTGCGTCCGGGGTTGTTGCCGGCGGCGCCCGGTGCCCGAACGGGTGAACAGCGGCGTGGGTACCTGTTGTCGACCCTGTTCGGGCCGGACCACGTCACCCGCTGTTGCCCGTACCGGGCCGTCGCCGGCCTCGCCTCCGGGCGGTGGACGTCAGGTCGTCCGCCCGTCGGCGCCCGCCCGCGGTGAACGCGCGCCTGCGGGCTTCTCGTTCATGTGGTGGTGTGCGCTCCCGGTCGGGGACGCCACCGTCTGTCGTTGATGCCACGCCTGCGCGGAGTTCCGCGGCGGGTTCGTCTCGCGGGCCGGCCCCCATGCGGGGGTGCGGGTCGCTTCCACCAGGGAGTACATGTCATGCCGATCTTTCTCGACCAGCCCGGTTACGGCGACAGGGGGCCGGACGGCCTGGGGTGGAACAGGTTGTCGTTGAACGCGCACTTCGACCGGCGTCATCAGTGCGGTTGGCAACCGACGGATTTTCCGACGCTGTTCGAGTCGATGACCGGCCGCCAACGCTGGGGAGGGTACGAACGCTGTCACCGCCTGGCGCCGGGGTGGTGCGGGCAATGCCCGGTGCAGGCCCGTGTCCTGGCGCGGGAAGGCGGGCTGGAATGGCCCCCGGGCGTTGCGGTGTTCCTGGCCCGCGTGCGGCCCCTGCCGCCGACGCCGGGGGCGATGTGGGCGGATCCGGCCTCGGGCCGCAGCACGCTCGACCTGTACGCGTGGCCCGACGAGCGGACGGCGATCCCGGCGACGTGGCAGGAGGTTCGCCGCACCCCCGGCGTCCGTATCGGCTGGGCGTGGCACGACGACGACGGCCAGGCGTTCTGGCTGACCCGCGACAACCCCGCCGCCGCGACGGCGGTGGTACGCGAAAGGCGGCTGGGCGCCGGTACACGCCACGCCCTGTACGAAACGTCGGAAGGCCCCCGGCTGGCCCTGGTCATATGCCCCGGACCGTGCGACCACGACGCGCACCACCTTCGGCATCTGGCCGCCGACCTTGCCGTGTGCCCGTCGGGCATCGTCGGCCCGGTGTTTCCCGAGCGGCTGCCCGGCCTGCGCGGTGTCACCTTTGCGTACGAGGACGGCCGCGGCGTGCTGTGCCGCAACGGCCGTGTCACCACCGTCTCGTGGGGTGTGCCGTTGCGTCGGTCCGCCGCGGCCGCGCTGGTGGCGTACGCCGTCCGCCTGGCCGCAGCCGCGTGAGCCGGCGGTGTCCCGGGCGTGCTCGTCGGGTGACGGCACCTCGTGCGGGAGCCGGCCGTGGTGCGCGCGGTGCCGTTTCGGTCGGGTGCGGGCGGCGTGCCCGCGTGGGCCGAAACACCGCGGGGCCGGCCGGAGATCGGGTGAGCTCGACTCGCGTGGCACCGGTCTTGCGGTTGTGTGGGGCGTTGTTCCCGTGGGCGGCAACAATTGGGGTATGCCGAGGAACATGTGCACGCGGTGCGGGCAACGGACTTTCTGCTCGGGGGAGTTGTGCGGGCGGTGCTGCTCGTGGGCGATGGAGGGAGCTGTGTTGCCATCGTGGTGTCGCGGCCGGGCCCTGATGTTCCCTGACGTGAGGGTCGAGTGTGTGCCGGCCCTGGTCGAGGGCGTGGTGTCGGTCGCGACCGTGACGACCAGTGTGCGGAGTGCGTGCAATGCCCGTGTTGCGTCTTCGCCGGTAGTGCGGTCCTGCATCGACGCGGTGCTCGCCGCGCGGGCGAGGACGCGGGCGTGCCCGGAGCGGGCCGTCGCTCCTGCCGGCCGGGGATCCAGCGACGGAGGCATCGTTGACGTCGCGTGACCGACGGATGTCGTACGTGGATGTCGGCGGGCGCAAGCAAGTCCTGACCGCTCGGCTCGCGGACGTCCTCCGCATCATCCGCGACGAGATGCCCGTCCGCTACCACCCCGCGTGGGACCGCCGGGTCCTGGTCGGGTTTCGGGATCGAGGTCTGATCGTTCTTCACGAGAGCGACAATGAGACGTGGACGGGACCCGGCCTGACCGAGCTGGACCACGCGGTGTTGCAGAAGTGGCTGTCCACCCGCGGCACTGCGTGGCCGTCGGCGTGAGGAACCCCCGGCGCGTACCTTCGTCGGCCCACCTGCCGGGTGCCCCGGCGGCGGCCATCGGCCGGGCCGCCTCGCCCGGCCCGGTGTATTCGTTCACCGGCCTTAGCGCCGGCCACCTCGAGGAGGCGTCGGGGCTTCCGTAGGGTCTTCGGAACGGCCCCGGCCCCGACCGGGGTTGTTCTCGTTGGGGGCTACACGAGGAGGCCCAACGGCTTGACGCAGAAAGGATGAACCGATGGACACGGATGGCACGGTCCATACGCAGGCCGGAGCGTGGGGGGAAGCACCGCGACTCGAGCAGCTTCGTGACCGCATCCGAGCCGAACCCGGGGTCTGGGACGGCAAGCGTGCGCTCGCCGCCTACCAGGGGATCGGTTTCGACTGCAATCTCCAGCGGGCGCGAGTCAATCTGAAGATGGTGGCCGAGCGTTGGCCGGGTCTCCTCGATGCGGTCCCGGGCAGACGCCACACCTGGGAGACGTCTCGGTCCGAGGACGACGCCACCTGAGCGCGGCAGCCTGTGGGTTCGGGCCGTGGTCTCCCGGCTCCCGGGGATGGCGAATCCGAGTGGTTGTCAACACGTGGTCGGTTCATCATGCCGCGAGCAGTTTAGACAGGCGCTCGGCTGGGGTTCCGAGTCGAGCGTCTTGCGTGGTCGGCTGTTGAGTTCGGCGGCGACCGTGGCCGGGTCGTCGCGCCTGCGGGGCCTGGGCCGCACGCTGCGCCCGATCCCGTCGTGTCGCCGATACGGACCGGCGGTACGGCCGTTCCGCCCGGCGAGGACGCGACGGACCACGATCCGAGGTACCCGAATGCTGTTCAGAGCCGGATGTGCAGGCCCAGGAGCCACGCCTCCCAGTGGGCTCGGTCGACGGGGTTGGGTGTGTCGCCGTTGAGGACCTGGTCCGCGACGGCGAGGAGGTTCTCCGGGCCGTGTCTGATCGCGGCCTGCATCATCAACGCGCGTGCGAGGTCCGGATCTTCGTCGTTGGTCGCCACCACCGCTCGTCCGAACGTCTCGTAGAGGTCCAACAGCCGTGCCACCTCGAGTTCCGTCTCCATGCCCGGCCCAACGAACGATCCCGCGCGGGGCAACGACGGCTCACCCGACTGCCCGTCCGGCCCGCGGCGCCGGCGGGATCCCCGTGCCGGACGCGGCCCGGCGTGACGTGCCCGGACGGTCGGGTCGTCGATGGCCGGTCGCGCGCTTCGTTCGGTCTGCCGGCCGCGCCGGCGGCCTGGAGGAGGTGTGCCGCCGAGTCGTGGTCCTCGGCGTCCGTAACGCCTTCGCGGCGACGGCGCCCGCCGACGCGGCGAGGCCCTCGAACGGCTCGGCACGGCTCGGCGTGGCCGTGCACGGCTGCGGCCCTGCCGGTTGTTCGGTGGTTGGGGGGCCGGGTGGGTGACGCGTCCCGAAGTCCTGTCGGCCCAGGGCGACGAAGTCGGTGCCCGCAGTCGCCGGTCGCGGGTCCGCGGTTCGGCGACGTGTCCGCGAACTGTGTGTCCGGGGTGTGTGTCGATGTCGCGTGGTGGCGGGCGCGTGTGGGTCAGCCGGTGGTGCCGTCGCGGTGGCAGTGCACGGCCATGGTGACGGTGCCGGGCATCCCGCGCAGGGGGGTCGGTGCGGGTTCGGCGTCGTCGGCGACGATGTCGACGGCGCGTAGGACGGCGTGGACGCGGCGGGTGAACTCCTCGTCGCCGGTGACCTCGACGCGGGCGGTGCCGGGGCCCGCGGTCAGCCACGCGCGGGCGTCGTCGTCGAGCTCGGGCAGGGAAGCCATGCGCATGGTCGCCACGAACAGGCGGTCCGCGCGGCCGGGGGACAGACAAGTGGGCACCCGTGCGCCGGCGCGGGTGACGACACCGCGCCACGCCGGCAGACGCTGGGCGAGGGCGTCGCCGTCGACGTATCGGCACGCGGCCGGGCCGTCACCCGTCCATTCCCGGATCGCGGCGGCGTCCTCGGCGCGCCACACGATCAGTCGGCGGCCGCCGAGCCGGCGCGTGAGCTGGCGGGCGGCCTTGTCCAGCGGGACGGCGTTGTTCGGGACCTCGTCGGTCGAACGGGGTCCCGCGAGGCGGATGGTCGTGCGGACCAGGGTCGCGCCGGTGTGGTCGACGGCGGTCACCAGGACGTAGGGCGGCCGCCGCCGGCGGCCGGCTTCGGTGCGGCTGCGGGGCCCGTAGCGCAGGTGGGCCCACGCGCTGGTCGGGTCGGCGACGACCCGGCGCGCCCAGGCGCTCTCGGCCGCGCGTCGGGTGACGGCCTCGCGCTGGGCGGTCCGGATCGTGGCGACCTTCGCGCACGCCGGGCACAAGCGGCGGCGGCCGTGTCGCGGGTGGACGGCGAGGACGCGCTCGCTGTGGGCGCCGCACATCTCGCACGTGTGGGTGCGGTCGACGTCGGCGGCGAGCGGTGTCGAGCGGGCGCCGTCGTGGAGGTCGAGCAGAACGTCGTCGCCGCGGAAATCGGAGTCCCACACGCGTGCCACGACGCGGGGCGACGGTTTCCGGGGCATGTCGAGGTCCGCGTGCTGGGTCCGAGTCATCCACCAGGGGTCGGCGCACCGGGCCGTGCCGTGCGTACGTGTGTCCGTACGTTTGTCCGACCGCGCGTCGGCGAGGGACGATGACGGCCCCGACGAGAGGGCGAGACGATGGCGGACGACCGGCTGGAAGTGCGTCTGCCCCCGGGCGCGAAGCAGCTGCAGGAGGCGGCGGACGCCGAGGAGGTGCAGTTGAGCGACTTCGTCAGGGTCGCCGCCCTGGAGGAGGCCATGCGTGTCCTGCGAGCCTCCCTCGGCTGTACCTATCTCGATCGCGAGGCCTATGACGCGCTCGCCCGGGATCTCGCGGCTCCACCCGAAACGAGCGAGCGTTCGATCGCGGCCGTCCGCCGGGCCCACAGGGGCGTTCTCGACCGCGGATGACAGCCGGGCACCGAGCTTTCACGGACCCGGCCTTGCTCGTCGGTGTGGGTGTCTTCACCACGAGCGGCCGGCCGTTCCCCGGGAATCGGGCTCCGGCCGCGTCGCCGGTCCGTGTTCGACCGCGCCGTGAGCCGTTCGTTCCCCGCTCGTCCGGGGTCGATTGTCGCCCACTCCCGGCCGTCCACACTGCCCGGACACAGCCGCGCCGAGGACCGGACGGGAATCCCCGTGATCCCGGCCACCGACCGACCCGCGCCGGTGACCGACCTGCCCCGACCGTCGGACACCCTGGTCCGGTCGGCCGCGAGCCGTACTCGTGGACGCGGCTGCGGCCCGCCGTGCCGTGTCGGTGTTCGTGACCATGGGGAATGCGATCGTGCGCAGGCCGCGCACAAGAACGGTCGGGACGCACGAGCGCACACCCGGACGCGCGGCGTGCCCACCGCACGGCGACCGCACGCGCGTACCCACGCGGCGCACCACGTCGGCCACGCGACTTCCCGAGCCGCCCGGCCGGCCCGGTCGCACACGGCGCGCACAGCCGATACGCACACCGCAGAGCCGCACACGCACAGCGCCGTGCGCCCGGACACGACACCCAGGGCAACGAGCGCACGGACACCGCCGCACGCACCGGGGCACACACGTCGTCGACCGCACCTGGAGCGCACACGTCGTCGACGAGAGCCACGGGGCACACACGACGGCCGGGCGACCGCGCCCGAACGGGGTCGCCGCGTATGGGAGCGTGAAGGCCGAGAACGGAACGACCCGGTCGTCACGACATGTCGGAGCACGCCACGGCCGAGGGCACGCACCGGTCGAGTCGTTGCCGCCGCCGCCCGCCGCCAGCTCCGTGTCTGCCGAACACCGTTTCACCGAGGTCCACAGCGGCTGTCCGGGCGCGGGCCCCGTCCGGCCACCACGGGGGTGTGGCGATCGGGCGGGTTCAGGGTTCGTCCGCGGTGATGCGTCGCAGGTCCAGCCGGCCGTGTCCTCCGGCGGCGGACTCGCAGGCCGCCCATGCGAGATGGATACCGCACGTGAAGATCCAGGTGGCAGACGCATCGGCGGCGCGTATGCGCCACACGACGCGGCGCGGGCAGGGGCTGGTCCTGCCTCCGTCGCAGCCCGGCGTGTGGTCCGTGACGACGTCGGGGGCGGTCGCGGTCCCGTCGTCGCGCGGCGCCGGCGCGTCGGCACGGCCGCCGGACCGGGCACCGTCGCGCGGGGGTTCGCCGCTCGCCGGTTGGGCCGGGTCTGCGCTCGCCGGTCCCCGACCGGTCGCCTTTCCGGCGTCGTACTCCTCGCCGACGTCGACCCGCCGTTCGCGAGGGTCCCGGAGCGTGCGGTAACGCCTGTGTCGGGGAACGCCGGCGTCGGCATCCCCGGTTCGGCCGGGGGTGGTTTCGGCGCGAGGGGTCCGCGGGGTGTTCATGTTCCTCCTGCCGGTTCGATGAAGGCCGGGCCGCCGGGTCCCCGATCGGCCGCAGGCCCGCGCCGGCCTGCTCGGGGCCGGCGACGGCCGCACGGCGTCGTGTGCGTGCGGCGGCCGAAGGCGTGGTCGAAGCCGTCCACAGGACGGCGGGTTCGTCCGTCGCGGACGCGCCGCGGCCGGTGGGCGACACGCGGACCGTGCGTGTCCGTGTGGCGTCGACCGGACCGTTCACCGCGCGGCACGCACGCAGCCGCCGCACACGTACTCGGCACACACGGACGAGCGCACAGCGCGCGCACCCCAACGGGCGTGCCCACGGTCGTTTTGCACGGCCGGGAGACCCACGAAAGTGCGCGGGCGCCCCGCACACGCGAACACGCCCGGCCCCGGCTGCGGTCCGTCGACATGCCGGGCCGCAACGGCTTTGGCCGGCTCCGTTTCCCGAGCGCCCCTTCACGTCGAAACCATCGGCCCCGCGGCGGCGTTCGTCCCGCCCGCCGATGGGTGCGCTCTTCGCGCGGGATTCGCGCCCGGGTCGGAACGAACACCGGGACAGGGCAGCCGGGCGCGCGACCCGCCGGGCAGCATCCACCCCCGCCCGGGCTCGGTCCCGACAGCTCCGCGCCCGGCGCCTGGTCGACCTCGTCGGCGGGCGCGGATCACGCGGGAGGATTCACCCCCCACACGACCGGCTGCGACCCTGCGTGCGTCACAACAGCCGACAGGCCGGCGCCCCGGGCCCGCCGCGAGGAACGCGCGGCACGGTCCGGGACGCACCACGCATGCGGCAGACGCCGGGCCCGAGCGGTGTGCACCGCAGCCGCGCGCGGAACACGCGCATCCCGGCCCCGAGAGGGAACACGCGCACCCCGGCCCCGAGTTCGGCGACGGCCGCGTACGGCCGCGTACGGCCGCGTACGGCCGCGTACGGCCGCGTACGGCCGCGTACGGCCGCGTACGGCCGCGTACGGCCGCGTACGGCCGCGTACGGCCGCGTACGGCCGCGTACGGCCGCGTACGGCCGCGTACGGCCGCGTACGGCGTACGGCCGTCGTTGCCGCATCGACCGGGTGGGACGGGTGCCGCCGCCGTGACGACCGTGCCCGGACCGGCGCGTCGCCGCGCCCGGCGTTTTGTGCCGCCGTCACGCGATTCGTGGTGAGCGCCCGCGTCCGGTTCGCCGAGCGCCGATCGCCCCGTCCGGGCGTCGTCCACATTCGGAT
The DNA here is from genome assembly GCF_045207655.1 of Embleya sp. NBC_00888. Lineage (NCBI taxonomy): Bacteria > Bacillati > Actinomycetota > Actinomycetes > Kitasatosporales > Streptomycetaceae > Embleya > Embleya sp. NBC_00888. The sequence goes on along the minus strand of NZ_CP108787.1, from coordinate 40,782 downwards.
CTCGGTTGTGACGTCGTGTCGTTGTGACGTCGTGTCGCGGCCGGGCGATGCCCACGGTCACCAGAGGTCGGACAGGAATGCCCGGGATTGGAAGATTCCCCGGTACATGTCGGCTTGTTCACTGGTGGCGCCCGTCGCCGGAAGAGGTCGGATCGCCAACGGCCGTGCGCGGGAGAGGTCGAGGGCCGGGCGCCCGGTGGCGGGGTGGATGCCGACGCGGTACGAGTCGGGCGCCAGCCACACCGTGTACCAGGGTTCCGCGGGCGCGTTCGGGGGCGGGCCGTGGGGATCCTCGGGCGCCCAGGCGATGCAGTGACATTGCCGGTCGCCGCAGGGTTGTCTGACGGACGCGGGGCGCGAGGCACGGTAGTGCGTGAGCACTCCTGCCAACATGGGACACCCCAGAATCGAATAGTGCGCGCAGACCCGGTGCATCGCCGGTTCGCAGATCCACCCCTGGACGAGGTCACGGGGGCGGGCGAGTGCGACGATCCGAGCATCCAGCGGACGCAGACAGATCTGACACAGGCCCCGGACCAGCGCGTCGCGGGCGCGGCGATGGTCGACCATGCCCAGGACGGCGGTGCCGTCGCGGTGGCGCAGGCTGATTCCGGGCACCACCAATCCGGCCCTGGTCCTGGGCAGATCGGCGAGTTCCGCCGGCACGGGGGGCGGAGTGAAGCTCATGATCGAGGTGCCTCTCGTGTCGTCGACCACACGGACGGGAACGTCTCGGCGGCATCAGCCGGCGTGTGCGGTCGCGGACCTCCGTCGGGACCGGGCACACCCCGTAGGGGCGGCACGCCGCCGGCGGCCCGGATCGCGACCGGAACCACCGGCCCAACGGCGGCGTTCGCGCTCACGCCGAGGTCCCGAAGTGTCGGCGGGCGGCGTCGTGGTGCCCGTTGGCGACCAGCCACGCGCGGGCCTGCGCCCCGGTGACGCCCCAGTGCGCGGATACCGCGCCGATTGCGGTCGCGCAGGTGCCCCCGGTTCCGCTCGCCGGTGTCCGTGCGCCACGGGTCGTCCGCACCGGGGACAGGATCGTCGTCCCCTCGCTCCGGGCCCTCGAAGAACTCGGTGCCTGGCGCGTGGGGTTCGAACGCGCCGTGCAGGACGAGACGGTCGTGCACGGGGGTGTAGGGGATCATCGTCAGGAACTCCTAGTCGATCGGGTGGGGAAGGATCCGGGACGGGGCGCCTGCGGTGCGGGCGTCGGGAGGGTCCCCGGCCTTGGCGTCCGCGACGTCGCAACAGGGATGTCCACGCCCGCGAGGGCTCGACACGCCGGTGCCGGGCGTATGCGTACGTCGCTCGATCCATTCGCCGGTGCGCTTGTGCGGTGTTCACACCGGGGACGGGATTGTCGTCCCCCCGGCCCGGGCCCTCGAAGGACTCGGTGCCGAGGAGGGGGTAGCCGCTCACGCCTGGGTCGTCGGGTGGTGGGTGAGGGTGCTGTGCGGGTGGTCACGGATTCCTCCTGGGCGGGGTCTGGGGCGGAGAGTCGCCTCCGCCTCCGGGGTGCGGGTGAGGGGGCCATTCGGGGTGGATGTCGTCGCCCTCGTCGTGGGCGAGGACGGCGGCGACGTAGATCCGCATGGCCACCGAGCCGTTGCGGTCGCGGCGTTCGCGCACGGCGGCGTCGCTGTCGTCCTCGCTGTCCACGTGGATCACGAGCATTCCGTCCTCGCTGCGTACGGCGGTGATGTGGATCGGGGCGAGTGGGGCGAGGGCGAGACTCGTCGCCGTGCCGTCGGTGTGAGCGGCGACGACTCGAACCGGGGGGAGTTCCGGGAACTCCGTGTGGTCGGGCTGATCGACGGTCATGTCCTGTCCTTCGGTGAGGTCGGGCGCTTGTCGGTGGGCCCGGCGGTGGTGGCGCGGGTCTGGGCCTGGTGCCGGGGCGAAGGGGCCTCCGCCCCGGCGGGGGTGGCCCTCTGGATGCGGTGCGGGTCGAAGTCGCCCCCGTCGTGGGCGAGCAAGGCGTCGACGTAGACGCGCATGGCTACGGTCCCGATGGGGTCGCGGCGCTCGGGGGCGGGGTCGATGTCGATGCTCACGACGAGCGCCTCGTCGTCCCCACGCATGACGGTGATCGAGCGCCCCGACCGGGGGTCGTCGACGCGGCGGCGGTGTTCGTGCCCGGTCGAGGACCTGCGGCGTCGACGACCCCGGTCGGGGTCGCGCCGTCACCCGGTCTTCCTCGGCTTCGGGACGCGGCAGGCGCCGGGACCTTCGCAGCGGGAGGCCTGGGCGGGGTTGTCCCACCGACAGGTCGGGCAGCGCCACAGAACGCCGGCCGCGATCGCCGCCTCGCGGATCGCCTGCTCCTGGAGGTCGTCGGCGGCATCGAGCAGTTCGGCCAGAAGACCCCGCTCGGAAGCGCCCCCCGTACCGGTGTCCAGCACCAGGTCGTCCTCGACCTCCACGCGCAGCGGCACGCTCCCGTCGGGACGCAACAGTCGGTCCTGCGCGGAGTCCAGGTGTACGGAGACCCGGACGGCGCCGGCCTCGTGATCGAGGTAGGCGAACACCAGAACGCCGTCGATCTCGACGCACGGGAGGCCGTCGGCGTCGGTCTGCGGATGAAAGATGGCATCCCGATTGGCCTGCTCGCACGCATCCTCGTCGGGGAAGCGATGGTCGAGCGCCACGATGCGGGTCCGGCCACGCCCGATGATCTTCTCGGGATGGAGGCTGTATCCCTCGTCCGGGCGGCCGTCGCGGTCGGGGCCGTAGTAGAGCCGCACAACGTCACGGTCGTCGGCGGGCGGCCGATCGGGGATGCCCTCGTCGCCGACGACGTTGTCCCAGACACCGCGCGCGTACTTCGCGAGTTCGGCCCTGGCGCAGTCCTCGTCGACATGGAGGCTCACCTCGTCCTCGTGGCGACTGTGGCGGCGCAGCACCCATGCCCGGCCTGCCGGGCGCGGACCGATGAAAGTCACCACTTCGGGGAAGGACGGCTGCCGGCCGGCGTGCTCGGCGAGCATGGCGACGCGTGCGCGGTCGAGGATGTCCCGCTGGTGCCCGGAAAGATCGTCGGGGTCGATGTCCTCCCACAACTCCACGGCGGTCGTCACGAGGCATTCGATGTCCAGCGGGGCGAAACGTGCAGCAATCATGAGGGTCTCCTCGAAAAGGGGGTGCGGCTGGGGTCCGGCGCCGACGATCGCCCCTTGCTCGTCACGACGAGGGCGGCGTGCTCCGCAGGGTTCTCGGGCGGGCCGGGCATGGGGGAGAGGCCACGGGCATCGGGTGATCGGCGCCCGACTCGCCGTCGAACGGGATCGGTCGCGTGCGGCCCCTTCGGCAGACGCGGGCACGCATGCCGTGGTCACGCTCGTGCCGCGGAACGCCGCGCCCGACAGCGCTTCGTGCCGTCGGGCGTCGAACTCCCGGTAGAGGCCGTGCACGAGGGCCCGCTCCGGACCGGGCAGCTCCGTCGCGTCCAGAGTGCGCGCCCGGCGCTGCGCCTCGCGCAAGAAGGCGAGGTCGGCGCCTTCATGGGGTCGTGTCCAGGGTCGGGGCAGGGGGAGAAGCGGTTTCGTGCCCGGTGGCGTGCGGCGTTTCGGGGCGCGCGGTCGCCCCGGGCCCGGCCGCCAGCACGCGCAGGGTCGCGGTGCCGTCGAGTTCCTTCAGCGTGAGTGCGGCGGCGCGGATCCGGCCGTGGCCGTCGGCGTGCAGGTGCGCCGCTCCGCCGTCCCAGCGCAGTGACGCCACCGCCGGTCGACTGCCGTATTCGATCCTGGCGTCCGGCCCCACGGTCTGGACCGCCTCGGCGAGGAAGTCGTCGAGAGCGGCGCGGGCCACCTCGGTGCGCCCGGTCAGGACCTCGTTCAACTCCTGCCGGGCCGGGACCACCTCCGTGCGGATGCGCGCGGCCATCGCCGCGGGATCCGTCAGCGAGCCCTCCAGCCGCCCCCAGTAGTCCGTGCGGTCCGCCCACACCAGCGAGGCGTTCGAGCGAGTCTCGACGACCGCGCGTTTGTCCGTCCGGGAGATCCACACGTCCAGTTCGAGATCACCCGGGCCCTGGAGAATCGCGCGGTCGGCACAGCCCACCAGGTGGGTCTGCCATTCGTCACCCAGGTGGGCGGCGAGTCGGCGTGAGAAGTCGGGGCCGGAGCGGGCGGTGCGCACGAGAGTCTCCCGGGGGATCGACCGGCGGGGGCCGGGATGGGTGGGTCGGCGCCGGAGGGAGCAACCGCTCCCTCCGGCCCGGCAAGGGCGGTGGGTGAGGTGTCTCAGTGGGTCGGGATCACGCTGTAGTGGCGCACCCGGCGCAGGTACTCGGCGGGCGGCTCGTTGCTCGCGCCGGTGATTCCCGCGTGGTCCGGGTGGAGGCGGTACTCCGTGCTGCCGCCCGTGCCGTCGGGCACCGCCGCGATCCAACACCCGGTGTCGTCGTCGATGGCGAAGGCGGCTTCGTCGTCGTTGCGTTCGGCAACCCTCGTCAGGAGCCGGCCGAGATCGGCGAGCGCTTCCGGCTGGGTGGAACCGACACCCCGAAGGACTCCCAGGGAAGCCGTCCACACCCCCATGGTCTTGGACAGGTCGATCGGAAGGGCGAGGCGATGGGTCACGGCTGTCTCCGAAGTCGTCGATGTCGTGTGGTGGGTCGTATGGGTCCGGGTGGACAACGGGGTTCGCGGCACCGCACGGCGCCGGCTGTCGCGTGCTCCGCGTCCGTGGGTGGTGTTGTCAGCTTCGGGTCGGACACTCGTGGTGGTGCGCGGAGGCGATCCCCACCGTCGCGAGGTGTTCGCAGTCCGGGCACGTGTCGTTCCGCAGGAACCGCCCGACCACAACGCGCAGCCACTCGGGCCATGCGGTGGGGCTGTCCACGAGGAGGAGGTCCTTGAGGTGGACCGCGCCGTCCTCGTTCGCAGTCTCGATCCTGTCGAGCAGCCCGTCGCGGAAGATCAGGGTCAGCCGGGTGACCGCCAGGCGTCGGCTGCGGACATCCTCGACCCACACTCCCGACACCGTCAGGTGCGTCGCGTGGAACTCGCCGGCGATGCGCGCGGTGATCGCGTCGGCCGGTTCGCCTGCGGGCACGGCGTTCGCGTCGCGGTCGGCCCGCACGCGGTCGATCGTGTCCAGCGCGCTCACGCACAGGTCCCTGATCGCGCCCACCAGGGCGTGATCGTCGTCGAACAGGCCCATCACGGACGCCACTTGCCGCTCGGCCGCCTCCGGGTCGCGCCGCCCGTCCGTCAAGCGGTCCCACACGACCTGTGTCAGGATCCGCGCCCCGTCCTCCCGGTGTCCGGCCCCGAGCAGACGCGCAACGTCCGCGCGCAGTGCGCCGCCGTGTCGGCCAGCGGCCCGCTCGGCCCCACTCTCGGGCCCGCGCGACCCGAGCCCCGCCTGGTCCCTTGCGACGGCCGCGTGTGGGAGCCGGGCTGCAACCGATCGGCGTCCGAGCGCCCGCAGGAGGCGAACGAGTCCATGGGGACGGAGCGGCCGGGGCCCGTCGGGGACACCGGCGGGATGCGCGGGCGCGGCTACGCCGAGGCACACGTTGTCGAGCGTCGTCAGCCGCTCGCTCGCCGGAACCAGCAGGCGCAGCGACGGGCCGCCCCGCACGTCGAACAGGGCCGGGGGGCAGGCGCGCGCGACCCTCACGAGCAGCAGGAACGCCAACCGCCATTGTCCATTCACGCCCAGGGTGTTGAATGCCCCGGTGGTGAGGGTCGAGCGTTCCCTGGGGCTCCCGCCCGCCGCGATCCGTTCCGCCCATTCGAGGGCGTCCGCCCATTCCGGGTCCGACTGGTCCATACCCATCGCCTCCGATTGAGAACACGCGGCCGATTCCCGGTCCGTCGAATTCAACGATAGGGAAGTCGAGGACGGCCGATTCACGGCCGGTTCCCTTCCCGGTGCGGGTGGTGCGGGGAAAGGTGACACGTTTCCGTGCGGACCGACTTGCCGGTCCGCACGGAAACGGAGTTTCGCCTATCCGGCGTCCTGGCATTTCCCGATGGAATCCAAGGCTTCCAGGCAGAGCGAGACGGCCGAGGCGATGAGCATCGAGTCCTCGCGAACGGGGATGAACAGTTCCATCAGTGCGACCTCACGGCACTCCGCATGGGCGTTGGCCGGGACGTCGAACGCGTTCGCCAGGAGAAGCCGTGCCCGTTCGTCGTGGCGGATGGGCCCGGCGACCGTGCCCGGTGCCTTCGTGGGGAAGGACAGCGCGCGTAGGACCTCGTCCGCAGTGGGCGCCCCGGACGGTCCCGCAGGACATGTCGGCGGGGCCAACGGCGCCAGTGAAACACGTCCCTCTTCGTCTCGGCAGGCGTCGGCGACGTCCACGGACAACAGCAGTGCCACCTTGCACAGACAGGTGTTGCAATCGATCTCGCCGAGGATCTTCAGCCGTTCCGGCGTGTCCCCGCACGCGGTCAGACGACGTGCGCGATCGGCGGCGGTGCTCCAGAAGGTACGAGTCCGGTCCACGTGGTGATCTCCCTGCGTCGCAATGAGTTCCCGACCGTCGGGTCGCTCGAATTCAATCTAGAGCCGAATCATCGCTCTCGTTCCCCGGGGATTCCCTTCCCGGAATCGGACCGGCCCGGGAGGGGTTCCTTTGTGTTTCGGGCAAGGGAATTCGACCGTAGGGTGAAATCGGTCGACGGCTTCAAAGCCTCGACCGAATTCCGCAATCCGATATTCGATCGTCCGCAGCCACGAATTCCGGGGAGTCCACGCGTGCCCGAAGAGCCCTACTACGATCCGTTCGACGCCCACAATCGCGAGGCGGAAGGCCGTTGGAACGAACTCGCCGCCGCACGCGCCACGTTGGCGCGGGTGCACGCCATCGCCCGGCAGTCCGCCGCCGGCCTGTGGAACCCTCAGGAGGCCCTTGCCCGGGTTCTCGAAACCCTCGACACCCGCCCCGTCGCCACGGTGCCGGCACGCGGGAACCTCACCATTCACCCGGCGCGCCCGGTACACGCCCCCGCGTTCGTCGCTCTGATGACGCTCGCGCTGCCCGACGCCGACCCCGACGACCTTTTGGCTCTGCGCAAGGCAATCGAGAGCGGTCTGCCCCCACTGTCGGAATCCGGCGCGGTCGCCCTCATCGCCCTCGTCGCTCTCGACGACACCGGAAGGACCGTCGGTGCCCTGATCGCCGGCACATCGTCATGGGTGCTCACAGACCCCGAGATCGCTTCGGGGTTGAGGCCGGCACTGACTCGACGGGTCGTCAGCATCGACGGTTTGGCCGTGCGTCCGGAATACCGCCGTACGGGCGTGGGACGCGCCCTCGTTCGGCAGGCGGAGAACGCGTTTCGCGCCGACGGTTGGGGAGCGGTGACCATCAACCACCGGCCCGACCTCGACGCCTTCTATGGCGGGCTGGGGTACGCGAATTACGGCTCCTTGGTCGTCGGCCTCCCGAACGGCCGCGTGGTCCGCCTGAGCCCCAGCGAGGGCCGTGTGGCCGTCAAACCCCTTGACCGCAGCGTGGAACCGGTGCCCGTTGTCGGCCTTTCCTCTCCGGTGATCACCGGCCTCCTGCCCGGCACCTCGCTCCCCGCTCACGCGTGGTTCGGCCACCGGAGCGGCAGGATCATGGCGCGATGATCGTCCGGTGGCGGCCCGTCCCGGATGCGGAACGGGCCGCCGCCGGGGCGGGATGCGGTGCGGGCCGCTCTCACACGGTGGACGATCCCCCCGAGGGGACGAGCACCGTCCCGCGCCGGCCCGGGGGAGGGAACCCCCCGCGCCGACCCGGCCCTCCCCACAAGACCAGCACCGGATACCCCGACAGCGCCCGCAACTTCGCCGAACCGCCCCCGCGTCCCGCCCGACCGCCCGTCGTTTCCGCTGACCCCACCCCTCTCCACACCGCCTTCCGATTCTCCCCGGACTCCTTGAATTCGCCGCCGCTCTCGCATCCTCACGCCGACTCCTCGCACACCTCGCCCCCCGGCCCCCACTCGTCCCCCCTTAATCGGACCGGGCAAAAGGCGCCGATACCCACTGCGACCTGCGTACGGGCGTACAGAACCTGTGGGTTGCGCAGCCGGGGGAGACCTACAGGCAGACCTACACCCGCGCTCGGCCGGCGCCGCGGGACGGCACGCGAGGGCCTTCCTCACCGGTGGCGGGACGATCCGCGGGATCCCTTGACGGTCCCGGTGCGCGAACACGCGCGCAACGGTGAGAGCGACCGCGGCGGACCGCACAGGGCAAGGACACGGGCCACCGTCTCGGTCGACCTGCGCGAGTGTGACCGGAACCATGCCGCCGCGTCACGGTGCCGCGAGTGGACGGCGCAACCGCCCCCGGCCCGCTCGGCGAACGCGCGGTGCCCGTCGCCGGTGCCGACATCCCGGCCCCTTGCACCGGGTTGCACAGCCGGGGAGGCCCAAGTCCCGGCCGGCGGCGAGCCGACGGCCTTCCGCAGGCGGCGATACGAGCAGCCCGTTCGGTCCACTATCGTCACGGGCGACCGACGGGAAGGCGACGACGATGCTCTCGAACGAGTACCGGAGAAAGGGCGGCGGGAGCATGGTGGGCGCGACCGGGGGCGACGCGGAGGGGCCGTTCGGGGCGTGTCGGACCCCGTCCGACCGCACGGCGGAGGTGTTCGCCCGACGGTGGCCGGAGTTGGAGCGGTGGATGCGGACCGCTCCGTCCGAACACCCGCTGTGGGAGTGGGTCGACGAACCCGACGCCCCCGCGACCGCGGCGTTGGACGCTTTCGAGGAACTCCTGCGTCCTCTCGACGCGACGGCATGGGCCAAGAAGCGCGGTCAGGACTTTCCGGCGCTCACGACCCACGACCAACTCCTGGACTTCCGCGCCGAGCTGGTGGTCGCCCGCGCGCTGCATCTCGCGGGCATCGCCTACCACCCGGGTGACACCCGAGTCGCCAATCCCGACTTCCTGCTGCCCGACCGTGCCCTGGGTATCGAGGTCACGACCAGGACCCCTGCGGGCGGGCTGCACGAGTTGTGCGACAGGCTCGGCGCCCGACTGCGTTCGCTTCCGAGGTCGGTGGGGGCCGTGGTCACCGCCGACGTCTACCCCAGCAGACTCCGGGAACCGCACGTGCAGGGCCTGATCGAGGACGTCGTCCGCGCCGCCGGGGCCCGCGACCTCGACACCGCTTTGGTGACGTCGGTCGTCGACGACGTCAAGAACGGCTCCCGGGTCACCCTCGGCGTCGAACTGTCGCTCGAGGGATCGGGCGCGACCTGGCGGGTCGCGCCCGGCCCGCTGGCAGCGCCGTTGGGCTCCGCCGAGCACGCGGTGGTCGAGGCCGGACACGCGCCCGCCAAGGCGAGGCAGGGCCGTTCCATGCCCGGCCGTGTGCTCCTGGCCGTGGACGTGTCGCGATACGGCGGCGCGTGGATGCGACCCGCGTGGGTCTGGCCGCCCTTCCTGGCCGCGCGGGTCGAGGCCGAGCACGACTATCCGTTCGCCGCAGTCGCCGTCTTCCGCCAGTCCCTGGACACCCCCGACATTCTCGACGCCGCAGCCGGCATCCCCGCCCACCTGCCCGCGGCGAGCCGAACCCTGTTCGAGGAGCTGGGCGCGGCGTTGCGATGGTCCACCAACACGGAGTGAATCCCGGCGCGTCGAAGGCGGCGAGCAGGGACGACAGCCCGGCCCGGTCCGGCGCGCGGCGAGTCGGCCGCGCCGCGGTACGCCGAGCGCGTGATCGGCCGGGTCGAGGCACGTTCCACGCCGGGTTCGATCGAGGACGGGTGGGACGCGGACGTGCCGGTCGGCGCGGCGAGTTCCTGGAGAGACGGCCCACTCGCCGGCCCGTGCGCCCCGTGGCGGTTGCGCATCGCGCGGGACAAGGCGCCGCGGCGGTCGACGGCGTCACGATCGAGGCCGCCCGATTGGGCTTCTCCTCCGCGGCCGCTGCACCGAACGACCTGCGGTCGCGTCGGATCGGGAAGGAACCGCGGTCGGCCGAGCCGGCCTTCGGGGTCCGCAACGTCGGCGGAACCGTGCTCACGGCCTGCGCTAGGCGCGGTTGTGCGCGTTCCCGCGCTCTGCGGCGAGAACGGCCAGCGCCGCGGTCTTGAGGAGATCGCGGTCGGGCGCGCTGTCCGCGCCGGCGGCGGCACGGGCGGTGATCAATGCCCGCATCGCGTCCAGGCGCGCGGCCCGACCCTGGTTCAGGGCACGGGTGTCGTCTCGGCCGGCCGCTTTCCGACAGGCCAGGTCGGCTCTCTCGACATCGACCTGAAGGTCGAGCAGGTGACGCAAGCGCTCGGGCAATTCTTCGTGCATGCGTTCGACTGTACGAGGTTTCGCGGGATGATCACGCGAAGTTTTGTCGCCTCGACCGGCGGACGCTCTCGCCGAAGTGGAGTCGGTGGCGGGGCCGTTCGATGGCCGGACGTCGCGGGAGCGGTGATCGCCGCGGCCCATGCCGGTGGCGGCCGCCGAAGGGAGCGCCGTTCCCGGTCGCGGAACGGGCCGATCGGAGCGATGACCGCAGCCCCCCGGAGGCCGCATGGGTGTCCGTGCGAGGCACGGGCGTCGTCGGGAGGCTCGTTCCGGCGCCGATTCGCGGGTGCTGCGCCTGTGGGTGTCCCCGGCGTACGCCAGGCTGTCGAAGCGGCGGCTGACCCCAATGGCCCTGGGGTCAGCCGCCGGTGGGACCTGCGTCAGCGGGTGGGCTTGATGGCGCCGGTGAACGCCTCCCAGGCCGTGCGGTCGAAGGTGTGGATCGGGCCCGCGGTCACCTTGCTGTCCCTGACCAGGACGCCGGGTGTGTCGAGGGCGGTCTCGACGCACTGACCGCCGTCACTGTGGGACGAGGTCCTCCACGTCCGCGCGTGGTTCGAGTTCGGCATGTGTTGTCTCCTTGCTGGGGTGTCGGTCCCTCACATCATGGGACCGGGTGCGCGCGCGTGGGCAGGCGGGTCGCCCCTCCTCGCGGCGTCGTCGCGGGGGGCCGGGAGCCGCCGGTGACGGCGGTGGTGTCGGTCGACCTATTCCGCGTGGAACTCCAGCAGGCCGCGCAGGAATTCCGCGGTCCGTTCCGGCGCGAGGGAGACGGCCTCGATGGCGGCGAACGCCTCGACGAAGTCCGCCACCTGGTCCTCCTTGGTGAAGTACGCGCTGCCGTTGAGGCTCTCGGTGTAGACGACGTCGGGCATCTCCGTCTCGGGCGGCAACTTCAGCCACAGGAACGCGTTGGTCAATCCTCGGTGGGCGCCCGCCTCGAAGCTGACGACTCTGATCGTGATGTTGGGCCTGTCGGCGAGATCGATCAGGTGGGAGATCTGGGCCCGCATCGTCGCGCGGCTGCCGATGACGCGGCGCAGCGCGCCCTCGTCGATCAGCGCCAGCAGGCTCGGCGGGTTCTCGCGGCGCAGCAACTCCTGGCGTCGCATGCGCAATCGCACGCGGTCCTCGACGAGCGACTGGTCCGTGGTGTGCACGCGGATGATCTCCCGGGCGTACTCCTCGACCTGGAGCATGCCGAACAGCATTCCGGCGCTCACGGTCCTCAGCTCGTCCGCTGCGGTCTCGACGGCGAACAGCTGGCCGAGCCCGCGGGGGACGACGCCGGCCTCGTCCTGCCACCAGTCCGGCAGCTTCGCCTTCTCCATGAGCGCGAGCGTGTCGTCGGCCTCCAGGGGTGTTCGCCCGTACAGACGCAGGAGTTCGGCGATTTCGATCCGCTTGAGCGGCCACTGGCGCCCGGTCTCGTAGCGCGAGATCTTGGGTGTCGACCCGTCGATCGCCTCGGCCGCCGCCTTCGCGGAGACCGCCGCCTCGGCGCGGTATCTCCGCAGGCGGCGGCCGAGTTGAACGCTGGCCACGGTCGGTTCCGGCCTGTTCTCCGCCAACACGCCTCCTCGACTGGACAAGCACGTCTTCGCCGTCATCGTGCCGTATGGCGCGCTGCCCGGACGCTTCGCCCTGAGCCTACGGTGGCTGAATCGTCACATGGAACCATTCTTCTGTCTGAAATTTCACGGAAGGGTATTGCCTGGGGGATGTTCCCTTGTATTTTGAGATCACCTCCACGCCCTCGTGAGCTGCGGGAAGGGCGGTTCAACACGCGCAAGGCACCCCTTCTGTCAGGGAGTTCGGCATGGCGTTACCTCCGGCCCGGCCACGGACGACCGCGGTCACGACCATGAGCGTGTATCCCGGTTCCGGTCGGGGCCGCACCGCGCCCGCCGTCGCCGACGGGCCGTCCGACGGGGTTCCCGGCCGAGGGCGGGAACGTTGTCCACCGGCGGTGCGCCCGGAGAATGTCGGTGACGGCCGCGCTCGTGGCGAGCGAACGGGCCGGCGCCATCGTCCGTGTGCGCCCACCGGTGGATGGCATCGGTTCCACGAACGCGAGAAACCCGGCCGGGCACCGCCCGCAGGTCCCTCGACACGTCAGGTCGTGCTCGACGAGCCCGGAGGCGACAACGCGCGACGACGGCCCCCGACGCGGACCCCGGTTTGCGACGGTCGTTCGACCGTCCCGGCCGGGTTCGTGCGGGCGATCGCGGGCGCACGACGCGGCGTTGGCGCCGGGCGCGCGTTACGAGTGCCGGACCAGCGGATCGGTTCGACACCGGGCGAGGACCACGGCGAGTTCGTCCGTCTCGACGTCGCGGTGCCGGGACCCGGGCACCACTTGACTGCTGATCCTCCCCGCGCGGATCGACATCTCTTCGCGCGGGGACGGGCCGCCCTTTCCCCGGGGGCGGCCGGTCGGATACGGCCTCCCCGCCGTATCCGACCACGACTTCCCCTCCTCCCCGATCCCTTCCGCCGCGTTCTCCCCGTCCGGGGAGTGGGGGGAGCCGGGGCCCGGGCCGCTCTCGAGCGCGGCGGTGACCCGAAGGCGGGCGGCACGCCGACCTGGTGAGAGACGCGTGCCGCCCGTACCCCCGCCCCACAGCACGGGAGACTCGATGCGTACGAAGAAGAACGGACAGGCCCGGACGGACCGCATCCCCGGCGGACCGCGGGACGCCTGGCGCGAGCAGCACCGCGTCGCGGACGACGTCGCCGCCGCGCATCACGACAACCAGGGCCGCTGTTCGTGCTGCGGCGCCCAGTGGCCGTGCTCCCCGATCGCGAGCGCGGCACTCATCCTGGACTGCGTGGGCACACCGGCAGCCTGCGCCGCGCCCCGGGTGTGGTGGCCCTGTCGCCCGAACTCCCCGCTGGGGCGGGTGTGGACGGTGCGGTTGTCGACGTGGCAGACCCTGTGGGCCGATCTCGACATCGTTCTCGACAGCCAGCTGCGCGCCTGGGACCTGCCCGAGCCCGAGCGTCACCGGCGCGAGGCACTGGCCCTGGCGATCCGAACACTCGTGACGGACAGCGCGTCCGGGGGCCTTGCCCTGGCGCTTGTGCGTCTGGGACCCGCGACCGGCGCCACGGGCGCGGGGGTGTGGCTCCTGCCCGTCGAGGACCTGCCGCCCATCCACACCGCGGACGACTTCCTCGCCCGCCTCCACGACGCCTGGACCACCGGCGTGCCCATCGCCGGCGATCCGCCCCGACTGCCGCTGATCGGACCCGCACCCGCCCGCCGGCCGACCGCGCCGACCCCCGCCCCCGCGTCCTGACCGCGTTCGGGAACTGCCCAGGAAGGTCGCCACCGTGCCCCCCACCCCCTGTCCGCGCCCCACACCCGCGGAGCGCGCGCACCACGCCCACGTGCGCGAACTCGTCGACCACACCCCCCGGTTGCGTGATACCGGTTGGGAGCACGCGCTCGCCGCGACACCCCGAAGCGGCTACGCGCCCGCCGTCGCGAACCCGAGCGCGACCCTCACTCCCGACGGCCCGAACGCCGACGCGTACTGGAGCGCGCTCGCTGCGACCGGCGACTTGTCCACACCCGCTCCCGACGGCCGCGTTGCCGCCTGGGCCCCGGCACTCGGGTTCGCGGCCCTGCTCACGCGCCTCGAACCACGCCCGGGCCAGCGGGTGTTGGTGGTCGGCGCACGCGGCGGCTGGGAGGCGGCCGTGATCGCCGCGCACCCCGCCCGGCCCGACGTCGTGGTGTGCGAGTCGACTCCCTCGATCGGCGCCGAGGCCGCGAACCGCCTCGCCGCCGCACGCTCGCGCGCACGCGTCGAGATCGCCGACGCCCACCACCGCCTGCCGGCCGGCCGCTGGGACCACGTCGTCGTCACGGGAACCACCGACCACATCCCCGTCCTGTGGACGCGAGCTCTGCGCCCCGGCGGCCGCCTCCTCACCTCGATCGGCCAGGCCCTCGCCGTCGTCGACCGCGATACCCACGGGACCGGGGCACACGGCCGGTTCGAACCGCTGCCCGCCGCGTTCGGTCCCTGGGACCACCCCGACCGGGTCGGCGACCCGTTGCTGACCGAGCACGGGGCACACGGATTCGACCTGTTCGCGTATCTGCCGCCACCGACCCGCGTCGCGTCCGTCGCCCACTTGCCGCGCGGCGCCCACCCCTGCGGGGACACAGCCCTGGGTATGCGCTACGGGGCCCACGTCGCGCTGGGCCGACCGCGACTGAACCGCTTCACCCTCACCGCGCACGGCGGTCGAACCCTGGTGACCCTCACTGACGAGAAGGACGGCAGACCGGTCCGGATGTGGGACCTGACCCCGCCCGCGACACGAACCGACACCGCGCGCCGCGGGGCGGCGTGAACCGCCCGCCCGACCCGCGTTCGTCCCGGACACACCCGACCGGTTCCGGGCACCACACCGTCCTCCGACGGTGGTGGGTCGACGTTCGAGGCTGCGCGGGCCTGTCGTTCGTCGTCAGCCTCGCCCTGCTCGTCGCCACCTACTACACGTGGTGACCGCTCGACACCGCACTCCGCGACCCCCCCTCCCGACCCATCCCCGACGCGCCACACAGCGACCGGCCGAAGCGGCCGGAAACCGCTTCCACGAACCTGGAGTTCCCATCGGCACCGCACCCGCGACGCACCGCCCGCCGCCCGTCACACGGCGTCCGACCCCCGAATACCCCCGCTGCCACGGAGGTTCGTCGTGAGCGAGCCCCTGCGCCTGGCCCTGCTGAGTTCCACCGCGGCCGGCCTGACGTCGATGCGTACCGCGTGCGACCGCACCCGACACCGGACCGTCGTCCACGCCACCCCCGCCGTCCTGTGGCACAACGGCACGCGCGAAGACGACACCGACGCGCGCCTGACCGCGATTCGCGCGAGTGCGCCGCCCGCGACGGCGGTGGTGGCCGGCCGCGTCGGCGAACTCGCCGACCTGCTGCGCCCTCACGCCCCCGACGTCCTGATCGTGTATGGCTACGCGGCGATGCTGCCGTCCGTCGTCCTGGACGTCGCCCGCCTCGGCGCGATCAACCTGCACTCGGGCGATCTGCCCCGGCTGCGCGGGCCCGCCCCCGTCGCGTGGGCACTGCGCCGCGGCGATCCCTACATCGGGCTGACCGCCCACCGGATGCGGCCCGATTCCTACGACAGCGGTCCGATCCTGGCCCAGAGCCACCTCGCGGCCCCGCCCGACGGTTTCGACCCGGACGCCTTCCACGACAGCGTCGTCGGACGGCTCATGGGCCTGCTGCCGACCGCTCTCCACGCCGCCGAGAGAGGTTGGCCCGGGCGTTGCCAGGAGCACGAACACGCCACCGAGGCACCGTTCGTCACGGCCGCGGCCAGGGTCTTGGACCTCGGTTGCACGGCGGAGGAGAACCGCCACCTGGTTCGCGCGCTGCGCTACATCGGTTGGCGACCACTGTTGTGCCTCGACAACCTTTGGTACGAGATCGCGCCGCACAGCGGTCTCACCCGCACGCCGGAATGCCCCGAACATGTCGAGTGCGCGGACCGACCCCTGTGGGTCGGCCGCCTCACCCCCGTCGACCCGCCCCTGTCCACCGGGACGGCGGCGGTCTCCGGAGTGTCCCCTTCTTCCGGCACCGGTTCCTAGGGTCACGACCGAACCCGCTTCTGGTCGGTGGGTGCCGGGCTCGGGTTCCCCGTTCTCGCCGCCCGGCGGGACAGGGCTCGGATGTCGGCTCGGGCTCCTCGTCGTTCGCCCCGGGCCGCTGCGGCCCGTGCCCTCCACCAACGACCGTCCGTATCCGGAGACGAGCACACCACCCATGGGAGTTCGCATGACTCACAATCCCGCCACGCCCGACTTCGTCGCGACGCCGGATCCCGTCCGAGTTCCCGTCGACGTGGCCGGCGACGCCCGGATACAGAACCTCCTGCTGGGCGGGACCGACAACTACGGCGTCGACGCGCGCGCGTGCGAGGCCCTCACGGACATCGAACCCCGCATGCGGGCCATCGCGCGAGCGTCCCGCGCGTTCACCGAACGAGCCGTGCGCGAACTCGCCCGCGAGCACGAAGTGCGGCAGTTTGTCGATCTGGGCTGCGGACTGCCGCATCGCCGCAACGTCCACCAGATAGCGCGGAACCTCCGGGTGGGAGCCAAAACCGTCTACGTCGACCGGGACCCGATGGTGATCGAGAACGCGAAAAGGCTCCTCGGCCGGAACGACGACACACTCGTGGTGGGCGCCGACATCACCGACGACACACTCCTGGACCATCCCGACATCGATCGACTCCTCGACCGTACGCGGCCGACAGCCGTGCTGCTCTGTGACGTTCTGCAATGCGTGCCCGACGAAGCCGACCCGGCCACCCTGATTCGGCGTATCGCCCGCTGGCAGGGCCCGGGCGGCTTCGTCGTCGTCAGTCACCTCGTCGCCAACGAGGTCGCCGTCCGCGAGGCGATCACCGACCTCATGCTCACCGCCACGGGCGGGGCATGGGGCCGCGTCCGTGCACGAAGCGACATCGAACGACTCCTCGAAGATCTGACCCTCCTCGGGCCCGGACTGACCGAGGCGTCGGCATGGCGCCCCGACTTTCACAGCAGCCCCCACCCGGACACCATCGCCGCGTTCACCTACGGCGGGGTCGCCAGCACGGACGCCATCGCCGACCGATGACCACCGAAGCCCCCTGGAACCGGACGGAGGATGGCGTGCGACCCCTTCCGCACGACCGGCGCAGACGGGCGCGCCGGGGTCTGGGTGCGAACCAATGCGCCGACCTCTTCGCGCGTTTTGGTCGCTCCAGCGACGACGCGCAGGCACTCGCGCGGCAGACCGATCCGGGCGACGCCGAACCGCCCTTGCCGCGTCTACGGTCCGGGCTCGCGGTTGGGCGATTCGATGGTGGAGAGGGCTCACACCGCCCCGGGGCCCGGCCCGGGGGTTTCCCGGGCCGGTGCGGTGTCGACGGACAGGGGCTCGGAGAGGCCTTCGCGCAGTGCTGCGGCGGTGAGCAGGCCATGGACGACGAGGTCGTAGGGGAGATCGAGGCCGAACGCCCTCTCGCTCATCCGCAGTTCGCATCCACGCGGCGAGGTGTCGTCGTCGGCCGGAGGGTCGCCACCGGGGCTCAAGAGCCCGGCGGCGATCATGTGTGGAAGGAGCAGGTTGGGATCCGTTCCGAAACGGCATTCGGGCGTCGCTGCCGCGAATCCACAGGTGACCTCGCCGTTCCGGGCATGGACGAAGTGCGCGACCGGGTTGACGTCCGAGTAGACGACGACCGCCTCGGTGCCGACGGAGACTGCGGCTTGGACATCGGGATCGAAGCCGCGGGCCCCGGTGTTTTCCACCGCGAAGGCCCATCCGTGTGAGACGCCCGCGCGGATGACCTCCACGCCGGTGTCGAAATAGGCCTCGGTGGCGTCCACGAACCCCATGGGTGCGGCGGTGGTCGGATCGCAGCCCATCCGGGTGAGCAACTCGAGTGGCCGAAGGCCCTTGGCGAACGTCACGCAATAGTCCGATTCGAACTCGCGCGCCTCGCGCAGCCACGCGATGCCGTCCCAGGTCCTCATCCACACACCATAGGTCGGACCCCCGACAACGAACGCCTTGAGTACCGGGAGCCGTTCACCGGCCGGCAGTCCCACCCGTCCGTCACACGAGACCCGCGACGACGTTCTCGACCACACCCGACGGGGCCTTCAGCGGCTGCTCCCGGACCGGAAGGATTCGGCATCTTCCGAGCCCACAGCGGACACCCCACCGGTCCCCGTTCACGCTCCGGCGCGCGATCGCGAGCTCCCAGGGCGCGAGCGGGCCGTCCTGGATGGTGCCCATCGCCTGGAGGAGCGGGCGCGCGAAGCAACGCCGCGGCCGAGTGGGCGAGGTCGTCGAGGTGCATGATCTCTCGTCGGCCTCGGCCGGGCGCCGCCGCCCCTCCGCTGCGGTGAAGCCTTCGCGTGCTCGACCGCGCGCGTGATACGCGCCAAGATGGGCGTCGTGACCGACGACCGAGCCCTCGGCAACCTCATCGGCCACTACATGGCGGCCGTCGCGGAACGCCTCCTCGCCGACGGCCACCACGTCGTCGGCTGCGATGCGCATCCGCCTCACACCGACGACAACGAACTCCCCTGCGCACGCGGATGGATCGGCTTCGCGCACACCTTCCAGCAGACATTGCACCCGGGACCGTACGAGAGCGAACTGACCTGGGACATCGAATCCGGATGGTCCTGCAGCGTCTGGGACACGGCCACGTCCGAACCCGTACTCCCTCTGAACCGATGGGCCGGCGCCGGGCCCGTTCCCGCCCCCGAACGCGTGGCCGCGTTCGTGGCAGCCCTCCTGCTCGACGCGGCCGCGGCAGGCACCTCGAAGCGGCCCGCCTACTCGGGGAACCTGCGCGCCGCGCACACCCGCCTGCGCGCGCACCTGCCCCGCCATACCCGCCAGTCCTGGGCCCAACGCGTCGATGCCGCCCGCCGCCACGCCAACCGGCGCCACGCCCTCGAATACCTCGCCGGCGCCCACGCCGAGGAACCACCCTTGTACATCCCCGTATTGAGGGTCGAACTGAGGACGTTGAGCCGCTGGCTGGAGGACGCCGAGGCTGCGAGCGACCTCCCCGGTGAACTTGTCCGACTCCTGGCACAAGACCTGGTCCATCGCGCGGCCACCACTGCCGACGCGCGCGCCGTCCGACGACACGCCACCGCCCGTGAGCACGCCGGGAGGGAGATCGCACGCCGAAGGAACACCTAGACCCTCGCCGTCGTGACGCGCGGCTTCCACGACGGCCTTGTCGGCGTGTCGAGAGCCGGGTCACGTGGATGCGCAACCGTTCCACCGCGTTGACACGCCCGACCGGGTCCCGGCACCGCGGTTCCGGAGCGCATGTGGCACCCGCGACCGTCGCGACACAGAGGACACCAGCGGCCGGCTACCGCGCGCCGGCGTGGTCCCGGTCGCCCGCGGACCGGACGCCGGACGCCACATCCGCAGCGAGGCGCTCGTCGTCTTGCCCGAGGTGATGGTCGACGGCGTTAAGCGACCTCACCGCGTCGCCAGGGACTCGGACGTACACGCAACCGCGAACGGCCCGCCGTCCGCACCACCTTCGACGGCGAAGGCCCCGCGGCGACCTGAGGACTTCCGACACCACGCCCACCCCAACACCGTGTGCACCCGCTCGGCGTCACGGTCGCACTCGGCAGAGCCGCTGCGCCACCCGACGAATCGCGCCGGCAAGACCGTGCGAAGAGGCGAAACGACTGCGTGAACGATCCGAAGTCGACACGATGGTCGGGTGGTCGAACCCGGTGTCAGCACCGAACCGCACGAGAGCGCCGGCGATGGCTGCGACCAGCCACCAGGCCTCGCCGGGACTCTGCAGCGCCCCGCCGACCTCGACGACCCCCGGCACCGGCAACTCCTGCGCCGCCACGTTGCCGACAGGGACATCGCCTCGGACCACCCTCCGATCCGCGCCCACCAAGCCACGCGGGCACGCTCGTGAGGATCAGCGACTCCGCAGCACACGCCACGTTGCGCGCGGCCGGGCTGGAGGCCACCGGCCCCTATCCCGGCTACGCCCTCCCATGGCCCTCGCACTGCACCCGCTGCGGCACCACCACCTCACCAACCCTCGCCAACCTCCGCAAAGGACAGGGCGGTTGCCGCGTCTGTGCTGCGGCGACCTCGGCCAGACGCCGCACGGTGCCCGCGCACGACGCCGAGAGCGCGATGCGCGCGGCCGGACTCATTCCCCAGGAGCCCTACCGCAACGCGCGCGCCCCCTGGAGCAGCCGCTGCGCCGTGTGCGGCGCGGCCACGGCCCCCACTTTGGATGCGGTCCGCCGCAAACGCGGCTTCGGATGCAGGTCGTGCGCGAACGCGTCCGCCGGGCGCGAGCGGATCCGCGCCGCCGCCGAACTCGCCGTGGACGAGTTCCGGGCGGTGGGGCTGGAGCCGTTGGAGGACTTTCCCGGCGTCACCGCGCGGTGGCGTGCCCTGTGCACGGGCTGCGGGGCCGTGGTCCACCCGAACCTGAACAGCGTGCGTACCGGGAACAGCGGCGGGTGTCGGCACTGCGGCATGCGGGCGATGGGCGAGGCGAAACTCGCCCGCCACGCGGCCCGCGCCCTCGCCGACATGCGCGCCGCACTCCTCGAACCCCTGACCCCCTACCCGGGCGCGGTCACCCCGTGGCCCGCACGATGCGGCCGCTGCGCCGCCCGGGTTGCCCCGAGGCTGCACGACGTTCGCGCCGGGCAGTCGGGATGCCGGACCTGTGCCCATACGGCCGCATCCACGCGCCGGTTGGCGGCCGGGACCGCGCGGGCGTTGGCCGACTTGGATGCCGCGGGCCTGGTTCCGCTGGAGCCCTATCCGGGGTCCGGGGCACCGTGGTCGAGTCGCTGCCGCACCTGCGAGCGTGTGGTCTCCCCGTGCCTGGTCAACATCCGCTCGGGCTGCTCGGGCTGTCGCCACTGCGCGCACCTGGCCTCGGGCCGCACGAGGATCGACCGGAAGGCGGCCCCCGCGGTGGCGGCCATGCTGGACGCCGACCTCGAACCCCTGGAGCCGTATCCGGGCCGGGCCAAGCCCTGGCGGTGTCTGTGCCGCGGATGCGGAGCCCAGAGCAGCCCGATGCTGTCGACGATCCTGTCGGGCTCGCGCTGTCGCTGGTGTGCCACCTGGGGATTCGCCCCGGCCGCCCCCGCGCTGGTCTACGTTCTCCACCACCACGACTGGGGCGCGGCCAAGATCGGCGTCACCGGACTGGCCACCGTCTCCGATCGCATTCGTTCCCTCGGCCGCGGGGGCTGGGCCCTGGAACACACCACGCCATTCGAGATCGGCGCGGACGCGCTCGCCACCGAGCAGTCCGTTCTCGCCTACCTGCGCGCGAGCGGCCACCGGCCCTTCGTGGCCCGGGACAGGATGCCGTACGGCGGCCACACCGAGACGTTCGACGCCCGTTCGGTCCACGTCGGAATCCTGGTGTCGCTGATCGCGGAGCACACACCCCGCAGCGTGTGAAGGAACCGGAACCGGTCGATCGCCGCGGACACAGTCCCGTGCGCCACCCGTCACGCCCGACAGGTGGTCGGCTGTGGTTGTTCGGGCCCGGGCTGGGAGGCGGCGAGCGAGGCCGAGGTCCGCGATGGTGGGCCGGGCGTGGTCGGCGCCGTATCCTCGGCGCCTGCGCCACGACGGTCCGCGCCGTCCGGGTCGGTGAATGCGCGGACCGGCAGGCCGTACTGACCTGGTCTACCGATCGGCCGCCCTGCCTGACGGGTTGGCCGGACGATCGCTTCAAACCGGTCGCGTCACGGGGCGAAGTGCGGAAGCATTTCCTGCCCGGCGCCCGGTGAATCAGGACCGGGGCGGAGATACCCCATCTCCTCAACGCGCGTGTTCCGCGCGTTTTGTCACCGCCCTGGAAGCCGGGCCACGATCTCGGAGTTCGCACCGCAATGTCTTTGGACCCTTTGATCATGCGACGTCTGGCGTTCGTCCGGTTCCTCGTCGACCAGGGCGTCGACCAGGCCCGGCTTCCGCAACCGCTCGCGGCGACCTCCGTGTTGTCGTTCCACGACGCCGTCGAACTCTTCCTCGTGCTGGTCGGCGAACATCTGCAAGCCAACCTGCCGACACAAATCCACTTCGCGGACTACTGGGGCAAGTTGCAGCCCTACCTGCCGCAGGGCTCTCACCTGCCCGGCAAGAAGGCCATGGAACGGATGAACAAGATCCGGGTCAACCACAAGCACCACGGCTCGATCCCTTCACAGACGGACATCGAGCAGGTCCGCGCCGACGTCGGGACGTTCCTGAGCGACGCGACCACGCTCGTCTTCGACGCCGACTTCTTCGCCGTCGACATGGCGGCCCTGGTGACTCGCCCCAAGACCGCCGCGCTCCTGGCACGGGCCGAGGAGCGCGTCGAAGCCGGCGAGATGGTGGAGGCGTTCGTGGACCTCGCCTATGCCTTCGACGAGATGGTGAGCTACTACGGGCGCCGCTACTACGACATGTTCGAGCTCCCCGGCCCGCTTCACCTGGGTCCGACCGTCCGACCGATCGGACGGAGGTGGCTCCCGCGGCTATCGAACGGAGACGGCCCCCCCTCGGTAGAGGAGATGGCGCACGCACGTTCGCTGACACGTGGGCTTGAGGCGCTGGCGGCCGTTCAAAGGTCCGTCCAGGTTCTGGCGGCGGGCATTCCCTACGACCAGTACGCCAGGTTCCGGGTTCTCACGCCGGACATCGTCTATCACGACGGCGAGCTAAGCGCCCGGATCACCGAATTTCAGCGGGATCGGTCGCACGACGACTACCTCTTCTGCCGGCAGTTCGTGGTGATGGCTGCTCTACAACTCAGGCCGGCCGAGGACTTGATGCTTCTGAACGAGTCCCGAAAGAAGCTCATGGGCAAGTCCGTAGGACCGTGGCCCGAGAGTAGCTACAGCTACGTGGGCATCGACCGAATCAAGGTGGGCGAAGTGAGTCTGTTCGAGTGAAGTGCAGAGAAGTGGCCGAGGACGTACGCCGCTCTCCGGCTGCGGGCGGATCCACCTCGGAAGCGGAGTCCGGACCCCCGGCTCCGAGGGACCACCGGCAGGAACCGGAGGGGATCCCGTAGAACGTGCCGGTTCGACCCCCATCGGCCGATCCAGCAGAGTCCAACGCCGACGGGCCCGGTTCGCCGGGACAAGGACCCGGTGGGTGGGGACGGCGCAAGACCGACCGGCCCCACCGGATCCCGACCCGAAGAGAACATTCTCGCCATGGCCGACCTCGAGCACGTACAGCGTTCCTGAACAGGCCCGTACGCGCGGGGCGTACATCGGCAGCGATGCGATTCCCCGTTCGTCCTCGGTCCCCGGCGTCGGAGACCCATGATGTGAGGGCGGTCGCGATCCGAGGGCCGCCGGGGACCTCCGACCGACGTGGCGCGTTCGGCACGGTCACCTCCTCGGGTGACGAACAGCCGACACGCACGCATCCGCGAGGTCGGTCACGGGACCAACTCCGCCCCCGCCACCCCAATGCTGAGCACGACGCCCCGACACCCCGAGAGCGAGACCTCCCGATGTCCGACGGACGCCCCTCCGCCACACCCGCCGACCTCGCGGCTTTCAAACAGGGCCTCGCATCCAACGGCACGCCCCACCCCACGGTCGGCGGCCGGCCCAAGACACAGGACCGCGCCCTCTATACCCATGCCCACATGGGGCGGATCCGCTCCGCCGCCCAGCGCCGCGCCCACGAGGGCGATCCGGACGCCTTCGACAGACTCGCGGAACTCGCCGAGGACGAGGACTGGGACGGCCGCGACCCGAACTTCTCCGGCGAACAGCGGATCCTGCGCAACTACGTCGAGTGGACCTTCGAGCGCGCCCACCTCCAGGGCAAGGTCCTCACCGCCCCCGACGAACGCCACAGCACGTTCAACACCGGCCTGGCCACCAAGGAACAGGAGGACATCTACGGGCTCTTCGAACCCAACCGCAACGAAGGCCGCCAGCCCTGGTACCTCCGCGGCTGGCGCGTGGGCAGCGACCGCGACTTCCTGCAGAACTTCCCCACCCCACCGGAACCCGCCACGTTCACCGACGACCCCGCCGTCTACCACTACGACTGGACCCGGGAACTGAAGGTGAACGTGCGCCACGTCATGCAGGACAACCTCGACAGGTTCCCGCGAACCCTGCAATCGGACCCCTACGGGCTGGAACTGCGCCTGGAAGCCGCCGTGAAGCGCGCCACCCAGCGCGTAAAACGCAACTACAAGGCCGCCGTCCCGATGTGGTACCCCAAAGCCGACGAGGTGCAACTCCTCCTGCCGCTCTCGCTCACCCACCCCCCACACCGTGGACCTGGCGCTCGTCGTCTCCCGCCACGGCGAGCACTACCGCGGGAACACCGTGCTCACCATGGGCATGGCCTACAGCAACGCCAGGCTCCTGGCCCGCCCGGACGGAGACTGGCTCCAGCCCGCGGCGGACTTCACGGACGCGTCGGATGCCGGCGAGCATCCGGAGGCATGACCTCGGTGCGACCGCGAAAGGGACGCTCTCGCGTCACCCGGCCGCGGATCGCGGTGTCCACACGCCACAACAACCTCGGGCCCGCCCCACCCCGCCTCGGCCCCCGTCGACGTGCGCGGTGGCCGTTCCAGGACGCGAGTCGACGCCGCGTCCACGGCGACGCCTTCTCGGATCCGCCGCGGCTCGCCACGCGACAGGTCGCCGACTGCGGCCGTGAGTCGGTGGTCGCCGACGCGCCTTCGTCCCGCGACGACCCGCATGTGCGGGCCGCGGCGCGGGCGACCTGCGGAGGTTGTCCCGGGACGACGCTCCCGGCCCGTCCGCACAGCCGCCTGCCGACCGTGCCTACCGCGTTCGCGAAGCAACGCGCCGCCACGACCGAAAGCACGCCGCGGATGCGCGCGTTCGGCTCGACGGACACGGTCGTCCGGGCGAGACGAGACGCCGTTCACGGATCCCGGAGGATCGACCCCCCTCCAGACCGCGCCGAGCCGTTCGACTGACGCCATCGGTCGAACAAACGTCAGAACCGCGCCGCGGACGGGTACGGCTCCCGTATCCCAGGGCGATCGACGGCCCCGTTCCTCACCTCCCGGGAAGCCGGTCGACGTCACCGTGTGGCGGCCGACGGCGGCGAGGCGGCAATCGAACACGGCACACCCGAAGCGGACGGCGGTCGGTGGAGTACGTGGTGTCGCGAACCGCGTCGCACAAACGGGGCCCGGTGCGCTTTCCCGGGAAGCAGGGCCCGCCGAGGGCGGCTTCGCCGATGCGGCACCCTCCCGCGAGGGCGGCCCGTCGGCTTCTCCAAGGGGAAATCGGCCAGGCGGGCGGCTCCGCCCGAACGGTGCCACCCGCAGTTCCCGCACGAGCGCCACGGGCGAGGCGGACCCGGCTCGTGTGCCCCCTTGGGGGTACCGAACGCGGCCGAACCCCCGTGCGGGCCGCGCCCGATACGCCGATCCGGCCCGCCGGCAGGGGGGGAGAAGCCGGCGGGCCGATCCCGGCCGTCGGACCCGATTGGGAGGGCAAGCCCCGACGACCGTGTCGTGACGCTACCGACCCCCACCGACAACGCCCGGCGAGCCGGCGAACGACCGACGCGTCGCATCGTCCGCCCGGCCGCGACGGACCGCACGCATCGCCCCACCACGAGACACCTCCGAGCCCCACCACGAGACACCTCCGAGCCCCACCACGAGACACCTCCGAGCCCCACCACGAGACACCTCCGACCCGGTGAACACATCCCCACACGCACCCCCACGGGCGGCCGACACAAGCTCGCCCCCCGCACCGGACCGCCCCTGCACCCCGCTGCGCCGCTTCCTCGACCGCGAACTCTCGGCCGGAGCGAGACCGTTGCGCGAAAGCTCTCCCACGAACAGCACGTCCGACCGGGCCGACCGCGAGGCCCACCCGGCGGGGGAACGGAAGCCGGCACCGTCGGAACCGCGATCGACCAACCGCTGCTCCCGGCCTTCACCGCCGCACAACCGGTCGACCTCGCGACACCCATCGGCGTCGCCTGCTGCGCCGCCGCGGGAAGCCGTCCCGCGTTGCGCCGGATACGAAAAGTCGGCGGCCGACCCGTCGATCGCCTCGCAGAGACCGTCCACGCCCTGCGCCCCGACAATCGAGGCTCTCCTCTCGACCGCACCCACCAGGCACCGGGCCCCGCCTGCTTGCGGTCGACAGCCCGGTACCGGGCCGCGACCGCACCCTGTTCGCTGTCGACAGCCCGGCCCCCACCTCACCCGCACCACCACCGCCGTGCGACGGCCCGTCGAGAATTACCTCGACCTCCGAACGGCGACTACGGGAGCCGCTCGATGAACGGCGTCCCGGGCAAACCGGCGGCCACCCCGTGGGAGTAGTCGTAGGCGGTGTCCTCGCCCAGCATGTCCTCGCACGTGAGGAACCGGTACATCCATTCGGAGAAGCCCATGGCGTAGCCCGGGCAGTCGCCGTCTCCGACGTGCACGACGACCTCGGACGAGTCCCGACGGACGAACACCACGTGCCCCTCGTCGCTCGACAGACAGGGAATCAGACCCGTGGGCCCGGCGAAGATCGGCTCGGGCAGGTCGGCCCATTCGGCGTTCCTGAAGGCCTCGGTGGTTTCGACGACCCAGGCGTCGAGCCCCCAACGCCGCACACCCGGCCGCAGGATGTAGAGCTTGCCGTTCACCAGGCACGGTGGCACCGAGTCGACGAAACGTTTGTAGTCGTCAGGGAAAGCGGTGCCCAGCGGCGCCTCCAAGCGCCCCCAGGCGGGATCCTCGGGGCCGGCCACCCCGAGACCGAGCAGGCGCCGCACCTCCGCTTCAAAATCCGGCACCTGCACCTCGGCAACCTCGGGCGCTCCCGCGGAACGCGTTCGTCACAGCCTGGGGCTCCCCGGCCCGGCAGCGCGCTTCACCCCGGATCGATCCGCCTCGCTCGCACTCACTGCTGCGCCTATTCAAGCGCGCCCCCCTGCGAGGTGTTCCTCGACCCCGGCCGGTCCTGGCGCACCGACCGCACCGCCAGGCGGAACTGTGCGTTGCCGTCACGACATAGAGGGCACAGCCCCGAAACGGCCGGGCATGCTCTTCGTTCGCCACTTGCCGGAACGCTCGGCAAGGATCGGGAGCCAACCGACAGTCGAGGGCCGGGGCCGTGCCGTGCCGGCCGGTCACGAGTGCCTTCGGCGTCGCCGGCGCGATGGCCACGCCACCCCGGGGCAGTTCGACCCGGCCCGCTGGAAGCTCGGGTTGTCGGGTGGCTCCCACGGGCATGGTGTCCGACCCCGGGTCGGCGGCCCGCGGGTGGGGATTCAAGGTGAGCGACTCTGTCCCAACCCTGAGCGGGGGGTGGGGAATTCCGGGCGCGGCCGTGGTCTCGCGTGGCCCGGATCCTCGCCTCGTCACCTGCGATGTCGGATGGTGAGCGGGTGGTTCGTCGCGAGCGGGACGTGGAGCTCGGTCGGTGGGCACACGATCGACGTGGTGCCTTCCGGCACCGGATCCTGCGCCGTCCGTTGTGGTGAGCGTCACCGGCCCGGTGGGTGCCTCTTCCCGGTTGCCGCCGGTTCGGGGGTGGGTGTCGGCGAGGTTCGGCGGGTCCCGCAACGCTCCTACGTTGGTGGGCGCCGCATGATCCGTTCACCACCCGTGAGGAGACATCCTTGATGCCCGATTCCATGCCCGAGTCGATGCCCGAGTCCATGCCCGAGCCGGGGCCCCTGTCGGAGTCGGAGAGCGATGATCCGTTTCCCGCCGGCCCGGACGGCCGAGTGCCGGTCGATTGCCTGCCCTGGGTCCCGGAGGACGACCACGAGAGCGACGGCTGGGCGTGGACGGGCGCGATCAAGCCCCTGTGGCATGCCGTCGCGCTCTGGGGATCGGAGGGATGGGACCTGGGGGACTGGCCGTACGTCATCGTTGCGCACCACGACGACGACATCGGGAACAAGTACTTCGGGCTTGCCGTGTACACCGAGGGCGACGTCCGCGTGGACGCGTACCAGGGGCGGGCGGCCCGGGACGCGGCCACCGACGAACTCGCCCTGTACCTGTGGCACCAGTCCGGGAGCGGCGACCCCGACGCCCCCGCGCCCGACACGCCCGCGAACCTGATCCCGGAGCGATTCCGCCATCCCTACAACCCCACCGACGCCCCCGGTTGAGCGCACCGCCGCCGTGAGGCGACAGGGGTCGGGTACGCGCGGTGCGCGTCCCGACCCCCGTCGGCGGTCCCGGCGCAGTTCGTGAGCGTCGGCGTGGGTCCCCGGCTCGCGCCCCGCGCGTCCGGTCCGTTGCGGCGGATCGGACCGGCGCGCGACTCGGCGAGACCGGGCCGGGTCGTCTCCGCGTCGACCCCTCCCCGGTGCGGCCGGTCCGGGGGTGGGCGCCGGCCGGCGGCTCGGGGCCCGGGGCTGCCCGAAACTGATGGGGCAGGCCGGTTCGCGGCCCGAACAGCCCCCACGCGAAAGGCACTTCATGAGCGACCAGTCCCGCTACCGTCACGCGGACATCAGGTTCGGGCACCACTCCACCGGGTGGGGCCGGGTCGTCGTGTCGCTGACCGCGCCGGAACCCGGGAACGGATGGCTCGGCCACGACGCCGCCGTCCGTACGGTGCGATTCGTGGCCGCCCACGGCGTCGGCGGCGTCCTGGGCAGGTTGACGGACCCCCACGCAGAGCACTCCCCCATGGGAAGGGCGGAGTCCGCCATCGTGGCCGTCTTCGGCTGCCCCGAAGGCGGCGAGTGCTCGGTCATCGCCGCCGCCACGCCCGGATGCGGGCTGTTCGTGCTCCGCCCGGACCGGACGATGACCCACCTCCGACCGGAACTCGAAGGATCCGGGCCGCTGCCCGTGCCCTTCGGCGCACGGGTGCTCCTCACGCAGGCGCCCTTGACCCCTGCGGACGCCATGGAACGGATGATCGCCGGTGCGGTGGGCGAGTTGGACCCGCAGTGCCCGGATCTGCTCATCACGCCGTGACGTGAACCGATCGGGACTCGGCGCGCCGGCCGCGCCGAGTCCCGACGGCGGCCGAGAGTCGTGCCCGGTGCGTTTCGGCCCCCTTCCCGGTTCCGGCCGGTCCTGGGGTGGGGTGTCGGCGGCCGGGGCGCGCCCCGGGACGTTCCTACGCTGGTCGGACACATCCACCCGCCGCGAGCCGTCGTTCGCCACGCGTATGCCGACTCGTCGCCCCTCGACCAGACCCCGGACAACCCATGACCCACGTGCCTTCGTACCGGCTCGATCCGGGCGACCGCCTCGTCACCACCGCCCTGGAGATCACCCACGCCCGAGGCACCGCGCAGACGTCCCGGACCCGTACCGCACACGCCGGCGGCCGGCTCGACGCGGACGACCTGCGCAAGGTCGCGCAGATGTACCTCAAGCACCTGCCGCACGACCTGTTCCACCGGGTCGCCACGAGTGCGAACCCCGTCGAGACACTCCACGGAATGCTCGCGGCGGCATTCGCGACCGGCCTCGACGTCGGTGACGAACTCGGCCGAGTCCGACCCGATTCCACCACCTGAACAGCCGTCCGACCGACACCAACGGGGACGCGATCGCCACCCACGACCGCGAGCGGGTTCGCCTCCCGCGTCGCACGCACGGCATCACGACCCGAACCGCGACCCCGAAACAAATCCGCGACCGGGAAAACCCCCGCGAATACCAGGAGAACCCCCACCATGCCCGAAAGCGCCCGAAGCGTCGCCGACCTCCTCGCGATCCACCTGGACCAACTCGGATTCCCCTACCCCCACGGCACCCGACACCGCCTCACCGGCGACCGACTCGTCAGCACGATCGTGCGCGGCGAACACCTGACCCACCCCCTGCGCCGGGCCCAGGCCATCGCCCGACACCTGGACCGCAGCCCCCACGGCTGGACGGCCAAGGCCACCGCCGGAGTCGGCACCGACCCCGACACCGCCCACGTCACCGTCACCTGCGGCCCCAGAGGCTGGACCAACGGCGGCGACGGCACACGCCTGCCCATCCACGACGTCGACACGGTCCGCGCCCGCCTCGTATACGACGTACCCGCCGGCGCGTTCACCGACAAACCCGAGAGCGCCACACGATTCACCCGCGCCCACGTCCACGCCGAACTCGCTCGCGTCCTCGAACAAGGACACCGTGTGTGGGCCCTGCCCGGCGGAACGGTGGCATTCGAACACGACGGGACACAGGTGCTCCTGCGCCCCTCCGACCGGACGACCGTGGTCGGCGGCGACACCGGCGACTACATGCCCGGCGTCGCGATCACCCTCGACCACGGCCTGACCGCGATCCGCGAACAACCCCACTACCGCATCGACCCGGCCGGCGGAGGGACCTGGAAACGCACACGACACAGCGAACCCGACATCCTCACCGGCCGCGAAGTCGCCGGCCTCATCGAAGACCTGATGAGACGCCGGCCCCACGGCGGCGCGACCGTGAAAGACGGGACCGTGTACATCGCGTGGGGGCGTGGGACCCAGGCGGCCCGATACGTCCCCGTCGACGTCCTCCCGGACGACACCGACACAGGACTCGCCGACCACCCCGCCTTCCGACCGGACGGTCACTACGCGGAGCACACGGTGGACGCGCACGGCACCGAGGACCCGACCGCGCGGACATCGAGCATGAAAGGCCGAGACGTCGCCCGCACAGCGGACGCGGCCACCGAACTGGTCGTCATCGACGGCGCCGGCGTCGTCGACACCCGCACCACGAACCGTCAGGGCCAGACCACCCGCCGCCGGTACCGGCCCCTGACATAGACCCGGGCCGCCACCCACACGCCGCCGTCGGGAGCGCGACGACCTTCCGACGGCGGCACGACCGAACCCGGCACCCGCCCGGCGGGCCCCGCCGACCCGCCCCGGGAAGGGCCCCGCGGCACCACGCCACGCACGGACCACCGACGGACCCGTCACACCTCCCGAACACCCTCACCTCCACCCACCCCCACCAAGCCCCTCCGCCCATCACCGGCCGGCCTGCCTGCCCGCTCCTCCACCCGCCGTCTCGTCTCCCGCCCGCCTCACCCCTCCTCGAATCGCCACACCCTCCCGACACATCACCCGGCACCCGCCCAACCCCCCTTAATCGGACCGGACGTGAAGCGCCGACATCCGCCGTGACCTGCCCGTTCGCAGGGACACCCCTATGGGGACGGCAGTAGGGGAGGAACAACAGGCAGACCTACACCCGACGGGGCCGAACGAGACGACGGTGCGCACGCCCGGACGACGCGGTCGTCCCACCGGCGACCCCTTCCCGACGACCGAGCACGCCTGGCGACACCGGCGCGACGGGGCGGCCGATGTCGGTGGCCCAGGCGATGCCGGCGGACACGGAACCAGCACCGCGTGGGGCGAGTGCGGCATTGGCCCCCACGGGTGTCCGGCGGCGGCGCGAGTACCGAATCCACTGCCCGGGAGAGGAATCAGGGTGCGACCCGGCGCCGGGCGCGACGCCGCGCCGGTGCCGATAGCCGGTCGAGAGCGTCCCGCTGTCCACCGGTGAACACGACGAACAGCCGCTCCACGGCGGCGCATCGACCGTAGCGCCCGGGCGCCGCGCCGCGGCCCGGAACCCGCCGCACCGCGCCGAGCCCCTTCGCCTGTCGGCGTGTTCGGCCCCGAGCGCCTGACGGCCGCGTCCGGCCGCGGATTGCCCCGCCCCGTCGTCGAGTGCTCGTTCGACCGCGCGTCGAGGGCATGGGGGCGACGACGGAGCCGGGTTCGTGGACACGGGAGCGACCGAAGCGACTCACGCGTCGAACGCTGCGCACCGTTCGTCCGATCGGAACATCGGCGGGCCGTGCGGGCCGCCGTCGACGCGCGAACGGCGGCCCTGGCATCGGGGAGACGACGAAACGCGCGGCGGGGGCGTGGCCCGTACGACGCCCCGAGCCGTCATCGAGAGCCACACGATAGGCGCCACCCCCGTCACCGAGCGGCGAAAAGCCCGAGAACCCGGCATCGGGGAGCGCCGATTGCGTGAACGCGCCTGCAGGGCAGCTCCGTGCCTGTCCTTCCGTGCGGAGGCCGTTGCAACCACGTGCCGGTGCCGCCCGCACCGGTGCCGACGGGTCCTCAGCCGGGTTCCGCGTGGACGAGGGCATGTTCCTCGCGGACCAGGGCCCACAGCGTCGCGGGGTCGACCAGGTCGGCGCAGGCGGTCTCGGTGGCGCCGCCGTACGGCATCCGGTCGGCCGTCACGAACGCGGGGACCCGCAGCTCGTTGCGCAGCCGGTACAACACCTGTTGTTCGACGTCGAAGGCGTCGGCTCCGTACGCGAACTCCACGCTGGACACCACGCTCCACCCCGCGCGACGAAAGGTCGCCAGGCGGGTGGTGCCCGGGTTGGTGATGCCGACCTTGACCGCGTTCAGGCCGGGATGATGGAGCACGTACACCAGCGCGGGCAGCCCGTGGTCGAAGCCGAACGGGCGACATCGGCGACAACCCCCGCTCCCGCGCAGCGCCTTGCGGTATTCCGCGCCGCACCCGACGCACCGCACCCGCCACGGCGCCCGGACACGTCCCGGATAGGGCTCCAACGGCAGCTGCCCGCGCGCCACCATGCGCGCGTGGGCCTCGGCGGGCTCCACATGGGCGTTGCCCGAACACTGCCGGCAGACCCGCAGCCCGATCCTGGCCATGTGATGGGTCGGGAACACGACGCGGCGGCACGGCCGGTGCCGGCACTTCCATCGAGACGTCGAGGATCGGTAGGGCTCCAGCGGTTCGAGACCCATCGCGCGCATGTCCGCGACCGCCCGCTCGGCGAACCCCGCCCGCCGGGCCTCCACCGCCCGGGACTTCCCGCACCGGACACACCCCGTGCCTCCCGCACGCACCGAGCCGTACGCGGGCGCGCCCACCAGACCACAGGCCAGGCACAGGCACCGCCACGGTGCGCCCGCCCCCGGATAGGACTCCAACGGCTCCAGACCCCGGCCGCGCATGAACGCCGCCGCCCCCTCGGAATCGATCGCCACGCCGCCGGAACACACCGGGCACCCCCGACCCGCGATCCGCACCTGGACGAGCCGTACCGCCACCACCCGCCCACACGAGGCGTGCCTGCTGCGCCAGGCCCGGTGCGCGCCGGGGTAGGGCTCCAGCGGCTCGAACCCGGCCGCGCGCATGTCCGCCTCCGCGCGCGGGTGTTCCGCATCGAGCAGCCGCGCCGCGACACGCGCCTTGGAGCAGACCCGGCAGGCGCGGCCGCGCGATTTCAGGTGCGCGTACCGGGGCGAGCCCTCGGTGCCGCACTCCGTGCACACGCACCGCCACGGGCGCAGCGCTCCGGGATACGGTTCCAGCGGTGCCCAGCCGACGGCCCGCATCGCGGCCTCCGCACGCTCGGGCGGGACGGGCGCACCCACACGGACCCCCCTTCGAAGGATCGGATCGGCCGGGACCATAGCGGCCCTGGCGAGCGCGGTCGCCGATCGAGTTCGGCGCCGCCGTCGGTCCCGCGGTCGCGTGCCGCCGGCGTCGCGGGGGATCGGAAGGTCATGTGCCGTGGTCCGGTTCGGGCGGCAGGGCCTGTTCCAAGGCGAGCGCCACGTCCTGGAGCACTTCGTCGCGGGGCCTGTCGGTGGCCCGGGCGAGGCGGTCGAGGAGTTCGACGATGACCAGGGTGTGGGCCGACAGCTCCCTGTCGTGCGCGACGGCCAGGTCGTGCAGCGCGGTTTCCAGGGTCGCCCGGTCGCGGGCCGACAGCCGGGTGAGGCGGACCGGGGCCGGTTTCACGGCATTGACGCTGCGGACCAGGTCCCAGCGTTGCGTCGGCGGCGTGTTCGGGTCGCCGAGGATCGTGACGGTCCGGATCACGCGTGCCACCAACTCGCGCGCCGGCGTGCGGTCGATCCGGTGCGGAGCGGGCGCCGTTCCCGGCCGCCACACCGACAGCGAGGCGTCGTCGTCCGCGTCGGGCTCGACGTGATACCCGGCCGCGCGCAACGCAGCCGCGTACCGCGCGACCTCCCCGCGGCCGGGCAGGGACTCGGACGCGCACGCCAGAGCGAACGGCCCGCCGTCCGCGCCGCCCTCGACGACGAAGCCCCCACGACGATCGGAGAACTCCCGACACCGCGCCCGCCGCAACACCCGGCGCACGTCCTCGGCGTCACGGTCGCGCTCGGTCCACAACGGCCGCCCACGCCGCCCGAAACCGAACTCCGGCGCCTCGCCACGTCGTCCACCCCACATACCGTCGACGGTAGAACCCCGTCCACCCGCGTGTCCGCCCATTCCGTGGTCTCGGACGGTGGTTGCCGAACCGGCCGAAAACGCATGCCGTCGACGTGACGGTCCCCGATAGTCGGCGCCCACCAGCGGGAGGCGCTTCACCGAAGCGGCGACACGATCCCTCGGTCGACGCGAAAGTCCCGCCACAGGGAGCGGACTGGGCAACCCTGGAGGCCGATCGAGGCCTGGTCCGGTGATCTGCCGACTGCGCACGGCTGCGAGGTCGAGCGTGGAAAGAAGCGGGACGTCTGGGAAGGCGATCCCGACACCGACCGCCGCCACCACCTGCCCACCCCGGCCCCTGCCCCCGCCTGAACACCCGACCACCGATCCCGGTCGGTCGCCGCACGACACTCGGCCCGTCGCGGCGCGGCGCCTCGAACCGCCATGGCGTTCACGGCAGTGCCGGCGGGTCCCACAGCAGCGCGTACTGCGGGTCGTTCGCGAAGCGCGCCGCGGCCGACCGGACCACCGCGCACGGGTACGGCGCCCGGCAACGCTCACAGTGACCGTGATGATGAAGCGTCAGACGTGTCAGTGCCTCGGCCCGCAACGGCCACGCGGTGTGCTCCGGGATCGTCCGACCGTGCCCGCGCGCGACCTCGGCGCGTTCCGCCATCAGCCGGCCGCACGGCGGGTGCGGGCTCCACCACGACTCGAACGGCACCTCGTGGCCGCAGATCTCGGCGGTGGCCTCGTCCCACGCCTTCCACGCCTGCGCGCCCGCCCCGAGCCCCGGACGGGGTCCACCGGCGAGGCGTTCCTCCAGCCAACGATGGCGGAAGCAACGGGCGGCAGCCTCCCCGGTCTTGGCCTTGTTGTGGCGCGGATGTTCGGTGACCACGGCGAACGACTCCGCGAACTCGGCCCGCGGGCGGGAGTCGAACCACTCGATGCGCGTCGACGCGACCTGCGGCCACCATTCCTTCGGCTTCGACCGCCCGTTGCCGTACCGGTGCCCGTGGAACCTCTTCCTCGGATCCACGGAGATACCCACGTACAACAGGACACCCTCGACGTCGAACAGCCGGTACAACGCGGTGCGCCGGTCCTCGAGCACCGCCCGGCGAGCACGATGCCGCTCGAACTCGTCGCAATCCATCGGCCCCACCGAAACCCGTTCCGACGCGTCCCGCCCCGCCTCGACACAGCCGATGACGGGGCCGCCCGCGGGCGGAGACGTCGTCCCGGCCCGACGGAACACCCACCGGAGCCGGCGCCGGAATCGACCGCCACCACCACCCGACGCCGCCCCGCCCGGGCCCGGCTCGGCGCCCCGCCCGGAATCGTTCACGACAGGACAGGCCGCCGGATCGGCGGAAACCGCTCCGCCACGCACCACTTGTCGTAATCGTCGCCGCATACCAACCATCGTGGCATCGACTTGGCCCACCGAACCGCAAAACCGGAAACGGCCGCTACACCACCCCACCCGACCCCGCTGCGCCGCCGCGGGGGCGGGCAGGCCCGGGGACAAACCACCGTCTCGGCGAGGCCTTCGCATGGCTGGGGCCATGGTGTCCTCGACGGTTGGCGGTGTCGCGATGGGTACGGCCTCGACCGCGCGCGCACGCGCCGTCGAGGCCGACCGGTTCACCGCCGTCACGGGGCACAGCCCGCACACCACGCCGCGAGGCGGATATGAGGACCCCACGAAGGCCGCCCGCCCACCCTGCCACCGACACCTTTCCCGGCGCGCGCCGTTCACCGAACCGGACGCATTCGTTCGCCACAGGCGGTTGGCGCGCCGGGTACAGGCCACTTTCGCCGACCGCGACCAGGGCGGCCGCACCCTCTTGCGCCGGAGTGAGTCGTCGGCTCTGATCGCTTCGTATGGACGGGAGCGAGGCCGCGATACTCGGCGCCGCCATCGGCGCGATCGCGGGCCTGGGAGGTGGATGGCCGACCGTACTCGGCCAAGGACGCCACCTGCGTGAGCAACAACGCGCCGATCGGGAGAGCCGGCGGGACGACCTTCGGCGCGACGCCTACCACGCGTGCATCGACGCCTCGCAACACCTGTCCACGGCGCTGTGGAGGCTGACGGATCAATTCCGCCGGGACGCCGACACCCCCACGCAGTGGCAGGCGGCGCTCGACGAGGCACACGACGCCTGGACACGGTTCGGCGCCGCGTCCGCCGCCGTGACCGTGGCCGGCCCCCGCCCGGTCGCCGACGCCGCCGACACGCTGTACGACGCACTCGCCGCCATGCCCCGAGGACTCGGCCTCGGCCGCCCGGTCGACGGCGCAACATCCACCGCGTCGGCCGTGCCGGTCCCGGTCGCCTCGGGCGCGGCCCAAGGCCTGGTGTCGCCGGACGTGGAGGACCCGGTATGGGCCGACATCCCGCTCGCGCTGCGGCAGAACCTGGCCGTTCTCGCGTACCAGCTGGTGTACCCCACCCACCGCAACTCGTGCCCGCCACCGCACCGGACGATCCCCCCGGTACGCGACGTCGGACACCACGCCCGCCGCCGTCCCGGCCTCGAGCGCGACCGCGGTGTGTGCCTGGCCGGAGGTGACGCGTCCCGGCACCGCTGCCGCGTCGGATGCGAACACCGCCTAAGCGCCGCCCGCAAACACTGCCACCACGCCCGGGACTTCCCCGGCCGAGGAGGCCCCGGCGCCCACTCGGGAGACCCCCGGCGTCCCCGCTCCCGGGACTGGGCTCGCATCGCGTCGCGGCACGAGGCCGTCGCCGTCCCGGGCCACGACGACCTCGACCCAGGGCCAGGGCTACGCCGGCCGGGACTACTCCTACTTCCCCTCGATGATCACCCGCGCCGTCGACGAGGCGGGCCAGAGCTCTGACGGCGACCGCAGGTGGTGACAACAAGCCTGCGAACTCGGCGTCGGTGACAACAACGCTGCCTCGTTGGTGACAACCGTCCTGCTTCGTTTCGCGTTCAGCCGCAGTTCGACCGGCCGCGACGGTGACACCTATCGTGCGTCGGCACACAGGACTGTTGTGTCGGTAGCGGCCGCTATTGTCGACGCAGCGCATCTCGCCTGTGCGCGCCGACCGGGCCCACCCCCGGAAGCCGGTGAACCGTGCTGCCGCGCGGGTGCGAGCGACGACCGGTGCCGTGCCCCGAATCGCGCACCCTGGCCATGCTCGTGGTGGGACGAACCGCAACGTCAGGGCGCGACGAAGGAGAAGCGATGGCCCCGTCCTCTCGCAACACCACCAATCAAGAGCGGATCGCCCGCGCGCTGAACCGCTCGACCGGCTGCGGCTACCAGAAGGCCCTACAGCGCGTGAAGGCTGCGGCCGACGCGGGGCGGTTGCCCGCCAAGCTCGACCAGGCCGGACGCGAGGAGGCCGTGCGCATGCTCGCCAAGGACCACAGCTGGCACGGGCCCGTTCCGGTCGCCGTGGCGAGCGGTCCATCCGCCGGTACGCACCCCCCGGCAGTGACGCTCGGGCCGGACCGGGGAGGCCCGGCCGAGACCGTGGCCGACGCCGGCGCTCCGGACCGGCAGGGCCACCAGGGGCCGGCGGTCGACCCGGGCGACCTGCCCGGCTCGTTCACAGCGTCGATGCTCGAAACCCAGAGGTCGTTGGCGGCGCTCCGGAGTCTGCGGGAAAAGGAGCGGGTTGTCGCCGCCATGCGGGCGGAACGGGACCGAGGTTCGCCCCCTCATCTCCTCCCCGCCGTGTCGCAGAAAGTGGTGGAGCAGGTGGAACTGCTGCTGGAGCAGACCCGCCCCCTGCCGTGGAGCGACGAGCCCCGGTGAACCGCCGTCGGCCGGTCGCACCCATGCCATCGGCAGGCGCTCCGCCCGCACCTAGTGAGGGCCGCGTTCGGCATCTCCCACAGGCCGGGTCCCGGGCCCGCAGTTCGCGCGGGCTTCGCCATCGTCCAACGCCGATCGCCGATTCACCGAACGTTGATCTGCGGTGAGAATCACACGGGTTCGGCGCGACGGGCTACGCGGGCCGCGCCGTCGCCACCGGTCGGCGGCGCCGTCGATTACCGACACGGAGCCAAGACGCCGAGCATCCGACATATCGTGAGACCGCGAACGGACCGGCAGGTCAAGGGACCGGCGTCCGACGCGAGCCGCGAGAGCCCAGACACCGCACAGCCCCGGACTTCGCGCCGAACCCCCGGGAGCCGACGCCCCCACCGAGGAGCCCCGCCATGCCCGGCCACAAGGAGACCAACGTTCGGCTCCCCCTGTGCGCCCTCAGCGCCCTGACCACCGTGGCGGCCCGCCGCGGCGTCTCACGGGATGAAGCCGTGCGCCGACTCCTCGACGAACACATCACCCGACAACACAACCGGGAACCCCGAGCCCGCCTCACCCACATCGCAACCGTGCTCAAGTACCCGGCCACCCCGCTGTGGCGAGGAGAGCCGACGACGGCACGACCGCTGCGCCTGCGCCTGGTCCCCGGGACGGTGGAACGGGCCCGGGAGGTGGCGCTGCGCCTGCCGGGACAGCACCCCCGTGGGCACCACGACTACCAGGCCCGGTTGCTGACCGACGCGATGCTGACCGCCATCGCGGTCGAGGAACCGTTCTCCGACGAGTTTCTGGACGGCCTGACGCCCTTGCTGCGGCACGCCTCGGCGGTCGGGCTGTGGCATCTGGCCGCCGCCGCCACGAGCACCGCCCCCGAGCGAGCCGTCCACGAGGCCGCGCAGGAACTGCTGTACCCCTCCGACGCGTACGACGGGCCGTCCCTGCCATCGGATCCGGCGACACGAGAACGCCTGCTTCGCGTCGCCAGGGCACTGGACGAGGAGGTGTCCTGGCACTCGTCCGCCCGCTTCCGCGTGGCCGCCAACCTCGCCCGCGAACTCCTGCGCGGCCCCGACGCAGGCGCCCACGAGCAGATGCTCTACGACCAGGACAAGGACGGGCGATGGGGCGACCTGCGCTCCGACCTGTGCTTCGGGGCCGAAAACCTCGAACCGTACATGCAGGGCGTCACCAGCTGGGACTGGTCCGGTCGCGGCGGGGCGGCCGTGTGGCGGGCCGAACGCCGGGTCGAACTGCAGGACTTCGAGCACTGGCTCCTCACCCCCCACGCCGGGGCCGACGCGGGGACCGAGCTCGTCGAACACCTCGTGAAGCCGCCGGGTTGGCCCATCCGGCTTCCCCGCGGCTGGCGCGCCCTCCCCGGTACGACGACGCAGATTCCCGAGCGCTTCGCCCGGTGGGTGGCCCAAGGGCGGCTGCTGGCATTCCCCATCGACGACACACCCATGCTCTGGCCGCTTCAAGGCGCCCCCGACACACCCGGCGAGTGGACACCGGTGCCCGGCATCGAGCCGCTCGTGCACGCGGCACAAAGGCTGGGACCCCAGCGGATCAGCGGCTTCGTCGAAGCCATGCTCGTCGACTGGAATCCCGACTCCATCCTCGAGCACCACCCGCACGCCGTCCTGCGCCTGCCGGCGGACCGGGCGCTCGGCTTCGGGTTGATCGACTCGGACCGACTGCGCGAGGCCCGACTCGAGGCCCGTGAGGTAAACCAGGCCGCGATGACCGCGATCATCGACATGGTCGCGGAGGAGGCCCTGCGCGAGTACCTGCAGGAGGTCAGGAACAAGCCGGTGTTGTTCAAGAAGGCCGCCGACCAACTCCCCGGGGTGACGTTCACAGCCGTCGCGGCCACCTGGACGTGGCCGGGACGGTCGGTGGCCGACGAGGTCCTCGCGGGCACCGACGCCGCCATCGTGCGGTGGCTGGCCGGCTGGGCGCACCGGACCTGCAACCGCGTACTGCAGCAGTCGATGGAGCAGTCGTGGCGCGACGCCTTCCAGCACCACCCCGCCGACTTCTGGCGCCCTACAAGTGCGTGTGACACCGAGGATTACAACTAACGCACACCCTTCAGCTGAAATTCGGATGCGAACCGCCGTTCCGAACGGAACTCCCGAGCGGCAGCACCCGACCCGAAGGACCGCGATCATGAACAAGACGAAGCTCATCTACATCGACGACTCCGGCAGCGTGGACACCGGCGTGATCGTCTACGCCTGGATCGAAGTCGAGTTCCCCCACTGGAACGCCGCACTCGGCCGATGGCTGTCCTTCCGCAAGGACCTGGACCGCACCGACGGCATCCCGACCGCCCACGAACTGCACGCCACCAAGTTCATCCGCGGCGCCGGCGACCCCTCGCGCTTCCCGGACTGGAACCGGCACAAGGCCCACCGTGCCCGCGTTGCCCGAGCCGCCCTCGACACGATCGCGTCGCTGCCCGGCACCCAGGTGGGCGCCGTCCACCGGCACACCGACAAGCCGGGCGCCGCCTACCACGCCGAACGCGCCGACCTGTACGGACAACTCGTCCACCACCTCGACCGCCGCCTCGGCACCGCCGGCGACCACGGCATGATCGTCATGGACGGAAACGGCACCGACCCCACCTACCGCCGGCAACACCGGGCCTTAAAGCTGACCACACGGCACATCGTCGAAGACCCGTTCTTCTCCGGATCCGACACGAACCAGCCCGTACAGATCGCCGACCTCTTGGCATACACCGCGTACCACAACGTCCTCCGGACACCCACGAAGAAATTCATGTGGAACTGGTGGCCCGACCACCTCCCCGACGCCGCGCCACCCACCGCGATGTGAACCGCCGAGCACGCAACGGGCCCGGCCACCCGGCCGGGCCCGACAAAAAAGCAGACCCGGTAGTCCGAGTACTCGGGCCGGGTCCGCA
>NZ_CP108786.1:0-204901 GCF_045207655.1 Embleya sp. NBC_00888 | reverse complement strand
ACCCGATCGGGACGAATGATCGAGTCAAGAACCTTTTTTCGCGTACTTTCGCGTCGTCCGAGAGGCGCCTGCGAATCGATGGCGCAGTTCCGGCGGGCGCAGTACGGTCCAGAGGCTCAAGAACAGCGAACGACCCCGCCGGCGTTAGCGTCGCCGACGGGGTCGAGGGAAAGTCAGATGAAAGGTGGTTCAACCCAGCATGCCCTTCACCCACCACAATGCCCTCGCGAGGCATTCGGTTCCTCCCGAAACTACCATTCCGTGTCGCGGGCCCGGTGAAACGACGCGGAGCCTGCGCATTCTGGACGTGTCCCTGCGCCTGAGTCTGGTGGTGTGCGTTCCCACCGCGCCGCTGGTCGCCCTGGCCGGGTCCCTGGATGCCGGCGCGGCCGCGTTCCTGGCTGCCGCCGCCGCCCTGGCGGGCCGTTCCGTCGTTCGTT
Organism: Embleya sp. NBC_00888; assembly: GCF_045207655.1. Classification (NCBI taxonomy): domain Bacteria; kingdom Bacillati; phylum Actinomycetota; class Actinomycetes; order Kitasatosporales; family Streptomycetaceae; genus Embleya; species Embleya sp. NBC_00888. Next base: position 204,461 of record NZ_CP108786.1, on the reverse strand, counting down.
ACGTCCACGTCCGCTGACCCGAAACGCCGCCGAATCGCGCCCACCCTGCGGTGGGCGCGATTCGGCGGCGCGATTCGGTCAGCCCCCGCGAAGGGAGAAACCGCACGATGAACACCGACCGCGGAACCACCGCGTGCGCGGCGTGCGGCATCACGTTCGACCAACACCCCGGCACCGGCCGCAAGCGGTCCTACTGCACCGTCAAATGCCGCCGCAGCGCCGAACAGGGCCGTATCCGCACCACCACCGGCGCACCCCGCCGCACCACCCCCACCCTCACCTCCGAACACGTCCGTGCCGGCGCGGATGCGGAACTCATCACGCTGCTGCGCACGTTCGCGGGCGCCGTCGAGGACGCCGGCCGAGCCCGCGCGGTGCTGCGGGTGCGCCTGTCATACACCGACCGCGACTGCGGGCGCATCATTCGCTACGGCGCGGTCGTCGGCGCCGACCGCCCGCCGCGCGATCCCCGCGGATCACGTACCGCCGGCGCCGGAGCGGCGTCGCGTCAGGCAGGCCCTCGCCTGGCCGCGGCACTGCGCCTGTGGTGCGAACGCGCCGGCGCGAACACGGACGTCATCGCCCACCGGGCCGGCATCGACGGCCGTCACCTGAGCGACCTCCTCGACGGAAGGAGGCAGCCGTCCTGGCCGTCGGTGCACTCGCTGGTGGCGAGCGTGGGCGGTGACGTCGACGGTGCGCGGGCGTTGTGGGAGATCGCGTGCGGCATCGACCACCGTCTCCATCGCACCCGCGAGGACCTGAGCGGCATGCTCACCGCCGCGCTGCGGGTCCTGCGCCTGACCCACCGTCCGTGCCGCCCCGACACCTTCCCGGATCCGGCCAGATCGGCCGCCACAGGCGAGCCCGGTGCGAGCTTCGACACGATGCCCGACCGGAACGCTCTGGCCGCGGCGAGCGTGGAACTCGATTTCCCCGTGGAGGAGTTGCTGCGTCTGTGGTCCGACGCGCACGCCGCGGACGAGATTCCCGCTGGCCGAGGTCGCGCGCGACGCCACCATCGCGACGGGCAACGGTGATCGCCATCGCCCGCCCGCCGCACACCGAGCCCCGCCCCGGCCCGCCCGGACCGTGCGCCCGAGGCCGATCACATGTTCCCGCGGCCGGGATCGACGTCGCCGCGTTCTTGCAATTGCACCGCGAACCCTGGCGCCGGTACGCCAGGGTGCGCCTGGGTGACGAGGAGGAGGGAACCCGCGTCGCCGACGACGCCCTGGGTCGCCTGGCCGGCGCCTGGGACGGCCTGATGCGCGACGCGAACCCGACCGCGCTCGCCTGGGACCGTCTGTGCCGTGAGGTCGGCGCCCACCGACCCACCCGGCACGGCGACCGCGCCCACCGCCTGCTGCCCGCGCGCGAGGCGGACGCGGTGGTCCTGCACTACCGCCTGGGCCTGACGCTGACCGCGGCGGCGGCCCTCATGGGCACCGACGTGCCCGAGGTCGCGGCCCGTCTCGTCCTGGCGGAACGCCGCCTGCCCCAACCCACCGTCCGCGCCCTCACCCACCGCCCCACCCACCCCTGACCCACCACCCCCTGTCCGCCCCGGCGACACCGCCGGGGCGGGCGCAGAGGTGTCGGGCGCCGTTTTTCCCCACCCCGGCGCCCCCGCGCGCCCGCCGAGAATCGCCTCGCTCCCCTCGAACGGGTGGCTGCGCCGAAGCCCGCAGGGCAACTAGCATGAAGGGCACGGCGATTCGGGGCGCCCGCTCGGGCCGCCCCGGGAGGGGGCAACCGTGAGTGCGGACAAACGCGTCGTCGAGGCGATCGACGTGGACACACCCAGCGTCGCCCGCATGTACGACTGGCTCCTGGGCGGCACCGACAACTACCCCGCGGACCGCGACGCCTGCCACAAACTCCTGGACATCGCACCCAGCACCCAGGCCCTGGCCCGCATCAACCGCGCGTTCCTGCGAAGGGTCGTGCGCCACCTCGCCGCCGAGTGCGGGATCCGACAGTTCATCGATCACGGATCCGGGCTGCCCACCCAGGACAACGTCCACGAGATCGCCCAGTCAGTCGACCGTTCCTCCCGCGTCGTCTACATCGACCTGGACCCGATCGTGCTGGCGCACGGGCGCGTGGTCCTCCAGGAGAACGACGACACCGCCGTCATCCGCGCGGACATGCGCCACACCGACACCATCTTTGCCCACCCCCAGGTCGAGCGGCTCATCCGCCCGAACGAACCGGTCGCCGCGCTGTTCGTGTCCGTCCTGCACTGCATCCCCGACCACGACGACCCCGCAGCGCTGATCCGCCGCGTCGCGGCCCACCTGCCGTCCGGGTCCTACATGGTCATCTGCCAACTCGTCAGCCAGGACGCCGCCATCCGCGACGAGGTGACCGACTTCATGGCCCACACCACCCCCGAATGGGGCAGGGTCCGCGCCCCCGAAGAGGTCCGCGCCTACTTCGATGGCATGGACATCGTCGATCCCGGCCTGGTCGAAGTCTCCCTGTGGCGCCCCGACTCCCAGGTCACGCCCCGCCAACGCACCCAGGAGTGGCAGGAATGGGGAGGCGTCGCCCGCATCCGTTGACCGACCCACACCCGGGAGGGACCGGCACCGTTCACGCCCGGTGCGTATACCGGGTGATGGCCTGCTCCAGCATCGCCTCGGTGGCGGGCCCGTCCTCCGCCGCCTGCACCAGCCTGGACAACCGCAGCCGGTAGGCGTCCAACTCGCTCTCGCGGCTGAGATACAACGCCCCGTCGATCTGCTCGAGATACACCAATTCCGACGGGCCGCCCGCGGCGAACCTCAGCACCGTGACCGACGACGGTGGCGCCACGCTGGCAGCCTCGCCGTAGCGCACCACGTTCACCGAGATCCGACGCCGACGCATCTGCGTGAGCAGGAACCGCATCTGCTCGGCCATCACCTCCGGCCCGCCGACCGGCCGCCACAGGATCGACTCGTCCAACAACGCCAACAACTTCGGCCGTTGCGGACCCCGCAACAGCGACTGCCGTTGCATCCGCAGATCCACCCGACGCTCGATGTCCGACACATCCGCCGCAGGAAATCCCGCCCGCACCACCGCGCGCGCATACGCACGCGTCTGCAACAGACCCGGCACCACCTGCACCTCATAGGTGCGGATCTCCTCCGCCGAGTCCTCCAGGCTGATCAACCGCCGCAACCACCCCGGCGTCACGTCGCTGTAGTGACTCCACCACGACTCCGTCGCCGCGGTCCGCAGCAACTCCTCCACCTCGGCGACGGTCTCCGCCGAATCCGCGCCGTAGAACGCGACCAGATCCAGCACGTCCCGCCGCCGCGGCGGATGCTCGCCCCGCTCCAGACGGGAGATCTTCGACATGGACGCCCGGATCACCGGCGCCGCGTCCTTGAGCCCCAACCCGCGCGCCCGGCGAAGGTCGCGCAACATCGCCCCCAGGACCTTCACCGCAGCGGCGGGATTGTCCTGACGAACCAGCGGCGCCACCTTCGCCTTCGACGAGGCCCGAACCGGACGATCCGCGACCATGCAACACTCCCGAACGCCCGACGACGCCCGTCATTATCCCCGAACGGGAACAGCACGTCCGGCCTTCGCCCGAACGACCCCGACCACGGAAATCACTCCGTCAAATGATCGAACTCACCAGCCCTGGCACCCGCAAGAAACGCGACGATCTCCTCCCGCGTGTACACCAACGCCGGCCCGCGCGGACTCCGCGAATTCCGCACCGCGACACCGCCTCCGTCGAGTTGCGCCATCTCCACACAGTTCCCTTCGAAAGTGCTCGCGCTGCTCTTCGTCCACCGCGCACCGACCAACGCGTCCGCGTGCTCGACGAAACCGACCTGCTTCATGACAACCCCTTCCACCTGCGATCGAATAGCCGACCGACCGCGCGAATCGCGTATGCATTTGCACGCCGATCGATTCCGAAAGCGTAACCACAGCCACCAACCACCCAGAAGTCCCCCGAAAGAGTGACCAATTCCCAGGGACGGAGCGGAGACGCCCGATCGGTGCGCCGTACGTTGCTCTGGCACGCTTGCCGCGTCGGATGCCATGTCTCCTCCCCGGCAGCGGGCCGTGTCCGTGACCAGAACACTTCCGCCGACCGCCGTCGACTTCGCCCACACCCGCCTGCGCACCGCCGACATCGACGGCTCACGCGACGCCTTCACCCGCCGGGCCGCCACCACCGACTACCTCGAGCTCCGCCGCGGCGAGCCGGCCCCGCAGCCGCGACCGCCACCTCTTCGTCGGCAAGCAGATCGCACACAGACGCGCCGGTCACCTTTGGCTGGACGCAATCGCCGCTGCGCGACCTCCCGGTCACCGCCCAACAGCGGTGCAAAGAGCGACTGTCGGAGGCAACCATTGCCACCGGCACGTGCTCGCTCCACCTCAGGACGGAGAGACCGGGTTTGCGGTACACCCGGCCTGCGCGGGAATCGTGCGCCCGTCTTCCATCGCGAAGGTCAGGACGGCTCCAACGCGAAGACGGTCATCGCACCGGCGGCATTGACGGAGATCACCAGCGCCCGGTCGGAGGTAACGCCGTAGGGGAGAGGTCCGTCCCGGCCCAATGTCCTGACCCGGCCCGGATCGGATGCCGCGATCGCGATTCCCTCCGACTCGCCGCGCCGCCCGTAGAGCGTGCCGTTCGCGAAGTTCGTGGGATACAGACCCGGGACCAGGTTGCCGGTTCCGCGTTTTAGATCCAGGACCAGCGGGCCGAGGGCCGCGATCGGGCCTCCGTCCCATCGCCAGTCGGCGTCGGCGATCTCGCGCGCGGGGGTATCGACGGCCAGGACGACCGCGCCGGTGGTCGCGTCGTGCATCGCCACGGTGGTGTCTCCCTCGCGCGCACCCGACCACAGAATCGTCACCCGGTCGTGTCCGCCCGCGCGTACCTGCCGCACCGCAGCGCCGGGGCGCGGAGGTACGGGCGTGACCTCCACGGCGGGCGTGCCCGCTCGGGAGCGCCACCACGTGCCGGTGTCGATCGCACTCAGGACCGTGTCGCCGTCCGCGCCCAACTGCGTCGTCCCCACGGGCAGGCGCACGTTCACCAACTGTGCAGTGTCCTGGTCCAGGACCATGGCGCCGTTGCCCGGGTACGTCACCAGAAGACTGGTACCGGTCGTCGACACACGGGAACCGAGCGGTACGTACGGGGTGGTGGTCGGCGACGGAGACCCGTCCAGGCTCACCATCACCAGACGGGGACCGGAGTGGACGACCGCCAATTCGCCGGCCTTCCACAATCCGTGCAGGGCCGCGTCCGCGGCGAACGGGACGCTCGCGAGGACGTGTCCGTCACGCAGGTCGAGCACGTTGACCCGGGCCTCGTCCGGGGCGATCACGGCCGCCGAGGTCCGCCCGGACACCAGCGGGTTCCGCAGGTCCTTGCGCGGCACCGCGATCGGGGCTTGCCACACGGCGTCCGGTGACCAACCGGGCAACCGCCCGTCGGGGCCTTGGCGTGCGCCGGCCACTGCCCTGGGCGAGGGGGGCGCGCCATCATCGTCGCGCAAGGCGATCGTGAGTGTCGCGGCGATCAGGCCGAGGACCGCAAGACCCGCGACCAGGCCCCACCGGCGGGGTTTCGGGGCGCCCGCAGGGACGGCCTGTTCGGGCATCGGCTCGGCAGGGTGATCCACCGGTGCGGGTGCGACCCGAACGGTGGAGCCGTCCTCCGTCATCACGAACTCGACGCGGGAACCGTCCGGGCGCGTGATCCGCACCCGCGCCCGATGTCCCAACATCTGCACCGACGCGCGCACATGCTCGATTGCCGCCTGCTCCGGAGTGGTGCCTGCCGGGACCGCGATCGGACGGCCCTGGACCCATACGGTGCCATCGGCACGCAACCGGACCTCGACCAGCCTTAACTGCCCACTCTCGACCCTCGGCGCGTACTCGCTCATCGCGTCCCCTCGATCACAGCCCCGGCCCGGATCACCTCGCCGGTCCTCGGACAGACCGTACCGGCGCGGGAGCCGCGAACAGCTTCGAACGGCTGAGCGGTTCCCGTGCCGAAACGCGCAGAACGCCCAACGCGACGCGGAACATTCGACGCTCGGCACGCACATGAAGCGGCCGGCATGTCCCGGCGTGCAGCATTCACAGCCTTGGGATGAGCGGTCGGGGATTGACGTCCGGATGGTTCGTGTGTCCACAGGACGTACCGACCGCGGCCGAACCCCTGCGCGCGCCGCATTCGTCTTAATGGCGGACATCCCTCGGCCGCGAAGCGGTCGATCCAGTCGGGGAGTTCGCGGCCTCGACGTTCGTGCAGCATCTCGGCGAACTTCCGGACCGCGTCGGATACGTTCCGGAGCTCCGGTCCCGTCGGGGCCAGGATGCGGTTGAGCGGCAGTGTTTCCTCGGCGGCGAGCGAGTCGGGGTGGCTGGTGAGCCACTGGGTGACCTGGCGGACGGTGGACGTGTCGGACACCTTTGGCGCTGGCCGTCCGGACACCCGCAGAGGTTCCAGCCACCGTCGCACCGTCCGCACCGGAGAAACCTTCGCCGACGTGGACGTTGTCGGCCGACTCGCCGTCCCTGCCCCGGGATCACGTCCTGCGCGGAGTGATGCCCCGACGCCCCGGCCGCACCGTCGTCTCGAACTCAGCGCTCGGACGGACGTATCGAAACAGAACTGGAATCCCGCGCGTATCAGCGATCGTGTGCCGCCCGCCGTCCACTGCCGCGACTGGGGAGAAGAAGCGGACGTCGCCGGGCCGCGGGGCGACGCCGGAGACGGGCACCAACTCCCGTGCCAGTGCGACACGGCGTCGTTCGCGGGTAATGACGACTCGGTGTCGGGCCGGGTGCTCGGATCCCACAACGTTCCCCCTGGACGAGGATGATGGCGAAACCTGGCGCTGTAGGGCGCGAAGACGGGGAGCGCGGGCGAAACCGGCGGAGTGCGCAGCGCCCGACGTCTCCGACGGGCGGCTCCGGGCGTCGCCCGAACGCGTTTCCGCGCAGGTGTCTCCCGAACTCGCATGGGAGCAACAGCGTTCGGATGGTTGACTGGCAGCGGCGAATTCGCGACGGGACCGAGACGAGGAGGCCGGGCCACGCGTGACTGCGGTCATTGGCGCAGTACACGCGCGAGGACACTCGTCGAGTGTCTTGTCGCGGACTGTACGGACCGACCAGCGGAGGACGCTGGCCGATGGCGTGGCCGGTCGCGCCATTTCGATGCATGTCCCCGGGAGGAGACGAATGGTTCACTGTCCGCGGTGCCGACAGGTCGATCAGGTCGTGAAGGTCCGGGCCCAGTACGAGAGTGGAGTGGCGGTGTCCAAGACCCGGAGCCGCGCGTCCGTACACGTGCACGGCGCGCGCGGACTCGAGAGCGGTTTCGCGTCGGTGACCGGCTCCGGACGGGCGCAAACGCCCCTGTCGCGGTCGTTGGGACCGCCGGCACGCCCGTGGGCGGCACGCGGATGGGCGCACGCATCGGCGGCGGCGTTCGTGCTCATGTTCCTGACGGCACTGGTGGTCAATGCCCTCCTGGGGTCCGCGGCGTCGTCGTCGGCTGCTCTGGTGGTCGGCGTCTGGTTCCTGATCGCCCACCGCAGACGTCACCGCGTGGCCCACCCGCAGTGGCTCGAGCGTCGCGCGGTCTGGGCCCGGCTGTTCTACTGCCGCCGGTGCGACGGGGTGTTCCTGCCCGCCGACGTCGCCCCGGCCCACCTGCGCGGCCGATTCGTGGAACGACACGCCATGCCCGGATTCCTCGCGGGGTGCACCCCACCGCAATAGGGGCGGGTGTGGGATGTCGGCCGAAGGAAGGAGACGGTTGCGCGCCGGCGTGCCCCGTGGGGGCGGACGAACGAAGCTCGCCCGCGTCGAATGGCTCACCGTTCTGGGCGCCGGGACCACAGCCTCGTTAGTGTCCACGAATCCACGGAACCCACGGAGGCGGCAGGTTCCTTCCGGGCGGCATGCGCGGTCGCCGATTGTCCGGAACCAACACGACCCGGTACGTGCACATCGCATCCGCGCGGCGTACACGAAACCCTCGTCGACGCCCTCCGGTCCGCTGCATCTTGGCGCGGCCCGGCGCAGCTGGCCGTCCTGCTCCGCGCTCCGTGGTTACCGGCGCTTGCCGCTCCTCCTGGTGATCGGTCGCTGCCGAATGGTCGTGCGCGTGCCAAAGACGTCGCGGAACGCCGCCTCCCAGTCGGGTTCGTGCACGCCGTTGAGGTCGTCGGTCACCAACAGAATCCCGCGAGGACCACCTGCGGGCGCGGGGAGTACGCCGTGTGCCGCGTACCACTGCTTCTTCGTTTCCCACTTGCGCGCGTACGCCGGATCTTGGAGCTTTCCCAGGTGCTCCCAGTAGATGGGCCGGTTCGGATCGTCCGTTTGGATGGTGAAGTCCGGCCAACGGCGTGTGCCGTCCGCTGCGACGAGGGGTTGCTCGTAGGCCCACAGGCCCGGGGCGAGGCGTTCGAGCAGGTTGGCGACGATGACCTCGTTTTTGCTTCGCACCGCAACGCGTCGGTGCGTGACGTGAATGAGGTTGCCGTCGTAGATCTGGGGGCCTGCGGGAGTGGGGACGAGTACCGGCTTCGGCGGGCGCCGGAGGTCGGTGAGACGTCGTGCGGTGTCGGAGGCGGTCGGTGCGGCGAGGTCCCGAAGGGCTTCCAGCGGCCCTTCGTGGCAGATGACGATCTTGTCGGTCTGGCGTGTAAGGGCCGTGTAGACCAGCTCGCGGGAGATTCTGCGCAGGTCGGCCGGCAACATGAGGATGACGGTGCCGAATTCGCTGCCCTGGCTCTTGTGTACGGTCAGTGCCCAGGCCAGTTCGAGGGCTTCCTCGTCATCGGCCCGCCTGGTGTACGAGAAGCTCATCTTCGGTTGCGTCGAGAATTCGACGTCGGTCGACCACGGCGCGTCCCCGCGTTTCGTGATCCGGCCGGTGACGACCCCGATCTCACCGTTGGCGACGTACGCATCGTGTCGCTGCTGCCCGGAGCGGTGGTCGAAAGCCCGGCGTTGGTGGTTCGTCGTGTTCACGACTTTGTCCCCGACCACGATCTGCTCGGGCCCGAGGGGCTTGGGGATGCTTCGGTCGGGTCGTCGGGCACGTTTCAGGTCACCGGAGCGGTGCGTTTGCTTCAGGTGTCGATTGAGGTCCATGGTGCCGTGCGGTCGCCCGCGTACCGGGGAAAGCACCTGCCACGCGTCGCATCCGGTGGGCGCGAGGGAGAAGTCCGGATAGGTCCTGCCGTCCTTCACATTCTCGCCGGCGCCGTACGACTTCGCGAAGCCGAGAGCGTCGCTGACACCGAACTCCTCCCTCAAGACCTGGTCGAGAACCTGCGCGGGTCTGCGGGAGTTCCACGGCACCGCCCGAAGCGTCGGCATCGCCACGCCGGCGCGCAGGTTCTCCCACACGTGCTCGGCCGCGTCGTCGATCTCGTCGTCTCCGTACCAGCGCGCGAGGGCCAAATCGTGCCGGTCTTGGCCACGTTGGCGGTGCAGCACCGTCAGTTCGGCCCACTGCTTGGCGGTACGCGGCCACGACGGCTGCTCCGGGCGCAGTGTGCTCTCGATGTCGACGAACGGCCGGCCCGAGCCGATGGGCGGTAGTTGGCGCCGATCACCGACCAGGATGAGGCGTCGGGTCACCTCCACGGCGTCGAGCAGGGACGCCAGCATCTCCTCGGTGAGCATGGAGGCTTCGTCGACCACGACCGTGCCCACCGCACGACGGTCCCGCCCATCGCGGGTGACGTAGCGTTCGTACTCGTCGTACCGCTTGGTCTTGCCCATATTGAGGAACTGCGCGAGGGTGAAGGCCTCGCGCCCGACCTTGTTTTGCAACTGCACGCGCGCCTTGCCCGTGGGCGCCAGGAGCAACAATCCGTCCTTCACCACTTCCCGACGGTGGGCCAGTGCCGTGATCAGCGTTGTCTTGCCGGTCCCGGCAGGTCCGTTCAGGACGGTCATCCGGCCGGCGTACAGGACGCCGAGCGCGGCGTACTTCTCCTCGCGCGCCGCCTTCTCGATGCTGGGATCCACCGCGCCACCCTGACGATTCGCCCGGCCGACCACCGTGTTCAAGGTCGTCGCCAGGTCTGCGGGCACCGCGTGTTCCCCGGGCTTGCAGATCTGGTTCAATCGCTCACGGATGAAGTCGCGGCGCGCGGCGGCGGATGCGAGTTTGTACGCCTGCTCGCCTTCGGCGAGTGCGGTACGCCGCACCTGGCTCCAGGGCTGTGACTCGTTGTCGTCGCCGCCGTCGACCGGCTCGCCGTTGCCTTCGCTGTCCCCGACCTCCTCGGATGCCTGCAGGGACGGCGGAACGAGGCCGAGGGCGCTGAGGATGCCCCAGTCGGTGCTGAAGGCTCTGACGATGTTCAAGGTGTCGAGGCGCTCGACCATCTGCTCGAACGGCAGCAGCGTGTGCCCGTCGTTCAGCGCCCGCAGCAGCACCGTGCTCATGGCCGCGTCGATCCTGCGCGGGTCGTTGGGGTCGTCGAACGTGCGGGTGACCGGCAACGGATGGTGCACGGTTACCTGGTGGTCCGCGTAGCACCCGCGGTCGACAACCTCGAACGGAACCGGCTCGCCGTCATCGATCGAACAGGTGACCAGGTCGTAGGGGTTGTCGAGTAGATCGCCGAGTGTCGTCTCGACGCCGAGTTCACCTTGGAAGGCACGCCGCGCCATGTCGGGGGTCAGGTCGAAGCGGCTCAGCAGCTTGAGCGCCTGTCGTTCCTCGTCGGTTTTGTTCCGCCAGATCGTTCGGCGCACGTCGGTCACCAGGTCGGCGACCGCAGCCTCGGGCACGGCCGGGCCGGTAGCGAGGGTCCGCTGCGACCCGAGCAGGCCCTCCAACAAGGGCCAGGGGTCCGCGTTCTCACCGACTGCTCCGAGGACGCGGTGCGCGGAGAACGTCGGGTACTCCCACCCGAGGAGGGAAAGAACCGCCGGCAGACCGGGCGCCGGTCCGCGCCTCTGCCACGCCAACCTCAGTTGGTCGTCCAGCCAGTCGCGAGATACCTCCGGAATCGTCACCGACGGGTCCCCCAGTGCCATGACGGCCCGGACCGCACGGTCCAGCTCCATCAGGGAGGCGACCGCTGCGTCGGGCGCGACATGTTCGGTCCCGTAGGAAAAGTTGCGTCCGACCTCCGGGGCCTTCGCGAGCGTCGCCCCGACTTCGACGCCGGTCGCCGCGAGGCGGGCCAGCGCCTGAACGGGGAGCAGGATGCCACCGGTTCCGCCCGGGCGCAGGCTGTGCCGAAGGGTGGTCTCCCACATGTGGCTGGGGAAGGGGCCCTTGCCCGACCCCGGCCATCTGCCCGGCTGCGTACGGTGGGTCACCGTCGCGGCGCCCACCAGCATGCGCCTCGGCTGATCCTCGAACGGCGAGTGCTTGAGGTAGAAGAACACCAGTGATCGGTCGGCCGTGACGTTCCGGTAGAAGGACTCGATGATGGCCTGCTGATTGTCACCGTGTAGAACCCAGTTCAGGTCCTGTTTCTTCACTGCTTTCCGTGCCGTGCCCTCGAGTTCCTCGTGGAACCCGTCGATCGGCCGATCCATCAGGACGTGGTCGACGTACCTACGGTTCAGCCAGAAGAACGGGATGCTGTGCAGGGCGTACGCCGGGATCTCGAGGTCGGTTTCCTCGAGGCCGCCCAGCCCGGGGAACGTCGCGTAGGGGTGTCGGCGTCGGTACACGTGGGACTTCGCGCTCATGAAACCGCCGCGCTCGGCCGCACACGGCGGTAACCGTCCCACAATCGAGGCCCAGTCGGCCCCGGCATGATTGTTTTCGTAGTCGTCGTTGCGGTGCCTACCGATGTTGTCCAGCATCAGGCAGTGGCTGTTCGCACTCGGGGCTGCGCACACCGCCCCCGTCCAGCCGGTGTCGTGCCAGGGCACGCGTACGGACAGGTGCTGAATGTAGGACATCGGCGTCTCCCCCTCATCCCAATGCTCAAGCCGGACGCCAGCCTAGAGGGTGTCCGGGAGGGTCCGAGCAGGGAAGCTTGGTAGTCGCTTCTTTCGGGTGGGTGCGGGACCGTGGCGGGGGCTCCGCGCCGTGTACGGGGCGGATCCGTCCGACGCGGAGCGGGAGATCCTCGCCTCTCCCGTGCGCCGACGGAACGGGGTGATGAGGCGGGCTCTGACCGGGGCTCCGTGAATAGGAACTTCTAACGAAATGATCTTCGACATGGTTGGACCATTCCCAGCCTGGTGATCTGGGGGTGTGGAGTGGCGCGGCCGAAGCCGGGGAGGTCGACGATGGCCTATGGGCGGTAATCGAGCCGCTGCTGCCTGAGATCGAGCATCGAACTCGGCATCCTCGGCCGCCAGCGACATCCGGACCGGCTGGTATTCCAGGGCATCCTGTTCGTGCTGCATACCGGGATCTCCTGGGAACACCTCCCGCAAGAGCTCGGGCCCGAACGCGCCCGGCCGGCCGGGTGCGCGGAGAAGCCGTCGCGGGTCACGGGCAGTTCCACGGGCGGTGTCCGCCTGGGCAGGTGGCGGGGGGTTGAGAGAACATCAGGGTGCGGGGCGGGGTGGGCTTCGGCTTCGGGCGCTCGGTCCGGTACTGGGCGGTCACGGATGCGCGGACGACGAACGGGTGCTCGGTGTACGCGTGTTGCCAGCGCACAGGTTCGGCGTACAGGCCGCTCCCGCTCCCTCCGAGCGGGCTGTACTGCTCGCCCGTTCCCGGCGGTGGCGTCGGGTCCGGGAAGCGCAGGTCCGGAACCGGTTGGGGCCTCGTCCAGGTCGCCGTGTCCGGCATCAACCCGAGCCTTCGCGCTTCATGCACGAAGTCGGCCGTCAACCTCGTGGGATCGTCCGAACCGTAGAAGTACACGGCCGTGGACGTGCATATCACGCCCACCATGCCCGCCTGGGGCTTGGGCCGGGGCGTGGTGTCGCGCCAACACCTGTCGAACGCGTGGCGCTCGAACTCCGCACTCGCCGGCTCGCGGAAGACCCGGAAAGGCAGCTCCACATCGACCCGGGCGCGCCTCTCCTCGGCGCGGTGCCTCTCGTGTGCCTCCTTCTCCCTCTCGGCCGCCGCGAACTGCCGTTGGCACGCGTACAGTCCGCCGAGGAAGGTCACGACGGCCAGGGTGAGCACGGCCAAGACGAACCGGCCGAGCCACAACAGGCAACCACCCATCGGCCGCGTATCGGGACGTGAAGACATGCGCTTATCGTGTCGCGGAACTCCGCCCATGGAACGCGGAACCGGCCCACGAGGTCGATGGTGCGTCTGTCGGGCGGGGTCCGCGGATTCGCCGGGCGCAGCCACGCGATCCCGGCTCCGGCACCGGTAGCGGCAGCCTTTGCGCCCGGTGCACGATCTGCGGTGCTCCCGAGCTGATCACCGCGGCCGGTACGACGCGCGACATCCGGGACTGGCGGACCATTCGGGGCGGCAGCGGCGGCTATGGCTACTCCGTCGTCGTTCACGACACATCTTGGTGGCCTCGGCCCCCAGAGGGCGTCGTCGGCCGGGCGTCTCCGGAGCTGCGGGCAGTTGACCGACGCGTGGCGCGTCGGCGTTCCTGGTCGGGTTCTCCGGGGTGCGGCGCTGTGGATGTCCGTGCAGGCGGGCGGGGTGTGCGGCGTTGCTCGGGCAACGTGCGAGGGGGCCGGGAACTCCCCGGCCCCCTCGATGGGTTCACCCCCACCTGCGTGGGACACCGTCTTGGACTGCAACCACGGCGATCTTTCGGGCGAGTGGTTCACCCCCACCCGCGTGGGGAACTCCCTGTTCGCCTGCCGAGATTCACCCTCACATCGGTGAGGACGCCGTCGGCGTGGTGCTCGCCATCGGATAGGGGAACTCTACCGTCACAACGACGAATCCGGTACATCAACCTTCGATTTTAGTACTTAGATGTTCGAGATTTGGTCGCGATGGCGCCCGGCGGCTGCGCGAGGGGCCTCAGGTTGTGTGCGTACTCGGTGCAACGGCGCCGGTGCCGCGCTCGCGACTACACCGCGCCGCCACAGGTGTCGGTGCGTCGTCGGGCGCCGGAGTGGCATCGCCCCGGGCTACGCGGCGGAGCCCCCGAGGGGCGACTCGACAGCGGCTGTACGCACTTCCTTGTACAGACCCACCGGGTACAGATCCGTCTCGAGTTCCATCTCGAGTCGGGCCAACGTTGCCACCGTCACGCTCGTCGTGCCGGCCAGGATCCGGCCGAGGGTGGGGTGCGAGAGCCCGGCCCTGGCGGCCACGCTGGTCTCCTTCAAGTGTCGGTCCCTGAGGATCGTGTGCAGTCGCCGCGCGACCTCCCGGCCGTAGTGGGCGCTCACCGGCGCGTCCGGCACCAGCTGGACGTCCGGCCACGTGCCCGACCCGGGCAGTTCGTACTCCCGCGGGGGTCGATCGCCACCACTCCGCACGCGCAGGTCCTCCACTGTGTGCACACGCCTGGTCCGGTTGTCGGCCCTCATCATTCCGTGTCTCCTCGCATCTCGTCCCACACCCCCGTATCCGTACTTATATGTACGGAAGCAGTATGTAAATGTACTGGATTAGTTCATACATGTACTGAGGTGTCATCTGGGTGGTCGACTGGTCACGCATCTTCCGTACATGTAAGTTCTGTCTCGTCGCGCGACGCGTATCGCGCGGCGACGGGGGAGGACCACGCCTGTTGCGATCCCGGGCCGGCCTTACAACCGCGAGCCCTCATTTGAGAACGGCGACCTCCCCCGTCCCCCTCGACACCACACACCGGGCGGACCCGTTGGACGTCGGCATCACCGCAGGCATAGATCTCTCCGACAGATGGAGTGACGTCGCAATCAAGGACCCGGCCGGCGACGTGCTCGCCGAGGCGCGCGTGACCAACGACCCCGAAGGCATCCGGCACATCACGGACCTGCTCAAGCAGGTGGCACCGCGCCGGTGGAAGCGCGTACCTGTTGCCCTGGAGCGCCCGCGCAGCCTGTTCGTCGATGCCCTCGTCGCCGCCGGTGTGCGCATCGTGCCCATCGACCCGACCCTGGCCGCGCGCCACCGCGGGCTACGTTCCCCTTCCGGGAAGAAGAAATCCGACGCCGCCGACGCGCGACTACTGGCCGACATGCTCCGCGTGGACGGCCTGACCCGTCGCCCCGCCCCCGCCAACTCGGCGACCGTGCAACGCCTCGCGGTCCTGATGCGCGGACACCTGGCCGCGACCCGCATGCGCACCGATCTGCTGCACCGGATCCGTGCCCTGCTCGTCGAGTACCACCCCGCGATGGTCGCCGCCTACCCCGAGCACCAACTACGCTCCGCCCAGGCCCGCGCGGTCCTCGCCGCGGCTCCCACCCCGGGCCTGGCCCGCGAACTCACCCGCGCACAACTTGCCGACATCCTCGTCGACGCCGGACGCGCCCGGCGCATCGCCGATGAGGCGGAACGCCTCCAACTCCTCATGCGCGCCGACCGACTGCGCCAACCCCCGGCCATCGAGGGCGCGATGGGCATCCGCCTCCTCAGCCTCCTGCGTCTGCTCGATGCCCTGTGCGACGAGATCGACGACGCCCTCCACCGCATGACCGAGGTCCTGCACACTCACCCCGACGCTCCCACCTACCTCGCCGTCCCCGGCCTGGGCCCCGTCCTCGCCACACGCCTGCTCGCCGAAATCGGCGACGACCGCGCTCGCTTCGCCACCGCCCGCGGCTTTTGCAGCTACGCGGGACTCCCCCCGATCACCTGGTCCAGCGGCACCAGCACCCGCGTCTACCACCGCACGGCAGCCAACAAGAACCTCAAGGCCACCTTCTTCCAGGCCGCGTTCTGCTCACTGAGCCACAGCCCCCACGCCCGCGCCCTCTACAACTACCGGCGCATGCGCGGCGACCGTTACGCCGCCGCCCTGCGGCAGGTGAGTCTCCGTCACGCCCGAGCCTTGCACCACTGCCTGCACGCGGGGGTCGCCTACGACGACGCCCGCGCCTTCAGACGGCTCACGGCGGTCACACCGGACCCGGACGGCGTCCGCGTCCCGACCGCGTGAGCATCCGAGAGCGACCGACGGTCGACAACGCCTCACTTATCCCCGGGTCGCAGAGCCCTGACGTGGGAACGGCGGACCGCCGGTCGCTCTCGCCCCGCCACACCGCCCCTCCACAGGAAACACCCGTCCGCGCCCGCCACGGAGGCAGCCCCGTGCATCCGACCCCGACCGTTATCGTCGAACACGCCCGGCACCCCGACGACCTGTACCTCCTGCCCGACGGGCGAACGGAGCCGCAACCGGCTGCCGTCGAACTGAACGTCACGACAGGCCGGTTGACCGCTCTGCCGCTGCCGTACCTGGAAAGCGCCCGCGAACCCCTGGTGGCCATGGGCGTCGCACGCCGCCACCGCATACCGCTGCTCGGCGGCGACCCCGCGAACGAACTCCTCGACCTGCTCGTCGGCGCCGCGCAACGCGTCATCGACGGCGCCTCCTGGCTCTGGAACCCCGACGCGGGCCATCTCCAGGTCGCCCTCGACGCCCGTGCCACTCGTGCCGAGGCCGAGATGCGCGCGTCCTGTACCCGGTGGGACACGCCGGGCCCGATCCGCGACGCCCGAGTCCTGCGTGTCCTGACCGCGCACGGCTGGGCCCGGGACACCGGGCGCACCCTTGCCTCCCTCGCTCACGAACACGACATCGCCGCCGACAGCGACCTCCAACACCTGGCCGCCGTCACCGAGATCGAGACCGCGCGGGCCCGCGCCGCCCTGGGCGTGCCGCACGCACGTGATCATCCCCGACCTGCTGCGGCACCTGCACGATCTCCACCTCACGATCCGAGAACGGATGCGGGCGCCGTAGGGGACGATCAGGCCCGGGTAGGGCGGCTTTCGCGTGCGTGTTGTTCTTCCCGGTCACCGCCATGTCGCGTTCGCTCGATACACGGGACGTGACCGCTGTGGGCGGCGGCTCGTGCCTCGTCGGTCCGGCCGGTCAGCCGCCAGTGTCCGGGCCAGCCCGGATTCACGCGGTCGGCGTGGGCGCATTTGAAAAGATGGTGTGCCCATGGCAGCGCGGACAAGGGAACCATGCGCAACCCCTCGACCCCTTCCATCAGCAGTGCGCGCTCGGCGGGATCGGTGATCAGCGTCGGATACAGGTCGCCCTCTCCGGCCGGAGGGCGGGGCCGCAGCCGGGCGTCGACGGCACGAGCCCAGGTCTCGTCGGGCTCGGTGGCGTCCTCGAAACGGCGGCGAAAAATGTCGTCGACCGCTTCCGTGCCCCTGTCGAAGGCGACGCGTTCGACGTTGGGCGCGGTCAGGACGTCCACGTCCACGTCCGGCAGGAGCAGGAGGTCCAGGTTGTCGGCGTAGGCGACGGCGACCAGGCGTCCGTGGGCCCACTGCGGCCTGGTCAGGATCCGCTCCACCGCGTCCTGGGCCAGGTGCGCCGTCCACAGGACGCGACTGAATCCCTCGTCCAAGCCGCGCTCGGCGGACGGATGGCGCCGGTGCACACGTAGGTAGTCGCCGGGGAGCAGGGCGCCGGCCGGTTTCGCGAACGCCGCAGCGTGGCGGGCCCGTTCCGGCGTGGGCGTGTCCAAAACGGCGACGGGGTCGGCGGGTTCGGTCACGAGCGCGGCGCCGCACAACAGCGTTTTCGTCCCGCCCCAGGTCGGGTGGCGCTCGTCGTGCTCCGCTCGCGCTCGGGGGACACCGCGCAGGGTACGGTGATGGTTGCCGCGATGCAGGACCAGTGGGCCGGGCATTCCCTGGCACCATGCGACGGCCGCGGTCGGAACAGGACGTCCGCAGGCAAGTGTTCGACGCGCTCCACACGCGCGTACCCGGCGTCCGGGGACGGGCCGCCCCGGGTGTCGACCCACAGGTAGTGCCCTGGACGGATGCGGGTGTGGCTCAGAGCGATCCACGGCGGATCACCGACTGGGCGGTTGACGACCGTCGGCGGACGTTCGGGCGATGGCGTGGCCGGCGTGTCGGGGTGGGCTAGGATCGCGCAACCGTTGTCACCCACCGCACGCACTCGAACCCGTGGCGCAGCCGTCCGGGGTCGGTTCGCGTGCCTGTGCGACTCATCGTGCGTGCCTGCCGGGGCCACCCGGTCCGTTCGGCGTTGTTTCGTTTCGGTGCCGAGCGATCCCGTCGATCGCGGCTGGGCGCGGGCGCGGGCGTGTGTGACGTATGAGAGGACGCACGTCGTGGAGATCCTGCCCGAGGTCTCGCGCACGCTGGGCGAGTACCTGCTGCTGCCGAACGAGACCACCGAGGAATGCACTCCGGACCGCGTCGACTTGACGACCGCGCTGGTGCGGCACCGCGTCGGCGAGGTGTCGCCGTTGCGGGTGGCGACGCCCCTGCTGAGCGCGATCATGGAAGCGGTGTCCGGCCCTCGCCTGGCGATCGCCCTGGCGCAGTGCGGCGGTTTGTCGTTCGTTCACCAGAACCAGGCCGTCGAGGCGCAGGTCGAGGACGTGGTGGCGGTCAAGCGGCACAAGGCGGGGTTTCGGCCGGTGCCCGTGGCGGTCAAGCCCACCGCGACGCTCGACGAGGTCACGCGGCTGGTGCGGGAGTCCGGTGCAGAGCACGTTCCGGTGACCGAGGACGGATCCGCGGGCGGACCGCTTCTGGGGTTGATCGGTGTCGGCGACTTCCACCGGGACCGCCATGCTGGCGTCGACCCGGTGACCACGCGCATGCGCGGTCTCAGGGAACTGTTGACGGCGCGGGTGGGTGTGTCGTTGGGCGAGGCGAACGAGTTGCTGTGGGAGCGGCGCGCCGACGTCCTCGCGGTCCTGGACGGCGTGGGCGCGCTCGACTCGCTGGTGCTGCGGCGCGACTACGACACGCACAAGCGGTTCCGGCACGAGAGCGTGGACGACCGCAAGCGGTTGCGGGTTGCGGCCGGGATCAACACCCGTGATCACCATGATCGGGTGCCGGCGTTGGTGGAGGCGGGCGCGGATCTGCTGTGCATCGACTCCTCGGACGGCTACTCCGTTTACCAGGCGCGCGTTCTGGAGGACGTGCGTTCGGCCCACGGGGACGCGCTGCACGCGGGTGCGGGCAACGTCGTGGACGGGCGGGCGTTCGAGTACCTCGCGGACGCGGGTGCGGCGTTCGTCAAGGTCGGCATCGGTGGCGGCAGCATCTGCACGACCCGCGCGCAGAAGGGCATCGGTCGTGGTCAGGCGTCGGCGTTGCTGGACGTGGCGCGTGCCCGGGACGCGTACGCGGAGCGGACGGGCGAGTATGTGCCGCTGGTGTGCGACGGCGGGGTGTTGGAGGACAGTCACATGGCGATCGCGCTCGCCATGGGCGCCGACGCGATCATGCTCGGCCGCTACTTCGCGCGCACCACCGAGAGCCCGACCCGCCGGGTGCGGGTGAACGGGCAGGACTACAAGGAGTACTGGGGCGAGGGTTCGATGCGGGCCCGCAACACCGCCCGCTACGAGCATCACGAGGACACGGAGGCGGTTGCCTTCGCCGAGGGTGTGGACGGGCTCGTGCCGTACGCGGGCAGCCTGTACGATGCGGTCGCGATGACGAGCGCGAAGGTCCGCGCGACGATGGTCAGTTGCGGTTCGACGTCACTCGAGGCGTTTCGGGAGTCGGCGCGCATGGTGGTGGTGTCGGAGCAGAGTTTCCGGCAGACCGGCGCCGAGGTGATGGTGCGCGAGCGCGCCGACGCCATCGGCTGATGTGCGGCGCGGGCCGAGGGGTGTCGGCCCGCGCCGGGCTTGTCAGCGGGTGTGCACGTCGATCCACGCGCGGTTGGCCGGGCCTGTGGCGAGCGCGGGGTGGACTCCGGCGGTGTGGGCGTCGCGCCACAGCCGGGAGAACGTGCCGCGCTGCGACGCCGTGGTGCCGGCGTCGCGCCACATCAGATCGACCCCGGCCAGCGCGTGGGTGGCGGCGGCGTGGTCGCGGCGCGCACGGACCGCGGTGGCCGGGTCCATCGGCGTCCGCTCGGCGGCGTCGGCGGTCTCGGCGGCGTCGAGGAGCAGCAGGCGCGCCGCGTTGAGGTGGGCGGAGGCGGTTCCCGGGGCGTCGGCGTGCAGCGCCGGGTCCGTCCCCGTTTCGCGCAGGCGGGCGATGCGGTGGTCGAGCATGGCTTCGGCTGCGCCCAGGAGCGGCGCGGCGAACGTGAGGCCCGATACCGCTTCGTGCGGGACCGTGACCTTCGTGCGTGCGTGGCCGGTGAACAGTCGCGCCGAGATGAAGACGTCGTCGCGGGTGATGTGGACGTCGTTCAGGCGCAGGGTGTGGCTGCCGGTGGCACGTAGGCCGGTGACGTCCCAGGTGGGGTGCACCGTCCACGCGGTGGCGGGGATCAGGGCGAAGTGGTCGACGGGCCCGGGGTGTTCGTCGGTGGGCAGGCGGCAGGCCAACAGTGCCCATCGGGCGTGGTGGGCGGCGCTGACGTAGGGCCATTCCCCGGACAGGGTCCAGCCGTGGGGGTGGCGTGGGCGGTGCCCTGGGGGCGCAGGGTTCCGGCGATGAGCGTGTCGGGGTCGTCGTCCCAGAGTCGGTGTTGGGCCGGTTCGGGGAGGAAGGTCGCGAAGCGGGACATCGACGCGGTGACTGCGGCGATCCAGGCCGCGGAGGGGTCGGCGTGGGCGAGCGCGGTGATGTCGCGGGTGTGCCCCGGCTGGAGCGCGAGTTGGTGAAACACGAGATGTGGATCTTGCGTATCGGTGATCGCGCCGGGTGTCTGTCACCGAGCTGATCAGGGTGCCCTTCTCTCAATTCGCTCCACGCGTCGAGGAGGATTGCGGGGGCCCGTGCCCGACGCTGTGACGGAGCTTGTCGTTCACGCGTCGAGGAGGGCGAGGAGGCGCTCGGCCTGCTGTTCGAGAGTTCCGGCGGGGTTGCGGGTGTGTGCGAGGCCGCCGGGAAGGAGCATGCGGGTCCACAGGTAGGCGAGCAGGGGCCGCAGTCGGCGCAGGCCCTCGTGTTCGGCCGGGTCGAGGTCGAGGCGCTCGACGAGGCGGTCGGGGTCGAAGGCGTGGGTGTCGACCCAGGTCGAGGGGTGTTCGAGGAGTTCGGCGAGTTCGAAGGCTCGGGTGCTGCGGCCGGAGTCCTCGTAGTCGACGATGTGAACGCGATTCCCGGTGTCGATCAGGTAGTTGGCGAGGTTTCCGTCGGCGATCCCCAGAGCGGGAGGCATGTCGTGGAGACGGCGGGCGTGTTGCGTTTGGAGCCATGCCGCGCCGGAGGTCAGTGCCCGTCCGACGCGGGGATCGAGACCCGGGGGCGGGGGTTCTGCGGTGCAGGCCACGGCTTTGGCGAGGGCGGTCTCGGGGTTCCAGGGAGGTGGTGCGATGGCGTCGAGCGACGGGGAGGGGATGGCGGTGTGCAGGGTGGTGAGCGCGTCGGCGAGCGCGTCCAGGTGCGCGGGGGCAAGGGTGGTGCCGCGCAGGGGTGTTGCCTCGATGCGGGACATGACGATGGTGGGCGGGTCGCCGTCGAGGTCGGCGTGCAGGGGGCGTGGGGCCAGGCCGGGTGCGTGATGGTCGAGGAGGGTGAGGGCGGTCCATTCGCGGGCGGGTTCGCCGCGGTGGTTTCGGGGGAAGCGTTTGACGACCCGGTCGGGCAGGAACTCGACGGCGTGGGTGCCGGTGGGGACGGCCAGGGTGGGCTCCGTGGTGGGTGCGGTGGCGGGGTCAGACCAGGGGTGGGCGGCCGAGGCGGGTCATGCGCCACACGGTGCGCCATCGCATCGGGTGGCGTTCGGCGGGGCCGGTCCAGCCTTCGCGGAATCCGCCGGCCCACGCCTTCAGGCCCCGGGGGTCGCGACGGCCTCGGGCGAGGGTGAGGAGAGTCCAGGTGCCCAGGTAGGCGGGCACCAGTGGCGCGGGCAGGTTGCGGCGGGCGAGCCAGACGCGGTTGCGGGCGGTCATCCGGTGGTAGACGGCGTGCCGGGTGGGTTCGGTGCGCGGGTGCTCGAGCAGGAGGCTCGGCGCGTACAGGA
Source organism: Embleya sp. NBC_00888 (assembly GCF_045207655.1). NCBI lineage: Bacteria > Bacillati > Actinomycetota > Actinomycetes > Kitasatosporales > Streptomycetaceae > Embleya > Embleya sp. NBC_00888. Next base: position 182,505 of record NZ_CP108786.1, on the reverse strand, counting down.
CGTCCCAGTCGGCGTCCAGGGCGCGCCAGGCGAGGTCGGTTTCCTCGTGGGTGAAGAAGAAGTCCTGGGGCCAGTCGCCGATCTCGTCGAGCATGCGCAGGGACAGGGCGTGTCCGCCGCCGAGGAATGTGGTGACCGGGCCGCCGCGCAGGGGGTCGCGGGCGCGCAGTCGGGGTACGTGGCGGCGTTGGGTGAAGCCGGTCTCGTCGGCGATGCGGAATCCGACGATGCCCAGCCGGGGCGTCTGGTCGTACAGGTCCCGGAGGCGGCCCAGGGTGTCGGTGTCGGGGAGGAGTCCGTCGTCGTCGAGGTCGACGATCACGTCGACGTCGCCCGCGGCGCGCAGGTGCGCGATGGCAACGTTGCGTCCGCCGGACACGCCGAGGTTCTCCGGGAGTTCGATCCCGGTGACTCCGGGGGGCAGCGTCGGGAGCGGGGCGCCGTTGGCGACGACGACGGTGCGCTCGGGTGGTGCGTCCTGGGCGGCGACCGAGGCCAGGAGCGCCGCGAGTTCGGTGGGGCGGTTGCCCATGGTCAGGACGGCGACGCCCAGGCGGGTGCGGGTCACGATGCGGCCGATCCGTTCGGCAGATGACGACGACGGTCGAGCATATCGGCGTTCGTGGCTGCGGCCGGGACGGCGCGGGGCGTGCGGCGACGGCCCCGGCACGGCATGCGGTCGAGGGCATCCGCCCTCGAGGGTCCTGCCAGTGGGAGCCGCGGCCGAGGGTCCGGGCTGCGTTGTGTGTTGAATGCGCCGAACGTTCGGCATCTGCCTGGTGTGTAAGCCGCAGCGGGGTGTGAATTGCCGGCGATAGGACCAGGGGGTCCGCGCGCGGTCGCGGGGAGTCGGATCAGATGGCGAGTGCAGTGATGAGTTCGCGTACGTGTGGGTGGTGGGCGTGCGGGCGCAGGTGGGTGGTGATCTCTCGGACACGGGCTGTGGCACGGGGGGAGCGGACGTGGTTGCCATGCTGCAGAGCAGTCATGGCGCACGTGGCGGAGGCGTCGATGTCGCCGCGCAGCCGGTGGGCGTCGGCGAGGTCGAGCTGTGCCAGTAGCGCGTCCCGAGGGTAGGCGGTCGCGGTGGCGGCGGCTCGGCGTTCGAGGTGGGCGCGGGCGTGGTCGGGTTCGTTCGCGGCAAGCCACGCGCGGCCTGTTGCCGCGTCGATCGCCTCGGCGGAGAGCCAGGCGCAGAACCAGGGACGTTCGGCCGTTGTGTCCAGGAGGTGTTCGTTGGCGATGTCGCGGGCGCGGCGCAGGGTCTCGGTGTCGCCGCTGCGGCCTGCGGCGAAGATTCGGCGGTCGGCTATGACGGCTCGGAGGAGCGGGGGCAGTCGGTGTGCGTCCTTCTCGGCGACGTCGAGGAGGGTTCGGGCGTCGTCGTGTCGGCCCAGCCAGGAGGCTTGGTAGGCCGTGGAGGCGAGGAGGTTGCGGGTGGCGAGGTCCTTGTCCCGGTTGTCGTCGGTCTCGGTGGCCAGCCGCATTCCTGCCTGATAGACGCGCTGGGCCTGGGTCTGCCTGTTGGAGTCGAACAGCATCCATCCGTATGTTTCGCTCAGTTCGATGAATGTGGTGCGCAGTCGCAGATCGTCGGCGGATCCGGTTGCGGAGTTGGCGAGAACGCGGGCGGTGCTCTGCCACAGTCCACCCGCCCACAGCAGTCCGCTGGTGCTTCCGGTGGTGTCGTCCAGATCCCGGAGTTCTCGGACTGCGGAGCTGATGCTGTCGACCAGGCGTGGCGGTAGGCGCTCGCCTTCCTCGGCTGCGGCGTGCAGCGGGTTCGGTCCGCCCATGAGCAGGAAGAGTGCGGGTGCGGTGGCTGCAGCGCCGGTGAGGTGGGTGAAGCGACGGCGGTCCATGGGGTCTCCCTCGGCGATCTCCCGGAGCAATGCGGATGCGGTGGCCTCGCAGGGTCGTTCGAGCGCGGAGCGGCGGGTGGGTCGCGGCTTGTCCCAGCCGGCGTCGGCCGTGGTGACGGGATGTCCGGCGAAGTCGGCGAGGACGGCCAGCGCGTCGCGTTGGTTCTCGGGGTTGGGGCGTGTGTTGCGCACCCATGGATAGGCGCTTTTGCAGTCCAGGGGGGTCTGTCCTCGCCGGGCACGCAAGATGTTGATCCGTGCGATCAGTTGTTCCGGTTTGAGGCCGTGTTCGCACAGCAATCGTGCGAGCGGGTTGTCCGAGTGCGCGTTCTGGTTCAACGGAATTCCCCCGAGTACCGGTGGCGCGTGTTCCTCTCGCGAACGTAGCACTGTGCTCTCGTACGATCGCGTTTTGAGGCGATCGGGGTGGTGTACCTACACCGGTTCGTGGCGTACACCCGGTGTGGTGCATCCACCGACTACCCCAAGTACACCTCTGCGGGCCCTTCATCGCTCGTCTGTCGAGGCGTTGGATGGTCGTAGTCGCGAGGTTGTCGATGGCGCCCGGTCCGTTCCGGCGCCCTGTCGGCGGGTTTCCGCCGGCCTTCGCGGATGGGGAGAGGGGGCCTGGTGATGCTTCGCGAACGTCTGGGCGGCCTTCATGCCGCCGTCCCTTCCGGACGCGGATCGGCGCGGGCTTGTGGTCCGCGGTTCCGGGCGGGCGGGTCGACCGCGCGGTCGGATTGCGGATTCGAAGCGGGTTGGCCTCGCGCTCCCTGTTCGAGTTCGAACATGGGCGCACCTGCTCGCACGGTGTGGGTTACGGGTCGGCGAACCGGGTCTGGGCGTGGTGCCTGCCCTGTTGTGTCATCGCGGGCCGTCAGCGGCGGAAGCGGACGAGTTCGAGGAGTTCCGGGACTCCGGCAACTTTGTGGTGCGGCGCGAATTGTGGAGCCAGGTTGCGGACGAGTTCCGTGCAGCGGGGTGCGCCGATGCGGTTGGCCAGCGTCAACGCCTGGGTGGCCGCGTGTGCTGCCTGGTCGATGTCGCCGGTGGACAGGAACGTCTCGGATTCGTAGCTCAGGAACACTCCGCGGGTCTTGTCGCGGGGGCGGGGCAGAAGTGCGAGGCCTTCGCCGATGAGGCGGTGGGCGCCCGCGGGCTGGCCGAGGTCCAGTAGGCAGCGGCCACTGTCCACGGCGAGGTCGGCTTCCGACATCCACGAGCACCAGGAGGGTGAAGGGTCGGCGGAAGCGGCGGCGTCGAGTTCTTGTTCGGAGACGGCGAGGGCCCGTCGGCAGGAGGCGGCTTCGCCGAGGGCGGCGTGCGCTCGCGCCTTGCGCAGATGCAGGAGCGATTTGGCGGTGGGGTGGGTGGCGCGGGTGACGGCGTGGTCGAGGATGTCGATTGCGGTGCGCGCCTCGTTGGTCCAGGTGGCCTGGTAGGCGAGGTCGGAGAGGATGCCCGCGCCGAGATCGTGGTCGCCGCTGGCGTGGGCGCTGTGCAGGCCGGCATGCCAGTAGGTCGCTGCGGCCCGGTGGGCGCCTTGGTCGAAGCGGTGCCATCCGATCGTCTGCGCGAGTGAGGCCGCGAGGACGTGCAGCCGGTGTCCGATCGGCGGGGCGTAGCGGGCCTGGGCGATCAAGGTGGTGACCGTTTCCAGGTGCGCGTCGAGCAGGCGGGCGGTGTGTTGGCGTTGTTCGGTGGCCAGTGTGGTCAGTCGGGCGCTGGTGGCCTCGAGCCAGTCGAGGAGTTCGGCATCGACGTGTTGGCCGGTGGTCCCGGTGATCGGGTCCGTGGGGTCGTGGGTGGCCCATTGTTGGGCGAACGCGGCCAAGGCGGCGCCGCCGTAGGTGAAGGTGCGGCGATCCATGGAGAGTTTCAACGCCTCTCGCAGGGCGGGCACGGCGCTGCGTGCACCGAGAAGGATGGGCGTGCTGCGGTGGGGAAGCCAGTGGGGCCAGCCCAGCGTGTGCACGACGTCGGCGGGTACGTCGAAGACTTCCGCCAGCAGGGCCTGTGATTCGTCGCTGGGGACGGTGGTGCGTTCCCACAGGGAGATGCGGTTCTTGTCCGTTCCCGATCGCAGGCCCCTCGCCCGGGCCACGCGTGCGATTTCGCGTGCGAGGTCGGTCTGGGACCAGCCGCGTTCGAGTCGGGCGTGGTGCAGGGGATGGCGGATCGGTGTGTCCACGAACCCATCCCATCACGGCACATGAGCGCGGGTGTAGGGCGTGAAGGGGTGACACACAGGTGACACACAGCCGGCCTCTCCCCGGGATCGAACGGGCGTGCTGTACTCCCATCTCCGGCCCAGGGACGCAGGTGGGAGCTGCGGAACCGTCCCGGGCATGGCGCGAAACAGTGGCCTCGTGGCCCAGGCGAACCGGGTTGGGAAGTCACCTGGTTCGACCACCTCTGGCACTTCTCGTCGAAGGGGGAAACAGTGGCGACAGCATCGATCGGTCCCGAAGTCGAGGGGCGTCCCGGGGTGATGCCGGCCTGCGCGGACTCGGCTGCCACGGCAGGAGCGGGAAACGACCGCAGCAGCGCGTACGCCACGGCGAAGGCGTTGGTGAGCTCGCGTGCGGACTGGGACCTCCTGTGCCGGGGCCGGGATCCGGAGTTGTTGCAGCGCACGGTCTACGCGTTTGTGCTCGCGCTCGACAGCGGGACGGACGACCCCGTCGTCCTGGCCCCGGTCGACGGTGGCGCTTCCCGCCCCGGTTTCGCGTCGTTGCCGATCGTCGCCGGGCGGTCCCTCTTCGATCACATGCGCCGGTGGAATTGCCGCCCGGCCGGGGAGTCGGACGGCACACGGGAGTTGGGGGACCTGCGTCGGCTGATCGATGCCGTCGGGTACCCCGAGTTCACCGTCGCCGACGGTGATTCCCCGCCGTGCACAGAGGAGTTCGCGGATCCTCCCCTCCGGTGCACGACCACGATGACGTACGAAGGCCCGCTGTGGACGCTCCGGGCCCCGCGCGAGCGTTTCGACGAGGCCCTTCTGGGGTCCTTCCTCGGGCAGGCGGCGGCGGTGCTGGCCGCCGTCCGCCGGGCTCCGGCCACCTCGTTCGGGGAGATCGCGCAGGTCGTCCGTGGCGCGACGTTCGATGTGCGCGTGATCACGCCTGCCGGGTTCGCGGCCTTGGACGGTGCGCTGGGGGCGTGGGGCACCACGATCGGCCTGCCGCTGCACGTGCGTCACGTCGAACCCGACGCCGCCCACATCCCCGACACCGGCGCGAGCACCCTGCGGGCCGTGCCGTGGGGCGCCAACCTCGTCGTGGTCGCACCCGGCCTCGCGCATCTCGCGGGCGACGTCGCGATGTCTGCGGATCGGTCGGCAGGCAGGCTCCCCGGTGGCCTGCCGATCGCGGAGTTGAACGCGAACGAGACACGCGAACTCTTCGACGAGATCGTCGTTCGAGCCCGATACCTGCGTGGCGGCATACGGATCGACGACGGAGACCTCGTCGTCGACGTCGGCGCGAACATCGGCCTGTTCTGCCTGTTCGCCGCCTCCCAGGCCTCCGGCGTCCGGATCCACGCCTTCGAACCCGCTCCCGCCGCGGCCGACGCGCTGGAGACCAACGTCCGCGCCTACAACCTTGCGGCTCACGTGGAACGGGCAGCCCTCGGCCGCTCCGACGGGCGACGCGCACTCACCTACTACCCCCGTTCGTCGCTCCAGTCCGGCCTGTACGCGGACAGCGCGGCCGACGAGGACGTCGTGCGCGGCTACGCCCGCCGGCAGGTCGAAACCCGCGCGACGATCCCTCCCGAACTCCGGGAGGCCGTCGCCGATGCCCTCGCTCCGCAGATCCACCGCACCACCGCCGCGCCCGTGAGGTCGACGGTGACCGTCCGGCGGTTGTCCGGGTGGATCCGCGAGCGGGGGATCGACCGGATCGACCTGCTGAAGATCGATGCCGAGCGCGCCGAGGAGGACGTGCTGCTCGGTATCGACGAGGCACACTGGCCGCTCATCGGCCAGATCGTCGTGGAGGTCCACGACACCGACGGCCGGATGTGTCGCCTGCGGGCACTGCTGGACGCGCACGGCTTCGACACCGTCACCGAACAGGACGAACTGTTCACCGGGTCGGAGATACGCATGCTGTACGCCCGCCGCCCCCGGCCCGCACGGGCGGATCGAGCGGCGGCCCCGTGGATGCTCCGACAGATCGACACCGCGGCGCGGTGGGCCGAGAACTCCGCGCTGCCGGTCCTGGTCACGGTCCCTCCCGGCACCCCCGACGAGGAAGCGGGGCGCGTGCGCGACGAGGCCACCGCTCGCGGCCTGTCCTGGGCCGGGCCGGGCGAGGGTTCCACCACGGCTTGGGCGGAGGCGCTGCTGCGCGCGATGACGGCGGCGGATCGACCGGTGGCCAAGGCCGTCGTGGTGGACGGGGACGACACCCTGTGGGGCGGGATATGCGGTGAGGTCGGCCCCGAGAACGTCCGGACGGACGGACCGTATCGCCTGGTGCAGGAGTTCCTGCGCGAGCAGGGCCGGTCCGGTCGCGCACTGGTGCTGTGCTCGCGCAACAACGCGGCCGATCTGCGTGAGGTGTTCGCCGCGCACCCGGACATGCCGTTGCAACCCGGTGACTTCGTGGCCGTGCACACCACCTGGGGCCGCAAGTCGGACGCGGTGGCGGCCATCGCCGACGAGTTGGGCTTCGCCACCGAGAGCCTGGTTTTCATCGACGACAACCCCGCGGAACGCGTCGAGGTCGGACTGCGCCACCCCGCGCTGACCGTGGTGGACGTCCCGGCGGACCCCGATGCGGTCCCGGCGGCCCTGCGGGCCACGTGGCAACTGGCCCTCGACACCCCCGGCACCACCGAAGACCGCCGCCGGACCCGCCTCGTCGACCACGAACGCCTACGCCGTGAAGTCGCCGGCCCGATCACCGACCCACAGGCGTACCTGCGCGAACTCGCCCTCGAGGTGGACGTCATCGACGCCACGGACGCCGACGCCGAGCGCATCTGCCAACTCGCCGCGCGCACCACCCAGTTCAACCTGTGCTTGCGCCGACACCACCTGTCCGGAGTGCGCCGCCTGCTGGCCGGGCCGGGAATCGCCCTGGCGGTCCGAGCCCGCGACAGATTCGGCGACTACGGGCTGGTCGGGTTCGCGAGTGCACGCCGCGAGGACGAGATGCTGCGGGTTCGCGATTTCTTCCTCAGTTGCCGAACCCTGGGCCGCAACGTGGAATGGCGGCTGCTGAGAGCGCTGGGAGAGCGGGCCGCCGCCGACGGCCTGTCGGGCGTGGGCCTGCAGGCGGTCACCGGGCCCCGCAATCAACCCGCACGCACGTTCGTCCGTGCCGCCCACGCCCGCTTCACCGCGGGCAGCCGCGCGGCCACCGCGGTGCTGGACGCCGCCCGGGTCGCGGAACTCGACTGGAAACAGGGCGAAATCCCGCACACCGACCCACACGGAGACCGGGCCGCGACCGGGGTGTCCGACCTGCCGTGCGTCAGATGGCCGGTCTCCCTCGCGGCCGCGCAACGCGCCGCGACAACCGTCGCCCGCCCGGGCACGCAAACCGCACCCACCACGGTCTACGTCCCTCCCGAAACCGCCGTCGAGCACCGGATCACGGCCGTGTGGGAGGAAACCCTCGGTGTACGCTCGATCGGCGTCGCAGACGACCTCTTCACGCTGGGCTGCGACTCCTTGACCGCGGCGGTGATCTGCGCCCGTCTGGACCGGATCGGCCTGCGCCTTGACGTCCACGACTTGTGGCAACATCCCACGATCGAGGGCGTCGCCCGCGCGGCACGCCCCACCCCGACCGAACCCTGCGCGGACGCGGGCGAGCTTGAACCCGAGCCACAAGAGCAGCACGCGCCATCCCTGGGACAACAGCGCATCTGGGTCGCCGAGACGACCCATCCGCACGCCAACGCGCAGATCATCCCCGCCGCCCACCGCATCACCGGACCCCTGGACGTCGAGGCGCTCCGCCGTGCCTTCCAAGACGTCGTCACACGACACCCCGCGCTGCGCACCACGCTGACCGAACGCGACGGCAGTCTCCACACCCACGTGCTCCCGGCCGGCCGCTTCGACTTGGGCCACGTGGATCTCCGGGAATCTACCCGGCGCGACGCGGAGACGGACCGCGCGGCACACGCGTTCTTCGACACGCCCTTCGCCCTGGACCGTGACGTACTCCTGCGCGCGACCCTGATCCGCCTCGCCCCGGACGCCCATCTCCTGATGACCGCAGTCCACCACAGCGCCTGCGACGGCTGGTCGCTGGACCTGCTGAACCGAGACCTGAGCGCCGCCTACGCCGGCCCCCAGGCGCTCGCCGCCCTGCCGGAGCCGACACCCTTCGCCCACTACCAACGCAAGACGGCCCACCGGCTCCGACACGGGAAACACCAAGGCCCCATCAGCGAGATCCTCGCCGCCCTCGAACCGACACCCCGCGCAGCCGGGACCACCCCGTACCCGCACGTCCCGGCGCCCCGACACCATCGCTTCGCCCTCGACCTGGCGCTGACGCACCTGGTGCGCAACACCGCCCGTACGTACGCCACCACTCCCTTCCACCTCTACCTCGCCGCCTACCAACTGCTCCTGGCCGCCGCCTTCGGGACGGACACCCCGGTCAGCGGCTGTCCGGTGGCCAACCGGCACGACCCGGCACACGCGGACACCGTCGGCTTCCTCGCCAACCTGGTCCCCGTCCCCGCCCACATCGACTGGTCCACCACCCTGGGCAGGCACCTGGCCGGTGCCGTCGAGACCAGCACCCGGGCACTGCGCCACGCCGATCTTCCCTACGCGTTGCTCACCCGCGCCCGCCCCCAACCCGGCGGCCTGTTCGACAACCTGTTCACGCTCCAGCCGCCCCCCACCCACCGGCTCGAGTTTCGCAACTGCTCGGTCGAGCGGGCCGAACCCGTCCGGTGGCCGCTGCCCTATCCCTTGATGCTCGACCTGCAAGAGCACGCGGACGGTGCGAGCGCGCTGCTGCGCTTCGACGCCCTCGCCGCGATGCCCGTGCCCGCCGACACGATCGCCGAGGCCTATCCGCTGTTCCTGAACGCGGCATGCGCCCTTCCGGGCCTGCCCCTGGAACGGCTGCGTACCTCGCTGCGCCCGCCCCGCGCCGCCGTCGAACAACTCGTGCGCCGACGCCTGAAGGACCTCGACCGACAGGAGGGCACCGCGGATGCCTGATTCCGCCCGACCCGCCACGGCCGCCGGCACGGTATGGGAGATCCACGCGGGCGCGCGCGGCAGCACCCGTCCGGCGACCGCTCCCCAGCACCGCCGCATCGGCGACAACGACCGACACCCCGGCTGCCTGCTGCGCCTGGCCATCGGCGGGGACATCGACACCGAGCGGCTGCGCGCCGCAGCCGAGCGGGTGGTGCGCGACCACGCCGTTCTGCGACGGCGTTTGCAGCAGTCCCCGGACGGACCCCGCGTGTTCACCGCGGCGCACCTCGCCTCGGCGGCGTCGGCCGATCCTCCGCACGGGACACCGCTCGTACGGCTGCTCGTCGATCACGACGGGTGCCTCCTTCTCGAGCTGCGCCCCGCCCCCGGCGTGCTCGACGGACCGGGACTGCTGCGCGCGGCCGAGGCCATCACGACCGCCTACACCACCCCGGCCGTCGCCCGCCGCCCGGACGACAGCCCCACTGCGGAGGACGTCGACGCCTTCCTCGGCGCGCTGCTGATCGACCCGGAGGCGGCCACGGCCCGGGACTTCTGGCGGCGTGGCCACCAGAGCGCGCCCGCCGGCGACGTCGCCCGAGCCCTGAACCTGCGCCACGCCCCCAGGACGGGACGCGTCCGCGTCCCGGTGCGCCTGGACGAGACGACCCGCCGCGGCCTGAGCGATCTCGCCCGGGGCGCCGACGTGGCGATCGAGGCGGTCGTGCTGACCGCCTGGCGGCTGCTGCTCGCTCGCATCGCCCCCGCCGAGACGGGATCACTGGGCCTGTTCACCGCAGGGCCGGTCGGGCAACTCCCGCATACCATCGGCCTGCTGGGCCGCCACGTCCCGATAGCCGCCGTCCCCTCACCCACAGGCGATCTCCTCGCCGACCACCTCCACGGCGCCGAACAGGAGACGAGAGCCGCCGACCGGCACGGGGAATTCTTCGCCCACCCGCGCCCCGAGGAAGGCTTCACGGTCGGATTCCGGCATCTCACCGCCCCGGCCGTGTTCCCGCTCGGGCCCGGCGGACGAGCCGTGATCGAGGTGGTGGATGCGCCCCTGGACCCCATGGCCCTGGACGTGCATTCCCTGATCCGCGGAACCGAGCTGGACGTGCACGTGGCCGCGGACATCACCGCCCTGGACAAGGACGGCGCCGGTCGGGTCGCCGACTGGCTCGGCCAGATCCTTCATCGGATGGCACAGCCGAACGCCGCCCTGCAACCGGCCGCCGACGTGTGCGACCTGCCGACGGCGTCGAGCCGCCTGACCGGCCCCGCGCGCCCCGCGCCCGCGCACACCCTGCTCGACGCGTTCGACGCCCAGACGACCCGTGGCCCCGACGTCGTGGCGGCCGCCGACGACCGCACCCACACCACCTACCGCACGCTGCAGCAGACCAGCACCGCCCTGGCCCGGGTTCTGCGCGACCACGGCATCGGGCCGGGAGACCGGGTCGCGGTGTGCATGGCCCGCCGGATACCGCTGCTGGTCGCGCTGCTGGCCGTGTGGCGCTGCGGAGCCCACTACGTTCCCCTCGACCCCTTCTGGCCGCCCGCCCGCGTCGACGACCTGCTGCGCGACGCCACGCCCCGACTGCTGCTCACCGACGCGGACACCGCCGACCGGACGACGAGCGCGGGCGTTCGCGTGCTGCGGGCCGACGATCCGCACACCCCCACCGCCCCCGCAGAGCGCTGGGCATCTCGGGCTCGGACCTCGGACACCGCCTACCTGATCTACACCTCCGGTTCGACCGGCCGCCCCAAGGGCGTACCGGTCACCCACGGGGCGCTGGCGCAGTACCTGACGTGGGCTTCCGACCGCTACGACACCGCGAGGGGAACCGGCAGCGTGGCCCACTCGTCGATCGCCGCCGACCTGACCGTGACCAGCCTGTTCCTGCCGTTGCTCACCGGCCGGCGCGTCACTCTGGTGCCCTCCGAGGACCCCGGTGACCTGGCCCGTGTGCTCGACGACGCCCGCGACCTGAGTCCGCTGAAGGTGACCCCGGGCGGCATGCGGTTGCTGACTCGACTCCTCACCCGGGAGCAACTGGCCCGCGCTGTTCGGCATCTCGTCGTCGGCGGCGAGCAACTGACCGCCCGGGCCTTGGCCGCGTTGGACGTGCCCGGCCTTGCGGTCACCAACGAGTACGGGCCGACGGAGGCCACCGTGGGCTGCACCGCGTACACCTTCCGCTGCGGCACCACGGTCCCGGACCCGGTGCCCATCGGCCGGCCGGTATGGAACGCGACCATCGAGCTGCGCACCCCCGGCAGTGGGGAACCGGTGTTGCCCGGCTGCGCGGGGGAGATCGTCGTCCTCGGATCCCAAGTGGCGGCCGGATACCGCAACCGGCCGCAGGAGAGCGCCGCACGGTTCTTCACCGACCCCGCAGGCACCATGGCCTACCGCACCGGGGACCTTGCGCGGCTGCGGCCGGACGGCCACCTCGAGATGCTCGGGCGGATCGACGGGCAACTGAAGATCCACGGATACCGCGTCGAACCCGGCGAGATCGAAGCCGTCCTGGCCGCAGATCCGCGCATCGCCGAGGCCGCCGTCGTCGCCACCGAAGCCCGCGGCGACGAAACCGCACCGGTCCTCAGCGCCTTCCTCGTCCCCGCCGCCACCGACACCGCGGGAATCGTCGAGCGTGCCCGGGTCCTGTCCGAACGACAACTGCCCTTCTACGCCCGGCCCGACCGCATCCACGTCCTGGCAGCGCTGCCCCGGCAGCCGGGCGGCAAGGTCGACCGACGGGCACTGGCCGCGCTCCCGGCCGCAACCCACGGGGCCACCGGCGGTCCCCGGAGCCATGACGATCCCGTCACGGCCACGCTCGCGCGGCTGTGGGCCGACATCCTGGGCGATCCCCCGGAAGGCCCGGAAGCCAACTTCTTCTCCGGGGGCGGCGATTCGCTCAAGGCCGTGCTGTTCGCCAACCGGGCGCAGCGGGCCGGCCTGCGGTTGACGGTGCACGACGTCCTGCACCAGCGCACCCTCGGTCGGCTCGCCACGGTCGCGAGCGCAGCCACGATCACAGGGGGCGGGGTGGTTGCCGACGGGCCCATTCCGTTGAGCCCCCTCCAGGCCGCCGTCCTGAGCACGCGGCCGGTGCCGGGATCGTGGACATTGCGGTACCTGTCCCAGGCGCCGCACCCGGAGGTGGACACCACCCGGCTGCAGACGGCCCTCGAGACCGTCCTGCGGCAACATCCGGCGCTTCGCTCCGCCTTCTCGCACACCGAGGGCAGCTGGTCCGCCCGGCTCCGGTCGCCCACCCCGACCACCGTGCACCTCGTGGACCTGCGCGGCCGCCCGCCCGGCGAGCACGAGGCGATCGTGCGCCAGGAACTGGAGGACCGCGAGCGGCGGTTCGACCTGGCGGGGCCGCTCGTCGACCTCGTCCTGATCCGCAGCCACCGGCAACCCCGGATCGCCTGGATCGCGCACCACCTCGTCGCCGACCTCGTGTCCATGCGGATCCTCACCCACGACCTGTGGCACGCCTACCAACACCCCACCGCGCACCAACCGGTCGGCGACGACGGCTACCTCCCGTGGCTGGCGAGCGCAGCCGTCACGAACACGCCCACGCTTCCCACCGGGACGTGGCTCGCCGAAGCCCCGCGCACCGTGTCCAGCCGACTGGGCCCACAAGCTCGTGACATCCTGACCGCCACCGGACCGGGAACACCGCGCCGGCCGCTCGCCGTCGTCGCCGGCGCCCTGCTCGCCGCGCTCGCCGACGTCCGCCCGGATCTGCCCAGCGCGTTGTGCGTGGAACTCCACGGGCGTGACCTCGTCGGACACGACCTGGCCTCCACGGTGGGCTGGCTCACCACCCTCCGCCTCCTGCACGCCGAACGCGCCCTGCCGGCCGACGCGGCCACCGTGGCCGCCGCGGTGCACGCCCAACTCGCCCACCCCGCTCCCGCACCGGCCGGGCCATTGCCGCTCGTGGCATTGAACTACCTCGGCGAACTCTCCTCCGGCGCCATGGACATGCCGCCCATCGGTGCGTCAGGCCCGCTGTTCCCGTTGGAGGTCGTGTGCTTCGCCCCGCCCGGATCGTTCGAGATCCGGTGGCGCGCCTGCCCTACCTGGATGCCCGACGCCACACTGACCCGCCTTGCCGAAGCCTTCGCCCGCCACGCCGCGACCGCACCGCCTCCTCCCGCCGCCACCGCGGTCACGCCCGACGACCTGGCCCGGATCACCGCGACCTTCGGAAACGAGGGACCATGATCGACTCCTCCATCGCCGCGCTCCACCCCACGACACCCGCACAACAAGGCTTCCTCCTGGGCACGCTCACCAGCCCCGACACCGCAGTCTTCATCGAGCAGACCGTCTTCCCGCTGACCGGACCCCTCGATCCGGGCCGGCTGGACGCCTGCGTCGCCACGATGGTCGCCGACCACGAGATCCTGCGCACCGGCCTGGCCTGGGACCTGACCAGCGACCCGCGCCAAGTCGTCCTTTCCGCAGCCGAACTGCCCGTGGAACACCTCGACAGCAGCGGCAAGACACCCCAGGAGCAGCGCGCAGCCCTCGACTCCCTCCTGCGCGTACACCGGCACACCCCCTTCGACCTGCACCGGCCCCCGCTGCTGCGCCTGGCGGTCCACCACCTGGGCCCGCTGAGCCATCAGCTCGTGTGGAGCCACCACCACGCGATCCTCGACGGCCGCGCCCACCTCCTGCTCGCCACCGAACTCCTGTACCGCTACAACACCCGCACCCGCCCCGCGGCGACGACGGCGCCCTTCGGCCCGTACGCGCAGTGGCTGACAGAGCAGCCTCGCGAGCATCGACAGGCCCACTGGACCAAACACCTCGACGGCTACGCCGGCTGCCCTCCGCCGGCGCACGTGAGAGCGCCGTCCCCGGCGGAGGCCGAGCGATTCGGCCGGCACACCCGTGACCTGTCCGCTTCGCAGGTGCGCGGCCTTTCCGCGTTCACGCGAACCCACGGGACCACGACGGCGGCCGCCCTGGTTGCCTGCTGGAGCCTGATCGCCGCACGTCGGCGGAAGGGGGACGACATCGCGATCGGGGTCACCGTCTCCGGCCGTACCCATCCCCACCCTGACGCCCTCGACATGGTGGGCCCACTGGCCGAGACGGTGCCCCTGCGCTGTCCGCCCGAACCGGGCGAGGCCGTGGGCCCGTGGATCAGCCGAGTCCAGGACGAACTCGCCCTGGCCGACAGGTACAGCGGATGCTCGACCACCGACCTGCACACCTGGGCCCGAATCCCCGAGGGACGGACGCTCTACGACAGCGTCATCGCCGTCGCCAACTACCCCTACACCACGACCGAGTCGCCCCCCGACACCGACGATGAACCCCTCGTCCTGGACACCACCGGGGTTCGCTCGTACGGCGGCCGCACCCGCCACGCCCTGACCCTGGTCGTGGAGACGACCGCCGGACTGCGGCTGCAGTTGGTCAACGACCGTTCCCAGATCGACGACGGCCACGCCCGCGCGGCCTTGGACGCGATGTGCTCGATGCTCGACCGGCTCACGTCCGACGGCCGGGCACAGGTCGGCGACCTCGCGCAGCACACCGCCGAACTGGCCGTCGTCACCGCGCGAGCACCTCTCCCGCAGACCACCGTGCGGACGAGACCCGGCATCGACGGCGGCTCGGACCCGGTCCTGGAGGTGGTGACCGCGCATTTCGCCGCGCTCCTGGGATACCGTGCCGGGCCCGACACCGACTTCCTGGCCGCCGGTGGCCACTCCCTCCTGGCGTTGCGCCTGGTCACCCGACTTCGGGCCGCGTTCGCTGTCGACCTCTCCCTCGGCGCCGTTCTCCGAGCCCCCACACCGCGGACCCTGGCCGCGCTCGTGCGCGAACTCGTCCTGGGCGCACCGGTGGGCGAGGTCCCCGAGGCGCTGCCCCTGCTGCCCGCCACCACCGGCGAAAGCGACGAACCCTTTCCCCTGACCGGCATCCAGCAGGCCTACTGGGCCGGGCGTCGGGACGACTTCGACCGCGGCGGCGTCGACTCCCACCTGTACGCCGAGGTCGATGTGGCGGACCTGGACGTCGACCGGCTGGGCAGGGTGTGGCGCGCCCTGATCGAGCGGCATCCCATGCTCCGCGCCGTGATCACCGAGGACGGCCGGCAACGAATCCTGCCGGCCGTGGCACCGTACCGGATCGACGCCCTCGACCTGCGGCGGAGCCCGGACGCGGAGAGCCGACTCGCCGCCGTACGGAGCCGGTTGTCACACCCGCGCCGCGACACCGCCGCCTGGCCGCTGTTCACGATCGAAGCCGCACACCTGCCCGGCGGCGTCGTCCGGCTCTTCCTGAGCTTCGACCTCCTCATCGGCGATGCCCTGAGCTGGCAGATCCTCTACCGCGAAGCGTGCGCCCTCTACCGGGACCCGGCGGCCGAACTGGCTTCTCTCACCATGACGTTCGCGGACTACGTGGCCCACCAGCACACAGTGAAGGCCTGTGGCCGCCACGCACGCGATCGCGACTACTGGCACGGCCGGCTGGCCGAGTTGCCCTCGCCCCCTCCGCTACCCGTGCTCACCGTTTTGTCCGACGCCGATCGGCCGCGCTTCACCCGTGTGCAGACCCGCTGGACGCCGGGCGAACTCGCCGCGCTGCGGGCCGTGGCCGCCGCTCACGGAACGACCCTTTCCGCGCTCCTACTCGCGGCCTTCAGCGAGGCCCTGGGCCGCCACACCAACACCCGTGCCTTCCTCGTCAACGTCACCGTCTACAACCGGCCGCCCATCCACCCGCACATCAACGGGATCGTCGGGGATTTCACCAGCACCGTCCTGACCGCCGTGGACCTGTCCGGGCCGACGTTCGCGGAGCGCCTGCGCATGCTGCAACACCGGCTGTGGGCCGATCTCGACCACAGCACCTACAGCGGCGTGGACGTGCTGCGCGAGATCCGCGAGAGCACCGACAGCGCGGCGAGCGCGCCCGTGGTGTTCACCAGCACTCTCGACCTCGAAGTCCCCGGCGACGCACCGGAGGAGTTCCCGGGCCGGATCGTCTACGGCATCGGACAGACCCCCCAGGTCCTGCTCGACTACCAGACCTACGAGGCCGCCGGGCACCTGGTGATCAACCTCGACACCGTCGCCGGAGCACTGCCCGACACCTTCGTGAAGGCCCTGCTGGACGAGCACACCACCGGTCTGCGCGCGCTGATCGACGACTCCGCAGCGCCGCGGCGCGCCCATCTCGTTCCGCCGCCCGAACCCGAACGCCTTCCCGCGCCGCTCGGCGGCGACCAGCTGCTCCACCAACCCTTCCTGGACCGCGTCCGCGACCACCCCGAACGCCCCGCGCTCGTGTGCGACGGCCGGACCACGACCTACGCCGAACTCCACGACCGCGCACGGGCGATAGCCGCCCGCATCGGCGCGGAGCCGCCCCACGGTGAACTGATCGCCGTCGTCTGCGATCCCGGGCCCGAGCAGGCGATCGCGGCCCTCGGGGTGCTGCTCGCGGGATACGCCTACGTTCCCGTGGACGCCTCCTGGCCCACCCGGCGCATCACCGACCTGCTCACCGCCACCGGCACACGCCTCGTTCTCACCCACCGCGCGGCAGCCGAACGCCTGACCGGCATAGCGGGACGTGCCGAGCACGTCATGGTCGTCGACGACGAACAAGCGGCCCCCTGCGCCGCGTTCGCGGCGGAAGGCGCGGCGCGGCCGCGTACGGCCGACGACCTCGCGTACGTGATCTTCACGTCCGGGTCCACCGGCCGCCCGAAGGGCGTGATGATCTCCCACCGGGGTGCGCTGAACACCGTGCTCGACATCAACACCCGATTCGGGGTCGGCACGCACGACGTGCTCTTGGCGGTGTCGCCCTTTACGTTCGACCTGGCCGTGTACGACCTGTTCGGCGCGCTCGCGGCCGGGGCCACTCTGATCGTGCCCACCCGGGGGGAACGCACCGACCCGTCCTCCTGGATCCGCCTGATCCGCACCGGTGGCGTCACCGTGTGGAACTCGGTGCCCACCCTGGCGGAACTGCTGCTCGACGCCCCGACCGGCTCCGACGCCCACGACGCCTTTCGGACACTGCGGCTGTGGCTGCTCAGCGGCGACTGGATTCCGCTCGCTCTTCCCGATCGACTACGCGCCCGGGCCGGAGACTGCCGGGTCATCTCCCTCGGCGGCGCCACCGAGGGCTCCATCTGGTCGATCCTCCACGAGGTAGGGCACGTCGAGGCGGGATGGTCCAGCATCCCCTACGGCACCGCCATGACCGGCCAACGCGTGCAGGTCCTCGACGAGAGCCTGCTGCCCTGCCCGGCCTGGACCCCGGGTCAGATCCACATCGCCGGCCACGGCACCGCACTCGGCTACTGGGACGCACACGAACTGACCGAGGCCGCGTTCGTCTTCGACGGCCGCACCGGACAACACTGGTACCGCACGGGGGACTGGGGACGTCTCCTGCCCGACGGCACCATCGAGTTCCTCGGCCGCCGCGACGACCAGGTGAAGATCCGCGGCTACCGCGTCGAACTGCGCGAGGTCGAGACCGCGCTGTGCGCGCTGGAGGGGGTCGAGCAGGCCGCCGTGGTCACCCTCGGCGAGCGCACCGACCGGCGCCTGCACGCCGCGGTGGTCTGTGCCCGCCCGCCATCGGAACTGCGCGCCGAACTCGCCCGCCGCCTGCCCTCCCACATGCTCCCGGCCACGCTCACCGCCCGCGACGAACTGCCGCGCACCGCCACCGGAAAGATCGACCGGGCCGAACTCGCCCGTACCGCCCCGCAGCCCGACAACCCCGCACCGCCACACCATGGGGGCGGGGCGCTGCTCGACGCGCTCCGCGCGGGGCTGCCCGCACCGGCCGAACCCGACGACGACCTGCTCCACGCCGGGCTCACCAGCATCGACGTCATCCGACTGGCGAACGTCGTCGAGCGGCACACCGGGACGCGCCCCGACCTCGCCACGTTCTACCGCGCCCCCACCCTGCGCACCCTGCTCCGACACACCCCCGGCACCGGCGACGCGGACGCCGGCCCGGGACCGGACACCGACGCGTCACCGTGGACGCCCGTCCCCGTCCTCACCGATCCCCGGGAGCGGGAGCGGTTCCGCGCTGCCCGCCCCGCCTACCCGCCCGCTCCCGCCCGACGAATCCTGCCCGCCGCGCCGCCGGCCGCGGATTCGGACCGGGAACGGCGCTTCACCCCACGCGTCTTCAGCGACCGCCCGGTGACCACCACCAGCCTCGGGCAACTCGTGGAAAGCCTGCGCCGGTGTCCGACCCCCGGTCGAACCGGCTTCCTGTACCCGTCGGCCGGCGGCCTCTACAGCGTGCGGATCCACCTGTACGCCCGCCCCGGGCGCGTGGAGGGCCTCGAAGGCGGCGTCTACGGCTACCACCCCGACGCACACGACCTCATCCCGCAGGCCCCGGGCATCGACCTCGACCCGGCCGCTCTGCACCCGGGGCCGGTGAACCGGCCACCGGCCGAGAGCGCCGCCTTCACCGTGTTCCTGACCACCGACCCGGCCGACTCCGCGCCGCTGTACGGGGCGGACGCCGAGCCGCTCGCCCTGCTGAACGCCGGATACATGGGACAGCTGCTGTGCGAACGGGCCACCGACGCCGGACTGGGACTGTGCCCGGTCCACGGCCTCGACTTCGAACCGCTGCGCTGGCTGCTGCCCGACGGCGAACGCCTCGTCCTGCTCCACACTCTTCTCGGCGGCATTCCCGCCGAGCGGCCCCAAGAGGACCGATGATCACCCGGCCCGCCCCGCATCCCGCCGGCCGACCCGCGATCGTGGAGACGGCACCGCTGTCGCCCGGCCAAGAGCGCCTGATCGCCGCCGAGTTCGTCCGCCCCGACGGAACGTGGCCCGCCCCCGGCGAGCCGACCCGGCTCCGACCGATCGACACCGCGGCCGTCCTCGTCGACGGCCCCCTGGACACCCGAGCACTGCAACACGCCGTGTCCGCGCTGATCGTCCGACAGAGCGCGCTGCGCACCCGCCTGCACCACCTGCCCGACAACACCCCGATCCAACTCGTCGCCGCCTCCATCCCGGATCGGGTCGGCCACAGCACCCTCACCGCCCCAACCCCGCCGACCCGCGACGTGCTTCTCGCCCAGGCCCCGCCGCAACACGTCGATCCACGCAGCCACACCCTCTTCCGCACCCACCTCGTCCGCCTCGGCGACCGACGAAACGTCCTGCTCCTGCAAATCCACCACTTCGTCAGCGACGGCTGGTCCATCGGTGTCCTCTACCGTGAACTCGCCGCCCTCTACAACGCCGCCCACACCGGCCGCCCCGCGGAACTTCCCCCTCTCCCGCGCACCTTCGCCACCGTGTGCCGCGATATGCGCGACGAACGCCACAGCCCGAAACTGCAACGGCAACTCGCGTTCTGGCGCGAACGCCTGGCTCCGCCGCGGCCACCCCTGGCCTTCACCACCCATCCCGCCCAGGACGACACCGGGCAGCGGCCCGTCGACGTCCACCCCGTCCACATCCCCCGCCCCGCCCTCGCAGGATTGCGGGCCGGAGCGCGCAGCGCCGCACGGCGCGGCCCGCTGGCCGGCCCGTTCCTCGCAGCACTCGCCCTCGTTCTGCACCATCAGACCGCGGCCACCGACATCCGCGTCGGCATGATGATCTCCAACCGGGCCCGGCCCGACACCGAGCACCTGATCGGCTACTTCGTGAACACCGCGGTCATTCGGCTCCGCCTCCACGCGGACATGACCGCCACATCCCTCACCGACGCCGCGAACAATGCCGTACGCCAAGCCCTCGAACACCAGGCCCTGCCGATCCAGGACCTCGCCCGCGACCTCCACCATCACCACGCGAACACTCCCGGCCCGCTCTACCAGGTCACCCTCGCCCTCAACACGATGCGCCCCCAAACGCTGACGCTGGACGGCCTGACCTGCCGCGACATCGACATGGAACCGACCGGCCCGCGAAACGCCCCCACCAGCATCGAACAGCGCTGGGTCCTCGAAGAACAGGCCGGAGCCCTGACCGGCACGCTCACCTACCGGACCGACACCTTCAGCGAACCGCAGATCCGCCTGGCCCTCGACCACCTCGACCAGGCCATCGCCGCCGTCACCGCCGGCCGCCCCACCGTCGCGGAAATCACCGCCGCCTTCCGCGCACCCGGGAGCGGGCAATGACCCTCTCGCACCCGCGCATCGCGCCGCCCACCCACGACGACATCGCCGCGGTCCTGGAGGAGTACCGGCTGCGCCCCCGGGCGGTTCGGCCGCTGGACGGCGGCATGGAGAACACACACCTGCGCGCCGAGACCCAGGACGGCACCGTCGTGGTGACCTTGCTGCGCAAGAAGGACGCGGCGGCCACCGAGGAGTACACCCGCTTCCTGTGCCACCTCGACCGGGCGGGCGCGCCGGTACCGCGCCTGCGGCAACGGCGCGACGGCGGCTGGGTCGGCGCGTGCGCCGGATACCCCGTGATCGTCTGCGACTTCGTGCGGGGCCACCAACACACGGTGCTGCCCCCGGCTCGGGTCGAGGAGGTCGGCACCATCCTGGGCCGCGTGCACAGCACCGCGTCCGTACCGGACTGCACCCTGGTGCCCCGACTGCGGCTGAGCGGCGCCGAAGCCGTGCTCCTGGCCGATCTCCCCGACAACGCCTTCTCCCGGTGGGCCCGCGCAACCCACCGCGCCGTCGCCCACGTGACCGAGCAGAGCGCGCAGCTCGTCCCCGTCCACGCCGACACCTTTCCGGACAACGTCGTCATCACACCCCAGGGCGAGGTGGTCCTCCTCGACTGGGAGGACGGCTCACTGGACCTCCCGGCCATCGACGTCGGCATGGCGCTGATCGGCCTGTGCTGCCCCGACGGATTCTGCGTGCCGCGTGCCCGCCGCCTGCTGCGCGGCTACCGCGCCGGAGGCGGTCCCGAACTCGCCCCACGGCTCGTTCGCGATGCCGCCCTGCACGCTGCCGTCCTCGTCGCGCTCCGCCGCTACCAGTGGCAGCGCACCGGAAACCTGCCCGCCGACCCGTCCCGCACCCACACCGCCCTCGTCCGCGCCGCACAGGACCTGGAACGGCGCTGGCCGGAGGTGACGGCCGGATGACACCCACCGTCCGCGCGACCGGTGCCGCAACTCCTGTTCGCCATGACCGAAAGCGAGCCGCCATGCCCCGCGACCAGGTCCTCGTCGTCGTCCCTCCCAACTCCAACACCGTCATCACCGGCCGCCTGCTGACCGTGACCCGCCCCGAGGAGCACAGCGACTGGTCCGACTTCCTGTGTCTGGGCGCGCTGTCCCTCGCGTCCGCCCTCGAGGACAACCCACAGATCACCCCGGTCTACATCGACGGCACCGTCATCGACCTCGATGACGTCCTCACCTACATCACCGACCACGCCGAGCACATCCTCGCCGTCTGCCTGGGCATGCTGACCGCGAACTTCGAGGCCGGCGTCCTCATCGCGCGCCACGCCAAGGACACCGACCCGCGCATCACCACCGTCGCGGGCAACGACCACTTCTCCTCCCTGTGGCGCGAATGCATGACCGCCGCCCCGAGCCTGGACTACGGATTCGTCGGCAACGAGATCATCGGCCCGTTCACCCGCCTCATCGCCACCCTGCGCGCCGGCGCACCCGTCGACCCCGGCGCCTTCCCCGGCCTCGTCCACCGCACCACCGACGGAACCCACCTCACCCCGCCCGGCACCGAACCCGTCTTCACCCGATTCGACTACACCCTCGTGGACCGCGCCTTCCACCAAACCCCCCTGTACACCGGGCACTTCCAGACCCGAATCGCGCCACGCCTGCGGGAGCTCCACGGCCGCAAGGTCACCGCGGGCGTACCCGTCGAGATCGGGCGCGGATGCGTAAAGTTCGCGGGCGACGACGCGTGCAGCTTCTGCTCGATCCACCCCGGAATGCTGTGGCGCAACCAACTCAACGCGGCCCAGGCCTGGGACGTCGTCGAGGCCGCCTTCACGGCCGGCTACGACTACCTCTACCTCACCGCCGACGAACTGCCCCTGACCTTCGCCAAACTCCTCACCGCCATGAGCGACACCCGGCCCGCATGGTGGTCGGCCCTCACGGACCGGGACCGCCCCGTCCTGGTCGGCTACGGACGCGCCGACGGCATCGCCGACCCCCGGCGCACCGCACTGCTCACCGACCTGGGCGTACGCCAGATCATGATCGGCATGGACGCGGGCGCGCCCCTGTCGCTGGCCGCCATGAACAAGCCCGTCGGAGGACGCCGACGCGACGTCCTCACCGAGGCCGAGCGGCTGTACGAACTCAACTCGACGGCCATCACCACCGCCCGCGACCACGGCCTGCTCATCCGGGCCGGCTTCGTCGTCGGTCACATCGGCATGAACCGTGCCCTGCTGGAGGAGAACGTGCAGCGGATCCGCGCGCTGATCTCCGAAGGCGGCAGCAACGGGGTCTTCTCCGCGGTCGACGTCGAGGTGCTGTCCCCGCAGCCCGGTGCCCGGGACTACACCTACCTCACCGACCCGGACGCCGCGCAGGCGGCGGCCTCCCGCCTGGGCCTGCACATCGCCGACGGGCCGGTCCGCACCGAGATCGCCCGGCGCTGGGCAGGGCAGGCCGTCATCCCTCCCGAGGACGCGATGCGCGACTACGCCACCGCGCTCATGCCCGAGGTGACCTTCGACGAACTCGCGCAGGCCCGCACGACGATCCGCGCCCACGCCAAGGCCTGCGGCGTGGTCATCGGCGAGTAGCACCCGGCCCCGAACAGTGGTGACGAGGAGAACCCCATGCGCCTGACCCCCGCCGAAAGCGACCGACTCCAGCTCTATCTGGCCACGCTGCTCGCCCGAGAACGACGCGCCCGGGGCGTCCTGCTCAACGTTCCCGAGGCCACCGCGCTCATCGCCCACGCCGCCTGCGAGGCCGCACGGGACGGCGCCCGCCTGGACGAGGCAGCCGCTGCCGCACGCCGCGTCCTCACCACCGCCGACGTCCTGCCCGGCGTCCCGCACATCCTGGACGAGATCCAAGTCGAGGCCACCTTCGACGACGGCACCAAGCTCATCGTGATCACCGTGCCCATCCCCACCACCGCAGACCCGTCGACCGCGCCCGGCGCCGTACTGTGCGCGCCCGCTCCCTCAGCCGACTACGCCGACCCGGTCGACGTCACGGTCACCAACACCGGCGACGTCCCGATCAGCGTCAGCAGCCATTTCCACTTCTTCGAAGCGAACCGGGCGCTCGCCTTCGACCGCCGCACCGCCTACGGCAGACGCCCCGCCCTTCCCGTCGGCTCCGTCCTCGTCTTCGCCCCCGGCACCACCCACACCGTGTCCCTCACCCCACTGGGCGGCGACCGCATCGCCATCGGCTTCGCCGGCCTGGTCGACGGCCCCCTGGACACCCCCGGCACACGCGAAAGGGCACTCCTTCGCGCCCGCGCCGACGGCTACCTCGACACCGGGAACCCGCCCCCGCAGGAAGGCCACCCCACATGAACCCCATGGACTACGCCCAGCTCCACGGGCCCACCACCGGCGACCGGATCCGCCTCGCCGACACCGGCCTGGTGCTCCGCGTCGTCGACGACGCACAACGTCGCGGCGAGGAGTTCGTGACCGGCTACGCCAAGACCGCCCGCGACGGCATGCACATGAAAGCCGAACCCACCGCCGACACCTGCGACCTCGTCGTCTCCAACGCGATCCTGGTCGACCCGATCGCCGGGATTCGCAAGGTCTCCATCGGCATCAAGCACGGCCGCATCCACGCCATCGGCCGTGCCGGCAACCCGGACACCCTCGAAGGCGTCGACGTCGTCGTGGGCACCGGCACCACCGTCATCGCCGGGGAAGGCCTCATCGCCACCCCCGGCATCGTCGACACCCACGTCCACCTCGTGTCCCCGCGCATTCTGGACGCCGCCCTCGCCGCCGGGGTGACCACGATCGTCTCCCAGAACTTCGGCCCGACCTGGGGCTGCGGTGTGACCGCCCCGGCCGAACTGCGCCACGCACTACGCGCGTTCGACGCATGGCCGGTCAACATCGCCCTGCTCGCCAGGGGATCCAGCTCCCACCCCGCCGGCCTCGTCCGAGCCCTGGCCGAAGGTGGCGCATCCGGCTTCAAGGTCCACGAGGACATGGGCGCCCACGCCCGCGCCCTCGACACGGCCCTGACCGTCGCCGACGAACACGACGTCCAAGTCGCCCTCCACAGCGACACCCTCAACGAAGCCCTCTACGTCGACGACACCCTCGCCGTCATCGCCGGCCGAACCCTGCACGCCTTCCACGTCGAAGGCTGCGGCGGCGGCCACGCCCCCAACGTGCTGCAACTGGCCGGTGTCCCCAACATCATCGGCTCCTCCACCAACCCCGGCCTGCCCTTCACCCGCGACACCGCCGCCGAACACCTCCACATGATCGCCACCGTCCACCGCCTCGACCCCGCAAACCCCGACGCCATGCGCCTGGCCGCCGACCGGATCCGCACCGGAACCCTCGGAGCCGAAGACGTCCTCCACGACCTCGGCGTCATCCCCATCACCTCCTCCGACTCCCAGGCCATGGGCCGCATCGGCGAGACCGTACGCCGCACCTTCGCCGTCGCCGCCAAGATGAAAACCCTCGACCCCGACGCACCCACGCGCTCCGACGACAACGAACGCATCCTGCGCTACATCGCCAAACTCACCATCAACCCCGCACTCGCCCACGGCATGGCACACGAGATCGGCGCCCTCACCCCCGGACGACTCGCCGACATTGTCCTGTGGGACCCCCGCTACTTCGGCGCCAAACCCCACCTCGTCCTCAAAGCCGGCTACCCCGCCTACGGCGTCACCGGAGACCCGAACGCATCCACCGAATCCTGCCAACCCCAAACCCTCGGAAAGCAGTTCGGCGCCTACGGCGAAACCGCCGCCGACCTGTCCGTCGCCTTCGTCAGCCAAGCAGCGCACGACACGGGCGCCGACCGGCTGCCCACCCGCCGACGCCGCGTCCCCGTCCGCGACACCCGCACCATCGGCCTGGCCACCATGCACCTCAACAACCGCACCGCCACCGTGCGCGTGGATCCCGCGAGCAGCCGCGTCACCCTGGACGACACCCCCATCAGCTCCCCGCCCGCCCCACACACCGCCCTCGGCCGCCTCTACTTCCTGTGACCGGCCACCAGCCACCCCGCCCCGACCCACCCAGGGAGCCAGTCTTGCCCGCACACACGATCACCACCGAGCTGCTCCGGCACGCCCGCGCGAGCGTCGACCTCGACGCCGACGACCGCCGAACCCTCGCCGCGCTGCGCACCGCCGCCACGGACTTCTTCAGACAGGACGAAGCCGTCAAACGCACCCATGGCAGCATCGACTTCAACTACGGCTTCCGCCCCTGGGGCCGTCAGTACTCCATCAGCCCCGACCGCCCCGACATGAACGAGAGCTTCACCTACTGGGCGGATCGACCCGCCACCGTCCCGGACCACGACGCGCACACCGTCGCACCGTTCCTGGCGGCGCTCGGCGCCTACTGGGACGTGACCGCCCGGATCACCGCGGACGCCCTCGCGGGCATCGCGGCCCACTACGGCGGCCACAGTGAGCCGCTGCCGTTTCGCGACTACTCCTACCTCGAGGTCAACTGGTACCACCCCAGCGACCGGGACCTGCTCCAGGACCGTCACGAGGACGGCCACCTCTTGACACTGGCGGTCGCCGACGGCCCCGGCCTGGAGATCGAAACCGCAGGGAAGATGGAACCCGTGCCCGGGACGGACAGCCAACTCCTCGCCATGCCCGGCAGCCTGCTCACCGCGATGACCGGCGGGGACATCCCCCCGCTGTACCACCACGTCCGCAACCACCGGCTCCCGCGACGCTTGACCGTGCTCTTCCTGGCCAACCCGCCACTCGACCGCCCCGTCGCGCCCTACGCAACGCGCAAAGGCCGGCCCGCGGACATCGCCCGGCTCGCCCGCGACAACGGAGCCATGTTCGGCCTTCCGCCCGCACCCAGCAGCCCGGGCGCGGACGCCGCAGGCAACCCGGTCACGAGGGATCAGGACAGCGACCGGTCGAAGACCTCACGGTTGGTGTAGACGAACGAGGCCTCTCGCCTGCTCCAGGCAATCCGGTCCGCCAGAACGTCCGGAGCCGCAGGAGCCGTCTCCGGCCGCGCCAGGAACTCCGCCCAGAACCGCACGTTCCGCGACTGACGCTCGAGAACGCAGTCGACCAAGGCGTGCCGCTCCACATCCTCCAAGCCGTACGCGTCCGCGATCACCCGGACCTGGTCCGCCTGCTCTTGCAGCGGCATTACCTGCTTGGACGAGATCGTCCACGTCCAGGCCATGTAGCCGACGTCCTCGAGCCGACTGCCCGGAGCGGCCTCCGCAAAGTCGATGATCGCAATCGGCACGTCGTCCCGGAACACGAAATTGTTGGGCCCGGGATCGTGATGGCACACCACGTCGAACCGGCCCGCCAGCGCGCTTCCCCGCGTCGCGTCGTGCATACCCCGCAAGAGACGGGCCGCCGCGCGGACCTGATCGTCCGACCACGGGCGAAAACGTGACGGAACATCCCCGGCAATGTAAGTCAGGACGTCCTTCTCGTCGACCTGGCCCAGGTATTTCGGAGCACCTGGGAAGTTCCCCTGATCCAGGATCTTCAGGAGGGACGCCATGAATTCCGAGGAATCCGACGCGGGTCTGAGAACCGTGTCATGCCTCCGAAGGACCTCCGAGGCCATGCGCCCACCGGTCAGCACGACTGCACCATCGGACGCATCAGTCACTGCTGCCGCTCCCGTACCTAGATTGCCAGTCGACCAACACGCATCGCGTAACTCTCTGCCTGCCCGGACACCCCGGTCCCGCTTCGCGACCCGAGTGATGCTAGCGGAGAGGAGCAGAATCGCGAGGCAGACACCCGCAAGTACACAGGATGCGTCGGCAGGCGCGGCTGCGGCCGGTGATCGACCGCGCGTCGTTGGTGGCTCCGTCGCAGATGGTCGTGTCCTGCGCTGCGGCTTCCGGCGTGGGACGGAACGGTGGCGAATACTCACGACAGGGGCGTAGACGCCCGCGCCGAGGCGGGCGCATCGCCGCGATCCACCTGTTGGCCAGGGGAGAGTACGACCTGGTGTGCCCCTGGCTGGTGCGGCTGCTGTGGCCTCGCGAGGATCCCCCAGGAACTGATGAGCGCCACGTCCGATCTGCGGGCCTGGTGTGGCTGGGAGCTTCCGGCGCAGGTTCGCCGAAACCGCCCACTTCGTGACGGCGAACAGGGCTCCGGAGCGCTCACCCATGTCTCACCGGACACCCGGGGAACCGAGGCCCTGCGGAGCGCCGCTGCGGTGTTCGGTGAGCGTTCGCGCGAAAGGCCGAAAGGTGACGGTGGGAGCGTAGGGTTCCGGACGGCCGGCTGGAACGGCCCCAGTAGGCACAGGCGTTCGATCTCGTCAAGGAATCGGGGTGCCCAGCATTCATTGATTAGCGCCTCTGTGTGTCAAGCGGCTGCTACGAGTTGCTTTCGTTGGTCGCGTTTCATGATCCGATAGACAACGTTCGACAAGCGTCGCTTGAGTGCTCGGCGGGCCTCGGCGGGTGTCTTGCCTTCGGCGATCTTGCGCAGGTAGTACTCCTGGCCGCGGCCGCCGTCACGGATCTGGCAGATCGCGATGATGTGGAGAGCGGAGTTTGCCGCCGGTGTTCAGCCGGTGCCGGACGTTCTTCCCGCTCGAGGGGTCCAACGGTGCGCTTTCGACGTAGCTGGCGAAGTGGTGCTCGGTGGGGAAGCGGGCGGCGTCGCCGACGTGTCCGAGGATTTTTGCGGCCAGCACGGTGCCGAGCCCGGGCAGCGACGTCAACGTGGTTCGGGACGCCGCCACGGCGTCGCGCATCTGGACCTCGTTGTCCTTGACCTGCCGGTCCAGTCGCCGCACATCGGCCAGCAGGTCCCGGGCGATGTCGCGCCGGCAGTTGTCGGTCGCGGTCGCGGGGCGGATGCCCTTTCATCAGCACGGCGGCCTTGTCGGCCGAGAGCCGTGTGGGCGCGCCTCCGGGCAGCAGGTCGCGAAGGACCGCGTGAAGTCGGTTGATCGCGCGGGTGCGCTCGTTGACCAGGTCGTCCGTCAACAACCGCAAAATCGTGGATTGATCCTCTGCGGCCACCTTGCGAAGGTCGGTCCGGAAGAGCGCGACTTGGGCCACGTGCAGGGCGTCCGCGGGGTCGGTCTTGCGGTCGCCGCCGGTGGCAAGGAGCCTGGTTCTGGCCGAGAGTGTCGAGGGAACGTCCACGACGTCCTCGCCGGCCGCGGCCAGTTGCTGGGCGAGCGTTCGACCGAGCCCACCGGCTCCCTCGACCGCGAACCGGCGCTCGGGCCACTGCTCGCACCAACGCATCAGCTGCGCGAAGGTGCCGGCGTTGACGACGAACCGTCGCTGGCCGATCTTCCCTCCCCCGATATCGATCGTGACGGCTGTGTGAGAGGACTTGTGGGGGTCGATCCCGATGGTTATCACGCGCATCCCGACCTGTTCGAAGCGGCAGAAGTGTGCGGTGGGCACCCTGACTTGAAGTAGTGATCACACATTCATGCCTCTGTCGAGCCACACCGCGCGGATGCCGATCGGCGGCGGCACGCTAATCATGAGCCAGTCCCGGAGGACGGCAAGGAGCTATGCGAGCCAGTGCCGATCGGCACCCTGGACGCTACGGCTGCAGACCGAGCATCTGGTGACGATTCAACAAGTCAGGATCTCCGAAGTCGGCTGGACCTTGGCGTAGTTGGCGCGAGTCCGGTCCGCGAACCGATGGTCGGTGGGCCGCGGCGAGCCCGCCGGATTAACCAATGCGAGCCGCGACTCCGGACCGCGTTGATGTACCGCCGGGACAATGATCAGCAGGCGTGAGGGGTGAGGTTCCAGACGAAACAGGCGACGTCGAGGTCGAACGTGGCGACAAGTCCCGTGCTCGTCGCGGCTACGACTCCCGCGACACGGGGCGCCCGGGCGCTGTGAATTCGACAAACCTCCAGCCCGGTGATCAGGTCCCACACCATCGCGGTCCCGTCGTGGCCGGTGGTGACGGCGTGCGGACGCCCGTCGATGATTACCGCGCTTACCGAGATCACCGCGTTGGTGTGGCCGGTGAGCGTATGGCGTCGGATCCCGTTGATCAGGTCCCACACCATCGCGGTCTCGTCGTGGCCGGTGGTGATGGCGTGCGGACGCCCGTCGACGGTCACCGTTGCCACTGAAGTCACCATGTCGGTGTGGCCGGTGAGGGTGTGGCGTCGGGTTCCGGTGGTCAGGTCCCACACCAGCGCGGTCTTGTCGTGGCCCGTGGTGACGGCGTGCGGACGGCCTTTGACGGTTATGGTCGCCACGGCGTGCCACATGTGGGAGTGGCCGGTGAGAGTGTGGCGTCGGGTTCCGGTGGTCAGGTCCCACACCATCGCGGTGTCGTCGCTGGTGGTGATGGCGTGCGGGCGCCCGTCGATGGTCGCCGTCGCCACGGTGTACACAACGCCGGTGTGGCCGGTGAGGGTGTGGCGTCGGGTTCCGGTGGTCAGGTCCCACACGATCGCAGTCTTGTCGTTGCTGGTGACGGCGTGGGGCCGGCCGTCGACGGTTGCCGTTGCTACGGCGTTTACCGGGTGCGTGTGCCCGGTGAGGGTGTGGCGTGGGGTTCCGGTGGTCAGGTCCCACACGATCGCGGTCTTGTCGTTGCTGGTGGTGACGGCGTGGGGCCGGCCGTCGACGGTTGCCGTTGCTACGGCGTTTACCGGGTGCGTGTGCCCGGTGAGGGTGTGGCGTGGGGTTCCGGTGGTCAGGTCCCACACGATCGCGGTCTTGTCGTGGCTGGTGGTGACAGCGTGCAGACGGTTGTTGACCGTCACGGTCGCCACCGCGTTCACGCTGCTGGTATGGCCGGTGCGAGCAGCACGACTTCGAGGTTCTGTGGTCAGGTCCCACACCATCGCGGTCTCGTCGTGGCCAGCGCTGACGGCGTGCGGGCGCCCGTCAACGGTCGCCGTCGCCAGGGAGAGCACCACGTCGGTGTGGCCGGTGAGGGTGTGGCGCCGGGTGCCGGCGGTCAGGTCCCAGACCACCGCGATCTTGCCGTAGCCGCTGGTGACGGCGTGTGGATGCCCGTTGATGGTCACCGTCGCCACTGAGAGCACCGGGTGGGTGTGGCCGGTGAGGGTGTGGCGTGGAGTTCCGGTGGTCAGGTCCCACACGATCGCGGTCTTGTCGTTGCTGGTGGTGACGGCGTGCGGGCGCCCGTCGACGGTTGCCGTCGCCACGGAGTTCACCGGGTGGGTGTGGCCGGTGAGGGTGTGGCGTGGAGTTCCGGTGGTCAGGTCCCACACGATCGCGGTTTCGTCGTTGCTGGTGGTGACGGCGTGCGGACGGCCATCGACGGTTGCCGTCGCCACGGAGTTCACCGGGTGGGTGTGGCCGGTAAGCGTGTGGCGTCGGGTTCCGGTGGTCAGGTCCCACACCACCGCGGTCTTGTCGTAGCTGGTGATGGCCAGCGGACGGCCGTCGACGGTCACGGTCGCCACCGCGCTTGCGTGCCCGTTGAGGGTGTGGCGCCGGGTTCCGGTGCTCAGGTCCCACACGATCGCGGTCTCGTCGCAGCTCGTGGTGACGGCGTGCGGACGGCCGTCGATGGTCACGGTCGCGACCGCGCATACCTCGTCTGTGTGGCCGGTGAGGGTGTGGCGTGGGGTTCCGGTGGTCAGGTCCCACACGATCGCGGTTTCGTCGCAACTGGTGGTGACGGCGTGCGGACGGCCATCGACGGTTGCCGTCGCCACGGAGTTCACCGGGTGGGTGTGGCCGGTAAGCGTGTGGCGTCGGGTTCCGGTGGTCAGGTCCCACACGATCGCGGTCTTGTCGCAACTGGTGGTGACGGCGTGCGGACGGCCATCAACGATCAGCGTCACCACGGTGTACACCGCGTTGGTGTGGCCGGTGAGGGTGTGGCGGCGTGCGGGGTGTACGAGGCTGGTGGCCCAGAGGGGAATGACGCCAGCGGTCTTGTGGTCCAGGGCGGTGGTGGCAAGGGCGTGGGCGAGTGCGGGTTTTCGCCATGCGGCGGCGTCGATGGCCAGCAGGCTGCGGCGGGCCTCGATGTCGTGGCGCCGGGGGTGGTGGGTGGTGGTGGTTCGGTAGACGTAGGCGTTGTCGACGGCGGCGGGGATGGTGGCGTGATGGAGGTGGGGTGCGAGGTGGTCGGGGTCGACGTGGAGCACGAATGCGGGATCGGTGAGGAGTTCGTCGAATGCGCCGTAACCAGCGGTGACCGCGTGGGTGGGGGCATGGCGGTGGAGGTAGGGATGGGCCAGTGCCCAGTCCCGGTGGTGTCCGTTGCTTCGGGGGATGGTGTCCAGGAGTGCTTGGTGGGTGGTGGTGGGGTCGGCGACGTGCGCAGTGTGTTCGGCGAGGGCTTGGTGGTAGTAGCGGTAGAGGAGACGGCCGTCGGTGTCGGCGTCGGTACGCAGGTAGAACCAGGCCTGAGCGAGGGCTTCGCGAGTTGCCGTGATGTCGGCGGGCAGCACGTCGTCGGCGTGGGGGCCATGGTGACCCACGGCGACGGCGTGAAGGAGTTCGAGGGGTATTCCGCGGCCTCGGGCCTGTCCCAGGGCGGCCAGAACGGGGCGGATCCATGGGTTGGCATGCGCGAGCCGGGCAACATGGAGATCGAACATAGCCGTGATGTTGCAGGGCAGTTCGGCCGTGATCCGCGCGACGTCGTGGTCTGCAGTGGCGTCCTGGTGGAGGAGGTGGTCGGCGTAGAGGGAGGCGATGAGGAATGCGCCGTGTTCGGTGGCGTGGGCAAGGCGGTGCGCGATGGCCCGGGCCGTGGCAGCGGGGAAGCGGCCGTAGAGGAGCGCGGCGAGGTAGCCGGTGAGCTCTCGGGTGAGTTCGTCAGGTGTGCGCGTGTCCAGGTCCAAGACACGATCGGGGCGGTCGCGGATGGCCCGGTGGAGGGAGGGGAGGGCGTCCCACCACGGGCGGGTGCCGATCATGATCCGGCATGGGATGTCTTCGGCGGTGGCCAAAGGGAGGAGAAGTTCGCCAAGGATGTGGGTGGGCTCGGGAGACTCGTCGAGGGCATCCAGGACGATCGTCACGGGTCCGACGTCGCGTAGCCGCGTGAACAGACGGTTGTGGTCGCCAACGGGCGAGTGGCTGGGCACGGTCGGGATTGCTCGGGGTGTGTCGGGGAGTTGGCGAGTGAGGCTGTCGACGACTTGGGCGAGGGTGCGTTCGCGGGCGTGGACCGCCAGGACGTGGCCGTGGGAATCGGGCATGAAGCGATCCTGGACGCGGCCCAGAACCGGTCCCCTGATCGGTTCGAGCGCGGGATGGGCGACGCAGACGGTGACGCCCAGGAGCGCGGATTTCCCCGACCCGGGTCCGCCGGTGACCACCAGGAGCCGGTCGTTGTCCGTGTCGGGGTTCTCCAACCAGCCTTGGATGCGGCGTAGTTCGCCGTCGCGTCCGCTGAACAGGCAGGTGCCGTGGGGGGCGCCGGAGGCGCGGGTGACGAAGTGGGCGGGGTCCAGGCCCGGGTCGCTCTCCAAGGCGAACTGGCGCAGGCTGGCGTCCAGTCGGGCGAGGTAGCGGCCAGCGGGGTCGGTGGCATGGGCGGGGTTGCGGAAGAACGGCGGCGGGTCGACGTACGCCTCGGTGCGGGGAGTGCGTACCACGGTCTGTGGGGTTGCGTTGCTCGTGTGGGCAGTGCGGGCGAGGTCGCGGTCGATCTCGCGGGCGAGGGTGGACACGGGAACGTGCTCCAGCGCCGGTGAGAGGTCGAGTCGGCCGTCGGCGAGGTTGCGCAGGACGGTGGCGGTGGCGTTGCTGAAGCGGGCGCCGTGAGTGGTTTCGTCGGCGGCGCACGCCGCTATCACCCACGCCTTGCGATGGTTTCCCGACAGCCGTTGGGCGAGTTGGGTGGCCAGCGCTTGTCCGCCGCCGCACACGTCCAACAGGAACAACACCGGCCCACTGGACCTGTTCTCGACGTCGCGCAGCAAATCGCCCGCCTCGATCGTGGTTGCCCACAACCGGTCGCCCCGTTCGCTGCCGCCCACGGCCAGACACAGGCTCGTCCCGTCGCGGGCGACCTCGCCGTGCCCGCTGAAGTGCACAACCAGCGGCTCGCCCGCGGCTTCGTCCAGCGTCCGTGCCCATACGTCGCGGAACCCGTCGCGGTCGGGGTCGAGCGTCGGCACCCCCGACACCACACCGGCACGGGTCAACGCGCGTGCCACCTGTTCCACAGCGTTCGCCACCTGCGGCAGCGGCGCGAAAGGGGCGATTGCATCCCTGTGTTCCTCCTCGGTCACGATCCGTGAGGGAAAGCTGCCCGCTCCCACCACCAAAGACCGCACCATCACACACCCACTCCCTCCTGTCCCGATGGGACGAACTCGACCGCCGGACTCCGTTTGGACCGCCATCAGCATCTGCGCGGTGCGAGCCTCAGAGGGCGAGGTAGGGCGCGATCGCGGCCGCCGTCAGGCGGTGGCCCAGATACATCCCCAGCGTGTGCGGGTCCGCGATCTTGGCATCAACCGTCTCATGCTCCACTCCGGAGAACAGGCCACCCAACTCGGCTGGGGTCGCGACGAAGTCGCCGACGTCCGCGATGTTCAACCACCGGTCCACACCGGCGGGACGCTTCCCCAGACCATGATGGGGTTCCGGTTCCAGCACAGGGAAGATCCCGGACACCGCCAACGGGGATCCCACCGTCACCAACAACTCGACCCGCAGGTCGGGGTAGGCGTGCAGTGTCTCGTATGCAACCACCGACCCGAGCGAGTGCGCCACCACCACCCGAGGACAGGTCTCGCGGATTCGGTTCGCCACCAGGTTGCGCACCGCCAGGCGGCGCGACCGTATCGAGGTGTAGGCGTCCACCTCCCTGATCGATGCCACGAACGCGCGCGACCAACGACGCACGAACTCCTCCCGACGCGTAGGCGAAGCGTCCTCACCCAACTCGTGCAACCGCTGCCGCGCCAACCACCCCAGCGCCCCCCGCAGCGGCGCCCACATCATGGCCTGCGTTCCGGTCGGTTCGGGTACTCCCGCCGCTCGCAGCCACTCCCTCAGGCGTTCCTCCACGTGCTCGGACAGGCCCTCCAGTGGGTCGGCGGGCTCCCCGGCCTGCTCCTCGCTCGCGTCGTCCAGCAGGTGCGCGTAGTAAGCCATCACCACGTTCGGCACAGGAACGTCCACCAGTCCGGCGGCCGTCAGTCCTTTGCGTACGTGCGACCGCGCACGCTCCGCCAGCCCCTCGGCCGCCGCTTGCAGCGACATCCCCCGCTGCCGGTTCCAGATCCCGTGCACCACGACCAACCCCATGCGTCACCCCCACCGCCGCGCCCCGACAGCAACGCCCCCACTCAACACCCCTACGCCACGGGCCGGGAGTGGAACCTGCGGATTGGTACACCTCCAGTACCGCTACAGAACGGGTCGGATGTTGGGCAGCTGACCGAACACGGGCTTCGACTGGAGTAACCGTCCGGTCGGCCTTCAAATGGTGCCGGGGGCGGGTGCAGCAAGCCGAGCGGTGGCCCGGAAGGGGGAGGACCTCTGGACTTCTGGGTTCGGCGGGAGCCTCCGCCGCTCGAACGCCGGTCCCCTAAATGCCTTTTCACCCAAGATGTGGCTACTACTACTCTGCTCCTGCTGGGCGTCGTCGGGGCTGCGGGCAGGGCGGGATGAACTGGCCGCGTTCCAGGGGAGGCGCCTGTCCGCCCGCGAGACGGCCTTGAGCGTGCTGCAGCGACTCTGCGGCTGCGCGTGACGAGCCGAGAATGGATGCCCGACGTGGTGACGTGCTCAGGCGCGTCCGTGCCGAGTCGCCGCCCGGTTCATTCGGTGGTGGGATCGGCGGCCGGGTTCATGGGCAGGCCAAGGCGCCAGCGTCGTCTCGAGGAGCCGCCGCGCTGAACGGCGGTATCGAACAGGTGTGCGTAGTGCCCAATCAAGTCCGTGTTGGCGGGACTCACGTGTCCGCCGAACGCGTCGAACAGCGCCAGAAGTCGCGCGGCGTCGAGGTCGTGACGTGAGCACCGGGGGCACACGTACGCCACGTGTATCCTCTCTTGTCCGTCGCGTTCGTAGGGGACGTCCAGCGCGCAGTAGGGTTCCCGGCAGGTCAGCGTGTCTTCGGCGCGGACGTCGTATTCGCGGTGCCCGTTCACATGCTCCACGCCTCCGCGCCGAGCATCGACTTGATCTCGCCGGCGAGGCCGCCTTCGGGGTTGACCCGGAAGTCCAGGTTGTAGCGGGTGCGCATGCGCGCGCTCTCCAGGATCAGGTGCACCGGGTTGTCCCCGGGGTGTGAGGAGAGCACCCGCTTGATGTCTCTCACGAGGTTCTCGGTGACCCTGTTCGCCGCGAGGGTGAGGGTCACCGGGGCCTTGCCGCCGTGTTCGGCCGAGCCGATGTCGAGCGGGACCAGTTCGGAGCCGAACACGCTCAGCGCGCCGTCGCGTTCGTTGAGCCGGCCCTTGATGCTGACCGCGACGTCCTCCTCCAGCGCGTGCGCGACCAGCGTGTACGACTGCGGGAAGAACAACACCTCGATCTCGCCGTCGTGGTCGGCGAGGTTGATCATCGCCCACGGCGAACCGCTCTTGTTGACCTTGCGCTGGATGCCGGTGATCAGGCCCGCCAACTGCACCTGGCCCTCGGTCCGGCCGGAGTTCTTCAGCTCGGTGATCGAGGTGTCGCGGTGTCGGGACAGGATGTGCTCGGCGCCGTCGAGCGGGTGCGCGGAGACGTACAGGCCGAGCATCTCGCGCTCGGTGGCCAGCTTGAGCTTCCGCGGCCACTCCTGGTCGGTGAGCGTGAAGTCGAGCCCGACTGCGGGGTCGTCCGCCGCTTCCTCGCCGCCGAACAGGTCGTACTGACCCGCGGCCTCCTGCTTCTTCAGGCCCACCACCGCGTCCAGGGCGCGGTCGTGCACTTCCACCAGGGCCCGGCGGGTGTGCCCGAGGGCGTCGAACGACCCGGCCTTGACCAGTGATTCCACCGCGCGCTTGTTGCACGCGGGCAGGCCGATCTTGGTCAGGAAGTCGGCGAACGAGTTGAACTTCCCCTTGCTCGTACGCGCCTCGACGATGTCGTTGATGACGTTGTCGCCCACGTTGCGGATCGCCCGCAGGCCGAATCGCACGTCGGAGCCGACGGCGGTGAAGTCGGCCACGGACTCGTTGACGTCCGGCGAGAGCACCCGGATGCCGGCCGACCTGGCGTCGGCCAGGTACATGCCCATCTTGTCCTTTTCATCGCCCACCGAGGTGAGCAGCGCGGCCATGTACTCGGCGGGGAAGTTCGCCTTGAGATAGGCCGTCTGGTACGACACCAGGCCGTACGCGGCCGAGTGCGACTTGTTGAACGCGTAGCCGGCGAACGGCACGAGGACGTCCCAGACGGCCCGGATGGCCTCGTCGCCGTAGCCGCGTTCGCGACACCCGGCCTGGAACGGGATGAATTCCCGGTCGAGGACTTCCTTCTTCTTCTTGCCCATCGCGCGACGGAGCAGGTCGGCCTGGCCGAGGTTGTAGCCGGCCAGCACCTGGGCGGCACGCTGTACCTGTTCCTGGTAGACGATCAGGCCGTAGGTGGGGCCGAGTACGTCCTGCAGGGGTTTTTCCAGTTCGGGGTGGATGGGCGTGATCTCCTGCTGCCCGTTCTTGCGGAGTGCGTAGTTGATGTGCGAGTTCATGCCCATCGGACCGGGCCGGTACAGCGCGGAGACCGCGGAGATGTCCTCGAACTCGGTCGGCTTCATCAGCTTGAGCAGCGCCCGCATGGGGCCGCCATCGAGCTGGAACACGCCCAACGTGTCGCCCCGGGACAGCAGTTCGAACGTGGTCGGGTCGTCGAGCGGGATCTTCTCGATGTCGACGTCGACACCCCGGTTGGCCTTGATGATCTTGATGGCGTGATCGATGATGCCCAGGTTCCGCAGACCCAGGAAGTCCATCTTGACCAGACCCATCGCCTCACACGACGGGTAGTCGAAGCCGGTGATGATCACGCCGTCCTTGTCCCGCCGGTGCAGCGGGATCAGGTCGATCAGCGGCGTCGAGGACAGGATGACCGCGGCGGCGTGCACACCGGTGCCGCGCATGAGGCCCTCGATGCCGCGCGCGGTGTCGATCACCATCTTCACCTCGGGGTCGGACTCGTACAGCGCGCGAATCTCGCCGGCCTCGGTGTAGCGCGCGTGGTCCTTGTCGAACATCCCGGACAAGGGCATCGACTTGCCCATCACGTCCGCCGGGTACGCCTTCGTGATCCGGTCGCCGGTCACGAAGGGAAAGCCCAGGATCCGGCTCGCGTCCTTGATCGCGGCCTTGGCCTTGATCGTGCTGAACGTATTGACCTGCGCGGTGTAGGCCGAGCCGTACTTCTCGGTGACGTAGCGCACCATCTGGTCGCGCTGGCGGTCGTCGAAGTCGATGTCGACGTCCGGCGGGTTGATGCGCTCGGGGTTGAGGAAGCGCTCGAACAGCAGGTCGTAGTCGAGCGGATTCAGGCCGGTGATGCCGGTGAGGTAGGCGACCATCGATCCGGCCGCCGAGCCGCGGCCGGGGCCGACGGGGATGCCGTTGTCCCGGGCGTACTGGCAGATGTCGGCGACCACGAGGAAGTAGGAGTCGAAGCCCATGGGCGTGATCACGCCCATCTCCAACTCGATCCGGTCCAGCACCTCCTGGCTCGGGTTGTCGCCGAACCGGTGCTTGAGGCCCGCGGCGATCTTCTTGCGCAGGTACGTCGCCTGCGTCTCGCCCTCCGGGACGTCGAACTGCGGCATCCGGTTGACCTCGGCGAACACCTCGTCGTACGGCTGGATGCGCTCGGCGATGGCCAGGGTGTTGTCGCACGCCTGCGGAAGCTCACGAAAAAGCCGGCGCATTTCGTCGGAGGTCTTGATGTAGTAGCCGGTGCCGGCGAACTTGAACCGGTTCGGGTCGGCCTTGTTCTTGCCCACGCCCACACACAGCAGCGAGTCGTGCGCGTCGGCCTGGTCCTCGGTCACGTAGTGCGAGTCGTTCGTGGCCAACAACGGGATGCCCAGTTCCCTGGCGATCCTCAGCAGACCCTCACGGACGTTGCGCTCGATGTCGAGATCGTGGTCCATCAGTTCCAGGAAGTAGTTCTCCTTGCCGAAGATGTCCTGGTACGCCGACGCCGCCTTGATCGCCTCGTCGTACTGATCCAGGCGCAACCGGGTCTGCACCTCGCCCGACGGGCAACCGGTCGTGGCGATGATGCCCTCGTGGTGCTGCGCGATCAGCTCGCGGTCCATCCGGGGCTTCATGTAGAAGCCCTCGATGGACGCCAGGCTGGAGAGTTTGAACAGGTTCCGCAGCCCTTGCGCGTTCTCCGCCCACATCGTCATGTGGGTGAACCGGCCGCCACCCGAGACGTCCTTGCCGCCCTCACCCTCGGCGGTGGTCACCGTCCGGCGTCCGCCGGGCGCCCAGAACTCGGGCCGGCGGGCGTGTCGGGTGCTGGGGGCGACATACGCCTCGATGCCGATGATCGGCTTCACCGTCGAGCGCTTCGCGGTCTGGACGAACTCGTACGCCCCGAAGACGTTGCCGTGGTCCGACATGGCGACCGCGGGCATGCCCTGGCGCTCGACCTCGGCGATCAGCCCGGTGTTCTTCGCCGCCCCGTCCAGCATCGAGTACTCGGTGTGGACATGCAGGTGCACGAAGGTTGACACAAGGGTTCTCCTCGTCCGCAGAGTCACCCACCCTAGCCGCGCACGCTCTTGCTCCAGAGGGCATCCGGGACCCGAAGTCGCACCGCGACGCGTCGACCCGGGTGACGCTTGGGAAATCACGAACCGGCTGCGGCGAGCCTGGCGTGTCGACTCTCCCGGCTGTCCGCAAGCGCTCGCTCATGACGGCCGGGCCGCGGGCCAGGATCGCCTCGAGCAGGTACCGACGCGTGAGCCCCATCGCTTGCTGTGGGTTCCGGGCCAAGGCGTCGGGCGTCACCTCCGCGCGCGTCATCTGAGTCCATGATGTCTACTCGGGGATGTCTCCGACGAGGGGCTCCTCATGCGGATGGACACCGAGGTCACGCAGGTCGAGATTCCTTCCTGCTCCTGCGCCCCGATCACGATCGGGTGAGGCATGCACCTCTCACGGTGGAGTGGCCCGATCCCGTCTGCCGCGCGATCAGGGCTGCCCCAGGCGTGACGTTGGCCGCCGGTCCAGGTCGGCTCCGACCACCACGCACGGTGGGAGCCGGACCTTGCCTCGCGACGCAAGCTCACCGCAATCGAACACCGCTCCCGTCGCTTCTTCGGCCCTGGGTAGGGTGCCCCGATGATCGTGGGAAGCGAAGCGACGCGCCTGGTGGTGATTCGGGGTAACTCGGCGTCGGGTAAGTCCTCTGTGGCCGCGGGGATTCGCAACCGGTTCGGCCGAGGTCTGGCACTGGTGGGGCAGGACAATCTCCGCAGAGTTGTGCTCCGTGAGCGTGATCGGCCCGGAGCCGCCAACATCGGGCTGATCTCCACCGTGGCACGCTATGCGCTCGATGCCGGCTATCACGTGGTCGTCGAGGGAATCCTGTACGCCGACCGCTACGGGGAAATGCTGGAGGCCCTCGTGCGCGAGCATCGCGGCACCTCCCGCTGCTACTACCTCGACGTGTCCCTCGCGGAAACCATGATTCGGCACGCGACCAAACCCGACGCCGAGTACCTCACACACGTAACCGACCAGGAACTCACCGGCTGGTACCGCGCACGCGACTTGCTGCCCGGTGGAGTTGAGACCCTCATCGGCGCCGACAGCTCGTTGAAGGAGACGGTCGACCACATCATGCGCGACACGGGCCTCGACAGGTTGCCTCCACGCGATCTCTGATTCTGCAGGACCGTCGTCGCGTCGGCCTCCGTTGTCTGTGGCACTTTGTACGTTGCCGCGCATGGAAAACCTCAGCGAGCACGGAGCTCCCACGGCTGGAAGCACCCACCAGCTCAAGGTCGAGGACAAAGCCTTCGGACCGGTCCAGGCCTTCTGCGCGGAGTACCTGTCCGCGGTGTCCTTCGCGGAGGCCGGAGATCGCGTAGTGCTGCACGGCGGGAAGACCCGCATGTACGACATCGCGACCGCACCGTTCTTCACGGATATCAAGACCCTGATGCCGATGAAGCCGCACGAGAGGGAAGAGGCACGGCGCGAATTCGGATACGAGGCCGACTGGAAGCTCTTCGTGCCCAGCAGCGGCGAATTCCCCACGGCCAACCAGTCGGGCAGTGCGCGGCGTACGCACCTCGGGCTCGTCAGACTGGTGGCGGACTACTCGGCGACGTGGACCGGCAGAAAGTTGGTGATCGAAGCAAAACCCGCACAGTTCGTCTGCTCATGGATACCCACCGAGGACGTCAACGCCAGGATCGACGACTCCGGAGCGGTGTGGTATGTCCCGAAAAACTGGCTGGAGTCCTACCCGACATTCGAGTTGAGAGAGTTGGCTACGGGCAACGCAACTGCCGATCGGGTCGACGATCTCCTGTAGCTGAGGCGTCGCGAGGCGGCCTTCCCCTCTCCGGCCCGCTTCGCATGTGGGCCGGTCGGTTGCCGACACAGCGGCTGCGGTGGATGGGCGGGAAATTCCACGGGATGCGTGTACTCGCCGTGCGCCTGGCCCACGCGATCGCGCGGGTCCACGACGAGACGCAGCGCGAGATCGCCCGCCGGGCGGCACACCCCGCCGATGCCCTCGTGGGGCTTGTAGACGTCGACCGGATTGCCTCGGAAGCGAGATCATCGTGAAGGCCGCTGCGTTGTTCTTGTTCGGTGGGCCACAGCGAGCCCCGGGTGGGCCTGACCCTCGGGCGGACCCGCGCCTGGGACGCCGGTCGGCCCGCCGACCGGGGAAGGTGCGACATGTGGCAGGCGGACTCGGGTGGGGAGGCAAGGCCCGATAGGTCTCCTTCGAATATCAGGATCCCCGAGCAACCCTGTCGACGCGGTGCCTCCTGGGTACTCGGAATCATCCGGGTTCACGGACGCCACCGTGGGGGCGAGGCTCGATACCCGCCCTGGCTCCGGTCCGTGTGCGGTGCGGGTGTCAGCGTGATGGAAGGTTGTTCCTGCGGTCGTTGTTCCCAAGTCTGCGCGGGCGACCGGTGCGGCGCAGCGTCAGCGGTAGTCGTCGGGGTGGTCCTGCATCCAGGTGTTGATCCGGTCCCGGGTGCGGATCAGCGAGGTCTGGTGCTTCTTCAGATTCTCGAAGGATCGGTCGCCGCGGAGTTCGGTGTCGAGCGCCTTGATCAGGGCGATCGGTTCGGGAAAGTGACCGGCGCCCTTCGGATCCGCCTTCATCGCCCGATCCAGGCGGTGCAGTTCGTCGTGGACGCGCCCGAGGAAGTAGGCGCAATTGCCGGGGGTGCACGTATCGTTGAGCGTTGCCTGGAGTCCGGCGAACGCGTCCCGAACCCTTACCGCCGGCACTGCGGCCGGCGTGGCGGCCGACGCCGAAACCGGAGCGGGGGAGGCCGCGCCCCCGCCGGGCGTCGGCGGTGGGACGGACGCGCTCGCCGACGCACTCGACAGGGCGGTCGTGTCCGGCGTGTCCTGCGATCCGCCGTCCGACGTGTCGCAGGACACGCTTAACACGACGGATACCGCCACGGCGACCACCGCGCCTCGTACCGATGGCGTGAACGACGTGAACATGGAAGTCCTTTCGCGGGCATCGAGTCGGACGACCATAGCGTCACGCACCGACGCCGTTCGGCTACTGCGCCGGCGGGTGCCTCGGGAAGACCCCGGGTCGCGGACTCGTGCTCGAGGTCGCCGTCGTCGATGGCGCGCCGGGAGAGAGGGGTCGCTGACGAGGGAGGTGTCTCATGTGCTTGAGACGATCCGACGATGCGATTCGGAGAACACCCCTGATGACCCGGCACACCCCTCTTCCGGACGAATTGCGGCGATGGATCGCCGACCACTTGCCCGGCGTGGACGACGTCACGGACGTGTCCTGGGCCCGGGGGAACTCCATGGTGTGGCGGGTGGCCGCTGGCGCGGACATGGTGTTCGTGAAGATCAGCCCCAGCGCACGGGAGTACGAACGCGAGGTCCGGGGCTACGCGCACGCGGCACGCGCTCTCATCGTCGGCACGGCCCCCCGCCTGATTGCCGCGGACCCCGACCTGCAGGCCCTCATGAGCTCGCCGCTGTCGGGACGGGTCGTGCGCGACCTGCCCCTGACGCAGGCCGACGAGCGCCGGGTGCACCAGCAGGCCGGGCATCTGCTCCGCCGCTGGCACGACCACTCCCCGCCCGCCACGGCCCACGACCGCGCGGTCATCCGCGCAGACGTGGCCGGACAGGCGAAGGAGGCCGCCGCCTGCCTGGAGGACACCGCCGGTCACCTCGACGACGCGCAACGCGCCCTGGTGCAGTGCGTGGTCGAGGAACTGCCACGGCGCACCGAGGGGATGCCGGTGGTCTACCGGCACGGTGACCACGCCACCCGCAACTGGCTCTTCGACGCCGCCCAAGACACAGTCGGCCTGATCGACTTCGAAATGGCGCAACACGGCAGCATCGCGGACGAGTTCGTATGGCTGCACGGCGCGCTGTGGACCACCCGGCCCGACCTGAAGGCCGCGCACTTCAATGGCTACGGCCGCCACCTGGACGACGACGAGGAGCGCCTCCTGCTGCTCCTGACCGCCCGACTGGGCGTGTCCTACCTGCGCTCCGGGCTCGCAAAGGAGCGGTCCGACCTCGTTGAGCGCGGCAAACTCGTCCTCACCCGGATGACACGCCGAGCCCGGTAGTCCCCAACCCTGCCACGAGATCCAGGCCACGGCCGCACCGGGCCGTGGCCCCGATACCCCCTTGCCGTCTCCAGCACGAGCAGCCCAACGCGGACGCGCCACTCATACGCACCAGGTCGCTGCCCCGTGCGTGACGTCGGCCCGCCGGTCCGGGTCGGCTCCGACCATTACGTGTGATGCCAGCCGCCCCTCGTTCTGCCTCGCGACGCAGGGTCGGACCGACCCGACCCGTGCGAGAGTGCGGGCCGAAAGCGACATGGGCGGCGCGCCGGTGGTGTCAGGAGGGCGAGCCGTCCGGGGTCACCGCGCCGCACCAAACCGGCTCGAGGAGCAGAGCGCCGTGGGTGAGGCCGACGCCGAACCGGGTTTCGGCAAGCCCGAAGAACAACTCC
The DNA here is from genome assembly GCF_045207655.1 of Embleya sp. NBC_00888. NCBI lineage: Bacteria > Bacillati > Actinomycetota > Actinomycetes > Kitasatosporales > Streptomycetaceae > Embleya > Embleya sp. NBC_00888. Next base: position 139,160 of record NZ_CP108786.1, on the reverse strand, counting down.
ACCGGGTCGGTGGTTCCCACGGTCGGTGCGTGGGGATCCGCGCCGAGCGCGGTGACGTCCGCGTCGAACATCGCGGGACGGCTTCCTGCGTGACCGCTCGGCGGCGGGCGTCTCCACGTGTTGATCGCCGTGACCAAGGTGCCGTTCTCGGCGCAGGTGAGGGCGGTCATCGACCTCAGGTCGTGGTACAGGGACAGGGCGAGTGTCCCTGCGGACACGGCGCGCGTCACCTCGGGGTCCGCGCTGCGCGACGTCGACTCCTCGTGGGCCCAGGCCCACTTGCCGCAGGTCCCGGCGCGGATCACCCGGCCGTCCCATGCGTCGTACGCGTCGTCGAAGCCGGGTGGATCTCGTCGCCGTTCTCGTCGAAGTTGTCCGCCTGCCCGCGCATGGCGATGGTCTGCGGATCCGCTCCGAGTCGTTCGAGGAGCACGTGCGGTTCGAGGTTCCTCGCGAAGGTCAGGCCGCACCCGCGACGCTCGCACTGCACCAGCCAACCCAAACCCTGGCCCAACGCCGTCACGCCTCCCGCCATCGACGGCCGACAAAGGATGTACTCGCGATTCCGTGCAACGCCCCTGACACACATCAAGCACACACGGCAAGCGGGCAAGTTAACTCGTGGGTGAAGAAGAATGTCGGGCAAGTCGCCGCTCGTGACGGATCGATCCTGGACTCACCGGCAGGTTACGTGCCGGGCGTGCGCCTGTGGGTGGGGCGGGGGGCGGGCGGTGGGCCGAAGGTCCAGGTCGGGTGTTGTTCGGTGAGGTGGGGGAGGTGAGTGGTCCAGTCGGAGGGGGCCAGGGGTCGGGTGGGGAGCACGGTGATGGTTTCGGTGCGGTCGATGGTGAAGCCCCATGAGAAGCCGACCAGCGGGATGGCGTGGCGTTCGATGGTGTCGGCCATGGGGGTCCAGGCCAGGAAACTGTGGGCGAGCCAGGTCATCGGGTCGCGGGTGTGGCGGGCCGGCGAGTCGAAGAGGGTCGGCGTGACACCGAAGTAGCAGTACGGGGAGCCGGCGTCGGCGAAGAGTGGGAACGGGTCCATCTCGAACTCCGTGCCGGCCGAGGAGCCGTCGGTGGATCGCACCAACTGCACCCAACCGAAGAGCGCGCCGTAGCCGCGTGCCGGGAAGTCGACCAGCGCGGTCAGGCAGGGGAAGTCCCTTGCCTCGGCGGTCTGTCCGACGGCGGAGGGGTTCTCGACCCGCTCGACGGTCACCCGGACGGAACCATATTTCTCTTCGCGTACGAAGGGCAGAATCATGCGTTCAACCTGCCGGGGGTTCCTCCGATCGGCAAGGGCCGAAAGCGGCCACGACGGCGCGACGGGACGGGATAGTGGTGATGGTGGGTAGGTGTCGGAACGGCGTTCGCTCGCGGGCGTACCCGATCTCGAGGTCACCGGCGCGGAAACCGAGGAGAAGAAGCAGAACTGCGCGCGGTGAAGCCCAATACGCCGCGCCATTCAGGCGCGCCGCGCACACTGACGGCTCCGCCGCCACCCGGCGCCGTACCGCCGTGCCCGCACCCACGACCAGGGAGGGAAACCGACCTGATCCAGATCAACATCCAGGCCAGGCACCCGGCCGAGGCGGAGGAGGAACTCGGCCGCAAGTACTGCGGCTGGGACGAAGGAATGACCCACCAGGAGATCTACGAATCCTCACGCGGCTGCTGGAGCCTGGGCGAGCAAGCCGACGGCGAGAAGTTCGCCGCGGTCGTGCACGACAAGCTGGTGCGCTGCGTCATCGAGATCGACCGCATCGATACCATGCCCAGCGGCAAGCGCGCCCTCGTCGGACGCCCCGTCGGCCCCGGACACCCCTTCCACGACCGCTGGTACGGCAAGCCCACACCCAGCAACCGCGGCGTCGGCTCGATCACCTACATCGACGACACCGCCACTCCCGCGTGACACCCGCCCTGGGCGAGGCGCCGCACCAACGCATCGCCCAGGACCACACAACCGCGGCCGCGCTCCTCGAGAGGGAGGCGACATGCGCGACGAAGTCATGGGGTCTTCGGGTCGGTGTCGGCGGTGTTGGGCCGCGGGGCGAGGGACTCGCGGAGTTCGGTGGTCTGATCGCGGGCGTGGGCGGCGTATCGGCGGTAGCGGCGGGCCTGTTCGGGGTCGTCCTCGGCGGCGGCGAAGCGTTCGTACAGCACGGTCTGGCGTTCGCGCACGGCCGCCAGTTCGGCCGGCGGCAGGGCTCCGCGGCTGTGCGCGAGCAGCAGGTCGAGTTCCTCGGCCGCGCCCAGCCGGCCCAGACGCTCGGAGATCGCGGCGTCCTGAGGACCGGACGGCCTCGCGGCGTGCTCGCGCAGCCAGGCATCGAGTTCGTGGGCGAGGGCGGCCGCGTCCTCGGCCCGATGCGTTCGGGGCAGACCGGGCCGGCCGTCTGGGCCGACGATGCTCGTTCGCCATTCCTCGACGGCCGGGCCGTGCTTTCGGGCGACGCTCTGCCGGGTCTGTCCCAGGACCGTGGCGATGCGTTCCCAGCCGATGCCGGACGTCTGTGTGTGCACGACGGCCGCTCGCAAAAGGGCCTGGACGTGCTCGGCGAGGTTGCGCGTCGCGATCAGGGTGAGAATGGCCTCCCTGTCGCGTTCGTCCCGGCCGTCCGGGCGGAACTCGTCCTCGCGGATCACCGCCAGGCCGATCGCCCGCTCCGCTACGATCGTTGCCTGCTCGGACAGGACCAGTCGGGACAGACTCGCCGGACTGTAGGTATGGCCGTCGAAGGCATCGGATTCGTTGTCGTCTTCGGTAGCCGTGGAGGTCGAGGTCACTTCATCGAACTCCGCTTCGGATATGTTCACTTGCTCGAATTCGGTCATGTCCGTGAAACTAGCGAACGCCCGAGATCGATGGCGTCGCATTTCACGGGTTCACTCGGGCGGGAAGTTGGCGACGTGGCCGTGTCGGTGCGCGGCACCCGAGCGGTGCCGGTGAACTCAGCCGATTGCCCGGCGTCGCAGTTCGAGTGGGCGGGCCGATCCGGGTCGTCGGACCCGAAGGCGAGGGCAAGGCCTCCGACAGCCGTGCCGTGACGCCACGCACCCCCTACCGGCAACGGTTCCGGCGAGCCCGCAATGATCACCGCGTACCCAAGGTGGAGTACGGGAGGGGGAGCGGATGCGGTGGCCGATGGCGGCGCTCGCGTGCGTGGTGGTGGCCGCCGGGACGTCGGCGACCGGGTGCGCGCGCTACTTCGCGTGTGCCGAGGAGGGCGGGCGACCGTCCGGGTTGGTCGCCTCGGATCTGGTCGGAACCTACACGGGCAAGCCCTTGGGCCGGCTGACGCTGGAGGCGGACGGCACGTTCACGGCGCTGGACTGGCCCGACCCGGACGATTTCGAGATCACGTCCTTGACCCCGCGAATACCGTCCGGCAAGGGAACCTGGAGCTTGAAACCGCGTCGGGACTTCGGCGATGTGCAGCTGCTCTTCGCGACGTTGGGCACCCGCCACAACTACGGCGGTCGCTACGAGGTGTCCGGTTCACGGCGGGAACCTCGGATGTATCGGTTCGCCGGGGACCCCGACATCTGCAAGTTCCACACCTTCCGGCGCACGCTGCGAGAGAGCGAGTCCCCTCCGGTACGCGTGTCCGAATTTCCGGCTGCGCGAGCGGCGGCCAGAGCGTCCGAAACCTCGGTCACCGAGGCCTGACGGGGGCTGTGCCGCGCGGCCCGCTACCCGTGGTGGTCCGGTGGAGATGCCGCGGCTGCGATGCGGCTCTCCCGAAGAGGGAGCCTACGCGGGAATCCCGCCGCGAGGATCTTCGGCGCCGTAGGCGGTCCGTCCTCCGGGTCGCCGGTGTTCTCGCGGCCGGCGCCCGGTACCCGAGCGAGCTCGCCCATGGGCCGCGGCTTTGGCCGGCGCGTCGGGCCCACCCGGGCCGGCATGTCGGTGAACTCGGCTTGATGGTGGGAGCCACCAGGCGACATGCGTGTCGCCGGTGGCCTCGGGGGGCTCCGGATTGTTGACCAATCGAGGGACCGCCGGCGGGCCGGGGCCGGGTTCAGTGCATCGCGGCGAGCAGTTCGCCGTTCTCGACGTCCTCGCGGGGCAGCGTCACGCCGAACTCGGTGTGCATCATGCGGTGGATGAGTCGCTGCCGTTCGCCGATTCCCAAGTCGGGTTCGTCCCCGTCGGGGAGCAGCAGCCCGGCTCGGGTCAGGTGGGGCACGAGCCGGTCTGGATCGGTGCCATGGCGAACCTGTGCCGATTCGAACACACATACCACTTCCCCGGACTGCGCGTGGAGGAACCGCGTGAGCGCGTTGACGTTGCGGTAGGTGCTCATGGCCACGGTGTCGGTCGAGACGACGGCGAGGACGTCCTGGTCGATACCACGGATTCCGGCGTCCTCGATGGCGAACGCCCAGCCGTTCACCTCGCCGGCCCGGATCACCCCCTCCTTGTCCGCGACCGCCCGCCGGCCGAACTCGTCGGCGACGTCCTCGATCCAGTGGTTCGCGTCGGTCGGGGCCTTGCGGGCCGTGTTCGCCACGTCGCACCCCATGCGCCGCAGCAACTCCACTGCCGACAGGCCACGCGCGAACGTCACGCAGTAGCCGAACTCGTCGAAGGACGAATCCTCCAACCATTCGACACCGTCGGCACTCATTGCCTCGCTCCCTTGATGATCGGTCACCACGGGATCCGGACGTCAGCCGAGCGGTCGGACACACCCGGCCCGAGTCGAGGGCCCGGATGCCCAGAAGTGAATCCATGATGCCCGACCGCGTGTGCGTGGATGCGGGGCATGACAAGCGGGTTGTTCTTTGCTGCCGCCCGAGACACGAAGCGGGCAGCCGGATCATGAGCGTCTCCTTGAGGCGGTGACGGCCCCATGGCAGTGCCGCGACTTTGTGTTCCGGCCCGAGAGGATGACGGCGCGGCGACGGACATCAGCGAAGATCACGTGAAGGTTCGCTTCCGTATGGAGGTGGACGATGACGGTTGGCCTCCAGTGAGTGTCGAGAGCCTGTGGGCGGTGGACCTGGGCGATGGGACGGTGCGACTCGACAACACCCCGTGGTTCGTGCGCGGGATCGCCGGCGGCGACATCGTCAAGGTGGGGATCGAGGAGGACGGACTGCGTTGGGCTGGGGAAACGGTCCGCTCGTCGGAGAACTGCACCATCCGTTTGATCGTGCTGAAGGACGGGGGATCGGCCGCTGCCCGGCAAACCGTGCTGGAGACGTTCCACCGGCTCGGCACGACGGGCGAGGGCATAGAGCAGTTCCGCATGGTCGCGCGAGGACGTCCCGCCGGAGGCGGACATCCCGCGCATTCGGAAGCTGTTGGATCACGGCGCGGCCAAGGAGTGGTGGTGTTGGGAAGAAGGGTGTGTCACTTCCGCTTGGAGGGCTGCCGCTGCGGGTGGAGCCGGGGGCAGCTGACGACCTCCTTCTCAGCCTCACGAGGCTCACACGGTCGCGCGATACCGTCCCAGGAGCCCATGCACACACCGTAGGACCGACATTCGACCCTCGCTGCGTCCCCGTGCGAAAACACCGCGTGGTTCGTCCGGGCGAGGGGGCGGTGTCGGTGCCCTGCGGCATGGTGCCGCGCATGATCAACGACTTGGACGGCATCGCCTGGTCGTCTATGGGCCACGCGTACGGCCCCGCCGACGACGTCCCGATGTGGTTGCGGGCGATGACCTCGCCGGACGCCGAGATTCGCGGGAGGGCCCTGGACGACTTCTACGGCGCCGCCCATCATCAGGGCGACGTGTACCCGTGTACCGCGGCGAGCCTTCCGTTCCTGTTCGACATGGCCGACGATCCCGCCACGCCCGACCGCGCCTCGATCGTCGCACTACTCCTCAGCATCGGCCGCGCCGCCGTCGACCGCGGCGACACCGTCTACATCGCCCCCGACGGCACCCTGTCGACGGCGACCGCCGACAGCGCCGCGCTGATGCGCGAACGCGCCGACACCTTCGTCGCCTACGCCACGGACCCGGACGTCCGGGTACGGGGCGCGGCGATCGAAGCACTCGGCCTCTTCCTGGACGACACCGACCGGGCACTCACGATCCTGCAGGGCAGGTTGCCAGCCGAGAACGGGATCGGGGAACGGCTGCTGATCGTACGGACCACGGCCGACCTCGCGCTGCGACTGCCACTTGCCCGAACCCCCGTCATGGCGTGGCTCGACACCCTCGCGGACGACACGACCGCAGACCCCGACATCCGCCTCGCCTCCCTCGTCCACCGAGCCCGCTGCGCCCCTGCGGACATCGGCGCCGCGATCGTGCCCACGACGATCGACCTGCTGCGCGAACTCACCCCCGCACCGCGTCCCGGCCCCGACGACCAGGGATGCCAGGGCCGTTCCGGAGCGTGCGCGTGCACCACCGACGCCAACACCCCGACGGCCGAGGACGTCCCACCGCAGATCGCCGCCGTGTTCGCCGACCTCGAACGGCACAACCGCGTTCACGCGCCCACCACAACCCTGCTGCGCACCTTCCATGATGTCCTCGACGCTCGCGTTCGCGAACGCACGACCCTGCTCACCGAACAACTCCGCAGCCCGGACCCCGCCACCCGCCACGACGCGATCCGCATGACCCGGGACCTGATCGTGCACTGGCGAGGCGACCACCGCGAACTCGTCCTGCTGCTCGCGAACTGCCTGCTGCCCCACGACGCGTACACCGCCGCCGCAGCGGCCGAAACCCTCCAAGCCCTCGCACCGGTCGCCGAACCGGCCCGCGAAACCCTCGCCGCATACGTCACCGCACAACGCACCACCCACGGACCCGCCGCCTGGGCGCATCCGCACCCACTGCTGCGCCGCGCCCATCGGGAAGCCGTCATGGCACTCGCGCGCCTGGGGGACGTACGAGCGGTGCCCTCGCTGCTGACGGCTCTGGACGACGACGTGGACGCCTGGCGCGCCGAACAGGTCGCGGGACATCTGCGCGCGGTCGCCGACGAACTGGTGCCGCGGCTGTCCCGCCGCCTCGTCGACATCGACCTCGCGCGGCAACGGTCGGCCATGAGCGCGGGCGCCGTCGTCCACGCTCTGGCCGAGCTGGGCGACCCGGCGGCCGTCGATGCGATCACCGCGTTCGCCGGTGCCGCGGTTCGCCACGAGCGGTGGAACACCGCCGCCTCGGCCGTGGACGCGCTCGCGTCCTTCGGCACCGCTGCCGCACCGGCCCTGGGGGTGGTTCGTCCCCTGGCCGACGCAGCGGACGTGAACGTGCGCGCGGCCGCGACAGCCGCCCTGTGGGCGCTCGAACGCGACCCGGCCGACGTCGTGCCCCGACTGGAGAAGCTGCTCGACAGCGAACGAAACCACGCGACGATCGACGTCCTCGGCCGGATCGGCCCGCCCGCCCGAGCCGTACTACCGCGTCTGCGAGCCATGTCGCACGACGAACACGATTGGACCCGCGTCCACGCCGCGGCGGCGCTGTGGGACATCGCAGGCGAGACCGAGGCCGACCTCGTCGTACACACGCTGTCGGCCGCCTGGGCGAAGAACGACGCGACCTCGAACCTCGTCCTGACCTGCCTGGACCGGATGGGATCGGCAGCCGCTCCGGCGCTGCCGCGCGTGCGGGCGGAACTCGCGCTGCCCCGCCGCAGCGGCCGCTACGCCAACCTCGCCGACGACGAGGAACTCCAGCGCATGTGCCGTGATGTTCTGGCGCGTGTGGCCGGCGTGTCGAACGATCCGTCGAGGAGCGTGGACACGCGGTGAAGCGGCCGGTCCGGTGTTGTCTGCGGCGTCGGGATCGGGTGTTCCCCGCTGGACCCGTGGTGTCGTACACCCCCGTGCCGCGAACTCGTCTGCAGTGGAAGGACGTTCCCGGGTACGTGTTGTCCGTGCCGTGCGGCAGCATGACGCCTGGTTGCCCGGGTCGGGGACGCGGGGCCGGTGACGTTTCGGGGGAGTGTTCGTGCGGACGGTGTTCGAGGGTTCGGTGCACGTGGAGTACATGCAGATGTACGTCGACAGCCGCGCCAACTGCGTGCCGATCCGGGGCGACCCCCGGGCGGGTCAGGTCAACGGCCTGTGCGCCGCTGCCGTGGAGGGGTATCTGTCGCTGACCACCGGCATGCACACCGGCAGTGTGGGGTTGACCATCGAGGTTCACGAGACCCCGCCCGCGGTGGACGGGCGGTGGGAGGAGGTGGTCGAGGCACCGTTCACCCCCCGGACCCGGACCGTGTGGCTCACGCAGTGGGAGGGCGGAATCGCGTGCGAGTTCGAACTCGACCCGGTGGACCATCGGGTGCGGTACTGCGCGGTGGGGATGGACGAGGCCAACGCCCACGGCGTGGTGTTCGACGGCGAGCCGCCGGTTGACCGCTACCTCCTGCAGTTCTGGCCCGCGCCCGCGGAACCGGACCGCGTGGTGCGGCAGACCAGCGACCAGGCGGCCTACTGGAACCAGGTCGCCCGGGACCTGCCGGCGCCGCCGACGCCCGGCGAGCGGGCCGCGGCAGCACGCGCGGCCCGCGCCGAAGAGGCCCGCGCACGCGCGGAAACCGTCCGGAATTATGAACTCCGCATGTGGGCGGGCCGGTTGCCGACCGAGCGGCTGCGGGGCGTGGGCGGGAACGTGCACGGGATGCGCATGCTGGATGTGCACCTGGTCCACGCGATCGCGCGGGTCGACGACGGGACGCAACGCGAGATCGCCCGCTGGGCGGCGCACCGCGCCTGCGCCCTGGCGGGGCTGGCCGACGTCGACTGGATCGCCCCGGCGTTGGCGGCCCTGGACGCGGGCCTGCCGCTGCCCGCGCCGTTCGACGAACCGGGCGCGGCGTGGCGGCGCCTGCTGGAGGACCCGAATGCTCCACTTACCACGATCACCCTCCCGGACGGCACCACCCACAACGCGTTCCAACAGGCTTTCGCTCTGCCGGCGTTGTTCGGTGCCGCGGAGTCGGACTCGCTGCAGGCCGCCCTCGATGCCCTGTACGCCGTCGCGTCGGCCCACGGCACCGACCATCGCGCGTTCCTGGACGAGGTCCGCGATACCTGGCCCGGGCTCGGTGTCGTACCACCGGCGCCGGCCGAGTCGCTCCCGCCGCCGTTTCCCTTGCACCTGTTCACCCGGGACGCGCCCGACGACACCGCGTCGGGCGAGCCGAACCCGGCCGCGGAAGCACCGCCCGCCGCTTCGGCGCCCGACCCGAAGGCCCCGGCCGCCCCGCCCCGGAGCCGCCCGTCGGCCACGCCTCCCCTCGCTCCCTCCACCGCACGGCGGCCCCCTGGCGTGGACCACGCACCGCCGATCCCGGCCCCCAGCCCTCGGCCGCGCCCCGCCGGCAAGGCAACTCCGATCGCACAAGCTCAGATCGTCATCGCCGCGACGTCGCCGGGCCGGCCGGCGGCCGCCGAGGCCCTCGCACCGGACGGCGCGTCGCTCTTCCCGATCAAGGAGGGCGATTCCGACGGCGACGGCGAGCAGGGGCCTTCGGAAGCCGGATGATCGTGCAGGTCCTGCTGTACGGGGGCGCACCGTCGCACGACGTATCGGGCGGGGCCCCAGGCCGACCGGGACGTCGGCGACTTTGCCGTCACTGCCCGATGAAGTTCAGATCGCGAGCCATCCGGGGCCGCCGTAGCTGGGCGAGACCGCGTTCGCCTCGAACCGGGCGGCGATCTCGTCGCCGAGGGCGCGGTGTTCGGGGCCCAGGATCACCTCGACGTGGTTTGCCATGACGTCGACGTACGTACCGTAGGTGGCGTTTCCGTATGCCTCCCGGACGGCCCGTTCGATGTCGTTCAGTCGGGCGAGTGTGAAGCGGCAGGCGGCGATCCGAAGGCGGTTCGGGTCCGCGACGAGCGCCGCGACCTCCCGCTGTGTCTCGGTGTGGCGGTTGGTCAGGCCCAGGACGACCGCCGAGGTCACGTCCGGGTCCTCCTCGGTCGGCAGGTCCTTCCACACGCCCGCGTAGATGTCCGCATGGTCGATTCCCCAGGCCTCCATGGCGTCGTACGCGTCGTCCAGGATCTGTTCAACCGCGGCTCCATGCCCGTTCCGACGGCGTCGGGAACGACGCGGGCTCCGAGGTATTCCATACCGATCGATCACACTTTCCCTCTTTCCGATTTCCGGGACGAACGGGCGTCGTCCATCTCGCTGGCGAACCGCCGACCCGGGGCGGCCGAGCGAGGGCCCTCGGGTCTGGACAGGGGGAGATCAGCGGCGGGCCCACGGATCGGTCGTGTCGACGTTGTCGGTGTCGACGCGGAACACCAGCCCGTGGTGGTCCGAGGCGCCTTCGGGACGGTCCAGCAGGCGGTAGTTCGACACCGCCCCCGCCAGGGGGCTGCTCACCCACGCCTGGTCGATTCTGTCGTCCGTCCCCGTCCGCGCGAGCAGGCGTTCGTCACCCGTTTGCTCGAACAGGTGCCAGGCTACGTCGACAAGCCCGTTCTGCACCAGCTTGCGGGCCACGCGACGATCCGGCTCCGGCGCCGTGCCGGGTGTGACGTCCCCGGCCGGCAGCAGCGTTCTGGATCCGGCGTTGTACGCCCGCATCGCCGCATAATCCGGCAAGGGGTTCCGGGCGGAGGCCGGGGGATAGTTGCAGTCGCCGCTGACGACGGCGAACGGACCGTACTTGTGGGCGCGACTGGCCACGAGATTGGCCTCGCTGAGAGCGGCGTCCGCGTCGAACGGCGTGAAGTGCACGGGAACGAAACTCAGCGGCGCCGGCAACCCGACGTCGAAGGAGGTCACCGCGAACCCGTGCAGCGTCTCGCACGCGAAGTCCGGGTTGTGGCGCACCCAATGCCCCATGGTCTCGCGGCGGAACAACAGTGCGGTGCCGATGCCGCTACGGGAGGGAGCGAGCGGCGCCGCGTCCAACCCGAGGTCGCACAAAGCCCGCACCAACTGCTTGTGCCCGTACCGGTGCCAGTCCACGACCTCGCAGAGCATGACGACATCGACCCGTTCGGCCGCGGCCAGGATCCGCTCCACCAACAACGGCCACCGACCCTGCGGATCCCCGTCATCGGACCGCAGGGCACCGAGCTTGAGGTTTTGTGTCACGACCGTCAACTCCACGCGAATCCCTCCACGTTGGTCCCATCCAGCGGGCTGCATCCCGGCCGCCGATGGTCCCGGCAGCGGCGGCCTCGAAGCAGGCGTGTCGTCCGGTTGCGAAGCCGGTGCCGGCTTCGGTGCCGGTCTCGAACCTACTCGGCCGACGGATCGGGCGCTTTGCGACGACCCGGACGGTGAACGCCTGTGGGCGGTGGCGACCGGTAACCCGGGCGGCTACCCCCGCAGGCGGTCCGGCGCGAGGTCGTGATTACGGGCTTGGAGGGCATTGCCGAAGGCGGCCCCGCGTCCGTGACCGGGCGGTACCGGACGAGCCCACCGAGCAAGCCGGGGAGAGCGCCGGCGGCGTAGGACGCCACAGGGTGCTCGACTGCTGTTCACGGTGGGGGAGTTGGTTTGCCGGGCGGGCGGGCGGGCGGGCGCTGCGACGTTGAGGTCGAGTGATCCGTGATACTGCTGCGGATGGATCGGGAGTCATTCCTCCGCCGGTTTCCCGGCGGCACGGGGGTGCGGCAGCCGCGGGCGCAGTCCCGGGCGGTTCGGAAAGGGAGGCGCGCAGCCGGGCCTGTGCGACGGGCGCGCCGGCGCCGTGGACGTTTCGATCGTGTCGCGTTCGTTTCGATCGCTGTTCATCGGGGGAGCCGCTCCCGCAGAATGACCGCACCACGGGTCAACCGGGGAGGATGGGGTCCGTGATCGGTTTTGCGCATCGCGCCAAAGGCGGGGCCGTCCTGGGCGCGTCCCGGGGCGACGGGCCCTTCGGTGTCGCCGGCCCGAGCCACCCGGCGGGCGTGCGTCTGGTGCCCCGCTCGATCACCCATCCCGACGCACAGGCCCTCGTGCATGCCCTGTACGCCAGGGAGATGGACCTTCGGGGGTTCGCCGACCACCCCGAGACCATCGAACCCCGCGACTACGAACCGCCCGCGGGCCTGTTCGTCCTCGTCTATCACGGAACGGTGCCGATCGGCTGTGGCGGTTGGCGCACCCTGCCGGGCAGGACGGCACAGATCACCCACCTGTACATCGACGCGGAACATCGGGGCAGGGGCCACGGCCGTCACCTGCTCGGCACGCTGGAACGCACCGCCACCGAGGCCGGAGCACGACGCCTGATCGTGGAGACCGGCAACCCCGACATCGGGGCCCTCGCGGACATCGGCTACACGCCCTGCGATCCGTACTCCCGAGGCCGTGACCCTGCCGTCGACGCGGCGATGATCAAGCCCCTGTTCCGCGCGCTGGGCGCCCGCCCGCTCTCGGCCCCACCCCAGTGAAGAGCGGATCCGAGGCATGGACGGACCGGTCGCGGGACGGCCGATTCCCCGTCGGCGTGGCAGGCAGCAGCAGTCGGCGACCGGCCTCGTGGCGGCGCCCGGCGGGGGATCGACACCACCGGGTTGCCGACGTCGGGGGCCGCGGCGTCCTGGGTTTCCCCGGGTATTCGCAGGGCTCGGTCGGTCCCTTCTGCGAGTGTGTCGCCATGACGATGGCATCACCTGACGAGCGTCCCGACGAGGCCGCTCTCGAATTCCTGCGCTCGGCGTTCGAACCGGCGTGGCGGGAGCCGGCTCTCGGATACGAGGCCGTCTCGGCGTGGGAGACCGAGAACGGGGCCGTGCTTCCGGAGCCGTACCGGAGTCTGGTCGCGGAGATCTCCAACGGGTCCTCGGTCGGGCCGCCGGAGGACGGTGGCCTGCTGCCCCTGGGCCGGCTCACGCCGGGTTGGTCCCACCGGGTCGACCGGGATCCCGCCGCGCCGTTCCCGCTCCGGGAGTCCTGGGCCTGGGAGGGCGAGCCCCTCACGGCTGGCCACGACGAGCGCGTGGCCGACGTCTACGGCCACGGCTCCGTCGTGTTGGGCACCGATGACGAACTCTTCTACTGGCTACTCGTCGTCAACGGGCCCCAACGGGGCAGGGTCTGGCTGGTCGGCGAGACGGGCGCCTACCGGTATCCGGGGCCGGAAGCCTGCGGCTTCCTGGAATGGGTTCGACGTTGGCAGGTCGGCGACGGCTGGTGGGACTGACCGCGACAGGGAGCCCGACGCGCCGAGAGTGCGTCGGGCTCCAACGTTTGGCGGAGAGACTGCCGACGCCGACGGGAACCGCTCGCTTTCCCAGACGGGTTGCCGGTTGTCCGGGGTGCCCTGTGCCGGCCGCGACACCGGCAAGCCGACGCGCAGCCACGAAGCACAAGGTCCGTTCGTCCGCGTGCCCCGGCCGAGGAGCCGGGCGGTCGGCACGTCGAGGATTGTGCACGCCCGGATCACACGTCGAACGGCTCGAACAGCGCAGCGAGGCGAGGCATGGTCACCCCGGTGGCCTGGTCGAAGGGGTACTTGCGCGACCACGTGGGCGCACTGTCCACCCGCAACGCTCGTCGCCGGCGTGGACGTGCTTGCCACCATCACACCGTCGAACCGCAGTGATGGCACCCGCCGTTCGCAGCATTTCCGGCGCCCCTCGACGGCTACAGCACGCGACCCACCATCTCGTAGGACGGCTCTTCCAGAACCGAATCGTGAAAGAAGTGAACATCTCCCGCGAGCGCCTTGGTGAGGAACTCCTTGAAACCCATCTGATAATCGAGCCACTCGGTGCCCCAGTCGACCAGAACGGACCAGCCGTCGTCGACTCGGGCGGCCCTGGGTCGCAGGAACACCTGGTGCCCGAAGTGCGTGTGCCCGATCGGGAACACACCACCTGCCATGGGGAAGATCCGGTACGGCACGAGAGCCGGTTCGGTCTGTTCGTACACGTTGGAAACGGTCGCGATCTTCCAGCGCAGGCTGAGACTGTCGTCCGCATTGGGTGCCCGAGGATGGAAGAGGGTCAACGTGTCGCTGATCACGCACGGCCCGTACGCCGACATGAACCTCTCGTAGTCGAGTGGGAGGCGGACTTCGAATCCGTTCTCGAAATCCCGCCAATCGGAGTCGACGTCGTGATTCAACAGAGGTGCGCCGAGGACGCGCGCAAGCTCCACCAGATGTCCTTCGTATGCAGTCGTGACCGGGTGTGGGATCCGGGAGCGGGCAGCGTCAGTTCTACGCGCCGTCGTCCAGGACGGGCGCCACCAGCGTCGCGAATTCCTCCGGGGTGATGATCTTGATGTTCAGGGTCTCGGCCTTGGCGCGTTTGGAGCCGGCCTTGTCCCCGGCGACGACGAGGGTGGTCTTCGCGGAGACGCTCGACGCGGCGCGGCCTCCGGCGCGTTCGATCAACTCGTTCATCTCGTTGCGGGACAGCGCTTCGAGCACGCCGGTCATGGCACCGGTCACGACGACGGCCTGGCCGGCCAACGGCAGCGGCCCCTGCCCGGCGGCCGGGTCGTCCGCCGCGTCCGGGGCCGTCGATGCTCCGGGGGTGACGCCGGGTTCGGTCGTGTTCACGCCGGCGGCGACGAGCTTGTCCAACACCTCTGCCAAGTCGACGAGTTCGGCCACGATCACCGGGCCCTTGCCGTCGCCGATGCCCTCGACCTGTGCCATCTCGACGACGTCCGCCGCCCGGATCGCGTCCATGGTGGCGAAGTGGCGGGCGATGCGCCGCGACATCGAACGCCCCGTGCCCCGGATCCCCAGCGCGCACAGCACCCTGCTCAGCGGCCTGGTCCTGGCCTGCTCGATCCCGGCGAGGAGCTTGTCCGCGCTCTTGTCGCCCATGCGCTCCAGTGTGAGGAGTTGTTCGCGGGTGAGGGTGAACAGGTCGGCTACATCGGCGACGGCGCCGGTGTCGACGAGTTGGGTGACGAGTCGGCCGCCGATGCCCTCGATGTCGAGCTGGTCGCGGCCGACCGCGTACAGGATTCCGGCGTGCAGCCCGCACGCCCGTCCCTGGACGCACCGCCACCGCTGCTCGGACGTGTCGATCCCGCCGCCGCACTGTGGGCACACCGCGGGGAATTCGATCGGTGTCTCGTCCCCGGTGCGCACGTGCACCAATGGCGCCTCCACGCGCGGGATGATGTCGCCCGCCTTGTAGACGCTGACCTGGTCGCCGATCATCAGTCCGCGGCGTTCGATGTCGGCGGGGTTGTGCAGGGTGGCGAAGCCGACGGTGCTGCCGTCGATCTCGATCGGGTCCAGGATCGCCCGCGGCGCGATCACCCCGGTGCGGCCCACGGCCCAGTCGACGCCGACGAGCCGGGTGATCTTGTGCACGGCGGCGAGTTTGTACGCGATGGCCCAGCGCGGCGCGCGCGTCCCGTTGCCCGCGTCGGCCTGGTCGGCGGCACTGTCGGCCTTGATCACCACGCCGTCGATGCCGAACGGCAGGTCCGGCCGCATGGCCGCGATCGCGTCCACGGCCTCCTGCACCTCCACCAACGTGGGGCACACCCGCAGCCCGGCGGGGGTGCCACCGGTCGTGTTCACCCCCAGGTTCGCCACGGCGGCCATCACCTCGGAGTGCGGCGCCTCGCGCAGGAAGGCGGCGAAGGAGCCGTCGTCGTCGGCCACGGGCATGCCGACGTAGCCGTAGAACGTCGTGGGGATCGTGTACGGCCGGTCCTTGGCCCGCAGCGTGCCGGCGGCGCCGCTGCGGGGGTTGGAGAAGACGGTCGCGCCGTTCTCCACGCGTATCTCGTTGGCCCGCTCGAACTGTTCGCCGGTCAGCAGGATCTCCCCGCGGACCTCGATCGACACCGGCTCGGCCAACCGCTCCGGCAGACCCCGCACGGTGCCGATCGCGTGCGACACGTCCTCCCCGGCGATCCCGTCGCCCCGCGTGACCAACTGCTCCAGCCGACCCTCGCGGTAGTGGGCCGCGACCGCGAGACCGTCCATCTTCGGTTCCACGGTGAACCCGTCGACCGGCCGGCCCAGTCGCCGCTCCAGCGACGCGCCCCAGGCGAGGAGCCCCTCCGGGTCGAACACGTTCGCGATGCTGAGCATCGGCACCGAGTGGGGGACGTCCCCGGGCGCGATCGCCCCGGCGGCCACCTTCCCGACGGGGGACTCGGCGAGCACGTGGTCGGGGTGCTCGCGCTCGTACTCCTCGATGCCGCGCACCAGGGCGTCGTACACGTCGTCGTCGAGCGCGGAGTCCGCGCCGCCGTAGTACGCCCGCGCAGCGGTGGCAACGGTTTCGATTATCTTGGGCTATCCAAAGGCTTCTGGCACGTGAGTTACGTATGCTCTCGTCTCATGTGCCTTACAGATATCAGTAGGGTTTGAGTGACATTGAACGAAGACCGGCCGCTCCCACAGGCCTACCGTCCGGAGAAGGCCGTGTCCCCCGCCGACGGTTCGCCCGTGTGGGTGGTCGTGGACCGGCAGTACCTGCTCCACGAGGACGCGTCCGACTTTCTGGCCTCGCTCCGCGGCCAGGAAGACGCGTCGGTGAACACCGAGCGCACCTACGCCGGTCGTGTTGCCCTGTATCTCTCGTACTGCGAGGAGCACGGGATCGCCTGGGGTGCCCCGACGATGCGTCAACTCGGAGCGTTCCTGAACTGGTTGGCGGCTGAGCCATTGCCCGGGAAGGGCCGTCGTCCTTCGGCAGAGCCACGTCACCGCTCGAAGAGCACGGCGAACGCCATCCTGACGACCGTCTGCCAGTTCCTTCGCTTCTGTTCGTTGATGGGCCGCGTGTCGCCTGACTTGGTGGCGCTCCTGTCGCAGCCCAAGCAACTGCGCTTCCTGCCCAGGGGGTACGACGTCGGCGAGGAAGGACAGTTCGCCACCCTCAACGTGAAGACCATCCGCTTCAAGGTGTCGGTGCCGGGCTTCGAGTACCTGACGGACGGCGAGATCAGCCGTCTGCTCGACTGCACGACCCGGGCACGCGACCGGTTCCTGATCGTGCTGTTGGCGGTGACCGGCATACGCATCGGCGAAGCCCTGGGGCTGCGTCGAGAGGACATGCACTTGCTTGCGAACTCGATGTCGCTGGGCTGCCGGGTGGCGGGCCCGCACGTCCACATCCGGCGGCGCCAGAATGCCAACGGGGCCTTGGCCAAGGCCCGCCAGCCGCGGTGGGTGCCCGTGGACGAGGAAGTCGCCCGGTTCTACGCGGACTACCAGTGGGAGCGCGACACGGTCGCCGAGGCGGCGGACTGCGACATGGTCTTCGTCAACTTGTTCAAGCAGCCGCTCGGCGATCCGATGAAGTATCCCAGCACCTACGAGCTGTTCACCCGCCTGGCGAAGAAGGCCGGGTTCCCCGCCCGCCCGCACATGCTCCGGCATTCGGCGGCGACTCGCTGGGTCCGTGAGGGGCGGCCGCGCCACGTGATCCAGGACTTGATGGGCCACGTCTCTCCCCAATCGATGGAGCCCTATCTCCATGCCAGTGACCAGGAGAAACGCGAGGCCGTGCGGCTCGTGTCCAAGATCAGGGAGCGGCGCCGGTGACGGTCTGTGTGGTTACGACAGATCAGGTCGGGAACGGTGCAGGGGCTCGCTCGCCGGACGACCTCACGGCGTGGGCGGCGTGGATCGAGGGCCAGCTCGATTCGGACTGGCGGCCCGGCGAATGGAGCTACACGGACATGCTGTTCGTTGGCGACCCCGGCAACTCGATGACCAGGCTCAACGCGTGTTCGATCGTGAGCTGCGGGAAGCCGACCACCGCCGCGACGTGGTGCACGACGTGTGAGCGGGAACAGCGAAAGAGCGGCCTGAGCGCCGACGAGTTCGCCGCGACCTTCCGGGCGTCGGAGCGACTCCGCAGCTATGAGATGTGCAAAATCCAGGATTGCCCCCGCACGACGCAGGCCGTCGGGCTCTGCAACACGCACTACATGCGCTGGTTCAGGGAACGAGTACACCAACCGCAGCTGGACCTGTCCGTCTGGATCCCGGCGCAGAGGCCCTGTCCTCCGTTCGGTGAGTGCCCCGTTCTGGGCTGCAGCAAGGAACGGCAGTCGTCGCTGGGACTGTGCAATGCCCACTACCGGCGGTGGAAGACCGAGCGCCGTCGCCGCGAGTCCGAGGGCCGGAGCGACGCCTGCGGTCCGGACGATCTCGCTGTCTGGCTGCGAGGGGAGGTTCCGCTGCTGGACATGGCCAGGTTCTCCCTCGGGCCCTTGAGCGACGTGGGGCGCCTGGAGATGCTCTTCGTCCTGCAGGCGCGTGACGCATTGGGGCAAACGATCCCGCCGAAAGACGTCAAGGCGTGCGTGAAACGGCTGACCGGGCTGGAGTCGATCGCCTTCGCCGGGACGCAGTTCCCCGACTACGCGAAGATGCGTGACATCGGCTGCGCGTCCATTCTGCGGCAGGTCCAGTGGCACCTCTCGGTGGCGCTCGACAACTTTCGGGGGATCGATCCCACCCGCAAGCTCGTCTGGGACCTTCGTGTCATCGGCCAGCGGATCCCCTCTCTCCGGACGGTCACCGATCGCCCCCGTCACGCGTCCTTCCTCGACTTCAGCGAGATCCGACAGCCGTGGCTCCGCGACCTGGTCATGCACTACGGTCGGGTCGCCAGTCCCACTTCGGCGCGGCTCCACGACGCCCACCGCGCCGCCGTGATCACCTCCGAGGCGCTGGACCTGGTGCCCGGTGGGGGCCTGGACCCCAGGGCGCTGGGCTACTCGGACGTGTCCGCCGTGGTCGACGGCTTCAAGCGGGCCAAGGGGCACAATGGCAAGCCCTACCGCCCGCGACAGCAGCAGGGACTATTGAACAGCTTCTTCCAACTCCTGGAGTTCGGGCGGCTCGACGGGGTACTGGGCGAGCTGTCCCCCAGGTTCAGCCGTCACAAGGGACACTCGATCAAGGCGCTGGAGGACAACGAGGACGAGATCGGCAAGAGCCTGCCGGACACGGTCATCCGGCAGTTGGACGAGCATGTGCACCTTCTCGGCGACGTCCCCTACGGGACGATGCCAGCCGAAGCGGTGAAGGTGATGTTCGAGACGGCCTACGTCGTGCTGCGGGACACCGGCCGCAGGCCACTGGAGCTGTCTGGCCTCGCGTTGGACTGCCTGGAATTCGACGAAGGCGAATACCAGCTGATCTGGGACAACCACAAGGGACGTCGGCTGCGGCGGCGTCTGCCCATTCCGTCCGAGACCGCCGATGCCATCAAGGCGTGGCTGAAGGTCCGAGCGACCTTGGAGATCACCGAGACCAGCGCCGAGTTCCTCTTTCCTGGAAAGACCGCCCGCACGAAGCACATGACTACAGGCGACCTGTGGCGGACGTTGCGGACCTGGGCGGACGGCATTCCGGTGCTGGACTCGGACGAGCTCGGTCCCGACGCCAACTTCGTGCCGTTCGACCGCTCCAAGATCTATCCCTACGCATTCCGGCACACCTTCTGCCAGCGTTACGCGGACGCGGGAGTCCCGCTGCACGTCCTGCAGGATTTGATGGATCACCGATCTCCAAAGACCACGGGTGCCTACTACCGGGTCGGCAACAGGATGAAGCGGGCAGCCATGAACACCTTGCGCCAGCTCACCACAGACCGCCACGGCGACCCGAAGCCCATCGCGTCGGCCACCTCATACGCGATCGGGTCGGTGGCTGTTCAGTACGGCAACTGCATCGAGCCATCCAACGTCAAGGCGGGAGGTCACGCCTGCCCGATCCGCTACCAGTGCTCCGGCTGCCCGTCCTTCCGCCCTGATCCGTCCCACCTGCCCGCCATCCAGGACCATCTCCGCACACTGAAGGCCAACCGTGAGCTGGCCATGGCGATGGGAGCCGCCGACTACACCATCACCGGCATGGCGGGCGAGATCGCCGACTACCAGTCGGTGATCGTCAAGATGCGGGCCAAACTGGAGCGCATGACCGATGAAGAGCGCGCAGAGGTGGAAGAGGCCAGCCGGATCCTGCGCAAGCTCCGCGCGGCCTCTGCCTCCCGCGCCGTTGCCTTGCCCATGCCGGTCGTCTCCCGGCGCGACGGGGACCGGCCGTGACCGAGCCTCGGACTCCCGCGCAGGTTCTCCGGGAAGCCCGCCAGAAGGCCAGCCGCGAGAAGCGTGCGCGTGTGATCGCGGTCGTGGACCAGATGAAGGCGAGCGGAGAGCCGATCAGCTTCCTTGCGGTGGCGAGGATCGCGGGAGTGTCGAACTGGCTGGTATATGCCGAGGGAGTACGTGAGCACATCGAGGAGGCCCGCAAAAGCCAAGCCAAAGGCGAGTCCAGAAAGGCCAAGGAGGGTGCGGTCGCAAGCGCTGCGAGCGTGGCCACGGATTTCGAACTGATCCGGGCCGAGCTGCGAGCGGTCCGGGCCGAACGCGACGCCCTCAAGGCCGCCGTTCAACGCAGCCTGGGCCGGCAGGTCGACCAGGCCGGCTCTGCCGAACTCGTGGCCCGCATCCGGGAGTTGATCACACAGATCGAGGTACGGGACGAGACCATCAAGGCTCTGACCAGCGAGCGGAACGCGCTCAAGCACGTGCTGGAGGAGGCTCAGGACGACCTGATTTCGTCCCGGACAGCTCTCCGGAACATGATCCGTGGCCAGAATGCCCCACAAGACGAGGTTCACTGAGATCAGGTCAGTGCGGCGACCCGCTGGTCGAGTTCCTGGGCGGTGGGCACCGCCTTGAGGCGGCAGGCTCGCATCTCGGTGTGACCTTGCGCGTCGACCGTTCCGTCAGTGGCCTCATCTAGGGTCGCCCGATGACCGAACTCTCCCACCTGGCCGCTGTCCGGGAGTCGTACGACACCGTCGCAGCCGCCTACGTCACACGGGTCCTGGCCCCGGCCCAGCTGGATCCTTTGTCACGCGCGATGCTCGCCGCGTTTGCCGAACTCGTGCAGAAGGCCAGCCTCGGACCGGTCGCGGATCTGGGGCGCGGACCCGGCAGGGTCACCGCGTATCTGGCCGAGCTGGGGTTGTCCGCGTTCGGTATCGACCTGTCACCGAAGATGATCGGGCTGGCCCGACATGCCTATCCGAGCCTGCGATTCGACGTGGGCTCGATGACCGCACTGGACCTCCCGGACGACGAACTCGGCGGCATCCTGGCCTTCTTCTCCACGCACCACACCCCGCCGGAGCATTTGCCGGTGGTGTTCACCGAGTTTCACCGCACGCTGGCGCCCGGTGGCTATCTGATGCTGGGCGGCCACATCGGGGACGACGAGCACCTGCGTCACACACAGGCATACGGCGGTCATCCGGTGTCCTACGAGTCCTACTTCCTGTCGCTCGACCGCATCGCCGAGCTGCTGGGCCAAGCTGACCTCATCGTCACGGCACGACTGCGGCAGGAACCCGGCAACAGGGCGAAAAGACCGCATGCCTACCTCTTGGCCCGCAAACCCGAATAGCCGTACCACGGGAGGCCGGCCCATCAGCCAGGCTGTCGGACGAGTTCCTCGGCTTCGGACTCCAACGTGAACGCAGGGTTGCTGATGAGCCTTCGGACCGACTGCGCAGAGCTGGATTGCGAGCTGCCGTGTCGAACCACGACTACTTGTGGCACGAGTTTGGGTCCTGGCTCAAGTTCTGTGGACCGCGCACGCCGAGTCACAACCCTGGGTCGTCCGGCCTGAACGCCAGATGTTCGGACGAGCGGGCTTCGAGCTCCCGCGCGTGCCGTCTGCCCCGTGACAGCCATGTCGCCGCCCGGTGCCATGATCACACCGAACCCGGATATGAGGAGATGCGACCTTGGGCACCTGGGACATCGGCCCGTTCGACAACGACATGGCTGCGGACTTCGCCGGCACCCTTGACGAAACACCCCACGACCAGCGCGTGGGCGTGGTGCGTTCAGCGCTCATGCAAGCCGTCCAGGCCCAGGACTACCTGGAAGGCGCGGAAGGGGACGAGGCGGTCGCCGCCGCGGCACTCGTGGCGGCACAGTGCCCAGGTGGCGAACCCGTCTGCACGAGCTACGGACCTGACGAACCCGTTCCGACCCTCCCCGATGACCTTCGGTCGTTGGCCGTCGCCGCACTCGACCGAGTCGTTGCGGAGAACTCCGAGCTCGCCGAACTCTGGGACGACACGGCCCACGGCCCGGCCTGGCGCGACAGTGTTCGTCGCCTGCGCGCCGTCCTGGACCCGGAGCCGGAACGGCTGGAGGAACCGCTCTTCGAAGTCTGAACCCACAACACAGCACTACCGATCACAAAAGGGGACACCGTGGACGAGCACGTGGTGGTCAGCCTGTTGCGTCTCGCCGCTGCTGACGTGGCACAGGATGCGGCCTGGCAGCGGCCGTCGGACGAACGGCTTGTTCTACTGGGGTTGGACGCTCTCCTGGCTGGTGTCGAATCCCCTTCACTCGCGCAGTTGGCCGGGCTTGGGCACCGCGAACATCACGCGGCGCGAGAGCTGTTCGCTCAGGCACTGGAAGAGCTGAGCCTCCTGCCTCTCGCCGAGGACGACCTCGAGGACGCCCGCTGGACGGCAGCGCGATGGTGGTCCCGCGAAATCCTCGCCGGAAACCTCGACCCCCTCGACGGTGCCACGCTGATCTGGCTCGAAGCAGCCGCCGAACTCGGCTACCCGCAAGCCCTGCAACCCATCGTCACACTGGCCCAGGCCGCCACCGCAAACGAGGACCCACCCGCCGGGCAACAGCCGCTGAAGACAGACATCGTGTCCGCAGCCAGCCGTTTCCTCCGCGCAGTCTGACGAGCCGGGCAGCCGCCATCGTCACCCAGAGCATGTTGCCACAAAACCTGAGCCAGAACCGCAACTCGTGAACAGAGCCAACTACTTGCCTAATGTGACTTGAAGGCTACAGAGCCTTCATCTGCGGAAAGGCTTGACAACCCTAGATAATCGAAACGGCCTGGGCGTAGGCGTCGAGGTCGGCGAGAGCGGCGGCCGGCGCCGGGGTGTCGGTCATGTGGACGATCATGGCCGGGGGCACCGACACCCGCCGACGCGGGGCGTGTCCTTCCGCTCTCTCGGACGCGGACTCCGGGTCCGGATCGACCCGCTCGGCCCGCCTGTCGTCGTCCGCGCAGAACGTCACCCCGACCGAAAGATTGCGACCCGATATGACCGACATGCAAGAGTTCAGGAGTCTGTTCACCGAGCTTGCGGCCACGCCGTATCCGAGTCGCGCAAGGCTGGAAGCGCTACGGGAGGTGGGATCACTCCTTCTCGGCCTCGACACTCACGTCGCGGGATACGCGTCCCAAGTCCATGGCGGCCACATGCAAGCCGAGGAAGTGCCGGACCTGCCTCACCTGCTCGCCGAGGTCGAGTCTCTACGCCGAGCCGCGAATGCCGTTCGTCCGCAATCGGAACAGGACGTCCGACTGGCCCAGGAATATGTCCGGTACATACAGATCCTGGAGTCCTTGGTTCGCAGCCTCGACCGACTCGCCCACGGGCAGAAGTAGCCCCGGCCGGCCGACTTCGTCAACCTCGACTGTGGAGGCACTCACCGCCGGCCACGCAGGCCCCGTCCGCCACGCGAGGTTTCGAGTCCGAGGGGCAGAGACCGGGGGCCGGTGCGCCGCCGGATCGTTTGTGCTCGTGGTGTCCGTGCCGTGCGCCAGCATGACACCTGGTTGCCCGGGTCGAGGACGCGGGGCCGGTGACGTTCGGGGGAGTGTTGATGCGGACGGTGTTCGAGGGTTCGGTACACGTGGCGTACTCGCAGATGTACGTCGACAGCCGCGTCGACGGGGCGGCGATCGAGGGGGAGCACTGGGCGGGTCAGGCGAACGGCTTGTGCGGCGCCGCGGTGGAGGGGTTCCTGTTCCTGGTCACCGGTATGCACACCGGCCGCGTCGGGCTGACCATCGAGGTCCACGACGGCCCGCCCGCCGTGGACGGGCGGTGGGAGGACGTGGTCGAGGCCCCGTTCACCCCGCTGACCCGCGCCGTGCGGCTCGCGCAGTGGGGGGACGCCGACGCGTGCGGGTTTGAACTCGACCCGGTCGACCATCGGGTGCGGTACTGCGCGGTGGGGATGGACGAGGCCTCCGCGCACGGCGTGGTGTCCGCCGGGGAGCAGCCGGTGGACCGCTACCTGCTGCAGTTCTGGCCCGCGCCCGCGGAACCGGACCGCGTGGTGCGCCAGACGAGCGACCGGGCGGCGTACTGGCACAGGTTCGCCCGGCAACAGCCGCCGCCACCGACGCCCCGGGAGCGGGCCGCGGCAGCGCGCGCCGCCCGCGAGGAAGAGGCCCGCGCGCGGGCGGAGCGTGCCCGGGAGTACGAACTACGCCAGTGGGCGGGCCGGTTGCCGACTGAGCGGCTGCGGCGGGTGGGCGGGAACGTGCACGGGATGCGGATGCTGGACGTGCACCTGGTCCACGCGATCGCGCGCGTGGACGACGCGACGCAACGCCTGATCGCCCGCTGGGCCGCGCACCGCGCCTGTGCTGCGGCGGGCCTGGCCGACGTCGATTGGATCGCCTCCGCGTTGGCGGCGCTGGACGCGGGCGCACCGCTGCCCGCGCCGTTCGACGACCCGGGCGAAGTGTGGCGGCGCCTGCTCGAGGACCCGAATGTTCCGCGCACCACGATCACCCTCCCGGACGGGACCACCCACAACGCGCTCCGACAGGCGTTCGCCCTGCCGGCGTTGCTCGGCGCCGCCGAGCCGGACTCCCTGCAGGCCGCCCTCGACGCCCTGTACGCCGCCACGGTGTCCCACGGCACCGACCATCGCGCCTTCCTGGACGAGGTCCGCGACACCTGGCCCGGGCTCGGCGTCGTACCACCCGCACCGCCGGAGTCACCCCCGCCGCACTTCCCGTTCCCCCCGCCCACCGGGGACGGATTCGCCGACACCGCGTCGGGCCCGCGGACTTCGGTGGCCGAGGTGCGACCGACCGCCTCGGCGCCCGATCCGAAGACCTCGTCCACCCCGCCCCGACACCGCCCACCGACCACACCTCCCGTCGCGCGTCGGTCGCCCGGTTTGGGCAAGGGCCTTGCGTCGCTGATCCCGGCCTCCGGCCCCCGGCACCGCCCCGCCGGCGCAGCCACCTCGATGGACGGGGATCGATTCGTCATCGTCGCAGGATCCTCGGGCCGCCCTGCGGCTGCCGAGCCCGCCGCGGTACACGGCCTGGCGGGTGCCCCGAACAAGGGCGTCGACCCCGCCGGCGACGGCGACGGTGAGGAGGAGCCTCACGACGTCGGCTGAACAGGGGCGGATTCCCTGCCGCAACCTGAGCTCGCACCCGGCATGATCTCCCCTGCGGGCACGCCGAGTTCGTCCGTCGAGGGAGTCGCGTCGTGTAACCGCGCGCGACGCATCGGCCGTATCGGTGCCCGGCGGTGTGGGACGCGGCTGCGACCGCCCGATCCGGAGTGTGGGCGGTGTCCGAGCCGTGTGCGAGTGTCCCGGGGGAGCCCCGCATGGGGCTTCTCGGGTCGCGGCTGGAGGGGTCATCGGTGTCGGTGCGGGGGGATGGTTGGGCCGGTATCGGCTGGGACTGGAAGGACCATGACGACATCCGTCGTCGCCTGGACCGGGGCGCCGACCCGGAGGCGTGGCGCGGGCGGCGGCCCCTGCACCGTGCGGCCGTGTTCGGCTCTGCGGAGGTGGTTGCGGAGTTGGCCCGGCGGGTTGCGGACGTGGACGCGCTCGAGAACGGGGTGACGGCGTTGTGGGAGGCCGTCGTGTCCAGGAAACCGGACAACGCGCGGGCCCTTGCCGCCGCCGGGGCCGATCCGTGGCGTCGGTCGCTCGGCGGCTGGTCGCCGGGCCGGCTGAGCCTGGCCGGGCCCACCCCGGACCTGTTCACCGTGCCGCCCGACGAGCACCTGACCGACACGGAGCGCGCGGCGGCACAGGACGCCGACCGGCTCATCGCGGCGCTGGGCCGCTTCCACTGGGATGGCACGGGACTGGCCTGCGTGGCCGGGATCGACGCCCCCGAGGCGATCCGCCGCCTCGAGGCGACACCCGCACCGGCCGACACCGTCGACACGGCGCTACAGAATCCGCACACCGCCGAACAGGACGAGATCCTACGGATCGTCGGTGTGACATCCGTGCCGGGCGGCTGCGCCGTGACCCAACCGTGGGGATACGCCCCGAAGATGCCGGGCGTGCTGACCCGATTGTCGGTGGGAACCGTCTGCTACGGCCTGTACGCCAACCCCAAGAGCGGCAACCAGGGCGCGATCGCACGCGACGGAGCCATCGAGGGCTGGGACCTGCATCCGGGCGGCGGACCGTACCAGGACGACACCCCCGAGGAGGTCTTGACCGCCTACCTCCACCAGTACCACGCGGTGGCCTTCACCTGCGCCTTCGCGGGACTGCGCCCTACAGGGCCGCGGGCGGTTGTCGGACCCCCCGACCGGTGGGTTCGATTGCCGGAACGCGACTTCTGGAAACATTGACACCGGGCAAGCCGGTGCCCCGGAAGGCGGAAGCCAAGAGCACCCGGTTCTCGGGTTCGACCCCGCCGCCGGCAAGGTCGTTCTGTTTGAGAGACCCGACGCCGACTCCTTCTCGGACCGGACTGGAGCGCTGATGGACGAGCAGCACAGCCTTGATTTCGCCGAGCACGCACAACGGATAGTCGAGGCAGCGTCAATGGCACCGTGGCGGCTGCGCGACGGCCGGACCGTGGTTCCGCGCGTGGTACTGGCCGACTTGGCCGAGGTCGCCGTCGAAGCCCCGATCACCGGTCGAGAGATCGACTACACGCAGACGCTTCGCGAGTGCTTCGACGCTCTGGCTGCGAAGGATCACGGTGGCGATCCCGAACTCCACATCCTCGGCCTGATGCTCGCGCTGATGAGCATGGACCGCGGCGGCTTCGTCCCGCAGGCCAACGCCTGCGAGAACGCCCTTCAGTACATGGCCAGCCTGCGAGCCTGGCGCGAGGTCGGTATCACGTTCGGCGGCGCCTCCGCTTGACAAGACGGATTCCACAGAATGCTGCGGTATCTGTCCGAGCCGGCTCTGCGGGAGCACATCACCGCGGTGACGAAGCGCACCGAGGCGTTCCACAACTACGCGACGTGGAGCAGTTCGGGGCAGGATCAACAGACAACCGCAGCGTGGCCGGACAGCAGTTCCGCGGGTCGGGCCGCCGCAAGCGATCGGCGCCGCAGTCGACTTCCGACACGGAGCCGAGACACCGAACGTCCGACACGGCGTGAGACGGTGGACGAGACCGCAGGTCGCGGCGTCGGCATCCGAGGTGAGCCACGAGGTCCTACAGCATGTGTAGGGTCTCGCGCCGTGTGTCGGAACCTCACGCTGGATGTCGGATCGCTATCGGATCCGACATCGCCGTGAGACACCGCATGTCTCGTCTCAACTCGGTTGTCGGATTCTCACTGCATCTCATAGCGAGTTGGCCGATTCTCATGTATCTGGTCGTTCTGGCGATGTCCCGTCTCGGATGATCCGGTCCGATTTGGTCGTGGTTTCCACGACACGACGTGAGACAGCGGACGGACTCGTAGGTCACGGGACCGACATCAGTGCGGTGTAAGGACATCCGGCGCTTCTACTGGCCCGGCACGACCGACGATTTCGTTGTGGAGCCGACCCGTCATCGTCACGTCGCACTCGACGTGTGGTGACACCCATCGGCCGCCCGCACGCGCATGTCCCAGCGCGCGGGCGGCGCACACCGCAGGCCACCGAGCCGGACATGAAAGTTGCTTCCGGTCCCGTTTGGCGGGCCGGGCCAACGGAGCCGAGGGCTGCGGGTCACAGCACCCCTGTGCACACACGGCCCGTCTCGCCACTTCTGCCTGCGCGTCTTGTGATGCGCTCGAGTGGGACGGGACCGTGTGTGCCGGGTGCGCATGGCGAGCCGGGCGATTTGCCGCGACCCGACACGGAACGCCGCGAAGTGTGAATGATCAGCTGCGGCGACGGCGTACGGCGAAGGTGGTGCCGGCGCCCGCGGCGAGGGCGAGCACGCCGGCGGCGCCCAGGAGGGTCGCGGTGTTGCCGTTGTCGTCGCCGGTCTCGGCAAGTTCCGGCTTGCCCTGGGCGGGCGGGACCGGTGCGGCCGTGGCGGGCGTGGACGGCGCGGTGGTCGGAGTGGTGGTGGTCGCGTCACCGGCGCACCTGGGGGCGCCGGGGACGGTGACCGTGGTGAAGTCGGCCTTCTCGTAATAGTTGTTGGGGCCGGCGCCCGGGTAGTAGCCGAAGGCGATCCAGTGGTTCGTCGGGGTGGCGTAGCCACCGCCGATGCTGATCCGGGCCTGGAGGACCTTGTGGTCGACGGGGCCGGTGGCCCACTTGGCGACGTCGACGTCGAGCTCGCTCCGGCCTGCCGCCTCGTTCTTGACCTTGTGCCAGACGCCCTGTGGGTCCTTGACCTCGATCTGGGCGTCGCAGGCGGACGTCCCGCTCATCGCGCGGTCCAGGTCCATGCCGAACGAGGCACGGCTCAGGTGCCAGTCGGCCTTGTTCCGGGTCTTGAGGTGCACCTGGAACTCGTGCGGTTTGGCGTCGGCGGGGAGCTCCTTGGGCAGGCCCGTGTAGGAGGTCTCCAGCCCGCTCACACGCAACATGGTGCGTCCGTCGCCCTGGAGGTCGACGTAATTGCCGTTGGAGGTCGACCCCTTCGCGACGAAGACGCCCACGCCCATGTCGCTGGTGGGGCCCTCCGTGGCGACCTGCAGCAGACGCACCCGCACCCGCCAGGTGTGGTCGTACCCGGCGGGCAGGTCCATGCCCGCGGCCGGGGCGAGGTCGCCTCGCACGTCCCGCAATTCGCCGATGGTCCGGGTCGCGAGCGGCTTCCAGGGAGCGCCCGGTCCGTCGGCGACCTCCACGAGGACGGAACTGGGGACGGCCGGGTCATAGGAGGCACCCTGCAAGGACAGGTACGGGTGAACGCCCGTCAGGGACGTTCCGGTCTTGTTCGTCAGCCGGATCGTCCCCTCGGTCCAACCCCCCGCGTACTCGGCGGCATTGGGGAACTCGACGGTGACCGCCCCTTCGGGCAGGGCAAGCGCGGACGCCGGAGAGGCCGGAGCGAACACGCACAAGGGCACGGCGATTACTGCGGCGCTCACTATGAGACGCAGTGACTTCATGGATGTCCGTTCGAAAAGAACACGCCTCTGGGTGGGGCGTGTCACGTGGAATGCCGGGGAAGGCACGGTGGCTCACTCTAGAGGCCAACCACACGCTCCCACCATCGAGTTGCCCACACCGCCCGAACACGATTCGGCGAACACATTCCGACGTCGGACACCGACGTGTTCCAGGAACTCGTCACGGTCTGCCCGTCCGACGCCGGGTGTCGGTGGGGCCGGCTATGCTCCGCATCCGCCGGGTCCGGGGCGGTGCGGTGGCGCGACCGCCCTCGCGAACGGCCGGGTGTGTGAGGGCGTGTCGAGGGTCGTCGTCGTGTCGGGGCGTGGGGGCTTGGGGGGAGGCGTGCGGGATGGACGACGGTGTCGACGCGAAGGCGTTGCACGAGGCCTGGGTCGATGCGTTGCCGCGGTACTGGTCGCAGCAGTGGCAGGGGACCGACAGGGACGTGCGCACCGTGGTGGCGCGGATGCCGGTGGAGGTGTGGGACGGTTTCGTGTACGACGGGGTGCCGTGGGGCCGGTTCTCCCACGCCTACGGCTCGGGCGAGGACGTCCCCGAGGACCTTGAGGGGATGCGTTGTGCCGACGCCGTGACGGCGGAGCGGTCGCTCGGGTCGTTGTGGGGCTCGATCTGCCATCAGGGCTCGCGGGGTTCGGTGGCGCCGCTCGCGGTGCCGTTCCTGTTGCGGGTCGCCGCGGACCGCCGCGCGCATCCCCGGGTGGGCGCGCTCCTCCTGGTCGCGACGGTGGCACGCTGTGATTGTCAGGAGGATTCCCGCGCCGATCTGCTGCGGGTGGCCGATTCCGACGGCGACCACGGGCACTTCGATGTGGGCGGCTACTTTCAGAACTGGACCGTGGAGGCGGCACGCGACGCGATCACCGCGGACGCGCACATCCCGATCGCGCTCCTTCACGACCCGGACCCCGACGTCCGGGAGGCGGCCGCGTACGCCCTGGCCGCGGCCTCGGGCCGGGGAGATCTCCACCGCCCTGCACGACCGCTTCCGGATCGAGGACCACACGCGCGTACGCGCGAGCCTGATCCTGGCGATCGCGCGGTCGGCCCGGGAACACCGACACGACAATGCCGCCGCCTTCACCCGCGCCCTGTGGTCGGACCCCACGCGCCCCGCCGAGGTCCGGGTGGGCGCCGCCCTGGGCTGGTTGTGTCTGGTCGAGGACCCCGTGCCCGACACCCTGCGCGCCGCCCTCGCCGCGTGCGCCACCCCCGAACTCGACCGTGCAATGGCCTCGGTGCCCTGGCTCCGCCGGGTCGATCAAGCCGGCGCCGGATCGACCCATGTTCTCCGGCAGTTGCTCGATCCGGACCCGTTCCGACGTTCGGTGGCCGACGGCCGCCTCTGGGCGGAGGCCGAGGGCTGCGCCGACGACCCGCCCTTTTGACGGCTCGGTGGCGGCCGCGTCGATCGGGCGCTTCGGGGGCGGTTCGCGTCGGTGTCTGGGCATCTCGGCCATGCGCAGTTCGCATCCGCGCGCCCGGGCGTCGTCGTCGGGGGGTGTGCCGTCCGGGGCGAGGAGCCCACCGTGGCCCAGGACGTCAGTGCGTCGTCTCAGATCCACAGCCGGGAAGGAAGTCGTCGCCCGGTTTCGGGTCGTCGTTCCAGGCCCGGTGCTCCCGAAAGGCTTCCTTGTACGTTGCGCGAAGGTAGCCAAGCACGGCAAGGGAACTTTGCACGAGGTAATCGACGCAGGTCACGCCTCCAGCAAACGTCACTCTCTGATACGTGACGTGTCATGGGGCAGCTTCGGAAGTACCGGGCGCAGAGGGGCCACCGGGGGCCGGTGTGTCAGGCCCGGCGGATCGGCCGGTGCCTCGGAGTTGGAGCCGCTTCGGCAGAGCGCTACGGTGGTAGTGCCGTCGTGGTCCCGGGATGGTGTCCTGGCAACAGGCAGAGGTCTCTTGAGAGGCTCCGGGACGCTTACTTTCTTCCACGGGTTCTCGCAGCCGGTCCCCCGCGACGGGAGCACCTCCTTCACGTGCGGCGCCTCCGATCCTTCTCCCTGCCCGAACTCCCGAACGGGCTACGATCCTTGCATTCGGCCGACGCCGACAACGCGTGACCCGCAATGGGCAACGAGCGTGCCCATGGGACGACGGCATCGGTTCGAGCGGTCGCCGGGGCGCGGACACGGCCGGGATCGCGAGGTGCGCCGCAGACGGCGTTTGCGGACCTCGCGTGCGATACGGGCCGGGACCGGCGTGATGACGCCGCGGCATGTCGCCCCTCTCGCGGCATGGTCGCGGCCGGGACCACAACGGATCTATCGGAGGCTTGGGGTCGCCGGTGCGGGATGGGCGGGTGGTCATCAGGCGGCGGTCGCGAGGGTGGCCAGGGCGGTGGTGACGGTCGCGGCGAGGGTGAGGGTGGCGGCGAACGTGACGGCTGCCCGGGTGAGGGCCTGGGGGTATGTGGCAATGGCAATCCCCCGCACGTGTATCGACGGGCCGCGGTCAGCGTGCGTGTACCGCCCAGGTCACACCGGCACCGGCGCCCGGGTTCGACCGGTTCCGGCCGGGCGGGTGATCGGGTTCAGCCGGTCTTCTTGCGTGTTCGGGCCGCAGGGCCGTTCTTCCTCGTGCTGCCCGCGGTCTTGGACGTCGTGCGCTTCGCGGCCTTGGGGCGGTCCTTGGTGGCCGCCTCGACGCTGGCGGTGAGTGCGGACATCAGGTCGACGACGTTGTCCGCGGTCGCGGTGCGTTCGGCAGCCTCGTCGGGGTGGGCGCCGGCGGCCTTGGCCTCGACCAGGGCGTCCAGTGCGCGTTGATAGTCGTCGTGTACGTCGGCCAGGTCGAAGTCCTCGCTGAGGGTGTCCATGAGCGAGGCGGCCATCTTCAATTCCTGGGGGCGGATGGTCACCTCGCCCCGCGGGGCGATGCCCTCGGGGGCACGGAGCTCGTCCGGCCACAACATCGTCTGGAGGGTGAGGATGTCTCCCTGCACGCGGACCAGGGCCAGGCTCTCGCGGGTGGACAGGGTGATCTTGGTGACCGCCGCCCGGCCCTGTCCGGCGAGGGCCTCGCGGATGAGGACGTACGGCTTGGTCGCGGTGGGCCCGGCGGGCCCGAGGTAGTAGGGCTTGGACAGGGCGAGCGGGTCGATGTCGGCCTCGTCGACGAACGCGAGCACGTCGACGATCTTCTTGCTGGGCAACGGCAACTCGGCCATGTCCTCGTCCGTGAGCACGACCTGGCGCCCCTCCGAGGACTCGTAGGCCTTGGCGATCTCGGCGTACGGGACCTCCTCGCCATCCAGCTCGCAAACTCTCCGGTATCGGATTCGGCCGCCGTCGCTCTCATGAACCTGATGCGCCGCGGAGCGACTCTCCGAAACGGTTGCGGGATACAACTCGACCGGGATGCTCACCAACCCGAACGAGATGGAGCCCTTCCACGTCGCCCGCATACACACTCCTCGCCAAATGACACAAAATGACCGCTTTTCGATCGTATGGGATCAGTGCGGTGGTGACCAGGAACGCTTCGTCACCGACCGACGCCGGCGAGGGCGAGTCGGACACGGCCTCGGTCGCCGAGACGGCGCCGGAGGCGGCCGGGCCGGGGCGGGGCGGGGTCGGCGTGGCGGGGTCGAGCGGCGGTTGTCGGTGCGGCACCGTAGCGTCCGGTTTCGGTTGTCCGCTCCCGGGTGCGGGGTGGAGGATGTTCCCGTTCGGGGGGTGGGTGCGATTCCTGTCGTTGCTTCCGCGCGTGGTGTCGTGTTCGTCGACAATCACTCGCTGCACCTGGTCGCGGGGGAGAGGTTTCCCTGGGACTGGTCGTATTCCGTGGACACCACCGGTCTCGTCGAGGCTCGCGACGACGAGGTCCGCGTGAGCACCGGACTGGCGACGTGTGCGCGGATGCCGTTGACGGTGGAGGTCCACGACACGGACCCGGGCACACCCGGAGGCGAGTGGGACGACGTCACGGAGACCTCGCTGACCGTGCACACCGACGACCTCCACACCGTGGAGACCGGCGATGTCCCCTCCGTGCGCCTGCCCCTGGGCGCCGACGGGGCGGCCACCTACCGCGTCCGGGTCCACGCGCACGGACGCGACCTGGAATACGACGGCAGCGCCGGCGACCCGGCGGGCGAGCGCTACCTCGTCCAACTGTGGCCCGCGGCCCACGCCCCGGACCGCGTCGTGCGCCTGAGCGACGCCGCCCGGCACAGGCGGGACGCCGCGATCGCCCACGCCCGCAAACCCCTGCCACCCGTCCCGCTCCCGCCCGGGATTCCGCCCGGGCGGCCCATGACCGAACCCCGCCCGATGTCCACGCCCGCGTCGGCCGGCGGGCAACGCCCCACAACCATGCGGGCCGAGCGGCGACCCGCGGACGACGACCGACGGATTCCTCCCGGCCGCTAGCCTGCGGTCCATGAGTCTGGAAGCCGAACCGAGCGCGTTGGCGGCCCAGAAGGACCTCGCGGCCGACCTGGTGTGGCGTCTGCTTCGACACCGGGAGACCCGCCGCGCGGTGGCGCTGCTGCGCGAAGACCTGACCGAGGCGATGATCGAGGAGATCATCGCGCTCGGCTCGGCGCGCTCCCTCGCGGCCAACTGCTCCGTGCCTGCCGAGGTCAGGGCCCGCCTGGCGGAGCACCCGGAGCCGGCGGTCCGGTGCGCGATCGCCGCAAGCGTCGCGGACGATCCGCCGGGACTGTGGGTCCGGCTGGCGGACGATCCGGATCCCTCCGTGCGGATGTTCCTCGCGATGAACGATCATCTGGCGCCGGAACTGCCGGCCGGCCTGGCCGCGGACCCGGATCCGGGTGTGCGGTCGTCGATCGTCGACCACTGGCGCGATGCCCCGGACCGGGTGCGTCGGGCCCTGATGACCGATCCCGTCCCCCCCGTCCGCAGGGACAGTGTCCGGAACTACGTCCCGCCGGCGGACCTGCTGCCCGCACTTCTCGCCGACCCCGTGACCCGCGCCGCCGCCGTCGGTCATACGGCCCCGTCGCCGGAACTGGCCGCCGACCCCGATTCCGCCGTACGCGTGGCCGTTGCCGACCATCCGGACCTTCCCGCGGGTCTGCGCGACCAACTCGCGCAAGATCCGGACATGTTCGTCCGCAACGCGATCGCGGCCCGCCCGGACACCCCGCCGGCCCTGCGCGAGCGGATCGTGGCCACCCTGCAGACCGACAACCCCGTCGCCGGGTGGTTCCTGGCGTACCGCCGCGATCCCAACGTGGGTGGCACACCACCACCGGTCCCGCCGATACTCACCCGCGAACAGGCGGAAGCACTCCTGGCCCGGGCCGACCTGTAGGGCGCACGAAGCATCCGCAGCGGCCGAGGCAGGCCCCGCTTCAGGCTGCGGGCAAGAGCCGGACCACGCCCACCGACGCGTCGTCCCCATCCACGTATGCGGCACTCACGCGCCATCGACCGGCCTCGACCGGGACGGGCGCCTGCTCCGGGAGAGCGCCCCCGCCCGGATACCCGACGTCCAACGCGTTCCCGGCCATCACGGCGTCCATCAGCACTGCGGCCCCGTCCGTCTCCCAGACGCCGCAGTCCTCCCACACGGTCGCCGAATCGGCGATGACGGCTTCCGCCATGGCAAGGAGTTCCGCTTCGGAGTCCGCCCCTAGCCACCGCACGAACCCCCGCAGGTCCGGCACGAAACAGCTGCTCGCCGGCTCATCGCCCAACACCAGCACCCGGGCACCGCCGGTTCCGACGGCGAGCACGCCGGCCAAACCCTCCACGTCACAGGCACGGTCGTAGTCCTCACGGACTCCCGTCCGACCCCACGACTGCGACGAGCCCGCCCAGTCCGCCTGCACCGAGAGGGGGACCACGACCAGCGGACCGCCCGTCGACTCCACCCAACACAAGGAGCCGCGGACCGGGCCGAAGGGACCGGACGACACTTCATGCATGCGGTGATTCTTCACCAACGCGTCGAACCCTCATCCACCAGGTGCCCGACAGCGTCACGCGCCGACTCGGCCCGGATTACCAGGGCCGCGGTGGCGGTAGCGGGTCGGATCGACCGGAGGGGGGTTGGAGGTCGGCGTAGGGGGTTGGCTCCCCGGTGCCGCAACGCAGGACGCCCGTTGTCGGGGCGGGGTGGGATGCGCGGTGGGGGCACCTCGACCCGTTCCGGCCCGGGCCGTTCGCTCAGCGTGCTCACCGACCCCGACCTCACCGAGGCGGACGAGGTCAGGGCGTGGCTGGACTACCACGACGCGCCGATCGCGCAGGCCGGAGCCGCGTACGTCTAGCCCGCGCTTCCGGGGCTGCGGTGGCCGTAGCGGGTGAGGTCGGCGGAGCGTTGGCCGGGGGGTTGGAGGTCGGCGTAGGGGTGTTGGAGTGCGCCGGTGCCGTGGACGAGGATGCGCCGTGGTTGGGCGGGGGTGGGGTGTGGGGTGGGGGCGCCGAGGAGGTCGAGTGCGGCCTGGGGTCCGTGGTCGCGGCGGAGGGTGGCGATTTCGTCGAGGTCCCAGGCCATGGTGCCGACGACGGTGCGCCGGCGTCCCCGGACCTGGACCTTGCCTCGGACCAGGAGGAGTCCGGAGTGGAAGACGGTGTGGGCGCAGGCGGGGTGGGAGTCCTCGAAGAAGGCGAGGTCGACGAGGCCGGAGCCGTCTTCGAGGGTGACGAAGATGACGCGTTTGCCGGAGGCGATGGGTGGGGTCTGGGTGGAGGCGCGGACGCCGGCGACGAGGACTTGTCGGCCTGCCGGCTGTTCGGCGAGGTGGGTGGCGTCGACGGCGCCGATCTCGCGGAGGAGTCGGTGGTGGTGTTCCATCAGGTGGCGGGAGAGGTCGATGCCCAGGATGTGGAGTTCGGCGCCGACGGCTTCTCGGGTGGTCATCTCGGGGAGTCCGCTGGGGGCGGTGGCGTCGAGTCGGCTGTCGGCGAGGGGGAGTTGTCCGTCGCCGACCCTGCGGGTGCGGCGGTGGAGTTCGGGCAGTTGCAGGAGCAGGTCGCGGCGGGTCAGGCGTCCGTCGTGCAGGGAGTCGAGGGCGCCGATGCGGGCGAGGTGTTCGGCGGTGGGCAGGGCGGGGCGGGCGCGTTGCCACAGGTCGGACAGTGAGGTGTAGGGGCGGCCGGCGTCGAGGCGGGCGCATTCCTCGTCGGTGATGCCGCGCACCGCGGACAGTGCCAGCCGCACCCCCCACGTGCCGTCGCTCGTCTGCTCGATGGTGTGGCCGGGGCGGGAGTGGTTGACGTCGACGGGCAGGATCGGGACCCGGTGGCGGCGGGCGTCGGCGACGATCACCCGGCGCGGCCACATCCCCGGATCGTGCTCGAGCAACCCCGCGTACAGCGCGGCCGGATGGTGGGCCTTGAGCCACGCACTCTGCAACGCCGGGACGGCGAACGCGACCGCGTGCGCGCGGCAGAAGCCGTATGCGCCGAAGCTCTCGACGATGCGCCACACCTCCTCGCGCACCTCGGGGGTGTAGCCGCGGGTGGCGGCGTGTTCGTGGAACCAGTCGCGGACCTGTGGCATGCGGTCGCGGTCGGACAGGGCGCGGCGGGCGACGTCGGCCAGCGCCAGGTCGCAACCGGTCATGACGGACAGCAGGCCCATGATCTGCTCGTGCCAGATCGTGACGCCGTAGGTGTCCGCGAGGACCGGTTCCAGGTCGGGGTGGGGGTAGGTGGGGGCGGCGCCGTGGCGGGCGGCGATGTACTGCTCCGGCATGCCCCCTGCGACCGGCCCGGGCCGGAACAGGGAGATGTCGGCGATGACGTCCTGGACGCCGCGCGGCTGCAGGCGACTGAGCAGATCCTGCTGGCCCGGGCTCTCCAACTGGAACATGCCGATGGTGTCGGACGCCTGGATCAGCCTGAACGCGAAGAAGTCGTCGAGCGGCACCTGATGTGGGTCGTCGAGGTCGATGTGTGTGCCGGTGGTGCGTTCGACCTCGGCGACCGCGTGCGCCATCGCGGACTGCATCCGCACCCCCAGCACGTCCAACTTGATCAGGCCGAGGGCTTCGACCTCCTCCTTCGCCGCCTGCACCATGGGGAAGGCGTCGCCGGGGGTGGGCTGCACCGGCAGCCGGTCCAGCAGGGTGGCGTCGGTGATGATCACCCCGCAGGGGTGCATCGCCATCCCGCGCGGCAACGCCTCCAACCGCTCGGCGAGTTCGAACAGCGGCCCGTACCGCCCCGCCTCGGCCGCGAGCTGCCGCAGTTCGGGCAACTCGGCCAGCGCGGTGGTGATCCCGCGGGCGCGGATGTGGGGGAAGGACTTCGCGATCCGGTCGATGTCGGGTGCGGCCAGGCCCAGGGCGAGGCCGACGTCGCGCAGTGCGTGGCGGGCCCGGTAGGTCTCGGGCATCGACGTCACCGCGACCCGCTCGCTCCCGAACCGCTCGAAAATTCTGCGGTAGACGTCCAGGCGCCGGGCGGACTCCACGTCGATGTCCACGTCCGGCAACGAGGACCTGCGCTCGGACAGGAACCGTTCGAACAGCAGGCTGTGGTCCAGGGGATTGGCGGTGGCGATGTCCAGCGCGTGGCACACCATCGACCCCGCCCCCGACCCGCGCGCCGCCACCCGCACCCCCATCTCCCGCACATCCGCCACCACCTGGCCGACCGTGAGGAAATAGGTGTCGCACCGCAGCCGCGCGATCACCTCCAACTCCCGCGCCAACCGCCCCATCGCGACCTCGTCGCGGTCCAGGCCCCGCCGGACCATTCCGGCCTCGCAACGCTCGCGCAACACCCGCGCCGCCGACTCGTCCGTGGCACCCACCACGGCCGGCTCCGGCAGGTGCGCCGAGCCCAGGCCCAGGTCTCCCACCGGATCCAGCCGGCACTCGTCCGCGGTCGCCGCGGTCCGCGCCAGCAACGCCCGAGCACGATCGGGCCCGGCCCCGGCGGCGTCCGCGATCCGGTCAGCGATCGCCGCCATCGCCTCAGGCCCCTTGAGCCATCGCTCACCGGAGTCCAGGTAGGCCGGATACGCGAAGCGGATCGGCCGCAGCAACCGGGCCGCGTCCAGAACGTCGGCGACCTTGTGCTGATCCGGGTCGGCGTAGCGGACCGCATTGCTCACCACCGCCGCCACCCCGGTTCGGTCGGCGAACTGCACGGTCCGGGCGGCCAGACGCAGCGAACCCGGCCCGGTCCCCGACAACCCGTAGTAGACGCTCTCCAGGCGCAGCGCATCACCGAACAGTTCACGCCACGGCGCCAACAGGTGCTCCGCGGTGTCCGGCCGGCCGTCGGACAGTGCCCTGACCGGTTCCGAGGTCGGCCCGAGCAGCACGGTCAACCCTGATCCCGCGTGTTCGCGCAGCGCCGACCACGGCACCACCGGCGGCCCTTCGACGGCGTGTTCGGCCGAGACCAGACGGCACAACCGCGACCAGCCCTCGCGGTCCCGGGCGAGGAGGGTCACGCGCAGCGGGGGTTGTTCGACGTGGGCCCCGCCGCGGACCGGCGTTCGGCGCCGCTGCGCGCGGGGCGTGGCGGGCGTGGTGGGGTCCACGGCGACGTCGACGCCGAAGATCGGGCGCACCGCGCGCTTCGCGCAGCTCTGGGCGAAGCGCACCGCGCCGCCGACGGTGTCGCGGTCCGTCAGGGCCAGGGCCGACATGCCGCGCTCGGCGGCCCGCGCCACCAGGTCCTCGGGGTGGGAGGCGCCGTACCGGGCCGAGTAGCCCGACGCGGTGTGCAAGTGCGCGAAACCGTCCACCGCACACCTCCGCCCGCGTCCACCCCCCCTGTCCGAAAATTACCTCTCATTCGGACAATAGTTCGAATAGATCAACTTTGCCAACCGTCCTCCTCGCGACGGGGCGTTGGTTGGCCATGGGCATCGGTCGTTGGCCATCTGGATCTTTCAGCCGTCGGGACGGCCCCGACTCGCAGCCCGGCGTTGTCTGCCACGCAGGCGCCGGCCCTCGGGCGGGCTCGCCGGCAGCGTGTCGGAACCGAAGGGCGGCGCCCCAGGCCCACGTTCCGGCGGTCGGCCCACCCCGAACCTCCGCTTCCGCAGGCCGGCCCTGGGTAGGAGTCGAGCATCCGCGGTGGTCCGGGGGCCGGACCCGAGGCTCGGACGACCACGCCCGATCCGGAAGGCCCCGCCCATGCCCACCACCCGTCACGAGGAACTGCGCACGGCCGTCACCGGCGCCCGCCGCGCACTCGCCGCACACCCGGACGCGGAGACCGCGCCCGCCCTGGCCGACCTGATCGCCGCCGCGGAGCCCTTCGCCAACTTCGCTCCCGCCGTCCTCCCTCCCGTACCGCGCGCTGGGCACACACACGAACACCATCGACACCGCACCACCGACGAGGCCGGGGCGCCGACCTCGACGGGCGTCGTGATCGAGGATTCGGCCGACGGCCCATCGTGCGGCCGCTTCCCGCCCGCGACGACGGATGGCCAACCGACCCTGACCAAGGTGGCCAACGGTCGATGACCGCCCCACCGTTGACCGGCGGTGTTCCGAGCGCCTCTGGCCATCCATCGCCGACGGTGTGCGACCACAGCCGGGGCGGCTGAGCCGTGACAAGGTAGTGGGAACCCGGTCTCGACTGGTGGCACCGGGTCTTGACGGCTGACACCGAAGCCGCACTCTCGTTCTGCGCGTCGGTGTGACGAGTTCCGCAACGCATCCCAGCACCAAACACGGGGCGTACGCGGTGGCGCCCGAATCGGGTCGCGCAGGCATTGTCGGCTGCGAGAGGATCACGCCGGCAGGAGGGGAACGTCAGGGAGCCCGGGTGACTGGTCAAACAGCGAAGATCGCATCGCGTTGCGAGTGCGGCAGCATGGCGGTGCGACAGGTGAACCAATTCATCCTGCGCGACGAGTTGTGGTGGGACACGGAGTTCTCTTGCGGGTCCTGCGGCACCTACCTGTGCGAACACGCCGGTCCGGGACCAGCACCTGATCATGTCCGGGAGGCTCTACTCGCGGCGCACGGACCTGTCAGACTGCGGTTGGTCGGTCCGGCTCCCAGTCTCGTCCCGGCTTTGAAGGTCCTTCGGGAGGTCTCGGCGGCCTCGTTGTCGCGGGCTCGTGAGCTGGTCGGGGAACTGAGCCATGACGGCCTCGTGGGGACGCTCTCGGAGATGGAGTTCCTGAAGGCCCGGCTGCAGTTGCGCGGGGTTCACGTCCACGTCGAACGGTAGTTGTCCCCGGAGTGCCACCCCTGTCGAACTTTCTCGGCCGCCGGTCGTCCAGCGCTCCTAGACTCGGGCGATGAAGAACACCAAGGCGTTCCGTACCGCGTTGGGCGAGACGCTCAGCGAACTGGCCCGACGCGGGGTCACGGTGCGGCCGGGTACGGTCGCCGACACGATCGAGGCCAACATGACCGCGGTGGCCCGGCAGTTGGGGATCCAACCGCGTTCGGCCTGGCGGTACTTCGACGCCGCGGCCCTGGCCGACACGATTGCGAAACAGGTCCATGAGCGCGAGGACCGGGGGTCGAAGGACGTGGGTTGCGCCCCGATGCCGCCGGTGGGCAACCCCGAGCTCGCCCTGATCCTGGCGGGTGTTCCCGACGCCCTGGCGGAGAGCGGCGGCGACCTGTACGCGGTGATGGTCAACGTGGCGGTGAACGCGTGGATGGCGGGCCACATCCACGGCGAGGACGGATGCGACGGGTGCGAGGGCGCGCGCGGTCCGGCCGGTCACGACTGGCAGGCGCGGATGGACGCCGTCTCCACGCTGATGCCCGACATCGACAAGTGGTTCGATCGCGACGTGTGGACCGCGGCACTGCACGACAGCGGCTACGGCGTCACCCGACGCTGACAGCCCCTGCCGGGGAACGTACGGAGCGACGGCCCGGCCCCGCTGCGCAGACGCGTGCCGCCACCCACGGCACCGACGGCGACCCGTTCCGCGCCTCGGGTACCCGACCTTCCGTCGGCTCGGGGTGCGGGCGGTCGGAGTCCACCCGTCCGGGTCGGTCGCACCCGGTTCGCCGGACCGGCCGTGAACGCCGGTCCTACGCTGACGGCCGTGGCAGACATCGAAGAGAGCACGACGTACAAGTCCCTGGTGACACGGATCCGGGCGGCGCTGTCGGAACGCGGCCTGGACGCGGAGCCGGTGGCGGTGCGCAACGTCCTCACCCACGCGGTGGCGACGCTGGCCGAACGCCTGGACGTCGGCCCCCGGGCGGTCCTGCTCTACATCGAGCCCGACGTGATCGCCGACCAGATCGCCGCCGCCGCCGATCCCGCCGCGGAGGGGTCGGACTACGTCCACGGCGTTCGCCCGGCCCGCCCCGACGCGCGTTCGGTCCCCACACCCCGACACGCCTGCTCTCGGCCGCTGATGGCGCTGACCCAGGCCCTCAAGTACGCCTCCACCAACGGGGACTCCCGCACGGTGCAGCACGCCGCGGACCTCGCCTTCGAGCTCGGCGTCGCGGTCGGGGCCGACCCCGACCGGGACCGCGTGGACATCCCCGTGGGCGTCCTCGACGAGGCCGCCGACATCCTCGACCACGTCGCCGACCGGATCGAGTCCCACGGATGGAGCCTGTGCCCGTGCGGCGACAAGCACGGCCAGGCGCGGATCGACGCACAAGTCCTCGACGCCCTGCGCGGCGACGCCGATCTCGTCCGCACCACACGCGCCGGCGTCGACGGCTGAGCGCCCGCAACCCCGGCAACGACTCGGGCTCGCCCGGGCGGGGCCGCGCCGCACCCTCGCCCCCGGCGATTGTCCTGCCCCGCGTTCCTGCAAGGCCGGAGCGACCGGTGGGGTCGAAGACCGTGGGTCGGGTAGTGCGCCACACGGATTCCGTGCTCGACGCAAGCGCGGTGCGTCGCGGAGCGAGGGTCGGCGGCGGGCCATGGGAGCGCCCGAGCTCGAAGT
Source organism: Embleya sp. NBC_00888 (assembly GCF_045207655.1). NCBI lineage: Bacteria > Bacillati > Actinomycetota > Actinomycetes > Kitasatosporales > Streptomycetaceae > Embleya > Embleya sp. NBC_00888. The sequence continues at coordinate 97,339 of NZ_CP108786.1, read as the reverse complement.
TCCTAGAGGACGTGGCGTACCCCGAAGTCTGACCTGGCAGCAACCGATCGCTGATGCGGACGGAATTGAGGCATACAACCAGAATTGGTGGACCGTCGACGGGTGTCTCCCGTCAGCTCGGGCGCCTTCGCCCTGGCGAGCGCGGTCACCCGTACGTGGCCGAGCGCGGCGTTCACATGCACGCCACCGGGCGGCAGTCCGACCACCGGTGCTCCCGTATCCGGGTGGACCGGGCGGTCGAGACAGGGCTCCCGTTCCCGGCCCGGTCGGACCCGGGCGCGGGGTTCGCCACGGGTCGTGACCGGGATATCGGTGGAGTGTGGATGTTCCGGATGCGCGCTATTGCCCGTCGGGTGTCGGCCGGTTCGCGAACGCCGGCAGCCGACGGCCTGACGCCGTCTCCAGGAGCCGGACGATGCCGGGGTCCTCGACCGCGAGGGCGTCCCTCGCCACTTCGCACCAGTCGTCACGTTCGAGGAGAGCCAGGTAGTCGTCCCGGTAGGGCTGCCATCGCCGAACCGGGCCGATCGAGCCCGCGTCGCCTTGCAGGCTGTTCGCCAGCCATGCGGCGGTGCAGTATCGGCCGGCGGAAGGCTCCGATCGCTCGAGGTGGCGCAGATGCGCGGCGAGTACCGCCTCGGCGTGGGGATAGCGCGCGAGCGTGACGCCCATGCCCTGGCTGTACGTCATCACCAAAAGCAGTCTGCCGGTGTGGTCGGTGATCTCGTCGTCCACGCAGGGGCCGGTGACGACTTCGTGCAGACGAGTGGTCCGGGCGACCTCGCCGACGAAGTACGCGTTGAGGAGATCGCCGTCGCATGCCCTGCGCAGGAGCCAGGGCCGGGCGGTGGGGTCGTCGCGTCGACACAGGGCCTCCACGACGTAGACCCGTCCCCAGCCGGTGACTCGATCGGCGAGCCACAGGAGGGCATCGGTGCCCTGGGGCAGTCTTTCCAGGGTGTGCGCGGCCAGGGGGCCGAAGTGGTTGGACAGCAGGCCGATGGTTCGGATCAGGGTGACGTCGTCGGCCGTTGCGACGGCGGCGACCAGGGCGAGCCCCACGGTGACCGAGTCGCGGTCGGTTCCGTGTCGGACCAGCCATCGGCCCGTGTCGTGAACACGACGCCTGTCCGCTCCCTCGGCCGCGGCAGTGATGTGGGCGTTGGGATGAATGGGGACGTAGACGTCGTGGAACGCGCCGACCAGTTCGCCGGGTTGCGCGGCGGTGCGGGCGAAATACGCGTCCAGGACGAGCGCGGCCTCCTTGCCGGCGGCGTGCCGGTCCTGCGGCGTCTTCGGCCGAGACCGGCGGCGGTGCAACGCATCGTCGGGGTACGGCTCTCCGTCCCGCGGCAGCGGCTCGTCCGGGGCCGGTAGGTGGAGTCGTAGCACGTGTTCGAACAGGGACATCCGCGATCCGGGCGGTTGCATCCCGGCCGTCTCGCTCATCGGCGGACGGAGGACTCGATTCTCTTGATCATGTCGGGCAGCGTGCCACGCCCCGTGGGGGCCTGCAAGGCGAATATCGCTCCTTGGGGCCGCACGAGGCGCGCCGAGTTCACAGCGATCCGGCTATCCCCGGGTGGGGGCTTCGCGTGGGCGCGGGCCCGGCAGCGGCTCGGGCGGCCCGCCGATCGGGGGATGTCGGCGGGCCCGGAGCGCGGCCGCACGACGGGGTGACGCGGGGCCACAATCGACCAACGACCGCAGCGGCCCGAGGTCACCCACGTGTCGATGAACGCCCTCGCTGTTCGGGCGTGTTCCGCCGGGAGCGACCCGAGCGCGACGCACCGGGCCGTCGACCGCGACCGGCACGCAGCCGCGCCGCCCGCTTCGCGGGATCGCTCCGTGACAACCGCATGTGATCTGCGGTCAGCACGCAGTTCCCGATGTCGACGGTGCCGGCGGTTCCAGATATGAGCTGCGCACTGCTCCCTCGCGCCCACGACGCCACGGCCCTGCGATCGCTGTGCCGCGTGCTCAAGGCCGAGCAGGTGGTTGCGCCGGGCCGCCTCGACAAGGTGTCGACGCGCGGACCGGGCCAGGAGCCGTCGAGGACCTCGGGCCCGGTCAAGCGGGACGTTGCCGCCGTTCGGGCGACCCGTGCGGGTACCGGGTGTGGTCGCGAGGCGAAGGTGCGTTCACAGGGCGGGTGTTCCGCTCGACGTACCGAACGCGGCCGAACCCCCGTGCGGGCCGCATCCGGTACGTCGATTCGGCCCGCCGACGGGGGGGGCGCTTTCCAGTGGTCGTTGCAACACGTGGTTGGTTGTTCAGGCCGCGAGCAGTTTAAGCAGGCGCTCGGCTGGGGTTTCCCAGCCGAGCGTTTTGCGTGGGCGACCGTTGAGCTCGGCGGCGACCGTGTCCAGGTCCTCACGGGTGTGGGCGGACAGGTCGGTGCCCTTGGGGAAGTACTGCCGCAGCAGCCCGTTCGTGTTCTCGTTTGAGCCGCGCTGCCAGGGGCTGGCCGGGTCGCAGAAGTAGACCGGGATGTCGGTGGCGAGGGTGAACTCCCGGTGCCGTCCCATCTCGCTGCCCTGGTCCCAGGTCAACGACCGCTTCAGGTGGGCCGGCAGGGTCTGCACGGTCTCCACCAGGGCGTCACGGACCAGCTCAGTGCCCCGGCCGTGGGGCAGGTGCAGGAGCATCACGTAGCGAGTGGAGCGTTCAACCAGGGTGCCGATGGCCGAGGCACCGTCCTTGCCGATGATGAGGTCGCCCTCCCAGTGGCCTGGCACCGCCCGGTCCTCTGCCTCCGCGGGACGCTCGCTGATCATCACCATGGGGTCGCGGTATCGGGGCTGGCGCTGCTGGGCCTGGCGGCGGGGCTTGCGCCGGGCACGGCCGGTGCGCAGGTCGCGGGCCAGGTCGCGGCGTAGTTCGCCGCGGCTTTGGACGTAGAGGGCCTGGTAGACCGTTTCGTGGACCACGTGCATCTCCGGCCGGTCGGGGAAGCGGGCCCGCAGAGCCTGGCAGATCTGTTCAGGGCTCCAACGGCGTTCGAGGTGGTCCCGGATGAAGTCCCGGAGCTCGGGGTTCAGGCCGATCTTCCCCGGCTTCGGACGAGGCCGTCGGGCAATGGCGCGGGACTGTGCGGCGTGTGGCCGGTAGTGCCATTTCCCTCGCGGGTCGATGGTGCGGTTGCGCTGTATCTCCCGGCTGATCGTGGACGGGCTGCGATTCAGCTCGGACGCGATGGTGCGGATGGATGCCCTTTCCCGGAGGCGGTCCGCAATGTGTATGCGCTCTTCCTCGCGAAGGTACCGCCCGCAAGACGCAGAAGCCGGCGCCACCGGTCGAACCGGTGGCGCCGCTCCTGTGCCTCCCGACGCATTGCGTCCATTGCGCCAGCGTCTGCCGGTCTTCGGGTTGATCCCGACGATTCGACATGCTTCGTAGTTGCTGAACCCCTGCTGCACGAGCAGGAAGTATGCAGCTCGCTCAGCAGAGAGCGATCTGCGGCCCTGATTGACCGTCCGATCCCTGATCTCGAAGTCCATCGCGCCCCTTGAGCTGGGGTGTTGCGACGACCACTAGAACGGAAGGGGAGTGCCGGCGGGCCGACCCGGGCCGTCGGACCCGAATGGGAGGGCAAGGTCTCCGACGGCCGTGCCGTGACGGTAGCGACCCCCACCGACAAAGACCGGGCGGGGCGTCGACCAGGCGATGCCGGGATCGACACGGCGTCTGCCCGACAGGCCCGACCGAGAACGGAAGGCCGGGGTGCGTGACCTGGCAGCCACGGTTGCCGACCGCATCGGCCGCCCGATGACGACAACTTTCGTTGTCATCCGTAAAGGCGCTGGTCAATGCCCCGAACGTGGAGCCAGGATGGGCCCGTTCCGGTACACGACACGAGAAGAATCCGATGGCCGTGCCCCCACCGCTGAATCCCGAGCAGCGCCGGGCAGCGCACGACAGGGCGGCCGCCGTCCGCAGGGAACGAGGCGGTGTCCAAGAGCGCGACCGACTCCTCGAGCGCTTCTGAGGGCCTGGGGCGTGTGTCGTGTTCGCCGACATCGCGCACACGTCGCAGGCTGTCGTTCATGCCGTTCACGTGAGCATCCGTGTTGCCGCGGACCGGAGTCGGGTGTCCAGGGGCAGGTCGGTGCTCGGCGCGAACGGGTCGTCGGAGGACACCGCGCGGCGGTCGGTGGTCGACCAGCGCAGGAGGTGCGGCCGCAGGTGGGGTGGGTAGGGCGGACCGATCGACAGGAGCGTTTCGAGCGCAAGCACAGGCGCGGGGAGGGATTCGGCGAGCGCGGTCAGGACCGGCACTGCTTTGGAGCGGTCGCCGGTGATGCGCCAGTGGGCTTCGGCGGCGATCGTCCGTGTCCATTCGTGGCCGTCGGTGAGACGGTCCTCGATCAGAGGCAGCAGCGGTGCGGCCGTCGGGCCCAGGCGACCTGCCTCCTCCAGGTACGGTCCGTCGTCCTTGAGGCGGCGTGCCAGCAGGTCCAGCGCCGGGGCCGGGTCGGCGCCCAGGCGGGCGGCGGCGACCGTTGCGGCGGTGGCGAGTTCGTCGTCGTTGCCGCGGGCGTTGTCGGCGAGCAGGTCGAGCAGTTCGGTGTCGCGGATGCCCCAGTCGCCGAATCGTCGTACGAGCGTCACGGTGGGGCGTCGACGCAGCAGGTCTTTGAGGTCCCGCAGGAGGGTGCGGGCGGCGTGGGATGTCAGCGTGGCGAGGAGTTCGTCGGGACACGCATGGCGGTGGCGCAGCGCGAGCCGTTGGTGGTCGAGGTCGTGGGTGCGGGCGGCGAGCGCGACCAGCGGCCTGGGCTGGGGGTCGGGGACGGCGGTGAGCAGGCGTTCGTCGCCGAGGAGGCCGAGTGCCAGTTGGGCGAGCTCGGCCGTGGTGGTGCCGGCGAGCGCGTGCGGCATGAGGTTGTCCCCGAGCGAGGGGTCGGGGTGGGTGGCGCCGGGAGCCCAGCGGATGACGGCGACGAGCAGTTCGGACAGGTCCCAGGGTGTCGTCGGGTGGGGGAGGGCGGCGGCGAGGAGGGCGAGGGTGTCGTGCTCGCGGTCGCGCCAGTGGGTGGAGAGTTCGTGGGCGCGGCGTGCACCGCGCCCTTCGGCGTTGCCCTGTGCGATCCAGGCGCGGGCCACCGTCGCGGTGGCGTCCGGGTCGTGGGCCAGGACGGCGGCGACGCGGGAGTCGGTGTCGCCGATCCCGGGAAAGAACTCGAGCCGATTGACCGCGAGTTCGCTGTCGCCGCCGGCGTCCGCCAGAACCGCGACCAGGTCCGCCGGGTAGGGGGCTTGTTCCTGTTCCAGGAGGGCCAGGGCGGCGACCGCGCGGACGGCGGCGACCGGGTCCGTGAGGGCGTCGCGGAGGCGCCGTGTGCGGGCCTGTGGGTCGGGGTCGATGCAGGTGAGGACGATCAGGGCTTCCGCGCGTACGGCGGGGACCGGGTCCCTCGCGTACGCCGCGGCCAGTTCGCGCGTCGCCGCCGGCAGGGTCTTGGCGCTCGCGCGGCGGGCGACGCGCACCGCGTGGCGGCGCACCTGCGGGTCGTCGTCACCGAGCAGGTGCAGCAGGCCGCAGACTTCGGCCCCGACCCGCGCGTGCCCCTCTTCCTCGTCACCGGCCCACGGCACGGGACCCTGGCCCCCTGCGCCCGCGAGCAACGCGAGCGCACCCGCTCGTGCGTGAAGGGTGTGCACGGCGGTGTGGGCGAGGAAGGGCACGGCTGCCACGGTCGCCGGATACACCGATCCCTGGTGCAACACATGGTTGAACAACGCGCCCAGGGCCTTGTCGACGCGATCCCCATCGCCCGAATACAGGGCCCGTATCAGGTCCGGGACGTCGCCGCCGTCCCCGTAGGCGTGGTACAGCGACGGCCAGTCGATCCTGTCGAGTTCCTCGGGTGATCTCACGCCGGCGAACTGTAGCGCCCGGCACCACCATCACACGGTGCTTGCATCACCTCGCCGAGGATCGACCCCGCCCCGCAAATCACCGACCCCGCCGGGCTCGGGCGGTGTACCGGCTTCGTCTCGGTGATCGCGGCGTTCGCCTCGAACAGACGCAGGCGCGGCGACAGGGACGGACACCGATTCGGGCCACGAACGGCGCCGTCCCCAACGGTCAAGTCATGTCGAGTGCCGAGGGATTGGTGCTCCAGGTGCGTACCCTGTGCACATTGCAGGCGACCGGGGGGACGGCAATGGCCACAGACGCGGAACAGGCGAGGGAGGCAGCGCGACTGCGCCGCGAAGAGCTGTTCGTCCGCCAGGTCGGGCCGGACACCGCCGCCCGCGAGGACATCGTGGCGGCGTGGCGGGACTCGGCCACCGGTGACCGCTGCGGCAGGCACCTCAGGAAACTACCCGAGGTACTCCTCGGCCGTGAGCGCGTCCTCGTCGTGGCCGCGGGCTCCCTCGACAAGGACGAGGGCGCCGTCGTCCTGACGAGCCAGCAACTGATGCTCATCAGGCAGGGATGGACCGGCACGACCGCCCTCGCCGTATCACTGGCCGAGGTCCGGACCAGCCACCTCAAGCAGGGAGTCTTCCGGACCTGGTTGACACTGCACACCCACGACGGAGCCGAGGCGGACTTCACCGTTCGCGACGCAGCGGACCGCACGCGATTGGACGAGACGCTGCGCCTGCTCCGGGGAACCCTCGCGGCCCCCGATCCGTCTTCCGTCAACGTGTCCGTGTCGATGGCGGCGGAGCCTGCGGCCGAGCCGCAGGACCTCCTCGACCGGATCGCCAAGCTGGGGGCATTGCACGCGGCGGGCGTGCTCGCGGACGCCGAGTTCGAGCGGAAGAAGCGGCAACTGCTCGATCGACTGTGACAGCGACGGTCCTTGGCCGAGCAGGATCGCAACGTCGCGAACAGATCGTCATGACGGGCTCGTTTCCGTATCGACAACGAGGAAATCCCGATGGCCGTGCCCGTGATCGGTCCCGACGACAGGCGTGCCCCGCTCGCCGCACCCTCAACCACTGCCTCTTCGACCCGGCCCAGGCCGAATGCCACAAACCCCTGCCCGAATCCGAACGCGGCACCGGTCCGGTCATCGGCGCCTGCCACCCGGCACGCTGCCGCAACTCCGCCGTCACCACCGCCCATGCGCCCGTGTGGCTCGCCGAACGCGACGACCTGGCCGCCATGCTCCGCACCAAACGCCTCGCCCCACCGCGGGCGTGACCGCGGTGGATCGGACCGGTTTCAGGGCCTGCACGGCCGCGTGCGTGTGTACCGACAGCACCCCCGTGCGAGGCGCTCCACGCCCGTCCCGCTTCCGGTCGCCGGCCGATCGGGGCATTGCCGCCGCGCCGCACGTAACGACCGCTCCCCATGCGACCGTGAGGACGCCCGCGCGGCTGCCACGCACAGAGCTCCGCATGTCCTCGCCTACGGTTCCGCGACACCGTGATCGACCGTGGCTCTGCCGCGTCCGGCCGAGGAGCAGGGGCGGGATGGATGGAAACGACCCGGTTGTCCTCGGCGAAGATCGCTGCCCGTACGCTTGCCCGGCCGCCTGCCACCGCCAGCGGTCACCGTCTGCGGACTCGGAGCCGGCAACACCGTGATGGAACGTCGCAAGGTCTTGTTCACCAGCATCGAGGCCCTCACCGGGGACGGTGAGCGCGATGCGCTTGCCGCGGCCCTGCTCACGGCGGAAACCCGGGAAGGCGAGCGGCTGGGATGGGACCGCCAGCCGACGCTGTGGGCTCTTCACCTCCCGGCCATGGACATCGGCGTGATCGAGTTGCGCGTGGTCCCCTCCCGGCGGTGGCGAGGCAGCGAGGACCGGAATCCGGCCGACGTCCTGGCGGGATGGGGCCTGCGGCAGCCCGTGCCCGAGAGCGCCCCCGCGCGGCGCGTCGCGGACGCTCCGGACGGGTTTGCCGGCATCGCCTTCATGTACGAGGCATGGTCGGTACCGGACGCGGCGCTCGACGAGGCGATGGAGCAGTCACGGGCCGCCGGAGAACGGCTGTTCCACGAGCGTGACGACCGGATCGAAGTACGCCAGATCGTGGCGGTGGACATCAACGGCAACGGCTACCTGGTCGTCCGCCGCCGTGGAGCCGGGCCTGTCCTCAAGGTCACCGACGCGCTCGAACCCCACCATCGGATCGAACTCTCCGGCGACCTGATCGACCCCCTGCACCGCCTGGTCGATGCCGTCCGTGTCGGGGCCGTCCACCTGGGCTGACCCACACCTGTCCCCGATCCCACCTGCGCCCGGCCCACGTCGACAGGGCCCGCACGTCGTGAGCTCCGCAGGCCGGGCATGGTCGCCACCATCGCTCCGAGAGGCAGGTCGGGAGCGCGTGATCCGGATCGCTGCGACAGATCACCCGTCAGAGCGCGCGGTACGCGGCCCACGCGCGGGCGGTCTCCGCCAACGCGCGGGACCAGGGCGCCGGTCTGCGCCTCGTGATGCCCGCCCAGTACCGGACCTCGGCCCCGGCGAAGTCGGTGAGCATCCGATCGGGCACGCCGCGCCAGCCGGGCAGTCGCGTCGCCCACGCCTGCGCGGGGGCGGGCGACTGTCCGCCCGTGCCGACCAGGCGCACCCCACTTTTCACATCACGGACTTATGCGAACTTTCAGACATACCCTACGTCTAGCCCGCACTTCCGGGGCTGCGGTGGCCGTAGCGGGTCAGGTCGGCGGCGCGTTGGCCGGGGCTGGAGGTCGGCGTAGGGGTGCTGTAGCGCTCCGATGCCGTGGACGAGGATGCGCCGTGGTTGGGCAGGCGTGGGGTGTGGGGTGGGGGCGCGGCGCACGCGGCCGAGCGGTACACCGCGTCCGACCGTGTCCCGACGGGGAGCGCTATGCGGCCCTGCGCACATCGACGCGGCGAGGCGGGTTTCACCGTGGTCACCTTCGCCCGGAGCTCCCGCCGCCGGCCTCGTTCGTCGCGGCCGCCGACTGGGCGCGCGGCGCGAAGTCGGTCTCGGCCGACTTGCCACTCGGGTTCCGCGATGCCGAGGACTGGATCCGGGACGCGGCTGCGGACGTCATCGGCGTGTGCCCGCCGGACCCGCCGTGACCGTGCCCGCCGCGGCCCTTGTGGCCGCCGCTCTTGCCACCGCTGGACTTGTCCATGGCGATCACCTCTACGGCCATCCTCCGACCGCCTGCGCCGCCTCGCATCCGGGCCCGACGACACGCGCCACCCTCTCCCCACCGACCCCACCCGTGTTGTCCGACGTGAACCTGTCGTCGGCGGTGACAGCGCGGAGCCAGCCGAGTTGATGACCGGACGCGGCACGGCTCGCCGTCTACGGTCGGCGCGCCTGGCTCACCTCGTCGTCGGTGTTCTCACGCCGGCGGGTCGTGACCGGGCCGGCGTTGCGGCGTCGATGGTGGCGAGGAGTTCCCCGAGGCTGACGCCGTGGGGGAGCCGGTCGAGGGCGGTGAACAGCGCCGCCCAGCGTTTCGGGTCGTCGCCGCACGTGTCGATCAGAACAGGCGTCGCGGTGTGGGGGGCGGTGCGTCCCAGGACATCGTCTGCCGGCAGTCGCAGCAGCAACTCCGGGGTGCAGTGCCGCGACTTGCCCACGGCGCCTGCGACGGCGTGGTAGGGGTCGTCGTCGCCGGTGTTCTCCAGCCAGGACGCCAGGACGGCGGCCGGGTTCGGATGGGCGTCGAGTTCGTCGTCGGTCAGCAGGCGCACGGTCGTGTCGTCGGTGGCGCGATGGTCGGCCGCGAGTGTGCGCAACCATGCGGGTGCGGTGTCGGTTTCGGCGAGGGCGGCGGTCTCCGCGGGGTGGAGCCGTTCGAGGACGCCGATGACGGCGTCGCGCGGGGTGCGTGGGTTCGCCGCGAGTCGGGCCAGGGCTGCGACCCGTCCGCCCTGGTTCCAGCCGAGTTCTCGACCGGTTCCGCTGTATCGGTCGTCCTGGGCTCGGACGACGATGGTGGGTTGGGGAAGGCGGGCGAGCTGCTCGCACAGCGCGGTCAGCTCGCGGGGTTTGTCGCCGACCACGGCGAGGTCCTGCGCGAGCCGCTGGACGCCGTGGTCGGACAGGTTGCGCGCACTCGCCAGTCGGCCTCGGCGCATGCACTCGGTCGCGGCGGCGTGTACCTGCTCGGCGGCGATTTCCAGGACGCGGGGATGCCGGCGGGCGCGGTCGGCGATCTCGCTCAGGCGCTCTCGTTGGGTCACCGAGGGCTTGGGCAGGTCGGCGAGTTCGGGGCAGGTCAGCGCGGGCAGGCAGGCCGTGAGCAGGTCGTCGTCGAGGGCCTCGGTGGCGGCGTGGGTCAGGAGCAGGTGCCGGACCGCGCCTTTCAGATGTGGGTGTTCGACCAGGTCGGCCCAGCGGTGGGGGCAGCGCTCGAGTGCCTGCCAGGCGGGGCCGCCGAACGGGCCGTCGCGCCAGGACATTCCCGGGCCCGTGGACCGGATCCAGTCCATGGGCCATGTCGCGGTCTCGGGCTCGACCAGTGCCCGTGCGCACGGGGCCAGGAGCCGCTCCAGGATCGCGTCCAGCAACGCGTCGGGGATCGCACCCGGGTCGCCGGAGGCATCGCGGCGATGGCGCGTGTCCCAGTACGTGACGACGGCGGCCAGGTCGTGGTCGTCGAGGAAGGTGACGAGATCGGTGGCGGCCCGCACGTGTTCGTCGCGGTCGGCCAACGCCAGAATCAGGGCCGGCCACACCCTGTGGGCGGCGGTGACAGCCGGGAGGTCCTCCGGGCCGAGTAGACCGTTCCGCAGGTGCGACAGGACCTGCTCGCGTCCGGCGGCCCGGATCAACTCCGCGCGCTCGTCCGGCTCCCGCACCCGGGCAAGCAATGCCGGCATGGCCGCCAGCAACGCGTCCTGCCGCCACCGATCGGTGTGTTCAGGGCCGTCGGAGGGTACGGTCAGCGCGCGCACCACGCACGACAGAGCCGCGTCGGGCAGATCCTCACGACACGCCAGTGCACCCCACAATCCGTACGTGCGTGCGTCGACCAACGCCATCCCCCTCTCGTGTGGGCCCTCGACATCCGGACCGCTCGGCCGGAACGTATCCGATACGGGGCGACCCGGGACGAGAATCGGCGAACATCGACCCCCGGGCGCGCTGATGCCTACAATCCGGCCGAAGAACCCGCGATCCCGCCGCGCGCCGGTTCCGGGGGTTGTTGGTGTTGCTACTGGGTGGCGAGCAGGTGCAGTTGTGCGCTGCGTGCGTTGGCCGGGCCGCTCAGGTCGACGACCTTGGCCGGGACCGCGTTCGGGGTGTCCAGGGCGAGTCGGTACAGGGCCGGGGGCCCGGACCCGGCACGGGAGACGAAGTAGGCGGTGCGGCCGTCGGCGGCCAGGACGGCCTCGCTGTTGTCGCGGTCGTTCTCCGGCAGGAGACTCTCGACCCGGGTGACGGATCCGTGGTCGGCTGCGAAGGTGACCCGGACGAGGGCCCGGGCGTTCGCGCACACCAGCACGGTGGGGCCGCTCCAGAATCGCGGCGAGCAGCCGTCCGGTACCCGATCGCTGCCGGGCAGGTTCTTGTCTCCGTAGCGTGAGGGCCCGAGCTTGGGCGTGTCGGTGTCCTCCTGTCCGTTGCGCACCAGGTGCAGGCCCCAGACCTCGTCGAAGACGGCCGCGATCGCGCCACCGGGGGCAATCGCCTCGGCCGAGGCGCTGAGCATCGACCACGACAGGGGAGTCCACACCGTCGACCCCTCCAGCATGAACCCGTTGCCCGCGGAACGGCCGCGTTCCGGCGCCGGGGCCTGCGTCGCGCGCGCGTCGCGGGACCAGATGCGCCGGTCCTGGTCCTGGTACCACAGGAGGTCCGTACCGGACTGGAAGACGGGCGAGGAATGTCGGGGCGCGACACCGAACGCGTCCGGATCGGGCCGCGGACCGACCACCTGCCCGGACTCGAGATCGAGCGCGGTCGCCTGCCGGCCCTGCCCGTTCGCCGCGCGCACGATCCCGGCGAGCAGGGTGAAGTCCTTGTTGAACAACTGCCGCACCTGCTGCTGCGACAGGTCCCGCGGCGACCCGCACACGTACTGCGGTTCGCTGTCGGAGGGGTACGAGACCGGACGCTGCCCGGCGATACGCCCGTCGGCCGTGTACGAGACGATCGCGGCCCCGAACGTGCTCAGCCCTCCCGGCGTGCCATCGCACCACATCACCGTCACGGTTCCCGGCCCGAACAACCCCCCGCGCTCCGGCGCCCGTGCACCGCCCGACGCCGACGCCGGGGCAGGGGAGACGTCCGCAGGTAACCCGGGCAGGCCCGGATTGTTCCCGTCACCACTGCAACCCGCACCCAGCGCAACCGCCAGCATCGCGCCCGCCATGGCCGCGCGACGTCCCCGACGCCTCATGACACCCCCGTGTGGTCGACGCGGCGACCCTACCAATCAAGCCCCGACTACGTGACCGAAGAATCACGTTCCGCTTATGAACCGCCGTGCACGAAAAGGCGATCGGACCCCGGCGCGACCAACGGGCCTACACCACAACGGAGTTCTCGGACGATGGCGGCAACTCTTCTGCGTGGCCCGCCACCGAGGCATCGGGTAAGGCGCCGTTGCTCCGCGTCGGCGCCCGACGTGTCGGCATCTACTGGCGCGCATCCCGGCCAGGGCACCTGCGGCAGGCACGGGAGCGGCCGGATCGACGGGATCGTGGCCGGCTCCGTCACAGCGGACCGTGTCCTTGCCGGCGAACCCCGGCGTAGGGTCGAACGGTGACGAGCACTCACGGGCCCGACGAGGGCGTCGACGCGCGGGCCGAGGCGGGCGAGGCGGCCGCGATCCACCTGATGGCCGAACGGGCCGCCGCCAAACGAGAGTACGACCTCGCGCGTTCCTGGTTGGCGCGGCTGGGGCCGCGTGAGGATCCCGGGAGCTGGTGAGCGTCGCGTCGGATCTGTGGGCCTGGTGCGGCTGGGGAGGCTTCCGGCACAGGTTCGCCGATCCCTTCCACTTCGCGTACGACGAGCAGGGCGACGCGGCGTTCACCGTCGTCTCACCGGACAGCGAGGGGGCGACCGAGGCCCTGCGGCGCGCCGCTGCGGTGTTCGGGCGCGTGATCGGCGACGGATGCGTCCTGTCCTGGGAGGACATCGAGGACGACATCGACCCCGCCCACCCCCACGACGAAGCCACATGGCTGCACAGCGCCAACTACATCTCCGACCCCGAGCCCACCCCCGCGGGGCCCCACGCGTGGGTCGACACCAAGAACTTCCTGCCCGCCCCCATGGGCAAGACCATGCTCCGCCTGCTCACCGACGAACTCGTCGCCGCCCGCATCCCCGCGCACATCGTCTCCGGACACGGCGATCCCGAGGACCTGCCGAAGCGACACACGAACCTGATCCCGCTGTCACCCGGTTGATCACCGAGCCGGTGGCGCCGCACAGCCGGGTCGTTCGGCGGCGTCAGGTTCCCGTGGCGTTGACCAGGTGCGAGCTGCCCAGCCCGCCGTTGACAACCGTGATCGGCGCGTCCGGCGCCTCGGGGACGGACACCAGCACCGACGCGACGTACTCCAGCCGGATCGAGGCGAACGACTTCGTGCGGCCCAACAACGCCACCAGGTCCGGGCCGTCCGCATTCAGCTTCACCACGGGATCGGCCACCGCGGTATCGACGACCTCGTTCAGCACACACGGCACCAACGAACTGCCCGCCGCAGTGCGGAAGACCGGCGCGATTCGATTCTCGCGCGCCGTCACGGTCACGGACCGCCTGATCCGCGCGTCCCGGTCGCCGATGATCTCCTGACGCAGCACCGTGGTGTGGGCGCCGGGCGCGAACCGCCCGTCCTCGGGCGCGGCGCCGGTGTCCGGGACGGACATGTACGCCGCGTACCGCGCGCACGCGGACCGTGCCGGGTCGCCGGGATCCGCGAGCAACGCTCCTCCACCGGCGTCACGCGCCACCGGCTCGAGTTTCGGGAGCGCGTCCCGCGCGGGGTCCGCGCTCGCCGTGGCCGGTGGATCGCCGACGCGTACCCAGGCCGACACGATCGCCTTCCACGGCGCCTGGGGGGACTCCCGGGCGAAGTACATCACCGAGTGGCCCTCCCGACTCCCGGTGTTCGACACGATCACGAACGCGCGGGGGTAGCCGTGGCCGCGAGGGATCCAGAAGGTGGGGTCGTTGTGGGTGAACGGCTTGTACGGCTCGCGGTCCGGACGCAACCCGCGCACGCGGTACGACGCGAGCGAGGTCTCCAAGAGATCGCCCGCCTCGATGCCGGCGATACGGTCGCGGTCCATGTCGGCGTTCGCCGCGTTGTTCTCGCGGTCGTAACTGGCCAGGACCTCACGGGCCTCCGCCTCCGAGACGACCAACGGCGCCTGCCCGGACGGGGAGGCGCTCGGCGCGGCGGTGGGCGCTTGCGAATTGTTCGATCCGCCGCCGAAGGAACAGGCCCCCAGTACCAGAGCCGCCACAGCCGTGAGCCCGCACGCCCGTCCTCGGTTCGTGGACCATCCGCGCATCGTTCCCCCGAACATCCGCCCGACCCTGAGAGTCGCAGCCTGCCACACTCGGCGGACAACCCTCCCGTGATCTGAAAGCGACCGCCGCAACGAGCCGGACCGGCGGCGCCCGACTGCGCCACGGCCGTGGCGCGCGCCGCCGAAACGAGCGGACCTCACTACCGGTCGACCCCTTGAAGAGGTGTCTCAGCGGCTGGGGTCGTGTGAGCGGGGTTGATCCATGTCGGGCGCAGGTCCGTCACAGCAGCCGATGTGCGCGACCCACGCGCTGAGTTGGGATGCCTCTTCCAAATGGGCGGCGTTGAAGCGATGGAAGCCGTCGATCAGGAACAGATAGTCGTCACCGCCTGCCTGCAGGGTGTGGACCAGGACAAGCGGAGGGAGAGACTTCTGTCGGCGGATCTCCAGGCGTAGGCTGTTGATCTTGCGCCAGCTGTCGTCGGCGTCGGGATCGTCGATGAGCTGGGAGCGGTCGATGTGGCGGGTCGCCACCGTCGCGCGATCCCAGCAAGCAAGATCTTCAGTGCTGCGGTAGTTCGCAGCCAAGACGTCCACGACCGTGCCGAAATCCTTGCACGGCCATTTCTCGTGCAGCTCGCTCAATGTCATCCGCGTGGTCACACGGCCAGGCTAGGTGCAGGTCGATGCCTCACACAGTCGAAACGACCGGACGGATTCGGATGAAAGGTCGCTGACCGATTGCTATCCGGGAGCCGCTGGGCAACCCACAACGCCGTACGTCGGTTCGAAACCGCCGCTGGCATCACCCTCGTGGTCACCGCCTACATCGTCCTTGCGGGCTCCGGCCTCGGCGGCGTGGCCGACGTTCTTTCGGCAGATGGGCGTCATCACCCGCTCCGCGCACGACGTGGGGAACGGAGACTGCGGAGCTCCGCTGTACCACGGGCGAGTGCACTTGCCCTCGCTACGGAGTCACCGCCAAGCAGTGGCCGACGCCCAAAGACCACCTCCTGTTCGACGGGCGGTACCGGGAGAACATCCCCCTCGGCCTGGTCCGCCCGACGGGGACCGAGCAATGGGAACGGGTCCTGCACAGGCGCAGAATGATCGAACCGGGGACCGGAAACGATCTCCCCGACAACCTCGTCACCGACCCGGCGACACCACAACCGTCCCCGGCCGCGGCGCTCCCGGAGGCCGGGTTCTGGTGAGCGCGGGGTTCGCGGCGCGCTCAAGGTGGCGTGCCAGGCCGGTCGTTCGGGTGGTGTCGGTGCCCCGTGGTAGGCAAGTGCCTTTCGGCCGGCGACACCCGCAGGAGGCGACCGTGACATCCGAGGAGCTCGTGTTCGATTTCGAGCGAATGCGTGTGCACGGTATCGAGGTGTACGAGGGGACCGGGCTCGATGTGCGCACGGTGGTTGCGGGCTTGTCGAGGGATGTCAGGGACGGGTTCCGTCTCGAGGAGGCGCCGTGGGGCCGGTTCTCCCATGCGTACGGCTCGGGCAAGGACGTGCCCGACCACCTGTTGCGGATGCGTTCCGCCGATGCGGCTGCGGCGCGGGAGGCGTCTTTGTTGCTGGGAAACTCCATCTGCCATCAGGGCACGACGGAGTCGGTGGCGCCGTTGACCGTGCCGTTCCTGCTGCGGATCGCCGAGGACCCGGCCGCGCACGAGCGGGTGAACGCGCTTGGCCTGGTCACCGCGGTGGCGTGTCGCAACCACTGGGGCGACGGGTCGCGCGCCGCCTTGTTGCGGGTCGCCGACCCGGACGACGAGGTGCACTTCGACGGGGGCGGCTATCCGCAGAACTGGTCGGTGCGGGCGGCGCGGGACGCGATCGCCGCGGACGCGCACATCCCGATTGCCCTTCTGGACGACCCGGACCCGGCTGTGCGGGAGGAGGCGGCGTGCGTCCTGGCCGCCTCGTGGGGCCGGGCGTGGGAGATCTCCGCGGCCCTGCACGAGCGGTTCCGCGTCGAGGAGCACCCACGTCTGCGGGCGGGCCTGGTCCTGGCGATCGCGCAACTGGCGAGGGAACACCGCCACGAGGACGCGGCCGGCTTCACCCGCGCGTGCTGGTCCGACCCCGCACGCCCTGCCGAGGTCAGGGTCGCCGCCGCGCTGGGATGGCTGTGCCTGGTCGACGACCCCGCCCCCGAGGACCTGAACGCCGTCCTGGACGAACTTGTGACGCACGAACTCGGCCGCCTGATGGCCGAGGTGCCCTGGCTGCAGCAGGTCGACCACTACTCCGGCGCCGGACTGACCCTCACCCTGAAGCACATGTTCGACCCCGCCCCACGGCCCACGTTCCCCGGCACCTGGGGGAAGCCCGAGGGGTTCGCCGGCGATCCACCCCGCTGAGACCGCGGCGACACCGCCGCCGACGGCGGCGGTGCGTTTCGCGGGACGACGATCGGCGTGCGTTGCAGCGCAGCGAACTGCCCGCAGGATCCCCTGAAGAAGCCCTCGACCGCGCTGGCAACCTCTACCTCAACGCTCCTGCACCGGGCATCTCCGGGCTGATCCAAGTGCCAGCGGGCCTGGTCGTCCTCGTCGGACCGCCGGCCTCGGGTAAGACCAGCTTCGTTCGGGCGCTGATCGTGCGTCAGCAGATCGACGAGGAAGCCGTGGTATCCAGCGACGAGATCGGCGCGGACCTGGTCGCCTTGGTCAAGGCCCCGGATCGCCGTGCCGAGGGATACCCATGACCGCAGTCACCACCCCACTGTTGCTCGTCGACGGCCACCATCTCCTCTACAACGCCTGGTTCGGCTTCCCCGCCCGCATTACCAGCCGCAAGGGCGCCGACCTCACCGGCGTGTTCGGCACCCTCGCCCTGCTCCGCAAGGCGCACCGCGAACACGCCCCCGGACACGAGGTCTTCGTCGCCTTCGACGGCGAACACGGCAGCGCGGCTCGCGCCGAGACCGACCCCGACTACAAGGCCAACCGCGCCAACGCCGACCACAGCCCCATCGCGTCCCTGCCCTGGGTGAAAACCGCCCTCGACTCGATCGGCGTGCGCTGGATCGAGCACGACACGGCCGAAGGCGACGACACCATCGCCACCCTGACCACCCGAGCCCTCACCGAGACACGGTCGGTGCGGATCATGTCCGGCGACCGCGACCTCCTGCAACTCCTGACCGACCCCGCCGTCAGCGTCCTCAACCGCGGGGCCCCACCGGACCGACGCGTCCAGACCCGGCCCGACGTCCACACCCGCTTCGGCGTCCACCCCGAGCAGTGGCCGTGCTTTCGAGCCCTCACGGGCGATCCGGCCGACAACATCCCCGGCATCCGCGGGGTCGGAGCCCTCACCGCCGCGCGACTCCTGCCCGGCGGCCTCACCCTCGACGGACTCCTGGCCTCCGACCGCCTGGTGGGCGCCGTCGGCGCGCGCATCGCCGCCCACGCCGAAGACCTGCGCCGATGGCGCGACCTGATCCGCCTCGACCACAACGTCGAACTTCCCGACGACCTGACCACAGGGCACCCCACACCACACCTCGCACCCGCCGCCGCGATCCTGGACGACCTCGCACTGTGGGACACCGCAACACTGAACACGCCGTCGCCCACCGCGAAGGACCGGATCGCATGCTGAGCCCGGCCGAAGGCGGTGGAACGGATGAACGAGATCCGGGTCAACCACAAGCACCATGGCTCGATCCCTTCACAGACAGACATCGAGCAGGTCCGCGCCGACGTCGGGACCAGCGCGCGACCACGCTCGTCTTCGACGCCGACTTCTTTGCCGTCGACATGGCGGACCTGGTGACTCGTCCCAAGACCTCCGCGCTCCTGGCGCGGGCAGGAGCGCGTCGAAGCCGGCGGGGTGGTGGAGGCGTTCGTGGACCTCGCATGTCTTCGACGAGATGGTGAGCTATTGCGGGCGCCGCTACCACGACATGTTCGAGATCCCCGGCCCGCTTCGCTTGGGTCCGACCGTCCGACCGATCGAACG
The DNA here is from genome assembly GCF_045207655.1 of Embleya sp. NBC_00888. Taxonomy (NCBI): domain Bacteria; kingdom Bacillati; phylum Actinomycetota; class Actinomycetes; order Kitasatosporales; family Streptomycetaceae; genus Embleya; species Embleya sp. NBC_00888. The sequence goes on along the minus strand of NZ_CP108786.1, from coordinate 78,977 downwards.
GAGACGGCCCCGCACGGCAATCGAACGGAGACGGCCCGGCACCGCGGCGGAGGAGCACCGATACCCGCACCATCCCGCATCGCGCGATCGGGCCGACACAACGTGATCGTGTAAGTTCGACGCCGCGTGCGCGAACCGCGACTGCGCGGTCTATGTGGCGCCCCGCGCGGGCGTCGTCGCCCGCATCGGCACGGGCACCGGAGGCGGCGCGTGGGTGACCCGGTGCAGCGCGTGTGCGCCTGACGAGGCGGGGAGTCGTCTCCTCCCTCCGGACCGAAACGGATTCGGAAGGTCCGGTCCCTGGCACCTGACGGCACGGCGGTTCCTGCCGTCGCCGGGTACGCGGCTCCACAGGACGATGTACCGCCTCCGTCGGGTGCGTTCGGCATGAACGTCGCCCGACGGGCGCGGTCTGCCCCTGCGTCTGTCAGGGCTCTAGGATTGCGTAATGGCGATGTCCCCTGGGCCCCGATACAGCGGTGTGGTCTTCGACTTCTTCGGGGTCTTGACCTGGAACATGGTCGAGGTGATCTCGGCCTTCGAGGATCGGGAGAAGGTCGCGCGGGGAACCTTCCTCCGCGGGTGGGCCGATCCGCGAGGGCAGGAGCTGTTCCGACGGTTGGAGCTGGGCCTGATCACTCAGACCGAGTGGAACGAAGGCTACGGGGCTCTGATCGGTGTTGTTCCCCACGACCTGATGGCCCGATACCTCCATGACGCGTTCCCGGCGCACGAGGTGCTCAAGGTCGCTCGGCAGGCGCGGTCCGCGGGGATCAAAACAGCGGTGTTGTCGAACAGTCTCGGGCGGGAACCGTACGATCCCTACGCGGGGTTCGACCTGCGCGGCACCTTCGACGAGGTCGTGTTGTCGGCGGAGCACGGGATACGCAAGCCCGATCCCGCCGCCTTCCGCCTGGTACTCGACAAACTCGGCGTGTCGGCCGAGCGGTGTGTGTTCGTCGACGACGGCGAGGACAACCTTGCCGCCGCGCACCGTCTGGGCATGACGCCGCTGCTCGCACTCGACGAGCGCGTCGCCGCCCGTCGTCTGCGCGACATGCTCGGCCTACCCGACCTGTAGGAAATCGCGCACACCCGCGTGGGAGAGGTGCGCCGCCAGCTTCGCGCGAAGCCCCGTCAGTTCGGTGGCCGAACGGGCGGAATCCACCGACCCGAGACATCGGGCGGCGTGGCGCGCTGTGGCGACCGCGGCATCCAGGTCGTGCAGGGCCAGATGTGCTTCGGCGGCCCGGGCGAGGTAGATCGCGTGGCTTCGCGGATACTCGTCGTCGCCGGGGTAGGACGCCTGCATGGCCGCCTCGAAGTACCGTATCGCCCGGGCCGGTTCGCCCAGCTGCAAGGCGGCCGAGCCGGCGATCATCTCGACCTCGCCGTAGTCCACCCAGTACAGGGTCCTCGGGTCGTCGTCGTGTCTTCCCCGGTCCAAGGCCGCGCGGGCGACGTCGAGTTGGCGTGCGCATTCCTTCTTTGCGCCGGTCTTGGACAGGGCGCGGGCGGTGCGTGCGGCCAGCATGGCGTGCATGCGCGGAGTGGCCTTGTGCTTCACCTGCTCGTGTGCCGTCTCCAGGAGCGATATCGCCCTCTGCGCCTGTCCGGGGGCGGAGTAGCACTGGATCGCGGCGAAGGAGAGTGCGTAGGCGCCGCCGATCGGATCCCGGGCCTCGGCCGAGGCCCGGAGGGAGGCGTCGAAGTAGCGCTGGGCGATGCCGAGACGGCCCTGGTCGAACGCGGCCCACGCCACCTGCCTGGCCGCTTCGGATGCCGTCGAGTGCAGCCGGTCCACGGTCGGCCCGTCGTAGCGGCCTGACTTGATAAGCCCGACGATCAAGGACAGCTCCCCGCGGGCCAGCCGGTACACCTCACCGCTGCCGAGTTCGTCGTCGAGGTGCATGAGGTGGTCGAGCCGCTCGTTCACGTGAGCCAACACCGCCGGGCCGCCGGGAAGAGGCGCGCGCGTGCGGGTCGTCCGCAGCCGTTCCACGGCCTCGGACCAGCCGCGTGCCGAGGCGGAGAGCGCCACTCCTACCGTGAGGAAGCTCCTGCGGTCCACATCACTCCCGTCTGAGAGTCTCGCGAGCACCGTCAGGGCCCCCGCCCGGTTCCACGGCGTGTTCCCGGCCGTCGCCGAGCCGGTGGCCTCCAGTCTCCTCGTGAACACGCCCCCGGTGCGCAGGACCCGGTCGTACGCGGTGGCGACACCGAGGGTCACCGACCGGTTCCCGTTCTCGACGCTGCGCAGGTATGCCTGGTGGAACCCCGCCTCAAGGGTGAACCTCGCCCAGGTCATCGCGGATGCTCTGCGCGCCTCCCGTAGATCGTGCCGGATCTGGTCGGGCATCGCAGACGCCCTCCTCGGTTTGGGATCGGTGCCGGCTCGGCCCACCTCATTGTTCTCCGCCCGATCCCGGTGTGTGCTCGGTTCGGGACACAACGCAACGGTCCTCGCCCCGCCTCGAGGGAGCGGGCGAGGTGTGGACCCCGAGCTTCGTTGCCGACGCCCGCGGACCGCGCCCGGCGGCACCAGGCCGCGCGTTTGCACCAGAGCACCGGCCGCGTATCCGGACCGGTTCCTCCGAAAACGGATCAGGAGCACAGACGATGCAGACTCCGACCATCGGGCAGAGCCCCGAGCCGCAGGACACCGTCGACACCGATACCGGGTTCGACCCCTTCCGGCTCGACATCACGCTCATCGAGAACACGCCGGCGACCGAGACGGTGCTGACGTGCACCACCGGCGACAACTGCGGGAGTTCCTGCCCGAGCGCCTGCACCACCTCATAGCCCGGATCGTTCGGGCTCGCGGGCCGGACGGAGCCGTCCGCCCGGCCCGCGGCCCTTCGTCAGGAACGGAGTGTGGGTGATGACGCGCTCACGACACAGCCTGTACCGGAGCGCCGGTGAAGGGATGCTGCGCGCCGCGGTGAACCTCGCCGGGCCGCAGATGCCCACCTGGCCGAGCCCCGGCGCGCCGTTCGAGCACTGGCGGTCCTGGTTGGGCGCGGTCTGGGCCGACGACGCCTTTCGCCGGGCGGTGTCCGCGGCCAGCCCGGATCTGGACCGCTGTGTCGGGGAGATCCTCGGCGGACGATCGACGAAGGCACGCCGCGCACGCCGGGCCGCACTGGCCACCGCCCGGTACGCGATCAGGTACACGCAGCGCTCCACACCGTTCGGCCTGTTCGCGGGTGTCGCGCCGATCGAGTTCGGCGGCGCGGCACAAGCACGGTTCGGGGACCGACACCGGGTTGTCGCCCGGCCGGACCCGGTGGCGCTGGACGCGGCGATCGCCGAGTGGGAGAGGGACGCCGAGCGGATGGCGGACGTCGAGGTCTGCGTCAACACCCTGGCCCGTCGGCGGAGAGGGCGCCTGTTCGTTCCCTCCGAGGGCCCCTCGGAGTTCTCGCTCGCGTTGACGCCCGCAGTCGCGCTGGTGCTGGAGGCGGCCCGGTCGCCGATTCGGTACTCGGCCCTGGCGGACAAGGTCGCCGCCGAGTTCCCCGACGCGGACGAACACGGCCGGAAGCGGCTGCTGACGCAACTCCTTCGCGTGCGGCTGTTGCGCTCGTCGCTGCGTGCGCCCGCCACCGTCGTCGACACGGCCGACCCGTTGCCCCGCGAACTGCGCGAGAGGGCCCGCACCGACACTGCGGCTCCGGATCTGCAATTGGACGCCTTCGTGCGACTGCCGCGAGCGGTCGAGGTGGAGGCCGAGACGGCCGCGACCGTTCTGGCCAGGCTCGCCACACACCCGTCGGGAACCCGGGCGTGGAGCCGCTACGCCGAGCGGTTCGCCGACCGCTTCGGGGAGGGCGTCGAGGTGCCGCTGTTACAGGCGACGGACTCCGACACGGGCCTGGGCTTCCCCGAGGGGTTCGGTCACGTCTTCGAACCGCCTCGCCCGATGACCCGCCGGGACCGCCTGCTCCTGGAACTGGCCGGCACCGCCGCCGTCGAGGGCCGCGGGTCGGTGGTGTTGTCCGGCGCGATGATCGAGCGGCTGGAGGCCGCGGGCGGCAGGCCCACGTGCCGCGCGCCCCACCTCGAACTGTGTGTGCAGGTCCAGGCGGCATCGACCCGCGTGCTGGACCAGGGGGGCTTTCGCCTGCGGGTGGCCACCGTTTCGCGCGCGGCCGGGTCGATGACGGGCCGCTTCCGGCACCTGTTCCCGCAGACCGCCTCGACCCACGCCGATCTGCCCACGGTCGAACCCGGAGCGCAGAACGCCCAGTTGTCCTTCCACGCCGGCCGCGTCCGGGCCGACCTGCTCACACGCACCCCACAGGTACTGCCACGGCTGATCAGCGTCGGGGAGTTCCGGCACGCAGGCAAGGACGTGCTCTTCCCGGCCGATCTGATCGTCGGCCTTCGCGAGGGACGCCTGTACCTGGCCGAGGCCGCCACGGGCACGCGTCTGGAGCTTCTCGCGCCGACCGCGATCAACTTCCTGTGGAACAACAACACCCCACCGCTGGCCCGCTTCCTCGCCGAGATCGCCCGCGCCGGGGCCCCGCAGGTGACGGGGTTCGACTGGGGCGCGGCCTGGACCCTTCCGTTCACCCCCGCCCTGCACCACCGGCGCTCGATCCTGGTGGCCGCCCGCTGGAAGGTACCGGCCACGGCATTGCCCGGGCCCGCAGCGACGTTCGACGGATGGGCGGGGCAACTGCATGCCTGGAAGAGCAGGTTCCGCGTGCCGGACCGCGTGCTCCTGGCCGAGGACGACCAACACCTGCCGCTCGACCTGCGCCGGGACATGGACCTGGACCTGTTGCGCACGCACCTGGCCGCCGCCCCGACCGGGGTCGCGGTCCTGCACGAGGCGCCGCCGCCGGACGCCGACGGCTGGATCGGCGGCCGTGCCCACAGCATCGTCATCCCGCTGCGGGCACGCCCGTGAAGGCGACCGCCGGCTCGCCCGGGACGCAGGACCTGTCCGAGGGCCCCTTGGGGGTGGCGCTGCTGCACGTCGAACGTGGCCACCTCGCCCGCGCGCGAAGCAGCCTGGAAGAGGCGGTCGCGGGCGGTGTCAGCGCCGGAGGCAACGCGTCGCTGTTCCACGGCGCACCGGCGTTGGAGTTCGTTCTCGGCCGGGCCGGGCGCACCGACCGCGACGTACAGCGCGCCGTCGACCGCATCGTGGCCACCCGGCTGGCGGCGGCCCACCGCCGGCAGGCTTGCGGAGGGCTGCCACGCCTCGCGGAGTTCGACCTCGTCCGGGGCCTGAGCGGACTGGGCGCGCTGCTGCTTGCCCGCGACGACACCCCGCCTCTCCTGGCGGAGGTGCTGGCATACCTGGTGTCCCTGTCCCGGCCGATCCTCGTCGAGGGCCGGGCCTTGCCGGGCTGGTGGTCGCAGACCGGACCCGCCGGCGAGGCGATGGACGGCGGACACGGCAACAACGGTGTCGCACACGGCATCGCAGGCCCCCTGGCGGTACTGGCCCTCGCCGCCCGACACGGCATCCATGTTCCCGGACACAACGACGCCATCGCCGTGTTCGCGCGTTGGCTGGACAGACACGGCCACCGCTACTGGACGACACGCGACCGGTTGTCCGCAGACGAGCCGCCCCCGGCGGCGGCCGCACGCCCGTCCTGGTGCTACGGCGAACCCGGCATCGCCCTGGCCCTGCAGTCGGCCGCCATCGCCCTGGGCGACCCGGCCCGTGCACGCGCGGCGGAGGACACCTTCATGAGCGCGTTGACCGACCCGGACCGTCTGGCACGGGTCACCGACGCCTCGCTGTGCCACGGCTGGGCCGGTCTGCTGACCGCCACCCGTGCCGTCGCCGACCACAGCCCCACGCCCGCCCGGCTCATCCCGCTGATCGCGGACCTCCGCGAGCGCCTGGCCGCCCACGCGGACCGGTTGACCAAGCCCGGCCTGATGGAAGGCCGAGCCGGCGCACACCTGGCACTCGACGGCACGAACTCCACCGGTTGGGCCCGCGCCCTGCTGATCCCCTGACCCGCCCATTCCCGCCCGGACCCCACGACCAGGAGCACCCACCACCATGGACGTCGACGACGAAGACCCCCCGATCACCCGAAACGCGCTCTGGTGGCACGCCACCGTGTCCTTCCCCGACCGCGCGGGAGCCGGCCCGGAAGCCGCCCGGGCGCTGTCGCTCGCCCTGCGCGACCGACGGTTCCACTTCGTACGCAAGGACCCGGGGCTGCGACTGCGCACCGAGCGCCCCGCCGCCCACCTCCTGGACGCACTCGTCGCCGACCGACTGCTCCACGGCTGGGTCGCAGGCGTCTACGAACCGGAAATTACGGCATTCGGCGGCCCCCGCGGCATGGACGTCGCCCACGACCTGTTCTGCGCGGACAGCCCCGCCGCCCTGGCCGAGACCGGCAGCCCCGGCGCCAGAGAACGCTGCGTCCTCCTGCTCTCCCACCTGAACCGGGCGGCCGGCCTGGACCCGTTCGAGATCGGCGACGTCTGGGCCAGGCTCGGCTCGCTGCGCCCCGCGGTCATCGTCCCCACCGGCCGGGCGCGCGAGCGGGCGATCGCGGCGATGCGGCGCCTGATGAACGCCGATGCCGCCCGGCGGCCGGACGCCGAACGCGCCTGGCCGGGACGCGTCGCCGCCTTCGAGGACACCGGGCACCGACTGCGGCGACTGGCCGTCGACGGGCACCTGACCCGGGGCCTGCGCGCGGTACTCGCCCACCACGCGATCTTCGCCCTCAACCGCGCAGGGGTACCCGTCGCCGAACAGGCGGCAACGGCATGGCTGGGCCTACAGGTCGCCTTCGCCGACAGGAGTGAAACCGACGTGTCCACCCACCGAGCCGCCTCTCCCACCCCTAGCCTCACTCGCATGGAGACCACCACGCCCCCGGCCAACGACCCCGCCGCACTTCGCGAGGCGCTCGTGACCCGCCTCGTCGACGGCCACCTGCGCACCCCCGCCGCCATTGCCGCCTTCCGGGAGGTCGAACGTCACCTGTTCCTCCCCGGCGTCGACCTGCGGACGGCGTACGTCGAGGACGCCGTGCCCGTCAAGCACGACGACAACGGCGAGATGATCTCCTGCATCTCCGCACCCTCGATCGTCGCCACCCAGATCGAGCAACTCGGCCCCCGACCCGGCCACAAGATCCTCGAAGCCGGGGCCGCCACCGGCTACAACGCCTCCCTGCTCGGCCGACTCGTCGCCCCGGACGGCCACGTGTGGACCGTGGACGTCGACCAGGACCTCGTCGACCGCGCCCGCAAGAACCTCGCACAGGCCGGAGCGTCGAACGTGAGCGTCGAACTCGCCGACGGCGCCACCGGACTCCCCGAACACGCCCCCTTCGACCGCATCCAGTTCACCGTCGGCGCCGGCGACGTCCCCGTGCAGATCCTCGACCAACTCGCCCCCGACGGACGCCTGGTCCTGCCGATGCGCATCCGCGGCAGCGTCTCCCGCAGCTTCGCCTTCGAACGCGACGGCCGCACCTGGAAGACCGTCTCCTGCGAGATGGCAACCTTCGTACCCCTGCGCAAGGGCGTCTGCGACGACGTCTACACCCTCGTACCCATGGCCGGGGAAGGCAACGTACGTCTGGAGACGTTCAGCGAACAGGACGTGGACCGCGAGGCGATCCGCACCGTCCTCGATCAGCCCTCCCGCAAGGTCTACTCCGGCGTGAAGTTCCGCCAGGGCGACCCCTGGGAGTGGCTGTACCTGTACCTGGCGACCGTGCTGCCCAACGGCCTGTCCCGCATGCCCGGATCCCGCCCCGGCTTCACCCCGCACTTCGCATGGGGCTCCATGGCAGCCCTCGACGGCGACACCCTCGCCTACCTGACCGTGCGCGAAGGCGAGGACGAGCAGGGCAGGTTCTGGGAGATCGGCGCCATCGGCCACGGCCCCCACGCCGCCACGCTCGCCGAACAGGTCGCCACGGAGATCGGCGAATGGGACCGCGGCTGGGGCAACACCGCACCCGAACCCGGCTTCCGCATGGCCGTCGGCGACGCCCGCCGGCAACTCGCGCCCACCGAGCCGCGCTTCGTCGTAGACAAGCCCAACAGCCGCCTTGTCGTCGACTGGCCACGCAGGAGCTGAGTCGATGATCCCCGCGATAGCCGCCCGCATCCCTTTGGTGCGTCGACCGAAAGCGCCCGGGTTACCCCTGGCCGAGCGCATCGACCACCTCACCGCGCTGGCCGCCCCGCCCGCCGACGCGGGCCACCGCGCCTTGGTGGCCCGCGCGAGCGGAGTCCTCAACTACGCCGCGCTGATTGCCTCCGACGTCGGGATGCCCGACCTGGCCGCCGATCTGTGCTGGAAACAGCACCGGGCCTTCGCCGACGCAGGACGCCTCACCGGGGACATCGCAGTGATGGCGCTCATGCCGGTGGTGAACCTGGCCCGCCTGCTGATCCGCGAAGGCGACGGCGAAGGTGCCTACGAGGTCCTGGAGCGGTTGCTCCACGCCGGCCGACGGCGCGGAACAACCGAGATCCGCGACCGGGAGATCGACCTGTCGGTGTTGACCGGCACCGACGCCGACCACCGAAGAATCTGCGAGGAACTGTGGGCGACGGTGCTGATCGACGGCGCCAGGGCCCTGGCGCGGATCGGCCGCTGGACCGAGGCCGCCGAAACCATGGCAGCACACCGGGGCGTCGGCAACCGACTACTCGACGGCCGCCAGATCACGATCATGTCGTTGATGGAACGCGGCCTCGACCGGAAGGCCCGCACCATGATCGACACCACGGTTCCCACGGAACCATGGGAGAACACCGTGGCGGCCCTTCTGCGCGCCCACTGCCGACCACGACGACCGGACCCCGACCTCGCCGTGCGCGAGGCACTCCCGGTGATCACGCCGCCCGATCCGGCCACCGCCGCGTTCCAGGCCCGAGTCGGACTCACCGCGCTCGACCTGAACCGCGAACCCGCGAACCCCACCGGCATCCGCGTGAGGGACGCTCTCGCCGACGTGGCGGCCCTCGACGCCTACGCCGCCCGCGACGTCCTGAACCACCACCCGGCACGCTCCCGCCTGACCAATGGACAGACACGCAACCTGCGTGCCGTCGTGGCCGCATCGGGGCTCGACGCCGGACATCTCTGCGCAGCCCACGCGCAAGCCCTCACGGCCGCCGTGGACAGAGCCGAAATCGCGCTCCGCAGGCAACTGTGAGCCGCCGCACGGTCGACCCTTCGCGTGATCCCGCGGTCCTGGACGACGCCACACCGCGACTGTCGGTAGGGATCTCTACGCTCTGCGTGATGACATCGAACCGTCCCTTCCCGCGCCGCGCATCACTCTCCCCGACCCCGACGGCGTGATCACGAGACCCCGCGTCGAACCCGGAGTCCGCCGACGGTCGGGAACTTCCCTATGCGCGGAGAGGAAGCCGTCTCGCTACCGACCCGGCCCGTCGCGTCCGGTACGCGGGGCGTCCTGAACGTCGTCGGCCTCCACCTGGACGCGCCGCAAACGTGCCCGCGCATGCAGATGATCTTCCGTGCCCGCCGGTGGACGGGCACGCCCGAAGTCCTCGAACCCGACGTGTGCCTCGGTTGGGGGTGGCGGCACCACCACGACCTTCCGACTACACCCGCGCCGTGATCCGAGCCATCCAAGCCGGCCGCCTCTACACCGAGTTCGGCTGGACCTGACATCGAACACGCACCCCGTCCGTACAGAAGGGTCCCCGTCGTGAGCGAGCCCACACCACCCGACACCGCGACCGCCGTGACCGTGCCACTCGATGGCCGGGCACGCAACGCCCACCCTGCGAACACCACCACCCGAGAACCCGTCGCGACGACAGTCGGGTGCAAGTTCCGGTCGGCGTGGTTCGGCGACCACGGACCGCGCGACGAAGGACCACCCCGCCACGACCCACCGGCGGAAGGCCCGTCAGCCGAGTCGCGTCGCTGCCTGCCCAGGGGTGCGAATTGAGCGCGGTGGCGCGGCACACGGAGCCCGTGGACGTCCACCTGATCCTTCGCCGCGACGGCATGGACGGTCCTCGGGTACTGCTGTCGCGGCGGGCGGGAGCGGTGTACGCCGCAGGCCTGTGGCACCTTCCGTCAGGACATCTGGACGGGCCGCACGAGGACGTCGTCGACGCCCTGGTCCGTGAAACGGCGGAGGAGACGGGCGTATTCGTCGACCCGGCCGACGTGCGCCCCGCCACCGCGATACACCATCGCAGCCCGGACGGGGGTGCACGGGTCGGCTTCTTCTTCGAGGTCCGGCGCTGGCACGGCACACCGCGGGTGATGGAACCGGCCGTTTGCGACGCGATGGACTGGTGCCGGCTCGACGCGTTGCCGGTGCCAATGGTTGCCTACTGCCGGGCCGGGCTCGACGCCTACTGGGCCGGCGCCCGACTCGCCGTGCACTTCCAACGCCCCGGCGACCCGATCGCGTACGACCCCACGCAGGACCGGCTGCGTACGGTGCCGGCCGTCGGCGACACGAGGTCGCCGCTGTCCGAGACGGCCGCTCGGGCGCTCACCGAACGCCCTGTCGACGAGGGGAGCGGGGCATGACCGACACCACCGGCAGACTGCGCGACAAGCACGCCGACGCGGGGGAGCCGGAAGCGGAAGCGCCCGAGGAGACGTTGACGTACGACCACCCGGGCGGCGACAGCCTGGAGTTGGCCGAGTTGCTGACCGGCCGCAGCATGGCGCGCCGGCTCCCGTCGCTGGTCCGCAGAACCTTCGCCCTGGCGTGGGAGGTGGACCGCAAGGCGGTCGTGTGGCTGCTGGCCTGCCAACTCGTGTCCGGAGTGTCCGCCGCCCTGGGGCTGTTCGCGACCACCGCCGCGTTCTCCGTGCTGATCGACACGGCACACGACCCCGGCCGGCTGGGCGCGGCGATTCCGGCGGTGTCGGTGCTGGCCGCCACCGCCGGCCTGCGGGCCCTGCTGGGCATCGTCATCCAGGCCCTGTCCAACCGCCTCTCACCCCGGATCTGCCGCGAGGCGGAGTACAAGATGCTGGAGGCCGCGACCAACGCGGAACAGGCCGCCTACGACCACCCCGGCTTCAACGACAGATACGACGCGGCCGAACGGGGCGTGGACGTCAGCCGCGACATGATCGGACAGTCCCAGAACTACATCTCCTCCCTCGCCACCCTCGTCGCCGCGGGCGTGGTGCTCGCCGCGCTGTATCCGCTGTTGCTGCCGCTGCTCCTGCTGGCGGCCGTCCCGCAGGCGATGGCCTCGATCCGTGGCGAACGCGTCACTTACCTGGCAGTGGTGGCCACACACAAGGACCGCCGGGTGATGTCCATGCTGCGCTGGCACCTGATCGCCAAGGAACAGGCCGACCAGGTCCGCACGGACACCCTGGCCCCCTACCTCCTCGACAAGTACAGAGCCAGCGCGGTGCGGGTCGAGGCCACCAACAACCGGGCGACCTGGGATCGGGCGAAGATCGCGGTGGTGGGCGCCGTCGCCACCGGGCTGGCGTCCGCGGTGGTGTGGGGCGCGGTGTTGCTGCTGCTGGGCACCGGGAACATCTCCGCGGCGTCCGCCGGCACGGCGATCTTCGCCCTGCGCTCCGCGGGCACCGGCCTCCAGGGCCTGGTCGGCTACGGCCGCGACCTGCTGCGGACCGGCCTGTACCTCGACGACTGGGAACGGTTCGTCACCGAAGCGGCCGGACAACGCCTGGATCGCGGCGACATCGTCCCGGACCGACCGCGCCACATCGCCCTGCGCGACGTCGTCTTCCGCTACCCCGAGGCCGACCGGGACACCCTGCGCGGCGTCGACTTCGACGTCCACCAAGGAGAGATCGTGGCCGTCGTCGGCGAGAACGGCTCGGGCAAGTCGACCCTGATGAAACTGCTGTCGGGTCTCAACCTGCCCACCACCGGCACCGTCGCCTGGGACGGGGTCGATATCGCCGACCTGGACCCACAGGCCATGTGGAAACAGACGTCGGTGGTTCCGCAGGTCTTCGCCCGCTGGCCGATGACCGCGCGGGAGAACATCCATCTGGGACAGCCCCGCACGGAGGGCGAGCGAGCCGTGATCGCGGCAGCCCGGGCCAGTGGCGCCGACGACGTGATCGAGACCCTGCGGTCCGGAATGGGCACCCTCCTGGCGCGGGAGTGGTGGGGCGGGGTGGCCCTGTCCCCGGGACAGTGGCAGCGCATCGCCGTGGCGCGCGCGATCCATCGCGACGCAGGTCTGCTGGTCATGGACGAGCCGACCTCCGACCTGGACCCGCGCGCCGAGCACCGGATCTTCACCGGCCTGCGTGACCTGGCCGGCAACCGCGCGGTCGTGCTCGTCACGCACAACCTGGCCAACACCTCCGTCGCCGATCGCGTGGTCGTCATGGAGAAGGGCCGTGTGGTGCAGAGCGGAACCTTCCACGAACTGATCAGCCGGCCAGGCCTGATGCAGGACCTGTGGCGCCTCCAGCAGGATCGGGACGCCTACCGGCAGGGAGGGGAGCCATGACCGAGATGCAGGGGCAAACCGGTGACTCTCAATAGGCTGAACGAACCTCGCTCCGCCCGTCTTCGTACACTTCGCCCACCCGCTCAAGTCCCCGGTTGCCACCAAGGTTTGTCGCAGAACGGGCAGTAGTTTTCGGCCGGGTCGGCGTAACCTGTCGGTCTCGGCACATCCCCCCTGGCCGGTGATGGGCCCGTGATCCCCACCCCCATCCGGGATCGCGGGCCCTCGGCCTGGCCGGGCGGTCCCGACGAAGCCCGAGCGCGCAACGCCACCACCGTGTGCGAACGCTGCGGGCGTTCGCGTTGTCATCCCGCGGGTAACGCGCCTGCGGATACCGGGAGTTGCCGGGCCCAACTCCCGAGCATCGCGCGGTCCTCGGCCGGCAGGTCGAAGTACACGGCGGGTTCCAGGGTTTCCACAGGCGGGTCCCTTGCGGACGTGGATGCTTTCGACACCGCGATCGCTCGGCTGCTGGAGCCGGGTCGCACGCCGCAGCCATTCGTCGGCGTCGGTCACGGAAGCAGCCGGATCGGTCATCCCATGCCCCACCTGCGTTGTCCGAATTCGGTAGGCCGGGCACCCCGCGCCACGCCCGCGACGGCGCATACAGGCCGCGTTCGCGGATACCGGACCAGGCCCGATCCCCGCGATCTCACCGTGTGTGTCGGAGCGAATCGCTATCGTGGTCGAGGCCAGGGGAGGACCGTCTCGGGGGAGGCTGCGCATGGCCCGCAGTACGTTCGGCGCCGGCGCATCCGCCGCCCGTCAGTCCCGCTCCATCCGCAGCGCCCACCGACGGGCGCGGCACCGCGTCGCCCTGCGGCGTGCCCCGCTCGTCGCGGGGATGGCATCCCTCGTCGGGTGGGTGGCGGCCGCGGCCTCCGCATCCGCCGGCTTCGGCGCGGGCGCGGGCATCGTGGTGGGCGCGACCCTCACCGGCGGCTCGTACACGCGCTCGCTCACCGCCGATCGCTGGGCCAAGGGCGCCAAGGGGGAGCGGCGTACCGCCCGTTCGCTGGCCCTGGCCCGCGGCTGGGTCGCGTTGCACGATCGGGCGATCCCCGGATCGGCCGCGAATTTGGACCACATCCTCTTCGGCGGCGGAGGAGTGGTCTACCTGGACACCAAGACGTGGACCTCGACCAAGTCGCGGGCGCGCTTCGACGCCGACGGCCGCCTGTGGTACGGCAGATACCCCCAGGACAGGGCCCTGCGCACGGTGCGATGGGAGGCCGATCAGGCCCAGGAGGCGCTGGGCGTGGGCGTGCAGGCGGTGATCTCCGTCCACGGTCAGCCGCATCTGCCTCGTCGGGGCACCGTGGTGGACGGCGTCACCGTCGTGCCCGCCGAGGCCCTGCGTGAGTGGCTCGACGCCCGACCGCGTGTGCTCGACGAGAGCCGTGTCGCCGCGCTGGTGGCCCTCGCCGAGAACGCCCTTCCCCCGTACGTCCACTGACCCCGGAGGCATCGTGTCCGACGTCCCGCCCGGCTACGTCCGCGTGCGCTCGCACCTGCGCCGCAAGCCCCGCCCTCGCCCTGCCGTCAGCGATGGGGGTGACGGTTTCTCGTTCGGGGGGATGGCGACCTTCGGCGGCATCGCGCTCGTCGTGGTCGTCGGGGGATGCAGCCTCCTCAACGCGGGCGACGACAAGCCCGACACCGAGTCCGCCGCCAAGAGCGCCGTCACCGCGTCGACCGCCCCGACATCGGCCGCCACGCCGCCCGGCACACCGGCGGCGAAGGCACCGGCAGCCCCGGCAGCCGAGGCGCAGGTCACCCGCACCACCGTGACCGCGCTGCAGAAGATCGGTCTGCCGATGCGGTCCCGACCCGGCGCCGGTTCCACCGTCACCACGGTCCCCGTGGGCACCGACCTCACCGCCACCTGCGCAAGCACGGGGCCCACCACGTGGGGCTGGCACGGAGTCCGCAGCAACCTGTGGGCACGGGTGACCACCGACAACGGCATCACCGGGTACGCGCCCGTGGCGTGGCTCCAGGCGCCGGCCACCCTCCCCACCTGCTGAATCCGCCGGCCCGCAGGCGAGAACGGCAGTCGGGGCCACACCGGTTCCGTGCATGCCCGGGCGCCCACACACCGATCTCTGCGACCAAGTCGGCTTCGGATGGCTCGGATACGTCACCTCGGTGGGGTCCGTGGATCGAGCGATGCCAATGTCGATGGGTCGATGTCGTGGGGAGCAGCCCTCTCGTGAGCCGATGGCCATCGACTTGGCGTGGATCCCCGCCGCCGGCAGCCGCTTCGGCTCCCGGGCTGCGAGGGGTTGTGTCCCGTGGGGAGGGCCTACGAGGCGGATTCGTGGTCGGTGTCGCAGACCCCTGCGAAGAGGAGCTCCCACAGGTCCAGGCGTCCCTGCGCCTGCTTGGCGGTCACGTACTCCTGGTGCGAGCGGCCCTGTTCGCCGTACAGCTCCGGGTTGCACAGGGCATCCACGAACGCGATCGTGATCAGTTCCGCGTCCGGGTCGATCTCGCGAAGCCGCGCGAGATTGGCGTCCAGGGCCCACGCGTTGGTGGCCTCGTCGAGGAACTCGCGGAGAACCGGATCCTGCTCGTGCATGTGCCGTTCCTTGCGTGGACTACCGGGAAGCCCATCACGGGCAATCGGCTCGATGGGGGCGATCATCGCAGAGAGGGAGTTTCCGCCGTTGCTCGGGTCGCCGTTCTCCCGCGCGACGCTCACCGACATAGCTCCTGCACGTCCGACCGCGCGCCGCGCACCGTCATCCGAAGTCGATGCGCTGGGACCGGTTTCCGCCACGCGGCGATCACCGGACCATGCCGTCGCCGACGCCCTCGACCCGTGGCGTCTCGACCGCGTCGGACGCCTGCGGAGGGTCGTTCGGCGGGAGGGCGCCCTGTGGCCGTCAGGTCCCGGGCAGGTTGGCGATGTAGCCGTTGGCGCGGTCCCCGCGCATGGAGCGTGCCAGTTCGGCGACGTGCCGTGCCTGGGTGGCGGACAGGCGCCGTGCCTCCCACAGCAGGGCGGCGGCGTCGACCGCCTCCGGGGGCGGGGGTGGTGGTACCTCGGGCAAGTGGACGCCCGTCAGCGCCGCCAGCTCCAGGGCGTCGATCCCCAACACGGCCGCGAAGTCCGTCACCAGGCGAGGCGACAACTCCTTGCGACCGGAGCCGATCAAACCGTAGGTGGACGCCGACAGGAGCGTGGGTGTCGCGACCGCCAAGGCCCTTTGCATGCCCGTCCAGCTCAGATTGCGGTACTGGAGCATGCGGACGACCGCTCCGCCCCGATCCGCGAGGGCCGCGAGCGGCTTCGGGACGAAGACGGAAAGCCTTTCCTCCTGGGGCAACGAACGGATGACCCGCAGGAGTTCACGCCGCCCCGCCGCCGGAAGGTGAATCCCGTCCGACACGATGCGGGGCGCCCACTCCTCGGCCGCGCCGTCCAACGGCGCCAGGTCCTCCGGGACGGCCGACCCCGCGAGGATGAACAGATCGACGGTCCGCAACCCGACGGCGGGCGCGATCCGTCGCAGCAGCCGCTCGCCGGGGGCCTCCCTTGCGAGTACCGCCCGGACCTCGTCCGCCGTCACCCCCGCGCGATCGGCCAGATCCCGCACGCCGAGCTCTCTGCGGTCCAGCAACCACGCCAACAACACACCGAACCCGGAATCCTGCGTCATACGCGCATCGTAGGTGTGGTGCCGCTCCACCATGACGGCGTGCTCTCAAGCCACCAGGGTTCGTACGGCTCACGCGCGCACGGAGCGAAGCCTTGGACGACACCGAAATCGCACTCCGCGGAGGGCCCCACTTCGCGTCATGACCGATCGGCCGCGAGGTCGGCCGTCGCGGCGACGACGAACCGGCACGTCGAGTGCGGTACACGTGGCGTCCTGAACGTCGTCGGCGTCCACCTGTACGTGCAGGACTCCCGGGGGCGGATCCTGCTCGGGTTGCGGCATCCCGATTCGCTCTACGCGCCCTCGACCCACCACTTCCTGGCCCGGCATTGCGAGCAGGAGTCCGCCGTGGCCTGCCTGGTGCGTGAGGCCCGGGAGGAGGCCGGGCTGGTGATCCACCCCGACGACGTCGAGTTCGCCCATGCCCTCCACCTCATGGACGCGCCGGGAACATGCCCGCGCATGCAGATGGTCTTCCGGGCCCGGCGCTGGACGGGCACGCCCGAAGTCCTCGAACCCGACAAGTGCCTCGGCCGGGGATGGTGGCACCCCACGACCTTCCGGACCCGACCGTCGACTACACCCGCGCCGCGATCCGAGCCATCCAAGCCGGCCACCTCTACAGCGAGTTCGGCTGGACCTGACATCGAGCACGCATCCCGTCCGTACGGAAGGGTCCCCGCCGTGAGCGAGCGCACACCACCCGACACCGCGACCGCCATGCCGGCGCCTTTGCCGCTCGGTGACCGGGCGTGCAATGCCCACCCTGCCAACGCCACCACCCGAGAACCCGCCGCGAGGACAGTCGGGTGCAAGGCCCGGTCGGCGTGGTTCGGCGATCACGGGCCGCGCGACCCCCGGCACGATTGTGTGGGGAGTCGTCGAGCGGGATGCACCCGCGGCGCACTCGTACTCCGGTTCGCCGTGGACCGGACATGCTCGGGCCGTCTTTCCAGGTCGGTGAGAGGCACCCGCTTCACGAAGACGGGGGTTCCGGCGACCTCCAGCAGGGACGCCGTCCCGCCGATGCCGGACCCGTTCGGCACTGCCGTGTCCACGAACTCGCGCAGCGCGCGATCACTGCACATGGCCAGGGATGTGGGGACGGCGCCATGGGCGGTGAGACGCGCATCGCGCGACATGTCAGGGACTTTCACTGTTGCCTCCATCCGGATGCCGGCCTCGCGTCGCGCATCCCGCGATGGCGGCGAAACCGAGCCGAGCTGCGACCACCGCACCACCAGCCGCACCTTCCCGGTGACCTTATGTGTGCGCGCGAGAGAATCGCGTGCGAGAGGTGTGGGTTCGTTCAGTCGCGGCCGGCGTTTCGGAGGTGTTCCGCCGCGCGGCGGGCGAGTCGGTCCGAGGTGGTGGGGTCGAGGCCGGCGTCGGCGGGGAGCGTGATGGTGGCGAGGTTGGGCCCGATGCGTACGAAGATCGAGTCGACGGTTCTGGTGTCGCCGCTCTGGTTCGTGACGATGCGCATGCCGAGTGTCTCGTCCCCGACGGTGGGAGAGGCGACGGCACGAAAGCGTGCCGTGGCACCCGCCCACGGCACGGGCAGGTCCGCACAGCCGGTCAACATGGCGCGGGTCTTGGCCAACTGAAGCGCGGCACCGTTGCCTTCGTATGCCTGGACGGTGGCGACCAGCCGGGTGCCGGCCGTGTTCTCGAAGGTTCGCTGTGCGCCGAGGAGGACAACGATCGGGCCGGTCGGGGCGCCCGCCAGGGCGCGGTCGCACCCGGCGTCGCCGCTGAGTCCCGAGTACGGCGCGGCGGCCGGCTTGGGTCCGGTGTCGGTCGGCGCGCCCGCGGTCCAGCCGCTGCCGACGTCGTCCACGGTCAACACGGCGCGCCTGGCCCGCTCCGGGGTCAGCGCGGCCGTCACGGGGATCGGGGGAGTGGCGAGCGGGCCGGAGGGGGTCTGTTTCATGGTCGAGGAAACTCCCGGGCGTCCCTCGAACGCGGAGGCCACCGTCGTGATGGTGCCGGGGTCCTTGAGTTTGACGCGGAAGGACTCCGGGAGTTGCTCGGCCGTCATGGCGTCGAGGAGGAGGGGGTTGCCGGCGTTCTGCGCGCGAAACAACTCCCACGCCTGTCTCCGGTCCTCGAAGTACACGTGCTTGACCTGCGGCATGGCTTTGAGGGCGGCGAGGATTTCCTCGCGTTGGACGGTGGTGACGGCGCCGTTCGAGCAGCCGCCCGTCTTCGGGTCGGAGGCCTGGCACAGGAACACCGCCAGGTCCACCTTCCCGGCCCAGAAGTCGACGCCCGGTGGCAGGTTGTCCGTGTCCCAGGCGGGAGCCTCCTCGTCCGCGTCGTCGGAGCCGGGCCCGGCCGACCCCGCGGCTGCCGAGGGGGCCGCCTTCGGCTGCTTCGGGGGTGCCTTCCCGCCGTCGCCGCCGGTGCAGGCGGCGGCCGTCGTGATCGACAGGATCACGGCCGCGCATCGGATGGCGATCCCGCCCGTACGGGACGTGCTTTGTTTGCCCATGCTCATCCCCCGATGTGAACGTGTGTGGAACCGAGCGTAGTTGGTGGGTCTCTCACCGGATCCGACCCACCCTTGTGGATGTCCGCCAGGTCGGACGTCCGGCGCGCCCGCGCGCCGTTCCGGGGGATGCTGCGTTGTGTTCGGTTGCACGGGCGATCGGGTTGGTCATGGCCGGGATCGGTCGGTCTGGCCTATTGGGCCCGGGAGAGGTCCGGTGTTCTGCGTCACCGGGCGCCTCCGCCCGCCCGCCCGAGGGGTGACCCTTCGGCGTGCGGCTCCCGGCACCGGGCCCCTGGCCCAGGGACAGGGGCCCTCCTGCTTCCCCCGCGGAGGGCCGGATCGACGAGGGACCGGAAGGCAGGCACGTGCACGACGACGACGGCTACGACCAACGGCCCGAACCCCCGCGGACCATCTGCGGCGTCGTGACCGTCTTCCACACCCGGGAGTGCCTCGACGAGTTCAGCGCGCAGCTGACTCTCACCCCCGTCACGATGATGCAGCAGCGCGAACGAGCCGTCCGCGCAGGACGCGGACCTTCACGCCGAGCACTCGTAAACGCCTGCGCGCCAAGCACGTGGCGTCGGTCGTCTCGTACGACACCCGTTCTTCCCGGAAGGTCATGACGCTGCGGGTCTCGCCGCCGAGAACGGTCGGTGAGGCGCCGCGCACCCGAGAATCCCTCGGTGCCCCTGGCGGTAGTACCGAACGAAGGTGGCAGCGAGCTGTTGTTTGCGTTCGTCGGCTGCTTGAACGAGCCGGAAGTAGTGCCCGACGAAGGCGTACCCGTGTTTCTCGTGCTTGTGATGGGCTTGCCGACCGGGCGGCCGTTCGTCCAAGCGCATCAGGTGTGCGAATTCGTGCGGGGCCGCGAGCCGCCCCGGAGCATTCGGATGGAGATCGATCCCGCGATTCCCACGCGTGTCCTTCGGCGGATGTGCGGTTTCGGAGCTTGCGTTACCGATCCTGACGTATGCAGAGTTCGCCTCGTGGTGTTCCAGGACACGCAAGGCCCGACGGAGAAACTCCTGCGCCAAGACGGCGTTCTCCGGGCCACCCGAACCGTGTCGAAGGTATGGATGCCCGACGAGAAGCCGATGCTGAACGTAGGAGACGAGGAGATCATGGGGATCGGCTCGCCCTTGTTGTAGTTGCTCCGATGTCCACGTGCCTCGGTCGAAGGGACTGAACGCGCCGTGTACGTGCACGTAGTGACCGTCGGCCTGTGACGCGGAGGAATGGAAGTCGAGGTTCGTGGCGTCGTTCACGGCGGTGCCCTCACGCGGGTCTCCGAGGCGCTCGTGCGTGGCCGCCGAGGTGCCTTCGAGTGGACGGCCACCCAGTCACGGTACGCGCTGAGGACAGACGGAGAACTGGTACGTGGAAAAAGACTGTTCACGCCTGAAACCCGCTCCTGCACGGGTGAAGCAGCAGGCGTCAGGATCAGTTGCCACAGCAACGGCCTCCATGCCCTGGTCGCAGACCGCGCGTTCGGCGCGCGGGTGACCGTGGTCGGCGACCGGGCCTTTGCCGCTGCGATCGAGCACGACGAACTCGACTGCCGCAACGCGCCGCTGGGTCGTCACGAGCCGATCACCGTGCCCGAGGACATCGAGCGTGCGTGTGTCGAGCACGTCCGCGACCTACAACTCTCCAACAGCGCCCTGGACTTCGTGGTCGACCACCGGTTGACCTGGAACCACCTGGAGGCCAACGTCGTCGGCGAGTTCGGCGGAATCGAGAGGAGCACGGATCTGCCGATCTCGACCGAGATCGGCCGCCTTCGTCCACGGCCCCACCACACCGCCCCACGCGCGAGGATGCGAAACATGGACCCGCTTCTTGCCGCCGCGCTTGATGCGCTCGGCGTCTCCGAGCCCCCGCGGCCCCTGAGCCCCGACCACGCCACCGCCTGTCGCACCACCGCGTGGAAGATCAAGACCGCCACCGAGCCCGGTGACGTCGCCTCACTGCTGCACGAGGCACGCGCCGTAGCGCTTCCGCACCACGCTGGCCTGACCCCGATGGCCGTCGAGCACGGCGAATTCGCCGGCGTAGCCCGGAGTGCCAATTCTGCGAGATGAGCTGGCCCGCGGGCGAGCCGGCCGCGGAGGACTACGCGTCCGATGTCCTCGGCTTGTCGTGGTACGACGTCGCGCGAGATGACGCGCCTGCCCCGGTGTACACCTGTCCGGAGTGCCAGCAGTGCGCTCTGGTGGTCGTCGCCGACCCGGACATCGAGACGGTGCTGTGCTTCTGTTGCGGCTTCTCCGATCCTTCCCGAAACCTGGCTGCATGCTCCCGTGCAGCATCCCGATCATCGACTCGAATGGCGGCTTCGACATCTGCGTCCGCCGGGCGAGTCTCATCGGCGACTGAAGGAGTCGGCGGCCCCGAGAGCGCCGGGGTGGAACCGTGCTTTTCCTGCGGCGTGGCCACGTCACGGACGAAGATGAGTAGATGGCGTTCCATCCCGCAAGAGCCTGGCCGACACGTGAGGTTGCCGGCCGTCCTGGTGTTCTGGGTGGCTGCCCTGGATGCCGTCGGCCGCTGACGGAAGAGGGGGAGGAAGCGTGACGCAGCAGGAGCGCTGGGGGCACTGGCAGCCCGGGTTTGGCTCGGGGGAACTGGTGCGCCTGGTACGTGCCTGGTATCGGCGGGCGGAGTGCTCTGCCTGCCACTCGGCCGCCGGCCGCGCCTGCCGCTCTCCCTCCGGCTACTCCACCGAACACCACCGAGTCCGACGAGATGCTGCCGGACAGCCCCCGTACGAGGAATGGCGCAAGCGGGGGCTCATCCCGGAGATCAAGCACATCCCTGTCCCCGCCGTTCTCGAGGCCAGCCGCGCAGCCCGGGACGAGTTCGGGGTCGACGAGTCCGTTGGCGACGCCGTGGCGGTCGTCCGTCGCATCCTGGCCGACCTGCTCGGCATCGCCTTGGGCGACGACACCACGCTCGACCGGCTCGATGACGCAACGCGCGCCCTGGTCTTGGCGCGCGGACCCGAGGGGAGCGCGGACGTGATCACCGTCCTTGCATCTCAGGTGGTCACGCTCACCCGCCGCCTGGCGGGACCAGGTGGTGACCCCGCTGCGCTCTTGACAACCTTGATCCATTCGCAAGTCGATCACGCACGCCGGCAGCGGCATGCCCAGCAGCGTGTGCGCGCCCGGGAGACCTGACGGCGTCGGGCCGGTCACCCACACCACCGCCGGTACCCGAGGCGGCGCGTGGGTGACATGGTGTGCCGCCTGTGCGCCCGACGCGACCGGCGGAGCCGCCTCCCTTTGAACCGGAACGGATCCGGAGGCTCCGGCCCCTGGCGCTTGACGCCACGGCAGCACCTACGGATGCCCGACTGACGATCGGTTCTCCGTTCGGCTTCCCGCACGGTGGCGGGCCCCGAAATGCGAACTGACCTCCTGGCCGGGCTGGTTGCGGTGCCGGCGTGCATGCGTCCGCCGAGCGGTCGGTGCGTCGGGGCTTGTCGGCGCCCGGTAGCCTGTCCGGGAAACGGAGGCGGGGATGCGGACACGGGGGAGGCCGTCCAGGGCGGTTGTCGCCGGGGTGTTGGCCATGGTGACGGCGGCGTGTTCCGGGGGCGGTGGGGGCGCGGGCGTACCGCCGCCGCGGTCGAATGTGTCCGGCGCGCCCGCGGTGGTGCCGCCCGTGGTGAGGGCGTTCGATCCGCCGAAGGCGTTCGCGGGGTCCGGGGTGGTGCTCCCGACCGTGTCCAAGGCGGCGTCGGGGGCGGTGGTACTTCACAACACGACCGCCTACGTCACGACCACGTCGGGGATCCAGGCGCTGGACACCGTGACCGGGCGGCCGTTGGCCACCATCGCGCCCGCCGGTGCCCCTTCTGCGGGTGCCGGGCCGGACGGGCTCATGCAGGGGCTGGTGTCGGCGGGTCCCGCGGTCCTGGTGCGGGTGGGCGGCCGCGAGTTGGTGGTGGCCCCGTTCGTGGTCATGGTCCCGGGCCGCGGCACGACGGCCGGGCGCCTCGATCTGAGCCTCACCGCGGTCGATCCGGCCGACAACACCGCCGCGTGGACGGTGTCCGCTCCCCTGCCCGCCGGTGCCGCGGCGGCGGCGGTGATCGGCACGCACGGCGACCGGGTCCTGGTCACCGTCGCCCGGGACTCCATCGGGTCGGTGTACGCGGTCGACACCGTCACCCGCGCGGTCGTGTGGTCGAAGGACGGCTTCCTCGGAGCCACGGTCACCGGCGACTCGGTCGTCGCGGTCGAACCGCGGGACGGCTCCAACACCATGCAGACGGTAACCGCGCTCAACGTCGCGGACGGCAGCCGCCGCTGGAGCCTGCCGAACAACCGCTACGAGAGCACGATCACGTACGCCGGACCGAAGCTCGTCGCCGTGGAAGGCCGCGACTACTCCAGCGGCCGTGCCTCCTTCCAACTGATCGACGGCGACACCGGTGCCGACGCCATGGCCCCCTCCACCGCCACCGGCTGGTCCGGCACCTACGCCATGAAGTGTCTGTACGACCGCCGCGCGGTGACGGTCTGCTCCGGCGTCGGCATCGTCATGGGACTCGACGCGACGACCGGCAAAGAGCTGTGGCGGCTGCCCGACCGGGCCGCCGGCCGCGTCGCACCGAGTGTCACCGCGGCCTGGCACGGCGTCGTGTACGCAACGGCCGACGGACCGGTCGTCCTGGACGCCGCCACCGGCCGAGACCTCGCCACACCGAACATCTCCCCCGTCGCCGTCAGCGCCACCACAGGCATCGTCGTGGATCCCTCCGGCAGCGTCCGCGCCCACCCGGCCACCGGATGACCCCCGTCCCGCCACCCCCGGCCGGCGTCCCCGGAGCCGGAGGGGTGGTCGACCGGCCGCCGGCATCGACGACGGAGGCAAGCTCTGTGAGGTCGTGACGCACGATGCGGCCGAACACTGTCTCGATCGCGCGGTGCGCTCGCATCCGGAGATCGAGGCGCAACGCGAGAGTGAGCAAGTCGAGCGCGGCCCGGGAGGAGGCTTGGCGGCCCATGACCGCGAGCGCGAACACGTCCGCGTCCCGGCGGTCGCCGACCGCACGTCGACTCGCCTCAACGACAAGGGACTCGGTCGCGACGTGCGACTGAAACCGGTTGAGCACGTCCTGACCCTGGAGGACGGCAGCGCCACCCGGGAATGGACCGTCGAGCGGTATTCGACCTCGGGTGCCCTGACGCCCGACAACCGCGAGGTCGCGCAGCGCGGCGAAAGCCGCTCGCCGCGCGAGCGGCGCTCGTTGCGCCGGGGACGCCCCAGGCGCTCGGCGACCACGACCGCGAACCGCTCGACCGGCCCGTCCGACTACCGCGCGCTCTCCCGGCTCGCGGTCGCGCCCAACGGATCGCTGACCGGAGTCCTGCCGGCGACCCGCGTCACGTTGCCCGACTACCGGCCTGTCTCAGGGACACGAACAATCCTGATCTGCTCACCCCCGCGGCTGTGGCGATCGCGTTCTGGGACGCCCCGCTCGCGGTGAGCTCCAGGGCCAGGCGCACCAGTTCCTCGCGGTCGGCGGCGTTGCTCAGGGCGGCGACCTCGTCGGCGGTGAGGGGACGCCGGAAAGGGCCTCGCATACGCGAGCATGCCTGCGCGCCGCAGGTACGGCCTCGGTCCGCGGATGTGGCCGGGGTGCAGGTGCCGCCGCATCGCGTGCACACGCGCACCCGCAGGCCGGCCACCGCCGCACCCGCCGGTTCTCGATCGACGTATGACGTGTTGGCGGGAGCCGCCTCCGCATCGCCAGGGCCGCGGTGCAGGGCGTCTTGGCACCGTGTTCACTGCCGCGGGTAGCCGTGTCGGAGGAGCGCGCAAGGGCCGAACGGACTCGGCTGTGCGACGGCCGACTGTCCTGCCCGAGGGCCCGGGACGTGGCGGCGCTCGTCGACGAATGGCGTCCGCGCCGGGTGGGGCGTTCACGCGTCGGGGGATGTTCGGTCATCGGCGGGCGACCTTGTCGTGGGGATCGTGCCCGGGCCGGAGGTCTTGGTCGGGTGTGCGCCGTACTGGTCGGACTGAAGTGTGAACATGTCCGCGTAGATCGCGCCTGCCGCCATGAGTTCGTGGTGGTTGCCGTGTTCGGCGATGCGGCCCTTGTCGAGGACGTAGATGTGGTCGGCGTGTTGGACCGAGGCGAGGCGGTGGGTGATCAGGACGACGATGGTTCCGTCGGCGACGAGTTCGCGGATGCGCGCGAACGTCTCGATCTCCTTGCGGGCGTCCAGCGCCGAGGTGGGCTCGTCCGCGATCACCACGGGTGCGCGCCGGTAGCGTTCGCGGGCCAGGGCGATGGCCTGCCATTGGCCGCCGGACAGTTCCACGCCGCCCTCGTAGTTGCGGTCGAGGAGGGTGTCCAGGCCGCGAGGAAGGTCGTCGATGACCGGTCGGGCGCCGGCGTACTCGCAGGCTGAGAGCAGCGCGTCCTCGTCGGGGCCGGTGGCGATGTCGGGGCGGCCGAGGACGACGTTCGTACGGGCGGTGAGGTCCCAACGGACGAAGTCCTGCGGGACGAGGGCGACCTGGTCGAACACGCTGGTGCGGTCGGCGTCGGCGACGTCCACGCCGTCCCACTCGATGCTGCCGCTCTCGGGCCGGTACAGGCCTGCGATCAGTTTCGCCAAGGTCGTCTTGCCGGAGCCGTTCTCCCCGGCGAACGCGACGATGGTGCCCTTGGTGAGGGTGACGTCGACGCCGTCGAGGGCCTTGTGATCCCTGCCGGGGTACGTGAAGGACACGTCCTTGACCCGCACCGTGTGCGGTGCGGTGATCGTGCTACCGCAGGTGGGGATGGCGTGAAGGTCGGCCCGGGCGCACGCCTCCCGGAGGTCGTTGGCGAACAGCGCCTGCTCGTACAGGTGTTGAATCCCCGTGACGAGGCCGGCCAGACTGGAGGTGCCGGTGCGGATCGCCAGGACCGCGGTACCGGAGGTGGCAAGATCCGCCCGCCCGCTCAACAGCAGCCACGCGAGGGTCAGGTACGTCAGCCCGGACGCCACCCCGGACAGCGCGGACGCGAGGAGGTCGGTACCGGCCTCGGCCTTGGCCAGGCGTTCCTTCTCCGCCTCCGCCGCGGCCGCCATGCGCTCGTAGTGGTGCAGCAGATACGGCCCCGCGCCGTGCACCCGGATCTCCTGGGCGGTGCTCTGCGCGGCCAACGCCCAGGCGATCTCCGCCTGTTGCCGACCATGATCGGTCCACGCCAATGTCGACTCGTAGCGGCGCCGGGCCGAGCGCACGGTGCCCCAGCCCGGCGGCAGGATGATCAGCAGCATCATCGGCAGCAACAGCGGATGCAACACCGCCAGGACCGTGCCCACCGCGGCGAGCGACACGAGCGCGTTGACGACCTGCACGCTGTAGGTGATCATCAGCCGGCTGGCGTTGGTGCCCCACTTGGCGGTCTGCAGGAGACGCTTGAAGTCGGCGTCCTCCAGCGTCGACATCTCCACCCGCATCACCCGCCGCAGCAACTCGACCTCGGCGAACCGCTCCACCTTCGGCTCCAGCCGGCCGGTCGCCGCCGTGGACGCGGCCCGCAGCAACGCCCCCAGCACCCCCATTGCGGCGACGAACACCAGCGCGGGCGCGGCCGAGCGCACCCGATCGGGCGTGGGCCCGGCGCTGAACAACTCGACCAGGATGCGGTTGGTGCCCACCAGGCCCAGCGCGGAGGTGACGCCCTGGCCGATCTGGGCGCACGCCACCACCAGCAGAGCGAGCCGGTCCGCCGCCCAGCCCATGCGCACCGAGCGGGCGATCAGACGCGGCAGGCGCCGCAGCGTCCCCAGGAACGACAGTTCCGTGTGGACCCCGCGGTGCAGGTGCCGCCCCCACGTGGGTTTGAGTTTGCCGCCGAACAACTCCCGGCCGCTCGCGTCGCCCTCGGCCATCGTCTCCGCGGCCCGGTCGCGCCGCGCCCGGCGCGGCCGGATCACCCGGACACCGTTTCGTGCGTGTCCCGGTTCGGCGGGTGCGGCGCGAGCAGGGCGGGGCGCGGCTTGCGGTGGGAGTTGGGATATCGATCCATGGGGAAGTCCTCCGATTCCGGTCGGTCCTGGTCGGATCCGTTCTCTGTCGGGTTCGGCCAGGGTTTCGGCGGGGGCATCTCACTCGGGGTGGAGGTCGGACGGGTCCTGACCACCGACCACTTCGTTACGTCGAGGGCGGTTGTCGGTGCCCTGTGGGAGAGGCGGGCTCGTGGATACGACGCATCGGGATTCACCTACTCGACCCTCGCGTCGTGCGGGGCGGGATCGTCGTGTTCCCCCGTCCTCGGGTGAGGAGGCGGGCGCCGCAGGGGATGACGCCGACGGTGGCGCCGTGTTCGGGGAGTTCGTCGCGACGCCGGTGGTGGCGGATGTCGTCCGGGAGTACCGAGGTGAGGCGGGACGGTGGGGAAATTGGGGATGCATATCGGAAACACACCTCCCTTTCATATTGTGGGAGATCATGAGAGCTTGTCCGGAATTTCGCCCGATGCGTCGGCCGTCCGGGCGCCCGCCGGCGAACTCGATCCAGTCGGTGAGCGGTTCCCGGTACGGGGCACCGCGCGTGTGGGATCGGTGAGCCCTCCGACACCCGGCGGACGAGCCCGGCCGCGCGGCTCGTCGGGAACGATCGGGGTCAGGTGGTCGCGTCGGTCGCGGAAGACTTCCTGTGGGTCGGGGGCGAGCGTCGCGAGCGTGACGGCTGCGGTCGCGATGACGTCGCACATCTCCCTCCGGACGTCCTCCCACGTGCCGGCGGCAACTTCCGAGGGTTCGCTCTCCGAGGACGCCGTGGTACGCCTCGGCCGACCTCACCGGCTTCCTCCATGATCTTGAGAATGCGCAGCCGCACCGGATCGCGGCCCTCTGTCCGATGACGCGCGTCGAGCCGTTTCCGCAGCCGATCGATTTCGGTCCGGGTGTCGGCGTCCGCCACGGTTCCATCAGTCGATACGCGGCAGGCAAAAGGGTGGGGCTGCTCGGGGGCGGCACTTCGCTCCGTCCGTCGAGACCCCGGATCAAGGCGGGAGAGAGGCCGGCCGACCATCGACCGTGCGGCGGACACGGGATGGGAACCGCATGGTCGGCCTCGGACAACAATCCGAGGGCGCACGCGATGGCGACCCCGGCGGCGGGGGTGGCCGCGTGCAGCCGTGTGCAGGCCGAGGCGAGGTCTTCGACGTATCGCTCGATCGACACCCCCAGCGTCACCGCGGCGGCATGGTCCGGGATGCCGCGGGCGGTGGCGACCAGCGCCCGGACCTGATCGACCGTCAACACTGCCCGGCCCGTGCGGATGCTCGTCAACCCTGCCGCCCCGAGGGGGTGAGGGCGGGAGCGTCCACACCCAGACGTCGCGCGGTCTGCGCGCCCGCGAACTCGGCGATTGCCCACAATCGCGTCGGGTGCTCCACCAGTCCCAACCGGGACACGTCCGTGGTCACGACGTCGTACACGGCGTCGGTGATCCTCTCGGCGAGGTTGCATTCGTCGCGCGTGCTCCACGTCCGCTCCGGAGCGGTCACGTCCACCTCCCCACTCACCTCGAGCTCGGTTCGCTCCGGAGAGGGGCTCAGGGACTCGGCGGCGTCCGAGTCGCTCACGGCCCGCGTGATCCACAGCGGCCCGTCCGCGCAGTCGATCCGCCGTCCGGACACCGGCCGCGTGCTCGTCGCGGAGACGTAGAAGTCGTTGCCTTCGATCGTGACCCGGGGCCCGGCCAGGCCCGTGTACCGGTGACACCGGACGAGGTCGTGCAGCGCTTTCCGGGGACCGGTGAGGTCGGCGATGTCGAACGCGCCGCCTTCGAGCGGGCCCGCGTACGTCGCCCGGGACTCGTCCTGGGGAACGCCGCGTTCGCCCGCCGCGACGCTGTCGAGGGCCTCGCGCATGCTGTCCTCGACGGCGTCACACAGGTGTCGGTCCAGCGCCACACGGTCGGTGTCGTCGGGTAGCGGCAGTTCCCGGTACGCCAGAACCGGCCCCGTGCCCACGCCAACGCCGTCCACCCGATGCACTGTCACCCCGAAGGTGCGGTCACCGGCGCGGATCGCCCATTCGACCGGGCAGGTGCCCCGCCAACGGGGCAGCAGCGATTCGTGCGCCCGTAGGACCCCGAGCGGGGGAAGCGCGACGACGTCCTTCGGTAGGGGCCGGGACCAGCGGTGGACGACGAGCACGTCCACGGCGAAGCCCCGCAGAACCTCCCCGAGCGACGCGGACCGGGTCGGCGCCACCAGGACTGCTCCGGGCGGGAGTTCGCGGTAAGCCGCCGACACACGGGAGCAGGCGGGGGGAGAGGGTTCCTCCTCGCAAGGGTCAACGCAGATGACGACGGGTTCGAAGCCCGCGTTCAGGGCCGCGGTGTGCAGGGCGAGGAGGCCGTCGAGGGCGTGGACCAACAGGCCCGCGCGCGGCAGGGAAGAGGACACATGCCGTCCAAGGGGTGAGGTGGTCGTGGTGGTTTGTCACGAGAGGGCGTGCGGGCCGTGGGGCGGTTCGCGCCGTGCATCTGCGTGCCCGACGTGGTGCGTCCGGCCCGTGTGGTCACGTGGCGCGACCAGTTGTCCGCCGCGTGGCCGCACGCGGCCAGGTCTGCCAGGACTGCGTCGGTGTGTTTGGTGCCGGCTGCGCCTCGCATTCCGGCGAGGGCTGCGGTCGGGTGGGGGAGAGCTTCCCCCTCGCCTTGTCCCAGCACCGCGTGAGTGCGGGCCCGGTAGTGGACCGCACACGCCGCCTCGAGCGCGCGACCGTGCAAACGGTGGTGCTCCTCGGCCAGCCGCAGCAGACGCAGCGACAACGCGGGGTCGTGCCGACACTCCAACAAGCCCGAGGAGGTGA
The DNA here is from genome assembly GCF_045207655.1 of Embleya sp. NBC_00888. NCBI lineage: Bacteria > Bacillati > Actinomycetota > Actinomycetes > Kitasatosporales > Streptomycetaceae > Embleya > Embleya sp. NBC_00888. Next base: position 49,500 of record NZ_CP108786.1, on the reverse strand, counting down.
ACATCCGCCTCGGCATCGACGTCGACCCGCAGCGACCAGGACCACAGGCAGTCCGCCGGAACCGCCGCACCGCCAGCCATCTCGCCTGCCCGCGCAGTGGCGAACGTCGGCAATGACGGCGGGCAACTCCGCGAGGAACCACAACAGCGCCTCGTCGGTGTCGGCGAATCGCGCGGCCGGGACGCGGGGACCGCGGCCGGCGGTCTCCAACTGTCGCCGGCCCGGGTGCAGTGCACGGGCGGCGTCGGAGGACACGACGAGGTGATATTCGAGCAGCCCCGCGCGGTTTCGCGTTTTGTCTGCGGACCGTTCGGGTGCCCGCGCTCTCGCAGGCGGGCAGGGCACCGGCCGCGACGACGTGGACGCCCGGAGCGCCTTGTGCGTCGGTGACGAGACGGTGCTCGCGCAGGGCGGCGCTGGCCTGCGCGGCTCGGGAGGAGTCGCCAGCGCCGCGACGGTCCGTGCGGTGAGCGGGCTGCTGAGCAGCAGGCCTAGCCGCGCGAAGAGCACCCAACTGGGTTCCGAGCACGGATCCAAGGCGTGCGTGATCGCACCGTGTGTCACGTGTGATCCGTTTCGTTGGGATGTGGAGGGCGGCTATCGATTCGCTGGGACGTCGGGTGGCTGACCGGACAAGTTACGACCAGGGACGGTTGCCGTCTCGGAAGCGGAGCCCTGGGGAAACCCTTGCGTGCCGAGGGCGGCGAGTCCACCCGGCGCCCCCGCCGTCTTGCCGTCATCCCCACAAAGCCCAACCACACAGGCTGCGTCTGGGTGTAACGTCTTTGCGTCCCTGATTCGATCTATTAGGTGCAAAGCATCCATCGGTCTCACTTTGTGTGATGCTTCGGTATGTCGGAACGAGACGGGGATGACGGCTAGATGGCGGTGCTACGGGAGGCGCTCGCCGCCTGGCCGCCGCCTCCGGGTTCAAGGGCGACGGCCTCTGTCGCCGCCCTGTCCGACGTCTCCAAGCCGAAGTGCGGCCGAGCACCCGCCGGTGGTGCACACGCCCGCGCCGAGCAGCGCGTCCGCGCCCGGCCCGACCGCGCTGCGGAGCATGTGCGAGAGCCGACACGGGCCGCTTGTGGCGCACGGCACTTTGCGCGTCGTGGGACTCAGGCGTCGGGATGCCTAGGCGGCGGCCCATCGATACGCGCGGCTGGAGGGCCCGTCCATCACACCCCCGACGGAATCCGACGTGCCAGCGCGGGCTGGCTGATTCAACAACTCGGACATCACCCCAACACACCCACCTGGGCCCCGGCATCTGGTGCTTGACCCGCCGCGCACTCCCCTCGTGGTCCGCGAGCACGCCACCACGACCACATTCACCGTCACGCTCACGGAGCTGCGGACCGAAGTGGAAACCGCCTTCGGCATCCGCGTCCACCCCGAACCGGCCGCGCCACCCTCGACAACCGTGCGTCTGCGCCGGGCGGCCCTGAACAGCGTGTCTCGTCGAACCAGTGGATGAACTACCGCCACCTGGCCGGGAGGACACGAGAGTCGTGAAGCCGGACCTCGGTCTCTGTTCGGAGGTTCAGCGTCGACGTCCGAGAATGTCGGGTCCTCCACTGCCCGGGTTGAGGGTGGCGTCGGGACGGGCGAGCGGGAGACGGTGGAGAAGGTCCCAGCGGTAGGTGGCGTGTTCGCGGCGGAGCTCGACGAGGTCGACATGGGCGATGTCGAGGCGAACCGGGGCGCGATGGCGCAGGCCCGCGACGGCCCGGATCACCGGCGCGGCCGGGCGGTCGGTGTTGTTGTAGGCGATGCCCAGATGGGGGCGGAACGGTCGTGGTCGCGGGCCGTGGGTGGCAGCTTCGCCGGTGGCGGGCGTGAGGCGGGCAAGCGCGTCCCGCAGGCGGGTCAGGGGAGTCCATGGGGAGAGGCTGAAGCGTACGGCGCCGGATGAGCCGGCCATGGGATGCGCGTGGATGGTGAAGGATTCGCCGGCGACGGTGGCGGCGCGGACGGCGAGATCCGAGACGGCGTGTGCGGGGATGTGCCGGGCGTCGCCGATCGCGGCGAGGGTCACGTGCAGGTTGTCTGCGGGGACGGGGTCCATGCCCAGGTGTGCGATGACCTGTTGTCCGATCGCGGCCTCGGTGGCCAGAGCCCGGTGGCCGGCGAAGGTGAGGAACCAGTAGAGATGCCGGCGTCCGGGTTCCCAATCCGGCCGCGCCCAGTGATCGCTCATGCGGGTGAGTTTTGCGAACGCGGACCAATCGTTGGCGACGATCGTGTCCGGGGCGTCCGGATCGGTGGGCAGCAGCGGAGGGAAGGCGTTCACGGGGCTGTCTTTCGAGTCGAAATGGGGGACGGATCCCGCGGGTTGCCGAGGTCGGCGGTCAACGATGCCGGGGGCAGCGTACGTGTGGCGAGCGCGTGGGCGTATCGGAGCACACAGTCGTGTCCGGACCATGGTTCCGCCTCGTCCCGGAGTTCATGCGCACGGATCCACACGGACCGGATCGGCGTGGGACCGCCGTGCTCCAGGGCGCGCAATCCGAGCGTCATGGCGTGCTCCACGTCCGGCGGGCGCCGGCGCAGCAGCGCGGTGGCCACGTCGAGGTCGACCAGTGCGCGGGTCCAGTCGGAATCGGAGCGGGTGACGAGATCCTCGATGCGGTTCGCATGGCGCAGGACGTCGGCGGTGCGGCCGAGGGACAGGTGCGCGGTGACGGCGTTGGCGAGGGTGCGGGCGGGACTGTAGGGGGTGAAGGCGATGCAGGGGCTGACGCCGTCGGGGAGTTCGACCTGTCGGTCGGTCAGGTCGAGGGCACGTCCTATGGCCCGGGTTGCCCGACGGTGTTCGCCCAGGCGCGCCAGGGCTCGGGCGCGGCCGTTGGCGAGCAGGCGGACGGCCTGGGGGTGAGCCGGGCCGAGGGCGATGCCGGCGGCGGCCGCGGTGTCGGCGTCGGCGTAGCGTCCGGCGTAGTAGAAGCCGAGGGAGCGGGTTCCCCAGATCCATATGCAAGTCTCGGTGTCGCCGACGTCGTCGGCGATGGTCAGGGCGCGGCGGCTCCAGGCCTCCGCAGCGGTGAGGGCACCGAGGTTGACGGCCATGTAGGCGAGCAGGCCGGCGGAGCGCGCGGCCAGGCGTGCTCTGTCCGGCGCGAGGCGACCGTGTGCGTTGGTGCGGGCCAGGGCGTCGGTCATGCGCCACAGCAGTCGGGCCTCGCCCACCATGTGGCCGGGGCCGTGGGACTCGTAACGGTCGACGATGTCGTCGATTCCGGCCTGGGCGGCGTCGATCAGGGCCGTGGCGACGGTTCGGGTCTCGGGGTGCGCGTGGGGGTCGTGGGCGCGGGGGAAGGGGGCGGGGCCGAACAGGGCGGTGGCGGGAACCCCGAGCATGTGCTGGAGGATGCGACGGGTGCCGATCTGGGGCACCGAGCGCACGTCGCCGCTCATCCACCGTTCGAAGGTGCGTTTGGACAGGGTGACGCGATGGAGGTCGGGTTCGCGTTCGCGTCCGGCGAGGGCGTCGCGGGCAAGGGAGAACTTGATGTCGAACGTGTCGTACCTGTTCCACCCGCGTTCGATGACCAGTGCCCTGAACAGGGTGTCGCGCACGGGAGGGTCCTTCGCTGCGAGGGGGCGGCAAGCCGTTCGGTCGTGCGATGCACCGGACCGTGGGTAAAAGCCTTCAGCTGGCGGCTTGGGCGAACCGGTCCACCACGTCACGGATCTCCGCGGATCGGCGCCGGTGGGTGTGGAGTTCACGGCGGAGGCGGTCGAGCAGCCGCCCGCACTGGACGGAGGTGACGAGGGGCAGATGATGCAGAGTCTGCCGGGTGGTGTGGGCGGCTTGGTCGAGGTCGTCGGTGGTGAGCTGGGCGAGTGCCTTGTACGCGCCGTGGCGCAGGGCCGAGCGTTCGTGGCCGGTGGATTGGCGGACGCGGCCGTCGAGGAGGTGTTGGGCCCGGTCGAGGAGCGGGCCGGGATCGGGGGTCTTGGGGGCGATCATGACGAGGGCGCGGCCGGCGAGGGCGTCGAGTTCCGTTCGATCGGCGGTCGGATCGTCGGGCGCGTGGTGATGGCGCAGTGCCTCGTCGTGGGCACGGCACAGGCCCTCGAGGTCCGCGGCGCCCGCGTGGGCGAGGCAGGCGCGTGCGGCGACCATCGCGCGTACGGGGGCGGCCGCGTCGCGGGCGACGTGTTCGGCGCGTCGTGCCAGGTGGAGTGCGTCGCGGTGACGGCCGCACACGGTGGCCTGGTTGCTCATCAGGGCGAGGATGCTCGCGGTGAGGTCGGCATCATGCGCGCTGTGGGCGGCGCGCAGCCCGGTGAGGTACCAACGCTGAGCGGTGCCTTCGTCGGCCTGTTCGTGGGTCATGAATCCGGCGGTGCGGGCGAGACGACCCAGGGATGTGTGCAGGCGGCGTTCGACGACAAGATCGTGGGGAGTGTCGCGGGCCAGGCGGGCAACGGTGGCGAACTGGTCGCCGACGAAGGCCGCGGCGGCGGAGCCGTGGCGTTCGTCGAGGTCGTGCGCACGTGCGGTGATGTCGTCGACGAGGTCGAGAAGCGGTTCGGCGTCCAGCCGACGCGACCGCCTCGTTGCCGGGGACGTGTCCGGCGTGCGCAGGCGTGTGCGGGGTGTGGCGCTCCACAGCGCGGCCCCCCAGACGGCGGTGAACTCCCGGCGATCAAGCATCCCTTGGGACCATCCCTCCACGAGCCGTCGGGCGTCGGCGTGCGTCCACGCTACGTCCAGGCCGGTCGATGCCGGAGCGTGCGCCCGAGGCCGCGATCGTGGGCCTGTGGCGTCGCCGGGCCCCTGCCCGGCGGACACTGCGGTCGCGAACAATTCGTCGGCGGTGTTGCCGAAGAGGTGTTCCAGGATGCGGCAGGTGTCGGGGCGGGGGAGTGAAGACAGGCCTCCGGCCATCCATCGTTCGAAGGTGCGTTCTGAAACGGTGACGCGGTGGAGGTCGGGTTCGCGTTCGCGTCCTGCGAGGGCGTCGCGGGCCAGGCCGAACTTGACGTCGAAGGTGGCGAATCGACTCCAGCCCCGCTCCAGCACCAACGCCCGGAACAATGTCTGACGCACGATCGATCGCTTCCTTTCGTGCGGGATGCTCGGCGCCTTCGCGGGAGCGCATGTGCGATCGCCGTGCGATCAGGGCGAGTTGCGCTGTTCGGCGAAGTCCGCGCCTCGGATGTCGGACGAGGCCGGCTTCTCTCATGGTGGGCCGAGGCATCCCCCCGAACCACGGGTGGCCCATCATTCTCCCTTTGCCGCCGCCGTGTTCGCGTCCGCCTCGACAGTTTCGCTCGGTGTGACATCGACCCGGTAGAAGACTTTGTCCGGCCGGGGTTCGGCACGGTGGGCGTCGTAGAAGGCGCGGGCGCCGGTGTTGTCGCGTTCGGTGGTCCATTCCACGCGCGAGCAGCCACAGTTGATCGCCACCGTGTGCAGGTGTCGCATCAGGGTGTCGCCGACACCGCGTCGGCGGTGGGGCACGCGGACGTAGAGTTCCTTGAGGAACAGGGATTGCGTGTCGCCGGCCGCGGGCCACAGGAACGAGTACGAGGCCATCCCGACCACCTCGCGGTCGAGGCGCGCGAGGGCCACGAACGCGGGTGGGCGAGGTCCGAACAGCAGCGCGGTCAGGCGTTCCAGACGCGCGGGCGAGGTGCCCTGGGCCGGGCCGCCGTAGTGTTCCTCTATCTCGTCGAGCAGGACGGCGAGGGTTTCGACGTCGGCACGTGTGGCGGTGTCGACGGTCATGTCGTTCACGGATCCTCCGGGGCGGGGGTCGGTTCGGCCAGGAACGCGCGCAGCGCGCGGACCGGTTCCGGCGCGTCCGAACCGGTCGGCATGAGGCCGGCCAGGTGGCGGCCGCGCGCGAGGACGATGCCGGTCCGGTCGGGTTCGGGCAGGTCTGTCAAGGCGTCCAGGAGTTCGAGAGCGGCGCCGGCGGCCTCGCCGCGGTGCAGCCGGCACGTGGCGACGTCCGTGCGCACCAGCGCCCGATCCAGCCGCTCCTCGACCGGGTACAGCTCCAGCGCCCGGGCGTGCGCGATCGCGGCGCGGTCGACGTCGCCCAGGTGGGTGAGCGCGTTGCCCTGGTGGAAGCGGAACTGCGCCTCGGTGTAGCCCACAGCCGTGTCCTGTCGCTGGTCGTCGGTGAGGGTTTCGAGCACTCGCTCGGCGCGGGCCAGGGCGTTGTGGGTGCGACGCGTGTCGCCGCGCAGGGCGTGGGCGCGCGCTTCCAAGGGGGCGGCGAGGGCCGCGCCCACGCCGCGCCACCCGCCCGCGCCCTGGGCGCGTCGCGCCAACGCGGCGGCTCCGCTCGGGTCTCCGGCGTAGAAGAGGCCGTAGGCGTCCTCGGCGAGTACCCAGGCGCGCACGGCGTCGTCGTCGGCCTCGTCCGCCGCCGTCCACGCGGTCCGCGCCCACGCGCGTGCCCGTTCGTGCGCGCCGGATCGCACGAGACACAGGGTCATCAGTCCGCCCATCCAGGCCGCGGTCCGGGTCAGTGTGCGCAGGCCGGCCAACGACTGCGGCTGCTCGAGCGCGGTCGTCAACGCGACGAAGTCGCGGCGCAGTTCGGGGAGGAGTTCGGCGTCGGGGCGCCGGCGTGTGGCGAGGGCGTGCCGCAGGACGACCTCCTCCCACACGCGTGCCTGCGCGGCGCCCTGGCGGCCGCGGGTGAGGGCGTCGTGGATCTCGCGGCGGAAGTCCTCGTCGCCGGGCTTCGATACCTCGGGTTCGGGCATGGGCGAGAACAGGTCGGCGGCGGGGACGCCGAACAGGTGCTCCAGGACGCGGCAGGTGTCGGGATAGGGACGGCCCTTGACGTCGCCGGCCATCCAGCGTTCGAACGTGCGCTTGGCCACGGTCACCGTATACAGGCGGGGATCCTTTTCGCGGCCGGCGAGTGCGTCGCGGGCCATCGCGAACTTCACGTCGAACCTGCGGTGGCTGGTCCACCCACGCTCCTCGACGAGGGCACGGAACCGGAGGCGGCGCATCAGTGCGTCCTCCGCCCCGATCCGTACTGCCCGGGGGCCCGGTCGGTACGGATGTCGACGCGGACCGAGGGCCGCAGCGGCCCGGGACCGGTCGTCACCATGGCGGGTTCCCGTCGTGCAGGTAGCGCGGGACTCGATCACGCACCGCGTCGAGAGCGTGTGCCAGGCGCCGGCGTTGCCGCTCGCCCAGCAGTTCCAGGCCTTGGGTCGGCTCGAAGAAGGCGCACGCTGCGATCTCGTCGTCGTGGGGGCGCAGCCGGGCACACGCGTCGGGGGAGAGGGTACCGGCGTCGAAGACGAAGGCGATCAGATCGTCCCAGGGCCCGTGGGGTGCGACCCAGTCCACGCACAACAGGTCGTTGAAGCGGATGTCGAGGCCGAGTTCCTCGGCGAGTTCACGGCGGACGGCGTCCACGGGTGTCTCGTTGGCCTCGGCCATGCCCCCGGGCAGGTCCCAGTCCGGCTTGTATGTGGGGTCGACGAGCAGGACCCGGCCGTCGACGTCGAGGAGGAGGGCGTCGGAGGCGACCCGCTTGCGGGCCTGGTGGGCGTTGCCCTCGGCCATGTGGGTATTCCATCCGGGGCTGCCCGGGCCGGGTATGGCGTTCATGTGTCTGCTCCCCCTCGGGGTGTGAGGTGGATGCGCGGCCGTGCCGACGCAGGGTCTCCATGTGGCAGGTCGAGGATTGGGCGGCCCTCGGCCGGCGCGGGTTCAGCCGCGCGTCGGCGCGTAGTAGTCGGTGAGCATCCGGGTGGGCCACTCGGGTTGGTGGGTGTCGCCGCGGGGGCCCATCTCGGCGAACCAGGGCTTGATGTCCAGGACGGGTGTGCCGTCGACGGCGTCGAGGTCCTCGACGTGCAGGTCCAGGCCGTCGACGGCGAGCAGCCGGCACCGGGAGACACCGATCCAGTTGAGGCGTCGCATGTTGCGGTGCCCGAAGATGCCGACCGGGGGCCACCGGGGGTTGTCGCGGGGCCGGCGGGCGCCGGGGTGCAGGTCGGTGGGATCGGTGAGGTGGAAGCGGAAGACGATCTCCAAATGGGAGAACGCCTCGAGGCCCGCGGTGCTGTCGGGCGGGAATGCCGGGTCGACACGGACGATCGCGCGGGTGCCGCCCCAGTGGTCGTCGGTGGGCTCGATCCGGCCGCCGACGACGTGGGCGACGGGCACCACGGTGTACTCCTGCGTCATGGAGGCGTCTCCTTCAGGCGGTGCGGGCGAGGTGGGCCGTGACACGGGAGTGGAGTTCCCGCGCGGCCGCGACGGTGGGTAGCCGCCCCAGGGTGCGGTGCATGTCGACGGCGGTGGCGCGGGTGCGGGCGGAGCGGATTCCGCCCATGGCGTCGAGCGCCTGCGACCAGACGGCGCAGGCGTGTTCGACGTCGCCCCGGGCGGCGTGGGCGGCGCCGAGGTATCCGAGGGTGACCGCGTGGGTGCGGGTGAACGCGGTCGCCTTGCGGGTGCGCACGCTGCGGTCGAATTCGCGGACCGCGCCGCGCATGTCGCCGAGCTCGCGCAGGGCGCAGGCGGTTTCGTGGGCGAGGCCGGCCTCGCCGAAGAAGAAGACGCGGTCGGGCTCCGGCAGATCCGGGCGGGCGTCGTCCAGGTCGCGCTCGGCGCGCACGAGCGCCGCGGCCGCGGCCTTGGGGCGGTCGTTGACCGCCAGCGCCCGAGCGTGGACGACGCCCAGCAGCGCGCGTTCGCGAGGAGTGGCGCTCGCGTAGCGCCCGGTGTCGATCGAGGCGTCGGCGAGGGCGAGCGCGCGAGGGCGGTCGCCGAGGTCGATCGCCTGGTGGGCCATTGCGCGCAGCACGTGACCGGTCAGCGGTGCGTCGTCCGCCTCCGCAGCCAGGCGGGTCGCCTTCTCGAAGTAGAAGGCGGCCGTGGCGTGTTCCGCGTCGTCGAAGGCCATCCAGCCGCACAGGTAGGCGAGTTCGGCCGCGGCCGAGAAGGCGGCACGTCGGACGCTGTCGTCGGCGAACCGTCCGCTCAACAGGGCCGTCACGTCCGCGGCGAGGTACTGCACGACCGCGCCGCGGGCGTGTCCGCCGCCGTAGCGCTGGTCTATCCGGGAGAACGTGGCCGTCGTCTCGCGCAGCGCCTCGAGGTCTCGGCGGCCCACGTGGCGACCACCCGCGGGCGAACGTGGTCTCTCGGGCGGCGCCGGTACGGCGACGGCGGCGAGGGAGTACGCGGCGGTCGACAGGGCCTGCCTGCGGTGCATGTCCAAGCCCCGTTCCTTCGGATCCCCCGGCGTCGTCAGCGTATCGGCAGCCCCGTCCGCCGGCGGGATGCGGACGCCGCTCGAGGCGCCGTCGTCGGTCGGCGGCGCGAACAACGACTTCGCGGGCTCGCCCAGCAGGTGCTCGAGGACTCGACGGGTCTGGGGGCGGGGCAGCGACTTGATGTCCCCGGCCATCCACCGCTCGAACGTGCGCTGCGCGACGAAGATCCTGCACAGACCCGGTTCGCGCTCACGCCCGGCCAACGCGTCCCGGGCGAGCCCGAACTTCACGTCGAACGTCTCGTACCGGGCCCAGCCGCGCTCCGTGACCAGGTCCCGAAAGCGGGTCTCGCGCACGTCCGTTCCCTCCTCGGGTCGCCGACCGACGTCGCACGACGAGAGGGCCTCACGTGCCGCTACGCTCGCCGTACGCATCGTGACGCCGTCAGCATGCCGGTTCCCGGCCAACAAGGGCAACGTGTTCGGACACATTGACAATATGCGTCTTGCGGGCCCCGCGGCGCGCTCCGCAGACTGACGTCCATGGTCACCCCCTCCCGCAGCACCGGCGAGGTACCCGCGTCCGCCCACCGACGCGAACTCGGGTCCCGCCTGGCCCGGTTGCGCAAACGCGCCGACCTCACCCAGGCCGAGGCGGCCGGCCGCGTCGGCATCGACCGCGCCAGCTTCAGCCGCATCGAACGAGGCCTGCGCGGTACCGGCCCGGACCTCGTCGACGCCCTCCTGGGCGTCTACGGCGCCGATGCCGACGAACGCGACGCCGTATACCAACTGGTCGCCGCCGACCGCGGACGCACGCGGCCCTGGTGGAGGAAACACGGGCCGCTCGTCAACGCCACCTCCTACGCCGCACTCCTCACCCTGGAGACCGGCGCCCGACGCCTGCGCGGCTACGAACAGGCCGTCCTCCCGGGCCTGGTCCAGACCCGCGCCTACGCCGAACACGTCATCCGCGCGTTGCGCCCCGAACTCGAGGCGCGGCAGATCCACTCGCTGGTGAACGTGCGCGAACTGCGCCGCCGCCACCTACGCGAGGCCGCCGTGACCGTGGACGTGGTGGTCGAAGAGGGCGCCCTCACACGACCGGTCGCCCCGCCCGACGTGCTGCGTGAGCAACTGCGGTTCCTCGCGGAAACCACCGACGTCACCGTCCGGATGTTGCCGACCGACGTCGGCTGCCACGCCGGGCTGTACGGATCGTTCCTGCTCGTCGACTTCCCCGCGCCCGGCCCCAGCGTCGTGTGGCAGGAGAACCTGGCCGGGTCCACCAGGATCGAGACACCCGAACACGTCCACCGCTACGACCGGGCGTTCCGCGAACTGTGGGACCACGCCCTCACGGCCTCGCAGACCCGTGACCGGATCCGCCCGCTGATCGAGGAGACGACGCGATGACCGCAGCCGCCGACACACCCGCCGCGGGCAAGCCCTCCGCCGCCGACCTGGATCTCGACGGTGTCACCTGGGAGAAACCCTCGGGCTCGCTCGGCGAGGACAACTGCGTGCAGTTCGCACGCGTCGGCGACCACGTCGTCTGGCGCGACTCCAAGAACCCGCAACAGACCCCGCTTGTCTACACCCGCGACGAGATCCGCGCCCTCATCCGCGCCGCCCGTGACGGCGAGCTGGACCACCTCGTCGAATAGCCCGCGATCCGACACCCGGTCGCACGGAGCCGGGTCCGACCCGGGGGCTCCGGGTGGAGCCGGCGGGTCGCCCGAAAGGGACCGACCGGGCGCGCCGCACCGTGCGGCTGCGAGAGTCGGGCCCGGCGCGCGGACACTCCGTTGCCCTGCCGGCGCGGGCCTGCGCGCGGCGCTGGTCACCGCAGGGCCGTGCGCGCGCCGCGCGCACGAGCACGGGCGGGACCCGGGACGTGCCCGAGTCGGTCGGCGAGGCGTGAGCGCATGCGGCGGTAGGTCTCGTCGACGAACCGGGCCTCCTCGTCGGTGGATTCGGGGCCCGGCCCGTGATGGGCGCCGGCCTGTTCCGGGTCGGTGGCCCCGACCACCACCGCGGTGTGTTCCCCCAGACGCAGGCAGTGCTGCACGGCCAGGCGGACGAGGATTCGGGGGTCCGGGCCGAAGCGGGCGCGCAGCCGGGACAGTTCCGGTTCGATCGCGGTCAGCGTGTCGGGGGTGAACCAGGGGTGTCCACGACGGCTGTCGCCCGTGCCGAACCTCGGCGGACGGCGCGGGTCGTACTTCCCGGAGAGCACGCCCAGGGCGAGGGGCTCGCGAACGATCAGACCGACGCCCTGACGGGCGGTGAAATCGGCGATGTACTCACCGTCCAGGCGGATCGGCGGACACAGCCCGTTGTGGCGCAGGGTGACGATGTCGGGACGGATCACCTTGAACAGGCGGACGAAACGCCGGGCGGCGGCTTCGGGGTTGCGGTGGTGGGGGTCGGGCGCGGGCATGGCGACGGCGCGCACGTGGTCGTCCTCCCGCAGTGCCCGCATCTGCGCGAGGCAGTCACCCAGGTGTTCATCGTCGGGGCCGAAATCGAGACGGTCGAGGGCGTACACGTCGAGATGGTCGGTACCCAGGTTCTCCAGGGTCTGTTCGAACTGCCGCCGCAGGGCGGTACCGGCGAAGGGGTGGGTGGAGGTGCCCGGCGCCCGGCCCACGCCGACGGCGATGCGGACCTGATCGCGGGGGACCTCCCGCAGGAGGCGCCCCACGAGTCGTTCCGCGCGACCGTGGCCGAAGACGTCCGCCACGTCGAGGAGTTCGGCGCCGTGCCCGACCGCCGTCCGCAGGGTCTCCAGAGCGTGATCGCGAGCGGGGGACGCCCATCCCAACGCGCGGTTGTCCACGCGCGTGGGACCGCCCAGGGGACGACATCCGATGCCGACGGGACGGGTGAGGATCCCGGAGGACAGTTGCCGTGTGGGGGGTGGGGGGACGGGCGGTGTCCGTCGCGGGAGCTCGGGCCGGCTCGTCAATCGGTCCTCCTCGGCGTCGCGCGACCCGATCGGTCGCAGGCGGGCGCCGTCGGCGCCGTCGTGCTCCACGATGACCGCCCGACCCTCGCGCCTCCACACACGGACACCGCCATCTTGCCGTCGTCTCTGCGACGACCCGCGACGCCCGACACGGCCTCGATGACGATCGAAACACAGAGAACACCCATTTTAGGGTGATTCACGATGTGAAAAACAGAGCCAAATGAAGGGTTGTCCTTGTGGGATGTCGGTGGTGAATGACGGTGAGATGGCGGTGGCGCAACGTGGAGATTCCCGTCCGGGACCGCGATCGTGGAGCCACCGACCCGGCCCTGCCGGGCAGCCCGATACGGCCCCGTCGCTCGGAAGGACCCCGCCATGACCTCCACGTCCCTGAAAATGCACCGGGCGACTGCGGCCTGGGCATTGAAGGACCGGAGGTGCGAGATTCGTGCTTGTGCAGGCCGCGTCGACAGCGTTGCCGACCGGGATTCGGCCCGACACCGAGCAACTCTTTCTCTTCGGCACGAACTCCGTTACGGCGTAGCGCCGTTGCCCGTCGGGCTCGTGACGATCGCTGGCGCCCTGGGCGGATGCCGCTCTCCCTGACCTACACGCCTGACGCGTCGCAATGATCGACGTCGTGCCTGGAGAGTCCGGGCAACGACGCTGCGGTGCACATGTTGCGGCATGTCGCAGAGGCGGAGCCAGACCGGTGGGGCGTGGACGAGGAGTTCGGCGTCCGCAGTCAGAGGATCGTCCATGGCAGGTGACGATCGGCGCTGCGCAGGCCTTCGACGCGGTGTTCGACTTCGTCGAGGCTGCCCGGTGTTTGGTGCGTCTTTCGGGCGTTGGTCGTGATCATGCGGAGCTCGCGGATGTCGGCGAGGGTGGCGTATCCGGGCCAGGCGCGAACGTCCCAGCCGTAGGTGTCGGCGAATCGGCTGTAGTGCCGGGGACCGTGGCCGAAGCGGCGGCAGTGGACCTCGACGGTGACCAGATCCCATTCGGGTTGTCCGAAGGCGACGGTGTCCCAATCGCAGAGAACGGCCCGGCCGTCGGGTGTGTGCAGCGCGTTCCGGTGCTGCGGGTCGCCCTGGATCGTCCCGGGGTCCAGGGCGAACTCCACACCGGCGAGCTCGGTCTCGAGGCGATCGGTGTGTTCGGACAGGAAGGCCAGACTGGTGGAAGGCAGACAGGTGATCGCCGATATCGAGCGCCGGATCGCTCGTATGTCGTCGCGTACGGGCAGGGCGAACTCCGGCTGCCTCAGTGCGTGCAACGCGCGCAGTGGTTCCGCGAGTTGCTCGGCCGACACGGGGTGCGACGGCTGGGGGAGATACACCCAGAACGTGACCGCGTGCCCGTCGACGACGACGGGTTGTTCGACGGCCAGCAGGGGGACGGTCGCGAAGGCGAGGTCCGTCAGCCCGCGCACGAAGGCGACGGTGCGTCGGACGTCGTCGACGCGCGATCCACGCCGGGCGATCTTGACGACCACCCCCTCCCGTTCGAGCAGGACCACCGCGTTGGTGTGCCCGCGGAGCAGCCGCGCGTCCGAGGCGTCGAGGCCTGCGCTCGCGCAGGCACGCCGAAGGAGCCGGTGCATCTCGGACGTTTCGAATCCGCCGGGAGCCTGCGTCGACGTCGTCATGGCACCAGGGTCCCGGACCGCCCGTGTGCTGTCACACCCGGCCGGGTGGGAGCGCGATGATCTCCCGCAATTCCCGTACGGCCCGGCCGGCGCGCACCCTGGGCGGCAGGGTGGCGATCACATCACGCGCCCGCTCCTCGACGATGGGTGTCCGGTGATCCCCGGCCACCCCCAGCAGTGTCGCGCCGGCCAAGGCGCACGCCTCGGTGGGGTCGTTCTCGCGCGCCAGGCAGATGGCCGCCTCGAAGCTGAGCAGCGTCGGGTCGATACCGGTTGCGTCCGCGCCGGGGTACAGCGCCAACGCCTGCTCCTGGACCCGTCGGGCCGGCCGGGTGTGACCCAGCGCCGTCAACGTCCCGCTCTTGTACAACAACAGCCTGCGCAGCGGGAACCCGAAGGCCTCGTGGTCGCCGCCGGCCGGGCCGGTGCGCTCGAACGACTCCTCGGCGTGGCGCAGCGCCGCCTGCGCTCCTTCGGCGTCGCCCAACCGGGCCCGGGCACGCGCCTCGGCCGCGGCCGCGAACGCCCCCGTGGGAGTGGGGCGCGCGCGGCAGATCATGCGCGCCTCGCGGGACAGGGCGACCGCAGCCTCCAGCGGGCCGTAGTAGAACGGCAGCATCGCCGCCTGAGCACGCACGCGCGCCCGCAGTTCGGTGTTGCCGCTGTCGTCGGCGGCGTTGCGCGCGGTGCCGTACCAGCCCTGCGATCGCACGAGATCGCCGAGCTTCATGAGCGCGTCGGCGACCAGGGTCGCGAGCATGGCCGTCAACTCCGACAACCGCACCTGTACGACGGCGGGTTGCCGATCCGCCGCGAGATCCTCGACCTCCGCCAGATGGGCCAGGAGAATTTCCAACATCGCCGCCGGCGGCGTGTACACGTACTGCTGGCGCGCCCACAGCACCCGCTCGTCCAGGACGTCCAACTGCGCCTGGCTCACGCTGGACGCGGACAGCGTGCGGTCCACCGAACGACGCGCGGCGTCGACACGCGTGCCGAGCGACCCGCCGCCGGCGGACCGGCCGCGGGCAGCGGCGGCGGACGATCCGGCCGGTGCGATCACACGGCCGACCAACGGCATCGCGCCGGCGGCGGCCGCGTCCCCGAACCCCAACTCGCCGACGGAACAGGCGTAGAACCGAGACAACAACGCGATCGCCGCAGGCTTGGGGTGATGATGCCCCACCTCCCAGTGGCCGAGCTGGATCGCGTCGACCCTGGGGGCGTCCGCGCCCAGATCCGCGCCCAGCGCCCGCAACCCCTCGGCGACGGCCTGCTGCGTCATACCCCGGGCCAGACGCTGTGCCCGCAGCGGGGAGACGGCACAGTGCTCGTGAATGAAGCGAGCGATCTCGTGGACGGAATCTCCACGTTCTTCGCCTTCGCCGCGAAGGCGCCTCGCGCAGGAGGGCCGGTGCTGCTCCCTGTGTCCGTCCACCGTCGCCTCCCGTCCGCATCGTCATTGCCGAGCGTAGCGACGGACCTTGACACCGCGGGCCGCAATGTGATGCCGGGCTCACAGATCTGTGACCGGATCTGTGACCGCAAGGCCGCCTTTCACAGATCTGTGATCGATGCCAGTGGATACCCGACCCGATCGAGGCCAGGGTTGCCGCTCATCGATCCCCTCACGGGCGCCGCACACCGACCGCAACGCCGGGCGGCTCGCCGTCCGTTGCAGCGCATGCACAGGGGTGGGACCCGTGATCACCGACGAATTCCGGAGAGGCCGATGATCGTTGCCGTGACCGGTCTGCCAGGGACCGGGAAGTCGACCCTGGCCAGGGCACTGAGCGAGGCGATCCCGGGGGTTCTCTTCGACAAGGTCGCCCTGCGTGGGCATTTGTTCCCCGGTGCGGGCGACACGTCCCGCGAGCAGAACGACTGGGCGTACGAGGTGACACTTACCGCCCTCGCCTGGCGATTCCAGACCGCCCCGGACGGCGTGGTCGTGCTCGACGGCCGTCCCCTGACCCGGACGACGGAGGTGCGTGCCCTGCAACGATTCGCCGCCGGGCTGGGCACGCACCTGCACATCGTCGAGTGCGTGTGCCCCGCGCACCTCGCCCGTGATCGCAGCGGAACCCGGTTGCCCACGCCCGCGGACGACCCCTGCCGATCCATCGGTGACGACTGCCCGGCCCCCATTCCCCAACCGAAGATCGTCGCGGACACCACACTCCCACTCGACCGGTGCCTCGCCCTCGTCCTTCGGCAACTTCCCCACGAGAACCACACCGTCGACCGGGAACGATGCGCACGCGAGGAGCCGACACGACCCGTCGTCAGGGCGGATCCGCCACCCGGGCGGGCACGGCTGGACATTCGTACCTGACCAGCCTCGGCGAACACACGTCCCCGCACCGCGAGCACCGATCCCCCGACGCCTGCGAGGACTTCGACACGGTGGCCTCCACCGAGGGCGCCGGCTGTCTAAGCCGGGCGGCGCGAACGGCCGCCACCCCTGCGGTGACCTCGCCGGCGCACTCCCGGCGGACCCGTCTTCGCGCCGGTGATCAAGGACCCACACCGTTCCCCTTTCACCGATCCCCGCTCCCAGCGCCGTTATCCACGAAGGACCTTCCCGATGCGTTCCCTTTCCCGAGTTCCGAAGCCCGTCGATCGTGCGCCGTCATCGCCGCGGTGGCCGTGGGCGGTGTGCGTCGGCACCGGCTGCGCCGCGACGGCGGCGGCCGAGGCCCTCGGCGTCTCCCACCTGGCCGGCGTCGTGCTGGGCTGCGCGGTGTCGGCGACCACGGTCGGCGGCCCCCTGGGTGTCGCCACCGCACGCGTGCGCCGGTACTGGCACGGGCGGTGGGAGTGGGCAGGGGCACGGGCCGTGGAGGCCGAGAAGAGCGCGCGCCGGGCCGAGCACGCGTTGAACCACCTGACCGGGTCCACCCGGCATCTCGCCGAGGCCCGGTTGCGGGTGCTGCTGGAGGATCCGCAGGCTCGGCGCGGCGACGTGCCGTCGGCACCGGTCGACCCGTGCCCGGCGGAGCCGTGGGCGAGTGCGGTGCGCGCGGACCACGAGGCTCTTGTGGATGCGGTGTTCGTCGCGCTGGAGGTGGAGAGGGGCAAGCGGGAGAACACGCAGTACGCGTTTTTGGCGATGGCCGAGCGGGTGCGCGCCCAGGCGCAACTCGCCATCGCGGAGGCCCGCGAACTCCGGGGCCGCGTGACCGACTCGTCGTTGCTGGCGGCGTTGATGCGCGACGAGCACGCCTGGGCGCGGGTGGGGCGGGCGGCGCAGGCCCTGGAGGTGTTGTCCGGGGGGCGGCCGGGGCGGTCGTGGGATCGGCCGTTGCTGTTGTCCGAGGTGGTCGGTGCGGCCCAGTCGCGGATCCTCGATTACCTGCGTGTGTCGGTGGTCGGCGGCGAGGACACGGCGGTGCACGGGGTGCACGCGGAGGCGTTGATCCACGCGCTGGCGGAGTTGGTGGACAACTCGACCTGGTTCAGTCCGCCGACGAGCACCGTCCGGGTGCAGGTGGAACGTGGGCACGACGGGGCGAGTGTGGTCATCGAGGACGCTGGCCGGGGCATGGACGCACAGACGATGCAGCGCGCGCAGGAGGCCGTCAACCGTGCCGACGCGGACGTGTCCACGCTGGGAGGCGACCCGCGTTTCGGGTTGGCGGTGGTCGGCGTGTTGGCCGGGCGCATCGGGTTTCGGGTGCAGTTCTCCGCTCCCGGCGCCCACGGCGGCATCCGCACCGTCGTCTGGATCCCCGGACACCTCCTCACCCCACCGCCCCCACAGCCCGTGCGCCCGGGAACGCGGGCGACTTCGGCCGGCGCGAGTGCCCGCGCCGGCACACCGGCGATCCCGGCCACCCCGAAAGCCCAGGCCCCCGCAGCCGCTTCCGCGGTCCTGCCGCAGCGCCCCCGGCGCCGCGTCGAGCCGCAGGGGGTTGCAGGCGGTCGCCGCGACGCGGCGACCGCCGTGGGGCCCCGCACGCCCATCGACGCCGGCGCGCCCTCCGGGCCCGGATCGCCCCCCGAAGGCACACCCGACTCCGCCCCTCCCGGACACGACGCGTTCATATCCGCGTTCGTGAACGGGAGACCGACCGCCCCCGACACCGGCACCACCGCCGACGCCGTTCCCGACTTCACCGCCGACCACTTCCGTTCCCAGGACGAAGGACCGACTCCGTGACCCAGCAGCCCACCACCACATCCGATCTGAACTGGCTCGTCGAGAAGTGCGTCGACGAAATCCACGGTGTGCGCGGGATCGTGGTCTTCAGCGACGACGGCATCAGGACGGCCTGGCACACGCCCACGGTGGCTCTCGCCGAGCAGCTCGCCGCAGCCGGCACGGGCCTGCGGTCCCTGGGCGCCGGGATCGGCGCCCTGGCGGAACTCGGCCCTGTGGTCAAGCAGTTCGTCGAATTCACCGACGGGTACGTGTTCCTGATCAGTGCCGGCCGGCACGCCCACGCCACGGTCCTTGCCGACCGTCGCGTGGACCCGGGCATCGTCACAGGCCACCTGCACAAGCTTTTGACCGACATCCGCGCGTCCCTGGACGCACGCACACCGACATCGAACACGCCCATTGCGGCGCACTCCACCGAGCATGCCGCCACGCTCCCTGCCGCGCGCCGCTCCCGTCCCCAGGCTGGTCACGAGAGCGGCCGTGATCCGGCGGACGGTGGGGGTGGGGTGCGGTGAGCTCGGCGCAGGACCATCCGGTCGCCGACTACGTCGTCACCCGGGGCCGGGCACATCCCACCCACCGCGGCCTGACGTTGACCACGCTCCTGCACGCGCCCGTTGCGGAACCCACCGACACCGGCTGCGGGCGGAGAAAGCCGCTGGGTGCGGAGCACCGCCGGATCCTGCGGCTGTGTACCGGGCTGCTGACACTGGCGGAGGTCTCCGCCCATCTGGCCCGGGCACCCGCCGTGGTCAAGGTCCTGGTCGCCGAGCTGATCGACGCCGACCTGATCGTCACCCCCGCACCCGCACCCGCACCCCCCACGCCCGGCCCCGACGCCACCGTGATGAAGGCGGTTCTGGATGGACTTCGACGGCTTTGACCCCCGGCCCCTGCCGGACACCGTCACCACCGTGGTCAAATTCCTGGTCGCCGGCGGCTTCGGCGTCGGCAAAACCACCCTGGTCGGCGCGGTCAGCGAAATCCGGCCGCTGCGCACCGAGGAGACGCTGACCACCGCGACCGTCGGCGTGGACGACCTCACCGGATTGCCCGACAAGACCACCACCACCGTCGGCGTCGACTTCGGACGTCTGACCCTCGCCGACTGGCTCACGCTCTACCTGTTCGGCACCCCCGGACAACAACGCTTCTGGCACCTGTGGAACGACCTGGTCGTGGGCACCCACGGCATCGTCGTGCTCGTCGACACCCGACGCCTGGACCACAGCTTCGACGTGCTGGAACGCGTCGAGGGCGCGGGCGTGCCGTTCGTCGTCGCCGTCAACACCTTCCCCGACACCCTCGACCACCCCGCGTCGGCACTGCGCCAGGCCCTCGACCTGCCCGACCACGTCCCGCTCACCACCTGCGACGCCCGCGACCGCACCTCGGCCCGCAACGTCCTGATCACCCTCGCCGAACACATCACCACCACCGCACCCCACACCCCGGCCGTCCCGACCGCAGCCACGGAGCCCACGTGACCACCCACCCCGACCCCACCGACCCCGAAGCGGCCGACGTCGCGCCCCCGCCCGGCTGCCCCGCCCACCGCACCACCGCGAACCGCGTCGACTTCGCCCGCGCCACACCCCTGTTCGGACCCGGGCTCGACGACATGGATACCTTCTACGGCACCCTGCGCGCCGACCACGGACCCGTCGCGCCGGTCCTGCTCGAACCCGGGGTCGGTGCCTGGCTCGTGCTGGGCTACCACGCCCTGCTCGAGATGCTCCGCGACGGCCACCGCTTCCCCCGCAGCCCCCTGAACTGGACGGACCTCACCGCCGGCGTCGTCGCGCCCGATTCGGGGCTGCGGCCGATGATGGCCCACCGTCCCAACAACGTGGCTTTCGCCGACGGCCCCGACCACCAACGCCTGCGCAGGATCGTCCAGGACAGCCTGAGCGCCGCCACCACGCCCCGCCTGCGCCACGACCTGCACGGCACGTGCGACCGTGTCGTCGACACGTTCGCGGGCCGCGGCCACGCCGACCTGATCCGCGAGTACGCCACCGTCGTACCCCTGCACGCGTTCGCCCGCGTCTTCGGCCTTCCCTCCGGCCAGGACGGCGAGTTCGCCCGCGTCATGCACGCCCTGTTCGACTCCCAGGCCGACTCCCAAGCGGGCGACCGCGCGTTCGAACAAATCCTGGCCGACCTGCTCGACCACCGCCGCGCCCACCCCGCCGACGACCTCACCACCTGGCTGCTGAGATCCGAACTCCGCGACGAGGAACTCCTGCCGCAGCTGGTGGTCATGCTCTCCGCCGGCTGCGAGACCCTCGCCAACCTCATCGGCTCCACCCTGCGCCTCAAACTCGTCGACCCGTCCTTCGCCCACTCCCTCACGGGGGGACGGCGCACCGTCAACCAGGCCATCGACGAGGCCCTCGTCCGCTATCCGCCGTTGCGGAACTTCCCCGGCCGCTACCTCGCCCACGACACCACCCTCGCCGGCCGCCACCTCCGCGCCGGCGACGCCCTCCTGCTCGGCATCGGCGGCGCCCACACCGACCCCGCCATCGCCCCCACCAACCCCGCCGACGCCCTCGGCCACGGCAACGGCGCCCACCTCGCCTTCGGCGCCGGCACCCACGCCTGCCCCGCCGTGGCCCAGGCCCGCCTCATCGCTGGCATCGCCGTCGGCACCCTCCTCGACCGCCTCCCCGACCTGACCTGCGCCGTCCCACCGGAGACCCTGCGCCTGCGCCCGTCCCCATGGAGCACCGCCCTCGAAGCACTGCCCGCGCGTTTCACCCCCGCCCCGACCACGGGTAACCCCTAGCCCACCGCACCGTGTCCGCACGTCCGTCCCCACCCGGGAGGCACGCCATCGACACCCCCGACACCGCCACCACGCACCCGGCAACCGCGATACGCCTGGACCCGGCCGCACCCGACCACCACGGCGAGATCCACCGCCTGCGCACCCACGGACCCGTCGCGCCCGTCCTGCTCCCCGGCGACGTACCCGCCTGGGCCGTCCTGGGCGACCACGCGTTGCGCCGGGTCCTCACCCACCCGCACGTCGTCAAGGACTACCGCGCCTGGAACCTGTGGGGCGGCATCCCCGCGGACTGGCCGCTGATCGGCATGGTCAAGGTCGACAACGCCGTCACCGCCGACGGACCCGAACACGCCCGCCTGCGCGCCCCGTTGCGCACCGCCCTCAACCCCCGACGCATCACCGCCCTCCAAGCACACATCCGCACCCTCACCGACCACCTCCTCGACCGCGCCTCGCACCAACCGGGCCCCGTCGACCTGCGCGCGCACCTCGCCGCCCCGCTGCCCATCGCCGTCCTCGGCCACCTCCTCGGCATCCCGGACACCGAACTCCAGCAGCTGCGCCCGCTGGTCGAGAGCATCTTCACCTCCACCGCCGCCCCCGACGAGGTCACCACCACCCAACACGCCATCACCGAACGCCTCGAACACCTCGTCGCCCTGCGCCGCGACCGGCCCGGCGACGACCTCACCACCGACCTGATCGCCCACCACGACCAGGGCACGCTCACCCACGGCGAACTCATCGGGTCCCTGTGGCTGACCGTCGCGGCTGGCTACGAGACCACCACCGGCCTGATCGTGAACGCGATCCACGCCCTGCTCACCCACACCGACCAACGCACCCTCGCCACCACCGCGCCCCGGGACGGCGACAGCGATCCGTGGGCGGCCGTCGTCACCGAGACGCTGCGGTGGAACAGCCCGGTCGGGCACTTCCTCATGCGCTACACGACCAGCGACGTGACGATAGGCGACACCACCATCCCCACCGGCGACGCGGTCATCGCCTCCTACACCGCGGCCGGCCGCGACCCTTTGGTTCACGGCGACACCGCCGACCGCTTCGACATCACCCGCCGACCCGCCACCACGCTCCTGGCGTTCGGCCACGGACCCCACCTGTGCCCCGGCGCACCCCTGGCCCGCCTCCAGGCCCGCATCTGCCTGCGCACCCTGTTCGCCCGCTTCCCCCACATCACCCTCGACACCACCGCGCCACCACCGCGCCCGGTGCCCTCCCTGGTCGCCAACACCCTCGACAGCCTCCCCGTCCGGCTGCAATGACCCACCGCCCCCGCCCCGTCACCGTCCTCTCGCCCAGGAGCACTCGACATGATCGTCTCGGCCCCCAGCAGACCCTCGTCACCGGTCCTCGCCCGGATGGTGGCAATCGAGGGCCCCCGCGGCGTCGGCAAGACGACGATCACCGCGCACCTGCGTGCGGCGCTGGGATGTGGCGGGACCGCCGCCGACCAGGCCCCGGTCGCGGATTCCGGTTCGCCCGGCGGCGATTGGCGCGGTGAATTCGAGACGCGGATGCACCGACTTCTGACGGCGTCGGGCATGTGCGACCAGCCGGAACACGCGCCCGTGTTCGTCGTCGACGGCTACGTCCGCACGGCCGCCGCCAGCCACGCGGACGAGCACGACCTGCCGACGTACAGGGTCGAACGCCTCCTGATCGACCACCGCGCGTTGCTGCGGACACCGCTCACCATCTGCCTCACGGCGAGCGTCGACACGCTGGCCCGAAGGCTGCGCGAGAAGGAAGGGGCCCAGCCGCAGGATCTGGTGCTGGCCGCCTCCCCGAAGCGGCTGGGTCGCATGGTCGAGTACCACGGCCCGTACGGACAGAGCCCGGCGCCGGGAACGGTGATCCACACCGAGGACCGCACTCCCGACCAGGTCCTGACACAGGTCCTGGACGTACTCGCCCGACACCGCATCCACCCCCGCAACGGCGCGCCCAGCCAAGTACGGGCGCGTCTGCCAACCCTGGTGTGAGCACCGCGGGGGAGTGCCTCGGCCCTTCGGGCGCGCAGTCGGGCGCCGGCGCGCACAGCGTCATGCGTGGTTGCGAATCTCCGGGGCGCCGGTGGACCGACTCCCGGCCGTCCACCGACGCCCCGGGCACCCCGACGCGCCGTTCCCTCGAGAGGGGTCTCGAGGTGGAGCGGCCCGACGGGGCAAGGGGGTCCGTCAACGGCGACGGCCCGCGCGGTGGTGGCGTCCGGGCGTCGCGGCGCCACCACCGCACCTCAGATCGACTCGGACACCACGGCACCGGCCGGTGGGCCCGAGCAGGATTCGAAAGGAATGGACGTGCACGGCAGGACAGAGACCACGCGCGGACTGCCTCGGACGGCTATCGAGCGGGTGGTGTCGTGACGGCCGCGAGCGAAGTGACCGCGCTGCCGACGGCTCCCGCCGCGGATCCGCACGCGCACGTGTCGGTCACCGTGCGGGTCGGTGGGACCGGCGCGGTGGTGATGACACGTGAGGAGATCCCGCCGGGCGACACGGTGGGCCGCATGCGGTTACTCCTGCTCGACAACGCCCGCGAGTGCGCCGCCGCCGTCGTGGCGTGCGACGACGCGGAGCAGGGCGATCTGGGCGAGGCGTTATGGAATCTCGCCAGGCGACACTTCGGTCTCGGCTCGCGCGCCTTTGACGCTTTTGTGGCAGCCGTGTCCGGCGACGACTACGCAGCCGCGGACACCGCCCCCGACGCGTTCGCTTCCGTGACCGGCACACGACCGATCCCGGCGACACTGCGGCGGTGTTCCGCCGCACGCGTCCTGCGCCTGTTCCGTCCACGCGCCGTCGACCTCGACCGCGAGGACACCCCGTCCCCACCCGCGGACGTTCGTGACCCATGACCCGCTCGTTCCGTCCCCGCCACAACACCGGCGCACGCGCGGCTGATCCGCCGACGCCCACGTCATGGCGAGTCCCCAGTTCCGTAGACCGTGATCCGCCCCGGAGGGGCGTACCTCCACACACCGACTCCGGCAGGAGAGCCATGACCGACCACGACGTACCGGACGCCCGCGCGATTCCACCCGAGGGAGCCACGCGGGCGACGCCGGCACGCATGTACAACACCTACCTCCAGGGCAAGGACAACCGGACCGTCGACCGCGAGGCCACGGCCCGCCTGCTGGAGGACATCCCCGACATCGCTCAAGCCGCGGCGGAGAACCGGGAGTTCGTCCTGCGCGCCGTCGGGCACTGCGCCGAAGCGGGGGTCGACCAGTTCCTCGACCTGGGCGCGGGACTGCCCACGGACCGCAACGTGCACGAGGTTGCCCGGGAGAAGAAGCCGATCGCGAGGGTGGTCTACGTCGACAACGACCCCGTGGTCCTCGCCCACGGTCGGGCACTGCTGGCGGACAACGGCCACACCACCGTGATCGTGGGGGACGTGCGCCGGCCGGCGGACGTCCTCAAGGATCCGGCCCTGCGCGCGTCGATCGACCTGCGACGCCCGGTGGCCGTACTGCTGGGGGCCGTCCTGCACTTCGTTCGCGACGACGAACACCCGCACGACATCGTCGCCGCGTTCCGCGACGTCCTGGCGCCCGGGAGCCGGTTGGTGCTTTCGCACGCCACCGACGAGGGGCCGCCCCCGGAACACGTCACCATCCTCGAGGAGGCCTACGCGAACGCCACCGCCCAGGTGACGCTCCGCTCCCGCGACGCGATCGCCGGGTTCTTCGACGGGTTCGACCTGGAGGACCCGGGTCTGACTCGTCCCGGCCTGTGGCGCCCGGCCCCAGTACCGGGCCCGAGCACGCACTGGCAGTTCGCGGGCGTGGGCCGCGTGCAGGCGCGGGGGCTCCGATGACGACGGGACTGCTCGGGCGTCGGAGTTTCGTCGTGGTGCGGGTTCGGGCCGAGTTCGGTGACCGGCGGCGTGGTCGGGTACTTGCCGCGGCCGGCTTGCGCCGCGTGGTGGGACGCCGTCGGAGGGTGCCGGAGGACGTCGTGGCGGAACCTTCGGTTCGGCCTGCCGATGGCCACGGGTGTCTCTGCGGGGGAGGGGGTCCCCGGGGCGGTCCGCACGGGGCGCGGCGCGGCGACTCGACTGTCGTTGCCCGCCGCAACGTGGCCAACGTCGGGCTACCGCAGGGCGATTCGGCGGCCGGCGACGGCGACGGCCCGATCACCGTTGCCACGTTCAATTTTCAGAACGGTGGTTACGACAAGCGCACCGGGACGTACGATCTGCGGCCCCTGGCGGCGTTGGCCCCGTTGATCGCGGACGTCGACGTCCTGTGCTTCCAGGAGGGCTGGGGGTACGGCGCCGACGGTCAGCGCACGATGTTCGCGGCCGAGGAGATCCTGGGGATGCGCGCCCTGCGCACACCCGGCCCCAGCGGACCGCTGGACGTGGTGGTGTTCGTCCGCTGGCCCCGCATCGGGGTTGAGCGGCACTACGACCGGTGCGATCCGGCCGTGTTCGAGGACCAGTACGGGAATGTCCACCTGTGGCTGCCTGGGTTTCCGGAACCGGTGCTGGTGCGTTCGGTGCAGTGGTCGTACGCGTCGGGCGACGCCCGACTGCACGCGGCCCAGCAACTGGTCGCCCGGGCGGCCCCCACGACCTGGTCGCTGATCGCCGGCGACTTCAACAGCTTGTGGCCCGACCGGGACGGCCTGCGGGAGTTCCGCCCGCGATGGTCGCTGTTGCCGGCGCACGCACGCTCGCACAAGACCCTCCCGCCGGGAGCCGGCCGCGCCGGCCGGGGACGCGGTGTTCGGGAGTGGTGGGCATGGAATCCCCGGCGGGCGTGGCGTGCCCGGCGGGAGGCACACAGGTGGGTCACCGACACCCGGGCCACCACGGTCCTGGCCGACGGCGGGTTCGTCAATGCCGGTTCCCTCGCCCGTGACACGACGGTCACCGTCAACGCGCACGTCGACAACGGCCAGGGGCCGCGCATCGACCACATCCTGTTCAGCCCGCGGCTCGCGGCGGCGTACGTGCCGGGCAGTTACCGGGTCGTCAGCGGCAACCTCGTGGACGCGGCCGGTGACCACCGCCTGGTGAAGGCGCAACTGGACGCCCGCCTCCTCCCCCGGACGTCCTCGACCGGCACCGGCACCGGACGCGGGATTAGCGACTTCCGGCGGGGACGGCCGTGCACAGCCACCGCCGGCGCCCGGGCACGGGTCGAGGATCGGGCTTCCGTCCGATGTGTGAAGTGCTCGGTCGAGCCGGCGGAACCGGTCGACGCCGTGGTGGTAGCGGCATGAGTGTTCGTCACCCCTTTCTCCTTGGGCGGCGGGTGCGGTCGCTCACGCTGGCGGTGGTGGCCGCGGAGTCGGTGGTGGGTGCCCGTGTCGCGCCCGGGCACCCACCGGCTCCGTCAGCCTCGTCCTGCCAGACGTCCCACCAGACCGGACCAGGCACCGGCACCGAGTGCCAGCACCGGGGCGCGCTCGCCGTCCTTCGAGTCGCGCACCTCGACGCCGCCCGGTGCGCGGTCCCGCACCTGCACGCAGTCCTGTTGGCCGCTGTGGCTGCTCTTGATCCATACCCGCGTGCTCGGGGTGCCTGGCATGGGCGATCCTCTCGTGGCTGTCGTGTCGTGGTGTCACAGGGAGCGGATCACGTCGCGGACGAGGTCGCGCGAGTCCCGCTCGTTCAGGGCGCGTTCGCCGAGCTGGTCGAACGCGGCGGTGTAGGCGGCCAGGGTGTCGGGGCCGTCGAGGTAGGTGATGTTCAACAGCGACTGGACGGTGACGATCCTGCCGCCGTCGTTGAGGTCGAACACCGAGAACGGGCCGTCCAGGCCCAGGTGGAACCCGGAGCCCATGGGCACGACGCGCATGCGGACGTTGTCCCGCGCGGATTCGGTGAGGACGTGGTCGAGTTGCCCGCGCATGACCTGCGGGTCGGTCGAGGTGCGCAGCGCGGCCTCGCCGACGATCGCGTCCAGGGTGAGGCCGGGGTTGTCGAGGATGCGGCGGCGTTCGCGGCGGATGCGCACGTACGCGTCGAGCCGGTCGGGGTCGGTGTGCAGGATGCCGTGTCCGGCGGCGAGAACGGCCCGGGTGTACGCCTCGGTCTGCAGGACGGCGGGCAACAGCGCGTTGTCCCAGACACGGATCGTCGCGGCGTCGGCCTCCAGGCCGAGGATGTCGGCGTGGGCGGGGGTCAGGTACGAGCGGTAGGCGTGCCACCAGCCCTTGGTGCGGATCGCGAGCACCATGGACTCGAGGGTGTCGCGGGTGGCCTTGTCGGTTACGCCGTAGACGTCGAGGAGCGTGCGCAGCAGCGGGATATCGATCCTGCCCTGGCCGCTCTCGACCCGGCCGATCTGCACGTGGTCCTTGCCGATCTGTGCACCGGCCTCGGCCTGGGTCATGCCCGCGGTCTTGCGGAACCCGGCCAGGGCGTTGCCGACGCGGCGTTTGAGCAGCGAGGGCTCCTTGGGCGGCGTGGTCTGGGTCATCGGCTCGTTTCGTTGTCGGGAACTGTGCGATCGGTTGCGACTACATGCTACGACCATTGCTGGAATCGCACATGTTCAAAATTAGTAGTTGACGAGATGTACATGTGCGTTTCACAGTGGTGGTGCGGACGACACGTCGCCACACCTTCCGGGGATGCGCGGCACGCCGACCGGACACCCACGACGCACGCCGGGCACGTCACCACCTGCGGACCCGACGCGCCGCCAGCTTCACCAAGGAGAAGGAGTCGAACCCATGGCGTACCGACAGCCGTTCAGAGCCGGAGACCTCGTCGAGGCCGTCGTGGTGAGCACGCCGCCGCGTCCCCGCCCCGTGCGATTGCGCCTGGACCGCGACCCGTGGCCCAGCACCGGCGCGGGAACGCTCGTCGTCTGCGACGCGACATCTGCCACCGTGGTCCGCGCGGACACCCTGCGCCGCGTCAAGGACGACGCCCCCGTAACCGCCACCTCCCGCATCGCGGCCCGGCCACCCGACCGGTCGCAACGCTCCGTCACCGAGGAACGGCACACCGGCGACACGCGCGCGGACCGCTCGGAACGGTGAGCCGTGATCACCTCATGGGACTTGCGTACCGCAGCGCCGGGCCGATCCCGCCCGCGCCGCCCCCGGACGGGTCGTTGCGGACGCCGTCCGGTCCTGCTCCTCAGGGTCGGCAACGCCCGCTCCGCCGTCGGCGGCTCCCGCAACGTCGTGACCAGGACGCTGGAGACCTGGGGCGCGTCCGAGGAGGTGCGCGACTGGGCCGAGTCGGTCATCAGCGAACTCGTCACCAACGCGATCACGCACGGTCGATGCCGCCACGTGCTCGTGATCCTGCTTGCCGGGAACGGCGAGTTCGTGGTCGTCGTGGCCAACGACGGTTGCCCGCCCGTCCGTTCGTTGACCGACGTCGACCCGAACCTCATCGACGGCGACGCCGAGTGCGGTCGCGGACTGCGGATCGTCAATGCCATGAGCAGCCGCTTCGGCGCGACACGCGGACTCGGGCGCACGATCGTGTGGGCCACCCACGCGATCGAACCCCGAGCCCGCAAACGCACCCGCCCGACAGGACGCGGGCCCTCACCGCGCCGCATGCGCCGCGGCCACGACCCGCGCCCGGATCACGAACGGCCCAGGCGGCGACCGGCAGTACAGCCGTGACCTTCCCGCCCGGGCCGATACGCAACCGCCGTCGCCGCTTTCCCCGACCATGCCCGGAGTCCCACCCATGACCGCATACGAACCCGGCGACGCCGAAGAAGTCGTCACCCGGGGCGTACACACCCACACCCGCGACGAGGCCGTCGGCCAGACCCGCGCCTTCGATGCCCTGCACCTACTCCGACCGGATGTGAAACTCGCCCACCTGGAGTTGCTGCCCGGGGCGACCCCGTCCAGCAGGGTCCGTGTCCGATGGACCGTGCCGGGCGCACCCCTCGCACGCGCTGGCGACGTGTCCGAACTCGTCTGCGCGCAACTGGGGTTGATGGACGCGCACGCCCACACGGACACGGTCGGCGCGGACGAGAACGCGACAGCGCGGCCCCACGGCGCGGTGACGGGCCACCTCTCCCTGCTGTGGAACCGGGAACTGGCGCGTACACGCGACCTGTGGCGCCCTGCGCTGACGCTGTCCCTGGTCGCGGACGCGGACGCCGTCAAAGTCACGGACCACGGCCTGTGGCTCATCCGCCTTCCGCCGCAGACGGGTTACGTGCCGCTGGGCTACAACCTCGCGGTCTACCTGACGACGGCGCCCGTTCCGGCGGACGAGGTGCCGCAGGCGCTGTCCCTGTACCGGCAGGCACTGGCCGAGGGGATCTGCGGTCGCCTCCCGAAGGGCGGGTACTGCGTGTGCGGGCGCACGCCGGACGAACACATCCCGACGGACGAACACGTGCGGCACTACGGCACGATCGCCGCCGCCCACCAGGACTCGCCTCCCCCCGATCGGCGGGGGCCGGAACCTGACCCGGCCCCCGCCGCACCACCCGCCCACCGCGACGCCACCGGCGCAACCTCGACCCCGACGGGCAAGCACACCGGCACGCGGTGAGCGCAGGCGGGCGCCCCCGACGAGACGGGCACCGCACCACGGGCGGCGCGGGACCGAACCCGACGGAACCGCGCCGCCCACCGCCCGCCCATGTCGTGCAGGCGTCGCGGTGCCGTCCTTGCCCGTACCGCCGAACGCCCCGCACCCACAGCCGTTCCGCCACAGGATCCCGGAGCCTTTGCCATGACCGTGTACGAACCCGAGGACGCCATCACGGTGGTCACCCAGGGCGTGGATACCACGCCTGCCTACGACGCGGGCGAGCTGACCGACGCCTTCGACGTCATGAACGAACTCCACCCCGACGTCCGACTCGCGTACCGGGACGACTCGCTTCTCGGCGCCCACCAGGACCAGGCCCGCGTGCGATGGACGGTTCCGGGCGCCGCGCGCCCGCGCACCGACTACGACTACTACACCTGGCGCAGGGACGTCCCGGCCGCGCTGGGAGCCCTGGACGCGGCCGCCCACATGCTCATCACCGAACGCGAGGGGGAGTCGATCGCCGCCCAAGGGTCCTTCACGCGTCTTCTCGAGAATCCGGACGTACCGGACCTGGCGGCCGCCTGCGCACGGTGGCGTCCCGCGCGCACCGTGGCACTGATCACCGACGCGGGCGGGATGGTGCCCACCGACCGCGGGGTGTGGTTCACCCGACTCCCGCCACGGGCAACCGTCGTCCCGGTGGGCCACAACCTCGGCGCCTACCTGACACGGGTGTTCCCCTCCACGCCCGAGGACGACCCACTGTCCGACGACGTTCTCCTGCCGGCGTTCTCCTTCTACTGGGACGCGGTGCACCACGTCCTCGACCGCCACCCCGGGCCCGAGTGCCACGCATGCGAACGCGCCATCAAGGCACACCGGCCGACGGTCGAACAGGTGCGGCACTACGCCTCGATCGCCACCGAGACGGCCCCCTCGCCCTGATCGAGACTCCGCCCCTCACCCCACGACCCACCATCGCACCGCCGGCGGCTCCTCGACCTCGGCGGGAAAGCCCACGCGCGCGATGCACAGGGTGGGGCGCCCCCGACGACCGGGGCACCCCACCGGCGGCGCGGGACCGACCACCCCCACCGCACACCGATCCGAGCGACCGTCCACGCCACACCGGGAGCACGCCGTGACCACCACCCGCACCGACACCGCAAAACCCGCGGCCGCCGCCCGGCACCCACTCGCGGGAACCCGGCGGGTGGCACCCACCGGCGCCGCCCCGCCGCCCGAGTGGTGTCTGCACCTGTTCCTGGCCACCGCGCGACACGAAGACGCCGGAGTCTGCCTGGGCAACCTGCTCCACACCGAAGCGGCCGGTGGAGGAAGCCCGGTCCCGGCCCCGATCACCGGCCTCGGCGCACACCACAAGAACGAGCAGACACCGCGGACATCCGTCGCCGAGAGGTTCCACGCCCTCGTCGACAGCGTCATCGACCCCGCCCGCACCGATGCGGAAAACCGCACCGCGCTCCTCCTGTTCCGCTACACCCGCGAACCCGAAGCCCACCGCACACCACACCTCGATCACGTCGTCGTGTGGGTCCTGGCGCCGGCCGACCTGCCCCGATTCGAGCGCCTCGCCACGTTCGCAGCCGAGTTCCTCCACCGGACATCGGCGCCGACCTGCGCCCCGAAGGCCGTGCCGTTCGCCTTCACGGTCGGCGAAGTGGCACAGCCGGGGTTTCCCCCGGCCCGCCGACCGTCGGAATCGGAAGCGGCACGAGGGGCCGCCCCCGGTGCGTGGGCCCGCGCCGGAACCACACGGCGATTACCTCCACCGTCCGGCCCGCCCGCCCCCTGAACCGGACCGGCCGGGCGCGACGTTCGACCCCCAATACCGGTGGGGCCGTATCTCCGCTCGCCACAGCGGCCCCACCACCTCCGCCCGCTCGCCGCACCCCACGGCCGATCGCCCCGAGGGCGGTCACCGTACGCGCGGCGCGGTGAGCGGGCGCCTGTCCTCGGGCCGCACCGCCGAGCACGCCACACCGGCGCCGACAAATCGTGCGGCGGCGTTCGCCCCCACTTCGAACCACGCGCGGCGCGAATTCCCGCACCCTTGCGCGATCTCCACCCACCGCCCCCGGATCGGACATGACGACCACCTTGCCGGCGCAACCCGCCCCCACTCCGCCCACGCCCCGACCCGGGCCCGGCACCCGCCTGCGCGTGGGTGTCCTCACGACGTCGGCCACCCTGCACGCAGTCCTGGCACGGCAATGCACCGCAGCCGGCCACCCGCCGATTGTCCACGCCACGCCGCGCGTCTACCGCTCCAACGGCGACCCCGAAGCGGACCGCGAGCGCCTGGCCGCCATCGCGGGGCAGGTACACGGCACACCCGTGGTGTCCGCTCATGCCCGGGAACTGGCCACACGGCTTGACAAGTTCGACCTCGACGTCCTGGTCGCCTACGGATACCCCACGCTCGTGCCGCCCGACGCTCTGGCCACGCCCCGCGTGGGCGTGCTCAACCTGCACTCCTCCCGACTGCCGGACCTGCGCGGCGCCGCACCGGTACCCGCCGCGATCCTGCGCGGTGATCGCGAACTGTGGGGCACGGCCCACCTGATGGACGCCCGCTACGATGCCGGCCCCGTCGTCGTCCAACGCCCCCTCCTCGAACTGCCGGCGTGGTGCACGTACGACGAGGGGCACGAGACGATCACCGAAGCCCTCGTGGGCCTGCTTCCGACCGCACTGGCGTTGCTCGCGCGCGGTTTCGCCGGCACGCGGCAGGACGAGGGACGGGCCACATACGCCGAACTGCCCCCGGAGGCGGACCGGGCGAGCATCGACCTCGCACGGCCGGTCGCCGAGGTGCAGGCTCGCATGCGCTTCGCGCGATGGATGGGAAGGACGCCGCACACACGGGTCCACGGGCACCCTTACCGCCTGGGCCGGCCCCACCTACGGCCCGGCCCGGGGCGGACACCGATCCCGTGCGCGAACGCACACCTGTGGGTGGAGGAGTGCACCCCGATCCTCGACCACGAGAACGCGGCCCGGGCACAGGCACGGCCCTCGACCCGCAGCTCGCCACCGGTGCAGACCACCGATGCGGCCCCGGCCCACCATCGATCGGCGGCGTCGATCGGCGGCAGCGTGTCCGTCGACGGCCCCAACGCCTCCGGCAAGACCACCCTCATGCTCGGCCTCGCCCGCGCCTTCCGGGTGCCGGGCCTGGACACGGGCCCCACCTACCGCGCCGCCGCGGCCTACGCGATACCCCAAGGGGTGCCGCCCGCCGACCTCGCACGTCACCTGACGGTCGTCGTACGACCGGGCCTGCCACAGCGTCTGCTGTGGAGAGGCGTCGACACTCTCGACGACGACCTCTTCGGCCCCCGCGCGAGCGCGAACATCAGCCAGGTAGCCGGGGATCCGCAGTGGCGCGAGGCCATCCGCGCCATCCACGCACAGGTTTGTGCACGGCACCGCGACATCGTGGTCGTCGGCCGCGACGTCGCCCCCACGCTCCTGCCCGACGCGACCTTGAGCGTCTTCCTCGACGCGGATCCGCAGGTGCGCCGCGCCCGCCGCGAACTCCAGTGGGCCGACCACCCCGAACGGCCCGTCCACGTCGACGCCCTCAGCCCACGGGACCTGGCCACCCGAGCCTGGATCACCGAACACCGCCCGCAGGCGCGCCGCCTGGACCTGGACACCACCACCATGCGCATCGACGAAGTCCTGGACAGCGTCCGCCGGGCACTCCCCGGATGACCGTCGAGGCAACCCTCATCCGCAACCACACTCACCCCCTCCAATCGGGAGCGCCGCGTCATGATCGGCAACACCCCGGACCCGGAATCCTCCCTCCGGGCCGACACCGCCCCACCCGGCGGGGCCCGCGAAACCGGAGCGGACCGGGTCCCATACTCGGCGACCGACGGCGCGGCCGCCCTGCATCGGCGTGTACGTGAAGTCCCGTACACCGCAGACGCGTTCGCGAGGTTCTTCGGCGGCGACGAGGAACCCGCACACACCTCCACCGCATCCGCCTTCACCCCGCCGTACGCCTGCGCGGGGCCGTTCCTGCTGCGCACGTCCATCATCGGCCCGGTGGAGCTGCTGCCGTGGCCGGATCCCGCCGACGACACGCCCGACGGTGTACGGCGATGCTTGGCGTGGACGCGCGCGGCCTGGCATCTGGCCGCGCTCGCGGCTGCCGTCCGTCACGCGAGCCCGGCGCTGGCCGACGCTCTGGACACCTTGAACAACGAGAACGAACCCGAACACGAGCCCGCTCCCGACACTGTCCGCAAGTGCATGCTGTCCCTAGCCAAGTACGTGTTGCGAGCGCGGGGCAGGGCGACGCCGTTCGGGCTGTTCGCGGGCGTCGCCGAAGGCCGATTCGCCGAAAATGCAAGCCTGCGCACGGGCGTGGAGCACCGGGCGGTCGCCCGCGCCGAAGGCGCCTGGACGTGTGCCCTGATCACCGATCTGGAGAGCACGCCCGAGGTCCGCGCACGGCTGCGCGTCCAGTGCAACTCCGCCGCTGTGGTCCGCGGCGACCGGTGGGTCCTGCCGTGGCAACCCCGCTCGGTGGGCGCCCGCAGCACCACCGTGCACGAGGTGTCGGTGGCCCTGACCAAGCCCGTGCGCACCCTGCGGGCCTTGGCTCGCGCCCCGATCAGCCACGCCGCGCTCACCGCGGAACTGGCCTACCACCACCCCGACCTCGGCCCCGACGGCGCCCGGTCCACGGTGGACACCCTGCTCGCCGACCGACTCCTCGTCACCGACCTGCACCCGCCCGCCACCGAGACCGACGCGCTGGGCCACATCCTGCACGCCCTTGACCGCCGCCGCCCCGACACACCTCCACCGGACGGTGCCGGGATCGCGGAACTGCGGGCGATTTACGACGCGATGGCCGACCACAACCGTACCCCCGCCGCGTCCGGCTCCCGTGCCCGCGCCGCGCTGACACGGCGCATGGACAAGGTCCTGCCCAATGTGGTCGCGCAGCCCCTGAGCGTGGACACCCGCGCGGACGTCGACGCGACCCTGCCCCACGCAATCGCCACGGACATCGAACGCCTCGCCAGCGTTCTCGCCCGCATCGGCCCCCGCCCCCACGGTTCACCCGCATGGCGCGCGTATTCCGACCGCTTCTCCCGCACCTACGGCACCCGCACCGCCGTCCCGCTGCCCGACCTGATCGACGCCGCCACCGGCATCGGACTGCCCGACGAATTCCACGGCACACCCCCCACCGCCCGCCCACCCCTGACCGACCGCGACCGAACCCTGCTCAAGCTGGCGAGCGCAGCCGTCGCACGCGGCGAGGACCTCGTCCTGGACGACGCCACGATCGACCTCCTCGCCCCCGACGACCCCCGCCTCGTGCGGGTACCGCCCCACCTCGAACTCCTCCTCGACGTGCACGCCCCCACCCTCGCGGCGATCGACGCGGGCGAGTACACGCTGACTCTGCGCGGCGTCTCCCGCGAGATGGGCGCCTATGCGGGCGGCCGGTTCACCGCTCTACTGGACGTCGACGGCGATCTCCTCGCGACCCTGTCGAACGTCCCCACCCTGATCGACGGTGCCGACAGCGCGCACGTGTCCTTCCCTCCGCTGAACCCGGCCGCGACGCATCTCGGCCGTGCCCCGCGCCTTTCGACGACGGTGATCAGCCTCGCCGAACACCGCACCCCCGACCCGGACACCCTCACCCCCGCAGATCTGGCCGTCTTCAGCGACGGCACCCGCCTGCACCTGATCCGCCGCGACCGCTCGCAAATCCTCGAGGCTCGCACCCCGCACACGGTCCAACTCGAATGCCACACGCCCGCCGTGGCGCGGTTCATCGGCGAGCTCGTGCGGGGGCAATGCGCCGACCCGACCGGCGATGCGCGCCGCATCGCGGCGTTCGACTGGGGCGCCGCCGCTGGCCTGCCCGTCCTGCCAGCGATCCGCTACCGGCGCACCGTCGTCGCCCCACCCCGATGGCTGCCGCCCCTGGCCGAACTCCCCGGCCCCGAAGCGGACATGAAGGCATGGACAAAGGCGTTCACCGCCTGGCGCACCGAGACCGGCGTCCCGAACCGGGTGCGTCTGGCACGCTACGACCTCGACCTGACCCTGGACCTGACCGAACCCGCACACCTCGCGCTGGCCCGGGCGGAACTGGACCGGCCGATGATCGGCCGCGTCGCCCTCCTCGGTGCACCGCCCCTCGACGCCCACGGCTGGTCCCAAGGACGGCCCGTCGAGATCGTCGTGCCGATGCACACCACCCAACCACCCCTGCCCGCACCACCGTTGACCCGAATTCGCGTCACCGACCGCGACGACGCCCGACTGCCCGGCGCCTCCACACATCTGCGCGCCCACCTGACCGGCACCCACCGAACCCTCGACACCACCACCCACCTCACAACCCTCGCCACCGCACTCGAACACCCCTGGTGGATCACCCCCGACCACGACGTCGACGGCGCCCTGGACCTGGTCGTACGCCTTCCCCACCCGGACGCGTTCGCCCCAACCGCATCGCGCATCGCCGCCTGGGCACACCACCTGCGCGAGGACGGCACCCTCCGCGACCTGGCGTTCCACCCCCACCGACCCGACACCGGCCCCTGGGGCGACGGCACCCTGCGCCAAGCCGCCGAGGACGTCCACGCCGCCGACACCGCCGCCCACCTCCACCAGAGCACCACACTCCACGAAGCCGACCCCCGGGTCGTGGCCGCCGCGAACATCGTCGACATCGTCATCGGCTTCCACGGCGACACCAACGCCGGCCTAGCCCACCTGGCCGCACGACCGCGCACGTCCCACCCCCGACCCGTTCCACGCGGCCTCGCCGTCCAGGCCGCCCGCCTGATCGATCCCGCCTCCGACTGGGCCCACCTGCGGCGACTTTCCGGCGGACCGGCCCTGATCGACAACGCGTTCCCCGCGCGCCGCGCGGCCCTGCACACCTACCGCACCGTCCTGGACGCCGAACCCCACGCCGGCCCCGACCTCGACACCGCCCTCGACGCTTTCCTCCGGGCGCATCTGGCCCGCGACGCCCGCATCCCCGACGACCCCGCTCCGCACGCCGACGTCATGCGCCTGGCCCGGGCAACCGCACTCGACCCCCGCCGCAACCCGACAGGCCCATGACCGACGCGCCCCACGAGCAGCCGACCACGGACGACGGCCCGCGGCGCCTTCCACCCGCCGGCAGCCCGCAGGAGACCCGACTCCACCTGACCATCCTCGACCTGCACGCCCACGGCCTGGACGTCGCCCACATGAGGAAGGCACTGCGCCTGAGCGGCGCACTCCTCGCACACGCCAAACGCGACCTCCTCGCCGTCCACGACGCCGTCAACCTCGACCACGCCATGGTCATTGCCGCCCGCAACGCCGACTTGCCCGCCGCCCGCAACCACCCGCCGAGCCCCTCCCCGCCCACCCTTCCGCGCCTTCACCGCGCCGTTCTCGACGGCTGGGCCCACGGTCACCGCAGACGACAGACCCGGCGCGAACTCGGCCTCACCGAACATGCCTACGACGAGACCCGCGCCGGACTCCTCGCCCTCCTCGACGCCACCCACCGCACCCAGGCCCTCCTCCACGCCCTCCGGTGGAACCTCCTCGACCCGACCCACGCAACGCACTTACGAACCGAGAGCACCATGGACATCGTCACCCACACCGTGTCCGTCCCGAACGGACTGCTCCTGACGACCGTCGTCGACGAGCACAAGGCAGGAAGTTCTCCCGGCCGGGAATGGGGAACGTTCCGCGGGACGTCCTGCGACACCGCCACCGCGGCCGTCGTCGTGGGCGACCCGGACCGCGTCGACGGAGCATCGGGCACCCTCGCCGAAGCCGCCGTTTACGGCGGCGCCCTCCACGCGCACCTCCGCGGTCTGCAGGACCGGGACCCCAGGGCCGGCGCCGTCCTCCTGCGGCTCACATTCCGCGACGACATCCACCTCGCCATCGTCGGAGCTGGCGCCGCTTACACCCTGCACACGGACGGCACCGCCACCTGCCACAGCCAACCCACCGAAGGCACCCTCGCCCTGCCCGACACCGCCAGACGGATCATGATCGGCGTACCCGGGCTGCCTCGACACGCCGAAACCGCCCTGGCCACCGCGATCCTGACCGAAAGCGCTCCTGAACGGGCACTTCGGCAGATGATCCGGGCCACCGAGCGAAGCCACGGCCCAGGCACCCAGCTCCTGCTCGAACTCCCCACTGCCTGAACCGATCCACACACCGCAGCCACCCCACCCCGCGTCTCGCCACGCCCCCGGCCCGTAGGGAATTCGCGACACGCGCGCCGCGTGGGCACCCTCACCACCTCGCCCCATCCAGACAGGAAGACTCCGAAATGCGCACCTTCTTCGTGACGGGCGCCATCGCCACCACCATCGGGTTCGCCAGCGTGGGCGTTGACCGTAAGCGCCGCCCAGGCGTCCCCGCTCGGGGTCGGCTACGCAATGGCGTCTGCGTTCGTGCTGGGTGCCACGAAGTGGGTTTCCGACCTGATCACACCCGACCCGCCACCCGCGCGTGGCTACGATCACGGCGCTATGGCACCGAAGCGGTCCACGCCGGCCGACCCCATCTCGGAAGTGCCGTGAGGTGTCCGCATACCCGGCCAGGTGCGCCGACCTCGGCACCATCGCCGACGAGCCGCTGCGCATTCTCGCGTCGTCCAAGGGGCAGCCGCCCGGCCACAGCGGCTCGGTCGAACCCGACCCGCATACGGGCCGTGTCCCATCACCGCCGTACCGCAGAACCCGATCTACACACGTGAGCAGGCCCATGAGGAATACGCGACAGCTCCCACCCCCCGGCAGCGTCGACGAAGCCCGGCTGTACGCGACCGTCCTTGACATGCACGCGCGTCGCATGTCCTTCGGCGAGATGAAATACGAACTCGGCGTGACCGACGAAGCCTTGAAGACCCTCAGAAGGCGTATCCCCGCCGCCTACGACGCCGTCAGCCTCAACCAGGCCATGCTGATCGCCGCCGCCCGCGGACACCTGCCCAGCGCCCGCAACGAACCCCCCAGGCCCGAGAGACCCACCCTCCTTCCCCGCCACCTCCGCATCCTCACGGGCTGGGCCCAAGGCCTCGACCGGCAACAGATCCAAACGAAGCACCAGCTCAACGCTCGCCAGTACAACTGCACCCGCGGAGAACTCCTCGTCCGCCTGCGCGCCGCGGACTCCACCCAATGCCTGCTCCACGCCCAGCAGTGGCACCTGCTCGCACTCCCCACGGATACCGCCCGGACGGACGGGCAACCATGAACGCCCCAACACACGGCGCGCCCCCGCCCCGGACGACGATCCACAAGGCCCGGGCCACCTGGGCACTCACCGCATGCGCCTCCCGTCTGACCTGGGTCACCACCGTGGCCTACCTCATGACCACCCACACCACGCCCGCGCACACCACCGCGATCCTGGCCGCCACCGCGCTGCCGGCTGCTCTCACGGCCACCCCACCCGGCCGGACACTCCTCCAACACCACAGCCGACCACGCGACATCGCCCGAGCCGACCTGCTGTGCGCAGCCCTCGCCCTGACCCTCACCATCACCGTCTCCACCCACGCGCAACCCGCCACGGCCATCGCGACACTCATCGCACTCGCCTGCGTCAACGCCGTCCGCGACCCCGCCGCAGCCGCCCACCTCCCCACCCTCCTCCCGGCCCACGAACGCCTGCGCGCCCTCGGCACCTTCGACGCCGCAACCCGCATCGGAACCCTCACCGGCTACACCCTCGCCACCCTGTGCCTACTCACCGAACCCGCGACCGCCTGCGCCCTCGCCACCCTGTGCCACACCGGCTCCGCCCTCCTGCGCCCCCACCACCATCCCGAACCCGCCACCCCAACCACCAAGACCCCAACCCCGCCCAAAACCGCGGCCTGGCTACGCGCGCACCCCCACACGCGACTCCTCCTGACGCTCCGCGCAACCGCAGAGGCATCCAACACCACGCTCATGATCGCGCTGCCCCTCGTCCTGGCAACCCACAACACCCCCACCACCTACACCACCGTCCTGACCGCCCTCACCCTCGGCACCATCACCGGAGCACTCGCCGGACCCCCCACCACAGCACGCCTGCCCCCATACCCGACCGCCTGCTGCGCCCTCGCGATCGCCGGAATCCTCCACGCCGCCCGCGCCACGGCCACCCACCCCGCCCCGGCCGTGCTTCTCGCCTTCCTGACCGGCCTGTTCACCCCCCACCTCGACATCGCAGCCCGCACCGCCTACGCCGACGCACCCGCGCCGATCCGTCTGCGCCTGGCCGCCCTCGACCAGGCCACCACCGCCGCCACCCGACTCCTGGTCCTCCCGGCAGCCGCACTCCTGGTCCCCACCGCACCCCACACCGCGTTCATCACCGCCGGACTCCTCCTCACCGGCGCCGCAGCAGGCGCACTGCTCGCCACCGGACCGCCGCACCATCCCAAAGCCGCCGCGCCGCCACCGATCGCCCGGCGCACACCGAACACGAGGACTCCGACGGACCCGGAACCGATCACGGGACCGTTCCGAGCCCCCACCGCGAAGACCACGCCACAGCCCCGGCACACGCAACACGCGCGAGCCCCCACCTCCACAACCCGCGCACACCCGATCCACAGGAGGCACCCGTGAGTTCCTACGCCTGGCGCAAGACTCGACGCAGCGCAACGAGCAACTGCGTCGAATGCCAACTGCAGCCGGACCACCACCACGTCAAGGTCCGCGACTCCAAGTGCCCACACCGCGCCCCGCAACTCACCTTCGCCGACCCGTCCTGGAACGCGTTCGTGAGCAGAGTCCAACCGCGCTGACCGCACACCCCCGGGGGCGGGCCGCCGAGCGATCGAACGGCCCGCCCCCGCAGAACCCCCGCACCGGAAACCGCAATCGCCCGGCCCGGCGCCGCCACAGCACACCCCACGCCCGGGCGCGAAGCCCGGATGCCAGCCCCCCGACGCGTACGACCCGCAGGAGTTCACCGTGACCAGCCGCATCGAGGACTACGCCCTCATCGGGGACATGCAGACCGCCGCTCTCGTGGGCCGCGACGGTTCCATGGATTGGCTCTGCCTCCCCCGCTTCGATTCCCCCGCCGTGTTCGCGGGCCTGCTCGGCAGCGAGGAACACGGTTCGTGGCGGGTCGCGCCGCTTTCCGGCGGGCCCGCGACACGCCGGCGGTATCGCGGCGACTCGCTGATCCTCGAATCGGAATGGGAGACCCCGCGGGGGACCATTCGGGTGATCGATTTCATGCCTCCGGCGGACGCGCTGGTCGGCGCGCCCGTGGTGGTGCGGATCGTGGAGGGCGTGTCGGGCCGGGTGCCGGTCCGCTCGGAGCTGCGCATGCGGTTCCACTACGGCAAGGTCGTGCCCTGGGTGCGGCGCGAGGCGGACGGGCGCACCGTCGCGGTGGCCGGCCCCGACGCGGTGTGGTTCGCCAGTGACACCGAGACCTACGGGCGGGGTCTGACCACCTATTCGGACGTCACCCTCGGCGAGGGCGACCGGGTCACCTTCACCCTCACGTGGCATCCCTCGCACGTCGAGGGCCCGCTGCCCACCGACGCGCTCGCGGCGCTGGCGGACACCGAGAGGTTCTGGACCGACTGGATGACCCGCTGTACCTACCGGGGGCCGTGGCGCGAGCCGGTGGTGCGCTCGCTGATCACGCTCAAGGCGCTCACGTACGCGCCGACCGGCGGGATCGTCGCGGCGCCGACCACGTCGCTGCCCGAGGACGTGGGCGGGGTGCGCAACTGGGACTACCGCTACACGTGGCTGCGGGACGCGGCGATGACGCTGGGCGCGCTGCTGAAGACCGGTTTCGTGGACGAGGCCAAGGCGTGGCGCGAGTGGCTGCTGCGGGCGGTCGCGGGCGACCCGGAGAACCTGCAGATCATGTACGGCGTGGGCGGCGAGCGCCGGCTGACCGAGTACGAGGCGACCTGGCTGCCGGGCTACGAGGGCTCGCAGCCCGTCAACATCGGCAACGCCGCCGCCGACCAGTTCCAACTCGACGTCTACGGCGAAGTCATCGCGGCATTCGACGTCGGACGAACCACCGGCCTCGCATCGGATCCCCACGCCAACGCCCTCCAACTACAACTCGTGCACTGGATGGAGCAGCACTGGCGCGACCCGGACGAGGGCATCTGGGAGGTGCGCGGACCGCGCCGGCACTTCGTGCACTCCAAGGTGATGGCCTGGGTCGCGGTGGACCGCACGATCCGAACGCTCGTGGACGAGCCGATGGCCTCGGACACCGGCAAGATGCTCGAACACCTCAGGGGGGTGCGCGAGGAGATCCACCGCGAGGTGTGCGCGTACGGGTACGACGTGGACCGCAACACCTTCACCCAGTACTACGGCTCGACCGAGCTGGACGCGTCGCTGCTGCTGATCCCGCAGGTGGGCTTTTTGCCGCCGGAGGACAAGCGGGTGATCGGCACGATCGAGGCGATCCAGCGCGAGCTGACCGAGGACGGCCTCGTACGTCGCTACCCGACCAACGGCACCAGCGTCGGCCTGGACGGTCTGCCGGGCGACGAAGGGGCGTTCCTGGCCTGCTCGTTCTGGCTCGCCGACGACCTGGCGATGATCGGCCGGCTGGAGGAGGCCCGCGACCTGTTCGAACGCCTCCTCGCGCTGCGCAACGACCTGGGCCTGCTCGCCGAGGAGTGGGACCCCCGACTCCAGCGCCAGGTGGGCAACTTCCCCCAGGCTTTTTCGCACGTGCCACTGATCGACACCGCACTCCGGCTGACGGGCCACCAGGCCGCGACGGTGCCGGACGCAGCGCTCGGCGCGGCAGGCGAGGGCCTCGCGTCCGGCTCCGGGATCACCCCAGCACGGAAGGCAGTGAGCCGGTGAATGCTCCTCGGGCGATGCGTCCATACCAGCAAGAGGCGATCACGGCGATCGTCGAAGGGTTGCAGGCCCGTGGCCGAGGGCAGTTGCACGCGGCGTGCGGCTCCGGCAAGACGTTCATGGCCCTACGGGTCGTGGAGAACCTGGTTCCGGAATCGGGGGTGATCGTCGTACTGGCCCCGTCGTTGGCGCTCGTCGGGCAGATCCTGCGCGAGTGGCGCAGCGGCAGCACAATCGACTTCCGCGCGATGGCCGTGTGTTCGGACGAGAAAGTGGCCGACGCCCCGACGCGGGCTACGGACCTGCCGGTCCCCGTCGCCACGGATCCGGCCGCGATCGCATCCTGGCTGGGCCACGGCGGGCGCAGGGTGATCGTCGGCACGTATGCGTCCGCCGACCGCGTCGGCCAGGCCCTGAACCGGGCCGAGGTCGAGGCGGACGTACTCGTGTGCGACGAAGGGCATCACCTATTCGGCAGTCGCGACGCCGCCCGACGCCGGATCGTCACCGACTCGGCGTTCCTGCCCCACCGGCGGCGCCTGGTGATGACGGCCACCCCGGACGTCGCGGGCTGGCGGACGGCCGACGCGTTGAGCTGGCGGGACGAGGAACTGTTCGGGCCGGTGCTGTACCGGTACCCATTCTCCCGAGGGATCTCCGAGGGGTACCTGAAGGACTACCGGCTGCTGGTGGTGGGCGTCAGCGACGTCGAGGCCCGTGCGCTGTTGGCAGACACCGCGTCCGACTACGTCGACGGCCAGATCGGCCTGCGGACGGTGGTCGCGCACGCCGCCCTGGCGCACGCCCGCCTCGAATACGGCACCGAGCGCGCCATCACCTTCCATCCGCGGGTGCAACAGGCCGTCGATTTCGCACGCACCCTCCCGGCCACCCTCGCGCGTCTGCCCGCCGACAAACGGCCCGGCGGTCCCGTCGACGCCACCTACGTCACCGGAACCATGAACGCCCGCGAGCGGGACGCCGTCCTGGACCGGCTGGCCACGCCTCCGGTCGGCGGATGGACGGTCGTGGCCAACGCGCAGTGCCTGACCGAGGGAGTCGACGTCCCCGCAGTCAACACCGTCGCGTTCACACACCCGTCCAGGTCCGTCGCCAAGGTCACCCAGGCGGTCGGCCGGGCACTCCGCAGGAGCCCGGGTATCACCGACACGGCGAACATCATCGTGCCGATCGTCGTGCCGGACGCCACCACCGAGATCGACGACCTGGACCCGGGCGACTTCGAGGTCGTGTTCGAGGTCGTGCGCGCCCTGCGCGCCCACGACCAGGACTTCGCGAACCAACTCGACCGCGAACGCTGGAGCCAGGCCCCGAACGCGGCCGGCGACCGGCACGAGCGGGCACCCGGGGTGCCGGGGAGAATCACCTTCCGACTGCCGACGGGCACATCCGACCGAATCCTTACCCAGTTGCGCCTGCTGACGGTACGCAACTCCACATCGTCGTGGTGGGACGGATACGCGGAAGCGCACGCCTACCACCGCGAACACGGTCACCTGAACGTGCCCCGCAGCCACAAGAACGACAACGGCTCACGGCTGGGGGCGTGGATCCGCACCTGCCGGGACCATCGACGCCGGGGCTGGATGCCCCCGGAACGCATCGACGCCTTGGACCGGATCGGCATGGTGTGGGAGCCGCGCGACGCACAGCGACAACAGTTGTTGGCCGCCTGCGACCGCTACCTTCAACACAAGAAAGACCTCGACAGCGTACCCGTCGGCTACGTCGACGCAGGCGGATTCAGACTCGGGATGGCTCTGTCCCACCTGCGTTCCCTCGTCAAGGGATTCGTCAAGGGTCGGGACGGCACGCCACGGACGCTGGACCCCGATCTTCGGGTCGAACTGGAACGACGCGGCATGACCATGGGTCCGCGGGGCACGACCATGGATGACGACCTGAAACAGCTTCTGATCGAAAAGGTGCGGGCGGGCGCTCTGCTGAAAGACGCCGGCGACGCCCTGGGGCTGACTCGCCACATCATCGTGGGGGCCCGGCGGGCCGACCCAGAATTCGATACTCGCTTGGACGCCGCCCGTCGGACACACTACAAAATCCTGAACGAGTCACAGAAACAGGCGTTCGCCGAGCGAGTCGCGGCCGGAAACTCGATTGCACAGACCGCCACGGCCCTCGGCGTGAGCCCGTTCGCCGTCAAGGCGACACGGCGCACCGACACGCGGTTCGACGCCCTCCTGGACACCGCCGTCCGAGCACAACGCCCAAAGCTGACGACACGGGAAAAGCAAATCGTCATCGAGCACGTCGCGGCCGGAAACTCGATCCGATCGGTCGAAGCCCTCGGACTCTCGCGTTCGGCTGTCGCCACCACCCGGCGCGCGGACACTGCCTTCGACAGTGCGTTGATCACCGCGTCCAACGGCCGCATACGCCCCATGAACAAGCCCGGCGCCCACGACGCATCGGGAAATACCTCACCGCCGTGAGAACTCGACGTGACGGGTCGGCAGCCACTCGCCCGGCCAAGCCGTCCCGGTCCGGGCCCGAGTCGCAGCGTACATTTCCTCGTACCCACCCGGGCAGGGACGGCAGCACCGTCGAATCCGATGCCGTGTTTCGTACCGCAGGGATCGCGAC
This sequence comes from Embleya sp. NBC_00888, assembly GCF_045207655.1. Taxonomy (NCBI): domain Bacteria; kingdom Bacillati; phylum Actinomycetota; class Actinomycetes; order Kitasatosporales; family Streptomycetaceae; genus Embleya; species Embleya sp. NBC_00888. The sequence goes on along the minus strand of NZ_CP108786.1, from coordinate 4,675 downwards.
GCCGCGGGCGGTGGTCACCGCCACAACCGACGAACGCTGGGACACCCGGCGACGGCCCGGCCCGAACCACCATGCGAAGACCGAGCACCGGATCCGGGACATCGGAAAATTCTCGCCGCCATAACGACGAGCGCGTCCGCGTCTTCGATTATGGGACGCGTATCTCAAAGGACCACGACTCGGATCCTTGTAGGCTCCTCGAACTGCAAGGGAGAAGGGGATTCACCATGGCTCGACGCGTCATCACGGAATACGTGGACGACATCACTGGCAAGTCCGACGGAGAGGTCAAGCCACATACGTTTGCGGTGGACGGCGTCCACTACGAGATCGACCTCAACGGGGAGAACTACCAAGCGCTGCTGGACCGGCTCGGTCCTTACTTTCAGGCTGCTCGGAAGACAAGTTCCCGGTCGCGTACGCAGGGCAAGCGTGCACAGGTGACGAGTCACGGACGACCCGATCCAGTGGCGGTTCGGGAATGGGCCAAAGATCAGGGTATCGCCGTGAACGCGCGAGGTCGTGTTCCCTTGGACGTGGTGCGGCAGTACACGGCAGCGCAGTAGCCGAATCGGTACGAGCACGAGCCAGGCGAGAGCCTGGCGGGGGGTTGGTGCGGTTTCAGGGACGGCGGCCGGCGTGCGTGGCCGGCCGCCACCGGACGTCCCATTCCCCGTTGTGCCAGACGGCCTCGTGCGGATTCTGCGCGCAGGTGTGGAGACTCGGCGTGGGTCCGTAAGGGCGCGGAAGAAGGTACTTCGGTGTGAGCGTGGAATGAGGAGCAGTTGTCCGGCTGCTTCAAGTTCTGCCCGGTGTCTTGCCGAACGGCCGGCGGTGTGATGGTCGGTGTCGTAGTTCACGTGACGCTGCTGGCACATCGCCCGAAGGTTCTCCGGAGCGCAGTGCTCCGGAACGTGGTCCAGGTGTGCGGCGGAGGGCGAGCCGGGACCCGGTTAACGGGTACCGACTGCGGTTTTCGATGCTGATGGGCATGAACTGTTCCTTTTCGCCTGGGCGTCCTCACATGGCATCGCCTATCCGGTTCCGTGTGTCGTGCGCACGGGTCGGTCAGCTGTGGGCCCCGTCGGCGATCGGGCGGTCGGGGGTCTGTTCGTCATCCTTCGCGTGGACGAGGAACACTCGATCGGTGGAAATCCACACCTCCGCGCCCGGCGCAGGCCGATACACGCCGTCTCCGCAGGGGTTCGTGACGCGCACCTTCACCTCGCCTTTCCCGGTGTTCAGACGGGGCCGACGATGTTGGCCTGGTGGCGGCCGGATGTGATGCCGCGCACGGTGTCGCCCGCGCCGCCTGCTCGCCATCGCCGCGTCGGCCGCGGTCCTGTCGCTCTCCGGCGCGGGAGCCGCCACCGCTGACGCAACGGCCGCATCACCGTCACCTTCGCCGACGCGGGGGGCACCGCGGGTTCCCCGGGAGGGCCCGGTCGGCTACCGCAGCCGACCCGACCCAGGCCCGCGATAGTCGGTCACCGTGCCGTGCGGTGGGTCGGTGCGCACCGGTGCGGTGGTGCGCCGCCGGTCGGATCGGTGACCGCGCGACCGCAGCGACCGGGTGGGGCCGGTGGGTGACCCGGTCGGTGCGGCCGGTCATCCCGGTTCGTCGACCGTCCGACCCCGGTGCCAGGCACTCCCGGCGCATCCGCTCCTGCGGCACATCCTCGACCTGTCCGCCTCGACCGCGAGCACCAGGCGGTCCACGTCCAGGCGCCCCGGTTGCGAACAGCCGGCGGTGGGTTGGGACTTCCCTCGCAGCAGCACTGCGCGGTGCAGCAGGCCGCCGGGACGGCCCGATTCCGGCCCGTACACGGGGGCCCGTCCGTCGAGCAGGTATGCATGAGCCACCGCCAGACCCTACGGCCGGATGGACCGCTCTGCAGAATCTCCACGGTCCGGGGGAGGGGCATTGCGGATTATAAGCGGGTCTCATTCCTGCGAAGATGCCGCCATTCCCGTTTTTGGAACGGGACTGACCAATGGAGGTATCGTGGATCAGTTCAAGGCGCCGTGTCTCATGGGATTCCACATGTGGAAGGATTCGGGGAACTCCTACGATTTGGCGCACGAAGTCGTCCGTCTGCTGACCGTGTGGGGCCACCCGATTCGCACCGCCTCTCTCGAGGCCTCACCAGCACGGGAAGGCGCGATCCGACTGACGCTGGATCTATTCGTCCACGAGGCGGTCGTGGATGTGGCGACGAAAGGTTCGGGTACTGCGGATGTCACCTTGCGTGTCGACGGCAGGCTCATCCCCTGGGAGGTCACTGATACCGAAACGCAGACCTTGGCCGCCCACTGCTCTCGCCTGATCGAGACCGAGGCTGATCTCAAGCCCGCGGTCACGTGTGTGTCTCTTTGCGCACCCGATTTCGGGAGCGGAGCACGCCCGGCTTGCCGAAGAAATCGATTACGCACGTACGATCGGTGACGTCCAGGGATTGTCCATCGCCTTCGCGCGGCTGGGGCGGTGTCCCGCACGAGCGGTTCTGCGTGCGGCTGCGGGTCTCCTGTGACGGGGAACGCCCTTAGGCGCAGCCTTACGCTGTCACGTTGACGCCTGGGGTGGCGTATGGGGGTTCTGGACCGGGCACTCCGGAGAAGGAGCAGTCGGGCCTGAGTGACTGCAAGCGGAAGAGCGTCGGCCGGTCGCACAGCGACGCCCGTGACGATCGCGTGCGGCCGCCCGTTGCTGCCGTTGCAGCGCACCGAAACTCCGCTCACCCTGGATCCGTTGAAGATGGCGATGCCGGTTGGCTGTGATGCCAATGCGGATCCGGCCGGATACTGCGATGAGGTCGGAACTGGCTTGCGACGTGTAGCCGTGGGCGCGAACCGAAGCCGCGTCCGGGAACACGTCGGCGTGCGGTTCCACGGTCAGATCGAGCAGGTGATCCTGTACTCCGCCGAGAGAAAAGACATAACGGAAGCGCGGGTACTTGCGAGGGTCGACCAATTCGCGAAATCGTGAGACCTCCTTTGTGTACGCGTAGAAGTTGACATGTTCGGGGGCTGATTGAATTATCCTCAACCATGCTTTGAGATATTCATCCGAAAAAAAGTCCCCGGCGTCGTGAATTCGCACCCAAGACTTCAGGAACCGTTTCGCCAATAGTTCGTGCCCCATCTGATGCTCCCACCCGGACAGGTCATCCAGCACGTATTCCAAGTTCATCTCGTGCCGCGCAAGAACACTGGGAAAGCGATAGGCGCCGGCCCGTGCATAACAGATGTGGGCACATATCCCGGCCGAGGGGCACGTATTATAGGTTCTCCCCGATGGGAGGCGTCCTGCCCAAGCGGGAAGCGTCCAGTTCCAAATTCCTTGCTGTCTCATCCGGGAGTTTTGAGTCAGCAGGCGAAGGGGTCTCTTCGGCACTTTTCCCCCTTGGATCGCTTGGGGGCCACGGCCGCCCATGAGGGCAGTCCATCATTCTCCGGGGTGAGGCGAACGTCAATACCGGGTAATACATGAATGCATTCTGCGTTGAATACGTTCATGGAATACGAACCCAGATCGCTGCCCGGGCCCGCCGACCTCGGACCTCGACGAAGCACGGTCCACATGGCGGGGCGGCAAGGCGGCGGGTGTTGGTGGCGCTGTTCATCGGCGCGCGGGTCCCCGGGGTCGGAGCCGCGGGTGTCAGAGGGCCGATCGAGCCGGCCGTCGACCAAGCCCCGGGAAATCGAGGAGGCCAGGCGCGCCGTCACGATCCTCGACGACGCCGGCACCGTGCTGAGGCCCACTCAAGCTGGCCTACCTGGCCGAGGCGCCGAGCGAGCTCCCTGCATGCCCCCGAGTGAACGCTGCGGCCCCGGGTTCACGAACGAACTCGCCCGTATGCCACGCAGCGACCAGGCGGCGGCGAGGAACGTACCCTCCTGCGAGAACGCACCGCTACCCGTGGGAGCGCAACCGGTGTGCAACCGTGCTTTCGACGCCATGGAGCAGGAGCGTGAACAACAAACGAGAGGTGACGTCCGCAGTCGAGCGACGCCGGGCAGGCTCACACGTGGGTGCTCCCTTCCCTCGGCCCGCAGTCGCGGGGGAGGGCTTCCGCCGGCGGGGCCGCGCCCGAGGGTACGGGCGCGGCCCCGAAAGACGTTGCTCAGACTTCCGACAGTTCCGCCAACGCTTGCAACAGGTGCAAGTGCTCGGCCGCTCCGGGCGTTCCGGTCGGGGAAGCGGCCACGACAGCTTTGATTGCTTCGTGGTCCGTAACCAGCGTCAGATGTGCGCTGTGCCGTGACAGAAGTACGCAAGCGCGGCCCAGTTCCATCGCGAACGGCCCCACTCCGCGATGTCCGATGAGCGGGTGCAGCGCCACTATCGCCGGGCGCTCCGCTCCCTGAAGTTGGTTGGCGGTGCCCACGATCACCTCGGGTACGTCCGACAACAGCGCCCGGATCGCCGACGCCTGGTTCACGTGCGGACACACGACCGCGACATCGGACGGTTCGAGGGGACGCGTCGGCTGTCCCTCCCGTTCCAGCGAGTGCCCGTCCAAAAGCGTCCGAACCCGTTGCGCAGCGGCGTGCATCACTCGGGAATCGGCCGGCCCGGCAGGAGCGCTTACGGTGCGCCGGGCCATCTCGGGTAGGACGCTGCCATCCGTGAAGTGAACGGCCGTGTGGGGTCGGCGGGGTGAACAGGCCGCGC
>NZ_CP108784.1:4800000-8051820 GCF_045207655.1 Embleya sp. NBC_00888 | reverse complement strand
ACGCGCGACCCTACGGGTCGCAAGAGGTGTTGGCTGGAAGTGACTCCGTCACTTCCAACCAACACGCAATCGCTACGCGATTGCCCGCCGAACCGAACGCACCGGTCCCCCCGATCGATGGGCTCCGGAACTGTGCTGGCAGCACGGCGGGTTGGTGTGTGGTTCCGTCTCCACTGCGGGACCGGCGATTCGAGACAACGACCGGTGGGGCAAACCAACATCGCACGATGCCAGAGGACTTGAGATCGTCATGCGCCAACCATCATTGGAAACAGGCGACTTCATGACCAGTCGAAGACTTCCAATATAGGTGGGTGTCGCATCACGCAACAAGACCATGCATCAGAACTTCTTGCCGGGTACGATTCGGGGAAATCCACAGGCCCCACCGGACCCCAACCCCGGCCTGGTGCGTCCCGTCACGCCGGGCAGGGCATTCTCACCGTGCGGCCGGCCGATCCCAGGGCGTCGTCCCACTCACCCGACCGCGACGAGATCACCAACTCCCCCACGGACAAAGACGGATCCCGATTTCGCACCCACGCACCCCATGGACAGTCCGATGAGAATCCACCGGACAACCACACAGGACCCCACGAGCCCGCTCCGCGGCCCCACCGCCGCACCCGACGGGCCGAACCGGCACCGACCCCAGCGCATCGAACCGGCCCTCCACAGCCATCGCAAGCCCACCCCGACACCCACACCAGGAACCCCCGACAAGCGGCCTGGACACCCTCCTGCGGCCCTCACACCCGAGCCCGCCACAACCCACCCGCCGACGCCCCATACCCCCGGAAACCACGCCCGAAAGTCGTAAGGAAAACCCGGCGGGAAAATCAGCCCGAAAACCCCGGAACCTGCAGGTCGACAACCCTCCACCCGGCGCAGCGGCCGGCGACCCCCACGCAGCAGACCGGACACGAGCAACTCCCGGAACCGGGACGCAGGAACCGGACCGAGGTACGGGTTGTGCCCACGGACGACTCGACGAGGCCGCGTCCGCAACTCGGCATGCTCGGCATCGTGTGATCCCACCCCCACGCCGTGTCCGACAGGCAATCCTCAATCGTGTTGCGCGGCCTTCTCAAACCCTGCGGCACCACAGGCCAACCGCCCCGTCACCGAGCAGGCACCCATCGGGGGCGGGTGATCGGCAGCCCCTCACGCTCCGGGGATTCGTCGGGTCGTCGGGCGAGTGGGAGAGGCGTCGGCGGGGCTTCGCATGAGGAACTTTCGAACAATTCCTTACCACTTACCGAAATGTTGATTCCTTACACGAAGCCTGTGCGGTGGGGGCGGGCCGGGTCGGTGTGGTCATCGGGTCCCGCGCCGCCGGGATGGTGGAGGTTGGGGGGCACGCGCGCGGAGCCGGCATCGATCGGCGAGCGCGGGGAGTTCGGGGGCGATCCCGTGGGGATCGCTCGGGTCGACGAACAGGAAGGCGCTCACGCCGGAGGTGATCCACGTCAGGTGACGGGCGGCGATCAACGAACGGCGAGCCCAGGGCGGCACGGGATACTCCACGCAGCCGTAGTGGTAACCGGACGGATCGTGCAGGAGCAGGGCGTCGGCATCCGGGGAGAGGTCGGTGGCGCGGGTCCACACGAGCTGGGCGGTGGAGGCGGCCGTGAGCACCGTGGCCACCACCGCTGCTGCGGGGCGGGGGTGGGCGGTGGCGGCGTCGAGCCTGCGGAGGATCTCCGCCGCGGTGGCCTGCCGCAGGCGCGGCACGACGGGTGGACGCAGTCGGGCGAAGGTGCGGGCGGGGAAACGGCGACTGCGCGGGGTGCAGCCGCATCCGGGGCGCGGTGGTTCGTGCCGGCTGCGCTCGCCCAGGCGGGCCAGGGCGGGCAGGGTGATCCACCGGTTCGTGGGCCGCCGCGGCACTGCGGAGGCCGCGATGTCGGGCTTGGGGTCGGTGGGTGGGAGCAGTGCGGCGGCGTCGGCGAGGTGGTGCGGGACGGTGGCGAGCGCGCGGGTCAGGGCGGTGGGGACCGTGGGGCGGTGGCACACCGCCTGGAGGCGGATCCCGGTGTGCGCGCGCAGGGTCAGCAGGTGTTGCCAGCACGATGGGGGCAGTAGGTGTGCGCGCAGCAGTGTCAGGTGGGTGATGTCGGTGGTGAGAATCCATGCCGCGGCGGTGGCCCATGCGATCCGGTTCCGGATCTGCTGGTTGCGGGGACCGCTGGGGTGGGCGAAGGGGACGGGCTTGCCCAGGGCGGCGAGGACGTCGTAGGCGAGCGTGAGTGGTGAGGTGGCGGCGGGCGTGGGGTGGACGGTCAGTCGCCCTTGGGCGGGGTGGTGGGCGTGGAGCGCGGCGCGGGTGTGGGTCACGTCGTCGAAGGGGTCGAGGACCACCGTCACCGGTGGGAGGAACGGGGTGTTCGTCATCGGGCGGGTGCTCGGCGGGTGAGTTTGCTGTAGGCCCAGCGCAGGAGTTCCTCGTCGACGCGGGTGCGGTCGGTGGCGTCCAGGCCGGTGGTGAGGTGGTGGGTGATCTTCGCCCAGGCGCGGAAGTTGCCGTGGGCGGCTTCGCGGTCGCAGGTGGCGATCAGGTCCGGGTCGGCCTCGGCCCAGATCGGGTGGAAGGCGGGGATGACGGCGAGGACTTCGTCCAGGGGCATCGGGCCGATCTCCTGCCAGGCGTATACGCGGGATTCGAGCATGGGTTCGCTCTGGAGCATCTCGAAGCAGCCGTTGCCTCCGGTGAAGACGATGGTCAGGTCGGTGTCGGTGTCGTCCCAGAGGTAGCGCAGGTATTCGAAACAGAGTTTCGACAGCCATTGGGCCTCGTCGCAGACCAACACCCGGCGTTCCTCCAGGGCGCCGCGGAGCATGCGGTCGAACTCGATCGCGTGGGAGGGTGGGCGGCCGGGCAGGCCGAGGGCGTGGAAGAGTTCGTGGCGCAGGTCGCGGGTGCTGGGGCGGGCGCGGAAGACCACGCGGTGGGTGGTGGTCGGGGCGAGTTCGCGCAGCGAGGCGTTCACCGCGAGGGATTTGCCGTGGCCGGCGGTGCCGTGGACGCAGATCATCGCGCGCGCGTCGATCGCGGCGCGGATGTCCTCCCTGACGGCGAGCAGGGTTCTGGTGCCCACGATCTGGGCGCCCTTGAGGCGCATGTAGTGGTCCTCGCGTTCACCGGGCAGGCGGCCCTTGCGTGTCGCGGTGCTCATGTCGGTCGCCTTCCTCGGACGGACTCGGCGGTCGGCGCGGTGCGGTGTCGCAGTTCCGTTCGCCGGTGTCGTCGCCGGTTGTCGGTGCGGTGTTCGTGTCGGAGGCCGCCGGTTGCCTGGTGCGGGGGCGTGCCCAGGTCGTCGGTGGTTCGCGGGGCGGGATCAGGTCCGGCAGCGCGCGCGAGGCCAGGTCCGCCTGTCGGGAGCGAGTCAGCTCGGCCTCGGCCTGCGCGGCGGTGAGTGCGCCCAGTTGTCGGGGGGCGGTCGCGGTGGTGACCGCCGCGTAACGCCGTCGGCGTTGTCGGTCGGCCTCGGCCAGGGCGTGTGCCAGGGTGCGGCGTTCGGCGTCCTTGGCTCGGCGCAGTGCGGCGCGTTGTGTGGCTGTGGCCTGGTCGGCGAGGTGGGCGCGGCCCAGGTGGGCGTGGGTGGTGGCGTCGAACACCTCGATCTCGTGGTCGTGGTGTGGGATGTAGCGCAGGCGTACGCGGATGCCGTCCTTGCCGTGCATCCATGGGCCGACGTAGTCGCGGCCGCGCCAGCGGATTCCTTTGGTGGTCAGTGTCCTGGTTCGGCCGTCGTCTTCGAGGGTGAAGGCCCAGAGCAGGTCGGGGGGGACGTCCTCGATCGGGGTCGGGTCGGCGTTCCACGCCTGCAGCGGGGTGCCGGCGTGGGCCTGGCTGTGGTGTTCGGTGTTCCACCACGCGATCCAGTCCAGGAGTCGGGAGGTGAATTCGACGAAGGGCAGTACGTGGGTGGGGGCGGTTTTTGGGGGTCGTGCGCGGAGTGAGGTGGTGGGGGTGTGGAGGTGGCCGGGCAGGGCGATGCAGAACGTACTCGCCACGCAGGCGTTGAGGTTTTCCACCGTGCCTTTGAGGTCCGGGCGGTATGGCGGCAGGTCGTGCACGGGTACGGCGAACGCGCCGAGCGCGGTGGTGACGGTGCGGGAGAGGAAGTCCTTGCCGCGGTCCACGCGGACGAGTTCGGGTAGACCACCGATCGGGCCGTAGGGGCCGTCGGGTTCGTCTCGTGACATGGCGATGCGCAGCGCGGCCAGGATCGCGTCGCGGGAGGGGGTGTGGGGGGTGACGGCCGCGCCGGGGACGGCTCCGGTGGCGCAGTCGATGAACCAGGTGACCCACGGTGTGACCAGTTCCCCTTCCAACTCGACCTGGACGGGTAGGTGTTTGTGGTCGGCTTCCCAGCAGGCGTTGCGCCATTGGCGTGGGCGGGCCAGGTGGACGTCGTGGAGGCGGCGGGCGCGTTCTCCGCCTTTGAACGCGGCGCGTTGGCCGGTGTTGACGTCTCGGCGTATCGCGCGTTGCAGTGTGGCCAGTGACGGAACGTCCGGCGGGGCCGTGCTCGTGTCCCCTGTTCCTGTGGTGCGGTGTGTGGCGGCCGCGTGGGCCTCGGCGATCAACTCGCGGTGCACGGCTGCCGCGTTCCCGCCCCACAGCGCCAGCCGGGCGTGCAGGTCGGCGGTGATCGTGAACCGTGGCCGTGGGCGAGGGGTGGTACGGCCTTCCTCACGGGCCGTTTGCAGCCAGCGCTGCAGGGTGCGTGGTGACTTCCCCGCTGCGGCTGCAGCCAGTCGGAGGTGCTCGGGCGTCAACGCGCCCCGGGCTTCCAACCCCGTGAGGCGGGCGATCACTTGCTCCCGGGCCGCAGCCGCCGGCACCACACCGGTTGCCCACAGGTCGTCCTCGGGTGCGTCGGTCACCACCACTCCCCCTTCCCCTTTTTCCTGCCCGGCCCCGGGAGCCGGACGACCCGGCCGTCGGAACACCGCTTCCTCCAGGAACACGGAAACCGCGTCACCGTGACGCCGAAAACGGCATTCCGATGACGCGGGCGGGACGTTCTGGTAAAAGCCGGACAGCGGGCGGCCCAAGGGGAAGTTGCAGGACGCCGACCTGCGGGACGTCGTTTCCATGACGCCACAAAACCGCACCGGAAAGACGCGACCAGGGCCCTACATGGCTGTGACCAGGCAGATCTGTCACACGATCGACGACATACTCACGCGGCCACCACGACACCCAACCGCAACTTCACACTCGTGATCGGGACCGCCGAACCACGGGAGCTGGCGGACCTCACCGTCACGGTCAGACCGAAGTCGAACACCTCAGGCCGACCCACCAGCGAAACCTCCTCCACCTCGCTCCAGAGCGAACGCGGCCCCGCCTGAAGGACATTCGGACACCGGCCCCCGGCAAAACCCGCCGCGGCCACCGACGGAACCCCGCAGCCGGCCGTCAACCACAACGTGCCCTCACCCGCACGCTCACCCGGAGCCACCACGGGCACACACCCCGGAACCCGCAAACCGACGACGAACGCCACCGGATCACAGGAACCACCGACCACATCCACCAACGACAACTCCGTACCGCCGGCTCCCCAACCCGGACCCTCCGACACACCGCCCACCACCATCCCGGCCAGCGAACACACCGCTTCCCAAAGGGAATTCTCAATCGCGTTGCACATCCCTCTCAAACTCTGCGACACCGCAGGTCAACCGACCCCTCGCGAACGAGCGCGCCCCATCCACACACCGAAATCCCAGGTCACAAAACACAAACCACATTCTCAATCCGTGCCGCACCGCAGGTCAGCGCACCACACCCGCACAACCCAAGTGAGACGACGTACTCGCCAACTGCCGCCGACCCCTGGAAACCCGCACCAACCCCGCCCGCCGGGCGCAGCGATGGGAACGGCTCGCCGCCGTCGACCCCGACTGGAACCCCATGGGCCGCACCGACCCGGCACGGCGATGGTCGGTGGACTGGCAGCGGATACTCGCCCTGGTCCGGCTGCACGTGGAAGGCGGTGGGCGCCCGGCCGAGTTGACGCCGGGTCACACCATCGGCGGCGAACCCGTCGGACGATGGCTTCAGCGACAGAAGACGAGCTGGGCGGAACTGACCCCGGCGCAGCGGAGGGCGTTGACCGGGCTCGGCGTTCGACGGGTGCGGGGGGTGCCCCTATGGGTTTCGTCAAGGGAAATCGGGCTGCATTCGGGGTGGGGAGCCGGGCAACATGGTGGTGTGCCCGATCTGCTGTGGGATGACGTGAAGTGTTTCTTCGATCCCGACCTGATGGGATCCCTGCCGGACATGCGTGTCCCTGACGCCTCGGTGGAGGACTGGCAGACGGTCCTTGATCTTGTCGAGGCGAGAGGCTGGAAGTGCCGGTACTCCGAGGGCGAGATGGTGCTGCCGGTGCCCCGGGCGAGGGCCGTGCTGTCCCGCCCGCGTGACGCCGAGTGTCCGAACCTGCGGGTCTGGCCGACGGGTGGTGTGTTGGCGATCTTCCGTTTCCACGACCACGACGAAATCGACTTCGACGTCGACCTGGGGGAGTTGCAGGGCCAGGAGCGACTCGATGCGTTCTGCGGATTTCTGCGGGAGATCGGGCGGGGTTTGGGCAAGCCCGTGCTCATGGACCCGGAGGGCGACCACGGCCATCCGGTGCTCGGATTCGAGGTCGGGGCCGACCGGGTCGTCCTCCTGACCGAGCCGCCGCTCAGGTGACCTCCGCCGGCCGGGGTTCGTAGAAGGTGCCGTCTCTGAGCATGGCGAAGAGGACGTCGGCTCTTCGGCGGGCGAGGCAGAGGAGGGCTTGCGTGTGGTGCTTCCCCTGGGCTGTCTTCTTGTCGTAGTAGGCCCGGGAGGCGGGGTCGTTCAGGGCAGCGAACGCGGAGAGGAAGAACGCGCGTTTGAGCTGCTTGTTGCCTCTCCGGGAGGGCTGTTCGCCGCGGATCGACGATCCCGAGCTCCTGGTCGCCGGGGCCAGGCCCGCGTAGGCGGCGAGGTGGGCGGCGGAGGGGAAGCGGCTGCCGTCGCCGACGTCGATGAGGATCCGGGCTCCGGTCCTGACGCCGATGCCGGGCATCGAGGTCGGGACCTTCGAAAGAGGGTGGGCCTCCAGGAGCTCCTCGATCCTGGCGGCGAGGACTTTGCGCTGGTCCAGGACGGCGGTGAGCGAGCCGGCGAGGCTGGGGACGATGAGCGCGGTCGCATCGGTGCCGGGGACGACCGCGGTCTGTTCGTCGAGCGCGGCGAAGATGTCGTCGACCAGGCGTTCGGCCATGCGTGGGGCCTTGGGTCGTATGAGGTTCACGAGGCGTCTGCGTCCGGCCTTGCGGATCAGGGCAGGGGACCCGAATCGCTGCAACAGCGTGAGGATACCGGGGTGTTGGATGCGTGGGCCCAGGACGCGTTCCAGGTGGGGGTGGATCTGGGTGAGCAGGCCGCGCATCCGGTTGGAGACTCGCGTGGCCTCGCCGGCGAGGTCGTCGTCGAAGCCGACGATCATCTCCAGCTCGGCGATCGCCTCGTCTGCGGCCTCGATTGCCCGCAGGGTGTGGGGCATCGAGCGGGCGGCGTCGGCGATGACGAAGGCGTCGCGGGCGTCGGTTTTGGCCTCGCCGGGGTAGAGATCGGCGATCCGCCGCATGGTCAATCCGGGCAGGTAGGCGACTTCGCAGCCCATGTCCCGGGCCACCGCGAGCGGTAGGGCGCCGATGGAGGCGGGCTGGTCGACGACCACGAGCACGGTTCCGTGTTTCGTGGCGAGTTTGGCGAACACCTCGCGCAGCTTGGGCTCGCTGTTGGGCATTCGCTTGTCGAGGACCTTCTTCCCGGCCGGGGTCAGCGCGGTGGCGTGGTGTTCGCCCTTGCCGACGTCCAGGCCGAGGAAGACGTCGATGTCGCCGATGTCGATCACGTGCTTCCTCCAATCGTTTCCTGCCCGGCCGTCCCACGGCACCGATCGCCACATCCACATTACGAAGAGCCTCCCGACCTGCGGACAAGCCGGTGGTCATGCCCCTAATCAGCGGTCTGTCGATGCCTTCGGGATCGGTGACACCACCCCCCTGGCCATGCGTTCAACAGGGGGAGACAGTCATGCCGGTCCCGAAGGCCGGGAGCCCCGTTGCGGGGCCACCAAAAAGGTAATGGGGAGTGCGAGGAGAGGGCGGCCCCGGCGGGTGTCGTTGTCAACCGGTGGACGCTCACTCTCGCCGCCGCGGGTGCGTTCCGGGCGCGCGAGGTGCACCTGACCGTACCCCGCAGGCATCTCGAGATCGTCCGGGCAGGCGGTGTGGACCACGAGGTGAAGTTGGGGGTGGCGTTGGCGAACGCGCGGCAGCGGCGGGGTCCTACCCGCAAGACAGGCTCGACGCACTCTCCGCTCTGGGCATGCGATGGGCGTAGCGGCGCGGTCGCCTGAACCGCCGACCGCGCTGGGGCGACGCGTCCGTGAGGGTGTCGCCGCGGCCGGTCGTGGAAGGGCTCGCGTCGGGCTCTCGGGCTCGGTGGCGGCCGGGTCGAATCGGTCGGCGGTTAGGGGCTGTTGCCTTGGCTTGCGTTGATGTTTTGGTCCGTTGGGCGCGGGTGCTCAGTTCCGTGTCAGTCGCGCTTGGTGGTGCCAGTCGTGCCCGGTATGTGGGTGGTCGAATGTGGGGATCGGATGATCTGCGTCCTGCCGCAGGGCTTGAAGTCGATGGCCGAAGGATGTGCTGAACAGCCCGTAGTGGCCGGGGGCTTCCTCGAGTACGCGGAACATCCGCGCCGCCTCGAGGATGGGCCGCGCGCGGGGCGGAACGGTGTACCAGACCAAGGGCGGCGGACTGTCTGGGTCGTGGTCACGGCTCCACTGTTCCGGTAGTGCCAGGCGGGTACCGTTTTCGTCGATGCCGTCCACCGTGGTTGCCGCCACCTGGTCCGGGTGGGCTCCGGTGAACAGCAGCGTGGCGAGCGCGGAGAGTTGTACGGGATGCGGAACGGCGCGGCTGACGCGGTGCGCGACGTGGGCGGTGAAAGGGACTGTGCAGATGCCCGGTCCCCCGGCGGCTTCGAGGTCGGTGGGCACGGTCAGGCGCAGCCCGTGTGCGGCGAAGCCGGCCTGGGCGCCCTGGACGCGGGCCGTGGTGTGGCCGGGGTTGGGGCTGAGGGTGGTCAGGCGGGACAGGAACAGTTCGAGGTCGGCTTGGTCGGGGGGCGTCGAGGGGGTGATGCGGTGCCGGGCCAGCCAGGTCTTGGCGGCGTTTTGCCCCGCGCGGTGCTGGGCGCGCGAACTCGGAGTATCCGCCGGGTTCGACGTGCGCGGCCTCTCGGCCGGGAGACCGGTGTCCTGGGTCTGCGGCGCCGCGAACGGTGGGCGGAAGCGGTTGGGCGTGGTGGGCGGGACGAACAGGCCCAGCGCGGCGTGGACGCCGTCGAGGCGCTGCAGTTCTCCGGCGAGACCGGCTTCGGCAAGGTGGAGATCGAGGCGGGCCGTGTCCGGGCGGCCGGGCGGGTTGGCGATCAGGACCAGGTGGATGCCGGTCGTCGCGCGTAGGGCGGCCAGGCGCTCGGTTCGGTCCGGAGTCAGCAAGTGGGCGCGCAGGAGTATCAGTTGCCGGATGTCGTCGACGGTGAACCAGCAGGCGACCGCTCTCCACGCGGGTGCGGCGGTGATGGCCCGGCCGTGGGTCGGGACGTAGGCGGTGCGGCCCAGTGCGGAGAGGATGTCGCGGGCCAGGAACGTCGAGGTGACGGTGGCGGGGGTCGGGTCGACGGTGATTCGCCCGTGCCGGGGATCGGAGCATTGCCGAGCCGCGCGGGCCAGTGCCGCGTCGTCGCCGTCGTCGGTGATCAGCGTGACCGGCGGTGCCGGCCGGGAGAAGAGGGTCAGGGGTTTCATCGGCGAGGCGGAGGGTCGATACGGTCCGCGATCCGCTCGAGTAACTCCGGTGTGACGGCGCCGGTGTGGGCGAAAGTCTGGGCGCGGCGGGTGTGATGGGTCAGCGCTGCCCAGCGGCGCAGCCGGCCGTGGGCGAAGCGGGCGTCCATGTGGCGCAGCACCGTGTGGTCGGTGTGCCGCCAGATCGGGTGGAGGCGGGAGATGGCCTGCGGCACGTGGTCCGGGAGCAGCGGGGTGATCTCCACCCAGGCGGCGGTGCGGGAGGCCAGCATCCGTTGTCTGCGCAGCAGTTGCCCGCTGTCCTCGCCTGCGATCAGCACGATGCACAGGCCGCCGGGGAGGGTGTCGTACAGGTAGCGCAGGTACTCGAACGCGGCGGGCGAGAGTTGGTGTGCGTCGTCGACGACCACGATTCGCGGCGGTCGGGTCAGGGTGTCGAGGATGCTCGCGTCGCAGACTCCCGGGTCTGAGGGGGGATCGCCGGGGAGGTGGAGGGCGTGGTGGAGGGCCGCGCGCAGGTCGGTCGGCTCGGGGTGGGCGCGCAGGTCGAGCCGGCAGTGCCGGTCGGGCGGGTGGCCGGCGAGTGCGAGGCGGACGGCGAACGTCTTGCCCACGCCGGAGGCTCCATACAGGCACAGCATCGCCCGTTGGGCGAGGCAGGCCGTGAGGGCGTGTGTCGTGTCGAGCAGGCCGGGGGTGCGCAGGGCCCGAGCACCCGGCAGGTCCAGGAAGTGCATCCCCGCCTCGAGGGGGTGGGGTACCGGAGCGAACAAGTGGGACGGCCGCCGGGGGTCGGAGGTTGTCAGCACTGTTTCAGTGCCCACTCGATCACCTGCTGGTCGACGTCGCCGGTCCTGAAGTGCTTGAGGCCTTTGAGGACGTGGTGGGTGACCTTGGCCCACTCGCGTATGGAGCCGTCGGCGTGCACCCGGTCGATGTGCTGCAGGAGTCCGGCGTCTGCGGTCTCCCGGGCCGGGTGGGTGGCGGGGACGACGCTCATGGTCTCCTCCTCCGACATGGCGAGGACCTCGGTGCGGGTGTAGATCCTGGAGGCCGGCGGGGTGGATCCGCGAAGAACCGGTTCACCGCAGTCCGGTTCAGGCACTCCGCCTCACCCTTCAACCGCGTGCTGCGCACGACCTCGACCCGGACGACGGCCTCGGGGTCGTGTCCGCGTCCTGCATGGACCACGACAGTAGGAACGGCCCCGGCCCTCACCGCCACGAATTCACACTACTCACCCGAATGGATGAACCCATATCGATTCCCCTCGCACTCACCGGCTGTGCCTGCCAAGCGGACCCGGACCCCGGAACATCAACCCGCGCCACCGGCGTAGGAGACACGGGTTCCCTGACTGTCAACGGCCACGCGGCCACCTGACGTACTCGACAGGGGCTGTGCTGTCAGCGGTATGCCGATACCGGTCAACCGGGTGACGAATCTCTGGGACACCTGATGTCGGAGCGGCCGTTCGGGCTGCCTGACGGCTCGGCGAGAAGGGGGATGCATGACGGATGGGGGCGGTGAGGACTACCGAGGTGGGGTGCAGGCCGTCTTTCCGTCACGCCTGGGGCGGGCCGCGGCGATGCCCAGGCTCCTGGACCTCGATGGCCGCGGGGAACTGACGGCCGTGCATGTGCGCTTGGTCGCACAGGCGTTGGGGAAGTCGGAGCGCACGGTGTGGCGGTGGCTGGCGGTCGCGCGCCGGGACCGGCGTCTCGCGCGGGTGGAGGCGTCGCGCTTCACCGTCACCACGGAGATCCGGCAGTTGCTGGCGCTGTGGGGCGGCAACGCCTCACGGGTCCACGCCGAGCTGGTACGGCAGGCGGCCGAGGATCCGGACGCGCCGGCTGTGCCGTCGCTGTCCACGCTGCATCGGGCGGTCCGCCGGGACCTGACCCGCGGCGAGCGGGCCGGCCTCAAGAGCGGGGAGGCCGCCCGGCGCGCCCACGACGTGTTCGGGCAACGGCCGCCGACGCACCGCAACGCGGCGTGGGAAGGCGACCACAAGCACGTTCCCGTCGAGGTCGACGTGGAGGGAGAGTTGGCCACCCCGTGGGTGACCTGGTTCATCGACTGCGCCACCAAGGTCGTCACCGGGGTCGCGGTCACCGCGCACGCGCCGAGCCGGGACGCGGTACTGGCGTCCTTGCGGATCGCGATCACCCGCGGAGGACCCTTCGGGCCGATGGGGGGACTGCCCGGTCGGATCCGGGTGGACCGCGGCAAGGAGTTCCTGTGCGCGACGGTCACCGCGGCGATGGGCGCGTTCGCCGTCCCCGTCACCGACCTCCCCGCCTACAGCCCGCATCTGAAAGGCACCATCGAGGCGTTGAATGACGCGGTGGAGGAGATGTTCCTCGTCTCGCTCCCCCGCTACACCGGCCGCCAGAGGCTCACGGGCGGCCGGCTCGCCGACCCGGACGCCCCACCGCTGACCTACGAGGCGTTCGTGGGCCTGCTGTTGGACTGGGTGACCTGGTGGAACACCGAACACCGGCCGGCCGCCCTGAACGGCAAAACCCCCGTCCAGGCGTGGCAGGCCGATCCGACACCGCTGGCGGATGTGCCCGCCGGGCAGATGGCGACCTTCGCCCTGGAAGACGACGGGCGCACCTACACGATCACCACCAACGGCGTGCGCCGCCGGCGCCGCGACTACCTCGCCCCCTGGATGAACGGCCGTACCGGCACCAAGGTCTCGGTACGGCACCTGCCTCACCATGACGACACCATCGAAGTCTTCGACGTCGTCACCGGCCGCTACCTCGGGCCGGCGTTTTTGGCCGCCGCCGCGAGTCGTGAGCAGATCCGCTCGGTCCAGGCCGCACGCACCGCGGCCGCCCGCCGGCTCAAGGCCGATCTCAAGGCCGCGGAGAAACTGCGCCGCCGACGCTTCGAGGCCTCCACCGTCGCGGCCCCGCCCCGTCTCCTCGCCTCGCCCACCTCTTCGCAGGCCGAGGACGAGTTGGGCACGGCGGCGCGGGTGGACCGACGTGCGCTGGCGCGCCCGGACTTCGTCCCGCACGGCCCCGCGCCCGCCGGCTGGGTCCGCCCGGTCGCGGCCGCTCCTCCCCCGGACAAGGACACGGATGATCACTGACCCGGACTACGGACTCCTGCCCGACGAGAGCGAGGACCACTTCCTGGGCCTTGAGCAGGCGCGGTTGGTGGGTACCGAAACACTGCTGACCACCCGGGACAACATCGAGGCCGTGATCGAGGCGAAGGCGATGATGTGCGTCTACGGGCCGGCCGGGTCCGGCAAGACGATGTCGGTGAACTCCGCCCTGCGTCACCTGGCCCCCGACATCACCCATCGTCTGGAACTGCGTGCCGGCCCCACGCCCAGGGACATCCGTCACGGGCTCTTCCGGGCGTTGGGGCTGCCGGGTGAGCCTCCCGCGCGTCCCATCGAGTTCGACACCCTCCTCAAGGACGCCCTCGCCGAGGAGTTTCGGGTCCTGGTCTGTGACGAGGCGCAGTGGATGAAGAAGACCGGGTTCGAGTTCTGGCGTCACCTGTGGGACGACAAGCGCACCGACATCGCGGTGATCTTCGCCGGGGGCGACGGCTGCTACAAGGTTTTGCGCCGGGAGCCGATGCTCGCGTCGAGGATCTTCATATGGCAGGAGTTCACCCGCATGTCCAAGGAAGAGGTAAGGGCTACGATCCCCGCCTTCCACCCCGTCTGGGCGGACGTGGACATCGCGTTGATCGACGCGATCGACAAACAGGCCGCCCACGGCAGCTTCCGCAACTGGGCCAACATCACCACCCACGTCCTGGCCGGGATGCGGAAGATGGAACTCGTCCGGGTCGACGGGGACTTGGTGCGCTGGGTGTACAGCAAGATCGGCGGCATGTGACGCACCTCGCCGCGCCGTCGGCGGGGCCGACGGCGTTCTCGGTGTCGGCACCGGATCCGCTCCACGTCATCGTCGATCGCCGTGACGATCCCGCCTGGACGGCGACCGTGCTCGGGGGCGCACGACGGGGCGGCGGGCCGGGTCACCGTCCATCCGACACCGGCGGCGGGTGGTGTGGCCGCGCCGGCGCAGGACGTGTTGTACGCGCACTGGGCGACACCCCACGCGGCAGCGGGGACGCGAAGCCGGACCGACGGACGGGACGCACGCTTCCTGAACGGAAGACGTCGGCGGCCCGGCCCCACACCCGAACCCGGGCGCGGAGGATCCTCGGCTCCCATGCAGTCACGACCCGTCGGCCCCACTGAGGCTCGGGCCCATCACAGGCGAGGCGTGTACGCCTGGCAGAGAGCCGGTCGAGGATCGATCCTCAAGGCATGAACAACGAGGACTCACCAAGCGATCTGCCCGACAACTGGGCGCACCACCACCGGTTCGGCACCGCGCTGCCGACCTGGCCCGAGAGTGACCACCTCGGGCGGGCATTCACGCTGTACGGGGGCTTCGTGCACGCCCTCACCGGAACTCCTGTCGAGGGCGCCTTCCCGAACGCTATCGCTGCCGCCGCTCTCTTCGGACGTGGGTACACGCAACTTCGGGCCGCGTACGAGCTCGCCGCACAGGGGTTCAACGCCGAGGCGTTCAACCTTCTCCGCTCGGTCTACGAGTCGACGGGGCTCGGCCGCATGCTCGCCAAAGAAGAAGGCACGGCCCAGAAGTGGATCGAGAAGGGACAGTGGACTCCCGACAAGAAGGTCCGCGAATGGCTCGGCGAGGCACAGCACGAGTCGGAAGACGGGGTGAGGCCCTACGCCAACTTCTACCGCGAGGCGAGCGCTTGGGCCCATCCCAAGGCGGTGTCGTGTCTGGGGCTTCTCCACGTGGAGGACGACGTGATCAACGTCCAAACCACGATCATCTTCGACGCCGACACGAGCCGGAAGGTCGTCTCCGCCATCACCTGGACGACCGTCTTCGCGTGTTTCGCCCTCAGGAACGCCGTGGTCGACGAACGCGTGATCCCACCGGAATGGAGGCAAGAACTCTTCGCTCTCGCACGCGCACTGTCTGGCGATGCCATGCCCCATCTCGAACGGGATTGGGAGCAGGAACGCACCCGTTTCGAAAGCGTGTTGTCACGGCTGAGGGACGCCAACGAACTGACCGAGACGTTGAGGACCGACCCGCGCTCGTGGGACAACCTTTCCGCCACGCCGGAAAACACGACAACGGATTAGGACAACCACCGGCCAGGGAACACACACCAGGGCGCGGTCCGTCGTCTTGGGGCGCCGTCGCCCACTCGTGTCGCCTCGCCCTTGTCGCCCTGGTGATCGGCGAACCCGAGGTCCTCGCAGTGACCGATCCGGTGCCCTGACGCATGTAAGCGACAGCCACGGCGGTGCAGGCCCCCGGTCCACTGACACGAACCGGCCTGTGACCTGGACCAACACCACCCGTCATACCGATCTGCGTTCAACCGACCCGATGATTCGTCAAAAGCGTCAGCAGAAGATCGGCACCCACCGTCAACGGACCGCCCAGCCCCGCACCCCACACCACAAGCCGGAACGCCGACTCCACCCCACTGACAAAACCCCGCCGAATCTCCACCGACACACCACCGCAGATCATCAGCTTCTTGTACGCGTAGTAGGTGGACGGGTGGATGCTGCACGCGTGTGCGGTGAGCACGGTGCAGATCGGCTCGACTCCGCCGAAGCGGTCCCGGTGCTCGTCGATGAAGGCTACGAGCGCGTGTGTGGCCGGTCGAGCTCGGCCGCGAAGAAAGACGCCGCGGCTTTGAGGATTTCGTTCGCGCGCTTGAGTTCGGCGTTCTCCTTTTTCAACGCCTTGAGTTGCGCGGATTCCTCCGTCGTGGTCCCGGGTCGGTGACCGGCGTCGACCTCCGCCTGGCGTACCCAATGGCGCAGCGACTCGGGCCCCACATCGAGCTTGGCGGCGATCGATCGGATCGCCGCGTGCTCGGACTTGTACTGGTCACGGGACTCCAGCACCAGGCGCACGGCCCGCTCCTTGAGGTCCCTTGGATAGTGCTTCGGCATGATTCGTCCGATTCTCTCAAGAACGAGAGTCTCGATCAAACCCGGAGCGGTTCACAAGACAGCAAAACCCAGGCCACACAGCCAAGATCCAAAGTCCCAGATCCTGCAAATCCAATGGTCAACACATGATCAATCGACAAGATCTTTCAAAACAGCCGGGACGGAGCAGCCGATGTGGCGCGGCGGGCGGCGCGGGTCGGGGTGGATCCCGGGGAGGCGTTCGAAGTGGCGTGGGCGATGGTGTGCCGATGGTGGGAGTCGGCGCTGACCTGGGAGCGGGAGGAGATCTGGCCGCGGCGACTGCGCGCGGTCGCGGGCGGGGACGCCGGGGATGACTACTTGTGGTGGCGGGTGGTCGGACGGGACGCGGTCGTCTTCCCGGAGGTGGTCGCGGTCGCGGACGCGCTGCTGGATCCGGTCCTGGCGGAGCGGTTGTGGCGCAACAGCGTTGCCGGGCGGCCTCGGACGTTGTCCGCGGACGGGGCGTTCTGCCGCGAGCTCGGGGAGCGCGTCGGGCGGTCGTGGTTGGGGCCGGTTGTCGCGGTCGACTACGGCGGCCCTTTGATCGCGTGGATGGGCGCCGTCATCCGCCGACGGCGTGGGGGCGCGGGTGGGGGTGTGGGGTTCGGGTGGGTAGACGACCCGTGGCGGGTGCGGCAAGAGGATCGACCGGCGACCACGGCCGCGCTGTTGCGGTCGCTGGGCAGGGAACGGAAGGCGGGCGGCTCGGGGACGCTGTGGCGCACGACGGTGCCGGCAGAGGAACGCATGCTGATCGGCGAGCTCGTGGATGGTGTGCAGGAACAGTTGGTGCAGCTGCGTGGAGCGCAGACCGGCAGCACCGCGGACGCGGCCCGGGCGGTACTCCGACGGCCCGTCCGACCCGCCGACGACATGGGACCGTCCGACCCATCGGCTCCGGCAGCCGGTGTCGGCCGGCCGGTGCCATCCCTGGCTGCGCAACTCCCCTGCGTGTCATTCGATGTATGGGTTGACGATGCGGTGGGGTCGCTTGGCGATCTCCAGTACGTTCTGCGGGAAGCGGGGGCCGGCGACGTAGTGGCGGCCCTTGGTCTGTCCCACGGCGGTCAGCACCCCTGCCTTCGTCAGCGCTTGAAGGTCGCGTGTCGCCTGTTGGGTGTTGATCGCTTCGGCCCGTTCGTAGCGGGAGCGCCGCACTCTGCCGACCATGGCGACTTCGTGGAGGGCTGTGACCTGCCGTTCGGTGATGCCGTCGGCTTCGGCGGCCTCCATGAGTTGCACCCAGCATTCGTTGGAGCGGTCGACACGGTGCCGCACTCGCTGGGCCTGCTGGTGGTAGGCGAGGAGGTTGAACTTGATCCACGGCAGGGTGTCGCGCTCGGGCGACCAGACGGGGCCGCCGACCTCGCGGAGCACCTTGTAGTAGTCCCAGGTGTTGCCCGGCATCCCCAGCCACTCCTCGATCGAGGAGAACTCGGGGGCCAGGACTCCGCCGCGGGCGATCAGCAGGGTCTGCAGCGAGCGGGACATCCGCCCGTTGCCGTCCGACCACGGATGGATCTTCACCAGGTTCAGGTGCGCCATCGCGGCCCGGATGAGCACGTGGTCGTCGAGGTCGCCCTCGTTCAGCCAGTCGACGAGTTCGCCCATCAGGCCGGGGACCAGTTCCTGATCCGGACCCTGGTAATCGGTCTCCAGTTCGTCGCCGGGGGCCGTGATCCGGATGGAGGTCTTTCGCCACTGCCCCGCCGTCTTCAGCGGATGATGATGTCCCTGCAGCATCCAGTGGAGCGCGTTCAGCAGTTCCTTGCCGTAGCGGAAGTCGGCGACGTCGTGCAGCGACTGGATGTACGTCATGGCCTGCTGGTACGCCAGCGTCTCCGCCTTGTTCTCGTCACTGGCCTCGACTTCGCGTTCCCCGTCCATCAGGTCCGCGACGTCCTTGGCATCGACCCGGTAGCCCTCGATCGTGTTCGACGCCGCGATGGCGCTGGCCGTCAGGGCCTTGCGCAGGTCGAGGGTCCATTTCCTGGGGGCCTGCTGGACCGCGTGGCGCAGCCGGTCACGCATCGTGTCGACCTGTTCCAGGACCTGCAGGTCGACCGGCTCGAGATGGGGAATCGCATACAGCATGAGGCAATGATACCCGGCTCCTATCATTTCGTGCTTGTGGCTTACGGCCACACCGACCCGGCATGCGCGCCACCGTGTGTACGGCGCAGCGGCGGGTGGGCGTGGGGTGTCACACGGCGGCGGTGCGAGACGGTGCGGTCGAAGGCGCGGCGGCGGGTGGTGGCCGGGCTGGGTGTCGCGAGGCCGGGCGGTCGTGGGACTGCGACGTCCGGGAACGCAGCGACCGGTGGGCACGGATCGGGCGGTGAGGTGGGTGTGGCCGGGCCGCGCGGCGCAGCGGTGGGTGTCGGGGCGGGTTCTGCGTTCGTCGCGGCCGTCAGGTGCCCAGCGTTCGGATCAGCCAGGTACGCACCTTCTCGCGGGTGGTGTAGCCGTGGGCGCGGAGGAGAAGGCTGATGTCCTTCCCGCAGATCAGGCTCAGCGGATACCCGCTTTCGCGAACTTGGCGATAGATCGAGGGCTCGAAGAACGATGTGGTGACGAAGACGCCGAACGCTCGCCGGTCGCGCACGGTCACGAGCAGACGTAGCACGTCGCTCGCTCGAACCGGGTCGTCGGCGCGGTGACACCGGGCTGCGAAGCCGAACTCGAGGGCCATGGGGTCGTCGACGGGGCCGAGGAGATACCGTCCTGTCCAGTCGCCGTTCGTGGTGGGTTCCCCAGCGGGTGGCACGAGGTCGTGCGTCGCGGGTGCGGTCATGCGCCAAAGCGCGGCGGCGCAGCGTTCGAAGGCCGAGGAATCGTCGGCGCAGAACGCGACGATCTCCTCGACGAGGTCGTGCCCCGCCGAATCCGGGTGCTGCTCGTCGGAGGTGCGCGCCTTCGCAACGGATCGGGGGACGTAGGTGTTCGTCTCGACCCATCGGCGCCATGCCGGCGGGGCGGCGGGGCGGCGGATTCGCGTGAGCGTCGCAACGTTGCAGCGTCATGGTGTCAGGGCCGCGGCGAATGCGAGGGCGGGGGTCTGCCAACCGAGGGTCTTGCGGGGTCGGTTGTTGAGTCTGTCCTCGATCACGCGGAGGTCGTCGGGAGTGTGCAGGGACAGGTTCGTGCGCTTGGGCAGGTACTGGCGGATCAGCCCGTTCGTGTTCTCGTTCGTGCCGCGTTGCCAGGGGCTGCCGGGGTGGGCGAGGAAGACACCATCGGTGAAGTAGGGCGCGAGTTCGTGGTGGCGGGCCATTTCCGAGCCCTGGTCCCAGGTGAGGGTCCGGCGAGCGTGATTCGGGAGTGCGCCGAGTGCGGCGACGAGGGCGTCGCGGAGATGGTCGGCGGAGTGTCCGTCGGGCAGTGCCACCAGGAGGAGGTAGCGGGTGCGGCGGTCGACGAGGGTGG
Organism: Embleya sp. NBC_00888; assembly: GCF_045207655.1. Taxonomy (NCBI): domain Bacteria; kingdom Bacillati; phylum Actinomycetota; class Actinomycetes; order Kitasatosporales; family Streptomycetaceae; genus Embleya; species Embleya sp. NBC_00888. The sequence goes on along the minus strand of NZ_CP108784.1, from coordinate 8,032,503 downwards.
CCACCGCTGATTGGCTGCGGGGACCGACGATCAGGTCGCCCTCCCAATCGCCCAGACGTGACCGCAGCTCGACGACCTGTGGTCGGCGGTCGATGAGGACGGCCGGGGCCGCGAACCTCGCCGCCCGTTGGTCGGAGCGGCGGCGCTTCTTGCGAAGGGGCCGTCCGGTTCGGAGTTTTCTGGTGAGCGTCCTGCTCAGGCCGCCTCGGGCGCCCTGGTAGAGGGCCCGGTAGATGCTCTCGTGGCACAGATGTCGTTCGGGACGGTCGGGCCAGAGAGCGCGTAGGTGGGCGGCGATCTGTTCGGGGCTCCACTCCAGGTCGAGCCTGGCCTGGACCTCGGCCTTCAGCTCGGGGTCCGCGGCGAGCTTGACGCGGCGCGGTCGCCCGCCGCGTTCGAGACTGCGGTGATGGGCCAGGTCGGCGTCGTAGACGCCGCGGTCGTGTGGGAGGCTGTTGCGGCGCAGTTCACGGCTGATCGTCGACGGTGCCCGGCCGAGTCGCTCGGCTATGTCCCGGACGCCCAGGCCACGTTCGCGCAGAGTGGCGATCCTCTTGCGTTCCAGCAGTGACAGATAGCGGCCCGAGCGGGAAGCCTCCGGGAGGACGACCGGTGGCAGGCCGCCGCTCTCCGCCCTCCATCGATAGCCCGTCTTCCGCCCGATCCCGAGCTGCTTGCACGCGTCGACCGTGCCCACTCCGGCCGCCAGCAGGCGCCAGTATTCAGCCTCGATCTCCAACCTGCGCTTACGTCCCCGCCTCGCCATCGACACACCCCTAATGATCAAGGAATGTTGCGACGAACGTTAGAACCCAAGGACCCGCAGGGGGTCAGTTTTCAGAGAGCGTTGACAGGGGCACGCGTTCACGGCCCTGTCGGCCGCCTGCGGCTTCGCGGAATACGTCGCGGAGGAAGGCGTTGCCCTTGGGTGTCGTGTCGTGCAGGTCGCGCCCCGGTCGGTTGTTGTCCCCGTGGTAGAGCGCCGTTCCGCGGAAGGCGTCGATCGTGTCGGGCCACTCCGGTCGGCTCCGGTTGGCGTACAGCACGGCGAGCACGGTGGCGCCGCAGTGGACCCGTCGCCGGAATCCGCCCCGATTCGACGTCCCGACGATCCGGTGGATGGGATCGTGGTCGAAGCCGGTGGTCGGTCCTCCTTCGTAGACGACGTCGACGGTCAGATCGGTACTCGGCAGATCGGTGTAAGGAACCGAGGGGTCGGGCATGACCGGCATCGTAGCCTCGGCTCTCTTGTCCGCATCAAGCAGTTTCCCGCCGGTCGGTCACCGACGAAAGAAGGCGATGCCGCCGACGACTTCGACGCATCCGCACCGACCGGCCGGGCGGACGGGCGGGAATCACGTCGACGCGGAACGCCACGGAGAGCAGGACGGCCCATCCCGGCTTCCCGTGCGCAAATGTGCGAAGCGGGGATTAGACGAAAGCCGGTTCGTGGAGGGGCTGTTCGAGACCGGATCCGCCGCGACACAGGAGAAGACAACGGCACACGCGCGAGGGGCGGTCACGCCAGCGGGCGGCGGCAACAAGGCCGGAGAACGACCCGGGCCGGCGGACCCCGGCCCGCGGAACGGGCCTCCAAAGTCGAAAAGTTGACGATGCCGGCTTGGGGGCAGGTGTAATCGACGACGACGACGATGACGATGCAGCGCATGCGAGCGACCTACCGCGAGCAGGGCGTAAGGAGTCGTCAACCATCGCGCCACCCGCGATCCCGGTGGCGTGGGGCGGGCCGCCCGAACGCGTGGCAACCACGTTCCGGGATGTGCTCCGAAGGCGGCGGGAGCGTGCAGCCGGCTCCGCCGTTCGCGCCGACGGCGAAAGGCATCGTCGAGCGCACCTTCGGATCGATCAACTCCCTTTTCTGCCAACACCTTCCCGGATACACCGGCTCCGACGCCGGCCGGCGCGGCAGGGATGTCGAGCGTGAGGCGTGCTTCAGCGTCGCCCAGTTGCAGGACCTGCTCGACGAATGGCTCGTGCACTGGCACCACCGCCCCCACGAAGGGCTGCGACATCCGGTGATGCCGAAGGTCGCGTTGACACCGAACCGGATGTGGGCCGCCCTGGTCGCGGCGTGCGGATACGTGTCGGTACCGCTGAGCGGCAAGGACTACGTCGAACTGTTGCCGGTGCGGTGGCAGGCGGTCGGCGAATGCGGGATCCGCATCGACCACCGCAGCTACGACCACGAGGTCTTGGGCCCGTACCGGGGGCAGTCCTCCGGGATCGTCGCCCGAGGCGGGAAGTGGGAGGTACACCACAATCCCCACGACGGCCGCCAGGTGTGGATCCGCCTGCCCGACGGCGAGTTGACGGAGATCCCCTGGATCCACCGCGAGCACGCCCACCACCCGTTCGACGACCGCACCTGGCAATACCCGCGTGCCACCGCCGGCCCCCACACCGACGCCGACATCCACGAAGCGAACCTCGCGGAAGCCCTCGATCAACTCATGCGTCGTGCCCGCGCCGGAGGGGCCACCCGCACCGAAGAACGCCTCCTCGCCCGCGGCACACCCACCCGGATTCCCCCGCCAGCCCGTTCCGTGCGAGAAGGGCGGGAGCAGGGCCTCTGCGACAGCGTCCCGGGGAAAGGCGAGGAGAGCCTCGACGAACTCGACGACGGCCTCGACGAGTCACCGCTCCCGGGGCCGGACGCCGACGAGGACGAGCCCGGCTCCCCCGCCCCGCCGTACCCGGGTTACGGGCTCTACGACGCCCATGAGGAGGCCCTGAAATGGTGAGCCTCGGCGTGCACTCGGCCGAAGACCCGTGGGGCGACGGTGGTGACGCGACGGAACAATCCCGGCCGGTCACCACCTGGCAGGATTGGCAGAACTTCGTGGCCGCACCGCCCCCGGTGCCACCCGAGCCCGGCGCGCCGCCACGTGGCCGGGAGGAACGGCTGGCCTATCACTCAGTTCGCCCGCTATCTCGGCGTCCCCGTCACGGCCCGGATGACGCAGGCACAGATCACCGAAGCCGTCTGCCACACGTACGACCGGGCCGGTGTCCGCCTGGTCCTCATCGACGAGACTCCGCCGCCTCAACCCGCGCACCACCACCGGCGCGGAGACCGCGGATCTGTTGAAAGACCTCACCGAACGCATCGGCGCGACGTTCGTGTACGCGGGCATCGACGTGGCCGCCACACCGTTGTTCGCGGGTGTACGCGGGGCGCAACTCGCCGGACGGGCCTCACTGATCGAGTGCGGGGCGTTCCCCGCGCGGTTGGGGAAACGCGAACCGTTCACCGAGTTGATCGCCGGCGTGGAAACCGCGCTCGACCCGAACGCACACCGCGCCGGGACACTCCCCCGCCTCGCCGCCCACCTCCACCAACGCACCGCCGGACGGATCGGCAGCCCCCTCCCACCTGATACGCCAAGCCGCGATCACCGCGATCGACGACGGCACCGAACGCATCACCAAAACCAGCCTCGACCGGATCCGCCTGGACCACCTCGCCGAAACCCGGCACCACCCCGGCACCACCCGGCCACGCACACCCGGACGGTATGCCAGCGCCTCACCCCTGCGACCCAGTCCGAAACGCCGTGACCAGCACAAACACGATCCGGGCCTTTAGATGCACAGGGCTACGTGCAACACACCCGGGTGTTCTCAACGAAACCGCGATAATCCCAGGTCAGGCCCCCACGGCCCTCGCCGGGACGGCCACGAAACGTTCTCACCCAACCTGCAACACCCCAGCTCACACCACCACGCACACACCAACCACCACCCCCGGAATCACACCAGATCCGCCACCACCCACCCATCAGCCGGCAACGCCACACAGCGCCATCGACAGGCCCACGTTCGCCGAGCAGATCGGGCACTTGGACTACCGCTACCAGCGTGGAACCCAAGCCGTCTCCCGAACGGTCCAGGCGATCGGATTGGCCGTGGGAGGACGGGCCAGCAGCCGCCTGGCCGGGTTCCGAGAGATCCGTTGCGCACTGAGCGCCAGCTCAGCGTCGAGGCCTGAAGCAGACAGCAACCGTCGGCGGTGAGACTCTGGAAGAGTCACATTTGACGTTATCGCCGAGGAGGGGTCGAGGTGCTGTATCGATGCCGCCAGTGCGGAGATACCGGCCCATTCAACGCCATATGCGAGACGTGTCGGGACGATGACTTTCTATATGAGGAACCTGTAAGAGAATCATTGCCACCATATTTCCATGCTCCCCAACCAATATCGCCCGAGGCCCGGCGATTGATTCAATTGGATGAAGAAGCCCGGATGCGGGAGGAGGAGCCGGACAGACCATTCGTCACCCCGCCTGTCAAACGACAGAAATCCTGGCGGGAGCCGGACGGGTATGTCATATGCCGCAAGTGTGAAAAGAGTGTCGAAGAAGCCGGAAAAGGAAAGGCCGGATATCATCACCGGTGGTCCAGATTCAGCAGCGGAAACGTACCATGTCGTGGATCCGGGAGAAAGGGGACGCCAGCTCTTCGGACCGTCTACTCACCCCTTGACCCGCAACTCATCTATGACCTCGTCCCGAAGGCCACGAAGGAGGAGAAGGCACGGGCATTCATGGAAGTCTACTGCTGGATCAAAAACAATCTGAGTCCGCGCCAGTACGCAGACGCCATGGCCTGGATGGGGCAAACCAATGCTACGCACCACGCCGAACTCGTGCTGAAGAACCAGCTCCCAGGCGGTGTGCCGTGGGCTAAGACCAGCGAGCTAGCCGAGGGACTTCGGCGCCTCTATTTCCCAATGCTGGGCAAGCGTACACCAACCCTCGATTGGCAAAGGCGGGTGTGTGAATACCTCGGCAAGGAACATCCACGTGCCATCGCAGAGATGGAGAGAGTGGTCGAGAATGAAAGAATAGGCTATGAGCGTCGGAAATCTGGCAAGAGTTCATGGCAGCTGTAAGCCCCCGGCGGTGTTTTGTACCGTACTTCAGCTGGTCGCCACCTTGCTTATGGTCCTCTCCCTTCACTGGCCCTGCACCGGCAAGTACCCACAGCACCACCTCCCCAATGCGGCTCACTGTGACCTCTAATCGAATGCCTGCTGTGCCGGACCCCACAAGCAGACCATGCCGCTGAAATCCAGGCAGCAGATCCGGCTGGCTGCCGCTCGGCGATGACCGCGGACACCGGCTGACAGATCGCGGCCGGGCCAGACTGCAAGACACCCGGGCACAGCGTCCAAGCGTCCGTAGGCGATGCACGTGAACTATCCGTCGTGGTGCCACAATCACGGGGTGACCGGAGAGGGCGCGGAGCGCTCGCTGTCAGTCGGCTGTTCCGGCGGGGGCGACCCATTGGGTGGGTTGGCCGGTGACGGCGGCGATCATGTCGTAATCACCGTCGTAGTGCAGGACCACCACACCGTGGCGCTCCGCAGTGGCGGCGATGAGCAGGTCGGCCATGGACAGCGCCCGATGGAAACCCTTGCCCACCGTCAGGCGCTGCACGTCCTTGGCGCGATCCCACACCTCGTCCGGACAGGGCAGGTAGTCGAAGCCGGTGAGCAGGCGGTGCAGACGGTCGGCCTCGTCAGCGTCACGGGCGCTGTGCAGGACTTCCATTTCCACCGCCCCGGTGACCGCGAGGAGCCCGCGCTCGGACAGGTCGTCCAGGACGGGGCGCACGGCGGGTTTGCCCCAGCGGGCGAGCGCGGACTTGTCGATCAGGTAACGCTGCCGGTTCACGTTCACGAGACGTCGCGTGGGGCGGAGCGGCCCTCGTCGAGGAGGTCGAACTCGCCGGAGGCGATCGCGTCCGCCAACTCCCGCCGCCGGGCCAGTTTGACCGCGGCGAGCAGCGCCGCGTTCACCGTGGCGACCTTGGTGCTCGTCCCGAGGTGTTCCTGGGCCTCGGCGAGCAACGCGTCGTCGAGATCGATGAGCGTACGAGACATGAAGACTCCCCTGTCCTCGACGGAAAACAATCCCATGATATCAAAACTGGTCCATATTTGATATCAAGGCTGATCCGTGGCGTCCGTGCGATCCGGGGGGCGGGCCCGGTTACGGTCGGGGATCCGGGGTGGTGGGTCGTCGACCACGGGGCGGCAGCGTGCCCATGCTCGGCCCCTCACAGGCGCAACACCCGCGAAAATACCGGTACCACCGCAAGCAACACCGAGACGACAGCACGACCACGGTCCGGGAACCGGCACCACGAGGAGAGAAACCGTGCAGGAATCCTTGCCACTTTTCCCAGCCGAGACCTCACCACATCCCACACGCTGGCCCCTGTCACCGCTCCGCCCGCACCAGCGCGAAGCCGTCGACGCGATCATCCGCGCCCTGGAAAACCCCGAGACCGACGCGGCCCCGGATGGGCCGCACGGCGGCGCGCGGGCCACCGCGGTGATGGCCTGCGGCACCGGCAAGACGAGGATCGCCGCAGCGGTGGCCGCAGCGCTCGCGCCGCGCGGGCGCGTGCTGGTCCTGGTCCCCACTCTTGATCTGCTGACCCAGACCGTCACCGCCTGGCAGGGCGCCGGACGCACCGCCGGAAACCGGATCGCCGTGTGCTCCCTCGCCGGCGACCGCACCCTGGACGAGGCCGGCGTGCGATGCACCACCAGCGCACCCCGAATCGCCCTGTGGGCGGCCGGTGCGGGGCCGCTGACGGTGTTCGCCACCTACCAGTCGCTGGGCGCCGTCCTGACCGCCCACCAGGGCGCCTACGGCCTGGCCCTGGCCGGATTCGACCTCGTGATCGTCGACGAGGCCCACCGCACCAGCGGATCGATCGGGAAGGAATGGGCCGCGGTCCACGACAACACCCGACTCCCACCGCGCGCCGGCTGTACCTCACCGCCACACCCCGGGTGTGGGAACCACCCGGCAACAGCGCCTACAGCGAAGCCACCACCTCGGACACCAACCCCGAACTGCCCCCGGCCCTGGCCCAGGACGACGTGTGGGAGGACCTCGACTCGGCCACCGACCGGGCCGGCGGGGGTGAGACCGGGGAGTGGGACGACGAAGGCGGGGACGATCGTCCGGTTCGTGTGCGGGGCGGGCGGCCTGTCCACTCGGCGCTGAAGGCCCGCGCGGTCGCATCGGTACAACCACATTCGGCTCCACGGTGAGATCGGCCACGTTCCACCCGTCGAATACGAAGCCAAGCACTACCAGGGACTACCGAAACCGCAGGTCATCGCCACAACCCCGAGTCTCTAACGAACCCGGAGCGGTTCAGGCCGCCTGTACGAAGCCGCGGTTCTCCATCGCCGCCCACAGCATCGCCGCGTACGTGCGGTGCTGGTGGCGAGCTGCAACACCCCAGCCCACACCCCCACCCACACACCAACCAACCACCACCCAGGCTCAGGACTCATGTAGGGTCGGGGGCTGGCGCGGTGGCAGAGTACGTCCGCCCCGTTTCCAGCCCCCGCCACATCGAACCGTGCATGCGGTTCTCCCGCACACGGCTCACCGACGCCGTTCACCACCGGCATTCGGCCTACCCCGCCAGTCCCGGAAGGGCCTGGGTGCAACGACGGGCCCGTGCAGGCCGATCAGGTCCGGTCGGCCGCGTGAGGCGAACGCCACCACGGACCAACCGAACGCTCGGCTGCGGCGATGTCGCTTGGCGAGGAATCCCGCCAACCGCATCCGTGCGTAGGACCCGATCTTGTCGAAATGCCGGGCCGAGTTCCCGAACCGGAAATACGCGGCCCACCCGCGCAGGAACGCGTTCACGTCCTGCACGATCACATCGACGGGAAGCAGCAGTCGGCGCCGTTCCGTGAGTTCACGGATCCGGTCGCGGGCATGCTGCACGGCCTTGTTCGCAGGCCAGCGGGCGAGGAAGGTCACCGGGCGCTTCCCATCGCGCGACCGGGAGGCCACCAATCGGTGGTGGAAGCCGAGGAAGTCGAGCCCCTCGCCTCCCACTTCGAGGTGGACGATCCTGGTCTTGGCCGCCTTCGGCTCCAAGCCGAGTTCGGCCAGCAGGAACGTCAGCCGCTCCAGGGCGGCTTCGGCCTGCTGCCGGGTCGCGCACATCACCACCGCGTCATCGGCATAGCGCACCAGCACTCCGTGCTGCCTCGTCTGCCAGGCCCGGTCGATCCGGTGCAGGAAGACATTGGCCAACAAAGGGGATAGGACTCCTCCCACGCAGTAGGTAACTTCGACTTCGATGCCGTTCTGACGTTCCGTCGGCTGGAACAGTCCCGCCGGAAGGGGGACGGCTGACATGTTCGGCGCTACGTTCGTAGTACGGCTGCTCGCCGGGGTGCCGGACGTGCCCGTTCCGCTCAGCGACGCCGGGTGGGGTGTGGGCGGGTGCGGTGATGACCGAGCGCAGGGCCGAGGCCGAGTATCTCTTCGATCGTCTCGGCGCGGCCGAGTTGGCCGGCGCCTACCTGTGCCTGGTTCCCGAACGGCGGGGACGGATCCCGGCGCCCAGCGGTGCGGAAGGTGACAGTCATGACCAGTGCGGCACTGTATGCCCGGGTCTCCTCGGCGAAGCAGAAGGAACAGGAGACGATCGGCTCCCAGCTCGCCGGGCTGCGCGCGCACGCCGAACGGCTCGGGCTCGACGTGCCCGAGGAATGGGTCTTCGCCGACGACGGCTTCTCGGGGGCGACGCTGGTACGACCCCAGTTGGAGAGGCTGCGCGACCTGATCGCGCAGGTGCCGGTTGACGTGGTGCTGTGCCACTCGGCGGACCGTCTGGCCCGCAAGTACGCCCACCAGGCCCTGCTGATCGAGGAGTTGGCCCGGGTCGGCACCGAGGTTCGCTTCGTCAAGGCCCCCAGCACCCACAACCCCGAGGACGTGCTGCTGGTGCAGTTCCAAGGCATGATCGCGGAATACGAGCGGGCCCAGATCGCCGAGCGCACCCGCCGCGGCAAGGCCCACCGCGCCCGCACCGGCACCGTCAACGTGCTCTCCGGCGCCCCCTACGGCTACCGCTACATCCGCCGCGGCGAACACGCCGACGCCCTCTACGAGATCGTCGAGCACGAGGCCGCCACGGTCGCCGAGGTCTTCCGCCGCTACGCGTACGAAGGCAGCACGCTGGCCGACCTGACCCGCCGGCTCACCGAGGACACCACCACACTCACCCGCACCGGCAAACAGCGCTGGGACCGCTCGACGGTCTGGGCCATGCTCCGCAACCCGGCCTACGCGGGGCGCGCGGCCTTCGCCAAGACCATGCGCGTCGAGGCCACCGCGGTCCTCAACCGCGCCGCCCGCCTGCAGGGCCGCACCACCCCCAACAGCCCCACCGTGGTGCGCGAGCGTCCCCGCGAGGAGTGGATCGAGATCCCGGTCCCGCCGCTGGTCACCGAGGAGGTCTTCGCCCTGGCCCAACGGCGCCTGGCCGACAACGCCCGGTTCGCCCCTCGCAACAGCAAGACCCCCTATCTGCTGCAGAGCCTGGTGTCCTGCGCAACCTGCGGCTATGCCTACTACCGCACCTCGACGCGCACCACCAACAAGCGGATCAGCTACTACCGATGCCTGGGTTCGGACGCCTGGCGCTATGAGCACGGCAAGGTCTGCACCAACACCCCCGTGCGCGCCGACCGCCTCGAAGACCTGGTCTGGAACCAGGTGATCGCCCTCGTCTCCACACCCGCACTGATTCAGGCGGAGCTCGACCGGCGCCTGGCCCGGATGCGGGCCGGCGACCCCGGCACCGCCCAGCGAGCCCGCCTGGAACGGGCCCTGGCCAAGACCACCATCGCCATCACCCGGCTGATCGAGGCATACCAGGAACAACTCCTGTCCCTGGCCGAACTCCGCTCCCGCGTCCCTGCCCTGCGCGCCCGGGAAACCGCCCAACGCACCCAACTGGAGGCCCTCGCCGCCCAGTCGGTCGACCGCCAGAGCTTACTCAAGCTCGCCGAGAGCCTCCAGAGCTTCCTCGCCCGCCTGCGCGAGAAGGCCACCACCGCCGACATCCTCGAACGCCGGAAAGTGGTCCGACTCTTGGTCCGCGAGGTCCTCATCGGCCCCGAGAAGGTCACCATCAGACACTCGATCCCAGCCGGCAGCCCCGACCCCACCCCGGGTTACCTATTGCGCGGGAGGAGTCACCACCCCGCCCTGCGGAGTACCGGTGACCGGCCGGCGGACCTGCCCGTCCTCCATCACTCCGGCCCGCAGCATCGCGCGCAAGAGCTTCAGGACGGACCGGTCACAGACGCGTTCCTCGACCGCGTGCATCAACTTCTCATGGTCAATCGCCTCGAAACAGTTGGCGATGTCGGTCTCGACGACCCATCGCCGTCCCCGCCAGGACTCGTCGATCAGGACCTGGAGGGCATCATGCGCGCCGCGCCCGGGCCGGAACCCAAACGAGCAAGGCAGCATGTCGGCCTCGAAAACCGGCTCAAGCACGAACTTCAGTGCCGCCTGCACGATGCGGTCGCGGACTGCGGGAATCGACAAGGGCCTTTGCTCCGGGGTGCCGGGCTTGGGAATGAACACCCGGCGCGCGGGAAGCGGTCGCCACCTGCCGTCCTTCAACTCCGCGGCCGGCTCGTCGAGAAGCCGGGCGACCCCGTACTCCTCGACCTGCGCGAGATCGACCGAGTCGATGCCCGGTGCGCCGTTGTTGCGACGCACCGTCGACCACGCACGCGCCAGGACGTCCCTGCGGTGGACCTTGTCCCCCAGCGCGTGGAACCGCCGTCCGGGATCGGCCTTGGCCGCCCGGTAGAGCGCATGCTGGAGGGCACGGACCGGATCCGAGGGAGAACGTCCCCCGACGGCGGGAATAGCCACGCGGGCACTCACCGGGCCCCTCCACTTCAGCAGTACGCATCGACGAAGCAGCGGCCCTTCCCTCACCGACGGTTGTGTTGTCCGTCCGGCTCAAGCAGTACTACGGCCGCCTCCGACGCCCACCCGACCCGCTTCCCCTTCCCGGGGTGCACCCGGTTATAGGTCGCGATGCTTCCGACAGCGCTCTTGCCGCAGGCTGTCGGGCCGGGGAGGGCCTCCCCAGTTCCCGTCGTCACCGTCGAAACGTTCCGTGTCCCATACGCCGGGGAGTCCTTCGCGGCTGCCCTCCAGGGTCTTCACCGCTTCCATGGCCTTCGCCCTGATTTCGGGGGCTCGGCTCTCCCTGTCCCCACCCTCACGGGCGGGCCTCTAACGACGCCGCAGACTTCGCGTGATGCTACGGACCGCTTCTTTGCTCCCCCTTCACAGGGCTTTCGACGCTGGACTTCGACGCCGGGCGTTTCCCCCCGACGCCGCCAGCCTGCTACCGGGCCTCCTGGCAGCTACCCGGACCGGACTCACACCGGCAGGCGACGACGAGCTTACGCACCAGTGATCAACCATCTACATGGCCAACCTCCAAATCCTGCTGGGCGTACCAAACATCGAGGTTAGGCACTCATGCTGTTCGAATCTTCAACATAAACTGAGATCGAAGCCGAAACGATGTCCATCGAGAAGGGTCCTCGCACCCGAATCCAAATCAGTTCCGGGATTGGATCGGCAAGAACTCTATATCGAGCAATTTCTTCCGGCCAGCGATTCAAGCCGGGCGGCAAGCGTTCAATGGAAATCGACTCGAGAATCTCTTGATCCTCACCTGGGACCCCGCTCATCGAGAAGTGGTGAATATTATCCAGTGATAGTACGATGCTGGGCTTGCCCTCCCAACAGAGTTCAAACTGCAGGGAATCCACTCCCGAGATAATCGAGAGAGAGGTCCTTCGCAACGCGTATCCTTCGCACGTCGCGACGACGCGGATCGCATCTTCAAAAATGGTCATCCGACCCCACATTCGAACCGACTCGGCGCACACCGAGTAATGAACTGAAGCCTAGCAGAACGGCTTGATCATCTCTCCCGTATCGTGACTCAGAGTATTCTTGCCATCGGGCCCAACGCGCCTTGACCCGTTCTTCGTGTTCGGCCCGTTGTCAACGACTACGGATCGCGAAACGCGACCGTCAGCATCTCTCAGGGTGATCTTGCTTCCGTCTTTCGCCCTATAGGTGACATATCCCCGCTCCGACCATGAGTGCAGATCAAATCCGTGCTGGGTTAGGATCCGGTCCGCCTCATCAAGCGTCGTGTTACTGAGGTCAGGTAGCCGACCTGCGGCACCATTTCCATTGTCGTTGTGGACCAATATCGACGTGGTCCCGACAGACACATAATAGGTGTGGACATAGTCGACGGTGAGGTCGTGCGTGCGTGCTGGCTGCCCGAACCGGCGGACTGCCTCAACCCAGATCCATGTTCCGTCCGGGCTTCGGAGGTGTTGGCCCGGTTTGAGATCGCCTGCGTCAACCCATTCCTTCAGGTCGGGGACCCAGAAGGGGTGGTTGGTGGTGGCGATGATAGAGGCTTCGCCGTCTTCGGTTTTAATCGTGAGGTCGGCAAATTCCTTGTCGTCCTCGGTGGTGATGGCGGCCAGGACGGTGCGGGGCTTGGACTCGCCGGTCTCGGGGTCGGTGGCCAGGACGGCGTCGCCCGGTTGGACGTCCTCAATGGCCTTGGTGGTGCCGTTCGCCATGAGGACGCCGGTGCCGGGGACGAAGCTGTGGCAGACGCGGGCGTACTTGTTGATGACGCCTTGGGCCGCTCCGCCGGTCAGGGCGCCTATGCCCGCGTCTCCGGCGATCTTGACCAGGGACTCCATGGAGCTGCGGTCGCCGTGGTTGAGCTGGTCGTCGAGAGCGCCGTAGATCGAGTTGCCGAGTGCGCCGCACAGCATGGCCCCGCCCACCGCGGCCGCGCCGGCGGTGGCTGCGCCCGCGCTTGCGGCGGCTGCCATGCAGCCCCATTCGGCGAGGCCGCCGGCCACGATGGGGGCGACCTTCTTCCAGTTGTCCTGTACGTAGTGGGCCGCCTGGCTGGTCTTCTTCTTGGCCGCGCCCCACGCCTTCGCGAAGGGGTTGTCGTTGCCCTTGCCCTTGCCCGTGTTCGAGGAGGAGGGCTTCTTGGGCTTGTCCATGCAGTACCTGACGCAGCCGGCCGTGCCCCCGGGGGCTGTGGGCGAGGTGGTGGTCTGGTCGGTTCCGGAGCCTCCGCAGGCCATGACGTTGCCGCAGTAGACGGGGTCCGGGTCGCAGGACATGACGTTGCCGCAGTAGGCCATGCCGGACGGGTCGGACTGCGTCAACGGGTTGTTGTTGCTGTAGGTGTAGCCGTGCATCTGGCCCGCGTCGGTCAGATCCATGATCGGGTCGACGCTGATGAAGCGGCCCAGGTCCGGGTCGTATTCGCGGGCGCCGACGTGGGTCAGGCCGGTGGCGTCCATCGGTTTGCCGAGGAAGCCCTTGTCGTCGGGCCATTGGCCGTTGGCCTGGGTGGGCTGGGGGCCGCGGGGTTCGCCGAAGGGCTTGGACTGGCGGCGAGTTGCGTCCAGGGTGGCGGAGTCGAGGGTGCTGACCGGGGTGCCGTGGTGGTCGGCCGCCATGTACACGATCGCGCCGTTGCCGCTGCGCACGACGGCGGCGCCGCCGGCCGTGGGGTAGTAGCGGGTGCCGACGACCGGGCCGGACTGGTCGGTGTTGGTGGTGAGTTCGTCGCTGCCGAGGTAGAGAGTGGTCTTGCCGGCCTCGCGGCGGATGATCCGCTGGCCGTCGGCGTCGTAGAGGTAGTCGCTGCTGCCGGTCGCGGAGGCGACCTTGGCAAGCTTGTCCTCTTCGTTCCAGGTGAGGGTCTGGAGGTTGGCGTCGGCGCCGGGGCGGGTCTTGATGCTGCCGTTCGCGTCGTAGGTCAGGCCCGTGGTGACGGCCTCGCGGGTACCGGTCTTGAGGGTGACGGTCTCCAGGCGGTGGGTGCGGTCGCCGGCCTGGGCGCCGGGGCGATAGCCGTACTCGGTGGTGACGTTCTTGGCCGGGTCGTCGGTCGCGTCGTGTTCGACGAGTTTGGTGCGGTTGCCGACCGCGTCGTAGTCGAAGGACTGCCAGTACGGGTCCGGGCCGCCGACGGTCGCCGTGCTCGGGGCCTGGGTGACGCAGCCGCCGATACCGGGGACGCTGGGGGCGGGCAGGGTGGTGGTGCCGGCGGTGTCGGTCCAGGCCTGCTTGAGGCGGCGCAGGCCGTCGTAGGCGAAGCACTGGGTGTCGGTGGTGGTGCCGTCGCGGACGGTCTTGACGGAGGTGACGTCGCCGCTGGGCTTGTAGGTGTAGGAGGTGGCGTCCACGCTGGCCGTGGTCGCGGTCTGCTTGTCCCAGTTGGTGGACAGCAGGCGGCCGGTGGCGGGGTCGTAGGCGCTGGTGAACGCGGCTTGGAGGGGGGCGTCGCCGAGGGTGGCGCGGATGTTGCGGCCGAAGACGTCGTAGATTGCACGGTTCAGATACGCCCGTTCGCCGCCGAGCTTGGTCCGCAGTCCCTGGGTGCTGTAGGTGCTGCTCAGGGTCTCGGCAGGGAGACCGCCCTGGGCGGGGACGTCGGTCTTGATTGGCAGGCCCAGGACCGGCTCGTAGGTGGTGGCGGTGGTGTAGGTGCCGGCGAGTTTGCCTTCGGCGGAGGGGATGGTGACGCGGGTGCCGGTGGGGCGGTAGGTGCCGGGTTCGAACCCGGTGATCTCGCTGGTGTACTTCGCGCCCGACTTGCCGCCGACGTAGCGGGAGGAGCCGTCCGCCTGGCCCTTGGCGTAGCGGTCGTACGTCCACTCGGAGAGCAGGTTGGCGTCGGCGACCGTGTCCTTGTAGGTAGCGGTCTTGCGGCCGAGCGCGTCGTAGGTGTAGGCGAGGATCTGGCCGCGGGCGTCGGTGGTGCCGGTGACGCGCCCGACGAGGTCGTAGCGGGTGTCGGACGGGCCCTTGTCGGGGTCGTCGACGTGGGTTTTGCGGCCGAGGAAGTCGTAGGTGTAGGTCCAGGTGTTGCCGCCCGGGTCGGTGACGGTCTTGAGTTCTTCGCGCGGGGTGTAGGTGTAGGTGATCTTCGAGTAGTCGGTGCCGGTGGGGGCTCCGCCGTTGTACTCGCGCAGTTCCTTCGGTTTGCCGCGGGCGTCGGAGATGGACAGGGTCGCGGTTCCGCCGGGCGGTGGGGTGACCCGGGTCTCGTCGGCGCCGACGTAGGCGGTGGTGGTGCGCCACTGCTCGATGGCCTTGGAGGAGAACGTCTGGGCGGTGGTGCGGCCCATGCCGTCGTAGACGACCGCGTTCTGGCCGGGGACTTCGTTGTCGTTGGCGACGAAGAGGTCCGTGTTCGGGAGGTCGTCCTCGTTCAGGTAGGGCGTATTGGTCTTGTGGGGGCGGCCGAG
The DNA here is from genome assembly GCF_045207655.1 of Embleya sp. NBC_00888. Taxonomy (NCBI): domain Bacteria; kingdom Bacillati; phylum Actinomycetota; class Actinomycetes; order Kitasatosporales; family Streptomycetaceae; genus Embleya; species Embleya sp. NBC_00888. The sequence goes on along the minus strand of NZ_CP108784.1, from coordinate 8,017,301 downwards.
GCTGTCGTGGAAGGTGTCGGTGATCATGCGCCCGGCCGCGTCGTTGACCGGGTCTGATTGGGTCTGGCGTTCCTGGAGGAAGCTGTTGAGGATCCGGTGCGAGACCGCGTAGTCCTTGTTCAGCTTCAGGGTGCGGGTGGTGACCACCGAGGGGCCGGTCTTGCTGGGCGCGTAGGCGAATTGCAGGTCCGCGTTGTCCTGTTTGGTGTGGCCCGGTTTCCACACCGCGATCAGCCGGCCGAGAGTGTCGTACTCCTGCTCGATCACCAGACCGTTGGCGTCGACGGCCTTGACCGGAAGGTTGCGAGCCCCCGCGTAGACGGTGGAAGCCGTCCAGTTGGCGGGGCCGGTGACGGCCACCGTGGTGGGCAGGCTGCCCGCGGCAGGGGTGTACGCGGTCGTGGTGGTCTTGTTCTCGGCGTCGGTGGCCTTGGTGACGCGGCCGTAGGCGTCGTATTCCGACTTGGTGGTGGTGACCCAGTTCGGGGTGCCATCCGCCTTGTAGTCGATCACCGCGTCGGTGGAGGTGGTGTCGCCGACCGCGCCGACGTCGCCGTAAGGCTTGTTGTCGTAGAGGGTGTGTGACCACGCGTACACGGTGTCCTTGGACGGCGTGGTTGCGCAGGTGCCCACCAGAGACCGGGTTTCGGCGGGTTTGCCGATGATCCACGCGGACGTGTTGTGTGCGTAGGTGGTCTTGGTGCAGTACTCGGGCAGGCCGTCGGCCTTGTCCGAGACCGTCTCCGGAAGGCCGTGGACGGGCTCGAACGTGGTGGACTTGGAGGTCTCGCGCCACGTGGTGCCGTCGGCGAGGAGACTGCGGTCCCGGGTCTTCTCGGTCGCGGTGCGGCGGGCCGTGAGCGGGGGTAGGCCGCGGACGCGGGCGTGGGTGGCGGTGACCGCCGAGGCGTGCGGCGTGCTGAGGGAGGTTGCGGCCACCGTGCCGCCGTCGCCGGTGAACGTCTTCGTCTCGTAGGCGAATCCGGCGTGGTGGTTCGCGTCGACGATCGACGCGCCGGTGGAGTCGGTGAGGGTGACGGCGCGTGTGGTGCCGTCCTTCCTCACGTCGGCGTCCATGCCGCGCAGGTAGAACGTCGCGGACTGGGTGACCGGGTCGGGGGCGACGCCCGAGCGGGTGATCACCTGGCCGTAGCCGCGGTACTGGTTCCAGGTCCGGCGGTCCTTGCTCTTGGGCCGGGAGGCTTCCTTGTCCTCGGTGAGCTCGGAGTCGTCGCGGTGCCATGCGGCGCCGCCGACGTACTCGTAGCGGGTGGAGCGGTTGGGGGCGGTGGTTGCGATGTCGTGTTCGGTGACCTCGGCGACGGTGTACTTGTGGAACCAGTGCAGGACCGGTTCCGCGTCCTCGTCGTAGTTCCACCACATCGGGTAGCACGCCTTGGTGTTGGCGTCCGGGGTGGGGAGGGTGGCCGGGGTGCACTCGGGGGTGTTGTACACGACCGTGGTCTGGCCGCCGGTTTCGTTCGTGATCCCCTTCAGGCGGCGCCGGTTCATCGGCGGCGCCAGGTCACCACCGGCGTCGACGCGGTTGTGCATGAACTCGCCGGTGAAGTCGACCGAGGGGACGTCGATCTTCTTGGCGCCGTCCCAGGCGGTGCGGGTGATCGAGTTCAGCCACAGCGTCGGGGAGGAGCCGTCCTGCGGGTCCGGGTAGTCCTGGCCGAGGGCGTATTCGTCGACCGTCTGGTAGCCGGCTCCGACGAGGGACTGGGTGACGATCTTGGTGAGGCGGCGGGTGGAGAAGAACGACTGCCCGTGCTCCTCGCACGTGCCCGACGTCGCGCACTGCTTGTCGACGGGTACGTCCGGCCACTTGGCGGCGTTGGCCTTGGTCATCTTGGCCGGGTCGCAGTCGAACCCGTCCTTGACCAGGCATCGCTCGGCGGTGTCGAAGAGGACCTGGGCGGTGGGCGGGGTGGTGTCGGTGGTCTTCGACCCGTAGGTGATCTTGGCGAGGGTGCCGCCGCGGGTGTACTCGGTCAGGGTGCCGGAGCCGACCAGGACCGTGCCGCGGGTGTATCGGTTGGTCTCGGCGTTGTACCAGTAGGTGACCATGCCGCCGCGCGGGTCCACGACGTAGTCGAGGTTCCAGCGCCACCCCTGCCGGCACCAGGACGCGTCGAACCCGGCGGTCTTGTTGCAGGGTTCGCCCGCGTTGTTGCCGTAGACGGGCGCGGACCAGGTCGAGTTGGTGGCGGTGTCCTGGTTGTTGCCGCCCGGCTTGTGGCCCACGCCGAAGTAGTACTGGACGCCGTCGCCGGTGGTCAGGCGCCAGTACTCGCCGTTGTCGTCACCGTTGACCGCACCGGTCAGGGGTTCGATGCGGGAGTCGTCGTCGCCTTCCAGACGCCACTTGGTCTTGTCGGTGTCGTCCTGGATCAGGGTCGAGGACTTGCCGTTCAGGGACAGCGTCAGGGAGTTCTGGTTGGACCAGCACTTCTCGCCGGACTTGTCCTGGCCGTCGCGCGCGCAGGACTGGTAGGAGCGCTCGACGAACCCGGGTGAGTATTCCCAGCCCTCGCCGATCCAGGAGGCCTGGTTGTTGGTGGAGGTGGTGCGGCCGTCCACGGCGCCCGAGTTGTAGGCCAGACTCACGGTCGGCGCGGTGCCGCCGATCGCGGGCGGCACGCCGATCGCGTACGACCAGTTCATCGAACCGGAGTTGCCGCCCGCCGACCACTGACCCGACGGCGACAGCGAAGTCGCCTTGTAGTCGCCGGAGGGACCCGACGCGTCCGCCGTCGCGGCGAACACCATCGCGCCGCCCGTAGCGGGAGCGTTCGCCGACTTTGCGGTGGTGGGCGAGGCCGCAGTCAGGTCGACGTCGGCGAGTACGCGGTTCTTGACCCGGTCGTTGCGTCCGCCCGTCACCGGCGTCTTGACACGACACGCGGGAACGTCCGGCGTGGTCAGCGCGCACTCGGGCATCGACACCAGACGCAGCCGGGAGGACCAGTCGGCGCCGAACGCGTCCCGGAATCCCGCGTAGTCGACGCCGACGGTGACCTTGCCGGGGGCGGTGGCGGTGTCGGTGGGGCGGACGGTGATCAGGACGCCGTCGACGCCGGCCCGCTCGGCCGCGGCGTGGTCGGCGACGGTGACCTTGAGCCGTCCCGAGGGGCTCGCCGCGCCGGTCGCGGGGGCGGCGAAGGTGTTCGAACGCAGGGGGCCGCGGGCGGAGGTGTCGGGGGTGGTGATCCATACGGGGGTGCCGGGGGCGTTGCCGCCGGTAGGGGCTGCCAGCAGGGACGAGCCTCCCCGCGCGACGAAGTTGGACGCGGGCGCCGGGGTGGTCTCGGACTCGGCCGGCTTGGGCCAGGTGGTCGCGGTGGGTTTCCACGAGCGGTGGCCGTCGCCGGGGATCGGTCGCGCGTCGGGTTTGGGTGCCTTCTTTCCGCCGACGGAAGGCGTCTTGGGCAGGTCGCGTGGTGACCATCCCTCGTTGTCGGGGCGGGATTCGATCCAGTCGACGGCCTGGGCCGGGCCCACGCTCGCCGTCAGCGCCAGGACCGTCGCACCCGTCACGAACAGGCGCGCCGCACGCGACCCTCGTGCACGCCGGGACTTCGATCCCCACGACCAACCACGCATGACGAACCCCCACCGAGACAGGACGGATCCCGCCCCCGAACAGGCGAAAGATCACAGACGGAGCGCACCGTACGCGGCAAGTTCCCTGCGGGTAAAGGGAGTTCCCGTGGGTGGATGTGTGCTTCGTCACTACAACCCAACCGGTCGCTCGAGAGTCCCCGGCAGGACCGAATCGCCCGTTGGCAGGCATAGTTCGGCAATTCGAAAGCGCCTTCGAGAGACTTGATTCCTTGTCGATATATCGAATGAGTCGATGTGATCTGCGTCACCTGGTGAAGGGTTCCGGCCAACCGGTACGTTCCGCGCATCTATGCGCGCTCGCGCCCCGCACCGCCAACTCTCCCGAGGAGCACCCTTCATGGGGCACCCGCCTCCCCGCCCACGCCCATACGCACGAGGACTGTCGGCGCTCGTCGGCGGACTCGTCACCTTGTCGATGACGTGCGCCGCCGGCGCCGCCGGCGCCGCCGGCGCCGCGCCCCACCACGCACCCGCCACCGCATCCGCCGCCGGGGTCTCCACCTCGACCGCGGGCAGCGCCGCTGCGGGTGCCCCGTCGGCCGAGGCGAAGGCCGCGGCCGAGGCAAGGGCGACCGCGCAGGCCGTGCGCACCGGAGTCCCCGTCCCCGTACCGGAGTTGACCACCGAGACGGACACCGTCACCGCGAAGCCCGACGGCGTCCTGGCGCTCGAACGGACCGTGGAACCGTCGCGGACGAAGAAAAGCGGTGTCTGGCGCGACCTCGACCCGACGCTGGCACGCGCCGCGGACGGGACGGTGCGGCCGGCCAGCACGACCGGTGACCTGCTTCTGGGAGGCGGTGGCACCACGCTGCTGGCGTCGATGACCAACGGCGGCCGCAAGCTCACCTTCACCTGGCCCACGACGCTGCCCACGCCGGTCCTCGCCGGCGACGGCGCGCTCTACCCCGGTGTCCTGCCCGACGTCGACCTCAAGGTCACCACCGGCGAACAGGGCGGCTTCACCCACACCCTCATCGTCAAGACCGCCACCGCCGCGAAGAACCCGCAACTCGCCACGCTCAGGCTCGGGATGGCCACCGACGGCGTCACCGTCACCGAGACGGCCAACGGATCACTGGCCGCCAAGGCGGCCGACGGCAAGGTCGCGTTCACCGCGCCCGCGCCCGTGATGTGGGACTCGCGCAGCACACCCAAAACCTCCCCCGCCACCGGGAGCACGAAGACCGCGTCCGCGCCGGCCGGGACGCAGGACCCGCCCCCTCCGGTACCCGCGGACGAACTCGTCTCCACCGACAGGCGCCCCGGTATCCACGCCACCACCGCCCCGCTGGAAGCCGCCGTCACCGGCACCTCGCTGACCCTGACACCGGACGCGAGCCTGCTCGGCGCGGCGGACACGGTGTTCCCGCTCTACATCGACCCCGGCTGGGCCCCCATCCCCTTCCGCGACAACATCAGCACCTACGGCTGGGCCCAGGAGGCCTACCCCGACACCCCCGGCTACGGACGCACCGACTACCAACCCGGTGCCGGATACCAGCGCTGGCGCACCAAGACCGGCCTGGAACGCACCTACTACCGGGTCGACTACAACTGGCAGGGGCGCCTGAACGGCAAGGTCATCAAGCGCGTCACCTTCAACACCACCCAGGTCGACTCCGCCGTGAACGGCTGCGAGGAAAACCTCGCCCAGCCCGTCTATCTGTACCTGGCCAGTGACACCCTCACCAACGCCACCAACTGGGACAACAGGCCCACCGAACAAGGCCTGTGGGGCACCGCGTCGGTACCGAGCTCCAGCGTCGACTCCCACTGCGGAAATCGCCTGGTCGACTTCGACATCACCGCCAACATGCTCCCGCACCACAACTGGGAGTTCCTCACCCTCAGCGTCCAGGGCAAGGAATCCCCCCAGAGCACGGCCAACAACGGGTTCAAGCGGTTCTCCCGCAACGCCGCCGACAACTTCATCTACATCGAGTACAACACCCCGCCCAACCAGCCCACCAACCTGCGCATGACGCCCGTCCCCGTCAACGGGGGAACCTCGGGCAACGACGGCTACATCGGCGCCGTCAACCCCGCGGTGGGCGGCGTCAGCCTCTACGCCACCGTGACCGACCCCGACCGCGTCCAGACCCTGGACGCCAACTTCGTCGTCACCGAGGTCGGCAACGGCGACCCCGTCGTCCACACCAGCGGATTCGTCTCCAAGGGCGCAGACGGCCACGAGGCCCGCGTCGACCTCCCCGTCGGGCTGCTCCTCGACGGCCACACCTACAGATGGACCGCCCAAACCGGCGACGGCGACGCGAGCTCGCCCCCCACCGTCGGCCGGACCTTCACCATCGACGGCACACCGCCGTCGGTACCGACCGTCGACAGCATCGACTACCCGAAGGCCGGCGGAGGCAAGACCGCCGGCGACAAAGGCACCTTCACCTTCACCGCCGTCGACAACGCCTCCGGCGTCGACACCATCGAATACGCCCTGAACGCCACCATCCCCGTCGGCGGCGCCGCCCGCGCCACCTGGGACGACATCACCAAGATCTGGAGAACCGACCCCCTGCCCGTCGTCCTGTGGGGCGCCAACACCCTCTACGCCCAAACCGTCGACAAGGCCGGCAACCGCTCCCAACCCACCATCTACAAGTTCTACGCACCCTCCGACCCCCACGCCAAAACCACCCTCGGCGACGTCACCGGCGACGGGCGCATCGACCTCCTCACCGTCGACGACGCCGGCGCACTGCGCATGTACGCCGCCGACACCGACCCCGCAGCAGGCGGCACCATCGCCTCAAGCACGCTGCAAGGGCCGCCCAACGCCAATGGGAAACGCACCTGGGCGGGATCGCTGATCACCCACCGCGGCGGGGCCGGCATCACCTACGACGACCTGTACGCCCACGCGAACGGACAGCTCTACCGCTACTCCAGCGCCGGCGCGGGCGCCCAGGGCCAATACTTCACCAGCGCCGTCCGCGATGTGATCACCCGCCCCGGAACCTGCAGCGATCCCACTCGGCCCGGCGGCAACTGCGCGGCGTACACCTCCGACTGGTCCCGGGTCCGGCAGATCCTCGCCCCCGGCAATGTCGACAACGACCTCAGCGGATCCCGCGTCGCGCGCCTGGACCTGCTCACCCTCGAGAACAACGGTGACGGCAGCGCCGGCCTGTGGCTCTTCCACGGCGACACCTCCGGCGGCGCCTTCGACAAGGCGATCCCCCTGGGCACCGCCGACTGGAGGAACCTCGACCTCCTCGCCCCCGGCGACGTCACCGGCGACGGGCTTCCCGACCTGTGGGCTCGCGACCGCGTCACCGGACAGCTCCACCAGTACGCGTCGAAGAAGAACGCCGACGGCAGCGTCGACGTCACGGCGTTGGGGAACACCGCCGCGCGCACGCCGATCGGGACCGGGTTCGACGCCGCCGCCTACCCCAGGCTCAACTCCGACGGCGACCTCGACGGCGACGGCAAAGCCGACCTGTGGGGACAGGCCGCCGACGGAAGGCTCTACGTCGCACTCGGGATCACCCCCGGGCCGGACGGGAACGCGTTCGGGCCGATGCGGCTGATCGCGGACAACCAGACGCCGTGGACCACCTGCGAGAAGTTCCCCTCGGCGGGGAACCCGAACATCAAACTCGACCTGTGCGGGCCGATCCTGGCCAAGTACAAGGCCACCGGCGGGCCCACCGGGCCGCTCCGGCTTCCCACCAGCGGCGTGGTCGACGACGGCGGCATCGGCAAGTACGCCGACTTCCAGGGATCCGCGAACGACGGCACCACCAACGCCCACATCAACTGGTCCCCCACCACCGGCGCCTGGTCCCAGCGCGGTGACACCCGCACGAAGTGGCTCCAGAGCGGCGCCCTCAACGGGCCGCTCGGATACCCCGTCTCCGACGAGACCACCGTCCGCGACGGCGCCGGCACCGTCGTCGGCCAGATCACCCACTACGCCGGCACAACCACCACCGGAGCCGGCGCCGTCACCTGGACCGGCGACACCGGCGCGCATGTGATCAGCGGGGAGACCTACAACCGCTGGCAGGCCACCGGAGGCCCCCGCGGCACCCTCGGCTTCCCCGCCACCGACATCGCGAACACCCCCACCAAACCCGGCACATACACCCACTTCCGCACCCCCGGCGCGAGCGCCGACAACGGCTCCGTCTACACCAGCCCGAACAACGGGGCGTGGGCCGTCTACGGCAGCATCCGCAACCGGTGGGCCACGCTCGGCTGGGAACAGGGATACCTCGGGTTCCCCACCAGCGACGAGTACGACATCGCCGGCGGGCGTCGCGGTGACTTCCAGGGCGGCTACGTCCGCTGGAACTCCGTCACCGGCGCCGCCGTCGACCACCGCCCGGGCGACGGCACGAGCGCGCAACGCAACGAATACTCCGGCGACTTCGACGGCGACGGACGCGACGACGTGCTGACCGTCTACGACCACGGCCAGGCCACCACCGCGTTCTTCGTCTCCCCCGGCAACGCCGACGGCAGCTTCGGCGCGCCCCGCCAGGCGTGGGTCAGCCTCGCCGGGCACTTCGACGTCGGACGCACCAAGTACAGCGTCGGGGACTTCGACGGCGACGGGCGCGACGACATCGCCGCCCTGTACGTGTGGACCGACGGCAGCACCTCGCTGTTCAAATTCATCGCCCACCCCGGCGGCGTCTTCTCCGACCCGATCCCCGGCTACGTCACACCCGCCGGGAACTGGGACTGGAACAGGGCCGCCATCCTGGCCGGCGACTACAACGGCGACGGCAAGGACGACGTCGCCATGATCTTCGCCCAGGTCATCGACCCCGCCGGCGGCACCACCTCCGTCCACACCTGGATCATCCGCAGCGATGGCGCCTTCGACACCCCCGTACCCGGCTGGCAGTCCCCGCCCGGCACCTGGAACGCCGGCTCCGCCAAATACACCGTCGGCGACTACAACGGCGACGGACGCACCGACATCGCCGCCCTGTACGGCTGGGCCGACACAAGCGTCACCCTCCACACCCTCCTCGCCCAACCCGACGGGAAACTCGCCGCACCCGTACAGTCCTGGCGCGCAGCCCCCGGAGCGTGGGACTGGAACAAGGTTCAACTCACCACCGGCGACCACAACGGCGACCACCACGTCGAACTCGGCGCCATGTACGACCTCGGCGGCGGCACGACCGAATACCGGACCTTCCCCAGCACCGCGGCGGGACTGTTCACCGACCCCAGCGTCGCCTGGCGCTCCGCCCCCGGCACCTGGGCAACCAGCGCCGCATGGCCCCTGACCGGCGACTACAACGGCGACGGACGCGACGACCTCACCGCCATGTACGAATGGACCGACGGCTCCACCACCCTCGACGCACTCCTCGCCAACCCCGACGGCACCCTCACCCGCGCCCCCCAAGGATGGCGCGCCCCACCCGGCACCTGGTAACCACCACGCAACCACCATCACCAACCACCGGAGCCCGGCACGCCACGCGCGCCGGGCTCCGCCCATCCCTCCGCCCAAGGCCATCGCAGCAGTAGTCCGCCCTCGGCCGAAGCGGCGACACAAGCCCACAATGCAAAGCGAGGCCGTCCCCCCTCGACTCGACGAAAGACACGTGGCCGACGCAGCGCACGAGCCCAGTGTTCGCGGTACTCGCAGGATGTCGACCCGTGCCCACGAACTCGGCGTCGTGGTCCGCGTCCAACGCGCCGGCGACCACGTCCTCACCCGACCCGTCCGGTTTCGAGGAAGACGCTCCCGAGGACCGCGTCGGCACGGACCCCGGCCGACTCCTCGCGCACATGATCGCCGCCGGGCTATATGTGCTGGGCCGCATGCTCTACGAACTCGCTTGCGGCCGGCTGCCGTTCACGGCATCGGACCCGATGGCGCCGATGTACACGCACCTTCATCGGGAACCGGATCCGCTCGGCGCTCACCACGCGGACCGGCCGCCCGGGATGGAACAGCTATTCGCGGAACGTGCCGCACAGCGGTGGCTCAGGCTGATCCGACGGCGTTCTCGCCACGCCTTCGAGACCTCATGCAACCGACGCCTACGTTTCACGGCAGAGATGAGCCCCATCACGCTGCGCAACACGAGACACAGTCCGATAAGGGTCACTCCCATCGCCGTGATTGCGCTCTCGTCGACGTGTTGCCCGTTGCCTTCGGGCGAAGGCGCGCCGGCAGAGGCCAGCGCCGGCAGAAAGATCAACAGCACGCCTCCCACACCAGTCACCAGGACACCGATGAAGGACATCAGGCGCTTCCGCGATGAACCACCGCTGAAGGCCGCGAACGACGCCACGACCAGAGCGCATCCAAACGCCGGGAGAACGGTACCCGTGATCCATTGGGTCGCGAAGGCGTTCCAATACCATCGATCGTCTGGCGTCGAATCCTCGAAATAGACCAACCGGGGTGATGAGCCGGTCAGATCCTGATATGTCCCAGGCAGCAGGCCGAGCAGAAATACAGCAGCGAAAATCCGCCTATCCATGAACCCTTGGGTACACCCCCACTTTCGAGTCAGCAAGACGGCACACCAACCCATCGCGAGTCCGAGAAAAACTCCTTTGACCGCCCCATAACCGATTGGAATCCAAACATTCCACGGATAGTTGCTTTCGTGTGTCGACCGCCAAATGCCAGCCATGCCCCACGCCAGCGCACCCGACACCAGCCCCACGGATCGCGCTCCACCCACCGCCGACACACCCTGGCCAACCAACGAAACCTCCTCGGCCTACGACCGTTCGCCTTCGATGTAACCAAGTTTCGAACAGCCATAGCACGGGCGGGTCGGGCGGTGGCGCGTCGACGGTGAAGAACCTCGACCTCGACCCGGACCTCGACGCGTACCGTGGCCGCGCCATGGAGGCGATGGGTGCGGCAACAGCCCTCCCACCACACCGAAAGACCCCCGGAACAGCCCGGATACCCCTACATGACGATGCCGACCAACACACCGCCACCACACCACCCACTCACAGAGTCGGCGCCCGGAACTCGCCCGCGTGCCACCGCCCGAGCCCCCGGGGCGGACGGCCCGGGCCAACGACGACAGGGGCAGGGTTCTGCCATACCGCGGGCACCGATCACGCCCCGACGGCCGAACGGTGCGACGCGGAACCAACCGCGGCGCAGCGGCGGGCGACCGATCAAGCGGCCACCCGCGGCGGGCACTCATGCTCGATCGTAGGACCGCACACACCTGCCGGGACGGGGGCGGCCGCGTGTCGCGCCGGGAACCGCTCGATCCCCTACGGGACTTACAACCGCCATCCAGACACACTCACATCGTCGGCCGGAAGCGAGGCATCCCCACCGACACGATCCGACTCGTCCTCGCCGTGACCGTCACCGCCGCGAGCCTGTCGGAGAACGCCCTCGGGATACGCCTGCTCAACCAGGCCGAGAAGACCCGTCCCGCCATCTCCGGAAGCGGGGTCGACACCGCTTCGAGAACGCCGTCATCGAACACGGCGCCGGCCTCGGAATCGACGTCGAAGTCGTCAACAGAAACCCCGGAGTTCGGGGCTCCACATCGTGAAAAGGCGCTGGGTGGTCGAACGAAGCCTGGGATGGATCATGCTCCGTCGACGTCCGGCCCGCGACTACGAGACTCTGCCCGCCAGTCATTTTGCGTGGTCCACCGGTTGTGTCGTGGGGCCGAGATCTCCTTCGAGGAGTGTTCGAAGGATCCGCGGCCGCTGCAACAGGGTCAGGATCTCGGTGGTGAGGGCCGCGACGGGGAGGTGGTTTTGGTCGTGCACCGTGATGACCGCCGCGGACAGGCCGGATGGGACGGCTTCGGCGTCCAGGAGGACGCGCCATTCCCGAGCGTCCAGTTCCAGGTACTCCAGCCGGGTGAGGGCGGCGATCTCCGGCGGGTCGGCCAAGGTGCCGGGAAAGGCGGTGAGGGTGCGCAGGCGGGGCAGTCCGACGAGGGGGCGAGGGCGAACGGGGGGCCGTCCCACACGCCGATGGACAGGACTTCCGGTTCCGGGTGGGCGGCGGCCTCGATGGTCTCGACGCCGCCGCGGCCGACCCTTGCCGCGATCGGAGGGTTCCCGCGGCCGTCGCGGCCCTCCTCCCTCGTCCGGCGCAGGACGAAGTCGGTGAGGGAGTCGGCCACGAGTTCGGCGCCGAGGCTCTGTTCGTGGTCGACCAGGACGACCTGCCCGAGGTATCCACCGGGGCCCGGTGTGAGGTCGACGGCCAGTTGGTCGCCGCCGTTGCTTCCGAAGACGATCCAGCCCGGTGAGCCGGCCAGACCCTGCACGGCGGCGTCGGGCGGGGTGGCGACCGCCTTCGTCGCCGACAACTCCCAGCCGGAGCAGCGGGCTGCCGCGTCGACGGCGCACAGGTCTTCCAGGGCGATGATCTCGCAGCCGACGGCCTGGTCGAGACGGTCGATCGACTCCCAGTCGTCCCAGTCCTTCGATGCCCGCGTCACCCCGTACAGCCGCTTGAGTTCGTCGGACAGCGTGACGCCGAGACGCGCTTCGACGGCAGCGATCTCCTCCTGCGTCGCGCCGACGGCATCGGGCAAACGCTCGCGGAGAGTGCGCTCCAGCAACTCCGGGTCCGCCGAGGGAGCCGGTACCGCCCCGGGCACCGCTGCGGGGAACCGGCGCCAGGGTTCCGGCAGGGAGCCGTCGACCCGGACGAGCGTCCCTTGGTCCACACGGCCGACGGAGGCCGTCACGGCGGGACCCGGCCACACCAGGTCGAGCGTTGCGTACCGGGCGAGCAGCGTGCGCGTGTCCTCGGTCTCGTCGTGGGGCAGACCGGCCTCGTCCGGGTCGTTCAGGATCGACTCGCGCAGCCACCGGTCCGCGTTTGGTCCCACCGTTCGTCGTCGACGGCGTCGTCCCCCGGGCCACTCGCTTCGACGAGGGGCGTCCTCTGCGAGACCCTGCAAGGACGAAAGAGCTGGCCAGGCGAGCGCGAGGCCCGACCTGACGCCTTCAGACGGCTCCACCGCTACAACGCACCCGCCGCCGACACTCCCGCCTCGGACAACGATCACCTTCGGGAACGCCCTCCAACTCACACCAACTACGCTGGCACCAGCCGCATAACCCGTGTTCAGGATTCGGGGTCAAGGCCCCCACATTGCGGCCGCTACTGACTTCTCGCAGCACTGGTTTTCGCGGCGCAGACCGAGGGCGTCGTCGTGGCGGCCGAGGTGGATCATCTGGGAGATGCAGGTGACGATCTTCCCCCCACCCACCATCCGGCCGACCCGCTTCCCCGGCGGCGTACATGGCATGGCTCGAGTACCGCTGTGATGCTTCGTACCGCCCGCCGGCGTCGTGGCCGACCCGTCCGACGAGCGCTGACAGGTCTGCTGACGGTGGCCGAGGACGGCACCGCCGAGGACCGCCAGATGCCCGGCACGGTCTCATCCATGTACAGCACCGCCGTCGGGTTCACTCGCGGGTCGCAAGTATCGCAACGGTCTCACCGTCGTCCGGCGGTTGCTTCGATCAGCTCGTAGGCCAGGTCGAAGCGGATGCCATCGGGGTTATGGAGTCCCTTCTCCGCGTACCAGGACTCGCCGGCCTCCGGGTGGGGGCCGCTCACGCCGACCCGGCCCTTGCCGTACGGGGCGACGACGACGGCGGCATCTCCGTTGGGGTAGGTCGCCAGGACGTCGGAATCGGCGCCCTTGTTCAGGAAGAAGGCGGGCCCGTCCTGGAAGTACATGTGGCGAGGCTTGCCCTTCCATTTCACCGGCACCACGGTGTCGCGCTCGTCGGGGACGGTGGCGTCGGGGGAGTCGATATACCCGTTGGTGTCGCCGGGCAGCAGGCCGAAGCCCGGGTTGCCGCCCGCCAGGTAGGCGCCGAAGCACAGTCCCAGATAGCTGCCGCCCTCCCGGACCCACGTGCGGACGACCTCGGCGGAGCCCTTCAGGTCCCGCCAGGTCCGCTCCAGGTCGGAGCCGCCCCCCGGTTGCACGTACAGCTTCGCCCCGGCGAGGTCGGAAGCCTTCGGCGCGGCCTTCACGTACCTGACCCGGTAGTGCTGCGGCGCCTCGCGCAGCACCTTGGCTACCGACGGCGCGCAGTCGGGGCAACCCTGCGGGCCGTCGTAGATCACCGCGAGGGGGCCCTCGGCGGGCTGCCGCTCCCCGGCAAACGAAGACGGGACGCAACCCACGGCCAGCAGGGCGGCGGTCACGAGGACGGAGACGAGGGGGCGATGAGCGAGGGTTTGGTCGGTCATGGCCCCACCCTCCCGCTCCACGGCCAGTGCCCGGTACCTGCCGGTCGGCGGGGACGCCTCCCCCGGCCGGCGGGAATCCTTCGCCCGTGCGACCGGCCGGGACCTACGAGCCGTAAGGTCGGGATGTGACGATGCAAAGGGGACCCTGTACATGATCCGAGCCGTGGTGGTCGACGACGAGGCGCTCGTGCGCTCCGGCTTCCGGCTCATCCTCAACGCCGCCGAGGACATCGAGGTCGTCGCCACCGCCACCGGCGGCGAGGCCCTCGCCGCCGTACGGGAGCACGAGCCCGACGTCGTCCTCCTCGATATCCGCATGCCGGACGTGGACGGCCTCACCGTCCTGCGCGAGCTGCGTGCGCTACCCGACCCGCAGCGGCCCGCCATCGCCATGCTGACAACTTTCGATACCGACGAGTATGTCCTGACCGCCCTCGACGCCGGGGCCGCCGGCTTCCTGCTCAAGGACACCGATCCCGCCCTGCTCGCGCAGGCGGTGCGAACACTCGCCGGGGGCGGCGTGGTGATGTCGCCGAAGGCGACCCGTTCCCTGCTCGGCAGCCACCCCGGCACAGGAGAGGCCGACGAGGGCACCGCCCGGGTCGGACGGCTCTCCGAGCGAGAACGGGACGTGCTCGTGCTGGTCGCCGAGGGGCTCTCGAACGCCGAGATCGGGGACCGGCTCCATCTGAGCGGCGGGACGGTCAAGGACCACGTCAGCACGATCCTCACCAAGCTGCGGGTCGGCGGCCGCGTCCAGGCAGCGCTGCTCGCGCAGCGGGCGGGGCTGCTGGAGCGGAGATGAACAGGATCCCCGCCGCACTCGTCGACGCCGGCCTGGTCGTCCTCGCCGGGTTCGACCTCTGGCTCAACCTGGAGGACGACACCCCGTTCGGCCTCGTCCTCGGCGCTCTCACCTGTGCGGCGCTGCCCCTGCGCCGCCGCTTCCCCCTTTCCGTCTTCCTTCTCTGCCTCCCCGGCTCCCTCGTCCAGGACGTCCTCGTCGCGCCGGTCGCCGCGCTTTACACCCTCGCCGCGCGCACCCGCGACCGGCGGCTGCTCGCCCTGTACGCGACCCTCTTTGCGCTCATCACCGCCGCCCCCTGGCCGCTGACGGACTTCGCGGGCGAGGAGCACACCTGGACGCTGGTCACCTTCGTCTACACGCTCGCGATGGCCTCCGCCCCCGTGCTCCTGGGCCAGCTCCTCCAGACCCGGCGGGACCTGCGGCTGCAGCTGACGGAGACCGAGGCGGCCAGGGAGCACGAGCGGGAACTGCACGCGCAGGGCGTCCTCGCCCGCGAACGAGCCCAGCTGGCCCGGGAGATGCACGACGTCGTCTCGCACCAGGTGAGCCTCATCGCCGTACAGGCGGGGGCGCTCCAGGTCGCCACCGCCAACGACGAGGTCCACGAGGCAGCCCGTACGATCCGCACGCTCAGCGTCGAAACCCTCGATGAGCTCCGCACCATGGTCACCCTGCTCCGCGCCTCCAGCGGCGACACCACGGAGCTTGCCCCGCAGCCCACCCTCGCCGACCTCCGCCGCCTCGTCCACGGCAGCGGCTTGGACGCCGGGCTGACCGGCGAACTCCCGGCCGTGGATGCTGTCCCCGCCCCGGCCCAGCGCGCCCTCTACCGCACCGTCCAGGAGGCGTTGACCAACGTGCGCAAGCACGCCCCCGGCGCCGCCGCGAGGGTCGAGCTCTGGCACGACGGCCCGGCATACGGTGTCACCGTCACCAACGACCCCCCGGCCCGCCCCGCCCTCTCGCTGCCCGGCGCGCACCAGGGCCTCATCGGCCTCCGCGAGCGCGCCGAACTGCTGGGCGGCAGCCTGGAGTCGGGACCATCCGGAGACGGCGGCTGGCAGGTCCGGCTACGCCTCCCGGACCGCCGCAGCTGATCATGTCCCCCGCACTCCCATCCCCGCGAGGCGGGCGGCCCGGCTGCGTGCCGGTCGCGGTCGACGGCCCGGTGCGTCGCGCTCGGGTCGCTCCCGCCGGAACACGACCGGACATCGGGGGCGTTCGTCGACACGCGGAGTGGCCTCGGGCCGCTGCGGTCGTTGGTCGATCGTGGCCCCCGCGTCCCCCCGTCGTGTGGCCGCGCTCCGGGCCCGCCGACATCCCCCGATCGGCGGGCCCACCCGAGCCGTTGCCGGGCCCGCGCCCACGCGAAGCCCCCACTCGGGAATCACCGGATCGCTGTGAACTCGGCGCGCCTCGTGCGGCCCCAAGGAGCGATATCGCCTTGCCGGCCCCCACGGGCCGTGACACGCTGCCCGACATGATCAAGAGAATCGAGTCCTCCGTCCGCCGATGAGCGAGACGGCCGGGATGCAACCGCCCGGATCGCGGATGTCCCTGTTCGAACACGTGCTACGACTCCACCTGCCGGCCCCGGACGAGGCGCTGCCGCGGGACGGAGAGCCGTACCCCGACGATGCGTTGCACCGCCGCCGGTCTCGGCCGAAAGCGCCGGAGGACCGGCACACCGCCGGCAAGGATGCCGCGCTCGTCCTGGACGCGTATTTCGCCCGCACCGCCGCGCAACCCGGCGAACTGGTCGGCGCGTTCCACGACGTCTACGTCCCCATTCATCCCAACGCCCACATCACTGCCGCGGCCGAGGGAGCGGACAGGCGTCGTGTTCACCAAACGGGCTCATGGCTGGTCCGACACGGAACCGATCGCGACTCGGTCACCATGGGGCTCGCCCTGCTCTCCGCCGTCGCAACGGCCGACGACGTCACCCTGATCCGAACCATCGGCCTGCTGTCCAACCACTTCGGCCCCCTGGCCGCGCACACCCTGGAAAGACTGCCCCGAGGCACCGATGCCCTCCTGTGGCTCGCCGATCGAGTCACCGGCTGGGGAAGGGTCTACGTCGTGGAGGCCCTGTGTCGACTCGACGACCCCACCGCCCGACCCTGGCTCCTCCGCAGGGCATGCGACGGCGATTTCCTCAACGCGTACTTCGTCGGCGAGGTCGCCCGGACCGCTCGTCTGCACGAAGTCGTCACCGGGCCCTGCGTGGACGAGGAGATCACCGACCACACCGGCAGACTGCTTTTGGTGATGACGTACAGCCAGGGCATGGGCGTCACGCTCGCGCGTTATCCCCACGCCGAGGCGGTACTTGCCGCACATCTGCGCCACCTCGAGCGATCGGGGCCTTCCGCCCGGCCGATACTGCACCGCCGCGTGGCTGGCGAACAGCCTGGGGACACAAGGCGACGCGGGTTCGATCGGCCCGGTTCAGCGATGGCAGCCCTACCGGGACGACTACCTGGCTCTCCTCGAACGTGACGACTGGTGCGAAGTGGCGAGGGACGCCCTCGCGGCCGCGGACCCCGGCATCGTCCGGCTCGTGGAAACGGCGTCAGGCCGTCGGCTGCCGGCGTTCGCCAACCCGCCGACACCCGACGGGCGATAGCGCACATCAGAAACATCCACACTCCGCCTCGATTCCGTCCGCATCATCGATTGGTTGTTCTGCCAGGTCCGACTTCGGGGTACGCCACGTCCATCCACCAGGAACTTCGAGCCTGGGCGCTGCCATGGCCCGCCGCCGACCCTCCCTCCGCGATGCACCGCGCTTGCGTCGAGCACGGAATCCGTGTGGCGCACTACCCGACCCACGGTCTTCGACCCCACCGGTCGCTCCGGCCTCGCAGGAACGCGGGCAGAACGATCGCCGGCGTCGAGGGCGCGGCGCGGCCCCACCCGGGCGAGCCCAAGTCGTTGCCGGGGTTGCGGGCGCTCAGCCGTCGACGCCGGCGCGTGTGCGGCAGCCCGGTGGCCGGGTCGAGGAACGCGCCCTCGCCCATCTTGGCGGGTGCCGTCGTGCGGACGAGGTCGGCGTCGCCGCGCAGGGCGTCCAGGACCCGGGCGTCGATCCGCGCCTGGCCGTGCTTGTCGCCGCACGGGCACAGGCTCCATCCGTGGGACTCGATCCGGTCGGCGACGTGGTCGAGGATGTCGGCGGCCTCGTCGAGGACGCCCACGGGGATGTCCACGCGGTCCCGGTCGGGGTCGGCCCCGACCGCGACGCCGAGCTCGAAGGCGAGGTCGGCGGCGTGCTGCACCGTGCGGGAGTCCCCGTTGGTGGAGGCGTACTTGACGGCCTGGGTCAGCGCCATCAGGGGCCGTGAGCAGGCATGTCGGGGCGTGGGGACCGAACGCGTGTCGGGGCGGGCCGGGCGAACGCCGTGGACGTGGTCCGACCCCTCGGCGGCAGGATCGGCGGCGGCGGCGATCTGGTCGGCGATCACGTCGGGGTCGATGTAGAGCAGGACCGCCCGGGGGCCGACGTCCAGGCGTTCGGCCAGCGTCGCCACCGCGTGGGTGAGGACGTTGCGCACCGCCACCGGCTCCGCGTCCAGGCCGCGTTCCGACAGCGCCGCCCGGATCCGTGTCACCAGGGACTTGTACGTCGTGCTCTCTTCGATGTCTGCCACGGCCGTCAGCGTAGGACCGGCGTTCACGGCCGGTCCGGCGAACCGGGTGCAACCGAACCCGGACGGGTGGACTCCGACCGCCCGCACCCCGACCCGACGGAAGGTCGGGTACCGGAGGCGCGGAACGGGTCGCCGTCGGTGCCGAGGGTGGCGGCACGCGTCTGCGCAGCGGGGCCGGGCCGTCGCTCCGTACGTTCCCCGGCAGGGGCTGTCAGCGTCGGGTGACGCCGTAGCCGCTGTCGTGCAGTGCCGCGGTCCACACGTCGCGATCGAACCACTTGTCGATGTCGGGCATCAGCGTGGAGACGGCGTCCATCCGCGCCTGCCAGTCGTGACCGGCCGGACCACGCGCGCCCTCGCACCCGTCACAACCGTCCTCGCCGTGGATATGCCCCGCCATCCACGCGTTCACCGCCACGTTGTCGTCGGGGTTGTGAACTGACCAGCGACCGCTCGGATCCGCAGGGGAGGGAACGCCCACGGGCGCCCAGGGATCATCCGCAAGCTGACTGGCCTGACTGATTGTCAGGGCATGCGGCTAGGGTCCGGCCCGTGACCGACGCGCTCTTCGACTTACCCGCGCAGACCGCCAAACCGCCGCCGTACAAGACCTGCGAAGCCTTTCCCGAGGGCTCCGACTATCCCCCTTGTCCCAGGCCGATGAAGCTCAACCGGTTATGCGACGCTCACGACCAGCAGCGGCGCGCCGGTAAGAGGCTCGGACCGATCCGGAAACGACGCAGGAACTTGCCCGAGTTCTGCGTTTTCACCCTCGAAGGCGGCGAATTAGCCGAACCTTGCGGTAAACCCACGATCTCGGACGGCTACTGCAACGCGCACTACCAGCAGCGCGCGCGACGCGGGAAGCTGGTCCCGCTCCACACGCTTCGGATCAGTCAGGAGCGGGTGGAGGTACTGCGCAGGCAGGGTATGAAGTGGTGCCCATTCTGCAAGACAGCGAAGTCGTTCGAGGCGTTCCCCTCGGGTTCTAGCGTCGACGGGTGCGCACCGTACTGTTCACCGTGCCACGCCGATTACTGCACCGCCAAGCGGTTCAGCTTTCCCTCCGTGAACGCACTGTGCGAGTTCCGTGAGTCCCGCGACCACCGATGCGACATCTGCAAACAGCAGTGGCAGGAAGGCGATCCAGCCTTCCACATCGACCACGACGGGACATGCTGCGGCAGGAACAGGTCCTGCGGGAAGTGCGTCCGCGGATACCTCTGCCAGATGTGCAACACATGTGGTCTTGCGTGGTACGAGGCGGTTGGCCGGGCGACCGCTACCATCCCCCTCTTCGAGGACTACCTATCGCGGTACGCGACTCGCAGGAACGGCAGCCTTGCGGACGCCGCTCTTGATTGACCGTTGACCACCGGTGGACACCCACTGAGGCTGAGGTGCAGCTCGGTTCGGATCGTGTCAGTGCGCCATCCATTTGGATCATCGCTCAGCCAGCCCAGTCAGTCGGGGGCTCGGCAAGATCGATGAGCATCTGGGTCAGCTGCCGCATCGGGTCCCACTCGCTTCCGAGTGGCTCCTGGTGCGATTCAGCTTCGCCTCGATGCGCTTCTGGACGTAGGCCTTGTCCCTGAGTTCGCCCTGGTAGTCGTCCATGGAGTCGATGCGACTCTTCCAACGGACTGGGATCAGTTCGCCGTCGGTTCCGAGCAGACACCCCCTGCCGAAATAGAACTCCACCGAACAGGCTCGGCCTGTGACATCGTCGCGCCCAAGGCCTGACGGGCCGAGGGTGGGGTCGGACTACCTGCACGACGAGTACGGCGACCTGGACAGCGACTACATGTTCGTCAACCTCTGGGCGGCCCCTACGGGCGTCCGTTGAGCTACGCGGCCGTCTACGACCTGGTCCTGCGGATCCGCCGCGACACCGGCATCGACTTCGACCCCCACTGGTTCCGGCACACCCGGGCCACCCTGCTCCTGCGCCGGAAGGTGCCCATCGAGGTGGTCAGCACCTTGCTCGGTCATTCCTCGATCGCGACCATGCTGGACATCTACGGCCACCTGTCCGCCGAGGACGCCCGCCGGGCCCTGGATTCCGCTGGCTTCCTGACCGGACAGGAGGTGCGGTGGTGACCGCCGCAGCGTCGCCGATGCCGGCATCGGGACTGCTGGGCAAGCTGATGGCCGCGGTCCGCCCGGAGTTCCGGGTCGACATCTTCGTCCCCGAACGCGGCGCGCTGATGTTCGACTCCGCGCCGTGCCGGGTGGCGGGCTGCGTCCGACAGCCGCGCACCCGCGGGCTCTGCAAGGGCCACTACTACCAGTGGCAGGACGAAGGCCGCCCCGACATTGAGGGGTTCGCCGCAGCCGCCTCTCCGGAGGGACTCGGACGCAGGGAACTCACCGTCTGCGTCGCGCCCGGATGCCGCTACGGTGGCACCCGCCGAGGGTTGTGCGTCCGGCACCACGGATTCTGGGAACGGGCGGGAAAACCGAATCGCACGGCATGGCTGGCCAGCCTCGACCCGGTCCACAATCCCGATCACCCGGTCTGCGCGTTGTCCTGCTGCTCGTTGTGGACGCAGGGGCGGTCGCAATTCTGCGTCAACCACCGGTCGCGCTGGGAAGCGGTGGGTCGGCCGGACCTCGACGAGTTCACGGTGCTCTGCGAGTCCTACGGCGACGACCGCTTCGACTTCAGGCCGCTCGGGGATCGTCGCCAACTCAAAATGGAGCTGCAGTACGCCCTGCAGTGTCGGCACGACGAGCGCCAGGGCAAGACGCCCGCTGCCGTCGCGCGCCCGGTCATCACGCTGGTCACAGCGAGCCCGGTGGCCTCGCTGCTGGACTGGCCGATCGAACAGTGGATTGAGTTCTTCGACGCCCGTCACGCCGCGAAACACGGTCAGAACGGGCAGGCGGCCTTCCTGCGCTACGCCTACCGGCGTCTGGAGGACCTGCTCTGCGGCAACGGATGGGAGACTGAATTCCCCAGGGACATCTGGGAGTTGCACCGCCTCGGCATCGAGGGCCGCAAACGGCTGCGGTTCGACGGCATCCCGCAGCCTTGGCTGCGCGAGCTGGCCAAGCGGTTCGCCCGCTGGCGCTTCAGCATCGGCCGCAGTCCCATCCAGACCTACATCGACATCCAGGCCGTGACCCGCCTCGCCCGCTTCCTGGCCTCACCGCCGGTCGGCATCACCAGCCTTGCCGGCATCGACCGGACGACGCTGGAACGCTACCTGGCCGACCTGGCCACCGACCCCCGCGCAGTGCGCTCCCGCAGCAGGGACATCAGCTCACTCGGCGCGTTACTCTACGCCATCCGCCGCCACGAATGGGACCGGACCCTGCCCGCCGGCGCCGCGTTCTACCCCGACGACTTCCCCAAACCCGAGAAGCGCCTGCCCCGCGGGCTCGCCGAGTACGTCATGGCCCAAGTCGAACAGCCGGACAATCGACCGCTGGCACAACCCCGACAGCCGACTGCTCACGGTCGTCCTGATGCGCTGCGGCCTGCGCATCGGAGACGCCAGCACGATCGCGTTCGAATGCGTCGTGCGCGACGGCGACAACGCCCCCTACCTGCGCTACGTCAACCGCAAGATGAAACGCGAAGCCCTCGTCCCGATCGACGAGGAAGTCGAGCAGGCCATCACCGAACAGCAGCGGCGGATCCTGCGTCGTTGGCCGGACGGCAGCCCGTGGTTGTTCCCGGCCCCGAAGATGAACCCCGACGGCCGGACCCCCTTGAGCACGCACTCCTACCGCGGTCAACTCCGCGATTGGCTCGGCCGGTGCGATATCCGGGACGAGCACGGCCGCGCCGTCCGCCTGACGCCCCACCAATGGCGCCACACCTTCGGGACCAGGCTGATCAACCGGGACGTCCCGCAGGAAGTGGTACGCGTCCTTCTCGATCATTCATCCGGCGAAATGACCGCTCATTACGCCCGATTGCACGATTCCACGGTCCGCCGGCACTGGGAGAAGGCCCGCAAGTTCAACATCAAGGGCGAGCACGTCACCGTCGATCCCGCCGGCCCGCTGGCGGAAGCCACCTGGGCCAAGCAGCGGCTCGGGCGCGTGACCCAGGCCCTGCCCAACGGCTACTGCGGACTGCCGGTGCAGAAGACCTGCCCTCACGCCAACGCTTGTTTGACGTGCCCGATGTTCGTGACCACCAGCGAGTTCCTCCCTCTGCACCGCGAACAGCGCCGGCAAGTCCTTCAGATCATCTCGGCCGCCGACGCGCGAGGCCAGACCCGTGTGGTCGAGATGAACCAGCAGGTCCTGGACAACCTGGACCGGATCATCACCGGCCTCGAAACCGACACCGACGAGCCGGAGGCGACCGCCGATGCGAGCTGACAACAGCCGCCACATCATCGAAGCCGCCCACCGCCGCAGCGGACTCACCCGCTCCAAGGCAGTCCAGGCGCTGCGCGCCCTGGACACCGCCGGCGCACCGGTCACCTTCGAGGCAGTGGCAAAACGAGCGGGCGTCTCGCGGTCCTGGCTCTACGGTCAGCCGGATCTGCGATTGGAAGTCGAGCGCCTGCGGGCTGCACACCGCACAGCACCCTCGTCTGCGCTCCCCGCACGTCAGCGCGCGTCGGAGGCCTCATTGCTGCGGCGCCTGGAGGCGGCCAACGCCCGCTCCCGGCAGTTGGCGGAGGAGAACCGGGGCCTTCGGGATCAGCTCGCCCGCGCACTCGGCGAGCAACGAGCAGACAGAATCACGAGGGATCAAACGAGGGGAAGATGGTGAGTACCGCTGACGAGCAAGACCGACTTCTACGTGGGCCGAGAAGAGACCTCAAGCGAGCGCGCCAGGACCCGGCGACGTGGCTCGACTTGGCCTTCCTCGCGGAGCATCTCCACGAAGGTCACGTGACCGACCGCAACAGGGCCGCCCGCTTCGGAGTTCTCTGGGCCCTTCAATACGACCGCCGCCCTCAGGATCTTCCTCTCCTACGCTTCCTCCTCCAACAGCAGACCACCTTCCACCAAGAGGCCGTCTCCTGGGGAATGGCCCCAGATCTGACGCTGGCCGGCTTCCTGGTCGCCGAGCACCGACAGGTGGAGGATCTCTGGCTGCACTGGACCGCCAAGAACGTCAGCTTCGACACGGCTCTCGGCTACCACCTCTACCATCTGCTGACTGGAGGTGTCGCAGCTACCGTCGAAGCAGTGCGAGCCAGTGCCCACCCTGATCGTGACCGCATCCTGGGCGACATCACCTCGGACCGCCACACCGACGCCGCCGTTGAGGAGTGGCTCAACGGACAACGCGCACGGTTCCCAGCCGCCCCGGCCGACGAGAGCCTCAAATCCTGGGCCCACCACGCCGCGCGCCTCGGCGAACGCGAGGCATCCCGTCTGTTCATGACCGAGTGGGCAATCGGCGAGCCACGCACCGAGGCCACGCTCAACACGCTCCAGTTTCACCTGGCTCAACTCGGCTACCTCACCGAAGCAGTGGCGGTGCAGAGAGAAGCCATCGCGATCAGCGAAGCATCGTGGCCGGGGGCAAAAGCGAGTAACCTGCTTGCGCTTGCGCAGTTGCAGCGACGAGCCGACGACCTCTCGAGCGCGTGGAAAACACTCGAAGAGGTTCGGAGCATCCTGCCATCCGACAAGCAGGGATCGTGCCAAGGACTGTGGCGGCACTTCGCCAAGGAGTGTTTCCTCCTCGTCCCGCTCACACCCGACGACTCCACAGCTCGCCGTCGGCTTGCCGCGAGTGACCAGCACCTGCAAGGGATCCCTCGGCTTTGGATGGACGGAGTCCTCGACGCCGCCGTCGCGGCTGCCGAACAGGCCGATGATCCGCAGACACTCCACCGCTACCGCACATTGCAGCAGGCCGCAGCCTGTGAACGTGAGCAGGAATTCAGTCAAGCGACCCGCGGTACTGCGTCAGGACCGACAACCTCGTGAACCTCAGTACCTTCCGCAAGGAAATGAGCGATCCCGACAGGATCCAGCGCAGCGTGTCTCACCCGGGTAACGATCAGTCAGTGACGTGTCGTGCGACGGGAATTGCGAACCGTGCCTCGACGACAACGTACCCGACGCTAATGCCCAGTTCACAGACGCGAAGCATGACCGAACTCAAGATAATCCAGTGGCAGGTGGGGCACCGGTTCGCGTCGACCACGGCCATCTACACCGGGGTCGGCGGAGACTTCATGGACACGATGATGCGCAAGGCTTTGGACCGGGCCTATCGAATCGACCGGGAGATGTGACGTGAGCGCCAAACTCGACTACCAGTGGCACCTTCGGCAGGTCATGGCGACGCGAGGAATGTTCTCCACGACGGATTTGCGCCCGCTGCTGGCCGAACGCGGCATCGACCTCTCGCCCAGCCAGGTCTACCGCCTCGTCGTCGACAAGCCGGAACGGTTGAGCCTGCGAACACTGGTGGCGCTCATGGACGTTCTCGACTGCCGCATGGAGGAACTGGTCGAACCCGTCGCCGCCGGCGTTCCGCAGCGACGCCGGGCGGCCCAAGGCGCGAAGGCGGGCGAGTCGGACCTGGGGGCACTCAGGCCCAGGCGGGCCAGGATCGTCCGGGACCAAGGATGACCGCCGGCGGTGACCCGCACGGACGCGGCCAATGCACCCGGTGTGCCCGCCTCGACAAACCGGACCACCACCTCTCCACGCTCCACGACCACCTGGCCCGCGCGGCAACCGGCATCGATCACCTCGCCATCGCGGAAGCGGTACGGGAAGCGGCTCCGACCCCTGCGGACGTGCGCAAGCTCGCCTGCGAACTGACCGCGCGTCCTGCGTTGTTGACGGGCGACGGCGCCCACGGTTCGGCCCGCCTGCTGCGGCTGATCCACGCCCTGCCGGCGCGCGACGCCCGCGGCGTGGTCATGCCCCCGTGCCCGTGGTGCGCACGGCAACTGCCGCTGACCACCGTCCACGACAAGCTGCGCTGCTGCGCCGGATGCCCGAAACGACTGCGCCGAGCGGCGTGCGTGGACTGCGGGGCAATCGGCCCAATCGGACGGGGCCACGACGGACGTCGCCTGTGCAGGCCCTGCCGTACCCGCGACGCGGGCGGCCACAGCCGGTGTTCCCGCTGTGGCCGAAGCCGCGAGGTCCGCCAACGCGGCGAACAGGCCGGCGTCTGTTTCGGCTGCGCGCCCCATCCGACGGCGGTGTGCTCGGTCTGCGGCCGGACCACCCCCTGCCTGCGTGCCGACACCGACGCTCCGCGCTGCCCCGAATGCTCCCGCGCCCGCGAGGCGTGCAGCGGCTGCGGCCGCACCCGCCGCGTCACCACCCGGACCTCCACCGGCGATCCCGTGTGCGGCAGTTGTAACGTCACCGTCGACGACTGCGCCCGCTGCGGACGACGACGGCGCGTCAACACACGACGAACCACCGGCGAATCCCTGTGCCGCCCCTGCCGTCTCCAGGACCCCGATCGGCGACAGCCCTGCGCCGACTGCGGCACGATCACCATCCCGCGTCGCCGGCCGCTGCACCGCGTGCGCCGCCGCACGACGCCTGCGCGAACTCCTCGCCGACCCCGACGACACCGTGCCGCCACCTCTGCGACCGGTCTACGACGCCCTGATCGACGGCCCACCGGCGCAAACTGCTGCACTGGCTCGACAGGCCCGGACCGGCCGCCTTGCTGGCCGCACTCCACACAGACCGGAAGCCCGTCACGCACGAACTGCTCGACCGACAAGGCAGCACCGCCGGCAGCCGACGACTGCGCACCGTCCTGACCCTCCACGGCACACTGCCCGCCCGCGACGAGCACCTCGCCGCGCTCGAACGCTGGGTGACGGCCTTCCTCGACACCATCACCGACACCCACGATCGCCGACTCCTGGACACCTTCACCACCTGGCACCACCTGCGCCGACTGCGCCGTCGACACTCACCCACCCGCCCCCTGTCGCCGAACACCGCAGCCGGTATCCGCACCGGCCTGACCCAGTCCGTCCGCCTTCTGGAATGGCTGCGCCACCGTGGCGTGACACTCTCCGAATGCCGTCAACAGCACATCGACTCCTGGCTCGACCAAGGCAGCGTCATGCGGTTCACCGCCCGCGGCTTCGTGCAATGGGCTGCCCGCACCCGCCACATCGACAACCCGATCGACTTCCCGCCGATGCCCTGCGATCGGCCCTACCGCGCCCTGCCCGACGACGAACGCCGGCGCCTGGCCCACCGATTCCTGCACGACGACACCATCACCACCGTCGACCGCGTCACGGGCCTGCTCGTCCTCCTCTACGGCCAACCCCTCACCAAGATCGCCCACCTCGCCACCGACCACATCCACCACGCCCCCGACGGAATCCGCCTCGCGCTGGCCCCCACCCCGTCACCGTCCCCCCACCCGTGGACCGACTCCTCCTCACCCTCGCCACACGCAAGACCGACCCCACCGACGACAAGCGCTGGCTCTTTCCCGGGTCTCGGCCCGGAAACCCGTGCAGCGCCGGCCATTTGCGCGCCAGACTCGCCACCCACGGCCTGCCCTCCCGTCAAGGACGCAACAGCGCCCTGATCGATCTCGCCCGCCGGATGCCCGCCGCCATCCCCAGCGAGACCCTCGGCATCGCACCGGCCACCGCGGCCGTCTGGGCCGGCGTGACCGGCAGCCCCAGGGCCGGATACGCAGCCGAACTCGCACGCCGCACCCCGCCGCCCCCAGCACACCCCTGAACCCGAACAACCACCGCCCCTTCCGGGTCTCGACCATCGGGCGCGGTTGACCGCGCCGTCGTCGGCCTGGACGCGTGGTTCGCCACCGGGACGTCAGACCGACCCCGGGCGCCCCGGGACTGGAGAGTCTGCTCCCGGAGGTGACAGGCTCGCGCGGGTGCGGCGATTGGAATTGCCGGCGGATCTGTTCGGGGACGTGTCGGAGAAGTTGATCGACGTGTGGCGGGCGCGGGCGGCGAAGGAGTACCCGCGAACCTCGCGCGGATGAGGCCGCCGATGCGGCTGATGTTGTTGGCCGCGCTGCCTACGGAAAACTCGGAAGACCCGACGTTTTTACAGTCCCGCATCCGGGGATACTGGACGTCCGCGTCGGGGTGGCGGGGTGTGCCGGGTCATGCTGTCCTCCTGTCGTCGATCGCGTCGAGGTTCCAGGCAATGCCCAGGCCCGCGGCATCGGGCGCGACGGCGTGCCCGTCGCGGACCCGCATCTCGTCATGGGTGATCGCGCGCAGTTGTGGGATGTGTTCGACGTAGCGTCCGTTGGGTACGGCGGCGGTGAGGCTGACGTGCAGTTCCATCAGGAAGTGCGGGCACACCTCGACGTTGAACGTCTCGGCGAGGTGGGCGACCTTGAGCCACGGGGTGATCCCGCCGACCCGGGCGACGTCGACCTGCACGATCGATGCCGCGCCGCGGGCGAGATAGTCGCGGAACTGGCCCGGGGAGTACAGCGATTCGCCCACCGCGATCGGGATCGACGTCGAGCGGGCGAGCGCGACGTGGCCCTCGACGTCGTCGGCCGGCAGCGGCTCCTCGAACCAGGCGATGCCCACCTCCTCGAGCGCGGCGGCGCGGCGGCGGGCCTCGGCCGCGGTCATCGACTGGTTGGCGTCGACCATGATGTCGAGCCTGTCCCCGACGGCCTCGCGTACCGCGCGCAGGCGTTCGACGTCCTGCTCGATCCTGGGCTTGCCGACCTTGAGTTTGACGCCCTGCCAGCCGGCGGCCTGTGAGGCCAGCGCCCCGGCGACGAGTTCGTCGGTGCTCAGGTGCAGCCAGCCGCCCTCGGTGTCGTACAGCGGCGCCTCGGGGCGGAAGCCGCCGGCCACCCGCCACAGTGGCTCGTCGGCCCGCAGGCAGCGCAGGTCCCACAGCGCGGTGTCCACCGCGGCCAGCGCGAGCGAGGTGATCGCGCCGACGGTGGTCGATCGGGTGGCCGCGAACAGGTCGTGCCACACCCGTTCGATCTCTCGGGCGTCGCGTCCGGCGAGCCGGGGCAGGAAGTGGTCGCGCAGTATCGCGAGCACGGAGGTTCCGCCGGTGCCGATCGTGTACGAGTAGCCGGTGCCGATGTTCCCGTCGTCGGTGGTCAACTCGACGAAGACGGTTTCCTGCTTCACGAATGCCTGTACCGCGTCGGTGCGTTTTGTTTCCACCTCCACGTCGATCATGAAGGCATTCGTCTTGATGATCCTGGTCATGGGGCCTCCGGGGTCGTGGGTGCGGGTGTGCGTGCGGTGTGGTGGGAAGGCGAGATGTCTCAGGGGCGGGACCGGACCGAGGTCTTGAAGCCGTTCATCAGATGGTCGGTCTTGGTCTCTGGTGCTCGGCGTCGTGGGTGCCGACGTCGTCCCGGGTGACCGCGAAGGAGCCGGAGTCGATCACGGCTTCCTGCCGGTACGCCACACACGACCCACGACACCCCCCGGTCACGGTCGGTGCGCCGCTGTCGGCTCAGGCCTGTTCGAAGACTTGGCGTTGGGTGCCCAGGCCCGCGATCTCGAGATCGACGATGTCGCCGGCGCGCAGGTACGGCCGGCCCGGTAGACCCAGGGCGACTCCGGCCGGCGTTCCGGTGTTGATGACGTCGCCGGGTTCCAGGACCATGTACTGGCTCAGGTACCAGACGATGTACGGCACGTCGAAGATCATGTTCTCGGTGTTGCCGTGCTGGCGCGGCACGCCGTTGACGGACAGGCGGAGCGCGAGGGACTGCGGGTCGCCGGCCTCGTCGGGGGTGACCAGCCAGGGGCCGAGCGGGTTGAAGGTCTCGCAGGATTTGCCCAGGTCCCACTGTCCGGAGTACTCCAGTTGGAACTCGCGCTCGGAGACGTCGTTGCTGATCGTGTATCCGGCGATCACGGGGGCGGCGGCGTCGGGCGATTCGAGGTAGCGGGCCCGGTTGCCCATCACGACGGCGAGTTCGACTTCCCAGTCGGTCTTCGTCGAGCCACGGGGGATCGACACCGTGTCGCGGGGGCCGACGACGGTGGCGGGGTCCTTCAGGAAGACCACCGGCCGAGAAGGGATCGGTGCGCCGGTCTCCTGTGCGTGGTCGCGGTAGTTCAGGCCGATGCATACGACCTTGCCCGGACGGGTCACCGGGGCGCCGATCCGTACGCCGGCGAAAGGGAGTTCCCGCAACAGCCCGCCTTCGGCGGCGGCCCGGGCTCGTTGGAGGCCGCCGGAGGCCAGGAACGCGGAGTCGATGTCCGTCGTGACGGTGGACAGGTCCAGCAGCCGTCCGCCGTCCGTCAGGATCGCCGGGCGTTCGCTCCCCGGGGCGCCGATGCGCAGTACCTTCATGTCGGACTTCCCTTCGTGGTGGGGCATCCGCCCTCCAGGGCGGTCGGCATCCGCCGTACGGTGTCGCTCATTCCAGGAAGAAGATGGAAGGGATCTCGGTCCACTGCCGTCCCTCGGGTGTTCCGGGGAGGCGTTCCTGGCAGGGGTCGGTCAGCCTCCACCACTCCTGGGTGATCGGGTCCCGGGACATGCGGGCCATGTCCGCGTCGAAGTCGGTTCCCCGGTACTCGAAATAGCTGAACAGGAGCTCTTCGTGGAGGAAGATCGAGTAGTTGGAGATGTTGCACGCTCGGAGTCGGTCGAGCACGCCGGGCCAGGGATCGGCGTGCAGGCGCTTGTACTCCTCGAGCTTCTCGGGCCTGACGCGGATCACCGATGCGATCCGTCGGACCCCGTCGCCCGTGCTCTCGTTCATCGCTCTCCTCGGGGAAGTAGTCCGTACACGCGGGTCGCCGTGCCGGCGAAGACGCTCGCCTGTTCGGTCGCGCTCAACGAGCCGGTGAGGGTCGCGGCGGTGTCGACCACGTCGCGGTAGGAGGCCGCGAGCAGGCAGACCGGCCAGTCGGAGCCGAACATGAGTCGGTCCGGCCCGAATTCTTCAAGCGCCGTCTCGGCGAAGGGGCGCAGGTCGCGCCAAGACCACGTCCGCCAGTCGGCTTCGGTGACGAGGCCGGAGAGCTTGCACACGGTATTGGGCAGTGCGGCCAGCGTCTTGATGTCACCGGCCCAGGGGGTCCTCTCGCCTGCCGCGATCGGCGGCTTGCCGAGGTGGTCGAGAACGAGGGTGAGTTCGGGCAGTGCCGCGGCGGCGCGGGCGGCCGCGGGGAGCTGGTGGGGTTGTACGAGCAGGTCGTAGGCGAGTCCCGCCGAGGCGACGGCCGCGAGTCCGCGGATGACGTCCGGGCGGATCAACCAGTTCGGATCCGGCTCGTCCTGTACGGGGTGGCGGATGCCCACCAGGTGTTCGCCGCCCGGTAGTTCACGAAGCGCGCCGATGGCTTCCGCGACATCGGGCGCGGTGAGGTCGACCCAGCCGACCACCCCGGCGACCAGCCGGCTCGCCGCGGCGAGCGCGAGGAATTCGGGGGTCTCCCCGGCGACGGCGATTGTCTGGACCAGGACGGTCGAGGCGACCTTTGCCGAGGCGGCCTCGGGCTCCAGTTCGGCGAGTGCGAAGCTGCGCCTTATCGGGGCGAGGGCCGCGCCGGCGAGCCAGGGCTGGTGGCGCGCGGAGAGGTCCCAGACGTGATGGTGCGCGTCGACGATGGGATGCGGGGTCATGGGAAGGTCACCTTGGGTGTGCTGAGGACGAGCGTGGGTGTCCCAACGGGGCGGGCCGCACCGACGACGGCTCCGGGGAGGGTTCGTCGCCCACGTCGATTCCCGACGATCGTGCGGTCCACGCCGGACGTGCGCGACAGCGGACGCGGATCTTCGACGCCGAACCGACGGTGGCCGGAGGTCTTCTCGGAGTCCTCCGTCCCGCGAGGGTCCGCGGTCGCGGGATCCCACGGGCGAGGGCGGGCCTCGGTCACGATCATTCGAGACGCTCCCAGAGGTCGTCGGGGATGTCGAAGGCGGCCATCGCCACGGCGTCGGACACCTCGGCGGGAGTGCGCGCGCCGACCAGTACGGTGTCGACGGCACGATGGGCGGCCGCGAATTGCAACGCGGCGGCCCGCTGCGGGACTCCGCGCTCCGCGCACGCGTCCCGCAGCCGCAATGCGTGGGCGAGGATGTCGGCGCCGGCGGGCGCGTAGTCGAAGCGGGCGCCGGGGCGCGGGTCGGCGAGCAGGCCGCTGTTGTACACGCCGCCGGCCAGTACCGAGACCCCGCGCTTCGCGCAGTGGTCGAGCAGCGTGCTCCCGCCGCGGTCGAGCAGGGTGTAGCGGCCGGCGAGCAGCACGCAGTCCACGTCCGTCTCGGCGACGAAGCGATCGAGCATCGCGCACTGGTTCATCCCGGCCCCGACCGCCCCGACGACACCCTGGTCGCGCAGTTCCATCAGGGCGGGAATCGCCTCCCCGGACGCCTGTTCCCAGTGCTCGTCGGGGTCGTGCACGAGCGCGATGTCGATCCGGTCGAGCCCGAGCCGGCACAGGCTCGCCTCGACGGATCGCCGCACTCCCGCCGCGGAATAGTCCAGGACCCGGCGTCGACGTGGCGTTCCGAAGAATCCGTCGCCGTGTTCTGGCGCGTCCGGGTCGTCGACCAGCAGCCGGCCGACCTTCGTGGACAGCGTGTACTCGGCTCGCGGGACGCCGCGCAGGAATCTGCCCAGGCGCTCCTCGGAGAGCCCCGCACCGTAGTGCGGCGCCGTGTCGAAGCAGCGGATCCCGCCGGCCCAGGCGGCTTCGAGTGTTGCCTGCGCCGCGGCCTCGGAGAGCGGTTCGTACAGACCGCCGAGTCCCGCGCATCCCAGGCCCAGCGCCGCGCCCTTCACCGTGCCTCTGCGGTGCGCAGCCGCAGGCCCTGCATCCCGCCGTCCACGGCCAGGCTCGTCCCTGTCGTGGAGGCGGCGAGCGGGCTGGCGAGCGAGCAGATGGCGAACGCGACCTCGTCGGCGGTGACCAGGCGGCCCATCGGCTGCCGGGCGTTCAGCGCGACCCGCTCCGCGTCCGCGTCCGCGGCGTTCCCCAGCAGTCGGCCCACCCATGGAGTGTCGGCGGTGCCCGGGTTGACGCAGTTGACCCGGATGCCCTCGCGGACGTGGTCCGCCGCCATCGCCAGTGTCAGCGATTGCACGGCGCCCTTGGACGCCGAGTACAGCGCCCGTTGAGGCAGTCCGGCGGTCGCGGCGACCGAGCAGGTGTTGACGATCGCCGCGTGGTGCGAGGCGCGCAGATGCGGCAACGCCGCCCGGGTGACGCGTACGATCCCCACGACGTTCACGTCGAATACCCGGTGCCACTGGGCGTCGTCGTTGTCCGCGACCGTCCCGGTGGCGCCGATCCCCGCGTTGTTCACCAGGACGTCGATCCCACCGAGCAGCGCGGCCGCACCACCCACGGCCTCGACCACCGACGCGTCGTCGCTCACGTCCGCGGCGAACACCGACAGGTCGGCATCGCCGGCC
Organism: Embleya sp. NBC_00888; assembly: GCF_045207655.1. Lineage (NCBI taxonomy): Bacteria > Bacillati > Actinomycetota > Actinomycetes > Kitasatosporales > Streptomycetaceae > Embleya > Embleya sp. NBC_00888. The sequence goes on along the minus strand of NZ_CP108784.1, from coordinate 7,984,659 downwards.
AACGGTGACACGTCCCGATCCAACACCGCCACCCGCGCACCGCGCGCCACCAGCATGCGCGCGGTCGCCAACCCGATCCCCGCCGCCCCACCGGTCACCACCGCCGCCAGCCCGGCGAAGTCCCCCTTCCCGGTCACGAGTTCCTCCCGACAAGACCCGAACGCAGCACCTTCACGAACGAACCCCCATCTCTCTCGACCCTGTTCACGTAACGAACAACATCCCGGTCACCAGCCCGCAGGCGCCTCACCCGACCCGACCCCGTTTCACTCATGCCTCCTTGTCTCCCTTCGCAACGGGGCCCGGGCAGAGGCGCTCTGCGCCCACTCAGATGCGTGTGCATCGCGGCGGCCGCGACGGAGACGCCTCTGCCCGACCGAAACCAACCCGAACCGACCCGACCCGACCCGCACCCGGGCTCGGCACACCTCGAACGCGCTCACCGTCGGCTCCCGGTTCCCGGTGAAGTCGGGGGTCGCCGCGCCATCGAGGCGTGTGTGTCCTAAGCGTCCCTGTACGCCTCGAACCCCTGCACGGTCGGCCCCGATCCGCTACCGGTGATGTTCAGCCGAATGCGCGTCGTCGTCACCGGCGCGAACCGCTCGGTCTGCACGACCGAGGGGTAGGACCGTGTGGCGGTCGGCACCCAGGTGCTGCCGTCCCAGTACTCGATCCGATACGTCGAGATCCGCGCGCCGTAGTGCTTGGCCTCGCGCACCACGACCCGGTCCACGGTGGTGGCGTCCGGGAACGTCAGGGTCAATTGCGCGGTGGTGACCGCAGCGTCCGTGGCCCAACGGGTCACGCCCGAACCGTCGTTCGCCTTCTCCGCGCCGTAGCCGGGGGCGCCGCTGTACACCGCGCTCGCCGTCGCCGTCGCGCCGCGCGCGAGGTCGACGCGGTTGCCGCGCAATCCGCGCCAGGCCGGTTCCAGGCCCGCGGCGTCGCGCACCGCCTGCGCCGCGGCCGGCCACGCGCCGCCGGTCACCAGGGTCGGGGCGGTCACCGCGTTCGAGGGGAGGGCGCAGCACAACTGTTTGAGCGTCGAGGTCCAGTTCCCGGTAACCGTGTTGTCGTGCGCCGGCGGCACGTGCAACGGGTCGGACGCGGAGCCCTCGTTGACCAGCAGCCACGCCTCGACGTTCTCCATCACGTTGCCGGTGGAGGTCCATCCGGCCGTGCCGTTGTCGAGGTAGCGCGCGCCGGTCGGCCAGGTGTCGGGCCCGTTCGCGTACACGTTGCCGCTGTCGATCGAGCCGGGCTGCGCGCCGAGTGTGTACAGCCCGCCGCCGTCGGCACCGGCGGTCATGAAGTCGCTCACCAGGTTGCCGACGACCTGGTTGTTGCGGGCGACGGTCGGCGTCTTGTACCCGCTCAGGCCGTCCTTGTCGAGGTAGCCCCAGCCCCAGCCGAGGCTGATCGCGGTGTACGGCAGGTCGGTGAGGTCGTTGTGCAGCACGCGCAGGGTGTCGGTGAAGCCGCCGAAGATGCCCACGCCGCCCTGGAATTCGACGGCGACGTGGTGGATCGCGTTGTTCTCGACCGTGATGTCGTGCATCCGATCGGCGAGGTTCGCCGGTCGGTGATCGGCGGGCAGGATGTCACCGACCTGCACCCCGCTGCCGGACACGTCGAACACCCGATTGCCGCGCAGCCTCACGTTGTTGGACGCCCGCTCGACGTTGATGCCGGCCGAGCCGACCCGGGTCACGGTGTTCGCCTGGAACAGCACGTCCGTCGCCCGTGCGATCGTCACGGCCGCCGCGGTCTTGGTCGTGCCGTCGTAGTCGTAGTGCGAGGCGTTCGGTCCGACCAGGGTGAAGTTGGCCTGCTCCTCCGCGAATCCCTCGGCCGTCCCCGGTCGCAGCCAGGTGCTGTCGGCGAACGTCAACCCCCGGAAATCCAGGGCCTGGACGCGCTCCGTCGCACTCCCCTCCACGCGCAGCAGCGACTCGGCCGTCGGGAGCGTGACCGCCACCGCGCCCGGACCGGTCATCCGCTGCCCGGGCTTGGGTCGGTAGTACACGTTGCCCTCGGCGCGATCGAGGTACCACTCGCCCGGCTCGTCGAGGAGCTCGTAGGCGTTCTCCACGAAGTACGGCGCGTCGTTTTGCAGATACGGCGAGCTGTGCGCGTTCTTCCAGCACGGCTGCGCCATCGTGATCGCGGTGCCCGAGACCGCGCCGACGGGGCAGCGGGAGTTGGTCCAGTTGACGCGATACACGAGGTCGATGTCGGTCGGGTTGCGCCACGAGCCGAGGCCGGTGGTCGTGGTGTAGCCGGTGGCCGTCTTGGTGAACCCGGCCGGGTTGTAGGCGCCGCGCGCGAGCACCGCGCGCTCGCCGTCGACGTATAGCTGTCGCGAGGTCACCTGCCCGACGGAGGCCCGGTACAGCGTGCCTGCGGCGTCGACGGGGGACCAACCCTGCACGGATTGGCCCCCACTGATCACCGGCGCGGCGCCGGGCTCGGCGGTCCACGTGACACGGTGCCCGTTGCGGCCCGAGTCCCGGGGGCCGAACGTCAGCGGATCGGTGACCCGATAGGTGCCGCCGGCCAGACGCACCTCGACGTCCTTGGTCATGTGGGCGGTGCGGGTCCGGACCTTGGCCTGCGCGCCGGCCAGGTCGCACGGCGCGCCGGGCGAACACGCCCTGCCGCCGCCGGTGGGGGACACATGCACAACGGTCGGGGCGGCGGCCGAGGCCCCGCCGGCGGCCGCCGACACCAGTGCGGACGCGGTGACCGCGACCGCCGTGCCCAGGACGGCCGCACGCCGGGCCGTCCTGGGCACACCGAACGCTCCGAGTGTTCTGAGTGCTCTGATACGGAACACGAAACCTCCAGTTTCATGCACGATTTGTGACTGGAGTGTGGAGGCCGAAACGAAAGACAGTCAAGGAAAAACACGAAAGCCCGGCAGATCACCAGGATCGTGCCGGGCCGTGCGACAACTCCCCACAGGAGCGCTGTGCCTGACAAGCCGCCGGCCGAGAGCGCGCGGCGCCCCAGACGGACCGCCGTCGCGACGTACTCAGCCGAACGCGCGCCGCATCCGCTCCCGCGACTGGGTCAGATGGGCCGTCATCGCCCGCTGTGCGGCCCGCCCGTCGGCCGCCTCGACGGCCCGCATGATCTCCTCGTGCTCGGCCAACGCCTGCGCGGCCATGCCGTCGTGGCCGTACATCGAGTAGGCGCTCATCTGGGTCAGCGTGCGGTCCAGGTGCTCGACCACCACGAGGTTGCCCGCGATCCGCGCGATCCCGCCGTGGAAGTCGCCGTCGCGGCGCCCCGCGTCGTCGGCCCGGGCCGCGCTTTCGGGGCCCTGATCCGGTGCGGGATCCGCAGCCTGGACCAGTGACGGCCAACACGTCGCACGCAGCGCGGCGACCGCGGCGGGGTCCTTGCGCTCGGCGGCCCGGCGGGCCGACGGCGGTTCGATCATCAGCCGGTAGTCGTAGAGATCCTCGATCGCCGAGCGGTCGAGCAGCGGCGACACGATGAAGCCGCGATACGGCTCCTTGCGGACCAGGCCCTCCGATTCCAGGCGGGCCAGCGCCTGGCGGATCGGTGTGTTGGAGACGCCGAGTTCCTTGGCCAGTCGATCCAGATTGAGCCTGCTGCCCGGCGGGACGCGATTGGCCACCAGGTTGGCGCGCAGCACGTCGTAGACGTCGTCCGCGAGCATCTTGCGCCGCTGGAGGGACGCTCCCCCGAGCAGGCCTTCGCCTGTCCCCGTTACCGCAGCCATGGCTCCCTCTTCGAGTTCATCGTCCGGAAACGATTTTGACACATCCGGTTGACACGGCGTCAGGCGGACATGAGACTTCCGGCATCGTACACGATTCCTGAACGCATGTGCTTGCTCAGTCACTAGGAGTGTCCGTGACCCTGCCCACATCCCTGCGAGCGCCACAGCGCACCACACCCTCGGCGACGCGCCGGCCGCGCCGCTGGTGTCGCGTTCTCCCGGCCGCCGCCGCGGCCTCCCTGCTCCTGGTCGCGTGCGGATCCGGCGACGGCGGTGCCAAGAAGCCGGGCGCCGCCGACGACCCGAGCGCACAACTCCTGGTGTGGACGGACTCGACCCGCCAGCCCGGCTTCGAGCAGTTCAAGAAGTCCCACCCCAACGTGCCGATGAAGATCGAGACGTACGACACCGAGACCCTGCTGACCAAGATCCAGCTCTTCAACCGCACCGGAAAGGGCTGGCCGGACGTCCTGTTCAGCCAGGTCCCCAACGACGTCGCCGCGTTGTCGAGCAAGCAGTACGACTTCGCCGAGCCGCTCGACGCACTGATCCCGGCCGACGTGCGGACCGGCTTCGGCAAGTCCAACGCCGACTGCACGATCGACGGCAAGCTGTACTGCCTCAAGAACGACCTGTCGCAGTCGGTGCTGTGGTACGACAAATCCCTGATGGACCAGTTCGGATATCAGGTCCCCACCACCTGGAACGAGTACCGCGACCTGGGCCTGAGGGTCGCCAGGGAACACCCCGGCTACATCGTCGGCACCGCCGGCTTCAAGTTCCTGTACTACGACTTCTTCTGGTCCAGCGGCTGCCCCCTCCAGCAGGTCACCGGCCCCGACCAGGTCGTCATCGACACCAAGGACCCGCGCTGCACCCGCGTCGCGGACCTGCTCGACCCACTGATCGCGGCCGGATCGGTCTCCCGCAGCGGCCCGTTCGACACCGACGTGATCAAACTGGGCCAGGAGAAGAAGATCCTGATGATGCCGGGCGCGTCCTGGTACGGCGACTTCGTCTTCAAGCCGGACAACTCGTTCAAGAGCGCCAAGGGCACGATCGCCGCAGCCGCCTACCCCACGTGGGAGGGAGAGTCGACGAACTGGTCCGGCTCCACCGGCGGCGGCATCTACATGGTGTCCAAGCACACCAAGAACACCAAGGGCGCCTACGACATGGCGCAGTGGATGGCCACGAGCAACGAGTACCAGAGCACCGCGGCCACCTACCCCGCGTACGGGCCCGCCGCGCAGGTGTGGAGTTCGCGCGTCAACGCCGACGGCTTCTACGCGAGCGACCCGTTCCCGGTGCTCCAGAAGGCGGCGGACCGGGTCAACCCGATCGAGGCCAACACCCGCTACGCGATCGAGGCCCCGATGACGGCCACCGTCGTGGAGAAGGTCCGCGGCGGCGGAAAGATCGCCGACGGCCTGTCCGAACTGGACAAGCAACTCACCCAGCTCGCCCAGATGAGCGGGTACACGGTCAAGTGAGTTCCTTGAGTCAACCTCTATGCAGCCGAGGACTTACTGGTGGCCATGTTGATTTTGCCGTTGGCTTGGTGGGTTTCGCGGTCGTAGCAGGTTCCGTCGCGCCAGCAGGCCCATATGACGCGCAGCCAGGCTCGGGCGAGGATGCGTGTGGCGTGGGGGTGTCGTTTCTGGCGGGCGCGGGCGTCGGTGTAGATCTTCGCGGCCCACTCGCTGCCGTGTCGGCTGTTGTCGGCGAAGGTGGTCAGGGCGAGGCGGGCTCTTCGGTTGGTCGCGAAGCGGAAGGTCACCGCGCGGGACTTGCCGGAGGCGCGGGTGACGGGCACGACGCCGGCCTCGGCGATGAGTTGTTCGCAGGTCCGGGCGCGTTCCAGGAGCGGGCCGATCTCGCCGACGATCTGGCCGAGGTTGACCTTGCCGATGCGTGGCATGGACGCGAACAGCGGTGCGTAGGGGTGGGTTTCGACCGCGTCGGCGATGGCCTTGTCGAGCAGGCGGATGGTTGTGCGTATGCCCTGAACGAGTTGGACCTGGACGCGGATCAGCCGCTCGACGACCACCTCGCCGAGCCGGGAGGCCGCGGTCGGGGCCGAACGCAGACGTTCGATGAGCACGCTGCCGGGTCGCTTGCCCGAGTAACCCCGGCGCTTGCACCAGGCTTGAAGGCGTCCGGCAGTCAACTTGGCGGCGGAGGCCGGGGTGGGGTATCGCTCCAGGAACGCGAGGGCGATGTCGCTGTCGAGGTCGGCGAACACCGCCTTGCCGCCGGGCCAATGCATGTCGAGCAGCGCGGCGAGTTGGTTGGTCGCCGCGACGCGGGCCTCGATGTGGTCGGCGCGCTGTCGGGTGAGCGCCTGGAGGTCCATGGTGGCCTGCTCGGTGGGTTCCAGGCGGGGCAGCATGTGGCCGTCGGTGCGCAGGTAGTCGGCGAGTTTCATGCTGTCGCCGGCGTCGGTCTTGGCCTTGGATGCGCCCCAACGCGCCCGCATCGCGTGGAAGGCGTTCGGGTGCACCGGTACCACCGGGTGCCCGGCGGCGAGGAGTCGGTCCACCGCCAGACCGCGGGTGGTCTCGATCGCGACCGGGAGATCCGCCGGGGCTCCGTGTTTCCGCAGTCGGGCCAGGGTCTTGGTGAACCCCTCCTCGGTGTGGGCGAACTCCCAGCGGTCGACGCGCTTTCCGGTGTCGTCCATGACGGTGACGTCGTGGGTCTCGGTCGCCCAGTCCCATCCGATGAACACGAAAGAAGTACTCCTGTGCCTGTGATGGAGCACCTGCTCGGGGGTGAGGTCGTCTGCCGGGAGCTCATTAATCGGCCCTCTGTGGGGCGTGTCCCTGAAGCCGATCAGACGGCCTCGGTCCGGTGGGGCCGGCGGAACTCACTTTGGCCGTCGAACGGCTCGCGCCACAGGCCGTGCACCCACCGGGACCGAGAGGTCACAACCCTACTCGTGAAGGCTGCACAAAGGATGGTCCTCTAATGAGCACCACGACCGCACCCGGTGCGCGCGACGCGGCGCACAGCGCGCGCACCGGACCGGCCCACCCCACCGCGCCTCCACCCGGCGCACGCCGCAAACGCCGCGTCCGCGACCTGCACGGCTGGTTCTTCCTCGCGCCCTACATCATCCTGCTGCTCGGCTTCGGCCTCGGCCCCACCGGCTATGCGATCTTCGAGTCGTTCGTCGACGAACGCGGCGACGGCAGCCTCGGCGGGATGAACTACACGCGCCTGATGGACGACTTCCGGTTCTGGCCGGCCGTCACGCACGTCGCGATCTTCCTCGCCGTCTGGCTGCCGATCATGGTGGTCGGCGTGCTGATCCTCGCCCTGCTCCTGCACGACCGGGTCAACCGGTTCAGCGGCGCGATGCGCATGGTCTTCTTCCTGCCCGCCGCGGTGACCGGCTCGGCGAGCGTGGTCCTGTGGTACTTCATGCTCGACCCCACGCTCAGCCCGTTCGGCCCCGCCCTGAACGCGATGGGCTTCGAGAAGAACTCGGACGTCTTCCAAAGCGGCAACCTCACCGTGGTGTTCGCGCTGATCGCGTTCACCACGGGCGCGGGGCAGTGGATCGTGATCATGTACGGCGCGCTCCAGAACGTCCCCGAGGACGTGCTCGAAGCCGCCTCGATCGACGGCTGCGGCCGCATCCGTACCGCGCTGTTCGTCAAGCTCCCGCTGGTGGGCAAGTACGTGCTCTACATGGTGATCCTGTCGTTCGCGACCGGCCTGCAACTGTTCGTCGAACCGCAACTGATCTACGCCGTCACCAAGACCGCGGGCACGCCGTGGTGGTCGCTCAACCAGCTCTCCTACACGATGGCCTTCACCACCGGCGACTTCGGCGGAGCGGCGGCGGTGTCCGTGGTCCTGCTCGTGCTCTCCACGATCGCCGCGCTCGTGCTCATCTACTGCACCGACTTCTTCAAGACGGAGGTGGACGAGTGACCACGACCACCGGGCGTCCCCGCACCCGACGCCGGTTCTGGACCCCGGGCCGCGCGATCAGGGGCCTGGTCCTGGCCGGATTCGGCGTCTACTGCGCCGTCCCGCTTGTGTGGCTGATGCTCGCGCCGACCAAGTCCGACGCCGAACTCGTCAACGACGCGCCGTTGTCCTTCGGCTCGTTCGCCAACATCGGCCGAGCCTGGGACAACCTCGCGCAGTACAGCGACGGCGTGATCTACGACTGGCTGCTCAACTCGACGCTGTACACGCTCGCGTCGGTCGCGATCACCGTCACCACGTCACTGCTCGCAGGCTACGCGCTCGCCACCACCCGCGTGCCGGGGCGGCAACTCGTGCTCGTCCTGACCCTCGTCGCGATGATCGTGCCGCCCACCGCGCTCGTGTTGCCGATGTTCCTGGAGATCAACGCGCTGAACCTGACCAACACCGCGTGGTCGGTCATCCTGCCCGCCTCCTTCTACCCGTTCGCGGTCTACCTGAGCTTCATCTACTTCTCCACCAGCATGCCCAAGGAGCTGATGGAGGCCGCGCGCTTGGACGGCTGCTCGGAACTGGGCCTGTTCACCCGCATCGCGCTCCCGCTCGCCAAGCCGCTCGTGGGCCTCGTCGCGTTCTTCGCGTTCGTCGCGAGTTGGACGAACTACCTGCTGCCGTACGTGATGCTGAGCCAGGAGGACAAGTACAACCTGCCGGTCGGCCTCGCCGCGATCGTGTCGGGCACCCCCGCGCTCAACCCGTCCCAGGGCGGCAGCTTCCTACCCATCCACCGCCCCGAGGCCGCCCTCGCCGGAATCGTCGCCGTCCTGCCGATCGCGATCGTGTTCCTGTTCGCCCAGCGCTACCTCGTCCGCGGCATCCTCGCCGGCTCGGTCAAGAGCTAGGCCCTGTCCGGCGGATCTTGGTGGGTCCGCGCCGCCTGGCACCGCGCCTCGCCGCACCGGAGAAACAGCCGAATAGAACACCGCGACGGGGCAAACGTTGCCGGGCACGGCACTGGCTCCGTGGCACCAACCGACTTCCGAAACCGGCCCCGGTGCCGTGACCCACGAGCCACCGCGGCCACCGACGAGCAGTCCCGAAAGGACCACCCGAGCATGAAGATCACCTCCGTCGACGTCGTGCTGTGTGAGGAACCCGCTCGCACACCCGCCTTCCGCTGGCGCGACGGCCTCCCCGGCTCCGAGCCCGCGACGACGTCCGGCTGGCTCGTGCTGACGACGGACGAGGGTGTGCGCGGCTTCGCCCCGTGCCGGCGCGGCCCCATCCTCGCCGACGTCGTCGAGCGCCGGATTCGCCCCGAACTCCTGGGCGCGGACCCCCTCGCGCGCGAATGGCTGTGGCATCGGATGTGGGAACTCGACCGGATCGAGGAATTCCCCATCTACGTCCAGGGCGCGGTCGACGACGCACTCTGGGACATCGCCGGAAAAGTCGCGAACCTACCCGTACACGCGCTGATCGGAACGTACCGCACGTCGATCCCCGCCTACGCCTCCACCGTGACGTTCGACAGCATCGCGGAATACCTCGACGTCGCCGACCAGTGCCTCGAACTGGGCTTCCCCGCCATCAAGCTGCACGCGTGGGGCGACGCCAAACGCGACGCCGCCCTCGCCGCAGCGCTGCGAGCGCACGTCGGCGACGACGTGCCGCTGATGTACGACGGGTCGGCCGGCTTCGACCTCGCGGACGCCATCCACCTCGGCCGCGCCCTCGGCGACGCGGGCTACGCGTGGTATGAGGAACCCATGCGCGAGTTCAGCATCACCGCCTACAGGCGACTGCGCGAACGCGTGGACGTCCCGCTGCTCGTCGCCGAGACCAGCGACGGCGCGCACATGAACACCGCCGACTTCATCGCGGCGGGCTGTGTGGACGCGGTCCGCACCGGCACCTACTTCCGAGCCGGCATCACCGGATCCCTGCGCACCGCGCACCTCGCCGACGCGTACCTCATGCGCGCCGAGGTACACGGCGGCGGCCCCGCCAACATCCACCTGTGCATGGCACTCCCCAACACCACCTACTACGAGTGCCTCGTCGACGCGAACCCCACCACACGCTCCCCCGAGGTCGACGCACACGGCATGGTCCACGCGATCGACCTGCCGGGCATGGGACACGAGGCGGACTGGGCACACAACGGGGCACCGAGGGAACTCCGGCCCTGGCTGCGTCTGTAGCCGGTTCACGGGCCCGCCGGCCCCGAGGGCGGGCCCGGTCCCCGGACGAGTTACCCGAGCGGCGAGGGTGGGCCTGGCCGTTCAACCGTCCGCCGGCAGAGCGACCAATGACGTCACAACACCCTCCCGAACAGTCGTGGCCACCGATCACCCGTGAGCGGCACGCCGACGGCGCCGAAGACCAGCGCGGCCGACGCCCTCAAGCGCGACGAGGTCCGCATCGGCGGCCCCACCGGCCCGAAGACTGCCCCCGCCGACCTGATGAAGGCACCCGCCACACCCGGCAGCGCACCCTCTGATGACCAGGGAGTTGACGACTTCCGCATGTCCGGCCAGCGTGCGATCACCTTGCTCGGGTTCACGCGGTTGCGTTGCCGGCTCCTCTGTGCCTCGGGCGTTCGCCGTGTGAACGGGAGACCTCAGCGGTCCCATGAACCGGCCAATCATTCAGCGTTGTCTGATACCCGTGTTCACCGGCAATCCGCGAAGCCCTCGCAGGACAAGGCCGGGCGGCGGTCACCAAGATCACCCTGTCCACCCGCGAGAGCCTGGCGTTGGTCCGCGTGCAAGGGGAGGTCCTCACCCTCCAGACGATGTTGTGGCCGGACGAACTCCCGTGCCCCCGAGGGCATCGCCCCCACGGAGAACGTCACCATCCGCCCCCAGGAATTGAAGATGGCCGCCTCGCTCATGGACACACTCAGCGAGGACTTCGAACTCTCCGATGTCCACGACGACTATCAACGCGCACTGGACGCCCTGGTCGAGGCCAAGGCCGCCGGCGCCCACCCCGACGAGGCCACCGGGCGCACCGCGACCGCGAACAACGTCGTCGACCTGATGTCCGCACTCACCGCCAGCGTCGAGGCCGCCGCCAAGGACCGCCCCAAGACCACGAAACCCGCGAAGGGAACGGCGGCCAAGACCGCGGGCGACGCGAGGAAGAGCAGCCCTGCGGCCCGAACGCGCAAGAAGACGGGCTGAACCCGATCCCCGCCGCATGGGGCCGCGGTGCCTGTCAATTCCGGTGAGACACGTCAGGCTGCGGGTTCTTCCTGATGCTCCTCCTTGGCGGGTTGGTTGATCCAGGCCGCCTTCGGGAGGCGGGGTGGCGTCGGTCTTCGGCGGAACCGGTGCGGGTTGGTGGCGTAGGCGTCGGCCAGGACGTCGGCCCGCCGTGCTCGGATCGTCACCGCGGTGCCGTCGTGGACGGATGCGGGGGTGTGCAGTCCGATGCCGGAGTGCCGGTGGACGTTGTTGTAGTAGGTGAAGAACCGCTGGCAGAAGGCGCGGGCGTCGGCCGGTGAGCCGAACCGGTCGGGGAAGACCGGGCAGTACTTCAAGGTCTTGAAGTTTGCTTCCGAGTACGGATTGTCGTTGGACACGCGTGGCCGCGAGTGCGAGCGGACGATGTTCAGGTCGGCGAGCAGCTGGGCGACCGGTTTGGAGGTCATCGAGGTGCCCCGGTCGGCGTGGATTACGTCCGGGACGACGCCGCCGTTGGCGCGGAAGGCGTCTTCGATGAACTCCTTCGCCAGTGCGGCCGATTCGCGCGGCACGACGAGCCAGTGGACCGCCTTGCGGGAGTAGATGTCGAGCATCACGAACAGGTCGTAGTACATCCCGCGGTCCGGGCCCTTGAGCTTGGTGGCGTCCCAGGTCCACACCTGGCTGGGGCCGTTGGCCACCAGCTCGGGCCTGGCCCGGGGCGGGTGGGTGGCCTGCGCGCGGCGCTCGCGGACTTCCCCGTGCTCGCGCAGCAGCCGGTACATCGTGGAGATCGAGCACAGGTAGGTGCCCTCGTCCAGCAAGGTGGCCCAGATCTGCGCCGGCGACTTGTCCACGAACCGCTGCGAGCGCAGCACGCCGAGGACCCGTGCCTGTTCCAGCTCGGACAGGGCCGCGGGGTGAGCTGCCGGCGCCCGGCGCGGCCCGGCCACGCGGGGCTTGGGATGGCGCTGCCGGTAGACGGTGGCCCGCGAGCGGCCGGTCAGCTCGCAGGCCGGCTTGATCCCGACGACCGGCTCCAGGGCGGCGAACGCCTCAGTGATCACTTCGTCCGCTTGGGCTCGGAGTCCTCGCTCCCGGAGAGCAGTTCCAAGAGCTCGTGTGCTTTTCCCAGGATGGCCAGCGCCCTCTGGGACTTGGCCAGCTCGGCGGCCAGCTTCTCGTTCTCCGCCCGCAGCCGCTCGGCCTCCTTCTCGGCTGCGCTCTTGCCCGTCGGTCCGGACGGCTTCGCGGCCAGCGCATCCAGCGCGCCGGCGTCCCGGGCGGTCCGCCAGTCGATGATGTGCGAGTGATACAGCCCCTCCCGGCGCAGCAGCGCGCCCTTCGCGCCGGGCTCGGTCAGCCGCTCGTACTCCTCCACGATCCGAAGCTTGTACTCCGGGGTGAAGGACCGCCGCTTCGGCCCGCCCGCGCGGGGACCGCGCTTCTTCTTGCCCACGGCCTCATCATCGGCCACACCGGCCTCAAGGTCGACACTACTCAGCGTCACGCTCGAAAGATCCTGTTCTCGCCCTACTAACAACAGAAGAGTCGATTGTCCTCATGTCTCACGAGAGTCTGACAGGGAGGGCCGGCCGGGCCACGTTCGCACCGCGAGTCGGCGCCTGCCGAGAGTCGGTCCTGCCGGCTCTGGAAGAGGCTGATGGTCGTGTGGTGCGTGAGGTTCGCGAGGACCTCGCGCAGCCACGGGGCGAATGGCCGGCAGCCAGGGGGTGCTGGAACGTTCCCGGTCGGTCCGGAAGGGGCCGTTGGGGAGTGGGGGTGGGTCGTCGCGGAGGACGTCCCGGGCAGGGCGCCCGACACGGGAACCGGCAGGCGCGGGCCGGGGGCGGCAACAGCAACACAGGACGCGAGGGCATGCCGCGCGTCCTCAACCATATCCCCACACCCGAGAACGGCCTCGGCGGACGGCCGCCGGGATGCGCCGGCCCGACCGTGATCGGTTCAGGAGCTCGATCGTGTCCGACGAACGCGGGATCATCGTGCAGACGGTCGCGGAACCCGTGCGGCGCAGCCGGCCGGGCGAGCCGGCCGAACACGCTCTCGCCGCGAGGGCCTTCACTTCGAGGGGACCTCCGATGGCGCCCGATCCCGGCCCCACCAGCGGCCCGGCCGAGTCCGACGGGCCCGGCACCCATCGACTGTTTCTGCGATGTGAGGACAGCGTTTCGATGCCGGCGGCGCTGCTCTTCCGGGTCGGCAGGGCCGGCCGAATAGTCCCGGGCGACATTCTGCAAGCGTTCCTGGCGGCCGAGTTGCGGAGCGTGTCGCCGCTGCCCGGGGCCCGGTGGGAGTGGTTGGGCGTGCTCGTGCGCACCACTCGGATCGACCGGTCCTGGTCCGAACGGCCCGGTAGCCTGCTCGCCGACGCGGTCCGCCGAGCCTCACCGGACCGGGGCGCGGAGTTCGCCGAACTCGCCGAGGCGTGTGCGGCTTGGACCAGGGTTCAGGCTCTGGCCGTGATCGACGCCTGTCAACGCGACGACATCGCGGCCCTGCCGACGCACGACCGGGTCCAACGGACCGCGGACGCCCCACGCTTCGGCGTCGGCCCCACCGGTGACGCCGACCCGCGCAGATGGTGAGGTTGTTCGGCCTCGGCGGTGTCAGTGTTTCCAGTAGTCGCGTTCCGGCAATCGAACCCACAGGTCGGGGGGTCCGACGACCGCCCGCGGTCCCGTCGGGCGCAGTCCCGCGAAGGCGCAGGTGAAGGCCACCGCGTTGTACAGGTAGAGGTAGGAGGCCAACACCTCCTCGGGGGTGTCGTCCTCGTCCGGTCCGCCGCCCGGATGCAGGTCCCAGCCCTCGATGGCTCCGTCGCGCGCGACGGAGCCCTGGTTGCCGCTCTTGGGGTTGGCGTAGAGGCCGTAGCAGACGGTTCCCACCGACAACCGGGTCAATACGCCCGGCATCTGCGGGGCGTATCCCCACGGTTGGGTCACGGCGCAGCCGCCCGGCACGGATGTCACACCGACGATCCGCAGGGTCTCGTCCCGTTCGGCGGTGTGCGGATTCTCCAGCGCCGCGTCGATGATGTCGGCCGGTGCGGGTGTCGCCTCGAGGCGGCGGATTGCCTCGGTGGCGTCGATCCCGGCCACGCAGGCCAATCCGGTGCCATCCCAGTGGAAGCTGCCGAGCGCCGTGATGAGCCGGGTGGCGTCCTGTGCCGCCGCGCGCTCCGCGTCGGTCAGGTGCTCGCCGGGCGGCGCGGTGAACAGGTCCGGAGTGGGCCCGGCCAGGCTCAGCCGGCCCGGCGACCAGCCGCCGAGCGACCGACGCCACGGATCGGCCCCGGCGGCGGCAAGGGCCCGCGCGTTGTCCGGTTTCCTGGACACGACGGCCTCCCACAACGCCGTCACCCCGTTCTCGAGCGCGTCCACGTCCGCAACCCGCCGGGCCAACTCCGCAACCACCTCCGGAGAGCCGAACACAGCCGCACGGTGCAGGGGCCGCCGCCCGCGCCACGCCTCCGGGTCGGCGCCCCGGTCCAGGCGACGACGGATGTCGTCGTGGTCCTTCCAGTCCCAGCCGATACCGGCCCAACCGTCCCCCTGCACCGACACCGATGACCCCTCCAGCCGCAACCCGACAAGCCCCATGCGGGGCTCCCCCAGGACACTCGCACACGGCTCGGACACCGCCGATGCCCCGGATCGGGCGGTCGCAGCCGCGTCCCACACCCCCGGGCACCGATACGACCGACGCGTCGCGCGCGGTTCACGACGCGACTCCCTCGATGGATGAACTCGGCTTGTCCGCAGGGGAGATCACGCCGGGTGCGAGCACAGGTTGCGGCAGGGAATCCGCCCCTGTTCAGCCGACGTGGTGAGGCTCCTCCTCGCCGTCGGCGTCGGCGTCGGCGTCGGGGTCGACGCCCTTGTTCGGGACACTCGCCAGGCCGTATAGCGCGGCGGGCTCGGCATCCGCAGGGCGGCCCGAGGATCCTGCGACGATGACGAACCGAACCCCGTCCATCGAGGTGGCTGTGCCGGCGGGGCGGTGCCGGGGGCCGGATGCCGGGATCAGCGACGCAAGGCCCTTGCCCATACCGGACGACCGCCGCGCGACGGGAGGTGTGGTCGGTGGGCGGTTTCGGGGCGGAGCGGACGAGGCCTTCGGATCGGGCGCCGAGGCGGTCGGCCGCACCTCGGCCACCGAAGTCCGCGGGCCCGACGCGGTGTCGGCGAATCCGTCCCCGGTGGGCGGGAGGAACGCAAAGGGCGACGGAGGCGACTCCGCGGGTGCCGGTGGTACGACGCCGAGCCCGGGCCAGGCGTCGCGGACCTCGTCCAGGAAGGCGCGATGGTCGGTGCCGTGGGACACCGTGGCGGCGTACAGGGCGTCGAGGGCGGCCTGCAGGGAGTCCGGCTCGGCGGCGCCGAGCAACGCCGGCAGGGCGCAGGCCTGTTGGAGCGCGTTGTGGGTGGTCCCGTCCGGGAGGGTGATCGTGGTGCGCGGAACATTCGGGTCTTCGAGCAGGCGCCGCCACAGCTCACCGGAATCGTCGAACGGCGCGGGCAACGCCCGTCCCACGTCCAGTGCCGCCAACGCGGGTGCGATCCAGTCGACGTCGGCCAGCCCCGCCAGGGTGCAGGCGCGGTGTGCCGCCGAGCGGGCGATCTCGCGTTGCGTCGTGTCGTCCACGCGCGCGATCGCGTGGACCAGGTGCACATCGAGCATGCGCATCCCGTGCACGTTCCCGCCCACCCGCCGCAGCCGCTCCGTCGGCAACCGGCCCGCCCACTCGCGGAGTTCGTGCTCCCGGGCACGCTCCGCCCGCGCGCGGGCCTCTTCCTCGCGGGCGGCGCGCGCTGCCGCGGCCCGCTCCCTGGGCGTCGGCGGCGGCGGCTGTTCCCGGGCGAACTTGTGCCAGTACGCCGCCTTGTCGCTCGTCTGGCGCACCACGCGGTCCGGTTCCACGGGCGCGGGCCAGAACTGCAGCAGGTAGCGGTCCACCGGCGGCTCGCCGTCGAACACCACGCCGTGGGCGGTGGCCTCGTCCATCCCCGCCGCGCAGTACCGCACCCGATGGTCGACCGTGTCGAGTTCGAACCCGCACGCGTCAGCGTCCCCCCACTGCGCGAGCCGCACGGCGCGGGTCAGCGGGGTGAACGGGGCCTCGACCACGGAAACGCCACCTACGGTACGTACGTCGACGTCATGGCAAACCACGTCGAGGTGATCCTGGGCCCCGAACACCACGCCCTCGGCGACGAGATCGCCGCCGCATTCGAGGCGAACGCAGTCTCGCCCAGCTACGGCGGCCCCGGCTGGCTCGCGATCTGACGTTCATCGGCCGCGCCGACGGCCCGGTCAACCTGGCGCTCGTCCCTCTCGACGCCGTGCGACGGTGCATCCTCCGTCCTGCGGGACCTGCACGACGTCGGGTGTGCGTGTTGCGCATGGTGGAGAACGGCGAACTCCGCCGTGTCGGCGAGGCGGGATTCGGCAGCGCCCTGCCGGAAGCGGGGACCGCTGTCGGCGGATCTCGGGAGCCGTGATGACCGACGACGAAGCAACTGACCGCAGCCTGGTGGAGTTGGTGTACGAGGCCGAACGGGACATCGGGATCGCGGCGGACCGCGCCCGGGATGCCGAAGGCGTGCCCGGTGCCGCGCGGTCGGCCGTCGGTGCCGCAGTACGCCGGCTCATCAGGTTGCAGCGTCGCGGGGCCGCTGCCGTTGTCACCACCGGTCCGGTCGGCAGCATGGAGTACGCCGCCCAGGTCACCGGATGGATTCCGGAGGAAGTACGGCGATTCGTCGAGGAGTTCCCCACGGACGTCGAGGTACAGTCCTCCGACGATCCGCACCGGGCGAGCAGCGCCGCTCTGGCCCGTGACCTCGCCGGCTACGGGTACCGTCACCATATTCTCGGGCCGGAGCTGCACCGACGCTTCCCCACCTCAAGGGCGTGCACGACGCGATGCGCGCCGCGATGCCGCCCGTCACGGTCGACGACCTGTTCCCGGGATCCACACCTTTGGAGGGCATCGCACGCGAGGCCGACGACCCGACCAACGATGGTTACGAACGCGTCCGGGACCTGTACCGACGCCTGATCGACGACATCGCCGTCGGCCGCCCCTACCGGAGCAACCCCGACTGACGAAGGCGCGGCGCGGGAGCGGTCGCGTCTGCGTCCCCGTGGTGGCGACAGTGCGCTCCTTGCGATACCCGGGTGGTTGCTTCGCGTTCGACCGAGTGGGGAATCTGGGGAGCATGAGCGATCGCGGCATCCGGTAGCCGCGGCGGTTGGCGCCGGTGGGATAGTGCGCGGATGCGTTCTCGTCTGTTCGCGGCTGTCGTGCTTGTTGCGGCGTTGGCGGTTGGCTGCTCATCGGGAGAAGACATGACGGACTCGGCTGGTTCGACGGATGGCCCGGCTGCGGCTGGTGTGCCGGTGTCTTCGGGGAGCCGGCGTCGTCCGAGGCGCCGAAGATCCTGGTGATGCCGAACGGGGAGGCCCTGACCGCGCCGCCACCGGAGTTCATGGAAATTCCGGTCCTGGTGACGTTCGTCGGCGGCCCCGCGGACGGCAGGACCGAGCGCCTGCCTCTTAGCCGTCTCAAGGAGACGATCACCATCGACGGAGTGGGCTATCGGACGCGGCTGGGGATCCCGCCCGAGCTCAAGGACACGGACCAAGGCAAAGCCCAGGTCTTCCGGCCTGTCTGAGGATGACTCGGCTGTGTCGATAGCCATGTCGACGGCGCGGCGGAGCCGGCGGCAGACGTCGACGGGTGGGCAGCACCAACACGCCATCAACGGGTGGAATCACGGCATAGTCGACGAGGACGCCCCGGTGCGGGTCGTCCGCGAGGGCTGGGGCCAGCGGGTCCGGCTCGCGTGCGCGCCCATCGCCGGGACGCTGCGTCGGTCATCGGGTCGATTGGTATCGTCGTCGGCCATTTGAGATTGCCTCCGGAAGTGTGATTCGGCCCAGGGACCTTCGCTGCGACGCACCGGCAATGACATGTCGCGGGCCGCACCCGCCCCGCACTGCCGACGCACGAACTCTGTTGGTCCGTCGGCGAGTTCGTTCTGCCCAGGCAACAGAGCTGATTCCGGGGCGCGGAACAGTATCCGGAATCAGCGCGCCCGGAGAGCGCACACGCCGAATCCGCGGCCGAACGAGGGAGGACGCGAGGGCGAACCACCGGAAGTGCAACGAGAACGGGGAGGACTACATGGTGGTTACCGCGCCGGTCCCTTGGAGCTTGACCACCTCGCGGCCCCGGGAGTCGACGCACTGGCCGACGAGGTGGAACGCGCCCTGCTCGCCTTCGTCCGGCAGGCGCAGGACGCCCTTCCCAGCGGCGACGACGGCGTCCAGGTCGCCGGGGTTCGGCCGCACGTCGGCGGTCCAGGGTTCGCGGGGACCGTGGGCGGGGTTGTGCGGGCCGCTGTCCCAACCCGAGATGGCGGCGTCCACCCAGACGCCGATGACGTCGTCGGCGTCCAGGACGATCTCCGCGGTCCTCTCCATGTCCATACCTTCAGTGTGCGCGTCCGGAAGCGACCGTGCTCGGCCCGGCCGCGAACGCGGAACCCCACGGCAAAGGTTTACAGTTCAACGACTTCTCCCGGAAGCAACGAGGGCGCGGGCCTGCGATCCGGGAAGGGGCCCGCCTCTCACACGATCCACCGCCGCTCGGGCCGTCACACGGCGCGCAAGTGACGGACTTCGCTCGCCTGTTCCCCGACCTCGTCGGGCTGCTCGGACCCGGCCTGCGGAAGGGTGTCTTCCGACTCGGGATGCACCTTCGATTCGTGGTCGCCGAACCAACTCCGGATGCGCGGTGCGGCGACGATGCACACGGGAACACTCACGGCGGCACCCACCGCAGCACCCACTGCGAGGAGTCCCGGGACCACGTATTTGGTGGGGAAGAGATCGGCGTGCGTCATGAGCCCTTTGCCCTGAGCGCGCACGAGGGAACTCAGGGCCCCAAGTGTCTTCCTGGACTGCGAGAGAGACGTCCCGCACGGAATCTCAACCCACATCAGCAGTCGGGACGTCCCGGGCGTCGCACCAAAGGTCATGGGGCGACTGTAGAGACCGCCGCGACGCTGTGGGGCCGTATTCCCGAAGTTGCCGTCAGGGGACCTGTACCTCGCCGTAACCGTCGGCGGGTCAGCCGTCCGATGGACAAGCCGTTCGTCCTATAACCGACTCGACCCCCGCGAACCATTGCGGGACATCGTGGGCAAAGTGCAGAATCCAAGGAAGGACACGACCGCCGGTGCTGTCCGACCCGCCGTCCGTAGATGACGAATTGGTAACAGGTTGTGTGTCGTGATGTACCAGGGCGTTTGCAAAAGGGCCTCTCGTTTGCGAATGCAGGGTCGCCTACGACCGCACGAAGAGGCAGTTCGGGCCATGATTCGAATGTGGGTTCGAGCACTCTCGACCTCATCCACAGGCCGCTTCGCGCATTAACAAGGCTGTGCATGCGGGCCTTATCCTGGGTTCATCCCATTCGGGGAAGCGGCCGAGCCGGGCGAAAACTTTTGCAGAGGTGTCACCCGGTCGGCCGCCGAATTGGGATCACCAAATATGAACCCAACCGCAAGCGGCGCCAATAGAGACACTGGTAGCCACGCCGGTACGCCCACCTGCGGATCCGCCAATTCTTGTGGGCCGACAGGTTGTCGAGGATCACGTATATCGGGGCGCCGTCCGGTCGGGCCGCGCGGATCGACCTCAGGGCCGCCGCGCGGCACCATGCCGCAGGGCACCGACACCGCCCCCTCGCCCGGACGGGCAACGCGGCGTATTCCCCACACGTGCGGCGCGACGGGTGTCGGATACCGGTCCTACGGTGCTTGCATGGGCACCTGGGACAGCCGGTGTCGTCGTCGCGGATCAACCCGACGCCCCCGCGACGCTGGAGTGCACCGAGGCCCGGGATGCCGCCTGATCAACCGCGCACTGCGCGACGGACCCGACTACATGTGGACCACCAGCAGCCGGTCCCCCGAAGGACGCCGGTTCTTCCCCGCCATGGCGACCGAGACCGGCGCCGCCCTCACCTGCCCACATATCGCCGGAGGCAATTCCCTCGACGGCGCACCCCGCCCCGGCCCCGACCACGCCTGGAATGACCAAGACGACAACGACAGCGAGAGGACCGGTCTCGAGATGTGCCTCGCTCAAACGCACCCGTTGTCGCGTCGGATCGCCACACACTGCGGGGACATACTTTTCGGTGAGAGGGAACTCGAACACCACTACTTCAGGGCGCAGTTGCCCGTCCGGCGACCACGGCCGCACACGATCCGCCGCATCAACGGCTGCCGGCGGGACGACCGTATCGACGGACCGCCGGTGATGCACGGCACGCCCAGGTGAGTCAGGCCTCGGTGACCGAGGTTTCGGACGCTCGCGCAGCCGGAGATTCGTACACGCGTACCGGAGGGGGCCGGCCCTCTCGCCGCGTGCGGCGGAAGCTGTGGAACTTGCAGATGTCGGGGTCCCCGGCGAACCGATACATCCGAGGTTCCCGGCGTGAACCGGACACGTCATAGAGACCGCCGTAGTTGTGGCGGGTGCCCAACGTCGTGAAGAGCAGCTGCACATCGCCGAAGTCCCGGCGCGGTTTCAAGGTCCAGGTTCCGTTGGCCGGTGGCATCCGCGGAGTCGAGGACGTGATCTCGAAATCGTCCGGGTCCGGCCAATCCAGCGCCGTGAACGTGCCGTCCGCCTCCAACGTCAGCCGACCGAAAGGCTTGCCCCCGTAGGTTCCGACCAGATCCGAGGCCACCAACCCGGACGGACGCCCGCCCTCCTCGGCACACGTGAAGTAGCGCGCGCACCCGGTCGCCGACGTCCCGGCGGCCACCACCACACACGCGAGCACCGCCACCGGCCACCGCATCCGCTCCCCCTCCCGTACTCCACCGGGTACGGGGTGATCATTGCGGACTCGCCAAAACCGTTGCCGGTGGGGGTCGGTAGCGTCACGGCACGGCCCTCGGAGACCTTGCCCTCCCAAACATGGAGCCGGGGCGGTGGCTCACGCCGTCGGGGGCGGCCGTGTGTCCGGCAGGCAGCCGAACAGTCCGCCCGCGCCATGCCTGGCATCAGGCTCGACTTCCGGGCGGACGTGGGTTCGCCTCGGAACCGTGCCGTGCACGGTTCCGAGGCGTGAGTCGTGAGTCGTCGAATCAGGACGTGGGACTCGGGTCGCCGGTACGCCGTCGTGCGCCGCGTACGCCGGGCAGGACCCACACCCGCTCACCGAGCAGCGCGATGGCCGCGGGCAGCAGCACACCCCGCACGAGCGTCGCGTCGATCACGATCGCGGTCGCCATGCCGACGCCGAGCATCTTGTACTCGATCGCGCTGAGCACGATGAAGACGCTGAACACTCCGGTCATGATCGCGGCGGCACTGGTGACGACACCGGCGCTGCTCCCGATGCCATCGACGACGGCGAACCGGGTCGAGGTGCCGGCCAGCCACCGCTCGCGAATCCGGCTGAGGATGAAGATGTGGTAGTCCATGCTCAGGCCGAACAACAGGGCAAACATGAACAGCGGGATCCAGCCGACCACGCCGCCGTAGGAGTGGAGGCCCAGCACGGAGCCGAGGTGCCCGTCCTGGAAGACCCAGGTCAGGACGCCGTAGGCGGCACCGATCGACAGCAGATTCAGCGCGATCGACACGAGCGGAATCGCCAGCGAGCGGAATGCCACGGCGAGCAGCACGAAGGACAGCAACAGGACGAATGCGAACACGATCGGCATGGTGTCCCGCACTCGCTCCGTGAAGTCGTAGGCGAAGGCCGTCTTGCCGGAGACGTCGAATTCGGCACCGGGCGCCTTCCCCACGGTGTCCGGGAGCGCCTGCTCGCGCAGGGTTTCCAGTCCCCGGTTCGACCGGTCGTCGGTGCCCCCGCCGGCCAATGGCACCCGGATGATCGTCACGTTGTCGACCCGCTGCACGGACAGCGGTTCGGCGAACAGGTCCGCGTGCGCGGCGACTTGGCCATGCAGTTGCTCGATCGACCGGTCCAGGGCCGTGCGCGACACATCGCCCGAGACGACCACCTTCGCCGGGGACGCCGCTCCGGGGAAGGACTCCTGCATCCGCACGGCCGCGTCCACCGTGGGCACACTGCGCGGGAGACTGTTCGTCGGGCCGGCGTCCTGAAGGCGCATGTCCAGCGCCGGCAACGCCATCACCAGCAGGGCCAACACGGCGGCGCCGCCCCACAACAGGGGCCTGCGCACGACGGCCTGCGCCACCGCGAACCAGACCTTCGACCGGCCGGCCTCGGTACGGCGCCGGCCCAACCACGGGACCCGCAGCTTCTCGACCCGGTCGCCCAACAGCGCGAGCAGCGCGGGCAGCGCGGTGACCGACCCCAGCACGGCCAGGCCGACCACCAGAGCCGTACCGACCGTGAGGCCGCGGAAGTTGTCGAGGCCGGTGAAGACCAGCCCCGCGACACACAGGATGACGGTGAGACCGGACACGACCACGACCCGGCCCGAGGTGCGCGCCGCGATCTGCAGCGCCTGGCCGACCGACTTGCCGGCGGCCCGTTCCTCACGTTCTCGACGCAAGTAGAACAGCGAGTAGTCGATGCTGACCGCGACGCCCACCAGCAGGATCATCGAGGAGGTGGCGCTGTTGACCGAGATCACCTTGCCGACCGCGGCCATCAGCCCGAAGGTGGCGACGGATGTGGTCGCGGCGAGCAGCAGGGGGATCGACGCCGCGAGCAGCGAACCGAACACGATCAGCAGGATCACGGCCGTCAGGGGCAGTGAGAACTTCTCCGCCCGGCCGAAGTCGTCCTGCACCGCGTCGTCCACGGCGCGGTTCAGGCTCCGGTCGCCGGCCTGGACCACGCGAATCTCCGGGTGGCGCTGCTGCACCTTGCCGACCGCGTCGACGATGGCGATGTAGTGCTTGGACATCTGCTTGTTGGGACCGGCCAGGAAGAACGAAACCAGCCCCGACCGGCCGTCCTTCGACACCTGGGCGTTGTTGTCGAGGGGAGAGCGCAGGTTCGCCACGGCACCGGGCAGACCGTTCAGTGTCGACACCAGGTCCTGGGTCGCGGCGCGCATGTCGGTGTCCTCGGCGAACGCCCGACCGTGGGATCCGCGCCGCTGGATCAGCACGTTCTCCAACGACGGTTCGTAGCTCTCCTGGTCGCGCAGGACGTGTTGCGCCCGCCCCGACTCGCCGGGGTCCCGTCCCAGCGCGTCCCGACCGGGCACCAGGCCGGTGGCGACGACCGCGACCAACACCAGTGCCAGCCAGCCCAATAACGCCTTGGCCCGATGATCGATGGACCAGGCCACCAGGCGTTGGATGCGCGATGCCGGAAGGCGCTCGCGCGGCTCGTCACGGGGACGCGGTGGCGCCTCTGCCTCGTTCCGGGGCATGAGACAATTCCTTCCATGAATGAGTGATCCGCAGGAACTCGCCCTCGGGCGAGGTGACGCTCGTTCGCACCAGGTCGCCGAGTTGCCGCTCGGCGACCTGGAACAGCTCGCTACTCAACTTCCTTGAGGATGCGCTCGACCGACTCCAGCCGCTCATGCACCGTTTCCAGCTGACCCTTTGTCTGCTTCAACTGGTCGGTGATGGCCGTCAGTTGGCGCTCCGTTCCCTCCTGTACCAGAACGGCCCGGTCGGCAATGGACCGGTACTCGCTTTCCCGGGCCAGCTGGGCCTTGGCCCGCCACGTCGCGGCGAGCTGCCAGATACCCACCGTGATCACACTGGTCACCAGAGCGAAGACTCCGATGACCCCGATGATCTCCTGCCAGTCGCTGGAGCTCATGCATTTGCTCCTTTCACTGTCGTGTTGAGAGTGGCGACCGCCTCGGCGATCGCTTGCGGCGTCAGCCGGACGTCGAAGGGCACGACTTCGTAGAACTTCATCGCCTTGCCGTCCTCCGAGACCTCGATCGAGGCCGAGACGAGCCCGGCGTGCTCGAGTTTGCGCAGATGCACCTGAAGCAGGGGCCGGCTCACCCCGAGTGCGCGCGCCAGCTCGCTCACGTACTGCCGTTCGCCGGTGAGGGCTCCAAGTACCCGCAATCGGTGCGGGTTGGCCAACGTGGCCAACACCAGGAGCAGCCGATCTCCCGCTGACTCGGTAGCTGTCATGCGCCCTCCTTACCTAGGCACCTGCCAACAAAAGTTAGCATGTGCCAAAGCGCTTGTCGCCCATCGCCGATTCCGGTTCGGTTCCGGAGCACGAGCGGACGCGCCGAGCGGCCGGTTCGCGGGCGGAATCCGGGATGTAGCCCTCGTATAGGCACCTCGGCGAGAGTCGCCGGAACCACGATGGGCCTGCGTTGGAAGGGAGTTGCCGTGCCGGGTCGGCACATCGAGAGCGTGGCGTTTCCGGGCGGAGGTACGGCCGGCTGGACCGACGCCGGTGAGTCATGGCCGACTCGCCGAAGCCGAGCCCGTGGGCCCGGCTTCGGTAAGGCTGTGCTTGTGCCCTCAGGCTGCGAAGCCGACTCCGGTGGCGTATTCGTAGCCGCCCCAGTCGGATCCGAGGTCGGCCAGGACCCCGTCGGTCCACTCCTCGTCCAGGGCGCGTTCGTCGCCGGCGGCCCAGGCGCGGACGATGGCGTCCCAGCGGCGGACGTTGACGCTGCGGTGCCCGGCCACGCCCACCCGGCGGTGCTGGTCGCGCACCCCGGACTGGTCGTGCGGGTGCAGTTCCACCCGGGTGCCGCGGCCGCCGTTGTTCAACCGGTGGATGAGCGAGCGGGCCACGTTGCGTCGGCGCAGGTCCCGGTAGGCCGCGTCGATCCGGCGCAGGTTCGCCCGGTTGGGGGTTTGGTCCTCGGCAAGCCAGGCTGCCAGGGTGCGCGGCGTGACGGTGATCCCGGCGGTGTCCATGGCGGTGTAGCCGGCGGTGGAGGCGGTGAGGTAGCGCAGGCGTGCGGCGAGGCCGCGTTCGGTGTCGACGGGTGAGGTGATGCCGTCGGCGAGTTCGTCCAGGCGCTGCGCGGCCAGGGCGGAGGCGCGGGTGCCGCGCATCCCGTATTTGCCGGGCTCCAGGGAGCGGTACGGCATGGGGGGTCAGGTCCTCTCGGGCGAGGCGGGGTGGGGGTGGTTGGTGTGGGGCATCAGCCCTTCTCCTTGGTCTGGAGGGTGTAGGTGTCCTTGATCTTGACGTCGCCGACGCCGCGGCCTTCGGTGAAGATCGTGCGCCAGTCGCCGCCGGTGAGGTGGAGCTCGTCGGTGCCCATCACACGCACCACGGCAAGGCCGCCCCGGTGGGTCTTGAAGGCCTTGACCCACAGGTTGGAGAACGCCTGGGACCGGATGACGTGCATCCAGTCCGGGCGGTTGATCTCCCGGTTGTGGTTCGAACCACCCATCGTGGACACAAGTTTCGCGTACATCTGCTTCACGTAGTCCAACGTCACGTCGTCCCCCTCCGCGATCGCCGCGTCGCGGGCGTCGCGCAGGGCGCCGCGCAGGCGCTCCAGGAGATTCTCGGTCGCCACCGCCGTCCACGACTCGAGAACCTGAGGTTCCTCGCACAGGTTGCCCTAGGCGGGCGACGCGCACCGCAGGAGCAGACGCAGGGTGGGGTCGGTGATCCACAGGGGGCCGGGCTCGTCCCGGTCGCCGAGCGGGTTGGGCAGGGTGTCGTGCTCCCAGGCCGGGGGTTCGACGAGGTAGATGCCGGCGCGGCGGCGTTTGCGGCCGCGCGGTCCGTCGAAGTCGTCCAGGTCGGGGCCTGCGCGGTGTTCGAGCGGGCCGATCGGCAGGTGGGCCTTGAGCGCGGACAGGTATGCCGCGTTCATGTCCAGCGCGACGACCTCGTGATCCCCGGCGGGCAGGTGCCTGTTGCGCCACTTGGGGCGGGCCTCCCACACCGCGTCCGACTCCTCCCTGCTGCGCTTGCGCAACAACTCCGGCAGAGGCGGGTACCAGGTGTGCTCGTAGCGGGACCCGGCCCGCGACAGGCAATGTGTATCTCACCGACACGTCGCAGGCCGACGCGTTCGTCGCACAGGTCCGCAAAACATACCCGAAAGCCGACACGAAGCTCATCGTCGTGAAACAGGGGAGGAACTCCGAGGCCTCGATGGTCCGCGAGGCGTCGCGTCTCCTCGACGACAAGACCCTGCCGTTCCAAGTGTATTCGGCGAGCTTTGCAGGCGACGGCGGAAGCATCACCCTCGCCGTGAACGATCCCGGAAACGCGAGCAATTACCTGGCATCGGCGAAGGGACGCGACAGGACGGTTTCCCCCACGCTGGACGTCCGAGTAGAGAAAGGGGAAGCGGCCAAGCCGCTGAGCCGAGAGAACGACTCCGCTCCGTTCTACGCCGGAAGCGCCCTCGGCGTCGGGTCCAGCCCGGAACGTGCCAGCTGCACGAGTGGAATACCGACCATCAGTACCTGGGACAATCGGCAATGGCTGGTCACCGCCGGACACTGCTACAACGTGGGCGCGCAGGTGTACACCCACGGGGGAACGTACGTCGGCCAGGTCAAGGCCAAGGACCCCAACGTCGACGCGGCCTTCATCGAGGCCGAGACCAGTGACTACACGTGGGACGGCTACGACACGAGCGGCTACATCCGCGGCCTCAACGGCGCCCGGTCCACCGTGGCCGGCGACTGGGTGTGCAACCTGGGCTACAACACCAGGGTCATGTGCAACATCCGGGTCGCCGGCTCGAACATCTGGCCGGTGAACGGCACGAACATCGTGGGTTCGGTAGGCGGCCAGTGGGACGACGACATCGCCGCCACGGCCGGTGACAGCGGAGGGCCGATCATCACCATCAACGACACGGACACCCGCCGGATCAACGGAACCGTCAGCACCGGGTTCCGCTGCGTCAACGACCGAGACTGCGAAAGCGTGGGATGGCCCAGCGCCGTCGCCATCATGAACGCCTTCTCCGTTCGTCTCCACCACCGCTGACACGACCTTCGTCCGGTGCGACCGCCATCGTCATCGCACCGGACGAGGTCCGTTTCACGGCCGCGCGTCGAGTCGCGCCGTCGAGATCAGCAGCGGATAGGACGCGTCGATCGCACGGCTGCCCGGTCGGTTGCCGTCGGTCGTGGGTGGTGTCATCACGAGCGCCAGCATGTACCTTCCCGGGTCCGCCCACACCTGCTCCCAGGTCACCGCGCCACACAACCAGGCCGGGGCGAGATCCCGGATCGTCTGATCGGACGGAACCCAAGTCGGGCTGCGGAGCGGTCGTCCGGGCCCGAGGGCACCGGCCCGGACCGGGCCGCCCACCACGATCCCGTCGCGCAGTACGAGCACGACGGGATACACCTCGGTGGCGTTCAGTCCGGTCGGCGAGGACGGGGTCAGTTCGGCCACGATCCTCGGGGGACCGTCCGGCGCCCCCGGGGGACGCTCGATCGTCAGCGGCGACAGACCGAACCCGTCGTACCGCTCGGTCGTGGGGTACCCGAGCGGCCGACCGCACGTGAACGGGCCCGGCTCCTGCGCGCCCCACGCAGGCGCGTCGCGCGGAGTCGGCGCGGTGGCCGAGGTCGACGGATCCGCAGAGCCCGCCCCGCGCACGACTGCGGCGATCACCCCCACACCGCAGACGGCCACCGCCATCGTGACTCCGGCCGTGCGCAACCGGCGGCGACGCCGGCGGCGATCGGCTTCCCTCGCCAACGCACGCGGCTACCAACGCCTCCTGGACTTCGCCCGCGAGGCCGTCCCCGGCGCACGCTGCTGGGCGCTGGAGGGAACAGGCAGCTACGGAACGGGACTTGCCGCGTTCCTGGACGCCGCCGGCGAACGCGCCGTCGAGGTCTGCCGGCCCAAGCGGCCCGCGGTTCGAGGCGGCCGCAAGACCGACATGCTCGACGCCGTGCGCGCGGCCCGCGAGGCCCTGACCTCCGAGCACCCGATCCATCCCCGGCGGCGAGGGGAACGCGAGGCCCTGCGGGTCCTGCTCGCGACCCGTCAGGGTGCCGTCCTGGCCTGCACCGCCGCGGTCAACCAGCTCAAGGCGTTGCTCGTCTCGGCTCCCGACGAGTTGCGCGCCGAACTCCGGGGCAGGACGAGCAAGGCCCAGGTGGCCCACTGCGCGAAGCTGCGTGATCGACCCGCCCGGGACATCGAGCACCGCATGACCGTCCGCGCGCTCCGGTCCACGGCTCAACGCATCGAGTCCCTACGAGCCGAGGCCAAGGACTTGGAGGGCGAACTCCACTCGCTCGTCCGCGAGTTGGCCCCGAAACTTCCGAGTCTCCCGGGTGTGGGACCGATCAGTGCCGCACAGATCCTCGTGAGCTGGTCGCATGTCGGCAGGTTCCGCTCGGAGGCCGCGTTCGCGTCCTTCGCCGGCGCCGCACCGATCCCCGCGTCCTCCGGACCGACCAACCGGCACCGCCTCAACCGCAGCGGCGACCGACAACTCAACCGCGCGCTCCACACGATCACCCTCATCCGCATGCGCCTCGACCCCGCCACCCGTGACTACGTGGCCCGACGAACGACCGAGGGCAAGACGTCCAGAGACGCCCAACGGTGCCTGAAACGAGCCATCGCACGCCAACTCTTCAAGCTCCTCGAACGATCCGAACAGCCGGCCGATGTTGATCGCCAGAAAATCCCGCAAGCAGCTTGACGCGATATAGCAGCCTCGGGGCCGGGGCTGCGGCGGGGTGAAGTCTTCCGGCCCCGCTGCGGTTTCACGGCCGGGTGGCTTTGGTGGTGATGCTGTGGGTGTGACCGTCGAGGCCGGGGCGGGCCACGAGAAAGTCCAGCAGTTCAACGAACCTGGGATCGGTCACTGCGGTGATCAGGGCGTTCGGGGTGACCGGCACCGGCGCCGCAGCACCCTCGACGGGCGGGAAGGAGACCGTGACGTACATGTCTCGGTAGAGCATCTCGGCCTGGGGCCCAGGCCGGTCGGGAGAGGGGTTGGCATCGGTCCCGGAGACGACCAGGGCGGCGGCACCGCCGGGCAGCTCCCCTTGGACGCAGGATTTCTTCGGTTGCCCGGCGAGGTAGGCCTGGCAGGACGCGAAGTTAGGGATGACGGCGCCGTTCAGTGGCAGAGCTGCCAGCCGGATCGCGTACCGTCCCGATCCGGTATGGATTCGGAAACTCGCAAAAGTGTCGTCGGCGATCATGATCCGGCCGCCCAGCGGCAGCAGTTGCCGTAGGACGTCGGCGGTCTTTTGTTCGAATGCGCGGCGGACCTGCCATTGGTCGCGGCTGAGCTTGGGATTGTCGTCCCCGCTTTTGATGTGTGTGCTGGGGTATCGCGTCGTCGGCGGCGCCAGCGCGGTGTCCTTGGGCCAGGTCGCCGGGTGCAGCGGGGACGCCTGGCCGCCGCCGTCTACGCTCGCCCACGCAACCGGTACCAGGATGGCGCAGGCAGCCGCTATCGCGAGCGCCGCTTTGCGCACGTGTGAGCGGCGGCGCAGGCGGCGACCGGCGCGCAGGGCGATGAGTGTCGTGTCGGGCCTGGGTTCGAGATCGGACGTCGTCTCCGTCAGCAGCGCGCGCAGCGCGTCATCCTCCATGGCGGGGCTCCTTCCACAGGTCGTCAGGCAGCAGTTCGCGCAGCCGGGTCCGGCTGCGCGAACTGAGAGTTTTCACGGTCCCGGTCGAGCAGCCCAACACCGCGGCGGTGTCCTCGACGCTCAGGTCAGCCCAGTACCGCAATACCACCACCGCCCGGGTGCGTGGCGGCAGTTGGTCCAGGGCTGCGGCCACGGTCAGCCGCAGGTCCGGCATGTCCGCCGCGGGTGGCGGCTCAAAGGGGATGTGCGCCTCGCGTTCACGGCGAGCTCTCTTCTGCTCGGTGAAGTACGCCCGGAGCAGCACGGTGCGGGCGTACGCATCCAGGTCCTCCGCCCTCGCCGCCCGCTTCCAGAAGCGAAACAACCTCGCCAGCGCCGTCTGCGTCAGATCTTGGGCGCCCTCCTGGTCACCGCTCAGCAGAAAAGCCAGCCGGTACAACGACTGCTGCCTGCTGGTGGCGAACTCCACGAAGTCCGCTTCGTCACCCGGCATCGAGCCGGTTCGGTCCGTCACCACATCCCCCTCGCCATGCTCTCAATCACTAAGACCTTCCCGGAAGCCAATCAGGTTGACAGCGCGACACAACAAAATTCGGCGGACAGCGCACCGAATCGCACGCGTTCTTCGAAGGAGCGTGGATTCGCGCGCCCGGCCGCCAGGACCGGCTGCTCATCTTCCGCCGATGCAACGCTGCTCGGGACCGCCTACTCCTTCTCCGAGACGCGTATGCTCGGTGTCGCGGACTCCGGCCGCAATCCGCCCTGCTCCGACTCGGCGAATACGATGTCTCCTATGTCCGATTCGGCGAGGCCGAGCCTGTTCCCCACGGCCATCTGCGGCACCTGCGCAAATAGCGGGGTCCGGGCGGTGATTCCACAGCCCTCTGACCGGGTCGCCAACCAAAAGCGCAAGGGCAGAGGGGCGGACGCCCGCCGACGTTCGCTCGTAAGGCAGGCAAACGGCGCAATAGCATCGAATGCTGCATCAATAGCCCAAAAACTGGCGTGGCTTGGCAACCCGCTATGAGAAGGAACGCCACCCTCTTCCGAGCGGGACTTCATATTGCCGCCATCTTCATCTGGTCCGCCGGGCTGATCTCGGGAAGCCATCGGGCAGGCGTTTGGTTCCCGATAGGAGGCTTCGCCCAGAACCTGCGCGGCGGCCGCGCAGAGGTCCTTGCTGTAGAGCTGGTTGCTGCCCCATTCGGAGCACCACAGTTCCGATGGCACCTGGGCCACGGCGCGCCAGGTGAATTCCTCGCCTGCACGCCACCTGCCAGTCTTCGGAAGAAAGACCACATTTTCTTGGCGCGGAGTCCCCGGCGACGAACCGACGAGGACTCGTGAACGATCGAGGCCAGGTTCGCTGAGGCGGGGTGTCGGACAGGCGGTCAGAAAAACGAAAAGTACTCCTGGCCTGCAACGAGGGGACCTCTCTAGGGTCCTGTCGGCTGCACGGAAAGAAGCACTTCTCAGGTGAAGAAGAATAGCCGGTCGCATCCGCGTGTGCGCGTGGAGTCCGGTGGGTTGGCTATGACGGTCTACAGCGGCCCCACCCGGACGGCCCGAGTTGGCCCCAGCTGGTTGCTGTTTCAAGGACGGTCTGAAATGGCTCCGCCGCTTGAACTGGGCGGTACCGCTGGGTGCGGCCGGTTCGAAACGTCGTCGAACGTTTGTCGGCGCCGAGTGGAGCCGTCCGGGCGGGGCCGCCGGAAGCCGTCATAGCCAGTGGGTCGGGGATCGTCTCGCAGGCCGGTGCGGTGTTGCTCACGCAAACGGCTCGCGTAGCCGGATTGTCGCGTGTACTCGCGCCGTGGCGTAAGGCGCGGGCTAGTCGTGCGGGCCTTTTCCTCGAATCCGCAGGCTGCACAAATGCTCAGGCCATGGGCCCACTACGGATGTTCGCTCGCATGGTGATCTAGCGAGACGACCCTGCTGACGATGAACCCCATCACGTGGAGGCAAGACGCGAAGGGAGCCGGTGATTCACCCCACCCCAGGTACGCCATGAGGAGGCGGCGTTGTCCATGACGCCAAAGGAGGAGAGCTCGTTGTTTATTTGAATGACGATCACCGAACCGTAGTACTGGTGCTCGAACAGCGATACTCCGCACTCGGCGTACGTCTTCCCCGAACTCGGGGTATCGTTCCATTCCCCATATATAAGGTTCTCCCCCGAACCCCAGTTGTTGCAGGTGGAGGAACCGAGAATGGTGTAGGTTGAACCTTTAAAGCTTTTGTACTGCCACAAGATTGCCTGAACAATATTCGCATCCTGTGGGCTGTTCTTGGCATTCAGTGCAACAACTTCCGCCTCAAAATCCTCGGACGTTGATACGGTATCTGCTCGAACACTTCCATCGGAAATGAACTCGGCAGCTTCACCGATTTTGTCGAAACAATTAAGTTGACTATTGATGCCATTGAACACGCAGTGCGGAATCGATTTTTCAGGCGCCGCGTCCGCGAACGCCCCACTGCTGCCACTTGCAAGAAGAGCCGCAGTTGCCACCAAGGTAACCGGGAGACGCCAGACTGTCATTCTCAACCCCCTTAAATTAATCCTTCGACAAGTAACAATCCAAGGAAACCATCTAGGTGTCGCGGCATCAAGCAGGTGCTCTTGCAGGGAGCACACATATTGAGTCACTGCCAGAATGGATACGACCCATCCTTCCGGTCATGTCTACATAAGTGACTATGAAGAATGGTGGTCACGCTGCCTGTCAGCCTTCTTGTTTGTCCTGTTCCTGTTGCCCGTGCTGGACGTCGCTCCGAGCCGCTCTGTCGCCCGGCGGTTCGCGGACCCCTGATCGTGGCGATTCTGATCTCGAACGCCTGTGAGTCCCCCGTCGGCGAACCGACAGGGGACGTCGTCGCCGAGCACCACGCCCGCCTGGCGGCGGGCCCGGCCGGCACGACGGAGCACCGGCTCGCGCCCGAGATCGTCTCCCGCTACGCCTCCACCTATTGGCGCTCGGTCTACCAGGGGGTCCTGCGCACCGAGGTCCACGCCTGGCGGCACCTGGCCGGCCACCTGGTCGATCTCCTCGCGTGGGCCGCGTTCCTGGACGCGGGCCGGTTGCCCGCGCCTCGCACATGGCTGTTCTCCCCGCGCCTGCTCGCCGACGTGCCGGGCGGCGACACGATCGGCGACCTGCTCGATCGGATCAGGCGCGTGGAGATGGCCGACCGGGCGGCGGTGCTGGACTTCTACCGTGCCCTGGGCCCGGTCGAGGACCTCGTCCTGGCGCAGATCGCCCGGCCCCTGGGAACGTGGTGGCGCGCGGTCTTCACCCACCGCCTCCCCAACCTCGCCACGCTTCCCGGCCTGGGCGACCTGGCCGCCGTCGCCGACGCGACCGGCGACGTCGTCCCGGGAGCGCGTCGGTGACCGGCAAGCCCTTCCACCGCCTGCCGCTGGGCATCTGCGGCTCCAGCGCGGCCAACGCCGCCGACCTCCTCGTCGAGGACGCCCTGCGGTACGCGGACACCGTGTCCGTCGTCGCCACTCCCACCGCCGTCGCCCTCTTCCTCCCCGCGCTGCGCGTCCCCGTCCACACCGACGACGACTGGAAGGGGACCCCGGCCATCCCCTGCACGCGGAACTGCTCGAGCACACGGACCTGTTGCTCGTTGCCCCGGCGACCGCCACCACGATCGCCAAAGCCGCCCACGGACTCGCCGACACCCTGCTGACCGCGCTCGTCCTCGCGCACGGGCCCGGCGTCTACTTCCAGCCCTCCATGAACCACCGCGTGTGGGAAAGCCCCGCCGTCCGCCGCAACACCGCCACCCTGCGCGCCGACGGACACCACGTCCTGACCCCCGACCCCACCGCGGCCCTCACCGACGGCACCCCCGGCGCCGCGGTCGGGCCCATCCCGGCAACACCCTGGCCAGGGTCGCAAGGCACGCCACCGGTCGCACCGGCTGATCCGCGCTCCCCGAGCCGCGACGTCGCCCGGCATAGAGTCGGGTCCCCGGCACCGGCGGTGGATCGAGGTACACCAGCGGCACCCGAGTCGACACCCGTGCTCGCCCTGGCCGGCGGCGCCGGCTCCGGGAAGATCACCATCGCCCGCGAACTCGCCGCGGTGGTCCACCTCGACCTCTGCTACCACCGCGACCCCGCCGCCGCCCCAACGGTGCCCTCGTTCGACGGCACCGGTCCCATCGTCGACTTCGGCCATCCGCACGCGATCGACGCCCGCCGCGTCGAAGCCGAGATCGCCCGGCACGACGAAGCCGCGCTGGTGATCGTCGAGGGCCGTTCGCCCTCGCCCCGCCCGGTGTCCGCGATCGCGCCCACCGGCGCGCGTACGTCGACGCGCAAGCCGACATCCGCCTCGCCCGCAAGACCCTCCGCAAGATCGAGGAACGCAAAGACCCCCGGATCACGTTGCGCGGCTACCTCGAACGAGGCCGCGACGCCCACGAACTACACGTGGCGCCCACCCGCGAGTTCGCGGACCTGGTTCTTGACGGAACCCGCCCCCTCGACACCCTCGTGCAACACCTCGTGGACCTCGTGGCCCTCGACCCAACCGGCACCGCGGGCCCCGCGCGCCACGCCCGCGTCCAGCCATCGCGGTGACCTCGCCGGCACCGACACCTTGCTCGACATGCTCAGGTTGGTTCCGGCCCGCAGACGGCGGCCCGAACCGACGGTGGGGCCTCACCGCGAGCGCGCGGTGA
The DNA here is from genome assembly GCF_045207655.1 of Embleya sp. NBC_00888. Classification (NCBI taxonomy): domain Bacteria; kingdom Bacillati; phylum Actinomycetota; class Actinomycetes; order Kitasatosporales; family Streptomycetaceae; genus Embleya; species Embleya sp. NBC_00888. Next base: position 7,950,537 of record NZ_CP108784.1, on the reverse strand, counting down.
GGCCGCCGACGCTGACGGGCGTGGTCGACTTCGGCGCTACCCCGGAGGGCGCGCCGGTGCTGGCCGGGTTGCGGTCACTGCCGGATCTGCTCGGGCGCAAGAAGGTCGCGGCCTCGGAGATCGACCTGTCGCTGCTGTCGGGATCGTGGCGGCGCCTGGTGCTGTCCGCGCCGGGAGTCGAGCCGGGGTGTGTGGAGTGGAAGGCGTACGTGTTCTGCGTGTTGGAGCACTTCCACTGGATGCTGCGGCGCCGGGAGATCTTCGCGCGCAACTCCTCGAAGTGGGGCGACCCGCGGGCGAAGCTGTTGTCCGGGGCGGCGTGGACGCGCACCCGGCCAACCGTGCTCGCGAGCCTGGGCCTTCCCGAAGACGCACAGGAACAACTGCGGGCGCGGGCCGAGTTGTTGGACGGCACGTATCGCGAGGTGGCGTCCCGGTTGCCGGTGAACACGCAGGCGACGTTCGGCGAGGACGGGCGGCTGCACCTGGCCGCGCTGGAACCGGAACCCGACCCGCCGAGCCTGGTGGAGCTGCGCGCGGCGGTGAAGTCGATGATGCCGCGGGTGGACCTGCCCGAGGCGATTCTCGAAGTGTTCTCGTGGACCGGCGCGGACCGCGCGTTCACCTCGATCACCGGCTCCGAGAGCCGGCTGGCCGATCTGCGGATCACGATCGCCGCCCTGCTGGTGGCGCATGGCTGCAACGTCGGGTACACGCCGGTGATCGGCGGCGCCGACACGCTCACCCGCGACCGGCTCGGCCACGTGGACCACAACTACCTGCGGCTCGCCACCTATCGGGCCGCGAACGCCACGATGATCGACTACCAGGCCGGGATCGACCTCGCACAGGCGTGGGGCGGCGGCTTGGTCGCCTCGGTCGACGGCATGCGGTTCGTCGCCCCCGTGCCGTCGGTGTACGCGCGCCCCAATCCCCGTTTCTTCGGGCGCCGGGGCGGGGCCACGTGGTTGAACATGATCAACGACCAGGCCGCCGGGCTCGGCGGGAAGGTCGTGGCCGGCACCCCGCGCGACTCGCTGTACGTGCTCGACGTGCTCTACGACCGCGAGGGCGGCAAACTCCCGGAGATGATCGTCACGGATACCGCCTCGTACAGTGACATTGTCTTTGGTCTCCTCACCTTGGCGGGGTACGTGTACGCGCCGCAACTGGCGGACCTGCCGGACCAGAAGATGTGGCGGGTGGATGCGCGGGCGCACTACGGGCCGTTCCAGCAGGTCGCCCGGGGGCGGGTGGACCCGGTGCGGATCGAGCGCCACTGGGACGACATCCTGCGGATCATCGGCTCGATCCACACCGGCGCGGTGCGCGTACGACGTCATCCGGATGCTCTCGCGCGACGGCCGGCCCACCCCGCTGGGCGACGCGATCGCGCACTACGGCCGGATCTCCAAGTCCCTGCACATCCTGCGACTCGCGGACGAGCCCGCCTACCGGCGACAGATCAAGGCCCAGGCCAACCTCCAGGAGGGCCGGCACTCCCTCGCCCGGAAGATCTTCCACGGCAAGGCCGGACAGCTCTACCAGAACTACCAGGACGGCATGGAGGACCAACTCGGCGCGCTCGGCCTGGTCCTCAACGCCCTGGTGCTCTTCAACACCCGCTACATGGACGCCGCCGTCAAGCGGTTGCGGACCGACGGCTTCGACGTCCGCGACGCGGACGTGGCCCGCCTGTCCCCGTTCGTACGCGACCACGTGAACATGCTCGGGCGATACTCCTTCGCCCTGCCCGAACTCCCCAACGAATTGAGGCCGTTGCGCGAGCCGAACGCCGATCACGGATGACAGCCCCGACGCGCCCGTAAGAGGGGTTACGAGGTGTTACGCCCGAAGGGCGTAACACCTCGTAACCCCGATAGTTCAAGGCACAAGGCGAGGCGCGCGACTTTGGTCCATATCTTCCGGCAGGGGAGGAGGAAACGGTCGAGCGCAAGAAAGGGGCACCATTTTCTTGATTTGCGCTATTTATCCACTCGACTCCGCACATCAACTCTGTGTCTCTTCGACCGCCGCGGTCGCCGATGGCGCGTCTGGCCTCGCCCGTACCCGAAGTGCCGAAGCACCGGCCGCCAGCAGCCCGAGTGCTGTGATACCCCCGGCGGCGAGGCATAGTGTCGTGTCGGCTCCGAAGGCGCCGACCAAGGGACCGCCCAGCGCCGTTCCCAGCGGGACGGACAACACGCGGACGGCCGAACCGGCCGCCAGGACTTGGGGCATCAGCGCGTCGGGCGACGAGCGTTGGATGAGCGTGGTCGAGAGCGAGGCGTAGGGCGGCCACAGCATCCCGCAGATCGCGAACGCGCCGATCGCGACGGGCGTCGGCGTGCCCAGGCCGATGGGGAGCATGAAGACGCCGAAGCCGACGACGATGGCGATGGCGGTGGGCCTCTGCGGCCGACTGCGCAGGAATCCGGTCAGGAACGAACCAATCAGCGCTCCCACGCCGAACGCCGAGTAGAAGGCCGCCAACAGCCCTGCGGAGCCGTGCAGTCCGCCCGACACGTACAAGGGCAACGCCACGTAGACCGGTCCGAAGAGGAAGAAGAAACCGAAGCTCAGGGTCAGCAGGCCCAAGAGAGTGGGGTTGCGTCGGATGGCCATGAAGCCCGCCGCTCGCGACGCGACCTCGGGCGGGGTCGCACCGACGTCGGGCAACAGGAAGAGGAAGGTGACGGCGAGCACGAGGAAGGTGACCGCGTCGACGGCGAGCACGGTCGCCGGCCCGCCCACCACGATGAGCGCGCCGGCGAGCATCGGGCCGACGATCGTCGCGAACGCCCCCACACTGGACAGCAGGGCGTTCCCGGCCAGGTGATCACGTTCCGGCAGCACGCGCGCGACCAGCGTGTATATACCGCCTTGCCCCCAGGAATGCAGTACCGACGAGGCTGCCAGCAAGGCCACGTACGCCTGAATCGAGAGGAAGCCGAAGGCGTAACACACAGGGATGGTGCCCAGCGCGCACATGCGCAGGATCGCGTCCCATCCGGCCAGGTGGGCGGGGCTGCGCTGTCGTAGCCAGGGTCCCAGGAAGAGTGCGCCCAGGGCACCGGGCAGGACGTACGCGGCGGCGGCCAGCGCGACCCACACGCTGCGATTCGACGCCGGTGCGAGGTCGATCGCCAGCCAACCAACCGCGACCACGGCCATGCCGTCACCCAGCGACGAGAAGACGAATCCGGGCAGCAGACGGCGCAGCGTCGGGTGGCGCAGCGCCGGCCAGTACGGCAGTGCGCGGACCAAGCGGCTCGGGGTCGGAGCCATGTCGACCTCCGGCATCTCGGGGGGTGTCTTGCGAAGTCTCCCCTCACGAGCAGGAGATGGATCGTTCGTTCACGCGCAGCGGAATGTGCGGGCCCGCCTGGCGGGGATGCATCGGGAATTGCGCCCGGCGCCGTGGTATCGGGCCTGCGTAACGTGACGAACCGGCAAGGCCCCGAGCGGCGGTCGCACGAACGCCGTCTTCACCGCCTGCTGTCGCCCGGGGCGAGCAGGCCGGTGAGCTCGGCGATCGCCTCCGGGGACGGCTTGAAGTAGCGGCGGACGTTCTCCGGCTTCTTGTGCCGGGACTTGGCCATCAGCATCAGCAGACTCGCCCCCGCCTCGCCCAGGTGCGTCAGGGCCGAGTGGCGGTACTCGTGAAGATCCCAGCCCGTCCCGGGCCCGCGCACCGCGGTGTACGCGTCCAGCACCGCACGCGCCTGCCCGTACGACAGCCGGGCCGGCTCGGTGTCCGGGCACACGTCGCGCGGCCCGACGACCTTCCCGGGTCCCGGCCGACGGTGGGTGACGAGCACCGGGCCGCGCATACGCCCCTTGAGTAGGCGAGGCAACAACCGGGCGGTGCCGGCGTCCCAGTAGACCGTCTCCAGGACGAAGTCCTCGCGGACTGCGCCGCGGCGACGCGTACGAGGGCGGGCGCCCTTGGACTTGACCAGGCAGCGGCGCCCGGCGAGGTCCAGGTCCTCGATGTTCAGGCTCAGGATCTCCTCCGACCGGCCGTCTCGTAGAGCATCCGATACAGCGTCTTCTCCCGCAGGTGCACCTCCCGGCGGGCGATCAGCCGGTCGACGGCCATCCGCGAGCGGGCCGGGGTCTCGGAGTCCGGCACGGTCAGTCGCTTCGCCCAGGCAGGGACCGCCGGGCCGTCGTGTCCGCGCTCGCGGCACCAGCCCAACCACGACAGCACCGACGCGCGTCGGGCGTTCCAGGTGTTCACCGCAGAGGTGCCCCACAGCAGTTCGAGGGCTTCGCCGACCTCGTCGTCCGCGACCGACACGAGCGGCCGGCCCTCACCGAGCCGCTCCGAGGTCTTGCCCACCCCGATCCCGTAGTTGCGGACCGTGTTCCGGTTGGCGATCGAGTCGAGGAAGGCGTCGGCCGACGCCCGAACCGTGAGCGCCTCCCGGTCGGCAACAGTACGACGTCGGGCACCGGTTCCCCCTTGCCACAGATAACAGGGTCGCTTCATGTAGCGACCTGAACTCGTCACCGCAGGTGGCGAATTCGCTTATTGGTAAGGACGGCTATTCGTGTGGGGTGAGTAGGCCCGGAGTTCGTGTTGCTACAGCGAGGTCCCAAGTAGCTCTCTGTAGCTGATTCCGGCTTCCTTGTCCGAGCCTTCCGTGTTCGCGTCCGGGCGCCCGGAGGGCTTCGCTCCGAAACCGCCTGTGGACACGATCGGGAACGGGCATGCTGTCCGAATGTTCGATCTGGTTGTCCGGACAGCAGGCGCCGAGGACTTGATGGCCGTCTTGGGCGTGCACGCCCGTCGCGATCCGGGCGGTGAAGTACCGAGGTCTGCCTCCGGCCTCGAACGGCAGACCTGGGATCGAGTGGTGCGGTCCGACGAATTGACCGTCTATCTCGCCGAGGCCGACGGCGACCCGGTGGGGACGGCAACGATGATGGTGATGCCGAACGTTACGTATGCCTGTGCGCCGACGGCGTTCGTCGAAGCCGTGGTTGTCGCCGCGGAGCATCGACGCCAGGGCATCGCCGGCGCAATGCTGCGACAGCTGCTCGCGGACGCGCGATCCGCCGGGTGCAACAAGGTCCAACTGCTGTCTCACAAGCGCCATGCCTCCGACGGGGCCCATCGCCTGTACTCGTCGTTGGGATTCGAACCCGAGGCGGAAGGGTTCCGGCTGTATCTCCAGCAGGCGCCCGCATCCGCCCAGAGCGCCAGGGCCGACGGATGACAGCGACGCAGCCCTGCGGCTCCGCTCACTACGGATTGCTACCTGGGACCTCGCCGTAGACATCTCAGGGGTCTAAGAAGTCAAGCTGCATCCCTCAGCGCGGAGGGGAACGCCTCATGTTCTTCGAACACTTCGCGCCTCTGAAGGCAGTGGAAGAGCCGTCCGATCATCCGGTTGAAGAGGTGTCGGAGGCCGGCCGCGTGCCAGTCCCCGCGTTCCCGGCGGGCCCGGTAGTGGGCGTTGGCTCCCTCGGATGCGTTGAGGGCGGCGAAGGACCACAGGTAGCCCGCGTGGTTGAGCCGGTCGTTCTTGACCATGCGGCGTCCGACGTGGTGTTTCTTGCCCGATGCCCGGGTGATGGGCGCGGAGCCGACGTATGCCTTGAGGGCTCGGGCGTCGGAGAAGCGGGAGCGGTCGTCGCCGATCTCGGCGAGGATGCGCGCTCCGAGCTGTGGTCCGATGCCGGGAAACGACAGCATGATCTTCGAGTCCGGGTGTTCGCGGAACGCCGTCTCGTCCTGGGCGGCGAGTTCGTCGGCCGCGATGCAGGCGGCGTCGAGCTGCCGCGGCAGGCCGAGGAGTTGGGCGCCCATGGCGTCCTCGACCTCGGGCGGCTGGTGGGCGTATTCGCCCCGCAGCACGTCTTGGATGCGTTCCGCGGTGGCCTTGATGCCTCGGCTGCGGCCGGCGCGCGCCAGGGCGGCGCGCAGTTGCGCGATGGTCAGCTCGGCCCCCTTGGCCGGGGTCGGGGCGATGCGCAGGATCTCGCGTGCCTCGGGCCTGGTCAGTGGGTTCGTCCAGGTGGCGAAGGCGTCCAGGGCGGCCGGGTAGTACTCGCGCAGTAGGGAGCGGACCTGATTCGACATCTGCTGCCGGTTCCACTGGGCGTCCTGTTGGGCGCGCGCCAGGACCGCCACCGCTCGGGCCTGCGGGGTGTCGGCGGGGATCGGCCGGTGCACGTGCATGTCGGTGCGCAGGATGTTCGCCAGGATCAGGGCGTCACCCGGGTCGGACTTCTTCCGTGAGACGCCGTGGCGGTCCCTGTAGCGGGATGCCGCCATGGGGTTGATCGCGTAGACCTTGCGTCCGCCCTGATTGAGCAGGGCGACGAGCAGACCGCGGTTGGTCTCGATGCAGACCGGGATCCGGTCGTCCGGGTCGTCGCCGTGGTCGGCGAGCAGGTCCGCGAGGATCCTGTAGCCCTCGGCGTCGTCGGTGATGCGGCGCTTCGCCGGCAACTCGCCCGCATCATTGATCACGGCGACGTCATGGTGCGATTCGGCCCAGTCGATCCCGCAGTAGATCATTCTCCATCCCCTGCCTATGCGTCGTTGTCAGTGCTGGTGAGAGCACATGCGGAACCGCACGTCGCGCTGATCACAGGCATCGGGTGCCGACATCTCAGAAGACCTCTCGCGGTGCCGGCGCACCGCACGGACCCCTGTCTATTCCCCAGGGCTCGACGGCCCGGCACTTTCAAGGGGTCACCGTGCGGTGTGCTCACACCACGAGGTCAACGAGCGTCACCGTGCGATGGTCACATGAACGCCAATCGCCGCCACGTGACCGCCACACCACGCGCCGGACCGCCCGCCGCTCCACGGCAAGGCCTCGGACGCCAGCTACACGACAGGCGTGGCGGTCCGGCACTCGAACAGCCCGGCCGGAAGCAACGTCCCGGACGAGAGCCGTTAACTACTGATCAGCTATACGAGAACAGGGCCGAATCCGGCGAGCCGGTTACGGACCGAGTCGGCCACGTAGTCCTCGATCGACGCCGCGAGGCCGAGCCCGATCAACGCCCGTACGCGTTCCACCGCCTCCGGGGACAGGCTGACCCGGACCTCGGCCCCACCGGCACGAGTTGCTTCGATACTCATCCGACGGACGCTACCGCCGGCCACCGACACCGGCCGCGCCGAACCGACGGTCCGGCCCGTCGAGCCTTCACGGTCTGTACCGATCGGTGGCCGCGCTTCCCGCAGCCACTGCGGAAGATGATCTTCTCTCACTTGCACCGCCCCGACGCTGGAGACACCACCGGGCACTGATCCCGATCCACTGCGAACCGGAGGCGGGGCGAACCGTCGACCGCCCGCCCTCCACCGGTCCGCGATACGCCACATCACGGCCGCGCACCCGGGAGGACCGTGCGGCCCCGGTGCCGCACGCCCGTGTCGTCCGCGGTGGGGGCCAGCATCCCTGCCTGCCGCCCAGCCCGCTCCACCACTCGCCCGAACGCTCCCGGACCACCCGGAGTTACCCGTTCGGATGAACCTGCCACGCGGAACTGTCGACGAACAAACGGTCGGTGCTACCAATTGCCCTGTGTTCACGCCCAGTTGGGAGAACACCTCACGGTCGTGCGCGAACCGCACGCCACCGCAAGAACGGATGTCCCATGGCAATCGCACTCCGCAAGACACTCGCCGTCGCCACGCTCGCCCTGACGTCCTCCTTCCTGCCGGCCGTCGGGGCGCAGGCCGCAGCCCCCACCCCGGCCCCCGGCTACTACTGCCTCGCCAACACCTGGGACACCCCGAAGGTCTCCACCAAGCCGTGCGACCCCGCCGACCGCGGCCAGCACCTGACCCTCTCGGGCCAGCAGATCTCCCTCACCAACGCGCGGGCCTACTGCCTGGCCAACGCCTGGGGCGCGCCGGACATCTCCACCAAGCCGTGCGACGCCAAGGACCGGGGCCAGTACTGGACCGTCACCGGCCAGCAGATCTCCCTCACCTTCGCCCCGGCCTACTGCCTCGCCAACGCCTGGGGCACGCCGAACATCTCCACCAAGCCGTGCGACGCCAAGGACCCCGGCCAGCAGTGGGTGATCTTCAACGACCAGATCAGCCTCGCCAACGCCTGACCCCCGGTCCACCGCCGCGCCCGGACCACACCTCGACAGCCCCGGGCGCGGCGGTCCCACGCCCTTCACCGACGTACGCCTCGCCAGGCCCCGCTGCCGGCCACCACCTCGTCGTCGCGCGCCGGTTCGCAGATCCCCTCTGCCCGCTCCTGCCCGCACGCGGAGGCGGCCACCTGTCGCCCCGGCAGCCGGTTCGCCGCGTCAAGCCACCGCCGGCGCTCGCCGGGCTGCGGGTTCGCCGGCGGATTGGCCGGGATGTCGAACCGATTCCCTCATCCTCGATCGACGCCGGCGCCCGGAACACCCCGAACGGAACGTCATCGCGCCTGTCCTCGAGGCGATGGTGTGCCGGTGTCCGTACTCAAGGGCGAGTTGCGATTTGCCGACGCCGCCCGTGTGCTCGACCCCGTGTGGCCGCTGGGTGCGGGCGTGGTCGGGGGCGGCCTCCGGGGCCGCCCCCGCTGTGGTGACAGCCGCCGCATCCCGGCGGTCAGTCCCGCCCGATCGGGCGCGGTCAGCCGCCGGCTCCTCGGGACGCGATCGGTCATGACACCGCTGTGCCGGGAAAAGTACGTACCACCTCGTGCGCGGCACACCTTGCCGGCTCAAACATCGGAAACAATGTGTACGCGCACTGCTGGACCGAGGGGAGCGACGTCAACGGCGGGCGGTGGCGTTCGACACCTGCGGACGGGGCGACGTCACGCAGGGGCGCCGAGCGGCGGGTGCTCGAGCACGCGTGGCTTGTACTCGACAAGCTGGATGCGGCCGTCGAAGGTCCGGTGCTCGATCATCTCGAGGGCGACGTCCGGGTAGCCGTCGTAGATGCGTTCCGCGCCCGTGGCCCCGGTGATCACCGGGAACATCCCGACCCGGAATCGGTCGACGAGTCCGGCCCGTAGCAGGGACCGGCACAGGCTGAGGCTGCCGATCGTGCTGAGGAGCCCCGAGCCGTTCTCCTTCATGGCGCGGACCGTCTCGACGGCGTCGTCGCGGACGAGCGTGGAGTTGGCCCACGTCAGTGGCTCCTCGAGCGAGGACGAGAACACCACCTTGGACGCTTGCGTGAACTCGTCGACGGACGCCTCTTCCTCGGCCCTGAACTCGTCCTGGCCATTCGGGGCCTCGCCGGCGGCGAAGCCCGACATCAAGCGGTAGGTGTTCGCTCCCATGAGGTAGGTGACCTCGGGCTGCTCGCCGAGCCAGGCGAGGTACTCCGGGCCCTCGAGGCCCCAGAACCCGGGCCAGCCCTCTCCCGACGCGTTGCCGTCGAGGGAGGTGATGAAGTCGACGAGAAGCTCTGACATGGCGGTGTCCTTTCCTCGGGTGTCACGAACTTGGACCGGCCGCGGGCCACGAACTCATCGGTCCGTTCGATTGTTTCGATGACAGATTCGAAGTCATCACGGTCAGTAATCGAAAACCTGTACACCGTGGTACGGGCCTGCCCCGAAACCCTCGCCGAGCACCGCGACCGCACGCTCATCCTCACCGACGTGCACTACGCCGCTCGCGCCCACGACCCCGCCGGACTCCTCGCCCGCGATGTCGCGCTCCACCCGCGCGGCCTGGTCGTGTCCATCTCACCGAGACGAAGCACTCGGTCCGCGACGCGCGGTTCCTGCGCCAACGCGACCCGGAGATCTGCCCCGTGCGGGCCTGGGAGAATTACCGCGCACGCCTGGCCGCCGACGCCGCGCCCGAGTGGTCCGCGCCCGGCGCCCCGACGTTCGTCGGCATCGACCAGTGGGGCCACGTCACCGGCGGTATGACCCCCGACTCGATCACCTCCGGCGACAGGCTGACCCGGACCTCGGCCCCACCGGCACGAGTTGCTTCCATACTCATCCGACGGACGCTACCGCCGACCACCGACACAGCCCCTGCACCGAGCCGCCTTCCTGGGGCGGACGGCCTGGTGACAGCAGGGCTTGCATCACATGGCGGACTCCTCCACTGGCTCGCATCCGCAGATGGCGCAGATGACCGCCACACTCGGGGCACATCGTTTGGTCGGCGAGGCTCTCATCGTTGTTCTTCCACCTGAGGACACGGCGAAGGACGACCTCACCCACGGCAACGAACAGGGCAGCGCCGAAGCCTCCGAGGAACTCGGGCAGCGCCTCGTGCCGGACAACGATCCGACCTGTGACAGCGGCATCAACCGGACAGATCCTGGATGGTGCCGAACCGCTCCCGGATGCGGTGTAGTTGGCCCTGGTGGAATGGCCAGTCGAGGTTGACGAGTTCGACGGCGATGGTGTTGTCCTGCCGATCCAGCAGGACACCGACGACGGCCTCGGGCCGCAACGGCACGTTGCGGGTCCAGACGTGGAGTGTGCTGAGGTCGATACTGCCGGCGCGCGTGTCGGAGAACGTCACCCGGACGTCCAGGCCGCCCGCCCAACGGACCGTGGCCAACCTGCCGACCGCCGGGGGCAACAACCAGGTCGACGGAGACATGTCCGCGGCCAGTCTGCCGAGCAGGCGCGCGGTTTCGCCGTCTTCGCGCTGTGCGTGGCGCTCCAAATCGACGTGCCGTTCCAAGACGGCGCCGGACCGGATGGCGACGTTGCCAAGGACATCGGCCGCGCGGTCGAACGACTGTTTTCCTTCGTGGAGTCGGTCCAGCCCGTATCGGAGTTCGTCGACCAGCCGATTGCTGTCGCCATGCAGCGCAGGGTGCTCCTCGGCCACCGCGGTGACGAGGTGGAGGACGGCGGCCCGAACCTCGGCGAGTTGGGCGCAGCAAGCGGCGAGGTAGCGCAGGAGTGCTTCGTACACGGCGGGGGCCGCATTGTCGGATGCATCGGCCGACTCGGTGCGGCCACGCAGCTCACGGACGTACCCCGAACGTGTGGTGAGTGTGTTGTAGTCCTCCGCGACCCCGTCGAGACGCCCGATCGCCTGTGCTGTCCGGCTTGCCGAGGCGGTGTTGAACTGTCGGAGGAGGTCACGGATCCGCCGTACGTTGTCCGCGACCGCGAGCGCCTCCGAGATGGCTTCCTCCGGGTCGGATCGTTCGAGTGCGTCGGCGAGGTGTGCCGCGAAGTCGGCCCGGAGAACCTGGCTGTTGTCGATGTAACGCAGGTCGTTGTTCTGGAGGATCCCGCGGCCGGCCGACAAGGTATCCAGGAGGGTGGCCGCTCCGATCAGCGTCCCGGGGTCGCGCCATTCGTACGGGCGTGGGAGGACGGGAAGATCGTCCTCATCGGGAATGCCCAACAGGGCCCAGACCCGGGACTTGGACTCGTGGTCGAGGGCGGCGACGGCGGTGAACGGCAGGACGGTCAACGCGCTGGGGCCTTCGTCGAGGCCGTGCTCGGTCACGATCCCGACCGCGATGTTGCCGAACTCGGGGTCCTCGGTGAACACCACGGCCCCGGACATGCCCTGCCACTGCGAGCCGCTGCGCACGTCGGACGGCGTGCCGGCCACTTGCAGTCGCAACAGCCCCGACACCGCGCGCGAAGCGGGTGTGACGACGCCGTTGACCTGCACGGTGTCCCGCTGCGGGCGTTCGCCGTCGCGGCGGGCGACGAACTGCGGGTACCCGACCGCCCAGCAGCGATCCAGAAGTACAGGCGTGTCGCGGTGCACCCGTGCAATCCGCACCACCCCGACGCTCCGAGCCGTCGCGGTGATCCCGAGCGTCCGGTCGACCCGCAGGATCGCGAGGTCCAAGTCGTCCGGGCGGCCGTCGTACACGACAGTGGTGCGATGGTCGCAGCCGGTCCCGAATCGCACCGTCACCTCGCCGCTGCCGAGGTTGTGTGCGGCAGTCACGACATGCCCGGGGCGCATGAGGAACCCGCTGCCGAGCACCCACTTGCCGTTGTGCGAGCCGGAGCCCGCAGCACGACGCGCCACGGTGAGGACCGCACGGCTCGGGACGACCTCCCCGGATCGCCACGCAACCGTGCGACGCCTCATGGCCGCTCTTCGAGTTCGTCGGTCACCAGGACCCGTCGGCCCGCCCGGTCGAGCGGCGCTTCCAGATTCACCGTGACCTTTTGCACCGCCGCATGCGACACACTCCCCCCGGCGCCCAAGTCGACGACCCAGAGCTTCACCCCGCCCTTGGCGTCTGCCGTCTTGGTCACCCCGACCTGCAGTTCGATCTGCACCGGGCCGACCGCGAAGTGCACGTCCTGCGCGGCGGCCCGAGCCGCCGCCGCGACCAACTCGGCCCGGATCTCGTCGATTACTTCCGACAGCGGAATTCGGTCGCCCACGATTTCCCCCAACCTTCGCCGCCATGATCAGCCGATCACCCCACGGCAAACGACAGTTGGCGAAGGCTGAACGCCGAGATCCAGTTGTCAGCCGGCCCCGGGCGGAAATGGCGGCAGGCGGGCAACATCCTCGATGACCTGCTCGACCTGAGCGAGGCCGCGTGGGACAGGTCGGGGACACGTCGTGCCGGAGCCTCGCTGGGTGCGGCCCTCAACGGCGGATGGGGCCTCGCCTCGACGCAGTTGCCCCTCCACGAAGTGGATGGCAGATCGTGCCGGCTCGGAACTCCCCCCGCGAAGCCAAGGCCGTTCATCGCACCGATGTGGCCGGCCGACCTCCCGAAAGGGGTCAGCGAACGCGCAGACACTGAATGTCTGTTCCATTGCCGCCGATGCCGGGGCATCGCGGGCTCAGGATGCCGCAGTGCTTCGGTACCTGCTCGACCTGCCCATGCTGCACGAGCGTGACCGCGTCGGACGATGTCCGCACCCCGCGGCCGTGCCGACGTTCGCGCAGACCGGCGAGGGCGCGAGGTCTGCCGTTCGTGGCAGGAAGAGGCGAACCGCAGTGGGTGGTTCGGGCACTTCAACGGCGGTCCCTACTTCCGGTCCGGCGGAGAGGAGGATGACCGGCGCACCGTGGTTGGACAGCCACGATCAAAGTCTCCGGCGGTGGCCGGTGTTGCTCCGTCGTCGAATCCCGGGGGCTGTCATGCCGGGCTGGTTCTCCCGGCCCGGGGCGGATTGCTCGCCGGCGGCACGCACTGAATCCCGCTGATGTCCGGCAGCAAGTGCCGTGCCTGGTCGACCTCGACGATGAGCCCGCTCTTGTGGCGGGACACGGCGAGGTACCAGGTTCCGGCTGTGAGCGTCCGCGTCTCGGCGCGGGTAACCGGATCCGAGACTGGTCGAGTCGAGGGCACTGCGAACCAGAACGGCGGATCGGACGCAACCTGCGAACGTGTGCTGGGGGGCTTGTTCCGCAGTACGCCCTCGACCCGATCGACGTCCGCCGGCTGGATCCGAACGGTCTCCGCCAGTACGTGCCATGTGCCCTCCATTTCGACGATGAGCCCCTTTCTGTGGCGGGACACGGCGAGATACCACACCCCGGGTAGGAGTGTCCGCGTACGGGAACCCGCGGCCGGATCCCACACGGCTTGGGCCGAGCGCACGAAGAACCAGAACGGCGGATCGGACGCGGCCGGCCCCGAAGCCACCACCTCCGCCCTGTCCACGCCTGGCGCACGATCTTCGACCGGTGAACGCGTGTTCGTCGGCCGTGTGGTTCGCGGCGTGACCCCAAGCCCGATCCCCCCGATGTCCGCCAGGACGTGTCGCGTCCTGTCCCCGTCCATTGCGACGAGGAGCCCCTTTCTGTGGCGGGACACGGCGAGATACCACACCTCGGGCAGGAGCGTCCGCGTACGGATACCGGTGACCGGATCCCACACGGCCCGGGCCGAGGGCACGAAGAACCAGAACGGCGGATCGGATCCGGCTGGCCCCGGCCCCGGGGCGGCCCCGCCGGACGCACGCGGCTCGAGCGGCGCGGTGCCGTGTCCGGTGGAGGGGTTGTCCGGGGTCGTCCGGGACAACCCCACCACCTCACCTTGAACGACGACGTGCGTGTCGGAGTGCGTCGGCGGGCCGAGTTGTTCGCGGGCGGCGTCGACAGCGTCGCGTCCTTCGTCCAGGATGCGCTTGCCGCGGTCCAGTGCCGCCTCGGCGTCGTCGAGGAATTCCACGACGTCCGAGGCTCGCGACCTGTCCTCGTCCGCGCTCCGGTCGTCGTCGCGGGGCCGCGTCGCGTCCGTGGCGGCGGAACGGACGCGGGCGAGCTCATCCTGGAGGCTGTCGATACGCCGGATCAGTCCGTCGGCCACGGTCTGGGCCTTCGCGCGTTCGCGTTCCGCGCGTTCGCACTGCGCCACTGCCTCCATCCGGTGGCCCTCGGCCCGCTCCGCCAGCCGCCGCAAGTCCTCCAGCCGAGCCGGATCGGGTCGTTCCGCCGCGAGCAACGCGTCGCGTTCGCGGGTGAGGTCGTCGATTTGCGTCCGCATCCTGCTCATGAGCAGTGCCATGAGGCGGATGACCGTGGTGGCCCGGTCCCCGGCGTCGCGACTGTCGTGCAGCGCGTTCGTCAAGCGGGTGATCTCGTTGCCGGCGGCAAGTTCACGATCCCGGCCGGCCAGGAGTTCTCGGACCATGCTCTCCGAGACTGCGGGGGCGCGGCCCGCGGCAAGGGGCGTCGGGCGCGTCCGAGCGGCGTTCCACAACTGCCGGGCCCGGACTCGGCGCCCCTCAAGCGTTCCGCAATCGTCGGAGCACATGCGCACGACGGCCTCCACCAGTTCCAGCGTCAACCCCAGACCCGACATCTGCTCGAAGACCTTGTGCCGGTTGGGAACGACACCGTCGGCGAAGTCCTCGGGAACCAGGGCCAGATGCAACTCCTTACCGGTGATCCGGTCACGTCCCCGGCCCGGTTCCAGGAGCCAGCCACGCAACAGGTGCACGAGGTCGTTGATCTCCTCGCAGTCGCCCTTGAGTTGCCCGCTCCAAGGCCTCCCACCACGGCTTCCGCCGCCGCTGCTCGGCGCCTGCCCCACGAGACACCCCCGGTTTGTCCCCGGACAACCCCACGTTGTCCGGGAACAACATCCAACCCGCCCCGACCACCTTCACGCAGGGGCACGATCAAACCCGCAGCCTCCGAATCCACCGAACCGGGCAACAACCCCGAGACCAAGCCGGTGGATTACCCACTATGGAGTGACTTTGGCTGTGATGGGTAGATTGTTAGCTTAGATGGGTAGATTGTTAGCTTATGAGCCAGGCGGTCTAGAAGGGCGCGGGACCGCTGCCGACGATCCTCAGTGACCCGGAACCCATGCTCATATTGGTCGCCACGAACTCCCCCGTGCTGCCGTCCGGCAGTCGCAGGCTCGGGTTGCCGGGCGCGTTTCTCACCGCCACGGGCCAAAGGTCCTCGTTGGGGCTGTCGGCCTGGAGGCTGCCACGCCACCCGGGCAGGGCCTGGGAGGGGGCCTCGACACGAAGGTCTGCGGAAACCGGGATCTCGACCTCGTCCACAACGATGGTCGCCGGCCCTTGATACGTGGGGCTGGTCATGCCGCCATCATCTGCCCCACCCCTGACACACCGCCCACAGGCGCACCCAAAACGCGGCCCCTGATCCCGTGGAACTCACCCACCTGCTCGATCAGCTCGGCACGGGCTGCTGTCCAACCTGCCGTCCTCCTGGCTTGCCCTTCCCGTACTTTGCCGGCTGCGCAAGTGCCGCACCCGAGCAGTCGGAGTCGACATGCATCCGGGACAGGCCCAGGATGCCGTTGGTCTCTACTCGGCTGAGGTCGTCCCGGAAACGCAGATTGAGGATGAGGACAGCGCGGGGAGGCGTTCGTACGCCTGAGCGCGCTACAGCCCGATGTCCTCGGCCGATTCAGCCTCCGCGCAGCGCGGTCCACGTCGCGCCCGCGGCGCCGGTGAGCGAGAGCAGGGACAGGAGCAGGGTCGGCGATACATACAGGTTCAGGCGCAGGTGGCGGCCGACGGTGAGGTCGAGTCCGCGGTTTGGGGCGGGGTGGTTACCGCCGGGTGTGGGCTTCTTGGCCATCGGGTTCTCCCGGGGGTTCGTCTCGGTTCTGCGGCGATCCCGTGCTCGGGTGCCGTGATCCGACGATGCTCCTGCGCCGAACGGCCGGGTGCGGTTTGGATGTTGTCCGGGGACAACATGAGGTTGTCCGGGGACAACCGGGGTGGCGTGTGGGTGAGGGGCCTGATGGGCGCGGGCGGGGTGGAAGGCCGTTTGCGCCGCCCCGGGGCGGGCGGCCCGAGGTCGTCGCGCTTTCGGGGTTGATGCGGGGGTGGCTAGCGGAGCCGGGGCCGGGACGGGCACCGCTCAGCGGGGTGGCGCTGCGGAAGTTGTTGCGGCCGGAACATTTCGAGGGTGGGCGTGTTCCGACCCGCAACGCCTTCTACGAGCATTTGGCGGGGCGGGATGTGACGTGGGAGTTCGTCGAGGCCGTCGCCGACGTGTGCTCCGACGACTACCCCACCGCCCGCCGACGCCTGGACGAGGCCCGGGTGTTGTGGGACGCGCTTCGGCAGGAGCCCGCGAATTCCGACGAGACCTCGGAGATCGTGCGTCTGCAGCGTCGGGTGATCGAGGCCCAGGACGAGATCCGCCGCCTGGGCGAGGCTCTGACCAGCAGCGAACACACCCGCGACGAAATGACACGGGTCGTCCGCTTCCTGCGGATCGTCGTCGCGCAGATGTCCCTCCGGATGGCCGACCTCATCCGCGAACACGACGCCATCCTGGCCCGGGGTCGCAGCGACGACCCCGACCTCGGCCGGCTGCAACGTCGCCTGCACGACACCGAGAACAGCAGGGCCGAGGCGGAAGAGCAACGCGACCACGCGGAACATGCCCGCGCCGAGGCTCAGGAACTCGCCGACCGACTCGCCTACCAGATCCAACTCCTGAACATGGAGGTCGCCCGCCTGCGCCATCCGGGCGATGTGCCCACCCCACCCTCCGACCGGGGGGCGTCCCTCGACGTATGGCGGCCCGACCCCGCCGACGATTTCCTCGACGATGCGCGCGCGGTCCTCGACCGCACCCGAAGGCTCATCGAGGACGGTGAGGACACCCTCGACTCGGCCCGCGCGCACCTCGTCGACACCGAAGACGCAACGTCCACCGCGACCACCCTCGCCGGTGAGGTCGTCGAGGAGCCGTTGTCCCGGACAACCCCGAACAACCCCACGACCAGCACCGGAACCGAGATCGTCCTCGCCGCCGAACACGGCCCGGCCATCCCAGACGTGCGCACCCATCCCCGGGAATTCGGCACGTATCTGGCGCATCTGCGCCGAACCCGCCGGGAAGACCTCGCCAACCATGTCCTGTCCGTGGTCGCCCGCCCCGTGTCCCAGCTCCCCCCATGGCATGTGCACGATGTCGTGACCAAACTGGGCAGGGCCCGTCCCACCGACGGCGCGCTACTCGCGCTGCACATCGAGACGGCAGGCGGCCAGGCACCACCCGACGAACTCCTGTACCGCGCCGGACGCAGGGCGACGGGCGCGGAGCTGCCGGATCTCCTGCGCGCGAGCGGACGATTTCCCCGTCCCGAGGTCAAGAGCGAGATCCTGAGGGGAATCGTTCAGCGCCCCTGTCACGGCCAGTTTCCGTACGGCGCCCTCCTGACCATGTCGGCACTCGGCCTACTCGTGTTCCTCGTGGGGAAGGTGACCAACTTCGTGAGAACCGGCGGTTCCAAGACGTCCGCAAGTGCGGAGGTCCTGCTCGGCTCGGCGTTGACCGTCTCCACCGCAGGGCTGCCGGTTGCGGCAGTGGGCGTGATCATCACCGCGTGGGAACG
The DNA here is from genome assembly GCF_045207655.1 of Embleya sp. NBC_00888. Lineage (NCBI taxonomy): Bacteria > Bacillati > Actinomycetota > Actinomycetes > Kitasatosporales > Streptomycetaceae > Embleya > Embleya sp. NBC_00888. Next base: position 7,932,794 of record NZ_CP108784.1, on the reverse strand, counting down.
CCTGTTGCGACGTCCGACCTGGCTCGAAGCATGTGTGGCCCTCGAAGCTGCAGGGCGTCCGAGGGAGGTGGAAGGAATCCTCCGCGCCGCGCCCAGGTCATTCCACTCCACACTCCGACGAGAACTCATGAAAGCCGGTCTGACCTCTCACCTGCGCCTCGTCGCCCCACGCCCGCGCGACCCCGGACTCCCCCGATGGTGGAACGGGCCCCAGCCCGCCCACCACGAACGGGGAACCCTCGTCTTCCTCGCTCCCACCGTCGTCGCCCTGCCCGCCTTCTACACCCTCACCATGCTGCAGCCCGAATGGTGGATCGTCCTGCTGACGTTCTTCGCGAGCTGCTGCGCCCTTGCGACCTTCACCTACATGGCACGCCCCCGCCCTGGCCGCACCTGGTGGTACGGGCTTGCCCGACAAAACCCCGACCGCAACGGAACTCGGTTGGCCGAGTGACCAGATCCACGTCCCGACGTGCGCTGCACGGCGAGTCGCTCACGATCATCGGAACTCGGATGCGTCGTCGCACCCATCGTCAATCCCCAACTCCTCACCGACGCGCCCACAGCAGGCAGGAGGCAAGAGGCGGGTGCCTGGTCGTGGTAGGCCACGACGACGACACGGTGGATGGCTCGTCCCCCGCCATCACGCGCCGCCGCGTTCGAAGCGACCCGACTCCCGAACCGGTGGTGCGCTCTCGCTCTGCTCGGCGCGACATCGTGCACGCCGGCGGCTGGATGGCCTCGAGCACGCCAACCCGCGGCCGCCAGGTGTCGGAGACGCTTTCGTCGGGGGTCGTCGGACACTCGGTTCATCGTCCGTCGCCGCGCACTGCGCAGTACATGCGGACGTCGGCTCGGGTACGTGTGGCCAGGGCCCGCCCGGCGGCGGGGCCCGGTGTGCCCAGGGCGGCGGACGGCGGTACGCGTCTGGCCGTGGTCGTGGTCCCACGGTAGGACACACCGGGCGCCCGAAGAGGAAGGTGCGGTCATCGACGAGGAGTTTGCGCCGAATCGCCGTCGGAGATGCCAACACGGTTGGCATCGCGTCGGATAAGCTCCCCTTATCCGACGCGACAAACCGGGCGCGTCACCACGTAAGAGAGACCCGCCCGTAACGCACGTCCTCGAAGGCGCTCCGGACGGCGGCCGCGACGAGTTGGTGACGCGCTGGGCCGAGCGGCACGGCGTCGCCCGCCGCCTGGCCGACGCGGTCGCCGAGGCGATCGTCCCGGAGAACACGAAGGACACCTACGCCAAGGCGTGGCGAACGTGGCAGCGGTTCACCGCGACGCAGCACCTGCCCGTCGACGAGGGCGGCCGCGGTTCGCTCGTCGCGTTCGTCGCGTGGCTGCTGCGCGAGGGCCGCACGGACGGCGCCGGCTACGCGCCGAGTTCCGCGTCGACGATCCTCGCCGCGGTCGTGGTCGGACTGCGCGAGCGCGGCGTCCACGTCGCCCGCGACGACCAGGCCGAGGCCCGCCGGGCCATGGACGGACTGACCGTGCGGCTCCTGCAGGAGGGCGAACGGCGCGGACGCGGCCAGGCCAAGGCCGTGGCCGCCGGGGACCTGTACACCGTGGTGCGGGCCTGCCCCGATACCCTCGCCGGGCACCGCGACCGCGCGCCGATCCTCACCGGACTGCACTACGCCTCCCGCGCCCAGGACCCCGCCGGACTCCTCGCCCGCGACGTCGCTCTCCACCCGCGCGACCTGGTCGTGACCATCCTCACCGGCAAGACGAAGTACGCGGTGTGCGACGCCCGGATCGTGCGCCAACGCGACGCGGAGGTGTGCCCGGTGCGGGCCTGGGAGAACTACCGCAAACGCCTGGCCGCCGACGCCGCACCCGAGTGGTCCGCGCCCGACGCCCCGGCGTTCGTCGGCATCGACCAGTGGGGCCACGTCACCGGTGGCATGACCCCCGACTCCATCACCCGCGCCGTCAAGCGGGTGAGCGCCCGGGCCGGGGTGGCGGTCGCCTGGACCGGACACTCGCTGCGCGTCGGACACGCCTCCATGGCCCGCCGCAAGGGCCGCGACGCCGTCGCGATCGCCGACCAGGGCGGCTGGGCACGCCACTCCCGCTCCCTGCACGGCTACATGCAGATCGAGGACGGCTGGGACGACAACAGCTCCGCCGACCTCGTCTGAGCCGCCCGCGACCGGCGATGGTTGGGTGGAGCAGACCGACGGGCCTCGATATCGGGCGATCGTGTTACGCCAGGGCGAGCCTTGCGGCGACGAGGAAGTCCCGGCGAGCGTCCACGCAGGCGGTGTGATCGCGCGTCTGGCATGGGACGACACGGCCGATCGGAGGGATGGACACTCAGACGAACCCGCGGGATTTCGCACAGTACGCGGGGCACGCCCAGGCGGCCGCCCGCCGGCTGTCGCGCGAGGTCCGGCCCGAGCGCGACGCGGTCCGCGTGCCGTACGAACTCGCGCTGTCGGCGGCCCGGCCGGCCGCGTACGTGCCGGGCCCGGCGCTGGGTGGCAACCCGGCCCGGGTCGACGCGCACCTGGACGCGCTCACCCGCCACATCGTGGAGCACCCCGCCGAGTGAGGGGCAACCGACCGCAAGGGAGCGGCGCCACACCCCGCCGGCGACGCAGGGCACCGGTACCGGCATGGCCCGAGGGGTCAACGTGTGGCCGGGACGCTCACGCGCGGGGTGGTCGAGGTGGGCGCGGGGGCGGTTGCCTCGGCCAGGCGTTCGCGCAGCAGCAGGCCGGCGGTGAGTGCCACCAGGCAGGCGGTCAGGCCGTGGACGCCGAAGGCCGTGGCGGCGGAGCCGTCGTTGCTCAGCACGACCGTCATGTCACCGGCCGGGATGAAGGTCATGGCGAGCATCGTCCAGCCGAGTGCCCGCCGGTGTCCGGTCAGCAGGAGGGCGAGCATGACCAGCCCGGTGCCGATGTCACGGACGCCCTTGACGGCGAGGAACCCGGTGCCCTCGTGCTCGGGCCAAGTGGGCAGGCCGAAGCCGGACGCGGTCGCCTGCGGGGCGAACAGGTAGGCCAGGCCGACGTAGATGATGAAGGCGCCACCGAGGGCGGCCAGGATGGTGGTGAGGGTCCTGAGCTTCATGGTGTTCTCCCGAGTGTCGGGCCGGTGGGACCGGCCGTCGTCGCCTTGTGGGGAAAACACTCGCCGGGTGGTCCTGGAAGGCACATGGAAGCGACTTGGAGGCGACCCTGGCTTTGTTCACGAGAGGCGACAGCACCTGTACAGGACTTTGGAAGGCGTCGGCGGCGCGTCGTGTTCGATGTTCATGAGAAGCGACGGCACCCGTGCTCGCCGATAGGCGGAGCGCCGAACCGGGCACGGGGCCGCCATCCCCGAGCTACTGGATGCTCCAGCGGTGCGGATGGTCGGGAGCGGTGGGGCAGGCGAAGACGTTGAGTTCGCCGAATCGGCCCGCGGTGACTTCGGTGGGCGTGGCGCGCACCGGTGGGCGGGCAGGCGGTCTTCCAGCGGCTTCCAGCTGCCGCCGTCCCACTCCGAACTGTCGATGGTCGGCAGGAGACGCATCGGTGTCCCGCAGGTCCGGCAATCCATGGGGTATGGGTCGGTGGCGTGCCAGGAGGCGAAGCCGCCGACGCGCCGGCCGGGCGGGATGGACAAGTCGTACCGGTAGCCGGTCGGCTCGGCGGCGCTCCCGTCCGTCGATTGCTCGGCCTTCTCCTGGGCTGCGTCCCAGCCTTCGATCCGGGCGCACAGGTCCTCGGGCAGGAAGTCGGGGTCGGCGAACGGGTAGGTGACCACCTGCTCCAGGTGCAGGACGCAGGGCCCGGGAACGAACCCGTCCGATTCGACGACTGGAGGCCGCGGCTGCAATGTCGGCACCTCGCCGACCTCCGACGACCGCCGCCGGCGCAGGTGCAGCGCCAGGTCGTACCGGCCCGGGCCGTGGACCTTCAAGGGGCACCAGAAAACCTGGAGCAGGTCGCAGCCGCCCGGCCCGGTCGGGAGGTCGGGGACATCCCGCCGGTACAGCTGAGCCAGGCCGATCATCGGCAGCGGATCCGTCTCCGATACCTCGGGGATCCGGTGCTCTCGGTGCAGTTCCTTCAGCAGTTCCCGTTCCTCCGGGTCGGGGACCCGGCTGTGGGCCCACGCGGTGGCCAGTACCCGCCGGTAGCGGTGGATGTCGACCGGGCGCCGGCCGCGCCCGCGGCCGGCGCCTCACCGCACACCGGCCACGGCGCGTCCGCCGGCCACAGCATCGGACCACCCACTGAGCCGGCCGATATCCGCAGGCTGCCCGGACGCGGGTGGAGCCGCGTGGTCGTGCCCCGATAGGCGGCAAGTTCCGGGAAGAGCACCTCGACATCGATTGGGCGCGGGGGCGTGGTCCTTGTCATGGCAGGCGACGTTGGTCACTCGGCGACCTCGGCCACGAGCACCCCCTTCAGCGGCTTCGCAGTGCCGGTGATGCTGCCGAAACCCGTGAACATTTCGATTCGCCCGCCGTGCCCGCTGCCTCCCGAACTGGCAAACATCCGCTGTCCGTTCTTGCAGACAGAGCCACGGCCCGGGGGCGAGCGGAGAGCCGCCGGGGCCGGTCGGTGGGGTGGGTGCGATCAAGGTGATCATGAAGGGGTTCGCGGGGTGGTTCGGCGAGGGAGTGGGGGACGTGGCGATACGGGACCAACTGCGGGGCATCGGCGGCGCGGTGGGCTCCGCGGCGGCGTCCGGGCGGGCCGGGGTCACCGACGAGGACACGGCCCCGCGAGCCGCCCCGCTCCGCCCCCGGCGGGAACGTCCCTGGGGGCGGAGCGGAGAACTCGGGCCGGTACCAGCGATCGGTCCAAGACGTCGCCGAGGAGCGTGAGTGTGCCCGTGTGCAACTCGTGGAGTTGTCCACCGACGGCCCGCAGCATGTTCCGTTCGGGCCGGCTCACTCCGCGCAGGGTCCGGGCGGGCGCGGGCGGCGTGTACATCAGCGCACGAACTTCGCGCTCTCGAACTCGACCCAGGCCGATTCGTCGCCGGCGCTCGTCCAGGGCGAACTCGCCGCCGTCGAGGACCGGGAGCAGCTCGAGCGGGGCTTCGAGTCCCGAGCACGGCCACGATCGTCTCGTCGGCTTCGACCGGGCGAGACGCCGACAGGGCACTCCCGAACCCGCGCCGGGGCCGCCGGGGGGAGTATGGAACCTGGTGCGTCCCGCGTCCCGCCGGGCAGGGCATTCTCACCGTGTGCCCGGCCGATCCCAGGGCGTCGTCCCACTCACCCGACCGCGACGAGATCACCAACTCCCCCACGGACAAAGACGGATCCCGGCTTCGCGCCCACTCACCCCATGGACACCCCGATGAGAGACCCGTCGGACGACAACGCGAGACCCACCGCCCCGTCCGCTCCACGGCCCCATCACCGCACCCAACGGGCCGAACCGGCACCGACTCCAAGCACATCGAACCGACCCTCCACAGCCATCGCAAGCCCACTCCGGCACCCACCGGACCCCCCGACAAGCAGCCTGAACGCCCTCCTGCGGCCCTCACCCCCGCCCCGCCACAACCCACCACAAGAGCCGACAACGCCACACCCCGACACCGACCGGACCCGGCCCCAACCGGAAGCCGAGCCCGAAAGTCGTAAGGAACCGGGCAGGGATCCTGGGGACTATCAAGGACTTTAATTCCTGATACTCCCCGATGGACACCTCGCAACTCGATGAGCCGCGGGTGACGGTGATGTGGCCGGTCTGGGGCGGGCTTGGATGATCGACGGTCAATGGGTGGACGTGCCCCGGCGTCTCCACTGTTGTGTACCGGCTGTGCGCTGGTGAGCGGGGCGGGCAGGGGAGCCGGTGCGATGAGGGAGAGCGTGAGGCTGCGGTTGAGGCCGTCCCTTGCGCGCTACTGATCGCCGCGCAGGTAACGCGTGATCATGTCCACCAGTTCGCTCTCGAACGACTCGATGGGGATGGTCTGCGGGTCGGCCATGAGCCTGTGGGTGTTCGTCTCCACGGTGAAGGCGATCAGTTCGGCAGCGGTGCCGAGGTCCCGCACGCGGACGTCCGGGTGCCGGGCGAGAATTTCGCTGATCTGTGCGACGCGGCTGCGTCCGTGTCGCTCGATCGTGTCGAGCAGGTCCTGGGAGAAGGACGCCTCTTCGATCATGATGCGGAGCAGTTGAGGGTCGTCACGATGATTGTCGATCGCGTCGCGGACCAGGGCCCGCACCATCGTTTCCAGGCTTCCGGCGGACAGGTCGATCTGGTCGGCCTGGGGCCAGGTGCCGCGGTCGATGTGGCGCACCAGCAGTTCGGCCAGGATGGCGTCCTTGTTCGGGAAGTACTGGTACAGGGACCCGATGGAGATCCGGGCGTGTTCGGCGATGCGGTTGGTCGTGCCGGCAGCGTAGCCGTGCTCGGCGAAAACGTGAGCAGCGGCGGTGAGGACGCGCTCGCGGGTGAGTTCGGCGCGCACCTGGCGGGGCTTGCGACGTGGGCTGAGGCGGCGGTCGGCGGGTGGCATCGGCGGGACTCCCCGGGGCGTGAAATGCGAGTAGTCAAAGAGCTGAACTATTGCTCACAATAGTGCCATGAGCTGCAAAAATACTGCCTGTCCCGACCGGGTAGGCGCCCGGTGATCCCGAAGGTTTCCCTGCCCGTGTCGCGTCGCATGATCACGCTGGAGGTTCGCCGCCGGGAGTTCCTCACGCCGGGTTTCGCGTGCGTGACCCTCGGCGGCCCTGCCCTGCGGGATCTCATCGTCGCGGGCAACGACCAGACGGTCCGCCTGTTCTTCGCGCGTGAGGGGCAGAGCGCGCTGCGGATGCCGACCGTGTCGAACGAGGCGTGGATCGCCCAGCTCCTGCTGGTGGCGAAGTCGGCTCGCCCCTGGGTGCGCAATCTGACCGTCCGCCGCGCACGGCCCGCGGATGGCGAGATCGACATCGAGTTCGCCCTGCACGGGGACGCGCCCCTGTCGAACTGGGTGCGCCGCGTCGAGCCGGGCGATCCGGCCGGCATCTTCGACATGGGCACCATGTACCGGCTGCCCGAGCATGCGCAGGGGCAGGTGCTGGTCGGCGACGAGACGGCCCTGCCGGCCATCTTGTCGATCCTGGACGGGACGCCTGCCTCGCTGCCCTGCGAGGTCTTCCTGGAGGTGGCGGCAGCGGCGGACATCCGGCCGGTCGCGGTGCCCGACGGGTCCCGCATCCACTGGTTCAGCCGCGATGGCGAAGACCTGCGGCCCGGCGCCCTGGTGCTGGGCGCGGTGCGCGAGGCCGCCTTGCCGCCCGGCCGCTGCTACGTGTGGGCCGCGGGTGAATCCCAGCCGGCCACCGGAGTACGGCGGCACCTGATCAACGACCGCGGCGTGCCCAAGCAGGACATCTCCTTCTTCGGCTACTGGCGCCTGGGCCGCTCCGCGCCCGGCTGACACCGCGGGCACGACGCCTGTGCGTGAAGAACGAGAGGAATCCTCATGACCCCCCAACGCCGGCACGCCACCCCGCGGCGGCTGGAGACGGTGACCGACATCGAGACGATCGTCGGCCGCCCCGCACCGATGATCATGCTGAAGGAGCTCAGCGCGCTCGACGAAGGCTGCCGGACCGTCCTGGCCCACAGCCCGATCGCGGCTGTCGGCTACCGGGACAGTGACGGCACCAGCAGGACGACGTTCGTCGGCGGGGCGCCGGGGTTCGCACGAGCCCTCTCGACCACCCGCATCTCATTCTCCCTGCCCGGGACCAGTGACCCGCACGGTCCGGTCTCGCTGTTCTTCCTCCTGCCGGGCGTCGGGGAGATCCTGCGCGTCAACGGCACGGCGGCCGGGCGCAAGGGCGCGCAGACATCCGTCGACATCACGCAGGCGTGGGTGCACTGCGCACAGGCCGTCCTGCGCTCGGGCCTGTGGAACCCGCCGACCACCCCGTCGGTGCCGACCCACCGCATCGAGGGCGACGGCCCCCTGGCCGGGCCGGGCATCGCCGACTTCCTGGCCGCGGCACCCTTCCTGGCGCTGTCCTCCTGGGACGCCGCCGGAGGCAGCGACACCAGCCCGCGCGGAGACCAGCAGACCGTCGCTCGGATCCTGGACGACCGCACCCTCGTCATCGCGGACCGCAAGGGCAACAAGCGAGCCGACACCCTGCACAACCTGCTGCAGGACGGCCACCTCTCACTGGCCGCGCTCGTCCCGGGGCGCAGGGGCGTGCTCCACGTCCGTGGCCGCGCTGCGATCACCGACGACCCCGCGCTGGTGGAGACGATGGCGCTGCGCGGGATGTCCCCGCACCTGGCGCTGCTCATCGACGTCGAGCACGCGGAAGTGAACGGCAACGACGCCCTGGTGCGCTCACGGCTGTGGAACCCCGGCGCACACCCGGACCGTGCCACGATGCCGGACCTGATGGCACTGGGAGCAGAACACCTCGCCGCCAACGCGGCCGGCGCCGACGGCGGACCACCGGCGTTCCTCCTCAAGGCCGTCGGCGCGATCCCGGGAATGAACCGGCTACTGCGCTGGGGGATAGATCGCGCCTACCGCTCCGGACTGCGGAAAGAGGGATACGGCGACATCCAGCCCGGCGCGGGCGCCCACCGTGGCATCCGGCGCCGGCGTCCCACCGATGTCGGCACAGGCGAGCCCTCGCTGCGCCAGGTGCGCGTCGCCGAGGTGCGCAGGGAGACCCCGAGCGCGGTCACGCTCGTGCTCGAAGACGCCGGCCGGCACCCGCAACCCTTCGACTTCCGGCCCGGCCAGTACTTCACGCTCGTCGCCGACATCGACGGCCGCCCGGTGCGGCGGGCCTACTCGGCCTCGTCGGCACCTGGGGCATCCCGACTGGAGGTCACCGTCAAGCACGTCGAGGACGGCCGGTTCTCCACCCACGTACACCGAGGTCTGCGTGTGGGCGACCGCCTCGCGGTGCGCGGCCCCTCGGGCTCCTTCCACGCTCAGCTCCAGCCCCCGGACGACACCGTGCTCATCGCCGCGGGCAGCGGCGTGACGCCCATGATGAGCATGATCCGCACACGGCTCGCCGACCGCCACGGACGCGACAAGATCGCGCTGCTCTACAGCAGCCGCACCACCGAGGAGACCATCTTCGGCGACGAACTGGACCGGCTGGCGGCAGACTTGCCCGACCGGCTGTCGGTCACCCACGTCCTGACCCGCCAGGCGGGGCGGCTCGACGCCGACGGCGTACGGCACTGGCTCACCCAGCGGTCCCCCACCCCGGACACGCACTATTACGTCTGCGGACCCGACCCGCTCATGGACGCCGTCCAGGACGTCCTGGCCGACCTCGGGGTACTGGACGAGAAGGCGCATCAGGAGCGCTACACCAGCGGGGCGGGCACCGGGAACACGACGACCGTGCCGCAGGAGATGCGCGTCGAGAAGGACGGACGCCCCCTCGGCACGGTGACGGTCGAACCCGGCCAGACGCTCCTGGAGGCGGGACTCGCCGCAGGGTTGGCAATGCCGCACTCCTGCACGGTCGGCAACTGCGGCGACTGCATGGTGAAGCTGAACAGCGGAGACGTCACACAGAACGAACCGAACTGCCTGACCCCACAACAGAAGTCCGACGGCTACGTGCTGACCTGCGTGGGCTGTCCGATGTCGAAGGTCACCCTCGACATCACAGACCCGTGACCGCCCGGCCGGCCACGTGCGCAGAGGCCGGCCGGGCGGAAGCGAACGAGAGCAAGCCCACCTTCACATTCGTCAACCGGATCCGTACAGGAATCCGATCTGATCAGCGCAAGGGGTCGGCGGCCGGTGGCCACTCCGCAATCCTGTTCTCACGAACGACCCTTTCCGGGAGCAAGATCAAGAACGGGCGGCGCGAGCGGTCCGGATCGCCGATTCACTGTCACAACTCGTTGTCACTCACAAGGCGAACCGGGCCGGTTTTGGGAATGGTTTGTGACAGCTTCCAGGATCATGACAGACCATCAGGCTGCACTCGTGTCCGAAGCGGACGACGTCGAGCGCCACCCGTGCCCGCGCTGTTGACGCATCGTCAGGTTCACCCTGCCGCTCGCGCTCCGGCGCGGTCACCGGGCCTACCACACCGGCCGTTTCACCAAGGTGCCCCGGCTCGCGAAACTTCTGCGCGTGCCCACTCCCCGCCGACCGCGGCCCCGGCCGACCATGGCGGCCCGGCACCCCGGCGCCCGCGCCCGTCGACCCGGACACCCCGAGCGCGGACATCCGCATCGGGTACGCGAGGTGCTCCAGCCTCACCCAGGAACTCCAGTCGCAGCTCGACGCGCTCGCCGGACACGGCATCCCGCGGGACAAGATCTTCGCCGAGAAGATCAGCACCCGGGTGCGGGTCCGCCCACAGTTCGAGGCCGCGCTCGCCGCCGCGAGGGAGATCAAGGCCCACGCCCCGCACTGCCGGGTGATCTTCACAGTGAACGAGATGAAGAGGCTAGGCCGCGATGCCGCGGAACTGACCGCGCTCGCCGACCACCTCACCGCGCACGGCCTGGTCCTGGAGATGCTCGCCGGTCCCCTCCAGGGGTTGTACGACCCCAGCGGGCCGGGACGCCTGCTGTTCGGGTTCTTCGCGGCAATGGCGGAGACGGAGCGGGAGAACATCCGGGAGTCCGCCCTCGAAGGGCTCGACGCCGCCGCCCGCAAGGGCAACCACGGCGGCCGGCCCCCGGTTATCACGGACGACATGCTGCACACCGTGCTCCGCCGCCGCGCGAACGGCGAGACCGTCGAGGACATCCAACCCGACCTGCTCATCCCCACCGGCAAGCGCAAGGGGCGGAACCCAAGCCTCTCCAGCATCCACCGGGCACTGGCCGAGCACGAGAAGGCCCAGGCGTACCCGGAGGCCGTCGAGACGGCACATGCCGACTTCGCCGCCCTCCAGCAGCGCGACCGCAGCCCCAAGTAGTTACTTAGCGCCACATGTCCGCTCGCCGTAGCTATACGAGAACAGGGCTGTCACGCGAGGCGCCGACGACACCGACACGACCGAGATCCACCTCGACCCGGCAGCGCAACAGCGCCTCGCCGCGTTCACCCGAGTCCCCCACCACCACCTGAAGCGGGTGCTCCCCCACCTCACACGGCCCCGGGACGGGCACCCGGCCCGAACACCGGACGTCGTCGTCGGGGCTACCGGGACGGGCATCGCCGCGTGGTACCGCCTCGACCCGTACGAACAACCCTCGTGGGCGTGCCCGTGGTGCACCCTGCGACACACCGCAGGCGCCACCGCACGCGCCCGCGCGTACCTGCCTGCCCATCGGGTGTGGTGCCCGCGGCATGCGTGTTGGAGTACCGGCGGGCCCCGACCCCGGCTCCTGGACACCCGGGGCCTGCCCGAACTCGCCGACGTGTACAAAAGCCACCGGCGGCTCCTGCGCCGGCCGAACGCGAACACCGCCTACACGTGGGCACAGGCGATCGTCACGCGCTGGTACGACCACCGGCTGTATCTCACCGGCCGATGGCAGGCGCGAGGGCGCCGCCTGGCCGCCTTCAACCCCGACCACACAACCACACAAGGCAGTTCCTGGGAACTCACCGCCCGGCCCGTGATCATCCATCCCGAAACGGTCACCCTCGCCCGCGTCCTCGCTCGTACGCGCCTTCCGGCGACACCCCGGCCCGACCGGCACCCGGCCGCGGGCGCGTTCCTCGAACACACCGCCCACACACTCAGGTCCGGCCGCCGCGCTCCCGGGCCAGACGACCTCTTGCGGTCCTGGATCCGCCACCACACCCGACCCTGAAAACCCCGCCCCGAGCCCATCCCCCCGGCCCCGGACGACAGGACGGGCAACCACCGCCCCTTCGGCGTTCCCATCCGAACCGCACAAAATCTCAACACATCCCACAACACCCGCGAAACCCAACGGAAGCGAGAAAACCCCAGCTCACAACCCCGCCGGGCCATCGGGCCATACCCGAACACCCCACCCCACACCCGAAACCCACCCCGCCAGCCCCGTGCCCGGAACAACCATCCCGACACAACTACGAAACCCCAGCCCACACACTCCACACCACCCCACAACCAACGGCCACTCACAGCAGGGTTCGGAAGCGCGATGTTCACCGCCGAGGCAGGGTTCAACGGCGCAACATTCTCCGCCGGCGCCTGGTTCATCGACGCGACGTTTGCAGGCGCCGCCCGGTTCGACGGCGCGATGTTCGCAGGCAAAGCCTGTTTCAGTGGCGCGACGTTCGCGACGATGGCCCGTTTCCCTGGCGCGACATTCGACGCCGACGCCCTGTTCATCGGGACGACGTTCGCCACCGCCGGGCGGCTGGGCCCTCTCGCGTGTCGGGGGCTTTTGGAACTGTCGGCCGCCGTGTTCGGGGCACCGATGACGGTCGAGGCCGCGGCAACGTCCGTGCGGTGTGTACGCACACAGTGGGAGGCAACGGCGACCCTGCGACTTCGGTACGCCACCGTGGTCCTCTCCAACATGGTGGTCACGCAGCCGATGGCCGTCGCTGCCCACCCCGCGCCCTTCGACTTCGGCGGGGGCGTCGTTGGCGAGTCCGGGCCGACCTGCGACCCGGGTGTGCGAATCGCATCCCTGCGCGGGGTCGACGCCGCGCACCTGGGCCTGACCGACACCGACCTCACCGGATGCGTGTTCACCGGCGCCTTCCACCGCGACGTCGCCAATTCCCAGCGCGTGTTCGATCAGGCCCCGCGGTCCCTCGGCACGTCCCGCGCGGCCGGACGGGAAGCCGTGGTTGGTCAGGACGAACAGGCTGTGGTGGCGTCGCGTCGCGTCGAGTTCGGCGCGCCACGTTGCGAGCGCCTTGTCCGGCCCCTCGACGTTGTAGCCGATCTGGGGGTGGGGCAGGTACGCGTACCGTTCCCAGTCGTCCAGGGACCAGTGCGGGGGATCTCGGCGATGTTCCCCAGGGGTGTGTCGATGATGTAGGGGACATCGTCGTCCATGAGGCCGGAGTCGTAGCGGAGGCCGTATTCGCGGACCAGGCCTGGTATTCGCCACGTCGCGGACCACATGGGCGCCCGGTATCCGACCGGTTCGATGCCCCGTGCGTCCAGTGCCCGCAGGCCGCGTTCGAATTCGGCGCGGTCCTCGACGTCGGTCAGTTCGGTCGGCGGCCGGTGGCTGTGGGAGTGGTGTCCGATCTCGTGGCCGGCCTCGGCGATGGTGGTCACCGTGTTCCGCCGGCGTTCGGCCCTCGGGCCCGGGACGAAGAATGTCGCCGTGATGCCGTAGCCGGCGAGCAGGCGCAACAACCTCGGGGCGGCGACGCGCGATTCGAACTGCTGATGCGTCACGGCCATGGCGTTGCCCGCGTGGCGTCGACCCGCGGCCAGGATCGGGGTCTCGCCGTCGAGAACGAACGTCAGTACGGTGAGGCAGGAGTTCCTGCCGGCCAGTTCGGGCGCGGCGTGGTCATCGTGCGCTCCGCGGCAGTCGAATCACCCGGCGAGGCCGCCGGTGGTGCCCGCCGGCGGACGGTAACTCCCCGACACGGCGGCGCACCTCGTTCCCGATTTCTTCCGGCGACTCGTCCTCGTCCGCGCGGTGGAGCAGGTCGAAGTATTTGAGCTTCGACCGGAGCTGGTATGCGGTCTCGAGGAATCGCGCCGGGAACGTGTTGATCAGCGCGACGTTGAGTCGGATGTGGTTCCGAAGGCTGGGTTTATCGTCCCACCCGTGGACAGCGGACCTTGAGCCACGCCACAAGGTACCGCCGCGACCGGATACGAATCGCGCCGGCCCGACCGGACCGGGGCGGAAGATGCGCGCAGGTCGTGTTTCTCCTGGTGGCGGCTTGTTCCGCCCTGCGAGCATGCATCCGGTCGCAGGGCTCCTCTTGTCGGCTGCGCCGATCGCCCGCGGTGTACCCACGGCTGCGGAGCAACGACGGGCAGGATGGGGAAGGTCAGGGGTGCGCGAGGATCCGGAGGGCGTGGGCGCACGGGAGGAGGCGGGGTGGCACGCCGTCGTAGTCGTGGTTCGCAGGTCTGTCATGGTCGGCGTGGTCGTGTTGTTCGCCGTCGGCGTCGTGCTGGCGGACTGGGACCCCTGGAACCTCACGATCTTCGAGCGGACGCTGTGGGATAGGTTCGTAACGCCGCCCTGTGGAGCCGCTCTCGCTGTGACGCCGGCGGTTCTCGAGGGCGTTCTCTCCTTTCGCCACCGGTTGCTCCGGCGCTTCTCGTGCGCCGTGCTGGCCTTCATCTGCATCGTCGGAGCGCCGACTGCCGTAGCCCTCTCCTATCTTCCGATCCCTCGGGCGGGCTTCGGCTACTGGGATGAAGCCCTGGCGATCTCCCCCGATGGACGGGTGTCCGCGATCGTGGTGAGGGAGGTTCCCTACGACGGTTCCACCGATGCGTACTTCCGCCTCGGGCTATACACCACCGCCGGCCTCGATCGCGCCAAGGTCGTGGACGAGCGATACAACTCGGTCTGGGAGCTGAAGGCGCTCGACCTGCATTTCACCGACAACCGCACCCTCCGCATCGGCGTGCCCAACCAGTGGCTCGAGAGCCACTACTTCCGCTGGGTCAGGTTCGACAAGAATCTCAACGTGAAAGACACCACGGACAGGGACGGGTGATGCACTCCCGCCGACCGTCGGCGCCGGGTCACATGACTCACCCGGTTCCACACGAACCCCGCCGCGCAAGGCAACATCGGCCGACTGGGAATCCTGCCACTCCGACGGCGGCCGACCACTCGGGCCCGTCACCCGGCAACGGATGGCGGCGCGTACATGGGAAGCCCGAGCCGTGCTCGCGTCGCCCACCCCGCCACCCGGGGCATCGTCGCGAGGACAGCCAGGGATCACGTCCTCTGGCCCAGCTGCGGGAAAAGACCGGGGACCGGGAAGGCGCCGAACGCATCGCCCGCGAAGCCGTCGACGCCGCAGACACCACCGCACTGACGCACCTGGCCGCGCTGTGGGAGACCGGGACGGCGCCGAACGCCACGACCCAAACACACACCCACGCGGGGCACGATCACGCGCCCTCATCCGCCCGGCTCGTCGAGGAGCACTTCCGGCCGGGCGCGGTTTTCACATGAGCGTCCCGGGGTGAGGCGCCTCGCCTGTCGGGACCCGAACGACGACGAACAGCCGCGTGGTCGAAGGAATCGGGTCGGGCTCGGGCTGCGCCGGGCGGCTCAGGAAGGAATCGGGTCGGGCTCGGGCTGCGCCGGGCGGGTCAGCGCGGGGCCCGCTGTCCAGGCGCCGAGGAGGAGTCCGGTGTGGTCGGCGAGTTGGGCCGGTGTCAGGGGGTTCCCGGTCTCCAGGATGACGGCGACGACGGGGCCGGCGAGTTGGGCGGCGGCCAGCGGCGGAGTGGGCATGGCGGCGGCGTGCGGACGTACGCGGGCGAGCACCGCCGAGGTGGCGGTGCCGACGAGGTCGGCGGCGCGGACGAGATCGCGTACCGCGGTGTCGTGCTGCGCTTCGCCCAGCAGTGCCCGGTAGGCGAGGCCGGCCGGCGAGGTGGTGAGGAAGGTGGTCAGCGCTTCGAGGAAGGCGAGGAGGTCGTCGGCGGGACGGGCCTGCGGCTCGACGGCCAATTCGTGGGCGGCGTCGGACGTGCTCGCCTCCAGCAGGATCTCGGCCTTGGTGGACCACCACCGGTAGACGGTCTGGCGCCCGACTCCGGCCCGTTCGGCGATGCCCTTCATGGTCATCGCCGCGTACCCCTGTTCGACGAGCATGTCGTCGACGGCGTGCAGAACGGCGATCCGCGCCGATTCGCTGCGGGGGCGTCCGGGTGTGGCCCGTCCGTGGGCTGTGCGTGACATGCGACCAGCTTATCAAGACACGGTGCCTCGGAATGATGCTAACCTCATATCGAGGCACGTTGCCTCGGAATTGAGGCGGGTCGCCACAGGCATGCCCCGCCGTCCCCGGACACCATAGGGAAACCCATGAAGACAACCCACCGCTGTACGGTGCTGGCCCGGCGCCACCTCACCCCCCGCACGGTCAGACTCACCCTGGGCGGCCCGACTCTCACCGGCCTCACTCCCCTGCCGGCCCAGGACATCGAGGTGCTGCTCGCCGACGCCCGCGGAAGCCGGGTCAAGCGGCACTACACCATTCGGCACGCCCGCCCGCAGGTCGGCGAGTGGGACATCGACGCGGTCCTGCACCCCGGCGGCGGGCCGGGCAGCACCTGGGCGGCGAGCGCCGAACCGGGTTCCCCCGTGGAGTTCGTCGGCCCCAAGGGAAAGCTGCAACTCCGGCCCGCCGACGGCCATCTGTTCGTCGGCGACGAAGCCTCCCTGCCGGCGATCGCGGCCCTGACCGAGGCGCTGCCGGCCGGTCAGGAGGCCACCGTCGTCGTCGAGACCGAGTCTCCCGCCGACCGGGTCCCGATCGCGGCGGGCCGGGTGCGCTGGCTCGAGCGCGACGGCGTCCCGGCCGGCGACCCGCAGGCGCTTCTCGCCGCGGTCGCAAAGGAGTTCCGGGCCGGCCGCTTCGAACAGGTCTACCTCCTCACCGAGGCCCACGCGGCGCGGGCGCTCCGCGAACTCGTGCACGGCGCGGGCGTTGGGCCCGACCACGTCTTCGCCAAGGGCTACTGGACCGCCGACCGCCGCCCCGCCGTCGCATCGCGGAACCCGACGTGACCCCAAAGGCGCCCGAATCGCTGGGCGGACCGACGAAGCGACAGGTCACGGCGGCCTTCCGAGGACTACTGGTCGTCCGGCTGCTCGGCGCCCTGGCCAACGGCGTCATGCTGCCCTTCGTCATCCTGTGGGCGCATCGTGTCGGCGGGCTGAGCGGAGCGGCGGCCGGCGCGCTGTTCCTCGTCCAGGCCGCCGGCGAGTTCACCGGCGGCCTGGCGGGCGGCGCCCTGGCCGACCGCATCGGCCACCGCCGCATGCTGCTGTTGTCCACCACCGGGATGGCCCTCGGCTACGGCAGCCTCTTCCTGGTACACCACCCGATACCCGCCCTCGGTCTGTTCCTCGCCGCGGGGCTCTTCGAGTCGGCGTTTCACCCCACGATCGCAGCGCTCATCGGCGACCTGCACGCCGACGAGGACCTCGCCCACGCGTTCGGCCTGACCCGCGTGGTGGCAAGCGTCGGCGGCGTGATCGGCCCGATCCTCGGAGCCGCAGCCGTCACCTTCTCGCTGTCGAGCGTATTCGCCGCAACAGGCGTCCTGCTCGTCGGCGCCGCCCTGACGGTGCTCGTCGCCGTTCCCCCCGACCGCGTCAGCAACCCGGAGACGGCCGAGCAGGACACCGGGGAGAACGCCGCGCAGGTGTACGGCGCAGTCACCCGGATCCTGCGCGACCGCAGACTGGCACTGCTCATCCTCGGCGGCAGCCTGCTCAGCATCACCTTCACCTGGTGGGAAGCCGACGGCCTGGTACTCCTGCACGGACTCCTCCCCCTGGGCACCACCGCCTACGCGGCCCTGTTCGCCATCGACGCCCTCGCCATCATCGTGTTCCAGCTCCCCGTCACCCGCTGGACCCGCCGACACGACACCGGTCGCCTGCTCTTCCTCGGCGCCGCGCTCCAAGGCGCCGGCCTCGCGGGATTCGCCGCCGCCGGACTCGGCTACCCCGCCCTCGTCATAGCCGTCCTCGTCACCTCCTTCGGCATGATGATCTCCGGCCCCGCCACCTCGGCCTTCATCACCCGCCACGCCCCACCGGGACGCAGCGCCACCTACCAGGCGGCCCTGTCCACCACGCAGGACATCGGCACCGCGATCGGCCCCACCTCCGGACTCGCCCTCGGCCGCATCGCCACACCCGCCCTGGTATGGATCTCGGCGCTCCCCCTGGGCCTCCTCGCCGGCCTCGCCACCGCACGGGCCGCCCGCAAGCCGTCACGACCGGACCCCGCCACCGCGACGGCCGGCAGCACACATCCGGCGTGAAACACGAGCCTCGGGGCGTGTCCGTTTCGACTCCGTCCCACATCCGGCGGTAGCTCTCCTCCGGGATGGTCATGGGAGAAGGATGCGGTGACGAAGGAGGCGGAATCCGGCTCGTCCGTGCATCTGCCTCATGCCGCGCTCGGTCCGAGTATCGACGCCTTCGGTGCGTCCGTCGTGGTGGGTCGGCGCGCCGAACGGCATCCGCTCGACACAGTGGTCGAGGTTCTCGATGCCGCCCTTCAGCTGCGGGCTGTAGGGCGGCGGGGCGGTGGTGTTCGCGTCCGGCGCGGTCAGCGGGTGGACACGCCGCGGGAGGGGAAGTCCCTGCCGCGGTCGAAAGCGCACGTGCTCGCCCTCGCTCAACAGGACGCCACCTGGAACCGCCGGCAGATCGCCGACCAACTCCGCGCTCCCTGTTGCGCGAGGACTACCCGGCCGCGGTCGAGGCTTTCGCCGATCGGTCGAGGCTTTCACCGATTGGAGGAACGGCCTGGTCCGACCCCAAGCCCGCGTTCTCCTACGCGTCGCGCCCACCCCCGCGAGAGCCGCTCGTCCGACCCGCGCGCAGATCCGGGCCGCACTCGAACGCGCGGGCCGACAGCGTCGGATCGCGACCCAAGCCGAACGGTTGCGCGCCGTCTTCCGCGCCGAGTGGGCACATCAGCCGCCGCTGGTCGAAGAGGCTTTCGGCAAGCACTTGCCCGCCGTGCTCGTGCAACTCCACGCGGCCTGCACGGCCGCCGACGACCTGGCCGAGGCGGTGGCGGAGGCGTTCCCCCGACACCCGGATGCCGAAGTCATCCTGAGTTTCCCGGGCTCGGAACCCGGCTCCGGGCCCGGGGGCTCGCCGAGATCGGGGACGACAGGGCCCGCTTACCGACGCCCGCGGGCTCGAGTCCTACGCCGGTGCTTCACCCGTCATCCGTGCGTCCGGCACGAAGTCCGGTATCACCCGACGTTGGATCAAGAACGACCGCCTCAACCACGCCGGCTACCTCTGGGCATTCCCGGCCCTGCACACGTCACCCGGTGCCAAGGGCCCACCACCGGCGGCGCACAGATCACGGCGACTGGCACGCCGCCGCCCAACGCAAACTCTGCAACCGCATGCTCGGACAGCTCCACCACTGTCTCCAGCAACACGGACCATTCGACGAACAGATCGCATTCCCAACCGAGATCCCTGCCGCTGCTTGACCCGCAAACATCGTGAGGAGTCTCATCGGCCCCGACTACCTCCCGGCCACCGCCGCGAAGAACGTCTTCACGTACGCGGCGAACGCCACCGACTGCTCCAGCGGCAGGCAGTTGCCGCCGCGCTCCAACTCGGTCCAGTGCACAACCGGGGCGTCCCGCTCGGCGTAGCGGCGGATGGTGATGTCGGTGCTCTTGACCAGGGCGACGCCCAGCGGGACCGTCGTCTTGGTTTTCGGTACCCACGCCGAGGGGTCGTGCCCCATTTCGTAGTACAGGTTCGCCGACGAGCCGGCCGTGCCGGTGAACCAGTACAGGCTCACGTTCGTCAGCAGGTGGTCCTTGTCGACCGCGTCCTCCGGCAGGTCGCGCGGTGTCGGTCCCCTCCTTGAACTTCTCGACGATCCAGGCCAGTTGGCCGACGGGCGAGTCGTGCAGGCCGTGGGCGAGGGTCTGCGGGCGCGTGGACTGGATGGCGTTGGAGCCCATCTTGTCGTCGCGGAAGTTCTGGAGCCGGCCGAGCCGCTCCTGCTCGTCCGCCGTGAGGTCGGTGAAGTCCGCCGGGTCGTCGGAGGGGAAGGTGACGTGCCCGTTCACGTGCGCGCCGACGACCCGCTCCGGCGCCCGGCGGGCCGGTTCGACCGCCGTCCAGCCCCCGCCGCCCTCGCCTTGGATGCCGAAGCTCTCGCAGCCCAGGCGCGTCATCACGACCGGCCCGTCTCGGGCTCGGTCGTGCCGGGAGCGTGCGGAGGCAATGTGCACCCGGGCAAGGTGATTTGCGGGCACCATGGGGTGACCGACGGAACGGGGACGGCCGTGCTGCGCATCCACTTCACCGAGCAGGATCTCGCCCGCACGCGGTTGGCCGAGACCTCGGGGCCGTTGGTCGAAACATGTGCGGCGTTGTCGTTGATGTACCGGCCGCGCGACGGACCGGTACTCTTCGCCGGGTGGCGGCAGGCCACACATGCGCTCATGACGCCTCAGGCAAGGCAGTTGGCCACGCTCCTGGGCCGCCAGGCACGGTGGGCGATCGAGCTGTGGACCCTGGGAGGACCGCCGGTCGACTCGATCGACGAGGCACTGGACACCCTCAAGTCCTCGCCCGGCAAGTTACGCGACGAGGTCCACCGCGCGGCCGAGCGGATTCGCGTCCCGGTATGGGCCCGCGGATTGGCACGCGCCGACCGTGCGGCGCTCGCGGATCTGGAGAATGCCATCCGAGCGGTCCACACCGTGGCCGTGGCTCCGCACTGGTCGCATATCCACGCACACCAACGAGCCGTGCATCACGGGTACCTGCGGGCGTTCCGGGACGGCGGGATCGGCGCCGTCCTGGAGAACCTGCACCCGAGCATCCGGTGGAAGCCGCCGGTTCTGGAAGTTCCGACCCGACACGTGCACGGCGATTTCCCCTTGCACGGGCAGGGCCTGATCCTCGCCCCGACGGTCTTCGGCTGGCCACACGCCCACGGAGACACCGATCCACTCGTTCCGGGCGCGCCCAACGTGCTCTACATCCCGACGGCGGTGTCCGTGACGGCAACGTCGTGGGCAGCCTGGACCCGGGGCCGGGACTCGGCCCGTCGGGTCGCGGCGCTGATGGGCCGTACCCGGGCCATGGTCTTGGAAACGGTCGCCGAGCGCGGGCCGTGCGGCACCTCCGACCTGGCCGAATGGCTGGGGCTCTCGGCCGCCTCGGCAAGCGAGCACGCGACCGTACTGCGGGACGTGGGGCTCATCGCCAGCGAACGCATACGCAACAACGTCCGACACACGGTGACGCCGACCGGCATCGCGGTCCTCGACGGCCCCGACTGACCCGGACCGGATCCGCGGGCCGCACCCGCCGCCGCGGGTCCGGCCTGCGGGCCGATCCATCGAGTGCCGCAGGGTGATGTCACCGCGCGGGGCGACGCGGGGCGCCTATCCGTCCGAGCGAGCCGGAGTGCCCATCCCCCGTCGGTCTCGGCCGCCGGAGCGTCCGAGGAGCCGCGCTATGCAACATCGTGCGCGCCCGCGTGGATGCTCCCGCGACGCGCGCACGACGCGTTCCGGCCCTGTCGGCCACGGGTTCAGTTCAAGTACCGCCATTCGGCGCAGCTACCCGATTGTGCGCACATGCGCACCGACACCGCGGCGCTTTGGCTCGACAGGGTCCCGAGCGGTCCGTTGAACGGACCGATGGTGTCGCCGCACGTGTACCCGGCCGTGGTGAAAGTCCTGACGCTGCCCTCCACGCGTATCTGCAGGGACGTCCATTGGCTGTTGCACTCGGTGTCCTTGACACGGATGTTCTGCGCGCTGACGGCGGTGCCGTTGATCACGACATGGCCCCACGCGTTTCCACCACCTCCGTATACGTCGAACCAGTTCGCACCCTGGGCGGCGGAGGCCAGCTGGGAAACCAGCGCGACAGCGGCAGCCGCGGCCCCCACCAGCGTGACGATCTTCCGGATCATGAAAGATGCTCCCCTCTTGACGATGCACGAAAAGCGCCCGACCACCGACCACTTCGTCTCCGGCCACGATCGAGCCCACGCCCAACCCTCCGTTCCCGGAGCGAGGCGACGGAGCCGAGCACCCGGCTTCATCGTCGGCGCAGTGCGCCTGGGATGTCCCGCGGTTTCGGTCTGGACCGAAGCTGCCGGCGCTGACACCGCCGGTCCCGGATACTGCGGAATCGCCGACGAACAGCGGATGAGCAGCAATCGAGCGCGGACGGCCATCACCAGGACCGACCCTAGAACCGCCCGACGACAGCCCATCCCCCACGCCGCAACGCCCGAGCGGAAACCCACCGCGCCCGGACGCCGACGTACCTCCCGCCGCCTCGGCGGGCGGGCACGACGGCAACGAGCAAGCCGTTGTCCGAGACCACGGATGGTTCGATACCACGTGGCAACGGCGTCGGGTAGGGCAACAGCGTGCCCCGATACGGCGATGACGCCGGGTCGTCGGCTATCGCCCGCGCCAACCCGGGGAGATACCCCCAGAGGAACAGTCGGGTGGGGTCGTCGAGTTACGCGCGCAGTCACCGGTACACGCCCAGGGCACCTGCGGCGACCGGATCCCCGACCGGCGTCTCGGTCAGTGCCCAGGCCACGACGGACATCACCGTCGATAGCCCATGGTCCAGGTACAGCGGCCACTCCCTTTGTCCGAGGGTGCCGTCCGGAGCGACGCGGGTCACACCGAATCCGCCGTCCCGGCTGCCTTCGAGCACGAATCGTTCCTCGACCGCTGTCTCGTCCTGCCAGGGCGTTCGACCGGCAGGCAGGCTTCGCGCCCGGTCGTCGCCGAGTCCCCGGCCGGACTCCGATGCTGACGCCAACTCCTCGTCGACGTAAGGGCTCTCGCCCGGCAGACGGTTCGCCATCTCAGAGCTTCTTTCCCTGGCCACGGTCAGCGGCCCTCGGTGAGGTCGCGGTATATGCGGGTGGCTTCCTCGATGGCGGACCGGGCCTCCTCCCGGCGGCCGAGCTCGCCGAGTTCGCCGCGAGCTCGACGGACAGGTTGTTCAGTGTCATGGTGAGGTCGAGCAGGAATGCGTCGGGGTTCTCCCGGGCGAGATCGTGGCGGATCGCGGCCGCTTCCTCGATGGCGACCAAGCCCTCCTCCCGGCGGCCCGGCTCGCCAAGGTCCATGGAGAGGTTGCTCAAGGCACCGGCGAGACTGGGCAGGTATGCGCCGGGGTTCGCCCGGATGAGGTCGCTGAAGACGCGGATGGCTTCCTCGACGGCCAAGCCTTCCTCCCGGCGGCCCAGTTCGCCGAGCTGCAGGGACAGGTTCCTCAAGGCACCGGCGAGACTGGACAGGTATGCGCCGGGGTTCGCCCGGGCGAAGTCACGGTAGGCGCGGGCGGATTCCCCGATGGCGGACTGGGCCTCCTCCCGGCGGCCCAGCTCACCGAGCCGCAAGTACAGGCTCGTCAAGGCACCACCGAGGTCGGGCAGGAATCTGTCGGGGTGGGCCTCGGCAAGGCCGCGGTAGACGCGGACGGATTCCTCCACCGCGGCCAAACCCTCCTCCCGGCGGCCCAGCTCGCGGAAGTCCACGGACAGGTGCGTCAAGGCCAACGCGAGGATGGGCAGGAATCTGTCGGGGTGGGCCTCGGCAAGGCCGCGGTAGACGCGAAGCGCTTCCTCCACCGCGGCCAAGCCCTCCTCCCGGCGGCCCAGCTCGCCAAGCAGCACGTACAGGCTCGTCAAAGCACCACCGAAGTCGAACAGGAATGTGTCGGGCTGGGCCTCGGCAAGGCCGCGGTAGACGCGGACGGATTCCTCCACCGCGGCCAAACCCTCCTCCCGGCGGCCCAGCTCGCCAAGCAGCACGGACACGTTGTTCAAGGCACCGGCGAGACTGGGCAGGTATGCGCCGGGGTTCGCCCGGGCGAGGTCGCGGCAGATCGCGACCGCTTCCTCGATGGAGGTCAGGGCCTCCTCCCGGCGGTCGAGCTCGCCGAGGTCAACGGACAGGTAGTACAAGGACTCGAAGAGGTTGGGCAGGAATCTGTCGGGGCGGGCCTTGGCAAGGTCGCGGTGGACGCGGGTGGATTCCTCCCTCGCGGCCAAGCCCTCCTCCCGGCGGCCCAGCTCGCGGAGCCGGCCCGCAAGGCCGTGCAGCGCAGCGGCGAGGGAGCGCGTCGAGTGGTTGGCGTTCTTGCCTGTGCCGCCGGCGCGATGGAGGTCCACGAGTCGGGCGGTCAGGTTCATGGCCCATTCGGCGAGTGCCTGGCTGACGTCCGGGAGGTGCCTGTCGAGGTTCTCCAGGTAGTACAGGGGTGCGTCGGGGTCTTGCGTGATGTGCTCGAGGGCCAGGACCAGGGGTGTGGGGTGCTCGACGCGGGTGGCGATGTGGATCGCGGGGACGGCGAGGGTGTGGTGGTGGGTGACGACCAGCGCGGCCAGGGGTCGATCGAGGGAGCCGGCGAAAGCTGTTTGGGCGGCGGCGCGGGAGTAGACGGTCAGGGTGCGGAGGATCTGACCGGGGGTGGCGTCGGTGACGAGGTGGTCGGCGAGGGTCGGGTCGGTGTTCAGACGGGTGCCGACGAGGCGTTCGGCGACGCGGTCGGGTTGCAGGCTGTCCCAGGGGCGGCCGGGTTCGGATGGCGGGTACACATTGGCGATCCAGGCTCGTACCCGGCCACGCCGCTCCTCGGTCTCCTGGGCGAGGGCGGGCACACGGGCAAGGAGGTTGTCGGCTTCGTCGTGGGTGTCCGCTCCGGTGAGGAACGCCGCCACCAGGGCGTCCTCCAGGACCCGGTCGCCGAGCAGCGGTGTCAATCCGGCGTCGGTGGCGGCATCGCTCCAGTAGGAGCGTTCGTGGGTCAGGAGCCGGTCCTCCACGGTGCGCTTGTCGGCCGTGTCCTGCGGGGCGGTGCTCGGGTACGCGGCGTCGAGGAGGTCGACCAGCGCCGTGGTGTGCAGGGCGAGGGCCCCGCCGAACACCGGTGCGTCCAGCGGGGGGACGCGCAGATCCGCGTCGAGTCGCGCCCAGTCCGGCGCCGGATGACCGCGGCGGGTCGGGACGGAGGGAAGATGCCGGGCCAGCGCGGTGCGGGCGGCCCGATAGGCGCCGTCCCGGTCGTCGGGTTCGGGTTCGAGCGCGGGCAGTTCGATGATCTCCGCGATGCCCGGGTGCTCGGCTGCCACAGGGGACCGGGTGGCCACCTGCGAGAGCCAGTCACCCGCGGTCCGTGCGAGCAGCAGCAGCCGAATCGGGTGCTCTCCGCCGCCCGCCCGCTTCACCGCCTCGATCACCCGGGTGAGAAGATCCGCGCGATTCTCGGCGTAGTCCACGACGATCAACAGCGGCACCGCCGCGGTCGCCAACACGGACACGTCCGTGCCCGGCGCCGAATCGCGCAGCCAAAGCGTCTCCCACCGGCGGGCGGGCAGACGGTTGGCCAGTTCGCGGGCCAAGCGGGTCTTGCCCTGCCCGCCCGGCCCGTGCACCAGGAGCGTGTCGAATCCCCGCCCGGACTCGCACCACGCCCCCAGCCGGCCCAGGAGTTCCTCGCGGCCGCGGAAGGCGACCACCTCGCGGTGCGCGCGCAGCAGCGCGGCCGGCGAACGCATGCCGGGTTCGTCCGGCTGCGCGAGCGCTTCCGGTTCCAGCGGTCGGGAGGTCGTGTCGATGCCGTGTCCGGTCGACACCTCGCGGAACGCGGCGTCCCGCAGCGGCACCGTCATCGGCACCGCCCGCAGCGGGGCCCGACCGGCTTGTGCCTTCTGAGTCCAGAGTCCGACGAGCCGGGGTGGCAGGTACCAGGATCGCACCGTCAAGGGCCATCGCCCGGTAGCGGACGCCAGGTTCACGAGCGCAAGTGGCCGGAAGGCGATCAGGCTCCCTGGGACGGGGTACACCTGGGTGGTGGTCGTGCCGCGGTGCCAGGCCAGGGCCTGTCGGGTGGCCGTTTCGAGGGCGGCGTCATCATCGCGCGCCAGCGCCGACATCATGGCGAGTTCGGCGGTGAACTCACCGTCGCAGGCCCGGAACCGATGCTCGCTCCTCATCCGATCGAGGCGGGTGATCAGGGCGTCGGGCGCCGGTGAGCCGGACCGCAACCAGTAGACCCATTCGGCCAGGACCCTTGTGTAGGCCGCGGCGGTCGTGTCGGGGGTGCGCGAAGGGTCGATGCGCCGCGCCCGCCGACAGAGGAACATCAAGCGCGGCGAGGAGAGAGAACCGAAGGCGGTTTCCAATTCCATGGCCCGAAGCAGGCGCCGAGGATGCACATGTCTTTTCCTCATTCGCACGCGCTGGGTGTATCCGGCCATCCCGGTCACATAGCCGAGCCTCACGTGGAATTCCTTGCCGTTGCTCACTACTACCTGTGCCCGTGCCAGATACGCCGCCCAGTTCACGGTTTCCGGCAGTTCCGAACCCGCCCAGGCCGCCTCGCCCGTGGAGAGGGCACCGGCCACGTCCAAGAGCCGATGGACGGCCAAGTCCAGCGTTGGGACAGGTTCCGACCCGTGTTCGAGGCTGGTGAAAATCGACGCCATGTCTTCCTGGGCGAGAGTCAAGGCGGTGCGGAGCAAAGCTCCCCGGACGGTGTGCCGGTCGTCGTCCGCGGGCCATTCCGGCGCGGGTGCCGGATTCGTCTCGTCCACGTCGTTGGCCGACGGGAACTTGAGGATCCGGCGCGCCCTCCGGACCGTTGGCGACTCGTCGACGATGAGCACCTTGCACGACACGGACTCGCCGCGCCGGTACGCGCCCCGCAGCACTCCGAGCCCCGTCGAGTCGATATCCGGGGCCGCCGCCAGATCGAGCTCCAGCACCGACGGCCCGTGTGTCGACAACGCCTCGACCACCAACTCACGAAACCGAGACGCGGACGTCTTGTCCAACGGGCCCTCCACCGTGACCCGTACCCGACCCGGCGCCGGACACGTCACAGTCGAACCGCCGTCGGCCACGACACCGTCATTCATGCAAAGCTCCCGAACTGGTACGAATTCGAATCCCGGAGCCCTGCGACGACCCGGTAGCGACGCCGAGCCCGGACACCCACCCCGCCCCCGTCCCGTCCCAGCCCCGCCTTGGGCACCCCTCGATCCACCCAACCGGGTCCCGGACGGGATTCACTAGGAGAATGGCGACGCCCGCAGATCGAGCGCCTTCCGGCTCGTGCGCTCATACACGACGCTCGCCGTCGCCTACCTCCAAGCCTCCAACCGACCGGCCAAGCCCGGCCCGAGGGCATCGCCTGCTCGTCGACGAGCTCCGCCGCGAAGGACGATCCGGCGGCCACCGGTGTGCGCAACGGCCGGACGCTCGAACTCGTCGGTCCGGGGCCGCGGGCGGTCGCGGAGCGTCTGTTCGGCCCGGGGCCCGACGCCCCGGGCTTCCTTGGCGGCCTGGTCGGCCTTCTCTGGGATGACCGCCTTGATGCGGCGTTTGCGCAGGCAGGTAGGCGCGGATCGTGCGTGTTCGCGCCGGAGATCCCTATCGACAAGGGCAGGCCCGCCCGATCGGTGAGCAGGTGGATCTTCGACCCGTACTTGCCCCGATCCACAGGATTCGGACCCGTCAACTCCCCTTTTCCAGGGCCCGCATGTTCACCGAATCCACCGCACAACGCGACCAGTCCAGCTCGCCCCGGGCGCCGAGCTCGTCGAGAAGGACCCGATGCGGTCTCGCCCACACGCGGGCGCGACTCCACTCCGTGAACCGACGGTGGATCGTCTGCCGGGAGGCGCCGAACACCGGCGGCAACTGCCGCCACGTACAACCGGACGTCGCCACGAACACGATCCCCGCCAACACCTCACGATCCCCGTACCGCCGACGCCCGCCACCCTGCGGACGTGTCGGCCTCGACGGCACCGCCCGCTCGAACAACTCCCACAACGCGTCCGGCACCGACCGCTCCACAAGCGTCACCGCACCAGACCACCGACCTATCCAAATGAGACGGCTTCTCAAAGAATCTCGAGACGCAGCGGCCACGGCCACGGTCAGGCGGGTCCTGGGACACCGAGTGCACAGACTCCAATGGTGGAGATCCCTTCCAACATCGGGGCAATTACATCGCTGACCGGCGTCGGGATGCCGTACGAGCGCCCGAGACGCTGAACCACGGCATTGCGAGCATCCCATTCCAAGGGCTGGCCCGACATGCGGTCGAAAAGGATGGACGTGCCCATATCCGGTGGCATCCCGCGCAACTCGGAAACCACCTGCTGTGGAAACATCTGTGAAATTTTCGCCCCATCCGCACGACCTACCTCCGCGCATTCCTCTGCCAGCCTGAGGGCAAGATCGCACATTGCCGCGCTCTCGAATATTCCGGCTCGAGCCCCCATGACCGCCATGATTCCGGCGACCGCATTGATGCACAGCTTCCGCCAAGCGGCACTGTGAAAATCATCGGCCGTGGAGACTTGGGCGTCCGCATCCCGAAAGAGGTCGACGAACTCGTCGCCGATCACGCCTTGAGGAACGCTGATCCTGAGACGCTGACGCACGCGCACGTGGGTGGAATCGATACGTTCGGCCGGACTCCAGATGATCCCTGGGAGAACAGGGGCCCCATTGACAAGAGGCTCCACATGGATCTTGTGTTCGATTCCGTTCTGAAGTACGACAACCTTCGTCGGCGACTCACAGAGGACCTTGAGCCAAGAGGCAGTGCCGCCTACCTGGTAGGTTTTGACCGCGAGGACGACCCAATCCACCCGGTCAGTGAAACTGTCGGGGGATGGGAAATATGGGCCCTCCAGGCGGCGACGTGACCCGTTCTCCGTCTCGACCACGACGGAGCCGTTCAAATCCTTTCGTCCACAGAGAAGGACTCGATGCCGGCCATCACTTTCCAACGCAGCAGCAAAAGCCGCCCCCACCGACCCCACTCCGACTACCGCGATGTTCGACATGCGCCGCCTCTTTCGTTGGTGAATCGACCGTACGACGAACACTCATTGCCATCTTCCGGTCAGTCCGTTGGTCAATACCTCACCGACCAAAGGCGAGCGAAGATAGGAGGACACCCGATGGAAATCGAACATGCCTATCGACGTCTCGATGTCGACCGAGAGCCCCTTGAAATGCTTGGACAGATGAGTCGGGATGGCGACGAGATCGCCGACGTCTGCG
Source organism: Embleya sp. NBC_00888 (assembly GCF_045207655.1). Lineage (NCBI taxonomy): Bacteria > Bacillati > Actinomycetota > Actinomycetes > Kitasatosporales > Streptomycetaceae > Embleya > Embleya sp. NBC_00888. The sequence goes on along the minus strand of NZ_CP108784.1, from coordinate 7,904,129 downwards.
ACGTTGAGCCAGGTCGCCACGTTGGGAGGCTTGGCTCCCTTTCCATCCTGTGGCGGTGGTTCGAGGCGGTCGAAAACCACATGCGGCATACCGAGTGGGGATCCGAGGGTGATCAGGGTATCGACGTGCAGATCCGGGTTACTCCACAACGCCTCGTAGCCTATTGCGGAACCGAGCGAGTGCGCGATGACCACACGTGGTGCACATCGACGAATCGCCGCGCCCACGAGATCCCTTGCCGAAATTCGCTGGTGGACGCATCGCTCGTTGTGGAAGTATTCGTGGACCTCTTTGAGGTAGATGGCGACGAATCGACGCACCAGTGCATGATCGAGACGGTATTTCACGGCAAGCCAGGAGCACATCTGCCGCACCGGTTGAGTTGCGCGTCCCGAGGTCACTTCTTCGCGATATCCCATTGCGGCCACCCAGGGAGCCAGTAGTCTGGTGACCTCCGGGCTTTCCAAGAGTATGTCGGCAGAACCATGGAAGTGCTCGGTGATCAAGAGATGCGAATAATAGGCGACCTCTACATGCTCGGTGGCCGGTAGACCGTGCACCGACATCGAGTCGGCCCACCTTCGGGCGATCGCCGCCGCCGCACGTTCCGGCTGGAGGCCGACCTGGAGGTTGCCGACCCCGTGAATCCCGAGGACATCCGCCATCTCATTGCCCTCCTCATGAGGCCGGGAGATCGCCTCAACTGGGTTGGAAGATCAGAATCTCCCACCCGGTGCTGATCGTGATCCGGTTGCATTCCGTGATCGACAAAGCCCTTACGATGCCGGGCACGACCATTGTCTCGACTGACTCCGCCCTGAAGAAGTCCCACGCACGGATGACGGTGGATGTCCCCGAACGCGGGCTCATACTCGCCGTGACGAGCAACCCGTGGGCGTTCGTCGTCATCGCAACCAGCCGTGCCTGCCGAGGCACCGGGGCAAGAGCCGCAGGCCTCCCCCGTTCGAGATTCCAGAAATCGATCACGCCCTCCCGGGTACCCGTGACAAGCAACCCGTGGGCGTTCGTCGTCATCGCGATCAACCCCGCTCGCCGAGGCACCGGAGCAAGAGCCGCAGGCCTCCCCCGTTCGAGGTCCCAGAAATCGATCACGCCCTCCCGGGTACCCGTGACAAGCAACCCGTGGGCGTTCGTCGTCATCGCGATCAACCCCGCTCGCCGAGGCACCGGAGCAAGAGCCGCAGGCCTGTCCCGTTCCAGGTCCCACAGGGCGATCACGCCCTTCTCGTCGGCCGAAACCATCATTTCTTCACCCCCGACCCAGGTCTTGGTCATGAATGGGGCGGCAACCGCAAACCTCTTGCTCACTTGCAAACAATCACCGGTGATCACGTCGATCGTGCGCAGGAGTCCGTCGCTGGTTCCCAGAACGGTGGTGTGGCCCCTCGCGTCACATGCCGGGAACAGGGCATTGACGGTCGCGCTGTGCAGAGTCATCTGCGGGGACACCGCCTCTCCCGAGTCGACATCGCCGGCTTGAATCGACCCGTCGCCGCTTGAGGACACGACGTAGCACCGATCCGCCGTCCGCAAGACCGCCACGTCCGAGACCCACCCTTGGTGTGGCGCCATCGGCGGGCGCAGCAGCGTGCGGTGGTCGAGATCCCAGGTCCGCACCGAGCCGTCTGTGCTGCCCGCCACTACCAGAGGAACCCCGTCGTGAATGGTGGCGGTCAGGCACCACACACCGCCGGGGTGACCACTGAGCGGTTCACCGACCGGCTCTCGTGTTTCCGGATCCCAAACGCGCAGAGTCCCGTCGGCGCCTCCGGTGACCACGACCGATCTGCCCTGCACCACGCTGCAGGTCACGGCTCGAACAGCCCCGGCATGCCCGCGCATGGCTTCACCGACGGGTTGTTGGGACTGGAGGTCCCAGAGGCGCGCCGTCCCGTCCGCACTCACGGTCACCGCCGTGGGTCTGCCGTGCAGAAGTGTGCACGCGACACTGCGAATCCAGTCGGTGTGGCCCCTGAGCGGGCGCCCCAGCTGTTCTTGTGTGTCCAGGAACCAGACCTGAGCGGAGTTGTCGGCGCTCCCCGTGACAACCACGGTTCTGCCCTCCAGGCTGGAGACCGCCATGCTACGAATCCAGTCGGTGTGGCCCGTGAACGGCCGACCGATCTGCCGTCGTGATTCGAGGTCCCATATGTGAGCCAAGTTGTCTGCTCCGCCGGAGACAGCGACGGGACGACCGTCGAGTTCGGCGCAGACGATGCTCCGCACCCCATCCGTGTGTGCACGCAACGCAGGGCCCAGGGATCTGCCGGTGAACAGATCCCAGGTTCGTACGCTCCCGTCACCGTGTCCCGACACGACCGTCGGGCGCCCGCCGACGGTCGTGATGTCCACGGCATAGGCGTCACCGGTGTTGGCGGTGCCCAGCTCGACGGTCTCGGTATCGGTGTCGCCGGCACGCGCCACCAGTGGTTTCCACAGTTGGCTCGGCTCCACCGGAACGGCGGAGATGCGCCGTGAGAAGTCGGTGACATGACAACGCGCCGCGTCGACGGCGAGTATCTGCTGTCGCTGTCGCACGGTACTCATCGAATGCAAGGTGGCCGAACTGCGGTAGACGATGGCGGAGAGGCGAGCCTCCGGACTGCGCGCGTGGTCCAGTTCCGGGAAGAGAAGAATCGGGTCGGCGTGGAGCAAGAACTCGACGTCCGTGAGAAGTTCGTCGGCACGCCCCGCCTCGGCGGCATGTTGAATCGCGTGGCGCAGTGTGTAGGGTCGCGCGGCACGCCACCCGGTGCGGCTGCCGTCGGGATTCTGCGGCAGTGGGGCCAGCAAACGATTCAGGATCCGTTGAGGAAGGTCGGGCTCGACATCCTCCGTATCCGCTTTCGGATGGGCACGAAGATGATCGGTCAATCCTTGATGGAAGAGCCGGTAGAGCGTACTCGCGTCGGTATCGGGAGCCGTCCGCAGGTAGAACCGCACGGTTTTCAGCGCCTCTTGCACATCGGCCGTGGTGAGGCGATGCTCCCTCACGAAGTCCGGGGCCACAGCCGTGACGAACCGCCGGACGGTTTCCAGAGGCATCCCGTTCCCCCTGCCGAACGCAAGTGCAGCCACGAGGGCTCGCAGCGGGAGGGGGCTTCGCTGACTGCGCAGGTCCAGTTCCAAGACTCCGGGCAGGGTCCGCGGTACCCGCGCACCCACCTCCACGGCCTCGACCGCGTTGTGCATTCTCGCCATCCGGTCGATGGCGTGATGCGTGTAAAGGCCCGCAACCAGGAATTCACCCCACCGGTCCTCGGCCGCCGGTTTCGCTTCGGTCAGAGCCTTCGCCACGGTCTCGGCGAAGGCGCGTCGTAGGGCGCCGAACGCCGCGTCGCGGTAGGGCAGACAGCTCTCGGTCAGCCGCTCGATGTACTTGGTGAGATCGGCTCGCAGCACGTGTGCCGGAACTGCGTCCAGATCGACGAGGATCCCCTCGGACTCCGCTGACTTGCGTAAAGGCAACAGATCCGCCCACGGGCGCATGCCGACGGCAACGCGGCATGCCGCGCTGCCGTCGGGGCGAACGACCCGTGCCAAGGGAAGGAGGAGTTCGTTCATGAGCTCGACCGGGTTGACTGCCTCATCGAGCGCGTCGACGATGATCGCGGGCCGTCGCTGCAGTAGTGCTACAGCCCTGCACAGGCGCGCGGGTGTCGATATCGCCGAAGGCAGGCCCAGTTGCTCACAGAGAGAGTGCACAACCTGCGGCATCGGCCGTTGCCGGGCATGGACCGCACTCAGCGCATCCAGTCGGACGTCGACGCCGAAAACTCGTTCCCATACGGGCTTCGACCCTTGGCGCAGTTGAGGATGCGCGGCACAAACGAGTATCCCGAGAAGAGCGGATTTGCCGGATCCGGGACTCCCGGTGACGACGCAGATGCTCCCGTCGCCGGACTCGCCGCTGCACCAGGCGCTGAGCGTCGCGAGTTGGGACCGTCTTCCCGTGAAGCAGCCTGACCTGATCCGGTGGTGCAAGGGGCCCCGGCCGGCCGCCCGGTCGATGAAGTGCGCGGGATCCAACAGATTGTCCGGGTCTATGTCGTCGAGAAACTCCACGAGTCCGGGATCGAGCCCCAACTTCAGGCTGTCCCACTCCGACTGGCCGTAGTCCGGGTTGGCGAAGAACGGCGGGGAGCCGGTGTCGGCCGTCAGGTCGACGGCCGAGGCGGTGACCGTCTGTGGAGTGCCCTCCACGTCGACGAAGCTGGTGACGACACGGCGACTTATCTCCTGGGCGATCGTGGCCAGGGGAACATATTTGTAGGTGCGATGGACGTCCAATTCACCGTCGCGCAATGCTTGGAGCGTCTGCGTGACGGCCAGTGTGAAGCGGCCACTCACCGCCGATTCTTGGGGGGCCGACGCAGCGATCACCCAGGCACGGCCTACAGCTTCCGAAGGCGGCAACTGCCAGGGGTAGCGAGCGGCGGTGCCCGAATGACAGATGTCGAGAAGAAACAACGTCGTCGGGCTGTTCTCGAAATCCTCAACGGCGGTAAGCCACGACTCCACGTCGGAGAGACCGTGATGACTGCCATCGCTGCCGACGACGTACAGCTTTCCGGTTCGATCGGCCCGGAAACCATGGCTGAAGACGTGGACGACCCGTAGATCGGAAGCGGTACCGCCGGCGATCGAGTCGAGAACCGGCTCCCCTATCTCCTGCGCCGTCGTGCTGCGGCCGGTCACCGACCGGCACGTGTACCCGCAGGATTCGACCACCGACGCCAGATCCTCGGTCATCTGCCTGGCGTGGGGAAGTGTCGACCACGGCTGCGAGTCCCAGTCGTCGGCGAGACGACTGAGACCGTCGGTGTCGGGTGAAGCAGGAGAGAAATGTTCGATTCCGATGCAGATCGCAAATCGCTGCTCTTCAGGCACGATTCCCCCAAGTGGCATGCGCTGGTCGAGCCCCTGCTGAAGCAGAGATTATCGTAGAACTGTTCCATTCAGGCTATTCTTCGGTTTTGTCGGACCGGGCGATCGACAGTGGAGAACTCCCGCAGAGCGGTGCGAAGCCATCTGCCAGGCCACCCCCTGGCGGCATTCGAGCCGAACGACGACCCACTGCGGGCAACGCTGCGGGAGTCGGTCGCCGCCTTCCCGACCGACCATGGCGGCAGGGAGCATTGCAAGGGCGCACCCCGGACGAGGAGAGGAAGCGACCGAAACACCGACCTGTCCGCGTCGCGGCGGCCCTCCCCCTCCCACGCCGTTCCCGTCCGGCGGCCACATCCAGCCGCCGTCATCCGTCGTCGACGGAAGCGTTCTTGGGCCGCTCGTTCCGCGAGCGGTGCGACCTGCTGCCGCATGACCTGCCCCGCGCGGAGCGGTGTACTACTACTTCGCCCAGTGGCGCGGTCACAAGCGCGGCCTGGCTGTTGACGTGCTCGGTCCGGTGATCGTGGTCGTGGTGGTCGCCGCATCCGCGCACGAGAACGCCGTCGGGTTGCCCTGCTCGACGAGGTTGCCGCCGACACCGACCGGGTGGCGAAAGCGCTGGTCGACCAGGGCTTCACGAAGGCCGTCGTCGAACACGGCGCGCCGGTGGGCATCGACGTCGACATCGTCGAGCGCAACCCGACCGAGACAGGCTTCGTCCCCCAGGCCAAGCACCGGGTAGTGGAACGCGCCTACGGGATCTTGATGATGTATCTCCGCCTGGTAGGCAACTACGTGCACCTGCCCGGGGGTTCGGCCTCGCGGGTGTATTGGGCGGTGACCGCGGGGGTGGTGCGCCGGCCGGCGCACCACCCCGGCCTGGCGGGACGCGTGAGCGGCGCCGAACACACCCTCGGAGCACTGCCGGCGCGGCTGGACACCCGCGAGCAGCAGATCACCGCGGAAGCGCAGGCCACCCACCGCCGGATCGCGGAACTGACCGCTCTACCGGGCGAGCTCGACCAAGCCGATGGGCCCACGCGGGTGGCGACCTGTGCGAGGAAATGAACCTGATTCGGCAATGCCGCTCACCTCTCGGCCCGGTGGCAAGCGCTGACTGGCGCCGGGCCGCCGGGCCGAGGGGTGACGAGGTGCTGTACGTGCCACCCGCGGGCACCGTGACGTTCGGGAATCCGCCGGCTCGGGCTGATCTCAGGCGAAGTTCTTCTTCGCTTGGTACAGGTCGACCTGGCCTTCGTCGGGGCGGAAGGGTGTACCGAACGGTCCCGCCGGGTCGACGCCCATGTGGTTCAGGCATTCGGTGACCACGAGAGCGGCCCCCGGTACTGCACGAGGGAGCACCGGTCGCCAGCTCTCCAGCTCGTAGGCGTTGCCGGTCGCCCACTTGCTGCCCTCGCGCGGAAGCAGGATCCACGAGTTCAACTGGTGGCATTCCAGCTGATCCCAAAGGGTATCGGCTAACCCTCCGGACAGGTGGGGCACACAGCGCTGGATCGCGTGCCACTGCTCGACCACGGCATCGCGGGGGTTCCGTGCTGCAAAGGCGTGCAGTCGGGCCTGGGGTGTGGGCGTGAGCACGACCTGGAACTGCTTGTCGCCCCACGAAACGACTTCGACCTTTTCGACGAACTTGCTCGGGCCGCAGTAGGGGGCGGCGCTCGCAGACGGCGTGAGTCCCACCAGACCGAAGATCGTCGTTGCCAACGCCGTAAAGCAGGCGGCCGTCTTGCGGCCTCCGGGGCGAAGGCGTGTTCCTCGCTTCATGATCGACTGAATTCCTTCCGGTTCGGCCCTTGAGGCCGTGTGGTGCCGAGGCCGCTGTTTGAGCCTGACATGACAACCATGAGTGGGCCGCAGCCACAACCGCCAGGCTTGATGGCCGGGTTGGACAGGGGATCGGACAGCCGGGGACGTCCGGGTTCACCGGCATGGCGGGTCGTAGGCGCGGTCGGGTGGGAGGTACTTGGCCCATTCCTTGGGTGTGAGCAAGTCACCGGTGGTGGCGCAGACCAGGGCAATGGCGGTGTCGGTGTCGGTGGTCCAGATCCAGCCCTTCTTCTGGTCGCCGCCGGCGACCAGAAGCCGCTTGTGTGGCTGGTAGTTGATCGGGTACATGGCCCCGGTTCCCATCCGGAGGGTCGCGTAGAGGGTGGGCGCGTCGTGGCCATGGAGGTTCCACATCCAAACGCTCCCGTCCCCGGCAGTCGCGGCCAGGGCGGTGCCGTCGGTGGTGAAGGCGACGGAGAAGACGTAGCCTTCCGGGCCGGTCAACGAGTTGCCGAAGGGCTTCGGATGGGTCGGGTCGGTGATGTCGTAGAGCCGGACGGTGCCGTCGGCGAGGCCGACGGCAAGCAGCGTGCCGTCCGGGCTGAATACGGCCGCATAGACGTAGTGGTTGGCAGGGGCGAGTGGCGCGCCGAGCAGGCGCGGGGCCTTCGGGTTGCCGATGTCCCAGAGTCGGACGGTCTTGTCGGCGCCGGCGGCGACCAGGGTCCTGCCGTCCGGACCGAACCCGACTTCGCTGACTGCGCCTCCGAACGTGCCGGGCGTGGAGAGTGCCACGGGCGTCTGGGGTGCGTGGACGTCCCACAGGTGCACGGCGCCGTCGCGGCTGCCGGTGGCCAGCACGGTGCTGTCGGGGCTGAAGGCCAGCGTCTCGACCTGCAAGGAGTGGGCCTTCAGCGGCTGTCCGAGCGCCGTCATACGGGCGGGGTCGCTGATGTTCCAGAGTTGTACGGAGCCGGATTTGCCGTGGCCTTCGGCGAGGAGGCGGTTGTTGGGAGCGAAGGCAAGGGTGCCGGAGAACGCGTCCGGGTTGGAGACGGCCGGGCCGCGCGGTCGGGGGTGCTGGGGGTCGGCCACATCGAGGAGTTGCAGGTCGGCGCTGCCGAGGGCGAGGGTGTTGCCGTCGGGGCTGAAGCGGGCGGCGCTGACGGTGTAGTCCATGCCCTCGAGCGTTGGGGAGCTTATGGGCCAGATGCGGGCTGCTCCGTCGTTCGCGCCGGAGATCACGCTGTCGCCGTCGGGGCTGAACTTCACGGACGTGACGGGTGAGGGGTGTGGCATCGTGGCCGTGACTCGGCGGCTGTCGAGGTTGACCAGTCGGATGCCGTTGTTGCTGTCGGAGCCGGCGATCGCCAGGGTGGTGCCGTCGGGGGAGAAGGCGACCGCGTTGATGTAGGTGGATGAGCCCCCGATCGGCGGGCCGGACGGGGTCGGGTTGCGGGGGTCGGTCGTCGACCAGAGGTGGACCAGGTTGTCGGCACCGCCGGCGGCGAGCAGCGTGCCATCGGGGCTGAAGGCGAGTTGGCCGATGGCCTTTGTCGCTCCGGCCGCCATGACCGGTGCGGTCGGGCGGCTGGGATCACCGATGTCCCAGATCTGTACGGTGCCGTCGTCACTGCCCACGGCGAGTTGCCGGTCGCCCGGGCGGAAGGCCACGGACTTCGCGGGCGACTTGTCGTTGACACGTGTCGCCTCACCCAGCGGCCGTGTCGATGTACCCGTGACGGCCCACAGGCGAGCGCTTCCCGCGGTGACGTCGTTCACCTTCGCTTCCGCGATGGCGGCGGCCATCATGGTGCCGTCGGCGTTGAAGGTTACCGAGTAGACCTTTGCCCCGAGGCCGGTCATCGGGGGCAGCGCGGTCGGGGCCATCGGGTCGTGGGTGTCCCACAGGTGGATGCTGCCGTCACCGCAGGAAACGACGAGTAGGTTCCCGCTGGGGGAGAACGCCAACGCGTAGATCTTGCCGCAGGTGGCGCCGGGTAGGTCGGCCCGTGGTTTCGGATGGCCGGGGATGGAGACGTCCCAGAGCCGGACGGTGTTCTCTGCGGCCGCGGCGGCAATTACCCCACCGGGGTGAATCCCCACGGCGTACATGATGCCGCCGTTGCCGGGCGCGAGCATTCGCACGGCCGGCCGCAGCGCGGTCGCCTCGATCAGCGCCGAGCGTGCCTCGGTGGTGGGCGAGATGCGGAACGCGGTCAGCGCCAGTTGACGGGCGAGGCTCACGTCCTTGCCGCGCAGGATGCTCGCCTGGCTTGCCAGGGTTCGCGATTGGGCGTCGTCACGCTGTTGTTTGAGGTCGCTTCGCTGCTGTTTGAGGTCTCTTGCCTGGTACAACACGATTCCCGACAGCGTGCCTGCCCCCGCTGCCAAGAGGATCAGCACCATGAGTGTCGCCCACACCTGTTGGGTTCTGCGCTGTGACCGTTTGACCGATGCGTCGATGAACGCGCGGGACAATTCGTTGGTGTCCGCCGGGTAGTTGGTACGCCAGGCCCGCGCGGCCTGTAGCCGGGTTGCGGAATAGAGGTCGGAACCGGGCCGCTTCGCCTGGTCCCAGGCGCGGGCATCGGCCGTGACCTGTTGTGCCACCAGGCGGGCACCCCGGTCGGCGTCGAGCCACATGCGCAACTCGGGCCAGGCGACCATCAGCGCCTCGTGCGTGATCTCGACGGTGACCTCGTCGATGATGAGCAGTCGCCGCTCGACGAACCGGTCCAAGACCGCGTCCAGTTCCGCCTCGCCGCAGTCGACTTCGTCGAACAGCTCGTCCTGCGATATCCGTCGGCGGGTGGCTGTACCGGAGGGCTGTACGTGCACGAGACTGAAGAACATCCGCCGCGCAATGGCCTGCTCACTGGCGGACAGGTCCGCGTATATCTTCTCGGCGGTGGAGCGCAAGGCGCCCTCGACGCCGCCTGATTCGAGATAGTTCGCCATGGTCATCTTCTTGCCCCCGCCTCGCTGCCAGGTCATCTGCAGCGCGTGGGACAGCAGAGGAAGGATGCCCGCCTGATGCGCGAACCGGCCCCCGCGCGCGGAGATGTCCCCCAGCACCAATTCCACGAAACCGGGCTCCGGGTCGACCTTGAAGGCACGGGCGGGCTGTTCGACAACTCGAGCCAAGTCCGCTTTATCCATCGGCTCGACGAAGACGGGCGGCCTCCTTCGCGTCAGGGCCCGCACCGAGTCGCGCTGCATCAAGGCATCGAGGAAGTCAAGGCGCACACTCAAGATGACCACGACGCCCGCGGGAACCGACGTCATCGCGCGGAGTACCGCGATGAACGTCTCGAACGTCTCGTTGCTCCCGGGGCCGTCCTCGGCGCTGACCATGGCGCGTTCGAACTGGTCCACGATCACCACTATTCGGGTCTCCGTGTTCGGGGACGACTCCGCGGCCGGTAACGTGGCACGCTCCGCTGCGACGACCCGCTTCATGAGGGCCTCGACAGCGTCCGGTCCGCCGAGCAGCTTGCCGATGACCTCCGCAGGGTCTGCCTTCACATGGGAGGCCACGGCATTGCCCAGGTCGTTCAGGGGGTCCGGCTCGCTGCTCTCGGAATTCACGCTCAGTACCGGCCAGCCGGCGCTGCCTTCCAACCGACCAGCGCCCAGGGCAGGGACGACGCCCGCGTTGAGCAGCGAGGATTTACCCGTCCCGGAGGCACCGGTCAGCAGAAGCGCACCGCCCTGCGCCCGCAGCTCGTCCAGTTCGCCCAGTACGCGCTCGACCAGCGGGGCCCGCCCGTGGAAAACCTCTGCGTATGCGGCGTTGTAGCTCTTCAGGCCGCGGTAAGGCTCGGCGATGGTCGGCCGCTGACGCCACGACCGCAGATTGCGGGCTGCCTTGAGCCACGCGTCCAGGTCGATCTGCTCGGTCACCCCGAGCGTTCGCAGTACGAGCAGGAACGCCGGCTCATTGGCTGCCGACACGACTCCGCCCTTACCCCAGTGCTCGATCGTGGAATGGCTCACCGGGTGTACCTCCGCACACGCCTGTTGCAGCTTGCGCAGGGAGATTCCGGAGCGGGCGCGCAATCTTTTCAGGGCGGCGCCGAAGGCGAATGGATCTTCGCAGTCCTTGGGCGAAGGCGACATCGGCCTCTGCGGCGGCAGCTCGTTCACTTGTCTCCTCATCGGGCCACGAACAGGCGTGACCGCGACGCTACTGCGCAACACGTCGCATTTCCGCCGCACAGGTGTCCGATTTGCTGTCCAATCTCCTGTCTGTGCTGGTCAATGGACCGAGGGCTGCAAGGTAACGATTGATGGGTTCACCGGTCGTCGCCCACGCCGCAGAGCACGCGACACCGGCAGACCCGCAACTACCGCGAGAAGGTGAACAAATACGCAATCCTGGAGGTTCCTCGAGGGCCCTCCGGACGGCACCAAGCCGATGAGATGCCGTCGCTTCCCGGAGGTCGAGCCGGAACGTCGCATGTGCCCGGAAGTCGACGCTGCGTGCGGCAGTTCACCGAACCGACCGCGGGCGGCTGTCAAATCCACTGACCCACGCACTTGCATGCGCCGGGTCTCGCCGGCCGAGTGTGAATGCACCCGGCTCTTGGACAGCGGCTCCTCGTCGAAGGTGCGCCGCCCCGGAATACGGTGGCTCCACCCCACGACGCGTGCCACGCGAACCGCCGGGGTTGTTCCCTGGCCGGAGGGCCGATTCCGGATGGAACAGGCAAGGGGTCGAACGTCTCGACCCAGAGCACACATTTCCAGCCGTCCACGGCATGCCGAACGGCCCATATCGTTCGCAGGAGGATCACGGTGGCCACCCTGTCGCCCGTGCCGAGCACCACGAACCCCACCAATTCCGCTGCACAGGCCCATCCTGTGACCTGGCCGCAGGTTGTGATGACCCTGGGCGTGCTCTTCTTCACCGGCTGGATGTTGACACGCGGGTACGACTGGTACCTGACGTTGCTGATCGCCGGCGGCGCTGTCACGGTCGCCACCGGCCTGGTCCATGTCCCCCGCGGGATCGTCCGTATCGTGCGGGCGATCGGCCGGGACACCGCTTGACCGCAGTCCGGATGACAACGCGCGCAGCGTGCTCGACACGCTGCGCCCCACCATGCGAAGACCACCTCGACCCGCCCGGCGTTTCGCAGTGCTACGTTGCCAAGTGGTGGGCACATCACCGACGTTCCGGCCGGATCAGCGCCCGAGAGCCAGTCCCGATCACGACGGCAATCGTCCGAACAAACGGCGGCGACGGGTGTTCGGCGTCTCGAGACGCAGTCGCCGGGTGCCCTGCGTCAGGGGCGGGCCTGGCGTTGTCGTGGCGGCGTCGCATGCTCCGGACGCGCACCGACCCCGCACGACCTTGGGCATTGCGGCCTTCGGCAACGTCGGTGCTGACGTGGCCTCGTAGGGAAGCGGGGGTTGGGCCGGAGAGTGCGCCCGCGTGGTCACGAGCCGGCCCGGCACGACCGGGCGTCGATGGCCGCCGCCTTCGATGTGTATTGGCTGACGAGGTCCCGGTCGGGTGCGGGCGTCTGCGGCAGGGAGATCTGGATGCCCCGATCGGACGCGGTCTCCATGACCACTACCTCGACCCGACGTTCGACCAGCCACGCGCGCCATCCGCCGCGCGATCAACCAACTCGACCAACTCGGCTGTACCGTCACCCTCAACCCGAGGGAGAACGCAGCCTGACCGGCAGCACCGGGCCCGGCGACGGCACGGCCACCGGGCACCGGGCACCCAGACCTGCCCGCACTCACCCTGACCTGCGTCCATTTACGCGTCAGAGCGGAACCATCCGCACGACGTGACCAGCAGGAGTCCCTTCGAAATCTCGTAGCGCACCATCACCTCGCCCACGGCCGTGCGTGTCGCGGCAGCCCTCGTAACCGGGCCACGCGGGCGAGGTCCCGGGCCCGTACGGGTCTCGGGCCACCGCCGCCATGCCCCGCTCGAAACCCGCCCGACGTGCCGCGTCCGGCCGGTCGGAGGCGAGTGGCGCGGTTGGGCGGCATGGGGCCGGGCGGGCGTGCACGGGCGGCGACCGGGGGCGGGCCGGTGTCGGGCGGGGCGTTGGTCGTGTTCGTCAGACGCCGGCGGTGGTGATCGCTTCCAGCGACTCGGCGAGCACTTGGCCGCCGTCGACGACCAGCCCCTGGCCGGTGATGAACCCGGCGTGTTCGGAGGCCAGGAACAGCGCCGCGTGGCCGATCTCCTCGCTCGTCGCGAGCCTGCCCATCGGAATGGACCGGGCCATGTCGCGGATGTACTCGGAACCGAGGTCCACCACGCCCTCGGTGAGGACGTTACCGGGGAGCAAAGCGTTGATCGTGATGCCGTGGGGGGCCAACTCCAGGGCCGCGGCCCGCACAAAGCCCATTTGTCCGGCTTTGCTGGCCGCGTAGTGGCTCCAGCCGGGGTAGCCGGTGACGGGTCCGGTAATGGAGGAGGTGACCACGACGCGACCGTGCGAGCTGCGTCGCAAGGCGGGCAGGAAGGCCGTCACGGTGAGCATGGTGCCACGCAGGTTGACGTCGAAGACTTCGTCGATGCGCTCGGCGGTGAGGTCGGTCAGCCGAGCGTTGGGGAAGATGCCCGCATTGCAGCAGACGACGTCGACGCCGCCCAGCGCCTCGACCGCGTCGTCGGCGAGACGCGAGATTGCCGTCGGGTCGCCGATGTCCGCCGCGATGCCGGTGACTTTCCCGCACGTAGCGGTGAGTTCCGTCGCGGTCGCGTGGAGGTCGGCGGCGTTGCGGCCGGTGATGACCACGTGGGCTCCGGATCGGGCGAAGACGGCGGCAATTCCTTTGCCGATGCCCTTCGAGCCGCCGGTGACCACGACACGGCGGCCGTCCATGGATGGGGGTGTCATGAATGCTCCTGGGGTGTTTCGGGTGGGGCCGGTCGGATGGTCTTGTCGTCGATGGCTGCACGGAAGCAGCTCTTTGACTCCCGGCGCGATCCTTCCGGATCCGGCCGGCTCACTGCTCTGCGATGGCACGACGTCCGTGACGTCTGTTTCCCCCGACTGACGTATCGGCCGGCGACAGTGCGTGCTTCACACTGTCGGTCGGCTACGTAGGCCGACTGCCGCGTCGACTGCGATCAGTCGACGCGGAGGAGAGGGCGGCGGTGACGCCCGGATGAGAGTCGAGCCCGGGCATTGGCGCCGTGGGCACGATCAATCCGCGGTGGGGAGGTCGATGGCTGTCGTCCGGCGGGCGCGCCACCATCGGTTCTGTGTACCGAGGTATCCGTCCGCCAGTTCGGCGCTCGCCCGGGTGAACGCCGCGCCCTTGGCCCGCGCGAGGTCGGTATCGGGGTGCGAGCCCAGCCAGGCGACGACCATCAGGCGTCGTAGCATGATGAAGGTGGGGATCTCGTTCTCGTCTTCGGTGGTGAGTGCGCGGACCCGCCGGTAGCCGGTGAGCCAACCTTCGATGAGGTCGGGGACTTGCGGGGTGTCTTCGAGGAAGGTGAGTGCGGCGGCCAGGTCGTACAGGAACCAGCCGGAACCGCAGTCGTCGAAATCGATCACGGCGGTCCGGTCGCCGTGCACGAGAAGGTTGGCCAGCCGGAGGTCGGCGTGGATCAACCCGAATCGGCTCGGGCGGGTTCCGTATCGCCGCAACCGTTGTCGGATGATCGCTTCCGTGTCCGCGAGCACCCGGCGGACCTCGCCGGTGGCGCCGGGCCCGTCCTGCCACCGACCCCAGGGCGCATGCGTACCGAGCATCGCGGCCAGGTCCCACCGCATCCGCGTGAACCCGGCGGGGGGCGTCCACGTTTCGGCGTGCCGGTGCAGGCGTGCGGTGATTTCTCCCAGCCGTTCGAACTGCGGAGTGGGCACGTTCTCGTCCGGAGCGTCACCGGGGATGAGGTGAAAGAGGACGGCATGGCGCCGCTCTCCCCCCGCGGTGAGCGGATCGACGCTGACAACGAGGCGGCCGTCCAGAGCCGGAATCGGCTCCGGGGTGGCGATCTCGGTGTCGTTGCGGAGTGCGGCGACCCAGGCCAGTTCGGACCGGATCTCGGCGGCCGTGTGGTAGTCGGGGCGGTGGACCCGCAGGATGTGCGGGGCCGCGCCCTGCCCGACGTGGACGCGATAGGTCGCGTTCTCCGAGAGGTTCAGCAGTTCGAGTGGGGTGTCGCGGTCGATGCCGTATGCGGGCAGGATGCGGCGTGCCAGGGAGTCGTACGGTTCATCGGGGACGGCACCGGGTGTGTCGTCGCGGTCGAACCCGGGTCTTTCGGGGGACATGCCTTCTCCTGAGGGCGCGGGCAGCCGGAGGGTCGGTGGAGTCGGGGAACTGGACCGTCGGTTCAGTGGTCACGTCCCTCGATGGCCGCCAGTGCCGCGTCGATCGCGTGGCGTGCGGTGGTGACCCCTTCCAGGGTGCCGCTGATGTAGACGCGTCCGGCGGCGCCGATCATTTGTACGTCGACCAGGGTATTCTTCGGCGCCGCGCGTTCCGCCTCGTTCGCCGCCAGGGCCGCGTACAGCGCGGGGGTCATCTCCATCACCAGCAGCGTCTGCCCCGGCAGGATCATGGATGCCTGACGGGTGCGGTTCAAGATGACCGCGTGCTGGTCGGTGACGTCCTCGATCACGTCGGTGTACAACACGCGGGGCTTGAGTTGGTCGGCCGGGCTGCGGTGGATCCCGGCCTGGATGGCGGCGCCGGCGCGCTCCAGCTCATCGGTGTTCTTGGTGTGGAGTTCGAGTATGCCGAACTGGCGTTCCACGAAGAGCAGCCCGGGTTCCGCGGCGGGCACCGCCTTGAGCGCCAGGTCGATGACACGCTCGATGGCGAGTCCGGGGGCCACTTCGATGATCAGGGCGTGGTCGCCTTCCAGGGGCGGATAGCCGCGGGCTCGAGTGGGGGTCCCCAAGTACGCGGCGAACTGCCGCTGAAGGCTGCGCAAGGTCAGGTATACGCGGAGTTCGGTCGGCGGAGCGGCAGACTGCGCTGCGGGGCGGTCCTGCGCCGCGCTGCGGTCCTGCGCCGCGGGGCGGGGGCGCCGCCGTGCGGCGCCCGCCGTCGGCTCGTCGGAGGTCGTTGTCATGGCGCTCAGCCGTTGGTGGTTCCGCCACCATTGAAGTGTCGGTTCACTTCGGGGTGGGGGCGGGGGATGACGTGGACGGAGACGAGTTCGCCGACCTGGGCGGCGGTGTCCGCACCGGCGTCGGCGGCGGCCTTGACCGCTCCGACGTCGCCGTTGATGACGACCGCGACCAGGCCGTCGCCGACCTCCTCGCGACTGATGATGGTCACGTTCGCGGCCTTGACCATGGCGTCTGCGGCGGCGAACGCCGCGACGTAGCCGCGGGTTTCGATCATTCCGATGGCGTCGGACATGAGGGTCCCAACTTTCGTGTTCAGGAGTTGCGGTGGGTTGTGGAGGTCTCGTCGACGGAGCCGATGATCAAGGCGTCGATCGGGGCGTTGTCGGGGAACCGGCGGGCGGCGCTCATGCCTTGGGCCACGAGTACGCGTTCGCCGACGCCGGTTCCCAGGACGTCGAACGCGACGATCACCTCCGGCGACGCGTCGAATACCACAGTCAGGAACGCGCCCGACGGGACGCCGGTGACGCGTCGGGTCGACCAGACGGATCCGGTGACGGTGCCGATGCGCATCAGGCCTCCTCCCGGTCGATGCGGATGCCGAGTCGGCGGGCCGTGTCCCGCCCCAAGGGGGTGATGACGGCGCGGGGACCGGCGACGATGTGTTGTCCGGCGGCAGCCGCCGCGGTGACCACGGCCTCGCCGACGGCGCCACGCTCGATCCGATGAACGCGCTGTGCCTGTGCAGGCTCGGCACTGCCGGTGCGCGCAGGGTCACCGTTGTCAAGTCGGAACCGGATCCTGCGGTCGTCGAGGGCTGCCCGACCCTCGGGTGTTGCGGTGAGATCGAGCAGCAGTCGTACGAAACGCGCGAGGTCCGCGTCGTCCCGGAGCACCACAGGGCGGTTGTCCGGCTCGACGGTGGTCGGTGCGGCTGCGGGAGAAGGCGGTGAACTCCCGTGATCCGGTGTGGCGGAGGTCAATTCGGCGACCGCTTCGCGGACCGCCTCGGCGACGAGGCCGCGCAGTTGGTCCCACGAGGTCCCGACGGTCGGCAAGCCGATGGCCAGCGGCGTGCTGTTCATGTCCTGGCTCGCACGGCTTCGCGCGCGGCCTCCGCGGCCATGCGGACGTCGGATTCGGTGCCGCTGAGGTAGACGCGCCCGGTGGCGCCCATCATGCGGTAGTCGACGACTTTGATGTCGGCGGCTTTCTCGGCTTGGTTGGTGGCGAGGATCGCGTATGACGCCGGGGTGACCTCGAGGGTGAAGAGTGACTCGCCCGGCAGGACCATCGAGCCGGACTTGTTCCGGTTGATCAGGAACGCGTGCCTGGGATCGATACTCGTGATCGTCTTGTCGGCCAGGATGGTCGGCGTGGGCACGGCGGAGGGATCCGCGCCCAGTGCGTCCAGGATGGCGTCGGCGGCCGAGCGCACCGCGTCCGTGGACCGTGAGTGGATTTCGAGGTAGCCGAACTGCCGCTCGACGACCAGGATGCCGGCCTGAACATCGGCGTATTTCAGCGCCACGTCGGTGAGCGGCTCGATGTCCAGACCTGGCGCCACTTCGATGATCTGCGCGGACATGTTGGTGCGGGGCAGGCTGCCTCGCACGAATGTGCCGAGGTAGCACATGGTCTGTGGCTGGAGTTGATCGATGAAGATGAACGAGCGCAGTTCAGCCATGGTGTGCTCCCAGCACGCTTTGCAGCTCGGCGCGGACGAGCCGGCGGATCTCTTCGCGCAGCAGGTCGAGTTCCTGACGGCCCGCCCGGCCGTCGGGAGTCTGGGATGCACCGGCCGGCCGGGCCGTGTCGTGGGGGGCCGGGCGGGCCGCGGGCGACGTGGGCCGGGCGGTCCACGGCTGGAGGCCTGCGAAGTCGTCGAACGCGACGCCGGCATCACGGTTGTACGCCACGCGGGTGTACTGCACGAGGTGGCGGGGTTCGAGGTTCTCGCCGAGCGAGCTGCGGCCCACGAACCCGGTGCCGATGGTCATCGTGGGTGCGAGGTTGGTCTCGAATCCCGAGCTGCCCAGGCTGGCACCGACGTTGACGCTGATGCGCATGGCTTCCACGCTCGCTCCGAAGGCCATGATGGCGGCGCGATCGCCGCTGTGGATGGCGGCGGAGTGTCCGCGTCCGCCCCAGCGCAGCAGCAGCCGGGCCAGCCGGATGCCGTGGGCCGCGTCGGACACCGGGTGGAATCCCAGGACGGGGCAGAGCTTTTCCTGTGTGAGGGGTTCTTCGAAGGGGCGCTCGAACGGCGCGACGAGCACACGCTTGCCCGGGCGGATGCGGAATCCGGCCTGCTCGGCGATCCAGGCGGCGTCCCGGCCGATGGCGGCGGTGCGGAGGCGGCCCTCGGGGTAGAGCCAGGCCCTGAGGCGGTCGCGCTCGACCGGGTCGCACACATGCGCGCCGGCCTTGTCGAGTGCGCGCAACAGGTCCGCTGCTATGGAGTCTTCGGCCAGCAGCACCGATTCGTTGGTGCACAGCACGGAGTTGTCGAACGCCTTGCTGGCCACGATGCGTTCGGCGGCCGCGACGAGGTCCGCCGTGGCGTCGACGAGCACGGGCACATTGCCGGGCCCGACGCCGAGGGCGGGGTTCCCGGAGCCGTAGGCGGCGCGCACCATGGGGGTTCCCCCGGTCGCCAGCACGACACTGCAACCGGGGTCGGTGATGAGGGCATCCACCACAGGGATGGTCGGTTCGTCGACGACCTGGACGACGTCGGCGGGTGCCCCGGCCGCCACGGCCGCCGCATGGAGCGTGCGGGCGGCGTCCGCGCTGGCGGCCTTGGCCGCGGGGTGCGGGCTGATGACGATGGCGTTCCGTGTCATCAGGGCGAGCATGACCTTGAAGTAGACGGTCGAGACCGGGTTGGTCGACGGTGTCAGTGCGACGACGACGCCGGCGGGACGGGGGATTTCCAGGATCTTGGCGTCCGCGTCGTAGCGGGCGCTGACATGGTCCTCGTCTCCGTAACGGGCCAGGAGACCCAGCGAGCACGCCTGGTTCTTGGTGGTCTTGTCCGCGACCACGCCGAACCCGGTTTCCCGCACCGCCCACTCCGCGTAGCGGGCGGCGTTGTCGTGCCCGGCTTGCGCGGCGGCTCGAACGATGCGGTCGACCTGGGCGCGGTCGAACGAGGCGAACTCGTCGGCTGCCCAACGCGCGCGTTCCAGCAGGGTTCGCGCGTGTGCCGCCGGATCGGGGCCCCAATCGGTCGTGCGGGCCTGGGCCCGCTGGGCGCTCACGCGGCCCGCCCGGACGTCACACGTGCGGCGTTGCGGGCTTGGCCGACGGCCGTGTGGAGACGTTCGAGCAGGTCATCGACGAGTTCAGGAGACATGAGCAATCCCGGCTTGAACTGGAGGACACGGGTGTCGAGTGTGGAGAAGATGGCCCAGACGCCGTTCTCGTACAGCGCCCGCATGACGAGTTGGGCACCCACGGGGTGGTCGAATTCCAGGCCGATCACCAAGCCGTTCTGCCGGATGCCGACGAAGAAGTCCGGGTGATCGGACCGGATGTCGGCCAGGCCGCGGCTGAGCCGGGCCGCGATCGAGGCGACGGTCGCCTTGGTCTGGGGGCGCCCGCAGATCTCCAGGACCTTCATGGCGACGATGCAGCCGAGTTCGGCCCCGCCGAAGGTCGAGATGTGGCCGAAGCCGTCCTCGTCCAGCCAGCCCGCGACCTTGTCGGCGACGATGACCGCGCCCAGGGGGTAGAGGCCTCCCGCGGTGCCCTTGCTCGTGACCAGGATGTCCGGCACGACTCCGGCCTTGTAGATGCCCCACATCTCGCCCGTGCGCATGAGGCCGGTCTGCACTTCGTCGGCGATGTAGACGGTCCCGTACCGTTCGCACAGGTCCTTGACCCCGGCGAGGTATCCGGGTTCGGGCATCACGAAGCCGTAGGTCGCCGGCACCGTCTCCAAGAGGACCGCGGCGACGTCGCCGCCCCGCAGTGCCGACTCCATCGCGGACAGGTCGTTGAAGTCGACCTGGGGGAATTGGGACGGCTCGTCGACCAGGAACAACCGTGAGAACCGCGGATTGCCGGCGTTGACGGCGAGTCCGGTGTGGCCGTGGAACGCGTTCCGGATGGACACGATCTTGCGGCGCTTGGTGGCGTGCCGGGCGGTCTTGAGCGCGATGTCTATCGCCTCACCGCCGCCGGCGGCGAAGATGACCTTGCCCATGCTGCCGTCGCAGGTGGCGAGCAGGCGTTCCGCCAGTGCGGTGCGGGCGACCGACGCGAAGTGGTGGTTGCCCACGTCGTAGTGGGTCATCGCCTCGTTCATGGCCGCGACCAGTTCGGGGTGTCGGTGGCCGAGGCTGTAGGTGCCGCCGTTGAGGTGGGCGTCGATCAACCTTCGGCCGTCGGCGTCCCAGAGGTGATACCCGTCCCGGCGGTCGATGACGAGGTCGACGCCCTGGTCCAGCCAGAACTGCGTCTTGCCGGGGTTCCATGCGGCACGGGAGCGATCGAAGAAGTCGTCTCTCGAGGCGTAGGAGACGAAGCCGTAGTCACGCATCATCACTCCTTCCTCGACCGGCGGACCACGTCCAGGCCGTCGTTTCGGTTCATACCGTATGTGTACCGATTGGCTTAACGGTTGTCAACACTCCCAACAACTCAACCGTATGCCGCGAAGGTCTTGCCTGGCCTCGTGCAGCGATGACACCATCGCCGATATCCCCCTGATGAATCTTCGCAAAACGCGACATTTGCCGAGAAGCCTCCGTCACAGGCGACCACAATGCCGACCGTAGCCTCTGAAAGGTCGATGCAATGACCGATATTGGTTCGAGAACGACGTCTCCCACGCCCGAGCCTGACCCGCAGGAACACGTGCAGCGGCTGCGGCCCAACTCGATCGGTCTCGTGGCCGTGGTGTTCATGGCCGTGGCCACCGCGGCACCCATCAGCGCGATGGTCGGCAACGTGCCGGTGGCCGTGGGCTTCGGCAACGGCACCGGCGCTCCCGCCGGCTACCTCGTGGCCACCGTCGTGCTCACCGTCTTCGCCGTGGGCTACGTGGCCATGGCGCGGCACATCACCGCGGCAGGCGCGTTCTACGGCTTCGTCTCGCACGGACTGGGCCAAGTCGCGGGCATGTGCGCCGGACTGCTCGCCACGGTCGCCTACATCGTGTTCGAGGCGTCGCTGACCGGCCTGTTCGCCTACTTCGCGAAGCAGACCGTGGCCGACCTCTTCGGCGTTTCCCTGCCCTGGCTCCTCTACGCGTTGCTGATGCTCGCGCTCAACGCCGTGCTGTCGCACTTCGACATCAACCTGACCAGCAAAGTCCTCGGCCTCGCCCTGGTCTCGGAGGTACTCATCCTCACCGCGCTCGCCGTGGCGATACTCGTGGACGGAGGCGGCCCGGACGGCTTCGCGCCGCAGGCGATCAACCCCCTGAACGCCTTCGACGCCGCCTCGGGAGTCGCCGGCGCAAGCGTCGGCCTCGGCCTGTTCATGGCCTTCTGGTCATGGGTCGGCTTCGAATCGACCGCGATGTACGGCGAGGAGTCCCGTGACCCCAAGCGCATCGTCCCCATCGCCACCATGCTGGTGGTCGTCGGCGTCGGTCTCTTCTACGTCTTCGTCTCCTGGATGGTCGTAGCCGCCAACGGACTCGACCAGTCGGTGCGCATAGCCGGCGGCGACACCCCCGCCGAACTGCTCTTCGGACCGACGCGCGTCCTGCTCGGCGACTGGGCCGTCACCCTCTTCCAAATCCTGCTCGTCACCGGCTCGTTCGCCTGCGGCATGGCGTTCCACAACTGCGCTTCCAGATACCTCTACGCCATCGGCCGAGAAGACGTCGTACCCGGCACCCGACGCACCCTCGGCGCCACACACCCGAAACACGGCTCGCCCCACGTCGCCAGCAACGTCCAGTGCGGGATCGCCACGACGCTGGTCCTGAGCTTCGCGCTGGCCGGCAAAGACCCCTACCTCGACCTCTTCGTCGTCCTGTCCGTCCTGGGCACGATGGCCATCCTCATCGTCCAGATCCTCAGCTCCGCGGCCGTCATCGGCTACTTCCACGTGCGGCGCAAGCACCCCGAGACCGCCCACCCGCTCCGCACGTTCGCGGCGCCGTTGTTGGGCGGCATCGCGATGATCTACGTGGTGATCCTGCTCTTCCAAAACCTCGACACGGCGGGCGGCGCCGCGTCACAGACCACGATCTTTCGGATGATCCCCTACCTGGTGCTCGGCGTCGCCGTGTTCGGTGTCGTCCTCGCGCTCTACACGAAGGTCCGGGCGCCCCATCGGTTCGCGCTGATCGGCCGCGTGGTGCTCGAGGAATCCACGGAGCGGGCGGCCTGACGCTCCGCCTCCGGTTCCGCCGGCGACCGCGCAGCCGTTGGGGGTACCGGAGGCAACCGAATCCAGAAATGGTGTAAACCATAGTTGTGTCCATCGAACATGACGAAGCCCCAGCCCCGACGTCCGGCACCGCCGAGGACGTACGCCGCCTCATCCTCGAGCAGATCCGCAGCGGCCGGCTCCGACCCGGAGACAAACTCGGCGGCGAACGCGACCTCGCCCAGCAGTACGGCGTCAGCCGATCCACCCTGCGGCACGCACTCGACGCCCTTCAGCAAAGCGGCGTCGTGCGCCGTGTGCCCGGACGCGGCGGCGGCACGTTCGTCAGCCACGGCAAAGCCGAGCGCGACCTTTCCGCGGCCGTCGGCGTACCGGCCTACCTGCGCCGGCAAGGGTTCGAAGCCGGCACCAACGTCCTGTCCACCGCGATGCGCGCCGCGGACAAGGACACCGCCCGTCGACTCCGCCTGTCGTCCGGCGACCTCGTGTTCGACCTGGTGCGACTTCGACTCGCCGATGGCCGGCCGATCAGCCTCGAGCACGCACAACTCGTCGCCGAACACTTCCCCGGCCTCCTCGAATGCGCCCTCGGCGGATCCGTGTACGAGCTCATCGCCGAGCACTACGGCACCACACCCGCCGACGTCACCGAGGAAATCGAGGTCGTCGCCGCCACCGCGGACGAAGCCCGGGTGCTGGAGGTCGAGCCCGGCGCGCCACTGATCTCCGTCGTCCGTGTGGCGGCGGATCACCAAGGTCGCGTCTTCGAGTTGTCCCACGACCTGTTCCGTGCGGACCGGACCCGCATGACCATCCGCACCCAGTTGCGCGACGCCCAGGACGAAGGCGGGCTGCGGATCCAGGCGACCTGACCATCCACCCCGCGCGGCAGCGCCGCGCCCTTCGAAACGACCGAGTTGGCTCGCCAAGCGCCATCGCGACCCAGGAGTACGGCCATGACCGAGTTCGTCCGATACGAGTGCGTGGACGCCATAGCCACGGTGACCATTGATCGACCAGCCGCCCTCAACGCCTTGGACAACGCGACGAAGGTGGCATTGCGCAATGCCCTGACCCGGGCTGCCGGCGATGCGGACGTGCGGGCGGTGGTGCTGACCGGCGCG
This sequence comes from Embleya sp. NBC_00888, assembly GCF_045207655.1. Taxonomy (NCBI): domain Bacteria; kingdom Bacillati; phylum Actinomycetota; class Actinomycetes; order Kitasatosporales; family Streptomycetaceae; genus Embleya; species Embleya sp. NBC_00888. The sequence continues at coordinate 7,880,884 of NZ_CP108784.1, read as the reverse complement.
GGGCGTGCCTTCTGTGTGGGCCAAGACCTCCGGCAACACCGCGAACAGCTGGCACGCAGCGCCCAAGCGGCCTTCGCCACCGTCGCCGAGCACTACAACCCCCTGGTCATGGCCCTGACCACGATGCGCAAGCCGGTGATCGCGGCCGTCAACGGTGTGGCGGCAGGCGCCGGCGCGGCACTCGCGTTCGCTTGCGACTTCCGCATCCTCGCCGAGACCGCGACGTTGAACCTGGCGTTCGCCGGCATCGGGCTCGCCGCCGACTCGGGAGCGTCATGGACCCTGCCCAGGCTTGTGGGGCACGCTCGGGCGACCGAGTTGTTGATGCTGCCCGAGACGATTTCGGCGTCGCGGGCGTTGGAGCTGGGACTTGCCAACCGGATGGTGCCGGCCGAAGACATCGCAACGGCGGCAAACGACCTCGCACGACGCCTGGCCGCGGGGCCGACCGTGGCGTTCGCCGCGATCAAGGAGGCGCTGGCGTGCTCGGCCACGCTACCGATTGCGAGGGCGCTCGGTAAGGAGAGCGCCCTTCAGCTCCGTGTCGGCAAGTCCGCGGACCACCGAGAAGCGGTGGACGCGTTCCTGAACAAGACGCAGCCGCGGTTCACAGGACGTTGACGGGCGTGTCCCGGGCCCTCGCCGCGACAGCGCCGAGGGCCCGGGACACGCCCGTCACGAGCAGCTCGCCGCGACCGCACCCATACACACCGCGCGCGCCGCCCACACGACCTTGCCGCCCCCCGGGGTGCGGTGGTAGCCGACTTGTTCGGCCTCCGCGGCGACCAGGAAGAGCCCCCGCCCGTGCTCATCGTCCTGTGCTCCGAGGCCCACGACGGGCGGCTTCGGGCTGTCGTCGCCGACCTGCACGATCAAAAGCCCGTCGACGGTCCACATGGAGACACGGATGGCCGGCGAGCTCCCACCGGACCGTTCACCTCGACCGCGGCCGCCGCACTCGCACGCGTGCCGGACCGCGTTCCCGACGAGCTCGGAAACCACGATGCGAACGGCCTCGACATCGTCGTCGGTCATGCCCCAATTCCGCGCCACCTCCACGGCGCGCCGACGGGCATACGGCACGGAACTCAAGCCCGCAGCGAGCGGGATCACGACACGACGCCCGTCGCGCGGAGCGGGTGCCGGACGGGCGGCAAGACGAGTGTTCATGGGAGGAACCTCCAGACCGTGACCCCTACGGAACGCTGCGTAGGATTCGGGACCGTTTTCAGGTTTTCGGTATGCCATTCGATCGGCTTCCGACAGGTCCCGAGTGCGATCCCGCCGACGCCCCGAGGTCCTGTGCCATTACGATCCACGCACCAGGTCGATCGGGAACCAGAGGATCGATATATACGGTTCAGATCCTTGGTCCAGTATGAACCATTTCTTAAATGGTTGCAAACGGTCTATACCGGACCGGATGCCCGGGGAGCCCGGGCCCTTGCGGCCCGCTCGCGAACCCGAGGACGAGAGCGACGCCCGCAGCCGGACAACGGCACGGCACCGTCCGACCCGACGGTATCGGGTCTGGTCACGGCCCTTGCCGCGGTGTGGCCGAAGACCGTGGACGCGATCCGGGCGGCCCGCGCCGCGGCGCGTGAACGGGCCCGCGCCGCCTCGCACCGAACCGGGTGTGGTGCGAACTCGTCGCCCTTGCCGATGAGTTGGTCGCGTGGACGCGGATGCTCACCCCGACCGGCGAAGCGAGGCGACGGGAGATCGGGAAGCTCCGCATCCGCCTCTTCAAAACCGCCGCCCGCCTGGTCCGCACCGGCCGGTGGGCCATCGTCCGCCTGGCCGAACGACGGCCCGCCGGGTCGCGAACAGGTCAGGCTGCCGTCCCGGTCTCGGTGCTGCGGTAGTGGTAGAAGCCGCGGCCGGACTTACGGCCCAGGTGGCGGGCCTGGACCATGCGGGAGAGCAGGGGCGGCGGGATGAAGTGCGGTTCCTTGAACTCCTGGTACAGCGACTCGGCGATGGCCAGCGTCGTGTCCAGGCCGATGTGGTCGGCGAGCGCCAGCGGCCCCATGGGGTGGGCGCAGCCGCGCACCAGTCCCGCGTCGATGTCGTCGGCCTCCGCGAACCCCGACTCGTACATCCGGATCGCGGACAGGATGTACGGGATGAGCAGCGCGTTGACGACGAAGCCCGCGCGGTCCTGGGACACGATCGCGTGCCGACCGAGCGTGTCGCGGACGAAGTAGCGCACCCGGTTCCAGGTGTCGTCACTGGTGACCAGGGTCGGGACCAATTCCACCAGGTCCAGAACGGGCACGGGGTTGAAGAAGTGCACGCCCATCACCTGGCCGGGGCGGCTGGTGGCCGCGCCCAGCTTCATGATCGGGATCGCGGAGGTGTTGGACGCCAGGACGGCGTGCGGGCTCGTCACGAACTTGTCGAGGGTGGCGAAGATCTCCAGCTTCACCGCCTCGTCCTCGGTGGCCGCCTCGATCACCAGATCGCGGTCGGCGAAGTCCTCCAGCGCGGTGGTGAAACGGATCCGGCCGAGCGCGGCCGCCCGTTCGTCCGGGCCGATCTTCCCGCGGGCAACAGCCCGTTCGAGAGAGGTCTCGATACGGCCGCGGCCGGCGGCGACCGCGGCCTCGTCGATCTCCTGCACCACCGTGTCCAGGCCGGCCCGGGCGCAGATCTCGGCGATGCCCGAGCCCATGAGCCCGCACCCGACGACGCCGACGCGCTCCGTCGTCCCTTCCCTGTCTTGCGCCTTGCTGCGGTCCGTGCGGGTGCTCATGCTCATCTGGGTGGGTTCCTTCCGCTCAGGTATCACAAGTTCGGAAATCGGGAGTGCACGGGTCGGGACTTCGCCCCTACGGAAGGTTGCGGGCCATGACGATGCGCTGGACCTGGTTGGTGCCTTCGTAGATCTGGGTGATCTTGGCGTCGCGCATCATGCGTTCCAGGGGATAGTCGCGGGTGTAGCCATAGCCGCCGAGGAGTTGGACGGCATCGGTGGTGATCTCCATGGCGGCGTCGGAGGCGTAGCACTTGGCGGCGGCGCCGAAGAACCTCAGGTCGTTGTCGTCTCGTTCGGATCTGGCGGCGGCGGCGTAGGTGAGTTGGCGTGCGGCTTCGAGTTTCATGGCCATGTCGGCGAGCATGAACTGGATGCCCTGGAACTCGGCGATGGCCTTGCCGAACTGCTTGCGTTCTCTCACGTAGCCCTTGGCGTAGTCCAGGGCGCCCTGCGCGATGCCGAGCGCCTGGGCTGCGATGGTGATGCGCGTGTGGTCCAGGGTCCTCATCGCGGTAGCGAACCCCGTGCCCGGCTCGCCGATCATCCGCTCCGCGGGGATACGGACGTTGTCGAAGTACACCTCACGCGTCGGGGAGCCCTTGATACCCAGCTTCTTCTCCGGCGCCCCGAACGAGACCCCCTCGTCGTCCTTGTCGACCACGAACGCCGAGATGCCGCGCGAGCGCTGCCCGGGATCGGTGACGGCCATGACGGTGTAGTACTGCGAGATCCCCGCGTTGGTGATCCACCGCTTCACACCGTTCAAGACATAGGCGTCGCCGTCGCGCACCGCGCGGGTCTTCATCCCCGCCGCGTCGGAGCCTGCTTCGGGTTCGGTCAGGCAGTACGAGAACATGCCCTCGCCGCGCGCCAGTGCCCCCAGATACTTGGCCTTGAGTTCTTCGGACCCCGACAGCTGCACCGGCAGGGAACCGAGTTTGTTGACCGCGGGGATCAGGGAGGACGAGGCGCACACTCGGGCGACTTCCTCGATGACGATCACCGTGGACAGCGCGTCCGCACCCGAGCCCTCGTAGGCCTCCGGGACGTGCACGGCGTGCAGGTCGTTGGCCTCCAGCACCTCACGGGCCTCGACCGGGAACCGACTCAGCTCGTCGACCTCGGCCGCCCACGGGGCGATCTTCGCCTCCGCCAACGAACGCACCGCGTCCCGGAGCATGTCGTGCTCCTCCGAGAGACGGAACAGATCGAAGTCCGATGACATACGGCACTCCTCTAGAAGGGTACTAAGTACCCGAGATTATGCACACTGAGTGCCAGAAGCCAAAGACTGCGGTGTAATAGGGTGATGAACAAGACGGAGGAACCGGGTACGGACGACAAGCCCCCCATGCGTGACCTGCTCGTATCGGCGGCGTTCGAGCTGTTCACGGAGCGCGGATACGAGAACACCACGATCGACGACATCGTGCGGCTCGCGGGAGTCGGGCGCCGGTCCTTCTTTCGGTACTTCCCGACCAAGGAGGACGTGGTCTTCCCCGACCACGAACACGCCTTGGCCGAGATGGTCGCCTACCTCCAGGCCGCCCACTCCGACCAGGATCCGGTCACCACGGCCTGCGGCGCCGCCCGCGTCGTCATGCGCATGTACGCCGAGAACCCCGCGTTCTCGGCCCGCCGCTACGCCCTCACCCGGCGCGTGCCGGCGCTCAAGACGTACGAGATCTCGGTCGTCTGGCAGTACGAACGCACGCTGGCCGCCTACCTCGAACGCAGGTTCTCCCATCTCCCCGACGGTGGCGTCCGTGCCTACACCGTCGCCGCGGCCGTCGTCGCCGCCCACAACTACGGTCTGCGCACCTGGCTCCGCGCCGGTGCCACCGGCGACGCCGCCGCGTCCGTCGACCCGGCCCTGGACATGGTCCGCCGCACCTTCCACGAACCGGAGGACGCTGTCGTCCTGATCGCTCGCACCGGTACGCCGTTGTGGCAGGTCGTCCAGAAGGTGGAGACCGCGCTCAAGCGGGACAGCAGTGGCTCGTGAGACTCCCATGAGGTACTCAGGTGCCATCAAATACGGTACTGAGTTCCGTATCATCTGAGCTGGTCGACACGGTTGCAGGGACCACGCTCACAGGAAATGACAGGCCCACCGGACGACCACTCCGCGAGGGCCGCCGACGAGGTACGGCTGCACCTCGAACGCGGCGGAACCCTCGAGGAGCCGACACCCGGACACGTCATCGGCTGCCAGGACATCGGCGCCTGGGCACAGCGGCACCGGCGAGCGGCCGTGAGGGCACCGCCGACGCCCGGCCAGGTGCAGCAGCCCGACGAGTTCGGCATCGAGCCCGAACCCGGCGCAGCGACGGGCGGTCGCGGGGCGGGGTCTGCGCGCGACGCAGGCGGCGCCCGATCGCCATGGGTGCGGTTGCCCGTCTGCGAAACCGTCGCCCCCCGCCCCGAGCCGGGGCGAACCGCCGGGCTCACGCCCGCAATGCGGTCCACAGCCAGGCGCCACCGACGCGTACGTACAGGCGCGTGTCGGTGGTGTCGACGGCCATCGTGCCGTCGAGCGGCGGGTATTGGAACGACGCGTCGGTGACCGGGCCCGCGACCAGGCGCAGCGGCGGGTTCGGCTGGTTGCGGGTGGGGATGGCGCCGCTTGCCTGTCCGCCGGTGTTGCCGTACGAGTTCTCGACGCGGAAGTCGCCGGTGGAGCTCTGCTCGTAGTAGATGTGTGTGCCGACGGGCTTGATGCCGTACATGCCGTTGACGTTGCGCAGGACGCCGGTCTGGCCCTTGGCCGAGTACAGGATCACACCGGAGTTGACGGTCGCCGTCGTGCCGCACGCGATGAGGGTGTTCTCCAGCGCGCTCGCGGACGGAGCCCAGTCGATGATGTTTTGGGGAGTGCCGTATCCGGTGGCGAAGTTGCCCGCGTACGCGTAGATGTTGCCGGCGAATACGTGTCGGCAGGATGCGTCGACCTTGAGGTGCGGCCCGCCCTTCATCGCGGACGTCTCGAACTTGCAGTCGGTGATGTGGATTCCGTTGGGGTTGTTGGTCCTCGCGGTGCCTTGGGTGACCCAGAGCGCGCCGGTCCCGAAGTTCTCCAGGCGGCAGCCGATCAGGTGGACCTGGTTGACGTTGTCGTTGCTGTAGCCCCACTCCTGGGTGTTCGCGGCCGAGGAGTTCCGCAGCCAGACGTTGGGGTGTTGCTTGCTGTCCGCGGGGCCGGTGCAGGATTCCACGACCATGTTGTAGAACCGCGAGTCCCACAGTTCGACGGCGTCCACGGCGATGTCCGAGTTGCTCGTCAGATACACGTCGCGGACGTAGGTGTTGTTGCTGTAGTAGAGCTCGAGCAGCAGGCCCGTCCGGCCGTTTCCGCTGAGGCCGAGGTCCTCGACCGCGCAGTAGCGCCGGTGCGTGGCGCCTTTCGCGTCGAGCGAGGGGCCGGTGCCGGAGATCCGCAGAAGGATGCCGTCGGCCTTCTTGACGAGCATGGCGGCCTTGCTCCCCGCGCCGACCAGGCGTACGCCGTCACCGCCCACGGACAGCGCGGCGGCGGGCTTGCCGGCGACCGGCCTGGGGGTCACGAGGTATCGGCCCGCCGGGAAGTAGACCGTGCCGCCCGCCCGGGCCGCGGAGTCGATCGCCGACTGGATGGCCGTGGTGTCGTCCGCGACGCCGTCGCCGACCGCGCCGTGCACCTTGACGTCGTACCAGTCCACGGCGTTGCCCGCCGCGGTCGCCGAGTCCGACGTCGTCGCCACGAGCGCGACCCCCGCCGCGCCCGCCGTCACCGCGCCGGCCAGGAACGCCCGACGGCCTCCGGCTCCCCGCTGCCGCCCTGTTGCGTTGGACGAGTGCTCGCCGCTCATTGCCATACCCCCGTGGAATCGCCTGACTTCGGTGGATGATGCCAGGCCGCCGCCTCTCCCGTGGTATCCGCGCGAATCGGCCACGCGGCACCCGCGCGTATGGGACACGTCGGTCGGCGCCCCGTGAGCTCCTGCCACCGGTCACACGCTCCGCTCAGCTCGACGAGGGCCTCCTTCCGGCGGGGATCGTGGCTCCGACGGGCCAGGACCTGGGACAGATGCCCACGGGCCGCGTCCAGGCAGGCGGTGTCCTACCGAGTCGCGGCCGGCTCTTCCTGTCTCTGTTCGAGCCACGCGGACGGGTGGGATCGAAAAGCGTTCTCGCCCGCCACGGCATTCTGGATCTCCACCGCGAAGTCACGTACCCGGTCCTCGTCGAAGGACTGCACGCCGAAGGCGAACCCCCCGGCCGACGGCGTCACGCCGGGCGCGTCGCGCCGACCAATCCGGCCTTGTAGAGAGCGACGATTTGCACGTTCTTGCCGGTTCGTGGCGCCTCGATGATCTTGCCGTCCCCGTAGTACATGACCACGTGGTCGATGCCGCCGCCGTTGCGGTCGTAGAAAATGAGGTCGCCTGGCTGCAACTGGTCGACGGAGACGGGCCGGTGTCGGGTGGCGTTGTACTGGTCGGCCGCGACCCGTGGCAGGTGGACGGCGGGCCACCAACCGAGTTGAACGAGGGACGAGCAGTCGAACCCGGCGTTGTTCTCGGCGAAGCACACGCCGTTCAAGTAGCCGTTCCGCCCATCACAGAAGCCCTTCGAGGGGCCGTTTGGTGTGCCGCCTCCCCACACGTACGGCACGCCGACGTATTGCGCGGCCCGCCGGACGGCGTCGGCTCCCACGCCACTGCCGGACACGGTCGGTGTCTTCTTCGGCGCGCCCCACGCTTTCGCCTGGGCGGTGATCTTCGCGACGTAGTCCTGCGTCTGCTTGTACGGCGGCACGCCGCCGTTCTTCTGGACCGCGTACCACCCGGCGTTGTAGCCGGCCAGGGCGAGGGCAACGGGGCCGCCTGGGTAGGGGCCGGCCTCGGCTTGGGCGAACAGCTTGCACATGAACCGGCCGAGCGCCATGATCCCGTCCACGGCGTCGTACGGGTTGGCCCGGCCGTTCCCGTCGTCGTCCTGGCCGTACTCGGGCCAGGTATAGGGCATGAACTGGGCAATGCCCTGGGCCCCCACCTCGCTGGTGACGGTGGGGTCGAACCCGCTTTCCTGTTGGAGCTGGGCGGCTACCAGGGCCGGGCTCTCCTGCGGACACATCGCGGCAGCCTTCTCGATCCACGGCATCAGGTGCCCGGGCACCTGCGACCGCATCAGGTCCGAGACGTCGTCGGAGTCCTCCCCGGCACCGCCGCCCCCGTAACCGGCCGCGAGCCACGACGGGGCCGCTCCGCCGGTGGCGATGACGGCGACCATCAGCACCGACAAGACCATGATGACGACTACGGCCGTCCCGCACCCCGCTGCGGCTTTCCGCACGTATCCCCCTCGTCATTGCTCGCCTGTCCCCTCGTCCGGGGTCGGCCGGTTCTGCCCGCCGGAACGTCGGCGGATCGCCTCGCGGCACCGTTCGCGGCCGGCCTCCCCCGCCGCCCGCCACCGGTCCTCGCTCAACTCGTGGCCCCTCGCCCACCGTTCGGCGTGGCGCACCCCGCACCGCCCGGCCTGGACCGCGCGGACCGTGCCGGTGCCGTAGCCGACCGCCTCGGCCATCCGGCGCCGTGTCGGCCCTCTTCGGTCCCGGATCCGACCGAGCGTTGTCGGCTCGCTCGGCGCGAGGGCTTCCGCGGTGGTGCCGAGCGCGGTGGCCAAGGCGTTCACCACCCGTCCGCCCGGTGGCCGCCCCCCTTCCTCGACCCGCCGTACCGTCTGCGGACCGACCCCTGCCGAAACCGCGAGTGCGTCGTGCGAGAACCCGGCCTTTCGCCTTGAGGCGGCGAGGAGTTCGGGGCGGAAGCCGTCTGGATGCATTGGCCCATTGGCGTGAGTTCGAATAGTCGGTAATCACAGTTAGTTACGCATGCTAACCTGCCGTTCGATCTTCAGTACGGGGGCCTGCTGACCATGGCGCGAAACTCTGTCACCCAACCGGTGGCTTTGGCACGCGAGTTCGCCCGTGGGTTCGCCGTCTTCGCGGCGCATGGTGGGGCAGGGGCAACCACGGTCGCGACAATGCTCGACCCCGAAGCGACCGGCCTCGCCCGCGAGTTGCATCCCGGCACGCCCCTCGCGCTCGCCGAGGGCATCGTGCCGGTACTCGTCGTGCGCTCGACCGCCTCGGGCACCGCGCGAGCGCTGAGCGTCCTCGACAGTTGGCCCTCTCACCTGCCGCGCCCGTACCTGGTCGTCGTGGCCGATGCGGTGATCGGCGCACCCCTGCCGGTGCGCTACCGCCTGCGGGTTCTGGCTCCGCGCACGCTCGGGGTCGTTCACGTCCCGTACCTGTACCGCCTACGCGTGACCGACACGCCCGCCGAGGCGCTGGAGCACCGCCCGGTGGCCAAAGCGGCGCAGGCACTTCGTGCCGCGCTCGGCCACGCCGACTAGGAGGAACCAACCGTCATGCACTGGCTGTCCACACTGACCGACGCCGTCAATCTGCTCCCTGCCGACACCCCGACCCCGGGTTCTACCAACAATCCCAACCCCGGGGGCATCCCCAACCCCCCGCCGGTCGCCCCTCCGGGCCTGCAGGAGCCCGCGGGCAAGTGGATCTCGTGGGGCAAGTGGATCGCGGGCCTGGCCGGTGTGCTCGGCTTGATCGCCTGCGGCGTCATGATGGCGATCGGTCGCCGCAACCGCGCGCACCTCGCCGCCGAGGGCGCCAACGGAATCCTGTGGACCGTCGCCGGCGTCAGCCTGGCGATGCTTGCGGCGGGTGTCGTCCCCGGCCTGATGGGGATGTAGGCGTATGGCCCTGGACCTGAACCAGCAGGCCGCCGCCCGTCGGGCGCGTCGCACCATCGCGGTCCTCATCGCCGTGGTGGTCGTCCTCGCGGGCGCGGTGTTGGCCCTGTTCATCGCCGACGACGACACCGGCTCGTCGTCGGCTCCCAACGCGCCCGCCGTCGTTCCCGGCGGCGCGGGCCCGGCCGCCGTCCCGGGCAACCCGAAACCGTCCGGCAACGCGGGCAGCGACGTCTACACAGCCCCGCAGCGGTGGATCACCCTTCCCGCCTCGGCCGGACAGCGCAACGGCTTCCCGACGAACTACCCGCACACGCCGGAAGGTGCGGTGGCCGCAGCGGTGGCCGCGACCCGGAACGGATGGTCGTGGGACCCGGACGCGGCCGCCCGCGCCGCCCTCGCCTACACCCTGCCCGCCGACGCGGCCGACATCGAAGAGGCGGCACGGCAGGCCACGGGGCAGTCCCGCGCGGGCATGGGCGTGCCGCCCACGGGCCCGTTGCCCGCCGGGGCGGCATTGAACGTATGGGCGGTGGGCGTGAAATGGCAGCCGGTCGGCGCCGATCGGGTGGACGTCAGTGTCTCGGCGCGCCTGATCGTCACCACGGCGCCCGGCGGTGAGGCCACCACGCTGGTGGTCGCCCGGACGTCGGTGATCGTGTGGGACGGGTCGGACTGGCGGACGAAGAACGCCCCGGCCGGGCAACAGCCGCAGCCCTTCGACGTCGGGCAGAGCGGATTCAACGAGGCTGGGTGGACCGCCATTCGGGAGGGCGACATCCGGTGAGGCGCCTCGTGCATGTCCTCCTGGCGCTGGCGCTCGTGGCGCTGCTGCCCGCGGCCACGGCTGCGGCGCCCGCCGCCGCGTCGACGTCCCCGGCCGTGCAACCCGCCGCCGCCCGGGGGGTGGCACCCGCGCCCGCCTTGGCCGCTCCCGCCGCTCCGTCGATCTCCTGGTGGGACATCGGCTGCAACGCGGTACTGACGCCCACCATCAGCGCGGTCACCGCAAACCCCGTCGCGGGCGTGGCGGGCAGCGTCGCGGCGTGCGAGGGGCTGAAACTACTCGGCGCCGACAAGCTGGCCGCCGACGCCGCCAAGAAGCTCGGTGACTCGATCATCGGCCCCATGGCCGAGGGCGCGAAGAGTTTCGCCGCCCAGGTGATCACGAGCAGCCTCGTGTGGTGGCTGCAATCGCCTTCCATCTCCATCGAGAAGTCCGGCGTGACCACGCCGCAGGACCCGATGGCACAGAGCTGCTACTACCTGTCGGAGACCATCCCGGCGGCGTGCCTGTCGAAGCATTGGTTCCCGCCCAAGGACGTGGGGACCGTGCCGGTCTCCCTCCAGGGCCTCTGCCTGGGCGTCGGGTCGCTGGTCGCGGTCCTGCTGACGATGTTCGCCGGCATCCGAACCATCGTGCAGCGCAAGGGCACACCGATGGCGCAGGCCATACAGGGGCTGGTGATCCACCTGGTCGTCTGCATCACCGGCATCGCCATCATCGACTCGTTGCTGATCGCCTCCGACAAACTCACGTTCGCGATCATCGACACGATGTTCCAAGGCAACGCCAACCTGGTCATGCAGATGGAACGGATGCTCTTCCCCACCGGGATCAACGTGCTCGCGCTGCTGCTGGTGAGCGTGATCGCGCTGCTCGTCGGGCTGGTTCAGCTCATCACCGTGTTCCTTCGGCAGGCCGCGATCCCCATCTACGCGTTGTTGCTGCCGGTCGCCAGTTCGGGGCAGATCGGCGGGGATCGCACCCGTCAATGGCTGCCCCGGCTCTACACCTCGGTGTTCACGGTCATCGCCTACAAGCCCATGGCGGCGCTCATCATGGCGGCGGGGTTCACGGAGATGGCCAACGGCAACGCGTGGGTGGACTGGGTCCGCGGCCTGACCACGCTGGTCCTGAGCGTCGTTGCCTTGAAGGCCATGATGGGCCTGTTCTCGCCGCTGGGCATGCAGATGGCCGGTGCAACCGGCGGGCTCGCCAACGCGATTGGCAACCTCGGCGGCGCGGCCGCTCTGGGCTCGGCCCTCGGCAGCGGCAAGGGCGACAGCGACGGCGGGGGCGGCGGCAAGGGCGGCGACAACGGGGGCTCCTTCAACCCGGTCTCCCACGCGAGCGCGATGGACCAGCACGGGCCCGCCAGTGAGCAGAACTCCTCGATGTTGCGGCAAGCCGCGAGCAACGCGACCGGCCAGGACGAATCGGGCGGGCGCGTCCCGCAGCAAGGCGGCGACCAATCGGGCGACGCAACGGAATCGGCCACGAACAGCACAACGGGCACCGGCGGCGGCAGCGGCGACGGCACCGGCGGAACGGAAGGCACGGACTCCGGCGCCCCGTCGGGCGACGACGTCGGCGGTCCCTCCGGCGGCCTCCCGTCGCCGGAATCGTCCTCGCTCAACCGAGCGGCCGGGATCACCCTGGTCGCGGCCGAGGTCGGGCGTCAAGGCTCCGACGCCGCCGGTTCCGCGTTCGCCGACAACGGAGGTAACACATGACCTCGACCACCACGTCCGGGAGTTCGCCCCGGCTGTACGGCGGGTGGCGGCGCTCACGGACACTCGGCGTCGCGCACCTCAATGGCGTGCAGACCGTCATCTGTGTGGGCGCGGTGATGGTGCCGGTCTTCCTCGCGTCCTTCGTCGGCCTCGCCACGCTGCTGGTGTCGCTGCCCATCGCGGCCCTGGTCGGCGGCCTCGCGGTGTGGCAGCGTCACGGCATGCCGCTGCTGTCCCTCGCGACGGCGCGCGTGCGCTGGAAGCTGGCCGCGTCGCGCGGCGAGACCACCTACCGCGGCCTCTACCTGCGCCATCCCCTGGCCCTCAACCCGCCCGGCGTCCTCGCGCCGACCATGCTCGTCAGCGCACAGGACGAAACCGGCGCCGCGGTCGGCCTGGTGTGGAATCAGGCAACGGGCCGTTTCGCCGGGAGTCTCCTCCTCGCGCCGGGCGGTGCCCTCCTCGCCGACCGGGGCCAGGTCAACACCAACGTGACCTCCTGGGGCGAAACCCTCGCGGCGTTGTCCTCGGAGGAGTCCGTGGAAGCGGCGACGGTGACCCTCCAGGTCACCCCGTCCTCGGGGGCCGCCCTCACCGACCACGTCCGGGACCGCCTCGACCGCAACGCACCGAAGCTCGCGCGGGACACCATCGGCGAGTTGGTCACCACCGCTCCGCGCACCTCCGCGCAACTGGCGGCCTGGCTCACGTTGGTGGTGGACCCGTCGCGGGCCCCCGACCGGGCCACCACCCCCGCCGAGGGCGCTGCCGAGGCGCTGCGTCGCCTCGGCAGTGTCGACCTGGGCGGGGCCGGCGCGGACGTCCTGCGGCGCGCGACGGCCACGGACCTGATGCGCTTGGTGCGCGGCGCGTTCAGCCCGGCCGACATGGACGCCCCGCAATCCCAGATCGCCGAACTCACCTGGGATCAGACCGGGCCCGTCGCCGCGGAAGAGGACTGGACCGAGTACCGGCACGACGGCGCGGTGTCGGTCTCCTGGGTGCTGCGGGAAGCACCCCGCAAGTCGGTGACCTATGACGTCCTGCTGCCGCTGCTCGCACCGGGCAAGTACCCGCGCCGGATAACGCTCGGGTACCGGGTCCTCCCCACCGAAGAGGCCGCCGCGATCGTCGAACGCGAGATCAACGCGTCCGACGCACGCGAGCAGTACAACCGCAGGACTCGGCGCAGCACCACCCGCCGCGAGCGCGCCGACGCGCAGGCCGCCGACCGCGCGGCCAACCAGGAGGCTTACGGCGCGGGCATGACCCAATGGACGATCACGATCACCACCACCGTCACCGACCCGGCCGACCTGCCCGCCGCCAAACGCGAAGTCGAACAGGCCGCCAAGAGGGCGGGCGGCCTGCGCTTCCGGTACGCCTACGGCGCGCAGGGCGCATCCTTCACGGCCGGGCTGCCGGTCGGCGTACATCCGCTCGTGGGCTGACCCGGTTCGGGACCGACGGACAGTAAGGACACCTCGCCGTGCGACGACGAACCGCCAAACCCGCGCCCGCCGCGCGGCCCGCCCGCGAACCCGAACCGGTATGGCGCCTCAACGCCAAAGTCGTTGCCCCGCGCCAGGGTTGGCGCGGCCGCGGCGCCGGACGCGCCCCGAACACCGACACCGGCAGCATCTACCTCGGCACCACGACCGAGGTCGCCGGGCTGTATCCGTTCGTCCTCGGCTCCTCGCTGCCCGCTGAAGGGGTCCCCATCGGCCCCGACCTGCTGACTCACGAACTGGTCTGTTTCGATCCGGCCGGCTGGACCGGCCGGCTCGTCCAAAACCCCGGCGTGTGGGTGATGGCACAGCCCGGCGCGGGCAAATCCGCCATCGCCAAGCGCATCTGCCTCGTGTACGCCTCCTACGGGCACAAGATCATCGTCCCGGGTGACGTCAAGGGCGAGTACGCGCCGCTCATCGAAAAACTCGGCGGCCAGGTCGTGCGCATCGGCCGGGGACGGCTCGACCGGCTCAACCCGCTCGACTCCGGGCCGTTGCGCAAACGGGCGGCCGAACTGCCGCAGGATCGCCGTGACGCGCTCCTGACGGAGATCAACGGCAGGCGGGCGGATCTGCTGTACGCCCTCCTCGCCACCCCGAACGGCCTGGGTCGGCGGCCGAGCGCCGTGGAGGCGACCGCGGTCGGCCACGCGGTCAGCCTGCTGTCCGACCGACTCGAAGACGACCCGGTGATCCCCGACGTCGTCCGGGTGCTGCGCGAGGGCCCGAAAGAACTGTGGGCCCAACTCCTCGTCAACTCCGCGGAGGACTACAACGACCTGGTCCGCGAGGTCACATCCGCGCTGGCCAACCTGTGCACGGGACCGCTCGCCGGACTCTTCGACGGGCCCACCACCCAACCCCTCGACCTGAGCGCGCCGGCCGTGTCCGTCGACCTGTCCGCGCTCCTCACCGCGGGGGACCACGTGGTGGCCGCGGGCCTGCTCGCCACCTGGGCCTACGCGTACGGCGCCGTCGACTCCGCCCGCGCCCTGGGCATGATGGACCGCCCCCTGGTCATCCCCCTCGACGAGATGTGGAGAGCGCTGCGGGCCGGGCCCGGGATGGTCGACGCGATGGACGGAATGACCCGCCTCAACCGCTCCAAAGGCGAAGTGACGATCTTCATCACACACTCCCTGCGCGATACCGAGGCCCTGCCCACCGCCGAGGACCGCGCCAAAGCCCTGGGCCTGATGGAGCGGTGCGACTCGCTCATTCTCGGCGCGCTCCCCGTGAGCGAACTGGACCGCGTACACGTCCAAAAGCCGCTGACCAGCGGCGAGCGGGCGTTGGTCGCCTCGTGGGCGGCACCAGGCATCACCGGCATCGACGGCACCAACCAACGCCACCCGGGCAGAGGAAAGTATTTGATCAAGATCGGGACCAGGGCCGGTTCGCCCGCCCGCCTCGACCTGACGACGGCCGAACACGAGATGTACGACACCGACACCGCGATGCGCCGCCGCAAGGTGGTGACCCCGTGAACGGGACCACCGAACGGCCCTCCGGCACCAGCGGAACGGGCCCGGCCTGGGCGGTGCTCGGCGTGGTGGTCGGCACCATGGCCCTGTTCTCCCTCGCCTGGGTCGGCGGCACCCTCGCGGTCGCCGTCATCGGCGGCGGCTGGCACGCCCCCGCGTACTCCGGCCGCACGCTCGGCTTCCTGCTGCGCGGCGAGCCGGGCCGAGTGTGGCCCGGCCACGGCACCGCCGCCGCCGTCGGCACCATCACGATGCTCGTCCTGGCCGTCGCCGCCGCGACGGCGGCCGGCATCGCCGCGCGGGCGCGCTTCGCCCGACCGTCGGGCCTGGCCGGGCGTCACCAGATGGAACCGCTGGCGCATGCGGCGCTGGAAAAGCGAGCGCGGCAACTGCGGCCCTCGCTCGCGAACGCCGACACGATCAGCCCCGATGATGCGGGCCTGCTGCTCGGCGACCTGTCCCCCCGCGGTCCCGAGCTGCGGGCGTCGTGGGAAGACGTCGTAATCGCCATCATGGCGCCGAGGTCGGGGAAGACAACCGCGCTCGCGGTCCCGGCGATCCTCCGAGCGCCCGGCATGGCACTTGTCACGACCAACCGAGCGGACGTCTACTTGACGACGGCGTCCGCCCGCCGCGAGGTGGGCCGCATCTGGCTCATCGACCCGCAAGGCATCACCCACTCCACACGTGAACTGTGGTGGGACATGCTCGAAATCGCGCGCACGATCGAGGGGGCGGACCGTCTCGCCGGGCACTTCCTCAACGCCACCTCGAACCCGCAAACGAAGGACTTCTTCGCCGAGGCCGCGAAAAGCACGCTCACCGCGCTGTTCCACGCGGCCGCGGTCTCCGGCGGCACCGTCGCCGATGTGCTGGCGTGGCTGTCCACGCCCGGCGAGCGGACGCCTATCGACGCGTTGCGCCACGCGGGCCAGCACCCGTACGCCGACCAACTCGCCTCGACCGCAACCGTCGCGGTCGAGACACGCGACGGCGTGTACGCAACCGCGCGCGTCGCGGTCGCCTCCCTCCTCAACCCGCGGGTCCTCGCCTGGGTCACCCGCGACCCCGCCGTTCCGCAGTTCCGCCCCTCCGACGCGGTCGACAGCCGGGACACCGTCTATCTGCTGTCCAAGGACGGCGGCGGTTCCGTCTCCGGTTTGATCGCTGCCATGGCCGACTCGGTGTTCCTCGCCGGGATGGACCTCGCCGAGCGGCGCGGCGGCCGCGTCGACCCGCCCGTCTTGGCCGTACTCGACGAGGCGGCGAACATCTGCAAGATCGAAGACCTTCCCAATTTGTATTCGCACCTGGGAGGGCGCGGGGTCATCCCCATCACGATCCTCCAGAGCTACCGGCAGGGCGTGCGGGCCTGGGGGGACGTCGGCATGGATGCGCTGTGGAGCGCGGCCACCGTCAAACTCCTCGGCGCGGGCCTCGATGACCCGGACTTCGCCGACAAGATCTCGCGGCTCATCGGCGACCATCGGGTGACCGAGTACAGCACCTCGCACAGCGCGAGCGGCCGCAGCACATCCATCAGTTCCCGGCGCGAGCGCGTCATGGACGCCGCCGACGTCCGCGCCATGCCCAAGGGAACCGGCCTCCTCCTGGCCACCGGCATGCGCATCGCACCCATCCGCTTCCGCCCGTGGTTCCGCGAGCCGGGCGCCGACGTGATCACAGCGCAGGAGGCCAAGGCCAAAACCGCGCTCACCGACCGCGCGACCGCGGCCGGCGCCGCCATCGCTGCGGCACCGCCCCCGGGCCTCGGCGTGCACCCCTACCCGCAAGACCCCTCGGAGGCATCCCCGTGACCGAGCAGCACAACGGCGTGAACCCGGCCCGGCTCGCCGAGGACGTGGACGAACCCGACGAGGACAACGCGGCGGCCGCCCCGACCTTCATCCTCTTCCTTGACGAGGACACCGCGGAGTACCGCGCCGAGCTCGTCGCGCTCGACCAATGGGTGCGCCTGGTCCTGGTGACCTACCTCCGCGACGTCAACTCGGCCGCCCCCTGGTGCGACGAGTGGTTCCGGCACCCCGAGGCCGTCGCCCGCCTCCACGCGCTGTGGCTGGCCTGGCAGCAATACACCGCCCCGGAGGCCGGCGGCTGGGACGGGCCGAGCGTCTGGCACCGCGACCACCTCGACCCCTGCATGCACCAACTCCGAAGCGCAGACGGGCCGTTCAACGCCTGCGGAACCAACGTCGCACGCATCCGGCACCGCGCCCCCGGCATGTACGACGCGGTACCGTTCGCGCCACTGCCGTTCACCGCAGACGACCTCAACGAGCCGTGAACCGACCCCCAACCCCTTTGCCCTCGGGCCCCGGCGCCATCCTGCGGGCTTGCATGGCGCGACCGTGTCGCTCCCGGGGCTCCGGCGAGCCGTCCGGCCTGGGGAGGCAGTGGACGGTGGGCAGAGGGCCGGCCGGTTCGTGCTGGAGGTGACCGGCGGGCATGGCCCGGCGTCGCCCGCGCCGGCATGGGGCGTTTCACCGTCCGAAGTCCCTCCAGAGCACTTCGTCCCCGGACATCCTGTTCGCCGCACACAGACCGAGCGCCCGTGCGATACCGATCGATGCCCGGGGGCGTGATGTCATCACAGCGGGTGCTACCTCTGGGGGCCCTGGCCGCGGCCAGGTTCATTTCTCGGGCGACGCAGGTGTGGGGGTTGTTCGGCCGGCTTCGGTACAGCAGGTCGGTCCGGATGGGTTGGCTTTCGGACGGTCGTCGACCTGGACCTGGCGGCGGCGGCGCTCGATGGAGGAGTCTGCCGGGTCAGGGTGTCCACGAGATCGGCACGGGCCTGGTGCGTGGGCGCACGCTCGACCTGCTCCCATAGATGCAGTGCATCGCGTTCGGCTATGCCGCGTGCGGCGAGGTGGTCTTGAAGCTTCGAGATGACCTTGTGGTCGACGCGGCGGGCGAAGGAGTCCAGCACCGTCTTCAGACGTGGATCGGTTTGGGGGGACCGCTCGATCCACTTGCGGACCTCGGACGTGAAGCCTTCCCGGTTTTGCTTCAGCCAGCCGGCCTCCTCCGGCCGACCGCGCATGGCTGCCGCCTCGACGGCGGCGTCACGAACGGCCAACAGCGCCGCTGCCTTCACAGCCTCCCGGGTCATCGGCGAGCGGAACCGATCCGGCACCAGCAGCGGGTTGTACCCGCGAAGTAAAGGATCATGGCGCTGGGGCTGCTGGACCGGACCCTGTGCCGACAGCCCGATGGGGCTGCCCAGGGCGCCGTGCAGCGTGTCCTCAATGCTGTATATCGCCTCTTGGGTGGCGAAGGTCAGCGCCGGGTCGGCGGGCAGTTCGGCGAGGGGCACCCCTCGCCCCTCACCGGTCTGCTCCGCGGACAGGTGGACGACGTAGCCCAGCTTCTTGTGCGGCCGGGCGTCGAAGGGCGCCGTGCCGAAGAATGCGTAGCGGCCCTGGAAGTCGGTCTGCGGATACGCTGCCGTGAGAAGTTCTTGCACGGTCCCCTTGAAGCTGCTGTCCACCAAGGTGACCGCACTGTCCGGATGCCCGATCGGAATGCCTGCGGCACGCAGGTAGGCGGTGAGCTGCCGGAACGCGCCGGGTATCTCCTCGGGGGGCAACTGCTTCTTGCGGAAGCGGAACTGCTCCACCTCGGGGAACTGAGCGCCCCGTTGGGCCTCCAGGTCCAACAGCGCGGCGTCCGCGACCAGTCGGGAGAGCACGACATCCCGGCAGTGGGCGGCGAAGAAGTCCGGAGCCAGTGCTTGGGCAGCGGCGGCGAAACTGTGCCCGTCCCGCCCCAGGAAGACAATGGTTCGCCCGGCTTCGGCATCTCTTTGCAGGTCCGGCAGCATCTGTGCCGTGACCGCGGTGATGAAGGGACCGTGGAACTGTCGGAACGCCTCATAGGCTTCATCCACCGCGGCCCCTGCTTGCGAGGGAAGCTGGTAGGCATCGAGCAGATCGGATAATTGGGAGTAGTTTTCCACTCAACGGCCTTCTTGCCCATGAGCGACATCCAGCCGGGCGGGACCCGTCAGTGAAATGCTCAACCAGTTCATGAATGCCTCGTATTCGGCTGACAGGCTCCAGCGCAGACGGACTCCTTCTCCCTCCTCGGCCTTCGTGGTTCGCCCGATGGAGTCCATGGAGATGTTCAGGTGGTCGGAGTCGACAAAGGGCAGGTCGAGGGCTGCCGACAGGGTCAATGCGTCGTGCTGCATGGTGCCCGCGTAGCGGGTTCGGGCGAACCAGCGTTCCAGGTGATCGGCGAGCAGCTGTGCCCATACGGGGCCTTGAGGGTCCCGCAGGCTCTGATACAGAGGGTGTTTCGCGGTGACCTCGATACGCGGCGTGAAGGTGATCTCCGAAGCGATGAACTCGGGAGTGGGAAGGAGGCCGCTCTCCACGGCTTTCAGAACGGCGTGGGCGCCGGCCACGTCCATCCGGATGTTGTGTTCCGCTCGACTGGGATCGCGGTAGCGCAGCGCGCCGCCCATCTGGGTCAGCCGTAGCCGGCGAGCCAGGTCGGGGGCCTCGGCGATCACGCGGGCCAGGTTCGTCAGCGGGCCCATTCCCACCCAGCGCACAGGTCCGTCGGCCGCTTCACACACCTGGCGTACCGCCGCGACGACATCAGTGGGTTGAGCAGGCACGTCGTCCGGGATCAGGCCGTCCACGCAGTAGTAGCGAGACTCGCCGAGAGATGCTCCGGAAAGCGTGACCACCTCGCGGCGACCGATCAAGTCCAGCAGGTGCCGTGCGAAGCGGGCCCGTTCACCTCGTACTTCGTCGCCGGTGATGACCATGGCCAACTCGGGCACCTGCCGTGCCGCGGCCGCCACCGCAAGGGCATCGTCGGCGTCGCCGCCGATGTCCGTGTCGATGATCATGGGGGTGCGTCGCAGGTCTTCCGGCCACGGACCGGATGTCTCCAACGCCTCGCCGATCCCGGCCAGTCCACTGTCGGGCACCGCACGCCCGAGCTGAGTCATCGCGGTCCAGTGTTGCCGCAGCTCATCAGCGGTTTCGTTCCGCTCTTCCCCCATTGAGTCCCCTATTTCATCTCGGTACGACGCATGGTCGCCGATCACCTGAACTGCCTGCAGAGCGTTGTCATGCCGCAGCCCTGATAATTGCCCGCACGATCGCCTGTACTGGCACAGACGTGTGTTGCGCATTGGATCTGATCCCTCGTTCGTGATCAAGTCGTTTCCCCCTTCAACGGTTTCGCTCTCTCCGAGGTGGGGTCGGACGTGCCGGCCGGAGGCTCTTCCGCCCTCCCCGGGTCGTCATTCGAAATCTGGAAGAGAGCGGCCTTTCCGTTGGGAACACCCTGGCGGGCGCGCGCGGCCAGGACTGCCGGGAGCCGCGTCACGGTGTCGAGGTCGGCGTCGCCGACGGACAGTCCCGCGTCCAGGGCGTCGGCCAGCCGAAGGCCGGCCAGAGTGAGCCGGTCGGCGAGCTCTCTTGAGGAGACGCCCTCGTATCCGGCAAGCAGACGAGCCACGTTCGGCTGTTGCGGATTGCGTTCCCGGTATGCCTTCGCCTGGCAGGCTCGCGAGCAGTAGCGCCGGGGCCGAGGCCCTCGTCGCGCGGGCAACTCACCACCGCACACCAGACATGTCATCGCCATGAATCCCTCGGTCAATCATCACGTGACGATTTCTCCAACGTACCGGCGGCACGTGCAATCGTCACGTGATAATTGGGGTCGACTTCGGGGATCGAACTTGACGCGCACTGCTACGCCTCGCACCCGTGCGCCGATTGCGCCCCCACCGACCGGCGCCGGAAAGCACGGCGCCTCTTCCGCGGGGAGACCGTCGGTCTCCCCGCGGAAGAGGCGGCAGGGTCATTGTCGACGCTTCATCGCTGGTCTCCTCTCACTGCCCGCGTCTGCGTCCCTGCCCCTGCTGTGGCGCTCCTGTCGGCTTGGGCCGCCGGGCCCCGGACGCCGTCTTGCGCGGCGCCGGGGCGGTGCCGGGGGCGACCGTGGTGGACTTCGCCGCCGCGGCGGCGCTTCGGCTCTGCGGCGGTGCCTGTCCGGGCGCCGCGCCTGCGGCTCGGCCCTGCCCGGCCGCTCGGGTCGTGCCTTCAGCACGCCCGGGGGCGGCCTGTTTCGTCGGCTGGGACCGCGCTCGCTCGGCGTCTCGGAGCAGTCCACTCGCGGCCTCGACGGATGTCAGCTCGATGCCGGCGGCCTTCGCCTGCGCGATGCGTTCCGGGACCGCCGCCAATGCCGAGCGCGGATCGCGACCGGCCTCGTGTGCCTTCACCATCCGGGCCGCGACGTCGGGCCACCCCCGAGCCATTACCAAGCTGGTCGCCCGGCTCTCGTCGGCCAGTGTCGCGCACGTCATGATGACCAACTGCGTGTGCTGCTGCGGTGAGATTCCGTGCTGATCGAGTCGAGCCGCTCGGCTCGCCTCGGGGTCCATCGTCCGGCGCCGCAGACCGGCGAACCACTCGCCGAGGGTTCGGCGTTCCGTCGCCTCCCGTGTCGGCGTTTCCTCGGCCGGTGCGGCATACGGGTCACGGGTCACCTGTTGCCCGGCCGTGTTCGCGTTCCCCGCCGTGGCGGTGGCGCGTTCGGCGTCGACCCGCTCCAGGAACGGGGTGGCCTCGCGCAAGAACTGCCGGACGTCGACACCGGCCGCCGACAACTCGGTCAGGTCGGCGCGGATCCGCGGCCACTGACCGGATGCCAAGACCGCATCCCCGATACCGCGTTCGGCCAGGGATTCCCGGACCGCCTCGGCGAGCGGGTCGGCCACCTTGGCGGCCGGTGACTTCTTCCCCTCCTCGGGTTTCTTCCGGTCCCGCTCCCTGATCGCCTGCGTGATCAACACGAGCACCCGCAGCGCGACCACGGCGGTCTGCGCGGCGCCGGCCGCTGCTTGCTCAATCGGTGCTTCGGACATGGTGTTTCCCCTTCTTCTGGCGTGACGCCGGCGCACCGGCGTCGCGGCGGGCGCGGCCGTCCACCACTCCTGGAAGCGCGGGATCACCTGCTCCGGCGTGGTGCTGCGTGCCCGCGTCGCCAGGATCTCTCCACAGTCTCAAAGACCACGACCCCGCCGCAGCCGACAGCGCCGCCGAACGCCACCTGTGTGCGATCGGGCACTCCTCCCTCGGGAATCCACGCCCGGCACCGCCGAAGACCCGGTCGCCGAGGACCTCGACGCCGTAGCGGGCCGCGACGTCCGACCCGCCCTTCCACCACGGGCGACCCCCGGTGACCACATCGGCGGACCCCGGGGGCCGCGAGCGGCTCGAGGCCGGCCTCCTCACGTCCGGCTACCGCGTCCACCACGGTTCCCTGCCGCGACTGGCCTCGCTCCTCTCGGACGACACCGACAGTTGCGAGGACATCGTCCAGGAAGCGTTCATCCGTGTGCACACCGCACGCCACCGCCTGCGCGACCCTTCGAAGACGCCACACGCGTCGACTCCCCGTCCGCAGCCGACGGCGACAAGACCGTCGAGGCCACCACGCGGCCGGGCGCGGGACGGTCGACGTTCCGGGGTTCGACCAGAACCGAACACCCCGCGAGCCGCCCAGCTCGACCGACACAACGGGGAAAACTTCGATCCATCCAGCCCCGGCACGCTCACCGTGGCGGCGGGCGTGCTTGCGGACGCCCTGGACCACAACCCGGAACCCCACTCACACACCGAAGAAAACCGAGAACTCACAGCGGTCGTCGGCGGGGTGGACCCCTCGTCGGTCAACCGCGAAATCCCGCCCCGAACAGTGCGCGGCGTCCGATCGGCGGTCCGCCTTCGCCGGTCAACGGGCCCCGAAGACCGGGCGTTCCCTGTCGCCGGCGCCGTCATGCATCGCCACCGAACGGCTGCGCAACCGTTGCCCCCGGCGCGGGCGCCGTGACCGCGGGCGCTGTGACCGCGAGAGCACGACGGCTGCTCGTTCCCGCCCTGTATACGAGGATCTCTCAGTCGTCTTCATGAGACATGGGCACCGTGGCCGAGTCGTTCTTCGCGGCTTTGAAGAACGGATGGCTCCGCCGCTACGTCGTCCGCTCGGTGGACAGTGGGGCGTGCGTCGTCTCATCCGGTTGCGCCGGGCGCGCGGGGCGGAAGAGTGTGAGCGCCGTGGCGGCGGCGAGTCCGGCGCTGATGGCGGCGGCGCCGAACGCGGTCGCCACACCGTGTGTAAGGACGTGTTCGGGGCTCTGCGTGGGGGGCGCCCCGCGCGTCGCGGCGCCGAACACGGTTACCCACACCGCCAGTCCCAGGGTGCCGCCCATCCACTGCGTGGTCTGCAACAGCCCCGACGCCGCGCCCGATTCGTGCGCGGCGACGCCCGACAGGCCGTAGATGTTCAGCGGCGTCATGGCGATGCCGGCGCCCGCTCCGATGAGTATCACCGGTCCGAGGACGCCCGTCGGGTACCCGGTGGCGTCCCCGAGGCGGGCAAGCCACACGAGCCCGGTGGTGCAGGCGAGCGCGCCGACCACCACCGGCCACGCGGTGCCCACGCGCCGGGCGAGCGCGGGCGCGAGCCTGGCCATCGTGAACTGGGCGGCCATCAGGGGCAGGAAGGCCAGGCCGCTCTCGACCGGGCCGAGGCCCCGCCCTTCCTGGAAGTACCGGCCGAGCATGAAGAGCACGCTGAACATCGCGGCCGAATAGAACGCGACGATGGGCAGTACCCGGGCAAGGGTGCCGGACACGGCCAGGCGCAGCGGTAGGACGGGCTCGGCGGCGCGCCGCTCGACCAGCCGGAACGCGGGCAGGAGGACGACCGCGGCGGCGAGGCCCGCGAGGGTGCGGCCGTCGTGCCAGCCATCGGACGCCGCGCGGATGAAGGCGTATACCAGGGCGGTGATTCCGGCGGTGCCGGTCAGCGCGCCGGCGAGGTCGAAGCGTGGGCGCACGGCCGGGGCGGGCCGCTCCGGCTCGCGGACGACACGTATGGCGAGCGCGACGAGCAGCGCGCCGAGCGGCACGTTGACAAGGAAGACCCAGCGCCACGAGGCGAGTTGGGTGAGCACGCCGCCGAGGATGAGGCCGACGGACGCGCCGCCGCCGAGGACCGCCGAGTACCACGACAGGGCGCGCGCCCGTGCGGGTCCCTCGAACGTGCTGACGATGAGGGCCATCGTGCTGGGCCCGACGAGCGCGCCGCCGACGCCTTGCAGGACACGGGCGCCGACCAGCCACCAGGCCCACGGTGCGAGGCCCGCGAGCAGCGAGGCCGCGGTGAACAGCAGGACGCCGGCGAGGAACATCCGGCGGCGCCCGAATGCGTCCCCGAGCCGCCCGCCGAGCAGGAGCAGGCCGCCGAAGGCGAGCGTGTACGCGTTGAGTACCCACGATGACGCGGTCGGCGAGAGGTGGAGGGCGGAGCCCATGTCGGGCAGCGCGAGGTTGACCACGGTGACGTCGATGCCGATGAGCAGCATCGAGCCGGTGACGACCGCGAGTACGAGGCCGACCCCCCGGGCTCCGGGCCCGGGTGGGCCGCCGGAAGACCCGGGTGAGGACCCGGCCGGCGCTTCGGATGACGCCTCGGATGCGCTGGACGCGTTGGACGCGGCGGATCCGTTGGACGCGGTGGTAGAAGGCATGGCTGACCTCCGAAGGTCAGGACAGGGGAATTTAAGAGACAGATGAGTCTCCTATGAGGACTATAGGAGACTGGATAGTCTCTTACAAGGGAATGGGGATACTGGAGTCCGCAGACGAGAAAGGTGACCGCGTTGGAACCCCCCTCCGGAGAACCCCGCCACGCCGCGGCGTCACCCACCCGACGGCGCGGCCGCGAGCTCCAACAGGCCATCTACCAGGCGACCTTCGAGCAACTGCGCGAGGTCGGCTACGCGGGCCTGACGATGGACGGCGTCGCCGCCGCCGCGCGGACCGGCAAGGCCCCGCTGTACCGGCGCTGGCCCGACAAGGACGCCCTGCTCGTCGACGCGCTGCGCGACCGACTGCCCTCGGCCGACGACATCCCGCTCGCCGGCGACCTGCGATCCGACCTGATCGCGATCCTGCGGTTCCTGCACAGCGCGTGCACGATCACCGCCGACACGGCACTACAGACGGTCAAGCAGCAGTCCGAGGCCACACACGCGATGGTGCGCGAACGCATTTCCGAACCGACCCGGCGCCTGATGCTGCAGACCCTGCGCGCGGCGGAAGAGCGCGGCGACACACGCCCCGGTTCCGCGACCCCCCTCACCGCCCGCGTCGGCCCGGCCATGATCACCTACCAAAACCTGAGCGCACCCGCGGAACTCACCGACGAATTCGTGGTGTCCGTCGTCGACGACGTCCTGCTCCCCATGCTGCGCGGCCCGGCCTGAGCCCGGCAGTCACCGCGTCGCCCACGCTCGGCACCCGGGTCGGGCAACCGCGTCGGGCAACCGACGGGCGGCCGCGACGGCAACACCCGCCACCTGCGGGCCCACACCGCCCCGCCCCCTCGGGCCCGGAGCACCGGTTTCAAATATTCGACCTCGCCCCGGCGGCAGGCCGGGAGTTCCACAAGGATGTCGTCGACGGCGAGGACTCGGGAGCCTATGTCCTCCACGGCACCGTCACCCTCGCCGCCATCCGACTCAGGCTCACGCTCACGCTCAGGCCATGATCCCCACAACGCCGCCCGGCCGCTGAACGCGGAACGGGGGGCGCCGTCACGCCCTCACGCCATCACACGCGAACATAGGACGGCACGGTTGTACGAAGTGGTTCGAGGGAGCGTCGCCGCGAGGTATGAGCAGGCAGAATCGATTCGGCGAAGGCATGAGCAAGCGGGATATCCGTCGGGGGATCCTCTCGGACTACTCCAGGGCACGAGCCGCACAGCGCGATCCCGACCTGATCGGGCGGGTCGGCCGCCCGACGTACCGGTTCTCCGGGTACGCGTCCGTGGACGAGGCGCTTGGCGCGACTGCTCTGGACGGACCCCGCATGAACGGCTTGGGCCAGGCCTTCGTCAACCTCGCCCAGGAAGCCCGGACGATCGACGAGACCGCCAAGCGGGAGCAGGAAGCCGCGGCGAAGGCGGACAAGGCGAGCGGACGGGGCAAGCAGAACCGGAAGCCCGACCGGGGGCAGGCACCCGCCGGCGGGAAGCGCCGCGGATTCTGGAATCGCTCCGGGCCGCGGAAGCCCGCCGATGAAAGGTCCGTGGACGAGAAGTTCCAGGAGCAACTGGCGGCCCGGACCAGGGAGAAGGTGTGGGAGGCGGTCGTGGCCCGGAACCTGGTTCCACGGCCGCGGGAGATCACCGGTCAGGCCGCCGACGAACGTGCCGGTGAGCTCGCCGACTATCACGAGTGGCAGGCGTCCCAGGAACACCTGCGCGCGGACCTCGACGAAATCACGGCCACCACCCTCGAAGACATGGTCGACCACTACAGCCGAGACCGTGTCGTCCCGGGCACGGCCCTCCTGGCCGACGCGGCCCGACAGTTGAGGGCGGCCGGTGTCGAGCAGCGGATCCACGCGATGCACAGCGAGACCCGCCTCCAGTTGGCCGGGCTGCACGCCACGGCCGAGGAGTTCGCGAGCACCGATGGCGCCGCATACGAGGACTTCAGCAGAGACGCGATCCCGAACGCGGCAGCGTCGATCAGGCTCCAATGGAGGGAAGACCTGCCGATGACCGTCGAGGCCCTGGATGACATCGCCGAGCGCGTGCAGGCGGCTTGGGCGGTGCAGGCACGCGAGTTCGAGCGGGAAGCCGAGGGCTACCGCAATCAACTCGCGGAGCACACCGAGGCTTTCCCACCCCAAGGGTTCATCGAGCTCGTCGCCGACAGAAAGGAATTCGCCGGAGCGATCCTGGAGGATCTCGCGCACGGCCGTACGACACCGACAGAGCCCGACGTCTTCGCCGACCGTATCCAGATGTTGGAGGACCGCTCGGCCACAGTCCTGAACCCGGACACGCCCTCGCTGGTGCAGGGCTCCGGTATCGAGCCCGACGGGAGGGCGGACGGGAACGTGATCGGACCGGCCGGCCGGGGGCTGTCGGCGGGCGCGGGCGCGGAGTGGTCCGTGGACGGTAGGGGCGTGAACAGGATTCTGGGCGAGGCCGACACGGCCATCGCCGGAATCGACGCCTCCCTGGCCCGCACGGAGAAGCGACAGGCCGCATCCGAGTCCGCGGCGGTCGACGAGGGGGCCCGGGGAACGGGGAACGCGAGCGGGGGACAAGGCGAGGCACCGCCGGGCGCGCCGTCCCGCCTCAAGGCCGCCGCCGCCGGGTTCGTGCCGACGTCCGGGCCGACAGGCGACCGCGACCCCGGAAACCACCCGAAGCCCGCCCCCGAGGTGGACGCTCCCGGTGTCGCCAGGACATCCGAGCGCGGGCCGCGTCCGGGTGCCGCCCCACACGCCGGACAGGCATCGGGGCCGGAAGTCCCGCGGCGAACGCCGGGCGAGGGCTCCGCGCCGCAAGCCACCGATCCAGCACGAGGGACACCGCCCCCGGGCCCACGACGAGAGCACGGAATCGGCCGATAGCCGCGTTGGGAACCGCCTGCCGACTCCTTCGGAGACCAGGAGCTCCCCGGTCGATCGTCCGCGGAGCCGGATCGCGATGGCTGCCGCCGTTGGGATGCCGAGGTAGACGTAGCGGCGCTTGTCGTCGCGTGTGTGACGACCGCGCGGGACTGAGACCGAGACGTGGCCATCGCCGCGGGTGAGGTCGTCGAGCGGGCCAGGGTCCGAGTGCGTGCGGCCTGTTGGCGTTCGTGGACGGCGCGCCGCAGGTGGGTGGTGTTGGCCGTGGATGTTGCTCGGCCCGACCTCGGTGTCGATGCGCCACCGGATGAAGCGTTCGCACGCCTGGCGCAGCCACGGCTGGTCGATGACGTCGAACCGAGCATCCGGTTGAGGCCGGGGAACCCCAGCCGGCGCAGACGCCGACAGTCGCGCGTGTACTCGTGCTCGCGGGCGTTGTTCCCGGTGAGGTCTTCGAGGTGGTCGATGGTGAACGGCCTTCGAGGCTGGTGAACGGCACGAACGGCGTCGTCTCCTTCTTGGTCCGCGTCGTGCGCGGCAAGGGCCACCGTGATTCCTCCGCGGCCGGCGGCGGGGCGACGCCCACACTCGCGAGTGATCCTCAGGTGTAATGGTGCCGCCGGGTATTGGAACTGTACGAATGCCTCTGCGGGTCACGTGTCCTGTGCGTCTGGTGCCCTGACGAGGAGGGGTGTCAGGGCTGTGCGGAGATCTTCGATCCGTCGGTAGTGGAGGGCGGTCATCCCTACTTCGCGGGCTGCTGTGACGTTGGTGGCGGTGTCGTCGATGAACAGACAGCGGTGGACCGGGGTGCCGACCCGTTCGGCGGCCAGGTGGTAAACCCGGGGGTCGGGCTTGATCAGGCCGATACGGGCGGTGTTCACTACGGTATCGGCGAGATCATCGAGCCTTTGTCGGGCGAGGTCCCGCTCCAGCCGGGTGGTCGCGTTGGAGAGCAAGGCGACGGTTGCGACTGCACGGGCCCGGGCGAGGAGAGACACGACCTCGTGGTCGACGCTTGGCACCAGATCGGACCAGGCGGTGACTGCGGCGTGGGCGCGGTCCGTCGACCCACATATTCCAGCGAGGTCCTCGGCCACCGCGGAGCGCCATTGTTCATCGGTGATCGCTCCGGTGATCGCGGGGTGCAGCCGGGACGGCGTGAAGGCTGCGGCCGCGAGCGCCCCTACGGGAAGTCCATGGCTGCGTTCGAGGTCATCGGCGCTCGGCCAGTGCCGAAGCACGCCGTCGATGTCGCAGAGCACGGCGTCGTAGGGGCGGGAATTCATGATGCGGACTCCTTGGTGGTGGTTGTTCGCGACCTCACTTCGACGGCGTAGTCGGCCCAATCATCGGCGGAGAGGCGTAGGCGTGCGCACGCAGGCGTGATGCGCGCGCCGCCCGTTGAAGACGTACAGCCGCCGCGATGCGCGTCCTCGACCCCGCGGACATCCTCCGCCGGTCTCATCCGGCGCGGCCGAGCCGAAGCCGGCACTCGCCGGTGCCATTCGACCCAGGACCCGCCCGTGCGATGGACTCGGCACCGCAACCCGCCCGCACAGGACGCCCCTTCACACGGCTTATGACCTGCACGGACATCGAAACGTCGCCGGCATGCACGCGACGCGCCATTCCCACAAGATCGCATGTTCCGACAATCCTGCGACCGGATGACGTCGGATGGTCACCACGACATCACCGACCGCCGCCAACTCCTCCGATGGGATGTCCTCGGCTTCCATCCCACGAGTTGATGGGGGGTCCACGTCACCGATGTCACGCTCATGCGGGCCGCCCTCCGCAACGACGCGCTCCCTCGCCGGCGCGGAGGAAGCGGCTTTCCTCCATCGAAGGAGTCGATCCGTGGGTACGAGTAGTGTTCCCCGTCCGATATTACGGCGCTCGATGGCCGCTTCCGCCGCCTTCACGACGCTCGCGTGCATGGCCGTGGGCATCCAGGCCGCCCCCGCGTACGCGGATTCGCCCGACTGCAACCCGAACATCACCCGCTATCGCGGCACGCCCATCACCGCGGTGCTCACGCCGGTCATCACCGAGTGGGACAGCTTCGCCATCGCGCCGGGTACCTCCATCGACCAGACCCGCACCCTCACCCAGGTGAACTCGGTCAGCACATCGGTCAACAACAGCGTCGACTTCTCGTCCGAGGACAAGACCACCCTCGGCAGCGTCGGCACCAAGTTCGGTCTCAGCGTCGCCACCAGCGCCGGCAGCACCACGACCAGCACCCTGACGGAAGACGTCCACTTCAACCAACCCGGTGTCTACGGGCTCTACCGCGGCACCGAGCGGGTGGAAGGCCAGTGGCTCCTGGAAATCTGCGGCCGCACCGGCCCCACCACCGGCAAGTGGGTCTGGGTCGGCGGCAGCGCCGGCACGGGAACGTACGTCACCTACACATTCCCCGATCAGGGCACCGTCTCGTGTGCCCAAGCCGAACCCCCCGGCACCGTGCGCGCGGTCGCCCGTGCCCGCCTGCACTGCTGATCGGTCCGGTCCCACGCCCCGTCCCACCAACCCCGAAATGGTAGGGAACCGATGAAGCGTACGACCCGAACCCTGTTACCGATCCGGCGCCTCGTCGCCGCGGTCACCACCACGATCGTCGCGGCGGCGATGCTCCTCACCGCCTCGCCCACCGCCCAGGCCGGTCCGTCCTGGCCGTCGGACATGGACTGTGGGGGCGTCTACATCATCCACACCAACAGCGGCATGCTCCTCGACTTCGACCAGAACCGCTGGGAACCCCTGCACGGCAGGGTCATCCAAATGCCCTGGAACGACTGGGACGACGAGAAGTGGACCATGTGCCGCACTCGGCCGGTCTTCGGCGGGCCCATCGACGATTTCGAGTACACATTCGTCACCAGGTGGGCCGGTGGCCCGTGGTGCATGGGCGTCACCGGAGGCGCCGCCCACGAGGGCGCCATGCTCAAGGTCGAGGACTGCAACAACCTTCCGCACCAGCGGTTCAAACTGTTCTTCAGCGACGGCCCCATGGCGCACCCCCGGCCGTTCGTCATGCAGGTCCAGCACACCAAGATGTTCGTCTCCATCCCGAGCTTCTCGGT
Source organism: Embleya sp. NBC_00888 (assembly GCF_045207655.1). NCBI lineage: Bacteria > Bacillati > Actinomycetota > Actinomycetes > Kitasatosporales > Streptomycetaceae > Embleya > Embleya sp. NBC_00888. The sequence goes on along the minus strand of NZ_CP108784.1, from coordinate 7,850,272 downwards.
GGTCGGCGCGGTTACCGAACAACACCGCTATACGGCCGACATGTTCTGGCTCGAGCAGGTCTGACGGCCGTCCCGGCGTCGTCGAGACCCCCGGGGCGCTGAGCCCAGCACCCCGGCGCAACGTCAGGGGCGGGCCGGCGGTGGTCGGGCGACCACCGCCGGCCCGTCCGGCACATCGAAACCTCCCCCTGAGTCGCGACGCCACAGCATCGAGCGGCGACCGGGCGCATCGTGCCGCACGCTCCGCGGCCGGCGTACCTCGAACCCCGAGCAGGCCCGGTCGGTGACCCGGCCACCCTCCGGGAACACCGCGGCATAGGAAGGACGTTGTGCCCTATCACTGGGCACACGAAAAGCACGAAACGGCACCCTTGAGGAGCTGGTGCCCGGATACACCGTCGGCGGCGACGGCATCCGATCCTGGGCGCAGCAGCAGAGGCGAGCAGCGGTACGCGCCAAACTCAGGCCGGGACAGCTCCGGCAGCTTGACGAACTCGGCATCGAACCCCAAGGAGGCGAGGGCTCGGCGGCTGGTGACGACCGTCGATCAAGTCGACGCGCATGCGATCCATCCCGTAGACCGGGCGCACGACGCGCTTGGGCCCCTTGTCGGGGGTGAAGATGGCGAACTCCTTGCAATCCTTGCGCACGACGCCGGTCCAGCGGGATGGTCTCGCCGAGCGGCGGGTAGGTGGTGGAGGTTGGAGGAGGAGCCCGTGTGCCGCTCGATGAGCTTCAGGGCCTCGATGACGGGCTTGCGCCGATGATTGGAGGAGTGGAACTCCACGGGAAGTTCGTGCCGTGCCTTGGGAAACCGGTCGCGGCAGGTCAGGAACTTGAGCTGAATACTGAAGCCCAACCTCGTGGCCCCCGCTTTGCTCCGTAACCACCCCGCCTCATCGCTGTCCGGGGTGAAGTGGTCCACCAGCGTGTCCAGACCCGGATCCCGCCCCACCGCGCAGCCCCTTCCGCCCGCCCCCGTGATCACCTCTCCGGCTGGACGGTGGAGCCGCCGACGCAGGACAGGCGCGGATATCGGTGACGGCAGGGCTTGCGAACCCGCTACAGGCGGGGCCGATGGTGCGCGCACCCGAACCCGGGGACCGATCAGCCGGCCGGGATGACGTAGGCGCGCGCGAATGACCGCGGTCCTGGTCCGGCACGACCGCTTGGACGAGTTGCGTCTGCTCGCCACCGGGCTACACGCCCGCCGAGCCGTCGGCTCCTTGGCGGAGCGGTTGAAGCAGTCGGGCCGCGTCGCCGATGCCGTGGCGGTGCTGCGCTCGGCCCTCGAGGTGGAAGTTCCTTGTCTCGCCGGCGGGTTGGCGCTCCAGCCGGCTCGCAGCCGCCGTCTCGATGAGGCGGTGGAGGCCGTGCGTCCGGAGTTGGATCACGCGACTGCGGGTGTCTGATGGTCGAGTTCCTCGAACTCCCAGGAGGCGCTCCCGGCACAGCCCAGGGCTGCGGTGGTCGGTGGTCGGTGGTCGGCCGGTCGGGGTCGAACCGCTGGCACGGACGCTCGGCGTGACCAAGGGCAGCTTCTACGCGCACTACCGGAACCGGGACGAGCTGATCACGGCAGCACTCGCCGAATGGGGGCGAAGCCACGGCGAAGAGAGCCTCGCCGAATTCGCCGCGATCACCGATCCGGCACAGCGGTTGCGCGAGTTGCTCACCACGGTCGTGCACGCCGTCCAACCGCCGGCGCCATCGGTGCACTTGAGCCTGCTCGGCGACCGCAACGACCCACGGGTCAAAGATGTGGTGCGCCAGGTGAACCGGGCCCGGCTGGAACTCCTGGCTCGTACCTACCGCGAGCTCGGCCTGACACCGGACCGGGCGGCGTCCCGGGCCCATGTCGCCTACGCGGCCATCCTCGGGCTGTTGCACCTGGCACAAACCGATCCGGACGCCCCGCACTCCGCCGTCCTCGCCGACGAGGCGGTCGCCGTCTTCCTGCCATGAGGCGGTCACGCTCTTCCTGCCGTCATGACGGTGCGCGCAGTGGAGGTCGCCGTTGGCCTTGTTGCGGGCGACCAGGTCGGGGAGGCTGTCGTTGGTGACGTCGCCGGGGGCGACGATGTCGAAGCCCCGCGGACCGGATCCGCCGACCAGGATTGGGGCACCGAGAGATCACCGTGGATCGGGCACTCCGCGGTGTTGCTGGTGCGCCGAGCTTCACGTTCAGGTCGTTGCCGCATCCGGTCGGGCGGTGTCCTGCGTGCGGGCAGTGGGCCTGCGTGTCGACCGCGCGTGGTGTCTCCGTACGTTCCCTCGTTCGGCGAGGTCGACGAACGACGCCCCCCCGACCCGGAGTTCCGGCGGACGTGGCCCGGCTGCTCGACGACTGCGGCGGAGTGCCGGGGGCGGGCCAATGGCGGCTGTGCAACGGAGGGGGTTGGGGGATCATAGGCGAGTGCCGCCGGCCCCCTGCGACCCGGATCGCACATCGGGTCCCCGGCGACCCGGATCGCACATCGGGTCCCCGGTGATCCGGATCGCACGCAATCACCGCCGGCAACGGAGCTGATCGTGGTGTAGCGGTGGACGCTAATGGATCCCCAATACACGGTCCACCGCGATCTCGAGGACCACGCGGCCCGGCGGATCAGGCGGCGGCGAGCCGTACCGGGCGGCGTAGCGGCGGACAGCTTCGTCGACTCGCCGCGCATCGGCGGACAGCGTCGCGGGGCCTTCCAGGGTGATCCACCGGAAGCCTGCCGGCCGGCAGATCGCGGCCCGGCTTCCCGGGGTGGCCGACACGTTCCGTGCCTTGCGTGTCGTGTCGATCGTCAGGACCCGGACCAGTCCCGACGCGTCGTCCCAGGTGAAGCGGACGACCACCACGTGCGGCGAGCCGTCGGGACGAAGTGTCGTCAGCGTCCCGACGCTCGGAGACACCAACAGCGTCTCGGCAGACGGGTTCACTTCCCCGCCTTCTGCAGTGCGTTGGCGTTCTTGCGCGTGTCGGCCTTCGTCCGCGCCTCGGCCTTCTTCTCCGCCTTGGCCTTCTTCTCTGCCTTGACCTGGCGCAGGATCAACCTGGGGATGCTCATCGGGACGTCTCGGGTCGCCACTCCCATGGCCTTCCCGACGAACCGACCATCCTCCAGTTGGCTCAACATGGCGGCGGCGAGATCGGTCCGCGCGGTGTAGAGGCCATCGACGCTGTCCTCGCCGACTTCGAAGTTCGTCACCTCGTGGTGCTCGAAGAGCCCGCCGGGACGCACGATCGTCCAGTCCAGATCGCTTGTCCTCATCAGCGCTTCCATGCGGCGCATGTCGTCGTGCGCCGTCTTCGCGATCCTGCGATTGACGAGAGGGTCCATGACGAGGTTGAAGAAGTGCTCGCCGGTGGGTCGCCAGGCGGGGTCCGTCACGCTGGAGCTGACCGCCAAGAGGCGCTTCACGCCGTGTTGTTCCATGCCCGCGAGGATGTTCCGTACGCCGCCCGAGTAGACCGTGACCGACTCCCGGGTCGGTGGCACTCCCAGCGCCGAGACCACCGCGTCGCTGCCCGCGACCGCCGAGGCGACGGCGTCCGCGTCGGCCACATCCACACCGGCGACGGTGAGGCCCTCGCGGGGGGCCAGGGCATCGGCCCGCCGGGAGACGGCGGTGACGAGGTGGCCGGCGGCGAGGGCCTGGTCGGTGAGCCGGCGGCCGGTCGGACCGGTGGCGCCGAAGACGGTGATGCGCATGTGTTCGCTCCTTGTTCCCGCCCCGGACGTCCCCGGGGCTCGACAGACGCCGACTCTGCCTGGGCGAAGGCGTGGTATTCAAAGACGATGAATAAATCTCGGGGCCGTCCGCGGGGCAACCCGCCGACCAGAGCGCTCATCGCCGAAGCCGCCCGCGGCCTGTTCCTCGAGCACGGATACCGCCGTACGACCCTGCGAGCCATCGCCGCGGCGGCCGGCGTGGACCAGGCGCTCATCAAGTACCACTTCGGATCGAAACAACGGCTGTTCGGCGAGGTCACGGAGCTGCAGTGCGCTCAGTCGCTGGGGCTCACCGAGGCGCTGCACGGTGACCCGGCAGGGGTCGCCGACAGGATCCTGGCGGCCGTCACGGACCTGTGGGACGCCACGGTGGTCAACCGCGACGCACTGCAGGACGAGAACGTGATGGCAGTCCTGCGGGAGTACCTCGACGGCGAGGTGCTCCCGCAGATTGCTGAATATCTCGGGGGGACGGACGCGACCGAGCGCGCGACCGCCGTCGTCACGGTGATCGGCGGATTGATCTTCACGCGGTACCTGCAACCGCTGCCGGCTGCGAAACGCCTGTCCCCGGCCGACGTGCGACGCGTGTTGGGGCCGACACTTCGGGCGGCGCTTCAGGGCGGACGGGTACGGAGCGGGACGCGCCGCGCGGCGGCCTGACCTCGCGGGGCGGGGAGGCGGTGTGCGGGGCCTGCTGCCCACGCGAAACTGAGAAGCAGCGTGCCGGGGATTGCCGAGCGGCCGGACTGCGTTCGGCCGCCGTACAGGGAACCTCGTGCGGTGCGTCTCGGGATCCTGTCTCGGGATCTGCCGTCGGGTGGCCCGGTATGCCTGCGCGGTCCCTTCCCGGCCTGGCCTTGGTCGGCCGGCGGGTGGATGCACGTTGATCGCTGGAGTGGAAGGCACCCTCGACCCGAAACGCGCACCACGCGGGCACTCCCCCGCCTCGCGTCCCACCACCCGCCGGCGTGCTGCCGGACGCATCGGCAGCCTCACCTGCCTGATCCGCCAAGCCGCCGTCACCGCCATCGCTGACGGCACCCGACTCGTCACCGAAACCGGCCACGCGGCCCGTTCGGGCCGCGCCACCGAGACCCGACGCCACCCGCAACACACCGACCACCACCGCCGGAAGTGCTCCCGTGCGGTGGGGTGGCGCTCTTGGGCCGGGGCTCTCCGGCTGGTGTCTTGCGGTTGGTGGCATGGGTTGGATCTTGACGATCGTTGGTGTCGACTGCGAGCATCGGCGACATGCAGACGCGATTGGTGCTCACGCGGCGACGCCATGTCGACCTCTCGCGTGTCTCCAGCGCCTTCTGTTGCGCCGAGGCCTGATTCCGGGTTCGACCCCGTAGGCCCGCCCCCTTTCCCGTGCTCACGTCCACTGCTGGACGGCGGTTGTCGGGCGATCACCGCAGCCACGGCGCCTGAACCCGGCGTCCGGCGTGCCCGGCCCGTCCGGTGTGCCCGGTGCGTTCGTCGTGTTCGGTGACATCGGCGTACTGAAGATTTCGGGAGCATCCGCAATCGACGGTATCCGCAACGGGAGTTCCGCGTGTCCGCGCCTGCCGACGGCCACGGCTTCGCGAGCGTGGGCTTCGACTCCGCGGGCCTGAGCTTTCACGACGACCGGGACGAACTCGGCCGGCGCCTCACCGGGAGCGGGAGCGTCGCCCTCGACGGGGCGTGGACGCTGTGGTCCTCGGCGGTCGGCCGCGTCGACAAGGTGTCCCGGCACCGCACGTACAACACCCTCGATGTGCCGACGATCCAAGCCGACGAGCCAAGCGGAGTCTTCCCGTGTCCCTCACCTTTCACTGGTTCCTGCCCACCAACGGCGACAGCCGACATGTCGTCGGCGGCGGCCACGGAGCCCCGGTCACCACCTCCGGGCGGGACCGGCCGCCGACGGTCGCATACCTGAGTCAGATTGCCCGCGCCGCCGAGGATCTCGGCTTCGTCGGTGCACTCACACCCACCGGCGCATGGTGCGAGGACGCCTGGTTGACCACCGCGATGGTCGCTCAGCACAGTGAACGGCTGAAGTTCCTGGTCGCGTTCCGGCCCGGTTTCATCTCGCCTACGCTGGCCGCGCAGATGGCCTCCACCTTCCAACGCCAGACCCGTGGACGGCTGTTGCTCAATGTCGTCACCGGAGGCGAGAGCCAAGAGCAGCGCGCCTACGGCGACTTCCTCGACAAGGACGCCCGCTACCGGCGTACCGGTGAGTTCCTGGAGATCGTGCGCGGCCTGTGGGAGGGCAAGACCGTCGATGCGCGTGGCGAACACCTCCGGGTCGAGGCCGCGGCGCTGGCCCGGGTCCCCGATCCGGTGCCCGAGGTGTACTTCGGCGGTTCTTCGGCCCTCGCCGGAGAGGTCGCGGCCCGACACGTGGACGTGTACCTCACCTGGGGCGAGCCACCGGCCCGGGTCGCGGAGAAGATCGCGTGGATCCGCGGCCTGGCGGCGGGACACGGACGCGTGCTGCGCTTCGGCATCCGCCTGCACGTGATCACCCGCGACACCTCGGCACAGGCGTGGGCGGAGGCGGAACGGCTGTTGGCCGGCTTCGATCCCGAAACGGTGAGATCCGTACAGGCGGGGCTGGCCCGCAGCGAGTCGGAGGGGCAACGACGGATGCTGGCGCTGCACGGGGGCGGCAGCCGGGACGGCTTGGAGATCCATCCCAATCTGTGGGCCGGGATCGGGCTGGTGCGCGGGGGCGCGGGCACGGCGTTGGTCGGCAGCCACGCCGAGGTCGTCGAACTGATCAAGGAGTACGCGGCGTTGGGGATCGAGGAGTTCGTGCTCTCCGGCTATCCGCACCTGGAGGAGGCGTACTGGTTCGGGGAGGGAGTGCTGCCGAGGCTGGCCGCGGAGGGTCTGTGGCGGCACCCGGACGAGGAACGCGCGGTTGGGGCCAGGGACGTGTCGTAGGCGGTGGGGCGAAGCCCGCGAACTGCTCTCGGTCGGCCTGGTCACAGCACGCGGGCTGCCCCGCCACCGCCGATGTCGATGTCGATGTCGATGTCGAATTCGACGCCGACGCCGACGCCGACGCCGACGCCCGCAGCGTGGCCGGCCGGTGTGTCGGGTTCGGCCTGCATCCCGGCCTGCCGGGCGCCTCGGCTGGCCCTGGGCGCCCTGTGGACCGCCGATGAGCCGCAACTCGCCCCGACGGTGGCTCGTCCGTCCTCCGCCGCTTCGCGATGGAGCAATTCCCCGTACGGAATGGAGGAGTTGGCCCACGTCCGTCCGCGTCCCGGCACCTCCGGGGCCGAGCACGGCGAACGGCCCGGCCGTCCGCTCCACCTGCGGATGGCCGGGCCGTTCGGGGTTCAGCGCGGACGAATCATCAATCCTTGTGCTCGTGCACCGTGTTGGTCTCCTGGATCTTCTTCCAGGACTTCGGCTCCGGCAGTACGTCCGCCGCCGTGACACTCGACTTCGCCGGGCTCGGCGCCGCACCGGCCGAGCCCGCCGCGGGCTTCGCCGGCGTGAACAGCCAGGTGTTCAACAGCTCGCCCAGCGGCTTGCCGGAGATCCGCTCCGCGTACGCCTGGAATTGCTGGATGGTGGCATTGCCGTACTTGCGCTCGGTCGGCCACCCCTTCAGGATCTGGAAGAACTTGTCGTCCCCGACGGCGTTGCGCAGCGCCTGCACCGCCACCGCGCCCCGGTCGTAGACGGCGATGTCGAACTGATGGTCCGCGCCCGGGTCGCCGGGCTTGACGGTCCAGAACGCGTGGTCGGCCGGGTAGAGGTTGTAGACGTAGTCGGCCAACTCCTGTGCCGTGCCCTCGTTTTCGTGCTCGGACCACAGCCACTGCGAGTACCGGGCGAAGCCCTCGTTGAGCCAGATGTCACTCCAGCGCTGCACGGACACGCTGTCCCCGTACCACTGGTGGGCCAACTCGTGCACCACGACGGAGGTGTTGGCGCCCCGGGCGAACTGCGCGGGACTGTAGAAGATCTGCCCCTGGGTCTCCAGCGCGTACCCGGTGGGCACGTTGGGCACATAGCCGCCGACCGTGCCGAACGGGTACGCGCCGAAGTAGCCGCTCAGCCAGTCGACCAACTCGCCGGTCCGTTCGACACTGGCCTGCGCCGCACCGGCGTTGTCGCCGAGGTCCTTGCTGTACGCGGTGATCACGGGCAGCCCGCCCGGGGTGGTGTCGGTGCGAATGTCGAACCTGCCGATCGCCAGCGTGGCCAGGTAGGTGGCCTGCGGCTTGGTCTGCCGGTAGTTGTAGCGGGTCCAGCCGGCCCGCGAGCTCTGGGTCGAGGTGCCGTTGCTGACCACCTGGGTGCCGTCGGGCACGAGTACGGACACGTCGAAGGTGGCCTTGTCGGTCGGGTGGTCGTTGCTCGGGTACCACCAGGCCGCGCCCTCCGGCTCGTTGGCGGCGACGCCGCCGTCGGGAGTGCGCAGCCAGGCCGACTGGCCTCCACGCTCGACCTCGCCGGGCTTGTCGGCGTAGCGGACGACGACGGTGATCGGGCTGCCCTTGGTGATCACCCGGGCGGGGGTGACCTCCAGCTCATGCTCACCGGTGCCGGCGAACTTGGCGGTGCGGCCGTTGACCAGCACCTCCTTCACCTTGAGCACGAAGTCGAGGTTGAAGCGGGTGAGGTCCTGGGTCGCGGTGGCCAGGATGGTGGTGGTGCCCTCTAACTCGTCGGTGGCGGGCTGGTACTTGAGCCGGATGTCGTAGTGCGAGACGTCATAGCCGCCGTTGCCGGCGTACGGGTAATAGGGGTCGCCGATGCCCGCCGCTCCCGGGCCGACATTGGCGGCGGAGGCGGGGACGGACAGGAGCATGGCGAGCGCGCCGGCGGCGGCAGAGACGATCAGCCTCTTGCGCACAGTGGTCCTCCACAGGGTAACCGGGAAAACGGGTCGGATCGATCCTTGTCCCCACGGGCCCTCTCCTACGCCCGAACGAACGGATGTTCGCGAGACGAAAGCGCGCCGAAATGGGGGACGCCGCGACCTCGTCGCGACACCGCCCCGGCCGCTGGCTCCTCGGGCCCATCGCCATCGGCGCCGATGCCGGCGCGGGCGTGGGGCGTCGGCATCGGCGAGCCGTACTCTGGCCGCAGGGCGTGATGGCTCCGCCCCGAACGGCTCCCTGATCGACGAGATGGTCCGCGCGGGCACCCGACGCATGCCGGCCGCCGCGCCCGAAGACGAAGTCAACACGTATGTAGCCGAGTTGGCAGCCGAGTGTGATGAGGGCGTTCGCCGGCCGGAGGTCCGCAAACGACTACCACCAGCCGCGGAAGGTCACCACCGCCCCGGGACCATCGAGGTCGAGGCTCCGCGGGTCAACGACAAGCGCGTGGACGAGGCGACCGGGGAACGCAAGCGGTTCTCCTCGGCGATCCTCCCGCCCTGGTGTCGCAAGTCTCCGAAGATCAGCGAGGTACTTCCGCTGCTCCACCTGTACGGGCTGTCATCGGGTTACTTCGTGCCCGCGCTGGTGATGGGGGGTGCCCAGGCGTAAACGAGAGGTGGGGTGGGCGGGGAGTGGGGCACACTTCGCCGGGTGATCGTGATGCAGCCCGTGCTGGAGATGGATGTGCCCGACGGCGACTTCGCCTTCCGGCCCGTCGCCGAGACGAAGCCGTTCGGCTACCTTCCTCTCACCGGTGAGCCGCTGTGCGTCGTGGACGGCTCCACGGGAGTCACGTTGCTGCCCGGCTGCTGCTGTGGGCTGGAGGGCCGGCGTCAGTGGCACGAGGTCGTCGACGGCGGCGAGCGGCCCTGGCTCGGCCACGATCCGCAGCCGACCGCCGAGCGGTTCGGCGACACCGTCCGGCTGACCGTCGGGTCCGGGCAGAGCGACAGCCCGGTGATCGAGCTGTCCGCCTCCGAGCTCGGGCGGCTGCTGGTGGGTGTCGAGCGGGACCTGGCCGACTTCGTCGCGCCGGCGGCCGACTGGGCATCCCGGCACCTGCCCGGCCGCTCCGCCTCTTTGGCGGCCGCCCTTGCCCGCCTGCTCGATCTGCCGTTGCCGGCCGTGCCGCAGAGGCGGTAGGACGAAAGGCCGGTTCCGCTGACCAGGCAGTGGGCAGACGGGCACCGGCATCGTCCTCACGTGAGCACGTTCACGTGCACTTGGTTGGGTACTTGACGAGTACGCCGACACCACCCGCCCCGGGCGCCGGCGCGAACCAGGACGGCATGGATGCGCGGCGCGCGGTAGTTGCCGCACGAGCGCTGGTGGGCCTCAGTGATCTGCCCGGTGAGCTTGGCATCCTCGACGGCTCGGGGCCGGGACCGGGCTGCGGCGGTGGTAAGGGGCGGCTCGGGAGACCTTCAGCAGTTCACAGGCGCATTTGACGCTGTGTGACCTGCGCTTTTCTCCGTCTCGATGAACGGGTGCACCGTCACCGGGTCTCTCTCAGGACCTCCACGGCCTGGCGTAGCCGGGTGTTCTTCCGCCGCCGCCGGGCGAGTTCCTCGATACTCCGCCGCCGGGCGTGAAGGCGAAACCTGGTTGACCCCTCGGCGCGGACCGTTCGAGGGTTTACGCATGACGACTACGCTCCGTCTGGAGAAGATCACCCCTGCCAACTTCGACGACGCCGTCGACCTGCGGGTACGCCCGAACCAGGCGCATCTGGTCGCTCCGGTGGTGAAGTCGCTCGCCCAGGCGTATGTGCATCCGGATACGGCCTGGCCACGTCTGATCCTCGACGGCGACCGGCCCGTCGGGTTCCTCATGGCGTTCTTCGACATCGACATGGCGTTCTTCGACGACGATCCGACCGAAGCCGAAGCCGAAGCCGGGGACGGGGGCAGGGGCGGGAAGGCCACCGACCTGCGTTCGGGGCTGTGGCGCCTGAACATCGCGGCCGGGGAACAACGCCGCGGATATGGCCGGTTCGCGGTCGCGTCCGTGGCCGACGAGATCCGGCGCCGCGGCGGTACCCGCCTGACGACCAGCTGGCACCCCGGCGACGACGGACCGGAGGCCTTCTACCTGAGGCTGGGCTTCCGGCCGACGGGAGAGACCAGCGGAGACGAACGGATAGGCGAACTCGACCTGTCCTGACTCCCACCCATCACCGGGCCTCGAAACCCCCCACCCGGCACGGGTTCGAAACCTCGACCCTCGCGCGCCTCGAACCCGGACCCACGCCGAGGTTCGGAACCCCGACCTCCCGGATGGGTCGCGGCGACTACGAGGCCGACACGAAGCGGCCCTCTCACGGACGAGGCCGCCCATCCCTTGTCGAAAAAGCCCCGACGAGGCAAATCCGCCGGACGGCCCGGCGACACCGACACCGACACGCAGCCGCCTCCACACGAACGACGCCGCTCCCCTTGTCGAAACGGCCTCGACGTCGTGAGCCATACGGCAATGCGCCCGGGGACGTGGGGCGCGGCAGCGGACCGTCGGGCCGGCCGGCGTTCCCGGCGCCGGTCGCTCGGAACGACCACCACCGCGCGCGTGGTGTGGCCTCCCTCCGTCCAGGGCGAAGCTGTTACGCGGCCGCCCGGACGTGGATGGCGACGGCGATGCCTGCGCCGCAGCGGTGGCGTTCTTGACACGTCAAGTGAAACGCGTCGCCCGGAACATCGCCAACGACAGCGCCGCGGCCCGACACGACCACCTCACCCCTGGGAGTGGATGACCGGCGAGCGCGAGGCCCACGAACCGGGTCGCCCGCCGGCGAGGGGCCGTTCCCACCACCCGAGCCCCGGCCCCGGACTCGAAGGGGCCAGGAGCACCGGGCAGCCGGGCGCACGGTCGCCGACACGGCTGCTTTCCCTTTCCCCGCAGCCGCCGGATCGACGAGGCCCTCATCCGTGCCGTGGGCGCTGACGGTGTATCTGCCCTCCAGGGCGGCAGCCGATCACCGTGGCCACCGGATGGGGAGGGGGCGGGCACCGTGTCAACGATCGGACTACGCGGGTCCTCCGGCAGGCCGCGGAGCATCGCGGTGGGTCAGGCGGGAGATCGTCACAGGGCACCCGGCCCCATCGAAATCCTCGCCCACCGGGTCAACGGCCCCGGACGGGCGCTTCAGCGCACGGGGGAAGGAGTGATGACCGCGCCGACGGGACCGGACGAGCGTGAGACGTCCGGCACACAGGTGGAGACGGTCGGGCCGGCCGCTGCGAACTCGACCGCCAACTCGATCGGGGGCTCCGTCACAGCGCCGCGAGATCGACTTCCTCCACCCCTACGCCCCGCCTTCCCGGCGTGCCGAAAGGGCCCACCCGTGAGTGGCGGTCCAAAAGAACGAAGCCGGTCGTCAATGTGTGGCTGCTGCACGGCGGTGCCACCGGCGTCGACAGTGAGGCGCCGTGTAGGGCCGAGGCGGAGTGGGCGCGGGGGGTGACGGCGACACCGGTGACGACCTTGGTGGTGGTGTCTGGGGATGTGCGGATGGACACCGGTGCCGTCGGCCCCGACGGTGAGGCGGGTCGGAACGATGCGGGGCGATGCGGGCGATGCTGGGGTGGGGAGGGAGGGATGCGGTGGGCGCGAGTGACGGCGGCACCCGGCGGCACTTCCTCGCGGCGCCCTCGATCACGATGTCGGGACCACCGGTGAGCAAGACGGCGTGGGACGGGACGGAGTGGGGCGGGCGCGGGGGCGGCGGCGTATTGCGGCCCGGGGGCTGCGGCGTGTTGCGGCGCGGCGGCCGGGGGTGAGTGGTTCGCGGTCCCGGGCGGTGCGTGGTGTGCCGCGGGCGGGCCGCCCCTGTGGGTGTTCTGCCGTCCGTGTTGATCGGCCGGCGAGTCGCGCTCGGTGTGCACGCCGCCGACAGGGCTCGCACAGCCCGCGAGGGCGGGGTTCTCGACGCGGTGGTGGTGCCCGTTCCCCCGGAGGCGGCGCTCCTTCGGCTCGGTGTGCTCCCGGGAGTCTGCGGGTCGGGTTCGCCGCGAATCCGTGCTGGGCAGGGCGGTGTGTTCGGCCGTGGGTTGACGGGGAATCGGTGATGTCGGCCTTGTCGTCGGGGTGTTCGGTGGTGTCGATGCCCGGCGGTCGGGATCGGTTGGTCTTTTGGTGTGAGCCGCTGCAAAGCGTTTGAAGTCGGGCATCTATCATGATCGTCCGTTTCCGGTTCCCCGGAACGTCGAGCCGGGGAAGGCGGCGATTGCGCGCGGCGTCATCAGCCCCAATCGCTTGGACATCCGAGTCGGTACAGGGCGGTGAAGCGCGGTGGGTCGGCAGCCGGAAGCAAGGGCCACGCCTCCCGAGGTGGACAGCGAGAGGCTTTCGCTGGTGCTTCGCGACACCTATGCCAAGCCGGGTACGTCGACGTGGAGAGGCAACGGCAAGGCGTCGGCGGCCCTCGCCCACGAACTCGACACGGGGGAACGCACCGGTAACGACCGCTTCCACGCGGTCGACGTCGCCGACCTCCTCGGCCGGTATCACAAGTTGCTGCGCCACGACCGTACGCTCACCGAACGTGACCGTCAGGTCGCCGTCACCGAGTCCACCGAGTTGTGGAGCGCGTTGCAGGCGCCCGACGAAGCCGGCGCGATCATCCGGTGGTTGCTCGGGAATCCCGCACGCGTGCGTACCGTCCTGGACGTCGCCGACCGGGTCCGGCGCGACCCCGACCTGGCGCCGGCCACCGGATCCCGGTTCGAGACGTCCCCGTACGGCAGACGCACGCTGATCGCCGCCGCACCGCTGCGGGGACTGCTCCGCGACCTGGGGGCCGCGAGGAAAGGTCGCGGCGCGGCGCCGCCGGCCACTGCCGGTCTCGATCCCACGCGGATCACGGCCGCCGGCCTCCCGACGTCGAGTCGCTCCGCTGTCGAACCCGCCGTCGAACCCGCCGTCGAACCCGGCGACGGTCGCCGGGGCCCGGCTGCGGCCCCGACGGAACCACACCGAAGACGGGAGCGCCCCGGGCCGGAACCCGGCTCCTGACCCGAACCCGGCTTCCGATCCGAAACCGGCGATCGAAACCCCACCAGGCACGGGAACGCACAGGGGCCGGCCCCGGCTCCCGAGCCGCCAGTGACCCGGTGACCCGGTGACCCGGTGACCCAGCGATCCGGCGGCTCGGCGGCTCGGCGGCTCGGCGACCTGGCCCGACGATCGGAACCGCACCCGAGACGGGAGCACCCCGGGGTCCGACCCCGGCTCCCGAGTCGGGGATCGGACCTGCGCCGGAAGCGGAAACGCCGAGGACCCCACCTATCTCCGATCCGAACCGGCGTTCGGAATCGTACTGGGGCAGGAACATCCGGACCCGGACCCGAACCCGATTCCCGAGCCGAACCCGGCTCCACCGATCCACGAGCACGACGAGCGCGAGGCCGCAGCAGGATGACACGACCCCGATACGACTCCGGACGAACCCGGCCCGCATCCGGTCGGCTGTTCCACCGGCTCTGGCGCGCGTGCCCCGCGGCCCGGCCCCACCTGGACCGACTGGCACACGAGGCCGGGCTCGACGCCACGCCGGCGGAGCGGGCGATTCCCGGTTCGGTCACGCTTGCGCTCAACCCGTACAGCGTGTTGTCCGAGGCGTTCTTCTGGCCGGTCCTGGCTCCGGCCGCCCGCGCCGGTGAAGTCGGGCGACTACCCGCGCTCGCCGCGATCGTGGAAGCACTGCTCGCGTCCTCGGACGAGGACGTCCGGGACGCGACCCACATCCGCGTCGTCACCCCGGTGTCGCAGGACCCCGAACTGTGGCCCCGTTTCCGGCCGTTCGCCGGCCAACGCCTCCTCGCCGCCATCCACGCCGCGGAACCGAACCCACACCGCGCCGAACCCGTCTGAGCCGGAGCGGTGTTCCCCACTCGGCCGTTTACCGGCGCACGCCCCCGCAACCGCCGTGCCTCTCCTGCCTGTTGTGGGGTGTCGGCGGGAGGGGAGGGGATTCCCTCGGTTGGCGCGTGCGTTCGTTTGCTATGAATGCGGTGACAACCAGTCGGTCTTGGAGGCGCCAGTGTTGCACGCGGTGAAGAAGGCCATCAATGATGCGGCGTCCTTGCGGGACCGCAGGCGGCGGCGACGTGCCGAGGCGGCGTCGGCCGGTAACGACCTACTGCGGGTGGGTACGACTGCGCCCATCAGCCACGGCGCCGCCTCACGCCGCGCGGAGGGCACGACCGCCTGGATGCGTGGTGGTGGCGGAGGGCTCTGAACGACCTCCTGCGTCGGAACGGGCCACCGCCGCGACGGCGGTGGCACGGCCGTCATCGAGGGTCGTCCGGTCGGGCGCGGCCCATCTCGTGACGATCCGTCAGGACCGGGCCCGCGTACCGCACCTACCACGCCGGCGCCGGATGATGCGCCTCGGCGGGGAGGTCGGGAGGCCGGGACCAACACCCGCGCCCGACCGACGCGTTCACCCGGCGAGGTGACGCAGAACCGAGCACATCGCACCCCGCACGGCGGCACGCGCCTCCTCCGTGTGGTCGATCGTGTCGAAGCCGTGGTGACCGAGCGGTACGTCGACCACCTCGACGTCGGCTCCCGCCGCCTCCGCCGCCGACAGGAACCGCGCCACGGTCGTGGCGATCGCCTTGTGCTCCAACTCCACGCGGGTGAGCACGATCGGCAGCCGACCCGCCGCACCCACCGCGTCCGCCGGACGGAACCGCGAGTCCCCCAACCCCCAGTTCGGCAGCGGCGCCAACACCGGGTAACTCGCCGCCAGGCAGCGCAGCCACTCGGGGGGAGCCGCGAGCCAGTCCGTAGTCAGCAGGCCGCCGCCCGAGAAGAACCACAGGGCGACGCGCTCGCCGTCGACGCGCGGATGCGCGCGTACCCGCTCGACCGCCGCCACGACGTCGGCGGCGGCCCGTTCGAAGTCCTCGAGACCGTGCAGCCGGTGATCCACCGTCACACCGACCGCCCCCAGACTCGCCGCGAGTCGGGCGTGGCCCACCAGACCCGGCCAGTCGCGCGGTGTCGGCCGCGCGTCCGAGGGCACCGGGCCGCCGTGCAGGAACACGACCGCGGGACGCGGGGAATCGCCGCCCGGCAGATGCAGGTCGACGGTACCGATCCGCTCACGCGGGCACGGCGGAGCGTCGAGCAGGAACGGCCGCCGATGCGTCGGTTCCTCATTCGTCGCGGTCGCGGCACTCATCACGTGCCCCTGGCCCGAGGCCGCGCCCATGAGCACCGTCGCGAGTTCGTCGGGGGCCGACACCATCGGCCAATGCCCGGTGGTCAGTTCGAAGAGCGTCACGCGGCGTTCGACGAGAGCCCCGAGACGGGCGTCACCGAGACTCGCGAGCGATTCGAGCAGGGCGATGTCCGTACCGCTGGAGGTGCACAACACGCCGGTCGCCGGGAGTTCGTCGACCGCGCCGGAGAGCACGAGGGGTTGTCCGAAGGTCCCCTCCGGATGGGGCGCCGCCGCCCGGGTCATCGCCGCCAGCGCCTCCGGCGCGAGACCGTCCGTACTGCCCCACAGATGCCACTCGTCCGGCGACGGTGCGGGCAACCGCGTGTCGACCTCTCCGGGGGTCCGCTCCCTGTGTCGCTCCGACAGCCCGTCGCGGACGCCCTGGAGCGGCACGAGCGCGAGAGCCGCATCGCCGTTGCTCGGCATGCCCGCGTCCAGGTACACCACCCGCGCGATACGGTCCGGCCGACGATCGGCCGCGCCCAGCACCGGATGGATGCCGTAGTCGTGCCCCACGAGAACCACCTCGTGCGCGTCGGCGTGCTCGATCACCTGCAGCACGTCCTCGATATGCGTCTCCAGGTCCGTTCCCGGGCCCGCGAGGTGGCGGCGGTCACCGAGGCCGGTCAGCGTCACCGCGTGCACCTCCGCCCCCTCCCGCCGCAGCCGCGCGGCCGTTCGCCGCCATATCCAGCCGCCCGTGAAAGGACCCGACACCAGGACGAATGCCGTCATGACCTTCTCCTTCCGTACCATCGCGACGCCGCGTCGCCGCGCTGCCGCGCACCCGACCCGATCGGCCGTCCGCGCTCGTGGGTACGGTAGGAACTCCCCTTGAGGGAGGTTCAAGTGTCGTCTCCATCGCGGCCCCGGATCACGCCGTCGCCACCGTCTTCGCGCCCGCGCCCGCCCTCGTCGTTGTCCTCCTCGTCCTCTTCCTCGTTCGCGTCTTTGTCGGCCGATGGTCTGCGCAGCATCGGGGAACTCGCGGAACAGGCCGGCGTCACCGTCAAGACCGTGCGCTACTACTCCGACCACGGCCTGCTGCCCGAGGCGTGCCGCAGCGCCGGCGGTCACCGCCGCTACGCGCCCCAGGCATTCGAACGCCTCCGCCTCATCCGTTCGCTCCGCGGCCTGGACCTTCCCCTCCCCGCGATCCGTCGCATCCTCGACCGCGACGGCGCCCCCGGCGACGTCGACGAGGAGGCCCTCGAAGACGCCGTCGCCCATCACCTGCGCGAACTCGGCTCGCAGATGTCCGCACTCCGCTGGCGCGAGGCCGCCCTCCTGCTGCTCCGCGACGCCACCCCCGACGAACGCGCCGACCGGCTCCGCCTCGTCGGTGCCATCGCCACGCCACCCGACACCACCGCCATGGCCCGCTTCTGGCGTCGCTGGCTCCCCGCGCGGCTCCCGGCCCGCGTCACCGCGATGATCATCGACCACGCGGTGCCACAACCCCCCGACGACCCGACGCCGGAACAGGTCCTGGCGTTCGCCCGACTGCACGCGTTCGTCACCGGCAACTGCCCCGGGGACAACGTCGACGAGTGCCAACCCGCCGTACACCGGCCCGAGGAGGGCTACCGGCCCGCCGTGCTCTACGACGGCCTTGTCACCGCGTACGCGCTGGCATCGACACACCTGCGGGCGCGGCGGACGCCGGAACCCGGGGAGGCCCTGAACTGCTTCGTCGACGCGTACGCCACGTCACGCGGCACCGGCGACACGGCGGCCTTCCGCCGCGTCCTGCACGGCCAACTTGCCTCGGACCCGCGCGTCGACCACTACTGGCAGCAGGTGGCCGCAATCCGTACGCCGTGCTCCGGCGCGGCGGAGCCCACGCCCGGTGCCGCACACGACTGGCTCACCGAGGCCCTCGCCGCCGACATCGGCCTCTCGGCGGCCTGAGGCCCGCGCGGGGGCGGGCCGGGCCGGGAAGATCCCACGCCTCGGGTGCCGAGTTGGGCCCTACGGGGCGGCCGGGCCGTGGGGGTGGCCGCGCGCCGACGACGTATGTCCTTGGGGAGGGGGCTCCGTCGTGGCCGGCCCCGCGTGGGGACGCGCGCCGCACTCCCCTTGCGCCGTCCGGCGTCAACGAGGTCATACGCCGCAAGGCACGTCGCCCCGGAAACACGACCATCCACAGCCGCGTCGACGCCGCGCGCGCACTCCGCCTCTACCCGAGACGGAACCGACGTCGGGTTCGACACGGAACCGACGTCGGGTTCAAGTCGCAATCGACGTCGGGTTGTTCGCCGGGCCGTTACGCGGCCCGCCGGTCCCCGTCCGACAACGGGCAAGCATTCACCACCGGTCGGCCTCGTCCGTGGATCGCCGGGTCCGGGTTGCGGCTGTTTCACGCGAGCGGGGGTGTCTTCGAAGGCCCATGAGCACCGCGTGCGCGGACGCACTTGTGGCGCCCAGATCGCTTGATGTTATGGGCAGATGTGATTACCCCGGGGACTGGGCCACCGGCTACTTTGGTGCCGCCCGATCGGAGCTGTACGGGAACGTCCCGCTCGACGGTGGTCGGTTCGGACTCCGCGGCGGCGCTCGTCCTCCGGTTTCATGCCACTTCCGCCCCTGTCGAGGAGACGCATGTCCCGCCGCGCCCGTCCACGTCCTCGCTCGTTACCCATGGCCCTGGCAACCGCCGTGGTCACCGCGCTCGTCGCGCTCGTCGCGCTGGGCCCGGCCGGACCCGCCGGTGCGGCCGGCTCGCCGCCGTCCGGCGCCGTTCCCTCGCCCACCGCGCCGCATCGGGGAGTCGTCGCACAGACCGGGCCCGACGTGCCGACTCCCGGGCGGGACACGGCCGTTCGGGCCTTCGTCGAGCAGCGCGACGAGCTGCGCGCGGCGCTCGCCGGCGACTCCGCCGACACGCCGAACCACGCCGCGACGGGCATCGCGGGCGCGAGCCTCGCGCCGACGCACAACTTCTGGGGTGTCTTCCCGCAGCCGGGCACGCACGACGGGATCACCGCCACGCACAGCGTGGATCCCTCGTACAAGGTCACCAACTCGCAGAACTTCACCTACGCCCCGACCACCAAGGCGCAGAACTCGTGCATGGAGGTGGTCACCGCCTACTGGAGCCAGGGCGCCGAGATATGGGCGTGGGACTGGTGCGGCACCAGCGGCCCCGCCAAGACCCTGAAGGTGAATGCCGACTTCCTGGCGAAGTACACCACCACCGCCAACGGAATCACCTCCTACAGCGTGCAGTTGACCAAGGACGCCACCTCGGGCAACGCGTGGTCGTCGTATCTGTACAACCACCGCACCCAGGCCTGGGAACTGCTTTTCCGCTCCTCCGGCACCGACCAGAGCCGGCTCGCCTACGGCTGGGACATCTTCGAGATCTATGCCACGGTCAACCCCGCCACCGGCAAGGGCTACTTCTGCACCGAGGCCCGCAGCACCGCCTTCGACAGCGCCGACATCAAACTCCGCAGGGCCGGCGCATGGCAACTCGCCACCCCCACCGACTCCCCCTGGACCAGCACCAACCCACGCGGCAGCGACTTCCTGTGCCCGACGCTGACCTTCACCCGCGCCGCAGCCAACCACCACTGGACCGTGCACCCCTGACCACCACAAGCACCGCGGCACGACCGGACATCGGACGGGCCGACCCACAGCGCGCGCCGGTCCCGCGCCGGCCGCAAGTCGGCCTTTGCCGCGTCCGCTTCCGCAACCTCCACCACTCGACCGCGACACCTCGCCCGGAGGGGCTCGCACGGCGCCATCGACGTGGGCATGAGCTGCGGGTCCGCAGCCGTGGCAACCGCTTTGCGTCTGTGGCCTCTTCGTCGATTGCCCAGGTGCGCAAGAGGCCCTTCCGGTGCACCGGAAGGGCCTGTGACCTGCTCGAACGTCGGGATGGTGGGCGGGTACCGGTGACCTCTTCATCTTGACCGACTGAATGGGGTCCGGATGGGGTCCGAGGGGGCTCCCGGTTCGTGCGGTTCGTCGGTTGCGCGGGTCGGGCGTGACGTGTTCGTGGGTCTCGCACGGTGTGGTGGCCGGTTCCGGGGCCGTGATCGGCCCCCGGAACATCCCCGACGGTGGTGACATCGGGCGACTGGGCGGGACGGTCAGACGTGGACCATCGGGCGGGACTCGACAGGGGCATGCCTGCGGTGAACTGGTCGAGGCTGTTCCAGCCGGTGCCCGCGAAGATCGGTGTGCCGAACGAGCCGACGTCGTTGCCGGGGTAGATGTACAGGTTTCCGTCACCCTTGCCGACGGCGGCTATGTCGGACTTCCCGTCGCCGTTGAAGTCGCCTGCGGTGAGCTGGTCGAGGCTGTTCCAGCCGGTGCCGGAGAATATTCGGGTGCCGAATGTCCCGTTTCCGTTGCCTGTATATATGAACAGGTTCCCGGTTGTTTTCTCGACGGCGGCGAGATCTGCCTTTCCGTCGCCGTTGAAGTCGCCGCCGACCAGGTTGGCCACGGTGTTCCAGTCGGTGCCCGCCGGAGTGGGGGCATCGAAGGAGCCGACGCCGTTGCCCGGGTAGATGGCGAGGTTCCCCGACGTCGGAACGGCGGCGATGTCGGAATTGCCGTCCCCATTGAAGTCACCCGTTGCCAATTCGGCTATACCGGGAATTACCGGCGGTTCGGCCGGGTAGGGATCCGCGTGGTCACGACCCAGCCCTGCCGCCGGTCCACACGTGGGCCAGGCCCTCTCCGTCTGCCTGGCGAGCACCTTTTCGCCGATCAGGATCTGCTGCTTCTTGGTCGCGAGGTCGGCGCGGGCCGCGTATTGCGCTCCACCGAATTCCCGCCACGTGCTCATGGAGAATTGCAGCCCACCGTAATATCCGTTTCCATTGTTTATCGACCAGTTTTCGGTGCTTTCGCACTGGGCAACCTTGTCCCAGGTGGCGATGGAGGCTGCGGTCGGAGGACTTGCGGACAGGGCGACGAGGGCGAAAGCGCCGAGCGCCGGCACCGCGGATGCGGTGATCAGGCGGCGAAAAGATGAAGCAGGCATGGTTTTCCCGGGAGTGAGTTTCGACCAGGAAGACGTGAACACCGAATTCGAAATCCGATGCGAAATCCGCGGCACGTCCTCGAATGACGCCGCGGTTCTTCCCTTGACCGCCGAAGGTGGCGGTCGTGGAAATCCTGGCCGCTGCTCGTCTGGCTTTCCATGGGGTGGAGCCGGCCTGAATCTGCCGTGGCACAAAGCGGCCGCGCGGTCTCATCCCGAAGGGAGCAGGTCATCCCTGTGGCTTCGTTCCCACCGGCGCCGAGCGACGCTCCCGCCGATGGTCGGCTCGCGCACTGCCCTGGCAAGGTGTGATGTGCGCGCCCGATGGACACGGCCGAGGCCGGGCGTACCGAACGCGTTGTCGACGTCCGGGGCACCGACTTCGACGCCCCGAGACGTACCGGGACGCCGGGGCACGGCGGCACGGAGGCACGTCCGGTGTCGCTCGGGCCCGGGTCGGCGGCTCGACCCGGGCGCCGGCGTCTTCGCCCGAGGGTCGGCGGCTACTCGAACCGCGCGGTGTCGCCCGCGCCTCGGCGTACGATCTCGGCCTCGTCGCTGGAGTAGTCGACGACCGTGGTCGGCTGGGTGCCGCAGTCGCCCGAGTCCACCACGGCGTCCACCACGTGGTCGAGCCGCTCCTTGATCTCCCAGCCCTGTGTCAGCGGTTCGTCCTCGCCGGGCAGGAGCAGCGTGCTGGAGAGGATCGGCTCACCGAGTTCGGCGAGCAGGGCCCGGGTGACGACGTGATCGGGAATCCGGACACCGACCGTCTTCTTCTTCGGGTGCAACAGTTGCTTCGGTACCTCGGACGTGGCGCGGAGGATGAAGGTGTAGGGACCGGGCGTCGATGCCTTGATGGCGCGGAACGCGTCGTTGTCCAGGTGTACGAACCGGCCCAGTTGGGCGAAGCTCTCGCATACCAGGGTGAAGTGGTGCCGGTCGTCGAGGTTGCGGATCGTCCGGATCCGGCCGATCCCGTCACGGTTGCCCAATTGGCATCCCAGTGCGAAACAGGAATCCGTCGGGTACGCGATGAGCGATCCGGAGCGGATCAGGTCGACCACGCTGGTGATGGTGCGCGGCTGGGGGTTATCGGGGTGCACATCGAAATACTTCGCCATCCGCCGACCCTAGGCCCTGTCCGGCGGATCTTGGTGAATAAGGCCGCGTCGTGAGCGCAGCGAGGAGCCCGAAGGGCGGATGCCGTGCGTCGGCGTGCCGGAGAGGCAGCCGCAT
Organism: Embleya sp. NBC_00888; assembly: GCF_045207655.1. Classification (NCBI taxonomy): domain Bacteria; kingdom Bacillati; phylum Actinomycetota; class Actinomycetes; order Kitasatosporales; family Streptomycetaceae; genus Embleya; species Embleya sp. NBC_00888. The sequence continues at coordinate 7,828,183 of NZ_CP108784.1, read as the reverse complement.
GGTGGTTACATTCGGCTGTTTCTCCGGTGCGGCGAGGCGCGGTGCCGGGCGACGCGGACCCACCAGGATCCGCCGGACAGGGCCTGAGGCGAGGAGCGCCCGCTGCCGGCCGACGGATGCGACTCCGAACCTGATCGCCGGCCTCGGCCCGCGGTGGGGTCGGGGCCGGCGCCGGTGTCAGGTGTGGTCGGTGAGGTGGGCCGGGAGCCGGCCGACGAGGGCAGGGACGGCTCCGGACACGGCTCCGCCGAGGACGATCTCGGTGACGGTCCGGCGTCGCGGATCCGGAGGCAGAGTCGGTGGTGTGATCGGGGTGGTGGGAATCGTGGTCATGGCCCGCGGTGTTGGTGGCGTCCTGGACCCTGGCGGTCCCGATCATCGTCACGACGCGGCAGTCGACTCGCGCTTGTTCCCACGCTCGACGTGAACGCGGTTCCATGGGCCGCGCGTCGTCAGCCTTTTTCCAGGCTTTGTGCGCACCGGCACCGGGTGCCAGGAATGCGCTGTGGATGGAATTTTGCAGAATCCGATCGGCCGAGGCTCGCTGATACCGGGAGCTACGGGAGCTCCGGGAGCTACGCGACGGCTTCTCCTACGTGGAAACGCGGGAGGGCACCTCGCGGACGCCGGTGGGCGTCTGCCCGTACGGCGCTATCGGGCGACGGAGCCGTAGCCCGGGGGGCGGTCGAGGGGGAGATCCGTGATGCCCAGGTCTCGTCGCATCACCTGGCGCACTTCGTACAACATCTCGGCGGCCTTGTCGATGTGCGCCTTCACGGCGTCGAGGTTCTCATCCGGCGTTTCGCCCCGGTCGTGTTGCCGCACGACCCGGTGCACGAGGTACAGGCGCTGGACGAGTGGCCCGACCAGTTCGATGACGTTGTCGGCGGCGATCATCTGTGCCTTCGCGTAGGCGGCCCTCAGTTCGCCTTCGGACTCGTCTTCGACCTGGATGTGTGACGGCTCGATCGTTTGGTTTGCCTTCAAGGTCCGCCAATGGTGCAGCAGGTGCGTGTACTTGTCGCGAAGGGCCTGGTTCAGGTCGCCGTACGACTGCCGCCGTGCCTCAAGGTGGGCGCGGCGCGCGTTCTCCGCCTCGGTGTCGATGTGCATGCGTTCCGCGTGGCGGAGTTCGATGATCTTGGATTTCATCGCTCCGCGTTGCGCGAAGACACCGGCGGCGAGCGTACCGACCACCCCGACGATCGCCACGATGAGTGAGTCGTTCACGGACGGTCCGAATCCGCAGGCCGCGCCCGCGTGGACGCCAGGAAGCCTTGCCACGCCGGTCGGCCGAACAGGATGCTCTCGGGCCGAGGCCACCCGGAGTCCCGAACGCCGACGCGAATCGACACCGGTGCGACCTCGACGCAACATCCCTCGGCACCGCTGTGTGTGCTCTTGCGCCAGCCGGGCCGGGCCGGATCGCCGCAACTCGGGTCGGCCTTGCTGTTCTTCGTCGGCTTCCGGCGCCCGCCCATGAGCGTCCCCTCGTTGGCTGGTCACTCCATCATGTCGAACCGTCCCAGCGTGTGTGGGACTTCGCCAGGACCGGATGGAATGCACCTGGCCACGTACCTGGAGGAACGACAGGAGGAGGGCTACGACCTCTTCCCGCACGACAAGAACGGCAACGTCGAACGCCTTCGCGTCATGTGACGCGCGGACACCCGGACACACCGACACACGGACGTGCAAAAGCCCGTCACGACAATCCCCGACCTCTCGTGACGGGCGTCGACCCGTCACAGGCTCGAACGAGCCCCGCCGGAAGAGCAACCCGGCGGGGCTCGGCTGTTCCCGGCAACCGGACAGCCCGTGGATGGGGACCGACCTCGTTCGCGATCAGCGGTCAGCGGTCAGCGGTCGACTCGGCGGTCAACGGTCGGCAGTCAGCGGTCGGTTGCCTGTCGGGCAGGACGCGCGGGGCCGGGCGCGGCGGGTGGTCGGCCGGTGTCTGCACCCGCGACTTGAGCCATGCGTGGGGCACGCACACCTCCCCGTAGTCGGGGTCCTCCACGCCCCGGATCCCCGGTTCCACACGCGCGACGTAGGTGTCGGCGTCCGGATCGGGATGCGGTTCGGGCCCCGGATCGTCGGGCGCGGGTCGTGGTGCGGACGCGCCGGCGGGCATGTGTCGGGTCCACCACGCCGCGTCGTAGCGGTCGTTCTCGGCGCAGTGGTGCAGAACCAGGAAGCGCATCGCCTCCGCGTCCTCGGCCCCGGCGCCGAACCGCCACCAGAACGCCGCCGGTTCGGTCCGTCCGGTGAGGTAGAGCAGGCATCCGAACACCACGGCACCGGCCGGGGTGCGGTGATCGACGAAGTCGGCCAGCAGTCCCGTGGTGTCGTCGCGAGCGACCACCAGTCGGCACAGGTGCTCCAGTTCGACCGCCGCCCGACCGCGGACCTTGTCGTCGACGCCCGCCTCCCCCGGGGACGGAGGGCGGGGCGGGGTCGGTCGGATCAGCTCGGCCGCGAGCCGTTCCTGCACGACGCGCGATGCCAGGCGCTGGAGCGCCGCGGCGGGATCGTAGTCGGCGAACGCCTCGTCGAGCGCTCGGCGTTGCTCCTGGAGTGCGCGGTCGATGGGGTTCATGTCGTCTTTCCCTCGGGAGGATTGGGTCGGACGGGGTCGTAGGGGACGGTTCCGTACTGCGCGGCGGTGAGTTCCCGGCGAGCGGCGTGTACGTGGGAACGGACGGTGGAGATGGTGATCCCGAGGTAGTCGGCGACCTCGGCGGGCGGGACCTCCATGACCAGGTGCAGCCAGGCGCAGGCGGCCCGCTTGGGGGGCATCAGCGAGATCGCGCGGTGCACGCCGTGCAGGTCGGGGACGAACGTCGCGGGGTCGCCGAGGGCGCGGGTGCCGGCAGGGACCGGGAAAACGGTGAAGTCGACGCTGATCTCGCGGCGGTGGACGGCCCGGCGCTGCCAGTCGACGGCTTTGTGCTTGAGCATGCGGTAGGCCAGGGCCTGGGGCGGGCTGGGGTGTTGGACCAGAAGGTTCCAGCGCACGCACATGGCGAGCATCACCTCGGAGACGACGTCCTCCGCGTCCTGGCGCAGGGAGCCCAGGCGTCGGCGGGCGAGCGAGGTCAGGGTGGGGCGGTAGGCGCGGGCGAAGTCGACGAACTCGTCGGCCCAGGGCAGTTCGACCGGCAACCTTGGGCCCTCGTCGGCGTTGCGGTGGGGTGCCATGGCGTGGCGAACGCGGGCGCATCGGGCGGCGTGGTCGTCCAGGCGCTCCATCAGGAGTTTGACGACGGTGTCGACGGGCGGGCCGGGCGCGCGCAGGAGTTCGTCCCAGCGGCGGTCGACGACGACCATGACGTCCTCGACGGCCCGGACGGCGTCGTCCACGGATCCCAGGGATCGGTAGGCGAGGCGGGTCAGGGTGGGCAGATGGGTCTGCGCGAAGGCGTGGTAGTCGTTGCGCAGAAGGTCCGTCAGGTCTATGTCGAGGGATCCGTCCCGGGTCGGTGTCGTATGGACGATCTCGACGGCGGGGACGGGTGGTTCGGTTCTCGGGTGCGGCGCCGCGAAGGGGTCGATCGGGTCGATGCCGGCGAACACGTCGAGGTCGTCGAAGCCGTCGCCGTCGAGGCGTGGGAAGACGTCGACCGGTTCCAGGCCGAGAGCGCGGATTTCCGCTTCGGTGGGGTCGAACCAGTGGGCGTCGACCCTTTCGGGGGATTCACTCATCGTCCGCCGCCTTTCCCGCGCACGGCGCGCGTGGCACGGAGGCCGTACCCGGGGCGGCCTCGGTGTCGCGAGACCCCGGTCGGGCGCGGTGTGGGAATTCCGGCCCGTACGAGGGAAACGAAGGTGAGCACGACTATGAGGGGCCGGAGGTTCCCGGCTCCGGTGGGCCAGGTGGTGCCTATCACTGGGGTGATCCTTCCGAACGATCGATGCACGCGACCCGCGGATGTCCGGGGCGTACGCCCGGAGCGCGCGGGAGGCGCGAAATGCCTTCGCCGTTATCCCGTTCGCGAGGCCCGTTCCGTCCAGTCCGGGTTCCAAGATCTTTCGAGCGGTGCCCGAAGGGTGCTCGGACGGTGGGCGATCGGCGCGCCGTCCCTTGTTGGGCTCGGCCACCGTTTCACGGCCGGCGGACGTCACCGGCAGGCTCGGCGTCGGCGTTGCGGCCGGCCTCGCGGTTCTCGGGGTGACCACCGCCGTCGCCGCTCCCGCGAGCGCCGCGACGACGTCGATCTCCAACCCCACCAAGGGTGCCAGGGCCACGTACGACCGGAGCACCGGATACCTCACCATCCAGGACACCGCGTCCGACGGCCGCCGGGCGACCGTGCGCTACCGGAACAAGGGCCAGGTCGGCTACTGGTACCCGGACGCCAAGCGCGGGTTCGGAACGAGCGAGCGGGTCGAGGTCGGCCCCGGTTGGTGGTTCGAGATGCGGGTCGGCCTCACCGGCGACTACAAGTGCAGCGGCTGGACCATGGTCTACGGCTGACGGTTCGCCACTCCCCCGGGCAGCGCCATCGACCCGACGGCAACAGGTCCCTGGTGACCGACCGACCCTGCCCCGGAGCAGCACGCGCAGAGACCCCGGACCCATCCGCACGGCAGGCCGCGCCGACGCCCGAGGCTCGCCGTGCGGATGGGTCGCGACAGGGGCCGTGGTCTTGCGGGGTTGTGGCCGGGATCCAGCCCGCGCAGGTGTGCGGGCGGGCTCTTGGGGGGGTCGCCGGGTGTGGCGAGGGCGGGGTTGTGGGGTGACCAGGGCCTGGGTTCGGTGGCGCCTCCGTGCGCGTTGCCGTTGGGGTCAGGAGGTTGTGGGGGTGTCGGCGGCGGCCATCGAGGCGACCGCGTCCGTGACCGTGCTGCGGTAGAGGCCCAGTTTGGGCTTGAGCACGGGGGTGGCGGAGCCGAGGGGGAAGTTGAGGGTGTCCGCGTTGGCCATGTGCTCGGGGTCCGCGAGGACGTTGAGTTCGTCGACCCGGGTGGCGGAGGTACTCGCGCCATCGGGGTCGAGGTCGATCACCGCGTAGGCCGTTTGGCCGACCGACAGCGGGTACGCCGGCGCCCCACCCAGGCCGCCGGGGATCAGCGGCTTGACGCTCGCGCTGCGATCGGACGACTTCGCGGAGTCCAGGTAGACCAGTGGATAGTGGCTCAGACCGCACGCGGTGGTACCGGTGTTGCGGACCTCGATCACCCGTTGACCGGTCGCGCCGGGACGCGGGGTCACGCGTATCGACAACTTCTGCTTGTCGCACGGGTGGGTGTAGGCGTAGGCGTCGTCCGCTCCGCCGCCGGGCTTGCCGTTCGCGCCGGATGTGCCCCCGGCGGGCCCACTCGGACGCGAGGACGCCGAAGGGGACGACGTGGGCGCGGTGGTGGGCTGCCCCGACGTGCGGGAATCGGGCTGCGCGGCCGGTGCCCCGGTCGACGGGGACGACACCGAACCACCCGCCGCGGGCGAGGATTCGCCGTCGGACCCACAGGCCGCGAGGGTCAGGACGGCGCCGGCGACGAGAGCGGTCGACAGGATCAAGGGGCGACGACGCACAGACATGGTGGCTCTTCTCGAACACGTGCATGAACAACGGGACGGTTCCAAGGACGGAACCAAGATCCGTTCGAGTTCCGCGCCGCACGTCACAATCGACGGGACAACACACCCATGAAACCGTGACATACGAACCTCTTGAACCCCGCGTGACGATCCGATACCCGGCGGTACGTCGACCGCGGCACGCCGGTGACCGCCGCCTCGATGCGCGGCCTCGTCCCGGATGGCGGCGTGCTCACGAGGCGGTTCCAGGAGCTGTCCCTGTCGGACGACGTCGAGTCGGAGCTCGGTGGGGCGGCGGTGTTGGAAGCCGTGTGGCGTCCGGCGGCGCGTCGACGCAGGACACCGCCCCTGGGCCCGCCCGGGGTTCGGTGGCGGGGACGGGTCCAGGGGCGCGAGGAAAAAGCGGGGTGCTCGGGGACGACGAGTCGGTCAGACGCCCGCGATGGATTGGATCCACGAGCGGTACGCGGTCACGTTCGTGTAGGCGGTGGTGGTCTGTCGGTCACTGGTGGATGCAACGCCGACCTGGATGCCGTTCGCGTTCATCGGACCGCCCGAGTCGCCGCCCGCTGTGATGCCATTGCCGTAACGGGCGCAGATCGCCGAGCCGTTGTACGCGTCGCGGCAGCCGCCGGTGACCGTCACATTGGCGACTTTCAGGAACTGCGACTGGCAGTTGATCTCCTGGCCGCACCGGGACGTCGCGCCCCAGCCGTAGACCTGGACGCTCTGACCCACCGTCACCGAACCGGGCTGCCCGAGTCGGGAGTAGGTCGCCGAGACGGAGCGGTCCAGGCGTACCAGGGCCAGGTCCGCCGACGGGCTGGTGTAGGTCTGGGCGCCGTTGGCCACGGTGCCGCCGGAGCTCTGGTCGAGGCTGCCGATCCGGAAGGTCAACTGCCCACCGCTGACGCAGTGTTTGGCGGTGAGGATCCAGGTGGGCGCGATGATGGTCGAGGTACAGGTCTGCCTGCCGGCGGAGAACAGGCGGGCTGCCCAGGGAGCGTTCTGTGCGTATCCGCCACCGATGATCGGCCGGGGACCGTTGGCCGACGGATTGTCGTTGGAAACGCCGGGTGGGGCGGGGGAGGCAGTGGCGGTGGCGCCGAGGGTGAGCACCATGAGCAATGCGGCCAAGAGGGCGGGGACGATCTTGGTTGTTCGCAAAGTTCCTCGTTTCCGACGACAGGCGATTTCTCGCGTGTGGGGTGCAGGGGGTACCAGGATCCCCAACGCCGGATTCCACGGGTAATAGCAATCTCCCCTCTTGGCGATGTTATGGGCCGGGAGCGAATTTGGCTTGTTTGAAAGGGAATTGGGGCGCTTTGACGAGAGACCGGGTGGGCGTCCGGCGGACATCGGGCGCGGGACGACAGGACGTGGAGCGGCTCCGTGCATGTGCGCTTCCGTACGTCCTCGCGACGCGAGCGTCAGGAACAGGTGGAGGTGATGCGGTGGTTGGGCATGAGAGGCGGGTGTTGGATTCGCTGCCCCCCGTGGGATGCAACCGGTCGGATCTGCGCGGAGGTCGGGCCGCCGATATCGACGTGGGGTCGGTGGCGTGCCGACGCGCGCGCACCCCGCGTCGTACGGATCCGGGTCGAGGTCGCCGGGAGCGCGCGTCGGCGCCGGATGGGGCGGGTGGGTCCGAGGGGTTGGGAATTCCTTGATCGTTCAGGCGGGCGGCGCCTGCCGGACATGGTTCCTGCGCCATGGTCTTGGCGGCCGGACATGGTGGTGCGGCGTGGGCGCGACAAGGAGTTGGGTGGACGTGAAGCTGATCGTGCGGGGTCGGAAAACGGTGCGGCGAGGACTGTCGGTGGGCGCGGCCTGCCTCGCGCTGTGTGCGACGGTCGGGCTTACCGGCACGGCGCACGCGGAACAGGCGTCGGAGGGCACGAGCGCGGCGTTCCCGTCCGCGATCGAGGGGTGGAAGGCGATCGGGCAGTACGAGATCGACGCGCAGTCCCAGGCTCAGGGGCTCGCCGGCGTACGGCCGCACGGTGGCGAGCCGTACACGTACTACGCGGGGAACACCTCGATTCCCGCGCCTGTGCGGGAGCGCGGGTGGTCGCACATCGGGGACCCCGACTCCTCTCGCGGATATGTGTTCGACGCCTATCAGGGCGGCGGGGACGCGACGTCGAAGATGTTCAGGGTGACCACGCCCTCGGGTGTCGCGCACGAGTACGTACATGCGTTGGCGCCGGGCGAGGCGATGAACAACTCGTTCGCGGCGGTTGCCCCCGACGGCCGTTGGCTCGTCTCCGGCGAGTGGGACACGATGACCCGGCTGCTGGTCTTCCCGACGCCGATCCTGAACGGGGCCACGCCGCGCAGCGGGGGTACGCTGCCGCTCGCCGCGACGATCGAGCTGGATCGTCCGGTCAAGGACATCCAGGGATGCACGTTCCTGGACGCCAAGCGGCTGTTGTGTGCCTCGGACGACTCCGACGCGAAGCTGTTTCCCGTGGCCAAGCCGCTCCTGCAGATCGAGCTGAAGAAGGCGTTGAACGGGCAGACGGTGACCGGGCACGTGACTTCGCTCGGCGCGCTCCCCCTGCTCAGCGCCTGTCCCGGTGCGGCCGTCGACTTCGAGACCGAGGGCGATGACTACGACCGGCACACGGGCGTTCTGCGCGTCGAGATGATTCCGCCGCGTGACTGTGCGGCGCGCGCCACCGTGTACGAGTTCAAGCGAAAGCGCTGACGCGCCGGCCGGCAAGGCGTAGGCGGCGGGCAGCAGCAGGGGCGGATCTCGGTCGGTGGCGGTGCTGCGGCGGGATGGTGGCCGGGGGTGTGACCTCGGCGGCATCGTCGCACCGCGTCGATGACGGTGGTCGGCAGCCGACTGCGGCCCGTCACCCGATCAGAGGGCCATCCCCGCGCGGTCGCTTCGGACGGGCCGCGCGGGGGAAGGCGGCCCAAACGGGACGACGGTGTGAACCGGCCCGCGCCGGCAGGCATTGCTCCCGAGGGTTTGGTCGGCGGTGCCCCGGATGGCCGGTGCCGGAGTGTCGGCGAGCTTGGTGCGGCGGGCTGCCGGGGTGGGCCTTCGAAGGTGTGGGCACCGATGGCGAGGCCTTGGGTCCAGCCGAGCGCACCGCGGCATGCGTCGGTGCGGAAATGCCGCGCCGTAGGACGGCAAACAGTGTGGCGCCCGCCGTCGGCCTGGTGGGAATGCACGTGGTTCCGTTCGTTCATGGTTCGTCCACTTGTAAAGTTGGCGGGTGCACTGGGCACATGGTGTTTCGCGGGCTGATCCCGGCGGGCACGTCACGGGGGTGGGGGCGTGATGGACGAACGTGACGACGACGCGTCCTGGGACGAGTTGCGCAGGGAGTGGGAAGCTCTGGCCGCGCTCGGCGAGGCCGTTCCCGAGCTTGGAATCGGTTCCGGCGCGCAAGGGTCGCCGTTTCCGGAGGATCTGCGCCGCTGTCCCCTGGTCCTGTGCGTCGCGCCGGAGGAGGACCCTGCCTCGCTCCTCGCGGTCGTGGCCGCGGCGCGCCGTGTTCCGGAACTGATCGCGGTCGTTGTCGAGTCGCAGTACGCGTCGATGGTCCGGGCGCTGTTGACCGCGTGCGATCGTCGCGATGTCACGGTCACGGCACGGGCGGCGGACGTCGTGACAGCGGTGGACGGGCGTATTCGCTGGGTGGGCACCGACAACGCGGCCCCACTGCTGTCGGTCTGTGAGGGTTTCCGCGACGTGGCGACCCGGCTTCGGGTGACACAGGTGGTTCCCGCGAACGCGTCGAGCGTCGGAGTGCTGCTGTCCCTGTTGTCCGCGGAAGGTGTCCCGGCACCCGAACTCGTTCCGCGATCGTTGTGTGCCCGGGCACTCACCGTGCAACCGGGAGAGTCGTTGCACCTCCTGCTCGGACGGAACCTGCTGGCCTGTGCGGGGCTCGCCGCGATCGAGGTGCCCGAGGGATGGTGGGCGCGGACGGCGAAGAGTCCCATCCGTCTCACCGCCGCGCTCGCCCTGTCGGCCGCCATCGAGTTGCCCTATCTGGACTCCGACCTCCTCGAGTGGCCGGGACAGAACCGGATGCCCTGGACGGGTGTCGACGTGCATACCGATGCCTTCATCCAGTGGCTTCACCAAGCCGTGGCCATACCGCGGTCCTGATGCATCCGCTCGAACAGAGATTCCCCCGCGTCGATGCGATCGTCGACTATTTCGGTCTCGGAGCCGGGGAAGCGGTCGCCGTCGAATCCGCCTACCGGACCGTCCACGACGTGTTCGGCCCGATCGTCACGTCCGCCGTCGACCGCATGGCACACGATTTCCGGGCAAGCGTGGCGCAGAACCCCGCGCATCGGATCGCGTTCCTCGGGCGCGATGGGCACGTCCTGGCAGGCGCGCTTCGTGGCCTCGACCCCGAATTCTTCGAACGCCATTGCAGCGAGGTGGTGCTCTCCCGCCGGCTCGCCGATGATGCCCTGCGCGACGCGGAATACAGTCTCGGCATCGAGAACGCGCAGGTCGCCGGCCTTCGCAGCGACCGTCGAAGGTCCCCGCAGGAGGTCTCCGGCTCGGCGCGGATGCTCACGCGATACCTGCGCTCGGCCGGCGTCCCGGTCGGCCGGACCGACAGTGCCGTGACGGTCGTGGACAACGGCTTCAAGGGAAGCATCCAGGAACTGCTGGGGGCCCTGTACGACCGCACAACGTTCTCCGGCGCCTACATGGCCTACCTCGGTACCCCGAATGACCCGCATCCCGGCACCAAACGCGGCTACCTGGTGGACATGCCGACAGGCCCCGGCAGTCCGTTCGACTTCCTCCCACAGGATCCGGCCTACACGTTCGCCTCCCTCGAGGGTGTCTACGCCTTCGAGTACCTCTTGGGCGGTCCGCTCACCAGTGCCGAACGCATCGAGCGGTCCGGCCCGGTACAGGGTCTCCAGAGTCGAATACCCATGGACTGGTCCGGGCTCACCTTCATCAATCCCGTCCTGGTCGACGAACGACTTCGTTCCCCCGCGACACGCGACGCGGTCAAGGCCGGGGCCTGGTTGGCGATCCACGACTACGCGCGGACCCACGCCGATTCCGGAGCCTCCCGGGAATCCCTCGACATCCAGCGCGACGCGGGAACGGAACAGGTGCACAACTGGGTCGCCCGATCGGGCCCGGTCGAGCCCGAACTGCACTCCCTTTTGAACAGCTTCGCCCCCCGCATGGACGCGCCGAGCGTCTTGCGGCTGTACACCGCATTGGCCAAAGAGCGTCTGCCGGCCGCGGCGGTGCGGCCCTGGTGGGACGACCTGGCGAAAATGACGCACAACCATGACAAAGCATCGTATGTGGGCAAGGCAGAAGCCGAATTGCGCAAGCCGGAGATTCGCGAGGCATGGGCAAATTGGGCCGTCAGCCAAGGAATCCCGGTCGAACCTGCAGGCACGAAGGGCCGACTTCCCGTATCGATCGTGACAGCCGGGTGGGCCCCGGCCTCGACGGCGCTGTCCTCCTCGGCGCAATCCGCGCGCTCGGCGACAGGTCGATCCGACGAACGCGGCCCCACGCAGAACAACACGATCGACACAAGCCGCAGGAGCGCGCAGGAACAGCGTGGGCCCGAGGCGTAGGCCGCGAATCACGTGAAGGCTGCTCCAGGGTGCATCCGCGATCATGCTGCCCGGCACTGCGTTGTCGATCCGAGGCGGGTTCCGGGGCGGACACGGATAAAATAATCTTCGACTTCCTTCGCCTCCCGTGGCCCGTACGTCCGAGACAGGCAAATGATGATCGAACGAATTCTGCCTCCCGGAGTCGTCTTCTCGGAGGTGTTCGGTGACCCGCCGGGGCACGCGCTGTTTCCGGAGGAGGAGGCGATCATCGCCGGCGCTCCCAGCGTGGAACGGCGCAGGGAGTTCACGACCGGTCGACGATGCGCCCACCGTGCCCTGGCCGAACTCGGTTGTCCGCCCGGGCCGGTGCTCAAGGGTCCGGACAAGGCACCCGTGTGGCCGGACGAGGTCACCGGCACGATCACCCACGACCGGGGATACCGCTGCGCCGCGGTCGCCCGAGTCGCGGACATCCTCAGCATCGGGATCGACGCCAACGCCGGAAGCAGACCGGTCACCGTGGGGTGGGATCGCATGACGGGGCCGGCGGAACGGCGCCGACTGGCCGAACTCGCGGCGGAGCGACCCGACGTCCCGTGGGATCGCATCCTGTTCAGTGCCAAGGAGGCGGCCTTCAAGGCGTGGTATCCGCTGGCCCGGACCAAAGTGGGCATGCGGCAGGCGGAAGTGCTGATCGACCCGGACCGTGGGACGTTCCGGGCGAACGTGCTCCTGGCCCCCGGCCCCGAGGTGAACGGCCGTCCGCTGACCGGCGTTTCGGGGCAGTGGATGGTGGCGGAGGACGGCCTGGTCCTCACCGCGGCGAGCGTGATCAACTCCGACCGATATCGTCCCGGGGCAAGGGCCCAGGGTGTGTCCGCCGCCGTCGTCGCCGGCCGGGGCTGGTCACCCGCGAGGGCGACCTCGGGTCATGTGCGCCCCACTCGAGCGCCTCGGATCCCGTCGTCGCCCACCCCGCATACCCGGCACCCCGCGGTCGCTCCCGCGGCAGTGCCTCGGACGGACGTCCAGCGCGGCGTGCAGATGTAGGCGGGGGCGTCGAGAGCGCTGCGTGCCGATGTAGGCGAAGGGTGTCAGGAGCCCTCGTAGTACTTCGAGGACCCGCGCCCGCACAGCTTCGGATCGAGCGGCATCGCCTTGGCAGCGGCGCCGGCCGGGGCTTGCGAACGCGTGGTTTCGTCAGCGCAGGGTGCTGTGCCCGATGCGGCCCCGGGCGGTCACCAATCCGGCGCGGCGGTACGAATCTTCCCGGGTCGGCTCAGCGTTCCGGGCCCCGGTGGCCGCTGTCCCGGGACGCCGCCGCGTCGGGGGCCTGGAACCCGAAACGCTGCCTGTTCCCGGATCCCCGGTCCGCGCCGGCGCCCTGGTCCCGAGCGGCCGTCGCCTCGGGGGCCTGGAACCCGAAACGGTGCGAGGCCCGCTCCGAGCCGGCCTGCGCGCCCCGACCGCCATCCTTGGCGGGGACGAAGCCCAGTCCCGGCCGCGAGGAGCCGTCCGGCGACCGGTACGGTCCGCCGGTGGGCGCGGGGGCCACGAAGCCCGCCTTGATCCGCGTCGGCGCGGAGTTGGTCCGCAACGAGTTGTCGGCGGTGCCCGGTGCCACGTAACCGATCGGCATCTCCGCCGAGTACTTCGGCGCGGGCATCGGCAGACCACGCGGATCGGGCGCATGGAAGCCGAGTTGTTGTTCCGACTTCGTCTCGGGAGCCTTGGGGGCGGTGTACAACGGCTTGGGCGGCACGAACCCGAAGGGTTGCATGGGGTATTTCTTCTGATCGCGAATCGCCAGGGCGAGTTTGGGATCCGGAACCCCCGCCTCCAGAGCCTTGCGTTGGTACTTGTCGGCCATAGTCCCTCTCGATCGATCGAGGTTCACCCGGACACGAAGCGGGCACCGCAGTAACCCGTCCGTCACGAAGCGCGAACCACCCTAGTGCACCCAAAGGTTGGATAGCGCGGACCACCGACACCCGAACACGGCAACGGAGTTCGGGCGCGTGCGACCCCACACGCGAACACCACGGCATACGAAAGCCGTTGGGGTGTGGCCCCGGGTGGTTATCCCCTGCCCGGCTCGCGATCGACTCGGGCGGGGATCTCGTGCCGGGGCTCGGCGCCGTCGACCGTATGAGCGGCCTCCCCCGCGCTCTCGTCGGCGGGGCCGCGAGAGGCGGCGATGTCGCCGGCCGGTGTGAAGCCGGCAGCGGCCACCCCTGCGCCCGCCTGACGCCGTTGTTCGATGATCGCTCGGGCCCGTGCCGCCCGTGCCGATGCCTCCTCCAGACTCATCGACTCGTCCGACGGCGGGGGATTGCTCGAACGTGGAGGTTGTGTGGACGCGTTGCCAGGCGGCGCGGGTCGCGGCGGACGCGAGGAGGCCGGGTCGGCGGTGACGCCCTTGGCCTTGCGCCAGCCGGCCGCGGTTGCGCCGTTCGCGCCGTTCGCGCCGCTCCCACCGTTCCCGCCGCTTCCGCCGTCGATGACGCCCTCGGATCGACGTCCGGCACCGACCGACCCGGGTGCCGCCGACCCGGATGCGGCCGACCCGGGCACGGGCGGCTCGGATCGATCGGCTCGCATCGCGCCGGCTCGCATCGCATCGGCCCGGCGCTCGCGTCGGTCCAGTTCCGCGCGGGCCGTCCGAGCCTGCTCGCGTGCCTCGGCCGTGTGCGCGTACCACGCGAGCCGCGCCGCATGGATCGTCTCCAGCGTCCGGGCCCGAGTCTCCGCCGACGCGGCGCGCCACGCGGCCAGTTCGGCCGATCGCTCGGCCGCCTCCGACTCCTGCGCGGTACCGGCGGTCCACGATGCCATCAACGCCCGGACCCGCTCCTGTTGCCAGTGCGCCTGCTCCTCCGCCGCCGCCTTGAGTCGGTCCGCGACGTGCGGCGGGGCCCAGAGTTCCTCGCGCTCGTAGCGCTCCAGGGATCGGCGCAATTCGGCTTCCGAGGCTCCGTCCGCTCGGTGTGCGTGGGCCGCGACGCCGAGCGCCTCGGCGGCCCGGTCCCACGCGTACCGGGCGTCCACCGCATCCGTGGCCGGAGCCGGGCCGATCGCGTCGCCCGACCGGGTGTAGCCGTACGCCTCCCGGTAGTTCGACACCAGGCCGGCCCGGCGCGTCCACTCCTCGCGGGCACCGGGATCGCTCGGTACCGCGCCCAGCCGCTCGATTGCCCACTCGGGCGGGGACTGCGCGGCCGCGCGGCCCAGTTCGTCCACACGCTGGTCCATCACCTCCGCGAGCCGTCGCAGGTACACACCCACGGGATCGTTCGCCGCGGGCGTGCGGGCGAGATACCCGGATCGTGCGCGTGGCACCTCGCGTTCGTCGCCGGCCCGCGCGACCCGGTCGTCGTGGCCTGCGGATCCGGGCCTGGCGCCGGCGCTCGAGGACCGCGTGCCGTGGGTCGCGCCCTGCCCCGAGAACCGCGTGCCATGGGCCGCGCCCTCCCCCCGGGATCGCGCGCCGGGCAACCTCGCCGAGCCCGACCGCCGCCCCTCGGCGATCCGCCCCTCGGCCGTTCGCCCCTCGCGCCCGGCGGGCATCGGGCGCTCCGCGAGGTCGAGTTCCCGCTCCAGCCGCCAGTGCAGCACCTCGGCGACGCTGTCCGCGTCCGCCAACCCCCTGGCCCGGATCGCGGTCCGTAACAACCCGTACGCGTCGTGGCCCGCCCCCTCGACGCGCCGCAACAATCGGGTCAGGGCACCGAACGCCGGGTCGTCCTGGACGCTCGCGCCGTCACGCGCGCCGAGTTCGTCCATCAGCACGCCCAGACAGTCCGCCGCGGCGCGCTGCTCGACCAGGTCGCTCCACACCGGCGCCCACGTCCGCAGCGAGTCCGCCTCGGTGAACGCGTCGCGCATGGCCTCGGTCGCCGAACGCTGCGCCTCGGTGCGACTCAGCACCGCGCCGAACACCGACCGCGCCCCCGCCTCGTCGGGTTCCACGGCCGCCAGGTAGACGTGGTTGGCCGCCCGGGCCCGGGTGAGCGCGACGTAGAGCTGCTCACGGCTCATGCCGGCGGCGACCAGCGCGTGCGCGGCCTCGACCGTGCGGCCCTGCACCGCGTGCACCGTTCCCGCGTAGCCCAGTTCGACGTGATCCCGGACGTACGCGGCCGGCACGCGCAGGGTCTCGCCGTCGTCGTAGGCCACCGTCAGCCCGCCGTCGGCGTGCCGTTCCAGCACCCGCACGACGTCCCGGTTCGTGGCCCAGTGGCCCTGCCCCGAACTCGTCAACGTGGGATCGTTGCGCCGAAGCTGCACACGGTCGCCGCGCCCCGCCACGTTCCCGTCCGCGAGCGGCACGCCCGCCGCCTCCACCCGTCCCAGACTCACCAGTTGCGCACGGGCGCGGCCCGACAACTCGGCGGCCAGTTCCCGGGTGGGGACCACCAGCAGTGCGTCCAGACCGGAGAGGTGGTCCACCAGCCAGCCCCGGTAAACCGCCTCCTTCATCTCCTCGGCGGTGCCGCCGTGTGCCCGTCCGCGCGCGTCGTACTCGGCGAAGACCTCGGCGTCGCCCTCGCGCACCCGCAGACTGGCCGCGCGTTCCCAGTCCGCCCGGAAACGGCGCACCTCCTCGAGGGTGTGCGTGTGCGGGAGATCGCGTGCGAGCAGACCGAACATGCCGCCCGCGCCGATCTCCGCGGTCTGCCCGTGGTCGCCGGCCAGGACCACCTTGGCGCCCGCCTCGGCGGCCAGGGACAGGATCCTGTCCAGGTCCGCGGTGGCGCACGTGCCGGCCTCGTCGACGATGACCAACTCGCCCGCGTGGAAGGTGTAGAGGTCCCGGTCGGGCACGACCTCCCCCGCCGCGATCGCGGCGTTGGCGTTCAGGAACCTCCGGACGTTCGCGACCCGCGAGACGCCCTCGTCGGCCATCACCCGAGCCTGCCGCTGACCAACCGCCAGGCCCTTGACCGTTCCCCCGTTCGCCTCCCACAGCGCGCACAGGGCCGCGATGGTGTAGGACTTCCCGGTCCCGGCCGGGCCGACCAGCACGTCGACGAACCGACCGGCGGCCGCCAGGTCGTGGACCGCGGCGGCCTGGTCCGTGCCGAGGGTGGCGCCGGCCAGGAATCGATCCACCATCGCCTGCGGAACGGCCCGGGCGCGTCCGTGCACGGCGTGCGCGATGATCCGCGCCTCGACGTCCAGGTGCTCGACCGTGGTGTAGAGCACCGCCTCCGGCCGGGTGTAGCGCGAGGTGCCGTCGGACATCAGCAGCGCCGACGGCGCGGCCACGGGGTCCGGCGGGGTGAGCCGGATCAGGGCGGGCCCGCCCGGTGTCCGCGACTGCGGCGACAGCGCCCGGGCGGCCAACTCGGCCAACAGGGAACGGACCTCACCTTGCGTCAGACCGCCCAGCCGGTCCGGGAGTTGCCGATTGAGCTCGGCGACGAGTTCGGCCTGCCGGAAGGTGGGACGGTTCGCGGTCAGTTCGCGGATCGCCCTGGCGATCACCCGGTCCGGATCGAAGGGTTCGACCGTGGCGGCGGTCCCGGCGTCGAACACCCGCCGGGCGATGCCGGCGAGCGACTCGCGCAGGTGCGTGGTGGCCGTCCGCTCCCAGCGCGCGAGCAGTTCCTCGCGCGACGCGGCCTGCTTCTTCTTGGGTGCGCGGGTGTGCAGCGTCGCGGTCTGCGCCATGCAGGTGAGTTCGTACGCCGACGGCTTGCGTCCGTGCACGAGCCGGTACACCTCCACCATGTCGGCGACCTTCGCCGAGATCACCCGGCGACGGGAGGAGAACTGCTCGCGGACCTCCTCGCCGATGCCGAGGATCTCGCGGGCCTTTCCGTCCGGGCGCGTGGCGAAGCGCACGTTCAACGCTCTCGTCAGGGCCTCCTCGGCGACCCGCTCGGCGACGGCCGCGGCGGCGGGCCGCTCGGCGTACACGGCCCGCCCGTCCAGGGTTCGCCACCGCTCGATGCGTTGGCCGGTGTAGGGGTGCGTCTCGACCGAACGCACCCGGTTGAGCACGGCGCAGTGCACGTGCAGCTGCGGGTCGTCGTCGCGCGAGGTGTGCTGGCGAAAGGCCGCCACGGTCCACTCGTGCGCGTCCACGCGGCGGACCCCGTTGTGTCCGGCTCGGGAGAAACCGGCGTGTTCCTGGAGGTGTTCGAGCCCGGCTCGCACGCCCTCCATCCACGCGTCCCAGACCGCCTGGGCCTCCTCGTGCCGGCCCTCGGCCTGTAACGCGGCGTGGAAGACCGACCAGCTCTTGGGCGCGGAGAAGGTCAGGTCGAGATACTTCACGGCCCGCACCTGGGTGGCCCGCACCCGATCGGCCACCGCGTCCCGTTCCTCGGGAGTGGCCGTGTCGGGCAGCGCTGCCAGGGCGTCCGCCAGGCGTTCCTGCACATCGCGGTAGTTGCGCGGCGGCGCGCCCAATGGGGCACCGGTACGCGGGTCGACCATGTCGCCGTAGAGCCTGCCCATGACCTCGGCGTCGACCTCGCCCCGGAGACCGAACGCGGCGGCGCCCGCGCCCAACCAGACGCCGGGGGGCTCCCCCGCGACTTCGATCGCCTTGAGGTAGTAGTGCTCCGCCCCGCGCCCGACCTGGTCGGTGAGATACCGGTGATCGCTCCCGGCGGAGATCGTCAGCACGGGACAGAGGGTAATCATGGGGCCACGGATACGGAAGAGACTCCGTGGATGCATAGGTGTGCGGGTTCTGTTGCTCTCACGCTCCGTGCGCGAATTACCTTGCCCTCGGCCCCTGTTGCCGACGAGGGACGTGCGGCGGGACCCGGCGCCGCACCCACGAGCCGGGTTACGCTGGGGGTGGTTGCTCGTGGGAGCCGCCGGCAGGGGTCGGCGATTTTGCCCATCCGGGACCTCGGTCCCGGTACGGACTTCGGTCCGAGTCGCCGACCCCGTCCCGGCCGCCGGTCGGGACGGGGGCTCGCGACGGGGCACCGGGCCCCGCCGCGAACCCCCGACCCGGTGGGTCAGGCGGCGGCGCCGACGGTCTCGGGGTCGGTCGCCATCCGCGTCAGGTAGGCGGCGGCGACGGTGATCGCGCGCTCGTCGACGTCGAACCCGCCCTCGTGCAGGTGGGGGTAGGTGGCCGGGTCGACCCCGGGCGGCCGGACGCCCAGACGCACCAGGTTGCCCGGCACGCCCGGCATGTCCGGGACCCCCGGAACGTCCTTGGTGCCCGCCAGATACCAGGCGAAGTCCTCACCGCCCTGGCTCTGTACGGTCGTCGCCACCGCCTCCTCGCCGAACAGGTCCACCACCGCCGCGCGCGACAGGTGGCCGAGGGTGTTCACCACGGGCGGCATCCGGTGGTGTTCGAGCTTCCACGTGATGCCGGAGCCGCCGACGCGCATGGCGCCCTCGACGAGCTCGGTGATGAACTCCGGCATCCTGCGCCACGCGTCGGGGCTCGCGGTGCGCAGCGATCCGCCGAGGTCGCCCTCGGTGGGGATCACGTTGAGCGCGGTTCCCCCGGCGTGCACCGTGGTCCAGGCGAACACCACGCCGTCGCTGGGGGCGAACCGCTGCACGAGTCCGGGCAGGGCGAGCATCATCGGCGCCATGCCCGCGATCATGTTCGCGGTGAGGTGCGGTCGGGCGCTGTGCCCGCCGGTGCCCTCGCCGTGGAAGCGGAACGTGTCCATGCCGGACGTGATCGGACCGTCGAGGATGGCGAGTCGGCCCACCTCGACCGTCGGGTCGCAGTGCACCATGTGGATCGACTCGACGCCGTCGAGCACTCCGGCCGTCATGGCCCGCAGCGCGCCGCCGGGCTGGATCTCCTCGGCGGGCTGGAACACCAGCCGCACGGGCCTGGGCAGCAGTCCCTGGTTGCGGAGCCCGACCAGGGCGAGCCCGGCGCCCAGAACCGCGCTGGTGTGCACGTCGTGGCCGCAGGCGTGGCATGCCCCGTCCACGGTCGAACGCCAGGGGACGTCCTTGAGGTCGGTGACCGGCAGCGCGTCCATGTCGCCGCGCAGGGCGACGAACGGGCGGTTCACCGCGCCGGGGTCGTTCGGGAAGATGTCGCAGACGGCTCCGGTGCCGCCGGGGAGGACGCGGGGGCGCAGCCCGGCCTTCCGCAGGCGGGCGACCAGTCGCCGGGTGGTGCGGGTCTCCGCGAAGCCCAGCTCGGGGTGCTGGTGCAGGTCGCGGCGGAAGGCGATCAGCTCGGGGCCGAGCTCGTCGACCCCGGAGAGGATCCGGGTGGCCATGGGCGTGGTCATGAGTGGTGCTCCTTGGTGTGGGATGTCCGGCGAGCTCCGGGCGGGTTTTGCCAACCCGTTCGGCGCTCGTGAGGCCTTGGGAGATCGACGGAGGGATCCGCCGCGCGCGGTGTGGGTCTCGGTGATCGACGAGCCGCGCGCCCGGCCGGTGACTCCCTGGGTGGGCCGGGCAGGCGCAGCCAGACCATGGCGCGGGTGTGGTGTCCAGGCATCTTTCCCGCCTGGACACCATGCCCGGGGTATGGTCTCCTCCGGTGCCCGGTCGCACAGGGGGTCATCGGTCGGGTGTGGCTCGCCGATCACCGAGACCCACACCGCGTGTGGCACCCTGCGCCGCTCTCCCGAGGACTCGCGAGCGCCGGACGTGGGCAGAACCCGCCCGAGTTCGCCGGACCCCACACCGGAGCACCCTCGTGACCGCGCCCACGGCCGCCCGGATCCGGCCCGGGGGCGGCGGGTTCGGTCCCGAGCCGATCGCCTTTCGTCGCGGCCTGTATCGGCACCGCGGGGTGGGCGCCGCGTGGACCCGCACCACGCGGCGGCTGGTCGCCCGCCTGCGGAAGGCCGGTCGGGCCCCGGGTCCTCACCGGCGGTTGCGCCGAAGTCGGCTGCGACATCTTCCCGAACGGCGGCGCGGCGGACCGCGCGTTCGTCGCCCCGCGCGGCGACATGGACGTGCTGCCGGTCACCGGCCCCGGGACGTCCCCTGGCGTTCGACCGTGGACGGGGCCCCGCGTCTGCGGCCACGACGTGCGTACCGGCGCGGTTTTGGGGGTCGGGCTCGACCTGGTCGGACTCCGTGACCCGGGGCTGCTGTTCGGGCCCGCGCGGCCGGTGTTCCGGCCCGTCGAGGCGATCCGGCCCGGCGGCGTGCTGCGGGTCGTGGTGGCCGGAGGGTTCGAGGGCGTCGAGTCGAGCCGCACGGTGCGCGGGGATCCGACGGTCGAGGTGGGCCGGGTGGCCGTCCTCGGCGGTCCGGGCATGTCCGGCATGGACATGCTCCGCTTGCGTGTCGAGGGCGCGGGTGGGTGCGGCGCTTGACCGCACGTCGCCGTGAACGTGGTCGTGGGGCCGTGGCGGATGGTGTTCGCCCTGCCTGGACTCGTGCGGAGGTCGTCCCCGGCGACGGCGTGGTGTTCGCCTGAACCACGGTGCGCGCCGGGGGAACCGCACTCGACGTGAGCCCCACCGAGGGCACCTTCGGCGGAGCGCCGCGCACCGCGAGCCCCGACGCGGGCGCGGGAAGCCGGAGATCGTCGCCGGGTTCGTCGAGGGTGTCATGCGTGTCGGCGGCGGCTTCGGTGCGTGGACGGGCGGGCGCCGCCGGTTGTCGTCCGTGGGGAATGCCCTCGGACGCCGGTCGTGCGCGGCGGTGGTGGACCTGCTCGGCGCGGACGCGGTGGCGGGGGCGGTACTGAGCCGGGGCGGTGCGGACTTCGCCGCCCGCTGTCCGGTGGGCGCCGGGGACGTTCCGGGGATCCCGGGCGTGCCGGGCGGGCCGGGTGCCGGTGGGTCTGGGCTTCCGGCTGCCCGGCCCCGACGCCTCCCCCGCCTGTGCGACGGCGGTTCGGCGTCGGCGAGCGCGCGATCACCGTCGTCGCCGCCGGGCGTGCGCTGTGGCGACCGGCCCCGAGACCGTCCCACCGACGACCCACCGGGGCGGGGGTTTGCGACGGCGCGCCGACCCGCCGCAAGACCCCGTCCCGACCGGCGGCCCCACGCCCGGGGCGGTCCGGCCTCGGGGTCACCGACGAGCCGGGCCCGGGCGGGGCGGACGCCGGGCCGCCCGTACGCCCGCCGACCCGCACGCCGGGCGGGGCGCACCTTCGCATCGTGATGCACGGGTGTGGGTACCGGCGCCGCCTCGCGGCGCCGGACCCGAAATGCGGCCCCCTGGGCCGCATTTCCCCCGCGACGCCCGACGGTGGCCCCTTCGGACTGATTTCTGCCGGGAGTTCGAGCGAAGATCAGGTAACTCTTCGCACTATCTTGCTTCGAAGGCTTTCCTGTCGCCAGGCTTCACGAGAGACTTCGACCACGAAGGCCGCGCGGCGGGCGAACCGGCCACGGGAGAACGGGGATACGCGGATGTCGACCGACGAGACGGCACAGTCGCGGACCGGGAGCGGTCCGGCTCGGCTGCCCCGTCGGACGGGCGGGCGGCGCCGGGTCACCAAGGTGCTGATGAGCGAGGACGAGTACGCCCGTGTCTCGGCCAAGGCGGCGGACCTGGCGGTGAGCATCCCGAGGCTGCTGGTGGAGTCGGCCTTCGACGACGCGCCGACGGCCACCGAACGCCGTGCCTTCTACGCCGAATTGCTGGCCGTACGACGGCAGTTGGCCCGTCTGTCCGAGCAGCTGTCCGAACTCGGCGCGGACCCGGCGGCGCGGGATGCGACGACGCCGGGATGGACGGACGTCGTGGGTCGACTCTCAGCCGTGCTGGACCGTCTCGACCCGGCGACCGGATACCCGTCCGCGTCGGCCTGCCCGCGAACGCAGGCCCCGTGATCGCCAAGCTCTCCGCGGCGCACGAGCGCCATGACGACATGGCGCAGCTCGTGACGTACCTCTTCGGTCCCGGCCGCGCCAACGAACACGAGGACGCGCACGCGATAGCCGCGTCCACGGGCCTCGACCTCACCGGGGACCCGGCCTCGCTCGCCGCTCAACTCGACGCGCCCAGGCAGCTTTTCGGCACCGAGGTCAAACACGGATCGGTCTGGACGGCGAGCCTGTCGAACGCCCCGCGGGACCGCCGGCTCACCGACGCGGAATGGGCGACGGCCGCGCGCACCCTGATCGACCGCCTCGGCTTCGGTGAGGAGGCGGGGAAGGCGCCCTGTCGTTGGATCGCGGTCCGACACGGGTTCTCCCAGAACGGCAACGACCACATCCACGTGGCCGTCGGTCTGGTCCGTGAGGACGGCACCCGGGCGAGCCCCTGGCAGGATCGGGTCAAGGCTTCGGCGGTATGCGCCGAACTGGAGCGGCGATTCGAACTGATCGCGGTCGAGGGCCGTCGGCAGGGGCGAGGGCTGCCCGGATACTCCCGCGCGAACGCCGAGAGCGCGGCGCGCCGGGGCCGTCCGGAGGTCGAACGAGCCACTTTGGCCCGGCACATGCGCGGTGCGGCGGTGGCCGCCGTCGACGAGGAGGATTTCCTCCGGCGACTGTCCTCGTCCGGGGTCTTGGTCCGTCCGCGCCTGGATCGGGAGGACGGCGAGACGGTGCTGGGGTTGTCGGTCGCCCTGCCGCCGCCGGACGGTACGAGCCCGGTGCGCTACGGAGGCGGGCGGCTCGCTCCGGACCTGTCGTTGCCACGACTGCGGTACTGGTGGGGCACGACCGCGGGTGGGAGCGCCGGCGCGGCGGCGGTCGATCCGCTCGGCGCCTGCGCGACGGGCCCGGCTACCACGACGGTGCCCGCTTCCGCGACGGATCCGGCCTCCGCCGAGGACGGTCTCGCGCGGTGGGCCCGGGCGGCGACGGATGTGGCCCGACTGCGCTCGGCGACCCGCGACCGGCCCCTGGACGACGTGGCCGGGTGGGCGGGCATCGCGCGGGAGGTCGCCGGAGTGTTCGCGGTGTGGTCGGCGCGCGCGGAACCGGCCCGCCCCGGGCCGCTGGCCCGGGCGGCCGACGTCCTGGCCCGAACGGCGGTACTCGACCGGCCGCTTCGGCGTGGCCCGAATCTGCGCTCGGCGGCCCGAACCGCCGCGAGCGCTCCCCCGTCGCACTCGTCCGCCCCGGCGCAGGCGGCGCTGTTGCGTGAACTGCGGCTCACCATAGGGGTGATCCACGACGCCGAGGCCGCGCAGCGGCGCACCGCACAGGCCGCTCGCCTCCAGGCGTTGGACCTGGACCTCGCGCCGTTGGAAGAGCGGATGAGCGCGGGCCGAACCGCGCGCACGTCGTCCGCGCGAGGGATCGATACCCCGGCCGGCGGTTGAGCGGGCGGCCGGGCTCCGGCGCGGCAGTGCGGAGTTCCACACTTCCACCCGCCCGTGCCGTCGTCGCCGGCCGGCCGCCCGTACGGACCTGCCGACGCACCCCGGCCCGGCGACCGGCCCCCGGACTGCGCCGGCCCGATCACCCTGGTCGCCGTCGGCCGGGCGCGGCGTTACTCTCGGCGTCGCGCTCGCGCCGCTCGACGCGTGCGTGTTGTCGCCGCGCGGGTGGCTGCCCCGCTGCGCGTCCCGGCGGCCGAACCGACGACGGGATCACGGCCCGTAGGCGGTGACCCCGTCGGATCGGATGGGTTCGCGGTATCAGGCGACCAGGGTCGGCGACTCGTCGACCAGGTCCGATTTCGCGGTGCCGGCCCGCTCTTTGACGAGGGCGGCCGGCAACTCGGAGAAGGTGATCGTCTGCTCGCGGAGCAGTTCGACGGCCGCCCGGGGGGACGGGTTCGCGACCCGGAGCTGGCGTGCGGCGCTGCTGCCGCCGTCCAGCATGCGCCGGGCGACGGTGCGCACGAACGCGAGGTCGCCGGCGGCGACCAGGTCGGGCCCCAGGTCCTCGATGAGCTGCCAGATGACGGTGCGCGCCGAGTCGGTGGCCATCGTCGTGGGGTCGATCAGCAGACCTTCCAGGCCCGAGCGGGCGGCCCGCCAGGTCGCGGCCCGCAACCATGCCGGTGAGAGCATCGGCTGCCGTGCGCCGCTCTCGGCCGCCCGGACACCGCGCTGGACGAGAGCGCGGAAGAGCACGGCGATGAGTACGGAGGTGTCCACGTCCGGACACGCGTCGCACAGGCGCATCTCGAGCGTGGGCAGGTGCGAGGACAGGCGCAGGTCCTGGTAGTGCATGCCGGCGTCGAGGATCACCCCCGAGCGAACCATGCCTTCGAGCATGGCGTCGTACTCCTGTGCCGATGCGAAGGTGTCGGCCGGGCCGGCCGAGGGCCAGCGCTGCCAGAGCATGTTGCGCCAACTCGCGTAGCCGGTGTTGTCGCCGAGCCAATAGGGGGAACTGGCGGACAGCGCGAGGAGTGTGGGCAGGTGCGGGGAGATCCACGCCATCGCCCGCGCGGCCACGTCGCGGTCCTCGACGCCGACGTGCACGTGCAGGCCGCAGACCACCTGCTCGTCCCCGACCAGCGCGTAGTCCCGCTTGAGCCAGGCGTAGCGGTCGCCCGCCCCCTGGGGCGAGTCCGCGAGGTCCATCAACGGCGCGGTCCCGGAGGCGATCACCGCCACCCCGATCTTCTCGGCGGCTCGGGCCAGGAGCGTCCGGGAGCGGATCAGGTCGGCGCGCAGATCGGCGAGTTCGGTGTGCGGTTCGCTGTTGGTCTCGATGGAGGCTTCCTTGGCCTCGCCCGTGAACCCGACCGTCGGCAGCTCGGCGAGCAGTTCCGTACCGGCCGGGCTCAACCGCCCGGTGCGTCGGTCGACGATGTGAAACTCTTCTTCGACACCCACAGTCCGAATCGACATGTGTCCCCTTGAGATGTGTGTTGCGTCAGTCGTTGTGCCGCGTGGCCGAACGGCCGCGCCGGATCGGGCACCCGTACAACGGGACGGATCGAATGGGTGCGGTGGCCGGCACCGGAACCGCGTGGCTCGTGCAACCAGGCGTAACCGCGATGTGGTTGCGCGTGAAGTCGGTAGTGCCCCGTGTCCTCGACGTTCGGGGTGCCCCGAGATCGAGAAAAGTCCGTGCAGGTCCGGGGCCGGCGAATGTGAGCGCCCGAAACCCATTGGCCTGCAAGGCCGTTGGACCAGACTGCGACGCCGTGGCCCCGCTGCCAAGCCCCGCTGGGTCCAGGAACTCTTGCGCTGAGCGATCTTGGTTCTTGGTCTGAATCATGCATGACGCGGAACCGAATGCGAATTCCCGTTGTACGCGCAAGGAATCGGCCCGCGGATGGTGTTTCCCGCGTTTGCCGTCCCTACCCCTGTCCGCCCGGGTGTCTTCGGCGCGTTCGACCCGCGAGCCGACGGCACCCGCACCCGCACCCGGCTCGCACCCGCACCGAGGCTCGCACACGACATCATGGTCCGCATGGCGAATGCGCTGAGCGACCATCTTCGAGGGCGGAAGCTCGTCGGTCGAGCGTGGATCGAGAGCGACGAGCGATTTCGGATCGAGTATCGCCGGATGCGTCGCCGGGTGCCCATGTATCGGGTGGCCATCGGGGCGCTGCGGTTGCTGCACCGGCTCACCGCCACCGAGCGGCAGAAGCAGGCGGACCTGGGCGTGACCTGGTGGCCGCGGGTGGGTCCCGACGGTGAGATGTACGCCATGCCGAAGTTGTGGACCATCGACGAGCGGGAGCCGACCGACAAGCAGACCCCGGGTCCGCCGCGCACCGAGGCCGAGTTGTATCGCCGATGGGAGGCCGGCGAGTGGTCGGAGCCGAAGAACGGGGCTGAGACGCGGACCACCGGCAGCCCGGCGGAATTGCGGCGCGTGGCGTCGTTCGCGGCGCGGTTGGCGCGTACCGTCTCGGGCGACGAGTGGCCGCAGATCATCCACGAGTACGAGCGTCGCAAGGCGATCCTCGCGCAGCTTCGCGCGGGAGTCGTGCCCGAGGGCAACCGGTACGTGGAGAGCGGAGCCGTTCCGCCGGGTGTCCGACCTCCGCTGCACGGCTGGGCGCGTTATCAATGGGTCGGCGATCGTCCGTTGGACCTGGTCTCCGATCGGCTGATGGATCGGTCGTGGGTACTCGGTCGTACGCCGGCGCGACAGTACCAGCCCTGGAGCGCGGGCCGGGTGGCCTACCCGGGTGCGTACTTCGGGCCCATGTTCGGCGAGCTCGGCCGCACCGTGGTCGGCGGCGAGGCCAACCCGGAGTTCCTGAGCCTGCGGGTCGCCTACGGCGTGTGGTGGGGGCAGAACGCCTCGATGAAGGGGGAGGCCCGGATCCTGCGCGGGGCGCGGATGGTGCGGTTGCGCGACCTCGCGAGGTTCGCCCATGCCGAGGCCGCGCACCTGGGGCTCGCCCCCGCGCCCCGGAAGGCCCCCAGCGCGGCGCCGAGATGGGAGAACCCGGCCCCGGAGGAGGTCACCGACGAGGTCGTCACGGCGGTCGCCCGGTTCGCCAGATCCGCGGTGCCGACCGACGCGGTCGCACCTGTCGAGCCGTCCACCGGCCGGCCCTCGACCAGGTCGGCCGCCGCCGAGGTCGCGGCGGAGGCCGGGGCGCAGGCCCCGACGCCCGCGCAGGTGTGGATGGACATGCCGCGTCCCTATGACCGGAGTCTGCGAGCGGACGGCGCGCTCTCGGCGGCCACCATCGCCGCCATCACCGCCGGTTGGGCGAAGCAGGTGCCCTCACGCGGACTTCCCGGGATGGACCCGGGGCCCGGCAGCCGACCGCTCGGCGTCCACCCGTGGCGGCCGACGCCCGCCCGCGACGCGCGGGAGACGGATCGCGGGCGCTCGGACGAGCGGGAACGTTAGCCGGGCGGCGGCCGAAGCCCGGCCGAAGGCTCTCCCGATCCACCGAACTCCCGCCGAAGCGCAACCGCAGGCTCCCGCCCCGATCCGCCCGAGCACCGCCGAAGACATCGGCTCCGGTCGACCGAACCCTCGCCCAGGGCTTCGACCCGGCCGCCCCCTCAGGGCTTCCGAGGGAACCGTGATGGACCCTCCCTCTTGGCATCGCACGTCGCGGATTCCATGATCGGCGTCGTGATCCCTTTCCTACGCACACGCTCGGCCGTGGCCCTGGGCGCGGTGTCCCTGGTGTTGTGCGGTCCTGCGTCCCTCGCAGCGGCCGACCCCGCCCCGCCCGCCGAGGCCGTCCCGGCCAAGGTCGAGCTGGTGCTCGACCTGTCCGGTTCGATGAAACAGAACGACGCCGGCGGGCAGACCCGCCTGGAGGCCGCCAAGCAGGCGGTGAACCGCATCATCGACGCGGCTCCGGCGACCGCCCAGGTCGGCATCCGCGTGTACGGTGCTGCCTATCCCGGTACGGACAAGGCCCTCGGCTGTGCGGACACCCAGCTCCTGGTGCCGGTGGCGCTGATGAACGAGGGGGCCAAGGGCGCGGCGCGGCAACGGGTCGCGGCCCTGAACGCCGTCGGGTTCACCCCCATCGGCAACGCGCTGCGGGCCGCGTCCGACGACCTCGGCACCCAGGGCGAGCGCCACGTGATCCTGGTCTCCGATGGCGAGGACACCTGCGCGCCGCCGCAACCGTGCGATGTCGCGAAGGAGTTGAACGCGAAGGGCACCAAGCTGACGGTCGACGCGGTCGGGTTCAACGTCTCGGGCGCCGCGCGCGATCAGCTCAAGTGCATCACCGCCGCCGGGAACGGCGTCTACGCCGACGCCAAGGACGCCGATTCGCTGGTCTCGAACATGTCCAGCCTGTTCCGCAGGGCGTGGACCCCCTACGACGCGTCCGGTCGACCCATCCAGGGCGCGACGACCGGTTGTGCCAACGCGCCGATCGTCGAGGACGGCCAGTACCTCGACGCGTTCGTCACCAGTCGCGACCTGTGGTACCGCATTCGCAAGAACCCGGGCGAGGATCTCGCCATCGGCGCCACCGCGATCTTCTCGGAGCGCATGCGGGTCTCCGACGACCGGGAGAACTCGGCTTTCCTGACCCACCTGTTCATCAGATCCGGCCCGCCGGACCAACCCCAGAGCTGGCTCTTGACCGAGGGCGTGGCCCTGGAGGCGAACAACATCGTCACCACCGGCGCGTCCGACGGGGCGAAGAGTTCCGCCAAGGCACCGGACGGGATCGGCTGCCTGCGGATCTCGCACAACGCCGAGGTGGATCCGCAACGCAGGATCCTGCTCGAACTCCTGGTCAGCCACCCCAGGCGGCCGGGCAGCACTGGTACGTCGTCCGGCCCCGCGCCC
Source organism: Embleya sp. NBC_00888 (assembly GCF_045207655.1). Taxonomy (NCBI): domain Bacteria; kingdom Bacillati; phylum Actinomycetota; class Actinomycetes; order Kitasatosporales; family Streptomycetaceae; genus Embleya; species Embleya sp. NBC_00888. Next base: position 7,800,001 of record NZ_CP108784.1, on the reverse strand, counting down.
GCGAGCGCCGACACCGGCGCCCCGGCCGCCGCGCCCGGCGCCGGTGACGACCGCGCCTCGGTCGCCGCGTCGTCCGGCGACGACGACGGCCCCGGAACCGGGGTGACCCTCGCCTTGATCGCCGCCGCCGTGCTCGTCGGCGGCGCGCTGGGATCGTTCGTCGCCGGTGCCCGGCGCCGGCAGGGGAGGCAGGCGTGAACGCCGTCGTACGCATACGCCGCATCGCGGCGTCGGCCGGGGCCGCCCTCGCCGCGGTCCTCGGCTCGGTGATGACCGCGACACCCGCCGCGGCGGACACCACGAGCGGCTTCTCGTTCAACAGCGCGGGCGAGGTCGGGCCCGGGGTGTATCGCGAGAGCATGGTGGTGGGCGATTTCCTGTTCTGGCGGGTGTACATGCAGCCGGGGCAGAAGCTCTCCATCAAGGGGTCCGTCGACATCCCGGCCGATTTCCCGTACAAGCAGGGCCCGAGGTTCGTGATGAACCTCTACAACCCGCTGCGCGAGGCCATTCCGCTCCTGGACAACCCGACGAACCAGCTCGTGCCGGGCACCGCGCACCTGGAGGCGACCTCGGGGGCGTGGACCGTCGGGGACGGCAAGAAGTACGAGAACTTCGACGGGACCAAGGGCTCGTTCAAGGAATTCAAGGACGACAAGTACGCGCTGCGCGGGTCGTACTACATCCAGATGTCCATCACCGGGGCCCAGGGGCCGCAGCGCGGCATCGTGGTACCGATCCGGCTCGAGGTGTCGGTCGAGGGCACCGTGGTGCAGCGGCCGGATCAGCCGTTGGGACCCGAGGAGGAGCCGCGGCCGACGGCGGGCGTGGTGCCGGGTTCACCGTCTCCGGCCCGGTCCGATTCCCCGGTACGGGCCGGCGCTCCACCGGCGCCGGCGGCCCGCGCCGACGGCGGTGCGGGCTCGTCCGTGGCCTCGGATTGGGGCGTGCCGGCGGGCGGCGCGCTCGTCGCGCTGTTGGTCGCGGCCGGTCTCGGGTACGCGGTGCGCACGCGGTTCGCCGCCCCGGCGCCCGAACCCGTCTCCCCCTGGACCGATCGCCTGCCCGGCCCTCCCCCACCGCCCGCGGCGCCGCCTGCCCCCGTCCGGGATCCGGCGTCGACCTGGCGGCCCGGTGTCGCCGATCGACTGCCGGGCACGGCGCCCGAGTCCGACGAGGTCACGCAGGCCTTCGAGGTTCCCCGCCGACCGGAACATCCGCCCGGCGCGGAGCCGCCCACGGAGGGCTGAGAAGTCCCGGGAGCGGACCTCGGCGCGGGGCGCGGGGCGGTGGTGGGCGGGTGCACGGCGTCGGGATCGATCGACGGGTGCGCCACCCGCCGCCGCTCCACGGCGGCCCGCCCGGTGTCGCTTCGCGACTCGGAACGCGCGTGCGGCGTGGCCGGGTCAGGTCGACCAGCGCAGCGCCGTGTCGGGATCGGCGCTGTCCAGGACGCGGCGGCGCAGGCGTTCGTGCAGGGTCTCGCGCAGCGCGAGCACGCGCGGGGCGGTGGAGCCGGGCAGAAGGTGGCCCCGGTAGTGGTCGAGCAGGGTGTCGATCGAGGTGGTGGGGACGGACAGGGCGCGGTCGAGGTCGAGGAAGTCGGCCTCGCAGTCGCCGGTCAGGCGGTACGGGTCGGAGGCCAGTCGGTGGCCCAGGATCGCGCGTAGCCGGGCCAGTTCGGCGCGGACGGTGGCGGGGCGTCCGCCGGGGCCGTAGACCGCCTCGGTGATCGCCTTGGCCGTCATCCCGCCGGGCTCGCTCAGCAGGGTCGTGACGATCTCGGCGTGTCTGCGCGTGAGTTCGTGCGTGGTGCCGGCGATCTCGAGCCGGGCCCGGCGCAGGCCCAGCGCCTGCAGGCGCAGCGGCGCGGTGGTGACCGGCCCCGATGCGGTGTCCTCGGCGATCAGCAGGTACAGGCCGCCGGCGGCGAGGCGCTCGGCGAGCAGGACCTGCCCGCCGGGCAGCAGCATCGGGCCTTCGCGCGGCGGGCCGGGCAGGCGCTGCGGCAGCCAGCCGGGGGGATCCGAACGCAGGACGCGCCCCTTGGGGTCCACGATCGCGCTCTTGCTGCCGAGCCGGCGGGCGATCCGCTCCACGTAGCGGGTGCTCACCCGCGCCTCCTCGCGCAGCCGTACGCTCTCCAGCTCCGCCTGGGCCAGTCGGCGCGCGGTGTCGAGCAGGGGTACCGCGAGCGGTTGCCAGTTGCGTTCGGGGCAGGTGAAGTCCAGGATGCCGAGCAGTTCGCCCCCGGCCGGATCGTGGATGGGGGTGGCCGTGCAGGTGTACGCGGTGGCCGCGGACAGGAAGTGCTCGGCGCCGAACACCTGGAACGGGCGGCCCGTGGCCAGTGCGGTGCCCACTCCGCTGGTACCCGCCGCGTCCTCGCTCCACAGCGCCCCGGGCAACAGGTGCACGCGTTCGGCGGCCCGCAGTGTGGGGTGTTCGCCCTGCACCCACAGCAGGTGCCCCCGCGCGTCGCTGAGGAACAGGAGGCGGCCCGGGTCGGTGACCAGACCGCTGAGGGTGCGGCGCAGCAGGGGCCAGATCGTGGTGAGCGGATGTTCCTCGCGGTGTCGGGCCAGTTCGTCGTCGACGAGGGTGACCGGCGGGAGGTAGGCGTCGGGTGGCAGTCCCTGTCGCCGCGCGCGCGACCACGAGGCCCGGATCGGGTCCCGCACACCCGTGGCCGACCCACCGCCCAGTGCTCGATCGCGTGCGTCCGGTCCGTCCGCCATGCGTCCATCATGCCGGCGCTGGGCCCGAGACGTCGGGCCCGTGGCGTGGCGGGGGTGGGCGCCGTTCTGCAACGTTGCTGCAACCCCCCTCCGGTCTCTGGTGCGTGGGTCTCCCGCTCGCGCACACTGCCGCAGCGCGGGTCGGCGATCGGCCGGCCGGGACCCGAGGAGAGACGTGCCCTATCTGGAGTTGTCCGACGCCGTTCCGCTGTACTACGAGGAGCACGGCGCGGGCCGCCCGGTGCTGCTGTTGCACGGCTGGACGATGAACGGTTCGTTCTGGTCGGGCAACATCGCCGCGCTGGCGGCGGAGAATCGGGTGATCGTCGCCGACTTCCGGGGCCACGGGCGCTCGGGCAAGACTGCCGAGGGGCACAGTCTGGACCAGTACGCCCGTGATGTACGCGAGTTGGTGCTGGCGCTGGGTCTGGACGAGGTGACCATGGTCGGCTGGTCCATGGGCACCTCGGTGGTGTTGTCGTACGTGCGCCAGTTCGGCTGCGAGGGGTTGCGCGGCGCGGTGTTCGTCGATCAGTCGCCGCGTTTCATGGATGGGCCCGGGTGGGACTTCGCGCTACAGGGCGGCTATTCGCCGGTCGATCTGGCGGTGTTCGCGCAGACCGTGCGGCACGCCCGGCCGTTGGCGATCAAGCCGTTCATCGCGGCGTGTTTCGCCGAGCCGCCGGCGGCGGAGGCGGTGGACGCGGCGTACGCGGAGACCACCCAGACGCACACCGCGTCCGCGTTGGACGTGTGGATGGACATGGCGCACTCGGACTGGCGCCCGGTGTTGCCCGCGGTGAAGGTGCCGACGCTGCTGATCTACGGCGAGCGCAGTCGGATCTTCCCCGGGGACCTGGCCGGTTGGCTGGCCCAGGCGCTGCCCGACGCGCGGGTGGAGCGGTTCGCGGCGAGCGGACATGTGCCGTTCGTCGAGGAGGGCGAACGCTTCGACGCCGTCGTCACGGAATTCCTTCGCCGCTGATCTCCCGGGAGTGCGAAGGAACATGCGGGTCCGCCCGGCGGGTACCCCCGCCTCGCCCGGTCCGGGCGGCCCGCGACCCGAGGATGGGGAAAGGCCGATGATTGTGCTGCCCGGCAAGGCGACGGATACCCGTTCCCCCGTCGGTTGCCCGCCGGCGGACGGATCGCCGGCGGATCGACCGAGGGCACGCGTGCCCTCGGCGCGCTCGCCCGACTTGCGTACCGATCTGGCCCATCCGGCCCGGATGTACGACTACTACCTGGGCGGCAAGAACACCTTCGCCGTCGACCGCGGCGCGGCCGAGGCCGTCCTGGCCCTGGCGCCCGAGGTTCGCGCGATGGCCTTGGCGAATCGGGCCTTCCTGCGTCGGGCGGTGGCGTTCGCGACCGGTATCGGCGTCCGCCAGTTCCTCGACATCGGGATGGGTCTGCCCGCTGCCGGCGACACGTACGAGTGTGCGGTGCTCGGCACCGAGCACGCGCGGGCCGTGTACGTCGACCACGATCCGATGGTGCTCGCGCACGCGCGCGCGTTGTCCGCGCGGCCCGGTCGGGTTCGGGTGGTGGAGGGTGATCTCCGGGACCCGCGAACGCTGTTGCGTCGGGTGGGTGGGCGGGCGGGGGTGGACTTCGACCGACCGGTCGCGGTCGTGCTGACCGCCGTGCTGCACTATCTCTCGGATGCCGACGATCCCCGCTCCGTGGTGCGCGCGTTGATGGACGCGACGGTGCCCGGCAGTGTTCTGGTGCTTTCGCACGTCGCCGCCGACCTGCGTCCGGACGCGGCCCGCACGACCGCCGAGTCGTATCGCCATTCCGCGGCGCCGTTGTTCCCCCGGACCGCGCCCGAGGTGCGGGCGCTGTTCACCGGGCTGAGTCCGATCGATCCCGGGGTGGTCCCGATCTCGTCGTGGCGTGCGGATCGGTTGCCGCGTCTGCTGGACAATCGGCAGTGGATGTACGCGGGCGTCGCCCTCAAGTCGCCGCCCACGGGCCGCTGGGAGTGTTCGGGCAGGGGTCGGGGCGTGGTCGGTTTGCGCCGCTCGTGTCTTTGAGGCAACGAACCGGGCGGCGGAACCGGGAGACGGACGGGGCGGCCGGGGCGCGGCCGGGCGACCGGCGAGGCGACCACGACGGCGCCGGCGGGTCTCGGGTGCGGCGCGCGGAGCTACCGGCGGATTTACCGGACCGTGGTACCCGCTCCGGCCTTACCGGTCGGTCCGCCGCCGGCGATCATGGGCGCTGTCGCTCGGCGCCGATCGGGCGGTCCGTGGCAGCCGTGTGTGGCCGAACGGGCGGGCCCCGGCGCCTCGTTCCGTCGGCCTCGCGCCGGGTCGTGAGGGAGTCGCTGTGCTCAAGCTGGGGATCCAAGAGGAATTCCACGTCGTGGACCTGGCCACCAAGCGCACGGTGTCCTCCGCCCCCGCCCTCCTCGATCGGCTTCCGGCCGGCCCCTTCGTCGGCCGATCCAAGGAGTCGACGGTGGCGATCGCGACCTCGACACACGCGGAACCGGACGCGCTCCGGGCGCGGTTGACCGAACTGCGGGGCACGCTGGTGCACCGCGCCGCCGGTCTGCGCCTGGGCGTGTTGGCGAGCGGCACCGCGCCGATGATGAGCCTCGCGGACGTACGGACGGCCCCCGAGGCCCGATACGCGGCCTGGGACGACGAATACGCGGAGTTGTCCCGGGGGTGGATCACGTGTGGCATGCACGTCCGGGTCGAGGTCGAGGACCGGGACGTGGCGGCTCGTGCGATCGCCTGGATCACGCCGCATCTGGCCACGTTGTCCGCCCTGTCCGCGAGTTCGCCGTTCTGGGCCGGGCGCGACACCGGTTACGCGAGTTGGCGACAGGTCTGCGTCGAGCGTCTTCCCGCGGCCGGACCGATCGGGCCGGTGCGCTCGGCTCGGGAGTACGACGAACTGGTCGCGAGCCTGGTGGCGGTCGGTGTCGTGCCCGACCGCGACCTCTTCCTGCCGGCGCTGCGCCTGTCCCCGCGGGGGTCCGCACTGGACCTGCGGGTGTGCGACGCGATCGCCGACGTCGAGGTGACGATCGCGATCGCCGCCCTGTTCCGCGCGCTCTACCTGTACGCGAGTGACGCCGTCGTCGCCGACCGAACGCCTCCGACGCCCTCGCCCATGCTCGCCCGAGGGGCGATGTGGCGGGCGGCGCGCTCCGGGATCGAGGGCGACCTGATCGACCCCGTGGCCGCGGTGAAACTGCCCGCGGCCACGGTGGTCCGCGCTCTGGTCGCCGAGATGGCCCCGTACTTGCGCGAGAGCGGCGACCTCGACCTGGTCGAGGTCGCGATCGGGCGTCTGCTCGCCCGGGGTTCGGCCGCCGCCGGGCAGCGCCGTGCCGCGCGCGAGGGCGGCCCGGCGGCGGTCGTGGATCGGGTGTTGGCGCAGACCATGGCGTGTGTCGGCATCTCGGACAGCTCGCCGCTGCCCGCGTCCCTGCTCGACATCGCCGCGAGCTGACCGGGCGGGGTCGGCCGCCATCGGGTACGCCGGTCGCCGGTCGCCGGTGTGCCGAACACCCGGTATTACCGGGGGGTTTACCCGTCGAGAGTGCCCGACGCGGCCTGTTTCGCATCGGGTCCGATCGCGAGGATTTCGGGTATGCCGCAGAACGCTCAAGAGGCCACACGCGAACGCACATCGAAACCGACGGCCGGCAATCGCACCCGACGTCCCGGCCCGCTCGTGGGGGTCGAAGGGCTGGAGGCCCACGACGTCAGCTCCGCGCTCCTGCGTTCGATCGCCTCTCCCCCGCGGATCTTCGTCGGGTCGGCGCGCGAGCCCAACGCCCGTCCGGATTTCGCCACTTTGATGGCGTTGGCCGAGGCCGCCGGCGGTGAACCGTACATCCGTGGTGGTCGGTCCGCCTCCGAGACGCTCACGGTGATCGCCATGCAGACCCATCGCTACGAGTCCGCGCGGCTGTTCCTGGCGGCCGGACGCACCGTGGTCGAGCAGCGCGGCGTCTACACCGCCGCCGTCGAGGACGCGGTCGCCCGTCATCCCCGTGACGTCGAGCAGGCGCACCAGGCCGCGCGGCGCTTCCTCGCGACCGTCGCCCAGTGGCGACCGCTGCCCGACCTGGTGCTGCTGACCGCGGACGAACCGCGAGCGATCGAGGAGCGGTTGCGCGCGCACGACCAGGAGAAGGGACTCGACCCGACCCAACTCCGGTTCAAGGCGACCTTGTTCGAGTTGCTCGCGGAGGACGACCCGGACCGCTTCCGGATCTTCGATCGCCGGGAGATCGGTGACGTTCCGGTGGGCGAGGCGGTGCGCGATTGGTTGTCCCGCGCGTTGCCGACGGAGTAGGACGCGCGCGCGCTGAGCGACCGCGGCCGGATCGCCCGGAGGGACGGCCCGCCTTCGCGGCTCGCCTCGCGGCCCGACCACGACGCACCGCCCGCATGTGCCACGGATCGGGCGACCGAGAATCGACCGTGATCCGGGGTGTGCGGCGGTTCGTCCCGACCCGAGTCGGTGATCGGCTCCGGCGGCCCGGCGGCGGGTCCACGAACGACGGCCGGGCGCCGACCCCTTGCTGGGGTCGACGCCCGGTCGTGTGTAGGGATGTGCGGCGGTCGCACCCCGAAAGGGTGCGCCTGCCCGGGGCCTGTGCGGACCGGCCCCGGCGTCCTAGCGGGGCGACACCGCGTGCTGCGAGACCCGCGGTCCGGTGGCGCGGTATCCGCCCCTGGTACCGCCGCCTCGGCCTCGGCCGTGTGACGAAGCGAAGCAAGTCATGTCGGGTTCCCTTCCGTTCCTGAAAGACGGTGCGGATCTGTTCAGGGTCGAGCCGGTGGTGTGATGAGCCGGGGAGCGCCGGGAAGACGGCGGCGCAGCACCTCGACGCGCCAAGCCTGCGCTACGGAACACCTGTGGCCAAGACTTCCAGGCCCCGGGAACGTGGCGTAAAGCCTCAGCAGATCTGGTGCTCGGACTCGGCCGGTCGCCGGGTGGGGGTGATCGGGACCGGTTCCTCCCGGCTTTCCGAACACCCTTGCCTGTCGCCGCCGTTCGCACGGTGTCGCGATACCTTTCCCGTCATCGGAAGACCTTCGGGGGGAGCCGCGACCACCGACGACGAACGGACGGCGGCCGAGCGGGCCACGGACGCGACGACCGGGAACGTCGACCTGCGGGCCCGGGATCCGCACTCATGTGTTTCGCGACGGTCGGCGGCGCAGCAGCAGCGCGGTGAGCGCCGCCCCGAGCAGGATCGCGGCGGGCAGTCCGACCCAGACCAACGGGCCGCCGAACGCCGCGGAATCGTCGGCCTTCGAGGACTCGGAGGTCTTCGGCGTGCTCTTCGCCGGAGTCTTCGTGCCCGGGTTCGCGGCGGTCGACGCGGACTTCGCCGGTGGTGAGCCTTCGACCGGCTGCCCGCTCTGCGCGTACACCGGACCGGGTTCCTTGGTACCGCCCACCGAGACGTCCACGGCCAGCGTGCGCAACTCCCCCTCGCCCTGGGCCGCTACCGCGATGTAGTACCAGCCGGGCAGCATGTCGGCGACCTCCTGCTGCCGGTCGCTGCGGTTGAGGAAGCGCACGGGACGTGTCGCGAAGGGGTCCACGCCCTTCGAGAAGATGTGTTCGGTGTCGTGCACACCCCACGAGTCCTGGGCCAGTTGCTCGCGGATCGGGTTGTAGAAGTGGGTTTGTACGCCGACGATCTCCTTGCCGCCGCCCACGCGCGTCTGGAAGGCGAGGCTTTGGCCCCAGTCGAGGCGGACCCGGTAGAAGGCCCACTCCCCCGGGGCGATCGTGTCGGTGTAGTGGCCGGATCCGGGCAGGGTGGTCGCCGAGCCGAACGAGCCGCCGCCGACCACCGGTTGCGGAGCGCCGCCGGGTTCGGTGTAGCGCGCGAGGTCGGCCTCGGCCGGGCCCTTGTCCAGGGCCTGCGGTTCGAGCAGGACCTGGAGTTCGAGGGGTACCGGTGGTCCGGTTCCTCTACGGGTCACCGAGAACACCTGTCGGCCGGGTTGCTCACAGCCGTTGGTGCCTCGACCGGCTGCCGTCCAACTCACCGACGCCGTGACGACCTTGGACAGCCCTTGGTCGAGTCCGGTGTCCGACGCGCAGAAGCTGTTGCCGCGCTCGCCGAGCTGCTTGACGTCCAGGGCTTCCAGGCCCTTGACCTTGCTGACGGTGGTTCCCGACACGTACGCGGTGTAGCCCGCGGGCACGTCGACGGAGTAGTACTTCACTTCCTTGTCCGTCAGCTCGTCCAGGTGGCCGCCGGGGGGCACGGCCGCGGCGCGCGCGGGATCGGGGCCGCCGTCGACGGGGGTGCCCGCGGGTTCGTAGCTGCGCAGCGCGCGCTGGGTCACCCGGGTCAGTTCGCGTTCGAGCGAGCCGGCGTCCGGGGCGTCGGCGTAGGTGCCGCCCGAGGCCCGGGCGATGCACATCAGTTGTGCGCGGGTCTTGGCGTCCGCCGCGAAGCCGACGGTGTGCACGCGCATGTCCACGCCCTGGGCGGCGAGTTCGCGTGCCACCTGGCAGGGTTCCGGGGGCGCGCAGGTGTCCTCGCCGTCGGAGACCAGCACGATCGAGCGTGGGCCCTCCTTCGGCAGTGCCTCGGCGGCCTTGCGCAACGCCGGACCCATCGGGGTCCAGCCCAGCGGCCGGATCGCCTGCGCCGCCGCCTTGAGGTCCTGCTCCGGCGCGGTGCCGACGGGTCGCACCACCGTGACGTCGCGGCAGCCGTCGGCCTTGTCGGTGGTGGACCCGCTCTGCCCGGTGCCGTACACCGTCAGTCCCATCCGCGAGCCCGCCGGCGCGGCGTCCACCAGCGTGCCGATCGCCTTCTTGGCGGCATCGATTCGGGTTCCGGTCCCGGCGCGCTCGTTCATCGACCCGGAGGCGTCCAGGACCAGCATCACCGGGCTGAGCGTGCCCGGTTCGGCCGCGCGTGCCGGTGATTGGCCGGTGGGCGCCCAGGCGATGCCGAAGGCCAGCGCCAGAGCGGTGCACGCCGGGAGTGCTCTCGATCTCATGGCCGGGAATCTAGACCGGATTGCACTCGCAAACAATGGATTTGCAAAGAGCAATCGTGAATGACTTGACTTGCTCCAGTGGGACATGTCGCCGAAAAACCATCGTTGCAGTTGCAAATATTCTGGCTCTGATCCCGATCGTACGCCCAAGATCGTTCGACCGTTACCGGCACGTATACCTCTGCCGGTTCATCGGCTCGCCCTTGCCGCGCGCGCGAGGACGGCGAAAATCTTCCCCCCGGACTCTGTCATCGGATCGAGTCGACGCCTCGAGTTCGGGGAGCTTCACAGTGCAACGAGGTCTTACCGGTTCGCTCGCCGCCGGTCTGGGCGTGGGCGCCTTCGCGCTGATCGCGCCGATCGCGGCGGCCGGGTCGGCCCACGCGGCCGACGACGACAAGAAGGCGTGTGGGCCGGTCACCATCGAATGGTCCATCGACGACAAGACGTGGTCCAAGGCCGGCCTGTTGGGCGCGCTCCACACCAAGGTGAGCGTGCGCATCGCCGGCGATGTGGCCAAGTCGTGCAGTTACAAGGTCTCCCTCGCCTCCTACAGCGCGGAGGGGCCCACCTGGAAAACCTCGGGGATCCAGCGGTATCTCGGCTCCAAGACGGTCACCCTGAGCAGCGCGCACAAGAGCGCCAAGCTCGACATCTCCAAGTACGCGCCGCCCTGCTTCGGCCAGATAGATCTGTACGGCAACGACAAGGTCTACGACGGGAAGGCCAATCCGCTGCCGCGCTATCCCGACGCGAAGTTCCCCGTCGATCTGATCGCCGGGTGGAACGGCGGCAAGGAATGCGCGCCGCCGACGACCAAGCCCCCCACCACCAAGCCGCCCACCAGCGCGCCGCCCACCACGAAGCCGCCCACGACCGCGCCGCCGACCACGGCGCCCCCCACCACGACCCCATCCAGCACGGCGCCCTCGAGTTCGGCGCCGCCGACCACGAAGCCGCCCACCACCACCCCGCCGTCCGAGGACCAGCGCACCCCCGAGACCGCCCCGCCGGTCACCGGCCAACTCGCCCAGACCGGCGGCAACAGCGGTATCAAGCGGATCGCCGGTGCGTCCGTCGCGATCCTGGTCGCCGCGGTCGGCGCCCTGCTGCTGATCGGCCGTCGCCCGCACCGGTCCGGCCCCCGTTCGCACTGATCCGGTGCGGATTTCCGCTGCGGCTCATCCGGAATGCGCGGATCCGCGAACCACGCTCGCACCACGAGAGCCTCTGCTCTAGGCTCCCGACGTCGCACCGCTCCGGTGTCCTTTTTCAGGGCTCCGGGCCGAGTCCCGGTGGCCTGACAGGCGCCCCCATACCGGTTGCGGGTAAGTCGACTTCGGGAGCAGCGAAGTACCGTGGAGGGCTTCTTGCGATTTCGTTCGCTCAAATTCGTGTTGCCCGCGTTCCTGTTGGTCGGCGCAGGTGTGACCTTCGGAGTGGCCTCGGGTGACTCGGACAACTCCAAGGCCACGGTGCCCACCAATGAGAACGCCTATGTGAGCCAGGTGGCACCGGCCAAGGCGCACGCCACGCAGACCTGGTTGTCGGTGTGTCCGGCAACCTGTGAGGGAGCTCCCCGCTCCGAACGGCGGGCGTTCGTCAAGTTCACCGTCGCGGGGGTACCCGCGGGCGCGCGTGATGTGCGGCTGAGCCTGGATCTGTACTCGGCCAGGACCACCGACACCTCCGTGCGCGTGCACAAGGTCACCGGTTCCTGGTCGGCGAACAGCCTGACCTGGAACAAACAACCCGCGTTCGGTGATGTGGTGGGCTCACGCGACGGCTTCACCGCGTCGCAGGTCGGCTCGATCGACGTCTCGTCGGCCTTCACCGGCAACGGGGCGTACAGCTTCGCGCTCACGGCCGGGAAGGGCGCGCAGGGCGTGTTCCAGTCCTCGCGCGCGAGTGCCGCTCAGGCCCCGCGCCTGTCGGTGAGCTGGACCGATCCGGCCACCCCCACCACCGGGTCGCTCCCGTTCGAGATGCCGTCCACGTCGGCACTGCGCGCGAGCGACAAGAAGGTGTACGCGCACTACTTCACCCCCTACCCCGCTTCCCTCGACAACCAGGAGCCCAGCCAGGACTACTACAGCCGCAACTACCTCAACCCCGCGGGCGAGAGTGGCAAGCACGCCGCGTACGGCGGGCTGCTGCGGGACCGGCCGGTCCCGCGTGGGCCGTTGACCGGGGACTGGCAGCTGCAGGACATGCAGCGCGAGATCCGCGACGCGACCGCGGCGGGCGTCGACGGCTTCACCGTCGACGTACTGTCCACCACCGGCGCGCACTGGACCAGGATCAAGAACCTGATCAAGGCCGCCGAGACCGTCGACCCCGGCTTCGCGATCGTGCTGATGCCGGACATGACCTCGCTCAAGGACGCAACACCCGCGAGCCTGGCCGCGTCGATGGCCGACCTGGCCTCCTCACGGTCCGTCCGGCGCCTCGCGGACGGTCGCGTGGTCATCTCGCCCTTCAAGGCCGAGCAGCAAACCCCGCAGTGGTGGGGCGAGTTCGCGACCGCGATGACCAAGACGCACAAGCTCGGGACCGCGCTGGTCCCGGTGTTCCTGAACTTCTCGGCGAACGCCGACAAGTACGCGTCGGTCAGCTACGGATTCTCGAGCTGGGGCAATCGCAGTCCCAACCGTCAGGGCAACATCCAGTCGGACATCGCCAAGGCGCACAGCCTCGGCAAGATCTGGATGCAGCCGGTCGCGGTCCAGGACGAGCGCCCCAACCAGGGTATCTACGACGAGGCGAACAACACCGAGAACCTGCGCACCTCGTGGGACAACACCATCTCCGGGGGCGCCGACTGGGTACAGCTCACCACCTGGAACGACTACTCCGAGGGCACCCAGTTCCAGCCCTCGGCCAACTCCGGACACACCTGGGTCGACATCAGCGACTACTACCTGGTCCGGTTCAAGACCGGGGCCTGGCCCCGGATCACGCGTGACACGGCGTACCTCACGCATCGCGTGCAGTTCGCCGCGGCCAAGCCCACGGGCGGCACGCAGACGAAGTTGATGACACCGAGGTCGGGGACCAACGCGGCCCGGGACTCGGTGGAGGTGCTGACCTTCCTGGTCGCACCGGCGACGGTGAACGCGACGATCGGCGGCGCCGGCCAGAGCTATCAGGCGGCGGCCGGCGTACAGGCGAAGCTGTTCCCGCTCGCCTACGGCACCAACTCGGCGTCGATCGTCCGCAACTCGGCCACGGTGGCGACGGTTTCCTCACCCAATGTGGTGCGGAAGGACTTCGCCGCTCAGGACCTCGGCTACCGAGGCGCGAGCAGCGGCCGACCGGGCGCGGGCTGACGCTCCGCACCCACCGAGTGGAACAACCGTGGGGGTCGGGTCCGTTGCGGATCCGGCCCCCACGCTCGTGCGGACGAAGGCACCATGCGCGGGGGTACGTCCACGGGAACGACGGAGCGCCGACCCCGGCTGGGGTCGGCGCTCCGTCGTCGTATGGGTGACACTCGTCGTGGTGCGGGCGGCGGAACCTCGGTTCGCCTGCGCCGCCCGCCGGGACGGGCGGCGAGGTGGGAGGCCTATCGGCACGACGCCCCGGAAGACGAGGCGCAACTCGTCTTCCGGGGCGTCGCAATCGCGTACGGGGCTCGGGCTGGGACGAATCTCCCGATCCCGTACGGGTGTTGGCGCTCGGAGTCGGGCGGCGATCGCCGGGGAGGGTGCGCTTCCCCCGCGCCATTGAGGGGGAACGCCCGGCCGCCGCCCGATCCGCGGCGCTCAGTTCCCTCGGTCCGCCTGGGCGGACGTCGGGTGGTGGGACCACGACTTGTGCCCGCCGGGCACACGATGCACGCTGCGCGGTGTCCGGGCGGCGTTGCCGAGGCGGGATATGCCTCGGGCGCCGGCGCGGCCTCGGCCGCGGGACGATACGGAGCAGTCCATCGGGTTCCCTTCGGTTCCTGAAGGATGACGAGGCTCTTTCAGGACAAGCCGGGTGTGTCGCGAACGAAGACGCGCACCGCGGGGTGTGGCGGCGAAGCGCTTCGATGCGACCAGCCTGCGGCATGGGAACCGGTTGGCCAAGTCCGCGCAGGCTGCGGGAATGTGGGGAGCAGGACAAGCGGACCTGGCGCTTGCGGGCGAGGAGGGGGCCGTGCGCGGCGGAGGCTCGTCTGTGGCGGGATCAGAAACCCATGGCCAACTGGGCCACTTTGCCGACCGCTCGATCGGTCATCGAGTTCGGCATCTGGCCCGCCACTTCCCTCGGCACCGACTTCTCCTGGCCCCGGGCGACCCGATTGACGGCGGCGATTCCCTTGGCGACGGCGAGGGTCGTCGAGGCGAGCCCCGCCGTGTGTGCGTCGAGGACCTTCGCGCCCACACTCACCGCGAACTTGGTGCCGGCAGCGGCGACCTTGTACAGCTTGCTGTTCGCGACCACGTCCGGAGAGTTCCGGGTCATCCTCGCGATGGCACGCACCGCCAGATTGTGTTTCCGGGGCGGATCGACGACATCGCCGATCGCTTCCTTCCCCTGGTCGTACTTGAGGATCGGCACTTGCGCCCTTTCATCTCACCGTGACGTCTTGCCTAATCGCGCCCGGGACGTCACTCGCCGGGTGCTTGCACTCGGCCCCTGTCCCGGCTGGGGGTCGTGGTTCGCTCGGGCCCTGCGCCATTGCCGGCCTGCCCCAGGCCGGGCGTGCTCGTCCGGCCGGCTGCGGGCCTTGCCACGACGGTCGGACCGGCGGCCCGGGCGATGCGGTTCGTGACACTCTGCACGGTCTCCGGGCTCAGCGGCTTGAGGCGGCCGGCCGTCGCCTCGGGCTTAACCGGCAAGGCCACGGAGGGTTGGGGGCGCGCGGGTTCGCCGTTGCTGATGCCCACCGCGTTGGCAACCGCCGCGGGGCTGACCGGACTCAGACTGTCGAGGGCGGAGGCCGCTCTCCTCGTCTGGGCACGTGCCGTCCTGGTCGCAGTCCTCGTCTCTCGCCGCGCCTGCCGCGCCTCCCGGGCCGCCGTCCTGGTCGCAGTCCTCGTCTCCCGCCGCGCCTGACGCCGCGCCTGCCGCGCCTCCCGGGCCCCGGCCCGCTCCCGACGCGGTCCCTCGGCCCGAGCATCCGCCTGCTGAGCCCGCGCCCGAAGCCCCGCCCGCATCCTCGTCAGGAAACCCTGCTCCGCCGCATTCGCCGGAGCATTCGCCCGCGCCTGACGCCGCGCCTGCCGCGCCTCCCGAGCCGCCGTCCTGGTCGCGGTCCTCGTCTCCCGCCGCGCCTGCCGCGCCTCCCGAGCCGCCGTCCTGGTCGCAGTCCTCGTCTCCCGCCGCGCCTGACGCCGCGCCTGCCGCGCCTCTCGAGCCCCGGCCCGCTCCCGACGCGGTCCCTCGGCCCGAGCATCCGCCTGCTGAGCCCGCGCCCGAAGCCCCGCCCGCATCCTCGTCAGGAAACCCTGCTCCGCCGCATTCGCCGGAGCATTCGCCCGCGCCTGACGCCGCGCCTGCCGCGCCTCCCGAGCCGCCGTCCTGGTCGCGGTCCTCGTCTCCCGCCGCGCCTGCCGCGCCTCCCGAGCCGCCGTCCTGGTCGCAGTCCTCGTCTCCCGCCGCGCCTGACGCCGCGCCTGCCGCGCCTCTCGAGCCCCGGCCCGCTCCCGACGCGGTCCCTCGGCCCGAGCATCCGCCTGCTGAGCCCGCGCCCGAAGCCCCGCACGCAACCTCGTCAGGAAACCCTGCTCCGCCCCATTCGCCGGAGCATTCGCCCGCGCCTGACGCCGCACCCGCCGCGCCTCCCGAGCCGCAACCCTCGTCGCGGTCCTCGTCTCCCGCCGCGCCTGCCGCGCCTCCCGAGCCGCCGTCCTGGTCGCAGTCCTCGTCGCCCGCCGCGCCTGACGCCGCGCCTGCCGCGCCTCCCGGGCCGCGGCCCTGGTCCGACGCTGCGGTGCGGGTGCCTCTCGCTCCGGCGCCGGCGCTCGCGGAGCCGGGGCTGCCGCTTCGGCGGCCGGGGCATTGCCTGCGGTGCCAGTGCCGGCTTCCGCACGGGCACCGGGCAGCGGGCCGGGGATGGGGATCGTTTTCGCCCGCACATTTCGAGTGGCGAAGGAGTCCCGCAGGTTGCCGAAGAAGCGCCAGATGCCGACTACGGGACTCGCGATCGCCCGGAAGAAAGGCAAAACGAATCGACGGAAAAAGCCACGCCGGTCGTCGGGCTCCAGATTGATCCACGGATTGCGGGTCGCCACCGGCCGAATCTCCCTCTGACCAGACGCACGGAAAACTTCACGGTAGTGATCACGAGCACGCTACGACTAGGTCGCAACACGCGGACCGGTCACGGGTATTCGCGCGATCCGTCTGTTGCGCGCGACTCCCCCGGTGGCGGACTTGTCGAACACGGTCGACATCGCCGCGGAAAGTCCCGGTGCGTACGACGGGCTAGCCAACGCCTGCCCCATACTGCTAGAGCTGTTCGATGCTTCGGGGGAGACGAACGATGGGTCAGGCGGTTACATGAGTGCCGAGTCACGCAAGTCGTCGCCGAGCGGGCCGCGTGGTCGTGGAGCCGCCGCTCGCGACGAGGCCCTGCGGGTGTCCCTGCACGGCGCTGTCGCGCGGATCCGACAGGCCCTGGCCGACGATCCGGTACGGACTCGCTCCGAGAGCGAACTCGACTCGCTTCGGGAACGGTTCGCCGATCACGGTGTGATCGTCGGGGCTCGGCGCGGACTGCTCGACGTGCCCACGCCCCAGGTCCTGTCGGCGTGTACCACGCCCGATTGGGCCTCCCGTTCGGTCCTGCACTTCGTCGCGCTGCAAGCCGCCGTCGAGGACGAACTGCGCGGCATGTTGTCCGTCGCCGCGAACGAGGAGACACCCTCGGGCAATCTCGTACCGACCTGGACCGCGCCCAAGCGCAGCACCGGTGACGACTGGCTCGGCATCCCCTCGATCTGGCAGGGACGGGTCGCCGAACCCCTGGGCGTGCTGGACGAGTTGTGGACGACGACGTGCCGCGCCGTGCTGCGCCGGGCGCCGGACGCCGACGCACTCCTGCGCCGGCTGGACCTGTTGTTGCCGGCCACCCACGATCGCGACGTCGCGCCGCTGTCCGGCGGAGCCGGCGTACAGGCCTTGCGCGAACGCATCGCCGAAGGAGCGATCGCCTGGGACGATCCCGCCTCTGCACCGTCCGCCGGCACGTTGTGGGTACCGGAGGGTTCCGGCGCCAACCCCTGGTTGCTGCAGGCGGCGAACGGGGTCCCGACTGCCGGGATCACGCCCACCTTGTCGACCGCGTGGTGGTCGTGGTTGCGCGCGCTGTGGTCCCGGCTGACCGATCGGGTGTCCGCGTCGCTCGTCCCGGCGGTGACCGAGCTGCTCAGCCGGATCCTGACGCGACTGCTCGCGTTGTGGGCGGACCACGTGAGCCGTCGCGAAGCGGAGTCGCCGTCACCGACGTTGCCCACCGGCGGGATCGATCTCGAAGCCCGCGGCCTCCCGTCGCTGCGCGCCGCCGTCGCGGCGGAGTCGACGACCGCCGCCCCGCCGCCGGCGCGCCCGCGTCCGGTGCGCCCACGTCCGGTGCACCCGGCCGTCGATCCGCCCACGCCCGCCCGCAGGAACCCGAGCCCGGCAACACCGGCACCGACACCGCAGGCTGCGGCGAACCCGGCGACACGACCGACCGGCACAGCGACCAAGACCAGGACCAGGCCCGCGCCGACGACACCCCCGGCTCCGGCCCCCGCCCAGGTCTCGACCCCCGCCCCTGCTCCCGTGGTGGCCGCACCCCCGTCGCCCACCCATCGGGTGTCGTCCGTACGCACCCTGTCCGGTCCCTCGACCCGCCACCTCTCGGAAACGCAACCCGCCCAGGAGCCCGACGCCGACCGTGTCGCCGCACTCGCCAGGATC
Organism: Embleya sp. NBC_00888; assembly: GCF_045207655.1. Classification (NCBI taxonomy): domain Bacteria; kingdom Bacillati; phylum Actinomycetota; class Actinomycetes; order Kitasatosporales; family Streptomycetaceae; genus Embleya; species Embleya sp. NBC_00888. The sequence continues at coordinate 7,782,363 of NZ_CP108784.1, read as the reverse complement.
GGCCTGCTTCCCGTCTCGGGCGCGATCTCGAAGGTCCGCACCACGAAATCGGGTTAGGTCCCGTCCGACGCGTCGTCGAAGGTCCACACGGCAAGGGCAGGCCGGCTCCGGCAGGGCCTCGAAGCACCATCCGGCACAGGCCGGAATGCGCGAAAGCCAGGCCTGATTCCGCGTTTTGTGACCTATCGCGTTCCGATTCGCGCCTCTAGGCTCCTGTCGCGCCGGCACGAGCCCGACCTGTCCATGCGGCGAGTCGCGGACTCCGGAGCGGAGTCGCCTCGCCGAGCGGAACGGAAATCCGTGATTCGCCCACGCTTGCCCTTGATATCCCTGCTGATCGCCGCCGCGCTGGCAGTGAGCGGCTGCTCGGCTGCCGGGAGCGGGAGCGTTCCCCTGGTGCGCAATCCGGTCGACGAGCCGGTCAAGGCACCCAAGCTGGTGGTTCCCGCCGGCTTCGACGTGAACAACGGCTGGCAGGCGGACGTCCGCAGCCGGGCCTACGTCGTCGCCCCGAAGGTCGGCGCGCTGATCAGCATCGACACCCGCAGCAACATCCCGTCGGCGGACAGCGACTCCACCACCCGCACCAAGACCGTGGTCGTCGCCCGCGGCGCCGGCGACGGCAAGGTCTGGTGGTGGTCCAAGCCGGTGACCCAGTTGCAGGATCAGGAACGACCGATCCTGTCGCTGATCACGGTTCGCGACACCGAGATGATCGTGCTGATGCGGTTGGGCACGATCCCGGAGGACGGCCTCAATCGGGCCCGCCGCGTCGTGGTGGCGGACAGCTTCGTCGCCGCGAGCAGCGGTCGGGACGTGATTCCGCGGCAACACCTGGTACGGGACGTGCCCGAGGGGACGACCGAAATGCCGGCCCGGGTCGGGGACGGCGGGGTGTTGTTCCGCGACGGTGGGGACCGTCGCGAGGAAGGCCCGTTCGGGCGAGGTTCGCTGTGGAATCCCGATACGGGCGAGGTCTCGCCGACCGGACCGACAGGACCGACTCCGCGTCGCTGTCTGCTGGGCAGTACCTGCACGATGTTGTCGTATCCGATGTCGCCGACGGCGGCCGGAATGCTCAACGAGACCTGGCAGACGATCGATTCCAAGGACGAGAACGGCCTGCCGGACACGTGTCGCGTATACAGTTCCCGAGACGAGGCCTGTGGCCGCGGTTTCGAGATTGCCGGACGCTGGAACAGCGGATCGGTTGCGCCTCCGGGGCGCGCGCTCGGGGTGCCGGTGAGTGTCACGAACACCGCCGTGGTGGCGGCGTGGTGGACGCCCGCCGCGGAGAACCAGCCGCAGGAGGTCCTGTATGTCGTGCACGACCTGGTCACCGGGGCGGCGTTGACGCAAACCCCCTGCCACACCGCGCGTGACGACACCCCGGACGAATATCATCGGTTGCTCACCGCTCGACATTCCCCCGACACCCGCTACCTCGTCGTGGGCCCACTTGCCGTGGACATGCGCGGCGCGGCCGTGTGCTTCGCCCAGAACGATCGCAACAACGCGGTCCGGCTGGAATCGGTTTCCAACGCCGGCATCGCGTACGGAACGATCCAGAGCTCCGACGGCAGCAACAAGCTCAACGCCGGGCGGGCCGCGCTGAACATCGCGACGAAGGGCATCGAGGCGCTGCCCGCCGGAGTTCGTCCCCCTTCGTTCCTCACCGCCTCCAGCGTCGGGATCTTCGTGACCCGCAACACGGAGGGCCGGGAGCCGTTCGACACGACCCTGACGATGTATCCGCCGCCGCCCGCCGTACCCCTCCCCACCAAGAAGAGTTGAGCCGGCCGAAGCGCGATTACCACATCGGTGGCGCCGGCCCGGCCACTATCCCGATCGCGCGGAACGCTTCGCGCTCGGCGGATAGTTCGCCGACGGGCCGAACGTAAAGATTGACAATCGTTCCCTGTTTCGGGAAGAGGATCCATGTCCCAACACTCCGAGCCTGCCGCGCAGCCGGGTCGAACGATCGCCGCCTCCCTGTCGATCGAGTCGACCCGCCGCCAGGTCGCCCAGGCCGTCGCCTCGATCCGACGTGGCCGCGAACGCTCGACCACCGTCGTCGCCGTGGTCGCCGTCGGCTCGCTCTTCGCGACCTCGGTCGTCGTCGGAATCGGCGTGGCCGGAGCCGACGCCGACCTGGCCGACGTGGGCGCCTGGCTGCCCAGCGCGAACGGCAGCATGGTTCATGTCAACGGCCTCTCCGGCGACATCACCGGCCGAGTCCGACTGCCCGGGGCACCCGGCTCCAACTACCAGGTGAGCGAGGACGGCGACACCGTCCTGGTGATGGACGAATCGACCGGCCAGGTCACCCGAATCGACCCCGCCCAGTTGACCGCTCCGTTGTCGGTCGACCTCGGTGACGCCGGCATGCAGTTGGTCACCGGTGGCGAGCGCGCGTGGTTGGTGGAGTCCGGTACGGCGCCGGGCGCCACGACGGCCGTGGTGCGGCCGATCGATCCGGGCACCCTCGCGCCGCTGGGACCGCCGATCGCCCTCGGCGCGAAGCCGATCGGTCGCGCCCAGGCGGACGCCAAGGGCACGTTGTGGATCCCGATCCCCTCCAAGGGCGAGGTGATCCCGGTCCGCGGCGCCGTGTTGGGCACGCCGATCAAGGTGTCCGAACCGAACAGCCCGATCATGCTCGCCCTCGTCGCGGATCGCGCGGTCGTCGTCGACGCCGCGGCCGGCGCCGCGAAGATCCTCACCGACACCGGCGTGCAGACGACCATCACGCTGCCGTCCGATCTGTTCAAGGGCGGCCTCGACAAGGCCGTCGTACCCGGCAAGAGCGAAGGACAGGTGCTTCCCGTCCTGAGCACCGCCGACGGCACGCTCGTCCTGGTGGACATCGCGGCGGGCAAGGTGTCCGCGGTTCCGCTGGGCACCGGCGGGAACGTCCTGGGCGAACCCCAGGTCCTGGGCAAGAAGGTCTACATCGCCGACCGCACCAGCGGTTCGCTGATCGTGTACAACACCGAGCAGGCCAAGCTCGAGGAGCAGGTCAAGGTCACCGGCGTCGCCGGCGAGTTGGAGACCTTCGTCCGCGACGGTCTGCTGTGGGTCAACGACGAGAAGAACGCCACCGCGGTCGTCGTCGACGGCGACGGCAAGCTGCACAAGGTGCAGAAGTACGACGAGAAGGGCGGCAACCCGGTCCCGGGTGACGAGCTGCCTCCGACGCTTCCGCCCTCGACGCCGCCCGCCGACAATCAGCAGCGGCCGAACAACCCGGGCAACGCCGACGTTCCGCCGAACCCGAACCCGAAGGACAACGACGGGGACGGCGACAACGACCGCGGCAACGACAACCCGGGCCGGGACAAGCCCACGGATCGTCCGACCCAGGGCGGTGGCAACACGTCCACCCCCGATCCCGGCAACGACCCGAAGCCCCAGCCCACCGCCACCATCACGGTCACCGCCCCGCCCGTCCCGACGGGCTCCTCGACGCCGTCGGCCACGACGACGCCGACGGCGAGCAGTACGCCGTCGGCATCCGCGTCTCCGTCGGCGTCGGCGTCCAAGAGCCCTACGGCCTCCAACAGCCCCACGACCCCCGGTGGTAGCGCGACGGCGAGCCCCACGCAGACGACGCCGACACCCGACCCCCCGAAGCAGACGGCTCCCACCACGCTGAAGGCAACATCCGGCGCCGGCTTCATCACCGTCACGTTCGCCAAGTCCAGTGGAGCGACACCCCAGAGCTACCGCATCGACGGTCTCAAGGACGGCATGAAGGCCGAACCCACTTCCTTGGGCCCCAAGGCCACATCGTCGTTCAAGGTCACCGGGGGCCAGTGCAAGACGGAATACAGCTTCACCGTGACTGCGGTCTTCGCCGACGGCGTGGAGAAGACGTCGAAGCCCTCTACGGCGGTGCGTCCCTGCACGCTCCCGGCGGCGCCCAAGAACGTCACCGCGAAGGCCGCCGCCGGCGGCCACGGTGGCACGTTCACGTGGACCGATGTCGCCGGCCTCACGTACTCGATCGACTTCCAGAACAAGACCACGAAGTCCACCACCGCCAAGTTCGCGGTGAGCAATCTCAAGAACAGCAACACATACCCGATCACCATCACCGCGACCAACGAGGCCGGCACCAGCCCCAAGGCCACGGGGAGCCTGAACCTGACCCCGCCGAAGCACGTCTACAAGGTCGGCCCGAACATCGACAACAACGTCACGATCGGCATTCGCTCGGGTCCCTCCGTCGCCGGCACCGTGCGCAACGGCTACATCGCGGCCGACTACACCGGCAACATCACGGTGGTCTGCCAGGTCAAGGGCGAGCACCAGGTCCGCCAGGGAACCAACGTGACCGGTTCGATCTGGGACAAGGTCGAGTACAGCGGCCCGGGCGACCCCGGCAACGGTTGGACCAGCGACCTCTACATCCGCACGCCCAACTCCAATAGCGGCAGCTTCTCGCCGGATATCTGGCAGTGCGAGTGATCGCGGCCGGCGAACCCGCCTGACGCGACACACATTTCCTGGTGGTGCGCCCCCTTTCCCGATCGGGGCGCACCACCGAGTCACCCCCGCCCGTCCGCGACCACACACCCGTCAAGACGCGGCAAGCCCTCCCGCCTTCCCCGACCGTCCACGGCACGGAGTGACGGTGGGCGATCGACCTGGAGCGCCGTGAACACGATGCCATCGACGACGAACGACGATCGTCAGAACTCTCTGCCGTTCCATGCCCCCGACGCGCTGGCGTTGTTCGGCGAGTGCTTCAGCGCCCTCGCCGACAACATCGAGCGGGTCGTGGTCGGTAAGCGGGAGCAGATCGAACTGGCGCTGACCTGCCTGTTCGCCGAGGGTCATCTGCTGGTCGAGGACGTGCCCGGAACCGGTAAGACCACCCTCGCCCGCGCGCTCGCGGCCTCGCTCGACGCCGCGTGGCAACGCGTGCAGTTCACCCCGGACCTGTTGCCGTCCGACATCACCGGCGTGTCGATGTTCCGCCAGACGACCAACACGTTCGAGTTCCTGCCCGGACCGATCTTCGCGAACATCGTGATCGGCGACGAGATCAACCGGGCGTCACCGAAGACCCAGTCGGCGCTCCTGGAGGTGATGGAGGAGGCCCGGGTCACCGTGGACGGCGTCGCGCACCCGGTGCCCCGCCCGTTCATGGTGATCGCCACCCAGAACCCGGTGGACATGTCCGGCACGTATCCGCTGCCCGAAGCGCAGTTGGACCGCTTCCTGATGCGGATGTCCCTGGGCTATCCGGACCTGCGCTCGGAGGTGGCGGTCGCGGCCGGGGCGAACGGCGCACCCTCGATCGAGACGCTCCCCACCATCGCGACGGCGCAACACATCCAGGAGTTCGTCCAGATCACCCGCAGCCGGGTCAAGGCGGTCGAGTCGGTCGTCGAGTACGCCGTGCGGATCGGCCACGCGACCCGTGAGTCGACGCACACCCGACTGGGCGCCGGGCCGCGCGGCAGCGTGTCGTTGATCCGGGCCGCCCGGGTCCGGGCCGCGTCGCAGCGCCGCGCGCACATCCTGCCCGAGGACATCAAGGCGCTCGCCGGACCGGTCCTGACGCACCGTCTGCTGCTCACCCCCGAAGCGGAGTTGAGCGGCGTCACCGCCGCCGACGTGCTCACCGAGGTGCTCTCCCAGGTCAGCGTCCCGAGCGCGACGGCACTGAAGGCGAACGCTTGATGCTCTCCTCCACCGGGCGCGGTGTGCTCGTCTTCGGCCTGGTCCTGTGCGGGCTCGGCTGGGGGTTGGGGTATCGCGAGGGAGTGGTTCTGGGGGTCGCGTGCCTGGTCTCCGTGACCGTCGCCGTGACCTGGACCCTGCGCCGCTCCTCCGTGGCCGCGAAACGCGAAGTGGTGCCCGCGAAGGTCGCCCGCGGCGACATCGCCCAGGGCCGGGTGACCCTGGTGAACACCGGGCGGCGGGCACTGCGCGGGCTGCGGGCCGAGGACCGCGTGGCGGGACTGATGGTTCCTCCCGTCGACCTGCCGCCCGTTGCCGCCGGTGCCGAGATCCGGGCCCGGTACACGCTGCCCACGCATCGCCGCGGCCGGGTGGAGATCGGCCCGATGCACCTCGTGCGCAGCGATCCGCTCGGGCTGACCCGGCGTTCGCGTCGGCACGGCGAGTTGGAGACCCTGCTCGTGCGACCGCGCACGATCGCGCTCCAGTCGCTGCCGGCCGGCCGCACCCATCACCTCGAGGGCCCGAACTCCGATACCGCGGACGACGGGACGCTCACCTTCCATTCGCTGCGCGAGTACGTCATGGGTGACGACCTGCGTCGGGTGCACTGGCGTTCCACCGCGCGCACCGGAACGATGATGGTCCGCAAGCTGATCGACGTGAGCCTGCCGCAGACCACGCTGGTCCTGGACACCAACCTCGCCGCGTTCGCCGAGGGGGTCGACGCCGACGAGCGCGACGAGGCGTTCGAGGTCGCCGTCGACGTCACGGCGTCGGTGGCGCTGGCCGCCGCGAGCAACAACTTCCCGCTGAAGGTGGTGACCGGGCGCGGCGCGTTGCCCGCGCCGCTGGGCGATCACCGCAGTGCCGAGCACTGGCTCGACCTGCTCGCCGAGGTCTCGGCACACGAGGATCACTCGTTGTCGGACGCCTTCGACGTGGTCGAACGTACCCGGGCGGGCGACACGTTGATCGTGGTCACCGGCAGCACCGACACCCCCGGGTTGCCGCGGATGGACCGGGTCCAGGGCCGGTTCGATCGCGCGTTGCTGATTCGGGTCGCCCCACCCTCGACCACCGACCCCGGCCGGCGCTCGACCGCCCGGCCGACCGCGATGCACGTGTCGCAGATCCGGGTGTCCAGCCTGGAGGAGATGGCCGTGGCGTGGCGCAAGGAGATATCCCGGTGAGCACCACTCTCGACGATCGCCCGGTGGAGTCCGAGCCCACCGGCGATTCCCGGCCGGGCGGGCCGGCGTCCGCGCCGCCCACGCGCCCGAACCACCCGCGCGGGCAGCTCGATCGGCCGGACGCCGACCATCGTTCCCTGTGGTCGCTGATTCCCGTGACGCTCGCCGCGTTGTCGGTGGGCTGGGCGTTCGGCCGCACCTTCGAGACGCGCGACCTGGTGCCGGTGATCCTCCCGTCCGCGATCGTGCCGGTGTTGTTGTCGGTCGCCTGCTCGCGACCGGTCCGCGCCCCATCGGGCACCGCCGCATGGACCGGTGCGGCCGGGGCGGCCCGACGCGGGCCCGCCGTGCGGCCGTTGTGGCCGTCCTTGATCATCACCGTGGTGTGTTGGTCGCTGGTGTTGTCCGCGACGCTTTTCCGGGACCGGGCCGCGGGTGGTTTCCTCCCGAGCATCGGGCTGATCCGGGAGATCTGGTCGGCGCTGTTGGACGCGCCGCACGCGGTGTTGAGTGTGGTGGCGCCGGTGCCCGGTGATGCCGAGATGCTCGTGCTGCCCGCGACATGTGTGTGGCTCGCCGCCCTCGGCGGCGCCGAGTTGGCACTGCGCACCCGCACGGTCGTCGCACCCGCGGTGCCGGCGGTGTTGTTGTTCGCGGTGCCGGCCGTGCTGGGGACGGGTGGGCCGGGGAGCAATGTCGCGGCGTCGGTGGCGTTGGCGGGCTCCGTCGGCCTGTTGCTCGTCTCGCGGCGCCCGGGACGCGGATCGGGGCTGCGCAACCTGTCGATCGGCCTGCCGTTGGTGGTGGCCTCGTCGGTGTTCGCGGGCGCGGTCGGTCCCGCGCTGCCCGGGGCGACCGCACGCGAGGCGCCGGACCTGCACACGCTCGTCGAACCGCCGACCGATGTGCGCCTGGGCGGGGCCAGCCCGTTGGATCGCATCTCCGCGTGGTTGCAGACCCCCGAACGTCCACTGTTCACCGTCGCCGGCCCGGCCCCCGCGGAACGCAACTGGCGGCTGGCGGTGTTCGACTCCTACAACGGGGTGCGCTGGGCTCCGGCCGACGACCTGCGCACCACGACCGGGCGCGTTCCCGACCGCGAGGACACCTCCGTGGTGTCCAAGACGGCCGAGTCGCATCTGGTGACCATCAAGGAACTCGGCGGGATCTGGCTGCCCGCGGCGGACCGACCGCGCGAGATCCGTCCGCCGGCCGGCCTCGAGATCTCGGTGGAGCAGCACAGCGGCACGGTGGCCGCACACCGGCGGCTGCCTGCGGGGACCCGCTACGAGGTCGACTCGCGCGTCCCGGTCCTGGATCCCAACCGCCTGCAGTTCCTGCCGGTCGGTACGGATCCCGCCTTCATCACCATGCCGGACAAGGACGTCACGGGCGAACCGTTCGAGGCGCTGCCGGTGTTTCGGCGCTTCGCCGAGGAGGCCACCGCCGGCGCCAGCTTCCCCTACCAGCAGGCGCTGCGGCTCGCGTCGTGGTTGCGCACCAACTACCGGTACGACATCACGGCCACCCCGGGACACTCGTACCGCAACCTCCAGTTCTTCCTCGAGTCGGGCAAGATCGGCACCTCGGAGCAGTTCGCGACCGCGTTCGCGGTGATGGCGCGCACGCTGAACCTCCCGAGCCGCGTGGTGGTCGGGTTCTCCTCGGGGACCGACATCGGCGGCGGGGTACGCGAGGTGCGGGCCGGGGACGTGGTCGCGTGGCCCGAGATCGAGTTCGCCGGCGCCGGGTGGGTGCCCTTCTTCCCCACCCCTGGACGCCAGAACGAACCGGGTGACCGGAACAAGGCGCCGGGCCAGGACGTGGCCCAGCCGGGCACGGTGGCCTCGCCGCCGCCTCCGCAGCTCACCCGCGACCAGGTGGACGCGGGCATCGAGGGCACCGATCGCAGCGGCGTGGCGCCGGACCCCCACGAGCGCGAGGACAAGGATTCCGGTATTCCGTGGTGGCTGGTGGCCGCGGTCATCGCCGCCGTCGTACTGCTGGGCTACGCGGTGTTGGTCTTCATCGCGCCGCGCGTGGAGCGGCGTCGACGTCGCGGCGGCACGCCGAACGAACGGGTGTTGGGCGCCTGGCAGTTGATCGGCGCGGCGCTCACCCGAGCCGGTCTGCCGGCCGGGAGCGCGGCGACGGCGCAGGAGGTCGCGGTGTACGGCGGCGCACTGCTGCCCGCCGAGGTCGGGGCACGGCTGCCCGCGTTGGCGGACCTGGTCAACGACTGCGCGTACGGCGAACGGGTCGCCACGCAGCAGGAAGCCGACGACGCGTGGAGTCTGTGCGCCGCCCTGGAAGGGGTGTTGCGCCGCGAGTCGTCCACGACGTCACGCCGCCGGCGCGTGCTCGCGCGCTGGCGGCCGCGCAGGGTCATCGGGGTATTCGGGTTGTCGAAGGGACGACGGGAGTGGGGGCAATGAGCAGCGGGGGAGCTTCGGGGATTCGGGCCGGCACGAAAGCGAGACTGGCGCGGCTCACCGCGGTCGTCGCCGCCGGCGCGTCCCTTGCCGGCTGTAGCCAGGTGCCGAACATGCTGGTGCAGTCCCAGGATCGCGAAATATACCTTTCCAGAGGCGGTGGGGCGACATCCGACCTGCTGGACGTGTCCGCCATTCCGGAGAAATACCGGAAGTACGTACCCCAGTTGGAGAAGGCCGGCGAGGCCTGCGCCGACGTCACCGCGCCGTTGATCGCGGGGCTGATCGAGACCGAGTCGAGCTGGGATCCGCCCGAGGTCAACAATGATTCCGGGCGTGCCCAGGGCCTCGGCCAGTTCATGCCGGACACCTGGAACGGCAAGCCCAACGACCCCGACGACGGGGCGGGCCGCGACGGGGACAACGACAAGAAGAAGGACATCGGCAATCCGGCGGATATGATCATCGCGATCGGTGACTATCTGTGCTATATCGCCGATAAGCTCCACAAGAATCACGAAGACGGCAAGATCCCCAATGTCCGGCCCGGCGACCAGCTCAAGCTGCCGGACCTGATGCTGGCGGGTTACCTCCGCGGCCCGTATGCCTGGACCGATCCGCCCCCGGGCATGACGTTCGCCTCCGATGGCATGCCGCAGATCGACGACGCGAAGAACAAGAAGCCCCGAGAATACGCGAACCAAATCATCAAGCTCGCCAAGGAGAAGTATTCGCTCAAGGGGGCGGGCGGCAACCTCCCCGCGATCGTGGGCCAGGATCGACAGGCCATGATCGCGCGGGCGAAGGTGTGGACCGATGCCCGCGTTCCCTACAGCCAGACCTCCTACAAGGACGGTCTGATGGCCGACGGCAAGACGAAGCAGAGGTACCGCACCGACTGTTCGGGCTTCGTCACCATGGCGTGGGGCGTGGAGGCCGGGGCGAACACGACGGCGATGACCGGCATGACCGAATCGATCAAGAAGAGCGAACTGATGGCCGGCGACATCATCCTCGATGACGACGGCGGCAACTCCGGGCACGTCGTGCTGTTCGAGAAGTGGGCCGACGGAGGCCAGACCGAGTACTGGGGATACGAGGAATCCGGCAGGGTCGGCGCGGTCTACCGCAAGATCCCCTACCTCTACTTCCCGGGGTCGGGGCCGTACGAGCCGCGCCGGTTGAAGGGCCTCAAGTAGGAGGCGGCCCGCCCGCCGGTCACCTGCCGGCGGGCGTCATGCCGATCGCCACGGCCGCGGCGCGCGTGGTGTTCGCGTCGCGGACGACCTCGACAGTCCGGCTCTCCGACGCGATGCCGTCCCGGGTCAACTGGTTGCGGAAGGTGCCGGGCACATCCAGCGGCTGGGCGGGGGGGCCGAACCCGCACCCGGCCACGGCGAGCGGACCCGGAGCCGGCTGCGGCTGCGGCGCGGCGGACATGCCCAGAGGTACGTACCCCAGCCTCCACGGAGATGTCGGCGGGCCCAAGTCCCGCGCCGGCGGCGCCTGGCCGCCGGCGGTCCAGGGATTCCCGGACGCCGACGGCTCGGGTCGCGAGGGACCGGCCTGCTCACTCACGTCGCCTCCCGGCCCGAATGTCTCGGGTCTCGTTCCTGGTCGATCACAGGTTGAACTCGCGCGTGACCCGACGGGGCACCATGTTGCCGGTCTGCTGCAGCAGCTCTACCCGGTCCCGGCCGGACTGCGCCTGCGCGGCGAAGCCCAACGCCCTACGGTGCGCGCGGACCGCCCGCGTGCCCATCCTGGCGGCACCGCGTTGCGCTCTGACCCTGCGGCGCTGTGCGCTGCGTGCCTGGATGCCGGGTGCGAACCGGCGCCCGTTGCCCAGCGCGATCTGGTTCAACAGCGCCGCCTGCGCCCGACTGCGGCCCGCGAACGCCCGCACCTTGGCCCGATTGTCGGCCGCCTTCACGGCCTGGTTCTCGTACTTGCGATAGGCCCGCGCTGCCGCGAATGTGCCGGAGTTCTGCCCGTAGAACTTCGCGGCCTGCACCCTGGATGCGACATTGCTGATGCCTTTGGCCACGCCGCTCTTCAGGGCCGGCTTGAGGACCTTGTAGTGGTCCTTCCGCTTGTTCTTCAGGTGCTTGCGAACCTTGTCGAACCGCCCGCTCACCCAAGAAAGGACGGGCTGGGCCAGGTCGACCGCGTCCGCGATCGAATGTGGACCACCGTTGGGGCCGAACTCGACGGCTTGGCTCATCGCTCATCCCTTCCGTGCCGGCTGATGCCTCCGGCGAACATCACGGCCAGCCCGGGCGGTTCAGCTTGGCCTTCTGGAGGTCGTACTGTTCCTTCGGCCGTTCCGGTTGACCCGGTGTTTCGAAATCGTCGTCGATCTCGTAGGCGATGTCGCCATCATCCCATGAAGCGTCGGGATCGCGCGGGGTCACCCGGAACGCCGGGTCGTCCCACATCTCCGGCGGCGAGGGTTCGATGGGCAGTTCCGCGAGGGGGCGATCCGTGTGACCCTCGCGCGGGTCACACGCGACGAAGGGGCCCAGTTCGGGATCCATCAGCATGCGCAGATGTGGATCCGCGTGTTGGAGCCACCAGGTCGACATGCCCAACGCCGCGTCGTGGCGCAGGTATTCGAACGCACGCCAAATCGCGGTGAAGCGAATGATCGCCTCGGGGTGCTTCCACCACGCGGGACACCACATGATCGACGAGCGGTTCAACCGGCGTTCGATCACCTTGACCATGTAGTCGACGACGAAGCGATCGACCGATTCGAAGACGAACTCCGGCTCGGGCTCCAGCTCTTCGTCGAACTCCTCCGGATCGGGCGATGCCTCCTCCTGCGCCTGCCGGGCGGCGGCCTCCGTCATCGCCCGGAATCGCTCCAGCGCGTCGCCCTGCCCCCAGACGTCTTCGTCCGGGAGTTCGCCGCTCATTGCACCGCCTTGGCCATGTTGATCTGGGCGGCGTTCATCACCTGGGACGGGTCGTAGGTGTTGATCGATTCCTGGATCCGGTCGGCGTACTCCGTCTCCCACCACGGCACGGTGCGTACCAGGGTCGGGCGCGAACCACTGATCTGCACGAAGGCCCGGCCGCGTGGCATCGACATCAGGTCCGACGCGTCCAGCACCGCCTCCGCTCGGCTGGCCCGGCTGATCCCGCGATGGTCACCGAACTTGTGGCTGGTGGACGTGGTACGAGGTTCGAACATGCCCGCGGACTTGGCCAGGTTCTCCAGGAACGACACGTCGGAGACGCCGCCTCCGTAGACCCGGATGTTCGCCGAACCCCACAACTTCTGCATGCCGTTGTCGCCCCACACCGAGACCCCCTGGGCCCAGGACTGGAGGATCACCATCACGATGACGCCACGCGAACCGAAGTGGGTGTACTTGTCGGGAAGCGCCTTCCAGGGGCACACGTTCGCGGCCTCGTCCAGAACGAAGAGCGCCGGAATGGGCAGCCGTCCGTTGGGCGAGTCACGCGAGTAGTTCTCCGCTTCCTCGGCCAGGATCGTGGTCAGCGCCATCACCAGCGGAGCGGCGATCTTGTTGGTCTCCTCGGACAGCAGGTAGAGGGTGTCCGAGGGGGAGCGCACGAACGCCATGTAGTCGAACTCGGGTCGGCTGGGGTCGCTTCCCGGCGTCACCCATTCGTTGATGTTCTCGGCCACCAGGAACGAGGCCATCTGGATCGCCGTGCCGTACACACCGGCCCGCTGCCGGTCGGGTTGACCGATCACCGATTCCACGGCCTCGGCGGGCATGTGATGGCCGCCGTCGCGCAGGATGCGTACGGGAGTGTCGTCGGTCGGGCGGGTCAGCCACACGTAGACCTGGGTGATCGGACGCTTGTCGATCGAGGCCGCCAACAGCAGGTTGGCGAACAGGTCCTGGGCGGCGGGTTCGAAGTAGGCGTCGCTGCGCGCGTGGTCCTGGCGGTTGACCGAGACGAAGCGGGCGGCGAGCTTGACCGCCTTGACGATGCTGTCGCCGACGTAGGTCAGCGGATTCCACCAGAACACCGGCTTTCCACCGGCCTGGTTCTGCGGGTCGAAGATGTAGACCGTGCCCTTGGCCTCGCGAATGGCCCGGGTGGCATCCACCACGTCGCGCTTGTTGGAGGTGACCACGACCGCGCCCGGGGCGCTGACGATGTTCGGGATCGCCCTGGTCGCCGTCTTACCGGTTCGTGGACCCCAGATGTCGACGTGCATGTCCTCCCAGGAACCCCACAGTTCGTTGTCACCGCGCACGGTGCGACCGATGAAGACGCCGGGCGTGGTGCCCTTCGAGAGGCCGAACTTGCTTGCCGTACGGGTGACTTGGTGAGTCATGGACGGCGCCAGTTCCTTGGGCGAGGCCAGGTAGCGGATGGCCATGTCGATCCGCTCGCGCTTGCCCCGAGCCTTCGCCCAGACCTTCCACCCGAGGCCGACCAGGACGAGTACGACAACCAGTTGCAGGCACAGGTACACCGTCGCTATCGCGCCCGGCCATTGGTATTTGCCGATGGCCAGGCTTACCCACAGCATGAGTGGATTGGGGCCCGGCTCCTCCGCCGGCCCTTCGGCCGCCCAGGAAGCGGCGAGCCAGGTCATCACATGCAGCGCCACCAGTGCGACGATGCCGAACAGGAATACCAACGCCTCGAGTTCGACGTTGGGCCCTCTGCGCTTCTGAGTGGCGCTCATGCGTTACCCCCTTGTCTTTCGTACGCACGGCCCGGGGCGCACGGCCCCGGGCCGAAGACTGCTCACCAACGCGGCGCCGTCGCCGCTCCTCCTGCGGGCCCGCCCGCGGAGACGGTGACCGGACGTGCCTGCGCTTTCGGGAGTCGGGGCTCCACGTACTTCGGCTCCTTCATGAACGCGCTCCCCTCGACACCGCCACCGACCTGGTTCATCTGGTACTCGCCGATCGCTCCCAGGACCGGGACCGCCATCTTGGCGAGCGCGCTGCTTCCCGGTGGCAGGCCCGTGGCGCTGCCCAGCACGTTCGAGGCCACGAACTTGGCGGCGGTGTTGATCGGCGCGTTCGCGGGCACGGCGGGTGGCTGCGGTACCGCAGGTGCCGGCGGGGCCGGGGGTGGTGGCGGCGGGGGTTGCTTGACCAGCGACACCGGTGTCGAAGGTGGATTGCTCGGCTGCTGCTGCTGTTGTTGCTGCTGCTGCCGTTGCTGCTGCCGTTGTTGCTGTTGCTGTTGCTGGTTCGCCGGTGGGCCCGGCGGTCGACGCCGGCCGCCTCCGCCGCCTGCCCCCTTGGCCATCGCCGCGGCGGCTCCGGTGCCGCCCGTGGCGACGACCGCGCCGAGCGCGGCCACCCCCTTGGCACCCATCGCCAGAGTCCCCATCACCGCGCCGTGGGCGCCCTTGCCGTCCTCCGCCACGAGGCCGACCAAGGGGTTGACCATGCGCATCGTCGCCGGCAGCGACAACGTGCCCGCCGCGAGAATGATGACGCTGGCCAGACCCTCGGCCGTGCTGCCGTCCTCCGGATTGGCCCACATGCGGAACACGGGAACGATGACGAACGCGGCGGTCGGTTCGAGCAACGCGAATCCGATGGCGAAACTGAAGCATTTCTTGAGCGCGGCCTTGCCGGTTTCGGTTCCCGAGCCGGCCGCGAATACAGGCATGATGCCCAGGAGTAGCGTCAGACCGACGAGTCTCGCCAGCATATATAGATACAACATGACGCCGGCGATGATGAGCAGAATCGCCGATAGCAGGAACAGCGCGAAGTTGATCGGGCGGTCCGTGCTGCCCATGGGCGTGACTTCGAGGTACTTCTGGATGGAGTTGCAGACCTCGGCCTCGTTGATCGCCGTGTCGCTCCTACCGGACAGACCTCTGATCAGGAACCATTGAGTGAACGTATGGCCCGCGGTGAGCAGTAGGCCGAAGAACGCGATGCTCGACGTGGTGACCACGACCAGGGTGAACATGGCCTTGACCATCGACCCGACCGCCATCGGGTTGCGCGACAGCGCCATCTTCCCGGCAACCCACAACAACGACAGCACCGCGACGACCGTCGTGATGAAGATCGTGTGACTGCGCAGCATGCCGGTGATGCCGCTGGCCCCGCGATCCTGCCCCCCGGTGAACGGGGGGTCGACCTTGAGCCACCAACTCAGCACTTCCGTGGCGAGCTGGCTCATCTCGAAACGGATCCACTCGATCGGCTGACCGAGGAAGCCGTAGGGATTGTTGGTCTTGTCGGTGGCCCATTTCCTGACCGCCCACTCCCATTCCTTGTCGGTCAGGGTGCAGGCGCTGTGCCAGCTGAAGTTCTCGTCCGGATGGTACTCGTGACACCCGATCTTGCCGATCGCATAGGTGTCGGTCCAGGCGAAGTCGCCGCGGACGAGTTCTTCGGAGTCGTACTGGTTGTCCGCGAGCTTGTCGGCGATGTTGGGGCCGTACGGATTGACCGGCGCGAAGTCACACACGTCACCACCGCCTGTTCGTGTTGTTCACGTCTAGTTCGGCCGGTGTGAGGTCGACGTGAACCGGAATCCCGGGGCGGCCACCAACCTTGATCATGAAGTTTCCGAGTCCGGGAGGCGGGGCCTCCTCGCCGCGGGTGGAGTCCCACGAGGGCGGCGTCGACCAGTCCTCGATCATGCGCTGTTCGGCCATCGTCATCGGGACGACCGAGTTCAGTTGCGGCATCTCCGCCGCGGGCAGACCACCGGTGATCACCATTCCCGCGCGTTCCACGAAGCCCTTGGCCTTCATCCGGTCCTCCTCCGCAGGCAGCGCGAGCAGGTCGGACATCGTGTGGGTGATCATCGCCATGCCCACACCACGCTGGCGGTTGAGTCGGGTCAGCGCGTCCACGCGGTCGACCAGGCCCCGGCCGGCGCGGAGCACACGCCAGAGCTCGTCGAGGATGACGAAGTAGTTGCGCCTGGGCTCCAGGCCCGCGTCCGCCAAGGCCTGGGCAACCGAGATCGCACCGAAGCCGTAGCTCCAGCACGCCAGCAACGCCGCGGCCTGAAGCGAGCTTTCGCCGTCGTCGATGGCGCTGACGTCGAAGCAGACCGGGCTGTCCCGGCGCATCGGCTCCGAGGTCGGCCGGGAGAACATCTCGCCCAGTCGGCCGTCGCCCAACAGACCGATCAGCGACGACTCCAGGGTTTCGGTGATCTCCCGGTAGCGAGCCACGTCGCCTCGGTCCAGGGCCACCGCCCGCAGTTCGTCGGGCGCCTCCTGAATGACCTTCAGCAGGTCGGCGAGTACCGGTACCCCGACGAAACGATCGTCGAGCAGCTTCAACGCCGCGTTGAGGATCGTTTCCTCGCGGTCCGCGGGGGGAGCGCCGCGAAGCACCGTGATCAGGGAGGCGACGGCGTTCAGCCGTCGACCGTGCGCGTCGGCCAACAGCGAGCGGCGCGCGGCTTCGGGCAGTCGCGCGGCGGCGGCCTTCGACTCGCCCGGGTCCAGGACGTTGAGATAGCCACGCCCGCGGCCGAGTTCGATGACCTGTCCGCCGAGTGCGCGGATCAGGTCGGCGTAGTCGGGCTTGAGGTCGCCGAACACCACCGGGTTGACCCCGTACCCCGCCAGCCCCAGTGCCTGGCGGCGCACGATGGTCGACTTGCCCAGGCCCGGCTTGCCGAGCACGAACTCACTCGGGTTGAGGATGAGTTTGGCCCGCTGGAACCAACTGATCGGGTCACAGCACAGGGTGCCGCCACCGGTCAGCGAACGCCCCAGCGGTACACCGACCGCGGGCGTGCCGGATCCGGCCGCGAACGGCCAAAGCCCACAGACCTGGACGGTGGTGCCACGCCACTCGGGTGGCGCCTCCACATATCCCACCGAGCCCGCGCCGTACCCGGTCCAGCCTCGCCAGCCGGCCGTTCTCGGCCTTGGGGCTTGGGCCTTCTTCTTTTGCTCGGCCTTCGACTTGGCCGTCGTACCCTGCGGCCCATGCGGAAGAGGAGCCGGCTTCGACCGTCTCCCCCGCTTTCGTCCGACGTCCGTCTGCTCGGACTCCTCCGCGGGCATGACCCCTGTGGGGTTGTGCACCGACATTTCGTCCTGCCCTTCTAGCCGCGTGCGCGAACGCCCGGCGAGTACGCGGTCGATGTCCGGTGGCCGGTCACATCGCGTCCCGGACGGTCTGCGGCACCTTGAGGTGCTTCGGCAGGACCAGACCCAGGGGCAGCGCGGCGGCGAAGGCCGACGCCTGGGAGCCGTACACGCGGCGGATCGCGATCCGGGCGGAGGCGGACAGGTTGTCCATCGCCGACGCGGCCAGGTCCAGACCGTCGCTGTCCTCGACGGTCGCGGTGACCAGCATGCCGAACTTGACCAGTCCGGCTCCCGTGGCCTCTTCCTGAGCGCTCTGCTGTGCGGCGCGGACCGCGATCGAGTCGCGGGCGTTGCCGACCTTGGCCTGCTTGGCCTTGAACATCGCGTCCTTCACGTCCCGTTCGACGATGTTCGCGGCGGTCGACGAGTCGTGCGGGCGGTACAGCAGCGTGACCCGCTTGCGGTCGATGTCGGGGTGCGGCCCCAACAGTCGCGCCAGGACGTTGGAAAAGACCTCGCCACGCGGTGCGTCGGACATCGCCCAGGTCACCGACAGCGCGCCGTCGTGACGGTAGTGGTCCCACGCCTCCTGGGTGGCACTGGGCCCCGCGTCGTCCCAGGTAATGCCCGCGCCGCCCTCGGAGCGGGCCTGGTCGATCAGTGCGGCCACGCTCGGGTCGTACGCGACCCGTACCGCCTCGGCGAGTTCGGTACCACTCATCGGACGCGCCTGCCCGGCTCCGGTCATCTGCAGACCCGCGCAAAGCCCGGGCAGCCGGGTGCCCAACTCGGTGGCCATCTCCTCCGGGGTGCGCTTGGGCACGCCGGGGCGAGGAGCGCCGGAGAAGGTCAGCGCGACCCGGGTGGACACCCGTGCCGATCCCACCGGATACAGCTCCACGACCTCGTTGAGCACGTGCTTGGACAGATTCGGCGCGTCCGGCCGCAGATGGTCGAAGACCTCACGGCGCAGCCGTTCACCGGTGTCGAGCGCGGTCTCCACCGTGACCGAAGCGGCCACGATGCCGGGCTCGTTGCCCAACGCGGCCAGCCACTGCCCCCAATAGGCGACCCAGGTGTCCACCTGCTCGGTGTCCACCAGCGACCCGCCGTCGGCGTCGCACTCGATCACGACGGTGTGGTCGTTGGTGGAGGGCACCGTCAGCAGCGCGAACGGGCGTTGATAGGCGTCCTGGGCTTCATAGAGTTTCGATCCGGCGGCCAGGCCGGGCAACTTGCAGGTGCCCAACGGCACACGGCCCAGCGGGCCGGATCGGTAGAGGTGTTGACCCTTCGCTTTGCCCCGCGACCACGCGCCTCGGGCGACCAACCACTGCAACCCCGTACGTCCTTGTCGATCTCGGTACAGCAAGGGAGCCAGGACGACCGCGAGCATTACCGTGAGGAAGATCGCGAACATCAACGAGATCATCATGCTGATGATGATCGTGACCATGCCGCCCAGCAGGATCAATGTTCCGGCCATCCCCAGGCCGAGGATGCCCGGCGAAGTCGGCTTGCGCCAATTGCCGTAGGTACGAATCTCGGGTGCTGTCACGTTCGTCTCCTCGGAGGCCGCGATCGCTCACATCCGCGGTCGCGGTCGGAAGCGCCCGGCGGTTCACGGACCGTCAGGGGGTCCACGCCACGTATCCGGCAGTCGTCGACACCGATCGGGCCGGAGGCCGGGAGCCGTCGGGTGGAAGTTGCAGACGCCAGCCTTCGTCCCAGACCACCGTCCACGTGGTGGCATCGAACGTGCCCGCCTTCTCGCGCATCCGCACCAGAGTGACGGTCGATGCCTGCGGGGAGTAACTGTCCACCCGAAAACCGACGAACTGCGGCTTGTCCTGCACGGATTGGCCCTGATCCGCAGTTCGGGTCGACGTTGCCGAACGACTGCGCGCCAGGAAACTCTCCTTGCCGGGTCCCTGCGCCAACATCGTGCCCGCCACCAGAATCGGCGACTCCGCGGTCTCGTACCGTTCACTTGCCTGGGCTGCGGCGATCAACGCCCCGACCGGTGTGCGCGCGTAGCACCGGACCGTGCCGGAATCGGCGAGCCCCGGGCCCGCCACCCGGGAGACCGGCAAACCCACCCCGTGATACGGCTCCCAGACCACACCCGCCGGCTGCACCGTGGGAATGGTCTGATCCCGGTCGGACAACTCGGGGCACTGCTTCGTCGTGTTGGTCGAACTCTTCTCGCCGCCCGAACCGGGCGGAACCGCCGCCGACGAGGCCACGGGGCTCGTCGACGCAGAAGCCGCGCGAGCCTGCGGTGTCGAGGGCAGCCCGTCCGGCTCGAACACGATCACCGTGACTGCGGCCAGACACAGAATGCCGAAGCCCGCCGTGGCGACGACGAACCCCCGCTGGGTGAACGGGTTCCCATCATCCCCGGAGTGCTCCTTGTCAGCCGATTTGTTACGCCGTAGGAAGGCCACAGTCGTTCCCCCGGGGAGATCCGGCTAGTTCAGAGCAGCAGCTGTGCGAGCGACGCGCAGCTGCCGACCAGGATGGCGGCGACCATGATCCAACCGAGGCTCATGATGTGCTCGCCGCTGCCACCGCTCTTGTGCGACATCGCCATTCGCCCGGCGCATGCCAGGACCGCGATGACACAGATCACTGTCACAACCCAGGCGCCGTAGCCCAGCAACTCGTTGATGCCGGTGCCGAGCGACCCGGGTGCCGTCGGCTTGGGGTCCTTGAGGCCGCCGCCGCCACCCTTGTTGGGCTCCTTGTCCGCAATGAAGCCCCCGACCTGTGCAAGGGTTGTTGCGATCAAAACCATTACTACTCCCCGCTGTATCGGTTGTTGGTGAGGCCGGCCAGTTCGGAAGCCAACTTCCGAACGTCCTTGGCGGAGTTCCGAGCGTCGGGCCACTCACCCAGCCGCCACGCCTCGTTCCAGGAGATTCGCCACAAACGAGGCACTCCTCCCGCGACGAGCTTCAGCCATTGCTGAAGGCTCTTCGGCAAAGGACCGGGAGCGTCGGCGATGGCCACCAGACCCAGGAGGTCGACCCCTTCCAGGGCCCCGGAGGCCCATTGCCGCCCGGCGTTCTGGGCTGCGTGCAGACCGCCCGCGTGAGTCCTGGCGACCAGGACCACACCGCTTCGTCCCGACGCCGACGAGACCGGCCATCCCCGGCCTCCGGATTCGGCACCCTGCGGTATCGCCAGCGCGAGGGTGCTCTCCCCCGCTCCCCCATGGCAACTCACCCACCACCAGGGCGGACGAGCGCTGCTGGGGGGAGTCCAGGTACCCAGACCTCCGGTCCCCGGCTGCACCAACCCCCGCTGCGGCGTCTGCGGCCCGAGACTGACGTAGGTGGGAGCCTCCACCTCGGGTTCGCTCTCCACGGCCACCGCGGCGCGTGGTAGCCAGGGATTGCCCTTCGGTTCTTCAGGTCGACGTGACACGAGATCACCCCCGCGTTACGACGGTCGTCGCAGCGTGGCGGCAGGAACCATGACCGGATTCCGGGAGCGCGGCATCAGAAGACGACCGCCTTCGCGATCGACACCGAACTTCCGGCCAGGGCGCAGGCGACCATCACCCAACCCATGCCGAAGATCGTGCCCTCGGCGTCCCCGTCGCGATACGTCATGGCCAGCTTCGCTGCGGACAACAGGAATCCCACCACGCACGCGGCAATCGTCAAGTACATGCCGATGCTGATGATTTCGTTCAGCGGCCCGGCGAAAGGCGCGCTCCCCCCGGGATCGGGAGGCAGTTGCTTCACCGTATTCGGTGGCACGATGTAGCTGGGCGGCGCCGGTCCGTCCGGCGGATCGTCCATCGGCAGCAGATCGAACAGCACCATGTGTATCTCCAGGCGTTCGGCAGTCGGCACCGCCCCGCCCCGCCGATCCGAGCCTCATGCCTCGGTGAAAACCCGAAACATCGGCCGTAGTGCCGTATTTCCGCGCGCGCGCGAAAAAAATGGGAGGACGGAAGTCACCAGCGCGCGCTCTCTCCGCGCCGGGCAGACCTCCACGTCGCCGTGCCATCGGCGGAAACCGGCCGATTGTGGGGTCTGCCACGAGATGGTGCTCCGTAAGACGTGATGATGCCGATTGATGCAAGGCGCACGCCGACATTAGCCATCCCGTGGGAACCCCACTATCCAGATTGCGTGGGACCGATCGCGCCAATCGGATGACCGTCGAGGACTGCGCCGCGCGGTCGGTCCCGGCCCGACGAATCGGTCAATTCTGCGCCGCCGGCGGGGTCTTGTTCGCATCCGGACACACCGGTTCGCCGCGGGCGACGAGCACGCCGGTGGGCTCTCCGATCAGCGTGCTCACCACGAAGCAGGAGCTGTGGGGCGCTTGCGAGAACACCGCGGTCCGCTCGTTGGCGCCGACCAGGACCCGCTCGACCAGACTGCCCGCGGGTGTCTGCGCGATGGCCACATATCCACTCACGTTCTGCACGTTCACCGGCGCCTCCCAAACGACCTTCAGCGCCTTCTCGAACCCGCTCACGACGACGGAACGCGGCACCCGGGTGGCAAGTTGGGCCTGCTCGACCGGCCGCGCCGTCTGCGTGCTCCACCCGGCCGCGGACCCGGACGGCTTGCCGGGCTGGACCGGCACCTGCCGATCGGCCGGTCCGGGCGCGAGCGTGCTCGGCAGGGAGGGTTCCGGTGCCGCCGTGGGCTTTTCGTCGCCGCCCGACACCAGGACCACACCGATGGTGATCACCAACAGACCGGCTGCGCCCGCGGCGACCAGGAATATCGGCTTGATCCGCTTGCGATCCGCCTTCTCTTCGGCCAACTCCCAGTCGTGGGGGCGGGGGAAGTAGCCCGTGGGTCCCGCGCCTGGCGAGCCGGCCTGCAGCGCTTCCGGTTCCGCATTCGCATCCGCAAAGATGTGCGAATCGGCTTCGTCCGGCTCGTCCTCGTAACCGGCGTAGGGCGAGACGTAGGGCGGCGGCTCGTCGGGGTCGGGACCTGCCGAGGACGCCGAGGAGACCGAGGGTGTCGCGGCGGCTTGGCGCGGCGGGTCCGAGTCCAGTTCCTCGTAGCCGGCGTACGGCGAGACGTACGGCAGCGGCTCGTCGGAGCCGGAACCGCCCGAGAGCACCGAGGGCATTGCCGCGGCCTGGCGCGGCGGGTCCTGGTCCAGTTCCTCGAATCCGGCGTACGGCGAGACGTACGGCGGCAGTTCGGCGGGCTCGAAGTCCGATTCGGGCTCGGGCGCCGGCGCCGGCTTGGGTTCGGGCGCGGGCTGGAAGGTGGGCGTGGGCTCGGGGTCGGGCGCCGCCTGCACCGGCGGTGGCGCGGCCGAGACCGGGACTTCCGCCGCCGGCACGTTCTCCCGCTCGTCGCCCTCGGCCGGCCACCACGCGGGGGCGGACAACTGCCGCGGCGGCGTCCAAGCCTGCCCGGTGTCGGGATCGGCCGGGTCGTGCCGCTCGGCCGCGGTGCCGGCGGAGACCGAAGGTACGCCGACCGTCGCGGGCCACCACTCCCCGTCCGGCGCGAGCAGGGACTCCGGCCCGCTCCGGCCGGCGGCGGGACGCGGCGGCTCGTCGAGCCACCACTCCTCGTCCGGCGGCAGCAACGCCTCCTGCCCACCCGGATCAACGGCGGAGCGCGGCGTCGCGACCGGCCACCACTCCTCGTCCGGCGGGAGCAGCGCGGCCTCCGGTCTGCTCGCCCCGTCGACCGCGCCCACCTCGGGAACGACTCGGTCGCGTTGTGTCGCGGCGCCTTCGTCGGCACCTTCCCGACGCTCTTCCACTGGATCGTCTCCCCTCGATGAGTCTCGATGAGTCGTCGGCCGCGGGACCGGTGACGAGGCCGTCGCCCGTCGGGGCCGAACGAGACAGGACCTGCCAAACCGCTCAACCCAACGAACGGAGTTCCTCGAGCCAGCGCGTCGCGACGCCCGTCGTCGGATCGTCGGCGCCGCGCACCCGCATTTGAGCCTCGACCACGAGGGGGCCGACTTCCAGGCTTGCCCGGAGCCGGGTCACCCGTCGCCAACTGGTGTACGCGTTGGCCGCGTAGCGTTGTGCCGCCGGGTCCGAGGCGACGTCCACACCCGACTCGAGGGCCAATTCGGCGTAGATGCGCGCCGCCAGCTCGGGTTCCCCGGCGAGGGCGGCGACATACGCACGCACCTCGCGTGCCCCCCTCGGCGGGGTCCCGCCGTCGGCCACAAGTCGCTCCGACAGTTCGCGGGCCTCGTCCAGGTTCCCGGCGTCGGCCGCCGCCCGGATCCGCACCAGGAGCTCGTGTCGCTGTCGGGCGATGGGAGCCGAGGACTCGGGGGCGGCAGCGGAGGCCACGGGGGCGGCGGGTTCGGCAACGATCGGCTCGGGCGTGGCGGGGCTCGGAGCGGCGGGCACCGAAGCGGCGGGGGGCGCCACAGCCGCGGGAGGCGCCGGCCGCGCCTCGACCGTCTCGAACTCGACCGGAGCGGTGTGCGTCTCCCCGACCGGCGCCGTTCGGCCGGCCGGGGCCGACGACCGGGCGGGCTCGGGATGCGCGTCCGTCGCGACCACGGCGCCGTCGACGCCGACGATCAACGGCCAGCGGGTACCGTCCGCCTCGACCGCGACGGCCCGCACCGGCCGCCCCAGGGCCAGGGCCTTGACGGAGACCCACCGAATCGCCTCGGCCCGCGCGTCCTCGTCGGGCGCCAAGGGCACGAGCACCCCGTCCACCGCCGTCTCCCCGTGAACGGTCATCTCGATCACGATCACCGGTACGGCCGGCACCGAAGCAGGGTCGATCATGTACGGCTCCCCCTGGATCCTCGACGAGCGTCTCGAACGCGTCGTCCGGTCTCGACCGAGACCTCCCACCGTGCGCGATCACGACTGTGCCAAGCGAGTCCGCGCGCATCGTGGGAACCCACCCTAAGACCATCGGCGGACGGCCACGCGGTCCCAGGTCTCACCGAGGACGCGCCCGGGCTCGGGAGGGTTCCGGGCGGTCCGCGGTACGGGCCGGCGAAATCCGGGCACAGTCAAAGGAAATGACCCGGTATACCCATCGAATGAGTCACCCGGGACGGTCGTCGGCATCGTACTCGTGATGCGCGCCACCTTCGATACACGGGCGCACCGGGTCGCTGATCCGCGCGGCAGCACGCCGGTGAATGTATGCTTCCCATCCGCGACTTCGACATCGGAGCTCGGTTTCACGCGGCCGGGCGAATAGCGCCGGACCGCAGCACCGGCCGCCCACTTCGGGTGACGACGCCCGCATGGAAGTCTCCGTGAAGGGGTTATCACAGCACGTCACAATCGGTGCGGTCGTACATCGATTCCCGAAATCGAGGAGCTCTCGTGACCGGTAACGCCATACCCGCTTGGCCGGTTGTCACCATCGAGATCGCGTGGGACGACTCCGTTCGCGTCGACGGCAATGTGATACCGGTCGAATTGAATGGCGATCCCCGGGCGGCGGCCCTTGCCGTCGCGGCCGAGACGGCGCGGCTGCTCGGCCGCCCGGTGCGGGTCGATGCCATCGAACCGGACGGTACGACGTTCCCGCTGGTGGTGTCCACGGACGGCTCGGCGACCGAAGCGGGCCCGGCCTCGTCCGCCCCACAGACCCGCCGCGGCCTGTTCGGCCGCCGCAAAAAGGCCGAGCCGAGCGGGCCGCCGCCCGTGTCGGCACCCGATCCCCAGGTCGCGCCGAGCCCCGCCCCCGAGTTTCGCGAATCCCGCGACACGACGCCGTCGGACCCTCGTCCGGCCGTGGACGCGACGCCGTCCACCCGGTCGCCGGAACCCGCACGTCCCGGGTCTCCCAGCGCCGAATCCGCCTCCGCGCCGGCTGTCTCGGAACTCGGCTCGCCGACTCCCGGCTTCGACGAAACGCCTGGTCCGAGCCCCGCGTGGCGACCTCCCTCGACTGCCGCACCCGCTGCCGCGCCGGCCGAGAGCCGACCGGCCGAGGCGGTTTCCGGTGACGCGAAGGGCCCGTCGCGGGTCTCCTCGACGGCGCCCGGAGGGGCCGCCGCACCTGTGCCCTCGCGCGAACAGGCGCACACTCTCGGCCTGATTCGACGTTCGATCGACGAGCGGGACACGGCACGCGCGTTGGAGCTGGCCGCCGCCCTGGACGCGACCAGCGCCGCGACCGGCGATCCCGCGCAGACCCTGGCCGGCCGCGAAGTCCATGCCTACGTGGCCCTGTTGTCGGGTCGGGTCGAGCCCGCCGTGGAGTTGTACGCCGGAGCCGTCTCGATCGGTCTGCGCCTGGGCGCGGACGGGGATTGGCCGCCGCGCATGGCGGAGAACGCGCACTATTGTTGGCTCCGGGTGAAGGATCCGAAATCCGCGCTCGCGTTGGGCCGGCTCGTCCGGGACGCGTACACGACCATTTCCGCCGTCGATTCCCCCGCCGCCAAGGCGGTTGCTCGACGAATGGCCGACCTGGAACGGTCCGCGACCGCCTGACCCACCGCACACGCCGCCGAATTCGCCCCCTCGGGATGTCGATTCGGCGACCCGCCGATGTACGCACGGCGAATCCGGCCTTTTCCGTGTCCGCGGGTTCATCCGCTCCCCTGGCCGCGGTTCGTCGCCGGTGCGGGAATGGCCGGCCGTTTTCCGCCCCGTGTCACGAGAGACTCGATGGCTCGCTGCGGGCGAGCCATCGATCGATATCCACGGGGCGGAAAGCCACGACTCCCGGCGTTCGCCTCCGATTTCGGCAACGCGATCAGCTCGGCTTCGTCCTCCGCTCCACGCGCTCGGCGGCGGCCGGGGCCCCCAACGGCCCGAGCGACTCGTCGGCCCGGACGAACCGGCCCTGGAGCCGCTGCCCGGCCAACACGAACGCCTCCAACGCCGCCTTCATCAGCGGATTGTGGTTGGCGGTGCGGTACAGCGCGGACACCCGACGATACGAGGGGGTGTGCGCCAGCGGTACGCCCACCACCCCCTCCCGGGCCTGGTAGGCCAGGCCGGGGACGATGGCCACGCCCGCCCCCGCGGCGACCAGGCCCTGCACGACGTCGTAGTCGTTGCTGCGGAAGGCCACCTTGGGCGCGAAGCGGTGCGCGGCGCACACCCGGGACAGACTCGTGGAGCCCGCCGTCCCGGGCCGGCTGGCCACCCACCGCTCGTCGGCCAGGTCGGCGATGTCCACGCCGTCCTCGCGCAGCGCGGGGTGGCCCTCCGGCACCAGGAGTGCCAGTGTCTCCTCGACGAGCGGGAAGACCGTGAGTTCTTCCGGCCACACGCGCGGCACCAGGTCGTAGGCGAAGACCAGGGCCAGGTCCAGATCGCCCTTCTGCACCTGTGGTACCAGGTCGTCCGGCTCGGCCTCGTCCAGCAAAATCTCGGCGGTGGGGTGCAGTCGGGTCAGCTCCGCCACGGCGTGCGGGACCAGGCGTTCACCGGCGGTGGGGAACGTGCCCAACGCCAGCCTGCCGCTGCGGCCTTGCACCACATCGCGGATGTCGCGCTCCAGGCTGTCCAGTACGGCGATCGCGTCGCGGGCTCGATCGGCGATCGTGAACGCCATCCCGGTCGGCCGGATGCCGTGTGCCTCGCGCTCGAACAGCGGCGTTCCCACCGCTCGTTCCAGCGCGGCGATTTGCTGGGATACCGCCGACGCGGTGTATCCGGTGCGTCGCGCGGCGCGCGCGAATGAGCCGGTGAGCACGACCTCGATGAGCGTCTGCAGGTGCAAGGGGTTGAGCATCAGTATTCCTTGGCCTCGCTCGAACGAGGTCGCGGGCTGGCGCATCTTGGCACTCGGAATCCGGGCCACGACTCTGTTGGAGCACGGTAACCGTATCGATCGTTGGGTCTCGAGGAGTGCTTCGACATGTCGGATGTCCTGTCGCTGATGGATCAGTGGGGGCCGGAGAAGGTCGTCTCCGTGTCACACACCCGCACCGGAATGAAGGGCGTGCTGGTCATCGACAACACCGCCCGTGGCATGGGTAAGGGCGGCACCCGGATGTCCCCGACGGTAACCACCACCGAGGTGGCCCGCTTGGCCCGGGTCATGACGTGGAAGTGGGCGGCGGTCGACCTGTTCTACGGCGGTGCCAAGGCCGGGATCGTGGGCGATCCGGCCGGATCGGACAAAGAGGCGATACTGCGGGCGTTCGCGCGAGCCCTGTGGAACGAGGTGCCCAGCGAGTACGTGTTCGGTCTGGACATGGGATTGACCGAGGACGACGCCGCGATCATCCAGGACGAACTGGGCGATCGCGGTGCGGCCGTGGGCACCGACGCCGTATTGGGCGGGGTCCCCTACGACCGGCTCGGGGTGACCGGGTTCGGGGTGGCCGAGGTGGCCGACGCGATGTTGGCGCACGTCGATCTGCCCCTTCGGGGCGCCCGGGTGGTGGTCCAGGGGTTCGGCGCGGTCGGCTCGGCCGCCGTGCGCCGCTTCGCGGAGCTCGGTGCGACGGTGGTCGCGGTCTCCTCCGTGCACGGGACGTTGTACGACCCGCACGGCCTGGAGGTGGAACGGTTGTTGCGCTCGCACGCGGACAGCGGCGACCTCGCGGTCAAGGAGTACTCGGGTGGGACCGTGCATCCGCTCGGATTCGAACTGACGGTACCCACCGAGGTGTTGGTGCCGGCGGCGATCCAGGACGTGATCGACGAGCGGGTCGCCGACGGGATCACCGCCCGACTGGTCGTGGAGGGCGCCAACCTGCCCACCTCGCCCGCCGCCCAACGCGTGCTCGCGGACCGGGGCATCGTGGTGGTGCCCGATTTCATCGCGAACGCCGGCGGTGTGGTGGCCGCCGGATTCGCCATGGACGCACGCTACTCGGCGTTTCGCCCGGACCCGGAGGTGATCCGGGCGACCGTGTCCACGAAGCTGCGCGAGAACGCCGTACTGGTCCACGAGGAGGGCGCTCGTCGAGGGATCACCTCGCACGAGGCCGCGCGTTCGCTGGCCCAGGAGCGGGTACTGGCCGCGATGCGGCTGAAGGGAAGGGTGGCGCGTTGACCGCCCAGTCGCGGCGCGGGGGCCGGGATCGGGTCCGACCGTCGACCTGCGGCCGGCCTTCGCACGGCACCTGACCCGGCGCATGGCGATGTTCGACCCGGCTCAGGCGTGCGTGTCCAGGGACAGCGGCATCTGGCAGAAGGTCTCGATCTCCTCCTGGAGTTCGCGCACGCGGGTCTCGCGCGCCCGCAGCGGACGACGCAGCCGCATGTGCACCTGCATGACCAGGGACAACAATCCGTGCACGCGCCAGGCCGGTTCGAGTCGCAGCACCGGGCGCAGCGCCTCGGTGGTCGCCTCGATCTCGTCCAGACTCGCGTAGGCCAGCGCGATGGCGACCCGGGCCTGCATCTCGTCGGCGAACGAGTAGCCCTCGGGGGCGACCGCCGCGTACCGGCTCAGCGCGATCTCCGCGGCTTCGATCGCCCGGCGTTCCGCGCCGGGGATGAACACCCGGGTCAGTGCCTCGTAGGCACTTTGCCGAGCCGGGTCGAAGTTCAGCAGGCCGCCGATCTCGTCGAGTTCGTCGCGCCGGGACAGCTCGCGGGCGTCGGCGGCGGCGCGCAGCGCGGCCGACGCCGCGAGCGCGTCGCCCAGCGAGGCCTGGGTCAGCGCGACCAGGGAGTGCAGCCACACGGCGGCGGTGCCCACCCCGGAGTCCTGCACCGAAGCGCCCAGTCGGGCGTAGCGCAGCGCCTCGTGTACCCAGCCGGCCCGGTAGGCGATCAACGACTGCACACCGCGCAGCCAGACTTCGGCGCTGGGGTTGCGCGCGTCCGCGACCGCGTTCACCAGTCCGGCCTGGGTCGCCGCCAACGCTTCGCGGGTGTCTCCCAGATCGTGCCGGGCCCAGCCGGAGATGCCACGCACGAGCGCCTTGGTCAGCGGGTCGACGCGCGCACCGTCGGGGTCTCCGTGCTCCGGCTCCACCGCGGTGGCGCGCCGGCGGACGGCGACCAGCTCGTCGTGGAAGGTCGGCAGGGCGGTGTGCGGATACACCGCCGCCAGACGCCGGACGGCCGCCGCCGTCCGAGCCGGGGACAGGAACTCGACCGCGCCCCCGGGCTCTTCGAGGACGTCGACCTTGTTCGGGAGTTTCATGCGTTATCTCTCCGCCGATGCGAGATCGTGCCTTACCTGCCGCCAGCGTGCCCCCATCGGGCGCGCGCGCAAAGGCCGTATCGGTTACCCGAACTCGGTAAACCCGAAGGTAACCGCAGGGAATGGCCATCCGGGGCTTCCCGGGCCCGCCCGGGCGAGCGCCTGCCGGCTCCCCGCAATTGCCCGGAAACATCGACACCCGATGCCGCATCGAATGGCGGGGGCGCCCGACGACGACTTTATCCTCGAAATGTTGCGCCGGTCGATACCCCCGCTGCTGCGCCGACTGCACCGTCGAATGTATGCTGCAAAACAGTTCCGCTTCCCCCCACATTCATTCCGGCAGGCGCCCGGATCGTGCCGATGGCGGGGTGACATTCGATCGCGACCTCCTCGGGTCGATTCCGTGAGCGCATTTCCACTGCGCGTCACCACCGTGTCGCCGGTGCGCCGATTCCTGATATCGAGGAGCCCTCGTGACAACTGGCATCGTCCCCGACGGGCCCGTCATCGTCGTGGAGATTTCGGCGGATCGCGCCGTGCGGGTGGCCGGTCAAACCGTGCCGGTGCCGCCCGGGGGCGATCCACGCGCAATTGCCCTGGCGGTCGTCGCCGAACAGGCTCGGCTGCTCGGGCATCCGGTTCGGGTGCACGCCGTGGAGGCGGACGGGACCATGTTTCCGTTGAACGTGTACGCGGACCGATCCATCGCCGAGGCGGGCCCGCCGGTACTGCCGGCGCGACAGGTCGAGCCGGCGCAACCGGAGCGGCGGCGCGGCAGGTTCGGCCTGCGACGATCCTCGTCCGAGGAGGTCGCCGGGTCCGTCCCGGTCCGGCCGCCGGTGACGCCCGAGTTCGCGGCGGCGCCTCCCGTGGGGTCGGCGGCGAGCCCGGTGGTGGGCGCCGAGCCGGTCCTGCCGGTGCCGACCTGGGCCCCGCCGGGATCCGCGCCCGCGGTTTCGGCGCCCTCGGCCCCGAGTGTGCGCACGCCCGACGACCTGCCGCCTCCCGAGGAGGACGAGCGCCTGGTCCTGGACCTGATTCGCGGTGCGATGCACGCCGGGAACGGGGCTCACGCGTTGGCGATCGCGGCCGATCTGGACGCGATTTCCACCGCGGATCCGGCCCGGCGGTTGGCCGCGCGCGAGGTGCACGGCTACGTGGCACTGGCCACGGGGCGACCCGAGTTGGCCGTGCGGTTGTACGCCGAGGCGGTCACCTTCGGCGACGGATTGGCCGTCCCCGGGGAGTGGCCGGCGCGGATGGCCGCGAACGCGCACTTCTGCTGGTTGCGGGTCACCGACCCGGTCGTCGCGCAGGCCGTGGGCCCGTTGGTGGTGGACGCCTACGCGGCCGGCGGGGCGGCGGATTCCGCGGGGGCGCGAGCGGCCCGCCGGCGGATGGCGCGAACCTGAGCCGGCCGGCCGGGTCCGATCCTGCGGCCCCGCCCGGCGGGGCCGCGTGGGTTGGTCAGTGGTGCGCGAGCGCGCGTGGCGGAAGCGGGTTTCCGCTCCCGCCCACCTGAGGGCCGGCCGCCCACAGGCGGTGCAGGTCGTCGGGGGCCAGGGGGGTGTGGTATGCCGCGCGCAGCACGTCGGCGGCTACCGGACCCCCTTCCTCCGCGAGCCGGACGAACCAGTCGAAGCCGGCCGGATAGGCCCACAGGTACGAGCGCAGCAGCGGGTTGGCGCCGCGGTCGCAGATCAGATCGGCGATCTGCTCGTCGGTCCAGAACGGCACCCGGGCCCGGGCATGGGCCGCGCACGCCGCCACACCCACACCGCGGTTGATGGCCAAGTGCAGTTCGCTGCGCACCAGTTGCAGGTAGTGGTCCAGTCGCACCCGGGCGATCAGCACGGCGTCGTCGGGCGTCACGAACAGCGGGAGCGCCTGGGCCAGTCCCTCCAGCACCACCTGGGTGGGTCCGTGTACCGACAACACCCGCACCCACGGCACGTCCTCGCCGGCGCACCGGTGCGCGAAGCTCGCCGCCTGGAGACCGTGGCCCAGCACCTCGTGCAGTGCGAACTGCCGTGCGCCGACCCGGGTGAAGCGCGCGTTGCGCGGATTGAGCCGTAGTCGAACGTGCCGTCCCACGCCGTCCAGCCAGTACGCCCAGTAGGCGTCGACCTCGACGCATTCGATGGTCAGCTCGTAGGACGCCACGGATTCGGTCACCTTGCGGACCGCCGGTTCGTACTCGGCCGCCGCCACCCGGATCTCGGCCGGCACCAGGTCCGCGTCCAGGGGCTCTTCGGCGATCCGCAGTTCCCGATCGGTGGCGTCGTGCCAGCCGATGCCCAACCCTTCGAGCAACTCCCGGGCCAGCGCCGCCCGTTCGGTGACGTAGTCCGCCGACCAGCCCACCGCGGCGCAGCCCTGGGTGGCTCGGATGTACTCGTCGAGGTCGAGTCGTTGCCCCAACTGGGCGCCCAGATAAGCCAGATCGGCATTCAGCCGGGTGGCCAGGCGGGGTGCGGCCGCCAGTTCCGGAGCCGCCGCGAGTTCGCTCAGCCGCGCGTGTACGGCCAATCGATCGCCCGCGGCGGGCACCGGAGCGGCCTCGGGAAAGAAGTCGAAGTCGATGATCGGGGCACCACCTCGCTCGATCTCGAGGTGGTGCCAGGCGCGAATCGCCGCTTCGATCTCGTTACGCACTGTCATGGACCACATCCCAACGCAAGGTCACGTACTGATTGGCGTGCAGGTCTTGCCTGGACAACGTCACGTGCAGTCGATCCTCGTCGAGACTCCATCGGGTGTGCTGGGTGACCGAACTCTCCGAGCCGTCCGGATACTGCTCGATCGCACCGCACCCGCGGAACTCGGTGACCCCGTGTTGGGTCACGCTCAGGGAGAATTGTCGCGTAGGCCGCGCGATGGCCTGACGCCAGTACGTCGCGTCCACGAACATCCCTCCCTCACACACGTATTCGATGACCGTAGTCTCCCCGTGCGGGACGGGCGGTGAAATCTGGCACGCGAACTTGCTCAAGCCGGTGGTTTCGTACAGCCGCTGGATGGCGATCTGCCGATCGCACGCGTCGGTGGGCGTGATGGTCAATCGGCCGCGGGTGCGCTCGAACCACATCTCCCGCACCATCCGGGTGAGCGGTCGGCCGGTCAGGTTCAGTACGACCTGGCGATAGGTCAACCGCACGTCCCCCCGGGCGTCCACCTCGATGTTCACCTGCAGCGAGAGTTCCACCGCGTCGCCGAACGGCATCGACTGCTCGCTCGGCGTGTCCCACGGCACCGGTTCCCAGTGGTCGGCGGCGCCGGCGCGGGCCGGCTCCCCGACCGGGGCCGGGGCGTCCAGGGGCCGGTCGTCCTCCCACGGCTGGGGGGCCAGGCCCAGCATTTCGCCGGGAATGCGCAGCCCCTGGGAAACCCGCTCGATAACGTGCTGCTGGCGGACCTGGGCCCTTCCCTTGACGTAATCCCCCACCCTGCTCGGAGTCATCTCGCACAGCCGCGCCAATTTGCTCAGAGTAAATCCGAGATCATCTTGCGCGAGCCGGAATATGGCCCCCAGATCGCGGTCCGCACAGGCCCTGATCATGGCCGGAGTGGCCAACAATTCGGTAGTCAGCGGCGTTCGGTCACCGATTTTCGGCATATTGAGCTCCCCGTGACGGGGCCACCCGGGAGCGGCCCACGTTGTTACTGACGAATTTACCAGCGCCGGGTAACGGACTCGACCTTATGCCGGACTCTTCACGGATCCATACTCGAACGAAAGCGCGTTCATTCGAACGCGGTCCGTGACATCCAATTCCGAAGCGGGCGGGCAGGCACAAATGCGGTACGGGCAAATGGGGCCGGCGGGCATATATCGCCCGTTCTCGTGGCCCGCTCGCGCGTGTGACACCGACCACCGCGAAATCGCCCATGTCCGGGTCGTCCGCGACCGATCGGCGCGCCTGTCCCGCTGCGCCGCGGTCACCTCCCCACGGCGCCCGGCGTGAACCGTCCCATCGAGGCGAAGATCCAGGAGATCATGTCCGCGTCCACCCCCTTTCGTCCCGTATTGGTCGAGCGGAGGCAACCCATCGCCGAGGCCGCTCGCGTTCCCACGACCGAGACCACCGCCCATCGGCGCGTGCTCTACCAAGGGGCCGATCCCGCCGCGGTGCACGCGGCCGTGGCCTCCCGGCTGGGGCCGCACCGGCTGCACATCCCCGCGGCGCGGATCAAGGCGAGCTTCCGGGTGCTGCACGAGGGCGACATCTCGATCCACGAACTCGCCTACGGCGCCCGCGTCGACATGTACCTCGACGGCAACACCCCGGATTATCTGATCCCCATCCGCCACCGGGGGTGGGGTCGGGTCGTCATCGACGACGTGGAGAGCGCTCTCTCCCCGTGTGTCCTGGGTCCCGATCGCCCGGCCCGGCTGAGCTGGGAACCCGACACCTCCGTGGTGATCGTCCGGATCCCGGGCGCGGCGATGGAGCGGGCGATGGAGCGCGCCGGTGCCGGCGAGTCGTCGAGGGTCGGCGCGTTGGGCCCATACCTGGACGGCGCCGACCTCGGCGTCCGGCAATGGCTCTCGCTGGCCCGCGACTTCAGCGCGATGGTCGATTCGGCCGGACATCTGGCCGGTTCGCAGTTGGCCGCGCGCCATTTCGAACAGGTCCTGGTGCACGGGTTGCTCTCCTGCGCGCCCGCCTACGGCGCCGGTTCGCGGCCCGACGCGGGCTCGACCGAACCGAACGGCCTGCGCCGGGCCCTGGCGTATTGCGCCGAACACGCCGGTGAACCGATCTCGGTCAAGGCCGTGGCCGCCGCGGCCGGCATGAGTGTGCGCACACTTCAGGAGAAGTTCCGCATCCACCTGGGCGTGACTCCCGTGGGGCATCTCCGCCGAGTGCGCCTGGCCGGCGCGCACGCGGATCTGCTCAACGTGGCCGAGGGGAGGTCCCGGGAGACGGTGACCGACATCGCGCTGCGTTGGGGCTTCGGTCACCTGGGGCGTTTCGGTTCCATGTACCGCGAGACATACGGGCAGTTGCCCTCGCGGACCTTGCGCAGCGGAGCGGCGGACCCGGAGATCTCGCGCGCCGCGGGCTGATCGGGGGCACCGCGTCGGGTCGACGATCGATGGAATCGGTGCCCCGGCCGCATCGGCCGGGGCACCGTGTCCGTCGCATCCGCTGTGCCCACCGCGCCCGTTGTGCCCGCCGCATGCGGTGGGCGCGGCGGGCGCGGTGGGCGGACACGCCGTCGGGCGCACGAAGACACCCGCCAGCCCTGTCCGGCGGATCTTGGTGGATCGGGCCGCGTCGTGAGCGCAGCGAGGAGCCCGAAGGGCGGATGCCGTGCGTCGGCGTGCCGGAGAAGCAGCCGCACAGTGGTTCCATTCGGGCTGTTTCTCCGGTGCGGCGAGGCACGGTGCCAGGCGGCGCGGACCCACCGGGATCCGCCGGACAGGGCCTAGAGCGCCGAGAGTCCCACAGTGGCGCGGAAGTGTTCGCGGGCGTCCGAGGTGCGTCCGTTGCCGTACACCCGCAGGACCTCCGCCAGGCCCGGGTAGCGCTGGGCGAGCAGTTCGGCCGCGGACTCGATCTCGGCGGCCGACGCCACCGCACGCAACACCGCGTGCACCGCCGCGGCCGGGTCCGCTCGCGGACCGGTCAGCACCTCGGGACCGTTCAGCCGCAGGGCCGTGCGCGTGCTGGGCTGATGCGAACGCACCCGCTCCAGCGCGGCCTCCCGATCGGCGACCGCCAGGCGGTCGAAGTCGGTGGAGGCGACGAGTGCCTCGACCTCCTGGAGTCGGGCCAGCACGGCGGGGTTGCCGATCTTGGCCCGCTGACCGGACATCAGTTGCGAGAGCATGGGCGCGGACAGGCCCAGCATGGCGGCCAGTTCCATCTGCGAGGTGCCCAGCCGTTTCAGGAGCCGACGGAAGCGGTCGTTCAACGGCTCGCCGTACCACTCCGTCTGGCGCGCCCGGTTGCGCGCGACGGCCTCCTGATCCTCCTGCGACTTGGTCACCGTCGCATCATGCACTGCGAACGGCGTGTTTGCAATTGCAATGCGGCGGATCGCTCCCGAGCCGGCACGCGAGGTCCGGCCCGCCGGTTCGCCGGCCGCCTCAGGGCGTCGGGAGCGCCATCCACCGATACGTCCCGTCGTCCCGATAGGTGCAGCGCATGCGTTTTCCCTCGGGTGTGCGCACTTCCGCCGACACGTCGTACCAGTCGCACGGGGTGCCGGCCGCCACGTCCCTCGGGAGCGGCGCCGGCACCGGGGGCGAGGCCGACGGCTGCGACCCCGCGGTGCCGGACGGTCGGTCCGAGGGGCGGGTGAGCGCGGGCGCGCTCGGTTGCGTCGGCCCGGGGTCGGCCGGATCGTCCTCGTCGCCGCTCGCGATCAACGCGGTCGTCACCGCCGCGACGGCGACCACGCCGCCCACGAACGCCCACTTCCCGGGGGATCCGACTCGGCGCCGACCACGGCGATTTCCGGCCGGCGCCCCGACCGGCGCGGGCGCCCGGGGAGCCGGGTCGGCCGCGTTCCGTTCCGCTGCCCGCAGCCACAGCGAGACCGACGGCGCCTCGGCCGGCACCGCGAGCCCCGACAACGCGGCCGGTGCCGACGGCGGCGCGGGCGGCGCGACCGGGCGTGCGGGTGGTGCGGCAACCGACGGCGCGGGTGGTGTGGCGACGACGGGCGGCGCCGTGACGACCGTCGGTACGGGCGGCGCGGTCGGCCCCGGCGGCACGGGCGCCGACGACGACACCGTGACCACCCGACGCCCCGACGAGGCACCGCGCATCGCCGGGACCCGGCCGTCCGGCCAGGTCACCGTGGTTCGCGACACCCCGCGCAGCACCGGGCCTTCCGGCGCCTCGCCGGGCAGCGGGCCCACCACGTCGAAGACCTCGATCGGCTCGCCGTCCGCGGTCGACGCCGGCGTCACCGGCCCCAATCCGGGCGCGATCTCGCGCAGCCGGGCCGACGCCCACGCGGCGTCCCGCGGTCGCGCTTGCGGTTCGGCCTCGGTCAGCGCGCCCACCAGGTCCCACAACGCACCGGCGTCGGCGGGGATGCTCGGCGGCCCGTCCGGCGGCTCCTCGCTGCCCGACAGCAGTTGCCACGCCAGGATGCCCAGCGCGTACAGGTCGCGGCGCACGTCCGGCGGCGCGCCGGTGGCGGCCTCCGGCGGCAGATAGCCCCAAGTGCCCACCACGTGACCGGCCTCGGTCAGCCGCGGACCCTCGCGGGGCAGCGCCAGGCCGAAGTCGCCGAGCAGGCAGTGCGGCCGGCCCTGACCGGTCACCTCGAGCAGGACGTTCGCGGGCTTGACGTCGCGGTGCACGAGGCCGACGTCGTGCACATGCTCCAAGGCGTCCAGGAGTTGGCCGAGAATCGCCGCGACGTACGGCTCGGGCAGGGCGCCGTGATCCCGGATCAACGAGGCCAGCGACCCGCCCGCGTACAACTCCATCGCGATCAGCACGTCGCCGTCGGCGACCCACGTGTAGGGCGACGAGACGTGCGGGTGTTCCAGTCGGAACCCCTGCTCGCGCACCACCCGCAGCAGCAACCCCGCGTCGGCCGGGCGCACCAGCTTGGCGGCGCAGTAGCCGCCCAACCGGTGGTCGAACGCCCGCCATACGGTGCCGGACATTCCGGTTCCGACGGGATCGACGAGGGTGAAGCGGCCGGCGAGCGGTGTGGACACGCCGTCACCCTAGCGCAGGGGTTCGGGCACCCAGCGGGCCCATTACTCTCCGGTAATCTATTGTTTGCAAGTGCAATCCTGATCTACATTCCCGGGCATGAGACTGCGAGCGTTCCTGGCCGGTGCGGCGGCGCTCACCTTGGGTATGGTGTCGGTGCCCGGCGCGGCTCCGCACGCCTACGCCGCCGAGGCGCACACACTCGCCCCTCACCGGTCCTCGCCGGAACCCGCGTCCACCCCGCTGAACCACCATGCGCCCCGTACCTACTCGCCCACCGGAACACCCGTCTCCGGCGCGCCCGACGGCGCCCGCGCGGTGTCGCTGGCCCCCGGCGACTACCTGGACCGGATGGCGGACAAAGAGGTCAAGTACTACGCCGTGGACGTGCCCTTGGGCCACACCGTATACGTGTCGGGGACGACCGTCAGCACGGTGAAGGGCCTGGAAGCGCTCGATCTCAAGCAGATCGACGACCGCAGCGGCTCGTGCCGGACGGACACCGGACTCTCCCAGTCGTTGTCCAAGGTCGTCACGGCGTCGTTGAACTGGGGAGCGACCTCCACCGGCCGCAACAACAGTTGTGCTCGGCCCGGCCGGCAGGTGTTCTCGGTGACCCGCCGGGGCACCGGTCCGCCGGTCCCGCTGGAACTGCGGATCTTCCTGGAGCCGGCCGTGCTCGACAAGGGCCCGGCCGAATCCGTGATCGCGCGCTACACCGAACCGGGCGGTGCGCCCGTACCGGTGGTCGGCGGCGGCTCGTTCGCCGATGCCACCCCGCTCCCCGGCTCCGGCCACTTCACCGACGACATCGCGTTCGGCGAATGGGCCTTCTACCGCGTCCGCCTGGACTGGGGCCAGAGCCTGGCCCTCCAGGTCCGGGTCGGTGGCGGGCGGGGGTACGCCCCGACCGAGGTGCGCCTGTACAACCCCGTACGCGAGGAACTCGCCCAGGAGTCGGCGGCCGTGTTCGACACGGAGCACATCTTCGCCGGCCGTTCGGACCCGTTCGCGACCCGGCCCGTGCGCTACCTCAACCGCAGCGAACGGCAGCAGGAGCTCGCCGACATGCTGCCCGGGTGGTACTACCTCGCGGTCGCGGTACAGGGCGAGGGCGAGCAACGCTCGCTCGCCGTCGACGTGTCCGTCGGCGGCGCCAAGGAGCCCGGTCCCGGATACGCGCCGGACTCGGGGGCAGCCGCCACACCTCCCGGCCGGACGCCCACGAACGGCGCGGCCCCTGCGGGCGGGGCCCCGGCCCCGGCCGGCGGGCAACCGACCGGCGCCGAGAAGTCCACGGACGCGAGTGCGGTGTTCGGCGGCCCCGCCGTGTGGCTGGGCCTGCCGCTCGCGCTGCTCCTGGGCGCCGGACCGGCGACCTGGCTGATCCGCCGACGCGCCTCCGAAACCCGCCCCGGCTGAGCCGGGTTCGGCCCGCGCACCGCTGCCTCGGATCCCCGACCGCGGCGACCCGCCGCGACGCGGGCCGGTCGGGTCACCCGGACAGGCCGGCCCGCAGGGAACGCATGCGATCGCGAACGGCCGCCTGCCCCGGATCGGTCGGGACCGCCGAGTAGGCCCGCAACAGGACCCGGCCGAGATCGTACGCGGACTCCATGTCGTCGATCCGCAGCCAGCAGTAGTGCGCGTTCGAGGTCATCCGGGCGGCCTCCTTCGGGTGCGTCCCTTGGGCCAGGGCGGCGTCCGCGTACAACTCCAGGGCCAGTTCCGGTCGACCGGTCAGCACCGCGACGTACGCGTGCACCTCACGCGCCGCGGGCATCGCCCCCTCGTCGCCGCCCGCGCTGGTGGCCGCGTCCAGGGACGCGGCGAGGGCCAGCGCCCGCTCTTCGTCGCCGGCCCGGATGAACCGCGCGATCTCGGCCACCTTGAGGGCCTGTTCCTTGGTGGGCTCGGCCCGAACGGCCGCCGGGGTGCGGGCCGACGCCTGCTTCGGGGTCGGAGCCTCGGCCCGAGCCGAAGTCGGGGCCGGTATGGGCGGGTCGGCCGGCACCGGGGCGGCGGGGAAGGCAGCGGGCTCCTCGTCGATGGGTACCTGCGCGACCTGGCGCTGCGGGGCGTGCCACGAGGGCGTGGGCTCGACCGGATCGACCGGTGCGACGGGCGGGACCACCGTCACACGCGGCGCGAAGAGGGTCCGGGCGGGAGCCGGTTCGGCGGCGGCCGGTTCGGGCGCGGGTGTCGAGCGCTCGACGGCCGGGACGGCGGCCGGCGGCGGATCCACCGCCTCGACCACCGGCGGAGCGGGGGCGGCCTCCACCGGCGCGACGGAAGCCGCCGGCGCGGCCGACCCGGTCACACTCGTCGGCTCGGGAACCGGAGCGGGAGCCGGCGTCGGCGCCTGCGTCATCGGCGTCGCGGAGTACGCGGACTCGACGGAGGGTTCGGGCGCGGACGCGGCGGGCGGCTCGTACGTCGGTGTTCGCCCGGGCTCGCTGCGGGGGGCGAACGGCGCCTCCACGTAGTCGTCCTCGGCCTGGGACGCCCGCCCGGAGGCACGGGGTCGGTCCCGGTCCGGTTCCCGGGGGGCTTCCGGAGCCGGTGGTGCGTACATCCCCTCCGGTCCCGCGGGCGACGCCTCGAACGGCGCCTCCGGGCGTGCCTCGGGCTGCGGCGCGACCGGTGGGGTCGGCGTCGCGGCACCGGTCGGGAGCGTCCGCCGACCGCGCTTCGATCCGTCGCCGGACCGGGTATCCGCCGGATCCCCGGTATCGCGACCCGGTTCGAAGACCGGACGCGGCGTGCTCTTGCGCCGACCCAGCAGCGAGCGTCGCTTCGTGTTCGGGGTGATCGGATCGTCCGCCGCGGTCACCCCGCCGTCCTGCGCGACGATCAGTGGGAAGACCGTACCGTCCGGCTCCACCGCCTCCGCGCGCACCGGGCGGCCCAGGACGCGCGCGGTCACCGCCGCCGCCTCCAGCGCGGCGGCACGCGGATGTACACCGGACGGCACCGGAATCGACACGCCGTCCACCCGGACCGTGTCGTCGATCAACAGCTCGATCGTGACGACGGGCCACGCCGGCACTGCGGAGTTGTCGGGCACGAGGGCTCCTTCGGTCGAGCGGAATGCGGTCGGACGAGGCGGCGGGGTGGTCCCGCCGCGGCACTACCCACGCGGCGTCGATGCCGGCTTGGCGGGCGACGGGCGCGAGCCGGACGCCCCGGAGGGGGGTGTCCCGGTCGCCGGCGGTCCGCACACCGGCCCGCCGGGAGCAATCCTCATCGTGGGCGCTCCGCGGATCAAGGTCACCACGACCACGCACGAATCGGCGCTCACCGGTGCTCCGGCGAAGACCACACCCATCTCGCCCGGGCGCGGGAGTTCGGTCTTCTGGAACACACCGGCCGGACTCTGCGCGACGGCCATGTATCCGGCGACTCCGTCGGTGTGCGTCGGCGGCAGCCAGGACACCTCGACCCGCCCGTCCACAACGCGTCGGCTCACCTGTCGCGGCTGATATTCGGCGAGCAGCTCGGGAGCGACCTGACTCGCGGTGCCCGGCGCCGCGGAGGACGGCGCGACCGGGGGCGGCGGCTCGGTCGGCGGCGGCGGCGCGGCGGTCGAGGCGGCGGGCTCGTCGCCGCCGGTCAACAGGACCGCCGCGACGGTGATTCCGGTGACCAGGAGCAGCCCCGCGAGCACCAGGCGGGTCCGGGAGCGGCCCTCCTGCCCCTCGAAACCCCGTCCCCGATGGTCCCGTTCGTCCGATTCGAAGTCCCATCCGTAACCGGCCGGCGGACCGGACCACACGGGCGCCGCCGGAACCTCGAAACCCGTGCGGAATTGCTCGTCGTCCCCGGGCGCCATGCCGGGCGCGAGCGGGATCGGAGGAGGTCCGGCCACCCGTCGGGGCGTTCCCCGGACGGGCATCGGCGGTCCGGCCACCGATCGTTGTTCGACGGTGTCCCGTACCGGGGTCATCGGGTTCACCGCGGCGATCGGCGTCGTCGATGGCACCGAGTCAGTCCGGGTCACCGGGCTCGGCGCGGACACGGGGGCGGGGGCAGGGACGGGCGACCCGGGCGCATCGGGATCGAGCTCCGCCGGCCACCAGGCCGGCCGGGTCAACCCGGGTCGGGTGTAGGTCACGCCGCTTTCCTCGCTCCATACCCCGGGCCCCGGATCGGGCGAGCTCACCCGGAGCTTCGCGACCGGTGTCCATCGCCCTCGTCCCGGGCTCTTGTCGGTTCCACAGGAAGGCCCCACCGCCGCCGGGGCGGGTCGGCGGCGACCGGGCGCGATCCATCGCCCGTGACCGCTGCGGATCGGGCAACGGAACCCATGGGAAGTGTAGAAACCACCCGACTCCATCGATAGGCCGGATTGCGCGACGCCGACCACGCGAATCGGCTGATCCGGACACCCCGACCGACCTACCGCGCACCGCACGCCCGCCGGCCCGCACCGAGGGCGTGCCGGAGCCGACCGAGGCCGATGCGCGTGGTGAGTCCGTCGGCCCGATGGCCGGCGTGCTCAGTCCCGGTCTCGGGTGAACGTGATGGCCTCGACCGGGCACAGGGACGCGGCGTCCTCGGTGTGCGCGTCGACGGGTGGGGCATCCGGGCGGATCGCGGCTCGGCCGTCCGCGCTTCGGGTGAAGTGGGTGGGTGCGGTGGCCGCGCAGATACCGGAGGAGATGCACAGGGCGCGGTCGATGAGCAGGCGGGGTGGGTCTTCGGACATCGGTGGTCACCACGTCACGGGGAGAGTGCCGGGGGCTCGGGTCTTCAGGCCGGTTTTCCAGGTCGGCGGGGCGGCGGGGCGCAGCGTCGGGAAGCGCCGGGTCAGGGCGGTCAGGGCTTCCTGGAGTTGCACTCGGGCCAGTTGGGCGCCCACGCAGTGGTGTACACCGTGCCCGAAGCTCAGATGCGGGTTGGGGCTCCGGGCCAGGTCGAGGTGGTCGGGGGTGTCGAAGACGGATTCGTCGTGGTTGGCGGCGGAGTTGACGGCCATCACCGCGTCGCCCTCGGCGATGTCGACGCCCGCGAGGGTCATCGCCTCGGTGGCCACCCGGAGGTTGGCCTGCACGTTGGTCTGGGCGTAGCGCAGCAGTTCCTCGGTGGCCGTCGGGATCCGGTCCGGGTGGTCGACGAGGTGCCGATAGCGGTCGGGGGCGTCCAGGAGGAGGTGGATCATGCCGGACAGCCGGTCGGCGGTGGTGCCGTAGCCGCCGGCCAGGAGCACGACACAGAAGGAGACCAGTTCCTCCTCGGTGAGGCGGTCCTCGTCGTCGCGGGCGGCGATCAGCACGCTGAGCATGTCGTTCGCCGGGTGGCGGCGTTTGTCGGCGATCAGGGTGCCCATGTAGCCGGTCATCTCGCCGACCGCGTGGGTGACGGCGGCGTCCGGGATCGCGGTGAGGCTGCGCAGCGCGTCGCACCACGCGTCGAGGCGGTCGCCGTCGTCGCGCGGGGTGCCCAGGAGATCGCAGATGACGGCCAGCGGGAGGGGGCGGGTGAACAGGGTGACCAGGTCCGCGGGGCGGTCGTGGGCGGTGACGGTGTCCAGGAGGTCGGCGACCAGGCGGGCGATGTCGCGGCGCATGGCCTCGGCGCGGCGCGCGGTGAAGGCGGCGGCGACGAGCTTGCGCAGGCGGGTGTGCACCGGCGGGTCGGCGGCCAGGATCGAGTCGGCCAGGGTGGGTACGGCGGCCATCCGCGGGCCGGTTCCCCGGGTCGCGCGGGTGCGGCTGAACCGGGGGTCGCCCAGGACGAGGCGTACGTCCGCGTAGCGGGTGACCAGCCAGGCCGGGTCGCCGCTGGGCAACCGAATGCGGGCACATGGGGCGTCGCGGCGCAGGGTGGCGAACTCCGGTATGGGGTCCAGTCCGTCGCGGTGCGGGAGCGGAAAGACGTGGGTGGGGGCGGGGGTTCGGGTCTCGGATACGGGATCGGGGGTCGGCCCGGTCACGACGCCTCCGAGGTGTCCGGTGCGTAGACGCAGACGTGGTAGGTGCTGTCCCGGGTGAAGGGCGCGCCCGCCCAGGAGCCCAGACGTTGCTTCAGGCGCAGGCCCGACCGTTGGGCCAGCAGGTCGAGTTCGCCCGGCGACGCGTAGTGGAACGAGACGCGGAGATGGCGGGTGCGGTCGGCCTCGTGCACGAGGTAGTGGGAGTGGTACGTCTGCGTGGACGGGTCGATGCGGCGGTGGCACAGGATGAGGAGTTCGTCGGTCTCGACGACGACCTCGGGAATGCCGGACGCGGCGGCGACCGCGAGTGCCTCGGGCAGGTGGGCGTCGAAGGCGAGCAGGCCGCCGGGGCGCAGTCGCGCCCGGGCGGCGGTGAGGCAACGCTGCATGGTCCGGCTGTCCGGGAGTTCGAAGAAGGTGCCGCCCGCGAGGTAGATCAGCGAGAACGAGCCGGAGGTCGGCACGTCGGCGAAGTCACCCACAGTGACCGGGATTTCCGCGCCGCCGGGTTTGCCGCGCAGGTGCCGGATCATCGCCTCGGAGGCGTCGATGCCGTGCACGCGCAGGCCGCGTTCGGCCAGGGGGAGGGCGACTCGGCCGGTGCCGATGCCCAGTTCGAGCACGGGGCCGGGGCCGGCGACGGCGGCGAGTTCGGCGAGGGCGTCCACGGTCGCGCCGGTGATGCCGGGTTTACCGAACCAGCGGTCGTAGTCGGCCGCGTGGATGTCGGCGTAGTGCGCGGTGGTCGGCGCCGGTTGGGCGGCCGGCGATCGAGGATGCGCGGTGTCGACGTCGGGCGACGCGACCGGCGGGCGGGGGCTCGTGGTGGTCGGGCTGTCCGTCTTGGGCATGTGGCTCCTCGCGTCACGGTGGTCCGGGTGGTCCGGGTGGTCCGGGTGGTCCGGGTGGT
Organism: Embleya sp. NBC_00888; assembly: GCF_045207655.1. NCBI lineage: Bacteria > Bacillati > Actinomycetota > Actinomycetes > Kitasatosporales > Streptomycetaceae > Embleya > Embleya sp. NBC_00888. The sequence goes on along the minus strand of NZ_CP108784.1, from coordinate 7,738,423 downwards.
CCGGGTGGTCCGGGTGGTCCGGGAGCACCCCGGGCGATCCGGGCTGTGGTCATCCGAAGGGATGCGGCCCGGGAACGGTCTGGAAGTGACGTTCGGCGCTCGGGCCGTTGGGCAGTGCTCGGGCGCCCGGGGCCACGACCCGGATCACGGTCGTACCCCGGGTGCGCGCCGGCCCCGCCGTGGTGTCCACGATCACGACGTCCCGCCCGGTGTGGGCGGACAACGCGGCGAGACCGGGGCGGGAGCCGAACGCGCCGACCGTGCCGACCGGAGTACGCGCCGGCTGCTCCGCCGGGGTACTCGCACCCGCCGCACCAAAGCCCGAGCGCGAGCGCGAGCCCGAATCCGAGTCCGAGTCCGAGTCCGAATCCGAGCGCGAGCCCGAATCCGACGCCCAGCCCGAGCCCGAGCCCGGCCACTCCGAGCCCGACCCGAGCCGTCCCGACATCGAGGCGGCTCCTCCCGAGCTCCGGGCTGCCGTCCCGTCCGTCCACAGCCGCAGGCTGTCCTGCCGGTGATAGGCCCACAGGGCATGCTGCACCGCAGTCTGCGGAGGCCCGCTCCCCCGCCATCGATCCCACGTGTCCACGGCCACCGCGCTGCCCATGCTCCAGCGCACCATGAGCGCCTCGTAGGCCGCCTTCTCGATCAGGGTCGATACGGCGCGGTCCGGGCCGCAGCGGGCGCCGAACGTCTGGCCGGAGCCGTCGGCGGCGTGCAGGCACACCACGACGCAGCGCGTTCCGCTCGGCGCGGGGAGGTCCAAGCCGGTCGCGGTCAGGTCGAGTGCGCGCAGGAGTTCGGCCAGTGGGCCCGGGAGTTCGCCGGTCGGGAGCGGTGTGGGGGCAGCGGCGGGGCCGTACCAGCTGCGCCGGATCAGGTCGCGTTCGAGGACCTCCCAGGCCGCGTGGTCGGCGGCGGCGTCCGGGTCGGGGTGTGCGGCGACGCCGGTGGAGCCGACGCCCGGACCCGGGGCGCAGCCGGCCGGCGGGCGGTGCTGGAGGAAGGCGGCGCCGGCGGGGACGTGGATCTCCTCGCCGGAGTCGGCCAGGTGCCCGAGGACCCACAACCGTCGCGTGGTTCGGGCCGTGTCCGGCGGTGCGGAGCCGTCCGGGGCCGACTCGGCGGGATCCAGCGCGGGAACGCCCTTGCGCCGTAGCTCGGCGTAGGACGCCACCGTGGCGGCGTCCGCCTCGGCCGCCCGGCCGGCCAGGATGTTGCCGACCCGCTCCAGGAGTTCCCCGCGCGCGCTCAGCACCACCTGCTCGCGGCGATGGCCCGCGGCGCTGCCGACCAGGATGGGCCGATCGCCGGACGCGCAGACCGCGTCGAACTGCGGCGAGCGGGCCGCGATCCGCGCGATCACGACGTCGGGCGTGTGGCCGTAGGGCGTGAACACCTGTGGGTCCCACGCCGGAGCGGGCGTCACCCGCGGGCCCGGGCGACGTCGGCGGCCTGGTCCAGGACGGACGTCCCGTGGTCGGTGAGCGCGTCGCGATGTTCGAGCAGGGTGTTCACGGCGTCGATCGCCGAGCGGGCCAGCCGGTCGTGTCGGGAGCGCACGGCGGCCGCGGCCTCGGGCGTGGGTGGTGCCGCGTCGGCGTCGAGCAGGCGACGGTAGAGCAGCAGGCTTCGGGCCAACACGACGGCCTGCTGGAACAGGCCGGTGAGCGGCCTCGGATCGGCCCGCAGCGGGGTCGCCACGAGGGGGCCGTCGCCCTCGACCGGGCACAGGAAGGGCTCGGCGGCGACCGCCGCCGCGTTGCAGCGGGTGTGCGTTCCCTCGTGCACGAGGGCCTCGGCCAGTCGGATCGCGCCGGGCAGGCCGTCCACGCCTCGCTGCAACCGGTCGCGCCGGATGAACACCGCGCCGTGCACCCCGAAGTCGGTGAAGCCGTCGATGGCCGCGCCGTGCAACAGCGCGATCTGCACCAGGATTTCCCGTAGTTCCGCGCTCGCCTCGGGCCACACCCGGGCAAGCAGCGCGGTGCTCTCGTGGATGATCTCGGTATCGGTGTCCCGCCACGCGACCACGGTCGACACCGGCGCCGGCGCGTTGCCGTCGTCCCGCCTGGGGATGGCCTTGAGTGCCCGGGCCACGCTGCGTTCGAGGTGTGCGCGGGGCGCGACGAGGTCGACGGGCCAGGGCAGTTCGCCCGGTGGGGCGGCGATGTCGGCCCTGGCCCGTGCCAACATGCGCCCGAGCGCTTCGAGCCGTTGTGGGTCGGGGGCGTCGGCGCGCAGGACTCGTTGCGCGATGTGTGCCGTCTCGATGACCGCCGGGTGGGTCGATTCCCGTGCTGTGGCCGTCAGTTCGGCTCGGGCCAGAATCGTCTGCGTCATCCGCGCCAGGACCGCGCGTTCCTCGGCGCCTTGGCCTGCGTCTGGTTCCACGCGCATCGCGAGTGCCTCCGGGCTCCCGGTGGTGTGGGTGCGGCGGGTCGGATCGCCCGACCCGCCGCACCCGGTGACGTTGCCTCAGCTGGGCAAGTCGATCATCAAGGCCAACTCGGGCAGTTCTTCTTCCGGGACAAGTTCGATGTCGTCCTGCATATCGGACTCCCTTCCGCTCGCCGTCTCCCCCGCCGTCGACGGGGACAACCGGAAGCGCCATGGTGTGCGGGCGACGACGGTGAATACAAGGAGTACGCGGCGGTGGCGCTCCGTGGCGGGTCAAGTCGGCACAGCCGGAAACCGCCTTGCATTCGGTGCGGAACACTCGACTCGGGGGCGACCCGGCCGGGTGATCAGCCGTTATGGCGTCGCCGCCGGAGGGCGGCCACAGCGCCCGTGGCGTGTCAACGATTCATCCGGACCGGCGGATTTCGGTGGGTCGGCCGAACAATGGCCGAAAACAGTGAAACAACGACACATCGCGGCCCGCGCGCTGGCCGACCGGTTCTCGCCCCCGCCCGCGCGTCACCCTTGGCAACGAGACGATCACCGGTGATGATGACCCGGCGCCGCCGGCCCCGAGCGCACCAGAGCCCAGGCTCGCGCCACCCGCCGCCCAGGACGAGGAGACGCCGATGGACCCCGTACGCATCGCACCGCGGCAACCGACCGCCGAAGCCCGCCCATGCCCGCTCGCGGCGTTCTCGATCCAGGGCTGAGGCGGGGTATGCGCATCGCCTACCTGCACGGCGGCAGCATCCCATCCGTGTGGGCCAACAGCGTCCATGTCATGCGCATGTGCGACGCGTTCGCCTCCGCCGGACACGACATCACCCTCTACGCGGCACCCGGCACCCACGAGGCCGACGACCCGTACGCCTACTACGGCGTCCGCCATCGTTTCCCCATCCGCACCGTCCCGGTCCCCGACGGCTATTCCCCCGCCGGCTACCGGCAACGCGCCGAGCGGGTGCGCGAGTTGCTGATCGAGGCGGGCGCACCGGACCTGATCTACGGCCGCGATCCGTACAGCCTCGTCGCCGCGGCGGACGTCGCGCCGTTCGTGTACGAGGTCCACCAGATCCGCGAGGACCTGTCCCCACCCGAGACCGATCACCGCCTGCTCACCGATCCGCGCCTCGCCCGTCTCGTGGTGATCACCCACGCGCTCGCCCGCGACCTGCGCGCGACCTACCCGGATCTGGATCCGGCCACCGTCCTGATCGTGCCCGACTGCGCCGACCCGCCCCGACTCGACGCCGAGAGCGTGCGGTTGCCCGGTCGCGAGGGGGTGCCTCGGATCGGCTATGTCGGACACCTGTACGACGGTCGCGGCATCGACCTGATCCTCGACGTCGCCGAGCGCATCCCGGGCGCGGACTTCCACCTGGTCGGCGGTACGCCCGAGGACCGGGAACGCTGGGAGGGGCCCTGCCGACTCGCCGACGTGTACTTCCACGGCCACCGACCGCCCGCCGAACTGCCCGGCTATTACCCGTTGTTCGACGTCGTGCTGGCCCCGTACGAGGAGAGGGTGTACCTCACCGGCAGACTCGGCGAGACCGGCCGCTGGACCTCGCCGATGAAGCTCTTCGAGTACATGTCCTACGGGCGCGCCCTCATCGCCTCCGACCTGCCCGTCCTGCACGAGGTCCTGACGGACCGGGTCAACTGCCTGATCAGGCCGCCCGCCGACCCGAAGGCGTGGGCGGACGCCGTTTTGGAACTGATCGACGACGCGGGCCTGCGCCGTTCGCTCGGCGACGAGGCCCGCCGCCAGGTCCTCGACCGCTACACGTGGCGCCACCGGGTCGACGTCGTCCTGGCGGGCCTGCCCGGCGTGGACCCGAGCGGCGGCGCGGACCCGGCGTGAGCATGCGCGACCGCCCGCGCGCTCACCACGTGGTGGTGCGCGGTACCTGCGTGCCGCGCACGGGCCGCGCGGCCGGGTCCGGCGGACCCGGCCGGCGCGGCGCGCGTCGGTCGTCGCTTGTCGGTCGTCGCGGATCGCGTCTCGATCGTCGGACCCCCGCCGGCGGCGCGGCTCAGCAGCAGCGGGTCTGCGGGTTCTCCTCGCGCCGCCTGGCCCGCCAGGACTCGTAGGCCCGTCGGGACGGCACCGGCCGATCCGGATGCTCGCGCAGGTGCCGCCGACAGTGCCGGTCGTACTCCGCGTCGCCGGAGATCTCCCGCAGATACCACCGGATCCATTGGAACAGCCGCTTCGGGCCCGGCCTGCCCCCCACGTCGGGGTCCGGGTTCACATCGGTGTCGGTTCGCGTCACAACCGAGCCGCCCCGTCGCCGGAGCCCGGAGCCGCGCCCGCGCCCCCATTCGCTCCCGCTCCCGCTCCGGCGAGTTCCCGCACGCGCGGTGCGTCGACGGGTTCGTCCGTCAGCTTCGACTCGACGTACGGGGTCTCCGTGGTGGGCAGCGTCCCCCCGGCCCGGATCGCCCGCACGCACACGATCGCCGCGTTGCCCATCACCAGCGCGATCAGTACCAGGAACACCGAGATCAGCACCCCGTCCACGGTGGAGTTGAGCACCACGGTGTGCATGTCGTCCATGTTCTTCGCCGGGCCCAGCACCTTCCCCGCGTCGATCGCGTCGGCGTAGCGGTCCCGTTGCGCGAAGAAGCCGACCCGGGGATCGTCGGAGAAGATCTTCTGTATCCCGGCGGTGTAGGTCACCGCCACGTCCCAGGCCAGCGGGATGCCGGTGACCCAGGCCCAGCGCAGCTTGCCCGACTTGATCAGCACGGTGGTGGCCACGGTCAGCGCGACGGCGGCGAGCAGTTGGTTCGCGATGCCGAACAGCGGGAAGAGCTGGTTGATCCCGCCCAGCGGGTCGGTGGCCCCGGCGTACAGGAAGTAGCCCCACAGGCCCACCACCACGGCGCTGGTGATCCAGATGCCGGGCTTCCAGTTGACCCGGCCGATCGGCTTCCAGACGTTGCCCAGCATGTCCTGGAGCATGAAGCGGCCCACCCGGGTGCCGGCATCCACCGTGGTCAGGATGAACAGCGCCTCGAACATGATCGCGAAGTGGTACCAGAACGCCTTCATCCCCGCGCCGCCGAAGACATCGGCGAATATCTCCGACATGCCCACGGCCAGCGTGGGCGCTCCGCCGGACCGGGCGATCAGGGTCTTCTCCTCGACCGCGGTCGCCGCCGAGCGCAGGTCCTCGGGACTGATCGTGAAGCCGAGACCGGCCACCGCGTGCGAGGCGCTCTCGGCGGTGGCACCGAGCACCCCGGCGGGGGCGTTCATCGCGTAGTACAGACCCGGATCGATCACACACGCCGCGATCAGCGCCATCACCGCCACGAACGACTCCATCAGCATGGCGCCGTAGCCGATCATCCGGACCTGCGACTCCTTCCTGATCAGCTTCGGCGTGGTACCGGAGGCGACCAGGGCGTGGAAACCGGACAACGCCCCGCACGCGATGGTGATGAACAGGAACGGGAACATCGATCCGGCGAACACCGGCCCGGAGCCCGAGCTCGCGAACGAGCTGACCGCGTCGGTCTTCAGGTTCGGCGCGGCCACCAGCACCCCGATGGCCAGGAGCACGATCGTGCCGACCTTCATGAAGGTGGACAGGTAGTCGCGCGGGGCCAGCAGCAGCCACACCGGCAACACCGAGGCGACGAAGCCGTACCCGACCAGACAGAACACCAGCGTGGTCGGGCTCCACGTGAACGCGTCGCCCAGCGCGGTGTCCTCGATCTGCCCGCCGCCGATGATCGCGGCCAGCAGCAGCACGACGCCGATCACACTGGTCTCCAGCACCCGACCCGGGCGCAGGAAGCGCAGGTAGACGCCCATGAACAGGGCGATCGGGATGGTCAGCGTGACCGAGAAGGTCCCCCACGGCGAGTTCGCCAGCGCGTTGACCACGACCAGGGCGAGCACCGCGAGCAGGATGATCATGATCACGAACACCGCGATCAGCGCCGCGACGCCGCCGACCCGGCCGATCTCCTCGCGGGCCATCTGCCCCAGGCTCTTGCCGTCCCGGCGCATGGAGAGGAAGAGGATCACCATGTCCTGCACGGCCCCGGCGAAGATCACCCCCACCACGATCCAGATCGTGCCCGGCAGGTAGCCCATCTGCGCGGCCAGCACCGGGCCCACCAGCGGTCCGGCGCCGGCGATCGCGGCGAAGTGGTGCCCGAACAACACCCGGCGGTCCGTCGGTTGGTAGTCGACGCCGTCGTCCAGGCGTTCGGCCGGAGTGGCCCGGGTGTCGTCCGGCTCCAGGACTCGTACGGCGATGAAGCGCGAGTAGAAGCGGTAGGCGATCGCATACGAGGCGACCGCCGCGAAGATCAGCCAGACGGCCGAGATCTCCTCGCCGCGGGCCAGGGCGACCACGCCCCAGCCGGCCGCGCCGATCAGCGCGACGACGGTCCAGATCAGGATCGACCTCGGATTGTACGAACGGGGGCTGTCGGTGCCGGTGCCGGTACTGGTGTTGGTGGGGGGCACGCGTACTCCTCATCGGGCAGGGGACGGAAGAGCGACGGACGGGTACGGCGGGAGCGGCCGGGAGCGGCGACCGATCCGGGTCGGTCAGGCCCCGCGCCGGTCGGGGCGGCGCAGCAGCAGGTAGGCGACGAGCATGGCGGCGGCGCACCCCGGCACCCAGGCGAGCTGGTACCAGTAGAAGAACGGGACGCCGGCCATTTCCGGGCCTCGGCGGGCGTACGAGGGCACCCACAGCAGCGCCGCGACCGGCGCGGCCAGGCAGACCCCGGCCGCGATCCGGCGGCGCGCGCGGGCGCGTCCGGCGGCGGTCGGGGGTCGATTCCCGGTCATCACGCCTCCTGCTGTCGGTGGCCACGGGGCCGACCGTGCGCCGGCCCTGTGGAAGAGTTGCGCGTGCGTGCCTTTTGGTTGACAGCCGATGTCCGACGGATTTCCGCGAGGTGGCCCGGGCCGGGTCGGGTACGCTCGCGCAACCCGTGGGCGAGCGCGCTCACACGTCGATCCGGACGGTGACGGATGACCGACGGGGCCATGATCGCGGCCCTCCTGATCGTCGTCGGCGGTGCCTCGCTACTGGCGGTGACCGCACCGCGCCTGCGCCGCACCGACGACCTGCCGTCGCTGGAGAACTGGTCGCTGGCCGACCGCGGTCTCGGCCCGGTGTGGACCTGGTTCCTGCTCGGCGGCACGATCTTCACCGCGTACACCTTCACCGCGGTGCCGGGCCAGGTGTACGGCCGGGGCGCGTCCGCGTTCTTCGCGCTGCCGTACACGGTGATCGTGTGCCCGATGGCCTTCGTCCTGCTGCCCCGGCTGTGGGCGGTGGCCCGCCGACACGGCTACCTGACCGTCGGCGACTTCGTCCGGGGTCGCTACGGCTCGCCGGCGCTGGCGCTGGTGGTCGCGCTGACCGGGATCCTGGCCACGATGCCGTACCTGGCGCTCCAGGTGTTGGGCATCCGCGCCGTGCTCGCCGCCGCGGGGCTGCGTCCGCGCGGCGCGACCGGCGACCTGACCATGGTCGCGCTGTTCGCCGGATTGGCGATCGCCACGTATCGGCACGGACTGCGCGCGCCCACGGTGATCTCGGCGCTCAAGGGGGTGGCGATCTTCGGCTCGGCCGCGGTGGCGGTGGCGTTCGTGCTGCGCCGGTTCGACGGGCCGGGGCCGATGTTCGAGGCCGCGGATCGGCGGCTGGCCGCGCACGGACCGGTGGACGCCTCACTCGTCCTGGGGCCGCACCAGCAGGCCGGCTTCGCCACGCTGGCGTTCGGCTCGGCGCTGGCGCTGTTGATGTACCCGCACGTGCTGACCGCCGGGTTCGCCGCGTCCGGTCCCGACACGCTGCGTCGGGTCTGCGTCGCGCTGCCCGCCTGGACCTCGGTGCTGGCGATGTTCGGCGTGCTGGGCATCGCGGCGGTGGCGATGGACGTCGACGCGCCCTCGGGTACGGCCGAGGCGGCGGTACCGATGCTGGTCGACCGGCTGCTGCCGGCCTTTCCGGCCGGTCTGGTGTTCGGCGCGATCATCGTCGGCGCGTTGGTGCCGGCGGCGGTGATGTCGATCGCCGCCGCGACCTCCTTCGTGCGCAACGTCTACGTCGCGTACTTCCAGCCGACGGCCACGCCCAAGCGGCAGATGCGTGTCGCGCAGTGGGTGTCGCTGACCGCGAAGGTGGGCGCGGTGGCGTTCGTCTTCGGGCTGCGCGACCAGGCCGCGATCAATCTGCAACTGCTCGGCGGGGTGTGGATCCTGCAGATCTTCCCGGCCGTGGTGATCGGGCTGTTCACCCGGCGTCTGCACCACCGGGCACTGCTGGCGGGCTGGGCGGTGGGCATGCTGACCGGTACCGTCGCGGTCGTGCGGGAGGGCTTCGTCTCGCTGATCCGGGTCGAGCTGGGAGGTCGGGGAGTGCAGATGTACGCGGGGCTCGCCGCGCTGCTGCTCAATCTCGCGGTCACCCTGGTCCTCACCGAGGTGTTCGACCGGATGGGCGCCGCGCGGGGTGCGGACACCACGGCGCTGCCGGCACGCCTGGCCGGCCGGCGTGGCCCGGGGAAGGAGGCGAGCGGCTCGTGAAACGCCTGCGCCGGGACATCGAGCCCGCACCGGCATCCGCGACCGCGCCGTCGCGCGGCGCGCCGGTTCCGAAGGCGCCGATCGTGGAGTCGCAGGTTCCCGAGGCGTCGGTCCCCGAGGCGCTGGTTCCCGGGGCAGTGGTCCCCCAGGCCGCCCTTGTTCCCGAGGCCCCGCTCCCAGACGGGATGCAACCGCCGCCGGCCGCGGACGAATCGGATCGCGAGGTGCAGATCGCGCGCCTGTTCGACCTGCACTACCCCTCGATGCTCCGACTCGCCACCCTCCTGGGCGCCGACGACCCGGAGAACATCGTGGCCGAGGCGTACTACGAGATCTACCGCAAATTCCGCAAACTGCGCACGCCCGACGCCGCCGCCGCCTATCTGCGTTCGGTCGTGTGCAACCAGACCCGGATGCGAATACGCCATCTCCAGGTCGCCCGCCGACACGTCGAGGATTCCGTGGACACGGTGGCCTCCGCCGAGACCTCGGCCCTGCTGCGCGACGACCAGCAGGCGCTGATCCGCGCGCTGCGCGAGTTGCCCGCGCGCCAGCGCGAGGCACTCGTACTGCGCCACTGGCTCGGGCTCAAGGAGAAGGAGATCGCGTCGACCATGGGCATCTCGGTCGGCTCCGTCAAAACGCACACCGCTCGTGGGATCGCCGCTCTCACGCACGCGCTGGAGGTACGGCGATGAACAATCCTCCCACCCCTCCCACCTCTCCCGACACCGAACGACACCTGCGCGAGGCCCTGGAAACCCTCGCCGCCGGCGTACACCCGGCCCCCGACGCCTACCACACCGCCCACCAGGACTGGCAACGCCGCGAACGCCGCCGCCGGCTGATCCTGGCCACCCTGATCCTCGTCGTCTTCACCCTGGCCACCATCATCGGCGTCCTGGTCCTCAACCACACCCCCGCCGCCCCCACCCCGACCTTCGACCACCCCACCTCCCCCTGACCCGTCGACCCCTACGACTCCGGGACCGGCGCCCACCCGTGGCCCACGGCCTCGGATGGGACCTGCGCAGAGAAGAGGTGGGCACGGTCTTCCAGGGTCCGGAAAATCTCTTCGTGGGCCATGGGTTGCGAGGACGGCGGATCATCCTGGCCTTCGTGGCAGACGATCACACCGGAGCCGGGTCGCTCGATGGCCAAGACCACGTCCTCGTTCGGACCAGGAACGCTCAAGAGTTGAAAGGCGACATGGCCGCCTCGGCACAGACCGGCCGAAAATGGCATGATCCGCACGGTGATGCGGGGGTGCCGGGCGTATTCGCGCAGTCGCTCCATCTGGCGCCGCATCACCGCCGGCCCGCCGACCATCCTGCGCACCACGCTCTCGTCCAGCACGAACCGCATCTCGGGCCCGTTCTCCCGCAGCAGACGTTGTTGTCGTTCCAGCCGGAAGTCGAGAGCCTCGCGGAAGTGGGCTGCGGGCACCGGCAGGGTGGCGAGGAGGACTTCACGCGTGTACTCCTCGGTCTGCAACACGTCGGGAATCAGATGGGGTTCGAAGCCGCGAATGCCGGTCGCTGCGGATTCGAAGGGGAGCGTCGTGCCCAGTTCGCCCACCACCGGGTCGCTGTAGCCGAACCACCATGAGCGACGGCGGGACGCGCGCGCGTTCGCCACGAAGGCATCGACGCGGCCCCGGTCCCGAACGTCGTACAGCCTCAGCAACGCGCGCAGGTCGGTGATCGACACGCTCACCTGTCCGGTCTCGATCCGAATCACCTTCGAGAGCGACCAGTCCATGGTGGCGCCCACGTCGCGTTGGGTCAGGCCGCGCTCCTCCCGCAGCCGCCGCAGACCGGTGTACACGGCCCGCCTGGCCACCGCCGGTTCGACCCGGGTGGTTGCGGGCAGGGTGAGGAACGGCCGCGCCCCGGTCTCGGTTTCGCCTGCGACCTCGGCCGACCGGGCCGCCCCCCGTGCGTTCCGCAGCCGCCGCACCAGTGGAGCGTCCGCCATGGCGAACGGCCTCGCATCGGCGCCCACCCGATGTGTGGCGCCGTCTTCGGCCAGCAGCACGGAGACACTCGGCGTGCGGTCGGCCCGTCGCCCGAGGTAGCGCGTGACCGCCTCCACGGTGCGCAGGCCCTCGACCACCGAAAGGGTGTCCAGGAGCAGGTCGCCCACCTCTTGCTCGAACGTGTACTCGGTGTGCTCGGGCCCGTGTCGACCGGGCCGGTGCACGGTCAGCAGCCCGCTCGCGAAGACCTCGGCCAGGTGTGTCGGGGTGGCGTCGGCGGTGGTGGCGTGCTGGACCAGGCGCATCACCGGCAGCGGAAGTGGAGCAACCGCGGCGAAGTGGGCGGCCAGTCGGAACGCCTCGTAGGACGCGCTCGCGTGAAACTCGCGGATCCGCTCGGCGGGTGCGGCCGATCGCCCAAGCGGAGCCGGGAGCCCGGGCGTCCGGGAGGGGCCGGCCCCGAACATCGTGACCGGCAGCGACTCGGCGGTCGTCGCATGGGCCACCAGATCCGCCCACGAGCGCGGCGAGACGTTGGGGAACTCCAGGACCGGCACCGGGATGTCACCGGGTGCGCCACCCGGGCTCGTGCCCGCCGGCAGGAACGGGTGCCGCACGCCGAGCAGGCGGTTGGGTACGGCCGGCCCCGGCGCCCACACGTCCAGGCGTGCGCACGCGATACCGGTGCCCTCCCACAGACGTGCGGGCAGGGTGTGCAGCACCGCCATCGGGCCGGCTCGAGCGCGGCGGGCGAGCAAACGCTGCGCCGCGCCGCTGTGCCAGGCAGGCCCGATCCCATCGGTCAGCACCAGGGTCAGGCCGTTGCCCTCGACGTCCGGTGCGACCCGGGATCCTGCCGCGAACGGGCGAGTGCGCAGCGCCATCCTGGTCTCGTCGGTGTCCAGGCCGACCACCTTGATCCGACGGAACGCGCGGAGTCGATGGAGCAGTTCCCGCAGCTCGACCACCATGCGGTTCCAGATCACCATCGACGAACCTGTGTCGACCACGAGGGTCAGGTCCAACCACGGCTCCCGCTCCGGCCGCAGGACGGCCGAGATCAGGCCGGTCTCGGCAACGGCCTCGACGGTCGCGGCCTCGTCGAGCCGCCGCCTGGCCACCGATGGCACGGTACGGCGCAGTGGTTTGAGCGCGCGGGCCAGTTCGGTCGCTCGCGGGATGGCCCGAGGGGCCGGCACGTCGGCCGGCGTGGCCCGGATGCCGTCTGCGCCGTCGGCCGTCGCCGACGCGTACAGCCCCGCCGCCCGCCGCCGTCGGGGTCGCCCCGCGGTCGCCGGCCCCGACGGCTCGTCCAAGGGGCCGGGCCCGGGCTCCGGCGCGGGTTGGACCGCGGGCCCGGGATCCGCGGACGTCGACGCCGGTTCGGCACCGGTCCCGCCCCGCTCGCGTCGGCGTGGCGTCGTCCGGGTCGGCAACACGCGCGCCAACCACAGCGCGTCCAGGCACTGGTCGATGTCCGCGCCCGCGTCGCGCAGCGCCGCCCACAGCGAGTCGTCCGTCATGGTTGGGTGGGGTCCAACGATCGAAACAGCAGGGCCAACCGCTCTTCGTCGAGCAGTACTCCGGAAAGCCGCAGGTGGACCGCGTTCAGCAGTTGATCCGTCGCGAGTTCGCCCTCGTGTCGCAATGCCACGAACCGTTCGATCAGGTCCTCGGCCGGCGTGTCCGGGCCCAACCGCGCGGCCACGATCTCGGCGAGCCGATCGGGGCCCGGATCCGGCAGGTCCAGGCGCACACAACGACGCAGGAACGCCGGTGGGAAGTCCCGCTCGCCATTGCTGGTCACCACGATCACCGGGAACTGCGTACAACTCACCTGCCCGGCGGTCACCGCCACCCGCTCGGCCGACCCCGTGACCCCGATCGAGACCGTGTCGCGGTCGGTCAGTCTGGCCAACTCGGGGATTTCGAAAGTCCCTTCCTCGAAGACCGTCAGCAGGTCGTTGGGCAGATCCAGATCGCTCTTGTCGAGTTCGTCGATCAGCAGCACCCGCGCCCGCTCGCGCGGCGCGAGCGCGGTGCCGAGCGGCCCCAGGCGCACGTACCGTCCCACGTCGGGCGCGCTGCGATGCTCCTTGTCGGCGATCGCGGTGTCGTGCAGCCGGGCGACCGCGTCGTAGCGGTACAACGCGCTCTCCAGGGTGCTGCGGCTGTTGATCGACCAGCGCAGCACCGGTCCCAGTTGCAGTTCGTCGGCGATCGCGTGCGCCAATGTGGTCTTGCCGCTGCCCGGCCGCCCGGTCACCAGCAACGGCCGGCGCAGATGCAGGGCCGTATTGACGACGTCGACCTCGTCGGCCCCGATCACATAGCGCTGTGGTGAGGCGTGTTCGGGGCCGAACCGCCGCCAGGGCGGACCCTGTGGCAGCACCGCCCGACGACTGGTTCCGTCCCCGCGAAAGATCAGCCAATCACCGTGCGCGGGCTGGTTCATGCTTCTGCTCCCCTTCCTTCGGACGGCCCGCGCAACAGCCGGATCGCCTCCGCGCTGGTGGGGTCGTCCCACAACAGGACGACGGACTGCCCGTCGTTGTCCGCACGCCATCGCCGGATCGCCTCGGGCAGGTCGCGCGGTCGGATCTGCTCGCGCAGATGGGCGAGATCGCAACCGGCGCCCCGGCGGTGCCACAGCGCCACCGGTACTCCCGCCAGCAGACACAGCGCCACGTGGTGACGTACCTGTGCGGCCTCGCCGACGAGGTGTACACAGCCCAGGGAGGGCGCCTTGGTCAGCGCGGAGCGCAGTCCGAGGCCGGTGTCGGCACGGGCCTCGTGGCACAGCCAGTGATGGGCGCCGACCTCGTCCCGCGTGCTCTCGCGCCAGCGCGCGAGCCACGCGTCCGGCACAAACGCGCGCAGTTCCCGACAGCGCACCACGACCGGGGTGCCGGCACCCAGGGGGACCTGTTCCCGGTCTTGGCGATCGACCGCGATCCGCTCGATCTGGAGGTCGAGTTGACCGGGTTCCAGGAAACACTCGACGGCCGGTCGCGCGCCCGGTCGATCCAGCACCGTCTGCAGGAACGCGGCAACGCGCGAGCGTACGCAAGTCCACGGTCGGTAGACGTCGTCGGCGACGGAGACCGTGGTGACATCGCCGCCCTCGCGTACGCGGGCCGTGTATCGGTAGCGGGTGTCCGCCGGCCGCTGTGCCTTCGCGTCGAGCGCGGCGATCTCCAGCCGGATCCAGACCTGTTCCTCGCGCGTCCAGCTCCGCATGGCCTCCAGATCGCCGCGCCGGGCCGTCAACAGGTCCGGCCGGGTGCCGTGCCGGGCGGCCAGGTCTGCGTTCCAGGCGCGCAGTCGGGCGCCGGCCTCGAGATTCGGCGCGTGGTGGGCGACGGCCTCCACGAACGCCGGCAGGTGCGCCAGGCGGTCTCGCTCCGGCGGCGCACGTCCCTCCAGGACCGCGACCAGGTCGACCGCGTCGAAGGCACCGGGTGGAAATCCCGGCCCGCACACCGGATCCCGCCGCAGCACGCCCTCCAGGTCGGCGATCCCGCAGGATCGCAGCGTCTCGATCAGCGTCGAGTGCTCCACGCGGGTGAGATATTCGCCGGGCCGAACCGTGTGGCACAGGTGCTCCAGCGACCGTACGACCGCGGCGGGCAACGTCGAGGGCAGCATCGACACCAAGGTGGACAGGCCGTGCCGGGTCTGTACGGCGGCGATGGCGATGGCGTCCGGATCGGGCTCCGGCACGTACGTGTCCAGCGTCCGGCCGAGGTCGTCGGCGAGTCGGACGCGGTCGTTCTCGTCGGGCAGGCTCGTCGCGATCAGGTTTCCGATGTCGGCCAGGGCGCGCCGCACTTCGGCCGCGCGCGGGGCACGGGCGGGATCCTCGTCCCAGGTCGTGCGGCCGTCCCAGTTGTGCTCGCTGCGACCGGGGCGCTGCCCGTAGCGGAAGGTCCGGGTGTCCTCGTCGGCGACGAAGCGCCGCGACAGCCCGTCGTAGATGTCGTTGAGGTCGGGCAACACCAGTCCGGGTTCGACCTGTTCGATGCGATCAAGGAAGCGCCGCGAGAACAGCCCCGAGCGCTGCGGATTGTGTGCCGCTTGTCCCGGCGCACAGGCCTGAAGCAGGAACAGGCCGCGATCGGGGTCCAATTCGACGGTTCCGGTGATCGGGCGCGGCACCAGATTTCCCTGTCCGGGCCGCAACTGGGTCTGGCACGCGTCCAGGACCACGGCCACCCGCGCGATGCGCCGGCCCTGGTTCGACGTTCCCAACAGGGTGCGCACCAGGTTGGCCACCGGCAGGCCGCGCAGCCGGTGTGGCTGGGAGTCCTCCAGCAGGAGCATCGAGGCACCCTGGTCGTCGGTGACGCCGTGGCCGCCCCAGAAGACCCACAGCAGGTCGGCGTCACACTTGGCGATGATGTCCTGAAACAGGTCGGCGAGTTCCTCGCCGGGGTGGGCGCGGCAGGGCACCGGCGGCTCGGGTCGGTCGTGAGCCGGTGGCGACGCCACGAATTCGACGTTCTCGGGCGGCACTCCGCGGTCGAACAGCCAGTGGATGAAGCGGCAGCCGTCCGTGTACGGGCCGACCAGATCCAGGTCGAGATGCCGATATCGCTCCATGGCCACGACGATCGCGTAGGTCCGGGCCGGGTCGACATCGCGCGAGCTCACCGAGGGATCTCCTCGGCCAGCCACCGGTAGAGCGGGGCGTGTGCCCAGTAGGCGCTGTGTGCGCGCAACAGGGGTTGTCCGGTGACGAATTCCCGATCCTCGGCGCGGGTACCGAAGACCGGCGCGGCCACATACGCGAGCGGGTCGCGCACGTCGTAGGCATTGAGCCACCGCGGGAAGTGCGCGGGCAGCGCCTCGTGCGCGCGCAGGGCCCGCAGGGCGTCCAACTCGTACAGGAACGGCGCCTGGGTGCCGGCGGTGACCAGCAGGTCCACTCCGTGTCCGGCGTTGTCGGCCGCGGCGAGCCAGTCCACACACGCGATGCCGCCGAGGCTGTGCGCGAGCAGGGTGACCGGCCCGTTCTCGCGGGCGGCCTCGACGGCGCGGGCGACACACCCGCGTACGCCGTCGCCCGCCACCTGATAGCGCAGGATGTCGCCCAACGGCGGCACCGCACCATCGACGATGCGATCCCGCCCGCGCCGCACACGCCAGGAGGCGAACCACATCCCCGAGGCCGCGAGTGGTCGACCGGCCGTGGCCAGGACACCGCGCGGGTCGGCCGAGCCGCCCAGTGCGCCCACGATCGCCCGGACCAGCGCGTCCCGTTCGAGCCCGTCCATCGGCAGGCAGCCATCGGCCCGGGCGTCGCCGTGATGCAACGTCGCCGCCACCACGGCCCGGGCCACGGCTGCGGGCCCGGTGACGGCGTCGGCGCTGTCGATCACCAGGGCGGGCAACGCCTCCGCCACCGTCTCGGCGCCGGCGCCCAGGTCGGCCGCGACGCCGGCCACTGCCGCGGCGGCGGCCACATCGGGCCGTTCCGCCAGCGTGCGAACCCGCGCGGCGAGCCGCTCGGCGGCGAACCCGCGCGCGGGCCGGTACGCCGGGCGCCCGGCACCGTACTCGACCAGGGCTCGCAGTTCGGCCAGCGGATCCGCGTCCAACCGCGCCCAGATCACGTCCGCGTCCTCGGCGTCGATGTTCCCCTCGCCCGCGCGGACCGAGCGTTCGGGGACCGAGGCCCCGCCATGCCGCAACCGCGCACCGTGCGCCTCTCCCCACAGGCAGGGCAACACATCGAGGTCCGGGCGCAGGTCGGTCAGCCGTGCGCGCACGCCGCGCAGCAGGTCCTCGTATCGCTTCTCGCGCACACCGGTGCCGTGCACGAAGACGACGCTCGCCACACGGTCCCCCTCCGCGCTCGGATCTGCCGTCCCATGGTAAAGGCGGGGGTCCCGGCGGGACGGCGATTCGACACTTCGGGGCCATCGGGATGCCCGGCGCGGGGGCGCAAGGGGGGTTGGGTGGCCTCCTGTCGTCGGGTTCGGGCAGGGAGCGCGGACTGCGCGGGTCTTGTTAGTAAAGTTTCCTAACAAGTCTTGACGGGGTGCGCGGCTGCTTGGGATCGTCGGGCCAACAGTCGGGCCGGAGGCTCCTGTTGGGGCATCGCGGGCTGCTTTTTCGCGGTGTCGCCAGGTCCCGCGAGCGCACTTCTCCGGCCCGATCGAGCGCACCATCCCGCCCGGCTCAGGCACGACGATCGGCTCCTCAACGCTGGAGGACGACGTGCACCTGTCCCTGCCCACGCGCCCGCATCGCGGAAGATCCCCGGCCCGGTTCGGCCGGCGCGCCCTGTCCCGAATACCCCGACTGCCTGCGGTGATCGCCGTCGTCGCGATGTTGGCCACCGTGCTGACCTTCGGGGAAACCGCCTCCGCCGCCGAGGTGTTGCTCTCCCGCGGCAAACCCGCCACCGCCTCGTCCACCGAGAGTTCGACCTACGGCGCGGCCAAGGCCGTGGACGGCAAGACCACCACCCGGTGGGCGAGCCAGGAGGGCGCCGGCGCCCAATGGCTCAGCGTCGACCTCGGCTCCGACGTCTCGATCTCCCGGGTACGACTGACCTGGGAGGACGCCTACGCGAAGGCCTACCGGATCGAGGTCTCGCCCGACGGCGCGTCCTGGACCAAGGTCTACAACACCTCCACCGGCGACGGTGGCACCGACGATCTCGGCGCGCTGTCCACGCACGGTCGCCACGTACGCGTGTACGCGACCACGCGTGCCACCGAATACGGCTATTCCCTCTGGGAGTTCGAGGTCTTCGGCGCGGGCGGCCCGGACACCACCGCGCCGAGCACGCCGACCGCGTTGCGGGTGACCGGCACCACGTCCACCGGCGTCTCGCTGGGCTGGACCGCCTCCACCGACAACGTCGGGGTGACCGGCTACGACGTGCTGCGCGACGGCGTCACGGTCGGCACCAGCGCCGGCACCTCCTACGCGGACACCGGCCTGACCACCGGAGTCGGCTACACCTACACCGTCCGCGCCCGCGACGCGGCGGGCAACCTGTCCGCGCCCAGTGCCTCGGTGGTCGGCACCCCACAGGCCGGCGGCTCCTCGTTCACCGTCGTCGCCGCCGGCGACATCTCCGACCCGGGCTGCACGTCGTCGCAGGATTGCGGGGCCGAGCAGACCGCGAAGCGGGTCGAGGCGATCAATCCGGACGAGGTGATCACGCTCGGGGACAACCAGTACGACACGGGCAGCCTCGCCGACTTCCGCAAGTACTACGACACCACGTGGGGCCGGTTCAAGGCCAAGACCCGTCCCTCGCCCGGCAATCACGAGTACGACGACAGTCCTCCCGAGTCCGGCTACAAGGCCTACTTCGGCGACCGGGCGACTCCGAACGGGACCACCTGGTACAGCTGGGACCGGGGCGGCTGGCACTTCATCGCGCTCGACTCCGAGCAGTCGATGTCGGCGAACTCGGCGCAGATCCAATGGCTGAAGGCGGACCTGGCGAACAACTCGCACGGGTGTGTGGCCGCTTACTGGCACAAGCCCCTGTACAGCTCGGGGCCGCAGGCCGACAAGGTCAGTCAGACCGCGTGGCAGGTGCTCTACGACGCGCACACCGATCTGATCCTCAACGGGCACGACCACCTCTACGAGCGCTACGCACCGCAGAACCCCAAGGCCAAGGCGGATCCCGCCGGCATTCGCGAGTTGCTCGTGGGCACCGGCGGCGCGGACCCGTACGACTTCGAAAGTCCGCAGCCCAACAGCGAGAAGCGGGTGACCGGTTCGCCGGCCGTGCTCAAGCTGACCCTCTCCGCCGGCACCTACTCCGGACAGCTCGTGCGCTACGACGGCAAGCAACTCGACTCCTTCGGGCCGGTCGGCTGCCACTGAGTCCACCGATCGAGTCCACCGATCGTGCGGGCCGCCCGGCGACCTCCTTCCCGGCCGGCCCGCACCGGGCCCGTTCCGATCCGACCCTCCCCGTCCCGCTGCATACCGCCCCGTCTCGCTCCGACCCGCTCCGACCCGCTCCGAGTCCACCGTCCCCGGACGGATCGAGGGAGGACCGCCCGTGTACATCGCCGCCACCCGGCGCGCGGACCAGGCCGGTGGGATCGCCTCGGCCCGGACGCCGCGCAGGTTCGCGCGCAACGTCCCGGCCAACGTGCTCGCGCTCGGCGCCGTCAGCCTGGTCACCGACGTCTCCTCGGAGATGGTCACCGCCGTACTGCCCACCTACTTCGTCCTCACCCTGGGTCTGAGCCCGTTGCAATACGGCCTCCTGGACGGCACCTACTTCGGCGTCACCGCGTTCGTCCGTCTGCTCGGCGGCCAGGTGGCCGACCGCACCCGCCGGCGCAAGCTGGTCGCGGGCACCGGGTACGGACTCTCCGCCGTATGCAAACTCGGCCTGCCACTGGCCGGTTCGTCGGTCACCGGGCTCGGCCTGGTACTCGCGGCGGACCGCACCGGCAAGGGGCTGCGTACCGCGCCGCGCGACGCGCTGATCACCCTCAGCACCCCGGCACCCGACCTGGGTCGGGCGTTCGGCGTGCACCGCGCGATGGACACGATCGGCGCCTTCCTCGGCCCGCTCGCCGCGTTCGCCGTGTTGTGGGCCACCCACGACGCGTACGACGCCGTGTTCGTGGTGAGCTTCTGTGTGGCCGTGTTCGCGGTGCTGCTGATGGCGCTGTACGTGCGCGACCACCGCGAACCGGCCGGACCCCGGCGCGAGTCGTCGCTGCGGGCCGCGTTCGCGCTGCTGCGCTTGGGTCCGTTCCGGCGCACCTGCGTGGCCGCCACCCTGCTGGGGCTGCTCACCGTCGGCGACACGTTCGTGTATCTGGTCCTGCAACAGGGCTTCGACATCCCGCTCCGATACTTCCCGTTGTTGCCGCTGGGCACCGCCGGGGCCTACCTGCTGCTCGCCGTGCCGCTCGGTCGGCTCGCCGACCGGGTCGGCCGATTCCGCGTCTTCCTCGGCGGGCACCTCGCACTGCTCGCGGCCTACGCGGTGGCCGCCGCGCCCACCGGCGACCGCACCCCGGGCACACCGCTGTTGTGGACCGTGCTGCTGAGCGTGCTCGTCCTCCAGGGCCTGTTCTACGCCGCCACCGACGGCGTGCTGATGGCCGCCGCCGGACCGCTGCTCCCGGTGCACCTGCGCACCAGCGGTCTGGCCCTGCTCCAGACCGGTCAGGCCGGCGCCCGGATGGTGTCCTCGGTGCTCTTCGGCGCGGCCTGGACGTTGTGGGGTTCGCGCCCCGCACTGCTCGCCATGGGAGTCGGGATGGCCGGCTGCCTCGTCCTGGCCCGGCGGTTGTTGCCGTCGCGGTCCCCGCTCCCGGAGGTGACCGGATGAGGCGCGCCCTGGCGTTGCTGCTCGGCCTGTTGGTGCTGGCCGGAGTGGGGGTCGGGTACTCGACCTTCGCGGCCGGCCGCGAGGAGGACGCGACGGTCGAACGCCGGCCGCTGGACCTGACCGCGGGCGGGCAGTTGGTCTTCGTGGACACCGACCGCGGCGGCGGCCGGCGCACCGTGGCCGCGACCGGGATCGACCCGGCCGGCAACACCGGTCCCTCCCGGATCGACAGCGGGCTGCGCTGCGAACGCTTCGCCGTCGGCGCGGGCACCGGGGTCTGCCTGCAAACCCGAGGCGGCCCGCTGCCCGGCACCGACGCGCTGATCGTGGACGGCTCGATGAACGTGCGACGCCGGATCGAACTCGCCGGCACGCCCAGCCGCGCCCGGGTCTCGGCGAGCGGACGCATGGTGTCCTGGACCGTCTTCGTCACCGGCGAGTCCTACAACAAGACCGGATTCTCCACCTGGACCGGCATCCTGGACACCCGCACCGACTACACGCTGATCAACATCGAGGCCATCCCGCTGACCGTCGACGGCAAGCGCTACCGATCCGCCGACGTCAACTACTGGGGCGTCACCTTCGCCGCCGACGACAACCGCTTCTACGCGACGGTCTCCACCAAGGGACGCACCTACCTGGTCGAGGGCGACTACGCGAACTGGGAGGCGCACACGGTACGGGAGAACCTGGAATGCCCGTCGTTGTCCCCGGACGGCACCCGAATCGCGTTCAAGAAGCGCTCCGGCAGCACCACGTGGCGACTGCACGTGCTCGACCTGGCCACGATGCGCGAGACCCCGTTGGCCGAGCGCGCGAACGTCGACGACCAGGCGGCCTGGCTGGACGACCACACCGTGATGTATGGGCGGGACAAGAACGTCTACGCGGTGCCCGCCGACGGAACGGGCGCCCCACGCCTGCTCGCCGCGAAGGCGGCCTCACCGACCGTCCTGCGCTGACCGGTGGACGCCCGAGCCGAGGCCCGGCCACTACTCCCGGCCCGGGGGTAGTGGCCGGCCGACGGCGGGGTCAGAACCGGCAGCTCACGCCGGAGAAGTCGCACGTGGCGTTGGTGACCGGGTCCTTGAGCTCGAAGTAGAGCGTGAGTTCCTCGTGCGGCTGTAGGGGCCGCGTCGACGTGGCGGTCGCCACCGTGCTGCCGTACTGCGCGGTGAGGCCGCCGTTCCCGTCCGCGCGGAAGACCGTGAACCGTGAACCCGACACGGTGACCGTCAGCTTCCAGGACTTGAGTGGGCGGTCGGTCGGGTTGATCACGTCGATGTATCCGGTGGTGGCGAACCGGTCGACCATCACGGCGATCTCGCCGGGTTGCGCCTCGCTCGCCCGCGGCGTGCCCACGGGTGTCGCGCCGGGCGCGGTCGCGGACTGCGGCACGCCGGGCGGCTGCGCGGGGACGCCCGGGGGTTGCGCCGCCCCGGATGACGCGCCGGGCTGTCCCGGCGCGGGTGCGGACGACGACGCGGAAGGCGCGGGCGACCCCGACGCGGTGCCGCTCACCGTGCCGCCGGCCCGCGGCGTGGCGCCCGTCGGCGCGGGGCTGCCGGACCCCGCGACGACCCCGCCGCCGACGGGAGTGCCATCCGCCGCCGAGGTGGCGTCCGGGGCCGAGGACCGCGCGCCGCGCTTGTCATCACCCGCGAACAGCCAGGCCCACGACGTAATCAGAAAGCACACGATCACCACGACGATCAACGGGATCGCCACACCGCCGGCGGTTCCGTCGCGTCGCTGCCGGCGCCCACCGTCGGCTGCCGCTTCGTCGTCCCCACGCCGACCCACGTCCCACCCGTTTTCTCGTCGCTGCCGTACCCGGCGCGGGAAGTCGGAAAGCACTCGGCGCGCGGAGGCACTCCCATACCCGTCTGACTGCGGACGAGCGCGATGCTGCCCGACACGCCGATCACCCCACAAGCCGAAGCGCGCGGAAGCGGCATCGCGTTCCGAACAGTGCGGCCCTCGACGACCTGCATCATCAAAACGTCAGCGAAACGTCAGCGGGAGGGCACCGCGAGACATGGCGGCTCGCTTCGGAGTCCCCGCACTGGTGCCGCGCCCGGCACTAGCGTCCGGGTTCCTCGTCCTTCAGCCCCTGGCGAATCTCCTCGCGCAGTTCGGGTGAGTCGGTATGCCCGTGCACGGTCTGGGCGTGCTGGGCGGCGGCCAGGACGACCTCGTCCTCGGTCCCGGCGATGGTGAGGCTGCATCCGGACTCACTGGGAAAGTCCCGGCAATCGACGACCTTGCGCATGGCGTCCTCCCGGACTGGATGTCGTCCCCGAGCGGCATGACCTCGGGTCGGACGGCGCGAGGCCATGGTCATAGTTTAGAACGTTTTGTGGTGATATTGGGCCGGTCCGGTGGTCGGCACGGGCCGCCGAGCGGGGTGGGTCGGCCCCGCTCGGCGTACCCGTCGTGCCGCGCCGAGTCGGCGTCAGCCGTTGGCGAATTCGTGGACGCCCCACCAGCCGCTCTCGTCGCGGTATATGCCGATGCCCGCCTCGGTGTGGCCGGGGTCGGTCTGGTTGCGATAGTGGCCGGGGCTGTGCCGCCACATGTCCTGGAACTTCTCGGCGGCCTGCCGGGCCGTCATGGCCGGATCGCCCCACCAGACGATGTTCTCGGCCACACCCGTGCGGGCGCCGGTGACCAGCGCGTCGGCCTCGGCGCCGGAGTGGGCGAAGCCGGTGCGCCGCATGTGTTCGGCCCACTTGCGGGCGAAGTCGCTCAGGTCGGTGCTCGCCCGGAGCGGTCGCAGCCCGACCTTCGCGCGTTCGGCGTTGAGCAGTTCCAGCGACATCGCCTCGGCGTCGGCGATCGACTGCGAGGCGGGACGGTTGCCGCGCACGGTCGGGTCGGCACCGGGCGGCCCGTCCGGCGTGGCCGGGCCGGTGGGCCGGGCGCTCTTCCCGGGTTGAGCCTTGCCGTCCGTACCGCCGGCGCGGCTCGCGGAGGTGGACGGGGTCGGCTTGCGTGTCACGGGCGCGGTGCCGGTGCTCGGGCTCGTCGTGCCGGCCGAGGCCGGCGGCGCGGCGGTGGTCGGCGCGGTCGTCGTGGCCGGCGCGGAGGCGGTATCGGTCGTCGTGGTCGTGGCTCGGGTCGCCCCGTCGTGCCGCTCGGCGGACGAGCCGCAGCCGGTCACCACGAGGGCGGCCAGCGCGGCGGCGAGCGTGGTGCACATGACCCGGTGGTGTCGGTACTGCCGGTACTGCACGATGCGCAACTCCTCGAAACGTACGGCTCGTCGACCGGCACGGACGCCGGGACACCTGGGAGAGCCGAGGAGCACGGATGGATAACGGAAAACGGCGCGGCTTTCCTCGATCGCCAATCGTCGCTCGGGAATCGTCGGTCGCCAGTCGGCTCGACCACGCCCCGCCCGTCGGCCCGCCCGTCGCCCTGGCCGGCGAGCAGGCCGGCAGACGGGCAGGCCTGGCAGGCCCGGCAGGCCCTGCAGGCCATGAGCGGGCATGCGGGTCACGCCGGAGTGGCGAAGACCTGGGTCCACCACGTGTTGCCGCCCGGACCCACCGTGACCCCGACACCGATGTCGGTGAAGCCGCAATCGAGGATGTTGTCCCGGTGGATCGGGCTGCCCAGCCACTGCCCGACCACGTGCGAGGCGTCCTGGCGGCCCCGGTCGAGATTCTCGCCCCAGGATCGCCAGCGGTAGCCGGCGGCGGTGATCCGGCCGTCGGCCCGCACCCCGTCCGGGTTGACGTGGTCGTAGAAGCGCCGGGCGAGCATGTCGTCGGAGTGTTTGCGGGCGACGGTGCGCAGTCGCTCGTCGACGCGGACCGGGGTGCAACCGTGTTCGGCCCGGGCGGCGTTGACCAGGTCCACGACGGCGCGTTCGAGCCGGGCCCGGGTGTCGACGGCGGCGGTCGTCCGGGTGGCCGGCGGTTCCGTCGAGGCCGGGGGCGTACCGGCCGGCCCGGTGGTCGGTGGCGGGTCGGTCGACGGTGTTGTGCTCGGGAGCCGGGCCGCGTCGACGGCGGGCGGGCTGGGGGCCGGATCGGGCGCGCCTTGCCGCGGTCCGGCGTGGTGGGGACGGTCGACGAGCAGAACCACGGCCAGTACGACGAAGCCGATCGCGGCGGCGACGCCGGCCGCGACCCGGCGGGGTCGGCGAGCCGGACGCGGTGCGGCGTGGCCGGGAGCGGTCGGCCCGACCTGGGCGGATCCGGCAGCCGGGTCGGCGGTGACCGCCGGGTTCGGGCCGGCGAAAGGGCCCGGGTCCGCGAGAGGACTCGGGTCCGCAAGGAGACCCGGGTCGGCAGTCGCCCCCGGGTCGCCGAGCGGCTGTGTGAAGGCGACCGCGCCCGGCCCCGCCGCACCGGTCGCCGCCGCCCATGGCGCCTGGGCGATCAGCCGCAGCAGTACCGCCGTGGGCGGCAGCAGCGCCAACCCGGCGAGCAGGCCCTCGACCGGGGCCAGGCCGTGGCGATGCGCGCCGCACGTACCGCACGCGCGTGCGTGGCGGGAGATGCGCTTGCGCCACAGCGGTGTCGGTCGACCGTCCCAGGGCGTGATCAGCGCGGCCACCTCCGCGCAGCGCGGGTCGGCGGCGAGCGCGCGGACCACCACGCGGGCCGCCTCCAACTGCTCCTTCATCCGCTGGACCCGGACCGCCACATGCGTCGCGGGCAGGTCGAGGGCGGCGGCGAGTTCGGCGCGGGTCAACGTGCCGGCCGCCTCCAACCACCACAGGGCGAGCAGTTCGCGGGTGTCCGGGTCCAGCCAGCGGGTCGCCTCGGCGACGTCCCGGCGCTGTCCGGACAGGCCCAGGCGCAGGATGGTCAGGTCGGCGAAGTCGCCCGCGGGATCCGGGTACTCGGCGATCTCGTCGAGCGCGGTCGTGGTCGTACGGCGGGCGTATCGACGGCGCACCTGGTTGATCGCGATGGCCACCAGCCAGGAGCGGAAGCGCTCGGGATCGCGCAGGCCGCCGAGGCCGGACACCGCGCAGAGCATGGTCTCCTGCACGACGTCGTCGACGTCCGCGTGCCCGTCCAGCGCTCGGCCGACGATGTTGTACACCAACGGCAGCCACCCGGCCACCAGTCGATCGCGGGCACACAGATCACCGCCCTGGGCCGCGACGACCAGGGCGGTGTTGTGCTCGTAGTCCACGTACATCCACTTTCCTCGACCGGCGTGACGGGCCCGATCCCGTCCATCCGCCACTCGGGAGAGCCCCCGGGTCGGCGCGGATAACGGAAATCGCCGGACGAGTTCCGAACGTACAGACCACACGCCGACGGCCGGACCGCGCCCCGGGGAGCGACGGCGGGCCGTTCGTGCACGGCATGTACGCGCACGCGCGCCGACGACCGGGCCGCACCCCGGACCGACCGCCCCGGACCACCCCGGGAGCGCCCGCTCGCGCCGTCGGCCCCGGGGCGAACACGCGCCCCGCGGGTCAGTGCGGCTTGGCCGCCAGCAGGTCCTCGACCCGCGAGCGCACCTCGGCGTTGTCCAGACCGCGGATGGTCACCGTGGTGCGCCGGCGCAGCACGTCGTCCACGGTCATCGCCCACTCGTGGTCGCGGGCGTAGGCGACCTGGGCCCAGATGTCCGGGCCGTCCGGGTGGATGCGCTCGCCGAGTCCGCGGTCGGCGCGGACCAGCGCGGCCAGGTCGTACGCGAGGTTGCCGTAGTGCGACGCCAGGTGGCGGGCCACCACCGGGTCCACGCCGTCCTCGGCCGTGGCCTCGCCGAGCAGCCGGTGCGCCACCGCCTCGGGGTTGGCCGAGCCGGGCAGCGCCACCCGGCGCAGCGGGGTCGCCATGTCCTGCTCCAGGGCCACCACGCCGGCCTTGGCCAGCTTGTCCAGCACGGTGCGGCCGATGTGCCGGTAGGTGGTCCACTTGCCGCCGGCCACCGACAACATGCCCCCGCGCCCCTCGGTGACCACGGTCTCCCGCTTGGCCTCGCTGGTGGCGCCGGCGCCGCCGGGCAGGACCCGCAGACCGGCGAACGCGTAGGTGATGTCCTCGCGGCGCAACTGCGCCGGGTCGACCGCGCTGCCCGCCTCGTCCAGGATCTGCGCGATGTCGGCCTCGGTCGGGGAGACCTTGCCGGGGTCGCCCTCGTAGGCCTCGTCGGTGGTGCCGAGCAGCAGGTGCTCCTCCCACGGAATCGCGAAGGACACCCGGTACTTGTCGATCGGGATGGTCAACGCCGCGCGCCACGGCTGCTGTTGGCGCAGCACCAGGTGCACTCCCTTGGACAATCGGATGCTCGGCTCGGCCGTCGGGTCCTCCATCCGGCGCAGGTGGTCCACCCAGGGGCCGGTCGCGTTCAGCACGACGCGCGCGTTCACCCCGAATTCGGCGCCGTCCAGCCGGTCGCGCAGTTCGGCGCCGATGACCCGGCCGCCGGCGTCCTTGCGCAGGCCGACCACTTCGGCGTGGTTGAGCACGACCGCGCCGGCCTCGACCGCGGCCCGGACGGTGGTCACCGCGACCCGGCTGTCGTTCATCTGGTGGTCGCCGTACACGGCCGCGCGGCGCAGGCCCTCCGAGCGCAGCGCCGGCACGAGTTCGAGCGCGTTCTCGGGGCCGATCACCTTGCCCATGCCGTCACCGAACGCGGACAGGGCCGAGTACAGAAAGACGCCGGCGCCGAGCTTGGCCGCGCCGTGCGGGCCGTCCTTGTAGACCGGGACCAGGAAGGACAGCGGTCGGACCAGGTGCGGGGCCACGTCGCGGGCCAGCGTGCGGCGCTCGCGATGGTTCTCCGCGACCAGCTTGAGGTTGCCGGTCTGCAGATAGCGCAGGCCGCCGTGGACGAGCTTGGAGGACGCGGACGAGGTGGCGCCGGCGAAGTCGCCGGCGTCGATCATGGCCACCCGCAGGCCGGTCTGGGCCGCGGTCCAGGCGACCGCCGTGCCCAGGATGCCGCCGCCGATGACGAGCAGGTCGTGGGTGCCGCGCGAGAGTTCGGCGCGGCTGTGGGCACGAACGGGAACGGTCGGATCCGTGGCGGTGCTCATCACACGTCTTCTTTCCACTGGGCCGGCTGTGGTGCGGGGGGACGAGGTCCCGGTCCGAATTTCCGTGGTCGGCATTGTCGAACGACGAACGACAGTTTTCATCGTCGGTCGGGTGATGGTCAAGCGCGCCGGTCGACCGCCCCGGTCCGAAGCGGGAGGTCGAGTCGCGCCTCAGTACGGAAATGTCGCACCCAGGTCACGCGAGATGGCACGAGCCGCGTCCCGGACCGAGGCCACCAGCGTGGGTCGCGGCACCCCGTCGGCGACGATCCGCTCGACCGCGCCGCTGATCCCCACCGCGCCCAGCGGCGTGCCGCGCCGGTCCCGGATCGGCGCGGCGATGCCCGCCAGGCCCAGGACCGACTCCTCGACGTCGCACGCCCACCCGCGTTCGCGCACCGTCACGCTCTCCGCGTCCACCGCGACCGGGTCGACCAGGGTGCGCGAGGTGAACGCGACCGGGTCGGTCTCGTCCAACTCGGCGCGCGCGGCCGGGTCCAGCGCGAGCAGGACCTTGCCCCACGCGGTGGAGTGCAGCGGCAACATCGCGCCGATTTCCAGCACCTGGCGGCTGTCGTCCGGCCGAAAGACGTGGTGGATGACCAGGACGCCGCCCTTGTGCAGCACCCCGATGCGCACGCTCTCGCCGCTCGCGCGGGCCAGGTCGTCCGCCCAGACCAGGGCGCGGGCGCGCAACTCGTGCACGTCCAGGTAGGAACTGCTGAGCCGGAGCAGCTCGGCGCCGAGCTGGTACTTGCCGCTCTTGGGGTCCTGTTCGACGAACCCCTCCTGGTGGAGCGTGCGCAGAATGCCGTGCGCGGTGCCCTTCGCCAGACCCAGAGTGGTGGCCACTTCGCTCAGACCGAAGCGCCGTTCGCCGCCGGCGAGCAGCCGCAGGATCGCCGCTGCGCGTTCGAGCGACTGGATGGGACCGGGCATACCAACTCCTCCATCGAAGATCAGGTTGGCAATCAAGATCGGGTTGGCAATGTAGAACAGCGGTCGCACACACGCCGGCCACGTCCACCACCCTCCCGCCGGGCCCGGCGCTCGCGGGGAGGTTCGGAAACGAGATGTTCACGGACTCTTGACGGCGGCGCAACCCGCAGAGAACACTGCCGGACAGCGGTCGTCAATGTCGAATGCCAGTCAGAGTCATCGAATGGACGGGCCCGGACGATTCCGGGCCGAGCGTGGTCGGGCCCGCCCCGCCGCGCGCACCCCACACGGCACGGCATTCGCCGGCCTCCCCCGGCACCGCCTCATGTGGTCCGGATTCCCGCATCCCCGCACGGCGCGCCGACCCGGCGCGCCGTGTGCCGTCCGGCGCCCGGTTCCGGCGTCGATCCATCAGCGCGGTAGGCATCAGCGCAGTCAGAAGGGGTCGTGTTGTGACAAGCGACAAGATCTTCATCGGTGAGACCTTGGGTACGGCCATCCTGCTGCTCATGGGCGTCGGTGTCTGCGCCGCGGTCACCCTGAACCGGTCCAAGGCGCAGAACGCGGGTTGGCTGGCGATCGCCTTCGGCTGGGGCTTCGCGGTCCTGGCCGGGGCGTATGCGAGCGTGTCCCTGTCCGGAGCGCATCTCAATCCCGCCGTGACACTCGGGATAGCCGTCAAGACGGGAGAATGGGACAAGGTGCCGGTGTACCTCGCCGGGCAGTTCGTCGGGGCGGTGATCGGCGCCGTGCTGGCCTGGGCGACCTACCTGGGACAGTTCAAGGAGCACGGCGAACCGGTACTCGGGGTATTCGCCACCTCGCCGGAGATCCGCAACCCGATCCAGAACGTGATCACCGAGACGATCGCCACGACCGTGCTGGTCATCGTGATCCTGACCCAGGGCCTGACCGACGGCCTCGCCCTCTCCGGCACCGGCATCCTGATGACCGCGCTCCTGGTGGTGGGCATCGGCCTGTCCCTGGGCGGTCCGACCGGCTACGCCATCAACCCGGTCCGCGACCTGGGCCCGCGCCTGGCACACTCCCTGCTGCCCATTCCCGAGAAGGGCGGCTCGGACTGGGCGTACGCGTGGGTCCCCGTGGTCGGCCCCACCCTCGGCGGGCTGGCGGCCGGCGGCCTGTACCGGCTCGCGTTCTGAGTCCGCACATCCGTACCGACCCCGACCTTTCCCTCGGATCCTTCGGAAGAGGAGCCATGTCCGACACCTACATCGCCGCGATCGACCAGGGCACCACGTCCAGCCGATGCATCATCTTCGGCGCGGACGGGCGCATCGTCGCCGTCGACCAGCGCGAGCACCGGCAGATCTTCCCGCGTCCGGGGTGGGTCGAGCACGACGCCGCCGAGATCTGGAGCGTGGTGCAGGCGGTGGTCGCCGGCGCGCTCGCCCAGGCCGGCATCCGCCGCGAGCAGATCCGCGCGCTGGGCATCACCAACCAGCGCGAGACCACCGTGTTGTGGGATCGCCATACCGGCGTGCCGGTGCACAACGCGATCGTGTGGCAGGACACCCGCACCGACGCGCTGTGTCGCGAGTTGGGCGGCAACGTCGGCCAGGACCGCTTCCGGGTGGAGACCGGGCTGCCGCTCGCCAGCTACTTCGCCGGACCCAAGATCCGCTGGCTGCTCGACAACGTCGAGGGGCTGCGCGAGCGGGCCGACCGGGGCGACATCCTGTTCGGCACGATGGAGTCCTGGGTGGTGTGGAACCTCACCGGCGGCCCGGACGGCGGTGTGCACGTCACCGATGTCACCAACGCCTCGCGCACGATGTTGATGAACCTGGAGACGCTGGACTGGGACGACCGGATCCTGCGCGCGATGGACGTGCCGCGTTCGCTGCTGGCCGAGATCCGCTCCTCCTCCGAGGTGTACGGCACCGCCCGGGGCATCCTGGAGGGCGTCCCGGTCGCCTCCGCGCTGGGCGACCAGCAGGCCGCGCTGTTCGGGCAGACCTGCTTCGAGGAGGGCGAGGCCAAGAGCACCTACGGCACCGGCAGCTTCCTGCTGATCAACACCGGATCGCGGATCGTGCAGTCGCACCACGGCCTGCTCAGCACGGTCGGCTACCGGCTCGGCAAGGCGGCGCCGGTCTACGCGCTGGAGGGCTCGATCGCGGTCACCGGTTCGCTGGTGCAGTGGATGCGCGACCAGATGGGGCTGATCTCCACCGCGGCCGAGATCGAGACGCTGGCGCTCACCGTGGAGGACAACGGCGGGGCCTACTTCGTCCCGGCCTTCTCCGGCCTGTTCGCGCCGTACTGGCGCTCGGACGCGCGCGGTGTGATCGCGGGTCTGACCGCGTACGTGAACAAGGGACACATCGCGCGGGCCGTGCTGGAGGCCACCGCGTGGCAGACCCGCGAGGTGGTGGACGCGATGGAGCGCGACTCCGGGGTCAAGCTCGCGACGCTCAAGGTGGACGGCGGCATGACCGCCAACAACCTGCTCATGCAGACCATCGCCGACGTGCTGGACGCCCCGGTGGCCCGCCCGTTCGTGGCCGAGACCACCGCGCTGGGCGCCGCGTACGCCGCCGGCCTCGCGGTCGGCTACTGGCCGGACCTCGACTCGCTGCGGGCGAACTGGCACCGCGCGGCCGAGTGGACCTCGCGGATGGACGACGCCACCCGCGACCTGGGATACCGCAACTGGCGCAAGGCGGTGGAGCGGACGATGGACTGGGTCGAGGAGGGCGACGCCCAGCCCGGACCCGACGCCTGACCCACGCCGCCGGCGACGCGCGGGGGTGCCGAGGATTTCCCTCGACACCCCCGTACGCGCGTCGCCGACCGGCCGCTCACCACCCGGCCGCGTCCGTCCCGGGCCCTGGCGAGGCCGACGGTTCGCGGACACGGGGCGCGGAGCGCGGCTCGGGTTCGCTTCCGTCACCCCCAACGGCCGCCGGATCGCCCGCCCGGTTTACCACCCTCGCGCGCGGCCACAGTCCTCCCATGGCTCCACGACGCACCGACTCCGCCCCACCCCCGCCCGCCGCCGACCCGGTGGCCGCGCTGGATCGCATCGCCTACCTGCTCGAACGCGATCAGGCGCCCACCTATCGGGTCAAGGCCTTCCGCACCGCGTCCGCCGTGGTCGCCGGGCTCGACCCGGACGACCTGCGCCTGCGGGTGGAGCGGCACACGCTCGGCGACCTGAAGGGCATCGGTCCCAAGACGGCGGACGTGATCGAGCAGGCGCACGCCGGCGGCGTACCGGGCTACCTCGCCGACCTCGAAGCCCGCCCGTCGCCCGTGCCCACCGACGGCGCGGCGCTGCTCGCCGCCCAGCGCGGCGACTGCCACATGCACTCCGACTGGTCCGACGGCGGCAGCCCGATCGAGCTGATGGCCCGCACCGCGCGGGATCTGGGCCACGAGTGGGTGGTGCTCACCGACCACTCGCCCCGGCTGACCGTGGCCCGCGGTCTGACCGCCGAACGGCTCCGGGCGCAGTTGGACGTGGTGGCCGAGATCGCCGCCGAACTGGCCCCGTTCCGCCTGCTGACCGGCATCGAGTGCGACATCCTCGACGACGGTTCGCTCGATCAGGAGCCGGAACTGCTCGACCGCCTGGACGTCGTGGTCGCGTCCGTGCACTCCAAGCTGCGGATGGACGAGCCGGCGATGACCCGCCGACTGCTGGCCGCCGTGCGCAACCCGCGCGTGAACGTGCTGGGTCACTGCACCGGACGGCTGATCCAGGGCAAACAGCGCCCGGAGTCCGCCTTCGACGCCGACGCGGTGTTCGCCGCGTGTGCCGAGTCGGACACCGCCGTGGAGATCAACTGCCGCCCCGAGCGCAGCGATCCGCCGTCCCGGCTGCTCCGCGGAGCGCTCGCCGCGGGTGTGTTCCTCTCGATCGACACCGACGCGCACGCGCCGGGGCAACTCGACTGGCAGGGCTACGGGTGTGCCCGGGCCAAGGCGTGCGACGTGCCGGCCGACCGGGTGATCACCACGTGGCCGGTGGAGCGTCTGCTCGCCTGGACCGGCGCGTCCCGCTGACGCCACCCTCCCCGCGACGCCTGTCGCCCCGCCGCCGCTCAGGCCGAGTCGGCCGCGGCGTCCGCCTCGGCGGCCGCCACCGCCCGCCGCCGCCCGATCACCGCGGCCGCCGCCGCGGCGCTGCCGGTGAAGGCGAGGCCGACCACCCACGGGCGGTCGAGCACATGACAGGTCAGATGGTCCACCGAGAACCGCCCGGGACCCGCGACGCCGAGCCCGGCCGCGACGAAGCCGAGGAACGCCGGGTACTCGAAGCCGCCCGATTGGGCGAAGAAGCCGGCCGGCGCGTGTACCGCGACCGCGCCCGCCATCGCACCGGCCGCCGCCGCACCCGCGGCGGGCGTGGCCAGACCGAGCGCGAGCAACACGCCGCCGCCCGCCTCGCCCAGCCCGGCGGCGATCGCACTGTGCCGACCGGGCCGAAAGCCCATGTGCTCCATCGCCGAGCCGGTGCCGGCCAGGCCGTGCCCGCCGAACCAACCGAACAACTTCTGCGCGCCGTGCGCGAACAGCACGCCACCGGTGCCGACGCGCAACGCGAGCAGACCCACGTCCTTGCGCACGGACTGGCGCGTGCGCCTCGACAGGGGATTGCGAATCGACACGGGGCTGTGCACGGACAGGGGCGGATGGAAGGACACACACATGAGGGACTCTCTCTCCTGTTTCGGATTCGGTGCCCGCGAAAGCGGCTTCGCCGGTGCCCGCGGCTCGGATTCACCGCACCCGGGCGCGGGCTCGGATTTCAGTGCTCGCGGGCGCGGCTGGGCTGTACCCGAGGCGGCTCGCCGGGCATCTTGGGGTGGTCCGGCGGGTACGGCATGTCACCCACGCCGTGGTCGCGGGCCTGTCGGTCGGCCAATTCGAGCGCCGGGCGCAGATCGAAGGCGTGCTCGGGCATGTCCGCGTGCACGTCGCCCACCCGGGCGTAGCGCTCGGGCATGCTGCCCAGGTCGAAGTCGTCGGGGTGCGCGTCGTCGACCTCCTCCCAGGTCAGCGGCGCCGAGACGGTCGCGCGGGCGGTGGGGCGCGGCGAGTAGGCGGCGGCGATGGTGCGGTCGCGGGCCATCTGGTTGTAGTCCACGAAGATGCGTTCGCCGCGTTCCTCCTTCCACCACGCGGTGGTCACCCGATCGGGCATCCGCGCCTCGAGTTCGCGGCCCAGCGCGATCACCGCGCGCCGCACGTCGGTGAACTCCCACTCGGGGCGCACCGGCACGTACAGGTGCAGGCCGCGCCCGCCGGAGGTCTTCGGCCACGCGGTCAGCTCGTACGCGGCGAGCACCTCGCGCATCGCGTGCGCGGCGCGGACCGCGTCGGCGAAGTCGGTGCCCGGCTGCGGGTCGAGGTCGATCCGCAGTTCGTCGGGGTGTTCGGTGGCGCTGCGCCGGACCGGCCAGGGGTGGAAGGTCAGGGTGCCCAGGTTGGCCGCCCAGACCAGCGCGGCCACGCTGTCCGGGGCCATCTCGTCGGCGTATCGGCCGCTGGGGAAGGTGATCCGGGCGGTGGGGATCCACTCCGGCAGGTACTTGGGCACCCGCTTCTGGAAGAACGACTCGCCGTCCACGCCGTCCGGGAAGCGTTGGAGCGTGGTGGGCCGATCCCGCAGACCGCGCAGCAGTCCGCCGCCGACCGCGATCACGTAGCGGACCACGTCCCCCTTGGTGAAGCCGCGTGCGGGGTAGTAGACCTTGTCGATATTGCTCACCCGGACGGACCTGCCGTCGACCTCGAACTCCTCGGCAGCGCTCATCCCTCAGGGTAGGCAGATTTGCCCTGATTCGTCCCGATGGCATACCGCCGGTCGGCCGCTGCGGAGGCGACCCGCGGAGGGCCCGCGCACACTGAGGCGCATGCGCCTTCCCGTGATGCCCCCGGTCAAGCCGATGCTCGCCAAGGCGGCCGCGCGGATTCCCGCCGGTCTGCACTACGAGGCCAAATGGGACGGGTTCCGGGCGATCGTCTTCCGCGACGGTGACGAGGTGCTGATCGGCAGCCGCAACACCAAGCCGCTGGATCGTTACTTTCCGGACGTGGTCGACGCGGTGCTGCGGCTGCTCCCGCCGCGCTGCGTACTGGACGGCGAACTGGTCATCGCCCGGGACGGGCGGCTCGACTTCGATCGGCTCCAGGACCGGATCCACCCGGCGGCCTCACGGGTGCGCCATCTGGCCGAGACCACCCCCGCGTCGTTCGTGGCGTTCGACCTGCTCGCGCTGGGTGACGACGACTTTCTGCCCCGGCCGCTGACCGAGCGCCGGGCCGCGCTGGAGCGGGCGCTGGCGGACGTGCCGCCGCCGATCCACCTCGCGCCGGCCACCACCGATCCGGCCGAGGCGCAGGACTGGTTCGACCGGTTCGAGGGCGCGGGCCTGGACGGCATCGTGGCCAAGGACCCGGCCGGGCCGTATCTGCCGGACGTGCGGGCGATGGTCAAGGTCAAGCACGAGCGCACCGCGGACTGCGTGGTGGCGGGCTATCGCGAGCACAAGTCGGGCCCGGTGGTGGGTTCGCTGCTGCTGGGCCTGTACGACGACCGGGGTCGGTTGCAGCACGTGGGTGTCAGTGCGGCCTTCACCGCCGCGCGGCGGGCCGAGCTGGTCCAGGAGTTGGCGCCCTTTCGCATGGCGGATCCGACCGGGCACCCGTGGGCGCACTGGGCCGAGGCCGAGGCGCACGAGGCCGACCGGCTGCCCGGCGCGGTGACCCGCTGGTCGGGCGGCCGGCTCTCGGACTGGGTGCCGCTGCGACCGGAATCGGTCTGCGAGGTGGCCTACGACCACGTCCAGGGCGACCGCTTCCGGCACACGACCCGGTTCCGCCGGTGGCGCACCGACAAGGACCCCGCCGACTGCACCTACGAACAGCTCGCCGAACCGGCCCGGTACGACCTGGCCGACGTGCTCGGCACCCGCTGAGGCACCCGGGCCCGCCCGCCGTCACCGCGTCCGGCGGCGACGGCGGGCGGTGTGCTCAGCTTCGGGCCAGGTCCACGAACAGCGCGCTGGACCAGCCGAATCCGGTCGTCGCACGCCCGGCCCGGCTCCCGGTCAGCGGGTTCCAGTACTCGTACAGCCCGCCGCCCTCGGCCACCATCCGCACGGTGCGCTCGGTCAACTCGTCGGCCACGTCCGGGTATCCGGACCGGCGCAGGCCCTCGATCAGCAGGTAGTTGACGTTGAGCCAGACCGGTCCGCGCCACATCGCCTCCGGGTCGAACGTCGGATCGTCGAACGCCACGGTCGGTACCGGGCGTTCGCCCCAGAAGCTCGGCGAGCGCAGGTCCGCCACCAGCCGGTCGGCGATCTCGCGCGGGAGTCGTCCGGTGAGCAGCGGCAGTAGTTCCAGCGGTGTGCGGACCTCGATCACGCGTCCCGCCGACACGGTGGTGAATCGCTCGCCGTCCCACCGCCGGGACACCAGGAGTTCGGTGTGCGCGGCGGCCCGCTCGTGCCACGTCTCGGCCTCCTCGACCCGGCCCAACTCCTGGGCGATGTCGCCCAGTACGTCGAACTGGAGTGCCAGGTAGGCGTTCAGGTCCGGCGGTTCGGCCCGCGGGCCGTAGTCCCAGACGGGGCTGTCGTCCAGCCCGCTGGAGTACGGGTGCAGGTATTCGGCCAGGCCGTCGCCGTCGGGGTCGGAGTGGGTCAGCCACCATTCCTGGGAGCGGGCGATCGGCTCGTACACCTCGGCCAGGAAGGCGAGGTCGGGCGCGGCCCGGTGGATCTTCCAGACCGCCCACGCGGTCAGCGGCGGCTTGGTCACCGGGACCACCTCGCCGGCCGCGGCGGACGGTGCCGCTTCCTCGCCGAGTGCCTGGCCGACGTGCTCGGCCAGCCGGGCCCGGTCCGAGCGCGGCAGGTCGGTGGTCTCCGCCAACACGCCCTCGTCGTGCACGACATCGGGGATCAGGCCGTCGGCGCGCTGGTGCGCGAGCAGGATCCGGATCTGGTCCCGGGCCAGTTCGGGATCGCCGTGCCGCAGCGCGATGGCGTGGAAGTAGGAATCCCAGTTCCACACGCCGACGTAGCCGAACCTGGACGGGACCAGGCCCTCCCGGCCGCCCGCGAAGCGGATCGGCAGCAGGTTCACGCCGAGCGTCCACCACGCCATCGCGGCCCGTTCGCGCAGGTCCGCGCGGATCGCCGGCATGCGCTCGAACCAGGCGCTCCAGCGCGCGCCGGCCGCGGCCAGGACGGCGGGCCCCTCCACGCGCGTGTCCTCGCCCACCAGCACCCGGCAGCCCTCGATCGCGGCCTCGTGCGCGACGCCGTCCGCCGTCCGCCAGCGCGCCCGGGCACCCGTGCCGGTCACCACGAGCGTGTCCGGGTCGGCGAAGGCCAGGTGCACGCCGCCCGCGAAGGAGATCCGGTCCGGGTGCGCGGCCCGGATCGGCAGCAAGTCGCCGCCCGCCGACTCGATCCGCAGCCCGGTCAGCACGGTCGTCTCGGCGAGTCGCCTCTCGTACTCGGACCGGGCGACGCACAGGTCGCCGTCCTCCCGCGCCACCACCAGGAGCCGCGAACCCCGGTCGGTGAAGGGGCGTTCGCGCAGGTCCAGCGCGACCCGGTCGAGCAGGTCGCGGTCGTGCGCCGTCATCTCAGCGGCCTCCCATGCCGGATGCCGCCATGCTGCTGATGATCCTGCGCTGCCCGATCACGAACGCGATCAGCATGGGCACCACGGAGATCGTCGAAGCGGCCAGGAGCATGCCGTAGTCCAGTCCGCCGTGCTGGCCCTTGAACGAGGCGAGCAACATCGGAACGGTGAATTTGTCCTCGGAGTTGAGGAAGATCAACGGGTAGATGAAGCTGTTCCAACTGCTCAGGAAG
The DNA here is from genome assembly GCF_045207655.1 of Embleya sp. NBC_00888. NCBI lineage: Bacteria > Bacillati > Actinomycetota > Actinomycetes > Kitasatosporales > Streptomycetaceae > Embleya > Embleya sp. NBC_00888. The sequence goes on along the minus strand of NZ_CP108784.1, from coordinate 7,701,319 downwards.
ACGATGATGCCCAGCGCGGCCATGCCGGGCCGGATGTTGGGCAGCACGATCCGGGTGAAGATCGTCCACCGGTTCGCGCCGTCCAGCCGGGCGGCCTCCTCCAGTTCGATCGGCACCGCGCGGATGAACTGGCGCATCATGAACACCGCGAACGGGTTGGCGATGGCGGGCAGGATCAGCGCCAGGTGGGTGTCGATCCAGCCGAGGTTCGACAACATCACGTACAGCGGCACCAGGGTGACCTGGGTCGGCACCATCTGGGTGAGCAGGAAGATCACGAACAGCGTGCGGGAGAACGGGAATTCGATACGGGTGAAGGCGTAGGCCGCCATCGACGCGGTGAGCAGCGTCACCACGACGGTGATCATCGCGATGTAGAAGCTGTTCCAGTAGGCGCGGCCGAACGGCATCGCGTCGAAGGCGTCGGGGAAGTTGCTCGCGCGCCAGGGGTCCGGCAGCCAGGCCAGCGGATCCTGGATCATCTGCCCCTCGCTCTTGAACGCGGTGAGCAGCATCCACACGAACGGGAACGTCATCAGCAGCCCGCCCACGATGAGCAGGGTGTGCAGTGCGACGGTGCCGAAACGTCGGCGGATGGCAGTGACCATCACGACCATCCTCTCTTACGACTCGTAGTGGACGAAGCGCTTCTGCATGCCGAACTGGGCCACGGTGACCACGATCGTCATCAGCGTCAGGAGCAGGGCGGCGGCGCTGCTGGCGCCGAACTCGAACTTCTTGAAGCCCAGGTCGTAGACCTGGTACACGATCGTGCGAGCCCCTTCGTTGTGGGTCGGGTCGACCAGCACGTAGATCTGGTCGAAGGCCTGGAAGGAGCTGATCACCGCGACCACGAAGGAGAAGAAGATGGTCGGGGACAGCAGCGGCAGCGTCACGTGCCGGAAGATCCGGACCGGTCCCGCGCCGTCGAGCCGGGCCACCTCGGTCAGGTGCGCCGGGATGGACTGGAGGCCGGCCAGGAAGATCACCACGTTCAGGCCCAGCGAGGACCAGATGGTCACCGCCGCGATCGCGACCATCACCCAGTCCGGATCGTTGAGCCAGTCGGGCAGTGTGATGCCGAACCAGTCGTGCACGGTGTTGTTGAGCATCCCCAGGTCGCCGCTGGCCAGCAACATCTGCCAGATCACCGCGACGGCCACCGAACTGGTGACCACCGGCAGGAAGTAGATCACCCGGTAGATGGTCTTGCCGCGCACGTTGTTCAGCGCCATCGCGATGAGCAGGGCCAGGACCAGGCCCACCGGCACCGTGATCAGGCCCAGGGTCAGCGTGTTCAGCACCGCGTCGCGGAAGGTGGGATCGGAGAGCTGGGTCTGGAAGTTGTCGAAGCCGACCCAGGACTTGTCGCCCAGGCCGTCCCACTTCATGAAGGCCAGGACGACCGCGAAGCCCAGCGGCCCCAGGGTGAACACCAGCAGGGCTATCAGTTGCGGACCGAGGAAGAGGGCGGCCCACCACCGCTCCCGGCGCCGCCGGCCCCGAAGGGACCGGCGGCGCTCGGGGGTTTCGGTGGCCGGGCGCCGTGCGTCGGTGGTGCGGCTGAGCGTGGACGTGGTCACGGCGGGCCCCCGGTCAGCGCAGTTTGCCGGAGACGAGCGAGCCGAGGTCGTTCATCGCCTGGTCGAAGCCGATCTTGCCGGTCCACAGCTTCATCAGCAGTTCGTTGATGCTCGCCGTCAGCTCCGGGACACCGGCCTCCTCCGGGTAGTTGGCGAAGCCGCCGTCACGGGTGTCGATGAAGGTCTGCGCGTGCGCGGGGTAGCCCTCCATCACCACGCTGTCCGCGCCCTTGACCGAGGGCACCGCGTTGCCGCCGCCCTTCAGGCGCGTGGTCTGGCCGTCCTTGGAGACGAACTCGGACAGGAACGTCCAGGCCGCCTGCGCGTTCTTGGCGTCCTTGTTCAGCGCCAGGAAGGAGGTACCCACCGTCTGCGGCATCAGCACGCCGCTCTGGGACGGGAACGGCACGATGTCGTAGTTGTCCTGCTGTCCCTTCTTGACGGTGTCGATCATCCATCGGCCGCCCGCGGAGAAACCGGCCTTGTGCTTGATGAACTGCACGTCCGAGCCGTTGCCCTCGGGCAGGTTGTCGGCGACCAGGAAGGTCCCGTTCTGGTAGCCGTCGGCCAGGGTCTTCAATGCCTCGCGCGACTTGGGGTCGGTGTTGCCGACGAACTTGCCGCCGTCGTACACCTTGCCGCCGAAGCCGTTGATCATGCTGTAGGTCGAGCCGTACCAGTTGTAGAAGATCGAGCCGGCCTTGTCCGCCGCCTTGAGCTTGCGGTTCATCTCCAGGTAGGTGGCCATCGTCCACTTGCCCTGGGCGTTCAGCGTGGCCGGGTCCTCGGTGATGCCGGCGTCCTTGAGCGCCTGCTTGTCGTACCAGAGCACCTCGGGGTTGGCGTCGTTGGGTATGCCGTAGATCTGCCCGTCCTTCTTGGCGCCGCCGTACAGGCCGTCGAAGAAGTCCTCCGGCTTGGCCTTGCTGTCGGGGGCCGCCATCTTCTCGTTGAGCGGCGAGAGCACCCCGGCGGAGACGAACTTCCCGATGAAGTCGTCGCCGACGTAGAACACGTCGGGCGCGGTCTTGGAGGAGAGCTGGGTGAGCAGCTTGGAGTGGTAGTCGCTGTAGGAGGGGACCGCCTGGAGCTTCAGCTTGATATCGGGGTGGCGCTTGCCGAAGTCCTTCTCGAAGTCCTTGAACCGGGCGAGTTCCTCCGGGTTGCCCCAGGTCGACCAGGTGACGGTGGTCTTGCCGGAGCCGGAGCCGGAGCCGCTGCTCCCGCCACAACCGGTGGTTGCGGCGAGTGCGGCGCCGGCGGCCAGCACGGCGACGGTCTTCGCTGCGCGGGAAAATGACACGATGTGCCTCCGGGGGGATGGGTGCGGGACGTGCGCGTGCTGGGAACCGGCCCGCGCCCGCCGCCGATGGCGACGGGGGCGGGGGCGCGGGTGGGACTAGGCGAGGCCGCCGCCGTCGACGACCAGGGCGGTGCCGGTGATGTAGCCGGCCGCGTCGGAGGCGAGGAACAGCACGGCGCGGGCGATCTCGTCCGGGGTGCCGGAGCGACCCATCGGGCGGTCCGCCGCGTCGGCCGCGAACGCCGTCCAGTCCTCGGCCAGTTGCCGCGCCTCCTCGCGCAGCATCGGGGTGTCCGTGTCGCCGGGGTTGACCGAGTTGACCCGGATCCCGGCCGCCGCGTGGTCGATCGCCAGGGCCCGGGTCATGTTGACCACGGCGGCCTTGGACGCGCAGTAGGAGATCGCGTTGCCGCCGCCCTTGAGGCCCCAGCCGGAGCCGGTGTTGACGATCGACCCGCCGTCGGTCATCGCGGGGATCGCGTGCTTGCACATCAGGAAGACCGAGCGCACGTTGACCGCCATCACCCGGTCCCACTCGTCGACCGTGGTGCCGATCGCGTCCGCGCGCCGGATGATGCCCGCGTTGTTGAAGAGCACGTGCAGCCCGCCGAAGCTCTGCACCGCCGTGGACACCACCGACTCGCAGTCCGCCTCGGCGGAGACGTCCGCCTTGACGCCGACCGCGCGCGAACCCCGCGCCGTGATCTCCTCGGCGGTGCGGGTCGCGGCCGCCGCGTCGATGTCGGCGATCACCACGTCCGCGCCCTCCGCCGCGAACATCAGCGCGGTGGCCCGGCCGATACCCGAGCCGCCGCCGGTGACGATGGCGACCTTTCCGTGCAGGGAACCAGTCATGCCGTTCATCCGGAGCTCTCCTCGCTGGCAGGAACAATTCGATAGGGGACGGTCTCGCGGTAGCCGGTGACCACCTGGACGTAGCCGCTCAGCCTCGCGTCCGTGGCCGGGTCGCCGGTGTCGGCGAGCAGCGGCCGGCCGCCGAGCGCGGCGAGCTTGGTACGGGTGGCGAGCACCGTCAGGCCGTGCACCCGGGCCAACACCCGCGGGCTGATCTGCTGGTTGCCGCGCCCGAGCACGAAGCCCTGACCGCCGATCACCGACACGACCGCGTCCGCCTCGTGTCCGTCCACCAGGTCGAGCAGCGCGCTCTCGCTCACGTCGACCCCGATCGGCGCGCCGTCGACGACCACGTCCACGCCGAGCAGGGTGGAGGGTGCGCCCAGCGCCCGGCCCACCGCGCGCGTGGTGCTGCCCGGGCCCAGGATGTAGCGCACGCCCGGTCGCATCCGGGCGACCACCTCGCGGGCGATCCCCTCGACGGTCTCCGGCGCGGCCCCCGAGGAGCCGGTCTTGCGACCGGACAGCCGCACCCGGGCGGCCGGCACGGTCAGTGTGCCGTAGAGCCGGGGGCTGACCCGGCCCTCGCGATAGGCCTGTTCGTCCAGGTCCACCACCTCGGCCTCGGCGGTGTGCCCGGTGAACTCGGCGGCGGCGTGTCCGGCCGCCGCCGGGCCGACCGCGAAGCACCCGGAGTAGACCTTCACGCCCGCCGGGATGCCGAGCACGGGCCCGCTCGGCCCGGCGTCGAGCACGTCCCGCGCGGTGCCGTCGCCGCCCGCGAACAGCAGCAGGTCCACCGCCGCCAACGCCCGGACGCAGGCCAGGGTGTCGGCGGACGAGGACGGCTCCCCCGGTGCGCACGCCACCAGCTCGGGCACCGCGCCGGCGGCGCGCACGACGCTCTCGCCCATCGCGCCGGGCACGGTGACCACGGTGGCGTCCGGGCGGGCCGCGAGCAGGGCGCGTACGGCCACCGCCGCACGCTCCCCCGCCCGGGCCCTCGCGCCGCGGGCGAGCGCCTCGCGCTGCACGTCGGCGCCGTCGCTGCCCTTGAGCCCGGCCGCTCCACCCAGGCCCGCGACCGGGTTGACGATCAGGCCGACTCTCATGACAGGTGCTTGCGGACGTACGCCCGCCAGGTCGTCGCCCACTGGTCCGGGTCGTCCAGGCAGGACGGGTCGATCTTGTGCACGGTCTGGTTGTACGGCGCGCCCTTGACGAACTCCGGTTCGGTGCGCGCCTCGTCCGCGACGTGCGCCAGGATCGCGGCGTACTCGTCCAGGTCCTCCTTGGAGTACGACTCGGTCGGCTCCAGGGTGAACGGCTCGGGCACCACGTACGGGTGGTGGCTGGTCCAGTAGTGCACCCCGAAGTCGGACGCGCGCACGCCGATCTCCTCCGAGTGCACGCCGGTGTCCTCGTACAGGTCCTGCCACGAGTAGCGGACCTGCTCCAGCCGGCCCTTGTTCCACGGCGCGGAGGCGCCGGGGATCTTCAGCACCTTGTGCATCAGGTAGTTGTTGTTCAGCACGGCCGTCTCGGCGACCTGACGCAGGCCCTCGGCGCCCAGCGCCATGATCCACGCGTAGGCGCGCACCACGTTCGGGGTGACCCCGAGGTAGGGCCGGATCTTGCCGACCGACTGCGGCCGGTCGGTGTCCATGAAGTAGCGCTCGCCGTCGAACTCGACGGTGGGGCCGGGCATGAACGGCACCAGCTTCTCCGCGACCCCGCAGGCACCCGCGGCCGGGCCGCCGCACGCGTGCGGCGTGGAGAAGGTCTTGTGCAGGTTGAAGTGGCACAGGTCGAACCCGGCGTCGGCGGCCCGGGTGATGCCCAGGATGCCGTTCGCGTTGGCCTGGTCGTAGCAGGCCAACCCGCCGACACCGTGCACGAGTTCGACGAACTCGGCGATCCGCGGGTTGTAGATCCCGGTGTCCTCCGGGTTGGTGATCATCAGCGCGGCGGTCCGCGGGCCCACGGCCGCGCGCAGCGCCTCGATGTCCGGGTAGCCGTCGGCGTCCGGCATCAGCGTGATCACGTCGTACCCGGCGACCTTCGCGCAGGCCGCGTTCGAGGGGTGCGAGAACATCGTGGTGATCACCTGGTCGCGCTGCTCGCCCTCGCCCCGCGAGGCGTGGTACGCGCGGATCATCGCGATGTTGGCGTAGATCGCCGCCGAACCGGAGCCCGGTTGCAGGCAGACCCGGTCCAGGCCGGAGATCTCCTTGAGCATCTGCTCCAGTTGCCAGTAGATGGCGAGCACGCCCTGCACGCTGTCCTCGGGCTGCGCCGGGTGCAGTTCGGCGATCTTCGGGTCGCTGACGAACCGGTCGTTGATCTTGGGGCTGTACTTCATCGTGCAGGTGCCCTGGCCGACCGCGATGCCCACGTCGACGCCCACGGTCTCCTGGGACAGTCGCACGTAGTGCCGGAGCACGTGCAACTGGGACATCTGCGGCAGCGCGGGCGGCGTCTCGCGCCGGATGCCGGCCGGCAGTTCGACGGCCGGCACGCCCGCCTCGGGCACCCCGATGCCGCGCCGGCCCGGGCTGGACTGCTCGAAGATGATCGGCTCGTCCCAGCGCGCCTGGTGGAACCGGCGCAGCGGCGGCTTGGCCTCGATCGGCAATTTCGCGAAGGATTCTCCGACGGCACCCATCAGCCCTGCACCTCTCGTACCGCTCGCACCAGCGTGTCGATGTCGTCCCTGCCGTGCCGCTCGGTCACGCAGACCAGCAGCGTCGTGGCGTCCAGCGCGATGCCGGCGTAGATGCCGTGCTCGCGCAGCGCGCCGAGCAGCGCGTCGGTGTCGGCCACCTCGATCGCGAACTCGCGGAAGTGCACGCCGGCGGCGTGCCGCACCCGCACTCCGGGGACGGCGGCGAGCTCGTCCATCGCGTAGCGGGTCCGGGCCAGGATCGTCTCGCCCAGTTCGCGCATGCCCTCCGGGCCCATCAGCGCGAGGTAGACGCCGGCCGTGATGCCCCACAGCGAGGCGGCGGTGCCCACCCATTCCTTGCCCTCCTCGCGCAGCGCGAAGGAGGTGCGGTCGTAGAAGACGTCGCCGAAGCCGTATTCGCCGGGCACCGCGGTCGGCGCGATGCCGAACAGGCGCGAGGGGAACTCGGCGACCAGGCGCGGTTCGTCGCGGGTGGCGATGTAACCGGCGTGGCCGCCGCCGTAGTTCTGGTGCATGCCCAGCGACTGGATGTCGCCGCAGACGATGTCCGCGCCCAGACTCGCGGGCGGGGCGAGCACGCCGAGCGAGATCGGGTCCGCGCTGACCACCAGCAACGCGCCCTGTGCGTGCGCGAGTTCGGCGATCTCGGCGGTGCGGGTCTCGACCACGCCGTAGAGGTTGGGGCTCTCCAGGTAGACCGCGGCGACGGTGTCGTCGACGGTGAACTCGGCGGCCTCGCCACTCTCGCCGACCGCGAGCATGACGATCTCGATGTCGGGCGCGAGGAAGTCGTGCAGCTTGCTCAGCTTGTCCGCGCCGATCGCCGCGGTGACCAGCACCTTGGACCGGCCGGTGTAGCGCGCGGCCATCCGCAGCGCGGTACCGGAGGCCTGGAAGCCGTCGTAGGTGGGGACGTTGACCACGTCCAGTTCCAGGAGTTCGCCCATCATGCTGACGTACTCGAAGATCGCCTGGAACCGGCCGTGGTCCTCGTACGGTTCGCCCGCGTAGGCGGTGAGGAACTCGCCGCGCGAGTTGACCTCGTCGCACACGGCGGGCACGTGGTGCGGGTAGCAGCCGCCGCCGAGGAAGCTGAGCACCTCGGTGGTGTCGGTGTTGCGACCGAGCAACCCGCGCATGTGCCGGACCAGTTCGTGTTCCGAGGACATCGGCGCGGGCAGGTCGAGCGGGCGGTTCAGGCGCAGCGCGGCGGGGATGTCGGTGTAGAAGTCCTCGACGGACTCGACCCCGATCGCGGCCAGCATCTCGGCCCGCACGGCCGGCTCGGCATTGGGTATGTAGGGGTGGGTCACTTCTCTCCCTCGTGAGCGGTGCGCAGCACCACGGCGTCCCTGGGCCCGATCTCGACCGGGCCGTGCAGGTCGCGCCCGGTCAGCAGGTCCGTGCCGGGGGCGCGCAGGGTCGCCGGCGCGGTGGTCGTGCCGTGGTTGAGCAGGAACAGGTAGTCGGCGTCGGGGCCGGTCCGGCGGCAGGCCTCGACCGCCGGGGGCACGTCCGCGACGGAGCGGACCCCGGCGCGGGTGAGTACGTCGGTCAGGATCGGGGTGACGTCGTCGAGGTCGCAGCCCACGTAGGTGGCCCGGCCGAGCCGGGTGATCGCGGGTTGCCCGGCCAGGTCGCCGCCCTCGTAGTCGGCCAGCGGCGTGGCCCCTTCCGGTCGCAGCCACTCGGCCCACCGGGTCGCCGTCCCCGGGGTGCCGTCGGCGTGCCGGACGCCTTGGGTGGCTCCGTCGGCCAACGGCCAGAATTCGTCGACGCTCAGGCCGAGCAGGTCGCGCAGCGGGCCGGGTGCGCCGCCGGGGTGCACCCGGTCGGCCGCGTCCACCACGCCGCTGAACGGGCCGACGACCAGCTCGCCGTCGAACGCCCGCAGATTCGCGGCCTGCTCGTCGGTGCACAGGTAGAGGTTGGGTGCGATCACCAGGCGGTACCCGGACAGGTCGCGGTCCGGCGGGGCCAGGTCCACGGTGATCCCGCGGGCGTGCAGCGGTGCGTACCACGCGTTCAGCAGCCGCTTGAGCTCCAGCCGCTTGGACGGCATCGACTCGGGGGCCTCCAGGCCCCACCACGAGGACCAGTCCAGGAGCAGCGCGACGTCCGCCCGGGAGGTGCTGCCGGCGATCTCGGCGAGCTTTTCCAGGTCGCCGCCCAGGCGTAGCGTGTCCTGCCATCCGCGGGTGTGCACACCGCCGTGCGGCAGGAGGGCGGAGTGGAACTTCTCGGGTCCGTAGCGGGCCTGGCGCCATTGGAAGAACATCACTCCGTCGGCGCCGTGGGCGAGTGCCTGGAGGCTGTCCAGGCGCATCTTGCCCGGCGGCTTGGGCACGTTGACCTCGCGCCAGCTCACCGCGCTCGGGGCCTGCTCCAGGAGCAGCCAGGGGCGCTGCTTGAGCGAGCGCATCAGGTCGTAGCTGAGCGCGATGGCCATGTGCGAGGTGGGGTCGGCGGGGTCGGGGTAGGCGTCGTCGCTGACGAAGTCCTCGGCGGCGGCCCACTTCCAGTAGTCCAGGCCGGGCAGGATGCTCATGAAGTTCGTGGTCACCGGGATGTCCGGGGTGACCTCGCGCAACACCCGCTTCTCCAGCTCGAGGCACTCCAGGAGCGCGTCGGAGCAGAACCGGCGCCAGTCCAGCACCTGGGTCGGGTTGACCGGGCCCGGTGCCTTGCGCGGCGGGGCGATCTGCTCGAAGTCGGTGTAGTGCTGGCCCCAGCAGGAGGTGCCCCAGGCGGCGTTGAGGCCGTCGATGTCCCGGTATCGCTCGCTCAGCCAACGCCGGAAGTGCCGGGCGGACTCGTCGCAGAAGCACTCGAGCGTGTGGTCCGCGTACTCGTTGCCGATATGCCACATGGCCAGGGCGGGGTGCTCGGCGTAACGCTCCGCCATCGCCCGAGCCAGCCGGACGGTGGCCGCGCGGAAGATCGGCGAGCTGGGACAGTAGCCCTGGCGGGAGCCGAACTCCAGCCGGGTACCGTTGGCGTCGACCGGCAGCAGCTCCGGGTGCTCGCGAACCAACCACGGCGGCGGGGTCGCGGTCGCGGTGGCCAGGTCGGCGGCGATGCCGTGCTCGTGCAGCAGGTCGAGCACCCGGTCCAGCCAGCCGAAGTCGTACTCCCCGGGGCGCGGTTCCAGCCGTGACCAGGAGAAGACCGCGACGGTCGCCATGTTCACGCCCGCCTCGACCATCAGCTTGGCGTCCTCGGCCCAGACCTCCTCCGGCCACTGTTCGGGGTTGTAGTCACCCCCGAACAGCAATCCCGGCACTCGCGTCAACCGCACGTCGACCTCCCGTTCATGTATTCTGTATTCATAATTCAAGGTGTGTGCGGTGCGTCATGTCAAGCACCAGATATCGGCGCCGATCAACACGAGGAGTAACCGACACATGGCCATCCAGCGGCGACCTCTGCGGGAGCAGATCCGCGAGGAGTTGCTTCTGCGCCTCGACAGAGGCGACTTCGCGGCAGGCAAGGACATCAACGAGGTGGTGCTCGCGGCCGAGTTGGGCGTGAGTCGCACGCCCCTGCGCGAAGCCCTGATCACCCTGGCCGGCGAAGGCGTCCTGGAGAGCAATCAGGGGCGCGGCTTCCGGTTCGCACCGGTCAGCAGCAAGGAGTTCCGCGAGCTGTGCGAGATCGTCGCGGGTCTGGAGTCACTCGCTCTGGAGCTCTCCGATCCGGATGACCTCCGGGAAATGGCACCGGAGTTGCTGCGCCTGGCCCGGGGCTTCCCGGATCAGGTGGCGGAGCAGTCGGAGATCGAGTGGCACGACGACGAGTGGCACGATCTGCTGCTCGGTAAATGCCCCAACGAGCGGCTGCTGGACCTGGTGACGAGCGTGAAGGCGGGCATGCGCCGCTACACCCACCTGATCGCGGGCGAGGACACGCTGTTGGAGCGCGAGGCCGAGGAGCACTGCCGAATCGCCGAGCACCTGCGCGCCGGTGACGTGCCGGCCGCCACGGCGGCGCTGCGCGACAACTGGATCAGCGGCATGGAGCGGATGACCGGCCGGATCCCGGTGACCCCGGAGTCGGCCTGATCGTCCGCGCGCCGCTTCGGCGGGCCGCCTTCGTCCACGAGACGAAGCCGACCCGCCCTGTGGCGTGCCCGGAGCCGAGCGGCCGGCCGGCGTGCCCTGAACCGGGCGACCGGGGTGCGCTCGGGTCGAGGCGTCCGGGGCCGGCAGCGCGGCGGTGATCGGATCGGGGCGTCCGGCGCGAGCAGCGCGGCGGTGATCGGATCGAGGTGTCGGGGGTGGGCAGCGCGGCGGTGATCAGATCGAGGCGTGGGGGGCGAGCGCGGAGGTGATCAGGTCGACGACGGCCGGCCGGTGCTCGTTGAGGTAGAAGTGTCCGCCCGGGAAGACGGACATGTCCGTGCCACCCACCGTGGTGTGCTCGCGCCAGGCCCGGGCCTCGTCCACGGTGACCTTCGGGTCGGCGTCGCCCACCAGGACCGTGATCGGGCAGTCCACCCGGGCCCCGGGGCGCACCACGTGGCGCTCGATCGCCCGGTAGTCGGCACGCAGCGACGGCAGCACCATCCGCAGCACGTCGTCGTCCAGCAGGACGCCCGGCTCGGTGCCGTTGAGCAGCAACAATTCGTCGATCAGCCCCGCGTCGTCGCGCAGGTGCACGGTCTCGGTCCGGTGCCGCCCGGGCGCCCGCCGGCCCGAGACGAACAGCCGGCTCGGGCCGACCGCGTCCGTGCGCTCGCCGAGCCGCAGCGCCACCTCGAAGGCCAGCGTCGCGCCCATGCTGTGCCCGAAGAAGGCCGGCGGTCGGTCGGCCCACGCGGGCATGATCTCGGCGATCTCGTCGGCGAGCCGCGCCAGGTCGTCGACGCAGGGCTCGTGCCGGCGATCCTGGCGCCCGGGATACTGCACCGCGAGCACCTCGACCGAGGGGGCCAGGGCCTTGGCGAAGGCGAAGAAGAAGCTCGCCGAGCCGCCCGCGTGCGGGAAACAGACCAGCCGGGGACGTCCCTCGGGGGTCGGGTGATAGCTCCGCAGCCAGGTGCCCTGCGCGGAGGTGGTGACGTTCATCGCATGCCCTCGTCTTCGGTGAGTACAAAGGCCGAGCGGCGCCCCGCCCCGACCGGCCGCGTTCGGCGACGGGCGGGGCGGGGCGGTCGGGGCCGGGTGGTCGGGTCAGGCCCAGGTCACGTCCAGCGGCAGCTTCAGCGGCGCGAACGACGAGCGCGCGTCGTGCGGGACGGCGCCCGCGCCGGCGAACTCGGTGAAGCGGCCGAACAGCACCTCCAGCACGGTCTTGCACTCCAACCGGGCCAGCGGTGCGCCGATGCAGTGGTGGATGCCGCGCCCGAAGCTCAGGTGCGCGTTGGGCGTACGGCGGATGTCGAACCGGTCGGCGTCGGGGAACTGGCCCGCGTCCCGGTTGGCCCCGGACAACCACAACACCAGTGAGGCCCCGGCCGGCACCAGGCCGCCGCCGACGGTCGCCTCGCGCAGCGCCAGCCGCTCCTGGCGGACCGAGGGGGTGCGGAAGCGCAGCACCTCCTCGATCGCGCCGGGCAGCGCGTCCGGCTCGCGGCGGATCTCGGTGATCGCGTCGCGGTGGTCGTCCAGGCAGGACAGCGTGGCGCTGATCATCAGCGTGGTCATGATGTGCCCGGCCAGGAGCAGCATGCCGACGAAGCCGACGATCTCCTCGTCCTCGAGGTGCTCGCCGTCGATCTCGGCGGCGATCAGGTTGCTGGTGAGGTCGCCGTTCGGGTTTGCCCGGCGGCTGCGGATGTGGTCGAGCAGGTACACGTTCATCTCCCGCAGGGTCAGCGTCAGGCTGCTCAGCACCTCGCCGTCGGGCGCCGCGGTCACCTCGCCCCCGATGCCCAGGAGCGCGTCGGCCCACCGCTGGAAGGTGGCCCGGTCGCTGGTCGGGACGCCGATCAGTTCGGCGATCACGATCACCGGCAGCGGGTAGGCCAGGTCACCGACCAACTCGATCCGGTCCCGGTCCTGCACCGCGTCCAGCATCTCGTGCGCGATCTCGGCCACCCGCGGCGCCAGCTTCCCGACCACCTTGGGGGTGAACGCCTGACTGACCAGCCCGCGCAGCTTGCGGTGCTGGGGCTCGTCCATGCTGATGAACAGGCCCTTCTTGAACACGTCGAACTCGGCGTGCCGGGGCGAGAGATCACGCAGGTCCGAGGAGAAGGTGGTGTGGTCGTTCAGTACGTCGAGCACGTCGCGGTAGCGAAAGACGTGCCAGTTGCCCTTTTCGTCCTGCCACGGTCCGTCCTTCGCGCGCCGCTCGGCGAGCCAGTCCAGCATCTCGGCGTGCCCGGAGGGCGGTTCGGTCCAGGCGGTGGTGGTTCCGAAGGTGGTCAACGTCGTGCCCTGCTTTCTTGCTCGTCTGTGTCGATCCGCACGGGGTTCTCGGGGTTCTCGGGGTTGTCGGTGATCTCGGGGATCTCCGGGTGCTCGCGGATCTCGGGGTTCTCGGGGTTTCCGGGTGTCTCCGGGTTCTCTGCGGTCGCCGATGCCTCCTCGTCGGGGTTCTTGGTCTGCTCGCCCTGCGGCCCGGCGTTGATCAGCACGCCCGCGAGGACCGCGCACAGGAGCAGGATTCCGGTGGCCCACCCGCAGGCGACCGCGTAGCCGTGCACGGTCGCCCGGGCCCGGTCCGCGGCCTGGACCAGGTCGCCCCGGCCGCCGGCGTAGGAGGCGGTGGCGCTGGTGGCGATCGTGTTCAGCAGCGCCGTGCCGATCGAGCCGCCCAGTTGTTGGGACGTGGTGGTGAACGCCGAGACGGTGCCGGTGTACCGGGGTTCGACGGCGTTCATCGTGCTGGCCACCGACGGCATCAAGGTGATGCCGGAGCCGATGCCGAGCAGGAGCAACGCGGGCAGCACACCGGTGACGTAGGTGCTGTCCGGGGTGAGCCGAGTGAGCACCAGCAGGCCCGCCGCGGACAGCACCAGGCCGGGCACGATCAGCACCCGCGCGGGCAGCCGGGGCAGCAGTCGGGCCGCGATCAGCATCGCCGACAACACCACCGCGACGGCCATCGGCAACATCGCCACCCCGGTGCGCAGGGGCGAGTAGCGCATGATGCCCTGGAGTTGATAGGTCAGCACCAGGAACATGCCGAACATGCCGATCGCGGTCAGCCCGATGGTGACGAACGCCGCGGCCCGGTTGCGGTCGGCGAGCACCGCCATCGGCAGCAGCGGGTCCGCCGATCGGCGCTGGCGCAGCACGAAGGCGGCCAGGAGCACGATCGCGACCGGGATGAGCGCCCACACCCGGGTGGATCCCCAGCCGTGTGCGCCCGCCTCGGTCAGCAGGTACACCAGCGCGACCATCGAGCCGCTGCCCAGTGCCACGTCGAACAGGCCCAGTCGGCCCGTACTCGCGCGCTTCGCACCGGAGGAGTCCTCGCGCGGCAGTACCGCCAGGCCCGCGATCAGCGCGCCCACCGCGATCGGCGAGTTCAGGTACAGGCACCAGCGCCAGTCCAGGTACTGCGTGCACAACCCGCCGACCACCAGGCCGAGCGCGCCGCCCGCGGCGAGCACCGCGCCGTACACGCCGAACGCGCGGGCGCGTTCCTTGGTCCCGGTGAACGTCGTGGTCAGCAGGGCCAGCGCGGACGGCGCCAGCAGCGCGGAGAACAGTCCCTGCGCGGCGCGCGCGGCGATCAGCGTGCCGGCGTTCGCGGCGGCACCGCCGGCGGCGGACGCGATGGCGAACCCGGTCAGCCCCACCAGCAGGCCCCGGGTACGCCCGATCCGGTCGGAGATCCGGCCGCCCGCGAGCAGGAAGCCGCCGAAGGCCAGCGTGTAGGCGGTGATCACCCACTGCCGGCCCGCGTCCGACAGGCCCAACTCGCGCTGCGTGGAGGGCAGCGCGATGTTCACCACGGTGACGTCCAGCACCACCATCAGTTGCGCCGTGGCGACCACCGCGAGGATCGCGCCCCGGCTGCCGCCCACTCGGGGCGCCCGCCGGATCACGACCGGGTGGCCGGGGTGGCGGCGGCGATGTCGGGCAGGTCCTCGGCCGGCGGCGGGTCGTCCAGGGTCTGTCGGGTGGCCTTCGCGTTGATCAGTACGGCGGCGACCACGGCCGCGAACACCATCAGCCCGGCGGACCACATGGTGGCCACCCGGAAGCCGTGTCCGTCCGCCAGGACGGTGGCCTGGTCGTGGTGTTGCAGGACGTAGGAGGCGGTCGCGGTGGTGGCGATGGTGTTGAACAGCGCGGTGCCCATCGCGCCGCCGAGTTGTTGCGCGGCGAACGTGAAGGCGGACACCGAGCCCGCGTCGCGCGGGTGCAGTCCGCTCAGCGCGGCGTTGGTGGCCGGGATGTGCACGATGCCCAGGGTGAAGCCGAGCAGCACCAGCGCGGGCAGGATCAGCAGCGGGTACGAACTGTTCTCGTCCATCTGCGCGAACATCACCATCGCCACCGCGCCGGCGATCAGTCCGGGCACGATCATCGTGCGCGGCGCGACCACCGGTTGGAGCTTGCTGATCACCCCGGCGGAGATCACCGTCGCCACGGTCAGCGGCACACAGGCCAACCCCGCCTCGACCGGCGAGTAGTCCATGATCACCTGGAGTTGGTAGGTCAGGAACAGGTACAGCCCGAACGGGCCCAGCGCGCCGAGCGCGATCACGATCAGCGCGCCCGCCCGGCTGCGGTCGGCCAACAACCGCAGCGGCAACAGCGGTTGGGTCGCCTTGGACTGGCGGATCGCGAAGCCCGCGAGCAGGACCACCGAGCCGACCAGCAGGGTGACCGCCTCGCTGGAACCCCACCCGTTGGCGCCGGCCGTGCTGATCCCGTACATCAGCGCCACCATGCCGCCGCCGCCGAGCACCGCGCCGGGCAGGTCGAGCGCGGTCTCCCGGTGGCCCCGGGTGTCCGGCAGCACGATCAGCGCGCCGACCACCGCTACCACCGCGATCGGCACGTTCAGATACAGGCACCAGCGCCAGCTCAGGTATTCGGTGAGGCCGCCGCCGGCCACCATGCCCAGGCCGCTGCCCGCCGCGACGATCGCGGTGTACAGGCCGAACGCCCGGCCGCGTTCCTTGGGTTCGGTGAACGTGGTGGTCAGGATGGCCAGCGTGGACGGGGCCAGGATCGCGCCGAACACGCCTTGCACGGTGCGCGCGGTGACCAGGAACTCGGTGTTCCGCGCGAGGCCGGCCACCAGTGAGGACGCGGCGAAGCCGACCAGGCCCACCAGCAGGGTGCGGCGGTAGCCGACCCGGTCCGCGATCCGTCCGCCCAGCGGCAGCAGGCTGCCGTAGGCGACCATGTAGGCCGCCGCGAGCAGGTGCCGGCTGGAGTCGGACATGCCCAGATCGCGCTGTGCCCAGGGCAGGATGAGGTTCACCAGCGAGGTGTCCAGGGCCACCATCAACTGGGCGAGGCCGATCACCACCAGGATCAGGGCCTTGCTGCGCTCCGCCGGCGGGGCGGCGGGTTTCGCTGCGCTCGTGGTCATTGTGTGTGTTGCCTCTCTCCGGCCTGGACCGGATCCGACCGGGGTTCGACTCGGTGGGTGATGTGCGCGGACGGTCCGGATCAGAGCGGGATGTTGCCGTGCCGGCCTCGGTCGGCGGGCGCTTTGGCCAGCGCCTGGGCCAGCCGGAACCGGGTCTCGTCGGGTTCGATCACCTCGTCCACCACCCCGATGTCCAGCGCCCGGCTCACCCCGCCGGAGGCCTGTTCGTGTTCGGTGACCAGGCGGGCCAGCAGCGCGGGACGGTCCGCCTCGGCGGTGGCCGCGATCTTCTTGCGGTGCAGGACGCCGACGGCCGCCTCCGCGCCCATCACCGCGACTTCGGCCTCCGGCCACGCGTACACCGCGGTCGCGCCCAGCGAGCGGGAGTTCATCGCGATGTAGGCGCCGCCGTAGGACTTGCGGGTCACCAGGGTCACCCGCGGCACCACGGCGGCGGCGAACGCGTGCAACAGCTTGGCGCCGCGCCGGATCACCCCGCCCCACTCCTGGCCGACCCCGGGCAGATAGCCGGGCACGTCCACCAGGACCACCAGCGGTACGCCGAGCGCGTCGCACATCCGGACGAACCGGGAGGACTTCTCCGCGGACAGCGAGTCCAGACAACCGCCCTTGCGCAGCGGGTTGTTGGCGATCACCCCGACGGTGCCGCCGGCGAGCCGGCCGAAGCCGATCACGATGTTCGCGGCCCAGCGCGCCTGTAGTTCCAGGAACGCCCGGTCGTCCAGGAGTTCGCGGACCAGCGGGTGCACGTCGTAGGCGCGCCGGGGCCGGTCCGGCAACAGTCGCCGGGGGTTGTCCGCGGCCTCACCGATCACCGCCGCCGGGTCGGGCCGGCCCGGTCGGCTCAGCAACTCCACCAGTGCGCGGGCCTGTTCGATCGCCTCGGCCCCGGATGCCGTGGTCACGTGCGCGACCCCGGACTGGCGGCCGTGTGCCTCGGTACCACCGAGTCCGGCCATGTCGATCTGCTCCCCGGTGACGCTGCGCACCACGTCCGGGCCGGTGACGAACATCCGGCCGGTCTCCGCCATCACCACGATGTCGGTGAGCGCGGGACCGTACGCGGCGGCGCCCGCGGCCGGGCCGAGCACCACGGAGATCTGCGGCACCAGGCCCGAGGCGCGGGTCATCGCGGCGAACATCCGGCCCACCCCGTCCATCGAGGCCACGCCGTCGGCGAGTTTGGCCCCGCCGGAGTGCCAGAGCCCGATCACCGGCAGGCCCCGGTCCACCGCGTCGTCGATCGCGGCGATGATCCGGTCCGCGCCGGGCGAGCCCAACGCGCCGCCCATCCGGGTGGCGTCGGTGCAGTAGGCGAGCACCGGCAGGCCGTGCACGCGACCCTCGGCGGTGAGTACGCCGCTGTCGTCGCGCGGTTCGCGCGGGAGCAGGGTATCCGGGTCGAACAGTGCGGCCAGGCGCAGTTCGGGGTCGCGTGGGTCCGGGGCTTCGGGCGTCCCGATTCGGGTCGGATCGGTCGCGGTGGTCATCGGTGGCCTTCCTGGGTGAGGTCCGGCAAGGCGTCGTCGGCCGAGGCGGCGGAGCGGGCCAACTCGTCGGCGATGAAGCCGGCCACCAGCGCCGAGTTGTTGTAGTCGTAGATCAGCGTCGGGTTCAGCTCCAGGCCGGTCGCCTCGGCCAGCCGCTTGGTCAGTTCGACCGCGGTCAGCGACGCGAAGCCCAGGTCGAGGAACTCGCTGTCCGGCTCGATCGCGTCGGGATCGGGGTGGCCGAGCACGGCGGCCACGTGTTCGCGCACCACCTCGCCCAGCGCCTGCACCCGCTCGTCCGGCGACAGCACCGCCAGCCGGGCGGGCAGCGCCTGCGAGCGCGCGTCGGACTCGGCCCGCTCGGGCAGGTCGTCGGGCAGCCCCGGGGCCGATCCCCGGTCCTCCATCCGCCGCCGGTACCAGTCGGCCAGCAGCGGCAGCGCCGACTCCAGCAGCGCCTGTTCGTCCTCCGCGTCCAGCTCGCGGGCCAGTGCCGCCGCGTCCTCGCGCTCGACGGCGTGCCACAGCGGCGAGTCGGCCGCCGTGGGGCCGAATCCGGGCCGATCCTCCAGCCAGTAGCGGCGGCGCTGGAACGGATAGGTCGGCAGCTCCACCCGGCGTCCCCGCCGCGGCGCGAACACCCGCGACCAATCCACCCCGACCCCGCGCACGTGCACCTGGGCCAGCGCCTCGGCGACCGCGCGGGGCTCGGGCCGGTCCTTGCGCAGCAGCGGCACCACCACCGCGTCCGGGACGTCGGTCAGGCACTGTCCGGCCATCGCGCTGAGCACGCCGTCCGGGCCCAGTTCGACGAAGGTGCCCACACCCTGCCCGACCAGGGCGCGCACCCCGTCGTGGAAGCGCACCGCCTCGCGGACGTGCCGCACCCAGTAGTCCGGCGAACCCAACTCGTCGGCGGTCGCGGGCCGCCCGGTCAGGTTGGAGATCACCGGAATCTCCGGTTCGCGCGCCTCCAGCGCGGCGGCCACCCGGCGGAACTCGGCCGCCATCGGGTCCATGTGCGGCGAGTGGAAGGCGTGGCTCACCCGCAGCCGGGTGGCCTTGCGACCGCGCTCGGCCCACTCCCGGGCAACCGCCGCCACCGCGTCCGCGTCGCCGGAGAGCACCACCGAGTGCGGCCCGTTCACCGCCGCCACGGCCAACCCGCCCGGATGGTCCGCGATCGCGGCGTTCGCCTCCTCCTCCGTCGCCTGGATCGCCAGCATCGCGCCGCCCGCCGGCAGCGCCTGCATCAGCCGCCCGCGCGCGGCCACCAGCGCCGCCGCGTCCGGCAGCGACCAGACGCCGGCCACGTGCGCGGCGGCGAGCTCGCCGATCGAGTGGCCGAGCAGGTGATCCGGCCGCAGCCCCCAGCTCCACGCGAGCCGGAACAGCCCGACCTCCAGCGCGAACAGCCCGGCCTGGGTGTACACCGTGCGGTCCAGGAGCGCCGCCGTCGGCGTACCCTCCCCGGCCGCGAGCACCTCCGTCAGCGGCACCTCGACGTGCCCGGCCAGCCGCAGGTCCAGTTCGGCGCACGCGGCGTCGAAGGCCTCGGCGAACACCGGCTCCGTCTCGCGCAACAACCGGCCCATCCGCGGTCGCTGGCTGCCCTGTCCGCTGAACAGGAAGCCCAGGCCGGACGGGCGGGCCACGGTGGCGCCGGTGCGCCCGGTGATCACCGCGGCGCCGCTCTGCCCACGCGCGAGCGTCTTGAGCGCGCCGGCCAACTCCTCCTGATCGGCGGCCACCAGCACCGCCCGGTGCCCGAACACCGCCCGGGTGTGCGCCTGCGACCAGGCGATGTCGGCGATCCGCTCCTCGGGCCGCAGTCGGATGTGCAGGCCCAGGCGCAGCGCCTGGTCGCGCAGCGCGTCGGCGGAGCGCGCCGACAGCAGCACCGGCACCGGCACGCCGTCCGGGACCAAGTCGCGCTCGTCCTCGGCGGGGGTGGGCGGCTGTTCCAGGATCGCGTGCGCGTTGGTGCCGCTGATCCCGAACGAGGACACGCCCGCGCGGCGCGGCCGGCCGGTGTCCGGCCAGGCCATCGACTCGGTGAGCAGGCGTACCGCGCCCGAGGACCAGTCCACGTGCTCCGACGGCTCGTCCACGTGCAGCGTGCGCGGCAGTACGCCGTGCCGCATCGCCTGCACCATCTTGATCACCCCGGCCACCCCCGCGGCGGCCTGGGTGTGGCCCAGGTTGGACTTCAACGAGCCCAGCCACAGGGGTTGTTCGGCGGGCCGGTCGCGGCCGTAGGTGGCCAGCAGCGCGTGCGCCTCGATCGGGTCGCCCAACGTGGTGCCGGTGCCGTGCGCCTCGACCGCGTCCACCTGCTCCGGGGTCAGCCGGGCCGCCTCCAGCGCCTGCCGGATCACCCGCTGCTGCGCGGCGCCGTTGGGCACGGTCAGGCCGGTGCCACCGCCGTCGGAGTTGACCGCGGTGCCCCGGACCAGGGCGAGCACGGGATGCCCGTGCCGCCGCGCGTCGGACAACTTCTCCAACAGCAACATGCCCGCGCCCTCGGACCAGCCGGTGCCGTCGGCCGCGTTCGCGAACGACTTGCACCGACCGTTGGGGGCCAGCCCGCGCTGCCGGCTGAACTCGAGGAACACCCCCGGGGTGAACATCACCGTGACGCCGCCGGCCAGAGCCAGCGAGCAGTCGCCCCGGCGCAGCGCCTGGGCCGCCCAGTGCAGCGCGACCAGCGAGGACGAGCAGGCCGTGTCCAGGGTGACGGCCGGCCCCTCCAGGCCGAGCGCGTAGGCCACCCGACCCGACGCGATGCTGCCCGCGTTGCCGTGCCCCAACTGGCCTTCCATGCCCTCGGGCACGGATCGCAGCCGGGTCGCGTAGTCGTGGTACATCAGCCCGGTGAACACGCCGGTCGAGCGCGCGTCGGGCGAGCCCGGGTCGATGCCGGCCCGCTCGAACGCCTCCCACGCGGTCTCCAGGAGCAGCCGCTGCTGCGGATCGGTGGCCAGCGCCTCGCGCGGCGAGATGCCGAAGAAGCCGGCGTCGAACTCGGCCGCGTCGTACAGGAAGCCGCCCTCTCGGGTGTACGTCTTGCCCGGCCGGTCCGGGTCCGGGTCGTACAGGTCGGCCACGTCCCAGCCCCGGTCGCTGGGGAACTCGCTGATCGCGTCGCCGCCGGCGTGCACCAGTTGCCACAGGTCCTCGGGCGAGTTCACCCCGCCCGGGTAGCGGCAGCTCATCCCGACGATCGCGATCGGTTCGGCGTCCCGCTCCTCCAGGGCGCGGATGCGCTGGTGCGCGCGGCGCAGGTCGCCGGTGACCCGCTTGAGGTAGTCCAGCAGTTTCTGTTCTTCGGTTTCCGACATTTCCTCAACCCCCGTGGCTGGCCGAATCGGCGTCCAGGGCGCCGAATTCGTCGTCGATGAGCGCGAACATCTCCGCCGCCGAGGCGGTGGTCAGTTCCGGACCGGTGCGAGCGTCGCCGTCCTCGTCGGCGCCGTCGTGCGGCGCGTCGCTCCACGTCCACAACAACTGCCGCAGGCGTTCGGCGATCAGCGCGCGTTCGTCGCCGGCGGGCACCGCGGCCGCGGTGCCGGCCAGAGCCGCCTCCAGGCGGTCCAGTTCGGCCAGGACCGGCAGCACCGGCCGGTCGGTGTCCGGCACCAGTTCGGCGCGCAGCCAGTCGGCCAGCGCCGCGGGCGTCGGATGATCGAAGATCAGCGTGGCCCGCAACCGCAGGCCCGCCGCCGCGCCGAGCCGATTGCGCAGTTCGACTCCTAGCAGGGAGTCGAAGCCCAGTTCCTTGAACGAGCGGTCCGGGTCGACCGCGTCCGCCGACGCGTGGCCCAGCACCGCGGCCACGTGCTTGCGCACCAGATCCGACACGGCCTGCGCGCGCTGTCCGACCGGCAATTCGGCCAGCAGCTCGCGCAGCGGTCGGGCCGCGTCGCCCTCCCGCGCCGCCCGCTTGGCCGGGGTTCGGACCAGGCCGCGCAGGATCGGCTGGAGCACCCCGTCCAGGGCCGCGGCCTGTAGCGCGGTGTGGTCCAGGCGCGCGGCCAGGACCGTGGCGTCGCTGTGGATCGCCGCGTCGAACAGGGCCAGGCCCTCGTCGTCGGACAGGCCGGCCACGCCCGCCCGGCCCAGCCGGGCCAGCTCGTTCGCGTCCAGTCTCCCGGTCAGCTCGCTGGCCGTCTCCCAGCGGCCCCACGCGATCGACGTGCCGGGCAGGCCCTCGGCCCGACGCCGGGCCGCGAGCGCGTCCAGGAACGCGTTGGCCGCCGCGTAGTTCGCCTGCCCGGGGCCGCCGAGCAGACCGGCCGCCGACGAGAAGAGCACCAACGCGGTCGGGCCGTCGCCGTGCTCGCGGGTCAGCGCGTCCAGATGCGCCGCCGCGTCCGCCTTGGGCCCGAAGACGCCGACGATCCGCTCGGGCGTGAGCGACTCGACCAGGCCGTCGTCCAACGCGCCGGCCGCGTGCACCACCGCGTCGAACCGATGCCCGGCGAGCAGCCCGGCCACCGCGTCTCGGTCCGCGACGTCACAGGCCACGACGACGACTCGGGCACCCGACTCAGCCAGTTCGTCGGCCAGTTCGCGGGCGCCGGGTGCGTCCGGACCGCGGCGACTGGTGAGGACCAGGTCCCGCACACCGTGCCGGCGCACCAGGTGCCGGGCGACCAGCGCGCCGAGCGTGCCGGTGCCACCGGTGATCAGGACCCGGCTGTCCGGACCCCACGCCGGCGCCGGATCCTCGTGCGCCGGGTCCGCCGCCGGCTCGTCCCGGGTGAGTCGGGGTACCCAGGGCGCGCCGTCGACGAGCGATACATACGGCTCGCCGGTGGCCGCCGCCGCCGCGAGTTGCGCGTCGGTCGGGCCCGGTGTGCCGCCCGCGGCCGGCTTCGCCGGCTCGGCGTCGACCAGGACGAAGCGGTCCGGGTGTTCGGCCTGCGCCGACCGCACCAGCCCGAAGGCCGCCGCGAGTTCCGGATCGGTGCGCACGCCCCGACCGACCAGGACCAGCCGGGAGCCGCCGAAGCGCTCGTCGGCAAGCCACGACTGCGCCAACGCCAGGGCGCGGAGCGTGGGTTCATGGGCCCGGGGGTCGGACGAAGCCGAACTCGGGGCCGATTCGAGCTCGTACACGACCAGGTCCGGGGCCGCCGTGTCGAGCGTGTTCGGCAATTCGCCGGCCGGGCCCAGCCGGACCACGGTGGGCGCCGGGCCCTCGGCCGGGTCGTCGGCCGGGATCCACCGCACGCGGTACAGCCCGTCCGCTCCGGTCGTGCCGGCGGACCGCAGCAGTTCCTCGGCCACCGGCCGGAACACCAGCGATCCGGCCGAGGCGATCGGGCGACCGCTCCCGTCGGCGACGTCGAGGGACACCGCGTCCGGCCCGGCCGGCGCCAGGCGTACCCGCAGCGCCGAGGCGCCCGAGCCGTGCAGCGTGACACCGGACCACATGAACGGCAGTCGAATGCCCGACTCGGGCGGCGTCCGCTCGCCCTCGGCGCGCAGGAAGACCGTGTGCAGTGCGGCATCCAGCAGCGCCGGATGCACGCCGAAGCCGGTCGCCGGCGTCTCCTCCGGCAGCGCCACCTCGGCGAACACCTCGTCGCCGCGCCGCCAGACCCGACGCAGGCCCTGGAACACCGGGCCGTAGCCGTAGCCGCCGCGCAGCAATCGGTCGTAGAACCCGTCCACATCCACCGGGACGGCGCCCGTCGGCGGCCACACCGCCGCAGCGGCGTCGGCGGATCGCACCCTGTCGTCCTTGGCTTCGCGGGCGAGCACACCGGTGGCGTGCCGACGCCACTCGCCCTCGCCTGCTTCCGTGCCTCCCGCGTCCCCCGGCTCCTCCGCGCGGGAGTAGATCCCCAGTTGCCGATAGCCGGACTCGTCGGGAGCCGAAACGGATACGTGCAGCCGGACCGCGCCGTCCTCGGTCAGCACGATCGGGGCCTCGACCACCAGTTCCTCGACCGACCCGCAGCCGACCTGGTCGGCCGCCCGAACGGCCAGGTCCACGAAAGCCGTTCCGGGCACCAGGATCGCGCCGAGCACCGCGTGGTCGGCCAGCCATGGATGGGTCCGTACCGAGAGTCGACCGGTGAACGCGAACCCGCCCGAGTCGGGCAGCGCGACCGCTGCGCCCAAGAGCGCGTGTCCCGCGCTGCCGAGCCCGAGTCCGGCGACATCCGTGCTCGTCGACTCGACCGACTTCAGCCAGTAGTGCTCGTGCCGGAAGGCGTAGGTGGGCAGTTCGACGATACGAGCGCCGGCATCCGCGAAGGCCGGCGACCAGTCGACATCCACGCCGTGCGCGAACGCCTCGCCGAGCGAGGTCAGGAACCGATCGAGGCCGCCTTCGTTGCGCCGCAGCGACCCGAGCGTGACCGCATCGGAGTCGGCGTCGTCGAGTGTGCCCTGCACACCGACCGTGAGCACCGGATGGGCACTGGACTCGACGAACGCCCCGATCCCGTCCGCGAGCAACGCCCGCGTCGCCAGATCGAACCGCACCGGCTCACGCAGATTGCGGAACCAGTAGGCGGCATCCAACCCCGCCGTGTCCAGGCGCTCTCCGGTCACCGCCGAGTAGAACGGAATCACCGACGAACGCGGCACGATCGGACCCAGGATCTCCAGGAGTTCCGCCCGCAGATCCTCCACGTGCGTCGAGTGCGACGCGTAGTTCACCGGAATGCGCCGGGCCTCGACGCCGACCTCGGCGGCCAGCGCGGCGATCAGCTCCTCCAGCGCGTCCGGGTCACCCGAAACGACCGTGGACGTGGGTCCGTTCACCGTCGCCACACCGACCCGGCCGGCCCACCGACTCAGCCGCTCCTCGACCTCGGCGAGCGGCAACGGTACGGACACCATCCCGCCCCGTCCGGCCAGGGACCGCGCGATCGCCTGACTGCGCAAGGCCACCACGCGTGCCGCGTCCGACAACGTCAGCCCGCCCGCGACGCACGCCGCCGCGATCTCACCCTGCGAGTGGCCGACGACCGCCGCGGGCAACACGCCGTACGACCGCCACAGCTCGGCCAACGACACCATCACCGCGAACAACACCGGCTGGACCACATCCACCCGGTCCAACGACGGTGCCTGTGCGCCATCCCGCAACACGTCGGTCAGCGACCAGTCGACGAACTCCGCCAACGCCGCCTCGCACTCCGCGACTCGCGCCGCGAACACCGGAGAGGCATCGAGAAGTTCGGCAGCCATACCGACCCACTGCGACCCCTGACCCGGAAACACCAGCGCGACGGCTCGGCCGGCCGCCGGGCCCGTACCGACCCCGAGGTCGGAGAGGCCGGTGAGCAGCGTGTCCCGGTCGGTGCCCACGACCACCGCGCGGTGGTCGAACACGGATCGGGTCCGTGCCAGTGACCAACCGATGTCGATCGGCGTGGTGTCCGGGTGGGCGACCACGAACTCGCCCAGGCGCGCGGCCTGGTCGCGCAGTCCGGCCGCGCTGCGCGCGGACAGCGGCCACGGGACGACGGGCGCCGAACCGGTCGGCTCCGCTTCGGACTTCTCCGCGGCGGCCTCCGGTTCGGCCTGTTCCAGGATCGCGTGCGCGTTCGTGCCGCTGATCCCGAACGAGGAGACACCAGCGCGGCGGGGAGCGTCGCGCTCCGGCCACTCCCGTGCCTCGGTGAGCAGCGACACCGTCCCCGAGGACCAGTCGATGTGCGGGGACGGCTCGTCCGCGTGCAGCGTCCTGGGCAGTGCGCCTCGACGCAGCGCCTCGACCATCTTGATCACACCCGCCACCCCGGCGGCGGCCTGCGCGTGCCCGATGTTCGACTTCAACGACCCCAGCCACAGGGGCCGTTCCGCGTCGCGGTCGCGCCCGTACGTGGCCAACAGCGCCTGCGCCTCGATCGGATCGCCCAACGCCGTCCCGGTACCGTGCGCCTCCACCGCGTCCACGTCACCCGCCGACAACCGGGCATCCGCCAACGCGGCCTCGATCACCCGCCGCTGCGAAGGACCGTTCGGCGCGGTCAACCCGTTGCTCGCACCGTCCTGGTTGATCGCGGAGCCGCGCACCACGGCCAGCACGCGGTGCCCGTTGCGCCGGGCGTCGGACAGCCGTTCCAGGACCAGCATGCCGACGCCCTCGGCGGAGCCGAAGCCGTCCGCGTCGGCGCCGAACGCCTTGCACCGGCCGTCCACCGCCAGTCCGCGCTGCTTGCTGAACGCGACGAACATGCCGGGGGCCGACATCACCGTCACCCCGCCGGCGAGTGCCATCGCGCACTCGTCGTGGCGCAGTGCCTGCACGGCCAGGTGCAGCGCGACCAGCGACGACGAGCACGCGGTGTCGACCGTGATGGCCGGCCCCTCCAGGCCGAAGGTGTAGGAGATCCGGCCGCTGATCACGGAGGCCGCGTTGCCGGTGAGCAGGTGGCCCTCCAGGCCGCTCGCGCCGTCACCCGGCCGCCCCGCGTAGTCCTGCGCGATGGCGCCGACGAAGACGCCGGTCCGGCTGCCCCGAACCGTGTCCGGATCGATTCCGGCCCGCTCGAACGCCTCCCACGACGTCTCCAGGAGCAGTCGCTGCTGCGGATCCATCGCGAGCGCCTCGCGCGGCGAGATACCGAAGAACGCCGCGTCGAACTCGCCCGCGTCGTGCAGGAATCCGCCCTGCCGGGTGTAGCTCGTGCCGGGATGCTCGGGGTCCGGGTCGTACAGCCCCGCCAGATCCCAGCCCCGGCCCTGCGGAAAGCCGGTGATCGCGTCGCCGCCCCGCGACACCAGGCGCCACAGGTCGTCCGGCGACGCCACGTCGCCGGGGAACCGGCAGCCCATCCCGACGATCGCGATCGGCTCGTGGTCCGACCCGGGTTCGGCGGCCGGCCGGGGCGGCGTGGGGTCTGCCGTCGTGTCGAAGAGCCGGTCGTGCAGGTACTGCGCCAGTACGGCGGGCGTGGGGTAGTCGAAGACCAGCGTGGCGGGCAGCCGCAGTCCGGTCGCGGCGTTGAGCCGGTTGCGCAGTTCGACCGCGGTGAGCGAGTCGAAGCCCAACTCCTTGAACGCCCGGTCCTTGTCCACCGCGGTCGCCGACCCGTGCCCGAGCACGGTGGCGACCTGGACGCGGACGAGTTCGCGCAGCGCGTCGACGCGTTCGGCCGCGGTGTTCCCGGCCAGTCGTTGGGCCAGGGCGGTGCCGCCGGCCGCGGGCCCCGTCGCGACGGTGCGACGCGTCCGGGTCCGGACCAGGCCGCGCAGCAGGTGCGGAATCGCGGCGGTGGCGGCCTCGCGCGGCGTCGACAGGTCCAGCCGGGTCGGCACGAGCGCGGGCTCGTCGAGCGCGAGCGCGGCGTCGAACAGGGCCAACCCCTGCTCGGTGGTCAGCGGTATCAGTCCGCCGCGCGCCATCCGGCGCAGGTCGCCCTCGCTCAGGTGCCCGGTCATCCCGGTGGACTGGGCCCACAGGCCCCAGGCCAACGAAAGGCCGGGCAGTCCGCGCGCGTGCCGGCGCCCGGCCAGCGCGTCCAGGAAGGCGTTCGCCGCCGCGTAGTTGGCCTGCCCCGGGCCGCCGAAGGTGCCGGCCGCGGAGGAGAACAGCACGAACATCGCCAGGTCCGCGCCGGCCGTCAACTCGTCCAGGTGCACCGCCGCGTCGACCTTGGCACGGAAGACCGCGTCGATCCGGTCGGGCGTCAACGACTCGATCACGCCGTCGTCCAACACACCCGCCGCGTGCACCACGCCGGTCAGCGGATGCTCCGGCGCGATCGCGGCCAGCACCTCGGCGAGCGCCGTCCGGTCGCCGACGTCGGCCGCCGCGAAGGTGACCTTCGCTCCCGACTCGCGTAGTTCCGCGGCCAGTTCGGCGGCGCCCGGTGCGTCCGCACCGCGCCGGGAGAGCAACAGGAGGTTTCGCGCACCGTGTTCGGTCACCAGATGCCGGGCCAGCAGTCCGCCGAGCGCACCGCTCGCACCGGTGATCAGCACCGTGCCGTCCGGGTCCGGGGTGTGGGGGACCCGCAGCACCAACTTGCCCACGTGGCGTGCCTCGCGCAGGTGCCGCATCGCGTCGGGCGCGCGGCGCAGGTCCCACGCGCTCGTCGGCAGCGGGTGCAAGGCGCCGCTCTCGCAGAGCGCCAGGATCTCGGTGAGGATCTCGTGGATGCGGTCCGGCCCGGCATCGGCGACGAGGTCGAACGCGCGGTACGTCACCCCGGGCCGCTCGGCGCCCACCGCGTCCGCGTCCCGGATATCGGTCTTGCCCATCTCCACGAACCGACCACCGGGAGCCAGCAGTGCGAGCGATTCGTCCACGAACTCCCGGGCCAGCGAGTTCAACACGACATCGAAGCCGCGCCCGCCGCCCGCCGCCGCGAACCGTTCGCCGAAGCCGACCGAGCGGGACGAGGCCAACCGTTCGTCGGCCAACCCGGTCGCGGCCCACTTCGCCGGACTCGCCGTACCCCAGATCTCGGCGCCGAGGTGGCGCGCCACCTGCACCGCCGCCATCCCGACACCACCGGCCGCCGCGTGCACCAACAACGACTCGCCCCGCCGCAGCCCGGCCAGATCCACCAGCCCGTGGAACGCCGTCGCGAACACCACCGGCACCGACGCCGCCTGCTCGAACGACCAACCCGTCGGCACCCGCACCACCATCCGGGCGTCGGCCACCGCGAGCGGCCCGAAGGCACCCGCGAACAGGCCCATCACCCGGTCGCCCGGGGTCAGGTCGTGCACTCCGGGTCCGATCTCGACGACCACCCCGGCGCCTTCACTGCCCAGCGAGGCCTCGCCCGGATACATCCCGAGGGCGATCAACACATCCCGGAAGTTCAGCCCGGCGGCCCGGACCGCGATCCGAACCTGACCGGCCGCCAACGGCTCCTCGCCGTCCCGGTCCGGGAGCAGGGCCAGTTCGGCCAGCGATCCATCGGCCGACGCGGCCAGCCGCCAGCCGACGACGTCGGTCGGCGGAACCAGGGCGGTGGTCTCGGCGGCCCGGACCAGCCGGGGCGCGTACACGACGCCGGCCCGGACCGCGAGTTGCGGTTCGTCCCCCGCGAGGGCGCCGTTCAGTACGTCCGGCGAGATCGGCTCGCCGTCCAGGTCGAGCAGCACGATCCGCCCGGGATGCTCCGCCTGTGCGGACCGCACCAGCCCTCGGGCGGCGGCGACCGAGGGATCGGCGACCGTCGTGGCACCGCCCCGAGTGACCAGCACCAGCCGGGCGTCGGCGAACCGCTCGTCGGCCACCCACCGCTGTACAAGGACCAGCGCCCTACCCGTCGCCGCCCGCGCGGCCTGCGCCGGCTCGACGCCGGCGTCGTCCGTACCGAGCTCCACGAAAACCAACTCCGGCACGGCCGCACCGTCGGCGAGCGCGGCGTCCGCATCGACCGCCGGCTCGAGGCCGTCGAGACCGAGGTCCGTCTCGGACACACCGAGGTGGACCCACCGACCGGCGGGGATCGCGTCGGCGGCCGGCTCCAGCGGGATCCAGTCGGTGCGGAACAACGCGTCCCGGGTGTTCACGGTGGGTCGGAGCCCGTCGGCGGCCACCGGACGGGCGACCATCGAGGCGATCGAGGCCACCGGGTTGCCCGTCGGGTCGGCCACCAGCACGGAGACCGTGTCCGGTCCGGCCGAGGTCACCCGAACCCGAAGCGTGTCGGCACCGGTCGCGTGCAGCACGACATCGGACCACGCGAACGGCAGCCGCACCTCGGCCGGCGCGCCGCCCGTCGCGCCGAGGAGCACGGCATGCAGCGCCGCGTCCAGGAGCGCGGGGTGCAACCCGAAGTCGGCCGGCGAGACCCCCTCCGGCAGGGCGACCTCGGCGAACACGTCCTCGCCCGCCCGCCAGGCCCGGCGCAGGCCCCGGAACACCGGCCCGTAGCCCAGGCCCGCGTCCGCGAGGCCGGAGTACAGCCCGGACGTGTCGAGTTCCTCCGCACCGGCCGGCGGCCAAGTCGTCAGTCCCTGCACCGCCTCGGTCGCCGCCGCGCCCAGTACGCCCGACG
The DNA here is from genome assembly GCF_045207655.1 of Embleya sp. NBC_00888. NCBI lineage: Bacteria > Bacillati > Actinomycetota > Actinomycetes > Kitasatosporales > Streptomycetaceae > Embleya > Embleya sp. NBC_00888. Next base: position 7,671,893 of record NZ_CP108784.1, on the reverse strand, counting down.
CGTGCCGCGTCCACGGCTCCTCGGTCCCGTCGGCGTCCTCGGGACGCGAGTACACGTCGAAGGTGCGCCGCCCGGTCTCGTCCGCCGCCGAGGTGGCCAGGTGCACCTGTACGGCGCCGTGTTCGGGCAGGAGGAGTGCTGCCTCCAGGGTCAGTTCCTCCACGGTCGGGCAGCCGACCCGGTCACCGGCCTGGATCGCCAGTTCGACGAACGCCGTTCCCGGCAGCAGTACGGTGCCGTGCACCGCGTGGTCGGCGAGCCACGGCTGGGTGCGCACCGACAGCCGGCCCGTGAGCAGGACTCCGCCGGACTCCGGCATCGAGATCGCCGCACCGAGCAGCGGGTGCCGGGACACGCCGAGCCCCAATTGCCGTGCGTCGGTCAACCCCTCGACGTTCGGCAGCCAGTAGTGCTCGTGCTGGAAGGCGTAGGTGGGCAGTTCGACCGCGCGGACGGCCGTGGTGGTGAAGGCCGGCGACCAGTCGACGTCCACACCGTTCACGAACGCCTCGCCGAGCGAGGTCAGGAACCGGTCCGGACCGCCCTCGTTGCGCCGCAGCGACCCGAGCGTGACCGCGTCGGAGTCCGCGTCGTCGAGCGTGCCCTGCACACCGACCGTGAGCACCGGATGGGCACTGGACTCGACGAACGCCCCGATCCCGTCCGCGAGCAACGCCCGCGTCGCCAGATCGAACCGCACCGGCTCACGCAGATTGCGGAACCAATACCCCGCGTCCAACCCGGCCGTATCCAATCGCTCACCCGTCACGGCCGAATAGAACGGAATCACCGACGAACGCGGCACGATCGGACCCAGGATCTCCAGGAGTTCCGCCCGCAGATCCTCCACATGCGTCGAGTGCGACGCGTAGTCCACCGGAATGCGCCGGGCGCGCACGTCCTCGGCCTCGTATCCGGCCACCAGTTCGTCCAGCGCGCCGGGATCCCCGGAAACCACCGTCGAGGCGGGCCCGTTCACGGCCGCGATGCCGATCCGACCGTCCCACCCGGTCAGCCGCTCCTCGACCTCCTCGAGCGGCAGCGGCACGGACACCATGCCGCCCCGACCGGCCAGGGACCGCGCGATCGCCTGACTGCGCAAGGCCACCACGCGTGCCGCGTCCGACAACGTCAGCCCGCCCGCGACACACGCCGCCGCGATCTCACCCTGCGAATGACCCACCACCGCAGCCGGCACCACCCCGAACGACCGCCACACCTGCGCCAACGACACCATCACCGCGAACAACACCGGCTGAACCACATCCACCCGGTCCAACGACGGCGCCCCCACACCACCCCGCAACACCTCGACCAGCGACCAGTCGACGAACTCCCCCAACGCCACCTCACACTCCGCGATCCGCGCCGCGAACACCGGCGACGCATCGAGAAGTTCGGCAGCCATCCCGACCCACTGCGACCCCTGACCCGGAAACACCAGCGCGACCGGGCGGCCGATGCCGCCACCGCCGATCAGCACGCGCTCGTCGGTCGCCATGTCGGCGGCCGACAGGGACTTCAGCCCGGCCACGAACTCGTCCCGCTCGGCGCCGAGGATCACCGCCCGATGCTCGAACGCCGACCGCGTCCGGGCGAGCGCGTGGCCCACCTCGGCGACCGACCGTTGCGATCCACCCCCGACGAACTCGGCCAGTCGCGCCGCCTGGTCGGTCAGCGCGCGCTCCGTGCGGCCCGACACGACCCACGGAATCGTCGTCCCGAAGGCACCGGCCGGGGCGTCGACCGTGTCCGGCGCCGGGTCCGCTTCGGGCTCCTCCTCCGCAGCCGGGGCCTGCTGGAGGATGGTGTGCGCGTTGGTGCCGCTCATGCCGAAGGAGGACACGGCGGCCCGTCGGGGCCGGCCCGTCTCCGGCCAGGCCACCTGCTCCGCGAGCAGCGACACCGCACCCGTCGACCAGTCGACCCGATCGGTGGGCCGGTCCACGTGCAGCGTCCTGGGCAACACGCCGTGTCGCAGTGCCTGAACCATCTTGATCACGCCGCCGACCCCGGCCGCCGCCTGGGTGTGACCGACGTTCGACTTCAACGAGCCCAGCCACAGGGGCCGTTCCGCGTCGCGGTCGCGCCCGTACGTGGCCAACAGCGCCTGCGCCTCGATCGGATCGCCCAACGCCGTCCCGGTACCGTGCGCCTCCACCGCGTCCACGTCACCCGCCGACAACCGGGCATCCGCCAACGCGGCCTCGATCACCCGCCGCTGCGAAGGACCGTTCGGCGCGGTCAACCCGTTGCTCGCACCGTCCTGGTTGATCGCGGAGCCGCGGACGACGGCGAGCACCGTGCGGCCGTTGCGCCGGGCGTCGGACAGTCGCTCCAGGACCAGGATGCCGACGCCCTCGGCGGAGCCGAAGCCGTCCGCGTCGGCGGCGAACGCCTTGCACCGACCGTCCGCGGACAAACCGCGCTGCCGGCTGAAGCCGACGAAGGTGCTGGGCGTGGCCATCACGGTCGCGCCGCCGGCCAGGGCGAGCGCGCACTCGCCCTGCCGGAGCGCGCGCACCGCGAGGTGCAGCGCGACCAGCGACGACGAGCAGGCCGTGTCCACGGTGACCGCCGGGCCTTCCAGGCCCAGCGTGTACGACAGCCGGCCCGAGGCGACGCTGGTGGCCCGGCCGGTGACCAGGAACCCCTCCAGGTTCGCCGCCGTGGCCTCGTCCATCCGTACCGCGTAGTCCTGGAACATCGCCCCGATGTACGCGCCGGTGCCGCTCCCGCGGATCGACTCGGGGCGGATGCCGGCCCGCTCCAGGGCCTCCCAGGACGTCTCCAGGAGCAGTCGCTGCTGCGGATCCATCGCGAGCGCCTCACGCGGCGAGATACCGAAGAACGCCGCGTCGAACTCGCCCGCTTCGTGCAGGAATCCGCCCGTGCGGGCGTACGAGGTGCCCACGTGGTCCGGGTCGTCGTCGAACAGCGTGTCCAGGTCCCAACCGCGGTTGTCCGGGAAGCCGGTGATGCCGTCGCCGCCCTCGGCGACCAACCGCCACAGGTCCTCGGGCGAGGACACCCCGCCGGGGAATCGGCAGCCCATGCCGACGATCGCGATCGGCTCGTGGTCGCTCTCCTCCGCGGCGGCCAGCCGCCGGCGGGTCTCGCGCAGGTCGTTGGTGACCCGCTTGAGGTAGTCCCGCAGCTTCTCTTCGTTCGCGTTCGCCACCGTGCCGTCAACTCCCCTTCAGAACACGCGATTCGTACGTACGGGACCCGGTCAGGACACGCCGAGCTCGTTGTCGATCAGGTCGAACATCTCGTCGTCGCTGGCCGTGTCGACCTCGTCCCGGGCGACCGGGGCGTCCTCGGTCGCCGAGTCGGCGCCCTCGTTCCACTTCCACAGCAGCGCGCGCAGCCGCGCGGTGATCCTGGTGCGGTCCTGATCCGGTACCTCCACCTCGCCCAGGGCCGCGTCCACGCGGTCCAGTTCGGCCAGCAGGGTGGCCGCCGAGGTGGGGCCCGCCGCCGGCGCCAGTTCGGCGCCCAGGTGCGCGGCGAGCAGGGCCGGGGTGGGGTAGTCGAAGACCAGCGTCGCGGGCAGCCGCAGTCCGGTCGCGGCGTTGAGCCGGTTGCGCAGCTCGACCGCGGTGAGCGAGTCGAAGCCCAACTCCTTGAACGCCCGGTCCTTGTCCACCGCGGTCGCCGACCCGTAGCCGAGCACGGCCGCCGCGTGGGTGCGGGCCAACTCGACCAGCACCCGCTCCCGTTCGGCGGCGGGCAGGCCCGCGAGCCGATCCGCCGCCGAGGACCGGCCGCCGCCGCTCGATCCGGCCCGCGCGGTACGCCGCGCCGACCCGGCGCCCAGCGCGCGGAGCAGGTGCGGGACGGCCTCCGGTGCCACGTCGCGCAGTGCGGCCGGTTCCAGCCGTGTGGGGATCAGTACCGGCTCGTCGACGAGCAGCGCGGCGTCGAACAGGGCCAGGCCCAGTTCGGTGGACAGCGGGATCAGTCCACCGCGCGCCATCCGGCGCAGGTCGCCCTCGCTCAGGTGCCCGGTCATCGCGCTGGACTGGGCCCACAGGCCCCAGGCCAGCGACACGCCGGGCAACCCGCGCGCCCGCCGACCGGCCGCCAGCGCGTCCAGGAAGGCGTTCGCCGCGGCGTAGTTGCCCTGTCCCGGACCGCCGAACGTGCCGGCCGCGGAGGAGAACAGCACGAACATCGCCAGGTCCGCGTCCGCGGTCAGCTCGTCCAGATGCATCGCCGCGTCGGCCTTGACCCGGAAGACCGCGTCCACCCGGTCGGGTGTCAGCGAACCGATCACCCCGTCGTCCAGGACGCCGGCCGCGTGCACGACGCCGGTCAGCGGATGCTCCGGGGAGATCCCGGCCAACACCTGGGCGAGCGCCGCCCGGTCGGTCGCGTCGGCCGCCGCGAAACGCACCGTCGCGCCCGATTCGGCCAGCTCGGCGGCCAGTTCCTTGGCGCCCGTCGCGTCCGTACCGCGCCGAGACACCAACAGCAGGTGCCGCACGCCGCGTTCGACCACCAGATGCCGGGCCAGCAGTGCGCCCAGCACGCCGCTCGCGCCGGTGATCAGCACCGTGCCGTCCGGGTTCACCGCCCGGGGCATGGTGAGTACGACCTTGCCCACGTTCTTGGCCTCGCGCAGGTAGCGGAAGGCGGTCGGGGCGCGGCGGATGTCCCACTCGACGATCGGCAGCGGGGTCAGCACGCCCTGTTCGAAGAGCGCGACGAGTTCACCGAGGATCTCGCCGACCCGGACCGGTCCGGCGTCGCCCACCAGGTCGAACGCGCGGTACGTCACCCCGGGCCGCTCGGCGGCCACCGCGTCGGTATCGCGAATGTCGGTCTTGCCCATCTCCACGAACCGACCGCCGGCCGCCAGCAATCCGAGCGACTCGTCGACGAACTCCCCGGCCAGCGAGTTCAGCACCACGTCGAAGCCGCGGCCGTTGCCCGCGCCCTCGAACCGCTGGCCGAAGCCCAGGGACCGCGACGACGCGAGGCGTTCCTCGGGCAGTCCGGTCGCCGCCCACTTGGCCGGGCTCGCCGTACCCCAGACCTCGACCCCGAGGTGGCGGGCCAACTGCACCGCCGCCATCCCGACACCACCGGCCGCCGCGTGCACCAACAACGACTCGCCCCGCCGCAGCCCGGCCAGATCCACCAGCCCGTAGAACGCCGTCGCGTACACCACCGGGATCGACGCCGCCTGCGCGAACGACCAGTCGTCGGGCACCCGCACGACCATCCGCCCGTCGGCCGGCACGATCGGGCCGAAGCCGCCGGAGAACACGCCCATCACCCGGTCGCCCGGCGCGACGTGGGTCACCTCGGTGCCGATCTCGGTGACCACACCCGCGCCCTCGGCGCCCAGCAGCGCGTCGTCCCCGGGATACATGCCGAGCGCCACGAGCACGTCACGGAAGTTCAGTCCGGCCGCGCGCACCTCGATCCGCACCTCGTGCGCGGCCAGCGGCTCCCGTGCGCGCGGCGCGGGCAGCAGCGCCAGGTCCTCCAGGGTGCCCTTGACCGGGATGTCCAGGCGCCAGGCACCGTCCGAGTTCGGCGGGATCAGCGCGTCCTCGGCCGCCGCGCGGGCCAGCCGGGACACCCGCACCCGCCCCGCGCGCACCGCGAACTGCGGTTCGTCGCTCGCCCGCAGGACCGGCAGGACGCGGACCGCGTCGGCGGGTTCGGCCAGGTCCACCAGCACGAATCGGCCGGGCTGTTCGGTCTGGGCGGTGCGGATCAGGCCGCGCACCGCCGCGCCCACCGGATCGGCGTCCTCGCCCGCGCCGACCGGGACGGCACCTCGGGTGACCACGACGAGTCGGGACTGCGCGAAGCGTTCGTCGGCCAGCCACTCCTGGGCGACGCCGAGCGCGCGGTGGGTGGCGAGCCGGGCGGCGTCCGCGACGCTCACGCCCGACTCGCCGGCATAGGGCGTCCCGGTCTCACCGAAGGCGGCGAACAACACGAGGGCCGGCGGCTCCTGCTCCGCCGAGGTCGGCAGTTCGGCGAGCGAGCCGATCGAGGTCGTCTCGACCCCCGCCTCCCGCAGCGCGGCGCTGAGCGGTCCGTCGGCGCTCTCCCCGAGAACCACCCAGGTCCCCTCCGCCGCACCCTCGTGCACGGTCGGCTCCGACTCCGGCCAGGTGGGTCGGAACAGGGCGTCCTGGGTCGCCCGCCCCGCGTCGCGCACCTGCTCGGCGGCAAGGGGTCGCAACACCAGCGACCCGACCGAGACGACCGGCGCACCGCCGGCGTCCACGGCCTCGACCGAGACCGCGTCCGCACCCTGCGGCGCCACCCGCACCCGCAGCGCGTCCGCACCCGTCGCGTGCAGCACGACCCCGGACCAGGAAAACGGCAACCGCACCTCGACCCGCTCCCCCGCGCCCAGCGCCACCGCGTGCAGGGCCGCGTCCAGCAGCGCCGGGTGGATCCCGAAATCGGCCGGCGAGACCCCCTCCGGCAGGGACACCTCGGCGTACACCTCGTCGCCGACCCGCCAGGCCCGACGCAACCCGCGAAACACCGGCCCGTAGCCCAGGCCCGCGTCCGCCAGGCTCGAGTACAGGTCCTCGACCGGCACCTCCGCCGCGCCCGCCGGCGGCCACTGCGCCGACTCGCCGACGGCCGGCGCCGATCGTGCGCCGCCGAGCACCCCGGAGGCGTGCCGGGTCCACGGCTGCTCCGCCGGCGCCCGCTCGTCCGAGGCGTGCACGGTGAACGCCCGGCGTCCCTCCTCGTCCGGTCCGCCCACGGTGAGCTGGAGCCGTACGCCGCCCTCGATCGGGATCACCAGCGGCGTATGCAGGGTCAGTTCCTCGACCACACCGCAGCCGACCCGGTCGCCCGCCGCGATCGCGAGCTCGACGAACGCCGTACCGGGCAGGATCACCACATCGTGCACGGCGTGGTCCAGCAACCACGGTCGGGTCCGTGTGGACAACCTGCCGGTGCACAACAGTCCACCGGTCTCGGGCAGCGGTACGACCGCGCCCAGCAGCGGGTGCTCCGCCGACGCCAGTCCCAGCCCCGAGGCGTCCGAGGGGCCCGCGTCGCCGGCGTCCAGCCAGAAGTGTTGCCGCTGGAACGCGTACGTGGGCAGGTCGATCGGGTGCCCGGCGGCCTCGGGGAAGGCCGCGGTCCAGTCCACCCGGGCACCGTGCACGTGCGCCTCGGCGACGGAGTGCAGGAAACGGCCCAGACCGCCCTCGTCGCGCCGCAGCGAGCCCAGCGCGACCCCCGAGCTCTCACCGGCCTCCAGCGTCTCGCGCGCGCCGACGGTGAGCACGGGGTGCGGGCTCGCCTCGACGAAGATGTCGATGCCCTGCCGGGACAGCGTGTCCACGGCCTGCTCGAAGCGCACCGTCTCGCGCAAATTCCGATACCAGTACTCGGCGTCCAGGCCCCCGGTGTGCAGCCAGTCGTCGAGCACCGTCGAGTAGAACGGGATCTCCGACTCGCGAGGCTCGATCGCGTCCAGTACGTCGAGCAGTTCCGCACGCAGGTCCTCGACGTGCGCCGAGTGCGACGCGTAGTCCACCGGGATCCGCCGGACCCGGATCTCGGCCGCCTCGAAGTGCGCCATCAGCTCGTCCAGGGCATCCGCGTCGCCCGAGACCACCGTGGACGCCGGGCCGTTCACGGCGGCGACACCGATCCGGCCGTCCCACCGGGTCAGTTCCTCCTCGACCTCGGCGAGCGGCAGCGGTACGGACACCATCCCGCCCCGTCCGGCCAGCGACCGCGCGATCGCCTGACTGCGCAAGGCCACCACTCGCGCCGCGTCCGACAACGTCAGACCCCCGGCCACACACGCCGCCGCGATCTCACCCTGCGAATGACCCACCACCGCCGCCGGCACCACCCCGAACGACCGCCACATCTGCGCCAACGACACCATCACCGCGAACAACACCGGCTGAACCACATCCACCCGGTCCAAAGACGGCGCCGCCACACCACCCCGCAACACCTCGACCAGCGACCAGTCGACGAACTCCGCCAACGCCGCCTCGCACTCCGCGATCCGCGCCGCGAACACGGGAGAGGTGTCCAGCAACTCCCGCGCCATTCCCGCCCATTGCGAGCCCTGGCCGGGGAACACCAGCGCCACGCCGACGTCCGCCGCCTCGCCCAGGGCCGTGCCCAGGACCACGTTCGGCGCGGGCATCGCCGGGTCGACGGCGGCCAGCGATTCGAGTCCGGCGAGCAGGTCCTCGCGTTCGGGGCCCAGGATCACGGCGCGGTGCTCGAAGGCGGTTCGGGAGCCCGCGAGCGCGCGGCCGACCTCGGCGATCGACAGGTCCGGCCGGTCGGCCAGGAACTGTCGCAGTCGCGCCGCCTGCCCGCGCAGCGCGTCCGCGCCGCGCCCGGACAGGACCAGGGTGGCGTGGTCGTGCCGATCGCCGTCGGCACCGGCGCCGGACTCGATCGGTTCGGCCGGCGGCGCCTGTTCGAGGATGACGTGCGCGTTGGTGCCGCTGATCCCGAACGAGGACACCCCGGCGCGGCGCGGGGCGTCCCGCTCCGGCCAGGCCACCGGCTCGGTCAGCAGGGACACCGCGCCCGTGGACCAGTCCACCTGGCGGGTCGGCCGGTCGATGTGCAGGCTCTTCGGCAGTACGCCGTGCCGCATCGCCTGGACCATCTTGATCACGCCGCCGACCCCGGCCGCCGCCTGGGTGTGACCGATGTTGGACTTCAACGAGCCCAGCCACAACGGGCGTTCGGCGGTGTGCGCCCTCCCGTACGTGGCCAACAGGGCCTGCGCCTCGATCGGGTCGCCCAGCGCGGTCCCGGTGCCGTGCGCCTCGACCGCGTCGACGTCCGCGGCGGCCAGTCCGGCGTCCGCCAACGCGGCCCGGATCACCCGCTGCTGGGCCGGGCCGTTGGGCGCGGTGAGGCCGTTGCTGGCGCCGTCCTGGTTGAGCGCGGTGCCCCGGACCAGTGCGAGCACCCGGTGGCCGTTGCGCCGTGCGTCGGAGAGCCGTTCCAGGAGCAGCATCCCGACGCCCTCGGCCCAGCCGGTGCCGTCCGCCGCCGCCGCGAACGACTTGCAGCGCCCGTCCGAGGACAGGCCGCGCTGGCGGCTGAACGCCACGAAGGTACCCGGGCTGGACATCACCGTGGCACCGCCGGCCAGGGCCAGCGTGCACTCGCCCCGGCGCAGCGCCTGGACCGCCAGGTGCAGGGTGACCAGCGAGGACGAGCACGCGGTGTCCACGGTGACCGCCGGGCCCTCCAGGCCCATCGTGTACGACACCCGGCCGGAGGCGACGCTGCCCGCGCTGCCGTTGCCCAGATAGCCCTCGACGTCCTCCGGTACCCGGCGCACCCGCGACGCGTAGTCGTGGTACATCAGCCCGGCGAAGATCCCGGTTCGCGTGCCCCGTACCGACTCGGGGTCGATCCCGGCCCGTTCGAACGCCTCCCAGGACGTCTCCAGGAGCAGCCGCTGCTGCGGGTCCATCGCGAGCGCCTCGCGCGGCGAGATGCCGAAGAACGCCGCGTCGAACTCCAGGGCGTCGTGCAGGAATCCGCCCTCGCGGGCGTACGAGGTGCCGGCTCGCTCCGGGTCGTCGTCGAAGAGCGTGCCCAGGTCCCAGCCCCGGTCCTCGGGGAAGCCGGTGATGCCGTCGCCGCCCTCGGCGACCAGTCGCCACAGGTCCTCGGGCGAGCCCACGCCGCCCGGGTAGCGGCAGCTCATCCCGACGATCGCGATCGGCTCGCCGGCCGCGTCGGTCAGGTCCCGGTTCCGCTGCCGCAGTCGCTCGTTCTCCTTGAGCGAGGTCCGCAGCGCGTCGAGGACCCTCGTGTCCGTGTTCGTCATCAGGTGCTCCACAGATTTCGACATGGTCAGGACTCGGAGGTGCCGAGGGCCAGATCCAGCAGGGCTTCGGTGTCCATCGCGTCGATGGAGTCCACGTCGGCCGGGCCCGATCGCCCGGTCCCGCCGTGGTCGTCGGAGGTGTTCGCTTGATGCGCCGCCGGTCCGGCGAGCCGCAGCAGGCTCTCCAGCAGTCCGGATTCGCGCAGCACGTGCACCGGAATGCCGGCGAGCGCGGTGCGTACCGCCGCGTCGTCCCGGTCCTCGACCGGGCTCGCCGCGGCATCGTTCTCGGCGCCTGGCGGGGCGAGTTCGGCGCGCAGGTAGCCGGCCAGCACGCGTGGTGTCGGGTAGTCGAAGACCAGGCTCGCGGGCAGCCGCAGGCCGGTCATCGCGTTGAGTCGGTTGCGCAGTTCGACCGCGGCCAGCGAATCGAAGCCCAGGTCCCGGAACTCCCGCGAGGCCCGCACGGTTTCCCCGGGTGCCAGGCCCAGCACCGCCGCCGTCTCACCGGTCACCGCCGCGATCACGGCCTGCTCGCGTTGACCCTCCGGAAGCCGGGACAACCGCTGGGCCAGCGATTCGGACGTGCCGCGCTCCGGGCCGGTGCCGGCGACCCGGCGGGCGACCCCGGCGAACGCGGGCACCAGTTCGCGCAGCAGGGCCGGTACGCGAGCCGAACCCGCCCTGAGCGTGGCGGTGTCCAGTCGCATCGGGACCAGCACCGGTCCGTCCGGCCGGGTGTTCACGGCCGCGTCGAACAGCGCGAGCCCCTCCTCGGCGGACAGCGGAAGCATCCCGCCCCGAGCGGTCCGCCGCAGGTCGGCGGCGGCCAGCCGGCCGGTCAGCTCGCTCGCCTCGGCCCACATCCCCCACGCCAGCGACGTGGCGGGCAGGCCCTGTCCGCGTCGGACCTCGGCCAGCGCGTCCAGCGCCGCGTTGGCGGCGGCGTAGTTGCCCTGGCCCGGTGCCCCGAACACCCCGGCGGCGGAGGAGAACAGTACGAACGCGGTCAGTTCCCGATCCCGGGTGAGTTCGTGCAGGTGCAGCGCGGCATCCGTCTTGGCCGCGAGCACCGCGTCCACCCGCTCCGGGGTGAGCGCCTCGACCACGCCGTCGTCGAGGACACCGGCGGCGTGGATCACCGCGGTGATCGGGTGCGCGTCGAGCAACGCGGCCACCGCGTCGCGGTCGGCCGCGTCACAGGCGACCACGGTCGCCCGCGCGCCCAGTTCGGCCAACTCGGCGACGAGCGCGTCGGCGCCCGGTGCGCCGGCGCCGCGTCGACTGGTCAGCACGAGGTTGCCGACGCCGTGCCGCCGGACCAGATGCCGGGCGACCAGCCCGCCCAGCGTGCCGGTGCCGCCGGTGATCAGGACGCTCGCGTCCGGTCCCCAGTCGGCCGCGGTCGGTTCGGTGGACGCGGCGACCCGGGTCAGTCGCGGTGCGAGCAAGACACTTTCACGCAGGGCGAGTTGGGTCTCCTCGCCGGTCGCGGCGAAGGCTACCGCCCGGGCCGCCTCGTCCGCCCCCGGCTCCGCCTCGCCCGGTCCGGGCAGGTCGATCAGCACGAACCTGTCCGGGTGTTCGGACTGCGCGGTGCGCAACAGCCCCAGCGCGGCGGCGTGCGCGACGTCCGTCGGATTCGGGCTCGGACTCGGGGTCGGGTCCGGCGTCGTGGCACCACGGGTCAGCACCACGAGCCGGGTGTCGGGGTAGCGCGCCTCCGCCAGCCACGCGTGCACCAGGGCCAGCGTTCGATGCACGGCGCCGTGCACGGCGTCCGGTGCGAGGTCCGGCGTGTACGCGAAGGGCACCACGACCGCGTCGGGCACCTCCCGCGTGCCGCCGTCGATCGCGGCCGACAGCGCGGCCAGGTCCGGATAGGCGTCCTCGGCCACACCGAACGTGTCCTCGTCGCCCAGCAGGGCGATCCGGCCGGGCGCCGTCGGTTCGGCAACACCGGGCGCGTCGATCTCGACCCAGCTCGTCCGGAACAACAGATCGTCGGCCGCCCCGCCCATCGGGATCGAGCGCGGCACACTCCGCAGCACCAACGCGTCGACGCTGAGCACCGGTCGGCCCTCGGCGTCGGCGGTGACGATCGAGATGCCGTCCTCGCCGGTCGGCACCACCGCGACCCGCAGCGCGACCGCCCCGGTGGCCGCCAGGCGCACCCCGCTCCACGCGAACGGCACCAGCGGGGAGCCGAGTTCGGCATCCGAATCGCCGGCCAGCGCGGCGGTGTGCAGTGCGGCGTCGAGCAGCGCGGGGTGCAGGGCGTACCCGTCCACCGGGACGTCCTCGGCCAGGGTGATCTCGGCATAGGTCTCCGCGCCGCGCCGCCACGCCTTGCGCACGCCCTGGAAGGCCCGGCCGTAGTCGATGCCGGCGGCGGCGAAGCGGTGGTACAGGTCACCGGTGTCGACCGGTTCCGCACCGGCGGGCGGCCATTCGATCGACTCGGCGGCCTCGCCGGGCACACCCGGTGCGAGCGTGCCGGTGGCGTGCCGGGTCCACACGGTCCCGGTGTCCGCGTCGTCCGCCGACGAGTACACCGCGAGCGGCCGACGGCCGGCCGCGTCCGGGTCGCCGACGGCGACCTGGAGCCGGATCGCGGCGCTCGCCGGGATCGGCAGCGGAGCCTCCAGGGTCAGTTCCTCCAGGAGGCCGCAGCCGACCTCGTCACCGGCCCGAATGGCCAGTTCCACGAAGGCCGTTCCGGGCAGGACGACGGTGCCGAGCACGACGTGGTCGGCCAGCCACGGGTGCGAGCGCACCGACACTCGTCCGGTGAACACCACACCGGTCGAACCGGCGAGTGCGACCGCGACCCCGAGCAGCGGGTGTTCCGCCGACGCCAATCCGACCGCCGACACGTCGCCGGCGGAACCGGCGTCGAGCCAGTAGTGCCGCCGCTGGAACGCGTAGGTGGGCAGATCCACCTGCCGGGCACCGGGGAACCAGGAATCCCACCCGATGTCGGCGGTGCCGGTGACGTGCAGTACGGCCAGGGCCGCCAACGCGGTCTCCGTCTCGTCCCGGTCCCTGCGCAGCACCGGGACGACCGGCAACACCTCGTCGCCGTTTCGCAGGCCGTCCCCCAGGCCGTCGCGGATCAGCGCGGTGAGCGCACCGTCCGGGCCGAGTTCGACGTATCCGCCGACGCCTCGATCCTCGATCGCGCGTATCGCGTCGTGGAAGCGGACCGGCTCCCGCACGTGCCGCACCCAGTAGTCCGGATCACTCCACTCGCCGACCACGGCGGCACCGGTCACGGTGGACACCGAGGCCACCTTCGGCTCGGCGAAGGACAGTTCGTCCACGACCCGGCGGAACTCGTCGAGCATCGGGTCCATCAGCGGCGAGTGGAACGCGTGGCTGACCCGCAGCCGCCGCACCCGACGGCCCGCCGCCTCGAAGTGTTCCGCGACCTGCGCGACCGCCGCCTCGGCACCCGAGACCACCACCGCGGCCGGACCGTTGATCGCGGCGATCCCGACGGGCTCGTCCCGATCCGCCAACAGCGGCAGCACCTCGGCCTCGGCGGCACCGATCGCCACCATCGCACCGCCGGCCGGCAACGCCTGCATCAACCGGCCACGCGCCACCACCAGACGGCACGCGTCGTGCAACGACAACACCCCGGCCACATGCGCGGCCGCGATCTCGCCCACCGAGTGCCCGACCAGCACGTCCGGCCGCACACCCCACGACTCCGCCAACCGATACAGCGCCACCTCGACCGCGAACAACGCCGGCTGCGCGAAGCCCGTCTCGTTCAGACCCTCCGCCTCGCCACTCACCACCGCACGCAACGAGCCCGCGCCCGGCTCCGCTTCGAGCCGGTCGCACACCTCGTCGAACGCCGCCGCGAACACCGGGAAGGCCTCGTACAGTCCACGCCCCATCCCGACCCGCTGACCACCTTGACCCGCGAACACGAACGCGAGTCCTCGGGTGGACCCGCCGGCCGTCCCGATCGACGCGCCGCGAGGCGTACGGCCGTGGGCCAGGTCGTCCACGCCGGCCAGCAGCGTGGCCCGGTCCGAGGCCGCCAGCACCGCGCGGAACTCGAACGCGGCCCGGCCCTCGGCCAGCGAGAACGCCACATCCGCGGGCTCGATCTCCGGGTGCTCGGCCAGATGCGCACCGAGCCGCCCCGCCTGGGCCCGCAGGGCCGTTTCACTGCGAGCCGACAGCAGCACGGGCAACGGCCCGATGCCCGAAGGCCGTTGGCCCGAAGTCGGCTCGACCGGCCCGACCGGCTCCGGCTGCTCCAGGATCACGTGCGCGTTGGTACCGCTGACCCCGAAGGCGGAGACACCCGCTCGCCGGGGTGCGCCCGTCCTCGGCCACTCCACCGGCTCGGTCAGCAGCGACACCGCGCCCGACGCCCAGTCCACATGCGGCGACGGCTCGGCGATGTGCAACGACTTGGGCAGTACGCCGTGCCGCATCGCCTCGATCATCTTGATCACGCCACCCACCCCGGCGGCGGCCTGGGTGTGGCCGATGTTCGACTTCAACGAGCCCAGCCACAACGGCCGATCCTCCGGCCGGCCCTGGCCGTAGGTGGCCAGCAGCGCCTGGGCCTCGATCGGGTCGCCCAGCGAGGTGCCCGTACCGTGCGCCTCCACCGCGTCGATCTCCGCCGTGGACAACCCGGCGCCGGCCAACGCGGCCTGAATGACCCGCTGTTGCGACGGGCCGCTCGGCGCGTTGAGGCCGTTGCTGGCACCGTCCTGGTTCACTGCCGTGCCGCGCACGAGCGCGAGCACCCGGTGGCCGTTGCGGCGCGCGTCGGAGAGCCGCTCCAGGAGCAGCATGCCCGCGCCCTCGGACCAGCCGGTCCCGTCCGCGGTCGCCGCGAACGCCTTGCACCTGCCGTCCGCCGACAACCCGCGCTGCCGGCTGAACTCGACGAAGACACCCGGTGTGGCCATCACCGTGACCCCACCCGCCAGCGCCAGCGTGCACTCGCCCCGGCGCAGCGCCTGTCCTGCCAGGTGCAGGGCGACCAGGGAGGACGAGCACGCGGTGTCCACCGTCATCGCCGGGCCTTCCAGGCCGAACGTGTAGGCCACCCGCCCGGACGCGACGCTGCCGGAACTGCCGTTGCCCAGGTATCCCTCGACGCCGCTGGGGATGTCCCGCAGCCGGGCCGCGTAGTCGTGGTACATCACACCGGCGAACACACCGGTCCGGCTGCCGCGTACGGTCTGCGGATCGATGCCGGCCCGCTCGAACGCCTCCCAGGTGGTCTCCAGGAGCAGCCGCTGCTGCGGGTCGGTCGCCGCCGCCTCACGCGGCGAGATGCCGAAGAACTCCGGGTCGAACTCCAGCGCGTCGTGCAGGAATCCGCCCTCGGTGGCGTACGTCCGGCCCGCCCGGTCGGGGTCCGGGTCGAAGAGGTTGTCCAGATCCCAGCCTCGGTCCGCCGGGAAGCCGGTGATGCCCTCGCGGCCCTCGGCGACCAGTCGCCACAGGTCCTCGGGCGAGGCCACCCCGCCCGGGTAGCGGCAGCTCATCCCGATGATCGCGATCGGCTCGTCGTCGGCGACGGCCACGCCGGTCAAGCGCGCCGCGCTCGACCCGGTCCGCGCCGTCTCGTCGGCGGTCTCCGCCTCTGTGCCCAGCAGTTCGGTGCGTACGTGTTCGAACAGCACGGCCGGGGTCGGGTGGTCGAAGACCAGCGTCGCCGAAAGCCGCAGCCCCGTCGCCGCGTTGACCCGGTTCCGCAGTTCGACGGCGGTCAGCGAGTCGAACCCGAGGTCCTTGAAGGCCCGTTCCGGATCGACCGCGTCGGCGCCGGAGTGCCCGAGCACCGCCGCGACGTGCGTGCGAACCAGGTCCAGCACGGCGCGATCCCGCTCGCCGATGGGCAGCGCGAGCAACCGGTCCCGCAGCGAACCCTCGCCACCGGGGCCCGATTCGCCGTGCGCGGTACGCCGGGCCGGGGCGCGGAAGAGGCCGCGCAACAGCGGCGGCAGGCCCCCGTCCGCCGCCCTGGCCCGAAGCACCCGCGAGTCCAACCCGACCGGTACCAGCAGCGGTTCCGCCGTGGCCACGGCCGCGTCGAACAGGGCCAGTCCGAGTTCCGGGGTCAGCGGCACCATGCCGGAGCGGGTGACCCGGCTCAGGTCGGCGGCGTCCAGTTCGCCGGTCATCCCCTCGGCCTGTGCCCACAGGCCCCAGGCGAGCGAGGTGGCCGGCAGACCCGCCGCCCGCCGACGCACCGCGAGCGCGTCCAACGCCGCGTTCGCCGCCGCGTAACCACCCTGCCCCGCCGAACCCAACACACCCGCCGCCGACGAGAACAACACGAACGCGGACAACCCCCGCCCCCGCGTCAACTCGTCCAACAACAACGCGCCGTCCACCTTCGCCGCCACCACACCCGCAACCCGCTCCGCCGACAACGACTCCACGACACCGTCATCGAGCACACCCGCCGCATGCACCACCGCCGACACCGAACGACCCGCCAACAAACCCACCACCGACGCCCGATCCGAGACATCGCACGCCACCACCTCCACCCGCGCACCGGAGGCAACCAACCCCGCCCGCAACCCCTCCACACCCGGCGCCGCCGAACCCCGCCGACTCACCAACACCAAATCCCGCACACCATGCCCAGACACCAGATGCCGAGCCACCAACCCACCCAGACTCCCCGTACCACCCGTCACCAACACCGACCCCGAACCCCAATCAGGCCCGGTGACATCCACAGGCGGCGTGAACCGCGCCAAGCGCGGCACACTCGCCGCACCCTCCGCCACGAACACCTGCGGCTCGCCCGACGCCACCACGGCGGCCACCAACTCCGCCGACGCCGTCCCCGGCACGTCCACGTCCAACAGCACGAACCGACCCGGATGCTCCGACTGCGCCGACCGCACCAGACCCCACACCGCACCCTGCACCGGATCCCCGACCGCACCACACGTCACCACGACCAGCGGCGGTGCGCTCGGGTCCGCCAGGTGCCGCTGGAGCGCGTCGAGTACGTACGCACCCGCCTCACGCACCGTGGCCAGGTCCGAGCAGCGCAGCGGCGTCGACGCCACGGTCTCGGGGTCCGCCGTGCCCAGCACGGTGGGCACCCGGTCCACGCGGAAGAGCGCGTCCCGGTGCGCGGGCCGCCGTTCCCGAAGCCCGTCGGCGGACATCGGGCGCAGCACCAGCGAGCGCACCGAGATCACCGGGCGGCCGGTCGGGTCGGTGACGGTGATGGACACCGCGCTGTCGCCGATCGGCGACACCCGGACCCGGACCGAGGAGGCGCCGCCGGCCTGGAGCACGACGGATTCCCAGGCGAAGGGCAGCGCACCCCGACCGATCCGTAGTCCGTCCGCCGCCGACTGGAGGAAGGTCGCGTGCAGCGTGGCGTCGAGCAGCGCGGGGTGCATTCCGAATCCGGCGACGGACGCGTCGTCGGGCAGCGCGACCTCGGCGAGGATGTCGTCGCCTCGGCGCCAGGCGGCGCGCAGGCCCCGGAAGGTCGGGCCGTATCCGTAGCCGAGCCCGGCCAGCCGCTCGTAGAAGCCGTCCAGGTCCACCCGGTCCGCGTCGGCCGGCGGCCACTCGCCGAGCGGGTCGGCGTCGGTCTCGGCGGGCTCCACCGCCTGGGCGAGGGTGCCGGTGGCGTGCCGCTGCCAGGTCGGCTCGCCGCCGTCCTCCTCGGCCCGGGAGTACAGGCCGAACGTGCGTCGCCCGGAGTCCTGGGGTCCGTCGACCCAGAGCTGCACGATCACCGCGCCGCGCTCCGGGACGATCAGCGGTGCTTCCAGAGTCAGTTCCTCGAGCAGGCCGCAACCCACCTCGTCACCGGCCCGTACCGCCAGCTCCACGTAGGCGGTCCCGGGTAGCAGCACCGTGTCCATCACGACGTGGTCGGCCAGCCACGGGTGGGTGCGCAGAGACAGTCGGCCGGTGAACAACACGCCCCCGCCGTCGGCGCGTTCCGCCGCAGCGCCGAAGAGCGCATGCCCGAGCGGGGCCAGTCCCAGGCCCGCCGCGTCGGTGTTCCCGGCGGCGGACAGGTCCAGCCAGTAGTGGTGGTGTCGGAACGCGTAGGTGGGCAGGTCCACCCGACGGGCGCCCGGGTGGAAGGTGTCCCAGCGGATGTCCGGGACCACGTCGCGCACATGCAGGGTCGCCAGCGCGGACAGCGCGCTCTCCGCCTCGGCACGGTCCTTGCGCAGGACCGGCACCACGGTCACCGCGTCGTCGGTGGTGTCGAGCCCGCCCCGGATCAGCGCGGTCAGCGCACCGTCGGGGCCGAGCTCCACGAACGCCGCGACGCCTTGACCTTCGAGCGCGAGGATCGCGTCGTGGAAGCGCACCGGCTGCCGGACGTGACGCACCCAGTACTCGGGATCGGTCCAGTCACCGCCGACCTCGACCGTGGATTCGTAGTCGGACTCTGCTCGGCCGTACGCGAGTTCGCCGACCACGCCGCGGAACTCGTCGAGCATCGGGTCCATCAGCGGCGAGTGGAACGCATGACTGACCCGCAGCCGCCGCACCCGACGACCCAACCCCTCGAAATGCGCCACGACCTCGGAAACCACCGCTTCGGCACCCGAAATCACGACCGACGCGGGGCCGTTGATCGCCGCGACACCGACGACGTCCTCCCGCCCCGCCAGCAGCGGCAGAACATCCGCCTCCGCAGCACCGATCGCCGCCATCGCACCACCGACCGGCAACGCCTGCATCAACCCACCACGCGCCACCACCAGACGGCACGCATCCTCCAACGACAACACCCCGACCACATGCGCGGCCGCGATCTCACCCACCGAATGCCCGACCACCACATCCGGCCGCACACCCCACGACTCCAACAACCGAAACAACGCCACCTCGACCGCGAACAACGCCGGCTGCGCGAAACCCGTCCCATCCAGACCATCCACATCGCCCGAGACCACCTCGCGCAACGAACCCTCACCCAGCTCCGCATCGAGCCGATCGCACACCGCATCGAACGCCGCCGCGAACACCGGGAACGCCTCGTACAACCCACGACCCATCCCGACCCGCTGACCACCCTGACCCGCGAACACGAACGCCAGACGGCCCGGTTCGGCGCTCGCCGTACCGCGCACCAGGGCCGGCGACTCCGCGCCTGCCGCCAGCGCGCGCAACCCGGTCCGGATGCTCTCGTGGTCCTCGCCCAGCACCACCGCGCGGTGCTCGAACGTGGTACGGCCATGGGCCAGCGAGTACGCCACGTCGACGGGCGCGAGCTCGGGTGCCTCGGCCAGGTGCGTCCGCAGCCGCTCGGCCTGTGCCCGCAGCGATTCCTCGTCGCGCGCAGACAGCAGCACCGGCAACAGGCCGCTCGTCGGCGGACGTTCCGCCGCGACCGGGTCCGCGGTCGGCTCCGGGCGCTCCAGGATCACGTGCGCGTTGGTGCCGCTGACCCCGAACGCGGAGATGCCGACCCGGCGCGGCGCACCGGTCTCCGGCCACGCCATCGGCTCGGTCAGCAACGACACCGCGCCCGACGCCCAATCCACGTGCGGCGACGGCTCGACGATGTGCAGCGACCTCGGCAGCACGCCGTGGCGCATCGCGCCGACCATCTTGATCACGCTCGCGACGCCGGCGGCAGCCTGGGTGTGGCCGATGTTGGACTTCAACGAGCCCAGCCACAAAGGCCGTTCGGCGTCGTGCTCCTGTCCGTACGTGGCCAGCAGGGCCTGCGCCTCGATCGGGTCGCCGAGCGTGGTCCCGGTACCGTGCGCCTCCACCGCGTCCACGTCGGCGGCGGACAGGCCCGCGTCGGCCAGCGCCGCCCGGATCACCCGCTGCTGCGACGGACCGTTCGGCGCTGTCAAGCCATTGCTCGCACCGTCCTGATTGATCGCCGATCCGCGCAGGACGGCAAGCACCTCGTGGCCGTTGCGTCGTGCGTCGGACAGTCGCTCCAGGAGCACCATCCCGACGCCCTCGCCCCAACTGGTGCCGTCCGCGTCCGACGAGAACGCCTTGGCCCGGCCGTTCACCGCGAGGCCGCGCTGCCGGCTGAACTCGATGAAGGTCGCGGGCGTCGCCATCACCGTCACGCCGCCGGCCAGGGCCAGCGAGCACTCGCCCTGGCGCAGCGCCCGGGCCG
The DNA here is from genome assembly GCF_045207655.1 of Embleya sp. NBC_00888. NCBI lineage: Bacteria > Bacillati > Actinomycetota > Actinomycetes > Kitasatosporales > Streptomycetaceae > Embleya > Embleya sp. NBC_00888. The sequence goes on along the minus strand of NZ_CP108784.1, from coordinate 7,651,938 downwards.
CCCAGTGCATGGCGACCAGCGACGACGAGCACGCGGTGTCCACCGTGACCGCGGGACCCTCCAGGCCCAGGGCGTAGGCCACCCGGCCGGAGATCACCGCGGCGGCGTTACCGGTCAGGAAGTAGCCCTCCAGGCCCTCCGGGATCTCGTCGACCCGCGGCCCGTAGTCCTGACCGTTGGAGCCCGCGAAGACGCCGGTGTCACTGCCGTGCAGCGTGCTCGGGTCGATCCCGGCGTGCTCGAACGCCTCCCACGAGGCCTCCAGGAGCAGCCGCTGCTGCGGGTCCATCGCGAGCGCCTCACGCGGCGAGACACCGAAGAACGACGCGTCGAACTCGCCCGCCTCGTACAGGAAGCCGCCGCGGTCCACGTAGGTCTTCCCGGACTGCTCCGGGTTCGGGTCGAACAGGGTGTCCAGGTCCCAGCCCCGGTTCTCCGGGAAGCCGCCGACCGCGTCCACCCCGCCCTCGACCAGGCGCCACAGGTCTTCCGGTGAGGCCACCCCGCCCGGGAACCGGCAGCTCATCCCGACGATGGCGATCGGCTCGTCCGGCTCGCCGGCCGGCCGCGCGGTGTTCGCCGGGGTCGTGCCGGCGGTCCGGCCCAGGATCTCGGCCCGCAGGTAGCGGGCCATGGTCGCGGGCGTCGGGTAGTCGAAGACCAGCGTCGTGGGCAGCGTGCGCAGGCCCGTCGCGCGGATCATCCGGTTGCGCAGTTCGACCGCCATCAGCGAGTCGAAGCCCAGCTCCCGGAACGCCTTGCTGTCCTTGATCGCGGCGCCGGAGCCGTGCCCGAGCACGGCCGCGGCGTGCGCTCGGATCAACTCCAGCACGGCGCGGTCCTGCTCCGGTTCGGGCAGGGCGGCCAGGCTCTCCCGCAGCGCCGGCGCGTCGGTGCCCGGGCCGGCGGCCGAGGAGTCCCGGGCCGCGAGTTCCCGCGCCTCCGGGACGCCGTCGAACAGCGGGCTGCGCCGGGTGGCGGTGACCGCCGGAAGGAAGCGTGTCCAGTCCAGGTCGGCGACCGCCACGAACGGCTCGCCCGAGCGCACCGTGTCGCCGAGCACCTCGATCGCCAGGTCCGGGTTCATCGGCAGCGCGCCGCCGCGCCGGATCCGCGCGTCGACCGCTTCGTCCGTGGCCATCCCGGAGCCGGCCCACGGGCCCCACGCGATCGAGCCGGCCGGCAGGCCGAGTTCACTGCGCTGCCGAGCGAGCGCGTCCAGTGCGGCGTTGGCCGCCGCGTACCCGGCCTGTCCGGGCGAGCCGACGGTGCCGGCCATGGACGAGAAGAGCACGAAGGCGGACAACTCGTGGTCGAGCGTGAGCTCGTGCAGGTTGCGCGCGGCGGTGAGCTTGGGTCGGAGCACGTCGTGCAGGCGCTCCTCGGTCAGCTCGGCCAGGACACCGTCGTCCAGGACGCCCGCGGTGTGTACGACAGCGGTCAGCGGCCGGTCGGCGGGGATCGTGTCGAGCAGCGCGGCCAGCGCGGCCCGGTCGGCGGTGTCGCAGGCCGCGACGGTGACCGTGATCCCGTCGGCCCGTCCGGTCAGTTCGGCCACGAGCTCGTCCGCTCCGGGTGCGGCGGCGCCACGCCGACCGACCAGGAGCAGGTGCCTCGCGCCGTTGTCCGCCAGCCACCGCGCCACCCGCGCGCCCAGCGCCCCGGTGCCACCGGTGATCAGCACCGTCCCCGAACTCGCCCACGGCGCGCCCGCGTCGAACTCGTCGGCGGAGCCGCCCGTACCCGGTGCCCGGACCAGCCGCCGCGCGAACACTCCCGACGCCCGCACCGCGACCTGGTCCTCGATCGAGTCGCCGGCCGCCAGTACGCCGACCACATGGCGCAGCACGCCGCTGTCCACGACCTCGGGCAGGTCGATCAAACCGCCCCAGGTGGTGGGGTGTTCGAGGGCCGCGACGCGGCCGAGGCCCCAGATCGCGGCGCCCGCGACGCCGGTCGTCCGGTCTCCGTCGACCGCCGTCACCGCACCCCGGGTCAGGCACCACAGTGGTGCGGTGACGTCGGTATCGCCCAGCGCGTGCAGCAGGACGACCGTGTCGAAGAGGTCCTCGTCCGCCCCCGACAGCCCGAGCAGCGAGATCACGCCGCCGAGATCGTCCACCCCGTCCGTCGCCTCGCGCAGCCGCACGGCAGCGCGCTCCCGTTCCCGGTCGGCGGGGTCCAGCTCCAGCGTGCGGATCGTGCCGTACGCGCCGAGGTCGGCGGGCAGTTCGTGCCCGCCGCTCGGTACCACGACCAACCAGGTGCCGGTCAGCACCGGCGGCACGGCCGACGTGATCGGCTGCCAGCCGATCCGATACCGCCACGCGTCCGTACGGGACTGCTCCTCGGTCCGCCGCGACCACGCGGACAGCGCGGGCAGCAGGGCGTCGAGCGAACCGCGCGCCGCGTCGTCCTCGACCGCGAGTTCGCGCGCCAGCGCCTCCCGGTCCCCCGCGCCGACCGCCGCCCAGAACCGCTCGTCCCGGGCGTTCCGCGCGGGCGCCTGCTCGGCGTCCAGCCAGTACCGGCGGCGCTGGAAGGCGTACGTCGGCAGGTCCACCCGCCGCGCGCCCGGGACGAACGAGGCCCAGTCGACCCCGGCCACCGCACCGTTGACATGGAGCGTCGCCAGGGCGGACAGCGTACTGTCCGGCTCGGCCCGATCCCGCCGCAACAACGCCACGGCCGGCTGATCGCCCGCCTCCAGCGCGCCCCGGATCAGCGCGCTCAGCGACCCGTCGGGCCCGAGCTCGATGAACCCGCCGACTCCCTCGGCCGCCAGGGTACGAATCGCGTCGTGGAAACGCACCGGCTGTCGGACGTGGCGCACCCAGTATTCGGGGTCCGTCCAGTCACCATCCGGCGAGACGGTCGAGACCACGGTCAACTGCGGTTCAGCAAAGCTTAGTTCCCGCACGACCCGGCGGAACTCGTCGAGCATCGGGTCCATCAGCGGCGAGTGGAACGCATGACTGACCCGCAGCCGCCGCACCCGACGACCCAACCCCTCGAAATGCGCCACGACCTCGGAAACCACGGCCTCCGCGCCGGAGACCACCACCGAATCCGGACCATTGATCGCGGCGATCCCGACAACATCGGCCCGGCCCTCGATCAGCGGCAGAACATCCGCCTCCGCAGCACCGACCGCCGCCATCGCGCCACCGACCGGCAACGCCTGCATCAACCCGCCGCGAGCCACCACCAGACGGCACGCATCCTCCAACGACAACACGCCCGCAACGTGAGCCGCCGCAATCTCACCCACCGAATGCCCGACCACCACATCCGGCCGCACACCCCACGACTCCAACAACCGGAACAACGCCACCTCGACGGCAAACAACGCCGGTTGCGCAAAGCCCGTCCCATCCAGACCGTCCACGCCACCCGAGATCACCTCGCGCAACGAACTCGCGCCCGGCTCCACTTCGAGCCCGTCGCACACCTCGTCGAAGGCCGCCGCGAACACCGGGAACGCCTCGTACAACCCACGACCCATCCCGACCCGCTGACCACCCTGACCCGCGAACACGAACGCCAACCGCTCGGCGTCCCCGTCCGGGAGACTCCCCCGCAGCACATCGGCGTGCGGCGTCCCGTCGACCAGCGCGGCCAGGCCGGCGAGCGCCCCCGACCGGTCGTCCGGGGCGCCGAGCACGACCGCGCGCTGGTCTAGCGCCGACCTGCCGGTCGCCAGCGAGTACGCCACGTCGGCCTGGTCCGCCTCGGGGTGCTCGGCCAAGTGCGCGCGCAACCGCGCCGCCTGGGCGCGCAGGCCCTCCTCGGTGCGGGCCGAGAGCAGCAGCGGCACCCGGCCGGGCATCGGCTGCGGGTCCGGTGCCGTGTCCGCGTCCGGGGCCGGGTCCGGTGTCGGTCGGGGCTCCTCTTCGAGGATCACGTGCGCGTTCGTGCCGCTGACCCCGAACGCGGACACACCCGCCCGTCGGGGCTGCTCGGTCCGCGACCACGAGACCGGCTCGGTCAGCAGCGACACCGCGCCCGACGCCCAGTCCACATGCGGCGACGGCTCGTCCACGTGCAGCGTCCTGGGCAGTACGCCGTTGCGCATCGCCTGGACCATCTTGATCACGCCGCCGACCCCGGCGGCGGCCTGGGCGTGGCCGATGTTCGACTTCAACGACCCGAGCCACAAGGGCCGTTCGCCGTCACGACCCCGGCCGTAGACACCGAGCAGCGCGTCCGCCTCGATCGGGTCGCCGAGCGAGGTGCCGGTCCCGTGCGCCTCGACCGCGTCGACGTCCGTCGCGCTCAGACCGGCGTTGGCCAGTGCCGCCCGGATCACTCGCTCCTGGGCGGGGCCGTTGGGCGCGGTGAGGCCGTTGCTGGCACCGTCCTGGTTGATCGCGGTACCCCGAACCACCGCGAGCACCGGATGACCGTTGCGACGCGCGTCGGAGAGCCGCTCCAGGAGCAGCATCCCGACACCCTCGGACCAGCCCGTACCGTCCGCCGAGGCGGCGAACGCCTTGCACCTGCCGTCCGCCGACAACCCGCGCTGCCGACTGAACTCGACGAAGGTGGCCGGCGTGGCCATCACGGTGACGCCGCCCGCCAGCACGAGTGAGCACTCCCGCTGCCGCAGCGCGCCGACCGCCCAGTGCAGCGCGACCAGCGAGGACGAGCACGCGGTGTCCACGCTGACCGCCGGGCCCTCCAGGCCGAGCGTGTACGCGACTCGGCCGGAGGCCACGCTGCCCGCGCTGCCGCTGCCGAGATACCCCTCGAACTCGCCGGCCGCGGCGGCCGTCCCGGAGCGCAGGCGCGACGCGTAGTCGCTGTACATCACGCCCGTGTACACACCGGTCCTGCTGCCGCGCAGCGCGGCCGGGTCGATGCCGGCCCGTTCGATCGCCTCCCACGCGGTCTCCAGGAGCAAGCGCTGCTGTGGGTCGATGGTGAGCGCCTCGCGCGGTGAGATGCCGAAGAACTCCGGGTCGAACGCGGCGGCATCGTGCAGGAAGCCGCCGTGCCGGGTGTAGCTGGTGCCGAGGTGTTCCGGGTCCGGGTCGTACAGGCCGTCCAGATCCCAGCCTCGGTCCACCGGGAAGCCGGAGACCGCGTCCACGCCGTTGTCGACCAGCCGCCAGAGGTCCTCCGGGGACCCGACCCCGCCCGGGTACCGGCAGCTCATCCCCACGATCGCGATCGGCTCGTGCTCACGCTCGTCGGCCTCGCGCAGGCGGCGGCGGGCGTCGTGCAGGTCGGTGGTGACCCGCCTGAGGTAGTCGCGAAGCTTCTGTTCGTCGGCCACTGTCGTCATTCCCCCTCGTAGCGTGCGGCCGTTGAACGTGCGGCCTGGCAACCGGTGATCTCGCGGGCGTCGTTGCGGGTCCGTGGACGGGTGCTCGTGCGGGTACTTGCTTGCGTCGTCGTGCGGGTGCCTGCTTGCGTCGTGGTGCCGGAACTTGCTTGCGTCGTCGTGCCGGTGCCGGTGCCGGTGCCGGTGCCGGTGCCGGTGCGTGCGCCGGTCTTCGTGCCGGTTCCGGTCTGCGTGCGGGCGCGGTTCGTCATCGGGTCACAGCTCGTTGTCGATGAAGTCGAAGAGGTCGTCGTCGTCGGCCGTGCCGAGCTTTTCCGCGACGGATCCGCCGGTGTCGTCGTGGTGGTCCGCGCGGTCGGTGCCCGCGTCGGCGCCGAGCTTGGCGAGCAGTTCGCGCAGCCGGCCGGCCACCGCGTCGCGGGTGCCGCCGTCGGCCGCCCCGAGCCATGCCTCCAGGCGGTCGAGTTCGGCCCCGCCGGTGGATCCGGTGTAGGTGCCGTCGGTGCCGTTCGCGGACTGCGCGAGGGCCTCGGCGGCGGCGAGTTCGGCGCCCAGGTGGTCGGCCAGTGCCGCCGGCGTCGGGTAGTTGAAGACCAGCGCCGCCGGCAGCCGCAGTCCGGTCGCGGCGTTCAGCCGATTCCGCAGCTCGACCGCGGTCAGCGAGTCGAAGCCCAGGTCGCGGAACTCCTGTCCGGCCCCGATGCGATCCGCCGCGTCGAAGCCGAGTACCGAGGCCACGTGCGCGCGGACCGCGTCCAGGACCAGCCGAGGCCGGTCGCCGGTACGCGCCCCGAGCAGGGACCGGACCAGCGGCGGTACGCCCGAGCCGGTGTCCGTGCGACCCGCCGGGTCACCGGCGGCGGGTCGGCGCGAGCGGTTCCCGGTCGTCGGGCCGGTGCGCAGACTCCGGGTCAACGCGGCCAGCGGGCCGACCGGGCCGGCCGGCTCCTCGGCCCGGGACCGCATCGCGGCCGGGTCGAGCCGGGCGGGCAACAGCGCCGCGCCGGCCGTGCCCGGCACCCGGTCGGGTCCGGTCGGGTCGGCGGTGGCACCGGCGGTCCCGGCCAGAGCCCGGTCGAACAACGCGAGCGCGTGTTCGGTGGGCAGCGGCAGGATGCCGTCGCGGGCCATGCGTTCGCGGTCCCGGTCGGTGAGTTCGCCGTCCATGCCGCCCGCCTCCCACGGTCCCCAGGCCAGCGAGGTGGCGGGCAGGCCGCGTGCCGCGCGGTGCCGGCCGAGGGCGTCCAGGAAGGTGTTGGCCGCCGCGTAGTTCGCCTGTCCGGCGCTGCCGAACTGGCCCGCGGCCGAGGAGAACAGCACGAACGCGGAAAGCGCCCGGTCGGCGGTCGACTCGTGCAGGTGCCAGGCCGCGTCCAGCTTCGGGCGCAGTACACGGTCGACGCGTTCGGGGGTCATCGCCTCGAACAGCCCGTCGTCCAACACGCCCGCCGAGTGCACGACCGCGGTCACCGGGTGCGCGGCCAACAGCGCGGCCAGCGCCGTGCGGTCGGCGACGTCGCACGCGACGGTGCTCACCCGCGCGCCCAGCGCGGTCAACTCGGCGGCGAACTCGACGGCGCCGGGTGCTTGTTCGCCGCGCCGCCCGGCCAGCACCAGTCGGCGGACCCCGTACTCGGTGACCAACCGCCGCACCACGAGGCCACCGAGGCGGCCGGACGCGCCGGTCACCAGGACGGTGTCTTCCGCGCCGAGCACCGCGTGCGCGGCGACCGCGGCCGTCTCGGCATCCGCGCCGGCCGGCTCGCGGACCAGGCGGGGTACCAGGAGCGCGCCGTCGCGGATCGCGAACTGCGGCTCGTCGTCGGCCGCCGCGAGTACGGCGGGCAACCCGGTCGGGCCGGTGAGCGCCGCGACTCCGGCCGGTCCGCCGTCGAGGTCGACCAGCACGAGACGCCCGGGGTGCTCGGACTGCGCCGCGCGCAGCAGACCCCAGACCGCGGCCCGGGCCAGGTGCTCGATGCCGGTCTCGTCGACGGTGTCCCGGGTGGACACCGCGTGTTCGGTGAGCAGGACGAGCCGGGCAGCGCCGAATCGGGTGTCCGCCAGCCAGGCCCGCACGATGTCCGACGCCCGTCCGAGCGCGTCCCGCGCGGCGACCGGAAGGTCCAGGTCCTGCCCCTCCGAGGGCCTCGGCGACAGCACGACGAGCACCGCGTCCGGTACCGGCGCGCCCGCGTCGATCGCGGCACCGAGCGCGGCGAGGTCGGCGTGTACCGTCCCCGCCCGCGCGGTACCGGTCGGGAGCGCGACCGCGACCGTGCTCGCGACGTCGTGTCGGACGTCGCCGACAACCGCCCACGTGGCGGACACCGCCGACGCGGTCCGGCCGGTCGGCGCGGGTTCCCAGTCGATCCGATACAACGCGCCGTCCCGACCGCCCCGCGCCGCACGCAGCGCGTCGGCGGCGACCGGCCTGGTCACCAGCGAGGCCACCGACCCCACCGGTCGACCCGAGTCGTCGGCGAGGGTCACCGCGAAGCCGTCGCCGGCCACCGGCGAGATGCGCACCCGCAGCGTCGTGGCCCCGGTCGCGTACAGCGCGACCCCGGTCCACGAGAACGGCAATCGCACCGCGCCCGCACCGTCACCGGCGAGCCCGATCGGGTGCAGCGCGGCATCCAACAGGGCCGGGTGCACCCCGAAGCCCTCGATCGACACATCGGCGGGCAGCGCGACCTCGGCGAACAACTCGTCACCGTACCGCCACATCGCCCGAAGCCCTCGGAACACCGGCCCATAGCCGAGCCCTTGTGCGGCGAGCCGGTCATAGCATCCGTCGATCGACACCGGCTCGGCGCCCACCGGCGGCCACGTCCCCTGCCCACCGATCGGCCCGAACGCCTCCGCGTCCGGCGCCCCACCCCTGGCCAGCACGCCCTGGGCGTGCCTGGTCCAACCGTCCGTCGGACCGCCGGGGCGCTGCCGGCCGGAGTGGATGCTCAGCGTGCTGCGGCCCACCTCGTCCGGCGCACCGACCACGAGCTGGATCCGGACCGCGTCGTCTTCGGTCAGCACGAGCGGTGCCTCGATGGTCAGTTCCTCGATCAGATCGCACCCGACCTCGTCGCCGGCCCGAAGCGCGAGCTCCACCAGCGCGGTACCGGGTACCGGCACGGTCCCGTGCACGGTGTGGTCGAGCAGCCACGGGTGGCTGTCCACGGACAACCGACCGGTGAACAACACACCTGCAGAGTCGGCCAGTTCGACCGCCGCACCGAGCAGCGGGTGATCGGCGGCGGTCAGCCCGATCGACGCGGCGTCCCCGGACCGATCGATCACCGGGTCGAGCCAGTACCGCTGCCGCTGGAACGGGTACGTGGGCAACGCCACGCGCCGGGCCCCGGGGGCGAACCCGGCCCATCGGATATCGGCGACGGCGCCCGTCACATGGAGCGTGGCCAGCGCGGTCAGCGCGGCATCGGGCTCCGGACGGTCCTTGCGCAGCACCGGAACCACGGTCACCTCGTCGTCGGCGGCCGGAATCCCGTCCCGGATCAACGCGGTGAGGGCGCCGTCCGGCCCGACCTCGACGAACGAGACGACACCGTCGTCCTCCAGCGCGCGAATCGCGTCGTGGAAGCGGACCGGCTGTCGCACGTGGCGCACCCAGTATTCGGGATCCGTCCAGTCGGCATCCGGCGAGACGGTCGAGACCACGGCCAACTGCGGTTCAGTGAAAGTCAGTTCCTGAACCACGCGACGGAAGTCGTCCAACATCGGGTCCATCAGCGGCGAGTGGAACGCGTGACTGACCCGCAGCCTGCGCACCCGACGACCCAACCCCTCGAAATGCGCCACGATCTCGGAAACCACGGCCTCCGCGCCGGAGACCACCACCGAATCCGGACCATTGATCGCGGCGATCCCGACGGCATCGGCCCGACCCTCCAGCAGCGGCAGAACATCCGCCTCCGCAGCACCGACCGCCGCCATCGCACCACCGACCGGCAACGCCTGCATCAACCCGCCACGCGCCACCACCAGACGGCACGCGTCCTCCAGCGAGAGCACCCCGGCCACATGCGCAGCCGCGATCTCACCCACCGAATGCCCGACCAGCACATCGGGCCGCACACCCCACGACTCCAACAACCGGAACAGCGCCACCTCGACCGCGAACAACGCCGGCTGCGCGAACCCCGTCCCGTCCAGACCGTCCACATCGCCCGAGATCACCTCGCGCAACGAACCCGCGCCCGGCTCCGCATCGAGCCGATCGCACACCTCGTCGAACGCCGCCGCGAACACCGGGAACGCCTCGTACAATCCACGACCCATCCCGACCCGCTGACCACCCTGACCCGCGAACACGAACGCCAGGCGACCGGATCCGCCGCCCGCGACACCGCGCACGACTCCCGATGCCTCGGCGCCGGAAGCCACGGCCTCGGTCACGCGCAGCAGGGTCTCCCTGTCCGTCCCGAACACCACCGCGCGGTGGTCCAGTCGGGGTTTGTCGGCCAGCGTGAACGCCACGTCGGAGACGGCCGTTTCGGCGTTCGCGGCCACGTGCGTACCGAGCCGGGCCGCCGTGGCGCGCAGGGCCTCGTCATCGGCGGCGGAAAGCACCCAGGGGGTGAGGATCGCCCCGGCGAGCGCAGCCTCGGGCGTCGCGTCCGACGCCGCGCCGACTGGTTCCCGGTCCCCGACCTCGGGCTGTTCCACGATGACGTGTGCGTTGGTGCCGCTGACCCCGAAGGCGGAGATCCCGGCCCGGCGCGGTGCACCCGTCTCCGGCCACGCCACCGACTCCGTCAACAACGACACCGCACCCGACGCCCAATCCACGTGCGGCGAGGGTTCGTCCACATGCAGCGTCCTGGGCAACACGCCGTGACGCATCGCCTGGACCATCTTGATCACGCCACCCACACCCGCAGCCGCCTGCGCATGACCGATGTTCGACTTCAACGACCCCAACCACAGCGGCCGCCCACCCTCACGCTCACGCCCGTACGTCGCCAACAACGCCTGCGCCTCGATCGGATCACCCAACCGCGTCCCCGTACCGTGCGCCTCCACCGCATCCACATCGGCAGCCGACAACCCCGCATCCGCCAACGCCGCCCGAATCACCCGCTGCTGCGACGGACCATTCGGCGCCGTCAAACCATTACTCGCACCGTCCTGATTGGTCGCGGTGCCCCGGACGACGGCCAGCACCTCGTGCCCGTTGCGGTGTGCGTCGGACAGTCGCTCCAGCAGCAACATCCCGACGCCTTCACCCCAACTGGTGCCGTCGGCCGCCGCCGAGAACGCCTTCGCCCTGCCGTCCGCCGCCAGGCCCCGCTGTCGGCTGAACTCGACGAAGACGCTGGGCGTGGCCATCACCGTCACGCCGCCCGCGAGCGCCAACGAGCACTCGCCGCTGCGCAGGGCCTGCGCGGCCAGGTGCAGCGCGACCAGCGACGACGAGCACGCGGTGTCCACCGTGACGGCAGGACCCTCCAGGCCGAACGTGTAGGCCACCCGGCCGGACGCGACGCTGCCCGCACTGCCGTTGGCGAGGTATCCCTCGAATTCGCCCGAGTCGCCCGCCGAGTTCATCAGGCGGGAGCCGTAGTCGCCGTACATCACACCGGCGAACACGCCGGTGCGGCTGCCGCGTACCGTCCGCGGGTCGATGCCGGCCCGCTCGAACGCCTCCCAGGACGTCTCCAGGAGCAGCCGCTGCTGCGGGTCGATGGTGAGCGCCTCGCGCGGCGAGATGCCGAAGAACACCGGGTCGAAGTCGCCCGCGTCGTGCAGGAAACCGCCCTGGCGAACGTAGCTCTTGCCCTTGTGTTCCGGATCCGGGTCGAACAGGTTGGCCAGGTCCCAGCCGCGATCGGCCGGGAAGCCGGTGATCCCCTCGGCGCCTGCGGCGACCAGTCGCCACAGGTCCTCGGGCGAGCCGACGCCGCCCGGATAGCGGCAGCTCATCCCGACGATCGCGATCGGCTCGTCGTGGGTGGGCACGGTCGGTGCGACGCGCCGCCCGGCACCGGACGTTGCCTCCGCCTCGCCCGTACCCAGCAGTTCGGCCCGTACGTGTTCGATCAGCGCGGCCGGCGTGGGGTGGTCGAAGATCAGGGTGGCCGAGAGGCGCAGCCCCGTCGCCGTGTTGAGTCGGTTGCGCAGTTCGACGGCGGTCAGCGAGTCGAAGCCCAGGTCCTTGAAAGCCCGTTCCGGGTCCACCGACTCGGCGGTTCCGTGGCCGAGCACGGTGGCGACATGCTCGCGCACCAGTGTCGACACGGCGCGCTCGCGCTCCTCGGCGGACAGCCCCGCCAGCCGCTCCCGGAACGAACCGGCCGAGCGATCCGAGCCGGCACCGCCTCGTGCGACGCGACGGCTCGGTGCGACGGGGACGAGGTCGCGCAGGACGGACGGCAGGCCGCCGTCGACGGCCTGGGCGCGCAGCGCGGCGGTGTCCCACCGGGCCGCGACGAGCAGGGCCGCGTCCGTAGCGGTGGCGGCGTCGAACAGGGCGAGCCCGTCGTCGGCGGACAGCGCGAGCACGCCCGAGCGGTGCAGCCGGCTCAGGTCGGCGCCGCCGAGCCCGTCGGTCATGCCGTCGCTCTGTGCCCACAGGCCCCAGGCGAGCGAGGTGGCCGGCAGACCCGCCGCACGCCGACGCACCGCAAGCGCGTCCAACGCCGCGTTCGCCGCCGCATACCCACCCTGCCCCGCCGAACCCAACACACCCGCCGCCGACGAGAACAACACGAACGCCGACAACCCCCGCCCCCGCGTCAACTCGTCCAACAACAACGCGCCGTCCACCTTCGCGGCCACCACACCCGCAACCCGCTCCGCCGACAACGACTCCACGACACCGTCATCGAGCACACCCGCCGCATGCACCACCGCCGACACCGAACGACCCGCCAACAAACCCACCACCGACGCCCGATCCGAGACATCGCACGCCACCACCTCCACCCGCGCACCGGAGGCAACCAACCCCGCCCGCAACCCCTCCACACCCGGCGCCGCCGAACCCCGCCGACTCACCAACACCAAATCCCGCACACCATGCCCAGACACCAGATGCCGAGCCACCAACCCACCCAGACTCCCCGTACCACCCGTCACCAACACCGACCCCGAACCCCAATCAGGCCCGGTGACATCCACAGGCGGCGTGAACCGCGCCAAGCGCGGCGCGCGCACCGTGCCTTCGGATACCGACAGTTGCGGCTCACCCGAGGCGACTACAGCGGTCACCAGTTCCGCCGGGGCGGCGTCCGAGGCGTCCACGTCCAACAACACGAACCGACCCGGATGCTCCGACTGCGCCGACCGCACCAGACCCCACACCGCACCCTGCACCGGATCCCCGACCGCACCACACGTCACCACGACCAGCGTCGCGTCGGCCGTGCGCTCGTCGGCGAGCCAGGTCTGCACCACGTCCAGCGCACCGGCCGCCGCGTCCTGGGCGGTGCCCGCCGGGCCGACCCGGTACGTCACGACGTCCGCGACCGTGTCCAACGCGCTCAGGTCCGCGCCGCTCGTCAACTCCGGATGCCGCGTGACGGCCGAGGTCGTCCCGTGCGCGTCGACCGCGAGCGGAACCCAGTCCACCGTGTGCAGCGAACCTCGCGCCGTGGACCGACCGGCCGGCGCGGCGACCTCCGTCACCGGACGCAGCACCAGGGACGACGCGGACAACACAGGCTGACCGGCGTCGTCGGCCAGCAGTACCGCCAGCCCGTTCCCGTCGGTCGGGGTGAGCCGGACACGTAGTGTCGTGGCGCCGGACGCGTGCAGCGCGACGTCGTTCCACACGAAGGGCAGTCGGGTCTGCTCGTCGACGTCCAGGACCAGCGGGTGCAGGGCCGCGTCGAGCAGGGCCGGATGCAGGCCGAATCCGTCCACCGACACGTCCGCCGGGAGCGCGACCTCCGCGTAGCGCACGTCGCCGCTGCGCCAGACGGCCCGCAGGCCCTGGAAGGACGGGCCGTAGTCGTAACCGCGCTCGACCAGCCGCGCCCGGACCTCCGCGGGGTCGACCGGCGTGGCGGACGTGGGCGGCCAGTCGGTCAGATGGTCGGCCGGCTCCGCGGCGACGGGCGTGAGCGTGCCGGTGGCGTGTCGCTGCCACGTCGATTCGCCCACCGGGTCGCCGTCGTCCTCGACGCGGGAGTACAGCGCGAACGCGCGCCGCCCCGAATGCTCTTCCGCCGCCGCGACCCACAGCTGCACGACCACACCGCCGCGTTCGGCGAGCAACAACGGCGCTTCCAGCATGAGCTCTTCCAGCAGCCCGCACCCGACCTCGTCACCGGCTCGAACCGCCAGCTCCACGTACGCCGTTCCGGGCAACACGATCGCGCCGCCGACCACATGGTCGGCCAGCCACGGGTGCGTGCGCAGCGACAGCCGGCCCGTGAACAACACGCCACCACCATCGGCGCGTTCCGCCGCCGCCCCCAGCAAGGGGTGGCCGGAGTCGCCCATTCCGACCGACGCGAGATCGGCCGAACGATCGAGCAGGTCGTCCAGCCAGTAGTGGCGCCGCTGGAACGCGTAGGTCGGCAGATCCACCCGGCGTGCGCCCGGATGGAAGCCGGCCCATGAAACGTCGGGCGCGGCGCCGTTCACATACAGCGTGGCGAGCGCGACCATCGCGGTGTCCGACTCGGGCCGATCCTTGCGCAGCACGGGTACGGTCACCGCACGCTCCGGCTCACGGAGCCCGTCACGAACCAACGCCGTCAGTGCGCCGTCCGGACCCAGCTCGACGAACCCGCGCGCGCCCTGGACCTCCAACGTGGCCACGGCGTCGTGGAACCGGACCGGCTGCCGCACATGCCGGACCCAATACTCGGGATCGCTCCACTCGCCCTCGACCACGGCACCGGTGACCGTCGAGACGGCCGCAAACTCCCGCGTCCCGAAGGACAATCCTTCGACCACGCGGCGGAACTCGTCGAGCATCGGATCCATCAGCGGCGAGTGGAACGCATGACTGACCCGCAGCCGCCGCACCCGACGACCCAACCCCTCGAAATGCGCCACGATCTCGGAAACCACGGCCTCCGCACCGGAGACCACCACCGCATCCGGACCATTGATCGCGGCGATCCCGACGAGGTCATCCCGATCCTCGATCAGCGGCAGAACATCCGCCTCCGCAGCACCGACCGCCGCCATCGCACCACCAACCGGCAACGCCTGCATCAACCGGCCGCGAGCCACCACCAAGCGGCACGCGTCGTCCAACGACAACACGCCCGCAACGTGAACCGCCGCGATCTCACCCACCGAATGCCCGACCACCACATCCGGCCGCACACCCCACGACTCCAACAACCGGAACAACGCCACCTCGACCGCGAACAACGCCGGCTGCGCGAACCCCGTCCCATCCAGACCATCCACATCGCCCGAGACCACCTCGCGCAACGAACCGCCCAAACCCGCGTCCAACCGCGCACACACCTCGTCGAACGCCGCCGCGAACACCGGGAAAACCTCGTACAACCCACGACCCATCCCGACCCGCTGACCACCCTGACCCGCGAACACGAACGCCAACCGCCCCGGTTCGGCGCTCGCCGTACCGTTCACCAGTCGAGGTCCTTCGCGGCCTTCGACCAACGCGTCCAGCGCCGCCGAGAGTTCGGCGTGGTCGTCCACGAACAGCACGGCCCGGTCGTCGAGCGCGGCGCGCCCGGTGGCCAGCGAGTGGCCCAGGTCGGCCAGCGGGGTGTTCATCGCCATGACCACGAACGCCCGGAGTCGAGCGGCCTGTTCACGCAGCGCCGCGGCACCGCGCCCGGACAACGGAATCGGGGTCGGCAGCGCCGCCCGCACCGAATCCGACTCGGCCTGCGGCTCACCTGCGGCGACCGTCGGGCTCTCCTCTGCTTCGGGCCGCTCCAGGATCACGTGTGCGTTGGTGCCACTCACGCCGAAGGCGGAGATCCCGGCCCGGCGCGGTGCACCCGTCTCCGGCCACGCCACCGACTCCGTCAACAACGACACCGCACCCGACGCCCAATCCACCTGTGGCGAGGGTTCGTCCACATGCAGCGTCCTGGGCAACACGCCGTGACGCATCGCCTGGACCATCTTGATCACGCCACCCACACCCGCAGCCGCCTGCGCATGACCGATGTTCGACTTCAACGACCCCAACCACAGCGGCCGCCCACCCTCACGCTCACGCCCGTACGTCGCCAACAACGCCTGCGCCTCGATCGGATCACCCAACCGCGTCCCCGTACCGTGCGCCTCCACCGCATCCACATCGGCAGCCGACAACCCCGCATCCGCCAACGCAGCCCGAATCACCCGCTGCTGCGACGGACCATTCGGCGCCGTCAAACCATTACTCGCACCGTCCTGATTGATCGCCGTACCGCGGATCACCGCGAGCACGCGATGTCCGTTGCGGCGCGCGTCCGACAGTCGCTCCAGGGCGAGCAGGCCGACTCCCTCCGCCCAGCCCGTGCCGTCCGCCGAGGCCGCGAACGAGCGGCAGCGGCCGTCCGGGGAGAGGCCGCGCTGCCGGCTGAACTCCAGGAACACGCCGGGCTTCGCCATCACCGTCACGCCACCCGCCAGCGCGAGCGAGCACTCGCCGCGCCGCAGCGCCTGGCCGGCCAGGTGCAGCGCGACCAGCGACGACGAGCACGCGGTGTCCACCGTGACCGCGGGACCCTCCAGGCCCAGGGCGTAGGCCACCCGGCCGGAGATCACCGCCGCGGCGTTACCGGTCAGGAAGTAACCCTCCAGACCCTCGGGCGCCTCGTGCAGGTGCGGGCCGTAGTCCTGGCCGTTGGAGCCGACGAAGACACCGGTGTGCGTGCCCGTCAACGACGCCGGGTCGATCCCGGCGTGCTCGAACGCCTCCCACGAGGCCTCCAGAAGCAACCGCTGCTGCGGGTCCATCGCGAGCGCCTCGCGCGGCGAGATGCCGAAGAACGACGCGTCGAACTCGCCGGCGGTGTGCAGGAAGCCGCCCTGCCGCGTGTAGCTGGTGCCGGCGTGCGCCGGGTCGGGGTGGTACAGCGCGTCCAGGTCCCAGCCGCGGTCGACCGGGAAGCCGGTGATGCCCTCGCGGCCTTCCGCGAGCAACTGCCACAGCTCCTCGGGCGAGGTCACCCCGCCCGGGTAGCGGCAGCTCATTCCGACGATCGCGATCGGCTCGTCCGGATCGACCCGCACGGCGGGTACGGTCGGGCCGGCCGTGTCCCCGGGCCCGGAATCCGCTGCGGTGCCGAAGAGTTCGTCGAGCAGGTAGCGGGCCAGGCCGTCCGGGGTCGGGTAGTCGAAGACCAGGCTGCCGGCCAGGCGCAGGCCCGTGCTCGCGTTGAGGCGGTTGCGGATGTCGACCGCGGTGAGCGAGTCGAAGCCGAGTTCCTTGAAGGTGCGGTGCGCCTCGATCGCGGCGACCGAGGCGTGGCCCAGGACTCCGGCGGCCGCGCCGCGGACGAGTTCGCGCAGCGCGTGCAGCCGTTCGCTCGCGGGCAGTCCGGCCAGGCCGGCCGGCAGCGCGGTGGTCGCGGATTCGGCGGTGTGGTCGTCGGCCGTTCCGGCCAGGGCTCGCCGGACCTCGGGCAGGTCACCGATCAGCGGGCTGGGCCTGGTCACGGTGAAGGTGGTGGCGAACCGGGCCCACTGCACGTCGGCGACCGCGAGGAAGGTCTCGTCGTCCGCGAGGGCCTGGCCGAGCACGGTCAGCGCGGCCTCGGGGTCCATCGCGGTGACGCCGAGGCGCTCGAATCGCTCGCCGGTGTCACCGGCGGACATCCCGGCGCCGGCCCACGCGCCCCATGCCACCGATGTGGCGGTCAGTCCTCGGGCCCGGCGGCGCTCGGCGATCGCGTCCAACTCGGCGTTCGCGGCGGCGTAGGCGCCCTGCCCGCCGCCGCCCCATACTCCCGCGTTGGAGGAGATCAGCACGAAGGCGTCCAGGTCGTCGCCGGGGGTGCCGGCGAAGAGCGCGTCCAGGTGCTCGGCGCCGAGCGCCTTCCCGGCCAGTACGGCCTTGGTCTCGGCCGGATCGGCGTCCAGGAGCGGCGTGGACCGCATGACGCCGGCGGCGTGTACGACGGTGCGGATCGGGCCGTGCTCGCTGTGTACCCGCTCGACCAGTTCGGCCAGCGCGGTCCGGTCGGCGGTGTCGCAGGCGGCGACGGTCACCCGCGCGCCCAGCGCGGTCAGTTCGGCGACCAGGTCGGCGGCGCCCGGCGTGTCCGGGCCCCGCCTGCCGGTCAGCACCAGGTGCTCGGTGCCGCGCGCCACCAACCAGCGGGCGAGGTGCGCGCCGAGCGCGCCGGTCCCGCCGGTCACCAACGCGGTGCCCCGGGTGTGCCATTCGGCGGTCGGCCCGACCACGCGGGGGGCGCGGGTCAGGCGTCGGCCGTACACGCCGGACGAGCGCAGCGCCACCTGGTCCTCGTCCGAGTCCGCGAGGACCGCCACGAGGGCCCGGTAGGTCCGCTCGTCGGGGGTCTCGGGCAGGTCGATCAAGCCGCCCCAGCGCTGGGGGTGTTCGAGCGCCGCGACCCGGCCCAGACCCCAGACCGCCGCCGCTCCGGGCGTCGGCGCGGCGTCGCTGTCGTGTCCGCCGGGGACCACGACCGCACCTCGGGTGAGGGTCCACAGCCTGGCCGGTACGTCCGCGTCCGCCAGTGCCTGGACCAGCGTCAGCACGGCCGAGGTCCGCGTCGACAGCGCGAACTCGCCTGCCGTGTCGGTCAGGGCGGTCAGGCAGAGCACACCGTCGACGTGGGAGACCTCGTCACGCGCGGCGCGCAGTGCGGCGGCGAGCATCGCGCGGTCCGGGGCGCCGCCGGCGGCGGGGACGGTGCGCACGGTGGCGCCGCGTGCGGTGAGTTCCGCGGCGATCGCGGCGGCGATCGTGTCGTCGTCGGCGGTCGCGTCCGCCGACGTGATCAGCAACCAGGTGCCGGTCGCGGTGGGCGCGGCCGACTCGGGAATCGGCTGCCAACCGATCCGGTAGCGCCACCCGTCGATGGTGGACCTCTCCCGACGCTGCCGGCGCCACGAGGACAGGATCGGCAGTGCCTCCGCCAGCGAGCGCCGGTCGTCGGCGTCCGTGGCCGGCATCTCGGGCAGCGCCGTCGGGTCCTCGTCGTCCACGGCGGCCCAGAACGCGGCCTCCTCCGGATCCTGCTCCCGTTCCGATCCGGCGTCCGGCGCGTCCAGCCAGTAGTGCTCACGCTGGAAGGCGTAGGTCGGCAGGTCGACCGGCGGTGCGTCGTCGGCGTCGTCGGTGCCCTCGAACGCGGGCGACCAGTCCACCTCGACGCCTTGGACGTACGCCTCGCCCAGCGACTCGAGGAAGCGCGCCGGGCCGCCGTGGTCGCGGCGCAGGGTGCCCACGGTCACCGCGCTCGCGTCGACCGCGTCGAGTGTGCCCTGTACGCCCACCGTCAGCACCGGGTGCGGGCTCGACTCGATGAACGCGCCGATCCCGTCGGCCAGCAGCGCCCGTGTGGCCAGGTCGAACCGCACCGGCTCGCGCAGATTGCGGAACCAGTAGGCGGCATCCAACCCCGCCGTGTCCAGGCGCTCTCCGGTCACCGCCGAGTAGAACGGAATCACCGACGAACGCGGCACGATCGGACCCAGGATCTCCAGGAGTTCCTCCCGCAGGTCCTCCACCTGCGCGGAGTGCGACGCGTAGTCCACCGGGATCCGCCGGGCCCGTACGTCCTCGGCCTCGTACCCGGCCAGGAGTTCGTCCAGCGCGCCCGGCTCACCGGAAACCACCGTCGACGCGGGGCCGTTCACCGTCGCCACGCTCACCCGCCCGGACCAGCGCGGCAACCGCGCCTCGACGTCCGCGACCGGCAGGGGTACGGACACCATGCCGCCCCGGCCGGCCAGCGACACCGCGATCGCCCGGCTGCGCAACGCGACCACCCGGGCCGCGTCCGACAGCGACAGTGCGCCCGATACGCACGCCGCCGCGATCTCACCCTGCGAATGACCCACCACGGCCGAGGGCACCACGCCGAACGAGCGCCACAGCTCGGCCAGCGACACCATGACCGCGAACAACACCGGCTGGACCACATCCACCCGGTCCAGCCCGCCGGCCTGCGGATCCTCGGCGCGCAGCACCTCGGTCAGCGACCAGTCGACGAACTCCGCCAACGCCGCCTCGCACTCCGCGATCCGCGCCGCGAACACCGGGGAAGCGTCGAGCAACTCACGTGCCATGCCCAGCCATTGCGAGCCCTGCCCGGGAAAGACCAGGGCCACCGCCCGCCCGCTCACCGCGGCCTCGGCTCGAACGCCCCGGCCCGCCGCCAGCGACGCGAGCCCGTCGAGCAGCGTGTCCCGGTCCGTGCCGACCAGCACCGCGCGGTGCTCCATCGCGGCACGCGTGTCCACCAGCGCCCGACCGATCGGCGCGGGCGTCGCCCGCGGATCGGCCGCCACGTAGGTGCGCAGCCGTTCGGCCTGCGCGAGCAGCGCGGCGGCGGAGCGGGCGGAGAGCACCCACGGGACCGGGGTCGGCGCCGGCCGCGGCGCCGACGGGTCCGCCGGTGCCCGACCCGAGGCCGGGCTCGGGGGCCGGTTCGGGGCCGGGCTCGGGCTCGGGAAGGCCTGTTCCAGGACCACGTGTGCGTTGGTGCCGCTGATCCCGAACGAGGAGACCGCGGCCCGGCGCGGCGCGCCGGTCTCGGGCCACGTCCGCTGCTCGGTCAACAGCGATACCGCGCCCGAGGCCCAGTCCACATGCGGGGAGGGCGCGTCGACGTGCAGCGTGCGGGGCAGTTCGGCGCGGCGCAGCGCCTCCACCATCTTGATCACGCCCGCGACCCCGGCGGCGGCCTGGGTGTGTCCGATGTTCGACTTCAACGACCCCAGCCACAGCGGCTGTTCGGCCGCGTGCTCACGTCCGTACGTGGCCAGCAGCGCGTGCGCCTCGATCGGGTCGCCCAGCGCCGTCCCGGTGCCGTGTGCCTCCACCGCGTCCACGTCCGCCGCGGACAGGCCCGCGTCGGCCAGCGCCGCGCGGATGACCCGTTCCTGGGCGAGGCCGTTCGGCGCGGTCAGGCCGTTGCTGGCACCGTCCTGGTTGATCGCCGAGCCGCGCAGCACGGCCAGGATCCGGTGTCCGTTGCGCAGCGCGTCCGAGCGCCGTTCCAGCACCAGGATGCCGGCGCCCTCGGCCCAGCCGGTGCCGTCCGCCGCCGCCGCGAACGCCTTGCACCGACCGTCCGCGGACAGGCCGCGCTGGCGGCTGAACTCGACGAACATGCCGGGCGAGGACATCACCGCCACGCCGCCGGCCAGGGCCAGGCCGCATTCGCCGCGCCGCAGTGCCTGGGCCGCCCAGTGCAGCGCGACCAGTGAGGACGAGCACGCGGTGTCCACGGTGATCGCGGGGCCTTCCAGGCCGAGCGTGTAGGCGACCCGGCCGGACGCGACGCTGACCGTGCTGCCGGTGAGCAGATAGCCCTCGTGGCCGGCGGCGGCCTCGTGCAGGCGGGCGCCGTAGTCCTGGGCCATCGCGCCGACGAAGACGCCGGTGCGGCTGCCGCGCAGCGAGTCGGGGTCGATCCCGGCGTGTTCCAGCGACTCCCAGGAGGTCTCCAGGAGCAGCCGCTGCTGCGGGTCCATGGCCTGCGCCTCGCGCGGCGAGATGCCGAAGAACGCCGCGTCGAACTCGGGCGCGTCGTAGAGGAATCCGCCGTAGCGGGTGTAGCTGGTGCCGGACCGCTCCGGGTCCTGGTCGTAGAGGTTGTCCAGGTCCCAACCCCGGTTGGTCGGGAACACCGACACGGCGTCGGTGCCGTCCGCGACCAGTCGCCACAGGTCCGCGGGCGAGCGCACGCCGCCCGGCAGTCGGCAGCTCATCCCCACGATCACGATGGGATCGTCCGCGTCGCGCTCCGCACTCGCGGCCGGGTCGAGGCGCGCGTCGGGCCTGGGCTCGTCGGCGCCGGGGTCGGTGCCGAGCAGGAGGGTGCGCAGGTGTTGCCCGGTGGCCGCACCGGTCGGGTGGTTGAACAGCAGCGTGGGTGGGAGGTCGAGCCCGGTGGCGGCGGTGAGGCGGTCGCGCAGTTCGACCAGGCTCACCGAGTCGAAGCCGAGGTCCTTGAACGACAGGGTCGCGTCCACCGATCCGGCGGAACCGTGTCCGAGTACGACGGCGATGTGGCCGAGGACCAGATCGGTCAGCGTCCTGGTCTGCTCCGCCTCGCCCAGCCCGGCCAGGCGCCGTACGAGCGGATTCGCCTCGGCCTCGCGCCGCTCGTCGCCGTCCGCGTCGATCGGTGCCGCGACGGGCGCGGCGACCGGCGGTGCCGGGCGTCGCCCGGTCGGTACGTCCAGCCAGTGGCGCTCGCGCTGGAAGGCGTAGGTGGGCAGCGGCACCCGGCGCGTGTCGGTGTGCGCGAAGGCGGCCGAGAGGTCGACGGCGACGCCTTGGACGTATGCCTCGCTCAGCGAGCGCAGCAGGCGGTCCGCGCCGCCGTCGTTGCGGCGCAGCGTGCCGAGGGTGATCGCGTCGGCGCCGCTCTCGTCGACGGTGCCACGCATCCCGACGGTGAGCACCGGGTGCGGGGTCGCCTCGACGAACGCGCCGATCCCGTCCGCGAGCAGCGCCCGTGTGGCCAGATCGAACCGCACCGGCTCGCGCAGATTGCGGAACCAGTAGGCGGCATCCAAACCCGCCGTGTCCAGGCGCTCTCCGGTCACCGCCGAGTAGAACGGAATCACCGACGAACGCGGCACGATCGGACCCAGGATCTCCAGGAGTTCCTCCCGCAGATCCTCCACGTGTGCCGAGTGCGACGCGTAGTCCACCGGGATCCGCCGACCCTCGACGCCGACCGCGGCCAGCGCGCCGATCAGCTCCTCCAGCGCGTCCGGGTCACCGGAAACCACCGTCGAGGCGGGCCCGTTGACCGTCGCGACGCCGATCCTGCCGGTCCACGCGGAAAGGCGCTCCTCGGTGTCGGCGAGCGGCAGCGGTACGGACACCATGCCGCCCCGTCCGGCCAGCGACCGCGCGATCGCCTGACTGCGCAAGGCCACCACCCGCGCCGCGTCCGACAACGTCAGACCCCCGGCCACACACGCCGCCGCGATCTCACCCTGCGAATGACCCACCACCGCCGCCGGCACCACCCCGAACGACCGCCACACCTGCGCCAACGACACCATCACCGCGAACAACACCGGCTGAACCACATCCACCCGGTCCAACGACGGCGCCCCCACACCACCCCGCAACACCTCGACCAGCGACCAGTCGACGAACTCCGCCAACGCCGCGTCACACTCCGCGACACGCGCCGCGAACACCGGTGAGGATTCCAACAGTTCGGCAGCCATACCGACCCACTGCGACCCCTGACCCGGAAACACCAGCGCGACCGGACGCTCGGTGCCGCCTACCCCGCGCACCACGCCGGGGTCGGGCAGGTCGTCGGCCGCCGCGAGCGAGGTGAGCGCGGCGAGCAGTTCGGTGCGTCCGGTGCCGAGCAGCACGGCGCGCTGCTCGAAGGCGGACCGGGTCCCGGCCAGCGCGCGACCCACCTCGGCCACCGTGAACTCGGGCCGCTCCGTCACGAAGTCGCGTAGTCGGGCGGCCTGTTCGATCAGAGCGGGTTCGGTACGGCCGGACACCACCCACGGCAGCGTGGTCGAGGTGTCGTCGTCCTCCGCGCCGGCCGTCCCGGAGTCGGTCGGCGCGTCCGGGGCGGAGGACAGCACCAGGTGGCAGTTGGTCCCGCCCATGCCGAACGAGGAGACCCCGGCGAGCAGTTCGCCGTCGGGTGCGGTCCAGGCGCCGGTGTCCCGGCTGACCCGGAGGTTGAGTCCGGCGAAGTCGATGTCGGGATTGGGTACTTCGTAGTTGAGGCTGGGCACCAGTTCGCGGTGCTCCAGGCACAGCACGGTCTTGAGCAGGCCGACGATGCCGGCGGCACCCTCGAGGTGGCCGACGTTGGTCTTGGCGGAGCCGACCAGCAGGGGGCCGCGGGATCGGTCGGCGCGGGCCGCGCCGATCACCGCGCCCAGTGCGGCGGCCTCGATCGGGTCGCCGACCCGCGTGCCGGTGCCGTGCAGTTCGACGTACTGGACGTCGGCGGGATCGACGCCGGCCACGCGGTAGGCGGCGCGCAGCACGTCCTGTTGGGCGAGCGGGTTGGGGGCGGTGAGCCCGGCCCCGCCGCCGTCGTTGTTGACCGCGCCGCCGCGGATCACGCAGTGGATGTGGTCGCCGTCGCGACGGGCGAGATCCAGCGGCTTGAGCACGATCAGCGCGCCGCCCTCGCCGCGCACGTAGCCGTTGGCCCGGGCGTCGAAGGTGTGGCAACGCCCGTCGGGCGACAGGCCGCCGAACTTGGCGGCGCCCAGGGTGCTGTCCGGGATCAGGTTCAGGTTCACGCCGCCGGCCACGGCGAGGGTGGTCTCGCCCCGACGCAGGCTCTCGCAGGCCAGATGCACGGCGACCAGTGCGGACGACTGGGCCGCGTCCACGGACATGCTGGGTCCGCGCAGATGCAGCAGGTAGGAGAGGCGGTTGGCGAGCACGCCGCGCTGCAGGCCGGTGACGGTGTGCCGGTCGACCGCCTCGGGGCCGGCCTGGTGCACCAGTCGCGCGTAGTCGTCGTAGTTGGCGCCGATCCAGACCCCGGTCGCGCTGTCGGCCAGGCTCGCGGGCACGATGCCGGCGTTCTCGAACGCCTCCCAGCCCAGTTCCAGGGCCAGTCGCTGCTGCGGGTCCATCGACCGGGCCTCGCGCGGGCTGATCCCGAAGAACGCCGGGTCGAACCGGTCGACGTCGTCGATGAAGCCGCCCCACCGGGTGTTCATCCGGCCGGGGACGCTCGGGTCGGGGTCGTAGTACGCGTCCGCGTCCCAGCGGTCGGCGGGGGGTTCGGTGATGCCGTGGCCACCGGCGCGCAGCAGCGCCCGGAAGGCGGCCGGGTCCGGCGCCTTCGGCAGCCGGCAGGAGATGCCGATCACCGCGATGGAGTCGTCTGCCGGCTGCACGGACGCGGACTTCCTGGCCATGGTGCTGGTACCCCCGTACCGAAAACGGATGGATCGAACGGTCGAGCGGAGTGTCGGGGCGGGACTCGGCCGCTCACCGAACGGCGAGTGCGAGCGAGCACGAGCGGCGGACGACGGCCGATGGGCGGCGGGCGGCGGGCGGCGGCGTGAACCAGGCGACCGGATACCGTGCGACCCGTGGCGATCCGCCACCCGCCGCCGGCCCGGCGGCTACTCCTCCCGCGCCTGCGACGCCCCTTGTGGTTCGCTCGCGCGCATGTACGCGGCGAGTCGGGTCGGGGTCGGGTGGTCGAAGAGGTCGGCGAGTTTGAGCGAGCCGGACGTGATCGCCTCGGCCCGCTGGACCAGTTGCGCGCCGAGCAGCGAATGCCCGCCGTGCGAGAAGAAGTTGGTGCCGGCGTCGACGTCGGGTCGGTTCAGGAGTTCGCGCCACAGCGCGACCAGGGCGGAGGTCAACTCGTCGTCCGGCTCCGCGCCGTCGGCGCCTTCGACGCGGGCGCTGCGGTGTTCGGCGGCGAGCCGGACCAGCGCCGGGTAATCGATCTTGTCGTTCAGGGTGGTCGGGAAGCTCTCCACCACGAAGAACTCCTGCGGGACGGCCGAGGCGGGCAGTTCGCCGCGGGCGTGCTCCCACAGCCCGTCGGAGGGGTCGGTGCTGGGCGCGGCTTCGACGAACGCGGCCAGCGTGGCGTCCGGACCGGGGCCGCCGAGGACCACCACGGCGGCGCCCTTGACCTCGGGGTGGGCGCGCAACACCGCCTCCACCTCGCCGAGTTCGATCCGGTTGCCGCGCAGCTTGACCTGCCGGTCCAGTCGACCCTGTACCTCCAGGGTGCCGTCGGCGCGCCACCGGGCCTGGTCGCCGGTGCGGTAGTGGCGGCCGTACTCGGGGTGCCGGCGGAAGCGGTCCGCGTCCAGTTCCGGGCGCTCGTGGTAGCCGATGGCCACCCCCTCGCCCGCGATGCACAGTTCGCCGCGGACGCCGACCGGCAGTTCCCGGCCGTCGGGGGCGGCGACGAAGACCCGGGTGTTGCGGATCGGCCTGCCCACCGACACCGGCCCGCCGTCGGTGTCCTCGGCGCCGATCCGGCCGGAGGTGGACCAGATGGTGGTCTCGGTGGGGCCGTACACGTTCCACAGCTCGCAGCCGGTGGCCAGGAGCTCCCGGGCCAGGTCGGCGGGCAGCGGTTCGCCGCCGCACAACACCCGCAGGCCGGCCAGGACCGGGCCGGCGTCCGCCAGGACCAGCCGCCATGTGGTCGGGGTGGCCTGCACGATGCCGACCCGGTGCGTGGTCAGCACCTCGCGCAGCGCCGCGCCGTCGGTGCGCGCCGAGTCCGGGGCGACCACGAGTCGACCGCCCGTGGCCAGGGGCACGAACAGTTCCAGCGCGGAGATGTCGAACGTGAACGTGGTCATCCACAACGTCACGTCGGTGGGGCCCGCGTGCTGCTCGGCGGCGAAGTGCGCGACCAGGTTGGCCAGGTTGCGGTGGCTCAGCAGGGTGCCCTTGGGCCGGCCGGTGGAGCCGGAGGTGTAGATGAGGTAGGCGCACGACTCCGGGTCGACGTCGACGTCCAGATCCAGGTCCGGGTCGAGTTCCGAGTCGAGGTCCGACGCCGGGCCGGCGGCCGTTCCGGCGTCGAGGGCGGGCAGC
This sequence comes from Embleya sp. NBC_00888, assembly GCF_045207655.1. Taxonomy (NCBI): domain Bacteria; kingdom Bacillati; phylum Actinomycetota; class Actinomycetes; order Kitasatosporales; family Streptomycetaceae; genus Embleya; species Embleya sp. NBC_00888. The sequence goes on along the minus strand of NZ_CP108784.1, from coordinate 7,625,971 downwards.
GCGAGCACGGTCAGGTCGGCGATCTCCGGCAGCGCGACGCCGTCGGCGACCAGCACCGCCCGCGCCCGGGAGTCGGTGAGCTGGTAGGCGATGCGATGTTCGGGGTGGTCCGGGTCGAGCGGGAGGTAGGCGGCTCCGGCCAGCCAGACGCCGAACACGGCGGCGGCCAGTTCGGGACCGCGCGGCGCGGCCAGCGCGACCACGTCGCCCGACGCGACGCCGGCGCCGCGCAGCAGGTCGCGCACGGATCGCGCGCCCGCCCACAGTTCGCCGTAGCCGATCCGCCGGGTCCCGTCCTCGATGGCCGGCGCCGCCGGATCGGCCGCGACCCGGGCGGCGACCGCGGCCGGGACACCGGCGGCGTCCTCGGCGCCGGTGTCGTTGGCGGCGGCGAGCAGCGCGCACTCCTCGGCATACCCGATCGGGATCTCGCGCAGCGGCCGGTCCGGGGCGTCCGGGTCGGCGCCCAGCGCCAGCAGCAGCGCCTCGTAGCGACGGGCCATGGCGCGCACCTGGGCCCGGTCCAGAACCTCGGTGTAGTGCACGGCGCGCAGCCGGATGCCCTCCGGCGCGGACATCAGGAAGAACTCCAGGTCGAACTTGCTGGAGCCGTTCTCGACCACGGCCACCGAGGCCTTGCGGCCGCCGATCTCCAGGTCGGGCAGGCCCATGCCGGGCACGTAGTTGAACACGTGCCGGAACAGCGAGTTGCGCCAGCCGGAGCCGTCCCGCTCGACGTCCTCGAGCATCGTGTCCACCGGCACGCCGGTGTGCATGAAGCCGGCGAAGAACACGTCCCGGGTGCGGCGCACCAGTGCGCGGAAACCTTCCGCCGGATCCACCCGCACGCGCAGCGGCAGCACATTGATGTGGTAGCCGACGGCACGCTGATCGCGCGGACCGCGCAGGTTGACCGGTGCGCCGACGGTCAGGTCGGGACCGGCGCCGTGCGCCTCGAGCAGCGCGTAGTAGGCGGCGAGGAGCACCACCGCCTCGGGGGCCTTGAGTTCGCGCTGGAGTCGGCGCACCACGGCGGTCGCCTCGTCCGACAGGTCCACCACGAGTTGGTCGCCGGTGAGCGTGGTGGTGGCCGGTTCCGGGGTCTGGCAGGCCAGTTCGAGGCCGGCCGGGCGGAAGCCGGCGAGGTGTTCGCGCCAGTACGCCAGACCGGCCGGTGCGGGCGGCGCCTCGGTGAACGCGGGTACCACCGCGCGCAGCTCCTCGGGCGGGCGGCCGGTCTCCACCAACGCGTCGTGTACCGCGACCAGTTCCTCGAGCACGATCATCGCCGAGGTGGTGTCGAAGACCAGGTGGTGCGCGGTCAGGCAGAGCACGTCCTGCTCGCCGTCGGTGAACACCACCGCACGGACCAGCGACTCGCCCTCGAGTGCGAACGGGGTGCCGGCGAACTCGGCCAGCGCGGCGTCCAGTTCACCGGCCGCGACCTGGACCCGGTCGATCCGGGCGGTGGTCGCGGCGGCCGGCCGCACCTCCTTGGTCAGCGTCGCGTCGTCGGCGTGGAAGACGGTGCGCAGCACCTCGTACCGGCGCAGCAGCACGGTCAGCGCCGAGCCGAGCGTCTCCGGGTCGAACTCGGCGGTGCTCCGCAGCGAGATGGAGAGGTTGTTCACCGGCGTGCCGGGGACCATCTTCTCCAGCAGCCAGAGCGCCTCCTCCTTGCGCACCGCCGCGCTCCGGCGGTCGGACCCGGCCCGCTCCGCGGCACTGCCGGGCGCGTCGGTGCGCCCGGTGTCGGCGGCCGGGTCGGTGTCGTTGTCGGCTGCCGCGACCGGAGTCGCGGTGTGCGCGTCGTGCGCGCCGGAGTGCCCACGCATGTCTGACGTCCCCTCGTTGCACTGGTGCGTCGCCGCCGCCGGTGCTCGGCTCGGCCGGCTCTCGTGTCGGCCGATTCCCGGCCCGTTCCCGACCCGGTCCGCGCTGTGGACCCGGTCCCTTCCCGACCCGGTTCCCCCGCTGTGGACCCGGCCCGTGCGCCGCGCCCGACTCGCGGGCGCCGCCCTGCGGCGGGTCTCGGTCGGCCCGCCGCCTCGGGGCGAGGTCCGCCCCGGCGCTCGGCTCAGCCGAGCAGTCCCAGCACCGTGCGCGCCACGTCCTCGTCGCGCAGCAGGTCGGCGTGGTCGATGTCGAAGGTGATCTCCCGACCGATCAGGTCCTCACGGCCGTTGCTGCGGGCCAGGTTCAGGCCGTTGGTCTCGGTGCGCGAGGTGATCGCGGTGGCGGCGGCCCAGCCCGCGGCGTAGTCGATCTCGGTGGCCGCGGTCAGATAGGAGACGAACGCGGTGAAGGTGCCGCCCAGTTCGGCGGAGCGCTCGGCGTCCAGGCCGGCCCGGGCGAAGGCGGTACGGCCGACGTCCTGGAAGATCCGGTCCAACGCGGCGCCGAAGGGCACCAGTTCCGGGTTCTCCTCGCGGGCCTTCTTGCCGGCCTCCTGGGCGTCCCCGACCTCGGTCGGCGAGAGCACCACGGAGAGGTTGCCGACGACCTTGTGGAACTGCCAGTACAGGGTGAGTTCGGAGACCGCCTCGGGGTCGAAGAGCACCACCGCGGGCGCGGTCTCCTGGCGCTTGGTGACGTGCTCGGCCAGCGCCGCCGCGTACACCGAGCCGGCGCAGTAGCCGAACACCCCGACCACCGGGATGTCGCCGCCGGGCAGGCCGTCGACCCAGCGGGCCACCTGGTCGGCGCCCGAACCCGCGCCGGGCGCGCCGGCGCCGGTGGGTACCGTCTCCCACAGTTGCAGGCCCGGCGCGATCCGCGGCGCGAACTCGGCGAAGCCTGCCTCCGGCCGGCCGGTGGCCGGGAAGTCGGCGGCCAGGATGACCCCTTCGCCGCCTCGGTCGTTGAGCAGTTTCCACGAGCCCTGGTCCGCCATTGCGATCCCCCAGTCGGATGAGCCGGCCGGTTGAGCCGGCCGCGCTTTTCCAGTCGCTGCCACTGCGGTCGACGCTATGCAGGGGTTTCCACGGACACCACCCATAGAAGTTCGACGGGCACCCGGAGTGAGCATGGGGGTACCCCGAACAACCCCTATGCCGTCGATCGGGGTCGTGACGTTGACCATTGCATGAAAATGAAAACTCGTGATAGTGGATCGAACACGGTGCGTGGCGGTCGTCGCGTTGGCCCGCGGATGCCCGCGACCGGCCCGAACGCGGGTTTGCCGGCAGCTTCCCGAGAGATTCCTGAGAGTTTCCTGAACGTCGTGTCCGGCTCGCCGGGCGCGCGGCCGAGGTCGTGCGCGGCCGGCCGCCGGATTCAGCGAACGCTCAGGAACCTCTCAGCGACAGGCCACTCGGCGCCGGCACGGTACCGGCATGAGCGCACACGGGTCGCACCACAGCACGGTGCACCATCGGATCGCGGAGGCCGCCGGATGATCGAGGTCAAGCAACTGACCAAGCGCTACGACGACAAGGTCGCCGTCGACGACCTGAGTTTCACCGTCCGGCCGGGTCGGGTGACCGGGTTCCTCGGGCCCAACGGCGCGGGCAAGACCACGACCATGCGGATGATCCTGGGGTTGGACACCCCGACCGCGGGCGCGGCCACGGTGAACGGTCGCAAGTATGTGGATCTGCCGCAACCGATGCGCGCGGTGGGGGCGTTGCTGGACGCCAAGGCGGCGCATCCCAGCCGTACCGCGCGCAGCCACCTGGTCTGCCTGGCGCGCAGCAACGGCCTGCCGGCGCGGCGTGCGGGCGAGGTGCTGGAGCGGGTCGGCCTGGAGGAGGTGGCGGGCAAGCGGGTCGGGCAGTTCTCGCTCGGGATGAGTCAGCGTCTGGGTATCGCCGCCGCGCTGCTGGGGGATCCCGACATCCTGATGTTCGACGAGCCGGTGAACGGGCTGGACCCGGAGGGCATCCGGTGGATCCGGCAACTGATGAAGCGGCTCGCCGACGAGGGCCGCACGGTGCTGGTGTCCAGTCACCTGATGAGCGAGATGGCGCTCACCGCCGACCACCTGATCGTGATCGGGCGCGGCCGACTGGTCGCCGACACCGGCCTGGAGGAGTTCATCGAGCGCAGTTCCACCCACTCCGTGCTGGTGCGCACCCCGTTCGCGGACGCGTTCGGCCGGGTGTTGACCGCGCACGGCGCGAAGGTGCGACTGGACGAGACCGGCGCGCTGGTGGTGTCCGAGATGGACAGCCTGGAGATCGGTCGCCACGCCGCCGCCGACGGGGTGCCACTGGCCGAACTGACGCCGCAGCGCACCTCGTTGGAGGAGGCGTTCATGGAGTTGACCCGGGACAGCGTGGAGTACAACGTGACCGAAGGAGCGGTTCGATGACCACCGTGACCGAGACCCGCGAGCGGGTCGAGTCGACCGAGTCGCCGGCCGGGAAGGCGCGCGCGTACCGGCTGACCGACGTGTTGTTCTCCGAGTGGTCGAAGATCTGCTCGTTGCGCTCGACCGCGTACACCCTGCTGGCGACGATCGCGCTCGGGGTGGGGCTGGGACTGCTGTTCACCGCCGCCGGGGCGGCCCAGTACGAGGATTCGAGCGCGGCCGACCGGCTCGACTTCGACCCGACGGCGACCAGCATCAAGAGCTACATCATCGCCCAGTTGGCGGTGGGCGTGCTGGGCGTGCTCGTGGTCACCTCCGAGTACGCCACCAAGATGATCATGACCAGCATGGTCTCGGTGCCGCGCCGGTCCTGGCTGCTGGGCGCCAAGGCCGCGGTGTTCGCCGCGGTGGCGCTGGTGGTCGGTCAGATCGTCGGGTTCGCCGCGTTCTTCGTCGGCCAACCGGTGCTCGACGCGCGCGACGCGCCGTACGTGAGCCTGGGCGATCCGGGCGTGCTGCGCGCGGTGTTCGGCTGCGGGCTCTACCTCGCCGCGATCGGCCTGCTCGGCGTCGCGCTGGGCACCCTCCTGCGGGCCACGGCCGGCGCGCTGGCCGTCCTGGTCTCGGTCACCCTGCTGGTGCCCACCCTGGTCACCGCGCTGCCCACGTCGTGGGAGAGCAACGTGCAGAAGTGGTGGCCCACCAACGCGGGCAGTCAGATCATGGCGGTGCACCGGGATCCGGACATGTTCGGTCCGTGGGCCGGGTACGGGATGCTCTGCGCGTGGGTCGCGCTGATCCTCGCGATCGCCTTCGCGGTCTTCCGCACCCGCGACGTGTAGCGCGCGACCGATGGCACGGGCGGCCGGATCGGCGGGACTTGGCTCGAACACGCACGGGAACGATGGGGGCTGGGCATGACAGGCGGGATCCACGGCGGGCCCGGCCGGGCTCGGCCCGGGCCGGAACTGCTCCTGGTGGTGGAGGACGAACCCACGGTGCGCGAACTGCTGTCCGCGAGCCTGCGCTTCTCCGGTTTCGCGGTCGCCTCCGCGGCCACCGGCGACGAGGCGCTCGCGATGGCCGTGCGCGATCGCCCGGATCTGGTGGTCCTGGACGTGATGTTGCCGGACATGGACGGCTTCGAGGTGCTTCGGCGACTGCGCGAGGAGTTCGGCGGGGCCGTCCCGGTGCTCTTCCTCACCGCGCGGGACGGCTCCGAGGACAAGATCAACGGACTCTCCCTGGGCGGCGACGACTACGTCACCAAGCCGTTCCAACTCGACGAGTTGATCGCCCGGATCCGGGCCGTGCTGCGCCGGGCGCGGGGCGAGACGGCCGGCGAGGGCACGCTGATCGTCGCCGACCTGGAGGTCGACGTGAACGCGCGCCTGGTCACCCGCGCCGGGCAGGCGATCGACCTGTCCCCGACCGAGTTCAAGCTGCTGCGCTACCTGTTGGAACACGTCGACCAGGCGTTGGAGAAGTCCCGCATCCTCAACGACGTGTGGCGCTACGACTTCGGCGGGGACGCGGGCATCGTCGAGTCGTACATCAGCTATCTGCGCCGCAAGGTGGACCACGTGGAGCCGAAGCTGATCCACACGGTGCGCGGGATCGGGTACGTGCTGCGCAGGCCGCGCCCGTGACCGTCACCGACGCGGGCGCCGCGGCCGGGGCCGGGTCGAGCGCCGCGCGGCCCGCCGAGGACGGGGCCGGTCCCGGCGCCGGCGACGGGAGCACCGGGCCGGGCCGGGCCGGGCCGCTGCGCCGGGCGGCCGGCCTGCTCCGGCGCGGCCGGCGCGTCCTGGGCCGCCGATCGTTGCGCGCCCGGGTACTGCTGCTGACCGTGTGCCTGCTCGCGATCGGGTTGTTGATCAGCAACGCGGTGGTCCTCGCGTCGCTGCGCGCGCCGCTGGTGGACCGGGTGGACAGCCAACTGCGCACCACCGGCCGCCTGATGGCCGGGGTCACCCCGCAGTTCCTGATCACCTTCCGCCAGTCCCCCGACCAACCCCAGACCCTGCCGCTGGACCTGGTCGGCGACCTGTACGTGGCCTACCTCGCACCGGACGGCCGCATCGAGCAGACCGGTCGGGCCGGCGCCCATCGCGACGACCCGGACCCCAAGCCGCCCACGCTGGACACCGCGGCCGTCGCGCGCCGGGCCGGGCGCCCGTTCGAGCTCGCGGGCCGCGGCGACACCACGTGGCGGGTGCTGGTGCTGCCGCGCACCACCGGCCCGCCCGGCTCCGGGGTGCTGGTGGCCGCGTCGCTCGACGAGGTCGAGGCCACCGTGGACCGGGTCCGCCTGGTCTGCCTGGTGATCACCGCGGCCACACTGGCCCTGCTCACCGTGCTCGGCTTCTTCGCGGTCAAGGGCGGACTGCGCCCGCTGCGCCGGATCGAGGAGACCTCGGCGGCCATCGCGGGCGGCGATCTGGCCCGCCGGGTCCCGGACACCGCCGCGCCGAACACCGAGATCGGCCGGCTCAGCACGGCGCTCAACGGCATGCTCGCGCAGATCGAGACCGCGGTGGCCGCGCGCGCCGCCTCGGAGGCCCGGCTGCGCCGGTTCGTCGCCGACGCCAGTCACGAACTGCGCACCCCGTTGACCGGGATCAAGGGTCTGACCGAGCTGTATCGCATGGGCGCGCTGCCCGAACGCACGGACGTGGACCGCACGATGGACCGGATCGAGCGCGAGTCGACCCGGCTGGGCCGGTTGGTCGAGGACCTGCTGCTGCTCGCCCGGCTCGACGAGCGCGCCGCCGCCGATCCCGGCGCGCTGCAGTTGCGTCCGGAGCCGATGGACCTGCGCTCGCTGGCCGCCGACGCGCTGCACGACCTGCGCGCCCTGGATCCCTCCCGGCCGGTCCGGCTGACCGGACCGGACGGCGGCCCGGTGAGCCCGGCACCGACGATGGGCGACGAGCGCCGACTGCGCCAGGTGGTCACCAACCTGATCGGCAACGCCGTCACCCACACCCCGGCGGGCAGCCCGGTGCGGATCGGGGTGGGCGCGATCGCGGACGGGGTGCTGATCGAGGTGGCGGACACCGGACCGGGGTTGACCGACGAGCAGGCGCACCGGGTGTTCGAGCGCTTCTACCGCGTGGACGGCTCGCGCAGCCGCAGCACCGGCGCCGGCGCGGGCCTGGGCCTGGCCATCGCCCAGTCGCTGACCCAGGCCCACGGCGGACGCCTGGAACTGCGCACCGTGCCCGGCACCGGGGCGACCTTCCGCCTGATCCTGCCCGCACATACCGGCGACCCGGCGACCTGACCCGGTCGCCCTGCCGCTCCCTGCCGGGTCGCCCGACCCGGTCGCCCTGCCCGCTCCGTACCGGGTCGCCTGGCCCGCGACCCGGCACGGCCCGGGATGCTAGCCGGCTCGGCAGGTCTCCAGGGCCACCGGCAGGAAGGGCCGGCCCTTGACGTTGAGCTTGCGGTAGATCCGGGTCAGGTGTTGCTCGACGGTGCCGGTGGTGATGTGCAGTTCGTCGGCGATCTGCCGGTTGGTGTAGCCGCGTACCGCCAGCCGGCCCACCCGGCACTCGGCGGTGCTCAGCGACCCCGTGTCCACCGGCTCGGCGAAGGTACGGACCGGCCCGGACAAGGTCGGCGGCCGGGTCGGCTCACCGCCGCCCGCGCTCCGCAGCAGTGGCTCCGCACCGCAGATCATCGCCAGACCGGTCGCCTGGCGCCGAGCCATCCGGGCCCGGGTGGGATCCCCCAGAGCGTGGTGGGCGTCCCCCAGATCGGCCAGACAGTACGCCAGTTCGAGCTGGTCACCGGACTCCAGGAGCAGATCGCCCGCCCGGGTCAACACCTTCGGGCGTTCCGCCGGTGACAGGGTGGCGGCCAGTGCCCGCAGCGAGATGCCGTGCGTACGAGTGCCCCGGGTGTCGGTCAGCGCGAGTTGTTCCTCGGCCAACTCCCGGGCCCGCCGGCGCCGCCCCAACCGCAGATGGGCCAGCGCCGCCTCGCTGCGCCAGGGCACCAGCGCCGGCAGGTCCATCTGCCAGCTCCGCATCAGTTCGCCGCACGCGGTGAAGTCGCGCAGCGCCGCCGAGGGCCGGTCACCGGCCATGTGATGTCGGCCTCTGGCGTGCAGATAGTGCAGCCCGGCCCGGGTCTCGTACATCGCCTCCGGGATCGGATGGGCCAGGTAGCGGGCGGCCGTGTCCAGGTCGCCGCGCATCGTCTCGGCCAGGACCAGCCAGGCCAGCGGTCCGCCGATGCCGATCCCCCAGCTCTGTGGGGACAGGCAGGCCAGCGCGGTCAGCGCGGTGTCGGCGCCGGCCCCCAGGTCGCCGAGCCGGAAGTCCACGCTCGCCTTGATCGCCCGCAGCAGCGCCTGCCGGTTGGGCGCGGTGCGCCGGTCGGCCTGCTCGATCAGTCGGTCGGTCCACACCCGCGCCTTGGGCAACTCGTCCGAGTACAGCAGCGCGAGCAGCGCGGAGGCCATCGCGTCCTCGGTGCGATCGCCGAGATGACAGTTCTGCAGCACCTGCTCGGCGGCGTACACGGTGCTCTCGTCCGAGCGCCCGGTGAGCACTGCGGAGAGCACCTCGACCGCCTGCACCTGCGGGTTCATCACCGTGGGGTGGCCGGGATCCAACGGCGGTCCCAGACCGGAGTCCGCGGCGTAGACCACCGCGGGCGGATGGAGCACGAACAGCGACTGGTGGGCGACGTGGTAGCCGGCGGCGGCGTGCCGGTCGGCCTCGTCGGTGGCCCGGAACAGCTCGAACATCAGGCCGATCACCTCGGCGGCCTCCTCCGAGCGGCCGTGCCACAACAGGTGCCTGGCCAGTGCGAGTCCGTCCCGCCGCCCCAGGTGTCCGTCCCGCAACGCCTGGGTGAGCGCGGTCAGATGGCGAGCCGCGGCCGACGGGTCCACCCGCCATTCCATCTGGGCCAGCTCCGCGGTGACCGTCGCGCGGATCCCCTCGTCGACGCTGCATCTGCGGGCGTGGTTGAGGCATTCGATGGCGAAGTCGATCTCGTCGCCCAGCGCCGCCTGTTCGGCCGCCTCGCGCAGCGCGGCCACCGCCCAGCCCTGCCCGACCGGTTCGGCCGCGATCAGCCGTTCGGCGATCCGTCGCGCCGACGCCCCGGTCTCGTGCAGCAGGTTCGCGGCCTGCCCGGACAGGTCCGCCCGGTGGGTGAAGTCGTGGTCGGCCAGCACGATCGCCTCGATCGCCGGGTGCCGGAACCGTTCGCCGTCCAGCAGCCCCGCGCCGCGCAGCGTCTTCATCGCGCCCGCGGCGTCCTCGGAGCCGATCTGGATCAGCTCGCCCACCAGCGCGGGAGCGGCCGGCGACCCCAGCACCGCGATCGCCCGGGCCACCTCGCCGTCCAGCGGCGCGCCGTGATGCAGACAGGCCAACACCGCCTCGCGGAACGATTCTCCCATCACCACGCCGTCCGCCTGGCGGACGGCCCCGGGCAGGGTGGTGGGCAGGTCGTCGACCAGGGCGTGCACCAGACGCGGATTGCCGCCGCTGAGCGCGTGACAGCGCACCCCCAGGCCCTGCGCGCCGACCGCGCCCAGCCGCTGCTCCAGGATGTTGGCGACGCCCACCGGGGACAGCGCCCGCACCCGGACGTGGTGGCCGAAGGGCCGGTCGACGAACCCCGCCCACGAGGTGGGGTCGAGCCGCTTGCCCAGGTTCAGGTCGCTGCAGATCATCAGGATCCGGGCCACCCGGAGCCGATTCGCCAGGTAGAACAGCAGCTTGCGGGAGGCGAGGTCGGCGTGCTGGAAGTCGTCGACCATGACCACGAGCGGCTGCAGCTCGGCCAGCCGCAGGAACAGCTCGAAGAGTTCGTAGGCGGGGTGACCGAGGCTGATCGGCGTCTCCGGCCCGGCGGCCGTCGCCTCCTCGATCAACCGGGGTACGTGCTCGCCGATCGTGTCCGGGACCTTGGCGCTATGGAAGAGCTGACTGAGCAGTCCGAAGGGAAGGTCCGCCTCCACCGGTGACCCGGTGGCCACCAGGAGCAGTACGTCCGATCCCGTCACCCGACCGGTGAATTGCGAGAGTAAGGCCGTTTTGCCGATTCCGGGTGGTCCGGTGACTACTGCGACGCCTCCTTTCCCCTGACGGCATCCGATCATTAAGTTATTGAGCCGGGAGAAATCCTTTTCTCGTTCCACCAATTTCACTGTGACCCCCTGAGAACCAATCTCGTCGCACTTCCGGACGCGCGAAACATCCCCGTGCCGCGCCGTCGCTTGAACCGAGTAGTTCGTGAGGATTCATTCTACGCGCCCACACGCGGGAACCGGAGGGCTGCCCGAAATTGAGATGATTACGGGAGATCCATGGCGAAAAAATGCTGTCTGCGCTTGATGACTGAAAGACCCGCTTTTGCGGCCATCCGATCGACCCCACGAGTATTCCTGAGCGCGTTCGTAGCAAACGGTTAACCCGCCGGACTCGTCATGGAAACCGATCCTGTGCACGTATATTCCGGCCACCACAGGGTTGGCCTGCGTCGATTTACGGCCAATCCTGGGCCTTATTCGGACGCGGCGCCGGCGACATCCACCCGGCCCGCACGCCGCACCCGACGACCCGCCGCCCGAAATGGGCGCGTGCGCGGCGTCGAATCCGATGCCATCGCGCTGGTCAGCGGCGGAATCGGAGCGCTTCGGGGGCCGCGCCGATGACCCGACACACCCCCTCGCCGGCGACCGATCCGCCAACCGACCGGATATTCCGCGCAGCGGAATTCCGCTTGCCGAGTACCGCTGCGGGTCGCCCGGACAAGGATTGCAAATCCGTACCGATATCCGCCTCGAGGAAGCGTGACGAATCACCCGACATTCGACCCATCGGCACTCTCCACGCACCGGCTCGACCGCCCGACGACAGCGGCTGTGGTATCGACAATTCACCGGCGGAATCAACGGTCCGATATCGCGGACAGCAGCTCACGACGTGCCCACTCGGGCGCCAATCCGTGCAATTGCACACCAGCACGGGCGTAGTGCTTGTGCCCGCATAATCCGTGTGATCCAGGTGGATGGCGCGGTGCGGGCGCGAAAACGGGCCGGCTCGGAGTCGAGCCGGCCCGTGATACCGCGGACGAATTACCCGTTGGTCACTTCTCCAGGTCGGGACGCAACCGCAGGGCCAGTGCCGCGGCGCTGTCCAACGACTTCTCGCTGATCCCGTAGACGACGCCCACGGTGTCCTGGTCGACCCACACGCACGTGGGCAGCGCCTTGCCGCCCGATCGGATCTCGGTGCAGCGCAGCACACCGCCCATGTTGCCGGGGTCCATCTCGCGGACACCGCCGAGGTCCGAGGACTTCTCCTCGGCCCCTTCCTGCATCCCCTCGATGAGCTGGTCCATCACCGTCGTCGGCGACATGAACGGCGACGGGTTGGCCATCACCATCACCAGCGCGGTCGGCGTGGTGTCCCCGGCCGCACCGTAGGCGGCGACCTTGGAACCGGGCACCGCCTGCCGCCGGATCGAGGTCTGCAGCGGATACGCGTCGTCGCCCATCCGGTCCAGGCCACCCGCCCGGGCCGGGGTGTCCACGGTGCGCTTGGTCGTGGACGACTTGGACGACGTGGCCGGCGGCCGGGTCGGCAACTCCGGCGGCCCCGGCACCCGCGAAGTGGGCGACGTGGTCGGCCGATCGCTCGCCGAGACCGACGACGTCGGCTTCGCCACCGGGTCCTTGTCGTCGGAGGAGAACGCTCCGGTGGCACCCAGCACGGCGACGGTCCCCACCGCCACCACGCCCACCACGGCCGCGACGATCACCCCGACCTTCGGGCCCCGGCGCCCCGGCGGCTGCGGAATGCCGTATCCGGGCGGTCCGTACATCGGCTGCCCCGGCGGCTGCGGAGCGCCATGGGGGTGGGCACCCGGCTGCAGCGCCCCGGGTGGGGGGCCATAGGGCCCACCGTACGGCTGACCTTGGGGCTGCCCGTACGGCTGACCTTGGGGCTGCGCCCCGTACGATCCGGGCGGCGGCCCGTAGGGCCCGCCACCGGGCGGCGGCTGCTCGCCTCCCACCGGCTGCTGAAACGACACGATCCACTTCCCCGCTTCGACCACGACGCCGATCGCCGCTCCGACATCCTGCCTCACCGCCACGACGCCCCCACCGAGTGGTCCCACCCGTCGGGCACCCGGGCGCCTCGTGCTCCCGCCCATCCGGCGCCCCGTCCCCTCGGGGTCCTCCGGACACGGACGACGACCCGCAAGCGCGAACGCGACGCTCCGGGTCGGGCGACCCGGGCTCGGTGGGGGGATTTCGTGGTGTGTCGCGGGCGGGGAGGGGGCGATTGTCGGCGGGAGGAGAGCGGGGTCGGTACGGTGATCGACGCGGCGTTCGCGTCGGAGGTGCCGGGCGGTGGTCGCGGTACGGGGTGAATTCGGGACAGGAACACGGGGGGCGCGATCGTCATGACGCACTCATTGCCACCGCAGGGCTCGGCGCGGGCCACCGGCCCGGGGCCGGCGCCTCAACCGTGGGGCGCGCCCGCGGAGCCTCGGCCGGCCCGCGGGCCGGCCGCGCCGCGCAATGGTCTGGTGATCGTGGTGAGCGTGCTGATCGTCGCGGCCTCGGCCGCCGCGATCACGTTCCTGGTGTTGTGGCTGCACAACGTGGGCCAGTCGGTGGGCCACGTGGACCGGAGCGACTTCAAGGACCTGCCGGGCCCGCGCGACGTCGGCCTCGGCGCCCCGGTGATACCCGGCACGTCGGGAGGCACCGCGTGAGCACCCCGCAGTACCCGCCCGGCCCGGACAGCCCGAACGGCCCGGACGACGCCCACAACCCGTGGGACGAGCAACGACGCTCGCACGCCCGGCAGTCCGTGCCGCCCCCCTTCGCGCCACCGGGCCAGGCCCAGGCACCGCCGTTCGCACCGCCGTCGTCGTCGGGCCAGGCGCCACCACCCTTCGCACCGCCCGCGTCCTCGTCACCGGCCCGACCGCGGCCGTCGGGCCCCGGCCCGGGTCCCGGCCACGCGCAACCGCAGCCACAGCAGCCACAGCAGCCACAACCGTCGCCACAGCCGCACATCCCGGCCCAGGCGCAGCCGCCGTCGCACTCCCGCCCCGCGCCGTTCCCGAACGCCTCGGGTGGCGGCTTCGTGGCCAATCCCAACCTGCCCCTGCACGACCCGCATCCCCAACCCGGGCCCCACCCGCACACCCCCGGGTACGGCGGCCCGGCCGGACCGGGCTCGGCCCTCCCGCCGACCCCCGCGCCGATGCCGCTGCAACCGGCGCCCTCGGACCACCACTTCGTCTTCGGCCCACCACTCGCCCCGGACCGGATCCGGCCCGCGCGCGATCGGCCGGTCCTGCTGCGCACCGCGATCCTGGCCGTGCTGGTGCTCGCCCTCGCCGGCGTCGGCGCGGTCCGGCAGGCCGTGCTGCACGGCGACGAGTACGACAACACCGGCGAACACGTCGCGGTGGCCTGGGCGTTGAAGGAGGGTCGGGACGGCCCCAAACCGGCGTCGACGGCAGGCTCGGACGTACGCACACTGGAGGGCACCTGGTTCCAGGGCGACACCGTGGTGCGTTCCGAACGCAACCGCGTGGTCGCGTACCGCGTGGACAGCGGGGCCACCGTCTGGGAGAAGCCGCTCCCGAACGGCGCCGCGACGTGCGCGGCCGGCGCCGAGACCGACGGGCCGATCGCCGTCGTCGTCTACGGAGTCGGCACCGCCTGCGACCGGATCGCGGGCATCGACATCACGTCGGGCACCGAGGTGTGGGCCAAACAGCGCACCGCCAAGGGCCCCGCGGCCCTGGAACGCCTGGCCGTCTCGCGCGGCGTGGCGGTCAGCGGCGACACCGCGTTCCGGATCAGGGACGGCGCCCAACTGTGGGTGGCCGACCGCACCTTCGCGGTCGGTTGTCAGGTCACCGGCTTCCGCGGCGGGGCCGCGCTGGTGGCCAACGGCCGGTGCGGGAACACCGACGCGGTGTGGGCGGTCGATCCGCTCACCGGCAAGCCGGCCTGGGTGCACAAGCTGCCCAAGGAGGGCACGGTGCTCGCGGGCACCTCGCCCGTGGTCGCCACCTCCCCCGTGATCGTCGACGAGCCGACCGCGCCGGGCGGTCCGGCCCGGCTGACCGTGTTGACCGAACGCGGCGAGCCCGCCTACACGATCGACGCGGGCGGCCCGCTGGTCGACGACACCCGCGGCGACGCGCGCGAGGACAAGCGCGACACCTCGCCGCGCGTGCTCGCCGACGACCGCACGATCTACGTGCCCGGCAACAACGGCCGGTCCGTGCACGCGTCGAACACGCCCGGAGCGAACCAGATCGTGGCCGTCGACCGGCAGACCGGTCGGGTGCGCTGGATCTCCGCGCTGCCCGCCGCCGTCAAGGTGGTGGGCCTGAGCGTGGACAGCAAGGCCGCGCCGATCACGGTCGACCCGGACGGCGCCCTGCGGGTGTGGGTCAACGCGCGCGGCAGCAAGCCGCCGCGCCTGGTCCGCCTCGACCCGCGGGACGGCCACATCCGGGTCCTCGCCGAGTACCCGCTGCGGCTGGGCGTCTCCCTCGCCGAGGCCATGCCCAAGCCGTTCGAACACGACGGCCGGCTCTTCCTGGTCGACGAGAGCACCGCCGGTCTCGGCTACCGGCTGATCACCGGCACCCGCGGCAAGTCCTAGTGCCGGGCGCGGCACTAGCCGGCACGAGAACACCGAGGCCCCGAGCCCGGATGCCCGTCCATCGGGTGCCCGCGCTCAGGGCCTCGGCGGATCCGGTCGGGGCCCGGACAAGGAGGCCCCGACCCGAACTCAGGCCACTCCCTGGGCCGTCGCGCGCGTCTGCGGCGATCGCGATCCCCACGGGCCGCTGCGCCAGGTGATTCCGTTCCAGCGGCCGAGGCGGCGGATCTCCCAGACGCTCAACGCGGTGATGATCACCGAACCGCCCACGCCGACCACGGCCTTGATGTTGTCCGGCACGATATTGGATCCCGCGAACAGCGGGTTGTCGGTCTTGACCAGCATGTCGGTCAGGGTGAACGTCCAGGCCAGCCACATCGCCATCAGCGCGGGCAACATCGGGTGGCCGTCCGCCGCCGAGAACAGGTGCTGCGCCACCTGCCAGATGGCCACCAGAGCGAATCCGAAGACCCAGATCCCGGCGACCATGGACACCCAGGACAACACCAGTTGGACCATCGTGCCGTCGGTGCGCAGCGTGTTGGTGTTCGCCCCCAACCCCGCGCCCTTGCGGCATCCCCAGGCCAACGCCAGGCCCAGCCCCGGAACCACCAGGAACAACCCGACCGTGCGGACCGGGTGGATCAGTTGGCGCAGGGTCAGCGAGCGCAGGTGCGGCCGGGCGCAGAGCACCAGGAGGCAGCCGATCAGCACGATGCCGACGATGCCGTACAGCGGCAACAGCACCATCCGGCGGACCATCGCGGACGCCAATTCGGCGACCACCTGCGCCCCCTGGATCTTGGTGGTGGTGCCGGCGGCCGCGCCCGAGGAGTGCGTGCGCTCCTGGTACAGCCCGCGCAGGAACACGGCCAGCACGATCATCAGGCCGAGCCACGCGCGCACCCGGTTGAGGTTGCCCATCAGCCCGTCCGGCTTGCCGATCCGGTGCGCCGGGCGCAACATCCGGTGCGCCAGGACACCCGGGACGACCACGGAGGCGACGTTGGCGATCCGGCGCCGCTCGATCTGCGCGGGTGTCTCGGTCGCCGCGTGCGCGGGCGTGTGCCCGGGTGGGTATGGGTGTGGAAGCGTGTGTGCTTGGTGGCCGGCATGGGCCATCGGTCGGAACCTCCCCGCAGAACGACCGGCTCGGGCGGCACCACGTTAGCAACGCGCGCCGGCTGCCGGCGGAGGTCGGTCCGCGCGGCCGGCTCAGCCGGCGGCGGCCGCGCCGATCCGCGGCGCGATGCCCGCCAGTTCGGCCAGTCGCCGGGCCGATCGCAACCGACCGGCCCGGTCGTGCGAGCTGGTGGTGACCAGGAACTCGTCCGCGTCCGTGCGGGCGAACAGGCCGGCCAACTCGCCGGCGACGGTCTCGGCGGTGCCGTGGATCTGGTCCCGGAGCGCGGCGTCCAGGTGTTCCCGCTCGCGCGGGGTCATCGCCGTCGCCCGGATACGCTCGGCCGGGAGCAGCGGCGGGAAGGTGCCCTTGGTGCGCGAGTACGCGGCCGCCCACGCCTCGGGCAGCAGCAGGTCGTACGCCTCCTCCTCGGTGTCCGCGATCGCGATCGTGCCGGCCACCACGACGTAGGGTCGCGTCGACCACGCCGACGGCCGGAAGGCGGCCCGGTAGTGCTCGATCGCGGCGAGCATGCGCTCCTCGCCGATCGCCGCGGCGACCACGAGCGGCACCCCGGCGGCGGCCGCGTGGTCCGCGCCCGCGCCGGTGGCCAGCACGAACGGGGCCGGCCGCAATCCCTCGGCGGGGCGCGCGTGCACCCCGGGGTGCGCGTCCTGGGTGCCCAGGAAGTAGCCGAGCAGTTCGGCCAGCCGGTCCGGGAAATCCTCCGCGGCGTCCTTGCCCCGGCCCAGCGCGGCGCGGATCCCGTCGGTGAAGCCCACCGAGCGGCCCACGCCCAGGTCGATCCGGTCCGGGAACAGCGACTCCAGCACGCCGAACTGCTCGGCCACCACCAGCGGTTGGTGGTTGGGCAACATCACCCCGCCGGTCCCGACCCGGATCCGCTCGGTGACCGCGGCCACCGCGGCGGCCAGCACGGTGGGGGCCGACCCGGCCACGCCCGGCACACTGTGGTGCTCCGCGACCCAGAAGCGGTGGTACCCCAGCCGCTCCACCTCCCGGGCGAAGGCCACGGCGTGCCGCAGCGCCGACGCGGGGTGCTCCCCTTCCAGGGTGAGCGACCTGTCGAGCACGGAGAACCGGACACCCGGCGGCAACACGTTCACACGAGTCCCAACACGCACACGGGCCGGGAATTCCCGCCGCGCCGGATCGATCGCACCCGGTCGCATCGCCACGAACACGCGGGCACGCGGGCACGCGGGCACGCGGGCACATCATCCGGGCTGTCGACACCGGGAACCCTCGGGCACGCGAGCACCCCGAGCACCCCGAGCACCCGAGCACCCGAGCACCCACAGGGACATCCCCGAGTTCTCCCCTGCGGGATGCGCGTCGGCGGACGCGTCCTTCCCGGGGATGTCCCCCTCTCGCCCGGCCCGCGGATGGTCCGCCGCCGGGCACCGGCAACCGGTGGCCCCTCCGGTACCGGAGTCGTCACGGCCCGCCGCGCGGCCTCAGCGCTCGGCCAGATAGGCGGCCGCCACCGCCCGCAGGTGGTCGTGCCGGCCCTCGTAGGCCCGGTGTCGTCCGAGCACGGCCTTGGGCAGCTTGCCGACCATCGTGTAGTTGGTGTCGCACACGTTGGCGGCCGGGGCCAGGCCGGCCTGGCTGACGAGCTGGTAGGCGTCCAGCAGTTCCAGGTCGAGCAGCTCCGCCGTCCAGCCCACGAGATCGCGTTGGCTGATCCGGAAGGCGTCCTCGAGCGGGCGGGCCGACCCGGTGGTGAGCAGGTGGTCGTCGTTCTCCAGGCGCGGCGACACCGGCGCGCCGCCCTTGATCAGGTCGACCACGATCACCGTGCGCATCGCGGCCTCGACCGCCGTCCCGCACAGTTCGCCCTCGCCCTGGCGGGCGTGGCCGTCGCCGATCGAGAGCATGCCGCCCGCGACGTTGACGCCGAAGTACGCGGTGGTGCCGGCCCGCATCTCGGGGGTGTCCATGTTGCCGCCGTGCGCGCCCGGGGTGATCGACATCAGCGTCTCGCCCGCGGCGGGCGCCACCCCGACCGTGCCGTGCATCGGATCCAGCGGCAGGTCCACGACGAAGTCGCTCTCCCGAGCCCGGAATCGACAGATGCCCGCCTCGGCGTCCAGGTCGTAGACCCACACCCGCTCCTCCAGCGCTTCGTGCAGCATCGCCGTGGTGGGCGTGGCGGTGAGCGCGCCGAAGTGCGGGAACGTGGTGGAGACGCCCCAGTCGCGCGCGGGTGCGATGTCCACGAAGTGCACCGCGAGGGTGTCCCCGGGTTCGGCGCCCTCGACCGCGATCGGTCCGGTGACGGGGTTGAGATAGGGGAAGGTGCACACCGCGCTGGGCAGGTCGGCGATGCCCTTGACGTTCCCGCCGAAGCAGTCCTCGGTGGACAGTTCCACGATGGTGCCGGGGCGGACGGTCACCAGCGGGCGGCGTCCGCCGAAGGTGTAGGCGTACTGGTGGTAGGTCGGCTGCAGGGAGACGACTTCGAGCAGGGTCATACGGGTTCCTCGACCTGGTCGATGGCGGAGATTTTCGGCCGGCGGCCCGCCAGGACCAGACCGGAGAGCAGGGCGAGACCGATCGCGAACCAGATCGTGCCCAGTCGTTTCGCGTCGCCGTCGGCGTTGTAGACGACGTAGGCCAGGATCGCGAAGCCCAGCGAGGGCGCGATCAGGTGCCGCCAGTAGTCCCGGCTCTTGTGCCGGATCAGGTAGTGCACGACCACCGACACGTGCAGCACCAGGAACGTGGTGAGCGCGCCGATGTTGACCAGGCTGCTCAGCGTGGTGATGCCGTCGTCGCGGGTGCTGGTGTACAGACCCAGGGCGAGCGAGATCGCGGCGGTGAGCAGCGTGGCGTTGACCGGGACCCGGTGCTTGGGGTGCACCTTGGCCAGGAAGGACGGCAGTTGCCGGTCCCGGGCCATCGCGTACAGCAGGCGTGAGGTCGCGGCCTGGGCGACCAGCGAGTTGGCGAAGCCCCACGCGATCGCGGTGGCCACCGCGGTGAGCTTGGCCAGCCAGCCGCCC
Source organism: Embleya sp. NBC_00888 (assembly GCF_045207655.1). Lineage (NCBI taxonomy): Bacteria > Bacillati > Actinomycetota > Actinomycetes > Kitasatosporales > Streptomycetaceae > Embleya > Embleya sp. NBC_00888. The sequence continues at coordinate 7,606,834 of NZ_CP108784.1, read as the reverse complement.
GCCGCGACCCGGGCCGCGTCGTAGAACGCGGTGCCGTCCGGGTCGCCCTTGTCGATCAGCGCCCCGGGGTCGGGCACCAGCAGCGAGGCGATCCAGGTCTGCGCGATGAACAACGTCCCGGCCAGCAGCAGCGCGGCGACCATCGACCGACCGATGGCCTTGGCCGAGTCCTTGTTCTCCTCGGACAACATGGAGATGCCGTCGAAGCCCAGGAAGCTCAGCGCCGCGATCGAGACGGCGCCGAAGACCAGGCTCCAGGAGAAGGTGTCGCTGTTGTAGATCGGGGTGAAGTCGAAGCCGCGGCCCTTGCCGTCCATCAGCGCGACCACGCCGATCACGATGAACAGGACCAGGATGATCAGTTCGCCGATCAACATGATCTTGTTGACCTTGGCGGTCATCTCCACGCCGAGGTAGTTCACCGCCGTGTTCAGCAGCACGAACCCGACCACCCACATCCACACCGGGATGGACGTGACCAGCGAGTTCATCGCGACGGCGGCGATCAGGTAGAGCAGGCCGGGCACCAGGATGTAGTCGAGCAGGATCATCCAGCCGGCCAGGAAGCCCACCGGGGCGGCGATGCCCCGGCCGGCGTAGGAGTACACCGATCCGGCCATCGGGAAGGCCTGGGACATCTGCGCGTAGGACAACGCGGTGAACATCATCGCGACCATGCCGATGACGTACGCGAGCGCGACCATGCCGCCGGAGCCCTGGAACACGCCGCCGAAGATGCCGAACGGCGCGATCGGGACCATGAAGACCAGGCCGTAGACGAGCAGGTCGCGGAAACTCAGGGATCGGCGGAGCTCTTGCTTGTAGCCGTACTTCTCGATCGACGCGGGGCTTCCGGTCGGGTCGGGTCTGCCGGGGGACTCGGATCTGCCGGTCGACTCGGGTCTGCCGGTCGATCCGCGCGTGGGGACTTCGCTCATGGTGGTCTCTCCTCGGGACGACCCCGAGGGGTCACGGAGAGACCCTAGGTCCAGTTATTTCCAAATGGAAGTACTTTCTCGTCGCGGCAGCACAACGAAATCCAGCCCTTCCGCCCGGGCCAGGTACACCTGCCTGCGCGGCGGCCCCAACGACGACCGTGCCCACGCCCCACCCGCGGCGGCCGGATCGGCGTCGAACAACCGGCGCACCGCCGCCGCCAACCCGTCCGGCGCCAGTTCGTCCCGCGCGGCCAACGCCGCGACCAGGTGCAGCCCGTCGTACAGGCCCTCGGCGTAGGCGTCCAGCACCGGCGCCTGCGCGCCGAACAGGGACCGGTGCCGCTCGGCCAGGCCCAGCCGGCGATCGTCGGTCTGCGACGCGAACGACTGCATCACCGCGTACATCGCGCCGGTGTCGTCGCCGCCGTAGGCCAACAGCCCGTTCTCCTCCAGCGCCCCGGACAGTCGGACCAGGATGCGATCCAGTCCGGCGTGCCGCAGTGCCCGGTTGAAGTCGACCAGGTCGCGGCCGATCAGGCTGAGCAGCAGCGCGTCGGCGCGGGTGGCCCGCAGCCCGGCCAACAGCTCGTCCAGGCCCGCGCGTACCGCCCCGAAGCCCACCCGTCGCTCGTACACCACACTGCTGTGCGCGTGCGTGATCAACCGCGTGGCGGCCGCGTGGATGGCCTGCGGCCAGATGTAGTCGTTGCCGATCAGCGCCCACCGGCGCAGCCGATGGTGCTCGGTCAGCCACCCGATCGACTCGCGCAGTTGGCGCATCGGGTCGACTCCCGTGCACACCACCCCGGGCAGCCGACCGCCGCCCTCGTGCGGCGGGGTGAAGACGTACGGGGTCCGACCGCTCACCACCGACTCGATCGCGCGGTGCACGTCGCTGGTGTGGAAGCCGACCAGGACGTCCACCGCACCCGCGGAGCCGAGCAGTTCGACCTGAGCCGCGACCTTCTCGGGCGGGCCGCCGGCGTCCACCAGGACCAGTTCCACCGGGCGGTCGCGCACCCCGCAGGAGGTGTTGATCTCGTGCGCCGCGAGCAGCGCCGCGTCCACCGCCGAGGGCCCGATGATCCCGAGCGGCCCGGACTGGGGCACCACCAGGCCCACTCGAAGCACCTGGGGATTCCGGTCGGAATGCAGCGCGTCGAGCGGCTCGATCAAGACTGTGTCGACGCTCATCAGGCAGGTAAGTATGCTCCTGGAACCGGCCCGGTGAAGGGGTGATGCGCATGTCCGCCGGCGAACTCGCCGAACGAGCCCTCGCCCGACCTCCCCTGGCCGAGCTGCTGACCATCGCGCAGCGCCGCCTCACCCGCTCCCTGACCCTCGTGTTGGCCGAGGAGGACTGCACCCTCGACCAGTGGCTCGTGCTGCGCGCCCTCGGCGAGGGCGACGGCCGGCTGATGGGCGACCTGGCACAGAGCCTGCTGATCCCACATGCCAGCCTGACCCGGATCGTGGACGCGCTGGTGGACGACGGCTGGATCTACCGGCGCCAGTCCGGCGTGGACCGCCGCCGGATCGCCGCGCACCTGTCCCGGCGCGGGCGCGATCGCCTCGCCCGGTTGGACGCGCTGGCCCAGGCACACGAGGCGGCCGTGCGCGCGGCGTGCGCCGGCGACGATCCGGCCGCCCTCCTCGAGTTCCTGGCCGGTCCGGACGCCGACTGAGCCGGCCGGGCCGAACCGCGGGGCCGCCCCACCCGGCCGAGCCGCGCGATGGCCGCACCGCGCGACGAGGCCCAGGCGTCGCCCGGCTCGCCCCACCCGCCCGGCGCCGCCCCGCGCGTCAGTGCGCCGCCAGGAACCGCGCGGTCACCCCCACACCCTTCGCCGCCACATCGGCCGGCACCCCGCTCGCCACGATCCGGCCGCCGTTGCCGCCGCCGCCGGGACCGAGGTCGATCATCCAGTCCGCGCCGGCGATCACGTCCGGGTCGTGTTCGACCACCACGACCGTGTTGCCCGCCGCGACCAGACCGTGCAACTGCCGCATCAAAAGCTCGACATCGGCCGGATGCAGCCCGGCCGTCGGCTCGTCCAGCAGGTACAGCGTGTGCCCGCGCCGGGCCCGTTGCAGCTCACTGGCCAACTTGATCCGCTGCGCCTCGCCGCCGGAGAGCTCGGTCGCGGGCTGCCCCAGACGCAGGTAGCCCAGACCCACCTCGCGCAACGTGGTCAGACTGCGCGCGGCGGCCGGCACCTCGGCGAGGAAGTCGGCGGCGGCGTCCACCGTCAGCCCGAGCACGTCCGCGACGCTCAGCCCCCGATACGTCACCTCCAGCGTCGGCGGGTTGTAGCGCGCGCCGTGGCAGGTCGGACACGGCGCGTACGTCCCCGGCAGGAACAGCAGCTCCACCGCGACGAAGCCCTCGCCCGAACACGTCTCGCATCGGCCGCCGTCCACATTGAACGAGAACCGACTCGCGGTCCACCCGCGCTCGCGCGCCGCGTCGGTGTCCGCGAAGAGCTTGCGCACCGTGTCGAACAGGCCGGTGTAGGTGGCCAGGTTCGAGCGCGGTGTGCGCCCGATCGGCCTCTGGTCCACCCGCACCAGCCGATCGACCACGTCCAGGCCGTCGGCCGCGCGAATCTCGCCCGACTCCTGCCGCCGGTCCTCGTCCTCCTCCGGCCGGGTGCCCAGGTGATCCGCCGTCACCTCCGCCAACACCCCGCCGACCAGGCTGGACTTGCCCGAGCCGGACACCCCGGTGACCACGGTGAACACGCCCAGCGGGAAGCGCACGTCCACATCGCGCAGGTTGTGCAGGGTCACCCCGGTCAGCGTCACCCACCCGGTGGGCGACAGCGGCTCCCTGGTCGCCGCCGGGCCGGTCCGGAACAGGAATCGGCGGGTCGCCGAGTCGGCCACCTCGCGCAGCCCGGCCGGCGGGCCGCTGTACAGGATCCGGCCGCCGCCCTCGCCCGCGCCGGGTCCGACGTCCACGAGCCAGCCCGCCCGGCGCGCCACCGTCATCCGGTGTTCCACCACGAACAACGAATTGCCGGCCGCGCGCAGCCGGTCGAGCACCACGAGCAGCGCCTCGGTGTCCGCCGCGTGCAGTCCCGCGGACGGCTCGTCCAGCACGTACACCACCCCGAACAGGCCCGACCGGAGCTGGGTGGCCAGCCGCAACCGCTGGAGTTCGCCCGAGGAGAGCGTCGGCGTCTCCCGATCCATGCTCAGGTAGCCCAGGCCCAGCTCGACCAGCACCGCGATCCGCGCCACCAGGTCCGGACAGATCGTCGCGGCCGGTTCGCCGTCGGCCTGCGCGCCCGCCAACACCTTCGCCGCCTCGGCCAGCGGCAGCGCGATCAGCGCGGCGATGTCGTAGCCCGCGAAGGTCACCGCCAGGGATTCCGGCCGCAGCCGCCGGCCGTGGCACACCGGGCACGGTCCGCTGCGCAGGAAACGCTCGACCCGCCTGCGCTGTGTCGCGCTCTTGGAGGTCGCGAACGTCTTCAGCACGATCCGCCGCGCGCTGCTGTACGTGCCCTGGTAGTCGCGTTGGATCCGGCTCGCGTCGCGCACCGGGCGCACGGTGACCACGGGCTGGTCGTCGGTGAACAGGATCCAGTCCCGCTCGACCTTCGGCAGCTCGCGCCACGGCCGGTCCACGTCGTAGCCGAGGGTGGCCAGGATGTCCCGCAGGTTCTTCCCGTACCAGGCGCCCGGCCACGCGGCGATCGCCCCGTCCCGGATCGATCTGCCCGGGTCCGGGACCAGCGACTCCTCGCTCACCTCGTGCACCCGGCCCAGGCCGTGGCAGTTCGGACAGGCGCCGGCGACGGTGTTCGGCGAGAACGCGTCCGAGTCCACCCGCCGCGCGTCGGGCGGGTAGTGGCCGGCCCGGGAGAACAACATCCGCAGCGAGTTGGACAGCGTCGTCAGCGTGCCCACCGTCGAGCGCGAGGTCGGCGCCGAGCGCTGTTGGCGCAGCGCGATGGCCGGCGGCAGTCCGCTGATCTCGTCCACGTGCGGCGCGCCGACCTGCTGGATCAGCCGCCGGGCGTACGGCGCGATCGACTCGAAGTACCGCCGTTGTGCCTCCGCGTACAGCGTGCCGAACGCGAGCGAGGACTTCCCGGAGCCGGAGACCCCGGTGAACACGACGAACGTGTCGCGCGGGATGTCCACGTCCACGTCGCGCAGGTTGTGCTCACGCGCGCCGCGTACCCGCACATAGGGGTCGTGTTCGGTCATCGCGCCGCTCCTCGGGGTGCCGGGCCGAAGGTTGTCGTATGCCCGCCGGCGGGTGGTCCGCAACCGCGCCGGTCGCGCCGGTCGCGCCGGTCGGGTCTGCCCGGCCGCGGGGCCGCGGCAAAGGTGATCGTCGGCTCTGGTGATCGTCGGGATCCGCCGTTACGGTCGGCCCGCCGGGTGGTCCGGTGCCGAGGAGCAGCGTTGCGAGGGGGCGTCGATGGCGCTGGAGACGATCGATCCGCGGACACCGGTGCTGGTGGGCGCCGGGGTGGCGAATCAGCGCCTGGCCGAGGCGGGCGCCGGGGTCGGCGAGCTGGAGTTGATGGCCCGGGCCGTCGAGGACGCCGCCGACGGCCTGGGCGGCCTGTTGGGGGCGGTGCGGCATGTGCTGGTCCCGCGCGGGACGTGGCGGCACGGCGATCCGGGACGGTGGCTGGCGAACCGGTTCAAGATCCTCGACGCGCACAGCACGCTGGCCGAACTCGGGGTGTTGCAGCAGTCGTTGATCACCCGGGCCTGCGCCGACATCGCCGCCGGGCGGGCGGACGTGGTCCTGGTGGTGGGCGGCGAGGCGGCCCACCGGCGGCTGCGGGCGAGGATCGCCGGGGTCGAGCTCGCGGATCCGGTCGCGGACGGGGTGCCCGACACGGTCTGGGCGCCGGGTGCGGACATCCTGGCCCGGGTCGAGATCGATCGCCATCTGGCCGTGCCGGCCCGGCAGTACGCGGTGATGGAGTCCGCGATCGGCGCGGCGCGCGGGTTGTCGCCGGCGGACAACGCGCGCGAGATCGCCGCGCTGTGGCAGGGCTTCTCGGCCGTCGCGGCCGACGGCGGGCACTCGGTGCGCGGTCGCGCGCTGCGCGAAGACGAGTTGTTGTCCCCCGAGGGGCGCAACGCGTGGCTGACCGACCCGTACACCAAGTGGCACTGCTCGCAGATGAACGTCGACCAGGCCGCCGCGCTGCTGCTGTGTTCGGCGGAGGCCGCGCGGCGGTTCGGGGTCGAGCGCGGGCGGTGGGTGTTCCCGACCGTGGCGGCCGAGGCGAACACGATGGTGCCGCTGGTGGCCCGACCGGACCTGGACCGCTCCCCCGGGTTCGCGGCGGTCGGCGCGGCACTGGGCTCCGGGGTGCGGGACAGCACTCACGTGGACCTGTACAGCTGCTTCCCGGCGGCGGTGCGCATCCAGCAGCGCGAGCTGGGTCTGACCGAGCGTGCCGGCCGGGCGTTGACCGGCACGGGCGGGATGGCCTTCGCCGGTGGGCCGCTCAACAACTACGTGCTCCAGGCCACCGTCGAGGTCGCGGCGAACGTGCTCGCGGGCGGGGACGGGCTGGTGACCGCCGTGTCGGGGATGGTGACCAAGCAGGCCGGCGCGCTGTGGGCGGGCCGCCCCGCCGCGGGTGGTTTCCGGGCGGTGGACGTGAGTGCCGAGTTGCCGGCCCGGCCGGTGGACGCGGACTACGCGGGCCCGGCGGACGTGGTGGGCTGCACGGTGGCGTTCGAGCAGGGCGAGCCGGCGGTGGCGATCGCGGTGGTCGAGGGCACGGGCGGCGTGCGATCGGTGGCCTCCTCGATGGACGCCGACGTGCTGGCGTCGATGCGCACCGACCCGTGGGTCGGCCGGTCGGTACGGGTGAACGGCGACACGTTCGCGATCTGACCCGTGGCGCTCGGTTCCGACCGGCGTGATCGGAGCGCGTCGGGGCAGGTGAGAGGGCGTGGGGTCGTCGGTGTCGCGGGCGGGGCGCTGCCGCCGGTGCTCCCGAGGAACGGTCGATGACAGTGACCATCCCGTTGGGATGCCGTGGGGGGACACGATGGTCAGGGTTCTTCTCGCCGAGGACATGCTCATGCTGCGTCGGGCGCTGGTGTCGTTACTGGAACTGGAGCCCGACATCGAGGTCGTCGCCGAGGTCGATTGCGGGGATCTCATCCTGCCGGTGGCGCTCGAGGTGCGGCCGGAGGTCGCCGTGTTGGACATCGATCTGCCGGGTCTGGACGGCATTCGGGCGGCCCGGCTGCTGCACGAGCGGTTGCCCGAGTGCCGCACGGTGATCCTGACCAGCCTGGGCCGGCCGGGCAATCTGCGGCGGGCGCTGGCCGCGCACGCCTCGGGGTTCCTGCTCAAGGACGCCGATCCGGACCAACTCGCCGCCGCCATCCGCGCGGTGGCCGCCGGTGAGCAGGTGATCGATCCGCAGTTGGCGGTGGCCACCCTCCAGGCGGCGGAGAATCCGTTGAGCGCGCGGGAGACCGAGGTGTTGCGGCTGGCCGCCGAGGGGGTGGACGTGCCGGAGATCGCGCGCGGCCTGTTCCTGTCCGCCGGGACGGTACGCAACTACCTGACCACGACGGTGACCAAGCTCAACGCCCGCAATCGCATGGACGCGGTGCGGATCGCGCGCGACTCCGGCTGGCTGTGACGCGCGTCGACCGTCCGCGCGGGGGTCACCGGCCCGGGGAGCCGCCGACCGCGGTGTCCCACCCCGCGTTCCGATCGGGATCGGCCTCCGCGTCGACCGGCAGTTCCGCGGTCAGTTCGAACCAGCCGTCCTCGCGGGCGGCCGCGGTCAGCGTCCCGCCCAGGGCCAGCACCCGGGTGGCCATGTTGCGCAGCCCGCTGCCGCCCTCGGTCGCGCCGGCGGCGACCCGCGACGTCTCGCTCGCGTCGATGCCGTCGTTGGTCAGGGTCAGCCGCACCCGGTCGTGGTCGAGGACCGTCTCGATCACGCAGTGCCGGGCCTTGCTGTGCCGCAGCACGTTGGTGATGCCCTCGCGCAGCACGGTGGCCAGCACCGCGTCCGCGCCGCCCGCGGGCAGGCCCGCGGCGGCGCGCACCCGGGTGTCGATGCCCACCGCGCTCAGCAGCGACTCGGCGGCGGTGATCTCGCGGGTCAGGCTCATGTGCAGGTAGCTGCTGGCGACCGAGCGCACGTCGGCCAGCGCCTGCCGGGACGTATGCAGGATCTCCACGATCTCGGCCTCGGCCCGTGCGGGGTGCAGGCGCACCAGACGGTAGGCGAGTTCGCACTTGAGCGTGATGGTGGACAGGCTGGAGCCGAGCAGATCGTGCAGGTCCCGAGCGAAGCGCAGCCGCTCGCGGGTGATCGCGAAGCGGGCCAACTCCTCCCGGGCCTCCTGGACTTCGCGCATCAGCTCGGCGAGTCGGCTGAGCCCGTAGACGACCAGCCCGGTGAGCGCGGTGGCGGTGACGTTGTAGGCGAGTTCACCGCCGCCGTAGCCGACCGCGTATTGGATCACTCCGGTGGACACCACGACGGTGCCGAAGCACACCCACGCGAGGACGGACTTGAGCACGAGCAGACACGACGCGGCCAGGAACCCGGGCATGCCCAGCCAGGCCGCGCCGAAGAGGGTGAACGGCAGGTAGGTCAGCAGTGCCTGCGCGGCCAGTGTGCGCTCGCGCCGGCCCGCCAGGATCGGCACCCGGGACGGGAACGAGTGGCCCAGTTGCAGCGCGAACAGCAGCAACATCAGCGCCAGGCACAACACCAGCGCACCGGCTCCGTGTTCGTCGCGCAGCACGTAGGTGAGCGCGACCAGGAAGAAGCCGAGGATCACGATCGCGGTGATCGTCACGGCCGTGCGCGGAGCGAGTTCGGTGTGCGGCGCGGGTCTGTGTCCCGGGCCGATCTCCGGTTCGCGCGCGGGAGTTGCGGGCATCAAGGCTCCTCGCTCGAGGTCGCTGTGCAACGCAGCGTAGGAGCGGGACGGGCTACAGGAACAGGGGAATCGGATTGAGGTCGGCGTAGCGGGTCGGGGCGGCGAGCCGGCCCAGCCGCACCGGCGTGTCGTACAGCCGCCCCGGGGCGAACCGGGCCGAGATCGGGCGAAGTCCGGGGACGATCACCCGCACCACGGGCAGCTCGATGTCGGGGCGGGTCTGGTCGAGCACGAGCAGTTCCAGATCGTGTGCGCCGACCAGGTTCTCGATGGTCCGCACGTCCTCGCGCAGATCCCGGTGCCGCCGGTGCGGGAAGTCGCCCGGAGCACTCGCGGGCGGGCCGGGATCGGGGGTGACGTAGGGATGTTCGGCGATCGTCGCGGTGCGCCACCAGTGCAGCGCGACGGGGTCGTCGCACCCGTAGCCGGACCCGTCGGCGGCGACCCGGGCGACCGGCGGCAACATCTGGTTGACCTCGGCCAGCGCACGGCGCAGCGCGGTGCCCGGGTCGAAGTGCGCGCCGAAGCCGAGCGAGATGTCCTCCGCGGGTTTGTCCATCCGCCGCGACAGCGCGGCGAACACCGGCACGCCCAGGTCGCTGGTGAGGTCGAGGGCCCACACCTGCCGGTGCAGTTCGGCGTGGCCGGTGCGCACCCGGGCGATCCAGGGGTCCTCGAACGTGTCCAGGTCGACCCCGCGCTGCCGGGTGCGGTTGTACCACCACAGCGCGACGGCGTCGCGTTCGACCAGTTCCAGGAAGCCCTGGAGGATGGCGTCCTCGAGCGAGCCGCCCGCGGCGCAGCCGTTGGAGCCGGCGACGCAGTGGCGACCGCCCGGGTCCCGCGGGGCGTTGTAGTAGAGCAGCGAGGTGGGCAGCAGTCGCGGGCGATCCTCGGTCAGCGACCAGGTCGGGGTCCAGTGCACCGGCGCGTGGTCGTCGAACGGCGGGCAGACGTGGTGGGCGGGGGCGTGTTCGGCGTTCCAGCGTTCGCGGTCCGCGAACTGGCGGGGGTGGAAGAGCTGGACCAGGTCGGGGTGCACGGCGTTGTCGCCGAGGTCGACGTAGGCCGCCCGGACGACCGGTTCGTCGCCGTGGTGGTCGCCGCTGAACCGTTCCACGGCCTCGCACAGCGCGCCGACCCGGGCGTCGCGCGCGGTCGGGCCCTTGCCGGAGCTGTGGGTGCGCAGCCCCGCGTGCAGCGCGGTCCGGCCGGTGGGCGCGGCGGCCGGGTTGTGGCCGGCGTGGAAGCAGTTGAGGAAGTCGGGGCCTCGGGTGTCCCGGGTGATCTCGCCCAGGACTCCGGTGAGCGGATCCACCAGGTGGCCGTAACGCTCGAGGATCTCCTCGGGGGTCGAGGCCCGGTCTCCGTACGCGGTGTCGGCCTTGATCCGGGTGCCGGGACGAACCGGGGCCCGCACCCGCTGGGCGACGATGTCGGGGTCGCCGCAGCCGGCGCATTGCGGGCGGCGGCGCACCCGGTGGTGCCGGCCGGTGAGAGTGAGGGTGTCCAGTGTCCAGATCGTGTCGGGGCCGGGTCGGGGCCGGCCGGCCAGCCACTTGGCGGCCTCCAGGCCGGCCAGGTGCAGCGCTAGCAGCCGGCCGGCCGGGTGGGCGGACGCGGGCGGGCCGACCGGTCGGCCCAGCGCCTGTTCGAGGTAGCGGTGCGCGGGGCGATTGCGGCGCAGCGCTTCGGCCAGGCAGTGCCAGCACGGGGCGTCCGCGTCGCCGGGGCGGAACAGCGGCCCGATCCAGGGCTGTTCGCCGCCGCAGCGGACCAGGAGCCAGGGCACCCGGGAGGCGCGGTGCGCGGCGTCCAGGTCGGCCAGCGCGGGGTCGAGGTAGTCGTCGCAGCCGGCGACGGTCAGCGCCGGGGGTCGGTCGAAGGTGTCGGGCACGTGCAGCCCGGAGGCGACCAGGGCCTCGGTCAGCGCGGTCGCGGTCGCGGTGCCGGTCGCGCCGACACCGACCACGCGGACCGGGCCGGTGCGTACCCGGTCCGCCGCGAGATCGCCGTCCAGGCCCGCGAGTTCCCAGTAGGCCCGATCGGCTTCGGGGGTGTCCTCGGCCGGTCGCCGGTGGGTGAGCAGGCCCGCGTCGAGCAGGCCGCCGACCAGGTGTCGGGTCTGCGCGGCGGGCAGGGTCGGTGCGGTCTCGGCGATGAGCGCGTCCAGGGTGCGGGTGCCGTCCAGGAGCGGTGCGAGGGTGACCAGGCCGGTTCCGCGTAGTGCGGTCACCGCGTGCTCGGACACCAGGAACACGCCTTCGGCGGGTACCACTTCGACCTCGAGGTGGGGTTTGAAGGCAAGGCCGGGGGCATTGTGTCGCGCGCCGTTCACGATTTCCCTTCGGTCCTCGGGGAAGTCCGCCGATCGGTCCGGGATATCCCGGTCAGTCGCCGGGCTGCGCGTCCGACCAGCAGATACACGTGGCCGGCCGGTTTCGATCGGCCGGCGGTGCGGTGAGATTCTCGACGACCAGATTCTCGCAGCCGTCGGGGGAAAGTGCCGGGACGGTGGGCGCGTGGACTCGGGCGGGCGGAAGGGTAATGGTGTTCATGGCGCTCCTCGGGGGCTGTGTGCGGGCGGCGCACCGGGCCGGTGCGTCCGAAGCCGGCGGGCCGGACCGGGCGGTTCGTCGATGACGAGGGGAAGTCTTCCTCCGCTCGCCGTGAGTACGCCGGCGGCGTGCCGTGGGTTTTTCCCGGTCGGGATGTGAACTCCTCACGTACCCAACGGATATCACAAATGCACGGCCCGACCGATGGAACACGTATTCGATCCGCGGCGGGCCGATTGCCGGCGCCGCGCTTTCACCGGAAATCCCGCGGCTCGGCCATAAATCGTGCTGATCGAAACGAACGCAAGCCCTTAACGCGCGACCCCCTGTCCACCCCCTTCGATTTCTAGCCTGGAAGCATGACTTCACCCATCGCTCACCCGGAAGCGGCCCCGCCGGATTCGCGGCGCTGGATCGCACTGGCCATCGTCATGACCGCGGCGTTCATGGATCTGCTCGACGTCACGATCGTCAACGTCGCACTGCCCTCCATCCAGCGCGACCTGGACGCCTCCACGAGCCAGATCCAATGGATCACCGCGGGCTATGTGCTCGCGTTCGCGGCCGGCCTGATCACCGGCGGCCGGCTCGGCGACATCCACGGGCGCCGGCGGATCTTCCTGATCGGCGTCACCACCTTCACCGTCGCCTCCGCGCTCAGCGGCTGCGCGGTGAACGCGGACATGCTGGTCGCGTCCAGGATCCTGCAGGGCGCCGGGGCCGCGATCATGGTCCCGCAGGTCCTGTCGATCGTGCACGCCACCTTCCCCGCGCACGAACGCGGCAAGGTCTTCGGCCTGTTCGGCGCCATCGTCGGCATGGGCGGGGTCTGCGGACCGCTGCTGGGCGCGCTGCTCACCGAGTGGAACGTGTTCGGCCTCGAATGGCGGACCATCTTCCTGATCAACGTGCCGGTGGGCATCGCCGGACTGATCCTGGGCCGCAAGTACATCACCGAGTCCAAGGCCGCCCGCGCCCTGCATCTGGACCTGGTCGGCGTCGGCCTGGTCACGCTGGGCCTGCTGATGTTGCTGTACCCGCTCACCCAGGGCCGCGAGTTGGGCTGGCCGCTGTGGGGCTACCTCTCCATGGCCGGCTCGGTGTTCGTGTTCGCCGCGCTGGCACTGTACGAGCGGGCCAAGACCGGTCGGGACGGCTCGCCGCTGGTGGAGTTGTCGCTGTTCCGGGTGAAGAGCTTCAGCGCCGGGATCGCGGTGGAGTTCGGCTTCGGTGTCGTGTGCGGCATGTTCTTCCTGGTCTGGACGCTGTACATGCAGATCGGACTGGGTTGGAGTGTGATGCGCGCCGGTCTGACCAGCCTGCCGTTCTCGGTGGCGGTCGCCGCCGCCGCGGGCGTCTCGGTGCAGAAGCTGGTGCCGCGATTCGGACGCAAGGTGCTCCAGGCCGGTGCGCTGGTGATGGCCGCGGGCATGCTGATCTACCTGTGGGAGGCGGACCGGTACGGCACCGGGATCGCGGCCTGGCAGATGGCGTTGCCGCTCCTGGTGATCGGCGTCGGCATGGGGCTGATCGTGGCGCCGCTGACCAACGCGGTGCTCTCCGATGTACCGCGCGAGCACGCCGGGTCGGCGTCCGGACTGATCAACACGACGCTGCAGATGGGCAACGCGCTGGGTCTCGGACTGACGTCGGTGGTCTTCTTCCGGCTGATCGACGACGGTCTCGCGCCCGAGAAGGTGGGGCCCGCGTTCGTGAACGCCTTCGAGAACTCGCTGCTGTGGGCCGCGGTCGTCCTGGTCGCGATCTTCGTGTTGATGTTCGCGCTGCCGGCGCGTCCCGAGGTCGACCCGACGCTGGAGGCCGAGGCCGCGGCGGCTCCGGCGGACGGCCGCGCCGAGGACGCGCCCGCCGAGTGGGAGTCCCGGAACGGCGCGATCGGCGCACCCCGCTGACCACCCGGCGCCGGGTCGACGCGGTCGACGGACACCCGTGCCCACGCACCGCCGTCCGAGGACGGCCGAGCGTGGGCACGGGTGTCTTTCCCTGGTCAGGCCGGGGTCTCGGCCATCCCCGCGGACAACGTCGTTCCGTCGATCGGGTCGATCAGCAGGAACGAGCCCGTGCGCCGGGAGTGCGCGTACGGGTCGAGGGCGATCGGCTCCGCGGTGCGCAGCACGACCGTGCCGATGTCGTTGGCGACGAGTTCGCCGGGGGCGGGCCGGTGCGAGAGGTCGTCGAGGTTCAGCCGCGAGGGGATCTCCTTGACGATCGCCCGCACCGTCCTGGTGGTGTGCCGCAGCAGCACCCGTTGGCCCGGTACCAGCGGCCGGTCGTGCAGGTGACAGAGGGTCCCGCGGACGTCCCGGGTGGGGTCGGGCGCGGTGTCCTCGGGGGCGAGCAGATCGCCGCGGGAGATGTCCAGGTCGTCGGCCAGCCGTACGGTCACCGATTGCGGCGCCCACGCGGTGTCCACCGGTTCACCGAGAGCGTCGATGCCCTCGACGGTGCTGGTGCCTCCGGACGGCAGCGTGCTGACCCGGTCCCCCACCCGCAGCACGCCGGAGGCGATCTGGCCCGCGTAGCCCCGGTAGTCCGGGAGTTCGGCGGTCTGCGGGCGGATCACGTACTGGACCGGGAAGCGCGTCGGGTCGCCGTCCGGGTCTCGGGTGACCGGCACCGTCTCCAGGTGTTCGAGCAGGGTCGGCCCGGCGTACCAGTGCATCTTCCCGGTCGGCTCCACCACGTTGTCCCCGGTCAGCGCGGAGACCGGGATCGCGGTGACCTCGGCCACCCCGAGCGCGGCGCAGTAGGCGGTGAACTCGTCCGCGATGCCCGCGAAGACGGTCTCGGACCAGTTCACCAGGTCCATCTTGTTGACCGCGAGCACCACGTGCCGGACCCGCAGCAGCGCGGCCACCGCGGCGTGCCGCCGGGTCTGTTCGACCACGCCGTTGCGCGCGTCGATGAGCACCACGGCCAGCTCGGCGGTGGACGCCCCGGTGACCATGTTCCGGGTGTACTGCACGTGCCCGGGGGTGTCGGCGAGGATGAACCGGCGGCGGGGCGTGGCGAAGTAGCGGTAGGCCACGTCGATCGTGATGCCCTGCTCACGCTCGGCCCGCAGGCCGTCGGTGAGCAGGGCCAGGTCGGGTGTGTGCTGCCCCCGGTCGAAGGAGGCCTGCTCGACCGCCTCCAGTTGATCGGCCAGGATCGACTTGGAGTCGTGCAGGAGTCGGCCCACCAGGGTGGACTTGCCGTCGTCCACGGAGCCGGCGGTGGCGAAGCGCAGTGTGTCGACGATCATCAGAAGTAGCCCTCTCGCTTGCGGTCCTCCATCGCGGCCTCGGACATCCTGTCGTCGGCCCGGGTGGCGCCCCGCTCGGTCAGGCGGGACGCGGTGATCTCGTCGATGACCTTCTCGACGGTGTCGGCGTCGGAGTCCACCGCGCCGGTGCAGGACATGTCGCCGACCGTGCGGTAGCGCACCCGCCGGCACTCGGTCGGTTCGTCCTCGCCGGGGCCGCCCCACTCGCCCCGGGTCAGCCACATGCCGGATCGGTGGAAGACCTCCCGCTCGTGCGCGTAGTAGATGGCCGGGAGTTCGATCCGCTCCCGGGCGATGTACTGCCAGATGTCCAGCTCGGTCCAATTGGAGAGCGGGAAGACCCGCACGTGCTCGCCCGGCGCGTGCCGCCCGTTGTACAGCTGCCACAACTCCGGCCGCTGCCGGCGCGGATCCCAGCCGCCGAACTCGTCGCGCAGCGAGAACACCCGCTCCTTGGCGCGGGCCTTCTCCTCGTCCCGCCGGCCGCCTCCGAACACCGCGTCGAAGCCGTGCCGTTCGATCGCGTCGAGCAGCGGAACGGTCTGCAGCGGATTGCGGGTGCCGTCCGGACGCTCGCGCAGTTCGCCGGTGTCGATGAACTCCTGGACGGACACCACGTGCAGGCGCAGTCCGTGTCGGGCCGCCGTGCGGTCGCGGTACTCCAGCACCTCGGGAAAGTTGTGGCCGGTGTCCACGTGCAGCAGCGCGAACGGGGGCGCTCCGGGCGCGAAGGCCTTGAGCGCGAGGTGCAGCATCACGATGGAGTCCTTGCCGCCGGAGAACAGGATCACCGGCCGCTCGAACTCCCCGGCCACCTCGCGCAGGATGTGCACCGCCTCGGACTCCATCGCCTCCAGGTGCGCGAACGGATACCCCTTGTCGGTGCCGTCTGCGCCATCGGCGCGGTTCGTCGCGATGGTCATGCCGATCCCTCCTCGATGAGCAGCGCGCGCAGCGCCGCCGCGGCCTCGGATCCGTGCGCCGGGTCCGCCGCGATCGACGGCCCGGCCGAGTCCGCGGCGGCGCCCACGCGCACCTCCAGGTAGCGGGTCCCGCTGTCCAGGTGCCAGGCCCGCACCCGGGCCCGGGTCGCCGCGTCGGGGGCGGGCACCGTCACCAGCACGGTGGCGCCGTTGCGGGCCAGTACGTGTGCGACCCGGCCGATCCGCAGCACGTGCCCGCTGCGTTCGGCGCGGGAGGCCGTCGGGTCGGCGTCGACGACGCGGCGCAGCGCTGCACCGGTCAGGATCTCCACCCGACGGTGCGCGCGCCGCAACGATCGGGCCACGGCCCGGGCGAGCCGGTCCCGGTCCGCGCCGGGCGGGCCGGTGAGCCAGACGGTGGCGCCGGGCCGGCAGGTGCAGTACGCGGGCGCGGTCACGACGCACACCATCCTCGGACCGCGGCGGTCAGGATCGTGCCGGCCGCGCGGAACTCCGCCGCGTCCAACTCTTCGTGCGGGGTGTGGTCCAGCTTGGAGTCTCCCGGACCGTAGGCGACCATGGGGATGTCGTGCCACGTGGTGGCCAGCGTGTTCATGTCGCTGCTGCCCTTCTTGAGCAGGAATCGCGGCGTGGTCCCGGCGGCGCGGAACGCGCGTTGGAAGACCTTCACCAGCGGGCTGGAGCGCGCGGTGGACACCCCGGGGGTGGCCCGGACCACGTCCAGCGCGAGCGGCGCCAGGGGCAGTGCGCGCAGCGCCGCGAGCAGGTCGTCCACGGCCAGGCCCGGCGGCACGCGCACGTCCACCGTCGCCTCGCCGAGCTGCACGTCGCCGCGGTTGAGCGCACGGATGCCCAGCACCGCGGTGAGCGCGTCCGGGTTCAGTCGTTCCACCGCGGCGCGGACCGCCCGCAGGCCCTCGACCATGCGGTCGCCGGCCGTGCGCGCGCCCTTTCCGGCGGTGTGTTCGGTGTGTTCGGACATGCTCAGCCGCAGCTTGACCAGGCCGTAGTAGCCGATGGTGAGCGCGCCCGCGCCGCTGGGTTCGCCGATCACGACCGCGTCGGCGGGGTAGTGGTCGCGGGCGTGGAAGGCGCCGGCGCCGGTGATCTCCTCCTGTACGGCACCGATCACGCGCACCTGCGCGTCGTCCGGCACCTCCAGCTCGGCCAGCGTGCGCAGGTAGGTCACCAGGCTCGCCTTGGCGTCCACGCAGCCGCGCCCGGTGAGCACGTCGCCGTCCCAGCGGACCGGCCAGCGGTGCGGCACGGTGTCCAGGTGGCCGAGCAGCAGCAGCCGGCGCGGGCCGGTGCCGCGCGTGGCCACCAGGTTGCCGGCCGCGTCGATCTCGGCATCGAGTTCGTGGGCCGCGCACCAGCCGGCGAGATACTCGGCGAGTTCGCGTTCGTCGTGCGATACCGACGACAACTCGACTGCTCGGGAGAGGAGTTCGAGGTCGGGGCTGGGCGCGGGGGCACGCCAGAACCGGGTCGCGCGGGTGGTGTCGAGGGTGTGCGGGCCGGTGATCGCCACGTCGCAGGTGCCGCCGAGGGCGATCTCCGCGGCCCGGACCTTGTGCCGCATCCGGCCACGCGCGTAGCGCTGTCCCTGTCCGGGCAACATGTCGCGCAGCGTGCCGCCCTCCGCCTCGGGGTCGGCCAGCAGTCCGGCCGTGCCGGTGACCAGGCGCAGGTGGTCGGCGTCCAGGGCCCTGGCCGCCTCGGCGGCCAGCACGTCGGCGTCCACGTTCAGCGCCACGCCGCCGTCGGCGTCGGCGACCGGCGGGGACAGGCACACCACGTCGAAGGTGGCCAACAGGTCCGTCAGACGCGCCGCGTCGACCCCGCTCACGCGTCCCGCGCGCTGGTCGCGGACCACCCGGGTGCGGCCGTCCTCGACCACCCGCAGGGGTCCGACGGCGGTGGCGCGCACGAGGCCGGCGGTGCGGGCCGGGGCGGCGAACACCGACAGGCCGCGCCGGGTCAGCGCGTCGTCCACGCGCGGCAGGGTGAGCTGTTCGTAGGCGGCCAGCAGGTGCGGCAGTTCGGCGGGCGGACAGTAGCGCACGGTGTCGCCGGAGCGCAGGGTCAACATCCGCACCTCGCGTGCGATCCGGGCGTAGTGCTCGGTGATGCCGGCCGCGCCGCCGGCGATCACCAGCAGTCGGGCCCCGCGCCGGCGCAGCGCGAGGATCTCGTCGAAGAGCGATTCGTGCGCGAGCGTCGCGCTGCCCAACTTGAGCACGTACAGGGCGGCGTCGCGCGCGCGGGCGGTCTCGCTCGGTGCGGCGGACATGCGAGGACTCCTTCGGTGGGTCGACACGCGTGCGGCCACGCGCGGGGGGTCGATCGGGTCACGAGGCCCGGGCTCGGTCCCGGCGCCGGGCCGCGGCGGTGCCGGTGTACAGCGAGCCCAGTGCGGCGACCGCGGCGAGCAGGAAGGTCGCGGTGTAGCCGACCTCGGCGAGCAGCCCGCCGAGCAGCCCGGCGAGGCCGACCGCGACGTCGAAGAACGAGGAGATGGCGCCCAGTACCGCGCCGCGTTCGGATTCCGGCGGGGTGTCGATCGCGATCATCGCCAGCGCCGGATACAGCAGGGTGAAGCCGCCGCCGGCGATCAGCGCGCCGGCCGCCGCGACCCACAGGGTCGAGGCGAACGCGATCAGCACCAGGCCGATCGCCTCGACGCACGCGGACACCACGATCACCGGCAGCGCGCCGACCCGATCGGGCACCCGTCCCGCGACCACCCGCACGCCCACGTACGCCGCGCTGAACACGCTGATCAGCAGCGAACCGTTGGCGATCCCGCGGGACGTCAACGCCAGTGCCCCGAAGCTCGCCACCGCCGCGTATCCGAACGCGCCGAAGCCGAGCGAGAGGCCGGGCAGGATCGCGGCGCGCGGCAACAACCGGGCGGACACCGCGACGCCTTGGCGGGCGCTGTCGGGCAGCCGGGTCAGCACCGCGACGGCGACCGCGGGCAATACGGCGGCGGCCGTCCAGACCGCGCCGTACGAGCCGGTCCGGTACAACACTTCGCCCAGCGCCGGCCCCACCGCCAGGCCCGCCCACATCGCCAGTCCGTAGAACCCGACCACCTGGCCGCGTCGGTCGACCGGGGTCAGGGCCACCGTCCACACCGATCCGGCGGTGAACAGCAGGGCCTCCCCCACACCGAGCACGAACCGGGCCGCCAACAAGCCGAACAGGGTCGGCGGCAGCGCGTACAGCCCGCCGACCAGCACCATCAGCGCGGCGCCGAGCATCATCACCGGGCGGCAGCCGCGCTGTTGGGCCAGCCGCCCGGCGTACGGGCGCACCAGCAGGGCCACCACGCCGGACACCGTGAACGCGACGCCGACCTGGAAGGGCGAGCCGTGCAGTTCCCGGGTGACCAGTCGCGGGATGACCGTGATCGCCAGGCCGACCGCGACGAACGTGGTGAACAGCGCGGCCAGGACGCCGGCGAAGGTACGCGCCCAGGGCTGCGCCGGGCGGGCGTCGGTGCCGGCGGCATCCGCCTCGGGCCGGTGCGCGAGCGCCGCCATCAGCCGATTCCCCGCGAGTTGCCGCCGTCCACCACCACGACCGAACCGGTCACGTACCCGGCCTGCTCGGCGGCCAGGAAGCAGACCAGCGCGCCGAGGTCCTCGGCCCGGCCGATCCGGCCCAGCGGGATGTCCCGGGCCACTTCGGCGAGCCGTTCCTCGACCCGGGAGCCGTACTGCACGTCCAAAATGGGTGTCCGGTGGAATCCGGGGGCCAGCACGTTCACGGTCACCCCGGCCGCGCCGAACGCGTGCACCAGGCCCTTGGCGAAGCCGAGCACCCCGAGCCGGGCCACCGAGGAGAGCCCGCTGCCGGGGTGCGGTTGGCGCACCGACTCCGAGGTGATCATCACGATCCGGCCCCAGCCCGCCGCGGTCAGGTACGGCGCCGCGGCGAGCGCGAGCGACACGTGCGGGAGCAGGTTGCCGTCGACCGCCTCCCGGTACTGCGCGACGGTGAAGCTCTCCACCGGGCCGAACGGCACGCCGCCGGAGTTGCTCACCACGATGTGCAGGGCACCGAACTCCTCGGCGGTGTGCCGGACCCAGCCCGCGGCGGCCTCCTCGTCGCGCAGATCGATCGAGGTGGCCAGCACCCGGCCCTTGCCGCACGCGTCGATCTCGTCCCGGGCGCGGGCCAGCTTGTCCGGATCCCGTCCGCAGATCGACACATCGGCGCCCTCCGCCGCCAGCGCACGCGCGACGGCCAGGCCGATCCCGCTGCCGGCCGCGGCGACGAGCGCGGCGCGGCCATCGAGTCCGAGATCCACGGTCGGCTCCTATCGTTGCGCGGCGGTCGCCGGGACCGGCTCCGCCGATGCCTTCGTCGGGTGCGCCCGGTCGCCGTGCCCGGGCAGCAGTGGATAGCCGTAGCGGCGCAGCAGAGGCGCGGTCAGTGCGGTGACGCCGGCCACATCGCGCGGGGCCAGTTCGGTCCGCCAGCGCTCGTCGGGACGGATCTCGGTGACGCCCTGACGCAACCGGTCCGGGTTGCCGGTGACGGTGTGGTTGCCGCCCAGGTGCACCCGGCCCCGCGCGTCGACCGGCGGCTCGTCGTCGAGTCCGGCGAAGCGCAGCACGTCGGCGAGCACGTCCGCGGGCCGCGCGCACAGGTCTTCGTGGCGCACCCGCAGGTAGCGGCCCACGGCGGTGGCGCCGACCAGTTCGGACGCCAGGTTGAAGGCGTTCCAGTAGCCGCTGCTGCGGGCCGGGCTCATCGGGTCGATGTACTGCTTGGCCCGCCGATAGGACAGCGCGGTGGCCCGGGGGTCGCGCACGATGTGCAGGACGCGCACGTCCAGGTCGCGGCGGCCGAGCAGCGCGGCGGCCTCCGCCGGGTACTTCGAGCCGTCCACGATCAGCCGGCCGGCGCCGTCGTCGACGAGCCGGCGATGGATCCGCGCGGTGCGGTCCAGGAGTTCGTCCACACCGGGGGCCGCGGGCACCTGCCCGCGGGCCTCGGCGAGCCGGGTGCGCACGTGCCGGGTGCGCAGCAGCGCGTGTTGCCGCATGACCGTGCGCCGCGCGGTCGCCTCGAGCCCGGTGCCGTCGGTGTCCTCCAGCACACCCGACCACAGCGGGCACGCGCGCAGGCTCGTGCCGCAGCCGCAGGTCGAGTTGCTGCCCCGGCCCAGAACCCCGTTGCGCCACAGGTAGTGCAGTTCGCCCACGTGCCGGACTTCGGGAAGTTCGTTGAGGATGTTGCCCAGGAGGGTGCTGCCGCTGCGCATCCAGCCGGTGATGTACAACACGCGTGGGGACCGGTCGGCCATCGCGAGCACACTCCCTTCTCAGTCGCGGGTCAGCAGCAGGAAGTGCTGCGGAAGGTGAACGGCCAGTCCCACCCTGGTGGTTGCCTGCACCGCGTCGCCGCCGTCGGGTCCGGCGCCGCGACGCAGCGCGAGCGCGGCCACGTCCGGGACGAGCAGGGTCGCGGCGGCGCGGAAGTCGCCGAGCAGTACCCGGTCGCGCGGGATCATCCGGGTCCGGGAGACGGTGACGCCCGCTCGGGCCAGCAGGTCGAGGGTGCCGGTCTTGACCAACTCCCAGTAGGTGAAGGGGTGTACGACGATGCCGTCGCACGATCCACCGGTCTCCTCGACCTCGGCGGCGGCGGTGGTCAGGCCCTCGGCCAGGTCCGCGCCGAGCCGGCCGTGCCGGCTCTCGGGCAGCGTGAGCAGGCCGGGGATCGCCTTGTCCGCGCTGCCGTGCAGCAGCGACTCGTTCTCCACCACGGACAGCCGGACCAGCACGCGGTAGTCCACGAAGGACGCCAGCAGCGCGGGCTCGTCGAGCAGCCCGCGCGGGAGCGGTACGGACACCGTCAGGTCGGTGAGTTCGGCCTGCTCCAGGCGGGGCACGAAGGCGCCTTCGGGTGTGCTGCGATAGGAGGTGCCCGCCGCGGCGGAGGTCTCGGCGGGCGGCTCGTGCACGTACGGCACCCGACGGTCGGGCACCGACGCGGTCTTCAGCAGGTGCCGCACCGCGTAGCGCGGTCGGGTCGCGAACAGCGGGAAGACCTCGGGCAGATGGGCCCGGAACGGGACGACCCGATCCTCGGCGGCGGGCACACCGCCCATCGCCCAGGCGAATTCCTCCCCGGGACTGCGCGTGCGCAGCCCGGGATCGGCGAGCGTGACCCGGACTCCCTGCTCGACGGCGGGCCCGGCGGCGGCTCCCTGCATGGCGACTCCTCGGCTGGATCCGAACTCGGAAAGTTTCCCGAGTAATCGACGTTAGGCGTGATCTCCACCGCCGGGGGTCGCCGTCGAACGCGTGTTTTTATGACCCGGATAAGTGCGCGTGATTTCTCCGGACACCCGGGCGGGCGAATCGTCGACGAAATGGCAGCCGACGCCGCGCCGGCAAACGCCCGGTTCGGCGTCGCCCGTGCCCACCGAATGCCCGTTTGCCCGTACGCTCGTCGCGCACGACGCCCGCCGTCTGCCCGCTCGGCGCCGGATCATGCCACCGGATCGCATATTCGCATTCGGCCGTGAAAATCTCATGCCGAAGTCGTGAACCGTACTGTGGAACGGCCGGACGGCGCCCCGTACGCTGGTTTCGGCCGGCAATACGACGCCGAAGGCGCCGGCGCCGGCGCCGGCGCGGCCGAATTGCTCAGGTTTATTGATCTTGTTGCCGCACAGCATCATCTCGGCCCCGTCGCCACCCGAGCGTCAGGTGTGTGGCAAGACCCTTCATGGATGTGAGTGGAGAATGCATCACGACCTGCAAGTCAATCGACTGAGGGCCCTGTTGACCGTGGTCGACCTCGGCGGTTTCCGCCGGGCCGCGGAGGCTCTGCACATCACCCAGCCCGCCGTCAGCCAGCAGATCCGGCAGCTCAACGGTCTGATCAAGGGTCCGATCTTCACCTCGACCGGGCGCAATCTGCGGCTCAGCCCCCAGGGCGAGGAACTCCTCGGCTACGCCCGGCGGATCGTCGCGCTCAACGACGAGGCGGTGGACCGTTTCGTGCCGGCTGCCGGACACGAACGGCTCTCCATCGGGATCGTCAATCAACTCGCGGAGGCGTTACCGGAGTTCCTTCGGCTGGTCACCCGCAGGTTGCCGCAGGCGCAGGTGAGTGTGCGCACCGGCCTGAGCGAGGCGTTGGAGACCCAGGTGGGCACCGGCCAACTCGACCTGGCGCTGCTCCTGCAGACCCGCTCGGACGAACCGGCCGCCACCAGCTGCGGACTCGGCCACCTGCGGATGGACTGGTTCGGCCAGCCGGCGCACGGCGAGAACGCCGCGCTGCCGCTGACCCTGTTCACCGAGCCGTGCACCATGCGCGGCCGGATCGTGGACGCGCTGGACGCCTGCGACGTGCCGTGGCGGATCTCCTACGAGGGCCCCGAGTTGGTCGGGCTGCGCGCGGCGGCGAAGGCCGGCATGGGGGTCGCGTGCCTGGTGGCCAACGGGGACGAGTTGTGGGACCTGCCCAAGGCGGTCCGCCCCGGTCTGCCCGCCCCGCCCGGACCGTTGCCGGTGACGATGGCCTATCCCTCCGGTCTGGCCCCCTCGAACCTGCCGGCCATCGCGGAGAAGGCCTTTCGTCGGGCACTGCTCGGCTACCCGTTCGTGGATGCCCCGCCCGTCCCGGACCCGGGCCGCGCGAACCGCCCCGAGACCCGCCGGGTGCTCGCGCACCGGTAGCCGGTCCTCCCGCGCCGCGACCGGCGCGCGAACCCGGGTCGGGCGCGGCTCCGCCGGGACCCGCCGACCGCCGGTCAACCGCGGCATGCGGCCATCGCGCCGACGTCGCCGCCGTGCGTGTCGAAGACGAGACCGGTGACGGGCTCGGCCCGCTCGCTCGCCAGATACGCGGCCAGCGCCCCGAACTCGGCGCCGTCCCGGGTGCCTTGACCGCGGATCCGGTCGGCCACCCGAGCGATCTCGGCACCCGCCCCGGGATCGCCCCACAGTCGGGGGCCGGCACCGGGCCCCGCTCCCGGAACCAGCACGTTGGCCGTCACGCCGGTACCGTCCAGGGTGTCCACCAACCCGCGCAGATAGCCGATCAGGCCCATCCGGGCCATGCCGGACAAGCCCTCGCGCCCGTGCGGACGACGTGCCTTCGCCGGTGCGATCAGCAGCAACCGGCCCCAGCCGCCGCGCTTGACGATGGGCAGCGCGGCCAGCGTCGCGCTCACGTGCGGCAGCAGGTTCGCGTCGATCGCCGCGCGATAGTCGGCCAGCCGGAAGCCGTCCACCGGACCGGGCGTGATCGGGCCGGAGTTGGTCACCACGATGTCCAGACCGCCGAAGTTGTCGGCGGTACGGCGCACCCACTCGGCCACCGCGCACGGATCGTAGGGGTCCACCGGCATGCTCAGCACGTCGCCCGGCCCCAGCGCGTTGACCTCGACATGCGCGCGGGCCAGCCGGCGCGGGTCCAGGTCGCACAACGACACGTGCGCGCCCCGCACGGCGAGGCCCTTGGCCGCGGCCAGGCCCACACCGGCGCTCGACGCCATGACCATGGCGACGCGGTCTCGCGGTCGAACATTCATGATCGGGCCTTTCGATGTCGTTCTTGCGGCGACGAATCGCCCGAGGACGATTCCATCCGGGAAATATTAATCGCGAAACGACCGGTTGTACCGGCGTCGACAAGCAGGGCTGCTTATGCGGAAATCCTTCCCGGTTATGACCGGTCGACCATAACGGTTCGCTTTCGGTCCGATCAGATTTCCTCATTGGCATTTACCCGGGAAATCGCGTTACGGTTTTCAGTGGCAACCAGCCGACGGGTCGAGATCGCCCGGATATCACCACCACAGCCGGAGGTTGAACTCATGCAGCAGGTAGTGCAGGCCCCCGAGTGTCCCGAATGCGCGACGACGGTGACGCTCGACGAGGACGCCAGGGTGAGCGAGATCATCGAGTGCGTGGACTGTCGGAGCGAGTTGGAGATCGCGTCCGTGAAGCCGCCGAAGGTCGAGCTCGCGCCCGAGGTCGAAGAGGACTGGGGCGAATAGCGGGTACCGGGAGAGGGGATTCGGTCGATGACTTCGATCCGATCAGCGGTGAACCGGTCGGCGGCGACTGCGCCGGCCGCGTCCGCGCGCCTCGCCGTGCTCGCGTCCCGGGTGCGGTTCGAGGAGAAGAGCATCATGACCGCCCTCGACCGACGCGGGATCGCGTTCGAACACCTCGATCCCCGCACGCTGTTCGTCGCGAGCGGCACGTCGTACACCGGTCCCCGGCTGGTCCTCAACCGCGAGGTCGGGCACTTCCGGGCCCTGTACGCGGCGAGCGCGCTCGAGTCGGCGGGCGTGACGGTGGTCAACAGCGCCGCCGCCACCCACGTCGCCGGCGACAAGTGGCACACCTCGGCGGCCCTGCTCCGGCACGGGCTGCCCACGCCCAGGACCGCGCTGGCGATCACGCCCGACGCGGCCCTGGCCGCGCTCGAGGAGATCGGCTATCCGGCCGTGCTCAAACCGCTCGTCGGCTCCTGGGGACGACTGGTCACCCGGGTCACCGATCCGGCGATGGCCGGCGCCGTACTCGAACACATCGCCGCGCTCCCCTCCCCGCAGTCGCACGTGGTCTACGTACAGGAGCAGGTCGCCAAGGCCGATCGCGACATCCGCGTCCTGGTCGTGGCCGGCCGCGCGCTCGGCGGTACGTACCGCCGAAGCACCGAATGGCGCACCAACGTGGCGCGCGGCGCGGTGAGCGAACCCCTGCCGCCGAGCGCCGACCACGCCGAACTCGCGATCGCCGCCGCGGCCGCCGTCGGCACCGAACTGGCCGGTGTCGATCTGATCGAGGACCTGGAGGGACGGCTCACCGTGCTCGAAGTCAACGACCGGGTGGAGTTCACCGGCCTACAGGGCGCCCACGGCCGCGACCTCGACGTGGCCGGCGCCATCGCGGACCTGCTCGCGGCCGGGGTGCGGGCGTGATCCGGGTCGGGGTCGTCGGGGCGGCCGGCTACATCGGCGGCGAGCTGCTGCGGCTGCTCACCGTGCACCCCGGGGTCGAGCTCGCCGCCGCCACCTCGCGCACCCTGCGCGGCCGGCGGATCGACGGCGTGCACCCGAACCTGCGCGGGCGGACCGAACTCGACTTCTGCTCCGAGGAGCAACTGGACTTCTACGACGCCTTGTTCCTGGCCACCCCGCACCGCGAGACGATGCGCCGGATGCCGGAGTTCCTGGAGCTCGCGGACACCGTGATCGACCTGTCCGGGGACTTCCGCCTGCACGACAAGGACGTGTACGCCGACTACTACGGCGTCTCGCACACCGCGCCGGACCTGCTGGAGACGTTCGTGCCGGGACTGCCCGAGTTCCACCGCAGGCGACTGCGCACCGCGCGGCGGATCAGCGTACCGGGCTGCATGGCCACCGCCGGGATCCTCTCGCTGGTCCCGCTCGCCGAGGCCGGGCTGATCCGCGGCGAGGTCACCATCGACGCCCGGACCGGCTCCAGCGGCTCCGGCGCCAAGGCCGGCCCGGAGAACCTGCACGCCGAACGCAGCGGCGCACTCAGGGTCTTCGCCCCCACCCGGCACCGACACGAAGCGGAGATCGCGCAGGCCGCCGGAGTCCCGGTACGGATGACCGCGACCGGGATCGAGGCGATTCGCGGCGTGCAACTCGTCGGCCGGGCCCACCTGGTGCCGGGCGCGGACGAGCGCCGGGTCCGCGCCGCCTACCGCTCCCGCTACGCCGCGGAACCCTTCGTGCGCGTGGTCGCCCACCGGCGCGGCATGCACCGCTTTCCCGAGGCCAAGATCCTGGCCGGCTCGAACTTCTGCGACGTCGGTTTCGCGCTGGATCGCGGTTCGAGCCATCTCACCGTGATCGCGGCCCTGGACAACCTGGTCAAGGGCGGCGCGGGCAACGCGGTCCAGTGCCTGAACGTGCGGTTCGACATGCCCGAGCGGCTCGGTCTGGAGTTCACCGGGCTGCACCCGAATTGATCTGGAATCAGCGATATCGCGCACCACCCACACCGACCCAGGCGAAAGGATCCAGCGATGAGCAGCAGTCCCGCGACCCTGCCCGGTCCCGTCCCGCCGGGCCGGCACGATCGGCCGCAGTCGGCCGGCGAACCGGGCCCCACGGCCGACCCGAGCAAGGCCACCGGCCGGATCCGCGAACACATCGTGGACATGTGCGCCGGCCCCGAGGGCGGCCACCTGGGCGGCTCGATGTCGCTGGTCGAGGTGCTCACCACGTTGTACCTGCGGGTACTGCGGATCGACCCCCGTTTCCCGCAGGCGCCGGACCGCGACATCCTGCTGCTGAGCAAGGGCCACGGCGGAATCGGACTGTACGCGACGTTGTGCGAGGCCGGCTTCTTCGCCGAGGAGCGGCTCGCCGAGTACGCCCAGCCGGGCAGCCCGTTCATGGCCCACCCGCATCCGGAGATCCCCGGCGTGGAGATGCCGTCGGGTTCGCTGGGGCACGGCCTGGCCCTGGGCGTCGGCTTCGCGCTCGCGCACCGGCTCGAGGGGGGCGACCGCCGCTGCTTCGTGGTGATGGGCGACGGCGAGTTGGAGGAGGGCTCGGTGTGGGAGGCCGCCGCCGTGGCGGGCAACCACGGCCTGGACCGGCTGACCGCGATCATCGACCGCAACGGCCTGCAGATCACCGGTGGGACCGAGTCGGTCGGCGGCCTGGAACCGCTGGCGGACCGCTGGCGCGCGTTCGGCTGGCACGTCCACGAGGTGGACGGCCACGACATGGACGCGCTCACCCGGGTGTTGACCGCGCCGCCGGTCGCAAACCGACCCACCCTCGTCCTCGCGCACACCGTCAAGGGCAAGGGCATCCCGTTCGTCGAGGGCCAGACCCGCAGCCATTACGCCCGACTGGGCGAGCGGCAACAGCGGCGCGCCCACGCGGCGTTGCGCACGCAGACCCCCGGGGAGAGCCGATGACCACCGCCACCACCGCCGCACCGACTCCGAAACCGACCGCGGCGGCCGAGCCCCGCTCCTCGCGTGAGGTCTACCGCGACATCGTGGCCGAACTGCTGCCCGGCGACGAGCGCCTGGTCTGCCTGGACAGCGACACCGGCCTGTTCGCCGGCGTCGACTTCGGCACCGGACACGACCGCTACCTGAATCTGGGCATCGCCGAACACACCCTGATGGGCGCCGCCGCGGGGCTGGCCCGCGAGGGCCGGATGCCGTTGGTGAACACGATGGCGGCGTTCGCCGCGTCCCGGGCGCTGGAGGCCGTCAAGATCGACATCGCCCTGAACAACCTGCCGGTACGCATCGCGGCGACCCACTCCGGCGTGTCGGCGGGCCACCTGGGCCCCACCCATCACGGTCTGGAGGACCTGGCCGTGATGCGCACCCTGCCGAACATGACCGTCGTGGTGCCCGCCGACGCGGCCGGCACCGACACGCTCTTTCGCCAGGCGCTCGCGCTGCCCGGACCGGTCTACTTCCGGATGGGCCGCAACGCCACCCCCGACCTTCCCGCCGGGCCACCCCTGGAACTGGGCCGGGCACAGCGGCTCCGCCCCGGCACCGACATCACCATCGCCGCGTGCGGCCCGTACCCGGTGCTCGCCGCCCTGGCCGCGGCCGAGGAGTTGGCCGGCGAGGGCATCTCGGCCGGCGTCCTGCACGTGCACACGGTCAAACCGCTGGACACCGCCGCCCTCGCCGCGGCGGTCGGCCCCGGCGGCACGGTGATCACGGTCGAGGAGCACTGGCGCACCGCCGGCTTCGGCTCCGCCGTCGCCGAGGCGCTGACCGAACTCGTGCCGGTGCGGGTGCGTCGAGTGGCCATGCCGGACGCGTTCGTGTCGGTCGCGGGCGGCCAGCGGTATCTGGTCGAGCGCGGCGGCATCACCGCCCGCGCCATCGCCGCGTACGCCCGCTCGGCCGTCGACCCGACCCGAAAGGACCTGTGATGACCGGTTCGTACCGAGCGAACGGATGGTGGCGCGAGGAGACCCTCCTGGCCGACCTGCGGCGCGCGGTGGCCCGCCATCCCGACAAGGACGCCCTCGTCTGCTACCAGGACGACACCGTCGTGACCCTCACCTACGCCGAACTCGCGCACCGGGTCGACCGGTTCGCCGCCAACCTGGTCCGTCTGGGCGTGTGCCCGGGCGATGTGGTCACCCTGCAACTGCCCAACTCGTGGCAGTTGGTGGCACTG
This sequence comes from Embleya sp. NBC_00888, assembly GCF_045207655.1. NCBI lineage: Bacteria > Bacillati > Actinomycetota > Actinomycetes > Kitasatosporales > Streptomycetaceae > Embleya > Embleya sp. NBC_00888. Next base: position 7,578,011 of record NZ_CP108784.1, on the reverse strand, counting down.
TGCCTGGCCTGCGCGCGGATGGGCGCGGTGGCCGGCCCGGTCGTCCCGGTCATGCGCCGGCGCGAGGTGGAGTTCATGACCGGCCTGACCGAGAGCCCGCTCTACATCGCGGCGGCCGAGTTCCGCGGCTTCTCCTATGCCCGGATGAGCGCGGAGGTGGCGCGGACCATGCCCACCCTGCGCCGGCGCGTGCTGCTCGGCGGGGACGGCGACGAAACCGCCGACGGGGCACTGGACTTCGACCGCGAACTGGTGGAACGCGAGCCGACGACGGGCGAACTGGCCGCCCTGGACCATCTGGAGGCGAACCCCGACGACGCCGCGCAGGTGATGTTCACCTCGGGCACCACCGGCGAGCCCAAGGGCGTGGTGCACAGCCACAACACGCTCTACGCGATGAACAAGGCGCAGGCCGACGTGCTCGGGCTCACCCCCGACGAGGTCACCGCGATGGGCTCGCCGACCTCCCATCAGGCGGGCTACACCTGGAACTTCGTGATGCCCCTGCTGCTCGGCGCGACCGCCGTCCAGGTGGACGCGTGGGATCCGGCGCTGATGTTGCGCGTGCTGGAGGAGCGTCGGGTCACCTTCTTCATGGGCGCGCCCACCTTCCTCTCCGACCTGATCCAGGTGCAGCGCACCGCTCCCCGGGACCTGTCCGCGCTGACCACGTTCGCCACCGGCAGCGCCCCGATCGCGCCGATGCTGGTCGAGGACGCGCGCGAGATCCTGGGCTGCCGGTTGTACGCGTTGTGGGGCATGACCGAGAACGGCTGTGTCACCATCACCCGTCCCGAGCAGCCCGCCCTGCGCGCCGCCGAGAGCGACGGCACCGCGGTGCCGGGGATGTGGGTGCGCGTCGTCGACCGCGACCACGGCGGGCCCGTGGCCGCCGGGGAGTCCGGGCTGCTCCAGGTGCGCGGTGCCGCGCAGTGTCTGGGCTACTTCCGCCGCCCCGAGGTGTACGCGGCGTCGGTCACCGAGGACGGCTGGTTCGACACCGGCGACCTGGCCCGTTCCGACGGACACGGCGGCATCCGGATCACCGGGCGGGTCAAGGACCTGATCATGCGCGGCGCGGAGAACATCCCGGTGGTCGAGGTGGAGGCCGCGCTGCTGCGCCACCACGCGATCAAGGACGTGGCGATCGTCGGCTACCCGGACGCCCGGCTGGGCGAACGCGCGTGTGCGGTCGTGGTCCCGGCGGGGCCCGCGCCGACGCTCGCCGACCTGCAGACCCACCTCGCCGGCCTGGACATGGCCAAGCGCTACTGGCCCGAGCGGGTGGAGATCGCGACCGCGCTGCCCCGGACGCCGTCCGGAAAGGTGCAGAAGTTCGCCCTGCGCGACCGATTCCAACAAGCCTGAGGAGGGGCCATGGACTTCACCTTCACCGCCGATCAGAACGAACTCGCGGAGCACGTGCACAAATTCGCCGACTCGCGGATCGCCCCGCACGCCCGGCAGAGCGACGCGCGCGGCAGCTATCGGCCCGGCCTGCTCGCCGAGATGGGCGCCGAGGGCCTGTTCGGTCTGCGCATCCCGCGGGAGTACGGCGGGAGAGAACTGGACGCGACGAGCGCGGGCATCGCGCTGGCCGAACTGGCCGCGGCCGACCTGTCGGTGTGCTTCCCGGTGCTCAACGCGGCGCTGGTGGGCGGTGTGCTGGCGGCGAACGGTACGCCCGGGCAACTCGCCGAGTGGTTGCCGTCGATCGCCTCCGGCGACACGATCGTGGCCCTCGCGCTGACCGAGCCCGCGCACGGCACCGACGCGGCGAACATCGGGATGCGCGCGGAACCCACCGCCGACGGCTGGGTGCTTTCCGGCGAGAAGACCTCGATCATGGCCGCGATGTACGCCGGCCACGCGCTGGTCTTCGCGCGCACCGGCGAGGCGGGCGCGCACGGCGTCACCGCCTTCTACGTGCGGCTCGACGACGCGCACGTGACCCGCGAACAGCTCGACGACCTGGGCTGCCGGGCCGGTGGCCGAGGCCGGCTGCTCCTGGACGGGTTGCCGGTGGGTGCGCGGGACGTGGTCGGCACGCCCGGCCGCGGCTTCGTCGAGGTGATGCGCGGCTTCGGTGTCTCCCGGGCGCTGATCTCGCTGATGGCGATCGCGGTCGGGCAGGCCGCACTCGACGAGGCGGTCGGGCACGCCGGGCGGCGCGAGGCGTTCGGGCAGCCGATCGGCCGGTTCCAGTCGGTGGCCTTCGCCCTGGTCGAGCACGCGACGATGTTGCACGCCGCGCGCCTGGTCGCCTACGAGGCGCTGGCGCTGGCGGACGCCGGCGAGGATCCGCGGATCCCGGCGAACATGGCCAAGTGGTGGGCCCCCAAGGCCGCGATGGACGCCGTGCACCAGGCGCTGCTGACCTTCGGCCAACTCGGCTGGACCGAGGACGGCCCGATCGCCCGCCGGCTCCGCGACGTGATCGGCCTGCAACTCGCCGACGGCACCGCCGCCGCCACCAAGCTCGTGGTGGCCCGCAAACTCCTGGGCCGCACCGCCGCGCCGTGAGACGACGGGAGGCCGCCGGACCACGGCCGAAGACGGCCGGCGGCGGGGGACGCAACCATGAGACACGAGAGACCGGGCGCTCGAACGCCGATCCCGCCCCGGGTCATCCCCCGGACGAACCGGCGTTCGAGGTCGCTCGCGTCCCCCGGTAGGTGGCCATCTTGGCCCGCGTGCCGCATACCGCCATCGAGCACCAACGGCTGCCCCGGTTGCGCGAGCGATCGTAGAAGGCCCATTCACAGCGGTGTTCGTTGCACGACTTCAGCCGCCGCCAGGTGCCGTCGAGCCGCGCCTCGACGGTGGCCGCCAGCACCGCGGCCCATACGCCGGGCAGTTCCGTCCGGGCCGGCCGGAGCACCGGGTCCGGCCCGCCACCGTCGAATCCGACGACCAGCGGGCATTCCCGCGCGACCTGGTCGAGGGCCCGTCGGGCCCGCTCGTCGGTCGGCGCGCCGTTGTTCTCGCGCAGGAGCCCCCGCAGCGCCTCGCGCAGCGTGATCGTCCGCGCGAGGTCGAGGTCGAGGTCGTCCGGCGCGGTCGCCGGCGGCGCGAAGCCGTTGCGCGCCAGCCAGCGGTTCAGGCCCTCGACCGAGGCGAACTCGTCCGGGCCGAACTCGACGTTGACGCTGTTCACGAATGCCTGCACCAGCGCGAGTCCGCCCGGTGCGACGGCCCGGTCTCCCGGCTGTCGGATTTCGCGTTGTGACCGCATGCCATTCATGCTACCGGTGTCTCCGTTTCACTGGTAGTTCCCCGCTCGCCCGTGCTCCCGGCCGGGCGAACCGAGCGCACGATCGACCATCACCCCCGCACCCCCGGTGTACCCGGCCGGGTCCAGGAGTTCCGCCAGCCGCTCGGCGGAGATCCGCGCCGTGACCTCCGGCTCGCCGGCCAGCACCTCGGCCAACGACCGCCCGGTCCGCACCGCGCTCGCGGACGCCGCGGCCGACAGCGCCTTGGCCCGGTCCCGTCCGAGCGCGGGGGTCAGGATCGCCGCGAGCCGCTCGGTGACCATGTGGCCGCCGGTCGACTCCAGGTTGGCGCGCATGCGTTCGGGGTGGACGACCAGGCCCTCGGCGAGCTCGACGGCCGTGTGCGCGGCGCCGCCCGCGAGCCGCAGGCCCTCGCGCAACAACAGCCATTCGGCGTGCCACGCGCCCGCCGAGCGCTCGTCCTCGGCGACCGAACACCCGGACAACGCCGCCGCGATCGCCGGCACCTGGAGCGCCGCGCTGCGAATCAGCGTGGACAACACCGGATTGTGCTTGTGCGGCATCGCCGACGATCCGCCCCGGCCCGCCACGTCGGGTTCGGCCACTTCCCCCACCTCGGTCCGCGCCAACACCTGCACATCCACCGCGATCTTGCCCAGCACGCCGGTGGTACCCGCCAACACGGCGGCCAGGTCGATCATCGGGGTGCGCAGCGCGTGCCACGGCAACGGCGTCCGGCCCAGACCGGTTTCGGCGGCGAACGCGTCGACCAGCGCCTCGATGTAGGCGCCCGGATCGAGCCGTTCGGCCGAGCCGTCGAGGACCGAGTCGTCGAGCGCCGCGTATTCGAGATAGGCCGCCAGCGTGCCGGCCGCGCCGCCGAGCGACACCGGCAGGCCGTCCGCGAGCAGCGCGTCGATCCGTCGTCGGGCGTCCAGGACCGACTGTCGCCAGCCCGCCGCCTTGAGGCCGAAGGTGGTGGGCACCGCGTGCAGGGTCAGGGTGCGCCCGGCCAGCACGGTGTCCCGATACCGCTCGGCGAGCGCGCCCAGCGCGTCGGCGATCCGGGTCAGGTCGGTCCGTACGATGCCCAGGGCCCGCGCGGCGATCAACATCGCGCCGGTGTCCAGGATGTCCTGGCTGGTCGAACCGCGGTGCACGAACTCGGCCGCTGCCGGGTCTTGCTCGGCCACCGCCCGGGTGAGCGCGGCGACCAGCGCGACCACCGGATTGGCACTCTCCCGGGCGGCCAGGGCCACCTCGCGCAGATCGAAGCGCTCGGCCCGGGCCGTCGCGGTGATGATCTCGGCGGCGACCCGCGGCAGGGTGCCCAGCCGCGCCTGGGCCCGGGCGAGCGCGGCCTCCGCGTCGAGCATGGCCTGGAGCCAGGCCCGATCGCACACGGCCGCCTCCACCGGCGTCCCGACCCGGACCGGGGACAGCAGTCCGGCGTCCTGCTCGATGTCCGGGCGGGCGCCCACGTGTTGCTCGAGTACGTGCGGGACTGCGGTCACACGATCACTCCGTTCGGGGTGATTTCCGGGTCGGTCGACAACATCGGACGCACGTTCGCCGGCGTTCGGGAGGCGGCGGGCAGCGCGAGGACCGCGCGGGCGATCGCGTCCGAGTCGGCGAGCGTGACCGAGTCCACGCCGGGTCGGATCCCGGCGGCGGTGACCCAGTGCACCGATTCGGTCGGCACGCCGTAGGCGAATCGGCGCGGATGCGGCCGGTCCCGCCCGTCGATCAGCCGGTACGGCCGCTCGGTCACCGCCAGGCCGCCGGTCTCGTAGTCCTCGCCGCCGACACCGCGGATCCGGTACGGCGCGGCCTGGTCGGTGTTCAGCAGGTGGCGCAACAGCGGGTCCTCGGTCCGGCGCAGGTCCGGCTCGGGCAGCCGGGCCTCGATCAACACCGCGGCGCGTACCGGCGGGCCCGGCACCATGGTGGAGGCGGCCACGAACGCCGGTTCGGCGACGTCCAGGCAGATTCGGGTGCCGGGCCCGGTCAGGGTCAGCACGCCGGCCTCGATGAGCGCGATCATCTGCTCGATCCGGGCGGCCGGCGGGCCGATCGACAGGAAGCCGTTGAGCGGCGTGTACCACCCCTCCAGGTCGTCCCGGTGCGAGTCGCCGGACAGGCCGCCGTGATCGACCGCGAGCCGGATCTCGTTGCGCAGGTCCCGCAGGACATCCAGCGCGGCCTTGAGCGGTCCGTCCACGTTCCCCTCGCGGGCCGCCGCGACGTCCCGCTCCAGGTACTCCACCAGCCACCCGGTGAACTCCGCCCGGCTCGCGAACTCCCGCTCGCCGTAGGGCCTGGAGATCGCCGACCAGTCCCAGTGCGCGGCCCGCTCGATGCCGTACGCGAGGGCCAGGTCGGCGCTCTCCTCGTCCGAACCCGCCGCCAGGTACGCCCGGGTGAACGCCGCGCATTCGGCCTCCCGGCGGCCTCGCCGGCGCAACAGCGCCGCGTAGTAGACGCTTTCCACCTCGCGGACGATCAGCGGCCACAGGTCTGCGGTGAAGTCGACCGGCCGCCCCTCCCGGGCACGCCGCCGCAGGCCCTCGGCGTACTCTGGGGTCAGCAGCCGCGGAACATACCGCCCGTGCGCGCCCTTCTGGTTCTCCCCACGTGCGTGGTAGGGCACGCCGCGCCGCGAACTCGCGTACAGGGCCGGTTCGTTCCCCGACGGGTGATACAGCGTCCGCCCGTCCTCGGCGCGACCGAAGCGGCCTCCCCTGCCGCTGCTGAACAGGGCCATGTGGTCGAAGAAGTTGAGCCCCAGGCCGCGCAACAACACGTTCTCGCCGGGCCGGACCCGATCCAGGTCCAGGTCCGCCGGGTTGGCCGGGGTGATGTAGGTCAGGTGGTGGATCCGGGCCAGGCTCGCGGTGCGGGCCTCCCGTGCGGACAGCCGGGCCGGCAGGTGGCCCAGGGCCAGTACCACCGCGTCCAACTCGTGCAGTCGAGTGCCGTCCTCCAGTCGCACCCCCTGCGGGCCGCCCGGTATGCCGTGCGTGTCCGCCAGCGCCACCGCGCGCGAGCGGTGCACCCGCACCGCGACATGCGCCGGCGCGCGGGCCACCACCCGCTCGAACGCGTCGTGCAGGTAGCGGCCGTAGAACGCGCGCGTGGGGTAGTCGTCGGGCCCCAGCGCGCGGGCCTCGGCGAGGATCTCCGCGCCGAGGTCGCCCGCTTCGCCCGCGACCGCCGCCGACCGCGCCCATGCGTACAGGCTCGGCCCGGGCACGATCGGCCCCTCGATCCGCGAGCTCGCGTCGGTGTACACGGTGATCTGCGCCGCGACGGTGTTCATCAGCAGGTGCTGGGACTGCTCCGAACGCCAGACCGCGCCGGCTCCCGGCGAGGCGGGGTCGACCACGTGGATCGTGACCTCCGGATGGGTGGGCGCGGCGCGTTCGTTGGCGCACAGGCGCTCCAGGACGGAGAGCCCGCGCGGCCCCGCGCCCACGACGCAGACCCGGGTCGGGCCGGCCACGCTCATGCCGCCGCCTCCTCGGCGCGCGGCCCGCCGACCCGGAACCCGTGCATCCAGGCCACGTGGTCGTGCAGTCGATCGGCCGACATCGCGCCGAGCAGCGCGTTCCTGGTCTCGGCCGCGGCGCCCGCGGGATGCCACAGGCGGATGCTGTCGCGCGCGGCAAGCGTGATCCGGGTGGTCCGCTCGTGCCGCGCGTCGCGGTACCCGGCCAGGCGCTGCGGCAGTTCGTCGGCGCGCGCACCGGCCAGTCGAGCGCCGAGCACGACGGCGTCCTCCAGGGCCTGACACGCGCCCTGCGCCGCGTAGTGCAGCATCGGGTGGGCCGCGTCGCCCAGCAGCGCGACCCGGCCGTCGGTCCATCGGGACACCGGGTCGCGGTCGACCAACATCCAGGTCTTCCAGTCCGCGCCGAGTTCCAACAGCCGCTGTGCCGTACCGCCCAGGGCGGCGAGTTCGCCCAGCACCCGGTCCCGGTGCACGCATTCGCCGGCGACGGCCTCGGTGCCGCCGTCCGCGCGGCTGGCCGCGAGGTTGAGGAAGCGACCGCCGGCGATCGGATAGTGCACGAAGTGGCAGCCGGGCCCGGCCCACCACACCACCGACCGGTCGAAGCGCAGCGCGTCGGGCACCCGTTCCATCGGGATCACCGCCCGGTACACGCTGATCCCGGAGATCCGCGGCTCGCCGTCGCCGATCAGCCGGGCCCTGATCGCGGAGTGGATCCCGTCCGCGCCGATCAGTACGTCGCCGGTGATCCCGGTGCCGTCCGCGAGCACGGCCGTCGCGCTCGTGGCGTCCCGGGCGTAGTCGACCACGTGCGCGCCGGCGTACAGCGACACGGCGTCGGCGGCCAGGCACGCGTCGAGCAGCGCCCGGTGCAGTTCCGCGCGATGCACGACGACGTAGGGGCCGGCGAAGCGGCGCCGGTACTGCTCGGTCAACGGCAGGCTCGCCACGTGCGCACCGGTGACGCCGTCCATGAAGCGCAGTTCGGCCATCCGCACCGCGGCCGCGCGCACCGCCGCGCCCACGCCCAGGACGTCCAGGGCGTGCAGTCCGTTGGGGGCCAGTTGGATGCCGGCGCCGATCTCGGCGAACTCGTCCGCGCGTTCGAGCGCGACCGCGTGGTGTCCGCGGGCGGCCACCGCGAGAGCCGTGGCCAGCCCGCCGATCCCGCCGCCCGCGACGATGACCTCGGCCATCACGCACCCCGATCCTCGTCCTCGAGCCGGCGCGCCAACTCGAGGCGTTTGATCTTGGTGGTCGCGGTCTGCGGCAGGTCCTCGATCCGACGCTGGACCGGATCGGCCATGTCCGGCAGTTCGGCGGTGGCCGCGCGCCAGGCGTCCCGGTCGATGGGGCGGTCGTCCCTGGTGCACACCACCGGGACGGCGGTGCCGTCGGCGCCGGGCACGATGACCACCTCGGCGAGTTCGTCCAGCTTGTCGAACAGCGCGTCCTCGGCGGCCAGCGTCGAGCCGAAGCCCTCGATCAGGTCGACCTCGCGGTCCAGCAGGTGGATACAGCCCCACCTGGTCCGGTAGCCGACGTCGCCCATCCGCCACCAGCCGTCGGCGGACACCTGCGCGTCGTAGCGGTCCTGTTCGCCGAGGTAGGTGAGAACTCGTCCGTCGCTCTTGACCTCGATGAAGCCGGGGTGCTCGGCGGACGGCGGCCGGCCCGCCCGACCGACCACCCGGGCGGCGGTCATCCCGGGGAAGGGGCGGCCCACACAGCGACCGTCCGCGTCCGGGGCCCGGCCCCGGGTGAAGGCGCGCACCACGGCCGGCCCGACCTCGCTCTGGCCGTACAACTGGCCGAACAGCGGCGCGCGGCGCCGGGTGGCGGCCAGCAGCCGGTGCACGGTGCGCGGGTGGATCGCGTCGAAGGTGGAACTGAACAGCTTGACGCCGGCCAGCGGTTCGCGCGGATCGTCGGCCAACTCCTCCCATTCCATGAAGGTGTTGGGATGCGCCTCCAGCACCCCCGGGCGCAGCCGCGCGAACAGATCGGCGGCGCGTCGGGGATCGGAGTCGGCCAGCACGGCGATCGGGAAGCCGCGCAGCAGCGAGATGGCCAGCGCGGTGATCAGTCGGGAGTGCACGAACGAGACGTGCAGCGCGATGGTTTCCCGGCGCCGCAGGATCGGTGCGACGATCGCGGCCTGCGGCCGGTACCGGGCCTGGAGACTGCGGCCGGTGTGTACGGCGAGCTTGGGTACTCCGGTGGTGCCGGAGGTATGGGTGATCAGCGTCGGCTCCTCGGCGGGCCGGGTCACCGCGGGCACCCGGGCCGCCCCGGCGAACGCGTCGAGGGTGGTGGCGTCCGGATGTGTGCCGGCGCTCAGCAGCACCCGCGCGGTCTCGGCGAAGACCGCGCTCGGCAGCCCGTCGAGCTTGGCCCGGTCGGTGACCAGGAACGGCCGGTCGGTGCGCCGCACCAACTCGGCGACGGTCGCACCGTCGAGCATCGGCGACAGCAGCACCGGCACCCCGCCGATGCGAGCGATCGCGCAGGCCAGGAGGGTGATGTCGAAGCCGTCGGATTTGTGCACCACGACCCGGTCGCCGGGTCGGATCCCGGCCGCGTGCAGCCGGGCCGCGAAGTCGTCGATCAGGTCGGCGATCTCCGGGATGGTCGCGCGCCGGCCCAGCTCGGGGGCGATGTCCAGGTCGTGGTCGAGGATCAGGACGTTGGCCGGGTGTCGGGCCGCCGCGCGTTCGAAGAGCGTGCCCAGTCGGATGCCGCGATTACCGATGCGTTGCAAGAACATGAGGTCAGACCTTCGTCGGTGGGTTCGGACGGGCCGACGACCGCGCGGGGAGGATGTGGGATGGCGGGCGGTGGACCCGGTCGGCCGAGGTTCGGGGGGCCGGCGGCGGTTCAGTGCCGGACGGCGGCGGAGCGCTCGACGACCCGCTTGACGCGTTCGAGGGTGACCGGCAGGTCCGCGGCGAGTTTGGCGCCCCACTCGGCCAGGAAGCGCAGCTTCTCCCGCTCGTCCATCGCCGCGGTGATGCCGCGGATCCCCTCGGTGGCGCGGCCCATCCGGAACCGGTGGGTCAGCACACAACCGCCGGCGGCGGGCTCGATGTCGTAGCCCCACACGCTGTCCTGCCGCACCCCCGCCGAGTCCCGCATCGCCCAGCCGAAGCCGCGCCCGGGCTCGGCGGCGACCACCTCGGATTCGGTGAACCACGTGCCCCGGACCACCGGGGCCCAGCCGACCACGTCCGCGGCCCGCAGGTTCTCGCCGCGGAACACCGCGCCCACCGTGCCCGGTTCGCCGCGGATCCAGGTGCCGCCGACGCACTCGGGACTCCACTCCGCGCTGCGCGGCAGATCGCTGACGACCGCGTAGACCTCGGCCGGGTCGGCCGCGATGTGCGTATGCGCGGCCAACAGGAACAGCGGCGCACGCTCGCCGGCCTCGAAGGCCGCGAAGCTGGGTGCGTTGGTCATCTCCCGGCGCCCCTTTCGGTGTCGCTGGTATGGGCGAAAGCACTGCTACCACTCATCACGTTATGGTGGTAACAGCGCGACGACCACGCCCTGGCGATAAGACGTCCTTCTCGAATCGCGAAGCCACGCGCGTCCCGAACCGGCGGGTCACGCACGGGAATTCACCTCGGCCGATGCCAGACTCCGGTACATGCGCGCTGCCTACCTCGAACGGCTCGGCCCGCCGTCGGAGATCCGTTTCGGCAAGCTGCCCGACCCCTCCCCCGGCCCCTGCGACGTGCTCGTCGACGTGTGGGCCGGCACGGTCAATCCGGTCGACACCTTCGTGCGCTCCGGGCGGTTCGCCACTCCCGTCGCGTTCCCGTTCGTGATCGGCCGCGATCTGGTCGGCCGGGTCGCCCGGGTCGGCCCGGGTGCGCCCGGCTTCGCCGTCGGCGACCCGGTCTGGAGCAACAGCCTGGGCCACGGCGGCCGGCAGGGCGCGGCGGCCGAGCGGGCGGTGGTCGCCGCCGACCGGCTCTACCGACTCCCGCCGGGGGTGGATCCGTACACGGCGGTGGCAATGCTGCACCCCGCGGCCACCGCCCACCTCGCGCTGTTCGCGCACGGCGGCCTGCGCGCCGGCGACACCGTGCTGATCGCGGGCGCCGCCGGAAACGTCGGCGGCGCACTGGTCACACTGGCCGCCGAGGCGGGCGCCCGGATCCTGGCCACCGCCTCGGCCCGGGACGCCCGATACTGCCGCGAACTGGGCGCCGAGATCGTCTGCGACTACCGCGATCCCGACCTGACCCGACACCTCGCCGAGGCCGCCCCGAACGGCGTGGACCTGTATCTGGACACCTCCGGCCGCAACGACCTGGCGGCGGCGGTCGACCTCCTCGCCCGACGCGGCCGGATAGTCCTGCTCGCGGGCGCGGGGTCGGGCACCGCACCGGTGTTGCCCGCGAGCGAGCTCTACATGAAGGACGGCTCGATCCGCGGTTTCGTGATCTCGCACGCCGGCGTCGACGAGCTCGCCGCCGCCGCGGGCACGATCAACCGCCTGCTCGGCAGCGGCCGGTTGCGCCCGCGCGCGATGGAGATCCTGCCGCTGTCCGCCGCCGCCGACGTGCATCGTCGGATGGAACGGCACGAACTGCACGGCACCAGGGTGGTACTGCGCACCGACGCCGCGCACCGACTCGATTCGCCCGGTCCCGCCGACTCCCCCGGGCGCGCCGGGCCGCCCGGTCCCGCCGGGGAGTGACCCCTAACGATCCGCGGCGTTATCTCCATGTCGGACCGGTTCCGCCGAACACCGAGGGAGCACGAATGTTGCGAGGTTTGGCCCATGTCAGGTACCAGGCGGCGGATTTGGCCGCGGCCCGCCACTGGTACACCGAACTGCTGGGCATCGAACCCTACTTCGAACGCCCCGGGTATGTCGAGTTCCGGGTCGGCGACTTCCGACAGGAACTGGGTCTGGTGGACGCCGCCTACGTCTCGGAGCTGGGTGCGCACGGCACGGCCGAGGCCGGCGGTGCCGTCGTCAGTTGGCATGTCGAGGATCTGCCCGCCGCCCTGAACCGGTTGCTGGCCATGGGCGCGAAGGAGCACGAGCCCGCCCGCGACTTCGGCGAGGGATTCGTCGGTGCCTCGGTGATCGACCCGTTCGGAAACGTGCTCGGCATCATGCACAACCCGAACTACCTGGACGTCCTGGCCGAGACCGGCAAGGCCTGAGCCCGGCGCACCACGGCTCGTCGTCCCCATCGGCCACGCCGGGGACGACGGCCGCTCGCACGAGGGGTCAACGCGCGCGGGCCACCTCGATCACCCCGGCCATCCGGTCGATCGTGGGCTCGTGCAGCAGATCGCCCAACTCGACGTCGATGTCGAAGAGTTCGCGCACCTGCTCGGTCAGCCGAGCCCCGCGCAGCGAATCGCCGCCGAGTTCGAAGAAGTTGTCCCGCACGCCGATCCCATCCAGTTCGAGCACCTTCGTCCACAACTGCACGAGCGAGTGCTCGGTGTCGGTGCGCGGCTCCCGGTACGGGCTGTCCAGGTCCGGCCGCGAGCGCGGCGGTTCGGGCAGCGCGGCACGGTCGATCTTGCCGTTGACCGATGTCGGCAGCCCGCCCACGACATACGCGGACGGCACCATGAACGCGGGCAGCTTCTCCCGCAGCGCCCGACGGATGTCCGGGACCGCCGGCGCCGGTTCACCCTTGGGCTCGATGTACGCGGTCAGGCGCACGTCCCCGTCGGTGTCCCGATGCGCCAGGACCGCGACCTGGGCGACGCCCGGCTGCCTCGCGGCGACCACCTCGATCTCGCCGAGTTGCACGGTGTTGCCCTGCACCTTGAGTTGGTTGTCCACCCGGCCGATGATCTCGATGCCACCGTCCTGCCAGTACCGCGCCATGTCGCCGGTGCGGTAGAGCACCGGGTTCCGGTCCGGATCGATCGGGTTGGGCACCCACTTCAACGCGGTCGCCTCGGGCCGGTTCAGGTAGCCGGCCGACAGGCTGTGGCCCGCGATGCACAGTTCGCCCACCACGCCCGGCGGCACCGGCGCGAGGTTCTCGTCCAGCACGTAGATCTTGACGTTGGGAATCGGCCGGCCGATCGGCGGCAGCCGGCGGGCGCGTCCCTCCACCCCCAACTCGCGGCCCAGCTCGGTGATGTCGCAGCCGGCGACGGTGGTCGCCTCGGCGGAGCCGTACAGGTTGATCAGGCGGAACGGCAGCCCTGCGGGCGGCCAGGACTGGATCCGCTCGCCGCAGACCCTGATGTTCGCCAACGGGGTGTCGGCGGGCCAGTCCAGGCTCCACAGCCGCTCGGCCATCGGCTTCATCAGCAGCGTGGTGGTGATCCGCTTGTCCAGGTACCAGTCCTGGAGCAACTTCGGGGATGCCACCACCGATACATCCGGAATGTGCACCGTACCGCCGGCCGCGAGCACCGGGAAACACTCGACCTCGACCATGCCGTAGCCGGGCGCGGCCAGCCAGGTGCCCTGGGTGTCGGCGTCCATCCCGGTCATCTCGCACATGCTGTGGATCTGATTGCGCGCCGCCCCGAACCGGACCAGAACCGCCTTCGGCGCGCCGGTGGAGCCGGAGGTGTAGCAGATGTGGATCAGGTCGTCGACGTCCACCGGCGCGCTCACCTCGGTGCTCGGCTCGGCGTGCCAGTCGGCGACGTCCAGCGAGAGCACCGGGCAGTGCCCGGAGACCTTGTCCTCGTGCGCGGACAGCGTCACGACCGCGGCGGCCGAGGCGTCCTCGACCATGAAGCGCACCCGATCGGCGGGAAAGTCCGGGTCGAGCAGGATCGCCGCCGCCGCGAGCTTGAAGCAGGCGAGTTGGGCGATCAGGCTCTCCGCGCCACGCGGGAAGCAGACCCCCACCCGGTCCCGCCGGCGCACGCCGGTCGCGGCCAGGCGGTGCGCGAGGCGATTGGCGCGGTCGTCCAGTTCCCGATAGGTCAGCGTGCTGTCGGGCAGCGCGATCGCGATCGCCTCGGGGGTTCGGCGCGCGAAGTCCGCCACGATCTCATGGAAGAACGGCTCGGGTACGTCCTGTTCGGTCCGGTTCCACTCGACCAGGATGCGCTGCCTCTCCTCGTCGCCCAGCAGCGGCAGGTCACGGACGAGCACGCCGTCGTCGGCGCTCAGCGCGCAGAGCACGCGGGCCAGATGCCGGCCGTACTGGGCGGCTGCCTCCTCATCGAACTCGTCCTGGGAGAGCAGCAGTTCGTAGCTGCCCTGGTCGACGCACAGGGTCAGCGCGGCGCGGGAGACGAAGTCCCGCGCGGCCGCGTCGGCCACCATGCCGTGGCACGGGCGACCTGCCGCCGGTTGTGCGGGCGGCGCGGCGGCGACGCCGGCGAGCAGTTCCGCCGCCGTCTCGTCGCCGGACACCCGCGGCTCGATCGTCTCGGTCGGTCCCGATCCGGTACGGCGCGCGATCAACAGATCGGTCTCGCCGGTGTATCGGTGGATCAGCGCCGCGAGCGCCGCCGACGCGTACCGCTCCGGATCCGACTTCGCCCGGTCGGGGGCGGCGATGGCGATCCGATGCACCGCTCCGGTGCGATCGCCGTCGATGTGCCGGGCGAGCGGAAGTGCCGAACTCGTGGTCGTGGCCACCGGAATCGTTCCTCTCGAATTCTCGGGTGTCGGAGTGTCGGGGATGGGGTGGGGTGTCGGGGGTCGAGGTGTCGTGTCGGGGGTGGAGCTGTCGGGAAGCCGGGTGCCGGTCCGAGTGTGCTCAGGCCACCATCACCGACGGATCCGCCGCGCGCCGGGCCGTCACCGCCTCCGCCAGGCACTCGACCATGTGCGTGGTCTGCTCCCAGCCCGCGCACGCGTCGGTGACGCTCTGGCCGTAGGCGAGGCCGTCGGTCCGGCCCAGGATCAGGTCCTGTCGGCCGCAGGCCAGGAAGCTCTCGATCATCATCCCGGCGACGCCGGACTCACCGTCGGCGATGCGTTCGGCGACGTCCTCGACCACGTTGGTCTGCTCCTCGTGGTCCTTGCCGCTGTTGCCGTGACTCGCGTCGATGACCAGCCGCCCGGGCAGTCCCGCGGCCTGCAACTGATCGAGTGTCTCGGCCACGTCGGGCGCGCTGTAGTTGGGGCCTTCGGTCCCGCCGCGCAGCACCACGTGGCAGTCGGGGTTGCCGCTGGTGGTCACCACCGCCGCCTGCCCGTCGTCGGTGACGCTCGGGAACACGTGGCTGTTCGAGGCGGTGACGATCGCGTCGATCGCGTCGCCCGTGCGACCGGCGGTCGTGTTCTTGATCCCGACCGGCATGTCCAAACCGCTGGTGAGCTGGCGGTGCACCTGACTCTGCACGGTGCGCGCACCGATCGAGGCCCACGAGACCGCGTCGGCGAAGTACCGGGCGATCATCGGGTCGAGGAACTCGCAACCGATCGGCAGCCCGGTTTCCAGGATCCGCACCATCAGCCCGCGCGCCATCCGCAGCCCGGTGTTCAGGTCGAACGACCCGTCCAGGCCGGGATCGCTGACCAGCCCCTTCCAGCCCATCCGGGTACGCGGCTTCTCCACGTACACGCGCATGACGATCAGCAGTCGGTCGGCCACCCGCCGGGACACTTCCGCCAGGCGCTCGGCGTAGACCAGCGCGGCCTCGGTGTCGTGGATCGAGCACGGACCGGTGACCAGGACCAGGCGATCGTCCTTCCCGTTCAGGATGCGCTTGACGTCCCTGCGGGCCGCCAGCACGGCCTTGCGGGTCTCCGGCGGGATCGGTATCTCCTTCCGCAGGGCGGTCGGCGACATGAGTCTGTCGACCGCGGTCACGCGGGAGTCGGAGTTGCGGCTGAGGCTCATGACAGGGTTCCCTTCCTTCCGATCGTGGGGTCAGGACCGGTCCGCCGCGAACACGGCGGCGGAGAAGGTGAAGCCCATGCCGGTTCCGATCACGAGCACCCGTGCCCCGGGTGCCAAGAGGTCTTCCTTGAGCAGGTGGTCGAGCGCGTAGATCTGGTCGGCCGCGCCGAGGTGGCCTATGGTCAGCCCGAGTCCGTGCAGGTCGTGGCGGGGGGTGATGCCGAGCGGCCGGACGAAGCTCTCCCGGTGGAGCGTGCTGCCGACGAACGGGGTGACGAACCAGTCGATCTGCTCCTGGTCCAGTTCCGCGTCGGCCAGGGCGCGGGCCACCACGCTGCGGGTGCGCTCCGCCGAACGTGTCTGCACGTCCCGGATGGAGATCTCGCCCCGGGCCAGGAATTGCCGAGTGCGGTGCCGGATGTCGCCCTGCCCGGAAGGCGCGGTACGAAACGGCTCGTCGCCGCGCGAGAGCCCCTCCAGGACCGTGTCGGTCTCCGAGACGAGCGAGACCAACCGCAGCCGACCGCCACCTCGGGCGAGCACGGCCGCCGCGGCACCGTCGCCGAACACGATGCCCGGGGAGGTGTGCCAGCGATCGGTCGGCGGCGCGAACCGGTCCCCCAGCGTGATCAGCGCGGACGGCAGCGCGGGGCGCGACGCGAGCATCGCCGCCGCGATGTCGATGCTGGCCAGCGAACCGTTGGACCACGCGGAGACGGTCGTGGGTATCCCGTCGACGCGCGGACCCAGCAGCTCCTTGGCGATCCAGCACGCGGCGGGCCACATGTCGATGCCCTGGAAGTGCCCGTGGCTGTGCAGGTACAGGCTGCCCGGGTCGACCACGGTGCCGTACTCCTGGGCGTCCTTGATCGCCTGGCGCCCCGCGATCACGGCCATCTCCGGCGGCGCGAGCCGGGCCTGGGCGACGCTGACCATGCCGGTGCTCTCGGCGGCCTCGGCCTCGTAGTGGCCGGCCGCGACGGCGTCCGAAACGGGGGTCCGCTCGCCGAGTGTGCCGCCGGTGCCGGTGATCCAGATGTCATCGAAGCGCATGGCTCGGGCTCCCTTCCGGGATCACGGCGACCGGCAGGTCGCGCAGGTGGTGCCCACCGGCGGTGATGCGCGCGGTACCGCCGACGCCGATCAGGATGTGGTGTGCGGCGCGGACCAGGACCCGGCCGACGGCCGAGTCGATCGCGCCCGCGAGGTGCGGCACGCTGGTGCGGTAGCCGACCTCGAACACGGCCTCGCAGCCGTCGTCGGTGTCGGTGCACGTCCACGCGCCGCCGAAGTGTTGGAAGTCGCCGTCGACCTGTTCGAACTCGATCCGGTACGGCTGCTGCTCACCGCTCGCGTCCCGGGTGCGCTGCGTCCACCGGGCGGTACCGCCGCGGAAGGCGAGCGTCCAGTGCCGCAGGTCGTCGCCGGCGTCCTGGACCGAGACGATCTCGGCGGCCCGGTCCGGGAAGACCCGGTCGTCGCGGAGCCGTTCGATCGCGGTCGCCGCCGAGCACGGCAGCGCGGCCTTGAGGGTGCGGGAAGTCATCGGGTTCCTCCGAGTCGGGGCGTCGGGCGGACGATGCTGACGCCCTGCAGATGCGTGGTGCGCAACATGGGATGGCTCGCCTCGCCGAAGGCGCCGCCGGTGAGGCCGGTGCCGCCCGAGTTGGGCAGGAACGGGAGGAAGTTGCCGTGCGAGTCGTTGATCTTCAGGTTGCCGCCGTTGGTGACACCGGACAGGAACCGCTCGATCTGCTCCGGGCCGGTCGACCAGAACGAGTTCCGCAGGCCGTAGGCGTTGCTGTTGACGAACGTCAGGATCTCCTCGAACAGTCGCTCGTCCGAGTCGCCCGGCTCGGGCACGATGATCGGCAGCAGCGGGAAGAACGTCTCGTCCCGGACCACCGACAACGAGCGGGCGTCACCGAGTCCGGCCACCCGCACGATCGTCGGTTCGATGAAGAAGCCGGTGTCCGACGGGGTGCCGTCCACCTCCAGGCGACGGCCGCCGTGCACCAGGGTCGCGCCGCCCATGAGGGCCTCGGTCAGGCAACCGAAGAACCAGTCGGCACCGAGCACGGGGGTGAGCACCACGCCGGGCTCGTCGGGATAGCCGGGGTGGATCTTGCCGGTCGCCACGATCAGTCGCTCGATCAGCTCGTCCGCGATCGCGGGGTGTGCGATCACCTGGTTGGGCACGTTGCAGATCTGACCGGAGTTCAGGAAGAACTGGGTCATGGTCTCCACCGCGGCGTCCAGGTCCGCGTCGAACCACACCACGCAGCAGTCGTTGCCCGCGAGTTCGAGGATCGGTTTCTTGCCCGCGGCGATGCAGTCCCGCTCGAAGGCCAGGCCCTGCTTGCTGCCGCCGTAGTAGACGATGTCGTTCACGTGTTCGCTGGCCAGCCAGGTGTCGACGGCCGGCGGGCCGCAGTAGGCGTTCAACGTGCCGGCGGGCGCTCCGGCCGCCTCCAGCACCGGCGCCACCACCTCACGCATGGCGTACATGCAACTGAGCGCGACGCCGCGCGGTGCGCGGACCACGACGGTATTGCCCGCCAACAGCGCGGTGATCGCCGACAACGCGTTCACCGTCGCCGCGTTCTGCGGCGGGTTGACGCACACCACACCGTCGGCCACGCGGCGCAGGATCATCTCGCGCTCTCCGTCGTGACGACGGAACTCCAGTTGTTCGGCGCACCATTCGAGCGTCTCGGGGCTCCACCCGGTGAGCGGGATCCCGTCGATCATCGCCTCGGCCCCCGAACGGGGCTGCCCCTCGGCGACCAGGATCTCCACCAGCGGATCCCGATGCTCGCCCAGCCGCCGCGCGATCGCCCGCCCGATCTCCATCCGGGTGGCGAGCGGCGTGCGCGCCCACTCCGGCGCGGCACCGGCGGCCGCCTCCAGCGCCGCCGCGATCATGCCTTCGTCGGCAACCGCACACACTCCCGCGAGCCGATCCCCGGCACTCTCCCGATCGACCACGCCCAAGTCGAGATCACGCTTCAACCGCAGACTGGGAAAGGTGTCCTCGATGATGGCCCGAGCGGTGACGGTGTGCACATACTCCCCGCCTTCGCCGCCGATGTCCCGGCCGCCGATGTAGGCGGGATAAACCCTGGTGGTCACGGTTCTCCCTTTCAAGCGAAGGATGTGGATACCAGCAAAAACGCTACGCAGGTAACACACCGGGAACAACGCACCCGCGATAAGACTTGGTTCTCACCCTGGGAACCAACAAAGCCCCCAGCCGACCGGCCCTCAAGGCCAACCAGCCCGGCCGGCGCTTGAGGCCAATCAGCCCGGCCGGCGTTTGAGGCCAAATAGCCCGTGCGGCGCTTGAGCACAACCAGCCCGGCCGGCGCTTGAGGCCAACCAGCCCGGCCGGCGTTTGAGGCCAAATAGCCCGTGCGGCGCTTGAGCACAACCAGCCCGGCCGGCGCTTGAGGCCAAACAGCCCGGCCGGCGCTTGAGGCCACCATCAACCAGAGCCCGCCGCAGGCGAACCCGCGACCCACCGCCCATCCGCCTTCGCAGCCTCGATCCGCGCCAACCCCGCACCCCGCATCCGCCCACGCTCGATCAACTTCTCCGCCCGCCGGCAATTGATCCTCGACCAGTTGCTCCGCGCCCGCCGCGGGGTGTACCGCTGCGCCCACCACCCCTCCGGCGTACCGCCGGAGAACGCCTTGCCGTCGATCCACCCGTAACACAACGCCACGTCCAACGCCTGTCCTCGCGTCACCGACGGCGCCTCCGTGCCCTTCTTCGCCAACGCCACCCACACCCCGTCCGACTCGGCGTGGTTCGCCTCCATCCAGGCGCCGAACTCCTCGGCCGAGGCGAAGTACAGGGTCTCCTCACCATCGTCGCCGCTCACGTGCGCACCTTCCCCTCCGCCAGATCACCCAGCAACTCACCCAGAATCTCGGCCCCGTGATCGGTCAACACCGAAGCCGGATGGAACTGCACCGAAGCGAACCCCGGCCCGCGCAGCCCATGCACCTCGCCACTGCCCGGGTCGCGAAACACCTCGACCGCGCCGTCCCGCGCCGCGCACCGGATCGAATCGCTCGGGCTCAATGCCGCGAACGTGTTGTAGAAACCGACCCGTTCGGCCCGCCCGAAGCAGTCGACGGTCCGTTGGGTGCCCTGATTCGGCAGCGGATTGCGCACGATGTCCAGCCCGAGCATCGTGCTCAGTACCTGATGGGCCAGACACACCGACAGGAACGGCGTGTCCGCCGCCAGCAGCGTGCGGGTCACCTCCCGGATCCGGGCGATCTTGGGATGCGCGTGATCCCGAGGGTCCCCGGGGCCCGGGCCCACGATGACCAGGTCGTGCTCGTCCAGGCGATAGTCCTCGTCGAACCGCCGAACGGTCACCACCAACCCTTGCGCGGCCAACAGGTGCCGCCCCATCGAGGTGAAGGTGTCCTCGGCGTCGATCACCAGCACGGTACGACCCGCCAACCTCGGCTCGGGCCGGGTTCGTTCCCCCGGCCCGGCGAACCAGAAGCCGGCCAGCGGCAGGTTCCGCGCCGCCAACGCCCGCCGCACGTCCGGATGTTCGCCGAGATCAGCGCCGGTCCCGGCCGGCCGGCCGACCGCACCGCCCACCGGGCCGCGCAACGCCTCCAGCAGGCCGGCCGCCTTGGCCCGGGTCTCCGCCGCCTCCGAGACCGGATCCGAATCACGCACCAGCGTCGCGCCGACCGCGATCCGCAACCGGCCCGCCGGATCGACATCCGCCGTACGGATCAGGATCGCCGAGTCCATCGCCCGACCACCATGCGCGTCCCGCCCGATCAACGCGACCACGCCCGCGTAGTAGCCGCGCCCGGCCGGTTCGTGCCGCGCGATCACCCGGCACGCGCTCTCCAACGGGCCGCCGGTGACCGTCGGCGCGAACATCGTCTCGCGCAACATGTCCCGCGCGTCCAGCGAACTGCGGCCCTCGATCAGGTATTCGGTGTGGGCCAGCCGCGCCATGCGTTTCAACCGCGGTCCCACCACCCGACCACCGAGGTCGCACACCCGGCCCATCATCTTGAGTTCCTCGTCGAGCACCATGTAGAGCTCGCCGGCCTCCTTCTCGTCGGCGAGGAAGTCCAGCACCTCGCCCAGGTCCGGTCCACCCTCCGGATACCGATACGTGCCACTGATCGGATTCATCACCACGGTGCCCGCGTCCAGGCTGATGTGCCGCTCCGGCGAGGCGCCCACGAACGTACGGCCCGCGGTGTGGATCACGAACGTCCAGTAGGAGCCCGGGTCGCGTCCCAGCAACCGACGGAAGAAGGCCAACGCGGTATGCGGCGACCAGTTGCCGATCTCCACCCGGAACGAGCGCTTGATCACGAAGTTGGCGCCGGTGCCGCGCCCGATCTCCTCCGCGAGCACCGAGCGCACCGTGTCCGCGTACTGCTCGTCGTCGGCGTCGAAGCCGCCCCGGCCCAGCTCGATCGGCCCGTCCGGCAGTCGATCGAGGATCTCCGCGACGGACACCGCGTCCTGGTCCAGGACGGTCATCGCCAGTAGTGGTGCGCCGTCGTCGGGAAAGTCGTAACCCCGCTCGCCGATCTGCCGATACGGCAGCACGGCCAGCGTCTCGTGCCGGCCGCGACCGCCGGGCGGCGGCAGCGGGATGTCCGCGATCCGGCCCGGCTCGGTGATCCGCCCGATCAGTACGTCGATCCGCTCGGGCCCGGCCGCGCCCGGCCGGTGCAACAGCGCGAACGGCGGTGGGTCCGGCGCCAGGACGCGATCCAGGACGGACGGGCCGGGCGGCGGGCCGGTCATCGCTTCGCTCCGCCCGACGTCGTCGTCGACATCGCCAACGCGACCCGGGTGGACACCGTCACCGAGCACCGGGACGCCAGGTAGTCCAGCGCCATCCGGTGGTACTCCGTCGAGAAGTCGGCCACCGCGTCGGCCACCACGAAGGTCTCGATGTCGTGCGAGAAGGCCTCGTGCGCGGTCATCAGGATGCCCACGTGCGCGTAGACGCCGCAGATCACCAACTGATCCCGGCCCCGGGCTCGCAGCAGGTCGAGCAGGCCGGTGCGGAAGAACGCGCTGGGCCGCCACTTGGTGAACACGGTGTCCGCCGCGTTCGGCGCGATCCGGTCCGGGATCATCCGCTGCCCGGGCTCGGCGGTCATCCCCGGGCCCCAGAAGTCCGCGAGCAGGCCGCGCTGTTCGTTGCTCATCCCGCCGGGTTGCGCGGTGTACGCCACCGGCGCGCCGCATTCGGCGAACCGGGCCCGCAGCGCGGCGACGTTGTCCATCAGGTCGGCCATCGGCGCCCGGTCCGCGTCGAAGGGCCGCATGAAGTAGTGCTGCAGATCGTGGATCAGCAACACCGCGCGCGCGGGATCGATCGTCCAGGACGCGACGTTGCGCGGCAGCTCGTCCTCGGTCGGCATGGGGTAGGACGCGATCGCCGGGATCGCCATGATGCCTCCGTTCTCGTGCGGTGGGGGACGCTCGACGGAGCGCGCGCTCAGTTGCCCAGCGCCGCGCCGCCGTCGACCGTGAGCTGGTGGAGCGTGATGTGCGCGGCGCGGTCGGAGAGCAGGAACAGCACCGCGTCCGCGACGTCCTGCGGTCGGGCGAGTCGCCCGAGCGGAATGCCGACCCGGAAGGTGGCCGCGGTGCCCTCGATGGAGGCCGCGCGCGCGTCGCCGTCCGCCCACAACGAGGTCAGCATCGGCGTGTCGGTGGAGCCCGGGGCGACCACGTTGCACCGGATGCCGTGCCCGGCCAGTTCCAGGCCGAGCGACTTGGTGTAGACGGTCGCCGCGGCCTTGGACGCCGCGTACGCCGCCATGTCCCAGCGCGGGGTGCCCGCCGCGTTGGAGGCCACCGTGACGATCGCGCCGCTCGCGCGCGGAATCATCCGGCGGGCCACCGCGCGGCACACGTGGAAGACACCGGTCGTGTTGACCGCGAAGGTCTGCTCCCAGTCCTGATCGGAGAGTTCGGCCGCGGCGCCGGTGCGCAGCACCCCCGCCGCGTTGACGAGGTAGCCGATCGGCCCCAGTTCGTCCTCGATTCGGGCCACCACCGCGTCCACGTCCGCGCTCGATCGCACGTCGGCGGCGAATCCGCGCACGCGGTGTCCGGCCCCGGCCAGTTCCTTGACCGGCGGGCCGAGCGCCTCGGCGTTCGCGTCGAGGGCCGCGACCGCGATCCCCTCGGCGGCCAGCGCGCGCGTCACCGCGCCGCCGATGCCTCCTGCCGCCCCGGTGACCAGGGCCGTCGTGTCCCGCATCGGGCACACCTCATTTCCGCTGTCGTCGGGATTTCCGGGGTCGTCCGGTGAGCGCGGCCACCACGTCCGGGTCGATGCCCAGGCAGCGCACCGAGAACGAGCCGAGCGCCGCCAGGTACTCCGCTTCCAGGTCTGCCTCGTCGACGCCGGTGGCCCGGCCGCCCTCGACCAGGACCCGGCCCGCGACCACGACGGTGTCCACGTCGGTGGATCCGCCGAGTGCGAGGAAGGCCTCCAGGGGACGCGGGTTGAGCAAGTAGCGCCAGTCGTCGGTCGGAATCAGTTGCAGGTCCGCCTGCTTGCCCGCCTCGATGCTGCCGATCTCCGCGGCCCAGTCCAGACCTCGGGCGGGCAGCCGGGTGGCCATCGCCAGCGCGTCGGTGGGCAACACCTCGGTGGGATCGGCGTACATCTCGTTGTACATCTGCCAGCAGGCCCGCATGGCCTCGGCCATGCCGCCGATCGGCAGCGAGGCGCCGTCCGTGGACAGCGAGACGTCCAGACCGGCGCGCCGGAACCGGGGCATCGCCCGGGTCTCGGTCAGCGCGGACTCCCCCGCCGGCCCGTACTTCGCCGGCGAGTGGCTGATGTGCGCGTTCGCCTCGATCAGCAGCTTGCTCTCGTCCTCGTCCGCGAACGCGCAGTGCACCGCCATGAACCGGTCGGACAACAACCCGAGTTCGGCGAACCGGCGGACCGGGGTGTTGCCGTGGTAGGCCAGCATGACCGCCGACTCGTTGCGCAGCGCACCCACGTGCGTGCCGAACGGGACGTCGAAGCGGTCCACCAACTCGGCCAGCCCGGCGCCGAGTTCGTCGCTCATATTGGTGCCGTAGACCGCGGTCGGCCAGGCCCGGACCAGCCCGTCGGGATCGGCCGCGACCTCGCGCAGTACGTCCTCGATCCGGCGCAGTTCGTCGTCCGCGTCCCGGGTGCGACGAAACCGTGTCTCGCCCTCCGCGCACACCGCGTCGCTCGCCCACGTGCTGACCACGCAGCGCATGCCCAGGTCCCGTGCGGCCCGGATCAGCGCCTGGGGCCGGTTGAACGAGCCGACGTCGCCGAGGGTGGTCGTACCCGACCGCAACTGGGTCCACATCGAGTAGCGCGCGATGGCCGACGCCTCGTCCGGAGTGAGCAGTTCGAGCTGATCGTGGAAGACGTCGAAGGCGGTCGAGATCTGCCGGATGTCGCCGCCCAGGGCCATGAACGCGGGCTTGTCGTCCCGATCGGCGGGCGGCCGCAGGGCCCCCTTGAACGGGAACCGCAGCGCGAACATCTCGTGCCAGTGCGCGTTCACGAAGCCGGGCAGGATCATCTTCCCGCGCGCGTCGATCGTGCGCAGGCCCACCCGCAGGGCCGGCGTCAGACCGGCCTCGACGTCGGCGGTGGTCCCGACCGCGGCGATCCGCCCGGCCTCGACCAGGACCGAACCGTCCGGGATCACCCGTGCGCCGGTGTCTCCCGGATACAGGCAGCCGCCGCGGATCAACAGCGCGCTCATCGGTCCGCCTCCGGCTGCCCCTTCGCCCCGGCCGCGGCGAACCGCTCGGTCCACGCGTCGATGGTCGGTTCGGCGGCCAGGTCCCGGAATTCGACCGCCAGGCCCTGTCGTCGCCACCGGGTGACCAGGCGCATCATCTCCAGCGAACCCAGGCCGAGCAGCACGAGGTTGGCATCGCCGGCGATCTCGCCGGGCGGGGTGCCGATCATCGCCGAGACGCTCGCGCGCAGGTCGGCCGAGGTCGGCGGGGCGGGAGTGGGGCCTGCGGGCCCGGTCGTACCGGTGGTGCCGCTGGTGTCGGTGGTGCCGGTGTCGGTAGTGCTGGTGTTGGTCGTGCCGTCCATGTCCGGTTCACCCTTCCCGGTGTTCGGAGACGCTTGCGGCCGGTCCCCAACTCCGGCTCAGTGTCGGGTCGTTCGCCGCGGCCGTGAGGACCTTCTTGTCCACCTTGCCGAGCGCGGTCAGCGGGAAGGCGTCGACGTGTTCCATCCGGTCGGGCAGCTTGTACTCGGCCAGCCCGCGCTCGTGCAGGGCCCGCTTGAGGTCGGCCAGGGTCGGCGGTTCGCCCCGGCAGATCACGAACGCGTGGATGCGCTCGCCGAGGAACTCGTCCGCGACCGGGACCACCGCGGCGGCGTCGACCGCGGCGCAGCTCAGCAGGTGGCCCTCCACCTCGCCGGCGGCGATCTTGTCGCCGCCGCGGATCACCACGTCCTTGAGCCGCCCCTCGATCACCAGGTGCCCGGCCGGGGTCAGTCGGGCCAGGTCGCCGGTGCGGTAGAAGCCGTCCGAGGTGAAGGCGCGCCTGTTGTGCTCGTCGGCGCGGTAGTAACCGCGCAGCGTGTACGGGCCGCGGGTGAGCAGTTCGCCGACCTCGCCGAGCGGCACGTCGGCGTCCCGCTCGTCCACCACGCGCACCTCGTCGGCCACCGAGATCGGGCGGCCCTGCGTGGTCAGGACCGCCTCGGCGGCGTCGCCGGCGCGGGACATCGCGAGCAGGCCCTCGGCCATCCCGAACACCTGCTGCAATCGGCAGCCGAAGCCCGGCTCGATCCGGGCGGCCAGTTCCACCGGCAGCTTGGCGCCGCCGATCTGGATCAGCCGCAGGCTCGACAGGTCCGCCGCTCCCCACTCCAGCGCCTCCAGCCACAGCCGGGCCACGGTGGGCACCACCGAGGTGAGGGTGACCCGCTCGCGCTCGATGGCCCGGAAACAATCGTCGGCGGAGGGGTCCTCGGCCAACACGACCGTGCCGCCGGCCGCGAGCGTGCCGAGCACACCGGGGCAGCCCCAGGTGAAGTTGAACTCCACCGGCAGCGCGGCCAGGTACACCTCGTCCGGGCCGACCTCGCACACCTCGGCCGCCGTCCGGATCTGGTAGGCGTAGTCGTCGTGCGTACGCGGAATCAGCTTGGGCAGCGCGGTGGTTCCGCCGGAAAGCAGGAAGAAGGCCACATCCGCCGGGTCGTTCGCGGGCAGCGGGAGCGGATCGGCGTCCACGCTCGCCAGTGCGAACATCGATGCGCCGGCCCCGGCCGGCGGGTCGCCGTGCACGAACACCGCGCGCAGACTCGGAACTTCGTCGAGCATGCGAAGCGCGAGACCGGCGTGGTCGAAGCCCCGATGACGATCGGGCACCACGTATGCCGACGCCCCGGACGACTCGCACAGGTGCCGGATCTCGGTGGCACGGTGCGACGCGAGCGAGAACACCGGCTTGGCGCCGACCCGGAACAGCGCGAACGCGACGATCACGAACTCGGCGACGTTGGGCAACTGGAGCACGACCCGCTCGCCGGGACGCAGTCCCCGCCGGTGGAAACCGGCCGCCATCCGGTCGATCCGGTCGGCCAGGTCGCGGTAGGAGAGCCTGGCTTCGCCGCCGACCAGGGCGGTGCGATCGCCGTGCGCGTCGGCCCAGGCCCGGGGCAGGCCGCCGAGGTCGACGCCGAGCCACAGCCCTTCGCGCCGATAGCGTGCGGCGACCTCGGCCGGCCACGGTACACATCCGTCCGGCATCGGTCAGCCCTCCTTCGCGGGCTCGTACGGGGCGACGATCTCCAGCACCGCGCAGTCGGTCTCCATGCCCGGCCCGGCGCACAACAACAGGACGTGATCGCCGGGGACCACCTCGCCGCCGGTCCACACGTGTTCGAGGCCGATGAACGGGTCCGCCGCACCGGCGTGCCCGAGCGTGCGGGTGAGCTCCCAGGTGCCGCGCGTGTCGTCGATGCCCAGCGGGTCGAGGTAGATGCTCTCCAACGCGCCCCGGGTGTAGCCGGAGTGGCAGATCCGGGCCACCTTGTCCAGCGCCAGGCCGGCCTCGGCCAGCGTGCGCTCGACCGTCTCGGCCACCACGTCACCGAAGTGCCCCATCGGCGGTGCCACACCCTTGGCCCACTGCTCGCGCCAATAGGCGCTGCGTTCCTCGAAGTTGAGCGAGCGGCCGATGGTGATGCCGGGCGGGAAGCGCTTCTCGCCGCCTCGGTGCAGTTCCTCCATCGACGGATTCGACACCGCCCCGAAGGCCAGCACTCGGGCGAACCCGGCCCGCCGGGACACCACCGCGGCCGCGCCGCCGTCCGCGAGCAGGAACAACTTCGACGCCCGCCACCGATCCACCAGCGGGGTACCGAAGTTGTCTCCGCAGGTCAGCAGCACCGCGTCGTGGTCCGGGTTGCCGAGCAGCCGGTACGCGGCGCTCTCCAACGCGGCCAACGAACCCAGACAACCCGGCCCCACCTGGACCGCCGTGATCGGCCGGTCCAGCGTGTTGCGCAGCACGTAGTGCGGCGCCGACCAGCCGTCCGGGCCCTGGTGGTGGGTGGCGGTGTGCAGCAGCGCGCCGAAGTCGTCCGGATCGTGGCCCGACCGGCGCACCGCGACCTCGGCCGCCCGCACCGCCATGTCCGGCCCGGGCAGGTCCCCGGCGACCATCACCGACTCCATACCGGACGCCTCACGGTCCGCCGGGTCGTACCAGGACGCGCCGACCGCGAACGCGGTGCTCACCACGTCGGGTCGATACGAGCCCACGCCCGCGACGAATACGTCCTCGTGGAACCTCATCACGCGTCCTCCTCCCGCGCGGGCACCAGGTAGCGCGCCACGCTCTCCAACTTCTCGCAGGTCTCCTCGAACTCCCGTTCCGGCGTCGAGTGGCCGACGATGCCGGCGCCCGCGCGCAGCCAGGTGTGCCCGTCCTTGCGGTAGGCGCTGCGCAGCACCAGGGCCGCGTCCAGTTCGCCGGTGTGGTCCACCGTGAGCACCGCGCCGCTGTACAGACCGCGCGCGCCGGGCTCGTGTCGGCGGATCGAGGTGTACGCGGCGTCCTTGGGCACGCCGGACGCGGTCACCGCCGGGAAGACGGCGGCGAAGGCGTCCCAGATGCCCGCGCCCGGCGCCAGTTGCCCGGACACCCGGGAAGCCAGGTGCTGCACACTGCCGCGCTCGCGTACGGTCATGAACTCGGGCACCGACACACTGCCCTCCACACACACGTCCTCGAGTTCGTCGGTCCCGGTCTTGACCGAGATCGCGTGCTCGTAGACCTCCTTCGCGGAGGCCAGCAGGTCGGCGCGCAGGCTCTCGTTGACGAGCAGGTCGGGGGTCAGCGCGCGGGTGCCGGCCAGCGGTTGGCTGACCACGGTGCCCGCCGCGGACACCTTGACCACGATCTCCGGGCTGAAGCCGATCGCCTCGATGCCGCCGAGGTCGAGCAGGAACGAGCGGGCCGGGTTGTTGCTCCGCCGGCCGGTCACGTAGGTCGCGATCAGGTCGATGTCCTCGTCCACGTCGACCACCCGGGAGAGGATCACCTTGTGCAGGTCGCCGTGGTTGATCTCGTCCACCGCGAGCTTGACCGCCTCGCGGTACTCGAACTCGCCCCGGCCGTGCACGTCCAGCGGTCGGGCCGGCTCGGCGGAGCCCGCGACCGGCGTGCCGATCGTGGCCATCAGGGCGCTCAGCGTCTCCTGGTCGACCGCGCGCAACAGCGCGTGCCCCTCCTCCAGTCGGACCTCGGCGCGCGGCACCACCAGGTGCAGCAGTCGCTCGTCGCCGACGTGCGTGAGGTCGCCGTCCTTGGCGTAGGACAGTTCGAAGGCCGCCCAGCCGTACGCGCGCCACTCGGGCACCGTCACGGTGTCCAGGAGTCGGGACACCAGGTCCAGCGGCCGGTCGTCCCAGGGCAGCACGGTGTCCGGCTCGTGCTCTCGGCTCAGCCTGGCACCGTGCCGGTCCAGCGTGAGTTCGGCCCGCACCCCGCCCGCGTACGACCACGTGCCGCCGTTCTCGTAGACCACGTAGGACGCGTGCAGGCCGGAGCCGGCCAGTCGGGCCGCGACGAGCAGCGGCTCCTCGGCGAGCGGGATCTGCGTCTCGAAGTAGTGCAGCCACCTGGTGGGACTCATCTGCGGGCGTCCTCTCGTAGCGGTCGGGATCGCGCGTCGACGACCGCGACGCGCACGGCCGCGGGCGGGACGACGGCGGGGGCGCGGCGGGCCGGAGTCGGACCGATGCCTGGGGTTACCGTCAACGACGATACGGAGGTAACCGGGCGGGAACCACAAGCCCGCGATAAGGGGTTCTTCTCGAAACGCGAAGTCGGCGCATCCCGTTGGGGATACGCCGACTCGGGGTGTGCGGCCACTGCCCGAACCGGGCGGGGGGCTCGACCGTCCGCCGCTACCGCGGGGTCAGGTCGTCGTCGTCCTCCTCGATCGGGGCCGGTACCGCCTTGGGGCCGAACAGGCGGCGCAGCACGGGCTCGGCGTAGCGCGCCGTGAAGGGGCCGGCGACCACCAGGATGAGCACGTACGCGGCGGCGAACGGTCCCATCCGCGGCTCGACGCCCGAGGTGGCCGCCAGGCCGGCGATCACGATGGAGAACTCGCCGCGCGCGACCAGCGCGCCGCCCGCCCGGTAACGGCCGGGTTTGGCGATGCCCGCGCGGGCGGCGGCCCAGTAGCCGGTGGCGATCTTGGTCAGCGCGGTGATCAGGGCCAGTGCGGCGGCGGGCAGCAGTACGCCCGGCAGCGCGCCGGGGTCGGTGGACAGGCCGAAGAACACGAAGAAGACGGCCGCGAACAGGTCGCGCAGCGGCGCGAGCAGGGTCTGCGCGTGTTCGGCGACGTCGCCGGAGATCGCGATGCCGACCAGGAAGGCGCCGACGGCGGCGGACACTTGCAGCTTGTCCGCGATGCCGGCGACCAACAGGGTCAGGCCGAGCACGCCGAGCAGCAGGAACTCCGGCTCCTCGCTGGAGAGCGCCTTGGAGATCCGACCGCCGTGCCGGAGCGCGAGGAAGAGCACGATGCTGATCGTGCCCAGCGCGATGGCCACGGTGAGCGAGCCGCCGAGCAGTCCGACGCCGGCCAGCAGCGCGGTGAGGATGGGCAGGTAGAGCGCCATCGCGAGATCCTCGATGACCAGGACGGACAGCACCACCGGGGTCTCCCGGTTGCCCAGGTGGCCCAGGTCGCCGAGGACCTTCGCGATCACCCCGGACGAGGAGATCCAGGTGACGCCGGCCAGGGCGAGCGCGGCGGTGGGCCCCCAGCCGAGCAGCAGGCCGGCCACGAAGCCGGGCACCGCGTTGAGCAGCGCGTCGATCGCTCCGGCGGGCGCGGCGGCGCGCAGGTTGGTGACCAGTTCGCCGGCCGTGTATTCCAGGCCCAGCAGCAGCAGGAGCAGGACGACGCCGATCTCGGCGCCGATCTCGATGAAGTTGTCGCTCTGTGAGAGGTCGAGCACGCCGCCGTGGCCGAAGGCCAGACCGCCGAGCAGATAGAAGGGGATGGGCGACATCCCCATCCGGGTCGCGACCCGGCCGAGGATGGACAGGCCCAGGATGATGGCGCCGAGTTCGATGAGCAGTGTTGCCGGGTGCATGGGTGGGTTGTGCTCGCGGTGTTCGAAGGGGCAGGACGGTCTGCGGCTCGAACCGCGGGGTGAGGGGGGTCCGCGGGCGGGTGGGTCAGTCCTCGGCGAGCAGTTCCGCGAGCGCGACGGCCTCGGCGCGGGTCAGCCGCACGCCCGGCCCGCACGCGTCGGGGTCGTCGACGTTGTAGAAGGCGATCCGACGCACGCCGTCCCGGCCGGCGACCACGGAGATGGCCCGGCCCGCGACGGTGGACAGGGTGTACTGCGTACCGATGCCCGGGAGGGGGGTTTCGCTGATCGGGACCTGGCCGCCCATGAGGTTCTCCTGTTCGAACGAGGGCCTTCAGATTAGGTGCAACCGGGGGGTGGTCGGCCCTCTTCCCCGGGTATCGAGCTTCCTCGGGCACCGACCCGGGTTCGACACGGTTTGTCGTGGGCGTCGTGGGGGGTTTCGTTTGTCATGGGCGTCGTGGAGGGGTTTCGTCGGATGTCTGCGCCCCGGACGACCACCGGGGGCGGTGGTCCGGCGCCGGCGGGGTATTCGGGAAGTGACGTCGCCGCCGCGACGTGTCCGGACTCGTCCGGGCCCCGCCTCGCCAGGAGGTTGCCGTGACCGATCCGTGGCCGGACCCGTTGCCCCCGGTCCCGCCGTTGCCCAGCCCGCACCCGCTGCCGGAACCCGGCCCCGAGCCGCTGCCGCCGGACCCGGGCCGGCCACCGGTCCCGGACGAGCCGGAACCCGAACCACAACCGGCACCGATGCGCTGACCCGGGCCGAACCCGGTCGGACCGTCGCACCCGGGGTCGTGCGCGGCACGCGCCGCATGACGCGGGGCGTGTGCCACACGCGCATGCGCCGACTATCGCGCGGTCCGGCCGGGCCGGCACGCTGAGTACATGGACGAGCAGCTTCCCGTTCCCGCGCCCCGCACCGGCGATCTCGTCATCCGCGTCGGCGGCGCCCGCTGGCCGTCGCCCGCCGAGATCCGCGCCGAGTTGCCCGAGGACGCGCGTGCCGAGTTCGAGCGCGAGTTCGCCGGCGCGCTCGACCACGCTCATGGCACCGGACAACTCGCAGCCTTGGCTGATGTCCTGGCCGGCTGGCAGCGCCATCTCATCCTCCGCCGCACCGGCGACTACGAACGCGTTCTCGAACGGTCCGCCCGACTGCACGCGGGCGAGGAGTTGGAGACCGTGCCCGCCGCCGAGACCAGGCGCGCATGAGCTACCCGGTCGTGTACGACGCGCCCGCCGCCCGCCAGAAGGCAACCCTGCCCAGTAGCGCGATCGGCGCGCTCAACGCCCTGGAAAGTGCCCTGGAGCGCGACCCCTGGGCGGTCGGCAGCCGAATGCACAGCGGCCTCAAGACCATGCGCGAGGCCGCGTTCGGCTCCTTCGGCTTCATCACGTTCGTCATCGAGGACAGCCGCGTCCGGGTCACCGTGATGAATGTGGTCTGGACCGGCTGAACCGGCGATTCGCGGGCGACCGTCGCGACACCCGACCCTCACCTCGGGCCGAGTGACGCGACGCCTCGCGGCGCCCGGTGACCCCGCGTCAGCGAATCGGCACGTCCGCCAAGGTCCGCGCGATGACCAGTCGCTGGATCTCGCTGGTGCCCTCGAAGATCGTGTAGATCGCGCTGTCCCGGTGCATGCGCTCGACCGGGTACTCACGGGTGTATCCGTTGCCGCCGAGGATCTGCATCGCGGCGGAGGTCACCCACTTGGCGGTCTCACCGGCGTACAGCTTGGACATCGAGCCCTCGGCCGCGGTGAACGGCTGGTTCGTCGCCGCCATCCACGAGGCCCGCCAGGTGAGCAGTCGGGCCGCGTCGATCCGGGTGCGCATGTCGGCGATGGTGAACGCGACGCCCTGGTTGTCGATGATCGGCCGGCCGAACTGCTCGCGGACCTGCGCGTATTCCAGGGCCACCTCGTAGGCGGCACGCGCGATGCCCACCGCCTGGGCGGCCACCGCCGGGCGGGAGGACTCGAAGGTGGCCATCGCCGCGTTCGAGCGCCCGGACGTACCCGCCTTGGCCCGCGCGATCCGCTCGTCCAGCTTCTCCTTGCCGCCGAGCAGGCAGTCGCCGGGGACGCGCACGTTGTCCAGCACCACCTCGGCGGTGTGCGACGCGCGGATCCCGTGCTTCTTGAACTTCTGGCCCTGGGACAGGCCGGGCGTGTTCGGCGGGATCACGAAGCTCGCCTGACCGCGCGAGCCCAGCGCGGGGTCGGTGGTGGCGACCACGACGTGCACGTGCGCGATGCCGCCGTTGGTGGCCCAGGTCTTGACCCCGTTGAGGATCCAGTCGCCGGTGGCCTCGTCGTGGACGGCGCGGGTGCGCATCGAGGAGACGTCGGAGCCGGCGTTGGGCTCGGAGGAGCAGAACGCGGCGACCCGGATGTCGTCGGCGGTGCCGAACAGTTCCGACGCCCACGTGATGATCTGCTCCTGGGTGCCGTTGGCCACCAGGCCGGCCGCGGCGAGCGCGGTGCCGGTCAGCGCCAGGCCCAACCCGGCGTCGCCCCAGAAGAGTTCCTCCATGATCAGCGGCATGCTCAGCCCGGTGGGATCGAAGGCCTGGGTGGTGAAGAAGTCGAGGGAGTACAGTCCGACCTTGGCGGCTTCCTGGATGATCGGCCAGGGGGTCTCCTCGCGCTCGTCCCACTCGGCGGCGGCCGGGCGCATGGTGTCGGCGGCGAAGGTGTGCACCCAGTCTCGGATGGTGGTCTGGTCCTCGTTCAGGGCGAGGTTGAAGGCGGTCATGGGTGGCGGGCCCCCGGGCATCGTCGAAATTGTTACCGGCTGGTAGCTTGAGTGTGTCGTCGCCACCCGAGAGCGTCAAGAGGCCCGGGACCACCGGCCGATCGGGGTTCGCGACCGTCTCGCGGGGCGATCCGCGACGACTGCCGCCACCGCTTCGGACGACCCGTCAGATCCCGGGTCGAAAGCGCATCGGATGCTCGTCCGGAACCTGCACCACACAGATCCGCACGCCGTCCGGATCGGCGATCCACATCTCGTCCAACCCCCACGCCTCGCGGCGCGGCTCGCGCAGCACGGTGGCGCCCTTGCCCAGGAGTTCCCGGTGGGTGGCGACCAGATCCCGCACCTGGAGCCACAGTCGCAGATCCTCCGACCCCGGCCCGACCGCGGACGCGGTACCGGAGACCTCCAGGAAGCCTCCGCCGAGGAAGAACACGGTCCCGCGATGGATCCCGGTCCCGAACTCGCGGGCGATCGCGAGTCCGAGCACGTCGCGGTAGAAGACCAGCGAGCGTTCGAGATCGGTGGGGCGCAGCAGGATGCGGCCGGAGAGTACGTCCATGCCCTCAGCTTCGCCCCGGACCGCCGATTCCGAACCCTCGCCGAACGGGCCCGTCGCCCGGCGGGCCGCCCGGACGCACCGTCCCGGCGCACCACCTCGGCCCACCGTCTCGGCCCACGGTCTCGACCCGCCGCGTCGGCCCGCGACGTCGGCCCGCGACCCGACCACCGGCGCCGGCGCCCGGCACCGCCTCGCCCCGGCCGCATCGCACCGAACCGGAAAAAGATCCGGGCGATGATCGTCGGGCCGGCAGGCTGGTGGTCGACGAAGGGTGGTGCCACATGGTGGGGAACGCGGAGCGCGTGCGCGGGAGCATGTTCGGCCTGGCGTACGGGGACGCCTTGGGCGCGCCGACGGAGTTCCTGTCGTACGCACAGATCGTGCGACGGTACGAACTGCCCGGCCCGATGGACCTGGAGGGCACGCCGGCCCTGGTCACCGACGACACCCAGATGGGCCTGGCGGTGGCGCACGCGCTGATCGACGCGCGAGCGGACGGCGGCGCGTTGACCGCCGAGCGGTTCGCGCCGCTGGTGATCCGCCACTTCCTGGCCTGGTGGGACTCCCCGGACAACACCCGCGCGCCGGGGCACACGTGTATGTCCGCGTGCGCGGAGCTGGCCGCCGGCCGGACCTGGCTCGACGCGACCCGACGCGGCTCCAAGGGCTGCGGCGCGAACATGCGGGTCACCCCGCTGGGCCTGGTCGACGCCCTCGGCGAGGCCGACCGGTGCGGCGCGGCGCAACTCCAGGCGGCCGTCACCCATGGCCACCCCACCGCGCTGGCCGCCTCGGACCTGACCGCGACCGCCGTGCACGCGCTGCGCGTCGGGGTCTCGATCGGCGACCTGCCCGGGTACCTGCGCGCGCACGCCGAGGCGCAGCGCAAGGTCTATCGGGCCGACTGGCTCGGCGAGGACCTGTGGCGTGGTCCGTTCGCGGACACCCCGGAGGGCTTCATCGCGCGCGGCTGGGACGAGTGCCTGGGCGTGCTGACCCGGCTGGAGCGCGCCCTGCTGGAGCGCGATCGACGATCGGACCCGTGCCAAATCACCGGCGCCGGGTGGATCGCGGAGGAGTCGCTGGCCACGGCGGTGTTGTGCGTCGCGCTGTATCCGGACGATCCGAGGTCGGCGCTCGCCCGGGCCGCGGCCACCTCCGGCGACTCGGACTCGATCGCCGCGCTGGCGGGCGCGATGATCGGCGCCGTACACGGCCTGGACGGATGGCCCGCCGAGTGGCTCGACCGCATCGAGTATCGGGCCGAACTGTCCGAGGTGTCCGAGGCCCTCCGGATGTGACATGGGTCGCGGTGTGCCGAGCGCTTGCGGGTCGGGAGCGCTTGCGGGTAGTGATGGCGCCATGGGAAAGATCCATGCCGCCGACCGGGCGGCCTTCGCGTGGGTGGCAACGCATCATGTGCCGTGGGCGAACAAGGCGCTGCCCGCCTTGTCGCGCGCGGCGAACCATTCGCGCCTGTGGGCGGTGACCGGTGCGGGGATGGCGCTTTCCGGTGGACGCAGCGGGCGCCGGGCGGCATTGCGCGGGCTGGGTTCGGTGGCGCTCGCGTCGACCGTGACCAATGTGGTCCTCAAGAGCTGGGTACGCCGGCCCCGGCCGGTGATCGACGCGGTGCCGATCGCCCGCCGGCTGAGCCGGCAGCCGTGGACGACCTCGTTCCCCTCGGGGCACGCGGCGTCCGCGGCGGCCTTCGCCACCGGCGTCGCGTTGGAGTCGCGTCCGCTGGGCGTGGCGGCCGGCGCGCTGGCCGGTTCGGTGGCCTTCTCCCGGGTGTACACGGGCGTGCACTACCCGGGTGACGTGCTCGCGGGCGCGGCGCTCGGCGCGGGTCTGGCCGCGGTGACGCTGCGCTGGTGGCCGACCCGGCCGGTGGAGGCCGCGTCCGCGCCGCAGCCGCGCGGGAAGGTGCCGGCGCTGGGCGAGGGCGACGGCCTGGTGGTCGTGGTCAACCGCTCGGCGGGCCCCGAGGGCGACACCGCCCAGCGCCTGCGCGAACTCCTGCCCGGTGCCAAGGTGGTCGAGCGCGGCCAGAACGGCGACCTGGTCGCGCTGCTGTGCGAGGCGGCCCGGGAGGCGCGGGTGTTGGGCGTCGCGGGCGGCGACGGCAGTGTGAACTGCGCCGCGCGGATCGCGCTCGACCGGGGCATGCCGCTCGCGGTCTTCCCCGCCGGCACGCTCAACCACTTCGCCGGCGACCTGGGCCTGACCCGGTTGGAGGACACCGTGCTGGCGCTCTCGGCGGGCGAGGCGGTGCTGGTGGACGTCGCCGAGTTGCAGCGCGACCACTCGCACCCGTTCTCCGACGACGGCGAGGAGTTGGGTCCCGAGCTCTTCCTGAACACCTTCTCGCTCGGCGTCTATCCCGATCTGGTGCGCTTCCGCGAGGAGTTGGAGGGCAAGATCGGCAAGTGGCCGGCCATGCTGGTGGGCCTGGTCCGGGTGCTCCGGGACGCGGGACCGGTCAAGATGCGTGTCAACGGTCGGCCGCGCTCGTTGTGGCTGCTGTTCCTGGGCAACGGCCAGTACGCCCCGGAGGGCTTCGCGCCCACCTACCGCCCCGACCTCACCGACGGCCTGCTCGACGTACGCATCGTGGACGCCTCCCGCCCGCTGGCCCGCACCCGCCTGGTGGCCGCCGTGTTGTCCGGCACCCTGGGCACCTCGCGCGTGTACGAGGCCTCCACGGCCCGCACGGTCCGGCTCTCCGAGATCCAGGAGGGCGCCGAACTCGCCGTCGACGGCGAGGTCCGCCCCGGCGCCTCGCAATTGCGCATCGCCAAGGGCCGCCGCCTGATGGTCTACCGCCCGGACGGCGCGATCCGCGACTGACCTCGCCCCACCCGCGCCGCCACCACCACGCCGCACACCCCGCACCGACCGCCTCACCACACCGCCCGTGTACCCGCGGCCGAACTCGCCCGGCTTGCCGTCGACTTGTCCCGGCAGGCCGGGTGGGGCCCGGAGCGGAAACCGGAACGGGGCTCGCGTGCGTGGTGGGGGTGCGAGGCCCGTGATTCGGGGCACCGCTACGGTGTGGGCCGCCGGTCGATGGGCCGGGGGGATGCGAACTGTTGTCGATAAGGGGCAGTGGTGGCGGTTTCGGGGGCGATATCCGGGTCGGCCGGACGTATGGCGGCGATATTGGCGGCGGGAAGAGTCGCCGCCGGGGTGGTGTCCATGGTGACTCCGCGCGGTGGGGTGTGGTTGCGGCCCACCGCGGCCCGGGAGGCGTCGTTGCTGGGCCGCGGCCTCGGCGCGCGGGATGTCCTGCTGGGCACGGGCGTACTGCGCGCCCTCGCGGCCGGCCGGGGCAGTGCCGAGTGGGGCTGGCTCGTGGTGGCCTCGGATCTGGTCGACGGGGCCGGCGGCGCGATCGAGTGGCGCCGGCTGACCCCCGCGGAACGCACGTGGGTGGGCGCGGTCTTCGCGTTGGCCGCGTGCGAGGCGGCGGTGGCCCTGTCCCTGGCCGGCTCGGACCCCGAGGATGCCTGGGACCTCGTGACGGGCTTGATCGAGTAGCCCGCGGCTGCCGGTCCGGGTGCGGCGAGGCGGATCGCCTCGGCCGCCCGGCCCGGCGACCCCGCGGGCGCCCGACCGAGTCACCCGGGCCCGACCACGTCCGGCCGATCCGGGGCCGGTGGCGCGGCACGAACCCGGCCCGTACCGAGGGGTGCCCGCGCAGCGTCCGTACGGCAGGGCGTGTCACCCGTTTGCCCTATGCTCAACTCCCATGGTGGCACGGCCGTTGGGCGAAATTGTCGAGGCAGGATGGGCGAAGGCCCTGGAACCGGTGGCGGGCCGTGTGGCCGCCATGGGCGACTTCCTGCGAGGAGAGATCGCCGCGGGGCGGCGTTACGTGCCCGCGGGCGCGAATGTGTTGCGGGCGTTCACGCAGCCGTTCGCGGATGTGCGGGTGCTGATCGTGGGTCAGGACCCCTATCCCAACCCCGGACACGCGGTGGGACTGAGCTTCGCGGTCGCCCCTGAGGTACGGCCGTTGCCGGGTTCGCTGATCAACATCTTCACCGAGATGAACCGCGACCTGGACCTGCCGATGCCGACCAACGGCGACCTGACCCCGTGGGCCTCCCAGGGCGTGTTGCTGCTCAACCGCGCACTGACCACCGCCCCCGGTCGCCCCGCCGCCCACCGCGGCAAGGGCTGGGAAGAGGTCACCGAGCAGGCCATCAAGTCCCTCGCGGCGCGCGGCACTCCGCTGGTGTCCATCCTGTGGGGCCGCGACGCCCGCAACGCCCGGCCGCTGCTGGGCCCCGGCGCGGCCGTGGTGGAATCGGCCCACCCGTCCCCGATGTCCGCCGCCGGCGGCTTCTTCGGCTCCCGCCCCTTCTCCCGTACCAACGACCTGCTGGTGGCCCAGGGCGCACAACCGATCGACTGGCGCCTTCCGTAACCCCAACGCACCAACACGCGCGCTCCGGGCCACGCGCCCGGATCACGCATGCCCACCCGCCGCAAAACCCCGACCCACGCGACGAACCGTGTGGGCGGACACACCCTCGCGACCCGGACAGGGCGCAACCACGGCAACCACCCCGCGCGTCCACGCCTATAGGGTGGCGGCCGGTACAACCGGTCATGGGCCACCGCCGGTCGGGGCCGTCGCTTGGAGGAACCTTCTTCGATGTCAGGCAATAGCGTTCCCGGCCAGGGGGGTGCGCCGCAGCGCTCCCCCAAGGCGTTGCCGCCGCGTTCCAAATTGGCGATCACCGCGAGTCGGGTGACCGCGGCCATCTCGCGACGCGCCGGCAAGGGCAGCGGTTCGGTCATCGGCGGCAAGCTCGCGCTGCGACTCGCTCCGGACCTGCTCGCGCAGTTGTCGGTGGACCTGCAGGTGGTGCTGATCTCCGGGACCAACGGCAAGACCACCACCACCCGCCTCGTCGCCGAGGCGATGCGCGCGGCGGGTCCCGTGGTGTCCAACGCGCTGGGCGCGAACATGCCCGCCGGCATCACCTCCGCGCTCGCGGGCGCCGGCAACGAGGCCCGCTACGGCGTGATCGAGGTCGACGAGAAGTATCTCGCCGGTGTCGCCCGCGACTCCGACCCGGTCGCCATCGCGCTGCTCAACCTCTCCCGCGACCAGCTCGACCGCGCCGCCGAGACCCGGATGCTCGCCGAGAAGTGGCGCGAGGGCCTGCGTGGGCGCGACGCGATCGTGGTCGCCAACGCGGACGACCCGCTGATCGTGTGGGCCGCCTCCTCCAGCAAGGACGTGTTGTGGGTCGCCGCCGGGCAGACCTGGCAGGAGGACTCCTGGTCCTGCCCGCAGTGCGGCGGCGTGATGCAGCGTCCGGGCGACGACTGGTTCTGCTCGGAGTGCGACTTCCGCCGTCCCTCGCCCACCTGGTCGCTGGCCGGGGATCGCATGGTCGACCCGGACGGGCAGGTGTGGCCGCTGCACCTCCAGCTCCCCGGCCGCGCCAACCGGGCCAACGCGGTCACCGCCGCGGCCGTCGCGTCGCTGTTCGGGGTGCCCGTGGACGCGGCCCTGGAGCGGATGAAGCACGTCACCGCCGTCGCCGGCCGCTACGACGTGGTCGACTACCTGGGTCGCAAGCTGCGCTTGTTGCTCGCGAAGAACCCGGCCGGCTGGGTCGAGACGTTCTCGCTGATCGACCCGCCGCCCACCCCGGTGATCCTGTCCGTCAACGCGCTCGACGCGGACGGCAAGGACACCTCGTGGATCTGGGACGTCGACTTCACCCAGCTCGCCGGCCGCCCGCTGTTCGTGCTCGGCCAGCGTCGGCTCGACCTGGCCGTCCGGCTGGAGGTCGCGGGCCTGCAGTTCCAGGTCTTCGAGACGCTCGCCCAGGCGGTCGCCGCCTCGCCGCCCGGCCAGATCGAGGTCATCGCCAACTACACGGCGTTCCAACAGCTTCGCAAGACGATCAAGGAAGCGGCACAGGCATGATCGGTGAGAGCAGGCTGCGCCTGGTCTGGATCTACCCGGACCTGCTCAGCACATATGGCGACCAGGGCAACGCGCTGATCGTGGAGCGGCGCGCGCTGATGCGCGGCATCGAGGTCGAGCGCGTGGACGTGCGCTCCGACCAGCCCGTGCCCACCTCCGGTGACATCTACCTGATCGGCGGCGGCGAGGACCGGCCGCAGCGCCTGGCCGCCGAGCGGCTGCGCCGCGACCCGGGCCTGGCCACCGCCGTGGGCGCCGGCGCCGCGCTGCTCGCGGTGTGCGCCGGATACCAGATCATCGGCAACGAGTTCATCGACGACCTGGACCAGCCCGAGGCGGGCCTGGGTCTGCTGGACGTACGCTCCGGCCGGGGCGCGCCCGGCAAGCGCTGCGTCGGCGAGGTGCTGGCCGAGGTCGACCCGGCGCTCGGCCTGCCGGTGCTCTCCGGCTTCGAGAACCACCAGGGCGTCACCTACGTGGGCCCCGGCGCCAAGCCGCTGGCCAGGGTCACCCACGGCAACGGGAACGGGACCGGCGACGGCACCGAGGGCGCCTACGCGGGTCGGGTGATCGGCACGTACATGCACGGGCCGGTGATGTCGCGCAACCCGGCGCTCGCCGACCTGCTGCTCACCTGGGCCACCGGCGTGCCGCTGACCCCGCTGGGCGACCACTGGCACGAGCAGTTGCGCTCCGAGCGCCTGCGCACGGTCCGGGCCGCCGCCTCGAACTGAGCGGGCCGCCTCGAACCGAGCACGAGAACGACA
Source organism: Embleya sp. NBC_00888 (assembly GCF_045207655.1). Lineage (NCBI taxonomy): Bacteria > Bacillati > Actinomycetota > Actinomycetes > Kitasatosporales > Streptomycetaceae > Embleya > Embleya sp. NBC_00888. The sequence continues at coordinate 7,537,743 of NZ_CP108784.1, read as the reverse complement.
CGGCCGAGGGGCCCGGGTACCGATCGGTACCCGGGCCCCTCGGCCGTCCGCCTCGCCCGTCAGGGCGTGTGCACCGCCCCGTGCGGGTCCTCGCAGTGCCCCCGCGTCGTGCCGATCGCCAGCACCGCCGGGTCGGCGTGGTCGACCTGGAGCGTGGTGTGGGTGATCGCGTACCGCTCGCGCAGCCGTTCCTGGAGCCGGTCGCGCACCCGGTGACAGTCGTCGCCGGGTTCGACCAGGACGTGTGCGGACAGCGCCGGGAAGCCGGACGTGATGGTCCAGATGTGCAGGTCGTGGACCTCGGTGACGCCCTCGACCGAGGCCAGGTCGCTGCCGACCGCGTCCGGCTCGATGCCGGCGGGGGCCGCCTCCAGGAAGATCCGCCACGACTCGCGGACCAGCGCGATACCGGACTTGAGCATCAGCGCCGCGACGATCAGCGACGCGATCGCGTCGGCCCGGGCGAAGCCGGTGCTCAACACCACGATGCCGGAGATCAGCGTCGCGATGAACGCCCACAGATCGTTCAGGATGTGCTGGTAGGCGCCCTCGATGTTGAGGCTGGAGCGGTTGGCTCGCGAGATCAGCCACGCCGCGATCACGTTGATCACGATGCCGACCGCGGCGGTGACGATCACCAGCGAGCCCTCGACGTCGGGCGGCGAGATCAACCGGCGGACCGCCTCGTAGGTGAACCACACCGCGAGTACCAGGAACGTGATGCCGTTGATCTGCGCGGACAGGATCTCGGCGCGCTTGAATCCGTACGTCCAGCGCCCGCGCGCGGGTCGGGCCGCGAGGCGCATGGCGACCAGCGCGAGGCCGATCGCGAACGCGTCGGTGACCATGTGTCCGGCGTCGGTGATCAGCGCGAGCGAGTTCGCCAGGATGCCGACGGTGACCTCGACCACGATGAACGCGCCGATCAGCACGAGCGCGGCGGTCAGGTAGCGCCGGTCCGCGTCCGGGGCCACACCGTGCGAGTGACCCGCGTGCCCGGATCCCCCGTGGTCGTGGCCGTCGTGGCCGTGGCCGTCGTGGGCGGCATGGGCACCGTGCGACTCGCCGGCCGGCGCGGCGGACCCGGGCGCGTCCGGGGCGTGGTCGTGCTCGCGGGTGGTCATGAAATCCCTCCGGGAATCTCGCTCGCGCAGCCGGTGTGATCGGTGGCGGGGGCGTGGCCGATGTGCGCCAGCGCCACGTCCAGGAGCAGGCGTACGTGGGCGTCCGCGAGCCGGTAGTAGGCCAATCGGCCCTCCCGGCGCACCGTCACCACCTGGTGCGCGCGCAGCAGCCGAAGCTGGTGCGAGACCGCCGACTCGCCCTGCCCGCACGCGGCGGCCAGGTCGCGTACGCACAGTTCGCCCTCCAGCAGCGCGACCAGCAGGGTCAGCCGCCCGGGATCGCCCAGCAGCGCGAACACGTCCGCGGTCTCGGCCAGATGGGGGCCGTCGGGCAGCCGCGACCGCACCGAGTCCACCAGATCCGCGTTCACCGGCTGCGCCACCGGGTCACCTCCACGATCACGTCCGCCATCGCATCGACTCGGACATCGTAACGTCTGAACAGCTCTTCATACGAGCATGAGATGAAGGTAGGGGGTGGGGGTATCCCTTCGCAAGCCCACCGCGCCGCCGAGCGAGACGAAAACGACGACGGACCTCGTCCCGACCGGTGGGGTGCCGGCCGGGACGAGGCCCGTTCGGGGAAAGGTCAGCCCGTTCGCGGATCCCGATCCAGGTGCGCCCACCACCGCTGCGCCGGCTCGTGGATCCGCCGCCACGTGGCCACGAACAGGTCGCTCGCGGCCGGCCCCGGCCAGTCCGCCGGCAGCAGCGCCGCGGGCAGCCGCGGGTCGCGCTCGAAGGTCAGCCGCCACGCGTGCACCAGCCGGGTGCGCAGCTCGAACGCCTCCTCGTCGGTGCCCGCCCGGGCATCGGTGAATCGGTTCACGAACGCCTCCAGGTCCGCCCGCACCGCGCCCAGGTCCCACGCCTGGTCGACCAGGGCCCGCTCGCGCGCCGCGTCGCACACGGTGGAGGTCATCCAGGTCGCGTGCCCGGTCAGGCCGCGTTCGTCGATCAGCGCCCGCAGCGCGTCCACCCCGCCCGGGTCCGCCGCGATCCACACCCCCCGGCCCAGATCGCCGAAACCCTCGAACGCGAGCTGCTCCTCGACCACCGCGCGCGCCTCGCGCAGTGCCGCCGGCGGCCGCAGGAGCAACTGCTGCCACTGCCCCGACCAGGGCGTCTCGCGTGTCGCCCGGGACAACCGCTCGGTCCACCCGGTGAGCAGCCGGTACAACGACGGCGCGAGGGTCAGCCGGGTGTAGCGCCCCTGCGCCCGCGCCGACAGCCAGCCCTCCTGCGTCAGCCGGGTGATCGCCCGCCGGGTCGCCGCCTCCGGCACACCGAGCGCGCCGAGCGCGGCCACCGCCGTCGGCGACCACACGCCGTCGTGCCCGGGCCAGCGCACGTACTCCCCCAGCACGGTCAACAACAACGTGCGCGCACTGGGCCCGCCGTCCGCGGTGCGCCGGGTGCGCGGCGCCGTGCGGCCGGCGCCCCTTGTTTCCTCGCCATCCTCCATGTAGGACATAACTCATTGAAGCATGTTCTTGTGTCCTACGTCTCTACGAAGGGTTCCACTCGTGTCCGCAGCCGCTCCCCCGACCCGCTTCGGCGCCTTCATCGCCCCCTACCACGGCATCGACGGCAACCCCGCGCTGCAACTGCGCCGGGACCTCGACCTGGTCGAGCACCTGGACGCGCTCGGCTTCGAGGAGGCGTGGATCGGCGAGCACCACTCGGCCGGGTACGAGACGATCGCCTCGCCCGAGGTGTTCATCGCCGCCGCCGCCGAACGCACCACCCGAATCCGACTCGGCACCGGCGTCAACTCGCTGCCCTACCACCACCCGTTGGTCCTGGCGGACCGCATCGTGCAGTTGGACCTGCAATCGCGCGGGCGGGTGATGTTCGGCTCCGGCCCCGGCCAACTGGCCTCGGACGCCTTCATGATGGGCATCGACCCGATGCGCCAGCGGAGCATGATGGCCCAGGCGCTGGCCGCGATCGTGCCGCTGCTGCGCGGCGAGACGGTGACCATGAAGACCGACTGGTTCACCCTGGACCAGGCCCGGCTGCACCTGGCCCCGTACTCCCGCGACGGCATCGAGACCGTGTGCGCCTCCACCGTCTCGCCGTCCGGCTCGGTACAGGCCGGCACCCACGGCATGGGCCTGCTCTCGCTCGCCGCCGCCGACCCGTCGGGCCTCGCCGCGCTGGCCACGAACTGGGACGTGTACGCGAAGACCTGCGCCGAACACGGCCATGTCGCCGACCGCGAGCGCTGGCGGCTGGTGGTGCCGATGCACCTCGCGGAGACCACCGAGGCCGCGCGCGAGCAGGCCGAGTACGGCGTGCACCACCTCGTCGACTACATCCAGGGACTGTCCGGGATGACCATGCCCTGGGGCGCGACCGCCCGGCAGGCCGTCGCGCAGTGGACCGGCGAGGGCTTCCCGACCTTCGGCGTCGCGATGATCGGCACACCCGCGCAGGCGATCGAACGCATCACCGCGATGGCCGAGCACTCCGGCGGCTTCGGCACGCTGCTCCTGCTCGACCTGCCGATCGCGCGCCCCGCGGACAAGCGGCGCAGCTACGAGTTGTTCGCCGAGTACGTCGTGCCGCACTTCACCGGCGCCAACCGGCCCCGGCAGGCCTCGATGGCCTGGGCGAACGAGAACAGCGAGCGCTTCATCGGCGCGCTGCGCCAGGCGGTCGTGGCCGCGATGACGCCGCCCGCCGCCTCCTGAATCCACCCGGTACACGTTCGTCGACTCACCAGGGAGATGACCCATCATGCGAGCAGCGGTACTGCGCGGCGGCGCGTTCACGGTCGAGGACATCGCGGCCCCCGAACCCGGCGAGGGGCAGGTCCTCGTGGAGACGGTGGCCTGCGGGATCTGCGGCTCGGACCTGTCCGCGTACAAGCACACCGCCGAGTTCCTCCAGGCCTCGATCGACTCCGACACGCCCTCGTTCGTCTTCGACCCGAACGCCGACCTGGTGATGGGCCACGAGTTGTCCGCACGGGTGGTGCGGCCAGGCCCGGGCGTGACCGGCTTCGAGGAGGGCGAGGTGGTGGTCGGTCTGCCGTGGGCGCTGGACGGCGGTGGGGTGTTGCGCACCATCGGCTACTCCAACACCTTCCCCGGCGGCTTCGGCGAGCGCATGGTCATGCAGGCCGCGGCCCTGGTCAAGGTGCCCTCGCACGTACCGGCGCAGATCGCCGCGCTGACCGAGCCGCTCGCGGTCGGCTTCGGCAACGTGGCCCGCTCCGGCGCGGAGCGGGGCGGCGCGGCGATCGTGATCGGCGCCGGTCCGATCGGCCTGGGCGCGATCGCCGGCCTCGTCGAGCGCGGCGTGGCGCCGGTGGTGGTCTCCGAGCCCTCGCCGCGCCGCCGCGAACTCGCCCGCGCGTTCGGCGCGCACGTCGTGGTCGACCCGGCCGAGCGGGACCCGTTCCTCGCGTGGCGCGAGATCGCCGAGCCCGGACAACCGCTGACCGTCTTCGAGTGCTCGGGCAAGGCCGGCATGTTCGACCGGATCACCTACGCCGCGCCGCGCGGCGCCACCGTGCTGCTGATCGGGGTGTGCATGACCGAGGACACCTTCCGGCCGGTGGTGGGCATCTACAAGGACCTCACGGTCAAGATGTGCCTGACCTATCCGCCCGAGGAGTACCCCCGGACGCTGGCCCGGATCGCCGCGGGCAGTGTGGACGCGGCGTCGCTGGTCACCGGGCAGGTCGGCTTCGCCGGGGTGGCCGCCGCGATCGACACGCTCGGTCGCCCGGACGAGCACGTCAAGGTTCTGGTCCGACCGCACCTGGGGGGCTCGGGCGTACATCCCGCCACGGCCTAGGCCCGGGCCGGCGGATCCTGGTGCGTCCGCGCCGCCTGGCACCGCGCCTCGCCGCACCGGAGAAACAGCCGAATGCAACCCACCGTGCGGCTGCTTCTCCGGCACGCCGACGCACGGCATCCGCCCTTCGGGCTCCTCGCTGCGCTCACGACGCGGCCCGATCCACCAGGATCCGCCGGACCGGGCCTGGCGCCGGACGCCGGGCCCGGGCCTCGACGGATGTCACGCGTACGAGTGGACCCGGGTCGGACGACCCTGGCGCGCGCCGTGCACGGGCGGCGCGCCCGCCAGGGCGTTTCGCCGGCCCACGCCCCCGAACGCCCCGCCGAGCGGGGTGTGGAAGTGCCGCAAACTGGACGCGCCGGGCGTCGGAATCGGTACGCTCCGAGGGAATTCCCTCGGAAGATCCGTACACCCGCCATCGGGGACATCATGAGCCACACCGGGCACCGTCACGGTGCCGTGTCCGTCCATCGCGTGACCGCCACCGGCTCGGGAGGCGCGGTATGACCGTGCTCAACGATGCCCAGCCGGTGTGTCGGTTCGATCTACCGCCGCACGAGGCGGAGGTGTCCGCGGCGCGCCGCAAGGTGGTCGCGATCGCCGTCGAGTGGGGCATGCCCGCGCACGGCGACCTCGTGGACACGCTGCGCCTGGTCGTGTCCGAGCTGGTGACCAACGCGGTCCGGCACGCGGGAGTGCTGACCCCCGCCATCGGCGTCACCGTGCGCGGCACCGCCGAGGGTGGCGTGCAGGTGGGGGTGCACGACCGACACCCGTTCTGCCCGAAGGCGCTGTTGGAGACGGTCGACGACGACAGCGGGCGCGGCCTGCTGATCGTCAAGGCCCTGGTCGCGGAGGCCGGCGGGTACGCGGGGATCCAGCCGGATACGACCGGCGGCAAAACCGTGTGGGTGACCCTGCCCCTGCGCTGAACCGCTCGCGGACCCGCGGGTCGTGTTCGCCGTCACCACCATCGATCACAACTTCAGATCGAAGCGCTGCTCGACGGCGTCGATCCCCCAGGCGCGGGCCGGATGCTCCTCCGTCAGGGTGAATCCGGCCCGGTCGTACAGATGCCGGGACGCGCCCAGGCCCGCGATCGTCCACAGGTACACCCCGACCGCGTCGCGCCGACGGGCCTCGGCCAGCGCGGTCTCCAGCAACGCTCCACCCACACCGCGTCCGCGCGCGGCCGGATCCAGGATCACCCAGCGCAGTCGCGTCCAGCCGTCCTCCTCGCGGGTCAGCCCGATCCCGCCCAGCACCCGCCGCGCGTCCTCCGCGACCCACATCCGCCCGGGCCCGTCGTCGCCCTCCCGCGCCCGGGCCAGCACGAGTCGGGCCATCCCGGCCGCGACATCCGCCTCCATGGTCGTGTCCATCCCGTACTCACGGCTGTACAACACCCCGTGCAACGCGGCGATCGCCCCGAGATCACCCGGCCGGGTCGCGTCACGAATGGTCACCGTCGCCGGGTCAGGTGTCGAGGTCATGATCCCGAAACCCCCTTCACTGAAACAGTCGTTTCAGTAGAGGATAGGCGGGTGACCGCAGACGCGAAACCCCCCACCTCCGCCCGCCGCGCCGACCTGCTCGCCGCGAGCGTGGCCTACGTCGCCGAACACGGCCTGGCCGAACTCTCGCTGCGCCCGCTGGCCCAGGCGATCGGCTCCAGCCCGCGCGTCCTGCTCTACCTCTTCGGCTCGAAGGAGGGCCTGATCCGCGAGATCCTCGCCGTCGGTCGCGTCGAACAACTCGCCCTGGTCGAACGCGCCGACGATCACCCCGGCACCGCCCGGGAAACCCTCGACCTGCTGTGGAGCCGGCTCGTCGTCCCCGAACGCCGCGGCGCCCTCCGGCTGTTCTTCGACGGCTACGTCCGCTCCTTCGACGCCCCCGACGGCCCCTGGTCCGACTTCGCCGGCAAGTCCCTGGACGACTGGCTCCCCCCGCTCGACCGCGTCCTCGCCGACCACCCCGTCCCATCGACCCTGGTCCTGGCCGTCCTGCGCGGCCTCCTCCTCGATCACCTCGCCGCGGACACCCCGCGACACCACGAAAGAGTCCAGACCGCGTGGACGTCCTTCCTGGACCACGCCCTCCCGCACTGACGGGTGCGCGCTCCGGCGGAGACGGACCGGGCCCGGCTCAGCCCGCCAGGATCGCGGCCTCCTTCTCCGGCGGCAGCCCCACCACCGGTCGATCCGAGCGTTGCGGCACGACGCCGTTCACCGAGCGGAGCCAGGTCCAGGTGTCCGCCACGGTCTCCTCCACCGGCCGCACACGCAGTCCGGCGCCCAGCGCCTTGCGCACGTCGCGGCGGTGGATGCCGTCGTAGTCCTCACCGGCCGGAACCCAGATCGGCAGTTCGAGCCACGGCTCGATACCCGCCTTCAAAATCGTGTCGGGATCGATCCAGCGCAGTTCCGCGTCCGAACCGGTGACCCGAACGCACAGATCGAGCAGTTCGCCCATCGTGCCGTGGCCCGTCGGGCTGATCAGGTTGTAGGCGCCGCTGCGACCGGCCTCGGCCGCGTCCAGGGTCCATTCGGCCAGGTCACGGGCATCGATGAACTGAAGCTCGGCCTCCCGCGGCCCCGGCGCCGCAACCGGGCCGCCCCGAGCGATCCGGTTGAGCCACCACGGCAGCCGGCCGATGTTCTCCCGCGGCCCCAGGATCAACCCGGCACGCGCGTGCACGTACCGATCGCCGAACGCCCGCTCGACGGCGATCTCCGCCCCGCGCTTGGCGTTCGGATAGGCCACGTCACCGTCGTCGGGCGACCCCTCGACCAGCGGAGCCTCCTCCCCCAGCCCGGCCGGCGTCGGCTGGTCGTACACCGAGCAACTCGAGACGTACACATACCGACCGACACGATCGGCCAACAGGTCGGCCGAGTCGCGAACCACCCGCGGCGCGGCACTCCAGGTGTCCACCGCCAAGTCCCACTCGCCGCCGGCCAACGCCGCCAACCCGCCCTCGGTGGTCCGATCTCCCACCAACGAGCGCACACCATCCGGCAGTTCATGCCGACCGCGATTGAACACGGTCACATCCCAGCCCCGATTCACCGCGGCATCGGTGACGGCCCGACCCACGAACGCGGTCCCACCCAGAATCAAAAGTCGCATGCCCCGACCCTGCCCACCCCCGCCCGCCCCCACAACCACGTCACGCTCTGGGCGGAATCGCTCTCGGCGGAATCGCCCTCGGCGAACCCCACCCACCGCTCACCCGGCCCCTCGCCGCGAGCAAGGCTCCCCCGCGGCGTCCTGCTCCACCAACTCCCGATCCACCAACCGCAACAACCGCAACAACTCGGCCCGATCCGCCTCCCCCAGGCGATCGAACACCGCCGCCCCGGCCCCCTGCCGAATCGCCCGGATCCGCCGCAGCTCGGCCCGCCCCCGCTCGGTCAGCTCCACGAGCGTCGCGCGCCGGTCCAGTTCGGAGGTGCTGCGGCGGACCAGTTCGCGCGCGGCCAGGTCGTCCACGACGGTGGTCGCCGAGCGCGGCACGATCTCCAGCCGAGCGGCCAGGTCCGCCATCCGCAGCGGCCCGTCGGCATGGGCGAGCACCTTCATCGCGTGCGCCTGGGCCGGGGTCAGGCCCAGCGGGGCGAGTTCCCGGCCGGCGCGCACCCGGATGCGCTTGGCCACGCGCATGAACAGGTCGCCGATCGGCGCCGAGGTGGATTCCGGCGAACTCACGCGTGTCACGTCCCGAGGAGCGGGGATCCTGGTGGACCCGGGTGCGCCCATTGTCCCGTCAGGTGCGACGCCGAACGACGGGGGCGTGTCGCAGGAACGGCGTGTCGCGCGGTTCGTGTTCCCGACGCGGCCCACCGGCTCGCAACACCACGTCCAAAAGCGCGTCGACATCGCTCGCGTAGCCCCCCGAGGCCCACGCCGCGTTGGCCTCCACGACCGCCCAGCCGCGGTCCGTGACGCCCACGTCCACCACGATCGCCGACGGCAGCCCCGCCGCCGACGCGGCCAGCACGTCGGCGCCGAACGCGAGCGCGTCCACGCCCCGCGCGCACTCCTCGATCGGCGCGACGGCCAGGTCGCCGTCGACCGCGTAGCGCGACGCCGCGCGCACGACCCCGTCCAGGCAGAACAGCCGGAACTCGGCCCGAAACGAGATCGTCTCGCTGACCAGGACCTTGGTGTCCGGGTCCGCCGCGTCGCTCCCGGGCAGCTCGGTGCCGTCCCGGTACACCCGGGCCGGGAACGACTTGTCGTTGGGCGGCTTGACGAACACCGGCGTGCGCAGCGTCCGGGCGTGCGCGAGCGTGGTCGCGGTGATCTCCCGGCGGGTCAGCTCGCGCGGCAGCTCGGCGAGCCAGTCCTCGGGCGCCTCCAGCAGTCCCAGGTCCAGGTCGCGCGCCATCGCGTCGGCGAACAGCGGGCCCGCGTAGAGATGCGCCCGCACGCCCACCAGGTTGTTGGGGACGCGCCAGGTGTGCAGTCGGCGAACGGGCAGGCCGCGACGGTGTGCCGCGCTCACCAGGTCGCGGTCGGTGTCGGTGCTGCGCGGCGCGAGCACCAGGACGCGGTCGGCGGAGATCATGCGCCCCAGGTTGTCGGGCGCGGGTGTGGCGGGTCGAGCGCTTTTCGGACACGTGCCGAGAGATCGCCGAACGTCGCCGGCCGGGCCTTCTTCGCCGAAGAGGCGACCGCGATCAAGACCGGGTTCCGGCCGTGCGCGGTGTGCCTGCCGGCCGCCTACGCCCGTTGGAAGGGCTACCCGCCCGCACCGCACACCGAGGCCGAACCGGCGGACCCACTCCGCAGGTTGACCGGTCGGCGGACACGATTGATCACCAAGCGCCAGAACCGCCGTATCGGCAGCTCGCGGCCGACCTGATTCGAGAACCGCCCCACGAGGAGTCCGCGAACACGCGGGGCGGCTTCGGTCAGTCGATTACACCGGTCCACCCGCCGCGCTTCAGGTGGCAGACACCATCGGGGGTGATCCGGACGTGCGCGCCGTAGAGCGGTAGCGCTCCCTCGGCATTGAGCCGTAGCCGGAACATCTCCAGTGCCGACCAGAGTCGGCGGGGTCCGCCCTGGTGAACGGTCGGCGCGGCGTATCGGTGAGCGGATGCTCTCGCCCATGAACCATCAGGGTGGACAAGTACGGCCGTGCGTGTGTCTCCCTCCCTCGCGAAATCCGCCTCCACGCCCGGAACTTCGACTTCGAGCACTGATCGAACGTCCCATGCGTCCCGGACGTCCACCACGGGGAACCGACCCGTCGTGACTTTGTCCCCGTCGTCCTTCCAAGCGTGCGCGACCAGCGCGGTCAGCGCGGGTGGGTAGTCGGGGCCGTGCCGAGTCGTCATGAACTGAGCCCAGTCCCGTTCGACCCTGCCGACAGCACCCCCGTCCGGGGTCGCCGCGCCGAGCTTCGAGGGTGAACAGCACGGCGCGGCGGGATCGTGCGCCCTGGTGTCCTCACGTGGGCAGCGGAAGGGCTGGTCCCTTCCCGACATGGCAGCTGCGCACGGGTACTCGACGTCGGCATGGTCGCGGTACGAGAACGGCAGCCCCATCCCGCCCGAGCTGCCCGTCAAGCGTTTTGCGTGGGCGGCCGTTGAGTTCGGTGGCGACGGCCAAGGGGCCGCCCTCGGGCCCACGCCACGACCGGCGCGGTCACGTGCCCGCCGCACGCCGGCGCGTCAGCGCCCCCGACCCGCGCCCACCCCGGTGATCGACGCGCGAAGCGCGGAGAGCGGCGGAGCCGCAAGTGTGGGCTTCGTGGCCCGGAGCGAAGCGCAGGGACACGAAGCCCCGAGCGAGGCGCCGCTTTTTCTTGGAGGAGCGAAGCGGGGGAAAGAAAAAGCGGCGCCTCGCGAGCCGGCGACGAAGTCGCCCAAATAGGGCCAGTGTTTTTTGCCGGCCGGCGCGTGGCATTGTTCGGGAATGCTTCCCCTGGTCCATGCCATTCGTTACGTCACGCCGATGCGTGAGGGCGGTTCGCTGCCCGGCCTCGTCGAGGCCGACGATCTGGGCACCTACGTCGTGAAGTTTCGCAGCGCCGGACAGGGCGTCAAGGTGCTGGTCGCCGAGGTCGTGGTGGGCGAGCTCGCCCGCCGGCTCGGGCTGCCGGTGCCGGCCCTGGTGCGGGTCGAGGTGGACCCGGTGATCGTGCGCGGCGAGCCGGACCAGGAGGTCCAGGAGCTGGTCCAGGCGAGTGCCGGGCTGAACCTGGGGATGGACTTCCTGCCGGGCTCGGCCGACTTCACCCCGGCCACCTGGGAGCCGGACGCCGAGCTGGCCGCGCGGGTGTTGTGGCTGGACGCGTTGACCTCGAACGTGGACCGTTCCTGGCGCAATCCGAACCTGCTCGTGTGGCACGGCCGGTTGTGGCTGATCGACCACGGCGCCGCGTTGTGGTTCCACCACGCGTGGCAGGCCGCCAAGGCGGCCGCGACGCGTCCGTTCGACGCCGCCGACCACGTGCTGGCCGCCCTCGGCGGTCCGGGCCTGGTCAAGGCGGACGCCGAGCTGGCTCCTCGGATCACCCGCGAGTTGCTCACCGAGGTGTTGGCCCTGGTCCCGGACGAGTGGCTGGATCCCGGTGACGCCGAGCGCGCGCTGGGCCTGGACAGCCCCGACGCGCTGCGTGAGGCGTACATCGGGCACCTGCTCGCCCGGGCCGCCGGTCCGCGCGCGTGGCTGCCGGAGATCGCGCCGGACGTGGTCGCGCGGCAGGGCGCGGCGCAGTCGTCGAACCGCCCGGATTGGCTCAAGTGATGACGATGAACGCGCAGCGGCAGTTCTTCGAGTACTCGATCATCCGCCTGGTGCCGCGCGTGGAGCGCGGGGAGTGTCTGAACGTCGGGGTCGCGCTGTACAGCCAGGCGTTCGGCTTCCTGGGCGCGCGCACCCATGTGGAGCAGTCCAGGTTGTGCGCCCTGGACCCGGACGCCGACGTGACCCAGGCGCGCGCGGTGCTCGCCGCGTGGGAGCTGGTGTGCGCGGGCAGCGAGGCGGCCGGCGCTCCGGGGGCCGAGCCGGTGGGTCGGCGGTTCCGCTGGCTGACCGCCCCGCGCAGCACGATCGTCCAGCCCGGTCCGGTACACGGCGGCCTGACCGCGAATCCGGCGGCGGACCTGGACCGGCTCTTCGACCTGCTGGTGTTGTAGCGCGGCCGACCGGCCACCGCGCGCCGATCCGACGCGACGCGCGGTTGCCGACGGCCGTTCTCTGTCCGTGCCGTGACCTGCTGCGCTACCGTGCCAAGCACCGGTTCGTTCCCGGGCTCCGAGGGTGGAGGCGACGATGATCCGTACGTACGGTCCACAAAGTCGGGGCATGGTGGTCTGCACACTCGTGCTGCTGACCATCCTGGGTTTGTACAGCGCCCTCTACGAAGCGGTCGCCTGGATGTGGCTGGTCTGGTCACTGATGGCGATCGTCACCGGCCTGCTGGTGGCCACCGACCGGGACGAGTGAAGCCCGAATCCGCACCCCCGGGCCCCGGTGCCCCGCGGCACCCGGGCCCGACGGGCACCTCACGCGACCGTGAAGCCGTACTTCGCCCCCAGCCGCGTCAATGATCGCCGCCCCGGAATCCCGTCGGCGTCCGACCCGTTGTAGCCGAGCCGGCGCTGCCACTCCGCGTAGGCCCGCAGGGTCGCCGTCCCGTAGTGCCCATCGGCCAGGTTCCGCGCGAGCAGCCCCTCCGCGACCAGGGCGTTCTCGACCATCCGGGTACCCACGTAGGTGACCGGGGTGCCCTCGCGGCTCGGGTCGGACCGTGCCGCGGCGACCAGTTCGGCCAGGTCGACGGCCGGTCGCGGGGCGGGGATGTCGGGGACGGGGGTTCCGCCCGTTCCGGCCACGATGCCGGGGAAGACCCGGTCGTGGAACTGCCGCACGCGTGCGTCGCCGGGGCACGCGGTGCCGCTGATCGACCACTTGGCGAACAGTCGGTGATACCCGTAGCCCGGATCGTCCCAGGTGCGGCAGATCCGCAGCGGCAGGTCGTGCCGCTCGTGCAGCCACACGCCCAGCCGGATCAGGCTGTCCACCTGGGCGTCGGTCCACGGGTCGGTGTGCTCCAGGTTGCTCGCGGTCTCCACGCTGACCGCGCCGGTGCCGTCGGATCGGCGGTTCGCCGACGCGTTGGCGTCCGCGCGGGTCTCGGTGCCGATGTACTGCCACAGACCGCCGTCGTAGGCGCAGCCGAAGTGCGATTCGAGGTTGGTCGAGTCGCGCCAGTACTCGTACATGCGCTCCCCCGACCACGGCGCGGCGATCGAGTGCAGGATGAACTGGGTGGGACGGATGGCGGGTTGCGCGTCGGATTCCGGCTCCAGCTCGCGCTTGGTGGCTCCGGGGTACCAGGCCATGGCGGTCTCCCTGGGTCGAGGTCGGGGGACGAAGTCGCGAATGCCCATGGTCACGACGGTTCGCCGGATTTTCGATGATCTTCGGCAAACCCGGGCCAACCGCACCGAAGTCGGTGATAATGCCGTCCCGCAATCCGCCGAAAGTCACCCCGTCGGCCCGGCTCGGCCCGCTCTCACGGCGCCACCCCGCGCATCGCCCTTCGGGCCGGCAGCACACTCGCCGCGAGCGCGATCCCCAGGCAGGTCACGATCGCGCAGGTCACCGGCGCCCACGGCACCACCAGGCGCACCGGCGTACCGAGCGCGCCCGCGAGTCCCGCCCGGATCCCGAGCAGCGACGGCACCGCGACCAGGCCGCCGAGCAGCACGCCCAGTACGACCACGAACGTGGTCTCCCCCGCGACCGTCCACAACACCTGGCGGCGGGTCGCCCCGGACAGGCGCAACACCCGGAAGTCGGCGACCCGGCCGGCGCCGGCCATGAGCAGCGTGTTGCCGACGGCCAGAGCGGTGTAGCCGGCGGTCGTCGCCACCAGCAGCAGGGTGAACACGTCGATCAGTCGGTCCTCTTCGGCATCGGCCCGCCGCGCGTACGCGGCGACCCCGATCTCCCGGACGCCCAGCGCGGTCGCCGCGGGGTCGCCGCGCACGATCGCCGGCCCGTCGGTGCGGTGGACCACCTCGGTCAGCGCGTCCGGGTCGTGCGCGCGCAGCGTGTTCCGGGCGAGCAGTACGCCGTGCGAGTCCGCGCGGTCGTCGAGCACCGCGACGATCCGCAACACCCGCGTACGCCCGTCTGCGAAGGTGAACTCCGCGCTTTGGGACGGGAGTTGTCCCAGCGCCGCCAGCGTCGAGGCGGTCACCGCGACGGTGTCGGGTCCGACCAGGTCGGCGAGTGTGCCCCGGACGAGGTCGAGTCGGTCGTGTGTGCGGACGAAGGCGTCCGGGTCGACGCCGGCCGCGTCGACGGCGAGCCGGGCCGGCCCCGCGTACACGGTGCTCGCGAGCAGCGCGCTGCCGGTCACCCCCGCCACCGCGGCGTCGGACAGACCCGGCGTACCACTCGCGACCACCGCGCCGCTCGCCCGCGTCGTCGCGCTCGCGTGGTCGGCGAACGCCTCGGCGCCGGTACGGGTGTTGCCGGTGATCAGCACCACGAAGGCGATCGTGGCCAGCACCGGCGCGACGGTGGAGGCGGTGCGGCCCACGGCGGCGCAGGCGCTCTCCCGCACCAGCAGCGCGACCGCGCCCACTCGGCGGGCGAACGGGCGGGTGAGCGCGCGGGCCGGCGGGGCCACGAACACCGGGGCGAGCAGGGTCGCGCCGCTGATCGAGGCGACCGCCGTGGCCAAGGCCCAGGTGATCATCTCGGTCGGCGCCGCGAACGCGCTCGCGAGCGCGCAACCGCCGCCCAGGGCCACGCTCGCGATGCCCGCGATCCGGCGGACCCTACCGATCGGCCGTTCGTCGACGACCGCCTCGCGCAGCGCCTCCAGCGGATCGATCCGCGCGGCCCGCCGGGACGCGGACCATACGGCGACCAGCGCCGTGCCCACTCCCACCACGAACACCGCGGCCGGGATCCAGGCCCGGACCCGGATCGCGAACCCGGCCGGTTCGAAGCCGGTGTCCACCAGCATCCCGGTCGCCGCGGGTGCGCCGAGCACACCGATCAGCACGCCGGCGGCCGAACCGAGCGCGCCCAGCAGGAGCGCCTCGGCGTACAGCGCGCGTCGCACCTGCCCGGGATCGGCGCCGATGACCCGCAGCAGGGCGAGTTCGCGGCGTCGCGTGTTCACCCCGAAGGCGAACGTGCCCGCGACCACCAGGATCGTGACGAAGCCCGCGAGCCCGGCCATCGTGATGATCACCTGGGCGCCGATCCAAGACGTGCGGCGGGCCGAGGCCGGCGCCAGGTCGCGCCGGTCCGCACCGGTGAGCACGCGCGCGTCGGTGCGCGCCAGGGCCCGCGCCGCGGCGGCCACCGCCCGCGGGTCGGCGCCGTCGGTCAGCCGCACGCCCAGCACCCGCACGCCGGGGGCCAACTCTCGGGCCCGCTCGTCGGTGACGTAGTAGCCGGGCCCGCGCACCGTGCCGCTGACGGTGTACGCGGCGGGCCCACGCGCGGTCAGTACCGTGATCGACTCGCCCGGGCGCGGCCCCAGTTCGGCGTCCACGGCGATCTCGTCGGCGCGGCGCGGGGCGTGTCCGGCGACCAGCGGAGCCGGCGCGAGCGCCGTGCTCGACCATCCCCGGCCCATGCGCTCGTCCCCGTCCCGCCCGCCCACCGGCCGGCCGCCCGACACGGCCTGCGCGTAGAAGGGCCGATCCGCGACCACCTCCCGCACTCCCGGGATCGCGGCCAGTTCGCGCACGAGTTGCCCGGTTCGCTCGGGCGACCAGGGCACCGGTTCGGCGAACTCGCCGTCGCGGTCCGTGCCGTGCGCGCTGTGCAGGAGCACGGGTGTGCCGGCGTAGCGCTCGGGCACGGGTGTGCCGCCGGTGAGTTGGATCAACGCGCTCGCGGTGAGGATCGCGATGCCCAGGACCAGCGCGAGCAGCGAACCCAGGAGCGCGGTGCCGCGTTCGCGCAGTGTCGCCAGGGTGTTCACGCCCGCGCCTCCGCCGCGGCCGCGCGGGCGGCGATCGTCTCCGGGTCGGTGCGCCGCGCGAGTTCGTCGACCACTCGACCGTCGGCGAGGAGCACGACCCGGTCCGCCCAGGACGCGGCGGCCGGGTCGTGGGTGACCATGACCACGCTGTGCCCGTGCTCGTCGACCAGCGAGCGCAGCAGGCCCAGTACGGTGCGCGACGCGGTGCTGTCCAGCGCCCCGGTGGGTTCGTCCGCGAACAGGACCGCGGGCCTGGTGATCAGGGCGCGGGCGATCGCCACGCGCTGCTGCTGACCACCGGAGAGTCGGTCGGGCCGGTGGCGGGCCCGATCGGCCAGCCCCACCGCGGCCAGCGCGCGGGCCACCGCGTCCGGGTCGGCCCGGCGCCCGGCCAGTCGCAGCGGAAGCGCGACGTTCTGCTCGGCGGTGAGCGCGGAGACCAGGTTCAGCGCTTGGAAGACGAAGCCGATGTGCTCGCGGCGCAGGTGGGCCAGCGCGCGCTCGTCCAGGTCGCGGGTGATCGTGCCGGCGATGGTGACCAGGCCGGAGGTGGGCCGGTCCAGGCCCGAGGCGCAGTGCAGCAGGGTGGACTTGCCGGAACCGGAGGCGCCCATCACGGCGGTCATCGTGCCCGCGGCGATGTCCAGGTCGATCGCGTCGAGCGCGGTGACCGGGTGTCCGCCGGTGTGGAACACCCGGGTGACGTCGCGAAGCCGCACCACGACGGCGTCCGCGCGCGCCGGGGACGGGCGTTCGGTGGGCGTGCGATCGGCGGGATCCGGGCGGTCGCCCGGCAGGGCGCCGGCGGGCTGTGCGGCGGGGTCTGGAATGTGGCGCGGCACGGCGCCGGGTCGGTTCGTCACGACGTCGAGTCAAGGCGCCGGGTGGGGTCGGCGCATTGGTGCGGGCACTGGTTCGAACACTCCACCTGGCACTACCGACAGCGGCCCGGGGGCCGGCTACGGTCGAGCGGTGATTCCTCGCACTGTGTTGGAGGCGCTGACCGCGCGCCCCGTGGGCTTCCTGTCCTCGGCCTGGCCGTGGCGTTCGATCGGGTACCTGCTGGCGGGCGGGGTGCCCGGGGTCGCGGGCGGCGTCGCGGCGGGTGGGATCGCCGCTTCCTGGGATCGGATCGGGCCGGTCGCGGCGGTGGTCTGCGCGGGTCTGGTGCTCACGGTGCTGGTCGCGCTGGCGGGGCCGTTCGAGCGGCGCCGGTTGCGCCTGGTGGCGCCGGACGCCCGGCCTGCCCGGTCCTCGTTGCGGGAGCCGGCCGGGTGGCGCGAGCTGGGGTGGGGGGCGTTGTCGGTGCTCACCCTGGGGTGGGTGGATCTGGCGGTGTTGTTCGTCGCGGTGGGGATTCCCGGTGTGCTGCTCAGCGCGCCGTGGCAGCCCTCCGCGACGCCCTGGGCGTCGGTGGGCGGGGTACTCGCGGGGCTGGTGCTGCTGCCGGTCGCGGCGTATCCGATCGCGGCGTGGGCGGGGGCGCGCTCGGCGGTGGCGATCGCGGTACTGGGCTCGCGGGACGCCGAGTTGACCGAGGTACGCCGCTCCCGGGCCCGCCTGGTGGACGCGTTCGAGGCCGAGCAGCGGCGGATCGAACGGGACCTGCACGACGGCGCGCAGCAGCGCCTGGTGGCGTTGACGATGAAGCTCGGGCTGGCCGCGTTGGACCTGCCGCCCGACTCGCGGGCGGCCCGGGAGGTGGCCGAGGCGCACACCATGGCCCGCGAGGCGCTGGCGGAGTTGCGCGAGTTGATCCGGGGCGTGCATCCGCAGGTGCTGACCGAGCGCGGGTTGCCCGCCGCGATCCGCGATGTCGCGGGGCGCTCGCCGGTGCCGGTGGACACCGACGTACAGGTGACGCGGCTGCCCGCCTCGGTGGAGGTGGCCGCGTACTTCGCGGTGTGCGAGGCGCTCGCGAACGCGGCCCGGCACAGCGGCGCCGAGCGCTGCCGGGTGCACGGGCGGATCCAGGACGAGGTGCTGGTCCTGGAGGTCGCGGACGACGGGCGCGGCGGCGCGGACCCGGCCGCGGGTTCGGGTCTGACGGGGCTGGCCGACCGGGTCGCGGCGGTGGATGGTCGGATGTTGTTGTCGAGTCCGATCGGCGGGCCGACCCTGGTGCGAGTGGAGATACCGTGCGGCGTTTGCGAGTGGTGATCGCGGAGGACGCGGTATTGCTGCGCGAGGGCCTGGTGGGCCTGTTGGAGCGGTTCGGGCACCAGGTGCCGGCGGCGGTGGGCGATGGCCCCTCGCTGGTGGCGGCGGTGCGCGCGCACGCGCCGGACGTGGTGATCGCCGATGTCCGGATGCCGCCGGACTTCACCGACGAGGGCCTGCGGGCGATCCGCGAGCTCCAGCGGTTGCGGCCGGACCTGGCGGTGCTGGTGCTGAGCCAGTACGTCGAACAAACGTTCGCCGACGAGCTCCTCGACGCGCGCGACGGGGTGGGTACGGGCTATCTGCTCAAGGATCGCATCGGCGATGTGACCGAATTCATGGCCGCCCTCGATCGGGTCGCCGACGGCGGCATGGTGGTCGATCCCGAGGTGATCCGCCAACTGTTGGCCCGGCGGCGCGATCCGCTCGCCAAGGTGACGCCGCGCGAGCGCGAGGTGCTGGCGCTGATGGCCGAAGGACGCTCCAACGCGGCGGTGGCCCGGGCCCTGGTGGTCAGCGAGGCGGCGGTGTCCAAGCACATCGCGAGCATCCTGACCAAGCTGAATCTGCCGCCGGCGGCCGACGATCATCGACGGGTATTGGCCGTTCTGGCGTATTTGCGGGGCTGAGCCGGTTACCGGTCGGTTGTCGGGTCTCCACAAGTAATAGGACGTCCTCTTTATCGGTGTCGATACCCCCGGACCGGCCTTTCCCTGACAGCGTTGCGGATCAAGTGACCCGCACGCGAGCGCGAGTGGGTCGCCCGTGTCGTGTTTCCACAATGCTTCGACAGAGCTGGGGTGCGTTCTATGACGCTCGGCAAGACCGATGTGGTGGTCACCGGGATGGGTGCGACCACGCCTTTGGGCGGGGACGTGCCGTCCACGTGGGCGGCTCTCCTCGCGGGCGAGTCGGGAATCGACACCCTGGCCGATCCGTGGGCGGCCGACCTGCCGGTGCGGATCGCCGGACGGATGCGGGTCTGCCCCGAGACGGTGCTCGACCGGGTCCGTGCCCGGCGCCTGGACCGATGTCAGCAGGCCGCGCTCGTGGCGGCACGCGAGGCGTGGGCGGACGCGGGCGCGCCGACGGTCGAGCCGGAACGGTTCGCCGTGGTGGTGGGCACCGGCATGGGCGGTGCGATGACGATGCTCGCGCAGCACGACGTGCTGGCCGCGTCCGGCGTGCGCCGGGTATCCCCGCACACCGTGCCGATGTTGATGCCCAACGGGCCGGCCGCGCAGGTCAGCATGGAGCTGGGTGCCCGGGCGGGCGCGTACACCCCGGTCAGCGCGTGCGCGTCGGGCTCGGAGGCGATCGCGTACGGCTTGGACCTGATCCGGCTCGGTCGCGCCGACGTGGTGGTCGCCGGCGGCGCCGAGGCGACGATAGGCGCGCTGCCGATCGCGGGCTTCGCGCAGGCCCGCGCGCTGTCCACCTACGAGGGCGACCCCGCCGCCGCGTCGCGTCCGTTCGACGCCGGGCGGAACGGGTTCGTGATGAGCGAGGGCGCCGCGCTGGTGGTCCTGGAGCGGGCCGACTTCGCGGCGGCGCGCGGCGCGTTCGTGCACGCCTACCTGGCCGGCGCGGGGGTCACCTCGGACGCCAACCACATCACCGCCGGGTACGGTCCGGGCCAGGTCCGCGCGTTGCGGATGGCGATGGCCGAGGCGGGCGTCACCGGCGCGGACGTGGACCACATCCAGGCGCACGCCACCTCGACGCCGGGCGGCGACGCGCTGGAGGCCGCCTCGATCACCGAGGCGATCGGTACGCACGCGGCGGTCACCGCGATCAAGTCGATGCTCGGCCACCTGTGCGGCGGGGCCGGCGCGATCGCCGCGGTCGCCGCGGTGGCGTCGCTGCGCGACGGGGTCGTCCCGGCCACCATCAACCTCGACTCCCAGGATCCCGACATCGACCTCGACGTGGTCGCCAAGGAGCCCCGGGTGGGCCCGCTGAACGTGGCCGTCGCCAACGCCTTCGGCTTCGGCGGCCACAACGCGGCCCTGGTCTTCACCGCGGCCAACTAGGACCCGCCCCACCGCCACCATCGCGCCGCACCGACCCCGGTCCCCCGCCTCGCGGGCCGACCGGGGTCGTCGCGTGTTCGGGCCTTCGGTCGGGTCCGCTCCGGCGATCCCGGCGCCGCCGCCAACCCCTCGGTGCGGACACGCCGAGGGCGGAAAACCGGGTGCGTCGAGGGGCGCTCGTGCACCAGGGTGGAGGGGTCACAGCCGTCCCGGATCAGCGGGCGGAGGTGCCCGAAGGCCATATGGGAGAGGGGTTCCGGCAAGCCGTCAGGTTTTTGTCGAGCACCTCGCGCGCACCTGGTGAATCAGGAACGTCTCTGGCCTCATTCGTTTCTAGGCTGAAGGACATGAAGACCACGGGGAACACCAGTAACGCAGCCGGCGGCAGGGCCGGGAAGTCCGGCTCGATCGCCGCGTTCGCGCGGTTCGTGGTCTTCGGCGGCGGCACCGGGATCGCCTCCTCGGGCGCGCTGGTCGTGCTCTCCGACACGATGCCGATCGCGGTCGCCAACGCGTTCGTGACCGTGGTCTCCACGGTGGCCGCCACCGAGCTGCACAGCCGGTTCACCTTCGGCGGCGGGCGCGCCGGGCTGCGCGCGCACGGGCAGTCGGCACTCAGCGCGCTGGTCGCCTACCTGTTCACCACCGCCGCGGTGCTCGGGCTGCACGCGGCGGCCCCGGGCGCGGGCGTCCTGGTCGAGCAGGGCGTCTACCTGGGCGCGTCGGGCCTGGCCGGGATCGGCCGGTTCGTGGTGCTGCGGCTGTTCGTCTTCGCCCGCCCCGGCGCCCGCCCGCGGACGACCGCCCCGGCGCTCGCGCGCACCCACGTGGTGGCCGCCGCGTAGCCACGGCGACGCCGGGGCGGCACGCGGCGGTACCAGGCCCTGTCCGGCGGATCCTGGTGGATCGGGCCGCGTCGTGAGCGCAGCGAGGAGCCCGAAGGGCGGATGCCGTGCCTCGGCGTGCCCCAGAAGCAGCCGCACAGTGGTTGCATTCGGCTGCTTCTCCGAGGCGGCGAGGCGCGGTGCCGGACGGCGCGGACGCACCGGGATCCGCCGGACAGGGCCTGGGCGGCCGGCCGCGGGCTCAGCGTGCTTCGAGCGCCCACCACTGCGAGGGACGGTCGGTGTCCTCCCACTGCCGCACGTTGCCACCGGGCTCGGTACTGTCGTCGGCCACCTCGAGGAGCAGCCCGCTGACGTAGTTGATCAGCGTGACCCGCCCCGGCGCGTCCGCGTGCTGCTCCAGGATCCACTCCTGCGCGCCGAAGTTGTTCGCCCGCCAGAGTTGCACGTTGGCCCCGTTCTCCTCCGAGGCGCCGGTCACATCCAGCCGCTTCCCGCTGACCACGTGCTCCAGGTGGTACACCGCGCCGCCCGCGTGTACGGCGGTGATCCGCCAGTGCTGCGCGGTGGAGCCGTCCTCGGCGCCCTGCCACACGTTGGCCCCGCTGTTCGTACGCCCGCCCTCGACCTCGAGGACCAGCCCACTGTGCACGTTGCGCACCACGTACACACCCTCGTCAACGCCGCCCACGTCGCTCCCCTGGTCCCGGTCCATCGATCTTGAACCAGTCACCTTCGCACGCCGCTCCCACACTCCGCCCGCCGGCCGCCGGGCCCGCCCCGTTCGGGACATCCGAGTGGGTGACCGCGTCGCGGACACCGCTCCGGCCGCGCCGTCCCGGTGGCGTCCCGCCTCCGCCGCCTACTTGCGGCCTCCCGCCGGGCAGTACACCGTCATCGCCGCGTTCGTGATGGCGGCGGCCTCCTCGCGGGTGAAGGTGACGCCCATGATGCGGCCCGCGATCTCGTCGCGCTCCCTGCCCATCGCGACCCATCCGCAGGACACGTTGGCCATGCTCAGCAATACGTTCAAGTCGGCCTTGGCGCCCACCAGTTGTGGCGCCACCCGACCCAGTTCGGCGATGAAGCGGGCATCGCTCGGCGAGCGACTGTCGCCGGCCGAGGCGGAGTTCGCCCCCGATCCGGCAGCCGGCGTCGCCGGGTCGCCATCCCCCTTGCCCCGCACCAGGGTCGACACGAACACGGCGGCGCCGATCACCAGGACGATGGCAACGCATGCCCCGACAACGCGGTTGCCGATGCGTCGGCGCGGCTGCGACGACTGACTGCTCACGAGACCCCCCACGGTCGGATGCCGCGGAGGCTACGCCCCCGAACCCCCCGCCCGGACCTCGTTCACCGAGTCGTGACCTTCCCCGACGCCCAAGCCCCGCCCCGAAAGCCGCGAAGGCGCCGCCCGCTGCTCCCGTAGCGGACGGCGCCTGTCACGTTCGGCCGAGTCGCGGGTCGTCGACCGACGCTCCTGCCGAGATCCGGTGGGCTACTTGCCCGTGTAGTGCACCTGGAGTTCCTTGATGCCGTTGATCCACGCGTGGCGAAGTCGGCGAGGGTCGGCCGCCTTGGTGATGTCCGGCATCGCGTCGGCGATCGCGTTGAACATCAGGTTGATCTCCATCCGGGCCAGCGAGGCACCCAGGCAGAAGTGCGGACCGCCACCGCCGAAGCCCAGGTGCGGGTTCGGGTTGCGGGTGATGTCGAACTTCATCGGGTTCTCGAACACGTCGGCGTCGTAGTTGGCCGAGCTGTAGAAGATGCCGACCCGCTGCCCCGCCTTGATCTCCTGGCCGCCGAGCACGGTGTCCTGGGTCGCGGTGCGCTGGAAGGACATCACCGGCGACGAATACCGCACGATCTCGTCCGCCGTGGTCTCCGGGCGCTCCGCCTTGTACAGCTCCCAC
Source organism: Embleya sp. NBC_00888 (assembly GCF_045207655.1). NCBI lineage: Bacteria > Bacillati > Actinomycetota > Actinomycetes > Kitasatosporales > Streptomycetaceae > Embleya > Embleya sp. NBC_00888. The sequence continues at coordinate 7,514,877 of NZ_CP108784.1, read as the reverse complement.
TGGTCGGGGTTGTCGAAGAACGCGAGCATCCCGTGCGTGATCGCGTTGCGCGTGGTCTCGTTGCCCGCGACCGCCAACAGCAGTACGAAGAAGCCGAATTCGTCCGAGGACAGGCTGCCGTCGGACTCCGCGGTGATCAAGCGGGTGACGATGTCCTGCGCCGGGCACGCCTTGCGCTCCTCGGCCATGCCCATCGAGTACAGCATCAGCTCGGCGGCGGCCTGTGCGCCGACCTCGGTGGACTCCGCGTACTCCGGGTCGTCGTACCCGAGCATCTTGTTCGACCACTCGAAGATCTTCTTGCGATCCTCCTGCGGTACGCCGATCAACTCCGCGATCGCCTGCAACGGCAGCTCGCACGCGACCTCGGTGACGAAGTCGCCGGAGCCCTTGAGCTTGGCGTCCGCCACGATCTGCGCGGCCCGCTCGGTCAGCGCGGCCTGGAGGGCGTTGATCGCCCGGGGCGTGAAGCCGCGCTGGACGATGCTGCGCAGCCGGGTGTGCTCCGGCGGGTCGATGTTGATCATGATGAGCTTCTGCGCGTCGATGTTGGACATGTCCATGCCCTCGGCGAACCGGATGATCGCCGTGTTCTTGTTCGTCGAGTAGATCTCCGGCTTGGTGGAGACCTCCTTGACGTCCGCGTGCCGGGTGACCAGCCAGTAGCCGTCGTCGCCGAAGTTGGACACCTCGGGCGTCTGCGGGACCCACACGACCGGGGACGTCTTGCGCAACTGGGCGAACTCGTCCAGCGGGATGCGCGTGGTGTACAGGTCGGGGTCGGTGGGGTCGAAGCCGTGGTCGAGGACCGGACACGTCATGGTGGAACTCCCGTTGCCGGAGGGTGTGCGAGGTCGCCGCGGAAACCGGCCGGGGACGGGTGCCGGAAGCGCGGTGGTGCGGTGCTGCGTGCGAGGTGGTGTGCCTGTGCGGGTGGTCTGGCTGGGTGTCGTGCCTGGGTGGTGCGGTGTGGTGGTGCGGGTCAGACCCCGGCGACCGGGCCCGACGCCCTGCGGCGTGGGCCCAGGAGCTTGCGGACCACACCGCGCAGGATGCGACCGAGCTCGTCGTCGGGCAGTTCCGGGAAGGCGGCGACGGCGGAGTAGATGCCGCCCATCACCACGGCCGTGGACACGCGGTACTCGATCGAGTCGTCGACGTCGTCGAGGACTTCGCGCACCCGCGCGGTGATCGAGGCGAGTCGGGGCTTGATGGCGCGGTGGCGCCCGATCGCGACGTCCCGATCGAGGATGACGGCGAGGGTGCGGTATCGGATCAGGAACTCCACGTAGCCCTCGAACAGCAGGCGCTGGCGAGCGGTGCTGCCGCGCCTGCTCTCGGCGACCTCCAACACCCGGTCCAGGTCGTTCAGGGCCGGGCGCAGGAGGGCGTCGAGCAGTTCGTCCTTGGTGCGGAAGTGGTAGTACAGGGCGGCCTTGGTCACCCCGACCCGATCGGCGATGGCCTGCAGCGAGGTGCCGGCGAAACCTTGTTCGCCGAACAGTTCCTCTGCCGCCTGGAGCACCTTGTCATAGGTGTCCTCCGGTGCCGGGATCGCCACGGGTCCCCCTTCCTGTTGGGCATGAACATACGTCGACCTCTGCCAATCGACAAGGCTGATGGGCCGTCAATTTTCACCTCGGCACCGTTGTTCGCACGGAAAGTGGCTTGCCGTTCGGCCAGGGACGGGGCCGGGCGCACTGACGGTCGGGCAGGTCGACCCGACCGGCCCGGGATCGCTCCCGATCGGCCCCGTACGGCCGCGTCCGACCGGGGCACGTCGCGCGCCGGTAGGTTGCCGGCATGAGCGACTTCGACGCCGTCATCGAGGCGGAGCGGCAGCGGTCGGCGGCCACGGCGGCCGGCGGGGCGGCGGCGGGACGTCCGGAGGACTGGCTCCGGACCGTCGCACGCATCGAGCTGCTCCTGGCCGCGACGGCGGCGGAATTGGCGAACCGGAACGCCGTGGCGCTGCCGGTGGTCGCGTTCCCGCCGAGGAGGGGCCCGGCGCGCTTGACCCGCCGCCCGACCGCCGTCGTCGTCGACCGGCGTCGACCGGTCCTGGATCTGTTCTCGCTCGACGCGCGCGGTGGGCCGTTCCTGGAGCGGGGCGCCCTGGCGGCCGAGGAGGTCTGGCTGCGCGTCTCGCACGCCGGTCGGGCCAAGGCGCTGCGCGCGGCCCTGCTCGGCGCCGGCCTGACACCGCAGACCGTCATCCTCCGCGAGGGCCCGCCGATCGTGCTCGATGCCGACCGGGCCGCACGCGAGGGTCGCGCCGGCGGCTGCTTCGGCGTCGCGGACGACGGCACGCTGGTGGTGTATCCGCCGGCCGACGCCGCACCGGTCCCGCTCGTCGAGGCGCTGACGGCGGCCGTGGCGAACGCCGCCCCGCAGGTCTGAGCGGCGCCGCCCGGATCAGCCGAGCCGGCGCCCCGGCAGGCACCCCGCACACCGCACCCCGCACGCCGGCCGCGGCCCGCCGCGCGCGTCAGCGCGCGGTCTCGACGTCCCCGGTGTCCACGTCTTCGATCTCGGCGCCCGCCGTGCCGACGTCCGCCGCATCGACCTCCCCGGCCTCGACGTACATCGCCCGGCCGCTCTCCCGCGCCCGCAGCGCCGCTCGCAGTCGTGCGGCCCGCCCCGCCGGCATCGCGGCCGCGCCCCGATCCGGTGTCAGCAGGTGCCAGGCCCGCAACTCGTCGGCCTGGAGCCGGATCCCGGCGAGCCGATCCGGAGTCAGCACGCCGCCGTCGAACAACCAGCGCATCCCGCCACGGTGTCCGTCCACCGGCGCCACCCACTGCGCCACGAGCAGGTTCGGCGGCCCGTCCAGGGTGATGCCCAGTTCCTCGCGAACCTCGCGGACGCAACCCGCCCACGGCGATTCCCCCGGCTCCAGGATCCCGCCCGGAAACTCCAACCCCGGCTTGTAGTCCGGCTCGACGAGCAGCACGCGGCCCCGGTCGTCGAAGAACAACGCCCCCGCCGCGACGGTCAACGCGCTCCGCGCCGGATCGTCCGCGCGGCCCTCGCCCGGGCCGCCCGCACCGCTCCCCGAAAGGCCGTTCGCATGCTCGTCCATGACACCGAAGTCTGGCCCAGCCCGCGGCGCACCGGCCGACAGGGTCCCGGCCGGCGACGTGTTCCGCGTCCGGGCCCGCGACGCCGGTCACCCACGGCGTCGGATCGAGGACGCCGGATCAGGGGCGCGTGGCGAGGCCGAGGACGACCACGTCGACGAGCTTCGGCAACCGCTCCGGGTCGTCGACGCCGCGCTGTTCGTGGGCCCAGGCGATGCCGTGGGCGAGGGTGAAGAGCTCGTCGGTGTCGATGTCGGCGCGGACCTCGCCGGCCGTCTGGGCGCGCGCGAGCAGGTCGGCGCCGGCCGCGCGCATCGCGTGGCACGAGGCGTACAACTCGGAGGTCTCGTCGGCGAGCGTTGCCATCAACGTCGCGCTCATCCCCCGGAACGTGCCGGCGCCCTCGATCAGCAGCCGCAGCCAGGTGGCCAGCGCGTCGCGCGCGGCCGCGGTGTCGGCCAGCGCCCGAGCCCGCGCGGTGAGGCCGTCGTAGCGGTCCCGCACCACCGCCTCGACGAGCGCGTCACGGGAGGGGAAGTGCCGGTACAGCGTGCCGATGCCGACCCCGGCCCGGCGGGCGAGCTCCTCCAGCGACGCGTCGATGCCCTGTTCGGCGAACACCACCCGGGCTTCGGCGAGCAGGCGCTCGTAGTTGCGGCGGGCATCGGCACGCATCGGTCGGGTCATCGGTGTTCCCTCTCGGACGTTGTCAAACGGAGCCTGCCTCCATATGGTGGTCGAAGCAAACCGGAGGCAGCCTCCGGAATGTCCCGGCCACACCCGTGCCCGGTGCCGCGGCAACCCCGCCCCCGGGCACGGCCATGCCCCGGCACCATCCCGGTCCCCGGCCCCGTCCGATGCCGCACGCGGGAAACCCGTCGCGGCCTCGGCGGTCGACGACCGGCGGCCGGTGACCCGCACCCCATGACCTGTACCTGTGACCTGTGACCTGTGACCGCCCACCAACGGAAACGGAACCACCGATGACGCACGACAAGGCCGCCCTCGGGCGGCTCGGCCTGTGGACCTTCGCGTTCGACGGCCAACCCGCCGGCGCGGTGCGCGAGGCGGCGGCCGAGATCGAGGAACTCGGCTACGGCGGCCTGTGGGTCGGCGAGGGCATCGGCCGCGAGGCCGGCACGCACGCCCAACTCCTGCTCGCCGCGACCCGTACGCTCCCGGTCGCCACCGGCATCGCGATCATGTCCGAGCGCACCCCGCGCCTGATGGCCGCGACCGAGCGCACCCTCAACGAGGCCTACCCGGACCGCTTCGTGCTGGGCCTGGGCGGCCACCGCACCGCCGACCAGGCCGACATACCGGGCATGCCCAAGGCGAACACCGCTCCCGCCGTCGCCGGCGTCGGCGCCTACCTGGACGAGATGGACGCCGCCGTGCTGATCGGCACCCCGCCCGAACGCCCCGGCCGCCGGGTGCTCGCCGCGCTCGGCCCGAAGATGCTGGCACTGGCCGGCGCACGCACCTGGGGCGCGCACACCTATCTGGTGACGGTGGACCACACCGCGCTGGCCCGGAAGACGATGGGCCCGGACCCGTACCTGTCGGTGTCCCTGACCACGGTGCTGTCCCCGGACCGGGCCCGGGCCGTGGAGGTCGCGCGCGGCTTCGCATCCGGCTACCGGGTCGCCCGGCACCAGGTGAACAACCTGCGCCGAATGGGCTTCTCCGAGGCCGAACTCGACGGCGAGGGCACCCGCCTGGTCGACGCACTGTGCGCGCTGGGCGATCTCGACGCGATCGCCGAGCGGATCCGCGAACACCTGGACGCGGGCGCCGACCACGTCTGCCTCCAGGTCCTCACCCCGGACCAGGGCCGCATACCGCTCCCCGAATGGCGCGAACTGGCCTCACTCGTGCGCGAGTTCACGTAGGACCCCGGCCACCCGGTCGAAGCGCCCCACCCACTCGACGGCGATGGCGACGGCACGACCGGGCTCCCGCCCGGCGGCCGACGCCCGCACACCGGCACCCGCCGCCGGATGGCGCCACGCGGCAGCGGCCGAAACCGAAGCCGACCTCCGAGCCCGACGCCCGGCCACGCCACCGCACCGGATCCGCCAAGGCACCCGCACGGCTCCCGCCCCCGCTCCACACGGGACGCGTCCGCCCGCCGCCGACCCCACACCCACCTCGCGCCACACCCGCCCGGCGCGTCACTCCCACCGCTCCCGCCTACCGGCGTAAGCTCCCGACATGTCCGAACGCACCTTCGTCCCCGACGAGTTCGTCGTCCCCGCGCCCCCGGTCACGCCGTCCTTCCGGTTGGAACCGCTGGCCGCCCGGCACAACCGGGCCGATCTGACCGCGTGGTCGTCGAGCATCGAGCACATCCGGGCCACGCCCGGCTTCGCGGACCGACACTGGCCGCCGCTCGACGGCATGACCGCCGACGAGAACCTGCGCGATCTGGTCCGGCACGCCGACGACTTCACCAAGCGCACCGGCTTCACGTACACCGTGCTCGACAACGGTGGCAACGCCGGTGACTACGACGTGATCGGCTGTGTGTACATCTACCCCGACCGCGAAGACCCCGCCGTCACCTCGGTGCGTTCCTGGGTACGGGCGGACCGAGCCGAACTCGACGCGCCGCTGTACCGCGAGGTCTCCGCGTGGTTGGCGGAACACTGGCCGTTCGAGCACATCCGGTACGCCGCGCGGTAGCCGGCGCCGGCCGGCCTCCGCGGCGGGCCCGCGGGTCGTCGGTCACCCCGGCCGGGCCGCCGCCCACCAGGCACCCTCGTCCCGGTCCGGGTCCGTGATCGCATCCGCCAACGACGCGAAGGCGTAGGTGCGTTCCGGGTCCCAGTCGGTGTTGCGCAGCAGTCGCTCGCGCATGCCGGCCCACCCCGGTGCCGAGCCCGCCACCACCCACGCGTCCGGTGCGTGCGCGGTCAACCGCCGGGCCGGGCGCAGCCAGGACGCGGCCTGTTCGGGCCAGGAGACCACCGCGACCACCTCCCCGAGCCAGGCCGCCGCGAGCGCGTGCGCGGCGGCGGTCGAGGCGCGGTCCCGGCCGTGCCCGATCGCCAGCGTCCGCCGACCGGCCAACCTGCGGAGCAGGTCCGCCAGTTCGGCCTCGGTGTGCGGCGCCGGCGGGCGGCCCTTCCAACGGGCGTAGGCGACCGGCAGGCACACCGCGCACGGCCGGAACCCGGCCCTGATCGCGGTCGCCTCGTCGGCGAAGAAGACCCGGCCGGCGACGTAGCCGCCGCGCTGGATCGCCCGCAACGCGCTGCGGCAGTCCAGCCGCCCGTACAGCCGCCCGCCCGTGGTGCCGCCGAGCGTGCCCGGCGTCGCACTGCGGTAGGGCCGCCCGTCCGGCCCGATCAGCGTGTACATCACGTCACGCCGCGTCGTGGAAGACGAGGCCCAGGGTGCGGCGCAGCCCGGAGTGCACCGTGCTGACGCCGTGCCGCATCGGCGCCGCCGACCAGCCTCGGGCCGAGCGGATCGGCCGGTCCCGGGTGGTGAAGACCAGCCCGTGCCCCCGGGGCAGGCTGATCGCGGTGCCGCGCGATTGGGCCCGGAAGCGCTGCTCGGCCATCAGGAATTCGCCGCCGGTGTAGTCGACGCCGGGCTCGTCCAGGCCGATCACCACCTGGAGCGGGAAGACCAGGTCGCCGTACAGGTCCCGGTGCAGCGCGTTCCAGTCGCCCGGTCCGTAGCGCAGCAGGATCGGCGTCGGCCTGGTCTGACCCGCCGCGTGACACATCGTCAGCCACTCGTCCAGGGTGTCCGGCCAGGGCGCGGGTCGCCCCAGGCGGGCGGCCCACGCGCGGGCGATCGGCAACAGGTGCGGGTAGCAGGACGCGCGCAGCGCGGCGATCGGCTCGGGCACGGGCGCGGCGAAGTAGCGGTACCGCCCGGCGCCGAAGCGATGCCGGGCCATGTCGATGGTGGCTCGGAAGAGCTCGGGGCGGTCGTACAGTTGGGCGATCTCACGGCACGTGTCCGGGTCCAGGATCCGGTGGGTCAGCGCATGTCCGTGCTCGTCCACCCGTGCGGCCAAATCCGTGGTGGCCGCGGGCGTGCCGGCGAACAGCGTGTCCACGGCGCTCACCGCAGGCGCGCCGGCAGCGCGCCCTCGTGGTCGAGCAGGTACTCCTTGCGGTCCAGGCCGCCCGCGTACCCGCGCAGCGCGCCGTCCGCGCCGATCACCCGGTGGCAGGGCCGGATCAGCAGCAGCGGGTTGGCCCCGATCGCGGTGCCCACCGCGCGCACCCCCGCCCGCGAGGTGCCCACCCGTTCGGCGATCGCGCCGTATGTGGTCGTGGTGCCGTACGGGATCTCGTCGATCGCGGCCCAGATGCGTTCCTGGAAGGCCGAGCCGCGCGGCGCCAGGGGTAGGTCGAAGTCGCGCAGGTCGCCCACGAAGTAGGCGCCGAGTTGGCGCACCACCTCGGCGAACGGGGCCGCGTCGGGGCGCGAGTCGGCGGGCACGGCGGCGCCGCCCTTCTGTCCGGGCACGGACAGCGAGGACAGCGCGAGCGTGCCGTCGGCGCGCTCGTCGCCGATCAGCAGCAGTTCGCCCAGGGGGCTGTCGAGGGTGGTGTGGACGGTCATGGTCGCTTCCTTCGTCGAGATCGCGATGGCCGTGCGCATCGGTCGGGGACCGGCCTTGCGCACTGGTCATAGGTGCTTCCGGATCCCACTGTGCGCGATCGCGAGCGCGCCGTCCGGCGGGAATCGGACATCGCGTTGTGCCCCGATTCGGGGTGCGGGCGGAGCGGGTGGCGGCCGGGTCGTCGGTCGGATGGCGCCCGCGATCGAGCCTGCGTGCGGTCGGGTCGACGGAGCGATCGGCGATCCGGTCGCGATCCACCCCCGTCCCTTTCGTGGTCCGGCTCCCCGTCCGGCCCCCGTCCGGTTCGCGGTCCGGTTCGCGGTCCGGTCTCGTCCCGTTCGCGGTTCGCCCCCCGTCCGGTTCGCGTCCGGTCCCGCTCGGGCAGGATGGTCCGATGATCGAGACGGACCGACTCCTGCTCCGCCGCTGGCGCGACGACGACCTGCCCGCGCTCACCGCGATGAACGCCGACCCCGAGGTGATGCGCTACGTGGGCGACGGCCTGCCGCGCACCCCCGAGCAGAGCGCCGCCGCCCTGGTCGAGTACGAACGGGCCTGGCAGGCACGCGGCTTCGGCCTGTTCGCGATCGAACTGCGCACCGCCGAACCGGGCCCGGTCGGCGCGCTCGCGGGCTGGGCGGGCCTGGCCGTACCGGAGTTCCTGCCGGAGGTGATGCCCGCGGTCGAGATCGGGTGGCGGCTGGCCCGACCGTACTGGGGCCACGGCATCGCCACCGAGGCCGCCGTCGAGGTGCTGCGCTTCGCCTTCGAGTACGCCCGCGTGCCGCGCCTGATCTCCATCTGCCATGTGGACAACACCGCGTCCGCGAAGGTGATGGCCAAGCTGGGCATGACCGAGGAACGCCGCACCACGGTGCCCGCCCATGGGAAGAAGCCGGTCCTGGTCACCGAACTCGCCAGGGGCCGCTACCTGCGCACCCGCACCTGACCCGAACCGGCCCCGGCCGCACGGAGCGTGGCGCCGACACCGCGGGGATCCCGGTCGGACCTCCCTCCGGCGTCGGCGGCCGTGCGTTCGCTCAGCCCGAAACGCAGAACTCGTTGCCCGCGGGGTCCTGCATGGTGGTCCACTTCAGCCCGGGCGCGTCGCGCTCGGCCACCACCGTCGCGCCCAGGCCCACCAGCCGCTCGACCGCGTCCGCCCGGTCCGGTGCCGAGAAGTCCACATGCACCCTGTTCTTGCCGACCCGCTCCTCGGGCACCCGCTGAAAGCCCAGGACCACCGGCTCGGCGCCGACGATGACGAACTCGCCGAAGTCCTCGGCGATCTCCACTCCCAGTGCGTTCGCCCACCAGGCGGCGAGGCTGCGCGGATCGGCGCAGTCGATCGTGATCATCCGCGGTGTCAACTCCATGCACGCACGATACGAGCAGCGACCGACAGGTCGGTGCAGCCGAGCCCTTCGGGGCTCGGAGTGTCGCAGACCGCGCCGACAGCCGACCGTGCCCACGGCACCGGCTCGCAACCGGGCACGACCCACCGCACCCGCAAACGCACCACCCGGCACGCACCCCACAACGCACCACCCGGGCACGCACCACGCACCACGGCACCGGGCCGACTCGACGCGTTCGCCGGTCACGGTCGCGCGATGCCTCGCATCAGCGTCCCGGCCGCGCTCGCGGCGAACTCGGCCACCGTCGGACCGTCCTCGATGCCCATGAAGTGCCGCAGGAACGCGCGTTGGTAACACGCGCCCAGCAACATCGCGGCGGCCGCCTCCGGGTCGGCGTCCGGGGCGATCCGGCCGCGGTCGCGCTCGACCGTGAGATAGGCGGCGAGCAGGCGCAGCGGCACGTGCGGACCGGCGCCGATGCCGCGCAGCGCCTCGCGGTGCCGGCGCAGCAGCGCGGGTTCGGCGAACAGCGACGAGGCGATCGGCATGCTCTGCTCGTAGAACTCCGCGGCCCGAGTCGCGATCGCCGTCAGCCGCCGCTCCACCCCGCCGGGCTCGTCCGGCCCGTCGGGCCCGTCCGACTCGACGGCCAGTTGGGCCAGCAACGGACCCAGCGGTGGCAGCCGCTCCTGGAGGACCGCCACGAACAGTTCCTCCTTGCCGGTGAAGTGCTTGTACAGCCCGGCCTCCGAACAACCGGCGGCGCGGGCGATCTCCTTGGTCGTGGTGCGCGCCAGTCCGAGCGTGCGCATCAGGTGCTCGGCGGCGTCCAGGATCCGCTGCCGGGTGGGTACGACCTGCTGCCGGCGCCCGGGGGTCGGCGCCGGTTGCGGCTCCCGCCGCTGGGGTTCGGGGCGGGTCGAGTGCGGCATCGCGGCGGTCGTCCGTTCTTCGTGGGCGGTCCGGTCCGGGCGATTTCGGGCCGGTCCGATGGGGTTCGGCGCGGTCCGGTCCCGGACTTGACGCAGGGGTGAGCAAGTATTCACCATGTACAGGTGAGTGAACACTCACCCACCTCGGGAGGCAACACATGAGGCTCACCGTTCTCGGAGCGACCGGCGGCACCGGCGAACACGTCCTGCGCCATGCCGTCGCCGCCGGACACAAGGTCACCGCCGTGGTCCGCGCGCCGTCCCGACCCGCCTTCGAACACCCGAACATCGAGGTCGTATGGGCGGACGTGACGGACCCGGCCGAACTGCGCGAGGCGATCGAGGGCCGCGACGCGGTGTTGTCCGGGATAGGACCGCGCAACCGCAGGGCCGCCGGCATCGCGGCGGCGGCGACCGCCGCGATCCTGAGCGCGATGGCCGACACCGGCGTACGGCGCCTGGTGACCATCAGCGCCGCCCCGGTGGGCCCGACGCCGACCGAGGACTCGGTGTTCGTACGCGGCGCGCTGATCCCGATCCTGCGCGCGATCCTCAAGGACGTGTACGCGGACCTGGACGCGATGGAGGGCGAGTTGGCCCGCAGCGAGAGCGACTGGACCTCGATGCGACCGCCGAGGCTGACCAACGGGTCCGGCACCGGCACCTACCGCACCCACATCGGCGGCAGCGTCCCACGCGGCGGCACCATCGCCCGGGCCGACCTCGCACACGGCATGCTCGCGGTCCTGGACGACCCGGCCACCTACCGACGGCCGGTGGGCATCGCGTACTGAGGCCGGGCCCGGAGGCGGGCGCGAGTGGCACGCGCGCGCCGCGCCCGGCGTGACGGTGCGGGATGCGCGGGCGGCGTGACCGGTGCGGGCGACACCCACGATCGGTGGCGGTGAACGCCCCCTGCGATCACGTCGATCGACGCGCCCGGTGAGATCGACCCGAGCCGGGTACACGCCGGCACCGATCCCCACGGGAGGCACGATGAGCCGGCGCGGCACCGCCGACGGACCCACCATCAGCGTCCGCCGGGTGTACGAACCCGCCGAACCCGACGACGGGCTGCGCGTCCTGGTCGACCGGTTGTGGCCGCGCGGCCTCGCCAAGGCGGACGCGCGGCTGGACGACTGGCCCAAGGAGTTGACCCCGTCCACCGAGCTGCGCCGGGCCTGGCACGCCGGCGGGCCGGCCGAGGACGTGTTCCGCGCCCGCTACCGCGACGAACTCGACACCGCGCCGGCGCGCGCGGCCCGCTCCGCCCTGCTCACCCGGGTGGGCGACGGCCGACTCACGCTGCTCACCGCCGTCCGCGACCCGGAGCACAGCCATGTCCCGGTCCTGGTCGCCTACCTCGGCGAGGACCGGCGGGAAGACCACCGGTAGGAGCCCGCGTCGACCGGCCGGACGGACCACCGACCGCCGTCCGGCCGGTCGCGACCGCGGCCCCTCGGCGCGCCGGCCGCCCGCTACCCGTGCGCGTGCTCCGCCGCCGGCAACATCGTCCGCGGGTCCTGATCGGCGAACCACATCCCGATCACGATCGCCGCGGTCGCCTCCAGATAGCCCGCCCGCTCCAGCCCGCCGACCGCCAGCGGTACCGAGCCCACGTCCGCGACCAGGGTGTGCGCCACGGCGAGCGCGTCCGCGTCGTCGCCGCACAGCGGTACCCCGAGCCCGTTCGCGTGCTCGCCCGCCCACACCCCGGCCGCGCCCAGGTGGAACGCCTTGACCACATGCGCGCCCGGTGCCGCGTCCGCGAGCGTGCGCGCCGCCGACGGGCCGCCGTCGGTGGTCAGGACCAGCCCGCTCGGGCCCGGCACCATCGGGTTCGAGCAGTCGAGCAGCGCCTTGCCGGCCAGCAACTCCGCCAACGGCGGGATCACCTCGCCGGTCGCCGCGTGCCCGACCGCCGACAACACCGCCTCGCCGTGCCCGGCGGCCTCGGCGAACGTACCCGCCCGGGCCCCGATCGACTTCGCCGACACCTCGGCCCGTTCCGCCGACCGCGCGCCGATCAGCACGTCGTGTCCGGCCCGCGCCCACTTGCCGCCCAACGCGACCGCCATGTTGCCCGCACCCAGAATTCCGATTCGCACAGCCATTACCCCGTTCGCTCGAGAGGTCGTCTCCGACTCCTCGAAGCTAGGGAAGCCGACAGGCACCATTCGGTAAGTCTCGCCGGGGCGAGAATGAAGCCATGACCGAACACAGAGGCGAATACGTCGCCGACTGCCGCGCCCGCGTCGGCTTCGACCTGCTCACCAACCGCTGGAACAGCGTGGTCGTCTACGCGCTGGCCGCCGGCCCCATGCGACCTGGCGCCATGGCCGTGCGGATCGGCGGGATCAGCGCGAAGGTTCTCAACGAGACACTGCGCCGACTCGAGTACCACGGTCTGGTGTCCCGCCATGCCTATGCCGAGGCGCCGCCGCGCGTCGAGTACGCGCTGACCGACCTGGGCGAGTCCCTCCTGGTCGCGTTCCAGGCCATCGGCGCGTGGTCCCTCGAACACGGCGACCGCGTCCTGGCCGCCCAGGACGCGGCCGACGCCGCACGCACCGCGTGAGCACCCGCTATGTGCGCAACCGGGCGGCCGGCACGGCGGTCACCAGCGCCGTCGCGGCGATCGCCATCGAGGTCACCTCGCCCGCGTGGTGGAAGTCGCCGCCCACCGACAGGTAGAGCGTGCCGAACGCGGCCACCCCGAGCACCTGACCGAGCTGGATCATCGTCACCATCAGCCCGGACGCGTCCGAGGCCAGCGGCAACGGGACCCGGCGCAGCGCGAGCATCATCACCGGGCTGTACGCGACGCCCAGGCCGAAACTGCCCAGGATCATCGTGGCGAGCAGCACCGGCAACGACTGTCCGTCGCCGAACGCCCAGGCGGTGGCCGTGAATCCGAGCGCGCCGATCGGCATCCCGATCATCGGCAGCCGCGGATGCCATGCCGCGGGCAGCCGCTGCCAGCGCAGCGACACCGTCGCGAAGACGACCGAGGACGGGATGAAGGTCAGCCCCGCCTCCAGCGCGCTGTACCCCAGACCGTTCTGCACGTACAGCGCGGTGGAGAACATCAGCCCACCGAACGCCGTCATCGCCAGCAACAGCGTGACCGCGCCCGCCACCACGCCCGGCACCCGCAACAGCGCGGCCGGGATCAGCGGTGCGGGCACCCGCCGTTCGACGAGCGCGAACAGTGCGAACAGCACCACGCAGCCACCCAGGCTCAGCCAACCCCAGGTCGGCCAGTCCAACTCGTGCCCCATCACCAACGGGACGACCAGCGCGAGCAACGCGGGGGCGAGCAGGGTCAGGCCCGGGACGTCCAGGCCGCGCGCCGAGGGGATGCCACCGGGCGGCAGCACCCGCCTCGCGAGCACGTACAGCACGATCCCGACCGGGATGTTGATCAGGAACACCGGCCGCCACGACAGCCCGAACAGATCGGCGCTGACCAGGAGTCCGCCCACCACCTGCCCGGCCACCAGGCCGCCGGCGATGGTCGCCGCGTACCGACCCATCGCCCGGGCCCGGTCGGCGCCGGCGTAGGTGGCCTGGATCAGGTTGAGCACCTGAGGCACCATCAGCGCCGCGCCGCCGCCCTGGATCGCGCGGGCCACGATCAGCGAGGTGTCGTCCCAGGCCAGGCCGCACAGCAGCGACGCGACGGTGAAGACGGCCAGGCCGGCACCGAACACCCGGCGGAAGCCGAGCCGGCCGCCGAGCCGCGAGCCGGTGATGATCAGCATCGCGTAGACGACGGTGTAGCCGGAGACGATCGATTGCAGGCCCGCACCGCTGGTGTCCAGGTCGGTTCGGATCGTGGGGCCGGCGACGTTGACGACCGAGGTGTCCAGCAGTGCCATGAACTGTGCGGTGAGCAGTGCCGTCAGCAGCAGCGGATGGGCGCGTCGCGCCGTGTCCGGCGCCGCGGTTGTGGTGGTCATGCCAGGAGCGTGCGGGCGGCACGATCCTGTTGCCGAGAGCCTGTCGATCCTGGTACCCGGAGCACCTGGCACCGGATCGAGACAGCGGCGAGGATGGCCGCATGAGCACCAACACCGCGAGCCGACGTACCGAACTGGGCGCGTTCCTGCGCAGCCGGCGCGAACGCCGAACCCCGGCCGACGTCGGCCTGCCGCCCGGTCTGCGCCGGCGCACACCGGGGCTGCGCCGCGAGGAGGTCGCGCTGCTCGCCGGCGTGGGGGTGACCTGGTACACGTGGCTGGAACAGGGCCGTCCGATCAACGCGAGTGTCCAGGTGCTGGACGCGGTCGCCCGCACGCTGGGGCTCGACCCGGCCGAGCGCACCCACCTGTACCGACTCGCACAGGTGCCCTGGGAGATCGAGACGCAGCCCGGGACGGGGCTGCCGGCGGAGATGCAGGAGATCCTGGACGGCCTGGTCCCCAATCCGGCCGCGGTCTACAACTCCCGCTACGACGTGCTGGCCTGGAACGAGGCGTACGCCAAGCTGTTTCCCAGCATGACCGAGGAGCCGATCGAGGAACGCAACGTGATCTGGGCCACGTTCACCTGTCCGGACGGCTGCAATCCGTTCCTCGATCAGGACTTCGAGGAGTTGCGGATGGTCGCCGAACTCCAGGCCGCGTTCGCGCGGCACGTGGGCGAGCCGGAGTGGGAGGCGTTCGTGCGTCGACTGGCGGGTTCGAGCCCGAAGTTCGCCCGACTGTGGGCGCGTCGCGAGGTCGGCTCGGGCAATCGGCACGTGAAGCGGATCCTGCACAGCGCGGTGGGCCGGCTGGACTTCGCGGCCACCCGGCTGCTGCCGACCGTGCCGGAGACCCGGATGATGGTGTACACCCCGGTCGACGACCTGACGCGCGAGCGCATGGCCGACCTGATGAGCCGGCCCGAGGCCCCGTGGTGCTGCGAGCACTGCCGGACGAAGCGGCAACGAGCGCAGCGGGCCGGGGCCTCGCTCTCGGCCCCGGCCTCTGCTTCGGTCCCGACCCCGGTCCCGGCTTGTGCTTCGGCTCAGATGTCGTAGGCGACGGTCACCGGCGCGTGGTCCGACCAGCGCTCGGCGTACGTGTCCGCGCGCTCGACGACGGCGGTGGTGGCCGCTTTCGCCAGGGCCGGGGTCGCCACGTGGTAGTCGATCCGCCACCCCGCGTCGGTGTCGAACGCCTTGCCCCGGTAGGACCACCACGAGTACGGCCCGGGGCCTTCGGGGTGGATCCGGCGTACCACGTCGTGCCAGTCGGCCGCGCCGAACAGCTCGGTGAGCCAGGCCCGCTCCTCCGGCAGGAAGCCGGACTTCTTGACGTTGCCCTTCCAGTTCTTGATGTCGTGCTCGGTGTGCGCGATGTTCCAGTCCCCGCACACCAGCGACTCGCGTCCGCCGATCGCCGCCGTCGCGCGCATCACCTTGAGGTGCGCGACCAGGTCGGCCATGAACCGGTTCTTCTCGTCCTGCTTGGGCGTCTCCGCCTCGCCGGTGGGCAGGTACAGGCTGGCCACGGTCACCTTGGGCAGGTCGACCTCGATCCACCGCCCGGCCGTGTCGAACTCGGCCGACCCGAACCCGATCCGCACCGCGGACGGCTCAACCCTGCTGTACACGGCCACCCCGGCCCGCCCCTTGGCCACCGCCGGCGCGTAGTAGGCGTGCCACCCCTTGGGGTCGCGCACCTCGTCGCTGAGCTGCTCGGGAGTGGCCCGAACCTCCTGGAGGCACACGACGTCGGCCTCGGTCGCGTTCAGCCATGCGGTGAAGCCCTTGCCGGCGGCCGCGCGCAGGCCGTTCACGTTGGCGGTGGAGACGGTGATCATCGACGCAGATTAGCCCGTTTCGGGGTGGCGCGAGGCCGGGGGGCGAGGGTTGGGGCTCCGGGGGCCGATGGGGTCACAGTGGTTGAAGTGGTCGGAGTGATCGCAGTGGTCGGGCCCGGTGCCCGCCGCGGCGCGGGGGTCTCCCGTGGTCGGCGTCGATGCGCTCGGCGTCGAGGGTGTGCGCGGCGCGGGGGTCTCACCCGTAGAGCGTGGCGTGCAGCGGCAGCCAGGCCGCGCCCGCGCAGCGGACGGCCACCTCGGCCGGGTCGACCCACTCGGCCGCGTCGCACTCGGAGTCGGGGTCCGGGTGGGTCGGCGCACCCGGATCCGGCAGACGCACGGTGTAGAAGGCCTGGAACGCCCGTGTCGGATAGCGGTATTCGGCCGGCGGCGTGGCCAGCAGGGTGATCCGCTGGCCGCCGAGCAGGGTGAGCCGGTCGGCGCTCAGTCGCAGCCCCGCCTCCTCCGCGAGTTCGCGCGCCGCCGCGCGCTGCGGGGTCTCCCCCGGATCCAGGTGCCCGCCGGGCACCTCCCAGCCCCGGCCCGGCCGGGCCACCCGGGTCAGCAGCGTGCGCCCGAGGCCGTCCAGCGCGAAAACGAACGCGGTGGTCACGGTGTAGCCCTCGGGCAGGTCGGCGCAGCGCAGGATGTCCATCCGGTGCGTGGTCGGGATCCAGGGCACGGTCAGCGATTCGAGCACGGTTGACGCCATGGGGTCATCCTTCCGGGCCGATCGGCGATCACACCGGTCGGGTCGCCGCCGGCGCGCGGCGTGTCGGGACCGTTCCACCGTCGCCCGGCGAGGTGCGATGGCACCCGCCGGTCCGGATCGAAGGCCCGATCGGGTTCTACGATCGGCTCGACGCCGCCGGCCGCGAAAGGCGTCGCCACGGGCTTCCCAACAGCCCGACGAACAGGGCACCTTAGGGTGTGCCCCAGGTCGTCTTGGCCTACCTTAGACCGCCTTGCCTCGCCTTAGGTCCGCCGGCCGCGGCTTAGGTATGGGACCGGGTCCGGGTGCCCGGATAGATGCGGCATCCGCCTCATGCCCGGACCCCCACTGGGACGCGAAGCTGTTACCACGAGCCGGGAAGACCGGGTCGAAGTAACAGAAGGTGGACACAGTGATCGAGTACGAGCTGTACAAGAGCCGTCAGCAGGAGCTTCTCGCCGGTGCCGCCAACGACCGCATGGTCATGGCAGCCCTGCGCACCCGCCGCGCCGCGGCCAAGGCCCGTCGCGCCGAGCGGCGGCTGGAGCACGCGACGGTGCAGAGCGCTGCCGCGACCGAGTCGGTACGCATGCGTCGGAACCTGCAACTCCTCGCCCGGTGAGGACGGCGGTGACCCCCGACAAGCGGTCCGAACCGGCCGGGCGATGTAGCGACCGGCCGCACGAACCGCGACAGTGCGAAGAGGCGACACCGAAACACCCCAGGCGACCCCGAGTGGACCTTGTCCCTCGGGGTCGCTGCACGTTCGGGTCCGCCGGCCCCACCACACATGGCACCCGACGACATGTGTCGCCCGGCGATCACGCGCTCGATGGCGGACCGCTACCTTGGCGGCGTTCGCCGCACCACCGAAGGCAATGACCCACCGAAACCACGACCCACCGCGTCAACGACCCACCGAATCCATGAATGGGAAGGCTCGGCCGATGAGCGTCGCGTTGTTCACCCTCGGCGGCACGATCGCGATGGCGGGGGCCGTCGGCTCGGGCGCCGGCACCGTCGTGGCCCGCCTCGACGGCGCGAGCCTGACCGCCGCCGTGCCCGGTCTGACGGACCTGGGTGTGCCGCTCGACGTGCAGGACGTACAGGCCGTGCCCAGTGGGAATCTGACCTTCACGCAGGTTCTCGACGTGGTCGCCGCCGCGTCGCGCGCCGTCGCCGAGGGCGCGCTGGGCGTCGTGGTCACCCAGGGCACGGACACGCTCGAGGAGACCGCCTACCTCGTCGACCTGGTCTGGCCGCACCCGGAGCCGTTCGTCCTCACCGGCGCGATGCGCAATCCGACGCTGGCCGGCCCCGACGGCCCCGCGAACCTGCTCGCCTCGGCCCGGGTGGCGGTCGCCGAATCGGCCCGTGGCCTGGGCGCGTTGGTGGTCTTCGGCGACGAGATCCACGCCGCGCGCCGGGTCCGCAAGACACACAGTACGAGTACCGCCACGTTCCGCTCGCCCGACACCGGACCGCTGGGACACGTGATCGAGGGCACCGTACGGATCCTCGGCACGCCGCCGCGGCACGAACCGCTGCCGATCCCGGAACCCGCCGCGCTCACCGCGACCGGGGTGGCGCTGTACACGGTCACCCTCGACGACGACGGCGCGCTGCTCGTCGACCTCCCGGCCGACCGACGGGGCCTGGTGGTCGCCGCGTTCGGTGTCGGCCACGTCCCGGCCTCGCTCGCGCCCGTACTCGGCGCACTGGCCGAACGCATCCCCGTGGTGCTGACCTCGCGCACCGGCGCCGGCTCCGTGTTGCGGCACACGTACGGTGCGATCGGCTCGGAGACCGACCTGCAACGCCGCGGCCTGATCAACGCGGGCCTGCTCGACCCGTACAAGGCCCGGGTGTTGCTGCGCCTGCTCCTCGCGTCGGGCGCGGATCGCGCCGCCGTGGTCGCGGGGTTCGCCGCCCACGGCTGAGTGTCGGCGGGCCGCCCGGACGCACCGTCCGCGACGTCGGGCCGGCCCCACCCCGGCCGGCGACCGCGGATCGACCCACCGGTCCAACGCCTGGGCCGGCGCGTCCGGTTGCCCGCCCGACCGGCTCTCCCACGCGATACGCCGCCGGCCGAACCGGGTCGCCCGCGAGCAGATCGCGCCCGTCAGCCGCCCGCGGCGGACAGGAAGTGCCGGACGTCCGCCGCCAGCGCCGCCAACTGCTCCCCCGCCTCCAGCACGGTGGTCACGGACGCCGCCCAGCCGCAGGCGCCTATTCGCCGCGGCCGCAACTCCCAGGTCAGCGCGATCCGCCCACCGGACCGGAAGACCGCCGTGACGGTGAGATCGCGATCGTCGGTGTGCCAGCGGCGCTCACCGTCCCAACCGCCGAAGTCGCGGGCGAGGTCGGTCAGGAAGCCGTCTATCTCGGTTGCCTCACCGGTCCAACCGACCACGCGGTCCAGCCGGGCGGCCATCCCGGGCGCGTTGATCTCGACCGTGTAGTGCACGAGCCGCGACGCGGTGTAGTGCGCGACGACCTCGTCGTCCGGACTGACCGCGCCCCGAAGGCGAATCCCGGTGCTCGGATCGTCGTTGCACCGCACGATCACGTCGTTCGGGTCGGACGATTCGGTCGGCTCGTTCGCTTCGTTCGCCGCGTCGAAGTGGGGATGCATCCGCCGAACCGTAGGGCAGAGCACCCGTCGGCGTCATTCCGGTTACGAGTACTCGCGTGCGACCGCGCGAAGACCGGCACCGCGCGGCCGGGTGAAGGCCGGGTGGACCCGGGGACTTCGGGCCCACCCGGTGTCCCGCTCAGCCGCGAACGCGCTCGACGCGGCCCTCGTCCCATATCGGGCCGTCCGTCTCGCGGACCCGGCCGTCCTGGCCGAAGACCATGAAGCGGTCGAAGGACGCCGCGAACCAGCGGTCGTGGGTGACCGCCAACACGGTGCCGTCGAAGGCCTCCAGGGCGTCCTGGAGCGCCTCGGCCGAGACCAGGTCGAGGTTGTCCGTCGGCTCGTCGAGCAGCAGCAGGTTGGCACCGGAGAGCTCGAGCAACAACACCTGGAACCGGGCCTGTTGGCCGCCCGAGAGGGTGTCGAAGGACTGCTCGGCGCCGTAGGCCAGCTCGTACCGGTCCAGGACCTTCGCGGCCCCCTCGCGGCCCAGCCCGCTGCGGTGCTCGTCGCCCCGGCCCAGGATGTCGACCAGGGTCTTGCCCGCGAACTCGGGGTGGTCGTGCGTCTGCGCGAACCACCCGGGCCGTACCCGCGCGCCCAGCCGAGCCCGGCCGGTGTGCGCCACCGGCGCGATCACCGTGTCGCCGACCGGCTCGTGCTCGGCCTCGGGATCGGTGCCGCCGGCCGCGAGCAGGCGCAGGAAGTGCGACTTGCCCGAGCCGTTCGAGCCGAGCACCGCGACCCGGTCGCCGTACCAGACCTCGGTGTCGAACGGCTGCATCAGGCCGGTGAGTTCGAGCCGCTCGGCGATCACCGCGCGCTTGCCGGTCCGGGAGCCGCGCAGCCGCATCTTGACGTCCTGCTCGCGCGGGATGTTCTGCGGCGGGCCGGCCTCCTCGAACTTGCGCAGCCGGGTCCGGGCGGCCTGCAACCGGGAGGCGAGGCCGTCGTTGTACGCCGCCTTGTTCTTGTACATCAGGACCAACGCCTTGAGCTTGGCGTGTTCCTCGTCCCAGCGGCGGCCCAACTCCTCGAAGCGCTCGAAGCGGGCGCGCCGGGCCTCGTGGTAGGTGGCGAACGAACCACCGTGGATCCACACGGTGTTGCCCGCCGCGCCGAGTTCGATCGTGACGATCCGGTCGGCGGCCCGAGCGAGCAGTTCGCGGTCGTGCGAGACCAGCAGGACCGACTTCTGGGTCTCGCGCAGGGACTGTTCGAGCCAGCGCTTGCCGGGGACGTCGAGGTAGTTGTCCGGCTCGTCGAGGATCAGCACCTCGTCCGGACCACGCAGCAGGGCCTCCAGCGCGAGCCGCTTCTGCTCGCCGCCGGAGAGCGTACGCACCTCGCGCCACTTGGCGCCGTCGTAGGTGGTGCCCAGCGCCGCCTGACAACACTGGTCCCACGCGGGCTCGATGTCGTAGCCGCCCGCGTCGCCGAACTCGCCCAGCACGGTGGCGTAGCGCATCTGGTGCTTCTCGTCGTCGTTCTCCATCAGCGCCAGCTCGGCCTCGTCGACCGCGCGCATCGCGTCCCGGATCCGCGGCGGGGCGAGCGAGACGAGCAGGTCACGCACGGTGGACGCGTCCCGGATCCGGCCGACGAACTGCGGCATGATGCCGAGCCCGCCGGTGCGGGCGACCGCGCCGGTGTCCGGTTTCAGCTCGCCCGTGATGATCCGCAACAGTGTGGTCTTGCCGGCGCCGTTCGCGCCGATCAGCGCGACGGTGGTGCCGTCGCCGACCCGGAAGGAGACCTCGTCCAGCAGGACACGCCCGTCGGGAAGGGTGAAGCCGACGGTGTTGACATCGATGTAGCCCATGGCGTGCGCGCGTCCTTCGTCCTGCGTTCGTCGGTGGTGGGTCCGAGGCTGCGTTCGGTGGTGGGTCCCACGGTCACTCCGAGGATGACATCCCTTCCTACCCGCTCGACCCCGCCCGAGCCAACGCATTTCACCCTCCCGGGCCCTCCCGGGTCCGCCGGGACGGCACGCGACGGTCACCGAAGGCGCACGAAACGTCACCCGTCGGGTACGGCAAGCCTGGATCGGCCGAGAACGCGGCGGTGATCCTTTCGCATAGTGCGTCTCTTGATTCGCGCATCGCGAGCTGTAACGGTGACGGCTCATCAGTTTCGGGGTTATCCAAGGAGTCGCGGTGGCGCACACGGAACCGCAGCAGATCGCCGGGCAGGTCGCCCGGGGCGAACGCAGTCCGCTCGAGTTCGGGGTGTTCCTGGCCCCCTTCCATCAAGCCGGGCGCAACCCGACCCTGATGCTGGAACAGGACCTGGCCCTGATCGAGCACCTGGACCGCCTCGGCTACGCCGAGGCGTGGGTCGGCGAGCATCATTCGGGCGGCTGGGAGATCGTCGCCTCGCCCGAGTTGTTCATCGCGAGCGCCGCCGCGCGGACCCGGCACATCCGGTTCGGCACGGGTGTCGTCTCGCTGCCGTACCACCACCCGTTGCACGTCGCGGATCGCATGGTGCTGCTCGACCACCTCACCCGGGGCCGGGTCATGCTCGGCGTCGGCCCCGGTCAACTCGCCTCCGACGCCCACATGTTGGGCATCGACACGGCGCGCCAGCGGGCCATGATGGAAGAGTCGCTGGAGGCGATCGTCGCACTGCTGGCCGGTCGCGAGCCGGTGACCCGGGAGAGCGACTGGTTCACGCTGCGCGACGCCCGGCTGCAACTGCGGCCGTACACCCACCCGTCGTTCGAGCTGGCGGTCGCCGCCACGTTCTCGCCCGCCGGTCCGCGTACGGCCGGACGGTTCGGCGCGGGCATGCTCTCGATCGCCGCGAGTCAGGAGGGCGGCTTCGACGCGCTCGGCACCCACTGGGGCATCGCGAACGAGGTCGCGCAGCGGTACGGGCAGAGCATGGATCGGTCCAAGTGGCGGCTGATGGGCATGATGCACATCGCCGAGACCGAGGAGCAGGCGCGCCGCGAGGTCGCCTACGGCCTCGAAGGCATCCAGAACTACCAGGCCAAGGTGCTGCCGATCCCGCTGGACACCTCCACGCCGCTCGCCGAGCGGATCGAACACGGCAACGCCACCGGGTCGTTCATCTGCGGCACGCCCGAGATGGCGATCCGTCAGATCGAGCGGTTGTGGCAGAAGTCCGGCGGCTTCGGCACCTACCTGTTCATGGGCGCGGACTTCGCGGACGCCGAGGCGACGAAGCGCTCCTACGAGTTGATCGCGCGCGAGGTGATCCCGTACTTCACCGGCGCCGCGTACGCCCCGCTCGCGTCCCAGGACTGGCAGGTGGGCCTCTCCGAGACCTGGCGCGACCGGACCGCGCAGGCGGTCGGCGGTGCGTTGAAGGACTACGAGAACACGAAGGGGAGCACGGCGTGAGCGAGCGGGTCGAGGAGGCCCCGGCGAGTCGGGGCATCGGGGTGGGGCGCGTCGCCGACAAGGTCGCGCTGGTGACCGGGGCGGCGGCGGGCATCGGACTGGCCGTCGCACGACGGTTCGCGGCCGAGGGCGCGTACGTGGTCGCGGGCGACATCGACGCGGCCGGACTCGCGGCGCTCGCCGAGGAGTTGGGCCCACAGCGGTGCGCCACCCGGCTGTGCGACGTGACCGTCGAGGACGACGTGGCCGCGCTGGTACAGGTCGCCGTGGACGGCTTCGGCGGCCTGGACATCGCGGTGGCCAACGCGGGCGGCGGTACGGCGGCGGAACTGGCCGACCACGACTACGCGGCCTGGCGCCGCATCGTCGACCTGTGCCTGAACGGCGCGTTCCTGACCGTCAAGCACGCGGGCCGCGCGATGCGCGCCCGGGACGGCGGGGCCGGCGCGATCGTCACCTTGGCCTCGCTCAACGCGGTCCAGCCCGGTCGGGGCATGGGCGCGTACTGCGCGGCCAAGGCCGGCGTGGTCGCGTTGACCGAGGTCGCCGCCCTCGAACTGGGACCGGCCGGCATCCGCGTCAACGCCGTGGCCCCGGGCCTGATCCGCACCCGGGCCACCGCCGGCATGTGGCATGTCCCGGGCGTGGTCGAGGAGTACGTCGAGAACGCCCCACTGGGCCGTTTCGCGGAACCCGAAGAGGTCGCCGCCGTGGTCCTGTTCCTCGCCTCCGACGAGGCGTCCTTCGTCTCGGGCAGCGTGTACGGAGTCGACGGCGGCGCCCGCACCCGACGCTATCCGGACTTGATCGGAGCCCTGGAGCGGTTGTCGCACGGATGACGCCGGGCCGACGAGTGACGCCGGCGGGGCGGGTGGCGCCGGGCGCCCGCGGGACCGGCTCGGCCGCGGGTCGCCGTGGCGGTGACTACGCCCGATCGGGTCGGTTCCGACGGGCGCGCCGGATCGGTGATCAAGCGGCTGATCAGGGCCGAAAAGGGGCGCGGGGGTTCCCCTTCCGGTTACTGACGATGCGTCATGTTTCTGATCGGTAATGGCGCTATCGCCTCCGAACGGTCGTGTCCGCGATCGGTTGGCAGCCTGCTCCGGCCGGGTTCGACCTCTTCGATCCGAGACGGTTTTCCGGCCCCGGAGACGGGAAACCAAAGGGCACCGAACGGGACGGGAGGGGACCTGACACCCCCGGATGCGCGACGGCGCACCCCCCACCCCGTGGGTATCAAGGCGCCGGCGGTCGGGCCCACTCCCCCGTGCCCGACCGCCGGCCGCCGCCCCCGACCGGTCGCGACCGGCAAGCCGTCCACCGTGTCGGTCGGCCCGACCTGCCGGCAGGATCGGGGGCGTGACCGGACGTCGAGCCTTCGAATCGCACCACCGATGGATCAAGGAGTTGGTGATCTCCCTTGCGTGCGGCGCCGGATTCTGCGCGGTCGCCTTTCTGCCCGGGACCCCTCTCCCCTTGGCGATCTTCTGCTGGGTCTTCTTCGGCGGCCTCCCACTGCTCGTCGCCGCCACGCATTTCGCAACGCGCAAAACCGCGGCTTTTCGGGCCGGTATCCAGGGCATCACGTTCGCCCGGCCGCCGCTTCACCGTCATGGAACACCACGACGAATCCCGTGGCGCAACGTCGAGTACGTGGTCCTGTGGAACCCATCGTCGTCGAGTCGCCTGGTCACGATCGGCGCCGCCGTCACACGCGGGGACAAGAGCGACGCCTTCCCCGCGTGGATGCGTCGATGGCGTCTCGTCCCCGGCGTTCCCACCATCCATGTCATGACCATGTGGCAGGGGGCCCGCCCCGAGGATCGGGCGGGCCTGGCCGCCGCCTTCGCCCGTCTCGCGCCGGATACGCCTCTCCTCGACCTGTGCATCGATCCCGTGCCGCCGATGGAGCGCCTCCGCGAACGGCTGCCGTGGGCCCGGCAGCGCCACTCGACCTGAACCCGGCGGCCCGTCGGGACCCCGGGAGTACAACGAGCCGATCAGCACCAGTACCCGAGGAGCCATCAGGGCCGCCGCCGCGCCCTGTGCGACCCGGAAGCCGACCAGTCGCGGCGCGTCCGCGGCGAGCCCGCAACCGGCCGACGCGATCGTGAACGACGCCACGCCGATCACGACTGCGCGGGACGGGACGGCGGCGGCGCTGACGAACCGTGCGCCGCTCACCCCCGTGCAATCGATCAGGATCGCGCCGTGCCGGCGCAGATCGGCCGTCCGGTTGCCCGAACCCGCTCCGCCGTCGACGCCCGCGCTCAGTGCACGTCGATACCGCGCAGATGCCGCGTGTCGTTGTAGCGGATCGCGCGCGGACGCCCGTCGCGGACGCGCCAGCGCGAGATCGAGGCGTTGCCCACGGGATCGGTCCGCACCAGGCGATCGACGTCCGTCTCGGTGAGGCCCTCCAGGATGTAACGCAGCATCAGCACGGTCGCGTCGTGGCCGACGATCAGAACGTGCGCACCGGGCGCCTCGTGCCGCAGGTCGGCCAGCAGCGTGCGCAGCCGCAGCGCCACGTCGGCGAGCGATTCGCCGCCGGGCGGGCGGTAGTACAGGTCGCCGACACGGCGTCGGCGCTCGGCCTCGTCCGGGTAGAGCTTCTCGATCGCGGCGGCCGTCCGCAGTTCCAGCACGCCCATCTCGCGGTCGCGCAGCCGTTCGTCGCGGCGCGGTGGGGGCAGCAACAGGCCCACCCGGGCGGCCTCGCGGGCGATGATGCGCATCGTCGAGCGGGCCCGGCGGTACGGCGAGACCAGCACCACGTCCGGGGTCTCGCCCTTGAGCGCGAGCCGACGCCCGACCGCGGCGGCCTGGTCCTCGCCACGCGCGGTGAGCGAGATGTCGGCGTCGCGACCGGTCATCGCCACGGCGAATTCGCCGAACTCCACGTCCTCTTCCGATCCCCGACCCGCCCGGAAGGACCCGCCGGGGGCGTCGCCCGCGCCGGCGGCGGCAGCGGCCGCGGTCATGGCCGCGTTGGCGGTGCTTTCGCCGTGCCGCACGGCGACGATCTCGGCCGGCCCGAAGGGCGCGTTGTCCGACGTGCTGCCCACGGTGCCCCCAAGCTTCGTTCCCTCTCATGGTTCTCACCCCCGGGACCGGCCCGAAACGCGCCACCGGGCCACACCGCCACATCCTCCGGCCGGCCGGCTCCCGACCCGGCCGCACCGAGGCGCCGGGTCCGCACCGACCATCCGGTCGGCCCATCACACGAGACACGGCCGGACTTGTGTGATCATCCATCCGTGTGTCCGGATAATCTGACCGCATGATCGAACCTCGCGTCGCCCTCGTCACCTGCGCCGAGTTGCCCGACCTCGACCCGGACGAGCGCCTGCTCGTCGAACCGCTGGCCGCCCGCGGTATCCGCGCCGAGGCCGCCGTGTGGAACGACCCGACGGTGGACTGGGCCGCGTACGACCTGGTGATCCTGCGCTCGGTCTGGGACTACCCGGCGCACCGCAAGGAGTTCGTCGAGTGGGCCGCGAGCGTGCCGCGCCTGGCCAACCCCGCGGTCGTGGTGGCCTGGAACACCGACAAGACCTACCTGCGCGACCTGACCAAGGCGGCCCTGCCCGTCGTCGAGACGATGTGGCTCGAACCCGACTCCACCGTCACCCTGCCCACGTCCGGCGTACACGTGGTCAAGCCCGCGATCGGCGCCGGATCCATGGACACCGAGCGCTACGACCTGGCCGTACCCGAGGAACGCGCACTCGCCGCCGGGCACGCCACCAGCCTGCTCGCGGCCGGCCGGACCGTGATGGTGCAGCCGTACCTGGCGGCCGTCGACACGGCCGGCGAGTCCGCGCTCGTCTACTTCGACGGCGTCTTCAGCCACGCCGTCCGCAAGGGCCCGATGCTCGACGGCACCGCCGAAGAGGTCGACGGCCTGTACAGGTCCGAGCGGATCGAGGCCCGCGAACCATCCGCCGCCGAACTCGCGGTCGCGGCCCGGGTGCTGACCGAGATCCCGGTCGGCCCACTGTTGTACGCGCGCGTCGACCTGATTCCCGCCGCCGACGGCACGCCCACCCTGCTGGAACTGGAGTTGACCGAACCGTCGCTGTTCCTCGCCTACTCCGAGGGCGCCGCCGAGCGCTTCGCCGACACGATCGTCGCCGCGCTGCACCCGTAGCCGGCGCCGCCCCCGGGCCTTCGGCCCACCGCCGGCCGAGCACCCGCCGCACGGGCCCGACCACCCCCGGTCGGGCCCCGCACGCACCCGGGCGGCCGGAAATCGCGTCGCCGCGCGTACGCCGGCCCCGTACCGTGACAGCCGCGCATCCCACCGCAAGGCGAGCGACGTCATGACCGGCCGGAATCCGCAGGACCGCAAGCGCCTGAGCTACCTCAAGGACCGACGCAACGGCTACGGCGAGAACGACAAGAGCTCGCGCCGGAACATCCGTCGGAACAAGCGCGCGGTGCACAGCGCCAATCGCCGCCGCGAGCACCTGGTCCTCACCGCGCTCACCGGCGTCCGGGACGGCACCGGGGCCGACGCCGTCGAGGAGGGCCTGTTCGCGAAGCGCCCCAAGTCGTGGCGCAAGGCTCCCGACGAGCCGCTGGCCGAGGCGCTCATCCGCGGCTTCGAACGCCGCGTCCGCACGGGCATCGAGGACGGCACCACCGCCGAGCGCCGCATCCACCACATCCGACGCCGCCTCGCCCGCCCCACCGCCGACTGACCGACAACGCGGCGAGCGCGACAGGCGGCCCGACACCGCGAGTCCTCCCCCGCTTGGTCTCGCCCTTCCCCGGGCCCGATCCGGCTCGGCCGGACGGCGGTATCCGATCTGTACGGCCCCCCGGTCCGGGAGACGATGGACCGATGAAGCACGACATTTCCGTCGAGTGGGACCGCGATCCCGCGGCCGAGGACCGGCGGGCCACCGAGGTGTACGCCTCGGTCGGCCTCCCGGCACCGGCACCGGCACCCGCGGACACCGGCCCCGACGCCGGCGGGTCCGGTGATCGCATCGGGACCGTCGGCGCGCGCCGCGCCGGCCGACTGCTCGGCTGGGTGAGCATCTACGGCGACGGCGAATCCGGCGTCGCCGCCCAGGGTGAGCGGGCCGACCGGCTCG
This sequence comes from Embleya sp. NBC_00888, assembly GCF_045207655.1. Classification (NCBI taxonomy): domain Bacteria; kingdom Bacillati; phylum Actinomycetota; class Actinomycetes; order Kitasatosporales; family Streptomycetaceae; genus Embleya; species Embleya sp. NBC_00888. Next base: position 7,487,285 of record NZ_CP108784.1, on the reverse strand, counting down.
CCCGCCGGCTGGTCCGGGGGTCCTATGCCGGGGATCCTCCCGCGACCGCCGAGGAACGCGCCGCGTTCGTGTCGATGTACCGGCGCGCCGCCGAACAGGCCCGCGCGGTCGGCGCCCGGGTGTTGCACTGGAGCGGTACCGACTCCGGGCCGGAGGGCGACGCGGCCCGCGCGCTCGCGGCCCGGGTCACCGGGGAGATCGCCCGGATCTGGACGGTCGACCCACGCGGCTGGTGGCCTCCGGGCGGGCTACCCGCGATCCGCGTACGCGCCCTGCCGCCGCCCCGCGTGGGCCTGATCGGCGAGGGCGCCGAACTCACCGTCGACATCGCGGACGGCCGGGCGTACCTCAACGCGGGCGAGGCGATCACCGCCCCCGGCGTCGCGGCCGACATCCTCGGGGCCGTGGTCGCGGAGCTGGTCGACTCGCTCCGCCGCGAGCGCCCGGACGTCCACGAGCTCGCCGTGTTCGAATTCGACGGCGACACCGAAGGCGCCGTCCGCCAGGCCCTCCCGCTCGCCGGCCTGCGCATCGAACACCGCGTCCTCGACTTCGAACTCCCCCTCGCCTGAACCCCGAAGCCCCGGACCCGGACCCCGCTCCGGACCCGGCTCCGGCTCCGAATCCCGCATGCCCGAACTCCGCGCCACAGTCCCCGAATCCGGCACCCCCAACGTCGACGGGCCGCCGCCCCGAAACGCGACGCGACGCGACGCGGCGGATCGACCACATCGATCCGCCGCGTCACAAGACCCCTCGCCCGCTCACCGGCCACGCCGCGACCGCGCGCGATCGCGACCGCCACCCCGTCACGTCCTTCGGTAGGTCGCGACGGACGCCCCGTGCCGGAGCACCGTGCCACCGGTACGGGTGAACGCGGTGACCTCGAACCCGCCGGACAACATCGGGATCCCGGTGCCCATCAGGATCGGGTAGGTCTTGATCACCAGTTCGTCGATCTCGGCCATCAGGCTCCCCGCCAGGCGCCCGCCGCCCGCCAGCCAGATGCCCTTGCCGGTCGACTCGGCCTTCAACGCGCGGACCTTGGCGACCGGGTCGCCGGCGATCAGGGTCACCTCGGGGTCGGGGCTGTCGGTGATGCTGGTGGTGACGACGTACGTGCGCAGGTGGCTGTACGGGTTGGTGATGCCCTCCCGGAGCGCCGGATCGTACGTCGCGCGACCCATCACGATCGTGTCGAAGTGCCGGAACTCGGCGTCCGGCGCGACCCCCACGTGCGGGGCCACATGCGCCGGGAGCGTCTCCGGGTACTCGGAGACCAGGTGTGCCAGGACGTCTTCGCCGACCGGGAAGAAGTCGAAGTTGCCGTCCTTGTCGGCGATGAAGCCGTCGAGCGAGGCGCCGACGAAGTACGTGAGCTTTCGCATGCGAACTCTTTCCGTAGTGATGCCGGGCGGGCCGAAACGACTCGGCCACCCGATGATGACTACAGTTATAGTACTTCAGATGTAGTGGTTGCAACCTCTCGCTCGAACCTCGTCCGCCTCATCCGTCTCGCCCCGGAAAACCCGCCCGACCCGCGCCCCGCCATCCCTCCCGTCACCACGGCCGCGTGTCGGCCCCCGGCAACGGACGCAGACCCGGCCAGGCCGCCGCCAATCGCCCGCGCAGCCGCCGCGCCAGCACACCAAACTCGCGCAACGGCTCGGTCGCCGTGTCGGCGACCACACCGAGGCGGTGTACCAGGCGCTCGCGTGCCGAGACCGGACCCCACGTGAAGTCCTCCACCGGCACCCGGGCCAACTGGTCGACCCGATCCCGATGGGCCCGTTCGACCAACGCGTCGCCTCGGATCAACCAGCCCGCGCACGCGTCGGCGATGTCCGTCCCCGGGTCGATGGCCCGTCCGGTCCGCGCCCGCCACGTCGACGCGTACACCGCCTCCACCTCGGCCAACGGCGTGCCGGTGACCGACATCGCACACCAGCAGGTGGGGAACCCGATCCGGAAGTAGGCGAGTTCGACCAGCCCGTCACCGAGCGCGGCCTGCTCGAAGTCGACGAACCGCACCCCGTCCGCGGTCCGTAGATCGTTGCCCGGACACGGGTCGCCGTGCAGCAGGGCATACCGACCGGCCGGCTCCAGCCGGGTGAGCAGCGCGGCCAACTCGGCCGGTACGCCCACCGGGATCGCCACCTCCAGCGTCGTGGCCAGCGCCAGGAACGACTCGGCGTCCGCGGCGGTCGGCGGGCGCCACGCGGGCAGCGCCTCGGCGTCCGCCGGGCCGGTGAGCGCGTGCAGTCGGGCCAGCGCGTCGGCGTACCCGGGCATCCAGTCGTCGATGCGGCCCAGGTCGTCGAGATGTTCGAGCACCATGACGCACGCGTCGGGATCGGCGGCGAGCACCTCGGGACCGACCGGCCCCCGCGCGGCCAGCCGCAGCCCCGCGACCTCCCGCGCGAACCGCTCGGACGCGCCGTAGCGGTGGTCACCCGCCCCGATGATCTGCTTGACGATCGCCCGCTCGCCGCCGAGTTCCACCCGCCACACCCGCGAACGCGGGCTGCTGTCCAGGAGTTTCGCCTTCTTCGGCGGGCCCAGCGCGGCCCGCAACGTGTCGCCCATCGGCACCTGTCGGATTCCCATGGATCCGACACCCTACCCAGGCACCACCACACCGCCCCGACGGTCGCGCCGCCCGACCGAGCCGCCGGGGCGGCTCCGCGAACTTCGCCGAGCACCACCGATTCCCGCCCGATCCGCGCGGGCCGGCAGACTCTCCGGGTGGAAATCAACGGCGCACCCGCGCATCCCGACGACCTCGCCGCGCTGGCCCTGTCGAACATCGGGCATTTCACGTCCATGCGGGTCGAGAACGGCCGGGTTCGCGGCCTGGACCTGCATCTGGCCCGCCTGATCCGGGACTGCCGCATCGTGTTCGACGCCGATTTGGACCCGGACCGCGTACGGACCCTGGTCCGTCGGTTCACCGCCGGTCGGGACAAGGCGTTCGTGGTCCGGGTGACCGTGTTCGATCCGGCGATCGGCCTGGCCGATCCGACCGCTCCGGCCACGCCACACATCCTGGTCGGCACCCGGCCGGCCGGGCCCTTGACGCTGCCGCCGCTGCGGGTGCTGCCGCTGGCGTATCGACGCGATCTGCCGGAGGTCAAGCACGTGGGCCTGTTCGGCCAACTGCGCCAACGCCGCCGGGCGATGCTGGCCGGCTACGACGACGCGCTGTTCGTCGAGCCGGACGGTCGGATCTCGGAAGGCGGCACCTGGAACATCGGCTTCGTGGTCGGCGACCGCCTGATCCGCCCCGACGCCCCGTGCCTGCGCGGCGTCACCGCCGACCTGCTCCAGGCCCACCGGCCCGCTCCGGCCCGGCCCGTTCGCATCGACGAACTCGCGCCGATCCAGGCCGCGTTCGCGACCAACACGGCCATCGGCGTGCGCCCGATCAGCGCCATCGGCACACACGTGCTGCCGACCGACCACCCGCTCCTGGCCACCTTGGCCGACACCTATCGCGCCATCCCCGGCGACCTCGTGTAGGCCCGGTCGGCCGGCTCGCCCCGGTCGCCCCGGTCACGGAAAGTCGAAGAACCTGATCCACCAGGTCGGCCCATCCTCGACGGTGTAGTGGTCCGCGAGCCGGCTCACCCCGTCGTACGTGCACCGCAGCAGATCCTCCGGAACCACCGTGTAGCCGAGTTCGTCCAGCGCGGCGGCGACGCGGTCCGCATCCGCCGGCGACACGTACGCGGGCGCCGCGCCGACCGGGTGATCGTCCGGCGCACCGACGCTCGTGGCGACCAGGTCGCCGAAGTTGCTGACCACGAGGGTGATCCGCGCGCTCCCCGCCAACGCGCTCGCGGGCACCACGATCGCGCCGTGCCGACTCGCCGCCCGCGCCTCCCCCTCCACCGCGCAGTGGCACGCGAAGTCCGTCTCCAGCCGCTCCACGAGCCGATCGAAGCGCTCGCGCGTGGCGACCGGGTCGTAGTCCGGCGGGACGGTCAGGTACTCCGGATCGTCCAGGGCACGCAACAACGTCCAGGCCTCGTCCTCGTCAAGCGTCATGTGCGTGTCCACCGATCCGTGCGGTGCGCGGCGCCTGCCCATACCCGGGTGCGCACTCGGGCACACCCCCAACCGCGCGCGCCGGGGACGCCCTCACCCATCCGTCGCGCCCCACTCACGTCACCCCACCCCACCTCACCGCACCTCACCGCACCTCACCGATCCACCGGATTCCCACTGATCCGCTCGGCCCACCCACCCCGCATCAACTCCGCCGCCACGCTCGCCGGCGCCCCGACCCCACCCACCTCGGCGACGAACATGTCCGCTCCCACGACGTTGGATCATCCCGCTGCAATCGCCCGCATCCTCGCAGACGCCCCGACGACCGCTCCGATGCGATGATCCTGCCGCCGCGGCGCCGGCGTCCCGGCGATCGGCACACGATCGCCCCGGCTTGGGGTGGGGTGGGGGTATCCGGCACGCTGTGGGTTCGTGTATCCGTTCCAGATCTGGTGGTGAATCCGGCATGACCGCCTTGGACCCGGCCATACCCGAGTCGGTCGACCCCGTGCGGGTGGACCGTTCGGGGCTCCAGCGGCGGACCGTGCGCACGCTGATCGCCGCGCAGGTGGTCGGCGGGGTGGGCATGGGTTCCGCGTTGACCGTCGGCGGGCTGCTCGCCGAGGATCTGTCCGGGTCCAAGAGCTGGTCGGGCTTCGCGACCACCGCGATCACCCTGGGCGCGGCGGTGTTCGCGATCCCGATGTCGCGGGCCGCGTCCCGGTACGGGCGACGGGTCGCGCTGACCGCGGGGTGGGGGCTGGCGGCGCTCGCGGCCGGCGGGGTGATCCTGGCGGCGGTCCTGGAGTGGTTCCCGCTGCTGATCGCCGCGCTCCTCGTGTTCGGCGCCGGCACCGCGGCCAACCTCCAGTCCCGGTACGCCGCAACCGACCTCGCCGACGACGCGGGCCGGGCCAAGGCGTTGTCGATCGTGGTGTGGTCGACCACCGTGGGCGCGGTCCTGGGACCCAACCTGAACGAGCCGGGCGCGGTGGTCGGCCGCGCGGTCGGCCTGCCGGAGTTGGCCGGGCCGTTCCTGTTCTCGATCGTGTCCTTCGGCGGCGCCGGCGCCATCCTGTGGGTCGCGCTGCGCCCGGATCCGCTGCTGATCGCCCGCGCCGACCTCGGCGACCGGCAGCCGCCCCGGGGCAACCTGCGCGGCGCGCTCGGCGTGGTCCGCCGGGCGCCGCGCGCGATGCTCGGGCTGGCCACGGTGGCGTTCGGGCACGTGGTGATGGTGTCGGTGATGGCGATGACACCGGTACACATGAAGGACCACGGCACCGCGCTGACCCTGGTCGGGCTGACCATCAGCCTGCACATCGCCGGGATGTACGCGCTGTCGCCGGTGGTCGGCTGGGCCGCCGACCGGTTCGGCCGGATCCCGGTGATCCTGGGCGGCCAGCTCGTCCTGCTGCTCGCGGTGTTCGTCGCCGGTACCTCCGGTCACTCGACGTGGCGCACCATGGTCGGGCTGATCCTGCTCGGCTTCGGCTGGTCGTGCTGCCTGGTCGCGGGCTCGGCGCTGCTCGGCGAATCGGTGCCGGCCGGCGAGCGGCCGGGTGTGCAGGGCGTCTCGGACCTGCTGATGAACCTGGCCGGCGCGGCGGGCGGCGCGGTCTCCGGTTCGGTCCTGGGCCTGGCCGGCTACGGCGGCCTCAACCTGGTCGCGGGCTTCCTGACCGCGCCGGTGTTGTGCGTCGCGGCGGGCTTCGCACTGGGCCGATCCCGGCGCCCGACCGCCTGAAACCGGCGCCCGGGGACGAGCCCGGGCGCCTGCCGCACCCGACCCGCCGCGACCCCGGTGAGCATCCGCCTCGGATGGCCCGCCCGGGTCGTGGCCGATCAGCGATCCCCATATGTTTGGACAAAATGTGCCAAATGGTCGCGGGTTTCCTGCCCGGGCCTTCCCGGAAGGGGCAACCATGGTGCAGCGGGTGGTCGTCGTCGGAGCAGGATTCGCCGGGTTCGAAACGGTGCGAAGGCTGGAACGCTCGCTCGGTCCACGCGAGGCGGAAATCGTCCTCGTGAGCCCGATGGACTACATGGTGTACCGGCCGCTGCTGCCGCAGGTCGCGGCGGGCGTACTGTCCTCGCGCACCACGGCGGTGCCGCTGCATCGGATGTTCAAGCGCACCCACGTGCTGCCCGGCGGCGCGATCGGTGTGGACCTGGCCGCCAAGGTGTGCGTGGTGCGCAAGATCTCCGGCGACATCACCAACGAGCACTACGACAAGCTGGTCCTGGCACCGGGCAGCGTGACCCGCACCTTCGACATCCCGGGCCTGACCACCTACGGGCACGGCATGAAGAACCTGGCCGAGGCGGTCTATCTGCGCGACCACGTGATCGCCCAACTCGAGATCGCCAACTCCAGCACCGACCCGGCCGAGCGAGCCTCGCGCTGCCAGTTCATCGTGGTCGGCGGCGGCTACGCGGGCGTGGAGACCGCCGCGTGCCTGGAGATGCTCACCACCAACTCGCTCCGGCACTTCCCCCGCCTGGACCCGGCGCAGGTGCGCTGGATGATCGTGGACGTGGCACCGCGTCTGATGCCCGAACTCGGCGAGAACCTGGGCAAGGCCACGCTGCAGATGCTGGCCAAGCGCGGCGTGGACGTGCGGCTCGGGATCAGCGTGCGGGAGATCACCGAGGACTCGGTGACGCTGACCACCGGCGAGAAGCTGCCCTGCCGGACCCTGGTCTGGACGGCGGGGGTCACCGCGAGCCCGCTGATGGGCACGATGGGCGCCGAACTGGTCCGCGGCCGGCTCGCGGTCGCCGCCGACCTCGCCGTGCCCGGTCACCCGGACGTGTTCGCGCTCGGCGACGCCGCGGCCGTGCCGGACCTGGCCAAGGGCGACGGCGCGATCTGCCCGCCCACCGCCCAGTACGCGCACCGGCAGGCCAAGGTCGCCGCCGCCAACGTGGTCGCGTCGCTGCGCGGGCAGCCGATGAGCCCGTTCCGGCACAAGGACCTCGGTCTGGTCGTCGACCTCGGCGGCACCCAGGCGGTGGCCCGACCGCTCGGCTACGAGATGCGCGGTCTGCCCGCGCAGGCGATCACCCGCGGCTACCACCTGATGACGGTGCCCTCGATCCGGGCCCGCACCCGGGTGCTCTCCAACTGGATCCAGCACGCGTTCGCGGGCGACGACCTGGTCCGACTGGGTTTCATGTCCGATCAGGACGGCCGGATGGGCAACCTGGAGAAGACCGACGCCTACCTCTCCCCGAACGAGGTCACCGCCCGCACCGGATCGCGCGCCGCACACCCGTAGGCATCCCCGCGGATCGCGCCCGCACCACGCGCCGGTCACCGTACGGACCTGCCCGACGGCGAACGGCGAACGGCGACCGGACGAGGACGCGGGTCCGCCGAACGGCCCGCGCGGGTGCGAACCGGCGACCGGGACGCCGTGCGGGGTGCCGGATCCCGCCCCGGCGGGTACACGTGGGCCATGAGCGACGAGCGCGCGGCGGCCCGCCTGCGGATGGCGCTGGTGGAGCGGCTGCGCCTGACCGGGAGCGTCCGCACCGAGGCGGTCGCGGACGCGATGTCCCAGGTGCCGCGCGAGGTGTTCACCCCCGGGGCGTCCTCGTTGGAGCGCGCCTACGAGGACCGGGTCGTGGTGTTGTCCACCGACGACCGGGGGCTGCCGGACAGCACGGTCAGCCAGCCGGCGATGGTCGCGCTGATGCTCGAACAGCTCGCGATCCGGCCGGGGATGCGCGTGCTGGAGATCGGCACCGGAAGCGGGTACAACGCGGCACTGCTGGCCCGGTTGACCGGGGTCGAGGGCGAAGTGGTCAGCATCGAGGTGTCCGCCGATCTGGCGGGCGCGGCCGCGCGACGCCTGGCCGGGCTCGGGGTGCACGTGGACGTGCGGGCCGGGGACGGTTGGGAGGGGGTCGCGGATCGCGCGCCGTTCGACCGGATCGAGGCCACGGTGGGGGTCCCGGACCTGCCGCCGGCCTGGGTGGAGCAGCTCGCGCCGGACGGGGTGCTGGTCACCCCGATGTGGCTGCGGCCGGGCCTGGAGTTGGCCGTCGCGTGGGAGCGGGCCGCGGACGGGACGCTGACCAGCGTGTCGGTCTCCCGGTGCGGGTTCCTCCAGTTGCGTGGCCCGCACGCGGGGCCCGGGCGCACCCACGCGCTGACCGGCGATCTCGCGGTGATCGGCGAGGATCTGCCGCCGGCCGCGCTGGACGTGTTGCGCGATCTGCTCGACCACGGCGCGGTGGACGCGGGCCCGGTCCTGGGTCCGGTGGACGTGCGACTGACCGGATTCGCGTTGGCCGAACCGCGCTCGGTGTTGTTCCTGGGGCATCCGGGCGACGGGCTGACGTGGGGCCTGTTCGACCCGGAGCGGCCCGCACTCGCGGTGCTCATGCGGGACCGCATCCTGGTCTACGGCGACCGCGACGCGGCGGTGGACCTGTACTACGGCGTGGCCGGCGCACCGGTGGTGAACGCGGACCGGCTGCGGCTGGAGGCGGTCCCGGTGGGCACCGACTTCCCGGACGCGCCGGGCGCGGGCGGCCGGGCGTGGACGGTGGAGCGGGAGCACTACCGGTATCGGCTGACCGAGATGTGAGCCGAACGCCGCCCGCCTGCCCGCACCGGAACACGGCCGGGCGGGCGCCTCGACCGCCCTCGACCGCCCTCGACCGCCCGGGTCTACCTGGGGGTGCGCAACAGGCAGAACTCGTTGCCCTCGGGGTCGGTCAGCACATGCCAACCGCACTCGCCCTGGCCGATGTCGGCGGGCTTGGCGCCGAGTGCGAGCAGCCGGGCCAGTTCGCTCTCCTGGTCCGAGCCGATCGCCGGGCTGACGTCCATGTGCAGCCGGTTCTTGACCGTCTTGCCCTCGGGAACCGGCTGGAACAGGATCGTGGGCAACGACCCGTCGGGCGCGCTCAGCTCGATGTCCTCGCCGTCGACGGTGAGGTCCCAGCCGAGCACTCGGCGCCAGAACTTGGCGATGGCGGGCACGTCGTTCGCGTCGACGACGAGTTCGGAGAACACGGCGGGCATGACGACTCCTCGGTGTGGACGGGGAGGGAGGGGCGGGACGCGTCCCCACTCACTGGGGCGGCAGTGCGCGGACCACCTGCCCGAAGCGGGCGGACCCGGTCAGGGACGCGTGCTCGGGCCCCTGCCAATTGACCTCGAGTTCCTCCAGGATGCCCTCGTGCCACCAGAACATGCCGGTGGACAACGGCTGCTGATCCCGCGTCAGGCCCTGTGCGGTCTTCAGCACGAAGCCCGCCATGCCCAGCGTGCGCTGCGAGTTCAGCGGCAGCGCGAGCAGTCCGTTGTCGATCGGCGGGACCACCAGCGCGCCCGCGCGCAGCGGGTCGCCGAGCGCCTCGCCGAGCCGGAACAACTGCGCGGAGCCGGGCCAGCTCTGGCCGAGCAGCGAGTGCAGGGTCGTGCCGGTGGAGATCTCCATCGGCGTGCCGCTGAAGCTCTCCATCCGCAGGTTCGTCGCGGCCTGGAGCCAGACGTCCTCGACCGCCATCCCCCAGTGCTGCACCATCGGCGTCTCGATCGTGACGGCGGTGCCGTCGGGACCCTTGACGCACGCCACGGCGAAGATCTCGCCGCGATCGCCCAGCGGCCACACCACGCCCTGCGCGCCCAGGTTCGGACCGGGCCGGGCGATCATCAGCCGCAGGTCCTGCCGAATGCGATCCGGCGGCGCGCTCATCAGGACGCCGCGCACGTCCTGCCCCCAGGCGGCGTTCTGCTGGTTGCGGGACTGGCGACGAAACAGCGCCACGGAAGGCTCCTCGTACGGGGTGGCGGGCGGGCCTGACAAGTCATAGTCAACACCCCCCGGCCCGCGCAACATCACGCCGGACCGCCGGCGTCCGTACGACGGGCCGGGCCGGGGTCACCGCCCGTGTGCGCGGGCCCCGTCGACGCCGTCCGGCTCACGCCTGGCGGGTCGGCAGGATCACCATCTGGCGCAGGTTCACGTGTCGCGGCCGGGTCGCCACGTACGCCACCAGGTCGGCGACGTCGGTCGCGGCGAGGCTGCCGATCGTGTCGAACATGGCACCGAGTTGGCCGGCTTCGCCCAGCTCCGCGTTGTCGATGTGCGAGCCCAGCTCGGTGTCGGTCAGGCCCGGCTCGATGTTGGTGACCCGGACGTCGCGCGGGCCCAGTTCGCTGCGCAGGGACGCGGACAGGTGGGTCAGCGCGGCCTTGGTCGCGCCGTACACGGCGTAGTTCGGGAAGGTCACGTGTGCGCCGATCGAGGAGATGTCGACCAGGTCGGCGGTGCGTCCGTCGGCCGCGGCGGCCACCAGGTCGGCGGTGAACGCGCGGATGATCCGCAGCGCGCCGGTGACGTTGGTGTCGATCATCCGGGTCCACTCGTCGATCCGGCCGTCGTCGACCGGGTTGGGCAACATCACCCCGGCGGAGTTGACGACCAGGTCGACCCGGCCGAGTTCGGCGTGGATCCGCGCCGCGCCGGCGTCCACCGAAGCCTGGTCGGTGACGTCGACCGCGACGGCGAGCGCGGTGCCGCCGGCGGCGGTGATCTCGGCGGCCAGTTCCTTGAGCCGATCCTCGCGGCGGGCGAGCAGCGCGACATGCGCGCCGTGGGCGGCGAGCAGGCGCGCGGTCTCGGCGCCCATGCCGCTGGCGGCTCCGGTGACGACGGCGATCCGACCGGCGAGTGCGGTGTAGCTCATGGGAGGACTCCTGTGGAGACGGTGCGCGAAAACCAGGCGCGGAAGCGATGCGGGGAGACGATCCGGGGCGGGTACCCCGTCGACGGCACCCACATTGCCCACGTTCGGCGAGGGCACCCAGAGCTCACGTTTTCCTGGGTCTGCCCGTACCACCTTCGGGCGGTCCGCGGCGGCTAGAGTCCGGGCATGAGTGACGCGTCCTTCGAACAGCTTGGCGACTTCCTCCGTGCGTGTCGGGCCCGGGTCGGGCCCGAGGATGTCGGGCTGCCGGTGTTCGGTCGCAAGCGGCGCGTGGCCGGGTTGCGGCGCGAGGAGGTCGCGCAGCTCGCAGGGGTGAGCGTCGACTACTACGTGCGACTGGAGCAGGGCCGGGGGCAGCACGTCTCGGACGCCGTCCTGGACGCGATCGGGCGCGCGCTGCGGTTGGACCCCACCGAGTACGAGCACATGTGGGATCTGGCCAGGCCGACCCGGACGAGTGCTCGGCAGGTCGCGCCCTCGACGGCGCGGCCGGGCGTACAGGTGCTCCTGGACCGGATCGACGCGCCCGCGTTCGTCCTGGGCCGGTGCATGGACGTGCTGGCCTGGAATGCGTCCGCCGACGCGGTGATGGGGCTGAGCGCAATGGCACCGCACGAGCGCAACATGGCGCGGCACGCGTTCCTGTCCGATGACGCGGGTCGGTTCTACCCGGATTGGGAGCGGGTCGCCGCCGACACGGTCGCCTTCCTGCGTCTGGACGCCGCGCGCCACTCCCCGGATACGCGGATGGCCGCGCTCGTCGAGGAGTTGTCCGCCGGCAACCCGCGCTTTCGGCCGCTGTGGGACGCCCACCAGGTGGCCGAGAAGACGCACGGCACCAAGCGGCTACGCCCCGCCGACGGCAGCGTGCTGGACACCGCCTACGAAACGTTGTCCTTTCCGGGCGATCCGGATCTGCTCCTCGTCGTCTACACCACGGCCCCGCGGGTTCGGACCGCGCCCGCCGAGTTGTCCGCGACGGCCGCCCGGAACTGAGTGCCGCCCGGCCCCTAGGGCCCGCGCGCCCCGGCGGATCCGCCTCACTCGCTCAACTCCCGTTCCAGGGGGACCCTGAAGCGCGGTGTCACGCACGTCCCGGACAACCACGACGTGTGCCGGGCCGCCTCGGCCTCGATCGCCTCGACCGCCTCCGGCGGGAGGTCGACCAGCGCGCGCCAGACGACTTCACCGTCGGCTCGCGTGGCCCACCCGCCGACGACGCGTCCGTTCCACCACACGGTCGGGCCGATGTTGCCCATCCGGTCGAACAGCCGCTCGCGCAGTTCGGGGGTGATGTACCAGTCCCGTTCCTTCCAACCCATCGGCGTGGCGTCGAGCGCGGGCAACATCACCGCCCACGGCTCCGGCGTCGGGCCCGGCTCCTCGTCGCCGGGCAGCACGTACCCGACGCTTCCGTCGTCCAGGCGCACCTCCGTCGCGCGCACCGCGGCGAGCGCGTGTCGGGTGTCCGTGAGCGTCCATCCGGTCCACCACTTGAGGTCGTCCAGCGTCCCGGGGCCGAACGCGGCCAGCCATCCGCGCACCAGTTCGGCCTTGGCCTCGGTCTTGCCGATCTCCGGCAGCGGCGGCGCGATGGTGTACCGGAACCGGCTGGACAACCACGACCCCTGCGGCCTGGCCCGCACGATCCTGCCCTCGCAGGAGAGCGTGAACAGCAGCCGTGTGGACACCCCTTGGTTCGCCTCGTACGGCTTGCCGACCGCCACCCGGATCTGGGTGCGCAACAGCGGCACCACTTCGCCCAGTTGCATCGCGGTGGCCTCGCCCAACCCGGCGAGCGCGGCCACGGTGTCGGCCTCGACCTTGTCCAACCACGCCTCGTCGTAACCGCCGGACGCCAGGAACTGGAGCATCACCCGGCGCTGGGTGATCGCGACCGCGTCGGTGCTGGAGCGCTGGACCACGTGCACGATCTCGCGCGGGACCACGTAGACGGTGCGCCGCATGCCGGGCATCCGCACCAGCGTCCGGTCCTCGTACAGCGCGCGGTCCACCTCGGCCGACGACGGCTCGACCAGGCGCGCGCAGGTGGACACGTACACCGTCGCGGGGTCGGTGGCGTGCAGCAGGAGCACGGCGCGGGCCGCGTCCTCCGCCCTCGCGGCTCGCGCGCCGGGCGCCAGACGATGCCGAATACCCAAACGCGCTCGTCGTTCGTCGTCGGTGATCCGTGGCAGCGCAGAGGTCATGCGCCGACCATAGGGGTCCGAGACGACATGTGGCCGGGAATCATACGGCGCGGCGATTCGGGATCGCTTTACCGTGACGGGGTCGATACACGGAAGAATCGAGTATCGGGTTCCGCCCCGTACCACCGCACGTTTGCGTGAAGGAGTCACCATGCCCTCTGGGGGATCGTCCCGGTTCGATTGGCGTCGTATGACGCTCGCCCGTCGGGCGGCGAGCCCGGGTGGTCCGCGCCCCCCGAAACCCGGGAACGGGCTGGTGATCGGGGCGGTGATCATCGGGGCGATAGTGATCCTCGCGTGGTGGCTGCTCTCCTCCGACGGGAGCGACAACGGCAAGAAGTCCGCCTCGGCGACGGCGCTGCCCAACGCGTCCGGATCGGGGAACCCGTCCGCGAGCGGCAGTGGCACCGCGGTGCCCTCGCCCACCTCGACGGTCAAGCTGGCGGTCATCGCGCGCCAGGCGATCGGCCTGGAGATACGCGAGAAGCCGGGCAAGGGCAAGACCATCGCCGAGGTGAGCGCGGGCACCGAACTGACCGCCACCTGCCGGGCCAAGGGCTCGAACGTCTACGGCTGGCGCGGCGGCAAGAGCGATCAGTGGGTGCTGGTGACCACCGGACAGGGCACCGGCTACGCGCCCGAGGCCTGGTTGGAGACGACCGGCTCGGCGAAGGACCTGCTGCCCGTCTGCTGACCCGAGGGTGCCGGTACGGACCGCCGGATCCGGTGGGCCGGCCGCCGACCCCGCGCCCGCTCGCGGCCGATCAGCCACGGGCTCAGCGGGGTCCGCGAGACCAGCCAGGCGAATCCGGCGGATCCGATCGCGACCACGGCGACCAGCGCGGCGGTGTCGGCGGCGGGCGACCACGGCAACGCGGCGGCGAACCCGCTCAGTTCCAGCAGCCGCAGGATCATCGGGTGCACGAGGTAGACCCCGAAGGCCAGTTGCGCACCGAGCGCGGCGGCGGAGCGGCCCGGGAACGGGGTTCGGGCCCGCTCCCAGCGGGTGGCGACGGCGTACAGCGCGAGCACCGCGAACGGCCCCCACAGCAGGCTCACCGGCTGGGTGGCGATCGAGGCGGTCGCGGTGTCCCGACCCGCGGCCACGGTGTGTCGGTACCACGCGTAGGTCAGCGCGAGCATCGCGAGCGTGCCGACGCAAATGGTCCGGGTGTGTCCCAGGATCCACGCGTGGAAGGCGTCCAGGTGCACCGCGGCCAGCGCGCCGGCCATCACGAAGAAGCCGTAGGTGGGCAACAACATGCCGCCGTGCACGCGATACCACTCCAGCGGCCCGCTCAGCGGCGTCTCGTGGAACAGCACCACCAGCGCGGCGAGTTGCACCACGCCGGTGACCGCGAGCAGCACCACGTGCCGTCCCGCGCAGGCGCGGACCAGTTTGACGAACAGCGGCAGGAGCACGGCGATCTGGAGCGAGACGAGCAGGAAGTACAGGTGGTACCAGGATCCGCCCCAGACGATGCCGCCGCGCAGGTCGGTCAGCGCGCCGGGCAGGTCGTGCCGGATCCGTTCGTGGTCGCCCAGCACCCAGTAGGCGGTGGACCACAGCAGGTACGGGACGCCGAGCAGCTTGAACCGCTTGGTGAGGAAGGCGCCCACCCGCGGCGGGCGTCCGTAGACGCTGTGGAAGAGCACGAACGTGCTGACGAAGAAGAACACCGCGCGGGTCGAGTGCAGCACGAGCTGGGTGAACGCGGGGCCTTCGCCCGGGAAGGGGTACGTGACGCCGATGACGTGCACGACGATCACGCACAGGAAGGCGATGTCGCGCATCAGGTCGACCCGGTACAGGTGCGGCCGACGGCCGGCGGCGGCGCGCGGGCCGGTGCGGGACGACGGGGTCGGATCGGTCTGGCCCGGTGCCTGCTCGCGCCCCGGGCTCTCGGGCGCGCGCGCCGGCGCGGGAGCCGGGCGCACGTGCGCCGTGCGCTTGTCGTAGGTGCCGAAGGAGAGTGCCATCACCGGGCGCCTGCCCCGAAAACGGCGACCACCTCGCCGTCGGCCCGTCGTTTTCTCGGCGGTGCGACGAGGACGACGGGGGCGACGGGCGGTCGCACCGTCCGTATGGGGGTCGAGCCGGATCGAACCGCAGGACGCGGGGTGCCACAACGCGGAAAGTCCATGTAGGCAGCATGGACGCGCTTCATGAGTGAATGATTAAAGCCGTCCCGGAGCAGGATTGACGTTACGTCAGGTTCCGGCAAAGTCGGCCGGCGCGCCGAGGGGGCGCGCCGGCCGGTGGGAGAGGCGGTGGGTCGTGCGTGATCCGGGACGGGTGTCGGGTCGCGAGCCGGGACGGGTATCGGCTCGGTAGACGGGTCGCGGGCCGGATCGACCGTCCGCTATGTGCCGGATTGCGGGTCCGGGACGAAGACCGCGCGGTCCCGATGGAAGGTCATGGTGCCGGCCGTCGAGCCGTCCCAGCCCAAGCCGCCGGGTTCGTAGCGTTTGCTGACGGTGGCCCACCACAGGTTGGACGTCATGACGTGGCCGACCTCGTCGAGGTACGCCCGCATCCCCGGTTCGCCGCCGTGCGGGCCGGCCATGATCCGGTCGCGCAGGTCGAGGAACTTGCGTTCGGTGGCGTCTATCAATCCGCAGATCTTGTTCATCGCGCCTTCGAGGTCGAGCCCCTCCGCCTCGCCGAGGTAGTAGACCAGGTTCACCCGGTCGTCCATGACCAGTTCCTTGCGATACGAGACCAGGTCGTTGATCAGCGTGTACCCGTCGATCGCGGTGTCGTGGATGGCCACCATGTCGGCGGTACGGAACGCCTCCTGGGACAGCGCCACGCCCGGAACGCCCTCCTCGGCGAAGCCGAACAGCCAGCGCACGCCCAGGCTGTGCCGGCGGTCGTCCATGTAGGTGTCGTAGTCCGATATCCCGGCGTCGCGCCAGCTCTCCAGTTCGGTGGTGAAACCGTGGGCGAAGTCCTCCATGTAGGACACGAAGCGGATCCAGCGCGCGGGCGGCATGCGCTCGCGCAGCCAGGAGAAGTCCTCGCGCAGGGGGGTCGAGCCGTCCCCCCAGCCGAGCAGATCGGACATGAATCGACCGAACACGTTGCGGGTGGCGAACGAACTGCCGCCCAGTCCCGCCTTGTCGACCAGGCTGTTCTCGATGCCGATCAGGTAGTTCATCACCTTGGCCGTGGTCAACGCGAGTTCGTAGTCCGCGTGCGGAACGGACAGCGAGACCAGCAGCGTGCCGTCCACGTTCTTGTCGATCCGAGCCGCGTCGCCGGCGTACGCGAAGCCCAGGTGACGGTGCGCCCACCAGCGGGATTCGCGCATCAGGCGATCGGTCTCGGGATGAAACGTCATCGGCAACAGGTTCGCGAGCTTCGGCAGGTGGAAGCTGATCGGGAGGTCGACGACGGTGGGAGTGCTCACGCCGGGCTCCTTTCGCCGGTCTGCGTCGGATGGTTCCTGCCCCCACGCGTTCCGGCGGTGCCGGACACCGGGGCGCGCAGAGGTGCGAGGTGCGCCGCCGAGGCGCCCGGGCCGGGTGGCGCACTTGGACGGCGGTGCGATCGGACGGCCAGTCGATTGCCGAGATGGCCGAGGGCCAGCAGGGAGAAGTGGTCGGCCAGGCACGGGATCACGTACAGGAACGGTCTGGTGCCGAGCATGTCCGGTACGGACTCGATGCCGCCGTCGGCGCGTTGGGCCCGCAGCAGGTGTTCGATGCCGCGCGCGACCGGGCGCGGGTCGTTCTGTCGGCACAGCGCGATCAGGGCGTACGCGGTACTGATCGCATCGCTGGGGTCGCCGGGTTGCTGGCCCCAGCCGCCGTCCGGGTTCTGCCCCTCGCGCACCGCGGTCAGGGCCCGCTTGACGGTGGCCCGGTAGGCGTCGGGCCCGAACGCGTCGGTGGCCAGCAGGGCGCGGAAGATCGCGTGGTAGCGGCTGCGGCTCCAGTCCGGATCGAACGTACCGTCCGGGTGCTGGGCACCGGCCAGGAACCGGCGTGCGGCGGTGATGCGTTCCACGTGCCGCGGCGTACGCACACTGAGCGCGTTGACGGCGGCGGCGGTCATGCACGCCTCGGACGGCGCGCCCGCGATGTAGGTGGGGAACCCGCCGTCGGGGGCCTGGTAGGACCATAACGTGCGTAAGCCGAAGTCGATGCTGCGCCGGTAACGCACCGGGTCGGTGGCGTGCAGGAACTCGATCGCCACCGACGTGTCGTCCACGTCGGCGAGCGCCGCCGCGTCGGTGTACGACCAGCCGCCGTCCGCGCGTTGGCCGGCCGCGAGGTAATCGGCGATCCGCCGACGGACCTCGTACGGGGCACCGGACGCGTCCAACGCGACGCCCGCGGTGACCGCGCACCACGTGTCGGTGTCGGTCACGAACGGGACGCCGCCGTCGGCGCGTTGGTGGGCCAGCACCTTGGCCACGCCGTTGACGATCAGGCCGTCCAGGTACGGCCGGTCGGCGAGCGCGTGCAGCACCAACAGGTGTACGAGGAGGTTGCCCTCCCAGATTCCCGACGCCCGCTGGGTATCCAGGAGCAGGCGCAGGTCGGCCGGATCGATCTCGTCGGCGTGACCGGTGAGGTCGGCGAGCGCGACCTTGAGCGCGACGGTCTGCACGTGCGCCCACGGGTGCAGGTTGCCGGTGTCGAACGCGTCCGGGTCGAACGGCCGGCGGGCGGCACGGCGCGGCGGGCCGAGCAGCGCGAGGACGGTCTCCAGCATGACCCGCTTGCGGGCGTTCAGAAACGCCGGCGCGCGCTGGAGGAACCGGTCGAGCAGGTCGCCCGCGGCGTGCTCCACGGTCTCGCCGGAGTGGCGTAAAGCGATCGTCGCGAGCAACCGGTCCAGCGGTTCGACACTGTCGAGGCGATCGGCCAGGAACCCGGCGACCCGGCGGTGGTGATCGGCCTCGAGACCGGCCCGCTCCAGCAGCCGCAACAGCAGGGCCGACTCGAGCACGCGACTGTGGCACGGGCCGCGGACGGCTCCGTCGGGACGAACCGAATCGGCGACCCGCCGACGCAGCCGGGCGGTCGCCACGGGCAGTTCGGGCGCGAACATTTCCGCAGGCCACGGCAGCATCCGGGTATCTCGCACGCGCATCGGTCAGCGCCTCCCCCACACGTCCTGTCGCAAGCTGTACCGTCGTATCCGGTGTCGCCGGGTATGGCGCCGAGCGGGGAATGGGTGCTGCGGTTGGGGTACCCGGCGTGCGATGCACGCCCCGGCAGGTGAGCGACCCCCATCGCCCGGACCGGGTCTGTTCCCAACACGAAATCACCCGAAGGCGTGAATGCGGAAGCCTGTACTCGTTTGTTGTCTGAATTGGTGAGTAATCGCCATCAAATGTGCTGGAAATGAACGGCTATTGACGGCACTTCAGACCGTCGGGAGCAACCCTTCCAGTCCGGGAGCGGTCCTGGTGGGTGCGAATTCGACAACGTCGTACGTTGCCACGCCCTCGCGCCGGAACGGGTCTTCCGCGAGCACGGCGTCCAGCGCGGCCCGGTCGCCGGCGTGCGCCAGGATCACCCCGCCGGTACGGGGGACGCGGCGGCCGGAGGCGAGGAGGGTGCCGGCGGCGTAGTGCCGGTCGAGCCATTCGAGGTGGCCGGGCATGAGTGCGTCGACGTCCTCGATGGGGGCCACGTAAGTCAGCGTGATCACGAACATGGCTCGATCGTAGGGCGTGCCGGGGGTCGGGGGTGGAGGGTTGTGGTCACCGGGCCGACGGGGCTGGTCAGGGGTGGTCCGAGGCGGTCGGGACTGGTCGGGATCGGTCTTGGCACGGCGCGGGGGCGGGTCTGGCGTTGGATCTGGGGGGTTGGATCTGGGGGGTTGGATCTGGGGGGGTTGGGTCCGGGCGTCGGACTCGGGGATCGGGTTCGGGGGCGGGTCTGGCCGATCGGAGCGACGAAGGTAGCGGTCGAGGGTTGAGGGTCTCGACTTTGGTCGGCGGAATATGACCGCTTGGCCGTGTCGAAGGTCAATTGCTGTCTGTAGATTGACGAATATGCGAAAGATCCTCGACATATTCGGATTGCTCCTGGTTCTCCAGGGCGTCGGGGGCATGATCCACCATTTCTTCGGCTGGTTCCGTCTGTGGACACTGCTCACCCGGCAGTCCTTTCTGCACGGGCACGAGGTGGCCGCGAGCATCGCCCTGATCGTCCTCGGCTTCGCGGTGTGGATCGTCGCCGAGAAGGTTTTGCCCACCGAGAAGGAGAAGAACAAAAGGCGCTCGATATCCGGAGCGCAAGCCGAGCAAGACAAGCGATAGCCGACCGGCGGGCTCGGGCGGCGCCGGGCCCGTTTCGTGGAGCCGTTTCGTTGGGCCGGTTTCGTGGAGCCGGTTTCGTGAGGTCCGTTTCATTAGTCGGTTTATCGACCTGAGCGCGGGTCGGGATTTCGGGATTCGACCACCACCGCTCGCCGGGCCTACCCGGCCCGATCGGCAGCGAGGTCGAGTGCGCGGTCGCGGTCGCGGCTTCGGCTTCGGCTTCGGCTTCGGCTTCGGCTTCGGGCGAGCACACACGTGGTTCTACGGATTCGGTCCTCTCCCATGCGGCCTAGCCTGAAGATCACCACCGGATGATCAGCACGATGATCGTCAACGGCCGGAAGGGAGCCTCCGATGACCACCGAAGCCACGACCACGACCGCCACGGACGCCGAACTCGCCACGCAGCCCGTCGGCTACTGGACCGGTCTCGCGCACCGCGAGGTCATTGCCTACATTCGCGGCCGGCAGGCGGAGCTCGGCATCACCCAGCCGCAGTTCTGGCTGTTGCGTCACCTCTCCACCGACGACCTCTCGGTCGACGGCGAACCCCGATCCGTGGCCGAACTCACCGAGGCGATGAGCGAATACCTGCTCCCCGAGGATCGGCTCGGCCCCGAGTCGGCCGCGCTGGTCGACCGGGGTTGGCTCGCCGAAACGCCTGATCGCCGACTGCGGATCACCGCCGAGGGCGAAGCGGCCCGGCTGCGGGTGAAGGCCATCGCCCCCTCCGTTCGCGCTCACCTCCACGACGGCATCTCCGACACCGACTACGCCACCACCGTGCGCGTCCTGCAACGCATGATCACGAACGCCACCGCCGCCGAGCACTGAGCCTGCGGTCGGGGCCCGGTTTCGGGGCCCGGTTTCGGGGGCCGGCATCCGGGGCGCCGGCGCCCGGGCCCGGCGTCCGAGGCGCGCCGGTGTCGGGGCCCGATGCCGGGAAGCCGATGTCGGGGGCTTCGAGCGGAAATGCCTTGTTGGGGCGGGGTCGAGTGGGCCATTCTCGGCGCATGATCACTCCCGAGACCAAGAGCTGGACATGGGTCCTGGACACGGCGTGTCCCGACTGTGGGCTGGACACCCCGGCCGTCCCGCATACCCGGATTCCCGCGATGACCCGCGCGAACGCCGCCGCGTGGCACGAGTTGCTCGTCTCCGGCGGCGATGAGCTGCGCATCCGGCCGAACCCGGAGACCTGGTCCCCGACCGAGTACGCGTGCCATGTGCGCGACGTGTTCGTCCTGTTCGACGAGCGGCTGCGGCTGATGCTGACCCAGGACGCCCCGGACTTCGCCAACTGGGACCAGGACGCGACGGCGATCGAGTCCCGCTACGCCGAACAGGACCCGGTACGGGTCGCCGCCGACCTCGCGGCGGCGGGCGCCGAACTCGCCGACCACTTCGCGGCGGTGACCGAGGACCAGTGGGCGCGTACCGGCAACCGCAGCGACGGCACGGTCTTCACCGTCGAGTCCTTCGCGCGCTATTTCATCCACGACCCGGTCCACCACCTCTGGGACGTCACCGGCCTCCGCGCGGCTTGACCCCGCTCCGGCCGCCGACCGTCGACCGCCGACAACCCCGGCCGACACGGCGGCCCCGGCCCTACCCGATCGGGCACGAAACGATCCGAGGCGCACACCAGGCCACCCGCCGGCCGGACGGCCTGGTGCGCCTGGGTGCGCCTCGGTGCGCCGAGAACCGTGGCGGCTACGCACGCACTGTCTGTCACGTCTTCCCACCTCACCGGGAGACGCGACGCGCTGCCGGACGTACCCGATGCGCTCCAGTGCGGCACCAGGCCATGTCCGGCGGATCCTGGTGGATCGGGCCGCGTCGTGAGCGCAGCGAGGAGCCCGAAGGGGGGATGCCGTGCGTCGGCGTGCCCGAGAAGCAGCCGCATAGCGGTTCCATTCGGGCTGTTTCTCCGGTGCGGCGAGGCACGGTGCCGGGCGGCGTGGACCCACCAGGATCCGCCGGGCGCGGCACTGGCACTGGCGTCTAGCGGCGGGTGAGTTGCTCGGTGAGGGCCGTCGCCACCGCGTCGCGGACGACGGCTTCGGTGGGGGTCGCGCGGCCGGTCTCGGCGGCGAGTTCGGCGAGTGAGGTCATCGTCGTGTCCGGGAGGGCGCAGGCGGTGAAGGTGGTGAACGCGCTCAGGTCGGGGTCGATGTTGAGCGCGAAGCCGTGGCTGCTGACGCCTCGTCGTATCCGCATGCCGATGGACGCGAGCTTGCGGTGGTCGGGCGTCCAGATGCCGACCAGGCTCGGTGCGCCCGTGGGGGTCTCCCGCCGGATCGCCGGGAAGCCGAGCGTGTCCAGCGCGGCGAGCAGGCCGTCCTCCACCCGGCGGACCAGGTCGCCGGGGCCGAGCGCCCGTACGTTCACGATCAGGTAGCCGATCAGTTGACCCGGCCCGTGATAGGTCGCGTGGCCACCGCGATCCACCTCGACCAGCGGGATCGGCGACGCCGGATCCGGGAGGTCGGCGAGCGGCGTGCGCGCGCTGTACGTGATCACCGGTGGGTGGGTGAGCAGGAACAGCCGGTCGGGCGCGAGATCCTGTTGCCGCTCGGCGACCCACCGCGCCATGTCGGCCTGCGCCGCCGGATACGTCACCGCTCCCAGGTCGACCCGCACCGGCGCGCCGGGATTCGCGGTCTGCTCGCGCACTCGCCCGCTCCCCCTACCCGACCGGCAGGCCGTCGGCGCGACGCCAGCGCATCGCGGTGGCGAAGGACAGGTCCACGAATTCGGCGTCCGGGAAGACCTCGGCGTAGCGGGCCCGGTACTGCGCGCGGGTCAGATAGTGGTCGGACATCAGGTGGTCCAGCCACGCCGCGCCGGTACGGAAGCGGTACAGCCACCACGCGTCCCGGATCCGCAGCCGGCGCACGTCACGACCCAGTTCACGGGCGGCGCACACGATGTACTGCCGGCGCGTCGCGGCGGGCACGGTGGCCACGTTGTCGACCAGCACGATCTCGCCGCCGGGTCGGACCAGCGACTTCAGGTGTGCCAAGGCCGCGCCCAGGTCCGGGAGGTGGTGCAGCGTGCCCATGCTCAGCACCAGGTCGAAGCCCTTGGCGTCGTGTACGTCGGTGAGCGAGGCGACCTCGTAGCGCACCCGCTCGTGCGGGCGTCGTACCCGCGCGACCTCGATCAGCGGCGCGCTCACGTCCGCGGCCAGCACCTCGATGTAGGAGCCGGCCAGGGCGAGCGCGTGGCGGCCGGAGCCGCACCCCGCGTCCAGCGCTCGGTCGCCGGTCAGTTCGAGGTCGGCGAGCCACTCGCCGAGGGGGTCGCACAGTCCCGCATAGCGGTCGTAGTCGCCCGCGAAGGCGTCGAAGAGTTCCGGGGCGACCTTGAGCGGTTTCGTTGACTTGGTCAAGAATGGCTTGCGTGTCCCGAACCACGTGCGGGTCCCGAACCAAGTGCGCGCCGCGGACCAGGCACGCGCCCCGAACCACCGACGCGGCACCGAACGTTCCCCGTCGGCCGGCGCGCGGCCGGTCGCCCGACCGACCATTGGGCGATTCGTCCCGATTCTCGGTGCCGGGACCGGATTCGCGTTCTTCGGTCCCCCGGTCGCCCGGTCCGACACCGTGCGACTCGAAGCCCTTCGCCCCTCAATCATGCCGAGGATGACGCCCCCATGTCCTTCGTACTCGTCGACAAACCCCGCCCCCATGTCACGCTCATCACCCTCAATCGTCCGGACCGCATGAACGCCATGGCCTTCGACGTCATGGTCCCCTTTCGCGAGGCTCTGGAAGCCGTGAGCGCGGACAACGATACGCGTGTCGTCATATTGACAGGTGCCGGGAGTGGATTCTGCTCCGGTGCGGATCTGGAGAATTCCGGTCGGATCCCCGGCATCAAGGGCCTGACCCGAACCAGCATCGCCCGCCGATCGATGGAGATCCTGGACGACGTGATCCTGGGGCTGCGCCGGATGCACCAACCGGTGATCGGCGCGATCAACGGCCCGGCGATCGGCGGCGGCTTCTGCCTCGCCACCGCCACCGACATCCGAATCGCCGCCGACACGGCGTACTTCCGGGCCGCCGGCATCAACAACGGGCTCACCGCGAGCGAGCTCGGAATCAGCTATTTGCTCCCCCGGGCGATCGGGTCGTCTCGGGCATTCGAGATCATGTTGTCCGGGCGGGACGTGGACGCGACCGAGGCCGAGCGGATCGGACTGGTGTCGCGCGTGGTGTCGGGCGAGAAGTTGCTCGACAACGCGTACGAACTCGCCGAGCGGATCATCGGGTTCAGTCGAGTGGGGGTGGAAGTGACCAAACGGTTGCTGTGGTCCGGCATGGAGGCCGGCAGCATGCACTCGCACATGGACCACGAGGGGCACGCCCAGTTGTATGTGCGACTGACGACGGAGAACTTCGAGGAGGCCATTCGGGCCCGCAAGGACAAGCGGCGACCGGAGTACAAGGACTGACGGACTTTCGGACGGATCCACGGACCTACGGACCCACGGGGCTACCGGCCTTCGGAGCTTTGGAGCGTTGGAGTCACGAAGCTTCAACCGAAAGACTGACGGATATTCAGCCGGATGCCGGCGTGATGTCGACGCGATGTCGGTGTCACATGTCCGTAATTACTTGGTCCGGACTTCACACGTTGAGTGAATGTTGAACATGTGTTGACCGGGAACGGGCAAGCTCAGGCTCATAGTGCGGCGGTCCGGCCGGATCCGGCGGGGCCGCCGGCCACACCACGGGGGTGTGAGCGAGATGCGAGGAGAGTTTCCGTGCTGCACGGAAGGAACGACGAACTGGCCGCCGTCACGGCACTGCTGCAACGCACGTGCGCCGGTGACGGCGGAGCGGTCGTGCTGCGTGGGGCCGCGGGGGCGGGCAAGACGACGCTCCTGGCGGAGGCGGTGTGGGAGGCGAAGGGCATGACCGTCCTGCGGACGGCCGGCCCGCGCGGAGGCGGTGCGCTCCCCTACACGGCGCTGCGCCAACTGCTCGCGACGCTGCACCCCCGGATCGGCCGCCTGCCGCACACCCGGGCCCAGGCGCTGCGCATCGCGCTCGGCCTGGCCCCCGGCGCGGCGGACCGAGGCGTGGTCGCCGCGGCGGCCTGCTCCCTCGTCGTGATCGCCGCCCGGGAACAGCCGGTCCTGGTCCTCGTGGACGACGCCCACTGGCTCGACGCGGCCTCGGCGGCGGTCGTCTCCTACATCGCGGGCCGCGCCGAGGGCCTCCCGATCGCGGTCCTGCGCGCGACACGGGAACGCGTCGACGCGTCCGCGGACGGGGGGACTTCGGCGTCGGAGGCCGGAACGGGCTTGGCGGGCACGGGTGGTGTGGGCGGCGCGGGCAGGGTGGCCGGGGCTGCGGGGGCGGAACCCGCGGATGTGGCTGCGGCTCCGGCTGCGGCTGTTGCCGTCGCGTCGGTCGACGACGAAGCGAGCGTGGTGGCGGCGAATGTGTCGGTCCACGGCGACGCATCCGTGGCGCACCGGACCGAGCGGCCGGCCTCGGCGGGCGTGTTCGAAGACGGCGCGGCGGCGCAAGCCGCCGGTTCCTCCATCGACCTGTCGTCGAACACCACGGCCGACGCCGACTCGACCACGAACGGGCGGGGTCGTCATGGCGACCTCCGGCCCGACGCCACGAACCGGGCCGCGGCGGAGGCCGCCCGGTTCGACACGTCGGCCCAGGACGCTGCCCGAGTCGCCCACGTCGGCGGCGACTTCGGTACGCCCGCCACGCACGCCGGCACAACGAAGGCCGTCCGGGGCCAAAACCGCACCTCCTCGGCCGAGGCGGGCCGTCACGAATCCGACCCGCCGTCCACCGCGACGGGCCGCGCGCACGGGCACGGGCACGAGCGCGTCGAAAGCGCCCACACCGACGTGAGCTTCGGCGCGCCCGCCGCGCACGAGCCGGTGGCACGAACCGGGCCAGGCGCGGGGGCCGGGGCCCAGGCCGACGAGAGCTTCGGCGCGCCCGCCGCGCACGGGCCGGCGGCGCGGACCGGGCGAGATGTGGGAGTCGGCGAAGGCATCGGCGAGTTCGTCCGCGAGGCGTACCCGGCGTCGGCGGCCGAGCGTGACGCGTGGTCGGCGCGGGCGGGTCTCGGCGATGCCGACGCGGGTGTGAGCTACGCGCGATGCACACCGGCTGCCGGCGACCACACGAAGCCCGAATATGCGTGCGACGAACGTGAGTTCGACAACCTTGACGAAACGGCGGCCACTGAGCGCGCATCAGCGCACGCGGACGCCTTCGACGTCGGACCGGGACGCTCCCGGGGCACCACCACCTCGGCATCGGCTCGCCCGGACCGGATGGCCGGAGCCCACGACGACACCGGTCGCCCGGGAGTCTTCGACATCGCGGCGGACGACCCCCGACACGCCGCCTCCGAGACGGGCTCGGCAACCGAATTCCACCGTGCCGGCGAGCGGACCGAGACATCGGGCGCTGCCGGTGTTCGCGGACGCAGCACAGGCTTCGGGTCGGATGAGCGGCCGGAACACGCCGGCGACTTCGGTGACCGCAGGTCGGGTGTCGCGGATCAACCGGCGGCCGAGGACTTCCGGAACGCCGACGCGCGAGAGAGCCGGGCCGGCGCGCGGGTGGCCTCCGAGCCCGTGGCCGAGGAAGGTCGGCGCGCGAGGGCGTATGGGCGGACCGCCGGGACGGATGTTCTGTGGGGTGAAGGGCCCGGCGCGGAGGCGACGGGCGCGGACCGGCGTGGCGAGGCCGAGCGGACCGCTCACTCGTCGGGCGTCGGGCGGGGCGAGGATCGCGCGGTGACCGGTGCGTCGGCCGGGGCCACCGGTCGAGCCGGCGGGCGGGGCGCCGCCGCGTCGGGTGAACGCCGGACGGGTACGGGTGCCGCCGTCGCGGGTGGGGACGTACCGTTCGCGGCGTTGCCGGAGGACGCTCGCCGGCTGCTCGCGTTGGCCGCACTCGAACCTGCCGCCGACCTGGACCAGTTGGCCGTCGCCGGACGCCGGGTCGGCATCGGTCGTGGTGCCCGGCTCGCGGTGTTGCGGGCCGGTCTCGTCGACACCGCCGAACACCGGGTGCGGTTCCGGGACGCGTCGGCTCGCGAGGAGGTACGCCGCTCGCTCACCTCCGCGGAGCGCCGCTCGCTTCACGGAGCACTGGTCTACGCCGCGAGCGGTGCTCTCGCCTACCGGCGACCGTGGCACCTGGCCGCGCTCGCCACCGGGCCCGACGCCGAACTCGCCGCCGCGCTCGAGGCCGGGGCCGGCCGCACCCGCCGCGAACTCGGCGCGGGCGCCGCCGCCGCGACCTGGGAGCAGGCCGCCCGGCTCACCGCCGACCGCCCGGCGGCCCGCCGCCGCTACGTCGCCGCCGCGTACGCCGCGTGGGAGGCCGGCTTCCCGACCCGCGCCCGCACCCTGCTCGACACCGCCGACGCCGCCGACCTGGACGGCGTCGCCGACGAAGGCACCTCGGCCCACTCCTCCGGGACCGCGATCCGCCTCCGCGCCGCCCTACGGCACGCGGAAGGGCACCGCTCCGAAGCGGGAGCACTGCTCTTGGATGCCGCCCACGGCCGCGCCGCGCTCCTGCTCGCCGCGACCGGCGCCGCGTGGGAGGCCGGCGACCGCGCCCGTACCACCCAGGCCCGCACCGCCCTGGCCGCTCTCCCCCTGGCCGCCGACGACCCGCTGCGCACCGTCGTGGCCGCACTGGGCGCCGACGGCGTCTCGCCCGCGATGGTGGCGCCGGCCACCCGGGCCCGGCTGTACGGCCTGGGCATCGCGCTGTGGGAGGTCACCCCGCTGGCGGTGCACGCGGCGGCGACCGACCAGGCCGCGTACGACGTCCTGCTCGACGAGGCCGCGGTGCTTCGCACACACGGCGCCCGAGGAGCCCTCGCCGCGGCCCTGATGCCACTCGCGGTCGCCGGCGCGCTGTCCGGACGGGCCGTCGAGGCCGAGACGCACGCCGCCGAGGGTCTGCGCCTGGCCCGCGCCACGGGACAGGGCACGCTGGCCGCCTGGTTCCTGGCCGCGCTCTCGATGGCCGCGACCACCCAGGGCCGGATCGCCGAAGCCCGCGACGGCGCCTGGCAGGCCCTGCGCCTGACCGGCACCAAGGGCCTCACCCCGGTCGGCGCCTACGCCCTGTACGCACTCGCGGTCGTCGAACGCGCCGAGGGCCGCACCGAAGCCGCCTGCGAACTCCTCGCCAAGGCGCTGGCCGCCCCGGCCGGCGCCCTGATGGAGGTACGCATCCGCGCCGAACTCGCCACCGCCGGCCCCAACCGCTCCGGCCTCGCCGCCCTCCCCCCACGCCCCACCCACCCCCAACTCCCCACCCTGGCCCTGACCGGCCGCATCACCCGAACCCCCCAACTAGCCGCCGGCACCGCCTGAACCCCACCCGAGCACCGCACCACTCACGGCATCGGCACATCGCGCCCCGCCGATTCCGTCCCGCGCCGGCTCCCGCCCCCGACGACCGGAACGGCCACGCAACGCCCCCAGCCACCGGCGAGCGCACCCAACCGGCGATCGCCGACACCTCCATCAGGCTGAACACGGCAACGACCTCAACGCATCACGCCCGACCGGCCCTACACATCCACACCCATCCCAGCAGCCGGCTACACCCCGGCAGACCGGCCAACCGCGCAACCCACACGGCAGCGCAACCGGCATCACGCCCCGCCGACTCCCCTACCGCGCCGGTCCGTCCATTCCCGCCGACCGGAACGAGCACGCGACGCACCCGGCCACCGAGCAGCGCACCCGATCGGCGAGACGACGTGCTCATCACGCCCAACCGCACGCTCGCGCCCACGCACCCGCGCCGATCACCCCCCACGCCCACCCCGGCGGCCAACGACGCCCCAGCCACATCGGACAACCGTGCAACGCACGGACGGCAGCGCCACCGGCCGACGCCGCCCGACCAACCAGAAACCCGCGCCCCACCCCAGGCCGACAGTCGCACCGAACCACGCGCCGCACCGATCGCCCGCCCGAGCCGATCCCGTCGGGATTTCGACGACCCGAACCGGCCAACCACGCAACCCGGACACCGCATCGGGATCATCACGTCGCGCCCCGCCAACCACCCTCCCGCGCCGATCCCGCCCGCCACTGACGGCGGGGGCGATCACGCGACGCGCTCGGCCGCCGAAGGGCGCACCTCATCGGCGATCGCCGACAATCCCTCCCAGGCTGCACACGCCATCGCGCCCCGTCCCACTGCTCTCCCGGACCACAGGCCGCGTCGATCGAGTGCCCGGGCGTCCCGACACCCGGGCCACATCGGGTGGCCACGCGACGCTTGCGCGGCGGTGGCGTCGGCGTGGCGCGCTCGGCCGGGCCGCGATCCAGCGCCCGTATCTCGGCGTGGTGGCCCGGCCTGGCCACCACGCCTCCGCGCGGGGACCCGGCCTGGCCACACGGCCGACCGGGCGTTCGCCGGGTGGTGCCCAATCCGGCCGAAACGCCCGGTCGCGCAAGGCAGGGGGTGCCTGTGGCGCGAGGCCTTGGCGCAGCGCGGGGTGTGGCGTGCGTGCTGGGCTCGTCGGGGGTCTACGCGATGGCGGTGAGACTACATACAGCCACCGAATGGTCACCATGCAGCCATGGGTGGCTTCGATGGGGGGATTCGGTGGGTGGGCCGGGGGATGGCGGACTTGTTCGGGGAACTCCTGGGTAGATCGTCGGCGTGATGGAACGCGGCGCGATCGAGGACTGGGACACCCGGCTGGGCTGGATGCGCGCGCTCGTGTCGGACGACGAGATCGCGCATCGGCGCGCCCTGGACCGGTATCTGCGGGTGAGCCGGGACACACGCGAAGCGCGCGAGGCGTACGACACGATCGTGTTGCGCGTGCCGCGCTCGGTCTCCGCCGAGGAGGCGGCCTGGCAACGCTTCCGTGCCGCGTGGCTGCGTACGCCCGCCGCGGCCCTGCTCACCGAGCAGCTCGCGCCGGCCGACGTACCCGATTGGGGCGGACTGCCGTACGCGCTGATCTATCTGGAGTGGGAGGCCCATTACCCGATCGAGTGGACCCGGCACGCCAAGGTGTGGAGCACCAAGCAGCGGCTGATCCGGCTGCTCGCCGTGCCCGGGCACCACGACGAGGTCCGGGCCCGCCTGGTGGACCTCGTCGAGCTCGTGGTGTATCGCCGGCACCGGTGCAAGGACCGCGAGTACTCGCGGATCGCCCGTGCGGTGGACGGCGATGACCTGCGCGCCCGGCTGGCGAAGGCGTGCGACTCCGGCGAGCCCTGGACCCGGGACCAGGCCGGGCACGTGTTGTGGCTGCTGCGCAACCCACAGATCCCGATCAACCGCACGAACTGGTTCCGCTGGCTGTCCGCGAAGCTGCCGACCGGCGACCCGCTCGACACGGATGCAAACACAAACACGGACACGACCGCGGACGCGAAGGCGAAGGCGAAGGCGGACGCGAAGGCGAACCCAGAAGACGCGGACCCGGATGAGGACACGGACACGGATTCGAACACGGACCCCGACGGTAGCCCCCACAAGCCCACCACCCCCGCCGACCCGCTCCCACCCAGCCCCTGACGAGCCGTCATTCCGCGTACAACACACCACCTCCCGCCATAGGTTGTGCACCGACAACGCCGACGGCGACACGCACGCACGTCGGCGACTTCGCGACATCGGCAGCAGCCATCCGGGGGACGACATGGGTCGAGCCGACGACATGGGCACCACAGGGAAGTCGAGCCGGTTACGGATACCGCGCCCGCCCGCCCCGGAACCGGAGGCCGCGATCCGGTGACCGCGGAACCGGAGACCGACCGCCC
Source organism: Embleya sp. NBC_00888 (assembly GCF_045207655.1). Taxonomy (NCBI): domain Bacteria; kingdom Bacillati; phylum Actinomycetota; class Actinomycetes; order Kitasatosporales; family Streptomycetaceae; genus Embleya; species Embleya sp. NBC_00888. Next base: position 7,457,202 of record NZ_CP108784.1, on the reverse strand, counting down.
CCCGCACGTGCTGGTCGTGGACGACGATCCCTCAATCCGGCGTGCCCTGGAGCGCGGCCTGCGCCTGGCCGGCTACCACGTCACCCTCGCCGCCGACGGCACCCGCGCCCTCGAACTGATCGCGCCCGCCGAGCCGATGACGCCCATCGCACCCGCCCCGGCCCCGCAGGTCGTGGTCCTGGACGTGGCGATGCCCGGCGTCAGCGGCATCGACGTGTGCGCCACGCTGCGCGCACGAGGTACCGAGACGCCGGTCCTGATGTTGTCCGCTCGCGACGAGACCGCGGACCGCATCGCGGGCCTGGAGAGCGGCGCCGACGACTACCTGGTGAAGCCCTTCGATCTGCGCGAACTCGACCTTCGATTAAGGGCGTTACTGCGCCGACGACCAAGCGTGGGGCCCGGCGAGCCGCTGCTGCGGGTCGGCCCGGTCGCGGTGGACGTGGCCGCGCACATCGCGACCTGCCACGGCGTCGGACTGGATCTGACCCGTCGCGAGTTCGCCCTGCTGGAGGTGTTCGCCCGCAATCCGGGGCTGGTGTTGACCCGGGATCAGTTGCTGGACCGGGTCTGGGGCTACGACTTCGACGTGCGCACCGACGTGGTCGACACTTTCGTCTGCTACCTGCGCCGCAAGTTGGAGGCGGGCGGGCGCCCCCGCGTACTGCACACCGTGCGCGGGATCGGCTTCGTGCTGCGGATCTCGGGTGGTCCCGGATGAAGCTCTCCACGCGGGTCGCGCTGTCGGTCGCCGTCCTGGTCCCGCTGCTCGTACTCGGCGCGGGCACGCTCGTGGTGGGTTGGGCCCGGCACGATCTGACCCAGCGCCAGGACCGGCAGTTGCAGGAGCGGGCCGAGCGACTGACGGCGCCGGCAAGGGCGTTGGTCCGCACCGATCTGGACGACCGGCAACAGGCGATCCGCACGCGGCAGTACCGGATGCTCGGGATGGCCCTGGACGTCGGCGTGCGGGTGGACACCCCGGACGGACCACTGCGGATGGGCCCCCAACCGCCGGACGGAACGATGCTGCCCACGCACGCGCCGTACCCGGTGACCGTGCACACGGGCCGGCGTTCGTGGCGGATGGTGACCCGGCCGCTGCCGACCGGCGCGCTCTACGTGTTCGTGCCTTCGGGCGAACCGGCCGCGCAGGCGGCGCTGTTGCGTCGGCGGGTGTACGTGGTGACGGCGTTCGCGGTGCCGCTGTCCGCACTGGCCGGTCTGGTCGCCGGTACCGCGGCCACCCGGTCGCTGCGCGTGTTGCGCCGCCGGGCCGCCCGGCTGGATCCGGACGGCGGCGCGCACGACGCGGTGCACGTACCCTCCGGCGTGGTCGAGGTGGACGAACTCGGCCGCACACTCGACGACGTGCTGGGCCGGTACGCGGCGCAGACCGCGCGCACTCGCGAGGCGTTGGAGACCGCACGTTCGTTCGCCGCCACCGTCGACCACGAACTGCGCGGCCCGCTCACCGGGATGCGCACCGATCTGGACGTGCTGGCCACCTATCCGGACCTGGCCTCGACCGAGCGCGAGGACGTGGTCGCGGACCTGCGGATCGGCCACGAACGGGTGTTGGCGGTACTGACCGCGCTGCGCGCGCTCGCCCAGGGCGACCTGGTGGACGCGGCGGCGTTCGCCCCGGTGGAGTTGGCCGAGGTGGCGCACGCGGCGGTCCGGGCCGCGCCCGCCCGCCGTCCGGGCATCGAAGTGCGGGCCGCGGTACGGGTCGAGGCGCCGCACGAGGTGGTCGTGTACGGGCTCGCGGCGGGGTTGCGGCTGCTCGTGGACAACTTGGTCGGCAACGCGCTGGTGCACGGCGCGAATCGGGTGCTGGTCAAGGTGCTGCCCGGGCTGGATTGCGGCGTGGTGTGCGTGGACGACGACGGGCCCGGGATCGCGCCGGAGTTGCGCGAGGTGGTCTTCGAGCGCTTCCATCGCGGGCCGAACAGTCCCGGCGCCGGGCTGGGCCTGACCCTGGTGGCCCAACAGGTCGCGCTGCACGGCGGTCGGGTCACCGTGGGCGTGCCACCGTCCGGGCGCGGCACTCGGATCGAGGTGGTGCTGCCGCTGCGCGCGGATCCCCTGGCGGCGCGCGAGCGCGCGTGGCTGGGCGTCCGGGCCCAGGAATCGCCGAGTACGCCCGCCCGGGCCGCACCGGTGCCCTCGGCGCGCGCCGACGTACCGAAATCCCGCGCGGCGCCCCGACCCGTCGGGAAAATCCCTTCCCGGGCCGCCCATTCACAGGAAACCCACAAGGATCGTCCCTAGCCTCCCGGTACGCCGTGCCCGCCCGGGGTGGGGCGGGCCCGGCGTTTTGGGGGGAGGCCGTGCATGCGTGTGTCCGACCGCATGGGGGGCGCGGACCTCACCGACCCGGTGCCCGAGGGGGTACGGCTTGCCGCACCCCTGGCGTATGCGGGAACGCCCGGTGGCGGCGGCCACCGGGCGCCCGCCCCGTGCCCACGGCTGTCGCGGCGGGACCCGCGGCAGGCCGAGGCGCCGACTCGATTCGACGGCGACCGTAGCGGCACGGGTCACATGGCGCGCATCCGACGGCGGAGCGCGACGGACGAGCGGCACATCCGGCCGGAGGTGGCGACCCGCCTCGGGAACGACCGGGCCACGCCTGGGTATCCGTCGCCGGAGTGGCGGCGGCGGAGCAGCCCTTCGACGGTGCGCCGGGCGTGGCGTGCCGCCCGACCGGAGAGACCGATCGGGTGAGTCGCGGACTCGCGCTGCCCGGAGCGGCGGCGGGCGTCCTGGCGGCGGTGGTGTCGGCGATCATCGCGCTGACCGCGTGCGGCGCCGACGAAAGCGACCCGGGCACCCACGAGTTGGGCACGATCGCCCCGGCGGCCGCTCCCGGACCGACCGCACCGGGATCGCCGTTCACGTCGACTGTCGTCGGCGCTCGGAACACGATCCGGCACGCGTGCGTGGACGTCGAGAAGCCACTGCAACCCTGAACCGAGCCGCTCCGGGGGCCGAAGCCGTGGTCGGCCCCGAGGACCGGTGTGGGGCGCACGGATCACGGAGGGGGCGATCCGAACATCCCACACCGGTCCCACATCCCACCGGCCACCGGGCGCCGGCCACACCAAGCACCGGCCCACCGCTGCCCACCCGCAATCGGCAGCGCCGTACCCGCACGCCTCGCCACGGACCGGACCCGCCTCACGCGCCCACGGTCAGCCATCGTGAAGCCGGGCCACCACCCGCGCTCCCGCACCGACCCGGCGGCCGCCCCACCACGAAGCCGCGCCACGACCACAGCGTGAACCCGCCCCGCAAGGCCGCACCGCGAACCCGCCTCGACCGCTCCCACGTCTCAGAGTTCGAGGAAGCGCAACACCGCCATCACCCGCCGGTGGTCGGTGTCCGAGGGCGGCAGATCGAGCTTGGTGAAGATGTTGCCGACGTGCTTCTCCACCGCCCGCTCGGTGACCACCAGCTTCTTCGCGATCGCCGCGTTCGTCCGGCCCTCGGCCATCAGCCCGAGCACCTCGTGCTCGCGCGGGGTGAGGGTGCTCAACCCGCCGCTGCGCAGTCCCGCGCCGAACAGTTGGGTGACCACCTCGGGGTCCAACGCGGTGCCGCCGGCCGCGACTCGCTCCAGCGCGTCGGTGAAGTCCCGCGTGTCCACCACGCGTTCCTTGAGCAGGTAGCCGACGCCCGCCGCGTTGCCGCCGAGCAGTTGTGCCGCGTACCGGGTCTCGATGTACTGCGAGAAGACCAACACTCCGATGCCGGGGTAGTCCCGGCGGATGTCGATCGCGGCGCGCAGACCCTCGTCCGTGTGCGTCGGGGGCATCCGGATGTCGACCACACAGACGTCCGGCTTGTGTTCGGCCACCGCCGCGCGCAGCGCGTCGGCGTCCGCGACGGCGGCCGCGACCTCGTGGTCGCGGTCGAGAAGCAGTTGAACCAGGCCGTCCCGCAGGATCGCGGCGTCTTCGGCAATGACGATGCGCATGGGCTCGATCGTCCCATGATCCGACCGCATCTCGGACCCAATCGTCTCGGGCCTGATCCTCTGAGCATCGATCCTCTCGGGACCAACCATCTCGAACCAGATCATCTTAGGCCAGATCATCTCGGATTAGGCCCCTCTGCCCCTACCCCCGGCCCGTACCCGGCCCACACCGCGCCCGCATCTCGACCCTCACCCCCGGATCGGCAGTTCCACCGTCACCTCGGTCGGCCCACCCAACGGGCTGACGATGCGCAGTACGCCGTCCACCGTGCGCACCCGCTCGACCAGACCGGTAAGACCGCTGCCCTTGCCCGCGTTCGCACCGCCGCGCCCGTTGTCGGTGACCGACAGCCGCAACCGGCCGTCCCGGACGAGTACGTCGACGGCCGCCGAGGTCGCGCCCGAGTGGTGCGCGACGTTGGTGAGCAGTTCGGCGGCGCAGAAGTACGCGATGGTCTCGATCGTGGCGGGCGGGCGTACGTCGATGTCGGTGTGCACCTCGACCGGGACCGCACTGCACGCCGCCAGGGTGGCCAGCGCGGCGTCCAAGCCCTGGTCCAGGACCGGTGGATGGATGCCCCGGGCCAGGTCGCGCAGTTCCACGATCGCCTCGCGGGCGTTGCCGAGCGCGCTGTCCACGAGGGTGCGGGCGCGGTCCACGTCCATCGGGCGCTCGACGTCCTCCGCGTCCAGCTTCTCCTTGGCCATGCTGAGGTTCATCGCGAGCGCGACGAGCCGGGCCTGCGCGCCGTCGTGCAGGTCGCGTTCGATCCGGCGCAGCGTCGCGGCCGAGTCGTCGACGGCGATCGCCCGGGTCTCCTCCAGATCGGCCACCCGCTGCGCGGACTTGGTCGGCCCGAGTAGGGCCGGGATGAGCAGCCGGTCCAGGTATACGACGGCGCGTACGGCCCACGGCGCGAGCAGGACGAGCAGGATTCCGGACGCGGACGCCGCCAGTTTGAGCGGCCAGGTGTCGAAGTACACGTCGCCCATCTGCATCCCCGAGTGGCGCACGACGCCGTGCGAGTCGGTGACGGTCGGGTCGAACACCGCCACGAGCAGCGGATAGACCACCATGATCAGCCCGTAGCTCCAGAACGCTCCGGTCACGATGGCCATGACGACGCCCAGCGGGAACTTGATCACGTGATACGCGATCGCCCGCCAGCCCTCCGCGTTGCCCAGCGAGGAGCCGAGCAGTCCGAGCGGGCCGCGCTTGGGCCGGAACTTGCGCAGTGGCGGCGTCTCGACCCCGAGCATGGCGCGCGCCAACCCACGGTGCAGTCCGCCCCACGCCCGCGCCCCCATCACCGTCAGGGCCAGGATCGGCAGACCGATCAGCGTGATGGTCAGCGCGACACCGAAGGCCGTGAACACGAAGGTCACGCCGAAGCCGATCAACGCGAGCGGGAGGGTGAGGATCGCGTAGCCGGTCTCGGCCCACGTTCGTCTCGTGAACGGCGCCTTCAGGAAGGGATGCATGGGGGACGTCCTCGGGGCAAATCGGGCGCGGCGGTGGACTGGTCACGACGGTGGAGTGTCACGGCGGTTGGGCCGTACCGGCGGATTCGTCACGGTCCGGTCGAGACCGTATCGGTGGAGTGTGTTCATGCTCCACGCGGCGGGGGTGTGCGGGCGAGGGTGACACCCCCCGACCTCACGGTTCGGCTAGCCCCACCTTTCCGCCGCCCCTCCCCGCCCTCCCCGCCCTCCCCACCGCCTCCCGGCCGCCTCTCCCCGCCTTCCCCCACCCCTCCCCGCCTCTCTCCCCCGCCTCTCCGCCGCCTCTCCCCGACACGACGCGACGCGGCACGGCGAGGCACGACCAGGCACGACCCGTCCCACCCCCGCCCGAGATCCCGGGACGAATCACCGCGTCTGCCGCGCGGCTCCCACGCGCATCGCGGCGGCCACCGCGTCCGCCAGTCGCTCGGTCTCCTCGGCGGTGAGGGTGGCCACGGTGATCCGCAGGCCGGGTGGCGAGCCGATCCGGTAGCGCGCGCCGGGCGCGACCGCCCAGCCACGCGCGAGCAGGGAGGCGACGGCGGTGGTCTCGTCCGGGGCCGGGACCCATACGTTGATGCCGGTCCGGCCGGTCGCGGCGACACCGCGTGCGCGCAGGGCCTTGATGAGTCGGGTACGGCGTAGCCGGTAGGTCTCGCGCGCGACGTGGATGCACTCGGCCACGTCCGGGTCGGTCCACGCGTGGGCGACCGCGAATTGCAGGATGTGGCTGACCCAGCCGGGGCCCAGCCGTTGCCGGCCGCCGATCCGGTCGATGGTCACCGCGTCGCCGGTCACCACCGCGCAGCGCAGGTCCGGTCCGTACGCCTTGGCGGCCGAGCGGATGTGCGCCCAATGGGTGGTGACGCCGGTGAGGGTGTGCAGGTCCAGGCCGGAGATGTCGTTGCCGTGGTCGTCCTCCAGGAGCACCACGTGCGGGTGGGCGGCCAGGATCGGGCGCAGCGCGGCGGCCCGTTCGGCCGACACCGAGGCGCCGGTGGGGTTCTGCGCGCGGGTGGTGACCACGAACGCGCGGGCGCCCGCCCGCAGCGCGGCCTCGGTCGCGGCCGGGTCGGGGCCCTCGTCGTCGACCGGGATCGGCCGCGGTGTCAGATTCAGCGCGGCCAGCAGGTCGAGCAGGTTGGCCCAGGTCGGGTCCTCGACCGCGACGAGGTCGCCGGGGCGCAGGTGCGCGACGAGCGCGCGTTCCAGGCCGTCCAGCGCGCCGGAGGTCGCGGCCAGGTGCGCGGTGTCGACGCCGCCCGCGCGCAGCACCGTGCGGGCGGCGTCGGCGAACGGTTCGTACAGGGCACCGTGTTGGTAGAGCGTGCGCCATTCGGCCGGGTTCGGGAACGCCGGCGACGGCAGCAGGTCGGGGTCGGGTTCGCCGGTGGACAGGTCGCGGGTGCCGGGCGGCATGGCCGGGCCCAGGTCGTTGCGCCGGATGGTGGCCGGTCGGGCTCGGATCCGGGTACCGGCCCGGCCGTGCGTCTCCACGATGCCGCGTTCGCGCAGCGTGCGGTACGCGGCGGCGACGGTGTTGGCGTTGACGCCCAACTCGGCCGCGAGTGTGCGCACGGGCGGTAGCGCGTCGCCGGGGCCGAGTTCGCGGGCGTGCAGGTCGCGCTCGACGGATGCGGCGATGTCGGCGGCGGTGCGACCGGTGGTGGCCATGTCTCTCCTGCATCCGGGCACGTTCGGTGCCTGCTGCCCGGCGGGGTCGGTGGTCGGGGCGTCGGTGGTCGGGTCGGCAGGGCGGGCAGTCAGGGCGGGCAGGGCGGGCAGTCAGGCGGCAGGTCGGTCGTCGGGTCGTCGGGTCGTCGGGTCGTCGGGTCGTCGGGTCGTCGGATTATGCCGTTGACAGCCTCCCCGACCTCGCCTCTATCGTACTACTCCAATAAGTTCTTTGAACTAGTACAAAGGATCTTCGCGATGACCGAGTACCCCGCCACCGCCGCCACCACCCCGTATCGGCACCGCGACCGGATGCACTACGACGTCGAAGCCGTGCACGCGATCCTGGACGCCGGCTTCCTGGCCCACGTCTCGTTCACCCTCGGCGGTCGCCCCCAGCTCATCCCACTGGCCTTCGGCCGCGACGGCGAACGCCTGTACCTGCACACCTCCAGCGGCGGGCAACTCGCACTGGCCGCGCGCGCGAGCGGCGCCGAGGGCCTCCCGGTGGCGGTCTCGGTCACCCACGTGGACTCGGTGGTGCTCTCCCGCTCGGCGATGCACCACTCGATGGACTACCGCTGCGTGATCGCGCACGGCCCGCTGACCTACGTCGCCGACCCGGACGAGCAACTGCACGCGTACCGGGTGATCATCGACCACCTGGTCCCGGGCCGCGCCGACGACGTGCGGCAGCCCTCCCCGAAGGAGAACGCGCAGACGGCGGTGCTCCGCCTGGAGTTGGACCAGGTCGCCGCGAAGATCCGCGACCACGGCCTGGCCGAGGACCCCGACGACCTCGACCTGCCGACCTACGCCGGCGTGGTACCCCTGACCACCACGCGGGGCCCGATCCGCCCGGACCGAGACCAGGAGATTCCGGCCTACCTCGCCAAGTGGCTCGGCGCGTCCTGAGCCGGCCCCGGTGTGTACGACCGGCACCGTGCCCGAGGGGTGTTCCGGCTCGGTCGTCCTGGTGGGTCAGTCGTGTTCGACGCGGGCCGCCAACCGACAGACCGCGGCGACCGCGACGACGAACACGCCTGCCACGATGGCCAGTTGGGTGGTCGGGAGGTCCACGCTGTCGTTCCTGGCCGCGTCGGTGACCACCTCGAGGACGCGCGCCGCCGGGCTGCCCGGGACGATCAGGGCCGCCAGGGTGGCCAGCGCGGCGAGCGGGACGGCGTACGCCGGGCGGCGCAACAGCGGGCGGTTGGTCAGCGCGCCGATCGCCACGCCGGCCAGGATGGTGACGAGTTGGGCCACCGCTCCCGCGGCGATCGCCTCGCCGCGATCGACGCCGTGCGTCGCGTGGTCGGCGATGCGATCGGTGGAGGCGGCCAGCGCGCCGGTGCACAGCGCGGCGAGCACGCCCGACAGGACCAGCGCGACCAGCAGCGCCGCCAGATGCGAGCGACCGGGTCCGACCGCCGCCGACGCGGTCTGCCGGGCCGCGGCGGGCTCGACCGTGACGGACACGCGGGTGAGCCACACCGCGATCGGCATGATCGCGGCGGCCGCCCACGCGAACGAGCCGAGCAGCGGATCACCGCCGGCCGCGCCGATGGCCATCACCGCGGCGTAGACCAACACCGGCGGCACCCACCGGTACGAGCGCAGCACCAGGGCCGCCTGATAACGCACCACGGCGGAGATCACGCGCCGTCTCCTTCCCGGCGGACCGAGCGCACGCCGACCCCGGGCACGGTGGTGAGCAGATGGCGTAGTAGCGCGTCGGAGTGCGCCGTGGTGGTGTGCAGCCGCAGGACGCCCGGGCGGGTCTCCTCGCGGTCGGGATCGCCTGGGAGGCGGTCGAGTTCGGGGCGGTGGCCGCTGTCGATGTCGATCACCACGCGGATCGCGTTCACGGCGGAGATCGCCGGGGTGACCGCGCCCGCCTCGACCCGATAGGTGTCGGTCACCTCGTCGGCCAGCCGGCGCGGGTCGTGGTCCACGAAGACCACCGTGGCGCCGGCCTCGACCCGTTCGACGACACAACCGTCCAGGACGTCCCGCGAGCGGCCGTCCAGTCCGGTCCACGCCTCGTCCAGCACGAGCAGGTCGGGTTCGGCCATGAACGCCTGTGCCACGGCGACCTTTTGACACGTGCCCTTGGACAGTCCGCGCAGCGGTGCGCGGGTCTTGTCCGCGAAGTCCAGGCGTTCGGCCCACTCCTGGGCGCGCCGCCTGCTCTCCCGGCCGGTGAGGCCGTGCAGTCTGCCCAGGTGGGTGAGGTAGCGCAGGGCGGTGAGCGGGAGTTCGGGCGGGAATCGTTCGGGGACGTAGGCGGCCGAGCCGCGTTCGGTGACGCTGCCGGTGGTCGGTTCGCAGACCCCCGCGAGGACCCGGAGCAGGGTGGACTTACCGCTGCCGTTGGCGCCTTCGACCCGGACCAGGCCGCCGCGCGGCAGGTGCAGGTCCACCGCGCGCAGCACCCATGGTCCGCGCAGGGCGTATCGCTTGCCGACACCCGTCAGGTGCACCGCCGTCCCCCTTCACCGGAACCTCGGCAGCAGACCTTACGGCAGGACGAGATCGCGCACACGGCACCCTCGGCCGGCGTCGGGTACGAACTGCCGCGCCGTGTACGGCTCAGGACGGGCTCAGGGCACATCGGACGGGCTCATCGCCCCCCGACACGCGCGAGGGCCCGGACACGCGCGAGGGCCCGCCGCCGAGGGACGCTGTTGGTTAATTCGCCCCGTCGAGCTTCGGCTCGGCGGGGCGAAGCCGTGCGAAGTGGCTGGTCCGGGTCCGGGCTCGCGGTGTGTGGGTGAGGTGGGCGTCGATGCGGGCGAGGTTGATCGCGGCGCCGGTGAGTTGGTGTTGGAGGCTTGTCTTGGCGAGGCCCCGGTAGCGGGATCTGCGCAGGCCGCAGCGTGCGGCGCCCTGGGAAATGGTGCCCTCGACGCCGGCGCGGATCTTGTAGCGGTCCTTCCACGCGTCGGTCTGCTGTTCGGCGCGGGCGGTGCGCAGAACCTCGTGTTCGTCGCGGTGGCGCAGGGTGAGCTCGCGGCGCTCGGCGCTCGGCGAGTTGACACAGGCGCGCAGATCGGGGCAGTGCCGGCAGACGGCGGTGGGGAACCGGATCCGAACGACCGGCAGTCCGGCCTGCGAACGGCGCTGGTGCCACTCGGTGTTGGTGGCCCCGTTCGGGCAGGTGGCTCGCTGGTCGTCCCAGTCGACGGTGAACGAGTCCTGCCGGAACGGGCCGTCCGCCTGGGCGTTGGTATCGGCTCGGACCGGTCCGAGCAGCGCGACGTCGTGGTCGCGCCGGGCGGCGACGATCTGCGCGGCGGTGGGGTAGCCGGCGTCGACCCAGTGCTCGTCGGGCAGCAGGTCCCGCTCGGCGAGGCCGGCGTGGACCCGGTCGGCCAACACGCTGTCGGGGACGGTGGACTCGGTGGTGGCCACGTTCGTGACCAGGTGCACCGCGTCCGGATCGCAGGTCTCGGTGAGGTGGACCTTGTAGCCGTCCCACATCGTGTCGCGTTTGACGCTGCCACGCGCGTCGGTGTCATAGGGGGTGACCAGGCGCTTCGCGCCCGGCGGCCGGTCTTTTGGGCCGCGGCGCACCACCTGCCCGTCCACCCGGTGGAAGTGCTGCACCCACACCCGCCGCAGCGTCTCCACCTCCTCCAGGGCACGCAGACCGCCCGGCGCGTCCGCGGCGAGCACGAGTGCGAGCAGCCGCGTCCCGTCCCGGCCGATCCGCGCCCCCACCTCGTCCCGCCGGGTGCGGGCCCTGGGGAAGCGGGACTCCTCCGCCCGGGTCGCGTAGTGCCGGAACCAGTCCGGCTCGGCGACCGGGCGCAACCACTCCGGGTCGGCCTCGGCGACCGCGTTCAACGCCGCGCGCAGCGTCTCGGACACCAACTCCAGAAAACCCAACTCGCGTGCGGCGGACAGCACATGCGTGGAATCGGTGCGCGCCTTCCCGCCGCCGGCCAACAGGCCCTTCTCCCGCGCCGCGGCCAGAACACCGTCCAACACCCGCCGTCCCGCGTCCGCCTCCACCAGCCGGTCGCGGAACTCGGACAGCACCGAGAAGTCGAACCCCGGATCGCCCAACTCCAACCCCAGCGCGTACTTGAAGTCGATCCGTGCCCGCACCGCCTCCGCGGCCTGACGATCGGTCAACCCCTCCACGAACTGCAACACCAGCACCAGCGCCAGACGTCCCGGCGACCACGCCGGCCTGCCCCGCCGCCCCGGGAACAGATCGGCGAACCCCTCGTCCCGGAACAACGGCCCCAACTCGTCCCGGACCCGGATCGCCAGACTCCCCTTCGGGAACGCCGCCCGCGCCACCCGTACCGTCTCCGCCGGAATCTCCCCCGGCTCCCGCGGCTGCATCGACATCGACACCCTCCCCCTACGACAACGTCGGCCCCCAAGACCACAACCGGGTCTTGAGGGCCGACGTCACGCGCAGGGCCCAAATTAACCAACAGCGTCCCGAGGCGACGGGCCCTGCGTACGTGCTCGTGGTGCGTTTGCGTGGATCTACATGGCGGTCTTGGACGCCTTGGGCGCGGCGGCCTTCAGGTCGGCACCGGCCGGGTTCGGCACCGGGTCGGGGAGCTTTTGGCAGACCGCGTCGGCCGGGCCGTGACCCCTGCCCTTCGGGGTCTTGCCGGTGACCAGGTACTCGTTCAGATAGTTGTCCAGGCAACTGCTGCCGCTGAGCGAGATGCCGTGGTTGCGGCCGCCCTGCTCGACCACCAGGGCCGAGTCGCGCAGCAGCCGGTGCATCGTGACGCCACCTTCGTACGGGGTCGCGGCGTCGTTGGTCGCCTGGAACAGCAGCGTCTTGGGCAGCTTGTCGTTGGCGACGTTCACCGGCTTGAGGCCGGACGTCGGCCAGAACGCGCAAGCCGCGTTGAACCAGACGTTGTTCCAGGTCAGGAACGGCGCCTTGGCGTAGGTCTTGACCGCGTCACGGTGCCAGGTCGCCCAGTCCTTGGGCCAGGACGCGTCCCGGCACTGGGTGGCCAGGTAGCCACTGTTGACGTTGTCGTTGGCCGGGCTCGGCGCCGCCAGGTCCTCGTACGCCGTGCGCAGCGGACCCGTGACGTTGTCGACCACGTAACCCGAGAAGCCCTCGGCCAGTTCGGCCCAGGTCGAGTCGTTGTAGCCGCCCTGCGCGAACGCGTCCTCGAGCTCCGAGCCGCCGACGACGCCCTCGGCCGGGTTCTTGCTCAGCTTCTCGCGCATCGTGTACCAGGCGCTCTCCACCTTGGCGGGGTCGGTGCCCAGGCGGTAGTTCGCGTCGTACTTGGCGACCCAGCCGAAGAACGCCTTCAGGTTGCTGTTGAAGGCGACGTCCTGGCTGAGTTGGCTGCCGTACCAGATGCTGTCCTTGCTCGGGTCGACGATGCTGTCCAGCACCAGGCGCTTGACCCGGTTCGGGAACAGCTTGGCGTAGACCGAGCCGAGGTAAGTCCCGTACGAATAGCCGAAGTAGCTGATCTGCTTGGCCCCGAGGGCGGCGCGGATGGAGTCCATGTCCGCTGCCGAGGCCGGCGTGTTCATGTGCTTGAGGAAGTCGCCGTACTTGGCGCCGCACGCCTGGGCGTAGTCGTACACCCGCTTGATGTTGGTCAGTTCGTCCCCGAAGTTGTCCGGGACGGTGTCCGGACGGACCGGGTTGTTGAAGCCCGGTACGCAGTCCAGGTGCGGTTCGCTGGCGCCGGAGCCGCGCGGGTCGAAACCGATCACGTCGAACTGCGCGGCCACCTCGGGGCGCAGGTTCTTCGCGACGTAGCCGGCCAGACCTCGGCCGGGGGCGCCGGGACCGCCGGGGTTGACCAGGAGTGGGCCGAGCGACTTCGCGGCGGTGTGCGGAATCCGCGACACCGCGATGGTGATCTGTCGGCCGCCGGGATTGCTGTGGTCCATCGGGACCTGGAGTGAACCGCATTCCAGCGTCGGATAGTTCGAGCTGCCGCAGTTCTTCCAGGCAATGGGGGTGGATGCGGACTCGGCCGAAGTTGCGGGCGAGTCGTCCGCCAAAGCCGGTGGGGCGAGGGTCAGAAGCCCGCCCACCAACGTCGTGGCGGCTGCGAACGCGACGAGAGTGTGTCTCTTCACGTGGGTGTTCCTCCATGTGACGGAGCTGTCACGAGTGACATCGACGCCGGAGATGCTGCCGTGCCGACGACGGGTGCGACGAGGGGGCGGTCGGGTCGGAGCGTGAATCCTTGCCAAGCGGAGTGGTAACCATTACCAAAATTTTGGGTTTGATATACGCGAAGGCCGGTTCATCGCATTTGCACCCGATCGAGCGGGAAACCGGATGATCGCACTCCGTAGCCGACGCGCGTAGTTGACACCACGTCAGCCCAACACGCGCCGCGGCGCGTGCGGCGGCACGTGGCGCGCGGGTGGTGATGCGGCGATAGCGGGGCGGGCGGACGGTGAAGTGACGGCGGCCCGGCGGAGGCACAGCCCTGGCGAGACACTCGGGCACCTCGGCCGGCCGGGAGGAGGCAGCCAAGGCAAGGCGGCAACGCGACCGTGACGCAACGGCCGCGACGGCAACGCAACGCTCGAGCACCTTGACGGCCGGAAGGAGGCGGCAACCGCCACCAGGCCGAGGCGAAGCCGCCAGGCCGAGGCGAAGCCGCCAGGCCGAGGCGAAGCCGCCAGGCCGAGGCGAAGCCGCCAGGCCGAGGCGAAGCCGCCAGGCCGAGGCGAAGCCGCCAGGCCGAGGCGAAGCCGCCAGGCCGAGGCGAAGCCGCCAGGCCGAGGCGAAGCCGCCAGGCCGAGGCGAAGCCGCCAGGCCGAGGCGAAGCCGCCAGGCCGAGGCGAAGCCGCCAGGCCGAGGCGAAGCCGCCAGGCCGAGGCGAAGCCGCCAGGCCGAGGCGAAGCCGCCAGGCCGAGGCGAAGCCGCCAGGCCGAGGCGAAGCCGCCAGGCCGAGGCGAAGCCGCCAGGCCGAGGCGAAGCCGCCAGGCCGAGGCGAAGCCGCCAGGCCGAGGCGAAGCCGCCAGGCCGGATCGGGCCGCGGCGCGGGCCCGATCCGGTGTGTCGCTCAGCCCAGGTAGGGCGGGGTCTGGCCCCAGTCCCAACGTGGCATCGGGGTTTCCGGCAGCGGTGGCGGGTTGGGGCCGGAGTAGATGATCGCCATCCGGGTGCCCCACTCCAGGTAGTACGCGAGCACGCCGCGGAACTCCGGGTCGGCGGGCAGGCCCACATCGTCGGCCGTTTCCAGCAGCAGCGCGACCCATCGGCGCCGCTGCGTCTCGGAGATCCCCCGACCGAGGTGCTTCGAGGCCATGTGCCGATGCCCGCCCAGCTCGGTGCTGTAGCGGGACGGCCCGCCGAACACCTCGCCCAGCCAGGACGCCACGTGTTCGGCGTGGTGGGAGTCCATGTCCGCGAACACCGGAGCGAGGATCTCGTCCTTGGCCACCCGCTCGTAGAACGTCCCGAAGAGCCGCTCGAACGCGGGCGCCCCGCCGGCCCACTCGTACAGCGATGGAGTCGAACCGCCCTTACCCACCACGTCGGTCACCGCGTAGTGCCGCATCTCCTCGATCGCGGTGACGTACGGGCGGATCGCGGCGAAGAACGCGGCGAAGTGCTCACCCTTGCGGAAGCCGTTCAGATGCGCGTCCGTCGACGTCCAGCGAATGCGCAGGATGTACGCGGACGGCTCCTCCTGACATCGGCTCAACTCGTAGTCCACGCACTCCGGCGCCGCCGCGAGCGACTCGGCGGCCCGCGCGTACGCGGCCTCGAACTCGGTGCCGTCCGCTTCGGCGATCGTGTAGCGGATGTATTCGACGATCATGAACGGTCCCCCATGCAAGACGCTGGTTCGATCGCGTCAACCATAGGCATGATCGCCCGCCCGGCGATCATCGACGCGAGCCGATTTCGCCATCCGCGTAAGCCGATCCACTCCCCCAACCCAACACAACCGAAGCCCGACCAAGGAAGCCCTCCGGGTGGCATCGGGCGTCGGGCCGAGCAGGGACGGGGGTCGGGCCGAGCGGGGATGGAGACCCGGCCCGGTGGAGGCCCCACCCGAGCGGCGGCACGGGTCGGCCGAGCGAGTATGGGAGCCCGGCAGACCGGGCGCGGGAGCCCGGCCAAGCTGGAGGCAAGAACCCGCCGGGCCAAGGAGCACGAGCCTGCCCGCATCGGTGCGAGAACCCGGCCGGTCGGGTGTGAAAGCCCGGCCGAGCCGATCGGGCGAGTGCAATCCGGCCCGCGCCGCAGCCGGTATGCACTCGGTCCGGCGAGCGCCGTCGGGCCCGCGCCGACAGTCGGTGTGTTCCTGGCTCCCTCGCCGGCGGGCCGAACTCCGTCCAGCGCGCGCATGGCCGGTGAGGTTTCACTCCGTCGCGTTCGGCCCGATGTCGAGCACCACCTTGCCCGCAACGCGCCGGCTCGCGAGGGCCTCGAACGCTCGCGCCACCCGCTCCCACGGCTCGCGCAGGCCGACCTCGACCACGAGTTCCCCGGCGGCCACCAGCGCGACCAGCGTGGCGAGATCGGCTCCCGGACTGCTCGCGTCGCCGAACGAACTCAGCGTCCGGGTCGCCCCGAGCGCGAACGTCGAATACGGCGGGAACACCGCGGGCTCCCCCGAGGCCCAGCCAATGCTCCGGATACCGCCTCCGGGCGCCAACAGCCCCCACACGGCAACCAGTTGCGGCCCGCCGACGTTGTCGAGCACCAGGTCCAAAGGCTCGTCGACACCCTCCAGGCCGGTGACGACCTCGGCCGCGCCGAGGTCGACCAGTCCGGCGGCACGCTCCGGCGCGCCGACGGAGGCGATCACGTACGCGCCCGCCCGTGCGGCGAGTTGCACCGCCATGCGCCCGACACCGCCCGACGCACCGGTGATCAGGACACGTCGACCCGCCACCGGACCGCTTTCCCGCAGCACCCGCAACGCCGTGACTCCGGCCACGGGCAGAGCCGCGGCGGTCGCCGAGGCCACCGAGTCGGGCAGTTCCGCCAGGGCGTCGACGTCGACCGCCACCCGCCGCGCCCAGGCACCCGGCACACACGCCACGACCCGACTGCCCACCTCGGGCCCACCGCCGTCGGCCGCCGCCCGCACCACCACGCCCGCCGCGTCGAAGCCGAGCACCGTACCCGCCGGACGCACGTCCGTACGCAGATCGCCATGGTTGACCGACACGTGCCGTACGTCGATCAGCACCTGCCCGGGCCCCGGTTCCGGCTCGGGTATCTCCGCCGCCCGGACCCCGGCCGGCGCCTCGGGATCCACGACCAGCGCACGAACAGTCATATCCGCTCCCTCGATTGATCGATCCGGCGGCCGAGCCGGATGAGCCCGACACACCCGGGCACCCGGGCAACCGGGCAACCGGGCGATCGGTGACCGCCACCGGCCGCGCACAGCACGCCGCTTCGCCATACGGACCGTCAGTCCGGATGGCTCTCGGGTAATATACGGACCATCAGTCCGATTGTTCAAGGAGGCCCCGTGTCGTCCCAGCCGGTCCACGAACGCGCCGATGCCACGCGCAACCGCCGTGCGATCCTGCGTGCCGTCGAGGACCTCCTGGCCCGACACGGCTTCGAGCACGTATCGCTGGACAAGGTCGCGGCGGCGGCGGGCGTCGGCAAGGGCACGGTGTTCCGCCGCTTCGGCAACCGCACGGGTCTGCTCCGCGCGCTACTGGAGGAACGCGCCCGCCTGCTCAGCGAGGCGATCGTCACGGGCCCGCCGCCCCTGGGCCCGGAGGCTCCCGCCGAGGTACGCCTGCCGGCCTTCCTCGACGCCCTCGCCGAACTCGCCGCCGGCAACATCGTCCTGCTGGCCGCCCATGAACGCGCCTGCGCCGAGGACAAGTACGCCGACCCCACCTACCTGCGCTGGCACGACCACATCACCGGCCTGCTCGCCGAATCCCACCCCGACCTGGACGTCGACTTCGTAGCCCACACCCTCCTGGGCATGTTCGACGCCGACCTGGTCCGCCACATCACCGACAACGGCGGCCCGGCCCGCCTCACCACATCGGTCCGCTCCCTCACCGCAGCCCTCCTGCAACCGCCCGCCCACACACACCGGCCCGGCTAACGCGTTTCCTTCGGATCATCCGATCGGCAATCCCGCCACCCGCGCTCTCGGTCATCCCATGGCGAAACGACCACCAAAGTTCACCTCGCGGCGCAACAGTCGGCCGCCGGCGATCGCCATCACCTCCGAACGAGCCGGGAACAGCACCTCATTCCGGGATCTCACGACCGCGATCCGGGTGCCGCGCCACCTCGACGACAGGATCACCGTGCATCCACCCACGACCGGCACGGCCGGGAGAGGCATTTGTGCGGCGTTTCGACGCGCGGAGGCGCTTACCCGAGGGAGTTGAAGTCGTGCCGGGGATGCGCCAGCGTTCACCGGCATAGCCGGTGATGGCGTCCGTCAGCGCGGCCCATCTCTCGTACGTCGTTGACCCGATGACGCAGCAGGGGTGCGCCTCGACCCGATCGACGGCGAACGCGAACGTCGTGGGCCGCGCGAAGCCCGCCGGCCGTATTGTCCGGGGACGCCTGGCGGCGTCCGTAAGCCGGATTTGGATGGCGTGGAACCTCGATCGCCCGTATTGGACGGGAACGATCGTGACGCGATGGATCTCATGCCAGGGGAACTCCTGGCGGCCCCTGGCGTCGGTGGTCGCGATGTGTTCCGGGCCCACGTACAGTTCCCAGCCGAACCCGTTCATGTCCGGTTCTTCCGTGAAGCCGAGTAGTACCGCGGCTCTGCGGGGCAACGCCGGTTTGGGGCCGACCATTTCGCGGATCGGCCAGGTCATGGTCAACGGGTCGTCTTCACGCCTGTAGCGCGTCGCCACCGTCGTTGTACGCGATGGCGGCTTCGTGACCGTGGTGGCGTCGTAGTCGAACACGTCATCGACCTGGGGTTGGCGAGTGCTCAACCGCCGCAGGCGTTCGCGGACATGCCGGGCGGACTCGGGCCGCCGCTCGGGGTCGCGATCCAGGAGCGCGGCGACCAGCGCAGTCAGGGCGGGAGGCAGGTCCGGGCGGATCGTGTCGAGCCGCGGCGCGTCCTCGTCCTCGTCCTCGTCCTCGTCCTCGTCCTCGTCCTCGTCCAGCTTGCGCCGCATGATCGCCAGGCCGTTGTGACCGGTGAACGGGGGACGGCCGGTGAGCATGGCGAAGAGCACCGAGCCGAGCGCATACAGGTCCGAACGCTCGTCGCCGCGTTCGGTGAGGAGTTGTTCCGGCGCGCCGTACTCGGCGGTGCCGGCGGGAGCCAGTTGGGACGTTCCCGCGAGGGAGAACGCCGTCTGGACGAACCCGGCGATCCCGAAATCGACGACTTTACCCGGCCGTGCGGTGTGAGCATCACGTTGTGCGGCTTGATGTCGTAGTGCACGACACCGGCCCGGTGCGCGGCGACGAGTGCCGTGCAGATCCCGTCGGCGATCGTCAGCGCGCGGCCGGCGTCGATCGGGGCCGCTTCCTGGATGGTTCGGGTGAGTGTGGCACCGTCGACCTTCTCCATGACGAGGAACAGGACGTTCTCGTGCGTGCCACGGTCGTAGAGGGCAACGACGTTCGGGTGGTTGATCCGGGCCGCGGCGACCGCCTCGCGTTCGAAGCGTTTGGGTAGGTCCGGGAACGTCCCGTCATCGAAGACTAGTGCCGCACTAGCAGCTTGACCGCCACGTCACGACGCAAATTGCGGTCGTGCGCGGCCCACACCTCGCCCATCCCGCCGCGGCCGAGCCGCCTGACCAGTTCGTACCGGCCCGCGATCGCCTCGCCTCGTTCCGCACGTCACCCCCGTCGACGTCGACACGCCTGTGCCGTGCCGTGCCGTGCCGTGCGACCAGGCTACGGCTCACGGCCCCGGCGGCGCGGACGGCGAGCGCGGACGTCTGTGTAGCGGCGGGGCGATCGACGACATCACGCACTTCGGGATCACACGCGCAACAGCACTTGGAGACCGTGCTTTTCCGGGGCCGCACCACCTGGCAAGACGGAGCTGCGGACCCATACGGCCGGAACAACCACGAGCATCGGGTGTGCGCTTGCGATACACCGCGCCAGACGCCGCGACCGGATCCCAAGGATCACAAGACCGGCGCCGGGTCGAGCCCGCGCGGCTCCACCGGCGGCCGGGCCTCTCACCACGTGTCCCAATGCAGCACCTCCGAACTCGGAACTCGCGGGCCCCGCTTGAAGTCCGTCCCGATCGTGTGCGCGAGCGGGATCAGCGCCACGGGCATCACGTCGGCCGGCAGCCCGAGCAGTCGGGTGCCCTCGGGGCCGTAGAAGAGGTCGGGCGTGGTCCACGTCGTACCGAGCCCCCGGGCCCGCGCCGCAAGCATGAAACTCCACACCGCCGGCAGCACCGAACCCCACGTCCGGGCCTGCTCCGGCACCCCGACCGCGTCCGTACGACCGGCGATGCACGGAATCACGTGCACCGGCACCTCGTGCAGGTGGTCGAACAGGTAACCCGCACCCGCCATCACCCGCTGCATCGACCGCGGATTCGCCCACGCCCGCGCCGCGTCCGCCGCCGGCACCGGCGTACCCGGCACCTCGCGCAGGCCCTTCCACACCAGGTCGGCCACGGCCTGCCGCCGCTCGGGATCCGTGACGACGACGAAGCTCCAGCGCTGTCGATTGCGACCGTTCGGCGCCTGGAGCGCGAGTTCGACGCACTCCTCGATCAACCCCCGATCAACCTCGCGCCCCAGATCCAACCGAAACCGCACGGCCCTTGTAGTGCCGAGCAGTTCGTCGGACGAGAGAGAAAGAACGGTCATGATCAAACTCCTTCGAGAGGGAGCCAACCTGCGCGGGAGGGCACTTCGCCCACGAGTTGCCCACAGATGATTCGGACACAGACGAGTCGGGCGCAGACGAGTCGGGCGCAGACGAGTCGGGCGCAGACGAGTCGGGCGCAGACGAGTCGGGCGCAGACGAGTTGAGTGCAGCCGAGTCGGAGGCAGAAAAGTCGAATCCAGATGCTTTGCACCCAGATGATTCAGATGCAGATGCGTTGAAAACAGACGAGTTGAGCCAAGACGAGTCAGGCGCAGATGCACTGAGCGCGGACGAGTCGAGCACCGATGCGTTACGCCCAGACGAATCGGATGCAGACGCTTTGCATCCAGACGAGTCGGATGCAGACGAGTTGAGCGAAGACGAGTCGGACGCGAATGCACTGAGCGCAGGCGGATTGGACGCAGAAGAACCGGGTGCAGATGCTTTGCGCCCAGACGAGTTGAATGCACACGAGTCGGGCGCTGGTGCGTTGGGTGCAGACGAGTTGAGTGCAGACGAGTCGGACACAGATGCTTTGCGCCCAGACGATTCGGACGCAGATGCACCGCACCCAGATGCGTTGGGCACAGACGAATTGGACACTGACGAGTTGGATGCAGACGAGTTGGGCGAAGAATGACTTTCCGCAGATGATCTTGGCTCAGATGATTGATGGAAAACGTATGCCTACAGATCGTCTTGCGTCAAACAATCTTTCGGCGTGCGATAGCCTTGCGGCATGAAGAAGGCCGCCGTCGAGCACACCACCCAGGCCAAACCCCACTACTTCCCGCGGCTCGCCGAGGAGCGCGTGGACATCGCGCTGTGTCGCGCCGCCGCCGCGATGGCTCGCGCGGCCGACGCGCATGCCGCCGGTCAGGAGGTGGGCGTAGGTCAGCACCTCGTCCTGAAGATGCTCGACGCCGTCGGGCCGAGTGCCCAGCAGGCGTTGGCCGAGGAACTGCGCATCGACCGCAGCGTCATGGTCGGCATCGTCGACTCGCTGCAAAAGGGCGGGCTGGTCCGCCGTGACCGCGACCCGGTCGACCGCCGCGCGTACGCCGTAACGATCACGGCCGCCGGCACCCGCGTACTCACCGACGCGGAGCGCGACATCCCCGACTTCCTGGACCGCAGCTTCGCCGCGCTGACCGCCGCCGAGCGCCGGCAACTCACCACCCTCCTGGGCAAACTCCTCGCGAAGTAGGACAACAAGTACCGGGAGGACGAGGACCGAAGGACCGAGGACCGGTAGGACCCAGGGACCGGACGGACCGGAAGGACGCCGATGGTCGGCAGGTTGCAGTGCGTCGTGTTGGACTGCCCGGACGTCCATGAACTCGCCCGGTTCTACGCGGCGCTTCTCGGTGGCGCCGTCGACCGACCCGATTCGCGATGGGCAGTCGGCGCCGACTTCGCGACCGTTCATACCGAGGCCGGGCTCGTGTTGGCGTTTCAGCGCGTCGCCGACTACCGGCCGCCGCAGTGGACCGATGCCGCGCGTCCGCAGCAGTTCCACCTCGACGTGGACGTCCCGAACCTCGACGACGCGCACGAGCAGGTCCTCGGACTCGGCGCCGTGTTGCTCCGCGTCGACCCTCGTGGTTGGCGGGTGTACGCCGATCCGGCGGGCCACCCCTTCTGCCTCCTCGGCCGATGACGACGAACCGCACCGAGGACGAAGCGCGCACCGAGGACGCCCTCGCGCCCCTGACTTCCGCCGACCTACCCGACCTGCACGACTTCCTGGTCCGGGCCGACCTCACCCTCAGCGGGCTCGACGCGCCCACCGTGCGCCTGTGGTTGCTTCGGGACGCCGCCGGGATCGTGCGCGGCAGTACCGGGTTCGAGTTGTCCACTGCCGGCGAGCACGCCCTGATCCGCAGCGTCGCGGTAGATCAGGGCGCTCGGGGGCAGGGCCTGGGTCTCGATCTGGCTCGCTACGCGCTCGACCGGGCCGCCGACACCGGCGCCCGTCGGGCCTGGCTGTTCAGTCGCCGATCGGGACCGTTCTGGCGGAAGTTGGGTTTCGAGCCGGCCGACCGAACCCGACTCGCGACGTTGCTGGCCGAGACCCATCAGGTCTGCCTGTTTCGCGCGACCGGGCAACTCGACCGCGAGGTGGCCTGGTCCCGCGAGTTGAGCCCGGGGCGTACGCCCGCGCGCTGACGCCGGGCACACCCGAGCCCGTCCCCCGATCCCGCCGGGCGCGACGCGGCGGGATCGGGAAGGACGGGCCCTGGCCCGGCCCGATCATCGGGCCGACTGCGGGACGCGGGCGAATCGGACGTGCGCCCCGCAGAGTCACTCGGACATTTGATCACCCAGGCGTCCAACCACGCGATCAGGTGACCCCTCGATGCCGTCGATCCCCTCGATCCCGTCGATCACGCGGTCACGTGCGCACCGCGTCCAAAGCCCTCATGATCCACGGGCAAAGGCTTGATTCTGCCCGTCGAACTGTCATGCGATCTCAGAGATTCCTATAGCTACGGTAAAGAATGCAATTTCCGGAAGCCCTCCATCCGCTTGGCGGGCGACGACTATCCGGATACATCGTCACAAAGAGCACCATCAACCCCCGCACACATCCGCCCACATGCGCACGTGACCCCACCCGACCTCACCCGACCCCATGTGACCGAACACGACCCCGCACGACCCCACGCGCCCCCCGCAGCCGCCCACTCACCCGCCGTCCCCACTCACCCGCCGTCCCCGTACACCCGGGCCAACGCCACCACCGCCGCCCGCATCCCGGCCCGCAGTTCCGCCGGTTCGAGCGCCTCCACCTCACCGCCGAACGGCAGCAGCGCCGTGATCGCCTGCTCGACCGACTCGATCGGGACGACCACCTCCACCCAGCCGTCCGCGTCGGGCCGGGTCGCGCTCGCCCGGGCCGCGTGCACCACGGCCTGTTCCATCAGGTGCGTCAGCCGGTCCATGGCGATCGGCGACATCCGCACGGTCGCCGACGCGCGGAGCCGGCGGCGGTCGAACCGGTCCAGGTAGTCCTGCCAATGCGCCGCCAACGCGAACCCGGCCGGCCGCTCGAACGACTCCGATCGCACCTCGACGTCCAGGATCCGGGACACCCGGTACGTACGGATCGCCTCCCATCCCCCGACACCGTGCGGGCCGCCGCCCTCGGCCGACTCCGCGTGTGCGGCGACCAGGTACCAGGCGCCCGCCTTGAGCACCACGCCGTACGGATCGACCACCCGCGTGGTCTCGCTCGGCTCCGCCCAGCGGAGATAGCGGATCCGCAACCGCCGGCGGTTCCACACCGCGTCCGCGACCTCGGCCAGGTGCGGCGTGGGGTCGGCGGCGCCGTACCAGGACGGCGCGTCGAGATGGAAGCACTCGGCGATCCGCCCGGCGCGATCGCGCAGTTCGGCCGGGAGCGCCGCCATCAGCTTGAGATGCGCGGCGGTCAGCACCGACCCCAGACCCAGGTCGGCGGCGGCGGTCGGCAGGCCGGTGAGGAACAACGACTCGGCCTCGCCGGTGGTGAGCCCGGTCAGCCGGGTGCGGAAGCCGTCGAGCAGTTCGTACCCGCCGCGATGGCCCGGATCCGCGTACAACGGCACCCCGGCCGCGCTCAGCGACTCCATGTCCCGGTAGATCGTGCGCACCGAGACCTCCAAGGTGTCGGCGATCTCCCGAGCCGTGACCCGCCCCCGGGTCTGCAACAACAACAGGATGGAGACCAGCCGACTCGCCCGCATGCGCGCATTCTGCCGAACTCCACTGACATAACGTGTCAGTGCAGTCCACCTACGGTCCGACCATGAACGCGACCCACACCACCGACATCGCCTCGCCCCCCGCCCCCGCGCCCGGCGCCGGCGCCGGCGCCGACACGAACGAGGCCCTCGTCCACCCCGACATCGACATCGACGAGTTCGTCGACCGCTACGTGGCCGTGTGGAACGAACCGGACCCGGCCGTCCGCCGGGCCGCCGTGGCGGCGCTGTGGGCACCGGACGGAATCGAGACCATCGAGTCCGGACGATACGTCGGGCACGAGGCACTGCTGGCTCGGGTCACCGAGGCGCACGAGCAGTTGGTCGCCGGAGGCGGGTTCGTCTTTCGCTCGGCCGAGGACGCGGTCGGTCACAACGGCACGATCACCTTCACGACGTACATGATCCCGGCGGCCGGCGGCGATGTCGCGTGGACCGGGCGCATGGTGGTCCGGCTCGGCCCGGACGGCCGAATCCGGCACGACCGGCAGTTCACCGTGCCGACCGATCCGACGCCCGGCACCGGTGCCGTGGTCGCCGAGTTCGTCCGCCGGGTCGGCGCGGGCGCCCCGGACCGGATCGCCGAACTGTTCGCCGATCGGGTGGATTGGCTGCTCGACTGGCCGGCCGAGGGCCACCCGGCGACGCCGTGGATCCGGTCGCGCTCGACCCGAGCCGACGTCGCCGCGCACTTTCGCGAACTGGCCGCCGCGCACACCGACGACCACGACCCGGACACGCACGCGGACACGGACGCGGACGCGGATGTCGACGCCCCCACCGCCGGACCCGACCTGCGGATCCTGCTCGACGGGCCCGAGGCGGTCCTGCTCACCGAGATCCGCCGCACCGCGGCGGCCACCGGAACGGCCTACCGGGCCATGTGCGCGGTCCACGTCACCGTCGAAGCGGGCCTGATCAGCCGCTATCACGTATACGAGGACAGCCTCACCGTGGCCCGCGCCCACACCATCGGCAACCGACCGACCGACACCCCAACGACCTGACGACCCGACGACCCGACGACCTGACAACCCGACGGCCCGCACCCGGTCGGCGGCACTCGCACCGCGCCCTGCCCCGCGACGCTCGACACCCGAGGCCCCGCCACGCACCCCACCGCCGACCGGCCGGGATCGCCGTACAAAACCCCGCCCTCGGGCCGGGCCCTAACCCTTCAGCGCCTCCCCCAACAACGCCGTGGCCCGCGACCAGGCATCCGCCGCGGCCACCGGACGGTACGTATCGCGCTCCGGGCAGCAGAAGCCGTGCGGCGTGTCCGGGTACACCACGAACTCGTGCCGCACGCCCGACTCGGCCAGCCGGCCCGCGATCGACTCCCGCTGGTCGGCCGTGTAGAGGTGGTCGTCCGCGCCGATCAGCACCAGTACCGAGGTGTCGTGCCGGGCCAACAGAGGAGTCAGTTCCACCGTCGGCTCCGGCCGCCCCAACGCGATCTCGCCGCCGGTCAGCCAACCCGGATAGAACACGACCAGCGCGGCCAACGGCACCTGCGTCGCCGCGTAGTAGGCGATGTGCCCACCCGCGCTCAACCCCAACATCGCGGTCGGCGCGTCGTCGCCGAAGCGTCGGCCCAACTCCGCGATGGCCGCGGTGACATCGCCACGCACGCCGTCCCGGGTCAGCCCGCCGACCAGTTCGAGCCCGCGAGCCCGCCCGTCGGCGTCGGCGGGCAACTCGATCCGGCGGCCCGCTCGATGGTAGAAGTCCGGTACCAGGGCTCGGAAGCCGAGGCCCGCGAGCGTGTCGGCGACACCCCGCACATAGCCGGTGACGCCGAACATCTCGAAGCCCACGAGCACGTTCGGATGCGGTCCGGGTCCGCTCGGTCGGGCCAGATACCCCGACATCGGCGCCGCCGCGCCGGGTACGTCGATCTCGATCCACTCGGTGACGATTTTGCTCATGCCACCGACCGTAGATCCGTTCCACTCCGGCATCCATGCGTCGTCTTTACTGGTAACAGCAGTACCAGGACCCATCTGCACCGGGACCCATCCGCACCAGGACCCATACCGCGACCGACCCGAAGTCGAGACGGCCCCGAAGTCGAGAAGGCCCCGAGGCGGCACCGACCCCGACTCGCCACCGACCCGACCCCGCCACCGGCCGAAGCCCCACCAAGGAACCCCCAGAATGCCCGCACCGCCGGACGGCCACCCCGCTCCCGATCGCCCCGCTCCCGACCGCCCCGCCCGCGAGTTCGCCGACTTCCTGCGCTCACGCCGCGCTCGGTTGCGACCCGCCGACGTCGGTCTGCCACCGGGGACCCGCCGCCGCACCGGCGGCCTGCGCCGTGAGGAGGTCGCGGGCCTCGCCGCGATCTCGACCACGTACTACACGTTCCTCGAACAGGGCCGCGACGTACATCCCTCCCGCCAGGTCCTGGACGCGCTCGGCTCCGCGCTGCGGCTCGAACCGGCCGAGCACGCCCACCTGATCCGGCTCGCCGAGGGTGTACCCGCAACCGCCCGCGCCGACGGGCCCGACGGGCCCGACGAGGTTCTCGACCCCGCGGTGGCGGCGCTGGTCGACCGCCTCGACCCGCACCCGACCTACGTCACCGGCCGCCGCTTCGACGTGCTCGCCGCCAACGGCGCGGCCCGCGCCCTGTGGGCCGACTGGCCGCGCCTGCCGCCCGAGGAACGCAACATCGTGTGGTGGACCCTGGTCGCCCCGGAGGCCCGCACCCGCCTCGTCGACTGGGAGGCCGAGGCCGTCGGCGCCCTGGCCCGCTTCCGTGCCGCCGCGGACCGCCACCCGGGTGATCCGGCCTTCGCGGACCTGGTCCGGCGCCTGCGCGTCGCCGGTCCGGAGGCGGACGCGTGGTGGTCGCGACACGACGTGCGCGACCTGTCATCCGGCCGAAAGCGCCTGTACCACCCGAGATTGGGCCGCCTCGACCTGACCCACGTGGTCCTGCGGGTCGCCGACGACCCGGAGCAGAAACTCGTCACCTTCACCGCCGACCCGCCGCACCAGGCCCGGATCACCGAACTCGTCCGCGAGTCCGAGCGCGACGCGCGGAACGCCGACGACGCGCGCTGACCGCGCCGGGGGGGTGGCGCCGGGGGGGGTGGCGCCGGCACCAGCGCCGGCCTTGTCACTCACGTAGCTGACAAGGCCCGCCGCTCGTCACTCACGTAGGTGACAAGCCCCGCCCCCGACCCGACCCGACCAATCAACGCCACCACGCCGCCACGCCGCCACCCCGCTACGCCACCACCCCACTACGCCCCGAAAACCCGCTCACCCCCCACAAACGTCTCCACCACCCGCGTAGCCCCGATCTCACTCTCCGGCGCCGCGAACGGATCACGGTCGAGCACCACCAGGTCCGCATGGTTGCCCACCACGATGCTTCCGGTGTCGTCCAGGTGGTTCACGTACGCGCTGCCCGCCGTGTACGCCGCCAGCGCCGTGTGCAGGTCGAGCCGCTGCTCCGGGAAGAACGCCGGCGAGTCCGACCCGTGGATCCGCCGGTTCACCGCGACGTGGATGCCCTGGATCGGATCCGGGCTGGACACCGGCCAGTCGCTGCCCGCGACCAACGTCGCACCGCTGCGCGCCAGTTCGCCGAACGGGTACTGCCACGCGGCCCGCTCCGCGCCCAGGAAGGGGATGGTCAGCGTGTCCATCTGCGGCTCGTGCGCGGCCCACAGCGGCTGCATGTTCGCACTCGCGCCGAGTTCACGGAAGCGGCCGATGTCCGCCGGGTGCACCACCTGGAGGTGGGCCAGATGCGGCCGGGTGTCCTTCCACCCGTTCGCCGCCCGCATCGCGGCCACCGCGTCCAGCGCCTCGCGGACCGCGCGGTCGCCCAGCGCGTGGAAGTGCACCTGGAAGTCGTGCGCGTCCAGCGCCGTGACGTACCGGCGCAGCGCCTGCGGCTCGATGAAGCTGATCCCGCTGTTGTCGGACGCGCATCCACACGCCGTCAGGTACGGGCTGAGCATCGCGGCGGTGAAGTTCTCCGCGATGCCGTCCTGCATGATCTTGACGGTCGTACACGACAACCGCCCGCGCGTGCCCGCCTCGCGTCGGGCCAGCAGGTCCTCGATCTGCTCGATCCCGCGGTCCCGCTGCCACCACAGCGAGCCGACCACGCGCGCGGTCAACTGCCCTCGGTCCGCCGCCGTCAGGTACGCGGCGCTCGCGTCGGTGATGTTGGCGTGCGCGCCGAGCAGCGCGTCCTGCCACGCGGTGACGCCGAGCGAGTGCAACAACCGCTGGGCCCGGAGCAGGCCGGCCACCTGGTCCTCGGCGGTGAGCGCGGGCAGCAGCCGGCCGACCAGGTCCGCCGCGCCCTCCTGGAGCACCCCGGTCGGCTCGCCGTCCGCGTCGCGCTCGATCCGGCCGTCGGCCGGGTCCGGGGTGTCCCGGGTGATGCCCGCCAGACGCAGCGCCAGGCTGTTGGCCCACGCACCGTGGTGGTCCCGGTTGGGCAGGAACACCGGTCGGTCGGGGACCAGTTCATCCAGCATCGACCGGTGCGGCAGGCCGCCCGGGAACGCCTCCATCGACCAGCCGCCGCCGGTGATCCACTCCAGGTCCGGGTGGGCGTCGGCGTAGGCCCGCACGGCCTGCCGGTATTCGGCGAGCGTCTCGTGCTCGGACAGGTCGCACTGACCCATCTCCACGCCGCCGCCCACCGGGTGCACGTGTGCGTCCTGGAAGCCCGGGATCAGCAGCTTCCCCGCGAGGTCGACGACCTCCGTACGGGCGCCGATCAACGCGCGCACCTCGTCGTGCCCGACCGCGACGATCCGCCCGTCGCGCACGGCCACCGAGCTCGCCCGGCTGCGCCCGGCGTCGACCGTGTACACCGCGCCGCCGGTGAAGACCACGTCCGCACCGGCGGACGCGGAAGCGGACACCGCGGTCGAAACAGCGGTGGACACCTCGGTCGAGACAGAAGCGGACACCGCGGTGGAAACAGCGGCGGACGCCCCGGTGGAGGTGTGAACGATGTGGTCGGTGGTGCTCATGCGTTTTCCTTGGACTTGAAGGCGTCGAAGTCGGCGGCGTCGTTGTAGCGGTCCATCGGCAGTTCGATCGAGTCGCCGTCGGTGCCCCGACCGGTCTCGAAGTAGGCCGACTTGCGCACGTACTTGGCGTAGGCGGCGAACCCCAGGCCGGTGAGGATCACCACCATCGGCACGGAGAACATGAACCAGCCGTTGTCGGGGCTGAGTTCGAAGCTGTCGCTCATGGTCAGGTAGTCGTAGGCGAGGTACGCGCCGACGCCCAGCAGCGCGCATCCGCTCACCCCGGGGATGATCACGGCGCGCACCGCCTCGCGTCGGTCGGTGCGCAGCGTCGGCCGGAACCGCACCGCGCAGGCGATCGCGGTCAGGCCGTAGTAGAACGCCACGATCAGGCCGATCGAGTTGACCGCGGCCAGGATCATGTCGTTGAGCTTGGGAATGCCGATCGCCAGTACGGCGGTGCCGGCGGCGATCGCCATGATCAGCACCGTGCCGATCGCGGGCGATCCGAAGGTCGGGTGGATCCGGGTCCACACCTTGCCGAGCGTCTGGTCGCGGCCCATCGCGAGCATGCCGCGCGCGGTGGGGATGACGCCGGACTGCAACGACGCGATCGCGGAGAAGATCAGCGCCAGCAGCGGCAGGCTCGCCCACGGGTCGGCGGCCAGGTGCGCGCCCAGGAAGGTCAGTCCCTGCGGCCCGTTCTCGGTCAGTTCCGGAACGGTCATCACCCGCTGGAAGGCGATCGCGCCGAGCAGGAACATGCCGAGCATCACGAACAGCGCGATCAGCCCGCCTCGGGCCGAGTCCTCGGGGTTCTTCGTCTCCTCCGTGACGCTGAACGCCGCGTCCCAACCCCAGAAGAAGAACACCGCGAGCACCAGGCCCTGGGCGAAGTCCGAGGCCGAGTCGATCTCGAACGGGTTGAACCACGAGAACGAGAACGGCTGGTCGCCGGAGGCGATCGCCCAGACGCAGAAGACCAGCAGCACCGAGTACTCGAAGACCAGCAGGAAGGTCTGCAACCGGGTGGCCTGACGCACGCCGGTGATCGCGAGCACGGTGACCACCACCAGGACGATCAGGCCCAGGACGGTACTGAGCTTGGTCGAGTTCGGGTCCAGGGCCAGCCCCGCGAACTCGTGCCAACCGGCCTTGTTGGCGAATTGGAGCAGCACCGAGCCGGTGATCGCGCTGGTGTAGGCGAGGAAGATGATCGACCCGGCGAGGGCGACCCAGCCGGTGAGGAAGCCGGACCACGGGCCGATCGACTTGCCGACCCAGACGTAGCCGCTGCCGCAGTTCGGCTCGACCCGGTTGAGTCGGGCGTACGCTCCGGCGATGCCGAGCATCGGCAGGAAGGCGATCAGGATGATCGCCGGCGTGGCCAACCCGACGGTGGCGGCCAGGCTGCCCATACCGACGCCGATGCTGGTGGTGGCCGCCGTACTGGACGCGGCCACCGCAATGCCGTCGACGACACCGAGCGACTTGCGCAGCGCGGGCGGTTGATCGTCCCGGGGCAGGTTCGTGGACATCGGCGCTCCAAGGGAGGCTAAAGCGGACGGGGGGTGGACGCCGATGAAACAGCCTGCGTCAGAATTACGTCAATGGTGTTGACATAAGGTGTGGCGCGAACACGCCGGCCTGCGGGACATTGGCGGGCAGGCGGGGCGGCCGGCCGGACAGCAGCCGGACGGCAGCCGCACCGCCGGACAAGCTTCGGAGGATCGTGTGGACGGAGCAGACGGAGTGGACGGGGTGGATCGCACGGACCTCACGCGCCGTGCGGACCGCGTGGACCGCGTGGACCGCGTGAACCGCGTGAACCGCACAGGCCGCACGGACCGCGTGGTGGGTGAACGTCGCCGGCGCAGACCGACCAAGTCGGGCAGCGTTTTGTCCGAGGATGTCATTGTCGATTGTGCAGTACGCCTGATCGGACACCACGGTGCGCAGGCGCTGACAGTCCGTAAGCTCGGTGCCGCGCTCGGGTGCGACCCCACCGCCATCTACCGATACTTCCGCGGCACCGACGACCTGCTGCTCGCGATCGCCGACTTCCTGATCGGCGAGACGCTGGCCGGCTATCGGCCGGGCCCGGACTGGGTGGCCTCGCTGCGCGAGCTGGGCCTGCGGGTCCGCGACGGCTACCTGCGGCACCCGCGCGTGGCCGCCGTCGCGGCGTCCCGGGTGACCCGGCGGCACAACGAGTTCCGGGCCGTGGAGATCGGCGTGACCCTGCTGCTCTCGGCAGGCTTCTCCCCCGCCGACGCGGTGCGCTACTACCGGGTGTTCATCGACACCGTGCTCGCGCACGCGGCCCTGGAGGCGTCGTACGCCGCGCTCGCGCCCGAGGTGCGCGAGGCCGACGACCGCTCCTGGGAGGAGACGTACAACAGGCTGTCCGGCACGGACTATCCGGCCATCGGCACGGTCCGTCGGCACCTGGCCCAGGGGATGGCGGGCAGCCCCTTCGAGGACGTGCTCGACCTGCTGCTGGAATCGCTCGCCCGACGGGTGTGAATGCGGTCGGACACAGCGTCACCGATCGCCACGTTCGGTGCCGTGACGAACATTTGACGCTACGTCAACAACGCAGGTGGGTACGTGTGTCGTAGGGGGTGCCGCAGACTCGATAAGGTGGCGCGTGTTTCCAGACCTCACCCACTCCCACGGGGGATCCGTGCTGATCGACAAGTTCATGCATGGCGTCGTGGCGCCCACCGCGAAGGCGATCTACCGCCCGCGTACCGAGGGCCGCGAGAACGTACCGATGACCGGCCCGGTCATCATCGCCAGCAACCACCTGTCGTTCGTTGACAGCGTCGCGATCCCCGTGGTCATGCCGCGCAAGGTGTCGTTCCTCGCGAAGGCCGAGTACTTCGACGGCCCCGGGCTCAAGGGCCGGGTCAGCAATGCCTTCTTCTCCGGAATCGGCGCCGTCCCGGTGCCCCGAGGCGCGCACAGCGCGGCGAAGGCCGCCCTGGAGACGGCGCTTTCGGTGCTCGAACGCGGCGACGCGTTCGGGATCTACCCCGAGGGCACCCGCTCTCGGGACGGCCGGCTCTACCGGGGCCGGACCGGGGTCGCGTGGCTGACGCTGGCCGCGCGGTGCCCGGTGGTGCCGGTCGGCATCATCGACACCGACCGGGTCCAGCCGATCGGCTCGAACATCCCGAGGTTGTCGCCGCGCGCGCTCATCCGCTTCGGCGAGCCGCTCGACTTCTCGCGCCACTTCGGACGTACGGACGTGGCCCGGGCGCGGCGCGAGATCACCGACGAGATCATGGAAGCGATCCAGAAGTTGTCGGGTCAGGACTACGCGGGCGTGTACAACGAGACGCCGGCGGAGGTCTGAGCCCGAGCCCCTCGGCCGACGCCGCGACCCGGCGAACCCGGCTGCGACCCGGCGATCCCGGCCGTCGCCCAGCCGAACCGGGCCGTCACCTCGCCTCGCCGAACCGTGCCATGCCGTGCCGTGCCGTGCCTTGCCGATCCGGGCCGCGCTTCGGCGAACGCGGCCCTTCCTCAGCGCAGCGAGCCTTGCCACTGCCATTCGCCGGCCGGAACCCGCGGCCGGCCCGGCAGGTCGCCCCGACCCGTGCACCACGACAACACGTCCGCCGGGGCGGCACCCGTCCCCGTCGGCGCGTCCGGGAACAGCCGGGCGAGCGCCGGGGCGGCGAGTTCGTCCGGCGGCGACCAGGCCTGGCCGAGCGCGCGGGTGATGTCGTACGTGTGCAGGAGCAGTTCGACCACACCCATCGCGGCGAAACCGGTGTGATCCGAGTGACCCCAGGGGTGCCAGGCACGGACCTCGGGCGGGGTGTCGCGCACGGTCGACGCGAGTACGGTGCCGGCGATCCCGAGGCCGTCCAGACACGCGTCGATCGGGGCCGCCGGGTCGAGCGACGCGAACAGCGTGATGTAGCGGTCCGTCGGCCGGGCGATCAGCAGGCCCGTATAGCCGACCAAGCCCAACGCGAGGTGGTCGAGCAGTTGCCGGCAGGATCGCTCGCCGTCGGCGGGTCGGCCCCAGGCGGGGTCGACGACTGCGGAGTGAACGGCCGCGGGGTGGTCGATTGCGGGGTGATCGACCGAGGGGTCGTCGACTGTGGCGGAGACGCCCGCGGCCGCGGTCCCACCGGTCTCCGCCGCGGCTCGGGCGAGGGTCGCGACGCAGACCTCGGTCGCTCGGGTGACCAACGCGGGCCAGTCGTGGGCGGTCGCCGCCGTCTCCGTCGTCGTGCCGCCTCGCGCGGTCGTCCCCGTCCCCGTCCCCGTCCCCACGCCTGTTCTCATCCCCACTCCCGTCCCCGCCCCCGCTCCCGGGTTCACTTGCGGAGTTCCTCGACCAGCCGGGCGTAGCCGTCCGAGCCGTGGCCGGCGGCGATCGCGCGTCGGGTGTACGTGCGGTACAGCTCCGGGAGGGCGGTGTCGACGCCGCGTGCCCGGGCGGCGTGGACGAGGTGGTCCATCGTCGCCAGGTGCACGTCGAGCGTGGCGTCGTCGCCGGGGTAGGCGCCCGCGTCGACCTGTCCGGCGTACAGGTCGATGAATCCGGTCACGGCGTGGGCCAGCCAACGGTTCGCGATCGGCGTGAATTCGGCCGCGCCCACCCCGTCGGCGCCGACCACGGCCGAACCGTGCAGCCAACCCGTCAGCGTCGCCCACATCACGCCGAGCAGCGCGGTGTCGTACAGGCTCGCGACGCCGGCGTCCGGGCCCAGGTCGACCGGATCGCCGAGCGCGCGCAGGGTCGCGGCGTGCCGGGCGAACGCGGCCGGGTCGCCGCTGTAGAGCAGCATCGCCTCGGGCGAGCCGATCCCGGGCGGCGTGGACATGATCGCGCCGTCGAGGTAGGCGACTCCCAGTCCGGCCGCCCACGAGGCGGTCTCCCGGGCCTGTTCGGGCGAGCCCGAGCTGAGGTTGACCAGGGTGCGGCCGGCGAGCGCCGCCTCATCGGCCTTGAGGATGGTGTGCGTGCTGTCGTAGTCCAGCACGCAGACCACGATCACCGGACTCGCGGCGATCGCCTCGGCCACGGTGTCGGCACGCACCGCGCCACGGGCGACCAGGTCGTCGGACTTCGCGGCGGAACGGTTCCACACCGTGGTGGGATGGCCGGCCGCCCGGAACGCCTCGGCCAGGGCGGCGCCCATCGATCCCAGACCGATGACCGTCACGGCTTCGTGGTTCATGTTCGTCCCTCGTTCGTACTCTGTGCGCGGCACGGGACACCCGTGCCCACGCGTCGTCGTTCCGTGCTTCGTCGGCCGTCCTCCCGGCCGAACGTGGACAACCCTCGCAGCGCCGAAACCGCGCCGACAGTGGCAGGAATGCCTATCGGCGCAAAATTTCCGCCACCGATGATCTAGGCTGTCCACCCATGACCGACCGAGCGGGGAACACGCGGGCGACGGGACCGGGATCGGTGGCCGTCGCGGTGATCGACGACGGCAACGTCCCGCCGTGGGACATGTACGAACTCGCGATCGCCTGCGCGGTGTTCGGCACTCCCCAACCGGAACTCACGGACCGCTGGTACGACTTCCGCGTCTGCGTGGAACGGCCGACGGGCGGCGCGCCCGGGCCGGACGGCGGGCCCGACGCCACTGCCCACTCGGGCCCCGGGTCCGGGTCCGGGTCCGGGTCCGGCTCCGGCTCCGGCTCCGGGTCCGGGTCCGGGTCCGGGTCCGGGTCCGGGTCCGGGTCCGGGTCCGGGTCCGGGTCCGGGTCCGGGTCCGGGTCCGGCTCGGGCCCCGGCTCCGGGTCCGGCTTCGCGTTCGGCATCCGAACCCCCTACGGATGGGACGCGTTGGCCGGCGCGGACACCGTGATCGTGGCGGCGGTGCCGCAGGAGTGCGTCGACCACGACCTCGAACTGCCCGCCGATTTCCTGGCCGCCCTGCGCGCCGCGGCCGACGCCGGCGCGCGGATGGTCTCGCTGTGCACGGGCGCGTTCGCCCTGGCCGCCGCCGGCCTCCTGGACGGGCGCCGAGCCACCGCGCACTGGGCGCACACCGAGCATCTGGCCCGCCGGTATCCGAACGTCACCGTCGACGACAGCGTCCTGTACGTCGACGACGGCACCGTGCTCACCAGCGCCGGCATGACCGCGGGCCTCGACCTGTGTCTGCATATCGTGCGCGCCGACCTGGGCGCCCACATCGCCAACCTGCTCGCCCGCCGCATGGTCGTCCAGGCCCACCGCCCGGGCGGCCAGGCGCAGTTCGTGGACCTGTCCATACCCGCCACCGACGACGAGGGCCTGGCCCCCGTGCTGGCCTGGGCCGGCACCCGCCTGGACCGCCCGCTCACCGTCGAGGACCTGGCCCGCCGCGCCCGGATGAGTCCGCGCACCTTCTTCCGCCGCCTCCAGGCCGCCACCGGCACCACCCCGCTGCAATGGCTGCTCACCCAGCGCCTGGCCCGGGCCCAATCCCTGCTGGAGACCACCGACCTCCCCATCGAGCAGATCGGCGAACGTTGCGGCCTGGGCACCGCCGCCAACCTCCGCCACCACTTCGCCACCCGGCTCGGCGTCTCCCCCGCCGACTACCGCCGCGCCTTCAACACACCCTCGCCCGCGCCGACCCGGATCGGCACCGACTCCGCCGCCTGACGCCCAGCCCAGCCGCGCCGCGCCGCCACCGGCGGGTGGACCGGCGACGTACGGAGTGACAGGGTGGAGAGGTCAGCCATCCATCCATGTTTGTGGCGGAAGGTGGCGAAACGCCATGGCTGAACACCCACACGCCGCCCTGGTTCGCCGGGGCTACGAGGCGTTCGCACAGGGTGATCTGGGCACTCTGCGCGCGATGATGACGACGGACTGTACGCACCACGTCCCCGGCGACCACATGTTGTCGGGCGACTTCAAGGGTGTGGACGCGGTACTGGGCTACTACGTGCGACTCGCCACGGAGACCGGCGGCAGCTTCCGGGTCGAGCTGCGCCACCTGTTCGTCGACGGTCGCGGCCATGTGGTCTCGGTACACCGGGCCACCGGCGAGCGAGCGGGCAGGCACCTCGACCAGATGGGCGGCATCGTCTTCCGCCTCGTCGGCGAGAAGATCACCGACCTCGACGAATGCGTCGAGGACATGACGGCGGCAGCCGACTTCTGGGCCTGACACCCGGCCCGGGGCCGGACACCGGGCTCCGGGCCCGGACACCCGGCCTCCGGACCCGGCTCCGACTTCCGGGCCGCCCCGACCCGTGGCTCACCCGGCTGTGTCTCGCCCACCTGTGGCTCACCCCACCTGCTCACCCACCTGTGGCTCACCCGATCCGTGACCCACCCGATCTCTGGTGCACCCGACCCCTGACCCAACCGACCCGTGGCTCACCCGACCCGGAACGTCCCCCCGGGCGGAGCCGGCGACGGAATGGCCGTCCTGTCCGTGACGGCCGCCCCGTCCCGGGAGAACACCCGGGCCTCGATCCCGGAAAGCACGCGCGCCGGTGTTTCGTCGCAGGCGGTACGCCGGGCCAACTGGCTCACCGGCAGCGCGACCGTGGACGCCACCACGACGAGGTTGCCGAACCGCCGCCCGCGCAGTACGCCCGGCTCGGCCATCAACGCCACCTGAGGGAACACCGCGCGCAGGGTGGCCACTTGGGCGCGCGCGAAGTCGAGGTCGCCGCCGTCGGCGATATTGGCCGCGTACGCGCCGCCGGGCCGCAACACCCGGGCCACCTCCGCGGCGAACTCCCGCGACGTCAGATGCGCGGGCACCTGCGCCCCGCCGAACACGTCGGCGATCACCAGGTCGGCCGAGTCGTCGGGGCGTGCCGCCAACTCCTCCCGGGCGTCGCCGGTGCATACCTCTATCGCCGCGCCCGCCGGCAACGGCAGATGCTCCAGGACCAGCGCGATCAACTCCCCGTCGAGTTCGACGACGGTCTGCGTCGAACCCGGCCGGGTGGCCGTGACGTAGCGGGGCAGGGTCAGCCCACCGCCGCCCAGATGCAGCACGTCGAGCGGCTCGCCGGGTTCGGCCGCGAGATCCACCACATGGCCCAGGCGCCGCGTGTACTCGAATTCCAGGTGCTCGGGCCGGTCGAGATCCACGTACGACTGCGGCGAATCGTTGAGCGTCAGCAACCACGCGCGGGGCAGGTCGATGTCGGGCATCAGCAACGCCGCACCGAGATCCGTCGCCCGCCCCACCGGAATGGACTCGGTCGGTTCCTGCTGGTCGTCGTACATGAATCGATTGTCTCGCAGCATGGGCGCCCTCCCCGCCGCCCGCCGGGGTCGGCTTGGCATGATCGACCCGGGAAGCGGCAAGAGACGCGGGGAGCGTCGCCGGCGACGGCGGCGCCCCGGCACCCCGGCACCCCGGCACCCGATCGGCCATCACCAAGCGCAACCCCGGGAGAACAGGCATGCGGTTCACCAAGCTCGGCCACGCGTGTGTACGACTGACCACCGACGCGGCCACCGTCGTGATCGACCCCGGCGCCTTCAGCGAGCCCGACGCGATGGTGGGCGCGGACGCCGTACTGATCACCCACGAGCATCTGGACCACGTGGTCCCCGACACGCTCCGGGCCGCCGCCGCGGCGAACCCGGACCTGGAGATCTGGACCAATCCGGCCGTCGCCGCCCAGTTCCCCGACCTGGGCGGTCGGGTGCGCGCCGTGACGCACGGCGACACGTTCGAGATCGGCGGCGCGCAGGGTCTGTCCGTGCACGTGTACGGCGAGAAGCACGCCGTGATCCACCCGGACATCGCCGTCATCGACAACGTCGGCTTCCTGATCGACGGCCGCGTCTTCCACCCCGGCGACGCGTTCACCGTTCCGGAGGAGGCCACCCCCACCCTGCTCGTGCCGGCCGGCGCTCCCTGGCTCAAACTCGGCGACGCCGCCGACTACATCCGCGAAGTGGCGCCGGAGCAGGCGTTCCTGATCCACGACGGGCTGTACAACGACACCGGCCTGGCCCTGGCCGAACGCCTCCTGACCCAACTGGCCGGCTCCGACACCCGCCCCATCCACCACCCGCGCCCCGGCTACACCACCACGCTCGCCACGAGCGGGTGAGGCGGGGCGGGGCGGGGCCCGCCGGCCCCGCTCCCGTCGACGTCAGCGGGTCGTGAGGGCGGTGACCGCCGTCGCGTACATGGTCGACTTGATCGCGCCGAGTGTGGCGCGGTCCTTGCCCGCCAGGGGGCGTACGCGGGTCGAGGCCGCGGCGACCAGGGCGGCCTCCTCGGCCGTGTCGTCCACCAGGCCGATCTCCCGGGCCTCGACGCCGCCGAAGCGTCGGCCGGTGGTCATCGAGGCGACCGCCGCGGCGGGGGTCGTCTTGCCCTGGACGAGCGCGGCCATGCCGGGCGAGAAGGGGATGCGGATGTCGACCTCGGGGAAGCAGAAGTAGCCGCGGTCGGCCCGCATGATCCGAAAGTCGTGGGCGATCGCGAACATCGCCCCGGCGCCGAACGCGTGGCCGTTCACCGCGGCGATCGTGGGCACGGGCAGCGTGAGCACGCGGGCCAGCAGTGCCTCCACGTCGGCGACGTACGGGCCGAACTCGTCGGCGTGTTCGGCCAACCAGTCCAGGTCGAGGCCGTTGGAGTAGAACTTGCCTCGTCCCGTGGTCACCAGCACCGCCGGTTCGGGGTGCTCGACGACGGTGTCGAGCAGGGCGTCGACGGTCTTCACCCAGTCCGGCGCGAATCGGTTCTCCCCGTCGCCGAGGTCCAGGACGAAGACGTGATCCTCGTGGCGCAGTTCGGGCATGTCGGTCATTCCTTTCCGGAACCCGTCGTCCGCGCGCCATGCGGCGGCAGCGGCGGCGGGAGGGTGAGGACCGCGCGGACCGCGGCCTCCAAACGTGCGCGGCTGTCGGCGCCGATCCGGGGGCGGCCGTCGGCGCACGGCCCGGTCAGTTCCCGGCGGAACACGGCCGTCGGCAGGTCGACCACGCACAGCGTCACCACTTCGACGCTCG
The DNA here is from genome assembly GCF_045207655.1 of Embleya sp. NBC_00888. Taxonomy (NCBI): domain Bacteria; kingdom Bacillati; phylum Actinomycetota; class Actinomycetes; order Kitasatosporales; family Streptomycetaceae; genus Embleya; species Embleya sp. NBC_00888. The sequence continues at coordinate 7,418,534 of NZ_CP108784.1, read as the reverse complement.
GCCCGTCGGCCCGCCCCCACAACGCCCGCGCCAGTCGGGTGAGCAGCGCCAGGACCCGCTTGTCCAGCGCGAACATCGCCTCGGCCGATTCCTGCGGCAGGTCGGGGCCGAGCAGCCGATCGCGGTGGACGCCCATGAGCATCCGAGCCGCCTCGGGTCGCCGGTCGGCGAACACCGCCGGCGCGCTCGCCGCGGCCAGCACGGACCGGACGCCGCCGTCCGGGTCGTCCGGGCGCACCGCGTCGACGAGTTCGACCTGAAGGTCCAGGAAGTCGCCCGCGGCGCGCAGCCACACGCGCCCGAGCAGGACCGGCAGCGACCCGAACGCGTGATAGATCGCCCCGTTGGACACTCCCGAGGCCGTCGCGAGCCCCCGCACGGTGAAGCGCTCCGGCCCGACGTCGGCCACCAATCGCTCGGCCGCGTCCAGCAGCAGATCGAGATCGTGAACCCGGGGACGAGGCATGCCGGAACAATAACAGAGCACCTGCTCCATAACAGCCCTCCACCGCCCCACCGCCCTGCGGGACAGCACACCGTGATCTCATGGCGACAAGCTCGGAGAACGGCAATCACGACACGGAAACCAAGACGGAGACTCGGCCCGTGGCCCACGCCCCCTTACCCACGACGCCACATGTCGACCCGGCCGAAGCCCTCCCGCCGCCGCGGCCGTACAGCGCCCGCGACCTGGACCAGACGCGGCAACTGCGCGAGCACAACGCCCACATCGTCACGCTCGACACCCGCCACGGCGCCGGGGCCATCCTCGACTCGGCCGTGCGCTCGGCCCGATCGGCGCTGCGCGCCACCCTGATCGGCCCGGCCTCCCGCGACCGGTTGGCCGCCGTGGCCGAGGCGCAACAGGTGGCCGGGTGGCTGGCCTTCGACGCCGACCGCCAGGACCTGTCCCGGCGCCTGAGCACCGACGCCGTGCACACCGCGCGCCGCGCGGGCGACCGCTCCGCCGAACACTTCGCGCTGTCCCAACTCGCCATGCAGGCCATCCACCTGCGCCGCCCCGACCAGGCACTGGGCATCTGCGCGACCGTCCTGGCGGACGACCTGCCGCCCGGCGTACGGACCCTTTTCGTGATGCGCCGGGCACGGGCGCTCAACCAATACGGGGAGCACGCCAAGGCACTCGACCTCATCCGCGAGACCCACAGCCGACACCTGCAAGGCGCCGGCCCCCGCGATCCAGCGTGGGCCTGGTGGCTCGACACGGCCGAGATCACCTGGCACCACGCGATGATCCACGCCGACAACGGCCACTGGACCCGCGCGATCCCCCTGTTCGAACAGGCCGCCGCCGGACGCATCCCCGGCAGCCGCACCGCCCTCAACGACCACGCCTATCTACTGCACGCCCTCGCCCGAACCCGCACCTGGCCCGAGGCCGCCACCCTCCTGCACTCCCACATCCTCCCGGCCCACCCCACCATCGCATCCCCCCGCATCACCCACCTCCTCACCCGAACCGCCCGATCCCTCACCACCCCACCCTCCGCCCACGACCTCTCCCACACCCTGACCACCACCCTCGGCCCCACCCCACAACCCGCAGAGGGTCCCGACAGCCGGGTGGCGGGCGCGTCTGCGGGGGGCGACGCCGGGTCGGACTCGGGTGTGGTGGGAGGGGTTCGGGTCAGCGGACGCGGATGTCGTGGTTGTTGGGGGTGCTGAAGGTCATCAGGTGGGTGGCTTCCGCGATGAGGGCGGACTCGGTGGTGGGGGTGAGGGGGCGGAAGGGTTGGATTTCGAGGGTGAGGGGTGGGCCCGCGGGGTTGGTCGTGGCGGCCGGGGAGCCGGGCGAGACCGGTTTGCCGGCTCGGGTGAGGCGCCACATGCCGGCGACGAAGCCGTCCACGAGGAAGGTCGCGCGGATGATGCCGTTGACGGTGAACAGGCGCTTGCGGTCCTCCTCGGACATGATCCGGGCGCGATTGGCGTGGGAGAGCAGGATGTTGTCGAACTCGGGGAGGAACCGGACCGCGGCCGGGGTGTCTTCGGGCGGGAGCGGGGCGTCGGGGAGGTCGTAGAGTTCACGGCCGGACTCGTCCCGGTACACCACCAGGCTCGGGCGCAGGCGGTCGACCACCTCGCGCAGCCCACCGAGGCCGGACCAGGCCTGCATGTCGGCCACCGTGGCCGGGCCGAAGGCGGCCAGGTAGCGCAGCAGCGTCGCGTCGGGTGTCGATGTCGTCGACAGCGGCCGGCCGAGCCAGTGTTCGGCGGTCGTGCAGGCGGATTGGCCGCTGCGGCCCCACACCGCGCGAGGTGGGACCTGGACCAGCGGCGCCTGGCTGCGCAGCGCGTGCGCGAGGGCCTTCGGGTTCTCGCCGGGGAACAACTCGCCGAGCGCGAGGCCCAGACCCTTCGCCGTCAGCGCTTGCTTCTCCATCATCTCGCGTCCGGCGGCCACGAGTTCGCCAACGTCGACGGTCGAGTCGCCGAGGCCGTGCAGGGCGTTCCGGTACAGGTCCGCGTCGTAGATCGACTGCACGACGGGCCGGAGCGCGAGGCAGTCGTCGGCGGTCACCAGGTGCACCGTGCCGCGCATCAGGCCGAGCCGCACCACCCGGCGCTCGGTCAGCAGGTCGGCCAGTTCCGTCGGCCGGAAGTCGGCGAGCCGGGTCCACAGGCCGATGTACGGCGGGTGCGGCGCCTGCGCCTGCATGCCGACCAGGTGCGTGATCGCCGCCTCCGCCGAGAGCGCGTGCCGCCGGGTCAACAATTGGCGTTCGAGCAGCACACGGTTGAGCCGGCGGGTGCTGAGGGTGGTGATCTCCATGCGCCCAGACTAGGAGCGAATGCGGTCGGAAACTTGCCTCATTCGACGTCACCCTGAGGACATGGACTCGTTGGAGAGTACGACCCGCCTGCTTCGTCTGTTGTCCCTCCTGCAATCCCGACCCGAGCCGCACGAGCGCGCCGACGACCCCGACCGCACCGACCGAACCGACCCCGCCGGCCACCCCGAACCACCCGTCTGGACCGGCCCCCACCTCGCGGCCCGCCTCGGCGTCAGCCCGCGCACACTGCGGCGCGACGTACGGCGACTGCGCGACGCGGGTTATCACGTCCGCACCGCCGGCTCGTCCGGCGGCTACCGACTCGACCCGGGCGGCCCGTTGCCGCCGCTGCTGGACCACGACGAGGCGGCCGCGATCGTCTCCGGCCTGCGTACCGCCGTCGGCGGCACCGTCGCCGGGATCGAGGCGACCTCGGCCCGGGCGCTGGCCAAGCTGGAACAGGCGCTGCCGACGGGCCTTCGACAGGACGTGGGCGCGCTCGACGCGGTCACCGTGACGTTGCCGGTGGGCGGCGAGACGGTGGCGCCCGCCGACCTGAGCACGATCGCGACGGCGTGCCGGTCCGCCGAGACGCTGCGCTTCGACTACCGCACCCACGACGGCCGTGAGGGTACGCGCAGCGCCCAGCCGCACCGGCTCGCCTGTACCGGGCGCCGCTGGTACCTGCTGGCCTGGGACCTCGACCGGGACGACTGGCGTACCTATCGCGTGGACCGGATCCGGCTGCGCACGCCGAACGGCCCGCGGTTCGAGCCGCGTCCGCTTCCGGACGAGGACGTCGTCGCGTACATGTCGGCGGGCATCTCCACCCGCGCCTACCCGCACCGCGCGAGCGTGCTCCTGCGGGCCGCCCCGGAGGTCGCCGCGGCACGGATCGGCGCGACCGACGGTGTGCTGGCGACGATCGACGCGAACACGTGCCGGTTGACCACGGGATCGTCCTCGATCGACACGTTGGCGTTCCGCCTCGCCCTCCTCGACCTCGACTTCACGGTCGAGAGCCCACCGGAACTCGTGTCCCGGATCGCCGAGTTGGGCCGACGCTGGACCCGGGCGGCGGCCGGCTGAGCACCGAAACCCGGGACGGCCGGAGGCCCGAGGAGCCCGGTCACCCGAGGACGGCCGCAGGCCCGAAGGACTCCGGCCCCGACACGGGAACCCGCCCGAGCCCGCGACTCGCCTCAGGAGCCGACGCCCGGCTCACCGTGTTCCGCCGCCAGTCGCTTGGGCGCGGTGAGCCGCCACGCGTCCACGACCATCGCGCGCAGTTCGTCCTCGTCGTCCACCGCCGACAGATGCACGCGGATCCAGTTGCCCGTGTCGTCGTGCCCGTCACGCAGGAAGAACTTGTCCGGCTCGGCCTGGATCAGCTCGGCGCGCTCCTCGATCGGGCACTTCATGCCCATCGACGCGTCGTCCTCGCCCAGCCAGACGAAGATCTTGCCGGCGACCCGAAACGTGGGCATGCCCCACGCGAGCTTCTCGGTCGTCGAGGGCAACGCGAGCGCCAGTCGACGCACGTCGTCCGCGGTGGCTGCCATCGCCTTACCTCCATCAACCCGTACTTCCGGCCCCCCGGCCGCCGAGGACGCCGACTGCCGCCCGGTCCGGGCGAGTCGGCCGTGCTTGCGACAGGGGCCGACGGCACACGACGGTCGCCCCGACGACCGACTCGCACCCTAGCCAACCGACCCGACACCGGCCCGCCGAGCGCAAGGGGAGTCATGCTTTCTTGACCACTCGTTCTCGAATGACCTAGAGTCGCACTCGTGGCCAGGACCAAGGAATTCGATCCCGACGCCGCCTTGCAGGCCGCTCTCGAACTCTTCTGGGAGCGTGGCTACGAGGCGACCTCGATGGCGGACCTCGTGGCTCGCCTCGGCATCGCCCGAGCGAGCATCTACGCGACGTTCGGCAACAAACACGACCTCTACCTCGCGGCGCTCGACCGCTACCGCGAGAGCCGCAACCCGGAGCTGTTCGAGGAGTTGTCCCAGCCGGGCCCGGTGCTGCCGGCCGTCCGGGCACTCGTCGAGCGGTTCGCCCGGCAGGCGTCCGAGGAGCCGACCCGGCTGCGCGGCTGCTTCCTCACCAACACCGCCGCCGAGCTGGCCGCGCACGACCCGCGCGCGGCGCGGATCGTCGAGCACGGCTGGAGTCAGATGGAGACCAATCTGACCGTCGCGCTCACCCGGGCCAGGGCGCAGGGCGAGCTGGGCCCGGATCGGGATCCGCAGGCCCTCGCCCGATTCCTGCTGGTACTTCTGCAAGGAATGCGCGTGGTCGGCAAGGCCGGCCCCGACTCGCTGCGCCTGCGCGACGCGACGCAGCAGGCGTTCACCCTGCTCACCTGAACGACCCCCGAACGGCGCGGCACTCGTCGCACCACCGGACACGCGCGCCTTGATTCCAGAACGATCGATCTGTAAAAGTTGACGGCAACGGGGGTACCGGCATGACAGGCCTGACCGGAATGGCCGGGAGCAGAGGCACGGACACGGGCACAGAAACGGATACGAGAACGGGCCCGACCACGGGCCTCGGCTCACAAAGCAACACGAGCACACTCGCCGCCGCCCCCGTCCCCTCCCCCGCCCCGGCCCCGGCTCCGCGCGCCACCCTCGCCTTCCTCCTGCTCGGCACCGTGCAGGCCACGCTGATCTTCACCATCACCATCATCGGTGTGCCATTGCCCGACATCGGCCGGGAGTTCGGCCTGGGGTCGGCCGATCTGGTGCTGGTCAGCGCCGCCTACGGGTTGCCGTTCAGCGGACTGCTGTTGTTCGGCGGTCGGCTCGCGGATCGGTACGGCGGGCGCCGGATGTTCACGACGGGCCTGGTCGTGTTCGGCCTCGCGTCCATGGTCGCCGCGTTCGCGCCGGGCTTCGCGGTGTTGGTCGCGGTGCGCTTCGGGCAGGGCCTCGGGGCGGCGTTGACCGCGCCGGCCGCGATGGCGGTGCTGCGCGCGGTATACCCCGAACCGGGCGCGTATCGGCGGGCGATGGCGACCTGGGGCGGCCTGTCCGTACTGGGCGCAGCCGTCGGCAACCTCGCCTCGGGCGTGCTCACGACGTGGGTGTCCTGGCGCTGGATGTTCGTCGTACCGGTCGCCGTGGCCGTCCTGGGTCTGCTCCTGACGCCGGGTCTCCTGCCGGCCGGGCGCCCGACGTACGGCGAGCCCGCCGACGGGACGGCGGCCCCGTCCGGCCGTCGCCCCGGGCTCGACCCGATCGGCGCGATCCTGGCCACGGTCGGCATCACCGTCACCGGGTACGGCCTGACCGTGACCGGCGACCACTCGTGGGCGTCGGCGGCCGTACTCGTCCCGCTCGGCGTCGGCGTGAACCTGCTCATCGCGTTCCTGACGGTCGAGCGCCGGGTGACCGATCCGCTCCTGCCACCGGGCTTCGTCGGTGATCCGCGCCGGATCCTGGGGCTGGTCGGGGTATTGCTCGCGGCGACCGGCACCGGCCTGATCAGCTTCCTGATCTCGCTCTACCTCCAACAGGGACGGGACTGGTCGCCGCTCGCGACGGCAGGCGCGTTCGTACCGTTCACCCTCGCGCTGATCGCGACCGGTCGCGCCGCCGGCCCGCTGATCACCCGGTACGGCCCGAGCCGCGTCACCGTGCTGGGCCTGCTGATCGGCGGCGCGGGCCTGCTCCTGCTCGCCCGCCTGGACGACCGCAGCCGTTACGCCCTCGACCTCCTCCCGGGCCTGGTCCTGCTCCCCGTCGGCGCCGCCCTGATCTTCGCCGGCACCGCCGTCCTGGCCACCCGGGACATACCCGTCCACCAGGCGGGCCTGGCCGGCGGCGTGCTGAACACCGCGATGGAACTGGGACCCACCGTCGGCCTGGCCGCGCTGATGTCGGTGGCCGCGACCCGCGGCGACGTGATCGTCGGCTACGCGTGGGCCTTCGGCACGGCCGGAGCGGTCTTCCTCGCGGCGGCCCTCGCGGCCCTCGCGGCCTTCCGCCCGGCCCGCGGCCGGGACCACGACCGGGACCACGACCACGACCACATCCCGGAGCCCGACCCCCGACGCACCTGACCGGCGGGGCACCCACACCCGTCGACTCCCCGACCCACTCACCACACACCCGACCCGCAAGACTCTGGAGAACCACCATGTCCACACGTTTCACCGCCAAGACCGTCCTCGTCACCGGCGCCGGCTCGGGTGGCGGCCGGGAGGTCGCACTCGCCTTCGCCCGCGAGGGCGCCGCCGTCGTGGTCGCGGGCCGCGGTGCCGCGCCGCTGGCGGAGACCGTTCGCCTGATCGAGGCCGAAGGCGGCCGAGCCGCGGCCGTCACCGCCGACGTCACCGACTCGGCGAGCCTGGCCGCGCTCGTCGCCCGTACCGTCGAGCTGTTCGGCGGCCTCGACGTCGCCGTCAACAACGCCGGCGTGATCCTGGGCAAGGGCCCGCTCGGCGACGTCGACGAGGCGGACTTCCGGGCCGTCCTGGACATCAACGTGACCGGCACGTGGTTGTCGATGAAGCACGAGATCGGCTACATGCGGGCCAACGGCGGCGGGGCGATCGTGAACATCTCGTCCAACCTCGGCGCGCACTCCCGGCTGGCCAATGTCGGCGCGTACGTCACGTCCAAGGCCGCCGTCAGCGCGCTCACCCGCAACGCCGCGCTGGACCACATCGGTGACGGTATCCGGATCAACGCGGTCAGCCCGGGCCCGCTGGACACCACCATGTCGCTGCGTTCGGGTGAGACCGAGGCCGGCCGGGCGGACCGGATGAAGGTCGAGAACCCGTCCGGCCGGATCGGCACGCTGACCGAATTCGCGGCGGCCGTCCTGTACTTGGCCTCCGACGAGGCCGGCTTCGCGGTCGGCACCGACCTCGTCCTCGACGGCGGCGCATCGGCCTGACCCCGCTCGCCCCCGCCCGCTCCGAGCTCCGGCCCGGCCGCCGTCCCACCGACCCGGCCGGGCTTCGGCACGCTCCGGCGCTTGCGCCCCGCACCCGCACTCGCGCGCCCGCACGCGACCGTGCCCGTGCCCGTGAAAATGTCCCGCTCTCCGGCCGTCAGAGACCCGAGAGCGCCACAGGGCCGAGAGACCGTACGCCCGAGACGCCACGCCACGCCGTGCCGGCCACAAGCCGTGCCCGCAAGCCGCCGGCGCGTCAGCCCGTCGCCGGCACCACCAGGTCCAGACTCGGCCGGATCGCCGCGAACGCCCGCTCCACATGCTCCGCCAGGCCCGGCCCCGCCCCCTGCTCGGTCCATTCACGCTGCGCCCAACCACGCTCGGGGACGGCGGCGCGTGGGCCGAACTGCGCGCGGCGACCTCGACCCGCGGATCTCCTGGCACGGCCCGTGGACCAGGATCGCCGAAGCCGCCGAACTGCTCGCCGGCCGCAGGCTCGGCGGCAAGGCGGTCCTCGACGTGACGTCGTGAGGGCCGAGCGGCCCGGCCCTGTGACTTCCTGAGGACGGGCGGCCCGGCCCCGTGACGTCGTGCGGCCCGGAGCCCGGCCCCTACTTACTACTTGCGCTCGAGGATCGGTGCCAGGGCTTCGGCGGTCTCCTCCGGCCGCATCGCGTAACTCATGTGATCGCCCGGGAACTCGGTGACCGGCAGGTCCAGACGCTCGGCGAGCAGCGCCGTGGTGCGGTAGAGCAGCGTCTGGACTCCCTCCGCTCCAACAGCCGTCACCAGTGGTGCGCCGCGCAGAGCGGTGAGATCCGGTTCGAAGCGGCTGAACGCACGCAGTTCGCAGGAGAAGTTGAACTCCACGTTGGCCTGGACCCGTTCGAGCAGCTCCCGGATCGACGCGGGCATCTCCGCCGCGGGCTCGGGCGGGGCGGCCACCCCTAACAACGTGCAGAGTTCGTCCATCGCGGCCCTCGCGCCGCCGGTCACGAACAGGTCGCACACGGCGTCGAACCTCGCGTGCCACTGTTTCGGTTCGGGCAACATGCCGAGCACGAGCGGCTCGTGGGCGACCAGCAGTTCGACGCGCTCGGGATGACGGGCGAGCAGGTCGAGCCCGATGGCGGCGCCGGTGCTGCTCCCGAAGATCGCCGCCGGTTCGGCGGTGAGCTCCCGAAGCAGCCGGAACGCGTCGTCCGTGTGCTGTTCGACCCGCAGCTCGACCCGCTGCTCCTCGGGCGGACCGGTGAGCCGACTCCGGGAGTTGCCGCGTCGGTCGTAGGTGACGACCGTACGTCGGTCGGCGAAGCGATCGGCCAGCCCCGCGTACAGGGCGGTGTCTCCGTTGCTGCCGTTGATCATCAGGAGGACCGGCCCGGAGCCGCGCACCTCGTAATAGAGGTCGGCTCCGGGAACGGCCAGGGTGCCGGAATCCATCAGATCTGCCTTCCGTACGAGAACCCCTTACAGACCAACGCTACGGATGCCACCGACGCCCCGTCCGGCGAACCGACTTTCCCACCCGGTCCCGACCGGCGAACCGACTTCCCACCCGGCCCCGTCCGCGGCCCGCTTCCGGCCGCTTCCCCACCACACCGGAACCTGCCGAGGCTTTGCCGTGGTGTGACTCACCGTCGCCCCCTCGTTTCATCGGGCGATGTAATGTGACGACCAAGGCCGAGGACTCCCCTGCATTGCGCGCGAGTGTCGACAGCCTCCGGATCGTCGACCGGTCGGTGGGGAATCCTCGCCGACGCCCCCGACCTTCGCGCGCCCATCACGATGCCCGATCATCCGGGCGTCTCCATTGTCGACCCACTGGTCCGAACCACTGCGCCGAGTACGGGGACCGGCCCGCAGTGCACACACCGGTACGGCATCCCGACGCGTTCGTCGCACCCGTGAAGTACGGTCGCCGGACCGACCACGAAACCCATCGCACGCGTACGGACACCTCGACCGCCGGGTCGCATCCGTCCGACTCCCGAAGGGGTCACATCGTGAACGTGTTCTCGAGAGCACCTCCGCCTCGCCGTGCGGACCCATGACGGACCGTGGAAACCAGGCCATGGCGGGACCCATACCGATCCATGGAGACGCGTGCGGGGCCCGATCACCATTCGGCCGTCCCGTGGCCACCGGTTCCACGTCGGATCCCGGCGGGGGTGCGGGGCCGGGTCCGGAAGGTACGAAGAGTGTGGACACTACGAACGGGGGTGCCTTGTGGGGCGCACGATCATGGCCTCTACCGGGGGACGATTCGAATTCCGTCACAAAAGAAACGTGCTGGAAGCGGTGCAATCCTGGCTGGCCAGCGAGGGGGAGTCCAGGGCGCTGGCGATCGCCGGCCCGGTCGGGATCGGGAAGACCACCTTGCTCACCGACGTGGCCGAGTACCTCGCCACCGTCGACGACACCATCGTCGTGTCGAGTCCGGTCACGGATACCAAGACGGCCAGATATCTCGCCGACAAGGCGCGCGTCACGGCACGTCGATCCGAACCCGCGACACGTGTCGTATTGCTCGTGGACGACTTCGGCAGGCTGGATCCCGCCGACGGCGGGGCACTTCTCGACCTCAACGGCTCGTTCCCGCAGATCCGCGTGATCGTCGCGATCACCCACCCGGGTCGGTGCGAGAACACGATCACGGTGCCCGTCGCCCCTCTCGCCGAACCCGCGGACGAACTCGGATCCGCGACCGACGGGATCGTCACGACCGAGGCGGCGCGCTTCTTCGCCCACTGCCTGCGCCGGCACAACCCGGCCGCCGAACTCACCCGCGCGGACCTCGACGCGGTCACCCGGATCTGTGCGAGTTCCTTCGGCATACCGTCGGACATCGCCGCCCTGGCCGACCTGGTCGATCGACACGGGTTGGCCGCGGTGGCCGCTGCGGTGCGTGAGGACGGCCCGCGGCACCGCCTCGGCGAACTCTTCGACGACACCGAAGTCCGGGTCGACCGACCTCCCTTGCCCGTCGACGCCTCGTTGTCGACGGACGAGATGGTCGTGCTCGCGTCGGTGTTCACCGCCACCGGAGGAGCGAGCGCGCACATGTTGCGGCAGACCCTCCCCCGGTGCGACATCGGCGGGCTGACCCGCTCGCTGGTCGCGCGCGGTCTCGTCTTCGAGTGCGTGCTGCCCGGCACGGACGGCGCCGGCGAACCCTCGCGCCGCCATCACCTGCGGGTGACCGGGCTGCCGGCGGCGAACTGGTGCGCGATCCAGCCCGAGATCTCCCTCCCGGCCATCCGACAGGCCCAGGCCGACCATCTCTCCTCCCGGATCCGGGATCTGTCCGCTCACCTGTGCTCTCCGGAACAACCGCTCCTGCTGGCCGAGTTCCGCCACGAATGGCGCAATCTGCGGTGCAGCGTCGAGGAGTTGATCCACACCGGGCGACACGCGCAGGCCGTCACGCTGATGTGGGACGCACTGCCGCTGCTCGCCCGTACCCATGGGATCACCGAACTGCTGCCACAGGTCCTGCGGGTCATCCGCGAGTACACCCCGACCGCCGCCGAACCTCGGGTCGCGTTGTACAAGTTGGCGACCTACGTGCTGGCGGTCGCGGGGGAACAGGAAGCCGCAGCCGTCTGCTTCGAGCAACTGCCCCCGGCCCGCTCACCGGACCCGACCGAGGTCTCGGCGGATCCCGATCTGACGCTGCTCGACATCCTGGTGGCCGAGGATCCCCGAACCACGGAGGGGACCGAGGCGGCGTCCGCCTGCTTCGACGCCGACCGAGCACGCAAGGACCTGGGGCGGTTGTGCGAATCGGCGCCGGAGTACTTCGGTCGCCTGATCCGCGACCAGGATTTCGCCCGGGTCGAAGCCCGCTGCCGAGCCGCACTCTTCGAGGCCACCCGCTGCGGCGACGACTACGCCGCCGGCCTCCTCCTGCTGTGGCGAGCCGCCGCGGCGGCCGGTACCAAGGGGGCCGGCGGACCGCGCCCGTACGTCGAGCGCGCCCTGGTCAAGTTGGGCCCCCTGGGTCCGGAGGCCGTGCTGTCCGCCATCGGCAAGCTCGTCGACAATCGCCATCTGCGCGATCTTCGCCGAAGCGGCGCTCAACTCGCCATGGTCCTGGGCGCGTTGGGCCGGGCCGACTGGCCGTGGACCGACGGTCTACCGACCGGCGCCGCCATCCTCCCGGACCTCTCGGATCGGCTGGCCCGACGCATCGGCGAACGTACGCTGGAGCGGTGGTCCCAGGCCGGCGAGTCGGTCGACCTGGTGGATCTGCTCTGCCGGATCCTGCCGGCCGGGCCGCCCGAGTCCGCGTCCGACAACACGCACGAAGTGCCGGAGGGCGTGACGCCTCCCGGGGAAACGATCGACACCACGCAACTGCGGGAGAAGTTCGGACTGACCCCGCGCGAATCGGAGGTGGCGACCCTGGTCGCCACCGGTCTGACCAACAAGCAGATCGGTCACCGCCTGCGGATCTCCGAATGGACCGCGGTCAACCACCTGCGGCAGGTCATGCGCAAGCTGGAGTGCTCCTCACGGGTACAGGTCGCCAACTGGGTCCGTGACCTGGACGCCACCCTGGGCAGCCTGCGCCCCCGACCCGCCGTCGCCGGCGCGCCGGGCGCGGGCGCCGTCCCGGACTTCCCCGTGCCGGGCCCGGCACGGCTTCAGGCCCGCTCCAGGTCGGCGACCTCGGAGGCATCGGGGTCGAACTGACCGACGACCGCCACGTGCAGTCGGCGCGGATCGACGAGGGTGCGCAAGTCCTCGTCGAGCCGCGCCGGCTCCAGGGTCCGGATCGCCTCGAGATGGCCGTCGATGAAGGACGGTTCGATTCCGCACGAGGTCAGCTCCGCGTGCTGCTGGGCCAGCGCCAGCGTGGTCTCGTACGTCTCGGCGGCGGCTTCGACCATGCGCTCGCGAACCCGGGCGAAGCGCACCGGGTCGACACCCTCCTCCAGGGTGCGCGTCAGCACGCCTCGGATCGCCGCCAGCGCCTGTGCGGTGTGTCCGGCGGTCACCGATCCGGCGATCACGAACAGGCCGCCGCGGAAGTAGGGAACGAAGCGCACGTCGATGCCGTAGCTGATCCCGAGTCGACCGCGCAGTTCGGCGTTGACCAGCGCGTCCGGCCCACCGCCGAACAACTCGGCCGCCACCCGGGCCGACGGCCACCGGGGGTCCAGACGGTCGATGGCGAAGCAGCCCAGCATCAGCCGGGTCTGCTCGCCGCCCTGCCCGGCCCGCCAACTCAGCTTGGGCCCACCTCCCGGCGCGGGCGGCCGATCCACGACCTCGGCGCACTCCCCACGCGGGAAGTGCGCGAAGGACTCCCGGACCGAGGCCTCCACGTCCGACGAAGCCAGGTCGCCCACGATGATCATCGTCATCCGCTGCGGCCCGACGTGGCGCCGATGCAGCGACACGATCGTCTCCCTGGTCAGGGTCTGCCACGAGCGGGCGGTGCCGCCCACCGGCCGCGCGTACCGGTTCGTCGGGTCCAGTACCGACTCGCTGAACAGCTTGTTGGCGAGCGCGGCCGGGTGGTGCGGTTCCATCTCGCGTTCCGCGGCCAGCCGCCCGCGGCATTCCTCGAAGGAGGCCCGGGTCGGTTCGAACCGCATCAGCATGGCGGCCAGCGCGTCCAGCAGTCGCGGCACCTCGGTCACCGGGCAGTCGGCGATCACCTTCGGGCCCCGGTGATCGCACCCGGTGGTGATCGCGGCGCCGATCCTGGCGGCCTCGCCGACCGAACCGGTCCGGGCGTGCGGTGCGTTGCCGAGCAGCATCGCGGTGTACGCGGCCACGGCTCCCTCGCCGGCCGGCTCCTCGACCTCCGTCGGCAGGTGGATCACCACGGCGATCGTCGCGACCAGCCGGCCGGGCACGTCCACCACCCGCACCGTAAGGCCGTTGTCGAGAGCGAACGAGCGCGAGCGCGGAAACCGCCACGGTGACCCACCGGCGATCCGCCGCCTTCCCTGTGCCGCCTTCACACGATGTGCCGCCTTCACACGATCCATGACGTCCCCCGGGGGTCCTCGGCGTGGAAGGCCACCAGCGCCGGTTCGCTCAGATGCCGCGACGCGATCCGCGCCACGTCTTCGGCCCGCACCTCGTGGATCGCCCGCAGTCGCCGCATCGGCCGCGTCGCGTCGCGCTCCCACGCCTCCCGGTGGCACAACTCCTCGGCGCAGGAGCGGGCCCGGCTCAGCACGGCCAGGTACTCCTTGCCGCGCCGTGCGCGAGCCGCCTGCAACACGCCCTCGTCGAGGCCCTCGCGGGCCGGGGCGGTCCAGCGCGCGGTGAGGTCTTGATCGAGGCGATCCAGGTCGACGCCGGCCGGCACCGAGACCTTGACCAGGCCGATGGAGGAGCCGGTCCCGCAGCGCACGTGTTGGGCCACCGCGCCCACGACGCGGTGCTCGCGGACGAGTTCGGCGTCCAGCAGCGACCAGGCCGAGCCGGCCAGGGCGGCCATGGTCACCTCCGCGGCCACGGCCAGGCGCTCGCCCTCGGGAGGCAGCGCGAACGTGTACCGCAACAGGGCGGTGGGCGAACCCTCCCGGACGTCCTCGCGGCGCGGCCCCGCGATACCGGCGGGCCCCACGGGGGTGTGATCCGGCGAGCGGCGTTCGCTCGCCAACCCGGCGAGCCGGCGGCCGGCCAGGTCGAGCGCGTACTCCGGTTCGACCGAGCCGACGATCGTCACGATCACCGGTGCTCTCGCGTAGGCGTCCTCGACGAACTCCTCGACGTCGTCGGGCGTGATCGCGGCGATCTCCCCCGGCCGTCCCATCGGCGGCAGGCCGAAGGCGTGGTCCGGGCCGAAGAGCAGCCGCAGACCACGCCGTGCCCCGGACCCGAAGGCGGCCGATTCCTCACGCTGACGGATCTCCTCCAGCACCACCCGGCAGTGCCGGTCCAGCGCCGAGGCGGTCAACTCCTCGGTGCGCGGTCGCAGTCGCCGCACCGCCTGGTCGAGCAGGGTCGGCAGCGCGTCGGGCGATCCGGTGCCCACGTACACGGTGCGCTCGAAGGCGGTGGTGGCGTTGGCGGATTCGCCCCGGTGGGTGACCGCCGCATCGTCCCCGGCGGCCCCGAACAGGATGTGCTCGACGACGTGCGCCAGACCCGATCTGCCCGGCGGGTCGTGCAACGAGCCCACGCCGTGCCACACGTTCACGGCGACGAACCCCAGTCCCGGATCCGGGCGGACGACGACCGTCACGCCCCGAGCGACGCGACGTCGTAACACCTCGAAGGGCAGGTCCGTCCGGGCCGGCGCGGTCATCGCACACCTCGCCGGCGGGCGGTCAGCCGCAGCGCGAGCGGCACGCCGATCGCGGCGACGGTCGCGGCCACGGCGAGCGCGGGCAGCGCGGAGTCGGGCGCGGGCTTGCCGTACAGATCGCTCGGCAGTGTGGTCAACCGGGAGGGCACCCAGTGGGACAGCGCCCGTACCCCGCCCAGGACCGGCATCAGCAACACCGCGGCGATGGTCGCACCCGCCGTACCGAGCGCGCTGCCGAACCGGGCGGAGGCGATGAACGCCAGGATGACGCCGAAGGACGTGTAGGCCAGGCCCAGGCCCCACGTCCGCACGGTCGCGGACGGGTCGGGCGCGCCCAGCAGGGCCCAGGTCTCGTACCACGCGAACAGGAAGCCGAGGCTGTAGGTCGCGCCGGTGGTCAGCAGCGTGATCGCCAGTCGTGGCACGAGCACGCGACTCACCGGGGCCCTGGTGCGGTAGAAGACCGAGAGCGGAGGGCGCGCGTCCAGGCAGACGGCCAGGGCCGTGACCACGACACAGGCGACCAGGCCCAGTTGCATCGCGCTCCGCTGGAAGCCCAGGATCCCGTCGGCCGGGACGGGATCGGCGACCGTGACGGTCACCGTCGAACCGTCCGACAGGCGCGCGAAGATCGCTCGCGCGTACCGGGCCGTGAGCGGTCCGCTCGCGCCCAGGAACAGATACAGGAACGCCAGTGCGAGCAGTCGGCGGGTGCGGGTGATCCGCAGGACCTCCACCCGCCACGGGGACAACCCGTTCACCGTTCGTCCTCCCGCCGTCGATCGCGGCCGGTCAGTGCGAGGAACGCCGATTCGAGATCGGCGTCGACGGGCACCAGACTCGACACCCGCGCGCCGACCTCGGCCAGCAGCCCCACCAGGAGTTCCGCACCCTTGGCGACGGTGCGGAACTCGATGTCGAACTCGTCGACCCCGCGTCGGCGCACATCCCGCACCGCGGCGTGCCCGGACAGCACCCCGACCACCGGCCCGGCGTCGTGGGTGAGGGTCACCCGCCATGCGGGGCGCAGGTGTTCGTCGATCAGGACCCGGGGCGGGCCGGTGAACAGCAGCCGTCCGGCGTCCATGACGGCGATGGTGTCGGCGACGCGCTGCACGTCGGCGAGGGTGTGACTGGACAACACCACGGTGCGACGCGTCCCGAGCCGGCGGATCAGCGACAACATGTCGGCGCGGGCGACCGGGTCGAGCGCGCTGGTGGGCTCGTCCAGCACCAGGACATCGGGGTCCAGGATCAGGGCGGCGGCGATGCCCAGGCGTTGGGTCATGCCGCGCGAGTAGCCGCCGCAGCGCCGCCGGGCGAACGCACGCACGCCGGTGCCGTCGACGACCTCGTCGTACCGACCCGGGTCGAGTCGCTCGCCCGGGCGGGCCAGTGCGAACGACTGCCGCACCACCTCGGAGCCGGTGAGCCAGGGCTCGAACTCGGCGGCATCGGGGCACAGCGCCGGCCGGCCCGTCACGGTGACCGTGCCGGCGTCGGGCTCGATCAGGTCGCACAGCAGGTTCAGCAGGGTGGTCTTGCCGGCGCCGTTGGGCCCCACCAGTGCGAACACCTGCCGGCCGGCGATTTCGAGGTCGACCCCGCGTACGCCCACGTCACCGCGGTAACGCTTGACCAGAGCGTGGAAGACGACGGCCGGCCGCAGTTCGGGAGGTGCCTGGGCCGTGGGACCCGGCCGGCGCAATGCCTGCGACTCAGGCATCGCCACCGCCCGCGGGCACCGACGGCGAGCGGCCCCACAGCAGATACACGATGCCTCCCAGGGGGATCGAGAAGAGGATGACGACGCCCCACACCCACTTGGGCAAGTGCCGCGGCCCATCACCTCGGGCCAGGTCGTGGAGGCAGTACCCGACAAATGCGACTCCGAGGAGGAGCAATGGCGCGATCGCGGCGATGGGCATGTCATCCCTCGTTCAGGCCGGCTGCGTCGACAACGGTGTCGGATCGGCCTCGGCCTCGGCTTCCCCCGAGGTCCGGGCCAGCGCCTGGTAGGCCGCGCACGTGGCCGACAGGGTCGCGTGGTCCCCCACGCCCACCACACGTCCCGCGTCCATGACGACGATCGAGCGTGCCGCGGCGACCGTCGACATGCGGTGCGCCACCACCAGTACCGCCCGGTCGCGGCCCAGGCGTTGCAGCAGTTCGACCAGGCGTGCCTCGTTGCCACCGTCCAGATGCGCGCTCGGCTCGTCCATCAGCAGGATCTCCGCCTCGGTGAGCAACGCCCTTGCGATGGCCAGCCGTTGCAACTCCCCGCCGGAGACCTGGACTTCCTCACCGAGCACGGATTCGAGGCCGGCCGGCATCGCCCGGACCACCTCGTCCAGGCCGATCGCGCCCAGCGCGGCGAACAACTCCTCGTCCGAGGGACGGTCGTTGCGGCCCAGGCACAGGTTCTCCCGGATGGTCGCGTGCAGGATCGTGCCCGCCTGCTCGACCAGCGCGATGCGGCGCCGGGCCTCGGTGAGCGGCCACGTGCGCAGTGCCGTGCCCAGGAGTTCGACATGCCCGCCGACCGGTTCGACGAAGCGCTCGATGACGTTGAGGACCGTACTCTTGCCTGCTCCCGAGGGGCCCACCAGCGCCAGCACGCCGGTGCGCGGAACCTCCAGGGACACCTGCTTCAGCACCCGGTTCCCGGACAGGACGACGTCCACGTCCAGCAGCCGCAGCGCGGGGGCGTCCCGGCGAATCTCGGGGATCCGGCCGCTGTCCAGCGGTTCGGTCTCGGCGCCCAACACCTCGTCGAGGCGGGCGAGCGCGGCCTTGCCGACCTGGATGCGCCCGGCGCCCTGCGCGAGCGTCATCAGCGGGTTCACCAGCTGGAACAGGTACATCAGGAACGCCACGAAGTCGGCGACACTCACCGTCCCGGACGTCATCCGGGCCCCGCCGGTGGCGAGCACACCCACGATGGCGATCTGCTGACCGAGCCCCATCAGCGGGCTGATCGCGGCCTGCGAGCGGGCCGAGCGGGTCGCCGCGGCGGCGGCCTCGTCGGCCTGTCGTTCCAGCGGCGCCACGGCGCGGTCCTCGGCCCGGAACGCCTTGACGGTGGAGGCGATCATGAACACCGACTGCGCGGTCTGGGCGAGTCGGCCCAGCGCCACCTGCTGTTGTTGCGCGCCCTTGCGCATGCCCACCAGGAAGGCGCGGATGGCGATCGAGGCCACGGCGAAGGTGCCGACGGCAACGAGCAGCAGCGCCCAGTCGAGAATGGCCATCACGATGAGGTAGGCGACCACCATGACGAACGAGACCGGCAGGGCGGTGACGCCGGTGTCGGTGAGCGCCCGCAACTGCGCGGCGTCGCCGCCGATCCGCGACACCACCTCACCGGTGCCCAGTCGGCGAATCCGCGCCAGCGGCAGCCGCACGGTGTGCCGAGCGAGTGCGATCCGCATTTCGGCGACCGCGCGTTCGCCGACGGAGCTGAGCAGATAGGCGGACCAGCCGCCGGCGAACGCACCGGCCAGCACGCACGCGGCGAGTTCGAGCACGATCGGCACCAGCCCGGTGTGCCGACTCATCGCGGTGATCAGTCGCGAGATCAACAGGGGTGCGACGATCCCCGACGCCGCCGACACCAGCGCCAGCAGAACGGCGGCGATCAGCCGCGCCCGGCGGCGATCAACCGACGCGATCAACAGCCGCAGCGACGGCGACTGACTGCGGCTGCGCATCCCGGTCTCCTTCCTGGCGAGGGGAGGAATCGAGTGTGTCCAGTGCGGCGAAGATGTCGGTGAGGTCGTCGATGGCGGCCCGCAGGCCGTACATGTTGCTCACCGACGTGGGATTGACGACCACCTCGTCCACACCGATCGCGTGATACTTGGCGATCTCCGCGGCGATGTGCGCCGCGTCGCCGTACACGTAGACGCCGGCCTGGACCAACTCCCGCGCGCCGGAGACCGGGTCGGAGGCGTGCACGTCCAGACCGGCCTGGCGGAGCATGTCGGTGTAGTGGTCGGCCTGGAGGTGGCTGATGCTGCCGTGCTGCGCGAGCAGGTTGGGGTTGCGTCCGGGGCGCTCGACGCCGGCGTGCACGACCGAGACGATCCGCGGCGGGGCCTGCACACCCTCGGCTCCGCGAGCCACCGCCGGCATCACCACGTCCCGGATGTAGTTCACCGGGGTGAGCCACGTCATCGCCAGGTCGCTGGTGCGGCCCGCGACGCGGGCCATCGCGGGGCGCAGCACACCCGTGCCCATCTCCACCTTCGGCGTGTCCATCGGCGGCAGCCGGGTGTGTACGGAGAACAGGTCGCCGTCGTGCGCCACGGCCTCGTTGTTGGCCAACCTGCGCGCGACGTCCACGAACTCCCCCACCGCGGCGGCGGGTTTGGTATAGGCCTCGCCCTGGACGCTGCGCACGTACGCCGGGTAGGCGGCGCCGTAGCCGATGGCGACGGGCTTGCCCATCAGCCGGGCCAGCGAACGCGCCTGGAGCGCCGCGTCGTAGGGGTGGCGCAAGACCATCAGGGCGACCGCCATCCCCACCGAGATCCGGCAGCCGGTGCCCGCGAGGTAGGCCAGGGCCGGGTGGGACTCGATGCGCAGCGACTGGCCCAGCCACAGCCGCTCTGCCCCGATGTCCTGGACCAGTCGGCCGAACGGCACGATGGCGTCGGGGTCGGTGGGTTGCTGGGGGAACATGAAGGATACCCGGTGTGCCATCAGCCGACCTCCTCGGCGGTCGAGGGACGCCACTGGGGACTGTCGCCGTTGCGGTACGGCGCGAGCGGTTCGGCGCCGGATTCGATCAGCGCGTCGGCGACGGCCGTGTGCAGATCCGCGCCCGCGTACACGTGCGCGGCGACCGCGGCGGCGATCGCCGCCGTGCGGTGTTGGCCGAAGCTCATCCGGTCCCAGCCGATCCGCGAGTCCCGGGGATCCCAGGCATAGGAGACCCCGCCGGTGATCGGCGCGGTCAACACCGAGTAGTCGGAGCGCAGTCCGGGCAGATGCCGGACGGCCTCGACGACGCCGTCGACCGCGGACCACGCGTCCGGTCCCAGGTAGAGCACGATCGCGTCCCGCCGGGGATATCCGGCCGCCTTGGCCAGGATCTTGGCCCGGTAGGCCACCGACCGCGACTCCAGGTGGGTGAGTACTGCCTGCCATACGGTGGGCGCGGTCGCGGACTCGTCCAGATGCAGGTAGAGCCGAAGGACGTGTCCGGCGACCGCGGGTCCGCCCACCGAGCCGTTGACGAGGAAGAATCCCGGGGACAACGCCGGGCGTACGGCCGGTAGTTCGAGCGCGGTGACGGTGCCGATCCCCGGTAGCGGGCGAGGTCCCTCGTCCTCGGGGATCCGCAGCCGCACCCGGCCCACGTCGAACAGCACGTGCCGGCCGAGCGGGCCGTCCAGGAGGCCCGATCGCACCACGGCCTCGGTCCTGCTGGTGCGGTGCGGGGTCGCCTCGCGGAGCAGTTCCTCGAAGGGATGGTCACGACGTACGTCACGCGCCTCTGTGCGCCTGCCGGAGCCGGAATGCCAGTGTCGATACAACGCGGCGGAGAGATCCCGGCGCAGGTGCAGTTCGCTGTCGTAGGAGATGGTCTCGTCGCCGACCGTGACGGTGCCCTGCTCGGGGTCGATGCCCAGGGCGTCGACGGCGTGTGCCAGGGATGCGTGCAGTCGGGTGTACGTGGTGGGCATCAGATCACGCCTCGGTCGAGTCCGATGGAGGGTGCGAAACGTTCGGGGTGGGTGAGGGCGTTGCGACCGATGCCCGCCATGCCGCGTTCCGCCGCGGTGAGCTTCGCTCCGTGCACCGCGCCGGCGAGCAGGCGGTCGAAGAAGTGCCAGCCCGCGTATCCGGTCGCGCGTACGGCCAGCCCGTCGTCGATCTCGGCGAGTTCCCGGTATCCCGCCCAGAACCGGGCGATGTGGCCCTGGATCTTCTCCAGTTGACGTTCACCGTGGGCCAGGATGGCGTCGTGGGCCGCGCCCGGGGACAGGCCCGCCTCGACATCGAGTTCGGCGAACATCCTTGCCGCGCAGTGGTGCAGGAACTCGCCGACGAATCCGCCGACGTCACGTGCCGGGTCGGAGTATCGGAACTCCTCCCAGTCGATCACGTGGACGTCGTCGCCGGCCAGCAGGAACTGGTCGAGCCTGATGTCGCAGTGGGTGGCCGCGGTGGGCGCGTCCGCGGTCATGTCCCGCAATCGCTCCAGGGCCCGGACGAGTTCCCGGTCGTGCTGGAGCATCGCCCACGCCTCCACCTCCCCGCCGCTGCAGTTCGCGTAGTCGTCGGAGGAGAGCGCGTAGAAGGCGGTCAGTGCCTTGCCCTCGACGATCTCCTCGATGTCCAGGGGAATCTTGGGTAGTCGGTGGATCTCGGCGAGGACCCGACCGAGTCGGTGGGCGAGTTCGACGGTGAACTCGTCGCCGGCGAGCAGGTCCGAGGCGGCACGCGACTCGGGCAGGTGATCGAACACCAACAGCGACTGCTCGCGGTCGGCTCCGTGGAAGCGTGGTGTGGCCGCCTCGCGTTGGGGGTGGGCGGCGATGACGTCCTGGTAGGCCAGCAGGCGGCTCATCCGGGCCTGCACCTGGCGTCGGTCGCCGCGCAGCCGCTTCACGAAGAGATCGCCGGCGTCGGCGGTGGGCACCCGCCAGTTGTCGTTGCGACCCACATAGCCCTGCATGTCCGCGACGAGGGGTTCGGCGCCGCTCAACGCGGCGACCGCGCGTACGAACTCGTCCGGGGACTCCAGTGGGGCCGCCTGGATGACCCGGCCACTGCTCCGGGTCGCAGGGGCTACCTGCTCGGTTGCATTCATGAGCCGCACTCTAAGTACCCGGCAATACCCCCCGGGATGACAGGAATTCGCTATCTCGATGGCAACCGGCAACAGCCGGCAGAGACCTGCCGGGCCGTTGCTGCCACTGCGTCCGGGAGCGCGGGCGCTCCCGGCAGACACTCGTCATGTCCCGGAGTCCGCTCGACTGGTTCAGTGGCAACTGCCCCGGACGCCGGTAGTCCGCGGCGGGCGGGACGAGGGTTCGCGCGGTACGACGCCCGGGCCTTGGTCCGCACGTGCACCGGCACGTTCACCCAGCAGGTTCGACAACGCCGTTCGTCGGCGACCCCGCCGAACGGGCGAGAGCGAAGGAAGTCATCATGAGCGATCTGTTCGCCGGTTACGCCAACTACGCCTCCACCGAGGCGATCCTCCAGGAGCGCCTGAGCGCCTCCGCCGGGGACGCCGGCCCGGACTCGTCGATCACCGTCACGGTGTCGGCGTCGTGGTCCTGGAGCATCACCTTCACCTGGACCATCTGACGCCGATCGCCGCCGGGCGATCGAAGTAGCTCGAACGGCCCCGGCAGCCTGGATGGTTCGGACGGTCGAGGGTGGTTCGAGCAGCGATTCGGGTGCTTCGCACAGTTCAGCGGTCGGGCAGCGACACGTCCCGATCCAAATCCCGATCCAAGGAGTGATCATCATGAGCGATCTGTTCGCCGGTTACGCCAACTACGCCTCCACCGAGGCGATCCTCGAGGAGCGCCTGAGCGCCTCCGCCGGGGACGCCGGCCCGGACAGCTCGGTGTCCCTGTCCCTGTCGGTGACGCTGAGCGTCACCTACAGCTGGTCCTGGACCTGGTAGTTCCGTGATTCGGTAGGGGTGCAAGGCCCCGCGGCACGGCATCCTCGACGGGCGCGAGCCGGCGCCCGCCGAGGATCCGGTGAACCGGTGTCGCCGAACCCATGAGAACCGGTGATCCGGTGATCCGGTATTCCGACCCGGCGCTGCCCGGTCCGACCCTCAGGGGTGGGCCGGGCAGTGCCCGTTCCGCGACCGTCGAGGCGACATCACCCCGCCCACCCACGAACTCGGGTAGCGCGGACGTCAGTTCGCCGTGACGGCGCTCTCGATCAGGGCCACCGTCGCCCGCGGGTCCGACACCTGCACGACCAGCCGGGCGTACTGCTCGTCGGCCAGTTCGATGACCACCGCCTTGCCCGCATCACGCACGTCCCAGAAGATCCGCTCGCCGTGCACCCGGTAGCTCCCGGCGGTGATCAGGCCCGGAATGTGTGCGCCGGGCGAGCGGAATCCCTTCCGTTCCTTGATGATTCCCGGATCGGCGGTCGCACCGCGAACGTGGCCCAGGGGGAAGGTCAGTCGGCTCTTGAGTGCCCAGAGCTTGTCCAGGCCCTCCATCTCCACGATCAGGCTGCCGCCGTCGATACTGACTTTCGCCATGCCGGCTCCTTGCGGGTGAGAGTGGCTCGAGGGTTGGGTCGGCTGTTTCATATCCGTTCCAGGCGCTCCGCCAGGGCATCGCCGGCCCGATCGACATCCGCGCTCGTCGTACCGGCCCTGGCCCGCATCCGAAGCCCCAGGATCACCGAGGTGAGCCCCATGGCCAGGATGCCGGACTCGGCGGGGTCGCCGGCACCCACCGAATGGGCGGCGGCCCGATCCAAAGCGACGAACGCCTCGTTCACGATGTGCGCCACCTCGGTGTCCACCGGGGCACGCTCCATCGCGGCCAGCAGGAGCAGATCCAGGCCGACCCCTTCGATCGGGGCGGCGAGGGCCGCACGCAACGCCTGCACGGGATCCACGGCTTCGGCGACGCGCGCGATCAGCGGCGCCACGTCGTGCTCCACCGACCGACGCAGCGCGGCCAGATACAACCCGCGCTTGCTGCCGAACGTCTTGTACAGACTGTTGCGATGCACACCGAGGCAAGCCACCAACGTGTCGATGGAAGTGCCGTCATAGGTCCGCTCGGCGAACAGCAGCGCCGCCGAGCGGATCACTTCGACCTCGTCGAATCCCCGTGGTCGTCCCATATCCCGACCATACGCATTGAGGAACGTTCAGTCAAGAACGAACATTCCTTAATTCGCTCGCCCGGAACGATCGGGGTGCTCGGCCGGATCGCGGGCGCGGCACGTCGTCCGTCGCCCACGACCTAGTCCGCCGACTTCAACGGCTCTTGTACGCACCGCCGTTGACGTTCAGCACCTGGCCCGTGACGTGCCTGGCGGCGGGCGAGGCGAGGAACGCGACGGCGCCCACGATGTCCGCGGGCGAGCCGGCCCGGCGGACCGACGTCGCGGCGACCAATCGGCCGCGCCGCTCGTCGGTGAGGTTGTCCCGGAAGAACTCGGTGTCCGCGATGTAGCCGGGGGACACCACGTTGGCGGTGATGTCGCGCGGGCCGAGGGCGTCCGCCAAGCCGACGTTCCAGGCGGCCAGTCCGGCCTTGGCCGCGCCGTAGGAGCCGGACCCGGTGTCGGCGGCGATCGAGCCGATGCCGATCACCGCGCCACCGGCGGCCAACCGGTCCTCGACCGCCCGGGTGGTCAGCGCGGCGCCGACCAGATTCGCGTCCAGGTTGGCCCGGAAGGCCCGGGCAAAGGCCGCCAGGTCGTCGGCCCCGCCGTGGTCGAAGTCGGTATTGCCGCCCGCGTTGTTGACCAGTACGTCGATGCGTTCGGGCAGTTCGGCCACCAGTCGGGTGAGCGCCTCGGGGTCGGTGTGGTCGCACACCAGCGCCCGGGCGCCGGTCTCCTCGGCGGCGACGGCCAACGGCTCCGCCCGCCGACCGGTGATCGTCACGGCGTCCCCGAGCGCGGCGAAGTGCCGAGCGACCGCGAGCCCGATGCCGGTGCCGCCACCGGTGACGAGGATGTTGCGTGCCATAGGATGACCTCCACGTCGTTCGTTTAGATCTAAATTCAGGTCTGAACGTAACACCCGAAGGAGGCCCGATGGCAACCGAGAATCCCGAGGACCGGCCCGACGCCGGCACCGAGGCGGGTGTGTCGGCGAGTACGGCGAGCTTCCGGGACGGCGAGGAACGGGTCGGACACAGCGTCGAGGAGATCGCCGCCGCGTGGGAGCGGGAGCGGCCCGGGACTCCGGTGTCCTCGATCGGGATCGTCACGCCGATCTGGCGCCTGGCCAAGTTGCTCGGGGACGACCGGCGCCGGGTACTGGCCCGGGCCGGGGTGGACACCGCGACGCTGGACCTGCTCAGCGTGCTGCGCCGCAGTGGGCCGCCGTACACGTTGGGCACCCGCGAACTCGGTCGACGCTCACTGGTCACGGCGGGCGCCGTGTCCCAACGGGTCGCCCGCGCCGAGCGCGAGGGGCTGGTCGTACGGCGGCCCGGGCCCGGTCGAACCCGGTCGGTCGAGGTCGAACTGACCGAGGCGGGGCACGCGTTGGTCGAGGCGACGGTGGATCGGGTACTGACCCGCGAGGCCGAGCTGATCGACGGGCTCACCGCCGATCAGCAGACGCAGCTCGCGGGTCTACTGGCGATCCTCTTCCGCGATGTACAGCACAGGCTGGGCGACGACCGGCTCAGCCAAGTGGGTGACGAGCACGCCTGACCGGGCCACGCCCTCGGACGCCACCGCCCCGCCCCGCCCACGCGCGGCGCCGTGGATCCGCCTACCCCCGCGCCCCCGTCGCCGCCACGCGCGCTCCCGGAGTCGTCGACACCGCGTCCACCGGTCGCGTCTCGGTCGACCCACCCGTCACGTACGCGATCGTCTCCGCGTCCGCCGGCGTGCACACCAGCACCGTGGTCTCCGGAGCCTCCGCCGGCATCAGCAGCGACATCGCGAACCGCAACGACACACCTCGCGGATCCCGGCCTTCGCCCGCCCGGCCGCCGTCCACCACGCCGGACCGCTCGGCCTGCGGGAACGCGGGTACGCGACCCGCCGCCCGCGATCGACCGTCGGCCCGGGTCGCCGTCCCCCACACCCGCACCGTCCGGGCCGTGAACACGCCCACCGCGCGGCAGTGCCACCACGCCGCCAGGTCCGGGCGCGCGGTGCGCAGGTCCGCCGTGACCGCGCGGTCGCGCGCGTCGTCGGGGCGGGTGCGCAGGTGCCGGACCAGGTCGAGCGCGACCGTCTCCCGCTCGGGGAACCCCGGCTCGTACGCCGGATCGGTCAGCAGCATGAGCAGCAGATTGCGGCGCTCGGTCGGCACCGCGCCCGGGTCGGGCCAGGTCGCACGCCAGGCGTCGTTCCAGGCCAGCACGTCCAGCGCCCGATCCAGCACCAGCGCCGGGGTGGCCGGCCAGCTCTCGACCATCGCCCGGAGGCCGTCGGCCGGGGTCGCGCTCGGGCCGGCCGGTACGTGGAAACCGGCGAGTTCCAGGACGTGCCGACGCGCGTCGGCGTCCAGGCGCAGCGCCCGCGACACCGCTTCCAGGACCTGGCGCGAGGTGTCCACCCGGCCCTGTTCGAGCCACGTGTACCACGCCACTCCGACCCCGGACAGCGCGGCGACCTCCTCGCGGCGCAGACCCGGTGTCCGACGGCGCGGCGATCGGGGCAGTCCGACGGCTTCGGGGGTGAGCAGTTCGCGATGGGCGCGCAGGAACCCGCCCAACTCGCGCCGGCGATCCGGCTCGTCCTCGGTGGCCATCGGCCCAGCCTATGACCGTTGGTCACCGTATGAACCGGAGCCTGCCCCGGCCGCGGCGACGCCGCGAGGGTGGTGGACGTACCGATGAACGCCGCCGGCTCCGATCGGCCCGGCACACAGCCAAGGGACCCCGATACCGATGACCACCGAACCGACAACCGGACCGACGACCGGACCGACCACGGGACCGACCACCGGATCGGCTGCCGGACCGGCTGCCGGACCGGCTGCCGAACAAACAACCGGACAGACGACCGAAGCGACCACCGAAACCGACCCCGCCGCCGACATCATGTGGCGCCGCAGCAACGACTCGTCCACGCTCGCCACGCCCCGCGCGTTCCTGCGGGTCTTCGTGGAACCCGGCGACCTGGAGCGGGCGACCGCGTTCTACGAGGAGCTCCAAGGCGTCGAGCGCGACATGTGGTTCACCTTCCGGGAGTTCGGCATCGCGCTCTCGGCGGTCGGCGGCTTCCTGCTGATCGAGGGCGAGGCCGAGACGGTCGAGCGGTTCCGGTCCACCACCGGCACCCTGCTCGTCCCCGAACTGGCCCC
This sequence comes from Embleya sp. NBC_00888, assembly GCF_045207655.1. NCBI lineage: Bacteria > Bacillati > Actinomycetota > Actinomycetes > Kitasatosporales > Streptomycetaceae > Embleya > Embleya sp. NBC_00888. The sequence goes on along the minus strand of NZ_CP108784.1, from coordinate 7,391,548 downwards.
CTACCTCGAACGCCTGACGGCGGCCGGCGCCGAGATCACCGAACCGCCGCGCCGCGTACCCACCGGCGCCGGCCTCACCGCACGGCACCCCGACGGCACGATCGTCGAGTACGTGGAACACCGCCCGACGCCGGAAGGCCGCTGAACCGCACCGAGCCGCCCGGGATCCCCCGCACGTGGTCTCGGCATCCGGATCCCGGCGTCACACCACCCCGCCGGCCTCCTGATCGGCCGGATACACCGAGATCTCCACCAGATTCCCGTCCGGATCCCGTACGTACACGCTGTCGATCGGCCCCAGCGCGCCCGTCCGCCGCACCGGCCCCTCCTCGATCGGCACTCCCGCGCGGAGCAGGTCGGCGGTGATCGCGGTGAGCGGGGGTTCGGCGACGAAGCACAGGTCCGCGCTGCCCGGGGTGGCGGCGCGGGCCTTCGGCTCGAACTCGGCACCCGCCCGGTGCAGGTTGATCTTGCCCGCGCCGAACCGCAGCGCGTGTCTGTCGTCGCCGAACGTCACCGGCTCCATGCCGAGCACGCCGGCGTAGAAGTCGATCGTGGCGCCGATGTCGGCGACGGTCAGCACGAGATGGTCGAGCCGTTCGATACGCATGATTCTCCCTGGACACCGTTCGCCCGTCGGATCGGCGACCCGACACCGGACCGGCGGGCTCCCCATCACTACCATCCGGTCGCCGGTTCTACCGGCTGCTGGCCTTCGTGTTCGCGAGCACGCGTTCGCACTCGGCCCACGCGGGGGGGCTGAGCAGCGGGCGGAAGCCGGTGAGCAGGTCGAGGAGGGCCGCACCCCAGCGCGCGTGGGCCTGCGGGTCGATCTTGACGATATCCAGTTCGTTGGCCGCGGTGAGCTCGGCGAAGTCGCGGCGCTCGGCCTCCGTGGGCCGGTAGGTCCGGCCGGTGAATCGATCCCGGAAGGTGCCGTCGACGAGCGTGCCGTGGCTGGCGGCCCGGTCGCAGCTCGCGTAGAAGTACACGATGCGCTCGGCGTCCACGCCGATCCGGCCGGCGAGTTCGGCCCGGCGGTCGAGTGGGAGCAGCGCGGTCGCGAAGCCGTCGGTGCCGTAGAACGCGTGGCACTGGCCGGCGCTGCGCAGTTCGGGGCGGGCGCCCCAGGTCTCCAGCAGTGCCTCGACCCTGCTCAGATGGGCGAGCAGGGTTCCCCCGGGATGTTCGATGCGGTCCCCACCGAGCATGCGGATGTAGTCGACGATCATGTGCCACCCCTTGCCATGTAATGGGTCGGCGCCGATGGTTCGGTGGCCGCCCGATGACCTCGGGTTCACGATAGCGCTGACGGACCGTCAGATCCCAGGGGCTCGGGAATACACGTTGCGAGGTGTTCGGGTTCGGCCCGGCGATCACAATGCGGGGAATGACGGCATGGTCGTCCGCTTTGTGGATAGCGTCGAGGTCTGCTGCGAACGAGTACGGAGATCACCGTGGGACCGGATCAATTCTGTCTGGTGTTGTTGCGACGCATGGGCGATTACCAACCCGACCTGGTCGCCGACGCCGTCCGCGAGTTGGAGTTCACCCGCACCCGGATGCGCGAGGTCAACGCGCAGTGGCAGCGCATGGTGCGCTCCCGCTCGGTCGGCGGCTCGGGCCGCGCGTACCGGGCCGCGCTCGGCGAACCGGCCGGCCGGGCCGAGCGCAGGATCGGGGATCTCACCGCCGACGCCCAGTGGTGGGTGTTGCCGCTGTGGCCGTGGTCGCGCTTCGAGGTACTCACCGGCCCCGACGGGCGGGTCTGGCAGGAATGGCTGGTCAGAGCCGATCCCGCCGGCATTCCGCCCGTCGAGACGGTGGCCGACCTGCGGCCGTGGGAGTTCGTGATCGGCGACGTCGCCCACGCGTTCCCGCAACTGCGCCATGTGGAGGGGTCGGCGCCGAGCCGGTGGGGGAGCTTGATCACCGAGGGTGAGGCGACCTACCGTCTGGAATTCGTCTGGGGCCTCCTCCAAAACGTCACACGCATCGACGCGGCGACCGACCCGACGACCCCGGCCGAGCAGGCGGGGTAGCTACTCGGCGGACGAGCTCGTCGGTGTCGGCCTCCGTCGTTACGCTCACACCCTCATTGGGTAGGGCCGGGGAGGTCGCGGTGCTGGTCGGGTTGGACGAGGTCGACTGGCCGACGCTGAGTCACGCGTACGGGCCCGCCGACGATGTGCCCGAGCTCCTGCGCGCCGCGGCGTCCGACGACGAAGAGCTTCGCTCCGAAGCGGTATATGAGCTGTTCGGGACGGTGTGGCACCAGGGCACCGTGTACTCGGCGACCCCGTACGCCGTGCCGTTCGTCGCCGAGTTGGCGCGGCACGGCCCCGGCCATCGGGGCGACCTGCTCCACCTGCTCGCGTGCATAGCCGGGGGCGGTGCGCACTGCGGCGGCGATGCCGACGCCGTCGGCGCGGGACGCGGTGCGGTGATTGCGCTGCTGCCGGACCTGCTGGGATCGGCCGGTGATCCCGACCCGGCTGTCCGCAGCGGGTTGCTTCGGCTGCTGGCCGCGTGCCGCCCCGACGGTACGGCCGCCGCCCTGCCGCTGCTCGACGAGCGCCTGCGCTCCGAACCCGACGCCCACATCCGCGCCGCGGTGGTCGCGGTCCTGTCCGTGCTCGACCCGTCCCGGGAGGCCGCGGAGGAGCGCAATCGGGGCCTTGCCGAGGACCCGGTTCCGCAGGTGCGGCTCGCGGCGCTCACCGAGCTCCTGCGCGGCACACCGGTCCCGTACCCCCGGGGCCTCGTGGCGCAGACCGCCGACGCTCGGGCGGCGCTGACGTCCGACCCGGAGGGCGGCTGGACCGAGGACGACGAGTCGCTCGACGATCTGCTCGTGCACGACCCCGACGCGGCCCTGTTCGCGACGGCGCGATCCGCCGCGGCCGGATCGCAGTGGTCGCTCGCCTGGGCCGTCGACGAGGCGTGGCGCGACCGGGAGCAGGACGTCCTGCCCTGGTACTTCGAGGAGTTGCCGAGCCAGGGGGCCGACGAGCAGCGGCACGCCAATCTGGTCCACCGGATCGCGCGTGCCGCTGCGGCCGTCCCCGCCCTGGCCGCACCGCACCTCGACGTGCTCGCCTCGTACGCCGCCGACGGCCGTCCGATGCTCCGGACCGCGGCGGTCACCGCGCTCGCCCGCGCCCGGGCGGACGGCGCGGTCGAGGGGTGCGTGCACCTCATCCGAAACGCACCGCAGGCGTACGGGACCGGCCTTGCCGTCACGGCCGCGGTCGAGGCGCTGGGCGACCGGGCGGAGCCTGTGGCACTGGCAATCGCCGAACACCTGCGCGATCCGCGACGCCGGCCGGCCGGAACCACGAACCAGAACATCGCGCTGGTGCTCGCGCTCAAGCGCTTCCCCGCGGTGGCCGAGGGCCTTGTCGACGAGCTCGTGGGGCTCATCCGGCGCGGCGTCTGCGTCCACGCGGCGGTACAGGTGCTGCACTCGCTGGGGCCGGGCGCCGAGCCGGCCGCCACCGCGTTGCGGGCGCTCGCCGAAGGGGACGAAGAAATCGTCCTCGCCTGCATGGCCGCGACCGCGTACTTCCGCGCCACCGGAGACGCGGACGTCCCGCTCGCCGTGTTCAGGCGTGGACTGGCGAGCCGCGACAAGGCGCATGTCTACGGCCGGGTCGGCGAACTCGGCCCTGCGGCCGCGTCCTTGCTCCCGAATGTGGAGGCCGGTCTCGGCGAAGGACTCGGCTGGGCGCGGGGCGCCGCGGCCGAGTCGATCTGGCGCATCACCGGACGAACCGACGACACCGTCCCCCTGATCGCCTCCGAGCTGCTCAAGACGGACATGCCCCATGCCGCCGCCCAGACCGGCGCCGTACGGCTGCTCACGGAGATGCGGCTCGTGCCCGAGGCGCTGGTTCCTCGGCTGCGCGAGTTCGCCGGATCGGCCCGCCGACTGGTCTACGACGGGTCCAACGACGGCACACCGCACGACGACGACATCGCCCGCGCGGCGGTGCGGCACCTGCTGGACACCGCCGCAGTCAGCCCCCTGCCGGTCGGCCAGGTCGTGCCCGACGACTTCGGGTGGGGGCCGGGGGTGTGACGCACACCCCCGGCCAACCGTGGGGCGGGAGGCCCCGGAGGCCGTGCCACGGGGGCGCGAGCCGCCGGAGGCCGCGCCGCCGGCTCACCGGTCGAAGCGCACCCGTAGCGACTCCGGTCCGCGAAGCGCGGTGCCGAGCAGGCCGCGGATCCGGGTCGGCTCGGCGAGTCGCATCGTCGGCAGGCGTTGCAGCAGCACCTTGAGCGCGGCCCGGATCTCGGCGAGGGCCAGCCAGGTGCCCAGGCACACGTGCGGACCGTCGCCGAAGGCGAGCGTCGGCCGGACCCGACGGCCGATGTCGAACACGTCGGGGTTCGGGTAGTGCGCCGGGTCCCGATTCGCCGCCGTGATCGCGAAGATCAGCGGTGTCTCCGCCGGTATGTCCAGTCCCAGACCCTGCCAGTCGCGGACCGGCGCGGGGCAGATCCGGGGCAGCAGTCCCACCGGCGGCTCCCAGCGCAGCGACTCCTCGACCGCCCACTCCGGTTCCGTGTCCGGGTCGGCCAGTACCCGGGCCAACTGCTCGGGGTGGGTGAGCAGTGCGTACAGGGCGTTGCCCAGGGCCAGGTAGGTGGTGTCGGCGCCGGCCGGGAAGAGCAGCCGCAGGAAGGACAGGATCTCCTCGTCGGTGAGCCGGCGGCCCTCGGCCTCGGTGCCGGCCAGGGTCGAGAGCAGGTCTTCGCCCGGGTCGATCCGGCGGCGCGCGACGATCGGCGTGACGTACTCGGTGAATTCGCGCGACGCGCGCTCGGCCGCGTCCGGCGCCATCGGGAAGTGGAACAGGTCGACGGCCCAGCGGCGGAAACGTTCCTCGTCGTCGACCGGCAGCCCGAGCAGCCGGGTGATCACCTGGACCGGGTAGCCGTGCGTGAACTCGGTGACCAGGTCGGCCTCTCCACGCGCTTCGAAGCGGTCGACGAGTTCATGCGCGAGCGGTTCCAGGATCGCCTCGACCTGGTCGGTGACGATCTTGCGGCGAAAGGCCGGCACCACGACCTTGCGGTTGATCCGGTGCTCGGCGCCGCGCATGCACTGGATGGTGTGCCCGAGCACGGGTTCGGTGGTCGCGGAGTAGATCGCGGACGCGGGGAACGACTCCTCGTCCTTGAACGCCGCACTCACCAGATCGTGGGTCAGAAACATCACCGCGCGCGTCCCCAGAAACGGCACGATCGCGTACGGCTTCCGAGCCCGAGCCGCCGCGATCAACTCGTGCGGGTTGGGAATGTCGTCGAAGGCGAAGTCGTATCCCTCGATGTCGAAGGGCGCGTCCAAGTCACGCACCATGGGCACATCGCTCATCCGGACTCCCCGGTCAGCCCTCGGCGTCGCATCGCAACCACCCGTCGTCGGTGACTGGTTGACGAATATTCGTCGCCGAAGTGACGTATATTCATTGACTCTAGGCATGACGTCGAGCCCGGACAAGAGGTCCCCATGGTTGCTTCGCCACCCACCGATCGGGTCGTGGCCGTCGTCGAGTTGATCGCCGCCGCCGCGCCGGTCGGGTTGAGCGTGTCGGAGGTGGCCGCGCGCCTGGACCTGAACCGGTCCACCGCGACCGCCGTGCTCGCCGCCCTGGAGTCGCCGGGGTGGGTGCAGCGTGGGTCCGATCGGCTCTACACGCTCGGGCCGGGGCTGCTTGCGGTCGCCGACGCGGTACACGCGCGGGTTCGGCCGCCGGGCGATACGGCGGAGGTGTTGGCGGGGCTCGCGGAACGGGTCGGCTGCGGAGTGGCGTTGTCCCTGGTCGGCGCGGACCACGTGGTCTTCCTCGTGGTGGAGCCGGGTCCGGGGCGGGTGCCGGCGGGGATCGAGGTGGGCACCCGACTTCCACTGCGACCGCCCGCGGGCGCGTCGGTGATGCCATGGCGGCCGGCCGCCGAACGGGCCGCGTGGCTCGCCCACGCCCCGGAGTTGGCGCCGGCCCTGGACACGATCCGGGCCCACGGCGTCGCCGCGTGGCGCCCACGCACCGACTCGACGGAACTACTGGCCGTCCTGCGGGAGGTGGTGGGCCTCCTGGACGAACACCCGGGCCGAACCGCCCTCCGCGAACGCGTCCGTACCCAGCTCGCCTCGATCAGCGCCCACCCGTACACGGACGCCGACCTGACCTCGAACGAACCCCTCCCCCTGAGCTACCTGGCCGCCCCCGTCCGCGACCTCCAAGGCCGCCCGACCCACGAGCTCCAAATCGGCCCCTTGCGCAATGCCGTAGGCCCGACGGAGCGCCGGACCTACATCACGGAGCTGCGCGCGACAGCGACCCACCTCTCCACGATGGCCCACCCCCGGCATGTCGACGCCTCGGACTCGGGCCCACGCCGTTGAACGCTCGGTGACACTGCCATGATCATCATCATGGGTATACGCATCACACCGGCCGAGGTGGGCGACTACCACCGGGTCCTGGCCGACCACCCCCGCTATTGGGGCGAACGCGATCTTCGGTCGCTGCATCTACTCGCACTGGTACAGGAGTTCGGTGCGACCTGCCTGGTCGCCCGAGCCGAGGACGGTATCCGTGGCTACATCTTCGGATTCGTCACCCCGGAAGGCACCGGGTACGTGCACCTGATCGCCACGCGAGACGATGCTCGCGGAAGCGGTCTCGGACGTCGCCTGTATACGGCGTTCGCCGAAGCGGCCGAACGCCATGGCGCACGGCAGTTGAAGGCGATCACGTCGGTCGAGAACACCGACTCGATCGCCTTCCATCGCAGCCTCGGCTTCGAAGCAAAGATCGTCGACGACTACAACGGCCCCGACCAGCCGATGGCCGTCTTCCACCGAGACCTACCGTTCGACATCTCGCCTTCCCAACCGACCGGCCTTCGTCCGTAATTGCGCTCCAGGCCGTCACCGCTTGAGCCCTGAGGCATGTGCCCGCAGCAACTTCCCGCGCCCGGGGGTGCCTATGCTCGAAGGGCTGCGGTCAGGGCCGCCCAGGAGGACGCGCCGACAACGAGGCACCCGACACTCGGGTCCTTCGAGTCACGGACCGGAACGCCCGCGAAGCCCGGCGCAACCTCTACGCAGTCCCCTTGGTTGGCACTGTACGTACTCTTCCGCCACGCATACGGCGTACTTGTCGCGTCGCGCCCGTCGGTGTGCTTCAACTCAGTTCCTTCACGATGCGTGCGATGAAGTCGCAAGGATCGTAGACGGCTACAACGGCCCCGGCCAGGCCCTAACCGTCTCCCGCCGAGACCTACCGTTCGACGTCTCGCGCTCCCGACCATCGGCCCTCGCTCGTGAGTGCGTGAAGACCGTCCATCCCGGGAAGCCGCCCCCCGAACTCAACGACCGCCCACGCAAAACGCTCGACCGGGAAGCCCCAGCCGAGCGCCTGCGTCTCTCGCAGCCCAATGAACCACGTGTTGGAACGACCCCTGGAATCCGCCGGTCGGGATGACGGGGCGTCAGGGGCGCGGCTAGGCGCGCAGAGCGACCGAAAGAGCTGTCCACGCGGCCGGTGTGATCACAAGGTGACCGATACCCGGGTCCTTACTGTCGCGCACGGCCGTTGTCGAGTTGCAGCAGAGAGCCACTTCCACACATTCGCCGTTCGGTCCACTGTAGCTGGACACTCGCCATTTCCCTATTTGGCCATTCTGCACGAACGCTACCGCCCCTCGATCACAGTGAATCCAGCATGCGCTTCAGTCGGGCACGAGTTTCCGCCGGCCCTTCAGCCGCCGAGGAAAGAAGTTCGAAACTTTGGCGATAGCCATCAGTTTCTACTGTCTTTTCCATGAAAAGAGTGCTGGTTAGATTTTCGCAGTACACTACATCGCTATCCAGATCCGAAGGAAAGTGCAGCGTAACAAACGAACCGCTGACGCCGGCATGTGCCCCTACCGACAAAGGCAGCACTTGCAGGTTCACTCGTGGATCTTCGGAACGAGTGATCAAGGCTTTGAGCTGCGCTCGCATCGTCTCCCTACCACCCATCGGTGCCATGATGACCGGCTCCCAGAGAACCACAGAAAGACGCGTTGGCTCTTCTCCCGGTTTGGGATCACGCCAAAATCGTTCCTGCCGTTCCTGTCGTACCTTTACGAAGGTTTCGACACTCTCGGGTTTGGCAGCCGCAGGGTTGACGCCTGTGATCGCGCGGGCATAATCCGGAGTCTGAAGCAGCCCAGGAACCAGGACAGTTTGCCAAGTGTGGACTTCGCTCGCCTTGCGTTCCAAGTCCAGATAATCGGCGTAGGCCGGTGGCAACGTGTCGTCATACGTCCACCACCAACCGGGTGCTGTGCTGCCTTTTGCCAGCCCCTCAAGGTGAGAGCGCAGGGTTTCATCATCCACGCCGTAGAGATCAAGCAAGTCCCGGACGTCGCGGGTACGTACGGGAACGTGCCCGGTTTCCATCCGGGAGATCTTGGCGCGTGAACATTCGAGACACGCTGCCGCCGCGTCGGCGGACACTCCGGATTCGTCCCTGAGCCGCCGCAACTGTGCGCCCAGGTTGCGTCCTTGCACCGTGGGCCTACGCGGGATGTAGCGCTCTGCCGCTGTCATGCGCTCAGTCTCTCGCTTCCGTCTTGCGCTGCCTACCATGATCCAATCCGTGCAACCTTTTCTCCAGCAAGCTTGCATAACTGACACTTGCGGGTGCACGCTACTCAAAGCGACATCACCGACACACACTGGTGATCTTGGGAGCCGGTCGCGCCCTGTCGCGCGGCCGATCCGTCGCGCCTTGAACTGCCCCGGCGTCGGTCTCGGTCGCGTGTGGTCCCGACGTCGGGGCGCGTGGTCTTGCAAGGGAGTGGCATGACGAAGTCGATGCATCCGCCCGGTGGGGTGCGGACGTTGAGCGTGGATCAGTACGCCATTCGGCGGTGGATCATCCGTCGGGTTCGTGCTCGGTATCCCCGGTTGGTCGTTCGGGGTGCACCTTGTGGGCGGTCGTCGTGAGTCGTGGAGCGGGGTTCGTGGTCGGTGTGGACGGGGAAGCCGTGCCGATCGTCGTGGCGCGGGAGTTGCCCCCGCGAGAACGGCCCGAACCCTTGCGCCACTCCGTCGGCGACTGGGTCGCACCGCGTCCCGGGCTCGGCCACGACGCCCATCCCGCCGGATGCGTCGAACGGGCCGAGGACTCCGCCGGGCTCGACAACGACCAAGTGGTCATGGTGTGTCCGCCGACCGGCATGCCGTACCTGCTGAAGGGCTCCGAGTTGTACAGGGTCAAGTCGCCACATTGACCCCCATGTTCGCCCCGCCCGGGTGCTCGGGGAAGGACACCGGGCGGGGTTCGCACCATCCGAGCGTTACCGATACGAAAGGCAGGGCACATGGCAAACGACGAGTACGAGATCACCGGCGGCGACCCGAACGGCGCCCACGAGTGGTGGCACTACAACCACGCCGACAGGTGCAAGCACTGCACCGCGGTACGCACCAAGAAGTAGGACAGCATCGACCCCGTGACCACCGAAAGGCCGCGATGAGCAAGCGCTACACATGGTCCGAACTGCCCAAGGGGCTGCGGTCCTCCGTCGAGTCGGTCACGGGGCCGGTACTCGAGTCCGAGCGCATCACCACCTGGCACAGCGACGCACCGTTCACAGGCGCGCTCATCACCGACACCGGACGGGTGTTCGCAAAGGCCGCACCCGACCACGACACCGCCACGATCGAGCAGTACCGGCGAGAAACCCTGCTCGCCCCACTCGTGACCAGGTACGCCGCGCCGTTGCTCGGTCGTGTCTCCGAGGACGGATGGACGCTTCTCCTCTTCGGCTATGTGGCCGGCGGGAATGCCGACCTGTCCCCCGGCCACAAGGACCTCGGATACCTGTCGGCGACGCTGCGGGCGGTTCAACGGATCCGCCCGCCGCACGGCCTCGCGCTGCCGACGCTCGCCGACCAGTGGGCGGAACACCTGAACCGCGACGAACGATCGTTGTTGTCCGGCACCCACTTGCTTCACAACGACCTTGTGCCGTCGAACGTGATGCTTCGATACGCCGGATACGACACGCAAGCCGTGCTGGTCGATTGGGGCCGCGCCGTGCTCGGTCCCGCGTGGGCGGAGTACGCCGGTCTGTACATGTGGCTGCTGTTCAGCGGACACGACCCGGCGCAAGCACGCGCGTGGCTGACTCGGTTCCCGGCGTGGCGGATGGCAAGCCGAGCAGGCATCCGCGCCTACGTGGCCGGGGCAACCGCCGAATGCGCCGACAGTCCGGAGCACGTGGCGCGTTGGATGTCACTGCTCGATCGGTGACGACCCCATCGTGACCCACCCATGAAAGAAGCCCCGGCGACCGCTGGAACGGTCCCGGGATCGGCCGACAGCTTAAGAGGAGCTGACGACGTGACTCACTTTATCGCTGCCGTCTTCGGGTGGCTGCGCCGACGACGCACCCCGCCGAAACCGGACGGGCAACCCGCCCGACCCACCGCACCGACGCGCCCCCGACCGAGCCGTCGCGCCAACCCGAAGCCGCAGACCCACCCCCAGTGGCGCACCTTCGTACCGCCCGCCCCCTCCCCCGCCACCGACGACGGCCCGCCCGTGCAGGACTCGGCGACGGTCGTCCCGCCGTACCTGATGACGCCCCGAGAAGTCGCCGAGCGCAGGCGCAGGATCGCCGAAGCCGGACAAGCACACCTCGCCGCCGCAGTCCCGGATGCCAACCCCCGACCCGCTGCTCACCGCCGCCCCCGCCCGGCCCGTGGCGCGGGGGCGACAGCCTGATCCCCGCCCCGCCCTACCGCTGCCGCTGACACGACGGACACGCACGCCGGTCCCGAGTCCCGCCCGGGACTCGGGACCGGCGGTGCGTTCCGGACCGGCGCCGGGCCTCACACGACCCGCTGCGCCACGCGCGTGTCGACGTCGTCCTCCCTGGCCGTGGGCAGATCACGCCGGCGGGCCATCGGCGAGAAGAGCAGGATCAGGGCCGCCGCCGGGATCGCCGCCGCCATCACCCAGACCGTGGGACGGACTCCGATCGTCGAGCCCAGGGTGCCGGCCAGCACCGCGCCCAGCGGGATCGTGCCGTAGTTGACGAACTGCATGCTCGCCGTCATCCGACCCAGCAACCGCGGCGGGCAGTAGCGCTGTTGGAAGCCCGCCTTGATCACGTTGCCCGCCACGACGCCGGCCACCATCGCGAAGTTGCCCGCCACGAACAGCGCGAGCCGTACGCCCCCACCGGTCAGCGGCACCAACAAGACAAGCACCGGCAGGCCCAACTCGAACACGATCGTGGCCCGCGCGGTACCGATCCGTGCCGCGACCCGGCGCCCGACGAACGCCCCCGCGACGCCCCCGAGCGAACCGATCGCGATCAGGCCGCCGACCACGCCGGGGCTGACCCCCACGGTCCGGACCAGGAACACCACCTGGATCGATTGCAGCCCGACCAGGCCGAGGTTGGACGCCCCGCCGAACAGCGCGAACGTACGCAGCCATCGGTCGTGCGCGACCAGCCGCAGGCCCTCGCCGATCTCGCGGACCAGCGAACGTCCGGCCCCCGCGTCGGCCCCCGCGTCGGCCGCCCCGGCCACCCCGCCCGGCTCGTGCGGCGGTTCGCGGTGCCGGATGCCCAGCAGACACGTGAACGAGGTCAGGAACGTGCCCGCGTTGACGAACATCCCGTTGACCGCGCCCACGAGCTGCGCGATCAGGCCGCCCGCGCCGACCCCCGCGATCTGCGCGGCGGACGCGCTGCCGTGCAGCTTGCTGTTGCCCTCGGCCTGGTCGGCGGGACCCAGCAGGCTCGGCAGATAGGCGGTGTACGCGGTCTGAAAGAACACCGCGGACACCCCGGTCGCGAGCGTGATCGCCAGCAGCAGGCCGACACTCAACAACCCCGCGAAGTGCACCAGCGGAACCGCCAGGAACAGCGCGCAGGACGCCACCGCGGCGCCGAGCATGATCGGACGTCGCGCTATTCGGTCCACCCACACGCCCACCGGCAGCCCGATCAACAGCCACGGCAACCAGGCCGCCGCGCTGAGGAGGCCGACCTGGAACGTGCTCGCGTCCAGCGTGGAGACCGCGATCAGCGGCATCGAGACGCTGGTGACCGAGGCGCCGAACTTGCCCGTGGTCTCACCGAACCACAACAGTCGGAAGTCGCGGTGTCGGCGCAGCAGTCCACTCATGTCGATTCCTGGGATCGGCGCGGAAGGGCCTGGTACTGGAGCACCACCGTGATCGCGCCGGGCTGCTCCGGTGCTTGCGTGTACTCGCTCACGAGCGCGACCACACGATCATTGAGCTCGGCCATCTGATCGGCCGTCAGGCGCGCGCCGCTCCAGTCCGAGACGGCTCGGGCCCGCACCCATTCCGGGCCCATCTCCTGGGCGTCGGCGTACGTGGCCACCATGCGCTCGGCCTGCTGCCGCAGGGCCTCGTCCTCGTAGACCACCAGCGCGCCGCTCGTCTCCGGGTCGTCCCGGAAGTCGCTGGTGTTGAGCTGGCGCGGGTTGTAGACGGCCCGCCACCAGCGCTCGCGCTTGGTGCCGCGGTCGGGGTCGTCCTCGATGAAGCCGTGCTCGGCCAGGGTGCGCAGGTGCCAACTGACCGTGCCGGTGCTCTCGCCGAGTCGCGCGGCGAGATGGGTGGCGGTCGCGGGGCCATCCAGCTTGAGAAGTTCGACGATGCGCATGCGTAGCGGGTGGGCCAGGCCACGCAGGCTGCGGGCGTCCATCCGCGGAAGTGGATTGGGCATGACCCGACTCTAATATGCAGAGACTTCTCTGCAAAGGACTCTTGGCAAAGAAGTCTCTGCAAATGGTCCTCTGCAAGTGTCCCGGCGGATCGGCCCAGCGGGTGGGGGCCGAGCCGGTGGGCCCGAGCGGTCGCCCCAGCGGGCGGGCCCGAGCGGGTCACCCGATCCGAGCCGCCCGACCTCAGGGCGCGCCGTCGTCCAGAGCCACCGGCCCCGGCGGCGGCGTGCAACACGACTCCCCCGGCCCCACGGGCTCTCCGGGCACCTCGCTCGACCCCGGCACCACGGACGCCGTGGGACTGATCGGCACCGGGACCGGCGTCGGCCGCGGCCCGTCCGAGTCGTGGGTGAAGTGCAGGACGAGGGTCGCCACCAGGCCGATCACGATCACGGCCACGCCGACGAGGGCCTGGACGGTCTCGCGGTGCGGGCGGCGTCGTTTCTCGGACATAGCGCCACGTTAGGCATGTTCGGGGTGCGCCGGCAGGCATGGCACACGACTTTCGACGGAGGTGTCGCGACCCGGCGGGTCGATACCGTCGCAATCATGCGCACCACCCCCGCCGCCTGGGCCGCCGACCTGGCCCTGTGGACCCTGCTCGGCGCCGGCATGCTGACCGTCAACGCACCACTGCCGCTGTCCGCCACGCACGCCGCGACGCTCGCGATCTGCCTGGTCGGCGGCGCCGTGTTGAGCCGGACGTATCCACCCGCCGCGCTCGCGCTGACCGTATTCCTGGCCCAGCACGACGCCCGCTGCTACGCCGCCGTGGCCCTCGCCGCGTTCCTGGCCGGGCGGCGCTCCGCGGACGGACCGGGTCTGCCGTGGCGGCTGGTCTCGGTGCTGGTGCCGGCCGCGCTCGGGGCCTGGATCGAGTCGCCGAGCACGGCCGAACTCGCGGTGCTGCCCGCCGAACTGCTGGGCCTGGCGGCGATGCCCTGGCTGATCGGGCGCTACCGCTATCAGTGGGTCGCGCTGCACCGACGCGGCTGGGAGCAGGCCGCACGGCTGCAACGCGAGCGGGACCTGGTCGAGGAGCGCACCCGGCTGCGCGAACGGGCCCGGATCGCCCAGGACATGCACGACTCGCTCGGCCACGACCTGAGCCTGATCGCGCTGCGCGCCGCGGCCTTCGAACTCGACGCGACGCTCACCGACGCGCAGCGCGAGCGGGCCGGCGAACTGCGGGCGGGCGCGGGCGCGGCGACCGAGCGGCTGCACGAGATCATCGGAGTGTTGCGGGAGAGCGACGAACCGGCGCCGGTGGACCCGGTGCACGAGGACCTGGACACCCTCGTGGCGCGCTGCCGCGCCTCGGGCATGGTGATCCGCCACACGGTCGAGCCGACCGCCGAGCCGGTCGCGCTGCCGCCGATGGTCGATCTCGCGCTGCACCGGATCGTGCGCGAGTCGCTGACCAACGCGGCCAAACACGCGCCGGGCGCGGTGGTGCGGATCACGGTCACCCACGGCCGCGAGCGCACCACCGTCGAGATCGCCAACGGCCCCGCCCCGCGTCCGGCCGAGTCCGCGCCGGTCGGCAGCGGCCACGGCCTGGTCGGGATGCGCGAGCGGGCCCGGCTCCTAGGCGGCACGTTGACCGCGGCGCCGGACGCGGACGGGTTCCGGGTGCTGGCCCACCTCCCGCACCACGCCGCGCCCGCCCGCCCGGACACCGCCGGCCACGTGGAACAGGGCCGGCGCATCCGCCGCCGGTTCGTCAAGGCGCTGGTGTGGACCGGCGCGGGCGTGCTGCTCGCCGGATCGGCGTACGCGCTGACCACCCAGGGCGAGGCGGTGTCGCCGGGCGACTTCGACCGGATGCGGATCGGCCAGACCCGCGCCGAACTGGCCTCGATGTTGCCGGACGACCAGAGCGACCAACGCCCGGAGCGGGAACCGCCGATCCCGACCGGCGCCGCGTGCGAGTACTACACGAACGGCGACTTCCTGCCGAGCCGGCTGTTCCGCCTGTGCTTCGTCCGCGGCGTGCTGGTCACCAAGGACGACGTGCCGCTCGAACAGCGACGCGACCGGAACGACACACGCTGACGAAACGAACCGGCCGGAACCGGCCCAACCCACCCCATCCCACGTAATCCACCGCACCCCACCCACGCACCCACGCACCCACGCACCCACCCGAGGAGCCACCGCGTTGAGCACCACTGAACAGTCCACGACCACCATCCGGGTCCTGATCGCCGAGGACGAGCGGCTGATCCGCACCGGCGTGCGGCTCGTGCTGACCGCCGACCCCGGGATCGAGGTGGTGGCCGAGGCCGCCGACGGCCGCGAGGCGATCGAGCAGGCCCGTCGCTGGCGCCCGGACGTGGTGCTGATGGACATCCGGATGCCGAACCTGGACGGCCTGGCCGCGACCGCCGAACTGCGCCGCGCGGTACCGGACACGGCCGTGGTGATCCTGACCACGTTCGGTGAGGACGAGTACATCGCGACCGCGCTGGACAGCGGCGCCACCGGGTTCCTGCTCAAGTCCGGCGATCCCCGCGAACTGATCGCGGGCGTGCGGGCGGCGGCCGAGGGCGGCGCGTACCTGTCCCCGAAGGTGGCCAAGCGGGTGATCAGCGGGATCGTCCCGGGCCGGCCCGCGCGCGAGGTGGACGCCGGGGCGCGGGTGGCGCTGCTGACCGCGCGCGAGCGGGAGGTCCTGGCGCTGGTCGGCGCCGGCCTGGCCAACGCGGAGATCGGCCGCCGACTGCACCTGGTCGAGGGCACGGTCAAGACGCACGTGAGCGCGATCCTGGCCCGCCTGGGGGTGCGCAACCGGGTCCAAGCCGCGATCGTGGCCTACGAGGCGGGCATGGTCGACTGAGCGGCGGGCGGGGCGACACCCGCGGGGTTGCCGCTTTCGCGCACCGCGGCGCCCGGCGCCTGGCCCACCCGGTCGCGGCGGACCCGCGCGGACACTCTCCACCTGCGGGTTTCGGCGAGAGGATAACGTGGCGGGCGCGCTGTCCGGGGCATGGTCGAGGCCGGTTCCGGGCAGTGGCCCCCTTCCGTGTTCCGCCCATGCCCGTGAGGAAATCCGTGGACAAGCCCGTATTGCTCACCGTCGACGACGATCCGGCCGTGTCCCGCGCCGTGGCCCGTGACCTGCGGCGACAGTACGGCGACCGACACCGCGTCGTGCGTGCCGAATCCGGCGCACAGGCCCTGGAGGCGCTGGCTGAACTGCACGAGCGGGGCGAGCAGGTCGCGGTGCTCATCGCCGACCAGCGCATGCCGCAGATGGACGGCGTGGCGTTCCTGGAACAGGCCGCACACCTGTACCCACGCGCGAAACGGGTGCTGCTGACCGCCTACGCGGACACCGGCGCGGCGATCCGGGCGATCAACGACGTGGACATCGACCACTACCTCCTCAAGCCGTGGGATCCACCGGAGGAACGCCTGTACCCGGTCCTGGACTCGCTGATCACCGCGTGGGAGACCGCGCCGGTGCCGGACGAGAGCTGGGCCACGGTGATCGGCGCGCGCTTCTCCGCGCCGTCCTTCGAACTGCGCGACTTCCTCGCCAACAACGGCGTGCCCTACCGCTGGTACGACGTCACCCAGGCCGAGGCGCGGCGGTTGATGCGCGAGACCGGCACCACCGAGGCCGACGTGCCGGTGGTGATCGCGCCGGACTCGACCGTGCTGCGGGGCCCGTCCAAGGGCGAACTCGCCGAGTACGTCGGCCTGTCCGTGACCGCTTCCGGCGACCTGTACGACGTGGTGATCGTCGGCGGCGGCCCGGCAGGCCTGGGCGCCGCGGTGTACGCGGCCAGCGAGGGGCTGCGCACGCTGCTGGTGGAGCGCCAGGCCACCGGCGGGCAGGCCGGCCAGAGTTCGCGGATCGAGAACTACCTCGGCTTCCCGGACGGCATCTCCGGCTCGCAGTTCATCGGCCGGGCGCGTCGTCAGGCGCTCAAGTTCGGCGCCGAGATGGTCAGTACGCGCGATGTGACCGAACTGGGCGTGGAGGGCGAGGTGCGCACCATCTCGTGCGAGGGCGACGTGGTCGCCCGGGGCCACGCGATCGTGCTCGCCACCGGCGTGTCCTACCGCACCCTGGAGGCGCCCGGATTGGCCGAACTCACCGACCGGGGCGTGTACTACGGCGCCGCGCTGACCACCGGCCCGGACACCCGCGGCCAGGACGTGTACATCGTCGGCGCGGCCAACTCGGCGGGTCAGGCCGCGGTGTTCTTCGCCCGCTACGCCCGCCGAGTGATCATATTGGTGCGCGGCGCGGGCCTGGAGGCGTCCATGTCGCACTACCTGATCGAGCAGTTGGCGCAGATCCCCAACGTCGAGGTGCGCGTGCGCACCGAGATCACCCACGCGCACGGCACCGGCCGGCTGCGTGAACTCACGCTGCGCGACCGCGACTCCGGCAAGGAGGAGACGGTGCCCGCGTCGTGGTTGTTCGTGTTCATCGGCGCCAGCCCGCGCACCGCGTGGCTGGACGGCAGCGGCGTGCGCCGCGACCGGGACGGCTACATCCTCACCGGCGGCGAACTCCTCGACGACTGCGACGGCGAGCTCGACGGCTGGAATCGACCGCCGTTCGTCCAGGAGACCGCCGTACCGGGCGTGTTCGCCGCCGGCGACTCGCGCGCGGCCTCGGTCAAGCGGGTCGCCTCGGCGGTCGGCGAGGGCGCGATGACGGTGATGCTGGTGCACCGCTACCTGGACACCCTGAACACCCGGATCCCGGCGACGGAGGGCTCGCGATGAGTGTGTGCGACGTGTTGCCGCCCGAGGAACTGCGCACGCTCTTCCTGTTCGAGAAGCTCGCCGACGAGCACCTGGACTGGCTGTGCGCGCACGGCAAGGTCAAGGCGTTCCCGGCGAACACCACGCTGTACCACGAGGGCGACCCGGGCGAGTGCTTCTTCGTGCTGCTCTCCGGCGAGGTCACCATGAATCGGATGGTGCGCGGCGGCGAGTTGGAGGTGCACCGCTCGTCGATGCGCGGCGCCTACGTCGGCGCCGCGCTCGCGCTGGACGGCGACGACGACGCGACGCCGGCCGTGCACGCGTACGGCAACACCGCGCGCACGCACGTCGACTCGACCTTCTTCGTGCTGCCCGCGGCCGAGTTGGCGCAGGCCTTCACCGAGTGGTTCCCGATGGCCGCGCACCTGGTCGCGGGCATGTTCCTGGGCGCGCGCCGCAACGGCTCGGCGGTCGGGCAGCGCGAGCGCATGGTGGCCCTGGGCACCCTCACCGCCGGGCTCACCCACGAGTTGGGCAACCCGGCCGCGGCGGCCGAGCGGGCAGCCGCGAACCTGCGCACCCGACTGGGCGAACTGCGCTCGGCCCGCGCCGAGTTGGCCCGGACGGGCGCGAGCGCCGAGGCGCTGGCGGCGCTGGAGCGCCTACAGGAAGAGGTACTGGCGCACCGGGCCGGCGAGGCACCGCGGCTGCGCCCGCTGGAGTTCTCCGACCGGACCGACGAAGTGGCCGAGGTCTTCGAGGACTTGGACATCGCGGACGCGTACGAGACGGCGCCGTCGTTCGTGAACGTGGGCCTGTACGAGGACTGGGCGCGGGACGCGGGTGCCGCGCTCGGCCCGAGTGCGCGCCCGGGGCTGACCTGGCTGGCCGCCAACCTGGAGGGCGAGGCGCTGCTCGACGAGGTCGCCGACGCGCTGGGCCGGATCACCGAACTGCTGGCCGCCGCCGGGCAGTACACCCAGATGGACCGGGCGCCGTACCAGGAGACCGACCTGCGCAAGGGCCTGGACAGCACGGTGGCGATGCTGGCCGGCCCGCTGCGCGACATCCGGGTCGAGCGCGAGTACGCCGCGGACCTGCCGAAGATCCAGGCGTACCCGGCCGAGCTCAACCAGGTGTGGACCAACCTGATCGACAACGCCGCGGACGCGATGGGCGGCAAGGGCACGCTGACCCTGCGGGCCCACGCGGACGCGGCGTCGGTGGTGATCGAGATCGAGGACAGCGGCCCGGGCATCGCGCCCGACATCCAGGACCGGATCTTCGAGCCGTTCTTCACCACGAAGGCACTCGGCGAGGGCACCGGCCTGGGCCTGGACATCTCCTATCGGATCATCGTCCAGCGGCACGACGGCACGGTCACCGTCGACTCCGAACCCGGGCGCACCACGTTTCGGATCACGCTGCCCAGGTAGCGCGGCCCGGCCGCGCGCCGTCCCGGGTGCTGCCGGCCGTCGGTCGCGCCGACGACGTCACCGACGGCCTCACAAACCCAGGACGGCGCGCAGCGCGACGTCGACCCGCTCCATCTCGTCCGGCGCGACATCGCCGAGATAGGTGCCCTGTTCGAACCGGCGATGCCGGGACGTGTACAGGTCGGGAGCGAGCACGACGCCGTTGACCGGCGTGGTGATCCGGACCGTGACCAGCGACTCCTGTCGGTCGCCGATGGTGTCCACCAGCGCGCACAGGGCGGCGCCCGGGTGCAGTGCGGCGACGTGGTCGTTCTGCACGATCATGAAGGTGCGTTCGCGGCCGACGGTGGGGATCGTCCACACCTGGCCGCGCCTCAGTGGCCGCACGGCTCCGCCCCTGTCCGGCCCGAGACGGCGATGGCCGGCCGGCCGCGACCCGCTGCCGGCGTCGGACGGTCGGGGTCGGGGACGAAGCGGTTGCCGGTAGCCATGGCACCAGTCGTACCAGACGGGACGCCACCGGAAATGCCAACGGGGTGCGCGTTCGCCGCCGGCGGAGCGATTCGCCCGATTCACCGGGGGCGCGGCGCACTTGGGCGGGCGTCGGCGGGACGGGCCGGTCGGAGTCCGGACGAAACACTCGCGGGCCTCGCGGGAACACTCGGCGCGCCTCGCGGGAACACTCGGCGGGCCCGTCGCGAGACGCTCGCGCCTTCCGCGCGTATCCCTCGCGCGAGCGAGGCGGCGATGGACGATCACCCGCGACACTGTCGGTACACACCACCCTGGAGTAGGCCGCATGTCCGACCACCCCGCCGAGCGCGGCGCCGACCGGCACGTCCGTGACCGGGCCAAACACACGCTGGACATCCTGCGGCGGACCGATCCGCAACTCGTGGACATCCTGATCGCGCTGATGGTGCAGTTCATGGTGTCGCTGCCGTTCCTGGTCGCCTGGCGCTCGCCGTATCGGATCGGGTTCTTCCTGCTGTCCGGTACGGCGATCCCGCTGATCTGGCGGCGCCGGCGGCCGTTCCTGGTGGCGTGCGTGGTCGCGATGTTCGCGGTCCCGGCCTCGTTGCACCATCGACCCGGGCAGGCGTTCCAGTTCGGCACGACGATCGCGATCTACACGGTCTTCGCGCTCGGCCGGCGCTGGGAGCGGATCACGGTCGCGGCGATGATCCTGCCGATCACGCTGACCGTCGAGTACGCCAAGCATCAGCCCTCGCAACAGGCCACCTTCGACGTCCTGGCGCTGACCGCGGCCGCCGCCTTCGGCCTGGCCACCCGGCACCGCACCGCGTACATCGCCGGGATCGAGGAGCGCACCCGGCGGTTGGAGCACGAGCGCGACCTGGAGATCCGCCGCGCCGACGCCGAGGTGGCCCGCGCCGCCGCGCGGGAACGGGCCCGGATAGCCCGGGACATGCACGACATCCTGGCGCACGCGGTGAGCCTGATGACCGTGCAGGCCGAGGCCGGCCCGGTGGTGGTGCGCAGCGATCCGGCTCGCGCGGAGGCCGCGTTCGACGCGATCGCCGACGCGGGGCGCGACGCGATGGTGCAGCTCCGCCGAATCCTGGGCACGCTCAAGGAGGACGCCGAGGCCGGTGCCCGGGCCCCGCAGCCCACCGTCGCCAACATCGCCGACCTGGTCGCCGAGGTCGGCCGGACCGACCTGCGAGTGGTGTACGAGAGCATCGGTGAGCGCCGACCGCTGCGTTCGGACGCGGAGATCGCCGCGTACCGTGTCGTCCAGGAGGCACTGACCAACACGGTCAGACACGCGCAGGCCACCACGGTGACGGTGCGGCTCGAATGGGGCGAGGACACGATGAGGATCACCATCACCGACGACGGCCGGGGCGGGCGACCGCGCCCGGGCGGCGGACACGGGTTGGTCGGCATCCGCGAACGGGCGAGCGCGTGCGGTGGCAGTGTGACGGTCGGGCCGCGGGTGACCGGACCGGGCTTCGAGGTCGCGCTGCGGATCCCGCTCGACGCGGTACGGGCCCCGTGATGTCGATCCGCGTGGTGGTGGCCGACGATCAGGGCCTGGTGCGCAGCGGCTTCGCGATGATCCTCGACGCGCAGTCCGACATCAGCGTGGTGGCCGAGGCGGGCGACGGCGTGGAGGCGATCGAGGCGGTTCGCGCGCACCGCCCGGACGTACTGCTCCTGGACATCCGGATGCCCAGGATGGACGGCATAGAGGCGGCCCGCACGGTCTCCGCCGAGGCACCCGCGTGTCGGATCGTCATGCTCACCACGTTCGACGTGGACGAGTACGTCTACGACGCGCTGTACGCGGGCGCGGCCGGCTTCCTGCTCAAGGACGTGCGCCGGGACGACCTCGTACACGCGGTGCGGATGGTGGCGAGCGGCGAGGCGTTGCTCGCGCCGTCGGTGACCCGGCGGCTGATCGCCGACTACACCCGTCGACTGCCCCGCACGGAGGCCTCGGCCGAACCGTCCGAGCGGCTCGCGGTGTTGACCACACGCGAGCGGGAGACGATGCGCTGCCTGGCCCTGGGCATGTCCAACGCGGAGATCGCCGAGGCGCTGGTGGTCAGCGAACACACGGTGAAGACGCACGTCAGCAGCATCCTGGGCAAGCTCGGGCTGCGGGATCGGGTGCACGCGGTGATCTGCGCCTACGAGACCGGGCTGGCGGTTCCGGGTACGGCCTGAAGGCTCGTACCAACGGCGCGGGTGGCGCGCCCACGGAGTCCACCCGACCGTTTCGGGCACGGCCCGCATGCTCGCGCCGACGGTGCGCGGGCCGGTCACTCGCTCGCTCGGGTGAGACGGGAAAGGTTTCTCCGTCCTACAGAGGGAGTACGCGAGGCAGCGGAAACGGTTCGTTCAGTGGATGCGCCGGACCGCCCCCACAGCGAATCCTGGTGGGGCCCGAGGGACTGTCCCGTCGGGCGCTTCGAACGGGGGAGCGCGCCATGAGCGATGTCCTACAGCAGTCGAGCACCGAGCTCTACCTGCGGTTGAGCGACTGCATGATGCGCGTGGGCAAGGGGTCGCGCGGGCGACCGGCGCTCGAGGTCTACACGGGGTACCGGCTGATCGACGTGGCCGTGGCCGGGACCACGCTGGGTCGCACGCTGCTGCGCGGCGCGCTGCGTTCCGGGCGCGGCGAGCCGCCGTGGGCGCTCGCGTGGGGTGTGCTGCCGAACGACGGCGTACCGCCGCGAGTCGAGTTCCGGCGCGGCCGGTTCACCCTCCCGGCACCGGCGACGATCTTCGCCGAACGCTTCTGGGTGGCCACCGTCCCGGGCGCCTACCGCTCCCTGACGGTAAGCGCCGACGACACCACTCCCACCGAGGGCGGCCGCCTCACCCGCATGCGCACCCCACGCCTGTGACCGGTCGGGCGAGCCCACCGACGTCGGCGGCGCGATCGAGTCCGGGCGCGAATGCGTGACGAGCCGGGCGCGAGGGAACGAGGGACCGGGCTCGGGTGCCGGGCGGGGGTTGGGGAGGGGGCTCGGCACCCGGGCGCCGGTGGGATGTGCTTCGGCTTCGGTGTCGGGCGGGTCGGGCGGGGTCAGCTTCCGTGGGCGACCGGGCAACCGCCGGTGAGTTGGGCGAGGAAGCTGTTGGGGTCGTAGTAGTGCTCGACCTCGACGAGTTTGAGGTCGTCGCTGACCTTGGCCACGCTCATGCCGAACATCTCGATGGTCTCGCCGCTCGGCCGGAAGCCCTTGTACTCACCGGTGTAGCTGCCCCAGTGCCGCCACTTGAAGGCAACCACGGGCGGCGGGGACAGGACTTCGAGGACCTCCCAGTAGAAGCCCTCGGGGAACGCGGTGTGGAAGATGTGGTGCGAGGACTCGAAGCTCTCCCCGCCCGGCGAGTAGAAGATGCTGTCGCCGATCAGGATGTTGTAGCTGCCCCGGTCCACGATGTCCTGCGCGCTCGCCCACGGGCCACCGTTGACGTTCGTGCGGAATCGCTCGGTGACCATGGAGACCCAGGTCTTGGGGTCCTTCTTGTGCGAGACCTCCATTTCGAAGACCTGCACGATGCTCTCGACGATCGCCTCCAGCGAGTCGGGGGCGTGCCGTGTGCTGCGCTGGCCCGGCATCACGGTGTGCGAGAGGTGGTAGTCGGGGGCCTCTTCGCGCCAGTCGCCGGGTGCCGCGGCGGCAACGACGGCGTCCCGTCCCTGAAGCCAGAGCGGAGTCGCGGGGGAAGTCGACACGTGTATTTCCATCCTTCGTTGCCGGCGGCAGCGCTCGGTGGCGCGCGCCGTCCGGAGGGGAACGGGGGCGATCCTGACTGACTGTCAGACCGGGCGCAACCCTCCGTCGCGGCGACCACCGCGCGCCGGCCGGCCGGATTCGATCGGTGTCGGCGTACGGAATCCGGCCAATCGGAGGGCAGGACCGACTCCCGGGCATACGGGGACTGTTCACGTGTCGACCGACGCTGCGGCGCAGGTGGGCGCGAGGAGCAAGGACGGCCGGTCGGCGGTCCGGGGTTCCCGGCCGCCCGGCCGGCCGTACGATTCCGGCAGGCCCGAGTGTGCGCAATATTTTGCTTACGGAGCGTCAGTTCTCGGGTGCGGCAAGATCGTTCACGTCTCCAGCGGCAACAGCTCGGTGGCGAATTCGTTCAGGAACGTGGTCCACGAGAGCGGCGGGTCGGCCGGCCGCACCACGAACTTGCTCACCCCGACATCGGCGTACCGCCCGATCAGCTCGCGCGCGGCGGCCCAACCGGTGGGCACCAGCTCGGCGAGGTCCACGTCCGGCCGTTGCCGCCGCAAGGCCCCGAACTCGCGGCCCGGCGCGCCGTCGAACGCGACCACCAGGCTCATCCCGTAGTGGTCGTCGTCGACGGTACGCCCGGCCTCGGCCGCGGCGGCCTCGATCGCGCGCCGAGCCGCGCCGGCCTCGTCGGGGGTGAGCGCGGCGCCCAGCCAGCCGTCGGCGAGCCGACCCACCCGGCGCAGCGACTTCGGGCCGCTGCCGCCGAGCCACAGGTCCAGTGGTCGGGTGGGTCGCGGGCGCACGGTGGCGTGTTCGTACCGGTGGTACTTGCCCTCGAAGGAGACGTCGTCGTTTTCGAGCAGGAGGCGGACCACGGTGAGCGCCTCGTCCATCACCTCGCCGCGCGGGCCCGGGATCGGGAAGAGCGGCCGTTCGCGCGCGGTGGCGTGTTGCACGCCGAACACCGGCAGGATGCGGCCCGGCGCGAGCGCGGCCAGGGTGGCGAGTTCCTTGGCCACGGCGACCGGGTTGCGACCGGGCAGCACGGTGACGCCGCTGCCGAGCTTGAGCCGCTCGCTACGACCGGCCGCGTAGCCGATGCCGACGAGGGGGTCGGGCAGGTCGCCGCCGATCAGATCGGGCAGCCAGAGCGAGTCGACGCCGATGTCCTCCATGTGCCGGACGAGTTCGCCGAACGTCGCGGGGTCGGCGGGGTTGCGCGGGCTCATGCCTACGCCGATGCGAAGTTTCATGGGGTCAGTCTGTTGGGCGACTTCGTCGCCGGCTTCGCTTTTGTTGGGCGACTTCGTCGCCGGCTCGCGAGGCGCCGCTTTTTCTTTCCCCCGCAAGCTCCTCCAAGAAAAAGCGGCGCCTCGCTCGGGACGGCGTGTCCCTCCGCTTCGCTCCGGGCCACACCGTCCAAGCTTGCGGCTCCGCCGCTCTCCGCGCTGCGCGCGTCGATCACTGGGGTGGGCTGGGTCGGGGGCGCTGACGCGCCGAGGGTGGCCCGGCTTCGTCGCCGGCTCGCGGCTCCGCCGCTCTCCGCGCTGCGCGCGTCGATCACTGGGGTGGGCTGGGTCGGGGGCGCTGACGCGCCGGGGGCTGGCCGAGGCGTGCTGCCGATGAGTCGGGGTGGGCAAGGAAGTGGGTCGGGAGAGCCCCGCCCGGCCCAGGGCGGATGCCGGGGGCCGAGCGGGGCTTGGGGGCGGGTGTGGGAGGTGGCGTGGGTGGGGCCGTTACACCCCGGTCAGGCGCCGTGCCGAAGGCCGCAGGTAGACCGCCCAGGTGACCACCAGGCACAGGCCGTAGAAGGCGAGGAAGGCGAGGTAGGCGGCGTCGCCGCGGCCCGAGTTCAGGAAGGACTCGCGGAACGCGATGTTGACCAGGACTCCGCCCAGCGCGCCGATCGCGCCCGCGATGCCCATCAGCGCGCCGGACTTGCGTCGCGCGGCCGGGCCCGGGCCGAGTTTGGCCGCGAAGATGGCCGGGATCATCTTGTACGCCGAGCCGTTGCCCACACCGCTGAACACGAACAGCAACACGAAGCCGGTCAGGAACAGGCCGAGCGACTCCTGCCGCGACGCCAGGTAGACCACGAGCGCGGCGCCGGCCATCGCGACGAAGTTCCAGAAGGTGACCCGCGCGCCGCCCCAGCGGTCCGCGAGCAGACCGCCGATCGGGCGAACCAGCGAACCGAGCAGCGGTCCCAGGAAGGTCAGGTAGGCGGCCTTGACCGGCGTGGCGAACTCCGCGTGGAACTGCACCTGGAGCACCTGACCGAAGGCGAACCCGAAGCCGATGAACGACCCGAACGTGCCGATGTACAGCAGCGACATCACCCACGTGTGCGGCTCCCGGGCGACCTCGCGCATCGCGCCCTTGTCGTTGCGCAACCCGGGGAGGTTGTCCATGTACCGCGCGGACAGCAGCGCGGCGATCACGATCAGCGGGATGTACACCGCGATCAGCAGCCGAGGATGCGCGGCGCCGGCGGTCGCGAGCACCGCGAGGCCGACCAGTTGCACGGCCGGTACGCCCAGATTGCCGCCGCCCGCGTTGATGCCCAGCGCCCAGCCCTTGAGCCGCTGCGGGTAGAAGGCGTTGATGTTGGCCATCGACGAGGCGAAGTTGCCGCCGCCGACCCCGGCGACCGCCGCGACGAGCAGCAACGTGTTGTAGGAGACGCCCGGCTCCAGCACGATCGCGATCAGCGCCGTGGGCAGCAGGAGCAGCAGCGCGCTGACCACGGTCCAGTTCCGGCCGCCGAAGCGGGCCACGGCGAAGGTGTAGGGGATCCGCATCGCGGCGCCGACCAGGGTCGGCACGGCGGTCAGGGTGAACTTCTGCGCCGGGTCGAACCCGTACGCCGGGCCGAGGAAGAGCACGATGACCGACCACAGGCTCCACACCGAGAAGCCGATGTGCTCGGAGAGCACCGAGAAGATCAGATTGCGTCGGGCGATCCTGGCGCCCGCCTGCTCCCAGAAGATCTCGTCCTCGGGCTGCCAGTCGTCGAGGGGGCGCGTGGCCTGGGTCGGTGCGCTGACGGTTGTCGTCACGGGGACCTGCCTGTCCGGGAGGGCGTGCTTGCTGATGTTTCGTCACGCTAGGAATGCCAGATTTCCGCCCGGTGCGTCGTCCCGGTCGGTCGGGCTACATCTCGCTCAATCCGGCGATCGGGTGCTGTGAGGAATCGGACGTCAGGTGCCCGCCGGGTGGTCCGAGACCCTCGCGAATCCGATCGGAAAACTTGACGGTGGATGTCAAGTTATCGAGCGAGAGTGGGTCCCACGGAAGACGAGAGAGCGGACACGGGACGCACACGGGGCGTCCCCGAGGATGGGAGACACCGATGACCGCGAACAACGCCGCCGGGAAGCCGGAAGACGACCACGCGTCCCGGGCCGCCGCGATCGCCGAGTTGGGCGCGCGGGTCCAGGGGGTCGTGTACGTGCCGGGCGACCCGGGTTACGACGACGAGCGGTCCGGGTTCCAGACCGCGTTTCGACCGAGCCCGGACGTGATCGTGGGCGCGGCGGACGCCGAGGACGTCCGGCTCGCGGTCGAGTTCGCCGACGCGCACGGCCTGTCGGTCTCCGTCCGGGCCACCGGACACGCCCCGGCGGACGCGTCCCCCGGCGGCGTGCTCATCTCCACCCGGCGGATGGCCGAGGTCCGGGTCGACCCCACGGCACGCACCGCGTGGGCCCAGGCCGGTGCCCGCTGGGAGCGGGTGGTCGCCGAGAGCACGCCGCACGGCCTGGCCCCGCTCAACGGTTCGGCTCCGCACGTGGGCGTGGTCGCGTACACGCTCGGTGGCGGACTGGGGCTGCTGGCCCGCGAGTTCGGCTACGCGGCCGACCACGTCCGGGCCATCGAGGTGGTCACCGCCGACGCGACCCTGCGGCGGGTCACCGCCGACGATGACGCCGACCTGTTCTGGGCGTTGCGCGGCGGCCGGGACAACTTCGGCATCGTCACCTCGATCGAGTTCGACCTGATGCCGGTGGCCCGGGTCTACGGCGGTTCACTGGTCTTCGACACCGACCTGGTGGAGGCCGCCGGCGCCGCCTACCTGGCCTGGACCGAGACGGTACCCGAGCAGGTCACCTCGTCGATCTCGTTCATCGGCCTGCCCGACATCGAGCAGGTGCCGGCGCCGCTGCGCGGGCGACACACCGCGAGCATCAAGATCGTGTACACCGGCGACGCCGCCGACGGCGAGCGCCTGGTGGCCCCGCTGCGCGCGGTCGGACCGCGCCTGGTCGACGACCTGGCCGATCTGCCGTACGCCCGGTCGCACACCATCCACAACGACCCGGCCCACCCGCACGCCTACCTCGGCGACAACGTCCTGGTCCGCGACCTGGATCCGGAGGTGTTGCGCGCGGTGTACGAACTCGCCGGTCCGAGCGCGCCGATGATGGTCATGCACGAGGTGCGCCACCTCGGCGGTGCGCTGTCCCGGCAGCCGGCGGTGCCCAACGCGGTCGGCGGGCGCGACGCGCGCTACATCGTCCGGGTCGTGGCGATGATCGACGGCGCCGACCTCGACGCGGCCCGCGCGCTCCAGGCCGACGTCCGGGCCGTCCTGAAGCCGCTGTCCCTCGGCCGCAACCTCAACTTCGTCTACGGCGACGGCGTCGCGCCCACCCCGGACCGGGTCGCCGAGGTGTACGACGCGCCGACCCGGGCGCGCCTGGCCCAACTCAAGGCGGCGCACGACCCGGGCAACCTGTTCGCCGGCAATCACAACCTCGGCGGCGTCGACCCGGACCCCGCCTCACGCTGAACCTCCGACGCCGGTGGGATCGCGGCCGATGCCCGGCCGCGGTCCCACCGGCCGTCGCTCACGCGTGTGCGCGGACGGGCCACGTGCGCAGCGCCGCGGGGGTGCCGTCCGGGGCGGTGCTCTCGTCCAGGCACTCCCCCGTGCGCAGGTCGAAGACCTGTTTGTACATCGGCGACGCCACGGTCGGCACCTCTCCTCGACGGCCGACGATGCCGCGCGACATCACGTACGCGCCGCTGAACGGGTCCCGATTGGCGAGCGCGTACAGCGCGCCGGTGCGGTCCCGGAAGATCGCCACCTGCTCGCCGTCGATCAGCGCCGCGACGCCTCGGCCCGGGATCAGCCGGTCGTACGGGCAGATCGCGACCCAGCCGGTGCCGCCGGCGATCTCCACCATGGTCCGCGTGCCCGTTCGGGCGCTGCCGGTCTCGGTGCTGGTCTGGGTGATGGTCTCGGTGACGGTCATCGGCCGCGTACCTCCAAGGGCCCGAGCAGCACGGGCTTGATCTGGTCCCGCTCGGCGGTGAACCGCACGGTCGGGTCTGGGGTGCCGGGCGCGTTGGCGAACGACACGAAGCGGCGCACCCGGTCGGGGTCGGCCAGCGTCGCGGCCCACTCGTCCGCGTAGGTCGCCACATGCCGACCCATCAACTCGTCCAGTTCGGCGCAGATCCCCAGCGAGTCGTCCATGATCACCGCGCGCACGTGGTCCAGCCCGCCCTCGATCCGCTCCAGCCACGGCGCGGTGCGCTCCAAGCGGTCGGCGGTGCGGATGTAGAACATCAGGAAGCGATCGATGGTGCGGATCAACGTGTCGTGGTCCAGGTCGCTCGCGAGCAGGTCCGCGTGCCGCGGGGTCATCCCGCCGTTGCCGCCGACGTACAGGTTCCAGCCCTCGGAGGTGGCGATCACCCCGAAGTCCTTGCTCTGCGCCTCGGCGCATTCGCGAGCGCACCCGCTCACCGCGGACTTGAGCTTGTGCGGCGATCGCAGGCCCCGGTAGCGCAGTTCGAGCTCGATCGCCAGGGCGACCGAGTCCTGCACGCCGTAGCGGCACCAGGTCTGCCCGACACACGACTTCACGGTGCGCAGCGCCTTGCCGTACGCGTGCCCCGACTCGAAGCCGGCCTCCACCAACCGCTGCCAGATGAGCGGGAGTTGGTCGACGGTGGCGCCGAACATGTCGATCCGCTGGCCGCCGGTGATCTTGGTGTAGAGGCCGAAGTCGCGGGCGATCTCGCCGATCGTGATCAGGCCGTCCGGGGTGATCTCGCCGCCCGGGACGCGCGGTACCACCGAATACGAGCCGTTGCGCTGGATGTTGGCCAGGAAGTGGTCGTTGGTGTCCTGGAGCGCGGCCTGTTCGCCGTCCAGGATGTGCCCGCCGGACAGGCTCGCCAGGATCGAGCCGACGGTGGGCTTGCACACGTCACAGCCGTCCGCGTCCGGCCCTCGGCTGCTGCCGTGTTCGTCGATCAGGCGGGCGAACGTGGTGATGCCCTTGACCCGGACGATCTCGTACAACTCGGCGCGCGTGTACTGGGCGAAGTGCTCGCACAGGCCGCGCGCGGTCTCGATGCCGGCGGCGGCCAGTTCCTCGGTGACGATCGTGCCCACCAGCTTGACGCAACTGCCGCAGCCGGTACCAGCCTTGGTGTGTCGGCGCACGGCGGCCGGGTCGAGCCGGTCCGGCGCGCACACCGCGGCGCGGATGCTGCCCTTGGTGACCGCGTGGCACGAGCACACCACGGCCGTGTCCGGCAGCGCGAACTTCACCGGCGCGCCGATCGCGGCGGGCATCAGCAGTTGCTCGGGCGGCACCGGCAGCGGGGCGCCGGTGAGCGGGCGCAGCACGCCGTACGCGTCCGGGTCGCCGACCAGGACGCCACCCAGCAGGCTGCCGTCGGCGCCGATCACCAGTTTCTTGTACACGCCCGCCTGCGCGTCGGAGTAGAGCACCTCCACGCAGTCCTCGGCGGTGCCGTGCGCGTCGCCGAAGCCGGCCACGTCCACGCCGAGCAGTTTGAGGCTGGTGGACAGGTCGGCGCCGGTGAAGCACACGGTCGGGTCGGGCACCTCGTCCAGGATTCCGCGCGCGGCCACCTCGGCCATCGCGTAGCCGGGCGCGACCAGCCCGTACACCCGGCCGTCCACCGTGCGCGCGCATTCGCCGATGGCCAGCACGTGCGGGTCGTCGGTGCGGCAGTACTCGTCCACCACGATCCCGCCGCGCTCGCCGATCTCCAGCCCGGCCGCGCGGGCGAGTTCGTCGCGCGGGCGCACCCCCGCGGAGAAGACCACCAGGTCGGCGGCCAGTTCGGTGCCGTCCGACAGCACCATGCCGGCGACCCGGCCGTCTTGGTCGAGGATCTCCCGGGTGCCCGCGTCGGTGTGCACCGTCACGCCCAGGTCCTGGATCTTGCGGCGCAGCACCTTGCCGCCGCCCTCGTCGATCTGCAGCGCCATCAGGCGCGGCGCGAACTCGACCACGTGGGTGTCCAGGCCCATCGCGACGAGCGCGCCGGCGGCCTCCAGGCCGAGCAGTCCGCCGCCGACCACCACACCGATCCGAGCGGTCTCGGCGGCGGCCTTGATCGCCTCCAGGTCCTCGATCGTGCGGTAGACGAAACAACCCGGCGTGTCGTGGCCCGGCACCGGCGGTACGAACGGATACGACCCGGTGGCGAGCACGAGCGTGCCGTAGTCGACGGTGTGGCCGGCCCGGGTGGTCACGGTGCGCGCGGCGCGGTCGACGCTCTCCACCGGGTCGCCGAGCCGGATGTCGATCCCGTGCTCGGCGGCGAACTCCGCACTGCACATGGACAGGTCCTCCGCGCTGGTCCCGGAGAACCACGAGGTCAGGTGCACCCGGTCGTAGGCCCGCCGCGGTTCCTCCGCCAGCACCGTGATCCGTGGTCCCGGTGGTCCGGATCCGGTCGTGGTGAGCGCCTCCAGGAAGCGCTGCCCGACCATCCCGTGGCCGACCAGGACCACGTGCGTCTGCTTGGCGTCGGTCACGAGGGACTCCTTCGGGGTGGGGCGAGGGTGCGGGCACGGTCGGCGGGCCGCCGTGCCCGACGCGCCGGCCGGCGACCGCGTCACCGAAGCCTCCCGAGCCGCTGTTACGCAGCCTGGTCCCCGATGTTGCGCGAGCGGTACGGCCGGCTCACTCGGCCCCGCGGGCACGGTGAGCAATGCGACACGATCGGGCACCATCCCGGTTCGAGGCCTTACCCCGAGGTGATCGCCCGGCAACATCGTCGTAACGCCGACCCGGCAACCTCACGACATGGTTACTCGTACAGGCGCGGCCGAACCCCTCGTCGGGCTCACGGTCGGCGTCACGGCCGCCCGGCGTCGCGACGAACTCGTCGCGCTGCTGGAACGCCGGGGCGCGAAGGTCGTGGGCACTCCGACGATGAGCATCGTCCCGTTGCGCGAGGACCAGGCGTTGCGCCGGGCCACCGAACGCTGTCTGGTCGAGCCGCTGGATTATGTGGTGGCCACCACCGGCCTGGGCTGGCGCGGTTGGATGAACGCGGCCGAGGGATGGGGGCGGGCGGACGCGGTGGGGCAAGCCTGCGCGGCGGCGACGGTGATCAGCCGGGGGCCCAAGGCCACCGGGGCGGTCCGCGCGTCCGGGCTGCGCGAGATGTACTCGCCGGGTTCGGAGGCCAACGACGAGTTGCTGCACTGGCTGCTGGCCCGGGACCTGCGCGGGCGGCGGATCGCGATCCAGGAGCACGGCGCGCCGCTGGAGGGTTTCGCCTCGGCGCTGCGCGAACGTGGCGCCGAGGTGATCGAGTTGCCGGTGTACCGGTGGGGTCCGCCCGAGGACCCGGCCGCGGTCCGGCGCCTGGTCGAGCAGGTGATCCGCGGCGATCTGCACGCGCTGACCTTCACCAGCGCGCCGGCGATCGGCGCGTTCCTGGAGACGGCCGGCGAACTCGGGCGGCGTGAGGAGGTGTTGGCGGCGCTGCGGAGCGACGTGCTGCCGGTGTGCATCGGTTCGATCTGCGCGAAGCCGCTGCTGGACGAGGGCGTGCCCGCGGTCTGGCCGGAACGCGGGCGGCTGGGCTCGCTGGTGCGCACGGTCACCGAGACGCTGCCCCCACGGGTCCGGCGCGAATTGGACACCGGCACCGAACGGCTGATCATCCAGGGCAACGCGGTCCTGGTGCGCGGCGGCGTGATCTCGCTGTCCCCGGTTCCGGCCGCGGTCCTGCGCGCGCTGGCCGAGAAGCCCGGCTGGGTGCTGAGCCGCGCGGAGTTGCTGCGTCGCGTCTGGCGTGGGGCCGGCGCCGACGAGCACGCGGTCGAGGCCGCCGTGGCCCGCCTGCGGACCGCGCTGGGCCCGCACAAGGGCCTGATCAAGACGGTCACCAAACGCGGCTACCGGCTCAGCGTCGCCGGCTGAGCACGCCTCGCACCCGGCGAACGCACCACCGCGTTCATGCGGTAATGCGCCATCCACCGCCATCCGCGGTGCCACCGATCGCACCTCGAATCCAGCCGGCATCCCCGCCGCCGACCAGACCCACTGGGTCGCGTGACATCACGAATGGAGTCAACCAAGCTTGCCATGGCGTAACTATGGCGCCATGATGGCGTCATGGACATGACGCCATGGGCCGCACCCGGAATGTCCGGTGGCATCTGGCCGTTGCCGCATCCGGTACCGCTGCCGCTGCTGTGCGCGGTGCTGATCCTGGCCGCGCTGGCACCCCTGGAGCGCCGGCTCCGACGCCGGACCGTCGAGCGTCGACGCATCCCGAAGCGGGCGACACGCGCAGCACGGCAAATGTCGGAATTCATGACAAGCCCGACGCAGCATGGGTGCCGAACCCGGATGTCAGCCGTCTCGATCCCGCAGGGAGCACCCATGCCCGTGACCGCCGATCTCGACAAGTTGCTCGACAAGGCCTACGAGAACAAGACCCTGAGCGAAGTCCTCGCCGCCCCCGTCGCGGGACTGGCCGGGATCACCGACGCGCACGCGGAGCACCTGGCCTCGCTGAAGATCACCACCATCGGCGACCTGGGCCGCAACAAGTACTTCCGCTGGGCCGCGTCGCTGGCCGACCTCCAGGACAGCGGCGCCAAGTAGCCCCGACGCCGCATCCACGCGGGCCCGCGCCCAGCCGAACGGGGCCACCGCACGGGTCCGCACCCAGGCCCGGAAGAGCCACCACACGTGCCCCGTCCCCGGCAACACCGCGACGCCCGTCCCGGCCCGCCGTGCAGCCGCGCTCGCCCCGATCCCGGCAGTGCCACCGCACTCACCCCAGCCCCGGCGGTCCCCACGCCCGTCCCGGCCCTGGTCGTGCAGCCACGCCCACCCCGGCCGCGGCGGTCCCGCGGCGCCCATCCCCGCCCCAGATGTGCAGCCACGCCCACCCCCGCCCCGGCAGCACCGCCACGCCCGTCCCCGATCCCGGCACCGCCACCACACGCGCCCGGCCCCGGCGGTCCCGCGACGCCCGTCCCGCCCCGCCCCGCCGTACGGCCGCACTCGCCCCGATCCCGGCAGCACCACCGCACTCACCCCAGCCCCGGCGGCCCCGCCACGCCCGCCCCCGCCGCGCAGCCGCGCTCGCCCCGATCCCGGCAGCACCGCGACGCTCGCCCCGGCCCCCGCCGCGCAGCCGCACTCACCCCGATTCCGGCCATGCCGTCGCCCTCGTCTCGGGGTCGGTCTCAGCAGCCGGGGTCGCTCTCCAGGGCCAGTAGCAGATCCACCCGGTCCCGGGCCGAGAACAGGTCCCGGCCGGTCAGATCCCGGACCCGGCCCATCCGCTGGTGCAGCGCGCTGACATGCACGCCCAGCATCGCCGCGCAGCGCTGCCAGGCCCCGTTGGCGGCCAGGAAGGCGGCGAGCGTGCCGATCAGGTCGGTGCCGTGTTCGGCGTCGTACGCCCGCAGGCCGCCCAGGACCCGATCGGCGAACGCGCTGCGCACGGGCCCGGGTACGGCCGCCAACAGCGCCGGGTACGCGTCGATCCCCGGTCCTACGGCCACCGTGAGCCGGCCGGGGCGCGCCCACGCGAGGTCCCGCGCGCCCCTGGCCTCGGCCAAGGCCGTCGCCCACGTGGGTGACGTCCCGGTGATGCCGATCGCGACCCGCTCGGACCCGAGCAGCGGTTCCCACCAGTGCGCCGCCCGCTCCAACTCTTCGGCGATCCGGGCCGCCGCGCCGGCCCCGGTCCCGGCCGACGCGAAGACGACCGACTCGGCCTTGCCGCAGGCCACCACCCACCGCGTCGCCGGATCCGCCGCGAACACTCGCTCGATCAGGTCCACAACCAGCCGCCCGATCGCCGGGTCGGCCCCGTCGGACGCGGCACAACACACGATCGGCGCCGCGTCCGGTCCGATCCCCGCCGCGCCCAGTCGGGCCCGGACCGCGTCCGGGGCCGCGTCCGACTCGACCAGGTCGACGAGTTCCCACGCGTGCGCGCGCTCCACGGCGAGCCGCTCCGCGCGCCGGGCGCCGCCGAGCAGCAGCAGGTCGGCGGCCTGCGCGAGGGCCTCGTCGTCGGTACGGTCCCCGGCGCACACGAGGTATCCCGCGAACGCCGGCCCCCGACCGAGCGCGAACACCGTCTCACCCTCGATGAGGGCCGGCAGCCGCTCCGCCGCGAGCGCGCCGCGCACCGTCTCGACCGCGTCCACCACGTCGCCCGCCACGGCCGCCCCCCGTGCCGGCCCACTCCCCGTCGCGCTCGCCAGGACCCGGCCGGCCGGCGTCGACACCCGGCAGGGTGCGCCGAGTTCGCGGGCGAGCAGATCCAGCAGGTCCTGGGTGTCCGCCCCCTCGGCCAGCGCCGTGATCAGCCGGCGCTGCCGACCGGACAGGCGTCCCGTGGTCGGCCCGCGTTCGAGCGCGACCCGGTGCGCGACCACCTCGGCGATCCGCACCGCCGTGACCCCGCTCGGGGCCAGGAACAACGGGAGGCCGGCCTGCCCACAGGCCTCGACCAGCGCGTACGGCACCTCGTCCGGAGCCGGTTCGACCCGATCCACCCCGTCCCGCGCCTTTGGCAACACCACGACCGCCGCCGCGCCGCCCGCCACGAGCGCCCGCACCGGTCCCGTGCCGTCGACCCCGGATCCGTCGGCGCGCAGCACCACGAGTTCGCCGGCGATCGTGCCCCCGCCGGGGTCGACCGGATCGGCGGCCGACACCCGAAGCACCTCGCGAGCGAGTCCCTCCGTACCCGCCAACAGGGCCAATCGCAGCTCGGGCATGCCCAACAGATCCTCGACCCGCACCGCCGTGCCCCCAAGCCTTCGTTCATCGTGTTCCGATGATCGTATGAACACGGAGCGATGCGGACACTGCGCTTCCGCCGGTTTCCCACACCTCCGCCGCCGAAAAGGCGCCGCCCCGAAGTGCCCGCACCCCCGCCGGCCGAAGCGCGCGCGAGGCGTACACGGGCCCCTCCGGGACCGACCCGCGCCCGGGACGACCGCGCGGATCTCACCCGTACGCGCCGACGATCGCCGCCGCCGTCTCGACCATCGCCGTGCGCGCCTGCGGCGGATCCAGCACCTCCACGTCGGTGCCGAACTGGAGCAGTTGGCGCACCGCGCCCAGTGCCGGATACCCCAACTCGACCGTCACCCACTCGTCGTCGTGATCCGCCGGCGGCCCGGTCAGCCAGGCCCCGACGATCCGGACGAACATGTCGACCCGGGTCCGCCGCACCCGGGCCCGGATCCGCACCGCCACCGGCTGCTCGTCGATGCCTCGGCGCAACGCGTGCCACACCTCGGCCAGTTCGACCCCGGGCCGCCGGCGCACCGGGTCCTCGGTGACGGTCAACCCGGTGAGCCGATCGGTGTGGAACAGCCGGGGCGTCCCATCGCGATCCGCGACCAGATACCACGTACCCGCCTTGGCGACCAGCCCGTAGGGGTCGACGGTGTATGTGCGCGGCATGGTCGAGCCGCTGCGCCGATAGCGGATCCGCAGCCGCCGGTCCGCGAACACCGCGTCCTGCAACGCGGCCACGTCCACCGCCGGACGCGGCCCGGACATCCACCGCTGCGGATCGATCAGCACCCGGCGGGTCATCTCCTCGGCGGCGGGCCGATGGGGCGCGGGCAGCGCGACCATCACCTTGCGCAGCGCCGAGCCGAGCGCGCCGTCCAGGCCCAGCGCCGCGTGCGTGCCCTGCTCGGCGAGCACGAACAGGGCGCGCGCCTCGTCCGAGGTCAGCCCGGTGACGTCGGTCCGGAACCCGGGCAACAACGAGATCCCGCCGTGCCGACCGCGCTCGGCGTAGACCGGCACACCGGCCGTGGACAGCGCCTCGACGTCGCGGTAGATGGTCCGCGTCGACACCTCCAACCGCTCGGCCAACTCGGCCGCCGGTACCCGGCCACGAGTCTGCAAAAGCAACAGGATGGAGAGCAGCCGATCGGATTTCACACCACCCAGGATGCTCCCTCCCCCGCTCGACCGCGGCCGGCACACCCCGAGGCACGAGCCGCCCACCCCGCGAGGCACAGGCCGTTCCCCCGAGGCGCGGGCCGCTCACCCCGCGAGGCACGAGCCGCACAGCCCCCGAGGCGCGGCCCGTTCACCCCCCGAAGCGGGTCCGCAGCGTGCCCACCGCCGCCGTGACCTCGTGGATCCGCAACAACCGGCCCAGCCCGACGAACGCGGCGACCATCACCGCGCCGCCCAGGGCCAGTTGCAGCGCGGCGAGGCCCGCGCCCTCGCCCACCGCGGCCAGCGGCCTGGTGACCGCGAGTCCCGCGCCGCCGGCCACCGCACCGGCCGCGATCAGCCGACCGTACGTACGCGCCGTGATCCGCCCGGTGGCCCCGCTCAGCCGTCGGCGCAGCCGCAGCGCGGTCACCGCGAGGCCGACCGTGTAGGCCAGGGTGTAGGCGAGCGCCATGCCCACCACCGCCCACCGGGCCGGCAGCAGCAGGTAGGCCGCGCCGGACAGGCCCGCGTTCACCGCGGCGATCCACACGGCGGCCAGGAACGGCGTACGGGTGTCCTCCATCGCGTAGAAGCCGCGCAGCAGCACGTACTGCGCGGAGAACGGGATCAGGCCGAGCGAGAAGCCGGCCAGCACCCGGGCCATCACGCTCACGTCGGCGCTGCCGGTCTCGCCGTGCCGGAACATCAGTTCGGTCAGTTGCGGACCGAAGCACAACAGCGCGAAGGCGGCCGGCACGATCGCCACGCCGGACAACCGCAGGCTGCGCGAGAGTTGTTCGCGCAGGTCCTGGGGACGGTGCTCGGCCACGGCCCGGCACATCCGCGGGAACAGCGCGGTCATCAGCGACACGGTGATCACCGACTGCGGCAGGATCCACAACGTCTGCGCGTTGCCGTACGGCGTGTACCCGGCGCCGCCCGCCGCCCCGGCCCGCTCCGCGGCGGCGCCGGCGGCCACCGTCAGGTTCACCACGACGGTGTAGCCGACCTGGTTGACCAGCGCGAACAGCAGCGTCCAGCGGGCCAGTCGGGCATCCTGGCGCAGCCCGCTGCCGCGCCAGTCGAACCGGGGCCTGATCCGCAGACCGCTCGCGCGCAGGTACGGGAACAGGCAGGCCGCCTGGACCACGATGCCCAGCGTGGTCCCGATCCCGAGCAGCCGGGTCTGCGCGGCGGACAACCCGTGCGGACCGGCGTCGTGGGTGCAGGAGATGAACAGCGCGAAGGTGGCGATCACCACCACGTTGTTCAGCACCGGCGTCCACATCATCGAGCCGAACCGACCCCGCGCGTTGAGGATCTGGCCGACCACGGTGAACACGCCGTAGAAGAAGATCTGCGGCAGGCAGTAGCGCGCGAAGGTCACCGCCGACGCGTAGCCACGCCCGGCGTCCGCGCCGTCGAGGTGTCCGCCGGTCAGCCGGATGAGCTGCGGTGCGGCGAGCCACGCGAGCACGGTGACCACGCCCAGGACCAGCACGGTCAGTGTGAGCAGCCGATTCGCGTACGCCTCGCCCTCGCGCTCGTCGCGCATCGCGCGGATCATCCGGGGCACGAACACCGCGTTCAGCGCGCCGCCGGCGAGCAGCGTGAACAGCATGTTCGGGATCGTGTTGGCCACGTTGTAGGCGTCGGCGGCTCCCGCGGTGCCCAGCGCGGCGACGATCAGGACGGTGCGGAGCATGCCGGTGACGCGGGAGAGTACGGTGCCCGCGGCCATCACCAGTCCGGCCCGGAGCAGGCCGGCGCCGGAGCCCGTGCCGGCGGCGGCCGATGGCGTCCGGCGGTGCCGACCGGCGAGCGCGGGAGACGCGGGCCCGTGGGTGGGAGGCACGACGGGAGGCGCGTCGGCGATCACGCCGAGCGGCCGTGTCTCGGCGTCGGCGCCCCGGTACTCCTCCGCCATCGCGCCCCACCCGCCCGTGTCCCGAATGCGCCCGGGCGTGGTCGCCCGACGACATCGTTGGTCCTCTACCGGGACGGTAGCCATTCGCACGATAGAACGCAACCGTATCGTCGTGTCGCAGTACCATCGGCCCATGCCCGCCGACCCGAAACCCTCGCCCCGCCGACCCCCGGCCGGGGCCGCCGTCCTGCGCGAGGACGTCACCTCGGCGATCCGCGGCGCGGTCTTCGAGGAACTCGCCTCGGTCGGCTACGGCCGGATGTCGATCGAGGCGGTCGCCCGCCGTGCGGGCGTCGGCAAGACCGCCGTCTACCGCCGCTGGCCGGCCAAGTTGGACATGGTGGTCGACCTGGTCCTGGCCGTCGCCGTACAGGACCTGCCCGCGCCGGACACCGGATCGTTGCGCGGCGACCTGCGGGTGCTGCTCACCGAGGCCGCCCGCGCGTTGTGCCACCCGTTGGCCTCGCAGATCATCCCCGACCTGCTCGCCGAGGCGGCCCGCAACCCGGAGATCACCCGCAAGCTGGACACCGTGCTGCACGGCACCCAGCGCCGGATCGGCACCGCCGTACTGCGGGCCGCGGGCGCACGCGGCGAACTCCCGCCGGGCGTCGACGTCGACCTGGCGCTGGACCTGATCGTCGGGCCGCTCTACTGGCGCCTGGCGATCACCCGCACCCCGCTCACCGACGACCACCTGGACCGACTGACCTCGGCGACCACCGCGGCCCTGATCGGCTCGGCCACGCCGGCGGCGGACCCGAACTGACCACCGGCCCGCGCGCGTCCGCCGATCGTCCGACCGGGACGCGGCCGGCGCCCGGCCCACCGTGTTCGGTCGGCCGGACCGAGGAGGCCCGTTCCGAGGAATCCCGTTCCGAGACGGGCACCACCGGGGCCACGATCGGGGCTTGCGCGCGCCATAGACTGCGGGCCGTGAGCGAGAACGAACTTGGTACCTACCTCCGCGACCGCCGCGAGGCGGTCAAGCCCGCC
The DNA here is from genome assembly GCF_045207655.1 of Embleya sp. NBC_00888. Lineage (NCBI taxonomy): Bacteria > Bacillati > Actinomycetota > Actinomycetes > Kitasatosporales > Streptomycetaceae > Embleya > Embleya sp. NBC_00888. The sequence continues at coordinate 7,352,225 of NZ_CP108784.1, read as the reverse complement.
GACGTCGGGCTTCCCGACGGTGCCCGGCGGCGCACCCCGGGCCTGCGCCGGTCGGAGTTGGCGACCCTCGCCGGAGTCAGCGCCGAGTACCTCGCGCGGCTGGAGCAGGGTCGCGACCGCCGCCCGTCCGGCCAGGTGCTGGCGGCGCTGGCCGACGCGCTGCGGCTGACCGCGGACGAGCGTGTGCACGTGCGCCTGTTGGCCAAGGCCGCCACCGGCGAGATGTTCCCGTGCACGGGCGGCGAACCGCCCGCCCGGACCGTGCGATCCACGGTGCGCGCGCTCCTGGACCGGCTCGAACCGGCCCCCGCGCTGCTGGTCAATCGGCTCGGCGACGTGCTGGCCTTCACCAACGGGTACGAGCGACTCGCCCGTCCGTTGGGCATCCTGGACGAGGAGGAACCCAACCTCGCGCGCTACGTGTTCACCGATCCGCGAGCGCGCGCGGCCTACCCGAACTGGGAGCGGATAGCCGACGAGCACGCCGCGATCCTGCGGTTGGCGTCCTCGTTCGGCGATCCCTACGTGCAGGACTTCCTCGACGGCATGGCCGTCACCGCGGGCACCGCGTTCACCGAGCGGTTGGCCGCGCCCGCCACGTTGCCGCGCCGGGTGGGCGTGGAACACCTGGCCCACCCCGAGGCGGGCGAACTACGCCTGGAACGCGAGATCCTCGACCTGGCCGACGTCGACCAGACCCTGGTCGTCTACCTCCCGTTCGACGAGCCCACCTCCGCGGCCCTGGACCACCTCACCGGCCGGCACCCGGGCGCGTTGCGCGCGGTGTGACCGCGTCCGCCGGGACCGGGCACACCCGCCCGGCCGACCGGCGACCGGGGCCGACGACCCGAACCGGCTCGTCAGGTACCGGGTTTGTTCCCGTACACGTACACCTCGTCGCCGGTGTGCAGCAGTCCCCAGTACGCCTGCGCGTCCGCCGGCCGCATGTTGAGGCAGCCGTGCGAGCCGGGCGGCGACGTGACCGAGCCGTCGATCGCGTGGAACGCGATGCCGCCGTCGAAGAACTGGCTGTACGGCATCGCCACGTCGTAGAGCGTCGACCAATGGTTCATCGCGCGGTAGTAGACCTTGTGCAAACCGGTGCGGGTCTCGAAGCCGTCCCGCCCGGAGCGGATGGCGACCGGCCCGTAGACCTGCTTGGCGCCGTCCTGGATCCAACTGACCTGCCGGCCGAGGTCCACACACGCGATCCGACCGACGTCGGTCGGGCAACCGCCCTCCCCGCCGCCGGCCTTGCGCTTGATCACGCCGTAGGTGACGGGCCCGGCGTAGCCGGCCGCCGGGCGGATGCCGTTCTGCGTCTGATAGGTACGGATGGCGCGGCAGTCGGCGGTGGACTGCCGGCCGTCCACCTTGAGCCCCAACGCCTTCTCCACCTGGCTTTGATACGGCCCGGTCCGCGCGGTACACGCGGAGGGGGCGGCGCTCGCGGGCGCGGCCAGGACGACGGTCAGCGGAACCGCCACGGCGGTCGCCGCCGCGACCGCCCCCGCTCGCCGGCACGTACGTGTGAACACACTCATCGGCTCTCCCTTCGCGTCGTACGCTCGCCCGCGGCCTGGTGCGGCACGCCCGTACGCCGGTCGCCGGCGGGTATGCAGACTTCCACGCTCGGTCGGTCCGGCGCGGAGTCGACAACGACGCACGCCTGTCGCCGTACCGGTTGGTCACGACGACCCGACGCTACCCGGTGGAAAGCAGCGATATACGTGGGAGAGCAGTCGAGTTCGCGGCCGACCTGCGCCGACGAGCATCGCGCGGCGCGGCCGACCTCGCCCCAAGGACGTTATCCCGCCGACTGGTTCGCTCGTGACCGACGCAACGAGCGCTGCTCGCCGCCCATTTGAGAGGCCTCGGGACGGGGGCCGACCGCCGAGGGCACTCGTGGCCCCGGCCGGGAGCCGAGCGAAGCCGACACCGACACACCACCGGCACCCGGCTCCGTTCCCGCCCCGGCGACTATCCCCGCTCGTCGGCGGGCGCACCCCCGAGTTTCGCCGGCACCAGGACCAGCGCGACCAGTGCGGCCAACACGAGCAGTCCGCCCGCCGTCTCCAGCGCGACCGCGTACCCGTGCGCGAGTTCGCGCTCGGACCCGCCGCCGTGCGGTCCGATCACCGACGCGGCCAGCGTGACCAGTCCGGCCAGGCCGATCGAACCGCCGATCTGTCGCGAGCTGTTGATCAGTCCACCGGCCATCCCGGCCTCGTGCGCGGCGACTCCCGCGGTCGCGGCGGTGCCCAGCGGCACGAAGCACAGCCCCGCACCGATGCTCGCGACCAGCGAGGGACCCAGGATCGAGCGCAGGAAGCTGCCGTCGACGTCGAACGCGAGCCCGAACCAGCCGAAGCCCACCGCCGCGAGCACAGCGCCCAGTGCGAGCAGCCGCCCCGGGCCGATCCGGGCCATCGTCCGGGTGGCGAGCACCGAGCCGATCACGATCCCGCCGGAGAAGGGCACGAAGGCCGCGCCGGCGGCGGCCGGTCCGTAGTCGAGCACCTGCTGGAGATACAGCGACGTGAAGTAGAACGCCGCGAACTGGCCGGAAAACAGCAGCATCATGAACAGGTTCGCCCCCAGCACCGGCCGATGGGTCAACAGCCCCATCCGCAACAGCGGCTCGGCGACCCGCAGTTCGACCAGGACGAAGGCCGCCAGCAGGGCCGCGGCGACGGCGAGCGTACCGATCGTCACGGCCGATCCCCAGCCCTGCCGCTCGGCCCGCACCACGCCCAGCACCAATGTGGTCGCACCGGCGGTGACCAGCAGCGCGCCGACCGGGTCGAGCCTGGGCGCGGCGCCGGGCACGGGTCGATCCGCCGGCAGCCCGCGTGCGGCGAACATGGCGAACGCGACGATCGGCACGTTGATGAACATGACCGCCTGCCAGCCCACCGACTCGGTGAGCAGCCCGCCGATCAGCACTCCGAACGCACCGCCCGCCGCGGCCGTCGCGCCCCACAACCCCAGCGCCCTGGACCGCGCGGGCCCGGCCGGGAAGGTCACCGTGATCAGCGCGAACGCCACCGGCGCGAGCGCGGCGGCACCGATCCCCTGCACCGCGCGGGCGGCGATCAGCGCGCCGGGCGTGGTGGCCAGGCCGCCGCCCAGGCCGGCCAGGCCGAACACGGCCAGGCCCGCGACGAGTGTGCGACGGCGCCCGACCAGGTCACCGATCCGGCCGCCGAGCATCAGCAGCCCGCCGAAGCTCAGCGCGTACGCGTTCACCACCCACGGCAGCCCGTCCGCGCCGAAGCCCAGGTCGTCGCGGATGTCCGGCAGGGCCACGTTGACCACGGACATGTCCAGCGCGACGGTGAACTGCACGGTCAGCACCACGACCAGCATCATCCGGGTCGCGCGCGGCATCCGGACCGGAACGGCCGCCGATTCGATCGTCCCGGTCATGCCCGCTCCCCCGCCCACCCGGCCCGCCGCTCCAGGCGGGTGCCGGAGCGCCGGGCGATCGACATCAGATCGGCGGGCTCCTCGATCTCGAGTCGATGCCAACGCCCGCGCGGCACCACGAACGCGCCGCCGGCCCGCAGGGTGACCGGCGGCTCCTCACCGGCGCCCTCCTCGGCGCGCAGCACGATCCGCAGCGCGCCCGTCCACACGCACACCACCTCGTCGGACTCTGGATGCATCTCCCAGTGGTCGGCGTGCAGGTCGGCGTCGGTCTCGACATGGAAGGCGGCCAACTGCCACCCCTGGTCGACGCCGTCGGCGCGGTCGACGCCGCTCATCCGGCGTTCCCCGGCGCTGATCCGGCCGCCTTCGGCCAACCGGAGGGCATCCTCGAACACATCGATGCGAGTCATCGAAGCTCCTTGCCACAAAAGGGAATCGGGCGCATCCGGGCGCGCCCGTCCGGCTCGGCGAGAGCCGCCGGAGCCGTGTTGACGTACTCTGTACGTGAACAACGCCCATCGAACACGTACGCTGTACGTAAGTCAAGGAGGAGCATCGTGCCCGCGCCCCGAAAGTTCAGCCGCGAACAACTGCGCACGGCGGCCCTGACCCTGGTGGACGCACACGGCCTGGGTGCGCTGACCATGCGCAGCCTGGCCGCGGCGCTGGGCACCGGGGCGATGACGATCTACAACTACGTGGACGGCCGCGAGGGCCTGGAGGGGCTGCTCGTCGAGGCGGTGATGGCGGACGCGCTACCGGCTCTCGACGAGCAGCGCGCCGAGGACGACGACTGGCGGGTCGACACCCGCCGGCTCGCCGAGGCGAACTGGCGTGCCGTACGCGCCCATCCGGACGTCATCCCGCTCATCCTCACCCGCCGGATCACCGACGGGTCCACACTGGCGCACGGCGAGGCGTTGCTGCGGGCGCTCGCCCGCAGCGGCCGGCGCGGGGCCGACCTGCTGTACGCGTTCCGCGCCGTGACCGGCTTCGTCACCGGCTTCGCCCAGGCCGAACTGGCCGGCCCGCTCTCGATCGCGCCGGACGAGGACGTCCGGGCGATCACCGACCGGGCCCGCGCGCTGCCCACCGATCGTTTCCCGTACCTGATCGAGATCGCCGGGGCCGCCGCCGAGAGCACGCCCGAGACCGAGTTCCACGCCGGTCTCGACCTGCTGATCGCCGGCCTGGACGCGCACCCGGCCGGCCCGCGCCCGAACCCGCCTTCCGGGCCGAACGGGACGTGATCGGAAGATCAACCAGCTATGTCCGGGAATGGTCGCCGGTGTTCGCTCGTTGTACGGGACAGTCGGTGAACGGGTGTCCCCGGGCCCAACCTTTGCCGCCGTGAATTACCGTTCGGCTGGAGTCGCGGCGTGCCCCCCGCCGAGAGGTGATCCCGCTCACCGACGCCTGAACGACGGCGCCGCCCCCTCCCCCCGAGGGCGGCGTCGTCCTTGTCGTGCCCGGCCGCTTCCCGCCCCGCGCGGCATGCGCGCCACGCCGTGATCCATGCCATACCCGGACCGATCGTCCGCGCCGCAACCAACCTGTGCGCGAAGCCGTCCGTTTCCGAGGAGGCCGCCGTCACGACGACGTGCGGCCGGCACCTGTTCGGTCCGTTCCGGCCGCCCGGTACGGTGTCGAGCCAGTCCGCGGCAACGCGGCATCGGTTCGACGACAACTTTCTCGGGGGTCGTTTTGAGTTCCGCACCGGAGTCCGGTGGTCGCCGTCGGCGCGCGAACGCGTCGCGACCATCCTCCTCCGACGCGGTCTCGACCGCTCCCGCGGCGGACGGCGAGGAACTCGGCGCCGAGCCCACCGACGACGCGCCCGCCGTACCGCGCGCCCGCCGAGGCGAGGACACGTCGGCCGGTCGGGCCGCCCGCCGGGTCAAGCGCACCGGGCACGGCAAGCCGCGCCGCTTCCGCAAGCTCAAGATCACCGCGCTGGTGATGTCGCTGGTGCTGGTCGCGCTCGGGATCACCGGCTACGTGATCTATCAAAAGCTCAACGCCAACATCAAGCACAGCAAGCTCAACACCAGCGACGTGGACGTGCCCAAGGAGGCGCCCGACGAGTTCGGCCGCACCCCGATGAACATCCTGATGATCGGCTCGGACGGCCGGAACGACCCGATCGACTGCAAGCTCGGCGGCGCCTGCGACGGCGGCGCGCCGAGGGCGGACGTGCAGATGTTGCTGCACGTCTCGGCGGACCGCAGCAACGCGTCGGTGATCAGCATCCCGCGCGACACCCGCGTGGCGATTCCGGCCTGCACCGACCCGAAGACCAAGCAGAAGTTCGCGCCGATCAACGCCACGATCAACGAGAGCCTCGGTCGCGGCGGACCCGGCTGTGTGGTCGGCACGTGGCAGTTGCTCACCAAGATCCACATCGATCACTTCATGATGGTCACCTTCTCCGGCGTGGTCTCGATGGCCGACGCGGTCGGCGGGGTCGACGTGTGCGTGCAGTCGAACATCCAGGACGAGGCGGTCGAGTACGTCAACGGCGAACGGCACGTAATCGGTTCGCACCTGCGACTGACCGCCGGCACGCACAAGATCCAGGGCGAGGACGCGCTCAAGTGGCTGCGTACGCGGCACGCCTTCGAGGACGGCAGCGACGTCGGGCGCACCCACGCGCAGCACATGTACCTCAACTCGATGGTGCGCACGCTCAAGTCGAACAGCACCATCTCCAACCCGATCAAGCTGTTCAAGGTCGCCGACGCCGCGACCAGGTCGCTGACCGTCGACGACGGCCTCAACGGGATCCAGAAGCTCACCTCGTTGGCGACCACGCTGAACAAGGTGAACACCAACCGGATCACCATGACCACGATGCCGCACGACGCGGATCCGCAGGCCCCCGATCAGCACCTGGTCCCGGCCGCGTCCGCCGAGACGTTGTTCAAGATGGTCCGCTCGGACGTCGCGTTCGACAAGAACGGCCCGCCGCCGGGCACCGAGACCACCCCGCCGCCCGCGGCACCGCAACCGCCCCCGCCGCCCGCGGTGGACAAGGCCGCGATCCGGATCACCGTGGTCAACGGCACGACCAGGACGAGCCTGCCCACCGCCGTCACGGAGGGCCTGATCGCACAGGGCTTCGCGAACACCACGAAGGACCCGAACCCGATCAAGCGACAGACCAGCGCGGTGATCTTCCCGGCCAAGGACCAGGTCCAGGCGCAGGCCGTCGCCGACGCGCTCGGCCTGCCCGCCACGGCGTTGTCCCCCCAGCCGAACGCGACCCGCGTGACGGTGCAGATCGGCGCGGACTGGGGCTCCGGCGCCACCTTCAAGGGCACGGGCAAGAGCAGCACCCCCTCGGCACCGCCGTCCGCCCCGCCGCCCCCGCCGGTCGGTGAACTCCCCAAGGGCTCCTCCGCCCTGAACGCCTCCGAAGAGGGCGCGTGCATGAAGGTCTACACCGAGGCCAAGGACCGCAACGGCAAACCGATCTACACCTGGTAGCAACCGCCGGGGAGCACCGGTCCAGGCCGAGCGTTTCGGTGCCTCGGCCGGTGCCGGTACCCGACTCGGCGGCGCGACCGCACCCGAACTGTGCGGTAAATAAAGCCGGTTCACCCACAATCGTCCCGACGCCGGATCGGCCGCCCGTCGGAAAGACGTCAAAAAGACGGTAAGGTGGCCCTACCGAAGACACGTCGTACGTCGGCCTCCGCGCCGACGCCGTCCTCGGTGGGCTAGGACATCGGCCATTGCGGCCGGATCCGCAGGACTGGTGAACCGGGCTTCCGGTGACCGCGGTTCGCCCGCCGACCGAGCGCACAGCGCCATCGCGACTCTCGCGTCGCCATCCACCGCAGGCGGTCACGCCCGCGTCGAACCCCGGCACGCCGGTACCTCCCGGCCCGTTCCCGGCGGGTTCGACGTCGCGCGCCGGCCGCGTCCCGGGTGGCTTCAGCGCCGAACTTCCGCCGCCCCGCCGGGGCGTGTCGTCCGAAGACGGTGCGCGCACGGTCCGACCCGCGACCGGTTCCCACCGGCCGCGGTCCCTCATGACCCGAACCACCGGCGACCCGGGTGCGAACCCCGGATCCGGACGACTGGAAACCAGGTGCCCTCGATGACCGCCATACCCCACCATCGCCCCGTCGGTCCGCTCACCGTCGCGCAGGCCATGCGGCCGGCCGAGCTGGGGATCGACGTGAACACCATGGTCGACAAGGCCGTCGACATCATCCGCGTGGCCGACGCCGACCACGTGATCCTGCACGCCGAGGACGGCCGCTGCCTCGGCGTCGTACGCCGGGCGCAGCTGGCGCCGTACCAAAACCGCTCGTGGTACACCGCGCGCACGCCGATCGGGAACATCACGCACGACGGCGGCCCGTTCGCCCGGCCGGAGATGCCCGCCGGCGAGGCGCTGGCCACCATGCGTGCCCGGGGCATGCGGGTGTGGGCGGTGACCGACGCGGCCGGTCGCGCCGTCGGTCTGCTCACCCCGGACGCGCTGCGCACCGTGCTCACCGGCGAGCGCGGCCCGCTGGACGCAGCTGCCTGAAGCTCGGACGGCTAACCGGCCGCGCCCGAGGCCGCCGGGTAGTCCACGTATCCGCGCGCGCCCCCGCCGTACACGTCCGCCACCGGCGGCGGGGCCAACGGCAGTCCCTCGGCGATCCGCGCGGGCAGGTCCGGATTGCTGATGAACAGCCGGCCGAAGGCCACCACGTCGGCCAGTTCGGCGGCCGGCAACCGCTCGGCCGTCGCCGGGTCGACCGGCGTCGGGCCGTTGTGGTTCGCGATCAGCGTGCCGCTCCAGCGCGGGCGCAGATCCGCGAGCGCGGCGTAGTCGCCACGCTCCAGCACGTGCAGGTAGGCCAGGCCGAGCGGTTCGAGCGCGTCGACCAGGGCCCGGTAGGTCCCGCGCGCGTCCGCCTCGCGGATCTGGTTCTCCGGGTTGTCCGGCGAGACGCGCAGGCCCACCCGGTCCGCGCCGATCTCGGCGGTGACCGCGGCCACCACCTCCAGCACGATGCGCAGCCGGTTCTCCCGCGACCCGCCGTAGCGGTCGGTGCGCAGGTTGGTGTTCTCGGCCAGGAACTGCTGGAACAGGTAGCCGTTGGCGCCGTGGATCTCGATCCCGTCGAACCCGGCCTCGATCGCCCGCCGCGCACCACGCGCGAACGCCGCGACCACCTCCTCGATCTCGGCGAGGGTCAGCGCGCGCGGGGTCACGTGCGGCAGCAGGCCGTCCCGCGTGAAGATCGGCGCCTCGGTGATCGGCACCGCCGAGGGCGCGGTCGGCGTCGTGCCGTCCAGGGTCACCGGGTGCGTCATCCGGCCCACGTGCCACAACTGGGCGAAGATCCGGCCGCCCGCGTCGTGCACGGCGGTGGTGATCTCGCGCCGGCGTGCGACCTGTTCGTCGGTGCGCAGTCCCGGGATGCCGGGGCCGGACTTGCCGAGCGGGTGGATCGAGATGCCCTCGGTGATCAGCAGCCCGGCGCCGGCGCGCTGGGTGTAGTACGCGGCGGCGTGCTCGCTCGGCACACCGGTGGTGTCGTCGGCGCGACCCCGGGTCATCGGTGCCATCGCGATCCGGTTGGGCAGGTCCAGGAGGCCACGACGGTGCGGGGTCAGCAGCGGGTTCGCGGTGGTGGTGGGAGAGGTCAACGCGTCATCCGTTTCATCGGGTCGATCGGTTTCGGTGGGATCGGGGATCGGGGGTCGGCGGTCGAGCGCGGTGACCTCGACCTGCAAGGAATGTGTATGCTCATACATTATTTGCTTGTGCATGCATAATCTGGCACTGCATGTAACCTGCTGTCAACAGCGGTCGTACGCTCCGCCGGACCGGCCGCCGGGACTCCACCGAACCGGCGACCCGCCCGCACGGGCGACTCGCCCGAATGGCGAAAGGGGACGGCCATGGACGCGAAGCTCTGGGAACAGGTCGTCGTACTGCACGCGCGCGTCGAGCACGACCTCGGCAGGACGCTGCAACGGCGGCACGGGATCGGCCTGTCCGAGTACCGCGCGCTCTCCCGACTCGCGGTCGCGCCCGACGGCGAGCTGCGCATGCAGGAACTCGCCGATTCGATCGGTCTGAACCAGAGTTCGGTCAGCCGCCTCGCGGTCCGCCTGGAAACCGACGGGCTCACCCGACGCGACCTGTGTCCCAAGGACCGCCGAGGCGTGTACACGGTGATCACCGACGACGGGCGCACCCGGCTGGCCCAGGCCGACGCCACCTACGCGGAGGCGCTGACCGCCGCACTGGCCAAGGCCGCCGCCGATCCGCACCTGGCGGAGGTGACGGCGGCCCTGGGCGCGATCCCGGTCGCCCGGTGACCCGGAGCGGTGCTCAGCGCCCGGCCAGGAAGCGTCGCTGGTCGCCGAGGTAACCGGCGGCGAACAGGTCGCGCGGCGCGAAGACCGCCGTGAACCAGGTGTCGACCCGCGAGCCCTCGATGTCCTTCTCCACCATGGAGTGCGCCGCGCCCGGGTAGTGCCGGACCGTCAACTCGGCCCGCCCGCCCAGCAGTCGGCGATACTCCGCCTCGGTCTCCGCGACGTCCACGTTCACGTCGTGCCCGGCGAGCATCAACAACACCGGCACCCGCACCCCGGCCAGGTCCGCGCTCGCGTCGGCGGCGAAATTCCTGCGCGCGAACGCCCACCGGTCGGCCGGCATGTCCGCGGCGTCGCCCAGGGCCGCGCGGTACCGCTCGTGGCTCGCCCCCTCCTCGAGCAGCCGTCGGGTCTCGTCGCTGCGCCGCACCTCGGTCTCGATCCGCGCCGCCGAGGCGTGCTCGGCGCGCAGTTCGGCCAGCAGGTTGTAGCGGCCCTGACGCAGCCAGTTGATCGCGGGCGAGACGGCGATCAGGAACCGTACGTCCGGCGTGCGCGCGGCCACCTTCGGCAACACCCAGCCCGCCTGACTGGCACCCCACAGACCCACCCGCGCGTGGTCGACGTCCGACCGGGAGCGACTCCACGCGATCGCCGCCTCGGTCTCCCGGGCACGGTCCTCCATGCTCTGGTCGAGCCAGTTGCCCGGCGCGCCGTCCACTCCGGGCTTGGTCCAGGACAACGTCGCGTAGCCCGCCCGCGCGTACGCCTCCATCTGCGGCCGGTAGAACCCGTCGTTGGTCGCGTTCTTCGGGCCGTCGCCGTGCACCAACACGACCAGCCCGTACGGACCGCGCCCGCGCGTGGGCTTGGCCAGCACACCGTCCAGTCGTTGCGCGCCGTCCCGGAAGGAGATCCGCTCCTCGTCGAGGTCGTAGGTGTTCGCACGGTCGGCGTACACCGCCGCACCCAGGCCGACCAACAGGAGCAGCGCGACGATCGCGGCGCCGATCGCGAGCCCGCGATGGCGTCGAACAACCGATCCGAGCTTCATGTCTTCGTCTCCTTCATCCGGCTGCCCATCGCACCCTCATCCGCAATAACTATCGATTTACAAACGCTCGTCTGTCAAACGAACGTTTCAAGTATGCTGTCCCCGGATGCCCGGCATGATCGACCACGACGCCGAGGACGACCCACCACCCGGAGGCAGCGATGGACCAGGCGAGCGAGCCGAACGATCGACGCGGTTCGGATCACCGGCACCCGGGCGCGCTGCTGGTCCGCCGCGGCCTGCCGCCCGACGCGCGCCGGCGGGCGGCCGAGCTGTACTGGGAGGCGTTCGGGCGCAAGCTGGGCACCGCGCTGGGCCCGGCCGGGGCCGGGACGGCGTTCATCGCCGAGCACCTGCACGCGGACCGCGCGATCGCCGCGACCCGGGACGGCGTACTGGTCGGCCTGGCCGGCTACACGCACGGCGGCCATGGCCTCACCGGCGGCACGGCGCGCGACGTGCTGCGCGCGTACGGCCGACTCGGCGGCCTGCACCGCGTCGCCATCCTGGCCCTGCTCGAACGCAGGCCCGGGTCGTCGGAGTTGGTGATGGACGGGATCGCCGTCGACCCGTCGCAGCGCGGCACGGGCATCGGCAGCCTGCTGCTGGACGAGGTGGCCGTGCTCGCCCGCGAACTCGGCTGCCGACGGATCCGGCTCGACGTGATCGACGTGAACCCGCGGGCCCGCGCGCTCTACGAACGACACGGCTTCGTCGCGACCAGGACCGAGCACACGCCCTACCTGCGCGGATTGCTGGGCTTCGGGGCCGTGACCACCATGATCCGCAAGATCGGGCCCGCCCCGACGCCCGCGCGCGGGTGAGCGCGATGGGTCGCCCCGCGCGCTCGTATGCTCGGGACATGCCAGGAACGCCAGGAGTCGACCCGGTCGAGATCCCGACCCGCACCCTCGTGTACGCGCTGGTGCGGCCGGACGGCAGCGTGGACGCGGGCGAGTTGTACACCGTCGCGGGCGTGCTCGGGATGACCGACCAGCAGGTGCGGCTGTGCGTCAAACGCCTGGTCGCCGAGGGGCGGTTCACCCATCACGGTCGTGGCCGCAAGGCGGTGCTGAGCGCGTCCGAGGACACCCTGCGCATCATCGAACCCAACGTCGAGTTCGTCCGCTACGCGTTCCGCCAGGATCGCGGCCTGGAACCGTGGGACGGCACGTGGCGACTGGTCGCGTTCGCGATCCCGGAGTCCGCCCGATCCGCACGCGACGCGCTGCGCGACGCGATCCTGCGACTGGGCGGCGCGGCGCTGCACGGCGGCCTGTACGTGTCCGCGAACGAGTGGACCGACCTGGTCTCGGCCGAGGCGCATCGCCTGGGCGTATCGGACGCGGTAACCCTGCTCACCAGCCGGGACCTGCGCATCGGCCCGCTCGATCGCCCGACGGAACTGGCCGCCCACCTGTGGCCGCTCACCGAATTGGCCGAGCGCTACGAGCGCCTGATCGAGACCACCCGCCCCAGACTGGCCCGCCTGGAATCGAGCGCCGACATCGACGACGTCGAACTACTCACCATCGGCGTCGAGTTGACCGTCGAATTCAGCCGAGCAATGGAACCCGACCCCCTGCTCCCCCCGGAACTCCTCCCCACCCCCTGGCCCGGCCACCAGGCCCGCACCCTCCTCTCCCAAGCCTGGAACGCAGTAACGGCCCGAGACCACACCCACACAACCCGCCGCCTATACCGCCTATACGAACCCAACCCCCATCTCCTCTAACCACCCCAAAACCGCAGCCCATCCCACCCACCCGCCCACCCAAAACCCAACCGGCCCGGCGCTCGAAGCCACCCCAAAACCCCAGCACACCCACCACACCGACCCAAACTCAGCCCGTCCGGCGTTTGAGGACACCCGAAAACCGCAGCGCATCCATTAGGCCCACCCAACCCCTCCAGCCCGTCCGGCGCTTGAGGACACCCCAAAACCCCAGCAAACCTACCAAGCCCACCTAAAATCCAGCCCGTCCGGCGTTGAGGACAAAAAGAACCCACGCGCCGCGAAGCTAAAGCGCCTCGACGAAGTCCCGAACCGTCGCCCGGTGATCATCCACCCGCCAGGCAACCGCCAGTTCACTCGGCGAAAGCCCATTCACCGGAATGGCCACCGTCCCCGCCCGCTGATAGATCGCCGCGTTCCCGGCGGCAAGCAGCACGATCCCGCTCCCCTCCTCGACCGCCGCGAAGGTCTCGTCCGCGTTGCACACCTCCGCGCCGACCCGCACCGGCCGCCCACCGCGATGGTCGATCGCCAACCAGTAATCCCGCAGCGGCCCCGCCGAAGAAGGCAGGGCCAGGAACGGCTCGTCCAGCAACTCCGCGAACTCCACACTCGGGCGCCCCGCGAGGGGGTGGTCCTCGCGCACCATCACGCACCTCGGCTCGGTCGCCACCACGCGCGTCGCGAACGCGTCCGGGTTCGGGAGCGGCAACCACACCAGCGCGACGTCCACCTCCCCCTCGGCCAGCCCCGCCGTCGCGTCGTCCCAGTCGATCTGCCGAATCCGCAGCCGCCCATTCGGCCGCCGCACGGCGTACCCCGCACGCGCCCGCCGCAACAACCCGCGCCCGACACTCGTGGACAGCCCCACCCGCAACAGCGCCGCCTCGGCCGCGACCGCGTCGCCCACCACCCGCTGCGCCTCGTCCCAGCAGCGGATCACCTCGCGCGCCGCGGGCAACAACGCCGCACCGGCCGCGGTGAGCGTGACGGCCCGCCGGTCCCGGTCGAACAGACGGGTGCGCAGCCCGTCCTCCAACTGGCGTATCTGTTTGCTCAACGCGGGCTGCGACACGAACAATCGCTCCGCGGCGCGCGTGAAGTTGAGCTCCTCGGCGGTCGCCACGAAGTACCGAAGGTCTCGCAGGTGCGTGTCCATAGCCATTGGTTATCACAGCCGGTCTTGGACCCGGCGCCGCCGCACATCCGACGATGGCCGCACCCCGAAGCACCGGAGAGACAAGGAAGAGAACCCGATGGCCCGCACCACCGATGCACCCGCCGCCGGCCCGGGTCGGCGGGTCGGCTCGATCTCGCTGGTGACCGGCGCCAATCGTGGCATCGGCCACGAGGTGGCGCGTCGGTTGGGCGTGCTCGGGCACACCGTGCTGCTCGGCGCCCGGTCGGCCGACGCCGCCGAGTCCGCCGCGCGCGAGCTGCGCGCGGCGGGCCTGGACGCCCATCCGGTGCTCCTGGACGTGCGCGATCCGGCCGGTGTACGACGCGCCGCCGCCGAGGTCGAGCGGCGCTTCGGCGGCCTGGACACGCTGGTCAACAACGCCGCGATCACCTACGACACCTGGCAGCGCGCGACCGACGCCGACCTGGACGTGGTGGCCGAGGCCGGCGAGACCAACCTGTACGGGCCCTGGCGCACGGTGCAGGCGTTCCTGCCGCTGCTGCGCCGCTCGGCCCATCCCCGGGTGGTCAACGTGAGCAGCGAGGCCGCGTCGCTGACCAACATGGGCGGCGGAACACCCGCGTACACGATCTCCAAGGTCGGTCTCAACGCGCTCACCCGGATGCTCGCGGCCGAACTGCGCCCGGATCGCGTCCTGGTCAACGCGATCTGCCCGGGCTGGGTGGCCACCGAGATGGGCGGCCCGGGCGGTCGCCCGGTCGCGGCGGGCGCGGCCGGCATCGTCTGGGCGGCGACCCTTCCCGACAACGGACCCACCGGCGGCTTCTTCCGGGACACCCACCCGTTGCCGTGGTAGCGGGCGGCGTGCCGAGCCGGCGCGACCCCATATCGTCGAGCCATCGTCGGATCCGACGGAACGTGGGTCGAGGGAGTGGTCGTGGAGGTCGAGCAGTTCGCGGTCGTGGTCGCCGAGCGCATGGGGCGCCCCCGGCGCAACGAGCGCCGCTCGCGCGGCGAGCGGCTGTTCGACGCGCTGCGCGAGTTGGTGGAGGGCGGCGACCTGCTCGCCGAGACCCGGCTGCCGTCCGAGCGCGCGCTCGCCGAGGCGCTCGGTCTCAGTCGCGGCACGGTCGCCTCGGCCTACCTCTCGCTGAACCGGATCGGCCTGGTCGAGCGGCGCCACGGCAGCGGCTCGTACGTGCGTCCCGGCGGTCGGCCGACCTTCTCCCGCTGGCTGCGCGAGGGCGCCATCGTGGTCGACCTGGCCAAGGCGGTCGTACCCGACGCCGCGCTGTTGCCGGACACCGCGCTGCGCGTGGAGGACCTGCTCGACGCCCGACCGCAGGACGGGTACGCGCCGGCCGGCGACCCGCGACTGCGCGCGCTGGTCGCGGCGCACGCGTTGCCCGCCGGGTTCGGCGCGGACGACATCGTGGTGACCTCGGGCGCGCAGCAGGCGATCCACCTGGTCGCCGACGCGCTGCTCGGGCCCGGCGACCGAATCCTGGTCGAGCCGACCACCTACCCCGGGATGCTCGCCGCGGCGTACCGTTTCGGCGCCGAGGCGATCCCGGTGCCGGGCGATCGACACGGCTTCGACCCGGACGAGTTGCGGGCGGCGATCCGCCGGCATCGACCCGCGTACGCGTTCTCGTTGCCCGTGCACAACCCGACCGGGGCAATGGTCTCGGCCCGGCGGGCGAAGGCGGTCGCCCGGGTGGCCGCCGAGGAGGGCACGCTGCTGGTGGAGGACCGCACCCTCGCCGATCTCGCCGACGGACCGGTCGCCTCGGCGGCCGAACACCTGCCCGAGCGCACGGTGTGCCTGGGCTCGCTGTCCAAGACCACGTGGGGCGGTCTGCGGCTGGGCTGGGTGGCCGCGCCGACCTCCGTGCGGGCCCTGCTGATCGAGGCCAAGCAGCGTACCGACCTGGCCTGTTCCACGCTGGACCAGCAACTCGCGATCCACCTGCTGCGCGACCCCGACCGGCCGAGGCGGGTCCGCGCGTGGGCCGACACGCTCGCCGCCCGTCGGGACCACTTCGCCGCCGAACTCACCCGGCACCTGCCCGAGTGGGAGTGGACCATGCCACGCGGCGGCCTGTCCCTGTGGGCCCGGCTGCCCGGCGTGGACGGCGAGGAATTCGTCGCCGGCGCCCTTCGCCACGGCGTCGCGGTCTCCCCCGGCGCCGTCTTCGCGCCGGACCCGGACACCGCCGCCGAGCACATCCGCCTGAGCTTCGCGTGGCCCGAGCCGGTGCTGTCCCAGGCCGTCGAGCTCCTGACCACGGCCTGGCGCGAGGCCCGTCGGGTCCGTTAGAGCGGGCCGAAGCCGTTCCGGGCGGTGTTGAACTCCCTTGCCCGGTAAGTCGACCGCTCGCGCCCCCGGCCCGCGCCGAGGGGCGGCCCGGGCGTGTCCGGATGGCGGATCGGCACTAGTGGACCAATAGCGATCGGGCTAATGTGCCACTCATCAAGTGGCCCATCGAAGCGTCTCTCGGTGATCCACTTGTCGAGCACGCCCGACGGCGGCGCCGCACGGCGCCCGCGGCCGAAGGCGACCACGCACGAGCGCACGAGGGCGGGAGCAGCGATGGCACTGACCGAAGCGGACCGGATCTGGATGGGCGGCACGCTCGTGCCGTGGGCGGACGCGAAGGTGCACGTCCTCAGTCACGGACTGCACTACGGCACCGGCGTGCTGGAGGGCACCCGGGCCCACCTCACCCCGCGCGGCCCCGCGGTGTTCCGGCTCGACGACCACCTGCGGCGGTTCCGCGAGAGCGCCCACATCGTGGGCTTCGAACTGCCCTACGACCTGCCCACGCTGCGCGCCGCGACGCTGGAACTGATCGCGGCCAACGGACACTCCGATTGCTACCTGCGCCATCTCGCGCACATCGGCTACGGCGAGATGGGTCCGGCCCTCCGGCCCGAGATGGCGGTCGAGGTGAGCATCGCCGGGTGGGAGTGGCACGCCTACCTCGGCGACGCGCCGGCCGAGCGCGGCATCCGCCTGGCCACCAGTTCGTGGCGGCGCAACGACCCCAACGCGCTGCCGCCCGCGGCCAAGGCCACCGCCGGCTACCTCAACGCGGCGCTGGCCAAGACCGCGGCGCTGCGGGCGGGCTACGACGAGGCGCTGCTGCTCAACGCGGACGGCTACGTCAGCGAGTGCAGCGCGGCCAACGTCTTCGCGGTGCGCGACGGCGTGCTGTTCACCCCGCCGCCGAGCGCCGGCGCGTTGCGCGGGATCACCCAGGACACCGTGCTCACCCTGGCCGCGGATCTGGGTCTGGCGGTCCGTACCGAGAACCTGCTCCGCTCGGACCTGTACACCGCCGAGGAGATCATGGTCTGCGGCACGGCCGCGGGCGTGGTCGCGGTGGCCTCGCTGGACGACCGCGAGGTGGCCACCGGGCCGATCACCCGGAAGATCCAGGACGCCTACACCGCGGCGATCACCGGTAGGGACGAGCGGTACGCGCACTGGCTCACCCTCGTGCACCAGTGACGACGGGCCGAACGGGTCGTAACGAGCGCACGACACGCCCCTAATGGGCGAACTTACCCATATTGCTGTGATTTTGTGGATATCAGGATTTATGTTCCGCTTACCCACACTTCATGGGAGATGACAATGCGCCTCCGTACCTCGCTGATCGCCGTTGCCGGCGCCGCGCTCTTCGCCTTCGCCGGTGCCGGCACCGCTCAGGCGGGCGGCCACGACGACGGCCTCGTGGTCGGTCACCACACCAGCTCCGGCGTGAAGTTCTCGGACGGCTGCGGCCACCACGGCGGCGACTTCGCCGTGTGGCACTCCACGGACTCGTTCGTCGCGATCCACTGACGTCTCGCGACTCGCACCGAAACGGCCCGTCCACCCCTCGGGGTGGACGGGCCGTTTCGGTGTGTACGGTTCCGAACGGGTCGTCGACGATCCGAGGGCGTCGACACGTCCGGATCGCCGACCTTGACCTCAAGTCAACTTGAAGTTCTAGGGTGTTCACATGCCGCCCGAGCCACCGCCGACGGGCCGTGTTCGCCACCTTGGATCGCACTCGGGGAGAACCACCATGCACACCTCTTCGACCGCCGCCGCGGACTCGGCGCGGCCTCGACCGAACGGTCGGCACAATCCGATCGACCACCCCCTCGATGGGCACTACGGTCGAGGACAGAACCCGCCTCGGCGCCGCGCCCTCGACCCGCACCCGGGTCCGGCGCCCCGCACGGGGCCCACCCCGCGCCCGTGTACGGCTCGTGCCCCAGGTCGGCTGTACTCCTCCGACCCGAAGAGGACCTCGTGCTGATCCGCCTGCTGCGCGCGCATCTGCGCCCGTACGCCAAACCGATCGCTCTGGTGGTGCTGCTGCAACTCGTGCAGACACTCGCCACCCTGTATCTGCCCACCCTCAACGCCGACGTCATCAACAACGGCGTGGTCAAGGGCGACACCGGCTACATCCTGCGGGTCGGCGCCGCGATGATCGGGGTGACCCTGGTCCAGATCGTCTGCGCGGCGATCGCGGTGTACTTCGGCGCGCGGATCGCGATGGGCGTGGGCCGCGACATCCGCGCGGCGGTGTTCAACCGGGTGCAGACCTTCTCCGCGCGCGAGGTCGGCGAGTTCGGCGCGCCGTCGTTGATCACCCGCACCACCAACGACGTGCAGCAGGTCCAGATGCTGGCCCTGCTCGCGCTGACCCTGATGGTGTCCGCGCCGATCATGTGCTTCGGCGGCATCCTGATGGCGGTCAACCAGGACGTCCCGATGTCCTTGTTGTTCCTGATCATCGTGCCCGCGCTGGTCCTGGCCGTGGGCTGGATCGTGCGTGCGATGCCACCGCTGTTCCGCGTCCTGCAGGGCCGGATCGACAACGTGAACCGGATCATGCGCGAACAGATCACCGGGATCCGGGTGATCCGCGCGTTCGGCCGGGACGGCCACGAACAGGCCAGGTACGCGGACGCCAACGCCGAGATCCGCGACGTTTCGCTCTCGCTCGGCCGGCTGATGGCCTTCATGTACCCGTCGGTCCTGCTGGTGTGGGAGACCTCGGCGATCGTGATCGTGTGGATCGGCGGCCACCGGATCGGCGCCGACTCGATGGACATCGGCGCGCTGGTCGCCTTCCTCAGCTACCTCGCGCAGATCCTGATGTCGGTGATGATGGCCACCTTCATGACCATGATGATCCCGCGCGCGTCGGTCTGCGCGGACCGGATCACCGAGGTGCTGGACACCGAGACCAGCCTGACCGTGGCCGAGGCGCCGGTGACCGCGCTGCACGCGCACGGCCGGCTCGAACTGCGCGACGTGAGCTTTTGCTACCCCGGCGCCGAGGAGCCGGTACTGCGTGGCATCGACCTGATCGCCCGTCCCGGTGAGACCACCGCGGTGATCGGCAGCACGGGCGCCGGCAAGACCACGCTGCTGAGCCTGATCCCGCGCCTGCTCGACGTGACCGGCGGCGCGGTCCTGGTCGGCGGCGTGGACACCCGCGAGTTGGACCCCGCGCTGTTGTCCCGCACGGTGGGACTGGTGCCGCAGAAGCCGTACCTGTTCTCCGGCACCATCGCCTCCAACCTGCGCTACGGGAACCCGGACGCCACCGACGAGGACCTGTGGCGGGCCCTGGAGATCGCACAGGCCCGCGCGTTCGTCGAGGCGCTGCCCGAGCGGCTGGACGCGCCGATCGCCCAGGGCGGCGGCAACGTCTCCGGCGGCCAGCGACAACGCCTGGCCATCGCCCGGCTGTTGGTGGTCAAGCCGGAGATCTACCTGTTCGACGACTCGTTCTCCGCACTGGACTACTCCACCGACGCGGCGTTGCGCGCGGCGTTGGTCGAGGAGACCGCCGAGGCCACCGTGGTGATCGTCGCGCAGCGCGTGGCCACCATCCGACACGCGCACCGGATCGTGGTGCTCGACGAGGGCCGCGTGGTCGGCACCGGCACGCACCGCGAGTTGATGGCCGGCAACGACACCTACCGCGAGATCGTGCTGTCCCAGCTCACCGAGGAGGAGGCGGCGTGACCACCACCGAGGAGACCACCGAATCCGGCGACTCGACCGAGGCCGCCGTCCCGCAACGCCGCCCCGGTCCGCCGCCCGGCGGCGGACCGGGCGCACGGATGATGGGCGGCGCGCCGACCGAGAAGTCGATGCACTTCAAGGCGTCCGGTCGCCGCCTGCTGGGCATGATGGCCCCCGAGCGCACCCGGCTGTACGCCCTGCTCGTGTGCGGCATAGCGGGCGTCGGCCTCTCCGTGCTCACCCCGCGACTGCTCGGCAAGGCCACCGACGCGATCTTCACCGGCGTCGCCGGCGACGGCATCGACTTCGGGCACGTGCGGACCATCCTGCTGGCCACCTTCGCGGTCGTGGTCGGCTCGGTGCTGTTCGCCTTCGCGCAGGGCCGGCTGACCGCGACGATCGTCCAGCGCACCACCTACCGGCTGCGCGAGGAAGCCGAGACCAAACTGTCCCGGTTGCCGCTGAACTACTTCGACAAGCAGCCGCGCGGCGAGGTGCTCTCGCGCACCACCAACGACATCGACAACATCGCGCAGACCCTCCAGCAGGCGATGGGCCAGATCGTGCGCTCGGTGCTGACCATCGTCGGTGTGCTGGTGATGATGTTCTGGATCTCGCCGCTGCTCGCGCTCGTCGCGCTGATCAGCGTGCCCACCTCGATCCTGGTCACGATGCTGATCGGCAAGCGCGCACAACCGCAGTTCGTCAAGCAGTGGTCCAGTACCGGCAAGCTCAACGCGCACATCGAGGAGATGTACACCGGACACGCGCTGGTGAAGGTGTTCGGTCGGCAGAAGGAATCCGCCGAGGTCTTCGACAAGCACAACGAGGCGCTGTACGCGGCCGGTTTCAAGGCGCAGTTCATCTCCGGTCTGATCCAGCCCGCGATGGCCTTCGTCGGCAACCTCAACTACGTGCTGATCGCGGTGATCGGCGGCCTGCGGGTGTCCTCCGGCGCGATGACGCTCGGCGACATCCAGGCGTTCATCCAGTACTCGTACGAGTTCAACGGGCCGGTCACGCAGGTGGCCTCGATGGCCAACCTGCTCCAGTCCGGCGTCGCCTCGGCCGAGCGGGTGTTCGCGCTGCTCGACGCCAAGGAGCAGTCCCCCGACCCGGAGCCGCCCGCCCGGATCGAGAAGGTGACCGGGCACGTCGCCTTCGAGGGCGTCTCGTTCCGGTACGACCCGGCCAAGCCGCTGATCGAGGACCTGGACCTGGAGGTGCACCCGGGCCAGACGGTGGCCATCGTCGGTCCCACCGGCGCGGGCAAGACCACCCTGGTCAACCTGCTGATGCGGTTCTACGAGGTGACCGGCGGTCGAATCACCGTGGACGGCGTGGACATCGCCACGATGGCCCGCGAGGACCTGCGCGCGCCGATCGGCATGGTGCTCCAGGACACCTGGCTGATCGGCGGCACGATCGCGGACAACATCGCGTACGGCGTCGGCGACGTCTCACGCGAGCAGGTGGTCGCGGCGGCCCGGGCCACCCACGCCGACCGCTTCGTGCGCACCCTGCCGGACGGGTACGACACCGTGCTCGACGACGAGGCGGGCAATCTCAGCGCGGGCGAGAAGCAACTGCTCACCATCGCACGGGCGTTCCTGACCGAACCGCAGATCCTGGTGCTGGACGAGGCGACCAGTTCGGTGGACACCCGCACCGAGGTGCTGATCCAGAAGGCGATGAACTCGCTGCGCCGGGGCCGGACCAGCTTCGTGATCGCCCACCGGTTGTCCACGATCCGGGACGCCGACGTGATCCTGGTGATGGAGTCCGGCTCGATCGTCGAACAGGGCACACACGACACGCTGTTGGCGGCCGAGGGGGCGTACGCGCGGCTGTACGCCTCGCAGTTCGCCCAGCCGGCGGCGGAGATCCTCTAGATCGGCCGCACCCACCGCGCGGGTGCCCGAGGTCGCGTACCTCGGGCACCCGCGCGCGCGTCGTGCGCGGTTTCGCGGTCAGCCGGCGGATCGGGCGGAACGTTGCGCCGGCTCGGGTGCGGTGTGCGCGCCGCGGTTGCCGGACAGGACCAGGCCGACCAGGAGTTGGCCGACGGCGGTGACCACGAGTGCGGCCATCGGCACCCTCCAGCCGCCGGTGGCGCCGTGCATCAGGCCCAGCGCGAACGGGCCTGTCGCGGCGACCGCGTAGCCCAGGGACTGGGCCAGCGTGGACAGCGCGGTCGTCTCGGCGGCGCCGGTGCCGCTGCCGCCGATCACGGAAAGCACCAGCGGGAACGAGCAAAAGCCCAGGCCGACCGCCGCCGCCCAGAGCACGGGCAGCGCGACGGGGGCCACGAGCAGGCCGACGAAGCCGATCAGCATGCTCACCGACACCACCACGAACGCCGGCCGCAGCCGCCCGGTGGCCCGCACGAACGCGAGCAGCGTGAAGGTCGCCGGGATACCCGCCCCCTGGGTGATCGCGAGCATCGCGCCCGCCTTGCCGCTGCTCATCCCCTCGTCGGAGAGCAGCGTCGGCAACCAGCCGACCAGCGCGTAGCAGTTCAGCGCCTGGAGCGCGAAGTAGGCCGTGACCAGTCGGCCCAGCCGGGTGCGCGCCATCGTCCACGGCGACACGTACGCGGCGGGGCCGGCCTTGGCGGTGAGCGCGTGCGGCGCCCGGACCAGCGACCACACCAGAAGCGCGGCCACAGCCGGCAGCGCCCACACCGCGAGCCCCAGCGACGGCGAGTCCAGGCCGTCCGCCACCGGCACCGCGATCGCGGCGGCCAGCGTCGCGCCCAGCGCCATCACCGTGGTGTACACCCCGGTCAGCACCGACACGCGGTGCGGGTAGTGCGCGCGCAGCAACGCGGGCAGCAGCACGTTACCCACGGCCAGGCCGGACATGCCCAGCACGGTTCCGGTCAGCAGCGCCCAGGTGCTCGGCACGACCCGGATGCCCAGCCCGGCGGCCAGCGCGAACAGCGCCACCAGGACGGCTCGTTCGGTGCCGAACCGGCGGGCCAGCGGCGCCGCGGTCAGCCCGGCGGCGGCGAAGCACAGCGTCGGCAGGGTCGGCAGCAGCGACGCGGTCACCGAGCCGAAGCCGAGCGTGTCGCGCAGCGCCTCCAGGAGCGCGGCGGCGCTGCTGATGCCCAACCGCAGGTTGAACGCGATCAGCACGATGCCCACGCCGGCCAGCCACGCGGCACGCGTACGACCGGCCGGATCAGTGGTCGGAGCCAAGGGCGCGCCGGCGGCTACGGAGGCTGTGGAAGTCATGGGTCAAAGGTAAGACGTCTGATGAATCCTGTCCAGGTGACGGAGCGTCGACATCGAGTGACGTCCGATCATCGGATGTATCCTGATCCTGTTCGGTTCGACGTCGCAGGTCGCCTCGACGTCCCAGGTCAGGAGCCCCTCCGATGAGCAGCCTCGAATCGGTGCGCCGACCGGCGCTGTCCGCCGAGGTGATCGCCCGGCTGCGGGAGCGCATCACCTCCGGTGACTGGCCGGTGGGCAGCCGCATCCCGCCCGAGCCGGAGTTGATGACCCGACTCCAGGTGGCCCGGGGCACGGTCCGCGAGGCGGTCCGCGCGCTCGCGCACGCGGGCCTGCTCGACGTGCGCCAGGGCGACGGCACCTACGTGCGCGCGGTCAGCGAGCTTTCCGGCGCCGTCGAGCGGCTGTACGGCGGCAGCGACATCGGGCTGGTCCTGGAGGTGCGCCAGGCGCTCGACCTCCAGGCCGCCCGACTCGCCGCGATCCGTGCCGAGGAAGCCGACCTGACCGTGCTCGAGGGCGCGCTGCGCCGGCGCCGGGCCGCGTGGGACGAGCGCGACTTCGACGCGTGGCTGGCCGCCGACTGGGAGTTCCATCTCGGTGTCGCCGACGCGGCGCACAATCCCCTGCTGGCCGAGCTGTACCGGAACCTGTCCGGGCCGGTGCGCGAGTCGGTGGCCGGTTCCTGGACCGACCCCGACTACCAGGGCGCGAATCCGGGCGGCCACGAGGACCTGCTGCTGGCGCTGCGCGAGCGCGACCCGGTCGAGGCCGCCCGGCAGGCGGACGCCAACCTGACCGACACCCACGACTGGCACGCGGTGCGGTCGCCGAGGGGAACCGGCTCGTAGGCTCGACGGGAACCGGGTCGTGGGCCCGACGGGAACCGGGTCGTAGGCTCGATGGTGATGATCGCCTTCGAAGACTCGTCGACCCCTCCCGCCGCGGCGGGTTCCCTGGCCACGGTGCAGCGCTCGCTGGGGGATCCGGCGATCACGTACCCGCTGTGGCCGCCGCTGATCGCCGGTTGTCCGGCGACGAGCACGGACGAGATCGCGTATCCGGTCGAGGTCGACTACGCGTACGAGCGGGTCGAGCCCGAGCTGTTCGAGCGGGCGGCGGGCCGCCGGCGCGGACTGGAGCGCTGGGCGCCGCTGTTGCCGCCGCTGCTCGCGCCCGGCCTGGGCGAGGGCGACACGCCGCTGATCGATTTCGGCGACGGGGTGTACGTCAAGGACGAGTCGCGCAACCCGACCTGGAGCCACAAGGACCGGATCAACCGCTGTACGGTCTCCGCCGCCGTCGCGGTCGGCGCGCCCGGCGTCGTGGTGTCCTCCTCGGGCAACCACGGCGCGTCGGCGGCCGCGTTCGCGGCCCGGGCCGGACTGCCGGCCGTGGTGTTGGCGTCCACCGGCGCGCCCGCGGCGGTCGATTCGTTCCTGAACGCGTACGGCGCGACGGTGTTGTCGGTGCCGGCCGAGGCGCGGTGGGGCCTGATGCGCGAGATCGTCGACCGCCTCGGCTTCCACCCGCTGAGCAACCTCACCGGCACGCACACCGGCCATGCCTTCGGCCCCGAGGGTTACAAGAGCATCGCGTACGAGATCCACGCCGAACTCGGGGTACCGGCGGCGGTGTTCGTCCCGACCGGCTACGGCGAGTTGCTGTTCGGCGTGTGGAAGGGCTTCACCGAACTGCGCCGTCTGGGCCTGACCGACCGCACCCCGCGGATGTTCGCGTGCGAGCCGGCGGCGGGCGGGCCGCTGGCCGAGGCGATGCGCGTCGGGGCCCCGGCCGCACACGTCCCGGTGGGCCACACCACCGCCTACGCGATCGACTGCTCCGTCGGCGGCTACCGGGGCGTGCTCGCGCTCCGCGACAGCGGCGGTCGGGCGTTGCTCGTCACCGATGCCGAACTGGCCTCGGCCCGTTCGGAGTTGAGCCGCCAGGGCCTGTGGGTGGAGGCCTCCGCCGCGGCCGGCCTCGCGGGCCTGCGCGGGCACGGCCCGATCGACGGCCCGGTGGTCTGCGTCGCGACGTCGAGCGGCTTCAAGGACCTGGACACCGGCACCCACCGCTCGAATCCGGTCGAGCCGACCTGGCCCGCCGTCGAACGCCGGCTGCGGGCGGCGGGGTTGCTCTCCTAGGCGACCGGAGGTGCGCTCGGCACCGGCCGATCCGCGCGGGGTGGGTCGCGCGTGCGGGGCGACCCGGTGGGGCCTGGGACGTGGGCGCCCCGCACGCGCTCGGGATCGGGATCGGGATCGGGTCAGGCCACCGCGGCAACGGCGGTGGCGGCGGCGGTGATCCGTCGCAGGTCGGCGTCCGAGGTGATGTACGGCGGCATCGTGTAGACGAGATCGCGGAACGGCCGGAGCCAGACGCCGTGTTCGACGGCCACCCGGGTGGCCGTCGCCATGTCGACCTCATGGTCGAGTTGGACGACGCCGATGGCACCCAGGACCCGCACGTCCGCGACCCTCGGGAGCGCGCGGGCCGGAGCCAGGCCCTCGACGAGGCCGGCTTCGATGCGGCCGACGTTCGCCCGCCAGTCCTGGTCGAGCAACAGGCCCAGCGCGGCGTTCGCGGCCGCGGCGGCCAGCGGGTTGCCCATGAAGGTGGGCCCGTGGGCCAGGACCGGGGACTCGCCGGCGGCGATGCCGGCCGCCACCTCCTCCGTACACAACGTCGCGGCCATGCTCAGGTAGCCGCCGGTCAACGCCTTGCCGAGGCACATCACATCGGGGCTGACGCCGGCGTGGTCGGCGGCGAACAACTCGCCGGTGCGGCCGAATCCGGTGGCGATCTCGTCGAAGATCAGCAGCACGTCGTGGGCGGTGCACAGGTCGCGCAGCGCGCGCAGGTACTCCGGGGGATGGAAGCGCATGCCACCCGCGTTCTGCACGATCGGCTCGACGATCACCGCCGCGACCTCGTCCCGATGACGAGTCAGCACCGCGTCCAGGTGCTCGACGTAGGCCGGGTCGAACCCGCTCGGCGGCGCGTCGGCGAACACCTGCTCGGCCAACCTCCCCTGCCACAACCGGTGCATCCCGCCCTCCGGGTCGCACACCGACATCGGATGCCACGTGTCGCCGTGGTACCCGCCGCGCCACGTGAGCAGGCGCCGCTTGTCGGCGCGACCTCGGGCCCGCCAGTACTGGAGGCACATCTTCATCGCGACCTCCACCGAGATGGATCCGGAGTCGGCCAGGAAGACGTGCCGCAGCGGCGCCGGGGTGATCTCCACCAGGGTGCGCGCCAGTCGAATCGCGGGCTCGTGGGTGAGTCCGCCGAACATGACGTGACTCATGCGCCCCATCTGCTCGCGGATCGCCGCGTCGATCACCGGGTGCGCGTAGCCGTGCACGGCCGCCCACCACGACGACATGCCGTCCACCAACTCGCTGACACCGCCCACCGGTTCGGCCAACCGCAGGCGAACTCCCGCGGCCGACTCGACGAGCAGCGGGCGTCCGGTGCCGGGCATCGGGGCGTACGGATGCCACACGTGTTCACGGTCGAGGTCGAGCAGTTGGCCGGGGGTCAGGTCCGCCCGTCCGACTCGGTTCGGCGTCGGGTCCGGGTGCTCGGTCCGCGACCCGGCCTGCCCGCCGACGACCGCCATCGCATCGAGGCCGCCCCCGCTGTCGGCCCTCATGCGTTCGGCGGAAGGTCGCTGCCCGCGCCCCGGCGGCGGATCGCCACCAGGTCGTGCCGGGCGTCCGGCAGGGTCTGCTCGTCGGCCCCTTCGATCACGAAGCCCGCGTCGGCGATCATCTGCCGGTCGTCCGCGCCCGGTTGGCCCTCGCTGGTCAGGTAGTCGCCCAGGAACATCGAGTTGGCCAGATGCAGCGCGAGCGGTTGCATGCTCCGCAGGTGGATCTCGCGTCCACCCGCCAACCGCACCTCGACATCGGGGAAGAAGAAGCGGAACAACGCCAGGATGCGCAGGCAACGCTCGGGGGTCAGCTCCCAGTTCTCCGCCAGCGGCGTGCCCTTGAACGGGATGAGGAAGTTCACCGGAACCGAATCCGGATCCGACTCGCGCAGCGCGAAGGCCAGATCGACGATGTCGGAATCCGACTCGCCCATCCCGAAGATGGCCCCGGAACACGGCGACAGACCCGCCGTACCGGCGCGTCGGAGGGTGTCCGTGCGATCGGTGAAGGTGTGCGTGGAGCAGATGTCGGAGTACCGCGCCTCACTCGTGTTGAGGTTGTGGCTGTACGCGTGCGCCCCGGCCGCCGCGAGGCGTTCGGCCTGGCCGTCGGCGAGCAGACCCAGGCAGACGCAGATCTCCACGTCCGGGCTGCCCTCCTTCACCGCGGCGATGGTGTCCTCGATCCGGGTGATGTCCCGGTTGCCGGGCCCACGCCCGCTCGCCACCAGGCACACCCGCTTCGCCCCCGCTCGCACCGCCTGATCGGCCGTCTTGGCGGCCTCCTCCGGGGTGATCCACGAGTACTTGAGGATCTCCGCCGCCGACCCGAGGCGTTGTGAGCAGTACGAGCAATCCTCCGGGCACAGCCCGCTCTTCATGTTGATGATCGTGTTCAGCTTCACCCGCCGGCCGAAGAAGCGCCGCCGCACGCGTGCCCCGGCGGCCACCACGTCCAGTACCTCGTGCGCACCGCCCAGAACGGCCAACGCCTCGTCCCGGGACGGTACTTCCCGCCGCAATGCCTTCGCCGTCAACTCATCGAGATCCAAGTCCATACGCACCACCCTCACCCGCCCCCGGCACCCACCCCAATCCCCCGACCCCACAAGATCACCCCCAAGCATTTGTCCCGACTCCCCCAAACCCCACCCCCCGATACCTGGTATGCCCGAAGGACGCGGGCGACCACGCGCGAGGCACGGGGGTGGGAGCGTGGCTGGCCGCGCTCGGGGCGCGGGGGCCGTCAGGTGGTTGTCAGGGGTTCGGCTGCGGTGAGGACGGTGAAGATGTGGTCGACCGTGGTCTGCTTTTCGCCGACGGGGGCCACGTAGTCGATGGCGGCGCGGGCGTGGGACTCGCCCAGGGTGCGGGTGATGGCCCAGGCGCCCAGGTATTGGGAGGCCAGGCAGCCGCCGGCCGTGGCGATGTTGCCGGACGCGTGGAACGGGGCGTCCAGGACCTCGACTCCGGCCGCCTCGACCCACGGGCGGGAGGTCGCGTCCGTACAGGCGGGCAGGTCGGTCAGCAGGCCGAGGCGGGCCAGGACCAGGGCGCCCGAGCACTGGGAGCCGATGAGCTGACGCGTCGGGTCCAGGGGCAGCGCCGCGAGGAGCGCGTCGTCCGCGACGACGTCACGCGTCCTGATGCCACTGCCGATCAGCACGACGTCGGCTTCCGGGATGAAGTCGAGCGGGCGTTGCCCGGTGATCTCGACGCCGTTCATCGAGGTGACGGTCGGGGCGGGCGTGGTGATGTACGCCGTCAGGCCGTCCTTGCGGCAGCGGTTGACGATGGCCGCCGCCACGAAGCTGTCCAGTTCGTTGAAGCCGTCGAAGGTGACCACGGCAACCTGAATCATCGATGCATCCCCGTTCGGATCGGTACGTCCACACTCCATCGGCACGTCCACACTCCCCGGCAGGCTACGCCCCGACGGCCCGGCGCCCGAGCCGGTGCGCGCTACACCGTCCCCATCCGCTTCGTCACCGCGATCTCGATCACCACACGATTCGGGTTCACCCGCGGCTCGCGATAGCGCTCGGTGTACCGCCGGACCGCCTCGGCGACGGCCTCCGCGTCACCGGCGATCCTCGCGCCGCCCTCGAGCGTGGACCAGCGCCTCCCGTCCACCTGGGAGATCGCGACCCTGGCACCCGGACCCGCAGCCAGCACGTTGCGGACCTTCCTGCTCGCGCCGTCCGAGATGACCCGCGCGATCCCGGACACGTGGTCGTAGGTGGCGCCGACCGGAACCAGGTGCGGCGTGCCGTCGGGACGGTGGGTGACCAGCAGACACAGGTGTCGTTCCTGCCAGAAGGCCTGGAAATCCGGGGTGGTGGACGGCGGAACGTGCAGCGTCATCGAGATCAGGTCTTTCACGATCGGGCCTGCCGGGTCGAGCCGGGCCGCTCCCGGCCCGCCGACCAGCAGTATGACGTCCACCGCCCGCGACCCACGCACCCCGCGACCGGCAGGCCCGCTCCGGCCGAGCGCTCAGTCGGCCCGATAGACCTCCGACATCGCCTGCGCCTGCGCGTACGTCGGCGCACCGGTGGGTGCCGCCTCCTCGTCGTGCGCGACCGCCCAGGCCAGATCCACCGCGCTTTGCACCGCGACCCGGAACAACAGCGAACCCGTGCTGATCCGCCGAACCCCCAGCTTCGCGAGCCGGGCCCGGGACAGACCGGTCGGGCTGTACAGGATGTTCAGCGGCGCGTCGGTGGCGCCCACCAGGGTCTCGATCGCGGCCTCGTCCTGGAGCCCGGGTACGAACACGCCGTCCGCGCCCGCCGCCCGGTACGCCCGGATCCGCCGCGTCGTCTCGTCGAGCGAGGCGCCCGGACCGCCCGCCCAGTACGTGTCGGTACGCGCGTTGACGAACAGCGTCGGTGCGGCCTCCTTGAGTGCGGCGATCACCGCGACCTGGTGGTCCGCATCGGTCAGCGAGCCGTCGGCCCGCCCGTCCTCGATGTTGACGCCGGCCACCCCGGCCCGCACCAGCTCGACGCCCAACGCCGCGACCTGCTCCGGGCGCTCGGCGAAGCCGCCCTCGATGTCGACGCTGACCGGCACCGGAAGCCGCGCGATGCCCACCCCGAGCCGTACCGTCTCCTCCCGCGTCCCGCCGACCCCGTCCGGCTTGCCGGCCGCGATCGCCACCCCCAGGCTCGTCGTCCCGATCGCCGCGAACCCGCGCTCGACCAGCGCGGCCGCGGTGGCGTGGTCCCACGCGTTGGGCAACAACAACGGTGCCTCGGCCTGGTGCAGGGCCCGGAATTCCGCGAAGCGATCGGCGTTGGCGGCCTGGTGCGTAGTGCTCATCGAGCGTGCCCCTCCGAATCGACGGCGACCGCGCCGAACGCGGCCGAACCCCACCGATCCTGCCGCATTCCCGACGTCCGGGCGGGCGACATCCACGATCGGAGCGCCCATCGCCCGGTCACCCGTTCGAGCTCCGGCCCCGCGCCTGCGATAGCGTCCCCGCGAGAACGAGGGAGGCCCGATGCTGCTGCACGAGATCCTGGTCGACGCGGCTCGGGAGGTGCCCGACCACACCGCCCTGATCGTCCCCGCGCACACCCCCCGCACGCCCGGCGCATCCGGCGGGCCCACCACCCACGCGCCCGCCGGCGCGCACACCGTGTGGACCTTCGCCGAGTTGGCCGACCGCTCCCGCGCGCTCGCCGCCCGCGTCGCGCGGCGGACCTCCCCCGGTGCCCGGGTCGGGATCCTCGCGCACAATCGGGCCGAGTACGTGGCCGCCTACTACGGCGTCCCATGGGCCGGCCGGGTGTTGGTCCCGCTCAATCCTCGGCTGCACCCGCGTGAGTGGGCCGACCAGTTGGCCCGTTCGGGCGCGGAACTGCTGCTCGGCGACGCCGACCTGACCGCCCGGCTGGACCGGCCCGAGGGCTCGACCCTGGAACTGGGCGAAGCCGTCGCGGACACCGCCACGCACGGGGCCGAGTTCACCGCCGCCGGCGACGAGACCGCGCTGACGTGGCTGCTGTTCACTTCGGGCACCACCGGCCGACCCAAGGGTGTGCGGCTCACCCACCGCAGCCTGATCGCGGCGATGCGCGGCTCGCTCGCCTGCCGACCGGTCGAGTCCGACACCGTCGTGCTGACCCCCTTCCCGCTCGCCCACGTGGCCGGCTACCAGGTACCCGCCCACCACATCGCGCGCCGCCCGGTGGTCGTCCTGCACCGCTGGGACCCGGCCGAACTGGCATCGGTGGTCCGCGAGTTCGACGTCACCAACCTGTCGCTGGCGCCGACCATGATCGACGCCCTGCTGGACCACGTCCGCGCCGGCGACGGGCTGCGCGAGCGGATCCGCGCGATCAGCTACGGCGCCTCGCCGATCACCCCCGAGCTGATCCGCCGGATGGACCGGCTGCTCGGCTGCGCCCTGGGCCAGGGGTACGGCATGACCGAACTCTCCGGCAACGCGGTGTTCCTGAGCGCCGCCGACCACCGACCCGAGCTGTTCGCCGCCGCCGGCCGACCCGGCCCGGGCGTCGAGATCCGGATCGTCGACGACGCCGGTCGGCCGCTGCCGACCGGCGCCACCGGCGAGATCTCGGTCCGGTCCGAGCAGGTCGCGGACGGTTACTGGCAGGTGGACACCGGCGAGTTCGCGGCCGGCTGGTTCCGCACCGGCGACCTGGGCCGGCTCGACGCCCAGGGCTACCTGTACGTCCTGGACCGCAAGAAGGACGTGATCATCACCGGCGGCGAGAACGTCAGCGCACGCGAGGTGGAGGCGGTGCTGCGCGCGCACCCGGACGTCCGCGACGTCGCGGTGGTCGGCGAACCGGACACCCGGTGGGGCGAGCGCGTGGTCGCGGTCGTGGTCCCGGTGTCGGGACGCTCGATCGACCCCGACACCCTCGTCGACCTGTGCCGCGCACACCTGGCGGGCTTCAAGATCCCGCGTCGCGTCGTGTTCACCGACGCCCTCCCGGTCACCGGCACCGGCAAGGTCAGCAAGCCCACCCTGCGCGCACGACTCGCCGAGGACACCCCGGCGGGCCGCTGACCGACTTCGGCGCGCGGATCAGTCGGCGACCGTCAGCACGATCTTCCCGACCGTGCGCCCTCGCTCGCCGAGTTCGTGCGCCTTCGCCGCGTCGGCCAGCGGCAACGTGGCGGCGACCTCGACCCGCAGCCGACCCGCGGCCACCAACGCGGCGATCTCGCGCAGCCCCGCGAGGTCCGGTTCGACCAGCATGAACACCGCCCGCACACCTGCCTCCCGGGCCCGCGCGACCGGGAACGTGTCGTCCGGCGGCACGATCGAGACCAGCGTGCCGCCCGTGCGCAGGGTCGCCAACGAACGCGCCGCGTACGCGCCGCCGATCGGATCCAGCACCACGTCCACGTCCCGCACCGTCTCGGCGAAGTCCACCCGGGTGTAGTCGATCGGCTCGTCCACGCCCAGCCCGCGCAGGAACTCGTGCTTGGCCGCGCTCGCGGTGCCCAGCACGTACGCGCCGCGCGCCTTGGCGATCTGTGCGGCCAGGTGCCCGACGCCGCCGGCCGCCGCGTGGATCAGCACCCGCTGCCCGGACCGCAGGTTCGCGGTGTCCACCAGCGCCTGCCACGCGGTCAGCGCCGCGAGCGGCAGCGCGGCGGCCCGTACCGGGTCCAGACCGGCCGGACGGAGCGCGAAGTGCCGGGCGGGCGCGGTGACGTACTCGGCGTACGCGCCGGCCGGGTGCGGGAAGCGCGGCATGCCGAACACCTCGTCGCCCGGGGCGAGTACGGTCACCCCCGCACCGACCGCCTCGACCACCCCGGCGACGTCGAAGCCGAGGGTGAACGGCGGCTCGGTGCCGTCCCGGAACACACCCCGCTCGCGGGTCTTCCAGTCGGCCGGATTCACGCTCGTGGCCTGTACCCGCACGAGCACCTCGGTCGCCCCCGGCTCCGGCCGAGCCACCTCGACCAGCCGCAACACCTCCGGCCCACCGGCGACGTCCTGGCTGATCGCCCGCATCCGCGGCGCGTCGGTGGTCTCGGTCATGGCCGTGCTCCTCACCCTCTCGACGGGTCGGGCCCGCCTCGGCCGCCGGCGATCGGCGACGCGCTCCCAGCGTGCCGATCCGACGACCGCCCACCTACCGGCCGGACAGCCAATCACCGCAAGGATCGGGCCAACCGAGGGACAACCAGGAGATGCGCCCGAAGGCCGGACCGAGGGACCACCGAGAAGCGCGACCGAAGTCCGACCGAGGGCCGAACGAAAGGCGCACCCGAAGGCCGATCGAGAGGCCACCGGCCCCGATCGACGAGCGCTCGCCCGCTACTCGACCGGACGGATCTCGTACGCGCAATGCGGCGCGCCCGCCACCATGTGGCTGACCCGCCGCACCTCGGTGTCCGGCAACGCCTCCCGCAGGAAGGCCAGTTCCGAGGAGCACGCGGTGCCACACCGCACCGCCACGTCGAAGATCGCGCAGTTCTGCTCGACGATCAGCCATCCGCCGCCGTCCGGCAACGGCTCCGCGGCGGCCAGGTAGCCGTCCTCGTCCAGGATCGCGGCTATCGCGGCCACCCGGTCGGCCAGCTCCGGCGCGGTCGTCCGGGCCCGGGCCCGGTCCAGGCGCCGCTCGCGTCGGCGGTCGAACAGCCGGTCCACGAAACCGGGCTCCTCGGCCTGCGCGGTCTCCAGGAGGTCTCCCACCAGGTCGCCGTAGCGCCGGGGGAACAGATTCTCACCGGCCGCGGTCAGCCGGTACACGTGCTTGGGCCGGCCCGGTCCGAGTCGGACCTGCCGGTGCGTCACGTAGCCCTCGGCGACCAGTCCGGCCAGTTGCTGGCGCATGCCGCTCGCGGTCATCCCGACCGCGTCGGCCAATTCCTCCGCGCGCAGTTCGCCCGCGCCCTTGAGGCGCCGCAATATCTCGCGCCGGGTCTCGGGCAACAGTGCGAACGCGTCCTGCTCGGTCACCGCTCGCCCCTCTCGTCCACCCCGAGTCCCCGAGTGCGTACTCCCACCACGTGCCGGCGGTGCCGACACGCTCGCCGACGTCGGACAGGGCCGCACGGGGAACACCCGCGCGACCCTGGACCGAACGCCGTTCCTCAGGCGCCCTTGGCGGCGGCGAGGCGGGTCGCGACGTCGTCCCAGTTGAAGACGTTCCACACGGCCTTGAAGAAGTCCGCCTTCACGTTCTTGTACTGGAGGTAGAAGGCGTGCTCCCACGCGTCGATCGCCAGCAGCGGCACGGTGCCCTGCGGGATGTTGCCCTGGTGGTCGTAGACCTGGGTGACCACGATGCGCTGCGAGAGCGGCTCCCACGCGGCGACGGACCAGCCCGAGCCCTGCACGGTCATCGCGGTCTGCGTCATGTGCGCGCGGAACTGCTCGAAGCCGCCGAAGTCGACACCGATCTGCTCGGCGAGGTCACCGGTGGGCTCGCCGTTGCCGGTCGGGCCGAGGTTGGTCCAGAACAGGCTGTGCAGCACGTGACCCGAGACGTGGAAGGCCAGGTCCTTCTCCAGCTTGGAGATGGTGCCGTAGGCCTCCTTGTCACGCGCCTCCGCGATCTGCTCGAGGGCGGTGTTGGCGCCGGTCACGTACGCGGCGTGGTGCTTGTCGTGGTGCAGCTCCATGATGGCGCCGCTGATGTGCGGCTCCAGGGCGGCGTAGTCGTAGGTGAGGTCGGGGAGCGTGTAGACCGTGTCGGCCACGGGAGTTCCTCCTGCGCAGTGGTTGCGGTGACGTACTCGACCCTATGCTTCTCGTCGGAGGCAGGGCAAGTTAGGCAAGACTCAACTGTCCTAACCGGAGCCCCGATTCACTCGAAACACACCGAAGGAGTCGACGATGCATCAGCAGGCCGCCGAAACCTTGGACGAAGCGTTCGAACGTCTGCATCGCACCGGTTCCGAGTTCGACGACAAGTTGTCCAATCACGGACCGATGGCCGTCGAGGCGCTCGTGCACTCGGGCCAGTGGGAAGCCGTGCCCGCTTGGCTGGACGTTTACACCCGTCGGCTGGAACCGCCGACCCGCCCGACCGAGCGGATCGCCAAGGACGCGTGGCGCGAGGCGCTGGGCGACCACGCCCGCGACGGGGACTGGATCGCGCTGTTCGTCGACGAGATCGCCGAACGGCCGTGGCGCGAGGTGCTCGCGCTGTGGTGGCCGCGACTGCTCCCGGGACTGCCCGGCGGCGCCACGCACGGTGTGATCCGGGTCGGACACGCGGTCCGCGCGCTGCTGGACGCGGGCGAGAGCCCGGTCCGGCTCGCCGAGTTCGCGCATGCGATGGCGTACTTCGCGTCGAGCAACCTGGCGCTGCCCGAACTGCCGCGGCTCGCGGGGGGCCGCACGCCGTTCGAGGCGCTGGACGCGGTACCGCCGCTGCCGGTGGGCGAGAAGGACCACATCAGCCGGCGGCTGACCTTCCTGGCCGGCTGGGACGAGTGGCTGACCGCGACCCTGTCGGTGCGCCCGGCCGGCACCCCGGAGGAGGCCCGGGCGCTGCTCGCCGACACGGTGCACGCGGCCACCCTGCGCTACCTGCGTCGAGGACACGGCGACGCGGTGATGAACGTGCACGGCGTGACCGCGCCCAGTGCGGTGCTGCGCGTGTTGCCCGCGCTGCCGCCCGAGTTGTGGATCCCCTCGTACCAGGCCGCGTGGGCCACCGCCGGCGCGGTCTTCGCGGTGTACATGGCCCGCGAGGACGCGCCCGGGACGCCCGCGCCGGCCGGCGATCCGGCCGCCGCGATGGACCTCGCGCACGCGCACGGCGACGAACACGTGATCAAGCTCGTGGACACCGCGGTGGACGTGTACGCGCGCTCCGGCGACTCGCGCGCGTTGTCCGCCGGCGTGCTCGCGGCCGGCCTGGTGACGCCGCTGCGCGGGTGACCGGGCGGGCCACGGCCAGCGACACGCCCTCGTTCGAGTGAGGTTCCCCCACTCGGAGCACCGGGTTCCGTTCGCTGGTGCCCGTACGCACACCGCGTACGGGCACCGACCAACGGAGATCCCATGCGCGTGACCACACTCCTCGCCACCGCCGCGACCGCCGGCCTGCTCGCGCTCGGGTTTGCCGCACCCGCGCTCGCGGACGGCCGCGCGGACACCCTGACCAGCGACACCAGCCGGTTCGGGCAGGTCGACGAGGACGACGTCCTGGGCGAACTTCGACCCGCCGTGGCCGGCGTGCACCAGGGCATCTCCGGCGGCTTCATCGAGGTCCCGCCGCCGAACGTGCGGATGCCCGACGTACCGGCGCCGCGGATGCCGGCGCTGCCCGTCGGGTAGCCCATTTCGTACTGACGGACCGTCAGATATCTCTGGATCTCGATCACGACCCGCACTACCGTCCGCCCATGACCGAGAAACAGCACGACCTGGAAGCCCGCAGGCGCACCGTCGAGAACTTCTGGCAGGGCGTGGACACGCACGACTGGGACCTGGTGGCGTCCACGCTCGCCGACGACTTCGTGCGCGTGGGGATGCGCGACAACGCCGAGGACACCTGTGAGGGCAAGGAGGCCTACCTGCGCTTCGTCTCCACCGTCACCGGCCGCATGGCGCAGCACGAACTGCGCTCCCGGTTCACCTTCCTCAGCGAGGACGGCCGGTACGCGTTCAACGAGGCGGTCGAGTCGATCCGCCCGGCCCCCGAGGACGACCTGCTGGTGATGCGGTTCGCGAACTACCTCGAACTGAACGACGAGGGCCTGATCGTCCGACTGGACATCTTCTGGAAGACGCCCCCGTACATGCCGCCGGACTGGATCACCGTCGACGCGACGCTCGAACGCGAGCCGCGGGGCGACTGAGGGCGCGCACCCGGGTCGGCCCAGAATGTGACCATGATCGAACCGAACGGGCCGCGGCGGGCCCGCCGATGGTGAGCGCGCGACCGGTCACTCCGGCCGGCCTGGTGGACGAACTCGTCGACGCGATCACCCGCCGCGCGGGCGCCCACCCGTGGACGCGGGTGGCCGTCGACGGCGCGGACGCGGCCGAACCCGGCGTCCTCGCCGACGCGCTGGTCGACCCGCTGCGGCTGCTCGGCCGGCCGGTGTTGCGGGTGCGGGCGCGCGACTTCCTGCGCCCCGCGTCGGTGCGCCTGGAGTACGGGCACACCGACGCGGAGTCCTACCTGTGGGGCTGGCTGGACGACGCCGGGTTGCGCCGGGAGGTGCTGGACCCGCTGGGTGCGGGCGGAACCGGTCGGGTCCTGCCGAGCCTGTGGGACGCGGCCCGGGACCGGGCCACCCGGGCCGCGTACACCACGCTGCCCGAGGGCGGGGTGTTGCTCCTGGACGGGCCGCTGCTGCTGGGCAAGGGGCTGCCGCTGGACCTGAGCGTGCACCTGTGGTTGTCCCCGGGCGCGCTGCGCCGGCGCACTCCCGACGAGCAGGCGTGGACACTGCCGGCGCTGGCCCGCTACGCCGAGGAGATCGCGCCCGCGACCGAGGCCGACCTGCTGGTGCGTTACGACCATCCCGCGCACCCGGCGCTGGTGGAGCCGGAACGCCGCTGAGCCGCGGCTCAGTTGAGGGTGTCCGGGTCCGGTCCCATCCGCCCGCCCCGGTCCAGGGCGTTGATCGCGGTCAGCTGGTCCGCGGTCAGCTCGAAGTCGAACACCTCGAGGTTCTCCCGGATCCGCGAGGGCGTGACCGACTTGGGGATCACGATGTTGCCCAGTTGCAGGTGCCAGCGCAGCACCACCTGGGCGGCCGACTTGCCGTGCGCGCCGGCGACCTCGGCG
Organism: Embleya sp. NBC_00888; assembly: GCF_045207655.1. Lineage (NCBI taxonomy): Bacteria > Bacillati > Actinomycetota > Actinomycetes > Kitasatosporales > Streptomycetaceae > Embleya > Embleya sp. NBC_00888. The sequence continues at coordinate 7,314,842 of NZ_CP108784.1, read as the reverse complement.
ATCACCGGGTCCTTGAGCAGGTCGCCGCCCTGGCCCAGCGGGCTCCACGCCTCGGTCGCGATCCCGTGCGCCCGGTCGTAGCCGCGCACCTTGCCCTGCTGGAGGTAGGGGTGCAGCTCGACCTGGTTGACCGCGGGCAACAGGGCGGTGTGTTCGAGCAGTCGGGTCAGGTGGTCGGGCTGGAAGTTGGACACGCCGATCGCGCGCACCCGGCCGTCGGAGAGCAGCTTCTCGAACGCCCGCCACGTGTCCAGGTAGCGGTCCCGGTTCGGGGTCGGCCAGTGGATCAGGTACAGGTCCACGTAGTCCAGGCCGAGCTTGCCCACGCTCTCGTCGAACGCGACCAGGGCCGAGTCGTATCCCTGGGCGGTGTTCCACAACTTCGTCGTCACGAACACCTCCTCGCGCGGCACCGAGGAGGCGGCCAGGGCCCGCCCGACACCCGCCTCGTTGCCGTAGACCGCGGCGGTGTCGATGCTCCGGTAGCCCACCTCCAGGGCGGTCGCCACGGCCGCGCCGGCCTCGTCGTTCTCGATCTGGAAGACCCCGAAGCCGAGCTGCGGGATGGTGACGCCGTTGTTCAGGGTGATGTCGGGCACGGGGGTGGCGCTCATGGTTCGAATCGTCCTTCGTCAGGGGGCGGGGTGCGGGGGTGGGGGCGGCTGCGGGGACAGGCGTGCGCGGTGCGGCGTCAGCCGGGGAGTCGAGCGGGCCGCTCGGCCGCTCGATCCGCGACGACGGAGTCACCCTGCCCGCTCTGCCCGCTGAGCGCGGTCCGCACACCGGGGACGTGCGCGGCCGGCACCCGCGAGCGGGCCGGCGCACGCCGTTCCAGGCCGTGTGCCACTACCGCCAGGGCCAGCGCGCCCAGCGCCAGACCGGCGCCGACCCAGTTCGCCGACTCGTAGCCGTGGCCCGCGTCGATCACCAGGCCGCCCAGCCACGCGGCGATCGCGTTGCCGAGGTTGAACGCGCCGATGTTGACCGCGGCGGCCAGCGTCGGCGCGCCGGCGGCGTTGTCCATCACCCGCTTCTGCAGCGGCGGCACGGTGGCGAAGCCGAGCGCGCCGATCAGGAACAGCGTGATCACCGACGCGGTCCGGTCGTGCGCGGTCACGGTGAACAGCGCCAGCACGCCCGCGAGCGCGAGCAGCGAGCCGTACAGCAGCGGCATCAGGTGTCGGTCGGCCAGCCGGCCGCCGACCCAGTTGCCGACCAGCATGCCCAGGCCGACCACGGCGAGCAGCCAGGTGACCGCGCCCTCGGAGAAGCCCGCGACGTCGGTCATCATCGGCTTGACGTAGGTCAGCGCGGCGAACACGCCGCCGAAGCCGAGCACCGTCATGCCCATCGCGAGCAGCACCTGCGCGTTGCGGAACACCGCGAGTTCGTGCCGCAGGTGCACGCCCTCGGGCTTGGGCTGTTCGGGGACCAGCCGGGCGATGCCCACCGCGCCCAGTACGCCGAGCGCGGCGACCAGCAGGAAGGTCAGCCGCCAGCTCACCGACTGGCCGATCAGCGTGCCCAGCGGCACGCCGAGCACGTTGGCCAGGGTCAGGCCGGCGAACATGGTGGAGATCGCCGCGGCCTTCTTCTCCGGTGCGACCAGGTCGGCGGCCACCACCGAGCCGATCCCGAAGAACGCGCCGTGGGTGAAGGAGGCGACCACGCGCCCGAGCATGATCACGCCGAACGCGGGGGCCAGCGCGGTCAGCGCGTTGCCCAGCACGAACAGCGCCATCAGCAGGATCAGCATGCGCTTGCGCGAGACCCGGGTGCCCAGGACGGTCATCAGCGGGGCACCCACGAGCACACCGACCGCGTAGCCGCTGACCAGGAGCCCGGCGGTGGTGATCGAGACGTCGAAGGTGCCCGCGACCTCGGGCAACAGGCCGAGGATGACGAATTCGGTGGTCCCGATGCCGAAGGCCCCGATGGCGAGGGCCAGCAGTGCGAGAGGCACGGAGTACCCCTTTCGAGGAGTGGTGCGAGTGGTGGGGACGAGCCGGCGCGGACGGCGGGCGCGAACGCCGCGTCCCGATGACTACAAGCGTCGACAATATTTGCAGACGCCGATCAATGCAAACGCGGGCTATTTCGCTTCGGAGGTATCCTGAGCGCATGGGACAACAAAGGCAGGCCGTCGAACCGCCGCTCGCGCAGGGCTGGTGCGCGCTCGCGGCGCTGCACAATCGGATCGAGGCGCACATCGAGCGCGCGCTCCAGGCCGAACACGACCTGAGCGTGCGCGAGTTCTCGGTCCTGGACGTGTTGAGCCGGCAGGACGGCTACCACCTGCGGATGAACGAACTCTCGGACGCGGTGGTGCTGAGCCAGAGCGCCACCACGCGCCTGGTCACCCGCCTGGAGGAGCGCGGCCTGCTCTCGCGCTACCTGTGCGACACCGACCGTCGGGGTATCTACACCGAGGTCACCACGACCGGCTGCGATCTGCTCGGCGCCGCGCGCCCCACCCACGACAAGGCTCTGCGCGAATCCCTCGCGGACGCCGAACAGCGCTCCGACCTGGCCCCCCTGGTCGCGGCGGTCAAGTCCCTGGGCCTGTAGCCGGGCCTACGCGCCGGACGGGCCGAGAGTTCGATCCGTCCGGCGCGCGGGATTGTTTCGTGAGCGGCTAGGCCAGCACGCTCGTCGGGCTCCCGGTCTCGAGCGCGACACCCAGCGCCGTGAGCCGTCCCGACTCCGGGTCGCAGCGGAACCCGGTGACCGTGTCGCCGCGCTGGTTCGCCACGTAGAGCACGTCGCCCACCAGGGCCAGGTCCCGCGGCCAGGCGCCGCCGGTGGGCACCTCCTCGACCAGGGTCGACTCCGCGCCGTCCACGGCGAGCACCGACACGGTGTCCGGCCCCCGGTTCGCCACGTACACGAAGCGCCCGTCCGCCGCCGCGACGATCCCGGACGGCGCGCCCTCGCCCGCGGAGAGCTCGAACGGCTTGCCCGCGACGGTGAGCGCGCCCGTGCGCGGGTCGCTGCGCAGCGGCGTGACCGTCGCGTTCAACTCCCCCGCCAGCCACGCGAGATCGTTGGGCCCGTAGGCGATGTTCCGGGGCCCGGTGCCGGGCGGCAGGGTCACCTTCGGGCCCTCGGCGATGGTGCCCGCCTCGGCGTCGAAGCGCAGGTGGTACACGGTGTCCGAGCCCAGGTCGCAGACCACGAGCCACTCGCCGCCGGCCGCGAAGGTCACCTGGTGCGCGTGCGAGGACGCCTGCCGGTCGCGCACCGGCCCGGATCCGGTCAGCCGTACGTGCGTCGCCGCCTCGCCCAGCGTGCCGTCGTCGGCGATCGGGTGCACGGTGACACTGCCGCCGCCGTAGTTGGCCACCACCACGAACCGCCCGGTGGGATCGGCCGCGAGGTGACACGGCCCCGCGCCGAGCGTGGACACCTCGCCCAACGGCACCAGCCGTTCGTCCTGCACCGAGTACGCGCCGACCGCGCCCTCGCCGCCGCGCTCGCTCACCGCGTACAGGAAGCGACCCGAGGGATGCCGGGCCAGATACGACGGCGAGATCGCGGGGATCACCGCGGACGGCGTGCCGAGCAGCCCGGTCCCCGGGTCCTGTCGGCACACCGTGATGCCGGTGCCGCGACCCTCCATGTCGGGGGTGTACGCACCCACGTACACGAGCGGTCCGCGTCGGTCGGAAGCAATTGGTGAGGTCACACGGTTCTCCTGTTGTCTGGCCTGTGACGGCCGAGCATCCGTCGGCCGAGCCCGGCGGCGCCGACCACGCAGATCATCGCGGATCGATCGCCCCGTCGCCGCCGATGTCATGCTCCTCCCCGACGTCGCCGCCGGCACACCCCGTCGCCGGGCCCGGCCCGGCCGGATCTCCCGCACGGACCGCGTAGCCCAACACCTGGGCGCCGAGCAGCGATTCGACCGCGTCCAGTTGCGCCAGCGCGTACTCCACCGCCGCCTCCGGGCCGCCCCCGTCGGCGATCCGTCGACCGATGTCGCGGAAGACCGCCTGCTGGATCCCGGCCAGTTGGCCCGCGATCAGCGCCGGCACCGGGTCGTCCGACGCGGCGCCCGCCTCCTCGGCGAGGGTCAGCGCGAGCGCGTCCGCGCCCAGTTGCTGCATCCGCCACAGCCGGGCCATCAGCGCCGGCGACTCGTGCATGACCCGGGTGAACCGCTCGTAGCCCTCGACCAGGCCCGCGTACGGCGAGCGCGCCTCGATGTCGCGGCGCAGCGCGCCGAGCACCGCGCGCGTGGCCGATTCGCCCGCCGCGCGCTCGCGCACGATGCGGGCCAGTCGGTCCACCACCTCGGCCTCGCGGTCGAAGAACAGGTCCTCCTTGGCCGGGAAGTAGTTGTAGACGGTGTTCACCGACACCTCGGCCAGTTCGGCGATCTGCGCGATGGTCACCGCGTCGAACCCGCGCTCCAGGAACAGGCCCGTCGCGACGTCCGAGATGTGCGTGCGGGTCCGGCGCTTCTTGCGTTCACGCAGGCCCTCGGCGGGTTCCGACTCCGTCATACCGCCATCCTAGCCTTCATGGGGACACTCAAACTTTGGGGTCATTGCAAAATTGGATCGACTGTGTTTCGGTAGTGCCATGACACCGGTCATCCACACCACCGGGCTCACCCGGACCTTCGGCACCAAGCGCGGCACCGTCGAGGCGGTGCGCGGCATCGACCTGACCGTCCCGGCGGGCGAGATCCTCGGCTTCCTCGGCCCCAACGGCGCCGGCAAGACCACCACCCTGCGGATGCTGACCACGCTGCTCGCGCCCACCGGCGGCAATGCCGTCGTGGCCGGCCACGACCTCCTGCGCGACCCGGCGGGCGTACGCCGACGGATCGGCTACGTCGCCCAGTCCGGCGGCGTCGACCCGGCCGTGTCGGTGCGCGAGGAACTGACCACCCAGGCCCGGCTCTACCGCCTGGACAAGGCGGACGCCCGGGCCCGCGCCGCCGAACTGGCCGCCGACCTGGACCTGCTCGACCTGCTCGACCGCCCGTGCGCGGCGCTCTCCGGCGGCCAGCGGCGCCGGCTCGACCTGGCGATGGGCCTGCTGCACCGCCCCGACGTGCTCTTCCTGGACGAGCCGACCACCGGCCTGGACCCGGGCAGCCGGGTCGACCTGTGGAACCTGGTCCGGCGCATCCGCGACGAGTGGGGCACCACGATCTTCCTGACCACGCACTACCTCGACGAGGCCGACGCGCTCGCGGACCGGCTCGTGGTGGTCGACCGGGGCCGGATCGTCGCCCAGGGCACCGCGCACGCGCTCAAGACCGAGTACGCGGGTTCCCCGGACGCCTCGCTCCAGGACGCGTTCATCGCCATCACCGGTCGGCGCACCCCCGCGCCGAGCGAGACTCCGATCGCCGTCTGACCCGGCCGAGGTAGCCATGACCACACCGTCCGTACCGTCGACCTCCTCCGCGCCCGCCGGCCCGACCACGCCGACCGGCCGGGCCGCGCCGCCCGCGCCGTCCGCCGGGTCCGCCCTCGCGGCCGACACGCTCCTGATCTTCGGCCGCTACCTGCGGCAGACCGTCGCGAGCAGGATCGGCCTGATCTTCGGGCTCGTGCAACCGCTGCTGTTCCTGATCCTGTTCGGCCCGCTGCTGCGCGACGTCCCGCTCGGCGGCGACGGCGACTCGTGGCAGACCCTGGTCCCGGGCCTGCTGGTGCAGCTCGGGCTGTTCAGCGCCGCGTTCGCGGGCTTCGGGATCCTGATCGAGAAGCAGCACGGCGTGGTGGAGCGCATGCGGGTGACCCCGGTGAGCCGACTCGCGCTGCTGCTCGGGCGCGTGCTCAAGGACATCGTGCAGTTGCTCGCCCAATCCGTGCTGCTGGTCCTGGTCGGCGTGGCGTTCGGGCTGCGCGCGCCGCTGGTCGGCGTGCTGATCGGGTTCGGGTTCGTCGCGCTGATGACCGCCTCGATCGCGTCCCTGTCCTACGCCCTGGCGATGCGGGTGGACAGTCCGCAGGAGTTCGCGCCGGTGGTGAACTCGGTGAACCTGCCGGTGATGTTGCTGTCCGGCATCCTGCTGCCGATGTCGCTGGCCCCGGGCTGGCTGGACGGGCTGTCCCGGGCCAACCCGCTGCGCTACCAGGTGCAGGCGGTCCGGTCCGCGTTCGTGGGCGACTACGGCGGCACGGTCGGAACGGGCGTGCTGACCGCACTCGCGCTGGCCGCCGTCTCGGTCACCCTGGGCGTACGTCTGTTCCGCCGGGACGGGGCGTAGCCCCCCGATCCACCGCACCGACGGCGGCGCGGGCGCTCACGCGTACCGCGCCGCCGTCGCGCGTGCTTCGGCGGCCACTCTCGCGCGCAGCTCCGGAGGGCCCAGGATCTCGATCCCCGGCCCCAGGCGCAGCAGCTCGGGCACGGCCACCTCGATCGTCTCGATCGGGAAGTCGGCCCGGATGCGGCCGTCCGGCAGCGGCTCGCCCGCGCTCGCCTCCACGGTGTCCGCGACATGCGCGCCGAACAGGTGCCGCACCATCGCCCGCGCGTCCTCGGTCACCAGCACGTCCGCGAGGATCGGGCGCAACTGTTCGACGAAGTCCTGCGACCAGGTCTGCCAGTAGGCCGCCAGGTCGAAGCTCGGATCTCGCTCGAACGCCTCGTCGAGCACGTCCAGCTCCTCGATCCGCACCACGCGGTAGGTGCGGTCGCGGTGCTCGCCCTCGCCTGCGGTGCGCGCCACCAGGTACCACGCGCCCGCCTTGAGCACGAGGCCGTACGGCTCCAGGTCGCGGGTGACCTCGCCCGCCCAGCGCCGGTAGCGCACCCGGATCCGCCGATCGGTCCACACCGCGCCCGCGATCCGGGCCAGCTCCGGCGAGCGGTCCGCCTCGCGATGCCAGCCGGGCGCGTCCAGGTGGAAGCGCAGTTGCGCGCGTCCGACCCGATCGCGCAGCTCGGCCGGCAGTCCCGCCTGCACCTTGAGCTGCGCGGACGCGACCACCGCGCCCAGCCCCAGCTCGGCCGCGGGCCCGGGCAGTCCGGCCAGGAACAGCGCGTCGGCCTCGTCCTGGGTGAGCCCGTTGATCCGGGTCCGGAAACCCTCCAGGAGGCGGTAGCCACCGGCCGGACCGCGTTCGGCGTAGACCGGAACGCCCGCCGCGCCCAGCGCCTCGACGTCGCGGTAGACGGTGCGGACCGACACCTCCAACTGCTCGGCCAACTCGGTCGCGGTGACCAGGCCCCGGGTCTGCAGGGTCAACAGGATGGTCAGCAGTCGGCTCGCGCGCATGATCGCCAGTGTCGCGCATACCTGACGGGAATCGACAGGTATGCGCGGGGCGACGGGAGGGGACCACCGTCAGTGCCGAACGGGTGAAATGCCCGGCCGAATCGGTGTACTTCCGTTCGGGATCTTCGCATCCGTACCATTCGTTGATCGATCATCGAATGATCTCGGCGGGACGGTGCCGCGTTGCGGACGGTGATCCCGGTACGGCAGCGACCTCGGGGCGGCAGCGATGTCCGTCCCGAACGGGAACGGAGAACGGCGCGATGAGCGGCTTCCTCGACAAGGCCAGGAAGATGGCCGAAGACACGATGAACACCGGCAAGCACAAGGTCGAGGAGGTCCAGGTGGGCCGGGACGCGTCCGCGCTGCTCAAGCAGCTCGGCTCCGCGTACTGGAAGGAGCAGCGCGCCGGCGGCTCGCACGAGGAGGTCACCCGGGCTCTCGCCGCGCTGGACGAGCACGTGTCCAAGCACGGCGACGCGGCACTGCGCGGCTGACCGCCGGCAGCGCCCGGATCAGGCGGCGCTGTCCTCGCGGACCGCCGCCGTCGCGCCGGCGAAATCACGCCGTGAACCCGCGGGCCCTTCCGCCGCGGGGTCCCCGAACGCCGAGGAACGGTTCTCCTCGGCCTTGCGACGCCGACGCCGGCGCACGTAGGTGACGATGCCGGCGACGATACCGATCGCGACGATCGCGGCCCCTATCCAACCGGGAACGCTCGCCGCCGACGGGTACGCGCTGCCCGCGAGCCGGCCCAGCATGATCGAGCCCGGCACCCACACCAGGATCCCGACCGCGTTCCACGGCGCGAACCGCCGATAGGGCATGCCCGCCGCGCCGGCGAGTCGCGGCAGCAGGGTCCGGGCGAACGCGACCCAGCGACCGAGCATCACGGTCACGCCGCCGGCGCCGCGACCGCGGGTGAACATCTCCTCGGCCCGTTCCCAGCGGTGCTCGCCCACCCGGCGACCCAGCCGTCCGGTCCTTATGCGTTCGCTGCGATGTCTGCCGGAGAGGTAACCGAGGGTGTCCCCGACGAGCGCGGCGGCGGTCGCGATGATCAACACCGGGACCAGCGCCAAGTGGCCGGTGGAGGTGAGCAGCCCACCCAGCAGCAGCACCGGTTCGGCGGGCGCGAAGACGCCCAGCAGCAGACCGGTCTCGACGACGGCGACCAGCGCGATCACGACATAGGCGTACGAGGGTGGTAGATCACCCAACCGCTCCACCCACTCGTGCACGGCATCCACGTGGAACCTCCCCGTTAGGCCGCTTGCCATGTGGCCTGACAAGCATCCGCCCTCAATGGTGTCAACGGATCCTGCGCGCGGCCGAATTCCCGCCTACTCCCCTGGCCGTACGCGGGTGACCTCAGTCATCCGTCACCGACCGCCCCCGACGCCGCGCCCGGGACCGAACGGATGGCCGGCGGAGGGCTCCCTCTACGTTGGGCGTCATGAACGACATCGAAATCCGGCCGGCGGGCCGGGACGACATCGCGGCCATCGTGGGGCTGCTCGTCGACGACACCCTCGGCTCGGGGCGGGACTCGCAGGAGGATCTGACGCCGTACCTGGCGGCCTTCGAGCGGGTGACGGCCGATCCGAACCAGGAACTGGTCGTGATGACCCGACCGGACCCGGCGACGGGTGCGCGGACGGTGATCGGCACGCTCCAGTTGACCATCATTCCGGGCCTGTCCCAGCGCGGGACCACCCGGGCCCTGGTGGAGGCGGTACGCATCGCCGGCAGCGAGCGCGGCGGCGGCCTGGGCACGATCCTGATGCGCTGGACCATCGACCGTGCCCGCGAACGCGGCGCGACGCTGGTCCAGCTCACCTCCAACGGCACCCGCGAGAACGCCCACCGCTTCTACCGCAACCTCGGCTTCACCGACTCGCACGTGGGCTTCAAGCTCACCCTTCGACCGTAGAACCGCGCAACCGCGCAACCGTCGACCAGCAGCACCCCGGCGGGCACTGCCCGGCGACGGCCCGGTCGGTGCTCCCGGGGGCGGGACACCGGTCCTACTCCCGCTCGCCCAACTCGATCCGGACGCCGATCGTCCCGGCCGTCCCGCGCCGCAGTCGGCTGCCGAACAGGGTCAACCGCCCGATCACCCCGAACCTTTGCCGAATCAGTCCCCGATACCGCTCGGTCCCGGCGGCGTCCAGCAGCGAGGCGTGTCCCGGCACGGCCCCGCCCCGCGGGTTCCCGCGCGCGTCGCACGCCGCGACGGTGACCTTCCCGTCGTTGCGGATGCGCTTGACCTTGCCGGAGTCCCGCGCCGTCCACACCCCGAGCGCGGCGCCGTCGCGGACCACCCACACCGGCGTGCCCACCGCACGCCCGTCCCGGCGGAACGTGGTCAACAGGACGTACTTGCCGGCCGCGAGACGATCGAGGTCCTCGGGCACCCGGGGCGAAGTCATGCGCACGAGTCTAGGGCGCGCACGCCGCGCGAACGCGGCGCACGCGAAGCGGTCGTCAAGATCGTCCGCGACCCGATCTGCCCGGCGCCCGGCCCCGGGTGGGACGATGATCGGATGTCGCGCACATCGGAGGAAACCCGCGTCCAGGTCCGCCCCGCGACCGAGGCCGACGGTACGAGTCTTGCCGAGATCGACCACCTCACGTGGTCCCCCGACGTCACCCCCGCGCCGCGTTGGGCGGCGGACAAGGTCTTCTTCCGCAGCGCCGAGCACGTGCGCGACACCCTGGTCGCGCACGAGGGCGACCTCGTCGTGGGCTACCTGCTGCTGGAGCACTCCACGCTGTGCCCGGCCTCCGGCCACGTGCAGATCGTCAACGGGCTCGCGGTGCATCCCGACCATCAGGGCCGCCGGGTCGGCCGACTGCTGCTCGCCGCCGCCGAGGCCCGGGCGCGCCGGCGCGGGGCCCGGCGGATCACCCTGCGGGTGCTCGGCGGCAACGCCTCCGCGCGGGCGCTCTACCTGGCCTGCGGCTACCGGATCGAGGGCGTACTGGAGGGCGAGTTCCTGCTCGGCGGACGCTATGTCGACGACGTGCTGATGGCGCTGGACCTCACGGGCGAGGCTTCGCCGCCGCGTACTTGACCGCCTCGGCGACCGGCACGTCGCCGCCGACCACCTCCAGGGTCTTGCCGATCGTGCCGGGCTCGTCGAGCAGTTCGGCCACGATGGCCGCCACGTCGTCGCGGCGGATCGCGCCCCGCCCCTCGCGTTCGGACAGCGCGATCAGCCCGGTGCCGGGGTCGTCGGTGAGCCGCCCCGGGCGCAGCACGGTCAGATCGAGCGCGCCGCGCGAGCGCAGGTCCTCGTCGGCCTCGCCCTTGGCCTTGAGGTAGAGGGCGAAGTCCGGGTCGGTGTCGGCGGGCGGGCGGGTCGAGGCACCCATCGAGGACACCATCACGTAGCGCCGCACCCCCGCGTCCTCGGCCGCGTCGGCCATCAGCACCGCGCCACCGTAGTCGACCGTCATCGTGCGCTCGCGGGTGCCGGCCGCCCCGGCGCCCGCCGCGAACACCACCGCGTCCGCGCCGACCAGGTGCTCGACCACCTCCTCGACCGGCGCCCGTTCCAGGTCGCACACCACCGGCTCGGCCCCGGCCGCGACCAGATCGTTCGCGTGGTCGGGGTTGCGAATGAACCCAACCACCGTGTGTCCGCGATCGGCGAGCAGCCGCTCCAGCCGAAGTGCGATCTTTCCGTGTCCACCCGCGATGACAATACGCATGTATCCGACCGTAGGGTCACGAACCAGGACATGCGCCGGCCTGGCCACGCGACACGATCAGGTTCCACTGTTCGGCTGCGCACCACCGATCCGACGGCGGCCGACACGATCGAAGGCGCCCGGCACCGACGCTCGCGCCGGCCACCGTCGGCCCGAGGCGCCCGACCCGGGACACTCCGCCGGCGCACTCCCGACGAACTCCCCACCGTCCCCCATTTGCCGTAACCTGTCCTATCGCTTCCCCGCACGATCGGGCGGATTTCGCCCTTTGCCCTCCCTCGCGACCCGCAGCCGTTCTATCGTCGCCCCGTTCGGTGTCACCCGTACGGAAGGGGCCGGTCGTGACCCGAGGAGGCATCGGTGCGGCACGCGTCGGCAAGGCGCTGGGGCTCGTCCCCCGTCAGGTCCGCCTCGCCGCCCGTACAGGACTGCTCGCCCAACACCAGGACGGCACCTTCGACGCCGACGCGGTCGCCCGCGCCGCGGCCGACCCCGTCCCCTTCCTCACCGCGCTGCGCCGCGAAGAGCCGCTGACCGTCACCGAGGCCGCGCAGCGCCTCGGCATCAGCCGGGAGTGCTTCCGCCGGATCGCGCCGGCCGCCGGGCTGCCCGTCGTCGACCGGGTGCGGGTCCTGCGCTACGGCCGCGAGTCGGAGGTGCGCTACTACCGCACCGCCGACGTGGACACCCTGCACCCGCACATCGCCGCCGACCGCGAACTGCGCGAGGCGGCCCGGCGGGTGGCCCGCTCGCTGGCCGCGAGCAAGGCCGCCGCCACCCGGGCGCACAACCGCGAGCGCGCCCACAACGCGCGCCGGTACCTCGCGTCCCTGGCCCCCGACCGGCAGACCGACCCGGCCGACGTGATCGCCTTCGCGTGCGCGCTGGCCCGGCTGCACGGCACCGCGCCCGCGCGGCTGCGCAGGTTCATGGGCGACCCGCGCGTGCGCGACATCGCCGAGATCGGCGCCCAGTGCCGTTACAAGCCGGGCGAGATCGCCGACCTGCTCGCCGCCGCCACCCCGCGCGCGATCACCGCGCTGCGTTCGCTCGCCCGGCCGCATCGGGTGTGGGCGACGCTGGGCGTGCCGGCCGAGGACATCGCGCACCGCGTCCCCTCCATCGACCACCACGTCAGCGCCGACCTGCTGCACGAACTGGCCACCGACCCGCCGCACTGGCTGCTGGAACTGCACGCGGACCGCGAACTCGAACACGCCTGCGCCGCGGTCACCCGCTGGCTGGATCGCGAGTGGCACGCCCAGCAGCGGCGCGCCGAGGCGGTGTGTCGCGCCGCCGAGGCGGTGATCGACCACCTCACCGACGACGCCGTCGCCGAACTCTTCGGGCTGCCCGTGGAGTTGGTCCTGGACCTGCGTCCGCGCAGCAACAAGTGGACCACCGCCTACGTCGAGGAGCTTCTGCACACGCGCCCGCTGTGGCTGCGCAGCCAGGGCCTGGCCCGCGCCGAGATCGCCCGCCGCGCCACCGCGCGCGCCCGCCGGGAGGCCGCCCGCACCCAGCGCCGCCTCGGCTGGCGGCGCACCTGGGCCCGGGCCCTGTCCATCCCGCTGGAGGCCGTCCCCGACACGGTCGAGCGCCCCACCCCCTCCGCCCTGGAGACCGCCCGGACCCACCCGCCGCACTGGGCCCGCCCGCACTGACACCACCCGGCGTGCGGGGACCCGAGCGGCCGTCGCTCCGGGGCGGGGCCGTGGGCCGTACACGCCTCGCCCGCCGGCCGGCGCGAGCCCCCGGACCACCACGAGCCCACCCGCACCCGCGTCAGTTCGCGTCCATCAGTTCCGCCGCGACCACCGCGCCCAGCTCGGTGCACGCGGCCAGCGCGTCGCGGGTGACCGGCCCGGCCAGTTCCACCGGCGGGCGGACCCGCTTCCACTGCAACCCGCCGGCCGCCGACTCGACCGAGCGCACCGCGCCGGTGGTGTCGCTGCCGCCGTGCACGTACAGCCCGTACGGCCGGCGCACCGTCTCGTGCAGGCACGGGTAATAGGCGCCGTCGAAGAAGTGCTTCAACGCGCCGGACATGTAGCCCAGGTTCGCGGGGGTGCCGAGCAGGTAGCCGTCCGCCTCCAGCACCTCGACCGGCGAGCAGGTCAGCGCGGCCCGGACCCGGACCTCGACGCCCTCGATCTCCGGATCGCGGGCGCCGGCGAGGGTCGCCTCCAGCATCTCGGCGAGCGTCGGCGAGGGCGTGTGGTGCACCACGAGCAGGATGGCCATGGCCTCACGCTGCCAGAACCGGGCCGGAGCCGAAACGACGCGATCACCGACCACCACTCCAATGGGTGAGTTTGTCGGGAAATCGATATCAAGTCGATCGTGCCGCGACGCCGTCCTCATCGGCCGCCCGCGGGCCGCGACCCGCGATCCCACCTGGGCAAACAGGTTCATCGCCTCACCCATGCGAGTGGACCCTCGGGAAAATCGTGGCGATTCCACCCGTTTGATGCTTTGACAGATGTGCACCATTTGTAACGATAAGAGCACTTTGAGTACTGCCTTGATAGGCCAACCGGCCGGCACCTCGGGGAGAAGCACCCACATGCGCCTCATCCACAAACGACTGCTGCCCTACCCCCGCAGCACGTCCCCCACCGACCCGAATCCCGAAGCCGGCCCCACCCCCGTCCCCGACCAAGCCCCCGCCCCGGCCGCCCCCGCGTCGCCCACCCTCGTCTCGGTCGTCCGCCGCACCCTGGCCCCCGCCACCCGCGCCGGCACCCCGCAATCGCGCACCTTCCACACCGTGTACGCGATCGCCACCCTCCCCCTGGTGATCGCGCTCCATGCCGCCCTCTGGGCGTTGTCCACCCCCGGGCGCCTCGGCGCCACCGTCCTGGTCCTGTACGGCCTCGGCCGCACCGGGATCCTCACCCCGCACCTCACACACTGAGTGCACCGCCCGAAGGAGCACCCATGGTTCTGTCCATCTCCGGCGTCCTGTTGCTCGGCGTCATCGCCTACGTCTTCTTCCGCAAGGACGGGCTGAGAATCCCGCATGCCCTCGTCTGCGCCCTGTTCGGCTTCTATCTGGCCGGCAGTTCGATCGCCCCACACATCACCGCGAGCGGCAACAGCATCGCCAACCTGCTCAGCGGCCTCAATTTCTGACCCGCGCCCGTCCCCACCACAGCAAGGCCCCAGGCCCCGGCTCGTCCCCCGAACCGGGGCCTCCCGCCTACCCGCACCAACCCCTCACGGAGACCGCATGTCCCCCGGCCCCAAGTCCCTCGTCACCATCGCCCAGCGCGCCAAGGAGGGCATCGGCAACACCCGCACGCGCGCCCAGCGCATCCACCACCACACCCGCGACACGTTCTCGCCCGTGTTCACCCTCAGCCGGGGGCTGAACCGACAACTCGCCTGGGCGCGCACGTGGTGGAAAGGCGCGTCGGCGGACAAGCGCAAGGCCGGTGTCGCCGGTGTCGCCGGTGTCCTGCTCGCTCTCTACTTCCTGCCCTACGCCCCGCTGATCGCACTGCTGCTGATCCTGGCCGGCGCCGCCTGGCTCGGCCGCGCGGACAAACCGCCCGCCGAGCCCGCCCCCGACCCCACCGACGTCAAACTCCAGGCCGTCTACAACGGCCTCGTGCCCTACCTCGCCGACGACCACGACCCGGCCCGCCTCTTCCACCCCGGCGGCCCGTACCAGAACGCCTTCCGGCACTGGGAACTCGACGGTGACCGGATCACCCGTCTCGAACTGACCTACAGCCCCTACTTCACCGACGACGACCCCACCGCCCGGGCCCGGATCGAACGTGTGCTCCAGGCCAAGACCGGCCGCGGCCGCGAGTACCTCTACGACTGGGACACCGAGAACAACCACCTCACCGTCGCCGCACTGCCCCCGCTGCCCTCGGCCGTGCCCGCGCAACACTTCATCACCGCGCCGAGCGAGATCCTGCTCGGCGTCACCGACGCCGGCAGCACCAACCGCCGCGTCCCGATCCGCGTGGACGACACCATCCGGCAACTCCCGCCGGTCATCTGGCGCACCGGCCACCGCAGCACCGACCCGCACCTGCTCGCCGTCGCCGCCCCCGGCGCGGGCAAGTCCAACCTGCTGCGCACCATCGCCCTCCAGGCCGCCCGCGACGGCGACATCGTGATCATCGACGGCAGCGGCTCCGGCGACTACGCCTGCCTGGCCGGTCGGCGCAACATCCTGCGGATCGAGACCGGCTACCACGGCGCGTTGGAGATGCTGACCTGGCTGCGGCACGAGACCGAACGTCGGATCGCCGCCGTCACCCACGCCAAGCAATACGGCACCGCGGTACCGGACAACGCGCGCCGACCGCTGTGGCTGATCCTCGACGAGATCACCGAACTCAGCGATCTCGCCGCCGGACAGGGCAGCACCGACCCGCAGGAACTGCTCGACCTCCCGCTGCGCCTGGGCCGCGCCGCACACGTCGGGGTGATCACCAGCGCCCGGCCCACCCACCTGGACCGACTGCGCCCCGCGCTGATCGCCGACACGCACACCCGCGTCGTGCTGGGCCCGCTGGACCCGGAGACCACGTACACCGTCCTGGGCGCCGCCCCCGGCATCTCCGGCGGCGAGAGCATGCCCCCCGGCCGCGGCTACATCCGGATCGGCAACGGCCCCGTGGTACGCATCCAGATCCCGCACACCCCCGACCCGCTGGAGGAGGACACCCCCGAGGCCGAGCGCGAGCGCCTGCTCGCCCTGCTCCCCCGGCACACCGACACCCTGCCCGTCGACGCGCACGCGATCTCGCTCGCCAAGGCCCCCGAACGCGAGCCCGAGCCCACCGGCTGAACCCGGGCGCGGCACCGCGCCGGCCCGCGCCGACCATGTGCCGACCCCGCGTCCACCCTCGCGAAGGCCCCCCGAGCAGCCGCGCTCGGGGGGCCTCGACGCGTGGTCACGTCACCACCAAATACCCAAAACGCACCACTCCGCCCGCACCCTCGCGCCATGATGGGGGCCCGCACCCCCACGGAGGACGTGGACGCCCAGTGTTCGACCTCGCCAACTTCACCGTCAGCGACATGGTCGTGTGCAGCTCCGAACTGCGCCAGGTCACCGCCGATTCGGCCACCACCGAGGACGCCGCCCGCGCGATCGTGCGACACCTGCGCACCACCTTCCGCGACCCGCTCACCGGGCAACCCCAACTCGTCCTCGCCCGCCTGTTCCAGACCATGCCCTGGCGCAACCTCACCCCCGACCTGGAACAGTGCGCGCTGCGCCGGCAGCCCGGCCTCACGCCGCACCCCGACCTGCGCTGCCTGACCCTGCTGGCCACCACCGGCGACCACCCGGACTGGCGTGACCGCACCCGCTCGCGGCACCACCAGGTGGTCGCCTTCCCCAGCACCGAGGCGGTCCGCCGGGCGCCGATGATCAGCGCCATGCTCGAGCAACTCGGGGTCACCGCCGAGGAGATCGTGGCCGGGCCGCTGCCCACCGACAACGAATGGGACCGGCACGACATCCACCACATCCCGGACGCGCTCACCAGCAGCGCCGTCCCGGACAAGGAGTTCATCCGGGCGAGCGGGATAAAATCCGTGGTCGGCTACGCCGGCAAGCTCCCCGACGGCGAACTGTTCACCGTGCTGATGTTCACCCGCGTCCACGTTCCGGCCCGGATCGCCGAACTCTTCCGCACCGTCGCGGTGTCCACCCGCCTGGCCCTGCTCCCGCTCAACACCGCGCCCCTGTTCGCCGGCGGCCCCGGCCGGCCCACCCCCACCACGCACGTCGCCGCCGCCCGCCTGGACGCCCTGGAACAACTCCTGGCCGCCCACGAGGGCACCACCGCGCAACAGGCCCTGGTCGCCGAGGACGCCCGCGACCGGGTCCGCTCGCAGCAGGAGCAACTCGCCCACAAACAGCGCCGACTCGACCAGGAGACCCGGATCGTCGAGACGCTCTACAGCGTCGGCCAGAAACTCACCCGCGAGCTCAACCTCGAACGCCTCGTGCAAGCCGCCACCGACGCCGCCACCTCGGTGATCGCCGCCGAGCACGGCATCTTCCGCTACATCGACTACGACACCGGCGGCGTCGCGGACACCCGATACGCCGTCACCAGCCCCGACCCCACGCTGATCGACCGCCTGCCCCGACCGCGACCCTCCCTGGCCGCGCGCAGCCGACCGCAGACCACCACCGCCTCGCCGGCCACCGTGCGCCGCGGCGACCTCACCGAAGACCCCGCCGCCACACACCTGTTGCCCTACCGGGTGAGCGCCGACGGACAGCCCCCCGTGCGCAGCCTGCTGACCATCCCGGTCACCACCGCGACCGGCGAGGACCTGGGCGCGTTCTCCTTCTGCCACACCCGGGCCGACGTGTTCACCGAACGCGACGAGCAACTCGCCCTGGGCATCGCCGCGCAGGCGGCCACCGCGATCGAGAACGCCCGGCTGTTCCGCAGCGTGCGCGACACCGCCGTCGAACTCCAGCGCAGCCTGCTCCCGCAGGTCCCGCCCGACCTGGACGAACTCAACATCGCCTTCCGCTACCTGCCCGGCGCCAAGGGCCAACAGGTGGGCGGCGACTGGTTCGACGTGATCCCGCTGTCCGCGGGCCGGATCGCCCTGGTGGTCGGCGACGTGATGGGCCGAGGTCTGCAGGCCGCCGCCGTGATGGGCCAACTCCGGGCCGCGGTACGGGCGTACGCGGTGATGGACCTGCCACCCGCGCAGGTCATGCGGCATCTCAACCGGCTGGTGACCGGGCTCGGCGGCGAGGACCAGATCATCACGTGCGTGTACGCCGTCTACGACCCCGGCGACGCCACCATCCACTGGTCCAACGCCGGCCACCTGCCGCCGGCCCTGATCGGCGCCGACGGCAAGGTGGAACTCCTGGAGGACGACCTGGGCGTACCGCTCGGCCTGGACGGCACCGCGTTCGAGGACGCGGTGGTCGGCTTCGACACCGGCGACCAACTGCTCCTGTACACCGACGGCCTGGTCGAATCGCACGACGCCTCGCTCACCGACCGCCTACAGGAACTCACCAAGCACATCGACAGCACCACCGGCGGCGCCTACAACGTCGCCGATGTCGCCGACCTGCTCGCCAAGACCATGCTCACCGGCCAGGAACCCGACGACGTCGCGCTGCTGCTGGTCCGTGCCCGGCACAGCGTCGAGCGCACCGCCGGCCTCGACCTGCCGCCCACGCCGCGCTCCGCGCGCGAGGCCCGCGACTTCGTCCGCGCCACGCTGGGCCGCTGGGAGCTGGCCGAGCACAGCGACACCACCTGCTCGGTGGTCACCGAACTCGTCTCCAACGCCGCCGAGCACGCCCGCACCCCGATGGAGCTCAGGCTCCGACACCACCCGGGCCGGCTGATCGTCGAGGTGGTCGACCACGACGGCCGACTGCCCAAGGAGATCGCCTCGCCCGGCCACGACGAGCGGCACCGGGGGTTGTGCATCGTGGCCGGCCTGACCACCGACTGGGGCGTGCGTCCCACCGACACCGGGAAGATCGTCTGGGCCGAGATCCGCGATCGTTGACGCCCGCCGCGGCCCCGGCCGTCGTGACCACCCGCCACACCCCTACCACCCGCACCGGGCGCGGTCGGCCGACGCCGGCCGCTCGGGTCGGCGCGCATTCGCTGTGCGTGGCGGCGCGCGTTCCGGGCAGACGTACCCTCGACGATCCCGGGCCGTTCAGGCGAGTTTTATGTCACTTTCTCCCGTTGATGTGGTGAATCATCCGTTTTCGGGTAGCTACTCACCGTCACGGCCCCCGGTCGTCCCCTCCGGCCCCTCGGTCGGGAATCTTCGGGGCCCGTCACGCGTTCTGCAATCGGACGAGACAGCAAGACCTGTCGATGTGGGTTGACAAGCCAGGAGGCACGATTCATGAGTGAGCGAGCTCTCCGCGGCACACGCCTTGGCGCCACCAGCTACGAAACCGATCGCGGTATCGATCTGGCGCCGCGTCGCACCGTGGAATACGACTGCCCCCGGGGGCACCGCTTCGAGATGCCGTTCTCCGTCGAGGCGGAGATCCCCTCGACGTGGGAGTGCCGCAGTTGCGGTGCCGTCGCGCAGTTGGTGGACGGCGCGCCGCCGGAGGAGAAGAAGAACAAGGCCACACGTACGCACTGGGACATGCTCATGGAGCGGCGTACCCGGGAAGAGCTGGAAGAGGTCCTCGCCGAGCGCCTCGCCGTACTGCGGTCGGGTGGGATCAATCTCCACCACGATCCGCGCAACAACCGCAAGAGCGCCTGAGCGAGCACCGCGCGAGCCCGCTCCGGGCGCGTGCGGATCCCGTCGACAGGTGGCACCGACGCCCGGGGCGCCGACGATCTCACGATCGTGGCGCCCCGGGCGTCGTGCTGTCTCCGAACGCCGCCCGCCCTCGATGTCGCGGAAGCTCCGGGCCTCAGGGCAGTTCGCGCGGCGGCGCCGGCGGGTCGTCGTCGCGGCGCTCGTCCGGATCGATCACCTCGCCGCGCACGATCTTGCCGTCCGGGCGGTGGATCCGGGCGTCCCGCACCGCGCCGGAGAACCTCGGACTGTTGGCCACCTTCGCGGCCACCACCGTGCCGATCAGCCGCCGGATCAGCGGCCGGGTGAACGGCAGCACGCACAGCAGGCCCAGCGCGTCGGTGATGAACCCGGGGATGATCAGCAGGATGCCACCGAGGATGACCACGCCCGCGTCGGCGGCGGCCTTGGTCGCCTCCTTGCCCTGGGCCGCGAGCACGGTCGGGTCGCTCTGGCTCTCGCGCTGAGCCTGTTCACCGAGCTCGCGCAGCCGGGTCAGCACCCGGCGGCCCTCGTAGCGGATCACCAGCGAGCCCAGCGCGACGCCGGCCAGGATCAGCAGGAACGTCCGGCCCGCGCCGATCTCGCTGCCGACCAGACCGATCACGTAGATCTCGGCCAGTGGCAGGGCGACGAACGGCAGGAGCGTGGCCGCTCGGCGCAGCGGGGTGCTCACGCGATCACTTCCTCGGCGAGGTGGTACCGGTGGTGCCGGTAGTGCTCGAAGTGTCGGCGGCCTCGGCGGTGTCGGCGGATCCGGTGGATTCGCCGGATCCCGTGGATTCGGCGGTATCGACCGCTTCGTTGGCTCCCGCGGTGTCGGTGGCTCCGGCGCCCGGCGCGTCCTGGCCCTCGCGCGCGCTGTCGACCTTGCTCGCGCCCTCGGCGCCGCCCTCGATGCCGGCCGCCGCCTCCGGGGTGGCCTCGTTGGGGTACTTGCCGACCCGTCGGCCGACGCCCCACGCGGTGACCCGCCACAGCGCCTCGGCGACGATCGAGTTGCTCATCTTGCTGTTGCCGCGCTCGCGTTCGATGAACGTGATCGGCACCTCCAGGACGCGGTAGCCCTTGCGGATCGCCCGCCAGGCCAGGTCCACCTGGAAGCAGTAGCCCTGGGAGGCGACCTCGTCCAGACCGATGCCGAGCAGGGTGTCCTTGCGGAACGCCCGGAAGCCGCCGGTGACGTCGTGGATGTCGACGCCGAGCATCAGGCGCGAGTAGGTGCTGCCGCCCCTGGAGATGAGCTTGCGGTGTCCGGGCCAGTTGACCGCGCCGCCGCCGGGGACCCAGCGCGAACCGAGCACCAGGTCCGCGTCCCGTACCGCTTCGAGCAGGCGCGGGAGTTGTTCGGGCTGGTGCGAACCGTCGGCGTCCATCTCCACCAGGATGTCGTAACCGCGGTCGATGCCCCAGCGGAAGCCCGCGATGTAGGCGGCGCCCAGACCCTCCTTGCCGGCCCGGTGCATGACCTGGACGTGCGGGTCGTGCTCGGCGAGGGTGTCCGCGATGTCGCCGGTGCCGTCGGGGCTGTTGTCGTCGGCGATCAGCACGTCGACGTCGGGCACGGCGGCCCGCAGGCGGGAGACGATCGGCTCGATGTTCTCCGATTCGTTGTAGGTGGGGATGATGACGAGCACCTTGCCGAGGTCGGCGAAGCTGGTCTGCTCGCTGTCGGTCACATCATCTCCTTGATGGCGTTGGCGTCGGCGAGGGTGTCGACGCCGGCGTCGGCTGTGGTCGGCTGGATGCCGGGGGTGTTGACTGTCCGGGCCTGGCGCCGACGGCGGAGGATGCCGTACGCGCAGGCGAGAAGACCGACGATAGCCAGGATCCACTCGGGAGCCGAACCGAGTCGGGTGGCCAACGTGCGGTCGTCGCGCAGCGGCACGTCCATGACCAGCGTGTCGGCGGTGAATTCGCGGGTGCGTTCGACCACTTTTCCATCCGGCATGACGATCGCGCTGATCCCGGAGGTGGCCGCGATCAGCACCGCGCGGCCGTGCTCGATCGCGCGCAGCCTGGACATCGCGAGTTGCTGCTCGGGCTGGCCGCTGCGGCCGTAGGTGGCGTTGTTGGTCTGCACGACCAGCACCCGGCCACCGTGCGTGACCGCCTCGCGGGTGACGTTGTCGTAGGCGATCTCGAAGCAGATCACGTCGCCGATCCGGGCCGGGCCCAGTTGCATGACGCCGACGGTCTTGCCGGGGTAGAAGTCGCGCGGGACGCGTTCGAGCCGGCTGATGAACTTGGTGAGCAGTTCGCGCATCGGGATGTATTCGCCGAACGGCACCGGGTGGCGCTTGGTGTAGGAGGCGCCGGGTCCGGTGACCGGGTCCCACACGATGCCCTGGTTCTGGATGTGTGTGGCGTCGGGGCCGGCGACCAGGACGCCGGTGAGCACCGGGACGCCGATGTCCTTGACCGCGCCGTCGATCGCCGCGTACGCGTCGCGTTCCTCGAACGGGTTCAGGTCCGAGGAGTTCTCCGGCCAGATCACCAGTTCGGGCTTCCTGACCCTGCCCGCGCGCACGTCGGCGGCGAGCCTGTGGGTCTCGCGGACGTGGTTGTCCAGGACCGCGCGCCGCTGGCCGAGGAAGTCCAGGCCGGTGCGCGGGACGTTGCCCTGGATCACCGCGATGGTCGCGCTGTCCGGGCCCGCGGCGTCGCCCTTGGTGGGGATGGGGACCGCGTAGGCGCTCGCGGGGATGGCGATCGCCAGGCCGATGGCGCCCAGGGCGAGCGGCACGGCGGCACGCGGCGTTCGCGCGACCTCGGGGCCCGACTCGGCACTCTCGTCCGCGGGTGCGGTGTATCGGGCGTACAGGCGCAGCGCGGCCCAGCCGAGCAGGGCGCCGGTGAGCGCGACCGCGAAGGTCACCCCGGGTGCGCCGGCGAGCGCGGCGATCGGGGTGAACGGCGTCGCGGTGTTGGCGAAGGCCAGTCGACCCCAGGGGAAGCCGCCGAACGGGACGCGGTCGCGCACCAGTTCCTCCGCGACCCACAGGCACGCGGTCCACAGCGGCCACAGCCGCAGTCGGCCGATCAGGGTGAGCGCGGCGGCCAGCGCGGCGATGTACAGCGCCTGCACCACCGACAGCACGATCCACGCGTCCGGCCCGACCACGCGCAGCCACTTGAGCAGCCACAACATGAACGGCAGGCCGAACAGCAGGCCGTAGCCGAAGCCGGTGCGGGTGCGCTGCCCGTGCACCGCGACGGTGAGCACGGCGACCGCGAGCACGCTCAGCGGCCAGATGTCGTACGGCGGGAACGCGAGCGCCAGCAGCAGGCCGCTGATCAGCGCGTAGGCCGGCCGGGCGGGCTTGCGGTAGATGCTCACGGCGGTGGCCCGGGTGCGTCGGAAACGCCGCCTGCGGGCGGGCGCCGAGTCCGGGGGCGGGGCGCCCTCGGGCACTGTGGCGCTGTCGAGCTGCGGCACCGTGGGGCCCCCTCGCTGGGTCGTCGCTGATCGCTGCTGCCACCTTCGGCACGGAGTTGCGCCGGTCGGGTGATGCAGTGACGTTACAACGTTCGAGGTGGGTGAGCGGTTTCGGATCGTTCTCGACAGTGCGGTGGGGGCAGCGGGAGCTCGGTCGCCCTTCGGGCCGGCCCCGGACCGGCTGGCTGTCGGTCGCGGTGGTCGTTGTCTACTGGGCGACCGGGCTCTGCCGCGGTCTCACCTTCCGGCGCGGGGTGTGCTCGCGTCCGGCGGGGCGGCTGCACGGGTGCCGCTCTGCCGTTCGTGGCCGCGTGGGGCGGCCTCCCGGGCGCGTGTCACGTCGGTTCCGGACCTGGCGCCCGGTGGCTGTGCCACCTGTGGCCCGGAGGCGTGCGCGTGCTCGGGGAGGGTGTTCTCCTGCCGGTCGTCCTGCGGTGGACCGGGTCGAACGTACTGGGCGATGCAGGCGCGGTGTCAACATCGCACTGACCTGCACGGATGCGGTATCGGTGCAGGTCAGGGCCCGGGGTGGTGCGCCACTGGTGTGGGTGGTGTGCGCCCACCAGGTGGCGCAATCGTTCCCCTAATGGGTCTCGTCGCGGCTTCCGCACCCCTTGCGCACGTGCGTGGCGACCCCGATCGCGATCCGGTGCCGGCCCGATCGCGATCCGGTGCCGGCCCGTTCCCGGCCGGTGTCGGGGCGGCGGGGCCGTCGGCGTGTCGCGCGTTGCGGGCTTCCCGGGTTGTTGTACACGGGTCGGGGCCCGACGCGCGAGCGAGACCCCGGCGTACGTTCACCCACATCGGTGAATCCGGCCACCACCGGCGCCTCGGTTCAGGCCACGCAGGGCGCCCCGGAGAAGCCCGCGTAGGCGCCGGGTCGGCTGCGCTCGGTCTCCCCCACCGCCGTGGCCAGCCGGCGGATGGCCTCGGTCAGCGTCGCCGGATCGTGCGCGTACGGCAGTCGCACGTGGTGCTCGAAGGTGCCGTCGGTGCCGAAGTGGGTGCCCGCCGCGATCCGCACGCCGTGGCGCGCCGCCGCCTCGGTCAGGGACAGGCTGGACGTCCCGTCGGTGCGCACCCACAACGACAGCCCGCCCACCGGCATCGCGAAGGTCCAGTTCGGCAGGCGGTCGGTGAGCGCGTCGGCGAGGGCGCCTCGGGCGGTGCGCAGCGCGGGCAGCCGGCTCTCCAGGATGGTGTCCTCGTGGTCGGTGATCAGGTGGTGGGTGACCAGTTGGTCCAGCACCGGCGCGCCGACGTCGAAGGACGCGCGGGTGGCCGCGATCCGCCGGACCAGGTCCGGGGTGGCCCGGATCCAGCCTATCCGCAGCCCGCCCCAGAAGGTCTTCGACGTCGAGCCGATGGTGACCACGTTGTTGGTCCGGTCGAACGCGGCCATCGGCAGCGGCCGGTCGCTCGGGTCGATGTCCAGGGCCAGGTCGAAGCACGTCTCGTCGACGATCAGCGTGGTCCCGGTGTTGCGCGCCAGGTCCACCAGGGTGCGTCGGATGCCCGCGTCGGCGAGGTGGCCGGTCGGGTTCTGGTAGTCCGGGATCAGGTAGGCCAGTCGGGGCGCTGCGGTGCGCAGCGTGTCGCGCCAGGTCTCCGGGTCCCACCCGGTGTCCGTCATCGGCACCGGGACCAGCCGGTTCCCGGCCTGCCGGATGGCGTCCAGCACGTTGGCGTACGTGGGCGATTCCACCGCGACCCGGTCGCCGGGGCCGGCCAGCGTGCGCAGGACCAGGGTGACCGCGGCGAGCGCGCCGGGGGTGACCAGGATCTGGTCGGGCGTGGTGGGTACGCCGCGCCGGGTGTAGCGCTGGGCCAGCGTGTCGCGCAGGACCGGCAGGCCGCCGGGCAGGTAGCCGTGGCCGGTGGTGTAGGTGGGCAGCGAGTCGGTGGCGTCGGCGACCGCCTGGTGCAGGGCCCGGCCGGGGCCGGGCAGGGCCGCGACGCCGAGGTCGATCACGCCGGTGGTGGTGCTCGGGCTCAATCCCTTGGTGGGGATCTCGGTGTGCGTGCCGGGCAGGGTGGTCCAACTGCCGGAGCCGCGCCGGCTGGTCAGGTAACCGTCGGTGCGCAGGAGTTCGTACGCGGCGGCGACCGTGGTGCGGCTGATGCCGAGTCGGTCGGCCAGGCCGCGCTCGGCGGGCAGGCGCGCGGTCAGCGGGATCCGACCGTCCAGGAGCAGCGCGCGGATGCGATCGGCCAGCGTGCGGTACGCCGGGCCGGTGCGCGCCGCGGACTGGGTCGTGGTGGTCCAGGGGTGCAGGAGGTCGGCGAGGCGGGTGCTGCTGACGGTCAGGTGAGGCGCGCTCATCAGTCCACTCCTGTCGAATTGGCTATGGATCCGTGATCCGGTGTCGACGATTCTTTCACCGTTGGCTCTTTTTTGGCAGTCCGGTAAAGAACGAGGTGCACGGTGGCTTGGTCGTGGGTCCGGCGCTTGGTCCAGTTGTATGCGGGGCTCACGCTCTACGGGTTCAGCATGGCGTTGATGATCCGGGCCGAGTTGGGCCTGGATCCGTGGGACGTGTTCCATCAGGGCCTCGCGGAGCGCACCGGATGGAGTTTCGGCGTGGTGACGATCGTGGTCGGCGCCGCGGTACTGCTGCTGTGGTGGCCGATGCGGCAGCGCCCGGGTCTGGGCACGGTGAGCAACGTGTTCGTGATCGGCATCGCGGTGGACGCGTCGCTGCGGTGGCTGCCCGCGCCGGAAGCGTTGGGTTGGCGAGCGGCCTTCGTGGTCTTCGGGGTGGTCCTGAACGCGGTGGCCGGCGGCGCCTACATCGGCGCGCGGTTGGGCCCGGGACCCCGGGACGGCCTGATGACCGGGCTGGTGCGGCGGACCGGGCGCTCGGTGCGGCTGGTCCGGACCGGCATCGAGGTCACCGTGCTGGCGGTGGGCTTCGTGCTGGGCGGGTCGATCGGCCTGGGCACCGTGGTGTACGCGCTGGCGATCGGGCCGTTGGTGCAGGTCTTCCTGCCCCTGCTGACCGTCCCGGAGCGACCGCGCGCGGCCGAGGTCGGGCCCGGCGCGGCGGGCGAGGCGGGATCGGCCCACCACGGGACGCCGGAGCCGGCCCCGGCCGCCTAGGGCGGGTCCCGGGACGGACCCCGGGGCCGCTCCGGGGTCGGCGTCCGCGATCGTGCTCACGCCTGGTCGAGAGCTCCCTCGGCCGTGTACACCGCGGTGCCCCGAACCGCGGTCCGCAGGCAGCGCGGCAGCGGCAGGTCGGGGGCCAGGTCGGGCAGCCCCGGGGTGCCCGAGCGCGGGTCGGTGGACCAGCCGGAGAGCCGGCTGTCCGGTGCCTGCACGACCAGTTCGGTGGTGTCCCACACCGCGTAGGTGGCGGGTGCGCCGGGCACCAGGACGCCGGCGTCGTCCCGGCCGACCGCGCGGTGGCCGCCTCGGGTGTGCGCGGCGAACGCGGCGCGCACGCTGATGCGTTGCTCCGGGGTGCGGTGGAAGGCGGCGGCGCGCACCGTGCCCCACGGGTCGAGCGGGGTCACCGGCGCGTCCGACCCGAACGCGAGCGGCACGCCGGCGGCGCTCAGCGCGGCCAACGGGTTCATCAGCGCGGCGCGTTCGGCGCCCAGGCGGCGAACGTACATGCCGTCCGGGCCGCCCCACGCGGCGTCGAAGGCGGGCTGTACGGAGGCGGTCAGGCCCAGTTCGGCGAAGGCCGCGACGGCTTCGGCGTCGAGCAGTTCGGCGTGTTCGACCCGGTGCCGCAGCGCGCGGAAGGCCGCGCCGTGCGGGCCCTGGATCAGCGCGCGGGCGGCGGCGGTGACCGCGCCGATCGCGGCGTCGCCGATCGCGTGGAAACCGGCCTGGATGCCGGCCCCGGTGCACGCGGCGAGGTGCTCGGCGACCTGCTCGGGGGCCAGGTGGGTCAGGCCGGTGCCGGCACCGGGGTCGTCGGAGTAGGGCGCGTGCAGGCACGCGGTGTGCGAGCCGAGCGAGCCGTCGATGAACAGGTCGCCGCCCAGTCCGTGCGCGCCCAGGTCGGCGCGCAGCGTGCGGGCGTGCTCGGCGTCGGCGGCGAGCGCGCCCCAGTAGCCGACCACGTCCGGGCCGGCCTCGTCCCGGGCCAGGGCCAGCAGCGCCCGGAAGTCGGCCTCGCCGGCGATCTCCGGCCCGCCGCACTCGTGCAGCGTGCCGATGCCCAGCGCCGCCGCCCGGGCCCGCGCGACCCGCTGCGCGGCGACCCGATCGGCCGCGGTCAGCGCGGCGTTGGCGGCGGCCCGCGCGACGTGGTGCACGGTGCCCGCCAGGGGCGCGTCGCCGTGCTCGCCCGGGACCAGCGCGAGCAACGCGGGCGAGCACGCGGCGGAGTGCACGTCGATCCGGGAGAGGTAGACGGTGGCGCCGCCGGTGGCCCGGTCCAACTCGGCCGGAGTGGGCGGCCGTCCCTCGGGCCACGCGCTGTCGTCCCAGCCGTGCCCGAGCAGCACGTGGCCGGCTCCGAACAGGCCGCGCCGCTTGGCGTGGTCCTCCAGCGCGGAGAGCGCGTACGTCAACGAGGGCGCGCCGGTCAGGTCCAGGCCGGTCAGCGCGAGGCCGGTCGCG
Organism: Embleya sp. NBC_00888; assembly: GCF_045207655.1. Lineage (NCBI taxonomy): Bacteria > Bacillati > Actinomycetota > Actinomycetes > Kitasatosporales > Streptomycetaceae > Embleya > Embleya sp. NBC_00888. The sequence continues at coordinate 7,287,569 of NZ_CP108784.1, read as the reverse complement.
GTGGCGTGCACGTGCGCGTCCACGAACGCGGGGGTGACCAGGGCGCCCGCGAGGTCGAGCACGGCGTCGACGGCGTCGACATGGGCCGCGGCGGCCCCCTCGGCGCCGATCCAGGCGATGGTGTCGTTCTCGACGACCATGGCGGTCGCGAAGGGATCGGCCGGACTGTGCACGGCGCCGTTGCGCAGGAGGAGCGTGGTCATGGGCACCAGTGTGGCCCGCCCGGATCGAACCCCGAGCCGGAGGTCACCCCTTCGGAGGTGTGACCCGCGCCGCGCACACCCACTCGGGTCCGGGCTGCTTCGTCGACGGCCGCCCCCGCGCGGTCCTCCCGGATCGGCGCGGGCGGTCCGCCTGGGATCACTCGGGCGGTTCATTCGGGTTCGGCGCGGGCGAATCCGTTCAGAATCGGGGCGCGCGGGCCTCGTAGGGCGTCGACAACACCACCGTCGTACGGGTGGACACGCCCGCCTGGAGCCGGATCCGGGCCAGCAGCGTCTCCAGGTCGCCGGGGGCGGCGACGCGGACCTTGAGGATGTAGCTCTCGTCGCCCGCCACGCTGTGGCACGCCTCCAACTCCTCGAGGTCCGCCAGGCGCTCGGGAGCGTCGTCCGGGGCGCTGGGGTCGATCGGCTTGACCGAGATGAACGCGGTCAACGGCAGCCCGATGGCCTCGGTGTCGACCACGGCGGCGTAGCCGCGGATGACCCCGCGTTGTTCGAGTCGGCGCACACGCTGGTGTGCGGCCGAGGTGGACAGGCCGGTGGCCTTGCCCAGGTCGGTGTAGCTCATCCGCCCGTCGAGCAGGAGCAGTTTGACGATCTGTCGGTCGAGGTCCTCCACACGATGAACCTATGGCATGGCGACCTCGCGTGGCGCCGTGCGGGCGGTTCGGAGGCCTTCGGCGGGCCCGGCGGGCCTCGGGGCGCGCCGCGGGCACCGGGTCGGTTGGCGATCGGGGTTGATCGTCGGTGGCCGTGGTTACAGTGCCCCCATGGCCGATCAGGACCGTGCTCCCGCGCTCGATCAGCTCGACCGTGCCCTGCTTCGGGTCACCGCGCGGGCCGACACCTCCGCCGCCCGGGCTCGGCAACTGCGGTGGGTGGTGGGCGAGTTGCGCCGAGCGCTGGTCCAGGAGGGTTTCCCGCCCGAGGCGCGCGCCTCGCTCGCGGCGCTGCTGTCCGCCGATCCGATGCGGCGTTATCTGGAGTTGGCGGGCAGCGGCCGGTTGCGCACCCGCGCGGTGGCCGGCGACGGCGTCTCGACGACGGCGAGCATTCGGGTGCGGATGGACTGTCTGGAGATCCTGGCCCGGGCCGGATCGGTGCCGATCGCCTTGCCCGAACGCCCCGCGATGCCCGAACTCAAGCCGCCGGTGGGCGCCCGGCAGCGCTCGTTGCTGCTGGACTGGCTGACCGCGCACGCCGATCGCTCCGGCGCCGACCCGGGCCGGGTCCGGCTGTTCGCGCTGATCGGCGTCGTCCTGGACACCGGCGCCCGGGCGGGCGAGTTGTGCGCGCTGCGGCTGACCGACCTGGCGCCCGACGAGCGCACGGTGCGCATCGTGCGGCGCCCGCAGGCGCGCTCGATCAACCCGGCGGTGACCGAGGTGTTGCCGCTCTCCGGCCCCACCCGCGCGGCGTTGGCACGCTGGTTGGACGTACGCGAGGAACTGGTGCGGCACGTACAGGGGTCGGTGGCCGCGGTGTGGGTGTCGGTCCGGGGCAACCACGCCGGGGTGCCGGATCGGGACGGGAACTCCCGACGCCGGCCGGTCGGGATGCCGCTGATGCCGCGCGGGCTCGCCCGCGCCTATACGCGCACGGTGGTGCAGTTGAACGTGGACATGGCCGGGCGGCCGGGATGGGAGCCGATTCCCTATCGGCTGGAGCAGTTGCGGCGGGCGGTCGAGTTCGAGCCCGTGCCGGGGCCGGAGGCCGCGGACGGCGCCCGGGCGTGAGCGTGTTCGGCATGACCCGACCGGGGCGCGGGCGCGGTACGGCGCGCCGACCCGGCCGGTGGCGATGCCATCCGTTTCGCGCGTCGCGCGAATTGGGCTCGGATGAGTACTGCAACGTTCCGGTCGGGCGCACTATCGTCGGCGGAGCGCGCCGTCACCGCGGCGCTGTGGCGACAGGGGGAGCCCCATGAGTATCGCCGTAGACGTGCCCGCGGGTACCGGGGCACGCGGTCCGATCGCGGACTTCGACGACGCGTTCGAGTTCGAGCCGGACGGGGACCCGTCCGCCGCCGCGACCGCGCGTCGGGCGTGCCCGGAGTGTGCGGTCGTGCTGGTCGTGGACGTGGCCGCCGACGGGGCGACGGTGCCGGATCACGCGGTGTGCCCCAGCGCGCGGGATCCGTTCGGGATACGTTCCTGCCCGGGCTCGGGCGCGGTGTTCGGGGACTCGCTCGATCGGGCCGGCTCCGCGACGCCCGAGCCGCTGCCACGGCCCGCGGTCACGGTGTTGCCGGCGGGCCTGGACTGGCGCGCCCAGCCGTTCTCGCACACGTTGTGAGCCACCGGGTCCCGCTCCGGGCCCGGGCGTCGATTCGACCGGCCTTCGAAGCCGACCGCATGCGCACGTGGGCCGCCTGCCTCCCGCACCGCGTGCGGACCCGGCCGACCGCACCGCGTGGGAAGCCGGCCGACCGCGCCGCTCACTCCCCGTCGCCGACGGCCCCGCCCTCGTACGCGCCCATCGTGCGCACGAACATCGCCCGGTCCTCGGGCGAGAGCGGGTCGAACGCGCGACGCCAGGCGTCGGCGCCGTTCGCCAGCCAGCCCTCGATCGCCGTCCGGGTCTGTGGGTCCTCGGTGATCGCCACGATCGACCGGCGCCGGTCGCTCGGGTCGGTGTGTCGCTCCAGGACGCCCTGTCGGCCGAGGTCGCTGACCATCAGGCTGACCGTGGTCGGGGCCACCTCGAGCCGCGCGGCCAGGTGGTTGACCGACATCGGGCCGTCGAAGAGCAGGTAGGCCAGCAGCGACAGATGTCGCGGGGCCAGGTTCATCGACTGCAACCGCTCGGGGATCCGGGTGCGCTTGAGCCGGGCCGCCACCCTCGGCATCAACAACAACATGGCCCGAATCGCCTCGTCCGTGCTCAGGCCGTCCTCGGCCGAGGCCCCCGGGGTACGCTCCGTCGTCACGCCCGCCGCCTCCTCGTGCTCGACCCGCGCGGCTTCGGATGCGAAGCGCGATCCCCCGGATCACGCAACCGTACCCGACCCCCGCCGCCCGATCCGAAAGGCCACAATCCGCCCCGTGCCGACCCGCCCGCTCCCCGGCGCCGACCCGCCCCGGCCCCGGGCCGCACGCCGGCCGGCGCCTCCGGATCATCCGTTCAGCAGCAAGTCCCGGGCGATGACCATGCGTTGGATCTGATTCGTGCCCTCGACGATCTGCAGGCACTTGGCCTCGCGCAGGTAGCGCTCCGCCGGGAAGTCGGTGGTGTACCCGTAGCCGCCCAGGACCTGCACGGCGTCGACCGTCACCCGCATCGCGGCGTCCGTGCAGAAGAGTTTGGCCATCGCCGCCTGGCGGCCGAACGGCAGGCCCGCGTCGCGCAGTCGCGCGGCGGACAGGTACAGCGCGCGGCCCGCCTCGATCGCGGTGGCCATGTCGGCGAGCATGAAGCGGATGCCCTGCTTGTCGGCGATCGGGCCGCCGAACTGCGAGCGGTTCTTGGCGTAGTCGCTCGCCAGGTCCAACGCGGCCTGGGCAACGCCGGTGGCACACGCGGCGATGCCCAATCGGCCGCAGTCGAGCGCGGCCAGCGCGATCGGGAAACCCTGGCCCTCGGCGCCGATCCGCCGTTCGGCCGCGATCCGGGCGCCGTCGAGGTGGATCTGCGCGGTGGGCGAGGACCGCATCCCCATCTTGTGCTCGGGCGCGGCGGCGGACAGGCCCGGCGTGTCGGCGTCGACCAGGAACGCGCTGATCCCGCGCGAGCCGTCGGGCGAGGTACGGGCGAGCACGGTGTAGAAGTCGGCCACCCCGCCGTGCGTGATCCACGCCTTGGTCCCGGTGAGCACGTACCCGTCGGTCGCGGCCAGTGCCTTGGTGTTCAGCGCCGCGGCGTCCGAGCCCGAGTGCGGCTCGGACAGGCAGTACGCGCCGAGCAGGTCGCCGGACAACATCGCGGGCAGGTGCGCGGCCCGTTGCTCCGGCGTGCCGAAGGTCGCGAGCGGGTGACACGCCAGCGTGTGCACCGACACCCCGAGGCCGACCGCCAGCCAGCCGGCGGCGAGTTCCTCGAGCACTTGGAGGTAGACCTCGTACGGCTGGTCGCCGCCGCCGTATTCCTCGGCGTACGGCAGTGACAACAACCCGGCGGCGCCCAGGGTCGCGAACACCTCGCGCGGGAAGCGTCCGGCGGCCTCGTCGGCGGCGGCCCGAGGGGCGATCTCGCGGGCGGTGATCTCCCGGGTGAGGTCGAGCAGGGCACGGGACTCGTCGGTGGGCAGAGTGCGCGTGAGGGCCATGGGACGTCCTTCCGTGCGGTCCGGAGGTGGCCGGATCCGGCGGTGGCCGGCGGCGGACCGGGTGGGGTTCGCCCCCCGGCCGTTGCGCACGATCGTACGGCGCCGCCCCCACCCGCGTCCGACACCGACGCGGCCCGCGCCCCGAACGCCGGCCGGCCGCGGCCGGATCCGGGTTCGAAGGCGGCGGGCCGCGGCCGGTGCCACCACGAACGGCCCTACAGCACGGCCAACCCGTGCGGACGCACGTTCATCGGGTCGGCGCCGCTCTCGCCGCAGACCACGATGTCCTCGATGCGCGCGCCGTGCGCGCCGGGCAGGTAGATGCCGGGCTCGATCGAGAACGCCATGCCCGGCTCCAGGGGCAACGTGTTGCCCTGGACGATGTACGGGTCCTCGTGGCTCTCCATGCCGATGCCGTGACCGGTGCGGTGGATGAAGTACTCGCCGTAGCCCGCCTCGGTGATGATGTCGCGACCGACCGCGTCGAGCTGCTCGCAGGTCAACCCGGGCCGGACCGCCGCGAGTTGGGCGGCCTGGGCGCGCTCGAGCACGTCGTAGTAGCGGCGGAACTCGGCGGGCGGTTCGCCGACGCTGTAGGTACGCGTCTCGTCCGAGCAGTAGCCGTCGGCGGTGGTGCCGCCGATGTCGACGACGACCACGTCGCCGGTCTCGATCACCCGGTCGGAGAGTTCGTGGTGCGGGCTCGCGGCGTTGGGGCCGGAGCCGACGATCACGAAGTCCACTCGCACGTGGCCCTCGGCGATGATCGCGTCGGCGATGTCCGCGCCGACCTCGCGCTCGGTGCGGCCCGCCCGGAGCCAGTCGCCCACGCGCGCGTGCACCCGGTCGATCGCCGCGCCGGCCCGGCGCAGCGCGGCCACCTCGGCGGCCGACTTGCGCATCCGCAGTTCGCGCAACACGTCGCCGGCGAGCGACTGTTCGGCGGTGGGCAGAGCGGCGCGGAAGGCGAGCACCTTCTCCGCCCACATGTGGTTGTCCAGGCCGACCCGGGCCACGCCGCGCGGCAGTCGGCCCGCGATCAGCGCGTACGGGTCCTCGGTCTCGCCCCAGCCGGCCACGTCGATGCCCAGCTCTCCCGCGGGCGACGCGAGGGCGGCGGGCTTCTCCAGGCCGGGTACGACGAGGAAGGGTTCGGCGCCGACGGGCACCACCAGGCAGGTCAGGCGCTCCAGCGGGAGCGCCTCGTAGCCGGTGAGATAGCGCAGGTCGGCGCCGGGCGAGATGAGCAGGGCGTCCAGTCCCGCGTCGGCGGCGGCCTTTTGGGCGCGGCCGAGGCGGTCTGTGGGGTGCGGGGCTGCGTCGTGGGTCACGTGCCCAACATATGACACGTCACACGGCCCCGGGCAAGGCCGAGGGCGTTTCAGCCGGTTCCGGTACGGGCCGCGTCGATCGCGGCGCGCACCGCGTCCCACAGGTCGGCGCGGGCGCGCAGCGAGACGGTGACGGTGCCCGCGCTCTCGCGCCACGCGCGGGCCGGGTCCGAGGTGGCGGCGCACAACCGGCCGAGCAGGCGCAGCGCCATCGGGCCGTGGTCGTCGCCGTCCACCTCGATGTGCCGGGCCAGGTATTCGCCGAACACCGCGAGCCGGCCCTCGTGCAGGTCGTCGAGCGCGGTGAGGTGGTCGAACATGCGCGGGATGAGTTCCTCGCGACCGAGCGCGAAGGACGCGGCGACGCAGTGCAGCGGCGCGTGCTCGACCACCTGCCAGGTGCGCGTGACGAACGCGGCGGCCCCGGCGGGCGCGCCGCACGCGGCGACCGCCTCGGGCACCGGGACCCCGTCCGCGAGCAGGCCCAGGAAGCGGCGGGCCGGTCGGGTGTCGGCGCCGGCCCCGTCCATCGCGGCGAGGTAGAGCTCGAAGTGGCTGAGCGGGCCCAGCGACGTGGTGTCGCTCTCCTCGCCGAGCACGATCTCGTTGACCATCCGCCGGATCTCCGCGTCGCCGCGCGGCACCCACGGGATCTCCACGCAGGTCAGGTGCCGTTGCAGGCTCTTGAGCAGGGACATGAAGTCCCAGACGGCGAACACGTGGTGCGCCATGAACACCCGGATGGCGGTGAGGTCGGTGAGGTCGCGGTAGACGGTGTGCCGGAGCACGCGTTGCCGCACCGGGGCGGTCTCGCCGAGCAGCCTCGCGATGGGGTCGGCGTTCGTCGCGCGCGCGTGCGGGACGGTGGTGTCGATCGTGCCGATGTTGCCGGTGAGCGTGGTGGGGTCCATGGTTCCTCGCGTGTGGTCGGCGGCTGCGGCTACCGATCGTAGAGAGAGCGCTACGCGTCGAAACATTTGTCGCGCAATACCCGGCGCGCGGGGCACGGGCGTGCCATGATGCGCGCCGCGCGCGCGAGGTCCGCCGAACGACCGCGGCTTCGGGCGGAGTTCGGGAGGACTTCGAGTGGCTCCGGGTCCTGCTCCGGTCAGCCCTCGGGAGCGAGCTTCGCGGCCTCGTCCGGGGTCAGACCCCAGGTCTGAAGCAGGGCCCCGTCCAGGCGGCCGGAGGCGTCGCCGACGAGCGAGGGCGTGCCCGAGAACCGGGGAGCCGGCGCGGGCTGGAGGGTGCCGTCGGGGCGCACGAAGGTGTCCCGGGCCCGGTTGTGCGGGTGCTCGGCGGCCTCGTCCCAGGTGAGCACCGGGGTCACGCACGCGTCCGTCGGCTCGAAGATCGCGGTCCACTCGTCCCGGGTACGGCCGGCGATCACGGCGGCGAAGCGTTCGCGCAGGAGCGGCCAGCCGGCCCGGTCGTTCTGCTCGGGCAGGTCCTCGTCGGCGAGCCCGAGACCGGCCAACAGCAGGGCGTAGAACTGCGGTTCGATCGCGCCGACGGCGAGGTGGCGACCGTCGGCGGTGGTGTACACGTCGTAGAACGGAGCGCCGGTGTCGAGCAGGTTGCCGCCGGGCTCGCCCGCCCAGCCGCCGAGTCCGCGCATCCCGTGGATGAACGCGCTCAGCGTCGCCGAGCCGTCCGTCATGGCCGCGTCGACGACCTGCCCCTGCCCGGTCGTACGCGCCGCCAGCAGCGCGGCCAGGATGCCGAAGGCGCAGAACATCGCGCCGCCGCCGTAGTCGCCGACCAGGTTCAGCGGCGGCACCGGGCGCTCGCCGGCGCGGGCGAAGGAGTGCAACACCCCGGAGATCGAGATGTAGTTGATGTCGTGCCCGGCCCGCGGCGCGAGCGGCCCGTGCTGGCCCCAGCCGGTCATCCGGGCGTAGACCAGCGCGGGGTTGCGCTCCAGGCAGGTGTCCGGGCCCAGCCCCAGCCGCTCGGTGACGCCGGGGCGAAAGCCCTCGATCAGCACGTCGGCTCCCTCGACGAGCCGCAACACCGAGTCCCGCGCGGCGACATCCTTGAGATCGACCTCCAGCGTGCCCAACCGGCCGCGCCCGACCACCATCGAGGGCATCGTCGCGCCACCGGGCCGATCCACCCGGATGACGCCGGCCCCGGCATCCGCCAACATCATGCCGACGAACGGCCCGGGCCCGATCCCGGCCAGCTCGACCACCTTGACGCCATCCAGCGCACCCATGCCCACTCCCCACGCCACGCCCAATTGCCTGGCACAGTCAAGCAGACCGCCCGCGCCGTGTCGCGCGCTCGGGCCGGCCCGTTGCGCCGGGCCCGCGCCGGGGTCGGCGCGCCGGGCACACCCGCCCGCCCGCCGGGTCAGCGGCCCTGCATGCGCACGATCTGGAGCGCGATCATCAGATTCAGCCGCAGGTGCGGGTCCTGGGTGAACGGCCCGAGCAGGCGCTCGAGTTTGGTGATCCGATAGCGCAGCGTGTTGTAGTGCACGTAGAGCCTGCGGGCGGTCTCGGCCACGTTCAGGTTCGTGTCCAGCAGCGCCTGCAACGTGTTGCGCAGGTCCGCCGCCTCGGGATCGCGTGGATGCGCGAGCGAGCGCAACGCCTCGCGCGCGAAGCGGTCCAACTCGCTCGGGTCCGGAATCAGGCTCAGCAGCCGGAAGACGCCGAGTTGATCGAAGTCCGCCACCGCGCCCGGTCCGTGGATGCGCCGTCCCGCCGTCACCGCGCGCCGCGCCTGCTCGTACGCGGCCGGCAGCGCGTCCAGCGATTCCGCCGGGCGGCTGATGCCGGTGGTGAACGAACGGACCACCGAACCGCAGTCGGCGTGCACCACGGCGGCGAGTTCGGCGACCACGCGCGCGGACTGGCCGTCGTCGGGCGCGCCGAGCAGGGCCACCACCTCGCGCGGGTACGCCGCGACGGCCGCCTCGGGGGCACGGGCGCCCAGGACCGTGGACCACGCCAGGGCGAGCGCCTCCTGACCGGCCCGGATCGCCCGCGCGTCGCCGCTCGCGGCGGGCGGATCGGGCTCGGCGACCACGACCAGGAGACGGCCGCTGGGCAGCGCCGTCCAGCCGGTGAGGTCGGTGCTGCGCCCGGTCAGCAGATCGCGCATCAGGTCGCTGCGGTACTTGACGTCCGAGGCGGCCTGCGCCAGCCGGCCCGCCAGGCCGATCGCGGTCTCCACGAGCGGACGCCCGGCCTGACGCCCGACCTTCGCGGGAGTGGCGGCCCCGGCGGAAGCCGCGGCGGGGGCGGGGGCGGACGCGGCGGATCCTGCCTGCGCGGGCACCGGCCGCCGGTCGCCGTCCGCGTCCCACGCCGTCGACGCCCCCGCGACCCGAGCCCTCGGCATCAGTCCCGACTCCGGCGCACTGGCCCCGCCGCCGACCGCCTTGCGGCGCCGCGGCGGCAGCCGTCGCGGCGCGGCCCCCACCACCGCCGCACGACCGCTGCCGCCACCGCTCTTGTCACCGGGACGAAGCGATGGCTCGCCCCCGGCTGCCGTTCCGCCCGCGTCCCCGAGGTTGCCCATATACCGACCGTAGCGTTACGAACACGAGCCCGTCAGCACCATGGAGAGCGCGCGGGCAGTGCACACCCGGAGTGCGCGGGGCGCGCGATCCCCGATCGGGTCGTTTCACGAAGATCACGTTCCGTCCGGAGATTTCCCGGCGTGGCGTCCTTGACCGTTGTGTCCGGATCGCCATAGCTTGCGGTCCAGCGGCAGCGCCGGAACCCCCGCCGGCCCCGCGTCGAGACGAAGCCTCCGGTCGTTCCCCCGCGGCCGGAGGCTTCCTCGTACCGCGCCGGGTCGATCGGCACCCACCCCGCCGATCCGCGGGCTCCCGCCTCACCACCGGCACACCTCCGACGACGGCACCCACCACCCCAAATACCGTTCGCCCCTCGGATTGCCGGGCCTCGCTCGGTACGATGCGCGGGGACGAACGCGTGGCGAGCCGGACACCATCCGTGACCGCCTCGCACGAGACGGCGTGACGGGCAGCGGAACGGGAGAGGCTCTAAGGGGCGTCGCCGATCGGGCGGAATGGACGCACCGGGATTCATCGGCAGCGGGCCGACATCCTCTCGAAGTCCCCTGGGGGACACGGGCACGCGGAGAGGACCGGCCGGGGGAAGGGGGGTCCACCGTGGGACAGACCGATCGTGGCGCACGCACCGGAAGTCCGGCCGAACTGGCCTGGTTGCGCGGCATGGACGCCTACGTCGCCGGCGAATACGGCCAGGCGGAGGTGCAGTTCCGAGCCGCGGTCGAGGCCGACCCGGGCATGGCCGACGCGTGGCTGGGCCTGCACGCGCTCAAGGTGGAGGTGGCCGCCGCGGTGGTGGCCATGCACACCCATCGGGAACGCTTCGGCGAGCAACGCGCGAAATACGGCCGCCCGCTCAACTCCTGGTACTGGCTGGGCTGGTGGGTGCAACTGGTCCTGGAGACCCCGCGCGACCTGGCCCTCGCGCACGCCTCGCACTGGTTGGACGGGCGCCATCTGCCCGAACTGGACGCGGCGTTGGCCCTGTGCCCGCCCGCCGAACAGGACGCGGCCACCCGCTTCCTCCTCGCCTGCCGGGCCTATCTGGGCAAGGACTGGCAACAACTGCTGCGACACACCGCCGGCCTGGACGACGACGCGCTGCTCGGCGTCGAGGCGGGCCTGTTCGCGGGCATGGCCCGGGTGCGCCTGGGGCTGTACGCCAAGGCCGAACAGGTGCTCGCCACCGCCCTGGTGCGCTGCCGCTCGGAGCACCCGCAGCGCAAGGAGCTGCGCTACTGGCTCGCGCGCGCGTACGAGGAGACCGGCCGCACCCCGGCCGCGCTGCCGCTGTACCGCGCCGTGCACCAGGCGGACCCCTCGTTCATGGACACCGCCGCGCGGCTGTCCTCGCTGGCGGCCGGCGAACCGCTGGACGAGTACGGCGGGATGACCGCGCGCCTGGCCGGTCCCGTGGTCGGCCGGGGCCCGCTCCCGGACGTGTTGCCGCCGATACCCGCGACCGCTCCCCCGCCGGCCGGGCCGCCGCCCGCCGCCGAGGTCGAGCGCGAGCCGGACCCGATCCCGGACGGCGCCGACGCCGAATCGCAGCCGGACGCGGACGTTCGGGCGGCCGGCCGATCCGCGCCGATGCGACCGGCCGCCGCCCCCGAGGAACTCGCGCTGGTGCTCGCCGAATTGGAGTCGATGGTCGGCCTGGAGCCGGTCAAACGCCAGGTGCGCGCGTTGTCCGCGCAGATGCGGATGGCCCGGCTGCGCGAGGCGCAGGGCCTGCCCGCGCAGGCCCCCAAGCGGCACTTCGTCTTCTCCGGCCCCTCCGGCACCGGCAAGACCACCGTCGCCCGGCTCCTCGGTCGGGTCTTCGCCGCGCTGGGCCTGCTGGAGAGCGACCGCCTGGTCGAGGCCCAGCGCTCCGACCTGGTCGGCGAGTACCTGGGCCAGACCGCGGTCAAGACCGGCGAGTTGATCGACTCGGCGCTGGGCGGCGTGCTGTTCGTGGACGAGGCGTACGGCCTGACCAACGTGGGCTACTCCAAGGGCGACGCGTACGGCGACGAGGCGCTCCAGGTGCTGCTCAAGCGGGCCGAGGACGACCGGGACCGGCTGGTGATCATCCTGGCCGGCTATCCGGAGGGCATGGACCGGCTGCTCACCTCGAACCCGGGCCTGATGTCGCGGTTCACCACCCGGGTCGAGTTCCCCTCCTACGGCGCCGAGGATCTGGCCCGGATCGCCGAGGTGATGGCGGCCGGCGGCGGCGACACGTGGGACGAGGACGCGGCGGCCGAACTGCGCAGCATCACCGGCCACGTACGCGAACAGGGCTGGATCGACGAGCTGGGCAACGCCCGCTTCGTCCGCACCCTGTACGAGAAGTGCTGCATGTACCGGGACGTGCGGCTGGTGGAGCTGGCGGAGGGTCCGGACCTGGCCGAGCTGACCACGCTGCGCCTGTCCGACCTCTTCCAGGCATACGGGGATCTGGCCGACGGCCGGGGATAGCCGGGCGAGGCACGGGTAGGGCTATCCGATCATCGCTTTTCGACCGTCGGGCGGATGCTACGGCATGCGCCGGGCCGCCGGACGAGCAGGACGGAAGGGTCTCCCGTGGCCAAGCAGAGCGTCGCCGAGCAGTTCGTGGACATCCTCGCCCAGGCGGGGGTGCGCCGGTTGTACGGCGTGGTGGGCGACAGCCTCAATCCGATCGTGGACGCGGTGCGGCGCAACGCCGCGATCGACTGGGTGCACGTACGGCACGAGGAGGTGGCCGCGTTCGCGGCCGGCGCGGAGGCGCAACTGACCGGCACGCTGGCCGCGTGCGCGGGCAGTTGCGGACCGGGCAACCTGCACCTGATCAACGGCCTGTTCGACGCCCATCGCTCGCACGCCCCGGTGCTGGCGCTCGCGTCGCACATCCCCAGCGGCGAGATCGGCACCGCGTTCTTCCAGGAGACGCATCCCGAACGACTGTTCGTCGAGTGCAGCCACTACAGCGAGATGATCGGCACCCCCGAGCAGATGCCGCGGGTGCTGCAGTCGGCGATCCGGCACGCGGTGGGCCTGGGCGGGGTGTCGGTGGTCACCCTCCCGGGCGATGTCGCGGACAAGCCCGCGCCGGACAAGGGCTACCAGCCGGCGCTGCCCACGTCGCTCCCGACGGTGCGCCCGGCGGACGCGGACCTGGCCACACTGACCCGGATGATCGACGAGGCCGGGCGGGTCACCCTGTTCTGCGGCGCGGGCACGGCGGGCGCGCACGAGGAGGTGATGGCCTTCGCCGACCGGATCAAGGCGCCGGTGGGACACGCGCTGCGCGGCAAGGAGCACATCCAGTACGACAATCCGTTCGATGTGGGCATGTCCGGACTGCTGGGCTACGGCGCCGCGTACGAGGCGATGCACGAGGCGGACCTGCTGATCCTGCTGGGCACCGACTTCCCGTACCACGCCTTCCTGCCGCAGGACGTGGCCACCGTGCAGGTGGACGTACGCCCCGCGCACCTGGGCCGGCGCACGAAGCTGGACCTGGCGGTGTGGGGCGACGTACGCGAGACGCTGCGCGCGCTGACCCCGATGGTGCGGGCCAGGACCGACCGCAGGTTCCTGGACCGGATGTTGCGCAAGCACGCGGACGCGCTCGAGGGCGTGGTGAAGGCGTACACCCGCAAGGTGGAGAAGCACGTGCCCATCCACCCCGAGTACGTCGCCTCGATCCTGGACGAGGAGGCCGCCGACGACGCGATCTTCACCGTCGACACCGGCATGTGCAACGTGTGGGCGGCGCGCTACCTGACGCCGAACGGGCGGCGCCGGGTCATCGGTTCGTTCTCGCACGGCTCGATGGCCAACGCGCTGCCCCAGGCGATCGGCGCGCAGTTCCTGGACATGGACCGGCAGGTGGTGTCGATGTCCGGGGACGGCGGCTTCTCGATGCTGATGGGCGACCTGTTGACCCTGGTGCAGTCCGCGTTGCCGGTGAAGATCGTGCTGTTCAACAATTCGTCGCTGGGGATGGTCGAGTTGGAGATGATGGTCGCCGGGCTCGAGCCGTTCGGGACCACCAACAAGAACCCGGACTTCGCCGCGATCGCGCGCGCGGCGGGCGCGTTCGGGGTGCGGGTGGAAAAGCCCAGGCAGGTCCGTGACGCGCTGCGCGACGCGTTCGCGCACAAGGGCCCGGCGCTGGTGGACATCGTCACCGACCCCAACGCGCTGTCCATCCCGCCCAAGATCACCGCCGAGCAGATCCAGGGCTTCGCCCTGAGCGCCGGGCGCACGGTGCTGGCCGGCGGCGTCGGCCGGATGGTCCAGATGGCCAGGTCGAACCTGCGCAACGTACCGAGGCCGTGAGCGGGCGGGCGGGCCGGCGTCGGAGGGCGGCGGGGCGCGCCCGGCGGGTCGGGCTAGCGCGCCTCGGCGGCCGTCCCGTACTTGTCCACCAGGTCCCGGAGCTCGCGCGTCGCGGTGATCGCGTCGGCCTTGCCGTTGGAGGTCTGGATGCCCATCACCGCCAGCGTGTCGCCGTTGGACATGTCGATCTGCGCCCACGGGTCGCCCTGGCGCAGGTAGACCCGGACGATCTGGGCCCACTCCAGGTGCGTGGTGCGCAGCAGGTTGACCACGGTCACCCCGCTCGATGCCGCGACCACCTTCGGCCGGCCCAGCATCAGCATCGCGGCCAGGCCGAGCACGCCGGTGAGCGCGACGCCCATCCGCGAGCCGAACCCCCAGCCGCCCTTCTCCGGCAACATCAGCGCCAGCACGCACAACCCGACCAGGATGACCACGCCGAGCACGGCGGTGATGAGACGACTGCGCTTCGCGTACCAGGTACGCGGAAGGTCGGCGGCGGGGGTGCTGGCGCTCATGGCGGAACGGCTCTCCGGTGGGGTGAGGGTGGTCGGTCCGCCCGCGCGGCGGGGGCGGACCGACCGGGTGTCAAAGACGGCAGGCGTGGATGCCGGTGACCAGGATCGCGCGGGCGCCGATCTCCCACAGGTCGTCCATGATCTGCTGGGCGTTCTTGCGCGGGACCATCGCGCGCACCGCGACCCAGCCCTCGTTGTGCAGCGGGCTGACCGTGGGCGACTCCAGGCCCGGGGTCAGCGTGACCGCCGCCTCCACCCGCTCGACCCGGATGTCGTAGTCCATCATCACGTAGCTGCGCGCGACCAGGACGCCCTGGAGCCGGCGCACCAGTTGCTCCAGCGCGGCCGAGGTCTCCGCGCCGGCCCGGCGGATCAGCACCGCCTCCGAGCGCAGGATCGGCTCGCCGAACACCTCCAGGCCCGCCTGCGCGAGCGTGGTGCCGGTCTCCACGACGTCGGCGATCACGTCCGCGACGCCCAGTTGGATCGCGGTCTCCACCGCGCCGTCCAGCTTGACCAGCGCGGCGGCCTCGATGCCGTTGTCGGCGAAGTCGCGCTCGACGATCCCGATGTAGGAGGACGCCACCCGCAGCCCGGCCAGGCCCTTCTTGCCCTGCCCGTCCAGCTCTCGGGCCAGCGTGGCGGGCGCGGCGTAGCGGAAGGTGGCCGGGGCCAGCCCCAGCTGCAGGATCTCCTCGGCCTCGGCGCCCGAGTCCATCAGCAGGTCGCGCCCGGTGATGCCGGCGTCGAGCCGGCCGGAGCCGACGTAGATGGCGATGTCGCGCGGGCGCAGGAAGAAGAACTCGACGTTGTTGTCGGGGTCGGTCAGCACCAATTCCTTGGAGTGCTTGCGCTGGCGGTAGCCCGCCTCATGCAGCATCGCCGACGCAGGCTCGGAGAGGGAACCCTTGTTGGGGACGGCGATGCGCAGCATGGAATGACCCTTCGGGAGGTGCCGAACGAGGTTGCGGTACGGCGGCGCCCCCGGCCCGGACGACGGGCCGGGGACGGCGGATGTCACAGGTGAGCGTATACGTCCTGCAGCGAGATGCCGCGAGCGACCATCATCACCTGCAGGTGGTACAGGAGCTGGGAGATCTCCTCGGCGGTGCGGTCGGCGCCCTCGTGCTCGGCGGCCATCCACACTTCGGCGGCCTCCTCGACGACCTTCTTGCCGATCGTATGCACACCGGCGGTGACGAGCTCGACCGTGCGCGAGCCCTCCTGACCGGAGGCCGCCTTGGCCCGCAGCTCGTCGAAAAGCTGTTCAAACGTCTTCATGGTGCCCATCGCGTGGTTGTGGGTGGCGTGGCGCGAACGACTCGTCGGTGCGTGGGTCAGGCCGAATGCCACGGTTCCGAGAGCGTACGCAACGCCATCGCGGTCGCGACGGCCGCCTCCACCGCTTCGCGGCCCTTGTCCTCGCGCGAGCCGGGCACGCCGGCCCGGTCCAGGGCCTGCTCCTCGGTGTCGCAGGTGAGCAGCCCGAAGCCGACGGGAACGCCGGTGTCCAGCGCGACCCGGGTCAGGCCGTCGGTGGCGGCCGAGCACACGTACTCGAAATGCGGGGTCCCGCCGCGGATCACCACGCCCAGCGCGACCACCGCGTCGTGGCCGCGTCCGGCCAGCGCCTTGGCGAGCACGGGCAGCTCGAACGCGCCGGGGGCGCGGATCAGCGTGGGTTCGGTGATGCCCAGCTCGCTCAGGGCCTTGAGGGCCCCGTCCACGAGTCCGTCCATCACGGCGGTGTGCCACTGCGCGGCGACCACGCCCACGCGCAGGTTACGGCAGCCCTCGACGGTCAGTTTCGGGGCTCCTGCGCCACTCATGTCTGTCGGTGTCCTTCGGCTGGAACGGCTGGAAGCCTGATTGCGGTGGTGGAGTACGGCGAGTCGCGCCCCGGTGTGGGGCGACGGGTTCGCCGGTGGAGCGGATCGAACGGGTTCGCGCGGGTCGAACCTATCGGCGCGGCGGGGACGGTGCCGCGCGCGTGTCACCGATACGGGTGAGGCCGCGGTCGGTCAGGCGGTGCTGACCGCGTGGCCCTTCGCGTCGACGACCTCGGCGACCTCGCCGACCGAGGGCGCGGTCGCGGCCTCGTCGGAGGGGTCCAGCCAGGGCAGGTCGTGCCCCATCCGGTCGCGCTTGGTGAGCAGGTAGCGCAGGTTGTCCGCGGTGGCGTGCACGGGCAGCGCGACCCGGCCGGTGATCTCCAGGCCGTAGCCCTCCAGGCCCGCGCGCTTGGCCGGGTTGTTGGTGAGCAGGCGCATCGAGCGCACGCCCAGGTCGACCAGGATCTGCGCGCCGGTGCCGTAGTCGCGGGCGTCGGCGGGCAGGCCCAGTTCCAGGTTGGCGTCCACGGTGTCGTGGCCGGCGTCCTGGAGTTGGTAGGCCTGGAGCTTGTGGATCAGCCCGATGCCGCGACCCTCGTGGCCGCGCATGTACAACACCACGCCCCGGCCCTCGGTGGTGACCCGCTCCAGCGCGGCCTCCAATTGCGGGCCGCAGTCGCAGCGCAGCGAGCCGAACACGTCGCCGGTCAGGCACTCGGAGTGCACCCGCACCAGCACGTCCTCGCCGTCGCCGATGTCGCCGGCCACCAGCGCGATGTGCTCGACGCCGTCGGCGGTGCTGCGGTAGCCGATCGCCTGGAAGGTGCCGTGCGCGGTGGGCAGCCGGGTCTCCGCGGCCCGCTCGATGGTGCGCTCGGTGCGCCGCCGGTAGGCGATCAGGTCGGCGATGGTGACGATCTTGAGGCCGTGCTCGCGGGCGAACGGGACCAACTGCGGCAGCCGGGCCATCGTGCCGTCGTCGTTGACCACCTCGCAGATCACGCCCACGGGCGCCAGGCCGGCCAGTTCGGCCAGGTCCACGGCCGCCTCGGTGTGCCCGGGGCGCACCAGCACGCCGCCCTCGACCGCGCGCAGCGGGAAGATGTGGCCGGGCCGGGTCAGTTCGCCGGCCACCGTGTCCGAGTCGGCCAACAGGCGCACGGTGTGCGTGCGGTCGGCCGCCGAGATGCCGGTGTCCACGCCGTCCTTGGCGTCCACCGAGACCGAGTACGCGGTGCCCTTGCGGTCCTCGTTGACGGCGGTCATCGGCGGCAGCTTGAGCCGGTCCAGGTCGGCGCCGCGCATCGGCACGCAGACCACGCCCGAGGAGTAGCGGATCATGAACGCCATCAGCGCCTGCGTGGCCAGTTCGCCGGCGAAGATCAGGTCGCCCTCGTTCTCGCGGTCCTCGTCGTCCACCACCACGATCGCCTCGCCGGCGGCCATCGCCTTGATCGCGTCCTCGATCGAGTCGAGCACCAGTTCCTCCGCTGCGGCTTCCGGCGCCGCCTTCTGCGCCGGCACCTCGATGTCGGTGGTTTCGCTGCTGGTCTTCACGCCGTTGCCCCTTCCAGGTGCCGATCTGCCACACGGGCCGCCCCGTTGTCCCGGTACCGCCGGGAGCGGTTCCACCAGTCGACGAGTCCGGCGACGCACATCACGAAGAAGACGCCGTAGACCAGTCCGCTGAACACCAGGCCGTGCTGCACGGCGAGCGGCACGCCCACCATGTCCACGGCGATCCACACCAGCCAGAACTCGAACAGGCCGCGAGCCTGGGCGAGCATCGCCACCACCGAGCCGACGAAGATGTACGCGTCCGGCCACGGCGCCCACGAGATGCCCGTGCGCTCGAGCAGCAGCGCGAAGCCGACGGTGCCGGCCGCCATCACCGCGACGAGCGCGATGCGCTCGTGGGCGGTGCCGAAGCGGATCTGCACCTCGCCGGTGTCGCGCCGGCCGCGGGCCCAGCGCCACCAGCCGTAGCCGGCCGCGATGATGATGACGACGTTGCGCATCGCGCTGCCGCCCAGGTGCACCGAGGTGTTGGCGGCGATCAGCAGTGCCGCGCCGAGGATCTGCACCGGCCACGCCCACAGGTTGCGGCGCAGCGCGAGCCCCACGGTGGCCAGCGACGCGATCTGACCGAGCAGGTCGGACCACGGCACCGGCTTGTCGGCGACGGTGAACGCGGCGTCGTTGAGCCAGCCGATCACGATGTCCCCCCGTGTGTGCCCAGCCGTTCGACGTACTTGGCGATGATGTCGACCTCGAGGTTGACCGGGTCGCCGACGGTCTTGACGCCCAGCGTGGTCAGCGCGAGCGTGGTCGGGATCAGGCTGACGGTGAAGCTCGCGTCGTGCGCGCGCACGACGGTGAGGCTGATGCCGTCCACGGTGATCGAGCCCTTGTCCACCACGTAGCGGGCCAGGTGCGCGGGCAGCGCGATCTCCACGACCTCCCACTCCTCGCCGGGCGTGCGGGCGAGGATCTCGCCGGTGCCGTCGACGTGGCCCTGCACGAGGTGGCCGCCGAGCCGTCCACCGAGCACCATCGGGCGCTCCAGGTTGACCCGCGCGCCGGTGGTGAGCGCGCCCAGGCTCGACTTGTCCAGCGTCTCCTGCATCACGTCCGCGGTGAAGGTGGCCTCGACCGGGTCGACCTTGTCGTCCACGACGGTCAGACACACCCCGTTGACGGCGATCGAGTCGCCGTGCCGGGCGCCGGTGGTGACGACGGGGCCGCGGATGGTGATCCGGGCCGAGTCGGTCAGCCGCTCGATGGCCACGATCTCGCCGAGTTCCTCAACGATTCCGGTGAACATGCGTCAGGACTCCTTCGTTCGGCCGGCGGATTCCGGCCGGGGGCGGGCGGTGATGCGGATGTCGGTGCCAAGGCGCGCGACGTCGTCGACGTCCAGTCGCAACACCTCGGAGATGGTGCCGATTCCGGCCGGTCCCAGGGCGGCGGGCCCGGCGCCGAGCAGGGCGGGGGCGAGGTAGCCCACGACGGTGTCGATCAGGCCGGCCGCGGCGAACGCGCCGGCCAGGGTCGGACCGCCTTCGAGCAGCACGGCGCGTACGTCGCGCGCGTACAGCTCCTTCAACAACGCGGGCAGGTCCAGGCCGGCGTCGGCGCGCGGCACGCGCAGTACGGCGGC
Organism: Embleya sp. NBC_00888; assembly: GCF_045207655.1. Classification (NCBI taxonomy): domain Bacteria; kingdom Bacillati; phylum Actinomycetota; class Actinomycetes; order Kitasatosporales; family Streptomycetaceae; genus Embleya; species Embleya sp. NBC_00888. Next base: position 7,268,379 of record NZ_CP108784.1, on the reverse strand, counting down.
CTCGGGCAGGTGGGCGGCGTCCGCGTCGGGTCCGACCGCGATCAGGGTGGGCGCCGCGTCGTCCAGGACCCGGGCGTTCGCCGGGGTGCGGGCGTGCGTGTCCACGATCACCCGCAGCGGCTGCCGGACGTCGGGGACCTCGCGGACGGCCAGGTGCGGGTCGTCGGCGAGCAGGGTGCCGGAGCCGGCCAGCACCGCGTCCACGCTCGCGCGCAGGGTGTGCACGTCCGCGCGGGCGGCGGCGCCGGTGATCCAGCGGCTGCTGCCGTCGGCGGCGGCGCTGCGGCCGTCCAGGGTGGCGGCGTACTTCCAGGTGACGTGCGGGCGGCCCAGTCGGGTCGCGGTCAGCCAGGCCCGGTTGCCCGCCTCGGCCTCGGCGACCAGCAGGCCGCCCTCGGCGTCGACGCCCGCCGCGCGCAGCACCGCGCCGCCGCCGGCCGCGGCCGGGTTGGGGTCGGCGACCGCGTAGCGCACCCGGCGGATGCCGGCGTCGATCAGGGCCTGGGTGCACGGGCCGGTGCGGCCGGTGTGCGAGCAGGGTTCGAGGGTGACCAGGGCGGTGCCGCCGCGGGCCGCGGATCCCGCCGCGCGCAGTGCCTCGACCTCGGCGTGCGGGGCGCCGGCGCGGGTGTGGAAGCCCTCGCCGACCACGGTGCCGTCCGCGCCGAGCACGACGCAGCCGACCACGGGATTGGGGCTGGTGTGTCCCAGGGCGCGGCTCGCCAGCGAGATGGCGCGGCGCATCGCGGCGGTCTCGTCGACCGGCGGGGTGGTGTTGCCCTGCACCTCGTGCCTCCTCGCGATTCGACGCGGGGCACCGGGGTGTTTTCGGGCAGGACGGCACGACGCAGTGACGTGCGGCGATGAGGGCGCACCGAGGGTACGCGAACACGCCGCAGTCGCTCGCCGCGCGCTGCCTCCCATCCGGACTTTGACCGTCGGTACCGGAATTCCACCGGTTCAGCCGGCCGTCGCTCCACTGGTGTGGGGCGTCGACCGGGTCGCGGACTGTAACCGCCGGTTCGGATTTTCACCGACCCCGGAGCGCGCGTACGTGACTTTCGTACACCTCGAAGTGTGCCACGACGGCCGACAACGTTGACCTTGAGCAACCTGTGCCGTCCGTCACGGTGCGTTCGTATACCGGAACACGACTGCGGCGTGGATGATCTGACGTGTCGTCAGCTCGGTGGCCGAAGGCGGTGCCGAAGCACTGTGGCGGCGATGAGATTCTGTGCGCATGACCGTGCAGATCAATCCGAGCATCCTGTCCGCCGACTTCGCCCGCCTCGCCGACGAGGTCGCGCAGGTGCGCAACGCCGACTGGCTCCACGTGGATGTCATGGACAACCACTTCGTCCCGAACCTGACCATCGGCCTGCCCGTGGTCGAGAGCCTGATCAAGGCCACCGACACGCCCATCGACATGCACCTGATGATCGAGGACCCGGACCGCTGGGCGCCCGCCTACGCGGAGGCCGGCGCGGGCAGCGTGACCTTCCACGTCGAGGCCGCGACCGCCCCGGTCAAGCTCGCCCGGGATCTGCGGGCCAAGGGCGCGCGGGCGTCGATGGCGCTGCGCCCGGCCACGCCGATCGAGCCGTACGAGGACCTGCTGCCGGAGTTGGACATGCTCCTGGTGATGACGGTCGAGCCGGGTTTCGGCGGGCAGAGCTTCCTGGACATCATGCTGCCTAAGATCCGCCGGACCCGGCAGTTGATCGCCAAGCACGGACTGCAGATGTGGCTGCAGGTGGACGGCGGGGTGTCCGCGAAGACGATCGAGATGTGCGCGGAGGCCGGCGCGGACGTGTTCGTGGCGGGGTCGGCGGTGTTCGACGGGCGCGATCCGGGGGCGGCGGTGGACCGGCTGCGGGCGCTGGCCACGGGGGCTGCGGGGCGCTGCGCGCACTAGGCGGATGTGCTGTGCCCGTCCGCCGGCCCGTTGCGCTGCGTGAACAGGCCGCGGGATTCGGGCTCGGGATGGGGCACCCGGGGCCTCGCGGGCTTCGTCACAAAGAGTGAAGGTTGGGCCTCTCGTCGTCCTCGCCGAGACGGGAGGCCCTTTCAGCGTTTCGTCGACCAGAGGGTCCAGTGGTCGCTCTCGTGGATCGCGGTGGAGGCGGGGAGCCGGGCCTGGATGTAGGCGGCCAGGTCGTCGAGTTCGGGGTCGGTGAGCTCGTGCAGGATCGAGCGGCCGGTGCGGGCGCGCAGGTCGGCGGCGACCTCGCGGGCGTCGGCGTACTCGCGGCGGGTCTCGGTCAGCGCGCTGGTGCGCACCGCGTCGAAGCCGGCCTCGCGCAGCGCGCGCTCGACCGCCTCGGCGGTGGGGCGGCGGGCCGCCTCGACGGCGAGCAGGGCGGGGAACCGCTCGAAGAACCAGCCGCGCGGGTGGTTCGGCGTCCCGGGGCGGGTGACGTCGGACAGGGTGCGGTCCTGCACGATCAGCGTGCCGCCGGGGGCGAGCAGTCGACGGGCCTCGCGAAAGCAGCGGGCGAGGTCGTCGAGGTGATGGACCAGGGCCCGCGCGAAGACGATGTCGGCGCCGTTGTCGGGCAGTCCGGTGGCGTACGCGTCGCCCTGCCGGAAGGACGATCCCACGCGCTCGCCCGCCCGCTCCCGCGCGCCGGACAACATCGCGGCGGAGAAGTCCACCCCGACCGCGCTCGCCGCGCCCAGGTCCAGCCACGCGCTCGTGTACACCCCGCCGCCGCAGCCCACGTCCACCACCCGCGCGCCGGCCGGGCGGACCAGTTCGCGTACCAGGTCCGCCCACTCCGTGCCGGGGGTGCGTCGGGCGTAGGTGAGGCGGTTGGCGTCGCTGTGGAAGTCGATGGGCATGGTCGCGCTCCCGATGGTGCGAAGAAGAAACAAGTATCTTGATGTCAAGATACTTCGGGACGGGAGGGTCGCTCAAGGGTCTCCCGCGCCGCGTGCCGGCGTCAGGCGGGTGCGCGGCGGCGGCGCCAGGCCAGGTAGGCGCAGGCGCACACGGTGACGCCGGCCATCGCGGCGATGTGCTCGCGGCCGGCCAGGTTCGGCTTGGCCACGACCTCGGCGATCATCAGGATCCACACGCCGGCGAGCAGGATCGGCGCGCGGCGCACCATCGCGATGCACACCACCAGGCCCACCACCGCGGCCGAGGGGCCGGTGTCCAGGACGTCGCCGTGTCGGGCGTCGATGCCCAGCAGATGGTCCGGGCCGAGCGCGATCATCACCCGCGCGGTCAGCGTGCCGCACAGGGTGGCCAGATACGCGATCACCAGGGTTCGCCGTGCGCCCAGGTCGAGTTCGGCCACTCCGAACAGGATCAGCACCTGGACCAAGGCGCCCCACACCGGCAGGTCCGGCGCCGGGACGAACAGTGACACGGGGGTGCGCAGCAGCGCGAGCGGCAGCGGGATGCCCGCGCTCACGCCGCCGAGGACGCGCACCACGTCGCCGCCCCACGCGGTACGCCAGGCGAGCCAGAAGCCGAGGGTCAGCAGCACCGTGCAGCAGGTGAGCGGGATCGCCCACACGCCGTGCGCGCGCAACTCGCGTGCCGGAACCGCGGTGAGCCTGCCCCACTCGCCGCGGACCGCTCCCCCGGTACGGGCGAGCAGGCCGGGGCGCGGGGTGCTGGGGACGAGCGTGGACATGGGTACGGCGGCTCCTGCGGTGGCGGCTGCCGGCCGCCCTCGGATTTCCTGGGACCCGAGGGACGACCGGTGCGGCCGAGCCGAAAGTGATGACCGCCCTCGCCGTTATGCCCCGCTTGTACCGAATTCAGCCACGGGTCACCCGTCCGTGCGGGTGATCGCGCGACGCGTGTGGGTGAACAGCCACCCGCGTGGGTGGCGGCGCGGGCCTCGGGCCGGCCCGAGCCGCGCGGCGAAGCGCCGGCCGGCCCGGGCCCTCGGATGCGAAGCGCCGGCCGACCCTCGGGTGCTCAGCCCGTGCGGCGCAGCAGGGCCAGGTACATCGCGTCCGTGCCGTGCAGGTGCGGCCACAGTTGTACGTCCGGGCCGGTGCCCAGGTGCGGCACACCCGGGAACAGCGGCCGGGCGTCGACCAGCTCGGCCTCGCCCGCGCGCAGGATGTCGTCCACCACCACGCGCGTCTCCGCCGGATGCGGTGAGCAGGTGACGTACGCGATCGCCCCGCCGGGTCGCGCCGCGGCCACCGCGCTGCGCAGCAACGCGCGCTGGAGCTCGCCCAGTTCGGGGATGTCCTCGGGCTTGCGGCGCCAGCGCGACTCGGGCCGGCGGCGCAGCGCGCCCAGGCCGCTGCACGGCACGTCGGCGATCACCCGGTCGAAGCCGCCGGGCTGCCAGGCCGGCCGGGTGCCGTCGGCGGTGATCACCTGATGGTGGGTCAGGTGGCCGATCGCGTTGCGCACCAGCCGGGCGCGGTGGTGTCGGCGCTCGACCGCCAGCAGCGACACCTCGCGCCCGGTGGCGATCGCCGCGAGCAGGCCGGCCTTGCCGCCGGGGCCCGCGCACAGGTCCAGCCAGCGGCTCTCGGCACCCTCGACCTCGGCGTTGGCCAGCGCGACGGCGACCAGTTGGCTGCCCTCGTCCTGCACCGCGGCCCGGCCGTCCCGGATCGCCTTGATCCCGGCCGGGTCGCCCTCGGGGAGGGTGGCCGCGTACGGGGACCAGCGGCCGGGGGTGGCGCCGGCCTCGTAGAGCTCGGCGAGTTCGACCCGGCCCGGGCGGGCGACCAGCGAGATCACCGGGGCGATGTTGTCGGCGGCGAGCAGCGCCTCCATCGCGGCGCGGTCGTGCGGGTTGCCGCGCGCGCCCAGCGCGTCCCACAGCGCCTGCACGATCCAGCGCGGGTGCGAGTGCAGGACCGCGAGGTGGCCCTCGGGGTCCTCGTCGTAGGGCGGCGCGATCTGCCGCAGCCAGGTCTCCAGGTCCTGCTTGGACACCCGGCGCAGGATCGCGTTGACGAACTTGGCGCGGCCGTCGCCCAGGACCGCGCGGGCCAGTTCCACGGTCGCCGAGACGGCGGCGTGCACGGGGGTGCGCATGCTCAGCAGTTGGTGCACGCCGAGCGCGAGCACGTCCAGCACCGGCGGGTCGATCTCCTTGATCGGCCGGTCCGTGCAGGCTGCCACGATCTGGTCGTACGTGCCCTGGCGGCGCAGCGTGCCGTGCACGAGTTCGGTCGCGAAGGCGGCGTCGCGCGGGATGATCCTGCGTTCGCGCAGCAGCGCGGGCAGCACCAGGTTGGCGTACGCGTCGCGTTCGCCGACCGCGTGCAGGACGTCGTAGGCGGCCAGGCGCGCGGCGTCGGGACGCGGGCGGCGGTAGGGGCGTGCGGCGGGGGCGTTGGTCACGGTGCTCAGTTCGTGCCGAGGGTTTCACCGGGCTCGGGGTGTGCGCCCCGGGCCCAGTCGGTGGCGGCCATCATGCGTTTGCCCTGGGGCTGGACCTGGGTGAGTTCGATCGCGTGGCTGCCGGTACCCACCCGGACCACCTTCTTCTCCACCGCGATCTCGCCGGGCGCCAGCGCGTTGTCGCCGCCGCGCAGACGCACCGGGGCGAGCTTGAGGCGCTCGCCGCGGAAAATGGTCCAGGCGCCGGGGGCGGGCGTACAGCCGCGCACCACGCGGTCCACCCGCAGGGCGGGCGCGGTGAAGTCGACGCGCGCGTCCTCGACGGTCAGCTTGGGCGCGAGGGTGACGCCGTGCGGCGGCTGGGGGCGCGCCTCCAGGCTGCCGTCGGCGATGCCGTCCATGGTCGCCACCAGCAGCCGCGCGCCGGAGCGGGACAGCCGCTCCAGCAGGTCGCCGCTGGTGTCGGTGGGACGGATCTCGTCGGTGACGGTGCCGTAGACGGGGCCCGAGTCCAGGCCCTGTTCGATCTCGAAGGTGCACGCGCCGGTGATGTCGTCGCCCGCGAGCACCGCGTGCTGCACGGGCGCCGCGCCACGCCACGCGGGCAGCAGCGAGAAGTGCAGGTTGACCCAGCCCCGCGCGGGGATCTCCAGCGCGGCCTTGGGCAGCAGCGCGCCGTAGGCGACCACGGGGCAGCAGTCGGGGGCGATCTCGGCGAGCCGGGCCAGGAACTCCGGGTCGCGCGGCTTGGTCGGGCGCAGGATCTCGATCCCGGCCCGGGCGGCGCGCTCGGCCACCGGACTGGCGACGAGCTTGCGGCCCCGGCCGGCGGGGGCGTCGGGTCGGGTGACGACGGCGACCACCTCGTGCCGGGATTCCAGCAGGGCTTCGAGTGCGGGTACGGCGACCTCGGGGGTGCCGGCGAAGACTAGGCGCATGGGGGTTTAGAGGGCCTTCCCGAAGGTGCCGTGGGGGGAGAACTTGACCTGCGGCGGCGCCTGCCCGGCCCACTGGGCCTCGCGCAGCGCGCGCAGTGCGGCCTTGCGCTGCTCGCGGTCGAGCCGGTCGATGAACAGGATGCCGTCGAGGTGGTCGGTCTCGTGCTGGATGCACCGCGACAGCAGTTGGGTGCCTTCGATGGTGACGGGGTCGCCGTGCATGTTGAAGCCCTTGGCAACCACGCCGTAGGCGCGCTTGGTGTCGTAGCGCAGGCCCGGCAGCGACAGGCAGCCCTCGGGGCCGTCCTGTTCGTCGTCGGACAGGTCCAGGTCCGGGTTGATCAGGTGACCCACCTCGCCGTCCACCTGGTAGGTGAACACCCGCAGGGCGACGCCGATCTGGGGTGCGGCCAGGCCGGTGCCGGGCGCGTCGCGCATCGTGTCGGTGAGGTCGGCGACCAGTCGTCGCAGTTCCTTGTCGAACACGGTGACCGGGTCGGCCTTGCTCCGCAGGACGGGGTCGCCGAACAGACGAATCGGCTGGACTGCCACGGGTGTGCTCCCCCATCGGTGGTCGGTCGTGGTGACGAACGTCGCCGGCGCGCGGCGGCGTTCCGGCGCGGTGCGGCCGCGCGGTGGCGCCGGTCGATCGAAACCGGAGAGCGGCAAGTCTACTGAGCGCCCGGCCCGCGGCCGGCGCACACACCGCGGCACGGGGCGGGGGCGCGGGGGTGGGGCCTCGCGGGCGCGGGTCGGGAGGGGGTGGGCGGGGTGCGGCAGCGGATGCGGGGCGGGATTCGGCGCGGATCCGGAGTGGGATTCAGGGCGGGATTTCGGGGCGGGATTCGGAGCCGAGGCAACCTCGGTGTGCGGGGCGGACACTCTCGGGGTGTGACGACGGATCAGGTGCAGGAGGACGGGGACCACGTGTTGTGGTCTCGGGTCCGGACGGGGGATCGCGATGCGTTCGCGGTGGTGTTCGACCGGCACGCGGGGGCGGTGTATGGGCATGTGCTGCGGCGGATCGGGGACGGCGGCGAGGCCGAGGACCTGACGTCGGCGGTATTCCTGACCGCCTGGCGCCGCCGCACGGAAGTGACCTTCGACCGGGACAGCGCGCTGCCGTGGCTGCTGGGTACGGCCAATCGCACGCTCGCGAACCGGCGGCGCGCGCTCAAGCGCTATCGGACCCTGGCGGCGCGCGTACCGCTGCCGCCGGATGTCCCCGACCACGCGGACGAGGTGGCCCGGCGGATCGACGAGGAACGCGCGGCGCAGGCGTTGCGGCGCTCGGTGGCGCGGCTGCCCCGGCACGAGCGCGACGTCGTGGAGTTGTGCGTCTGGGGCGGCTTGGACCAACAGGCGGCCGCGACCGCGCTCGGCGTCGCGCTGGGCACGGTCAAGGCGCGGATGCACCGGGCGCGGAAACGATTGGGCGGCCTGTTGGCCGAAGAGGGCGTGCACGCGGGCACGTACCGAGGCATCGAGGAGGCACGATGAGCCCGTACAGCCAGGACCGACTGCCGGGGCACGAGCGACGCAGGCGCGAACTGCTCGCGATTCTCGACACCGGGGAAACGTCCCGGGCCCGGGCCCTGATGCCGGGCATCGCCGCGGGCGCGGTGCTCGCGGTGTGCGCGGCCGGGATCCTGGCCGCGCAGCCGTGGCAGGGCCCGCGGGATCTGGCACCGGCCGGCCCGGTCACCGGACAGGACCCGACCCGGGGGGTGCCCGAGGACGCGGCGAAGCCCGGCGATCCGGTGCCGTGGGACGTGGCGACCCGCACGCTGACCTCGTGTCTGGAGCTCGGCCGTCGAGCCGCCGTTCCGCCTCCGCCGCCGATCGGATTCGACCCGGGAGGTCCGACGCTGCCACCGCCGGGAGCGAGCGCGCCCGGGTCCGCCCCGCCGAGCATCGGCCACACCTTGCCGCCCGGCACTCCCTTGGACGCCGATGATCTGCCCACGCACACGCCGGGAAACGCGGCGGGCCCATACGGTCCGCCGTCGCAGTCGTCCCCCACGGCCGTGTCGTGGACCCCGACCGGGTGGAACGCACCGCCCACATCGACTCCGCGCCCGACCGGGATCGCCACCGCGCCCGACCGGCAGGTGTGGAAGGTGCGCGAGCCGGACGCGGCGTTCCGGCCGTACTTCACCGCGTGGGAGCACGACGCGGCCGGCGGGCTGCGCCCGTTCGTGCTGGGCAAGGCCGACAAGCCGGACCTGGTGGTGTGCCACGGCGAGAAGTCCCCGCCGGAACTGCCGGCGCCGACGGCCGCCGACGGCGTCCTCGCGGGGGCGTTCGAGGTGCGCCGGACCCAGGTCATGGTGCCGCCCGCGGCCCGACCTCTCCCCCTGGGCCCGGCCGAGCCGCTCCCGATGGTCGCGTTGTCCCCGACGACGTGGTGGGGCCGTACGACCGGCGCGGTGGCGCGGGTCGTGGTCGAGCTGCCCGACGGGAAGGCGGTGGGCGCGGTGGTCCGCAACGGCGTGTGGCTCGCGACCGTGCCGGGCAACGACGCCGCGCCGGCTCGGATCCGGGCCTACGACGCGGCCGGCGCGCTGCTCCACGAGCGCGTGGCCGACGCGGAATCCCTGCGCTGCGCACAGGCCCCGATGACGAAGTCCTGCGGGAGCCGAAGCCGCTGGGGGTGAGGGTCGACGGAGAAAGGACGGCGGTCCGACCGGTCGACCCGGCCGGTCGACCGCGCGGTTCGCGGCCGAGCGGGTGGGGCCACGCGGCCGAGGCCAGGCGGCCGAGGCCAGGCGGGGCGGTGTCCTGGCACGACGGGCCCAGCGCACCTGACGCGGGGCGCGATTCCCCGCCTGTGCGGCGTCCGACGCCCATCGCCTGCCGCACGCGCGTATCGCAACGGTGGGTTCACCCGGCCCGGCACGCGTACGGCCCCGCTGCGCAGCGCCCACCGCACGCGTCACGCCGTCACGCCGGTCGAGTCCCGCCCCTGCGGGCGTGCGGGCGCCCGGCGGGCACGACCCGCCCCACACGCCTGCCCCAACGAGCACGTCACCCGCCCGGCAGGCGTAAGGGCCTCCGGACGAATGGTCTCCCACACGCGTGCCCGACGGTCGCGCCGCCGGGCCGGCGTATATGACCCGGCGCATGCGGCCCGCCGCATACCGCCCGGCTCGGCACGGCGCATCGCCCGCCGCACGCGTCACGCAATCACGCCGGTCGAGTCCCGCTCCGCAGGCGTGCGGGCGCCCGGCGGGCGTAAGGGCTTCCGGAACGAACGGTTTGCCACACGCGTGCCCGACGGTCGCGCCGCCGGACCGGCGTGGCATGACCCGGCGCACGCGGCCCGCCGCATACCGCCCGGCTCGGCACAGAGCATCCCGCCGCACGCGTCACGCCGTCACGCCGGTCGAGTCCCGACCCTGCGGGCCTGCGGGCGCCCGGCGGGCACGACCCGCCCCACACGCCTGCCCCGACGAGCACGTCACCCGTCCGACGGGCGTAAGGCTTCCGGAACGGATGGTTGCCGGACGCGTGCCCGACGGTCGCGCCGCCGGGCCGGCGTGGCATGACGCGGCGCTTGCCGCCTGCCGCGTACCGCTCGGCACCGCGGTGGCCCTCAGCCGATGTCGGGTGGGTCGATTCTGATGTGTACCGGGTCGGGGGCGGCTCGGGCCAGGCGCAGCGTTTGGGCCGCCTTGAGGGCGTGGGCCAACTCCGAGCCTCGGCCCGGTTCGATGCGCAGCAGTACCCGTTCGTGTCGGGGCGGCGCGGCGGGAGGCGCGGCCGGGCGGCGGTCGGGCGGCGAGGTGTCGCCGAACAGGGCGCGGGTGAGTTCGGCGCGGGTTTGCGCGGCGCGCGGGTCGGGCTTGGCGGGCGCCGTCGGCGGCGGGGTGCGCGGCGCCGTCGGGGCGACCGGGACCGGGCCCAGGACGTCCACCGCGTCCGGCAGCCGAAGCACCGCCAGGAAGTCGGCGATGCCGGCCGGCGGCCCGGTGACCGACGCCATCCGCGACACCGGCGGCAGGTTCAACTCGGCGCGCTCGACCAGTTCGGCCAGCGCGTACCCCTGCGGGTCCCAGCGCACCAGCGCCTGCACCGGGCGCAGCGTGGACTCGGCGACCACCACCAGCGTGCCGCCCTCCCCCGCCGGCCGGACCAGGCTCGCCGCGTCCAGCCAGCGGCGTAGCGCCTCCTCGCCGGCACGCAGGTCGGGCCGGGTGAGCAGGGCCCAGCCGTCCAGGAGCAACGCCGCCGCGTAGCCGCTCGGCGCGACCGGTTCGGCGCCGGGCGTGGCGATGATCAGCGCGGGCAGGTCCGGCACGGTGGTCAGGATCGCGTCCCGGCCCGAGGTACGCACCGGCACGGCGGGAAACGCGCGGCCCAACTCCTCCGCGGTCCGGCGCGCGCCGATCACCCCGGCCCGGATACGATCGCCGCCGCACACCCGGCAGCGCCAGGCCGGCGCCGGACGGGTACACCAGCCGCAGGTCAACACGCCGTCCCCGGAAGGCAGTTCGAGCGGCCCCGAGCAGTGTGCGCACCGCGCGGGTTCGCGGCACCGTTGGCACGAGGTGCGGACCAGGTAGCCCCGGCGCGGGACCTGGACCAGGACCGGCCCGGTCCGCAACGCGTTGCGCGCCACCTCCCACGCCAGACTCGGCAGCCGCGCGGCCCGCGCGGCCTCGTCCCGGGCCAGGTCCCAATCGCTGCCGACGGTGCGTACGAGCGGGGCCGCGGCGCGCACCGCCGCCCGGTCCGCGTCCAACGGCCGGGCCCAGCCGGAGCGCACCAGTTGCGCGGCCTCGACCGTGGTGGCGTGCCCGCCGACGGTGAACGCGGCGTGCTCGCGCGCGGCGCGCATCGCCAGCACCTCGCGCACGTGCGGGTAGGGCGCGTTGAGGTCGGCGTGCGAGTCGTCGCCGTCGTTCCAGACCAGGGCCAGGCCCAGTTCCACCACCGGCGCGAACATCGCCGCCCGGGTGCCGACCACCGCGCGCACCGTCCCGCGGTTGACCGCCAGCCAGCGCCGGTAGCGCTCCTGCGGCCCCAGGCCCGCGGTGAGCGCGACGTGCCGGCCCGGTCCCAGCAGCGCGGTCAGCGCCGCGTCCACCCGGTCCACCGACTTGGCGTCCGGGACCACCGCGAGCGCGCCTCGGCCGCCGGCCAGGGTCGCCGCCATCGCGCGGGCGATCTCGTCGGGCCAGTACGGGCCGGGCAGCGCGGTCCACACCGTGCGCGGCGAGGCGCCCGCCGCGAGCTCGGCCAGGTGCGCGGGGCCCGAGGGGTAGCGCGTCCACGGCCCGGGGGGCGGCGGGGCGGGGCGGACCAGGGGCTCCCCCGACGGCTCCGCCTCGGCGCGCGCGTGCCGGGCGGGCAGCGCGATCTGGACCACGTCGGCGAGGGTGCCCGCGTACCGGTCCGCGACCGCGCGGGCCAGCTCGATCATCGGCGGCGCGAGCACGATCTCGGGCGAGGTGACACCGGCCAGCGGCGCCAGCGGCCCGCCGTACGTGCTGCGCTCGACCCGCTCGACGATCACGCCGTCGATCAGCCCACCGCCCTGCCGCCGCCCGTCCACGACCTTGGCCCCGAACCGAACCCGCACCCGCACCCCGGGCTGGGCCACCTCGGCCAGCCTGGCCGGCACCGAGTAGTCGAACAGGCGGTCCAGGTGCACGAGGCCCTTGTCCACCAGGACCCGCGCCACCGGCAGGCGCTCGGCGGACGCCTTGGGCTTGGGCTTGCGCGCCCGCACGGCCCGGACCGCGCGCCGCGCCTGCTCGACCCCGAGCGTGAGCTGCTCGTCCTCCTCGCTGCCGCCCGCCTCCGGATCGTTCGTCGCCACACCAGGAATCTTGACAGACGGGTACGACGAACCCGCGCAGGTACCGGGCCGGCTCCGAGCAGGTGTGCGAACCGCCGGGGGGCCGCTGCCGCGCCCCGTACCGCGGGCCGCGAGCGCCGGGCGCCTGCCCCGTCGTCGGCTCGGGGCCTCCGGTCCTACTCCACCTCGACGCCGTGGGACTCGGCCACGCCCAGCAGGCCGTTGCGAAAGCCGTTGGTGGTCGGGGAGAAGGTCCAGGTGTCGTCGGTGCGCACGAAGGCGCCCAGCACCATGGCGGTCTCCCCCGGGCGGCGGGTGGGTACGGAGGTCTCGCCGATGCGGTGGCCGTCGGCTTGGTCCAGCCGGGTCAGCCTGGCCTCGCGCAGGCCGGCCAGGTCGCCGCCGGGGGCCTGTTCCTCGTCGACGGCGGCGGCCAGCACCAGCCGGTCGGCCCGGGCGGGCAGCAGGGCCAGGTCCACCAGGAAGGCCACCCCGTCGCCGATCCGGACCGCGCCGTCGGGGCTGGCCGGGTTGTTGAAGAAGACGAAGTGCTCGTCGCTGAGCACCCGCCCGCGCTGACACACGAAGGCGCACGGGTCCAGCGGTGGCGTGTTGCCCGGCTGCCACGCGAGCTGGACCAGGATCCGGCTGCCTGGCGCGGCGGTCGGACCGCCGCCCGCGCCGGGACCCAGGCGGCCCCGCAGGCCGTGTTGCGCGAGCAGGCCCACCAGTTCCGGTCCGGTGACCAGTCCCAGCGGCTTGTTCCGGATGAACTCGTGGCTGCCGGGCCCGAATCCGGACGTGGTGACCAGCAGGCCCTTGTTCGCGCCGTGGTGTTGCACGGTGCCGGCCAGGTCGCGCACGGCGGTCGGCGGGACGGTGTTGCGGTAGCGCTTGACCTGCACCACGATCTTGCCGCCGCGGATCGGGTCCGGGTCCACCGCGACCACGTCGACCCCCTGGTCGCCGCTGCGCGCGGTGGTCTCGACCTGCATGCCCATGCGCTGGAACAACTCGGCGATCAGGTTCTCGAACTCGATCGGGTCCATCACGAACAGGTCCGGCTCGTCGTCGGAGCCGGACCGCGCGGGGATGGGGGCGGGCGCCGGCGTCGGCGCCGACGCGACGCTGTCCGCGAGCCGGCTCGGCTGTACCGGGGTGGGCCGGTCCGGGCGCGCGGACAACGTGCCGCGCATCGCCTCCAGGCACGCGAGCGCGTCCACCCGATCCAGGCTCACCTCCCGGAACTCCCGGGCCTGCGCGGTCACGGTGAGCAGGTATGTGCGCCCGTGTCGACCGGTGGCCGGATTGACCGCCTGGACGAAGCCGTTGAGCACCACCGAGTCGAGGATGCCCTCGTGGTCGGCGAAGAACAGCTCGGCCAGTATCCGGATCGCGCTCTGCGCGAGCACGTCGCGGTGGATCGCGCGCCGGTCGGTCGCGGTGCGCGCGACCTCCTTCTCCTGGTCGTCGGTCTTCACATAGCGCACCCGCGCGATGCCCGGCACCACATCGGTGGTGGGCAGTTCGTGGTCGACCACCAGTTGGCGCGCGGCGGCGTCGAAGGCCACCGTCGCATGGTCGGAGAAGCCCTCGGGCCAGTCCGGCGACGCCAGCAACACGCCCTCGAAGTAGTCCTCGATCGCCTCGGGATCACGCGCCGCGAGCCGCCGCACCAGGTCGTCGACCTGCTCGTTGCGCTGCGCGGCGAGCGCACGCTGCCCGTTCGCCCACTCCTGGAACTGCCGGTGATAGTCGTTGTATCGCTGCTGTCGCTGGTACTCGGCCGCCTGCGCCGCGCGCAGGTCGTACTCGTACCGCGCCTGCGCCTGCGCGCGGTCCTGCTCGTAGCGCGACTGCGCGCCCGGCGCGAAACTGCCCAGGCCGGACGGCGCGGCCGGCTGGTAACGCGCCGGGTCGGGCATCGGGATCGATCGGGCGAGCTCACCGGGTTGGAACGGCGGGATCTCCACGGCGGCCCGCAGCCGGTCGATGCGGAAGCCGGGTTGGCTCAGACGAGCCCGGAGCACGCCCTGTAGTTCGGCCACCCGGTCCTCGATCTCGGCGGTCCGTCGGGCCACTTCGGCCTCGCGCGACTGCTGATACGCGCGCTGCGCCTCGCGGTCGGCCCGTGCGGCGGCCTTCTGCGCCTCGCGCCGATTGCGTTCGTCGGCCCGCAGTTGTTGCTGTTGTGCCCGCAACTCGGCCTCGCGTTGCCGCTGTTGTTGCCGCTGCAGCTCGGCCCATGTCCCCAGCACGCCGGTGCTCCGCCGACTCGCCACGCTATCGCCCTTCCACCCTCACCCGTCCGCCCCCCGCGCTCGAAGACATCCTGCCGTGTCGGACCGACCGACGCGAAGACGGTCGGTGGGTTCGGGCCGGTCGGGAGAGCCGTCGGAACGGCTGTCGGAACGCGGGGGCGGCAGGCCGGCCCGCACGCCGCTCGGGCCCGGGCGGCCGGGTCATTCGCAGGCGACTCCGTCCCCGTCGCGGTCCAGGTGCGGGCCGTAGCCGGGATCGCCGCGGTGGATCGGCGCGGCACCCGCGGCCCGGACCACCGTGCAGTTCTTGTAGTAGACCGCTCCGCCGCCGCCGGTGCTGCTGCCGTCGCTCGTGCTGCCGTTCGCACCGGAGCCGCCGGTCGAGCCGGTGCCGGTCGAGCCGGTGCCGGAGGAACCCGTGCCGGAGGAGCCGCCGACCGTGGAACCGCCCGACGCGGAACCCCCGTTGGAACCGCTTCCGCTCGCTCCGCCGCCCGAGGCGGTCGCGTTCGAGCCGCCGGGCACCGGCGCCGGAGCCGTGGTGAGCGGTCCCGTGGCCTTCGGCGACGTCGTACCGGGCGCCTTGCTGGTCGGCGGCGCCGAACTCGGCGGCGCGGACGTGGCCGGCGGCGTGCTCGCCGGCGCGGTGCCGCTCGGCGACGACTTCGGCCGATCGGACTTCCCGCCGCCGTCCCCGTCGCATCCGGTCAGGGTCAACGCCAGGGTCAAGGTCAACGCGACGGTCCCCGGAAGCAGGACGGAAGCGGTTTTTTTCGGCAGGCGGCCGCCCGATCTGCGCATGTGCGAGTTCCCCCCTCGATACGTGCCGTCCGGACTCTAGTCCCCTGCGGGCCGGCCGCTCCGGCGATCCCCGAATCGCGCACGGCCCGTGACGTTTCGGCAGAAATCTGGACCTCGCCTCGGGGTGCGACCTACCGTGCCTGGATGGACCGATTGAGCGCGATGGATGCCGGGTTCTACTTCGTCGAGGACGAGAACGTGCCCATGCACGTGGGATGCGTCCTGGTCTTCGAGGGGCCGGCTCCGGCCTACGGCGACGTGATCCGCCTGTTCGTCTCGAAGCTGCCGGACGTACCGCGCTACCGCCAGCGGGTGCGCACGCTGCCCCTGCACCTCGGGCGACCGGTGTGGGTGGACGACGACCACTTCCAGATCCTCTACCACGTGCGGCACACCGCGGTTCCCGCGCCGGGCGGCGCGGATCAGGTGCGCAACCTCGCCGGTCGGCTGTTCGCGCAGCGGCTGGACCTGAGCAAGCCGCTGTGGGAGGTCTGGCTCGTGGAGGGCCTGGCCGAGGGTCGCTGGGCGATCATCTCCAAGGTGCACCACTGCCTGATCGACGGCGTGGCCGGCACCGACCTGCTCCAGATCCTGCTCGACTGGCGCGAACACCCCGAACCGGTCGAGCCGGCCGACCCGGACCCGTGGCTTCCCGAGCCCGCGCCCAGCACGTTCGACCTGATCGCGGACGGTCTGCGGGACGCCGTCGCGGCCCCGGTCAAACACCTCGCCGCGGTGCCGGCACTGGCCCGGGAGATGCGCAGCGGATCGGAGTTGGCGGACATCGTGCGGGCTCTGGCCGGCAGCCTGCCCGGTACCGCCCATCGGCTCCTGGAGACGTCGGCGGGCTCGCTCAACGGCTCGATCGGCCCGCATCGGCGGTGGGTCTGGGCCGCCTCCGACATCGCCGAGATCAAGCGGGTGCGCAAGGAGTTCGGCGGCACCGTCAACGACGTGATCCTCACCGCGATCACCCGAGGATTCCGCGACCTACTGGCGGCACGAGGGGAGTTGACGACGGATCAGGTGGTCCGTTCGCTGGTCCCGGTGTCGGTGCGCTCACCGCGCGAGCGCAACACGTTGAACAATCGACTCAGCGCGATCCTGGTGAACCTGCCGGTCGGCGAGGACGATCCGGTGGCCCGACTGGCGTCCGTGCGGGCGCAGATGGACGACCTCAAGCGCAGTCGACAGGCGGCCGGCGCGGACGTGCTGACCGGCCTGGGCAACTTCGCCGCACCGACCCTGCTCGCCCTGGGCTCGCGCACCGCGCTGCGCTTCCCACAGCGCTTCCTGCAGACGCTCACCACGAACGTGCCCGGCCCGCGGGTACCGCTGTACATGCTGGGCCGACCGCTCGCGGAGATGTACCCGTACGTGCCGATCGCCAGCACGATGCGGATCAGCGTCGGGATCTTCTCCTACCTGGACAAGGTGACCTTCGGCATCAACGCGGACTTCGACGCGGTCCCCGACGTCCAGGTGCTCGCGGACGGAATCCGGGCGGGTTTCGAGGAGTTGGTGGCGGCGGCGGACGGGACGGGCTGAGCGCGCCACGAGGGTGTGGGCGGTCTCGGTCCCGGGGCGACGATCGCCGATCCGGGACGGCCGGGCGACCCTCGTGATGTGCTGGGTCACGTCGATATCCGTTCGTGTGGTCCACCCGAAGACCACACCACCGAGCCAGGGGGATCCCCATGCGCACGATGTATCCGGCCGTCGAACCCTACGACCAGGGCATGTTGGACGTCGGTGACGGCCAGTCGATTTCTTGGCGCCGGCACGGGACACCCGGCGCCAAGCCGGCCGTCTTCCTGCACGGCGGGCCCGGCGGCGGCTGTCTGCCCGACCACGTGCGGTCGTTCGATCCGACGCGCTACGACGTCCTGCTCTTCGATCAGCGCGGTTGCGGCCTAAGCACACCGCATGTGAGCCGGTTCGACACGGACCTGAGCACGAACACCACCTGGCACCTGGTCGCCGACATCGAGAAGCTACGCGAACTCATGGGCGTGGAGCGATGGTTGGTGTTCGGCGGCTCATGGGGCAGCACGCTGGCGCTGGCCTACGCGCAGACCCACCCGGAACGGGTCACCGAGCTCGTCCTGCGCGGCATCTTCACGATGCGGCGTGCGGAGTTGGCGTGGTTCTACCAGGGCAGCGCGGGGATGTTGTTCCCCGAGGCCTGGCAGGAGTTCCTCGCGCCGATCCCGGAGGACGAACGCGGCGACCTGGTAGGCGCGTTCCACCGACGGCTGAACGACCCGGACCCCAAGGTCCGCGAGGAGGCGGCCCTCGCGTGGAGCGCGTGGGAGGGCTCGTTGGTCGCGCTGCTGCCCCGGCCGGATCTGGTCGACGCGCACCGGCAAAGGGAGTTCGCGCTCGCCTTCGCCCGGATCGAGAGCCACTACATCGCCAACGCCGGCTTCCTGGAGGAGGGTCGACTGATCCGCGACGCCGACCGGCTGCGGCACATCCCGGGCGTGATCGTGCAGGGCCGCTACGACATGTGCACGCCTCCGGTCACCGCGTACGACCTGCATCGCGCCTGGCCCGAGGCCGAACTGGTGATCGTCCCGGACGCGGGCCACGCCTCCTTCGAACCGGGCATCGCGCACCACTTGATCGAGGCCACGGACCGCTTCGCGAGTCGGGATGGGGGCTGAGGTGCGCACCGAGGTGCGCGCGGGGGTGGGCGCCGACGTATGGGCTGTGACGTGAGCCGAGGCGCGGGCGAGATCAGGGGGAGGTCGGGTGCGGGGTGGGGCCGGGTTCGGGTCAGGGCGAGGTAGGGCCCGGCCGGCTCGCGCTCCGGCCGGGTCGTGACGCGTGCGTGGGGCCCGGGAGAATGTGCGGATGAGCGCTTCTCGTGACATCCTCACGCGCCCGGCCGCCGGGCCCGACCGCACGCTGCGGTACGGCCCGGCGGCGGACCACGTCGTCGACCTGTGGCAACCCGCGGCCGAGCCGCACGCGCTCGTGGTGGTGGTGCACGGTGGATATTGGCGGGCCGAGTACGACCGCAAGTACACGTACCCGATGTGCGTCGCGCTGGCGGCCGAGGGCTACGCGGTCGCGAGCCTGGAATACCGCCGCGCCGGGCAGCCGGGCGGCGGACGGCCCGGGACGTTCGAGGACGTCGCGGCCGCACTCGACCTGCTGTGTACGAAGTCCGAGCAGCCCGTGGTCCTGCTGGGACACTCGGCGGGCGGGCACCTGGCGGTCTGGGCCGCGCTGCGCGACCGGGTACCGGCGGGCGGCGTCGGATGGTTGCCCGCGGCTCCCCCGATCGCGGGCGCGGTCTCGCTGGCGGGCGTCCTCGACCTGGACGCGGCCCTGGCCCTCGATCTGGACGACGGCGCGGCGGCGGAGTTCCTCGGCGCGGACCGCTCCGAGGCGACGCTCGCGCAGGTGGACCCGGTGCGGTTGGCCGCGGGCGGCCTGGGCGACCGTCGGCTGATCCTGCTGCACGGCGACGCCGACGAACAGGTACCGATCGCGCTGGGCCACACCTTCGCGGCGGCATCGGGCCTGCCCTTGCGCGAGTTGCCCGGCATCGGCCACTTCGAACCGGTCGACCCGCTCTCGGCGATCTGGCCCGAGGTCACCCGGGCGGTCGGGGAACTCGCCGTCTGACAGGCCCGGTCGGGCCGATCGGGGCAGGCGGTGCGGGTGCTCGGGCGTGGGCCGGGGCGGGAGCGGGGCCCGGGGCGAGACCGGGGGCGTGGGCCGGGACGGGTATCGGGGCGGTGGGTGCCGCGTCCGGCGCGCGGCCGTACCGTGCCTGCCACGCCGCGCTATCGGCGATTCGCCGACAGCACCCCGAATCGCGCGACACCGAACCGCTTCGCGGCCGGCGCACCGGTGGCGGTCGCACTGCCTGCCCGCCGACGGCCGGGTACGCCGTACCGGCGACCTCGCCGCCGTCCTGGCCACGAACGCGGGCGCTCCGCGGTCAGCCTGCTCGGCGGCTCGGATGCCACCCGGGTCTGGGAGGGCGAGGCACCGACCTGTACCCGGCTCCGGCTCCGGCTCCGGCTCCGGCTCCACATAAACGCGTTTCGGCACGGCAGCCGCCGCCGGCGCGACATGCGCGACTGTGACAACCGCGCCAAGTCCGCCACGTTCCACGCCAGGCACCGCGACGACCAGCCGACGCCGGGCCGGCCGCCCCCGGGCCTCGCGCCTCGGACCCGGGCACCGGACGTCAAACGGCCGAGCGCTCGGGCACCCGGGCACCCGGGCACCCGTCCGTACCTGTCCAGGCCCTGCGCGGCGGATCTTGGTGGTCCGCGCGGCCTGGCACCGTGCTTCCCCGGCACGCCGAGGCACGGTGCCAGACGACGCGGCCTGATCCACCAGGATCCGCCGGACAGGGCCTAGCCCTGCGCGCCCAGCGTCGAGGCGAGGATCCGCAGCGCCTTGTCGACCACGTCCCGGTCCGCACCCGCGATCGGCTTCAGCAGCCCGTCGAGCGCGTCGATCCGCGCCCGCATCGCCGCCCGAGCGCATTCGCGCCCGCGCTCGGTAAGACAGACCAGGACCGAGCGGCCGTCGTTGGGATTGGGCCGGCGTTCGACCAGTTCCTTGCGCGCGAGCCGGTTCACGCAATGCGTCATCCCGCCCGACGAGTACATCACCAACGGTTGTAGCTCACGCAGGGTCAACCCCGGCTGATCCGGCCGGGTCGCCAATACCGCCAGCACCATGTACTCCGGCGCGGTCAGATCCAGCGTGCCGATGCTGCGCCGGTCGAACTCCTCCATCGCGATCATCGCCTGATGCAGGCGCACCACGAACCCGACCGAGGACGCCTCGACATCCGGCAGTACCGCCGACCACGCCGCCACCACGGAATCGGCGTAGTCGGCCTGTGCATCACTCACGTCGTACTCCCTGGCAGCGTGCCGGGCCCCGCCCGGGGGACGGAACCGGGTCCCGGCGGCCACCGTAGTATCGGCGACCCGCTCTCGGGTCACGGCATCCGGAAGTCCCCGCTCACAACATCCGGAAGTCCTCGAACGAGAACGCGGGCGAGACCACGCACGACACCAGCACCTCGCGCTCCGCCGCCGGCCTGGCCGCCTGCCACACCCCGGGCGGGATCAGTACCTGCGGTTGCTCGCCCGCCGCCACGTCCGGGCCCAGCAGGATCCGGGTCGGCTCGACGTCCGGCGTCTCACCGTCCCCGCCCAGGCGCAGTTCGAGCGGCCCGCCGCGATGCCAGAACCACAACTCCGCCGACCTGACCACATGCCACGCCGACTCCTCGCCCGGGCAGAGCAGAAAGTAGATGCCGCTCGCCGTTTCGCGCGGCCCCGAGTAGCCGGGCGGGATCAGACTCACGCCACTGCGCCACGTTTCCCGGAACCAACCACCCTCGGGATGCGGCGTGAGCTCCATGACCCGGGCCAGATCCGGTGGATCGAGTTGCGCACGGGAGGCGGGGGTTCGGTGGGGGGTGGGGTCGGGCTCGGTGCCCTTGGCGGGCTCGGTGCCCTTGTTGGCGGTCTCGGCGGCTTCCGTTCCGGCCCTGACTTCGGCTTCGGCCTCGGCCTCGGCCTCGGCTTCAGCCCTGGTTTCGGCTTCGGCCCTCGAAACCGAGTCGGCTACCGATTCGGATGCGTCGTCGGATTCGGGACCCGATTCGGGGTCCCATTCGGACGCGACGGACATGTGTACTCCCTCGGCTGGCGTGGGTTCCGGCGCCGGACACGGCCGGAACCCACACCCTCACACGAGTGAGTGCTATCCCGCAGGCGCCGTGCACGGCGCGCCGCCGCACACGTCCACGACCCGCCCCGTGGCCAGGAACTCCGCCTTCTGTCGCCGGGCCACCGGCGAGTTGCGCGGATCCGAGTGCGGGTCGCGCCCGTACTCCGGCCCGATCGGCGGCGTGTTGGTCACCGGCGGCGCGGGCGACCCGCTGTCCCACACCACCAGCGCGGACCCTCGGTACTGCTCGCGCGGCAGCGGCCGGATCCCCCAATAGGGGTCCCGGTCCGGGTTGCGACCCGGCGCGATGGCCGGCTCGTGAATGCGCGCACCGATCGTCCGCGCCTCGATCTCGGCGGTCACCGTGGAGACCTGATGATCACCGAAGGCGATCTGCATGAGCACCTGATGGCGCGGCGTACGCGGCAGCGGACTGTGGTCCAGGCCGCTCGCGTAGCCGTTCGTCTCGCCTCGGTCCCACAACATCTGGAACAGCGACAGCACCACCTGCTGGTCCAGCTTGTCCGGATGCGTGGCGTCCAGGATCTGCCCGTACGGCCCGAAGTCCGAACTGCGGTTGAGCAGGACGCTGTAGTTCATCCCGGTCACCCCCAGCACCCCGCGCTTGGCGTCCTGGGACACCGCGACTAGCGATCCGCCGAGGATGCCGCCCTGGCTGTTGCCGTCGTAGACCAGACCCTTCGCGATGTCGATCAGCGGCCGGCCGTCGTCGGTACGAAAGGCCGGGTTCGCCGTGAAGCCACGCTCGTGGATCATGTCGCGGCCCAGGAACAGCGCGTTCAGAAAGCCCTGTTGGGTACGGTCGGGCACCGCCCCGAAGCTGCCGAGGTCGGCGAGGGCGCGGGCCACCGTGGGCAGATCCTCGTCCGCCATGCCGATCCACTTGGTCGCGCAGAACGTGATGCCGTGCTCGGCGGCCATCGCCTTGACATTCCCGCCGCCCACCTCGTTGTTGCTGCCGAGCAGACCGTGCCCGTACAGGGATGCCTGCGACGGCGCGTCGAACGCGCCGCGCGGGATCTCGCAACGGAACTGCGCCTGCTGGGTGTTGCCCGGCAACTGGCGCGGCAGGCCGTCCCGACCGAGGTTGAGCGTGGAACCGGTGGGGCCGCCGGGGCGGTTCAGATAGCTGGGTACCGTGACCGTCCCGGTCACCTCGCGAGCGATCCGCGAATCCTGTTCCGCGGTCAGGTTCTTCACCCCGGTCACCGCGAACTCCGGTGCCCGATCGCCGAGTCGTCCGAACGCGTCGTCCCGCATCCGAAGCATGCCGGCGGTCAGGTTGCGTTCGCTCGCGACGGTGAAGTCCCAGGCCAGGTACAGTCCGCGACGATCCACATCCGCTCGGTCGAGGCGATCCAGCACGGGACGCAACTGCGCCTGGCGCGCCGCCAGCGGATCGCGGCGCGGCAGAGTACGGCCGGCGATCCTGGCGAACGCGTCGGGCGCGGGGATCACCCGGTTGTCGGCGCCGCGCAGATTGCGCAGGCCGACGACGTAGCGATGGCCGGGGACGAAGTTCTTGGCCGGGTGTACCAGGAGGGCCTGGCGAGCCGGATCGGTGGCGTTGGCGTCGAGTTCCGCCCAGTAGGGCCACCGTTCACCAGTCTCGGTGTCGAGGATGACGATCGGCGCGTTGCGCGCGAGCGACGCGCCGACGTCGGTGACCGGGGCCGCGCCGCTCCTGGCGAGGTCGACACCGGGAATCCGGGTGATCAGCGTCGAGCCGGGCGAGAATCCGTCGTTGCGGTTCCAGGCGTCGGGCGTCGCGCCCTTCGGCATCATCTCCGCCTTGAACGCGACCCGACGCCCGGTGTCGGCACGCCGATCGGCCTGGGTGAACCAGTTGTTCGGGAACGGCAGCAGACACGCGGCCGGATCGATCGGATCGCAACCGGGCTCACCGGCGGGAGGGTTCGGGTGTGCTTGCGCAACGGGTGACACCAGGAACGACATCAGCAGGGCAGCCACGACGACGGCCGCGGCCGGCAGCCGGCGTCGAGGACGGTGCGCGGTTCGGCTCACTATTCCTCCAACTCCTACGGCGAGGGCTGTGCAGGAATATCCACCGACATCTTGCAGCGTGGGCGGCACGAGGGGAACGGGGAACGGGGGTGGCTCGTGGGAATGGCGGTGGACTGGGAGCGGGAGCGGGGTGGGGATGAGCCGTGGCGGGTGGGTGTGTCCATGGGCGCGGGTCGGGCATGCGCGTTCCCCGCCGCGAGGGTCGCGGCGGGGAACGCGGATTCGGTTCGGATTCAGCGTTTTATGGAGCGCCGGTCGGTCAGACCTTGACGAGCTTGCCCGGCTCGACCGATACCTCGACCGTACGGAAGCCGCCGGCCAGACCGCGCAGCGTGAAGCACACGTCCGCACGGCCCATCGTGGTACGCACGACCACTCCCGTTGCGCCTGCCGGGACGGTCTGCTTGGTGAAGCCGCCGATGTCCAACTTGGCCTGAACCTTGTCGCCTACATTCACATTCATCGTTCCGTTCTCCCCGTTGCGTACATGGCATGGGTCGCCCACACGCCTCGCGGCTCTTTGGGGTCGCCGAAGTCGCGCGGCGGCGGGGTGGCACGGAGTACGGCTCGCCTGGGACCGGGCCATCGGCTTGCTTGCCGGGCGGGGTCGTTCGGGCGGCCGTGACCAGAATACGGGGGTCGTCCGCACATTGGCGCGTGTATTTCGGGGCGGCGGTCCCCTCTATTCCACTGCCGGTGCCCGTTTGTCGCCGCGCGTGGACTGCGGGAACACGGTGCGTACTCGGGTGGCGGTTCTTCGCACCAGAGGTGAATCCGCCGCCGTCCGGACGCGCGGGTGGGGCGGACGGACGGGTGGACGGCAGGCGACCGGGTGGGCGGCCGGGTGGACAGGCAGCCGGGTCGGCGGCCGGATGGAAGAGAGGGCGGGGCAACGATCCGGCTCGTCAACTCGGTTCGATGCAGCCCGACTTACCTGCCTGCGGCAGACCTGCGCGCGGCGCGGACGACGTACGCGTGCTCACTCGGACGGCGCAATCACGGACGCGTACGGGCGTCCGCTCAACGACGATTGACCGATGACGCCGACGCGGGTGGAGCCTCCGAATCCAGGTTGGGCGCCTGGGCGGGCGCGGCCATGACCGCCGTACTGATCGCCGCCGGCGCCTTCCTGATGACCCTGCTCGGCGGCTGGGTGGCGCAACGCATCGGCGACCGACGGCACCTCGTACTGGGCCTGGCCGCCGGGCTGATGCTCGGCGTGGTCGCGTTCGACCTGCTGCCGGAGGCGCTTTCGGCGGCGGGCGATCGGATCGGCGGCGTACCGCAGGCGTTGCTGATGTTCGTACTCGGCTTCCTCGTCCTGCACGTGATCGAGCGCTCGGTGGCCATCCACCGGGCCCACGAGGGCGAGTACGCCCCGCACGCCCACCACCACGGCCCGCCCGCGAACCCGGACGGGCCCGCCAAGGGCATCGGCCTGACCGCCGCCGCCGCGTTGGTGGGGCACAGCGTGATGGACGGCTTCGCGATCGGGGCGGCCTTCCAGGCCGGTACGACCGTCGGCACCACGGTGGCCATCGCGGTCGTGGCCCACGACTTCGCGGACGGCTTCAACACGTACACCGTCACCCGCATGTACGGCAACGACCGCCGCCGAGCCCTGACCCTGCTCGGCGCGGACGCCGTCGCCCCGGTCGCCGGCGCGGCGATCACCCTCGCCTTCACGATCCCCGAACACCTTCTCGGCCTCTACCTGGGCTTCTTCGCCGGCTTCCTCCTCTACCTCGCCACGGCCGACATCCTCCCCGAGGCCCACAGCCCCCACCCATCGGGCTCGACCCTGCTCTGCACAATCGCGGGGGTGGCCTTCCTGTGGCTGGTCATCGCGCTGGCGCAGCACTGATGACCTGAATGCGCCGGTCCGCAATGCGTTGGTCTGCCCTTGCCCCGCTTGGCCGGCACCGCTTGGGGCGAGCCGGGCTCGCCAGGCCCGCCGTTGCTGTCGTTGCTGTCGCTGCTGTTGTTGCTACTACTACTACTACTACTGTTGCTGCTGTTGCTGCTGCCGTTGGCGTCGTCACGTAGGCGGCTCGGCGGTAACGTTCGACGGCCCGCGACCAATAGGTCCGGCGGCGAGGTGGAGGGCCACTCGGTGGATGGCCGTGGTCTCGTCGGAGGCCAATGGCCGGTCATCCTTCCCACCCGGGCATCAGCGGTTGGCGATCCGGTCGGCGGGCAGTGGGATCTCGGCGCGAATCCTGCGTCTGCGCCGGTGCGCGAACCGGACGCGGGACGAGCACGATCTGTCGAGCAGCACGATCGCCGGCCGGGCCACCGACGGCACGGCCATCGCGTGTGGGAAGGCCGCTGCGTCGCCGACCCGGCCGAGCACGAGGACGAAACCCAGGCCCAGGACCTGAATCGGCCATCGACCGCGAAACGAATCTTCGCGGTCGACTCGGAGCCTCTTCGGCGTCGGCTTGAGCGAGCAGGGCGGCGGAGGCGCGTTCCCGGGTGTCGTCGATCGCCCACATCCGCGGCCTGCGTTGGGCTCCACTCCACGACCCGACGCGCCTGGGAGTTCTGCCTACGGCTCCGGTCCGGTCCGCGAACCCGTCGATCACTTGCCGGTGATCATCCTGGCGCTCGTTCCGCGCCGGGGACGCCAGTCCGGCAACAACGGCTCGAATCGACCAACGGTCGGATGATCGGTGAGAAACGGGCTGGGTCCAGCCCAGACCCGGGGTCAGGGTGAGGTCGAGCGGTTCTGGGGCTGCCCACCACTTCGACACCTCTGGCAGAGTCGGCGACCGTTACCCCCAAGCCCGTCCTCGCGTGCTCGGTGTGGTCGGCTTCCGCCTGGACGCGGGCCGCGCCGACGACGCGACCGTACTGGCCACCAACCACGCACGCGGAGCCGGGCCCCTGTGCCCCATCCATCCGTCCGTCCGCCCATCCGTCCGATCAGCGCACCGCACCGCACGGGGCGCGTCGTTCACCGTGTCGGACCGGTGCGCTCGATCAAGTCCCAGCGGTTGCCGTACAGGTCCCGGAAGACCGCGACGACGCCGTACTTCTCCCGTCGCGGCGGTTCCTCGAAGACCACGCCGGCGGCAAGCATCCGAGCATGTTCCCGGGTGAAGTCGTCGGTGTACAGGAACAGCCCGACCCGCCCGCCGGTCTGATCCCCCACCCGCGACCGCTGCTCGTCGTCCACCGCACGCGCCAACAGCACCGCGGCCTCGTTCGGCCCCGTACCGGGCGGCGCGACCACGACCCATCGCTTGCCGTCCTCCATCGGACTGTCCTCGCGCAGGTCGAACCCGAGCGCACGCGTATAGAACGCGATGGCCTCGTCGTAATCCCGCACCACCACCGCGACCAGCCCGAGCCGATTCATCGGCCACCCCCGCCGGCCGAGACCGCCGAGCCCGCCGCAAGCGCGAGGCACAGCGGCGAGTACGCCATGCGATCGAGGCGACGAAAGCGATCCGACGACGATCCCGGCGACAGCAGGTCGGTCCGTCCGACCAGGCCGACCACACCGCGCAACCCCAGTACGCCGGCCACACCGAACCCCCCGAGCCGAGCCACCGCCGGCTTCCTCCTCGGCCGACCGGCCACCAACAGCGCCGCCGTACCCAGCGCACCCGCGACCGCGAAGCAAGCCGCCGGTCCGGGCACGCCCGGCTGCCCGACCACCGCATCCGCCAGCGACGCCCGATCGGGCAGCGGCCACGACGACCCCAGCCCCCACGCAACATGCAACCCCGCGATCGCGGTCAAAGTCCCGACCGACATCCGCACGGCAATGCCCTCGATGGTCATGCGCCCCAAGCTACCTGCCCCCACCCTCACGTCCCCCGCCCCGGGTCGCCAACGAACCCGACACCATCCCTGCGACAAGACCGGTCCGCCATGCACCAACGCGGCGCACCGACACACGAACGCCCGAATCGGGCCGAGCCGGCGTCGAGCCGCGCACCGAGGACCACCCACGACCACGAATCCGGACGTGCACACACGCACGGGTCCGACCACGAATGTCGGCGAAGCCCCACTCCGAAACCGACGTCACCACATCCACCCGAACCCGCCGGCCGGCCGGCGCGGCGCCCACCTCGGCGCCCCTCGGACAGCCTTCGGAGCCGGTATGGCCCGCCCGGAGCCGACGTCGACAGTCCACCCGGTCGGCGGCCGGTTGGGCGGCCGGCCGACGCATCGGGACAACGCCCACCTCAGCGCTTCGGCCCACCCGAATGGATCGAACCCGCACCCGCACCAACCCGGCAAGCCCCGCGCAATCGGCGCGCCCCCTTGGACGGCATCCGGAGCCGGTGCAGCCCGCCCCGCATGGCCAATTCCCCCATCCGTCGTCCCGTGCGAGCGCGGATACGGGCACCGGCGAAGCCCCGCTCCGAAACCGGCGTCGACACGTCCACCTCCGCACTTGCGGCCCACCCAACTGGATCGAACCCGCAGCCGCAGCCGCACCCGCATCGACGCGGCCGGACTCGCGCAGTCGGCATGCCCCCTGAACCGGACGTAGCCCACTTTGCGTCGGCCCCTGCGGAGCAGGCGTGTCGGCGGTCCACACGGTCAGCCGCCCATCAGCCGGCCGGTCAGGGCAACACCCACCTCGACGCTCCGGCCCATCCGAACGGAGCGAGGTCCGTTCCCGCACCCGCATCAACCCGACAGGACCCCACGCAAGGGGCACAGCCTCTCGGGACGGCCTTCGGAGTCGACATATCCCACCCTGCGTCGCCGATTCCCCCATCGCCCGAATGCCGGTCGCACCGACCAAGCGTCAGCCCACGGATCCCCAAAGCCCCTGGCTCAGTCCAACCCCCGCCAAGTCCAACCCAACTCGGCTCGACCCGACCCGACCCGACCCGGCTCGACTCGGCTCGACTCGACTCGGCTCGGCTCGACTCGGCTCGGCTCGACCCAACTCGGCTAGGCCCGGCCCCACTCAGCCCGCCGATCCGGCCGACCCCGCCCGACCATCGCCCGCCTTCAGGCCGGACATCGCCCTCCCGAGCGTCGTCGGGTGACCGAAGAACCCGGGCAGGCCACCCGTATGCACGAAGATCGTGCGCCGGCCGGGTCGGACCTCGCCATCCCTGACCGCCGCGATCAGCCCGGCCATCGCCCGCCCGGTGTAGATCGGGTCGAGCACGATGCCCTCCGTACGCGCCGCCAGAGTCAGCGCCGTCATGGAAGCCTCAGTCAAAGTCGCGTACCCGTCCCCGACTTGATCCAGCCGCACCCGCAACGAAGCCCGCGCACAACGTGCTTCGTCCCGGGCGGCGAGCAACCCGTGTACGGTCCCGGCCGGATCGTCGACGGCACCGCAGTGCACACCGAGCACACGTTCGGGACCCAACTCGTCGACCAGCCCCGCCATCGTGCCGCCGGAACCCAACGCCACCACGACGACATCCAATTCGGGCGCCTGGCCGATGAGTTCCCGCCCACACTCCGCGTACCCTCGCGCACCGAGCACACTCGACCCACCAAACGGAAGCACCATCGGATCGCCCCCACGCTCGCGCAACCGCGCGGCCACCTCCCCGGCGACGGCATCGAGCGCCGCCCGCCCGACGTCGCCCGCCCACACGACCGTTGCGCCGAACAACCCGTCGAGCGCGATGTTCCCGGACGCCGAGGCCCCACCCGTTCCCGCCAACACGAGCACGACATCAAGCCCCAACCGAGCACCCGCCGCCGCCGTCAACCGCGCGTGATTGCTCTGCGGCGCCCCCGTGGTCACCAACGTCGTGGCCCCGGCGGCAACCGCCGCACCACACGTCCACTCGAGCTTCCGCACCTTGTTGCCACCACCACCCAGACCGGTGAGGTCATCCCGCTTGACCCACAAATCATCCGCACCGAGCCCAAGCGCCTTCGCCAACCTCGGCGCGGGTTCGAGCGGCGTCGGCCAAGTCCCGAGCAACACCCGCCGAGCCATCCGACCCTCCGAACCCATCACCATCACCCCTCACCCACACCACGACGTCACCACAGCCAAGCCGCAGTCATAGCCATAGCGCCATAGCCATAGCCATAGCCATAGCCATCGATCGTGCCACGGCAACATCCCTCGGCAACCCCGGCACGCTGCCAACCGTCCCTCCCCGCTCCGAACTCCCCATCCCCACCCCGTCGTCCGCATCCTCCTCCCGCTGCCGAATTCCGCTGTGGGCGGACCTCCTTGCCATCAGCCAACATCGGCGTAACTTGAATTACATGATTACAACGAAGCAAGAAGCCGTACGAGGCTGGTTCACCGGCCGCCTCCCCGAAGGACTCTTCACCGCCCTCGTCGACG
The DNA here is from genome assembly GCF_045207655.1 of Embleya sp. NBC_00888. NCBI lineage: Bacteria > Bacillati > Actinomycetota > Actinomycetes > Kitasatosporales > Streptomycetaceae > Embleya > Embleya sp. NBC_00888. Next base: position 7,239,191 of record NZ_CP108784.1, on the reverse strand, counting down.
TGACCGTCGACCGCGAGGAAATCACCGTCATCGGCCGCATCCCCGAACCGGAACTCGCCGACGACGTCTCCGCCGACGAACGCGACGCCGCCCTCGACGGCCGAATCGCCGAATTCCGCGAACGCACCCGCGACGACCGCATCGCCGTAGCCCGCGAAGCCGAACGCCGCTTCGGCCGCAAGGTCTCCTGGGGCGTCGAATGCGGCGGCACCCGTGCCCTCTACACCACAGTCTCCGTACCGGTCATGACCCGCCTCCGCCAACCCGAACGCCAAGTCCTCGACACCCTCGTCGCCGCCGGCGTCGCCCGCAGCCGCAGCGACGCCCTGGCCTGGTGCGTACGCCTCGTCCAAGGCAACACCGACACCTGGCTCACCAACCTCCGCGACTCCCTCGAAAACGTCGAACGCGTCCGCGCCCAAGGCCCCGACACCCCCACCCCCACCCCCACCCCCTAACCCACCCACGCCCCGCCACCCCGCCCCACCCCAGCCACCCAAAGCGCGCACCGAACCAAAATCGGCGCCAGAGCCGGGGGCTGGGGCCGGGCCGAAGGCTGGGGCCGAGGGGCGGGGTCGAGGCCCGAGCCGGGCCGGAGTCGTAGTCGGAGCCAGGGTCGGGCCCGAAGTGGAGGCCGAGATCGGAGCCCGAGCCGGGGTCGGGTCGGAACCGGGGTCGTGGCCGGGCTCGGGGCCCGGGGCCGGGGCCGGGGCCGGGCCGGAGCCGGGGCCGGAGTCTTGGCCGGGGGCCAGAGCCGCAGTCGGGGCCGAGAGCCAGAGCCCGAGCTGGGGTCGAAGCCGGGTTGGGGCCAGAGTCGGGGCCGAGCCGGGCCCGAGAACGGGGTCGGGGTCAACTCCATGGGCATGCCTTGCGGGCAGCCGGATTCGGCCCCGATTCCGGAACGCGATGCGGTGTAGATGCGTCCCAAGAGCGTGGGCTCCGCTGGGAGCCGACCCAACCGCCCCGCCCCGGACTCACCCCGATCCGACCCGTCCCGAAACAACGCCGCACAAGACCGGAGAACCTCCGTGCCCCTCTTCCGTCGACGATCGAGCGAACTCGGCCCCAGGAACGGTGGCCGGGCAATCGCCCGGCGGGCCCGGGAACGAGCCGACGCGGGCAAAGAGCGTCCCGCGATGGTCAGCGCCCACACCGCATACGACCTGCTCACCGAAGACTTTCCGACGCCCGATCCGTTCGCCACCGCGGACGCCTTCGTCGACTGCGCCTCGGCATTCACCACCTTCGGCAACCACGGCATGGCCTTCCGCTGCGTGGTCGGCGCCATGGCGGAGGTGGGCCGAGTACGCGATGACGAGCCCGAAAACGGTCTCGCGCAGGCCCGATTCGGCATGCTCGGCTACGCGGCCTACACATCGGGCGTGGCCGGTGGCCTGCCCGCGTCGGAACTCGTGGACCTCCTCGAGGTCACCGTCCAGGCCCTGACAACCGGCTCGAAACTGGGCTTCGCCGACCCCGACACCCTCATCGAAGCCGCGAAGGCGCTCGCGGACCGCTACGAGGAGAACGGCCGCCCCGACGACGCCGCAACCATCCGACGAGTAGCCGAAGGTATGGCCGAACTGGACTGACCCCACCACACCAAGCCACAGGACCAATGCCAAGAAGCACATCCGAAGGCCACCCCACCCCACAACACCAACGAATCGGCGCTGTCCTTCAACGGTGAAGCCAGTCGCTGTGCCGGCCAATCGAGGCGTTTGGCAGCGAACCCAGTACACGCAGGTCGGCCGAGATCAGCCTCTGAATTCGAGTCGACTCGGCACGCTGTGCGAGAGATCCTCGACGTGAACCGCGCCGAGGAGACAGGTTGATCACGAAGTACCAGCAGCAGCACCTACGCGATCGCCACCTTGCTGCCCCCGTCATGTCGCCGCCGGTGCCCTGGCAGCCAGTCCTGGACCGCAGGACCCCCATCCGCGGCCTGCTCGGCATCGGCTTCGCGGTCCATCCGGACACCGGACACGACCTCGTCATGGTCGTATCCCAAGACGGACACGGACTCTTCGACGCAGTCACCGGCGAAAAGATCGCACGCGACCGGGATCCCGACCCCGCCACCAACACCCCGACGCACACCCGGACCTCGCCTGCCCGGGACTCGGTCCCGTCGCAGGCACCGAGATCCGCATCGCCGGCCTCTTCGGCGGCGGTCTACACAGCACCACCCAGGACGGTTGGACGGTGGATGTCGTCAGCCCCGACTGGCCCCACGACCGCATCATCCTCTCCGCCGACGGCGGAGCGAACAACGGAGCGGCGGGCGGCACCTGGTGGCATGTCTTCCACTCCGAGTACTCAGAACTGCGCGCTGCCGGTTTCTCCCCGGCCGGTCTCACCCTGGCAATCGCGACCAGCAGCGACCTCACCCTCAGGACCCGCCCTCGGTTCCACAGCGAGGACTGAACGGCCACGGGAGCGCGTTCGGACACCTTGCCGTCCCGCCTAGAAGGTCGATGAAAATCTTGGGACCGGTTCCGTCGCGTCAGTGGCGGAACGGGTCGCGTTTCGGGTGCTGTGCCCCGCTCAGGCGGTGGTGGGCAGGCGCCAGGTGGTGCCGTCGTGGGTGAGGCCGAGGCGGATGAGGGTCCGCAGGTTGATCGCGGCGGCGCGGACGTGGAGCCAACGATCGTTGGGGGCGGTGCCGCGGTGGCGGAGTCTGCGGTTGCCGCGGGCGACGATCCAGGCGACCGCGCGTTCCACCGGTGGGCGCCAACGCCGGTACTCGGCCTGCCAATGGAGGTCGGTGGCGGCCTGTCGACGCGCGGCGGCGAGGTGGTCGTGGTGCGGACGGATGGTGAGGGTCCGCCCGGCTTCGGCCTTGGTGCACCGGCCTCGGAGCGGGCAGTCGGTGCAGTGGTCGCCGAAGAACGCCTTGCGTTGGCGGTGTTGTCCGGCGGGGGCTGCCAGGGCGGCGGTGTGGCCGGCCGGGCAGGTCGCGGTGTGGGCGGTGGTGTCGACGGCGAAGTCGTCGAGGGTGAACCCGCCGGGCACCGCGCTGCGCAACGGGGCGGGTTTGAGGAACAACCGGTGCCCGGCGGCCTCCAGGACCGCGCGGGCGTCGCCGGTGGAGTAGGCGGTGTCGCCCAGGAGGTCGACCGGGTCCGGCTCGTCGGCGAGAAGGTCGAGGACGACGTTCGCCTCGTGGTGTTCGGCGCCCGAACCCGGGGTGAGTGCCACCGCGGTGAACAGGAGCGTCTCGGGTTCCACGACCAGGTGGGCCTTGTAACCGTCCTGGTGGCGGCTGCGGGTCTTGTGGATGTGTCGGGACTGCGGGTCGACGACCGAGACGACGCGGTCGGGGGCGGTGCCCCGGGTGATCCGCCACCTGCCGTCGCGGCCGTCGGAGCCGTCGGCGGGCTCCACGTCCTGCCCCGCCACGAGCGCGAGCAGGCCGATCGCGTTCGCCGCGCGTTCGCCGTGCTCGCGGTCGGGCAGGTTCCCCAGCAGCAGGAACGCGTCGCGGACCAGGGCGTCCACCAGATCGGCTCGGGCGGCCGGGTCGTTCCAGGCGATCCTGGGTTTCCCCGGGTCGGTGTAGTCGTGGGCGCGGCAGTGTTCGGTCGCGACGGCCGCGGCGTCGGGGACCTCACGGATCACCGCGCGCACTCCGGAGACGAGTTGGGTGACGGTGTCCTGGGTGGCGACCGCGTCGTCCAGGACGGTGGAGTCGACCGCCCGACGCTGCCTGCCCTTCAACACGCCGGTGGCCCGCACGACCTCGCGGACCGCGTCGAAGACCCGGTCCGGACGCGCCGACCGGGCCAGGCGGCGACGGAAGTACGCCAACAGCGACGGGTCGAACGCGATGTCGTGCAGGCCGAGCCCGCAGGCGGCCTTCCACCGCAGGTCGCACCGCAGTTCCTGCACGGTGTCGAAGTCCGAGAGCCCGTTCAGGGCCTGCAACGTGATCGCCGCCGCCAGGACCTGCGGCGGCATCGACGGACGCCCGTTCGCCGACGGATACATGTCCGCGAACATCACCGCCGGAAACAACGCCTCGCGATGCTCGGCCAGGAACGCGAACACACTCCCCGCCGGGATCAGCTCCCGACACGTCGCCCACACGTCCGGCCCGATCAACTCACCCGACCATTCCCCCTGCACCATGAAAACGAGTCTGGTCCCGCCGCTGACGCGGCGGGGCCAGAACGCAACATCTTCATGAGTCTTCTAGGGCCTGTCCGGCGGATCATGTGACCGTCGTGGCTTCGGGTCGTCGGTATGAGCATGGGGCGGGGAGACTCGACGCATGAGGAGTGGGCCCGGCTGAAGCCGCATCTGCCGAAGTCGGGGCAGTGCGGCAGCCGGTGGGCCGGCCACCGCAGGGTCGTCAACGGAATCTGTGTACGAACGGCACGGACGCTGGCCGGCGGATGGCACCCGGGACAGGATCTTCGCGGCCGTCCCGGCCGACGCCGACGCGGAAGGCCGGATCGACTGGTCGATGGTGAGCGTCGACTCGACCTCCTGCCGAACCCATCAGCACGCCGCCGGCGCTCGTAGGAAACCGCCACGAGTGCCGGGATAAGGACGCACGCCCCGGCAGCACCGCCCCGACGAGGGACTCGGACGCTCCCGGGGCGGCCTCACCTGCAAGATCCACCTCGCCGGTGAGGGCGGACGCCGCCCCCTGGCCCTGCTTGTCACTCCGGGCCGGTGAGGCGACTCTCCGCAGCTCGTCCCGGTCATGGAACGCATCCGTATCGCCCGCCTCAGCGGCGGACACCCACGCACCCGGCCCGACCACCTCGGCGGCGACAAGACATCCCACGCGGACAAGCGTCGTACCCCTCCCGCCGCAACCGCCGCTACCTGCGACGACGCCCGATCAAACACACCATCCCCGAACCGGAGAACCAGCGGGCCGACCGCCGACGAAGAGGCACCAGGGGCAGCCGACCCACCGGCTTCGACAAGGCGATCCACAAACGAAGGAACGAAGTCGAGCGAACCATCAACGCGTTGAAGAACCCCCGGGCCGTGGCCACGAGGTTCGACAAGCGCGGCTACGTCTTCCACGGCACCGTCACCGTCGCCTCGATCCGGCTCCGGCTCCGGCTCCGGCTCCGCCCATGATCTCCGCCGTATCTAGTCGCCGGTCGTGCCGTCGAGCATCTCGCGCAGGATGTCCAGGTGGCCGTTGTGGCGGGCCGTCTCCTCGGTGAGGTGGAGGAGGATCCAGCGCAGGTCGACATGGAGACCGTCGCGGACGGCTCCCCTGGCCTGCGTGTCCAGGCTGTTCCCGGCGACCAGTTCGCGGTGGCGGGCGCTCTGTTCGGCGTATTCGTCGAGCAACTGCGCGAGCGGGAAGTCGACGGCGATACGCATCTCGCGGTCGGGGTCCTCATCGGTCCAGGGGCCCCGGTCCTCCTCGCCGAGGAAGACCACCCGGAACCAGTGGTACTCGACCCAGCGGAGGTGGTTGATCAATCCGCTCACGGTCATCAGCGGTGAGCCCGGCAGGAGCGCCTTGCGAGCGTTCTCCGCGGAGACCCCATCGCACTTGGCGCGGGCGGTGGCACGTGTGTAGTCGAGAAATGTGGTGAGCTGCGTGCGCTCGTCCCACGCGGGCGGCGTGTCGTCGATTCTGGTCATCGCCCGAAGCGTCCCCGATCACCGCGACCGATGTCGAGGTATTAACGGCGGGCCCAACCTGCGCCGGCCGGCCCCATGTCCGGCGGATCGCTACAACGATTCAGTGCTGGTGAACCGCCCGGCATGATCCGCCGGACAGGCCCTGGTCCGGCCCAGGTCAGGTGACGCGTCTACGACCAAGTCGGATGGCAAAGGACAGGCGCCGGCCGGCCAACACCGCAATCCCACCACCAACGCGGCCAGTTCACCCCAAAGCCCGTCCTCGCCCGCTACGGCTTTCGGCAGCCCGGAGCCGGCGACCCACGGGTCGAGTGTCAAGCCTCTGACGAATGTCGCCAAGGCCTGTTATTCGAGGCGATCATGGCCGAGCCCCGTGCGCGGCGGGCGGCGGGCGGCGGGCGGCGGGAACCAGTCTGGCCAGCAAGTCCGCGAACAACGTGGGGCGGCTCAAGAACGGGTGATGGTCCGTTGGGATCTCGATCACCTGGTCGGCCCGGGCAGCCCGCTCCCGCTGCCAGGCAGCCGACGAACCACGATCCTCCGTACAGACCACGTACGTGGAGGGCACGTCCTTCCACGCGGCCACGCTCGGACTCTGGCCGAATGCGGCCAACGACTGCGGCACGAGCCGACGCAGCGCCTCGGCAACGATCACCTCGTCGTCGCAGCCCTGAAGGAAGACTTCGGCGGCGGTCTCGGGCCGCGCGGAGATCGTGCCGTCGCTCCCGACCTCCATCCAAGGCGCCGGCTCCGACCCGGCGAAGCGCGCCAGGGTCTCGCCCGGTTCGGGCATCACCGAGGTCACGTACACAAGGTGCCGCACCGAGCCCAGACCGGCCGCAGCCTCGGTCACGACCATGCCGCCGTACGAGTGGGCAACCACAATGGTCGGCTCATCGCTCCCCTCGAGCACAGCCCGCGTCGCCGCGACGTCGTCGTGCAGATCTCCCAACCCGGCCACATCCCTGCCGGCACTGGTCAGTTCGACCGCCTGCGTATCCAGCCAATGCGCCGCAAGCGGCTCCACCATGCGATGCCACCACCACTCACCATCCACGACGCATGCGCCGTGTACGTAGACCACCTTCACCTGAGAACCTCCCCGTCGGCCCCAATCCGCCGCTCATACGGCTTCCCTCAAGATCAGCACACCGATCGGCCCCTCAAGATCGGATTCCGCCACTGGCGGATTCCGCCATCGGCACAAGCCTTCCGAGGCCCGCCCAAGCCACCACACCCTCCGACCAAACGCCCCCACGACCACCCACGCCTCGCGGCCCTCCAAGACCACCGCTCCACATCAAGACCACCGCCCACAAACGAGAGCACCGCTCTCTCACCTCAAGCCGGCAACCACCCACCCACCCACCCCAGAACCCCCATCCCTCGAACCGGCCGGCACCCTCCCCAAGCCTCCCGAACACCGCCCACCATCGCGATCACCGCTCACAATCAAGAGCACCGATCTCCTTTCGGAGCACGCGACCGAATCGGCACCACCAGCCGCACCCCAAATCCACCCAAGCAAGATCCGCACGCACGCACGCTCAGCAGCAAGCCCAGCCCGACTTCGCCCGGCCGGCGAGCGAAAAACCGATCACCAATGAGAGCACCGGCCGCATACGAGAGCACCGATCTCGCTTCGGAGCGCCCCTCCGGACCCAAAGCTGCACCGACAAGCCAACCGCTCACCCCGCGAACCGGCCACTCTCCATCGCACACCTCCGCCTTGGGCAGCAGAGTTGGCCATCGGGCCGGCATTGCCAAAGGCCGACTCGACAAGCCGAACGGGCAGGCCGAGGCGAGCCGCACCGCCTCGGCCCCATTGCCCGAGCCGCGCTTGGAAGTGGGCGAGCCCAGGCGCCAGGGAGGCCAAGACGAGCGAGACAGAACCAAGCCGGGCACGCGGAGCAGATCGGGCGGGGCCGGGGCAGCTTCGATGCGACGCCAGGGATTCAGGGGGAAGGAGAGGTACGGACCCAGGCGAGCGGCGGCGGCCAGTCACGCTCAAGTGCTCACTGCTCTCATCCGTGAGCACCGCCCCAAACAAGAGCACTGCTCTCGAAATTGGACACCGCAACCACGCCACGGCACATCCAGACCGAACGCAACCGGCAATGGAGCGCAGACGGCACACGCCACACCCCGGGCACCTCGCACCCACCGCACACAACCCACCGCCCCACCCACTTGGCGCGAGCCGGATATGGGACGGCGCGGGGTGCCAGGTGCGGTGTGGCGACCCGACGGGGATGAGACGCACCCCAACCCGGTGAGGTTTGGCCGAGCAAAGGGTTAAGCGCGCGCCGGGCGGATCGGACGATAAGGCGAGTCGGACGTGTAACGGCCGGCGAGGCGCATCGGACGGTCCGGTGGGCGCGCCGGCGGGCTGGACCTGACCGGTCGGACCGGCGAAGCAGGCCGGACGCGTACGACCCGTGAAGCGCATCGGGCGGTTCAAGCGGGTCCGGCCGGCGGGCTGGACCCGACCGGTCGGACCGGCGAAGCAGGCCGGACGCGTACGGCCGTGCGGTAGATCGGACGGGTCGGATGGATACGACTGATCGCATGGGTCGGACGGGTCGGACAGGTGAGGCGGGTCAAACGGGCAAGGCCGGCCGACGGGTGAGGCGAATCGGGCGGGTGCGGCCTGCGCGGTGGGCCCGACGGGTGAGGTGGAGTCAGACCAGTGCGGCCGATGCAGCCGGGGCAGCCGGGGGTGGATCGGACGGGTGGGGATCTCGCGCCAACTGATCTCGGCGCCGCGGGGGCTCGGCGCGTTGTGATGGGCGATTCATTCAGGCGGGCACCGGGCGAGAGCAGTGAACGCAAACGAGAGCAGTGCTCTTGACTTGGAGCAGTGAACGCAGAATGATGCTCTCAGACGAGAGCGGTGCTCTCGTTTTCGACGGGGAGGCTCGCGTGATCGTGCTCTACTGGACCGCCATGGTGGCGCTGTTCTTGGCCGAACTGGCTGTCGTGGGGGCCACTGCCTTCTGGGGATTCACCCTTGGTGCCGGCTGGCCGGTCCGGGTTCTGGTCGGGTTGGCGGCTCCCTCAGTGATGATGCTTCTGTGGGGGCGGTTCGCGGCCGCCAACAATGCGGACGCGTTGACGGGCCTTCCGCGCATCCTGTTCGAGATCGCGTGGTGGGGGACCGGGATCGTGGCGTTCATCGCCGCCGGGCTTCTCCCGGGCGCGATCGGCGTCGCCGTCGCCCGCCTCACCGGCCTGGCCGCCCAACGCAGCAAGGCCCATACACAGCGCGGTGCGGGAATCTCCGCCTGACTCTCGACCCACGTCCTTGCCCTGCCCCCGCCCCGCCCCGCCCCCGGGACCCCACACCGTCACGTCACGCACCGGCGGCCCGCCTCACGACGGCGCTTCGGCTGTCCGGCAAGGGGGACGTTGCCGGTTGCCCGCAGCTTCGCCATGGCACAACCACCACACCACCGAAGGCCAACGGCCCGGCGGCGATCGGTGCCGACTTGGTGACGACGGGCCACCGGGCGCGCGGGGCGCTCTGGGGTCGATGCCGGCCGCCGGGTTCCCTTCTCGTGCGACGAAGCCGGGATGGTGGTCCCGACGGCGTCGGCCCGGCCCGGCCCGGGATCACGTTTGACCCGGGTGATCGACCGCCGGCGTGGCATCGAGGTACGACCTGGCGGTCTGGAGGGCGGCGCGGGGAGGCGGTCCTGTTGTCCGGGCTGCCGGCGACGTTCCGGCGGTACTCGTCACGGAGGAACTGCTCACACATTCCAAGGGGTACACCCGCCAAGAGGAGCGGTCCGAACGAGCCCGGCGGCCGGCTGCGGCACTGACGCCACGTCGACGTGATCCCGAGCAACGAACGCCGCCCGGCACAGGAAGTTCGGGATCGCCAGAGCCGGCCCCACCCCCCTGTCATCCTCGCCGAGGGGATGTGCCGACCAGGTCACAGATCTGGTCGGGCCTCGGGCAATGGCGGCCGGCAAAAGATCGACAGGGGGCCGGCCCCTCGCCCCACCACCCCGAACCGCCGCGCCCCTACCGTGCCAGTCGCAACCGCACCGTCGTCGCCCGCCCTCTCCGTCGAGCGGATGACACCAAGTCGCAGAACTGATCAGATGCCAGGCAATGTCAGCCGGCGAAAAGTCGACACGAAGCCGGCCCCGACCTCGCAGCCGCCCCACCCCACTCGCCCCGCCCACCCCACCCAGCCCACTCGCCCCGCCTGCCCCACCCCGGCCAGGGCCGCCCCACCCCGCCCCCTACCGTGCCAGGCGCACCCGCACCGTCGTCCCCGCGCTTTCCGTCGAGCGGATTTGTACCAAGTCGCAGATCTGGTTGGCCATCCACAGGCCTCGGCCGCCGTCTTGGTCGGGGGTGGGGCGGTGGCGGCCGGCGAGGGGGTCGGTGATGTGGCCGGTGTCGTGGATCTCGCAGACGAAGGAGGCGTCCTCGAGCCAGACGGCGAGCGTGCCGTGGCCGCCGCCGTGCACGATGCTGTTGCCCGCGATCTCGCTCACGGCCAGGATCGCGTGGTTCACGTGTGCGCGCGGCGCGTCGGCCAGGGTGCGGCGGACCAGGGCTCGGACGCCGGCCAGTTCGCCGGAGCGGAACGCCAGTCGGTCGGCGTGCGCGGGTGCGTCCGGCAGGGCGGGGCCGAGCAGGGTCGCGGCGTAGTCCTCAGTGGCGAGGCTCATCCCGTCGCGCTCGGCCGCGGCGGTCAACACGCGCGGGTGCGAGTGCCCCACCCCGTCGATCACTTCCGCGTCCAGCGCGGACACGTCGTACGGACACAGCAGTTGCCATGCCACGCCGTCGAACGCGAGGTTGAGCAGGGCCTCGTGGTGTCGGCACTCGACGATCTCCTGGGCGCTGCGGCCCGCCCAGATCGGCTCGCCGATGCCGCGGAACACGCGTGCGCCGTGGTGTTCGGCCCAGTCCTGCCAGACCGGGATGATCCGGGCCGGGTTGCGGCCCACCCGCTCCATGTCGATCCAGGCCACCCGGTCGGCGTCGGCGCCGAGTTCGTCGCGCAGCGCGCCGGCCCGCGGTTCGATCACCGCGACGCCGACCGCCTCGTCGTCGGCCAGGCCGGCCCGGACGAAGCCGGCGGTACGCTCGACGAACTCGTCGATGCCCGCGTAGAGCAAGGCGTCGTGCCGGAACATCGTGGCCGTCGTCATCGGGTCGTCACCTTCTCCAATACCAGGCCGGGGACCCGGTCCCATCCGGCGAGCCGGACGAGCACGCACAGTTCCTCGGAGGCGCGATGCAGGACCAGGCGCCTCCCCGGCTGAATCCGCAGGGCGGTCTCGACCAACGTACGGATGCCGGCGACGTCGATGAAGCGTAGCGACGACACGTCCACGTAGAGGTCGCCGGTACCGCCCGCGCTCTGCGTGACCAGAGCCGAGCGTACGTGCGCGCAGTTGTCGAGGTCGACCTCGCCGAACAGGCGCACGCCGAGCGGTGGTGAGGTTCGCTCCACTCGGAGCACCCCATCCGCGTAGTCGACGCTCATGCACGCCCCTCCCGTCCGACCGACCGTCCTCGACGACTACCCAACATCAGCCATCCGACACCGCTCACCCCATACGTCGCCGCAGCCACGTCAGTGCGCCGTGCGCCTGCGCCCGCTGGAACGGCCGCAACGTCGGCAATCCGGGCGGAGCCGGGCGCAGACTGCTCTCGGCGAAGAATCCCGCGGCGGCGGCCGGCACGGTGGTGATGCGGTCCGGATCCACCCGCCGCGCCGCCAGGTGCGCCTCGATCAGATCGATGGCCGGATCGCCGTTGTGCATGATCACACTCGGTGCCATCACGACCACGTCGAACCACGCGGCGCCGATCACGGCCCACGGCCAGTCGACGAACACGACCCGGTCCGGGGTGAGCAGGATGTTGTCCGCGCGCAGGTCGCAGTGTACAAGCGCGGTGCCCTCGGCGGCGCTCTTCCAGTCGGCCGCTCGGGTGGCGAGCCGGTCGACGTTGGCGTGGGTCCACGGCCCGAACGGTTCCGGATCGAAACCCCGCCGCCAGGCGCCGAACGTCGTGGCGAACGCCTCCGCGATCGTGGGCACCTCGATCGGGGACGGGTCCATGCCGGCGGTGAACTCGGAGTAGGCGGTCAGGACCCGTGCGAGGTCCTCGATGCGCCACGGCTGGACCGGCGTGTGGCCGTCGATGTCCTCGAACACCAGCGCGACCCAGTCGTCGAGGTCGATCAGGGCGAGCAGGTTCGGTACGGGGGCGGCGGCCGGGAGCGCGGCGGTGACGCGGGCCTCGATGCGGTGCAGATCGGGCGAGTCCGGGTTCGCCTCGATGCCGACGGCCTTGACGAACGCCCGCCGCCCGTCCGCGAGTTCGATGCGGGCGGCGACGCCCGGCGAGAATCCGCCGAGCTGGGTGACGGCGCGGGTGACCGGTGCGCCGAGCCGGGCCTCGACGGCGGCACGCAGCGCGGCCGGCGCGGCCTCCCACGACATGCGGACGCCGGCGGCGACGGGAGGGAGAGGAACGCTCGGGATCGCCGCGCCCACCCGGTCCGCGTCCGGCAACCCGGCCTCCCGGCCTGCCCCACGCCCACCGCCGGCCCCGCTCCCACCACCGGCCCGACCCGCAACGCCGGCCCGGCCCACCCGGCCCACTCCCCCCGCCCCCTCGGCCGCCGCCGTCGTACCGACCGACTCGCCCACGCTCTCGTCGCTCATGCCCATCAGGATTTCGACCCCACTCGACCCGGGCAACCACATATCCACCCGCACCGCCGCAACAACACCCACCCACACACCGGGCGGGCCCAGGGGCGGGCCTTCACTCCCCCGCCAAGCGGCGTGTCCTCTCTCCCCCGCCTGGCGGGCCCCCGCCAGGCGGGGCCCGACGCCCCCTACCCCTGCTCCGCCAGGAACGCCGCCACCGCCCGAGCCACCGCCACCGGCTCGTCGTCGTGGATCCAGTGCCCCGAGTCGGGGAACTCGACCAGTCGCGCGCCCGGCCGCCGGGCGACCATGTCGCGCGCGAGGCCGGCCGGGAGCAGCGTGCTGTGGCCGCCGCGCAGCACCAGGGCCGGGACGGACGAGCCCAGCCAGTCGGACCACCAGTCGCCGATGGCGCCCTCCTGTACGGCCATCATCTGCTCCCAGTCGAACAGCAGCCGGTACCCGTCGCCGTCCCGCTCCGCGCTCTGCATGAAGTAGCCCGCGTCCGGTACGCCCCGGGCCCTGATCGCCTCGGACAGCTCGGCGCGCGTCGGCGCCGCGCGCGGCCAACCTCGGACGTCCAGGATCGGCTGCTCGATCTCGGGCCGGCGCATCACGGGGCCGACGTCCTCGACGATCAGCGCGCGGACCAGGTCCGGGTGACGGGCGGCGAGCCGGTACGCGGTGATGCCGCCGAGCGAGTGGCCGAACAGGACGACCGGGCCGGCGCCGAGGTCACGGATGAAGTCGGCCGCGTCCGCGATGAAGTCCTCGTGCCGGAACGGACCGAGGTGCGGGTGTCGGCCGTGGCCACGCTGGTCCGGTGCGACGACTCGGGCCGCGCCCGCGAGTTCGGCGGCGATGCGGGTGAAGATCGCGCCACGGCCGAACGAGCCGTGCAGGGCGACGAGCGTGGGGCCCGGCCGCCGAAATCGAGATGCTGCATCGACCCACCCTCTCAAACGCCCCACACACCGACCGAAGCCATCCGGGACGACGCCCCCGATTCGCCCCCGACCGCGCCACCGACCGACCGCGACCACCCGCGACCACCCTCAATCGACCCCGACGCTCCGATCGCCCACCACCCGCACCCCACGCCACCTCGGTCGATTCGCCCGCCGATGCGTACCGGCGGCGCGGCCGTTACCGTTCCGTCCAATTTCGGCCATGTGGTGTCCACCTGACGCACCGTGGGCCGCCGCTACCGTTGCCGGCATGATCCGCATCCCTCTTACGTCCCTCGGAGTCGTCCGGTGATCGGTTGGTTCGAGGCCGTTGTACTCGGCTTGGTCCAGGGGCTCACCGAGTTCCTGCCGATCTCCTCCAGTGCGCACCTGCGCATCGTGTCGGCGTTCGCCGGCTGGGAGGACCCGGGCTCGGCGTTCACCGCCGTGACCCAGATCGGGACGGAGACCGCCGTCCTGATCTACTTCCGCAAGGACATCGGCAACATCGTCGGGACCTGGGTGAAATCGCTGTACACCCCGTCCCTGCGCGGCGAACTCGACGCGCGCATGGGCTGGTACATCATCGTCGGCACGTTGCCGATCGGGGTTCTGGGCCTGGTGTTCCAGGACACCATCGAGACCACGTTCCGCGACCTGCGGCTGATCGGCACGACGCTGATCGTGTTCGGTCTGATCCTGCTGTTCGCGGACCGGATGGCGTTGAACAACCGAGGGATGGACAAGCTCAACGGCAAGGAGTCGTTGATCTACGGCTTCGCACAGTCGCTCGCGCTGATTCCCGGCGTCTCGCGCTCGGGCGGTACGGTCACGGCGGGTCTGCTGATGGGATACCGGCGCGAGGTCGCGGCGCGGTACTCGTTCCTGCTGGCCATCCCGGCGGTGCTGGCCTCCGGTGGGCTGGAGTTGTTCAAGATCGGCGAGGGGCCGGCGCCGGCGTGGGGGCCGACGATCCTGGCCACGGTGGTCGCCTTCGTGGTCGGCTACGCGGCGATCGCGTGGTTCCTGAAGTACATCAGCACGCACAGCTTCACGGTCTTCGTCGCCTACCGCGTGCTGCTGGGCCTGGTCGTCCTGGGCCTGGTCGTCTTCGGCGCGTTGGAGCCGACGGCAGGATCCACGAAGTAGCCCCACGCCACCCCTGCCCGGCTCGGCCTCATCTGCCTTCCACCCGCTCCGGCCCGGCCGCTCCGGCCCACTCGCCCGGGCCCGTCGCGCGTACCACTACGCACGACGGGCCCGGGCGTCTCGCGTCATCCCGTCTCCCGCACGAGGAGCGCACGTCGCGCGATCGCCCACTCGTCCCGGTGCCTCACCACTCGCCCCGGTGACCCACTCACCCACTCGCCACTCACCCGCACGCGTTCACCGCACGCCCGGCCGGCCCGTTGCTCACTCGTCGCCGAGCATGGCGAAGGTGAAGGCCAGTCGGCGGTCGATCCAAGGGGCCAGGACGCGGACCGGCTGGTGCCGGCCGTCCGTTGTCATGACCAGGTCGCCCGCGGCCTTCCAGGCGAGGACGCGTGGGCGGACCGGGCCGATGGAGCCGTCGGGGCCGGAGAGCAGGGTGTCGAAGGTGAGGCTGAGCGCGGTGTCCGCCGTGTGCGCCGCCAGCCTGCGCGGATCGGTCGTGGCGAAGAGGTTGCGGCCGACGATCTCGGGTCGGCCGGGTTGGTCGATCCGCCACGTGTGCTTGAGCAGGCGACGAGCGGGCGGGATCCGGCGGATGGTGCCGACGAGTTCCCCGTCGGCGGCCCGGACCCGATCGTGGCGTACGTCGTCGATCGTCTCGGCGGCGTCCACCGTGCAGAGCAGGCTGCCGTCCGACAGGTACAGCGAGCGGCGGTCGTCACCGGCGAACGCGCAGGGGGTGTAGAAGGCGTCCGAACCGCCGCCCCGGAGGATCCGGATGCCGACGGTCGAACCGGCTGTGCGGGTGGCGGAAGGGGACTTCGCCGAGCCGAGCGGGCCGTACCTGAACGCGGTGACGCGCTGCCAGTCGGTCGGGTCCTCGGAGGTCGAGGCGGCGTCCGCCTCGTCCGCCGGCGTGACCGACGCGTTCGACCCGGACTCGGCGGATTCCGGCCTCGACTCCGGCCCCGGCCCCGACTGCAACCCGTGTCCCGGTCCCGGCCCCGACTCCGGAATCTCCGCCGATTCCGACGCCGGCGAGGTCGCCGGCGCATTTTCCGTCGGCCCCGTCTCCGGTTCCGTCTCGGTGCGCGCCCTGCGCCTGCCGAACACCATCCGAGCCCGCTCCTCCTCCGTCACGACACGTCGGTCCACGGGCGCGTGTGCGGAGGGCGTCGTACGCGCGCTGTCCCCCGACCGCATGACCGCCCGACCGCCGTACGCCTGCGCGCCGGTACGGGTCCGACCGTATCGGGCGGGCTCAGTCGCCCTCGAACCCGGCACACACCGCCTTGCGTCCGCTCGTGCGCAGCTCCACCTTGAAGCGGTGGGTGAGCGCGGCGACCACGAGCAGGCCGCGGCCGGCCTCGGCGTCCTCCAGTACCTCGACGGGGGACGGCAGCGAACACGGCAGACAGTCGAGTACCTCCACCCACAGGACTCGGCCGTGCAACGACGCGGACACCTCGTAGTCGCCGTAGTCCCCGGCGTGCTCGACAGCGTTCGAGGCCAGTTCGGAGGTGACGCGGACCGGGTCGTCGGACTCGAACCCGACCCGCTCGCAGAAGCGCCGCACATGCGCGCGGGCGGCGGAGACGGTTTGTGGTTTCGACACGAGCCGTACAGTCGAGCGCGTTCTGGACACGGTGGTGGCCACGTCTCCCCCTCCAGTCGGTCGGGCTCCTGAGAGCACCGTGATCGAATACACCCTGGAAACGGGCCCGAACTGCGATTATCGGTCGCCGATCGCCCGCGATCTGGTAGAAACCGCGGCAAGATCGGTGGACCACTTGGAAGTTACCGAATCCGAGCGCCTTCCGGGCGGATCGCTTGGCAAAGAAACCCGCGAGTCGCGCCGGACAACCCGCGCGTATGACGCCAACCAGCCATCCGAGCCCGGCAGTTCACCGAATCCGCAGGTCACACCCATCCTATCGGCGGCGCGACGGGAGCGGGGGCGAGCGTACGGCGGCGAATTCCCGCGGCGTGTCGGGCGCGCCGAGGGGAGTGAACGGGCGCGGAACGGCGCGCGATACGCGATCCGAACGGCGCGCAGGGGCGCGCGTTTTCGCGCCCCGTCGCCCATCGCCCGTCGCCCGCCCTCCGCCCTCCGTCAGAACCGCACCGAGCGCTCGATCGACTCGATCTCGCGGAAGCGTTCGCCGGCGCTGCTCGGTGCCGAGGACAGCATGTAGATCGGTACCGTGCCGGTGTCGATCACGGTGACCCGCAGCCGGAACGGTGCCACGTTCTTGTCCTCGGGAGTGCACTCAATGTCCATCAGCCACGCGTTGCGGCCGTCGAGTCGGGCCGCCTCGCTGGAGCGGACCGTGTCCTGGGCCTTGCCCGGGTAGATCAGTTCGAGCTGGGCCCGGCCCACGGTCTCGGCCATCTCCGGCATCGAGCGCGACTTGGCCACGAACACCTTGGTGTCCACCACGCCGACCATGAACGTCCCGAGCGGGTTGTTCGGGTCGGCCGTCGGCTTGGCCGTGGGGTTCACGGTCTTGGGGTCGACCGTGGAGGCGACGGAGGAGTACAGGCCGACCACCGTGTCCGGCGGCTTGGCGTACCAGCCCTGTGGCAACACGTACGAGACGTGTGCCTTCTGGTCGCGGATCTCGCCGGGTCGGGCCGGGTGTGTGGTCGACGGCGTCGCGGACGGCTCGGCCTTGGCGTCCTTGTCGTCGCCGGGGCCGCACGCGCCGACCCCGATCAACGCGGCCACCGTCACCGCGAGCGCCGCGCGCCTCATTCCTCGACCTCCACGTCGCCCGCCTCGACCGCGGCACGGTAGGCCGCCTCGACCTCGCCGGTGTCCGCGCCCTCGCGGTCGAGCAGGTGCGCGTACAGCAGGCGCGAACCCTCGATGCCCGCGTCGAGCGCGCGCCGGATGTGCTCGCGCGCGGCCTCGATCCGGCCCGCGTCCAGCTCGGCGTCGCCGAGGTCGACCAGCGCGTCCTCCTGGCCGGCCTCGACCGCGCGGGTCAGCCACGCGATGCCGTCGTCGACCGCGTCGCCGTTGAGCAGCAGCCGGCCGAGGTTGGCCATCGCGAACTCGTCGCCGCCCTCCGCCGCCGGGCGCAGCAGCGCCTCCGCCTCGGCGGCGCGGTCGAAGTCCTGGAGGAAGGCGGCGAAGTCGTTGGGAGCGTCGGGGTCGCCGGCTTCGAGCGCGCTGACGTACCAGCGCTCGGCCGCCTCCGGCTCGTCCAGCGCGTCGGCCAGCAGGTTGGCGATCGGCAGTGCCCACCGCGACTCGCCCAGCCGGTGCCGCTCGGTCAGCAGGTCGACGGCGGCGTCCGGTCGGCCGGTGACCTCCAACAACTCGCTGAGCGCGTCCACCGCCTCGGCGTCGCCCTCCGCCAGCGCCTCGCGCAGAATCGCCTCGGCGGTTTCGTCGCCGCCCGCGAACATCAGCTCGCCGGCCTTGCGACGGGCTTCGGGTACACCGGCGTCGGCGGCTTCCAGGTACAGCTTGACGGCGGCGTCCATCCGCCCCTCGCGCACTGCTTGATCGGCCTGGGCGATGTGGTTGGTGCCGGACATGGTCCTGCTTTCGATTCGCGGAGCGTAGACCCACGAGCCTGCCACATCCGGCACCGAACCCCACCCTTGGCGCAAGGCACACGAACGGCCGGCCTCGGCTCGTGGCGCCCGCCCGTCCGTCCGCTGGGAACGGATGCCGTGCGTTCTCCCCACATACGGTCACCCACCGCGTCTCGGTGAACGCGTCGGGGAGGAAATTCCCCGTCCCGCGGGCGGCCCGGTGTGGTGTGGTGGCCCGATGAACGTGACCTCCCTCGCCTACCGCACCGATCTGATGCTGCTCACCCTCCAGGGCAGCCGCGTCGAGGAACGGGACAACCACCTGGTCGTCCGAACCCCGGCCAATCCCACCTTCCACTGGGGCAATTACCTCCTCCTGGCCGCGCCACCGGCCCCGGGCACGGCGGCCGGGTGGATCGACGTCTTCCGCCGCGAATTCCCCGACGCCGCCCACGTCGCACTCGGCGTCGACGGCACGGCGGGTGCCGCCGGCGACCCGACCGAGTTGGCCGCCGCGCACCTGTCCGTCGAGCGCAGCACGGTCCTGACCGCGACCTCGCTCCGCCCGCCCGCGCGCCCCAACACCACCGCGACGTTCCGCATGGCCGACTCCGACGACGACTGGGCCCAGGCCCTGGCGCTCAGCGAGGCCGGCAATACCGGCTACGCCGCCGGCGAGTACCGCGAGTTCGCCGCCCGCCGCCTGGCCGGCTTCCGCGATCTCCAGGCCCGCGGCCACGGGGCCTGGTTCGGCGCCTTCGAGGACGGCCGGCTCCGCGCCGGCCTGGGCCTGTTCACCGACGGCGGGGGCCTGGCCCGCTACCAAACCGTCACCACCCACCCGGACCACCGCAACCAGGGCCTGGCCACCACCTTGATCCACACCGCGGCCCGGCACGCTCGGACCCACTGGTCCGCCGACCACCTGGTCATCGTCGCCGACCCCACCTACCTGGCCATCGACCTCTACCGCGCGCTCGGCTTCTCCGACACGGAAGCCCAGATCCAACTCGACCTCGTCCCGGCCTGACCCGACAGGGAACGGTCCGCACCACCGGTCCGGCCGGACGATTGCATCCCCGCCCTCGCACACCACTCCCCCGCCGGCGAAGCCGAATCAGCCGACTCGCCTGCCGACGGCGGCCGGAGGCCCTCGCCTACGGCCGAGCGAACGCGATCGCCGCCTCACCCGCGTACATCAGGAAGGTCAGCGTCTCCTGGAAGTACAGCCGGATGTCGTCATCGTCGTGCGAGAGGTAGCCGATCGACAGATCCTGGCCCAATCGCAGCTCGTAGTCGCCGCCTCGGGTGGACAGTACGAACGCCCCGTCGATCGCGGGCGCCCAGATCGGCTCGCCGCCCAGGATCCGGGTCAGGTGCTGGCGGATCGGGTAGCCGTGGTCGGCCGCCTCGTTGACCGCCGTGTACGCCTCGGAACCCAACACGAGTTGATACCGGCCGTTGACACCCGCCAGCCGCAGTTCGGTGAGCGCGCGGCTGACGGCGTCGGGGTATTCGCGCACATCCGTCGGCAGCGTCACCGGTTCGTTGGTGGCCGCCGCCCGGATGCCCTCGATCGACGCGGCCGGGTAGCCCTCGAAGATCAGCCGGTCCTCGGTGAACGCCATCTTGCGCGCGGCGTCCTTGACCGGCTGCCAGTCCGCGTCCTTGGCGCCGCGCTCGACCGCGTCCACCGCACCGCGCGTCACCGTGAACGGCACCCGCAGTTCGATCAGCGGGCGGAAGTCCCGACTGCGCGCCCGGACCCCGTCGGCCGGCGGTGCGAGGTCGGTCAGGTGCCCGGTACCCACACCGGCCGCCTCGCTGCCGTCCGGCCCCTGTACATCCACGACCCGGCGACCCGCGACGTGCCGCTTGAACGTACGCCTGGCCTCGTCCTCGAGGTCCGCCCACGCGGCGTCGGAGATGGGGGCGAGCTCCCGGTGGAGATTGTTCATGAGGTGTGGCTCCTGCTTCCGGATCGGTGCGGCGACTTCGGTGCGGCGAAATGCGATGTGGTGCGACGGTGCTCGCGCGACGACGTGCGGCGAAACGGACGGAATGAGCGAAACAGACGGAATGAGCGGAACGGACGGGATGAATGAAACGGACGCACGAAACGACTAGCCGGGACCCACCCCGGCCCCGGCCTCCGCGCCCGCGTCCACGCCCAGGCCCAGACCCAGACCCAGGCCACCGATCCCGAGTGAACCGTCGGCGGCGCCGACCGACGCGGGAACCTCCGCGGACGGATCCGGCGTCGGCGCGGGCAACACCACCGGATCCACCTGCTCCGCCCCGGCGGACGCCGCGCGCGGTTCGGCCGGCGCCGGCGGCCCGGGCGGATCCGCCAGGAAATCCGCGGTGGGCACGAAGAACAGCCCGCCCGTGATCGCCGTCGAGAAGTCCAGGATCCGGTCGTAGGTGCCCACCGGCTTGCCGATGAACATGTTCCGCAACATCTGCTCGGTGACGCTCGGCGTGCTGGAGTAGCCGATGAAGTAGGTGCCGAACTCGCCGCTGCCCACCGTCCCGAAGGGCATGTTGTCGCGCAGGATGTCGCGCTCGGTGCCGTCCGGGTCGGTGATCGTGTTCAGCGCGACGTGCGAGTCGATCGGCTTGATCGCGTCGGGCAGTTCGATGTCGGACAGCTTGGTCCGTCCGATCACCTTCTCCTGCGCCTCCACGGGCAGCGCGTTCCACGCGCGCATGTCGTGCAGGTACTTCTGCACGATCACATAACTGGCGCCGGCGAAGTCCGGGTCGTCCTCGGCGGTGATCGTGATCGCCGCGAACGCGTCCCGCCCCTCCGGGTTTTCCGTACCGTCCACGAAGCCCATCAGGTCCCGCTGGTCGAAGTACTTGAACCCGTGCACCTCGTCGACGACCGTCGCCGCGCCGGCCAGCCGGTCCATGATCACGGTGGCCAGTTCGAAGCACAGGTCCATCGTCCGCGCGCGCAGGTGCAGGAGCAGGTCGCCCGGCGTGGACACGGCCCGGTGCTTGGCGCCCACCAACTCCCGGAACGGGTGCAACTCCGACGGGCGCGGCCCCTCGAACAGCCGGTCCCACGCGTGCGAGCCGATCCCGACCACACACTGGAGGTCGCCGTCCGGAATCCGGAAACCGACCGATCGGCGTAGTCCGGCCAGGTCGGCCAGGAAGTCGCGGACGGTGTCCTCCGCCTCGGCGCCGGCGTCGACGGTCAGAACCATGAACATCGCCGACTTGGCCGGCAGGCCCAGGATCGGTTGCGGCTGGGGCAGGTCCGACGGCGCGGTCTCCCGAGGCTGGGTCATGGTGCGTGGCTCCTCGCCCGATGGTGACGCTGGTAACAGTGGTGCGGGTGATGCAGGTGGTACAGGTGGTGTCGGCGCTGACGACGACGGCGGCGCGACGACGGCACGGCGGGACCCGGCACGCTCGACGAACACCACCGGGATCGGCAGCCGCGGACCCGCGCCGAGCGCGCCGGATCCGGCCTCGCCGTCACTCGCCGCCACCCACTGCACCATCGACGGATCGCCCGGCCGGCAAACCTGCCCCTGGGCCGGCGATGCGGCCGATTCGATCTTGTCCCTCGTCGTCCGCGTGGCGGCGGCGGCACGGTTGTAGCCTTCGCGAACGAGGTCGAGCGAGTGGGGCAGCGAGTGCTTGGGGGCACGGATGGAGTGGAGCTTCACTCGGACACGGCTGCGTGAGGGGTACTCGATCGCCGACGTGGACGCGTTCCTGGCACTGGTGCGCAGCAGCCTGGACGGCACGGCCGCGGTCCCGCTGACGCCGACTCAGGTGCGCGAGCAGCAGTTCACCACGGTGCGGCTGCGCGAGGGCTACGACGAGGACGAGGTGGACGCGGCGCTCGACGAGATCGAGGCCAGGTTGGCGGCGCGGGCGGGAGCCTGGGGCTTCGACGGCGGGCTCGGACCGGACGGGCCGTGGCGTTCGAACGGCACGGCGAACCCGGACCGGCCGGCCGACTCGGCCGGGATGGCGGACGCGGTCGGGACGCCGGGCCCGGTCGACCGCTTCGCCGAGGCGCGGGCCGAGGCCGACGTAAAGGCGGTGACGCTGCGCCCGGCCGGGGAGCGCTTCGACCTGGTCCGGCGCGGCTACGGCCGGGACGAGGTCGACGCGCTGGTGGACCGCGTCGGCGAGACGCTCCGGAACCGCGTTCGTCTGGCCGCCGAGGAGGTCCTCGCCGACCGTTTCGAGATCGTCCGGCGCGGCTACGACCGCGCCCAGGTGGATGCCTGGCGCGATCGAGCCGCCGACCTGCTGATCCGCCGCCGCCTCGACGACGCGACACCGGACTGAGCACACCGCACCGAAGGTGACACCGATCGGGTGGTGACACCGGACCGAGCAGTGACACCGGACCAAGCGAGGACACCCGACACCGGCAACCGGACACCGGACCCGGCGGGGACACCGGCGCTCGGCTCACCCTTACGCCCCCGTCCGGATCACCTGCCGGATCGCCTCGCCGCTCGCCAGCGCCTCCATCGCCTCGTTGAGGTCGGTCAGCGCCACCGTCCCGGTGTGCAGGTGCTCGACCGGCATCAGGCCGGCCCGCCACAGGGCCAGGTAGCGCGGGATGTCGCGGCGCGGCACCGCGTCGCCCATGTACGAGCCGATCAGCGATTTGCCCTCGCCCGCGAAGGCCAGGGCCGGTACCGCGTCCAGCCTGCGGCCGGGCGCGGGCAGGCCGACCGAGACCACCTTGCCGCCGCGGTCCACCGCGGCCAGGCAGTCCGCGACCACGGTCGCGCTGCCGACCGCCTCGATCGCGACGTCCAGGCCGCCGTCGGTGAGGTCGCGGATCGCGGTGACCGCGTCGGCCGGGTCGTACGCGTGCGAGGCGCCCAGGCGCAGCGCGAGTTCGCGCTTGGCCGGCACCGGGTCGACCGCGACGATCGGGTACGCGCCGGCCGCCCGCGCGCCGAGCACCGCGGACAGCCCGACCCCGCCGAGGCCGAACACCGCGACCGACTGGCCGGGACGTACCTGCGCCGTGTTGATCACCGCGCCCGCGCCGGTGAGCACCGCACAGCCGAACATCGAGGCCACCTCGAACGGCACGTCGCGCGGTATCGGTACCACCGATTCCTGGGCCACCACCGCGAATTCGGCGAACGCGGACACCCCGAGCTGGTGGTGCACCACCTCGCCCGCGGCATCCCGCAGCAGCGCGGGTCCGTGCAGCAACCCGCCCGAGCCGTTCGCCGACGCGGCGGCCGAGCACAGCGCCGGCCGGCCCTCGTCACAGCGCTTGCAGTGACCGCAGCTCGGCACGAACACGAGTGCGACGTGCTCGCCCGTCGCGACCCGGTCCACGCCGGGCCCGACCGCCTCGACCACGCCGACCGCCTCGTGCCCGAGCGCCATCGGCAGCGGCCGGACCCGGTCGCCGTTGACCACGGACAGGTCGGAGTGGCACAGGCTCGCGGCGGCGATCCGGACCAGCACCTCGCCCTCGCGCGGGTCGCCGAGTTCGAGTTCCTCGATCACGACGGGCCGGCTCGCCTGATACGGGCGCTCCCGCGATATCCCGCGCAGGACGGCTGCCTTGGTCCTCATCGGGCGGCCTCGTCGGCGCTCACCGCGGCGGCCCGGGGGCTGAGCCGGACCACGTCCCGGCTCTCCAACAGCGGCACCACCTGCCCGAGCACGATGTCGCGGAAGTGCTCGGAGGCGCAGTGCGCGGTGAAGTCGGCCTCGGCGTCGTACTCCTCGTACAACACGATCGTCCGCGCGTCCTCGACGCCCTGGTGCACGCGGTAGCCGCGGCAACCCGGCTCGGCCAGCGAGCGCCGGGTCATCTCGTCGAGCAGCGTCAGGACCCGCTCGTACGTGTCGGGGTTCGTGCGGTAGCGGGCGACGACGACGTAACTCACGATGTGTTTCTCCTACTTGCCTGGATTGCACTTGCCTGGGATGCACTGGAGCGGGCTGCGGACCCGAGCGCCGCGAGCGTGTCGCGGCGCAGGTCCCACAACCGGGGGTCGGACGTGGCCACCGCGACCGCGCCGAGCGCGAGCGCGGCGGCCGCGTCCTCGGCGGTCTCCACGAAGCCGGCGGCGACGAACGGCGACATCGCGCGCTTGGCCTCGGCGGTCATCCGGGCCACGATCACCGACGGCATGATCTCGACCAGGTCGGGTCCGCCGCGGGCGATCGCGTCGGTGCTGCGGCGCATGTTGGAGCGGTCGGTGACGAACACCTTCTGCATGGTCAGCAGCCCGAGCGGGCGGCCCTTCTCCATCAGCGAGAGCCGGGTGCTGACCATGCCGTGCGCGCCCATCGCCTTGAGGAACTCCAGGGCGCCCTTGTCCTGGGCCAGACCCGGGCAACTGTCCACGTTGACGAACACCGTCTTGCCCGCCTTGCCGAGCAGTTGCACGATGTTCGGCAATTGCCCGACCGGGATGGACGCGAGGATGCACACCTTCGCCGGCGCGCCGAGGAAGTTCTGCAATCGCTGGGGTCCGATGATCGACGCGATGATCGGGACCTCGGCGAAGGCGGAGGACAGCACGGAGGACATTCGGGGCCCGCTCGCGGGGCGATGACTGGCGTTCATGACCTACCTGCGTCGGGTCTGGTCCGCCTCACGCGTCGAAGCGGTCGGGAAGGCCCAGTTTGCCAGGATTGAGTATTCCGACCGGGTCCAGGGTGTCCTTGACCTTGGCGAACGTGTCGAAGCCGGCGCCGAGCGCGGCCGGGAGGTAGGGGCCGCGCAGCAGGCCGCAGCCGTGGTGGTGGCTCAGCGCCGCGCCCTGGCGGATCAGCACCTCGTTGGCCGCGTCCCACACCGCGCGGTACCACTCGCGCCGCCTGGGCCGGTCCACGTCGCCGCGCAGCGAGAAGTACACGCACGCGCCGTCGGTGTACGCGTGCGACTGGTGCGCGGACGCGGCCAGCGTGCCCGGCACCGACTGGATCGCCGCGACCACCTCGTCGTACACCTCGGCCAGCGCGGTCCACGACCCGGCGATCTCCAGCGTGTCGGCGACGAAGCCGGGGCCGGGGGTGAAGCCGTCGGAGGACTTGCCGACCAGCATCCGGTCCTTGAGCCAGCGCTCGAACACCGCGTCGCTGTCCAGTTCGGGGCCGTAGGCGAGGCAGACCTCCTCGCTGACCTTCAGCATCGCGTCGACCAGGATCGGGTCGCCCTCGTCCGCGATCAGCAGCAGGTTGGTCTCGGGGTGGTCGAAGTGCACCCCGCTCTCCAGCTTGTCGTACAGGCGCAGCACGGCCGGGGTGGCGCCGCGCTGCATGATCTTGCGGCACGCGTCCAGGCCCTCGGCGAAGGTCTCGAAGCCGAACGCGAGCGCCTTGGCGTAGGTGGGCAGCGGGTGCACCCGGATCCGGGCGGAGGTGATCACGCCGAGCGTGCCCTCCGAGCCGATGAAGATCTGCCGCAGGTCGGGGCCGGTGGCGGCGCGCGGGTAGTCGCCGTAGGTGGCCCGGGTGCCGTCGGCGTGCACGACGTCGATGCCGACGACCATGTCCTCGATCTTGCCGTAGCGCGTGGAGAGTTGGCCGGCGCCGCGGCAGGCGATCCAGCCGCCGACGGTGGAGACGGCGAACGCGGACGGCCAGTGGCCGGTGGTGGCGCCATAGGTCTCCTGGAGTTCCTTTTCGAACAGGTCGCCGAACATGCCGGCTTCCACGTCGACGACGAGCGACTCGGCGTCGAACGACACGATCCGGTTCAGCGCGCACAGGTCGAGCACGACGCCGCCGTGCACGGGCAGGGCCGCGCCGGTGACGTTGCTGCGGCCGGCGGAGGCGGTGACCGGGATGCCGGCCGCGTTGCAGATCCGCAGGACGGCGGCGACCTGGTCGGCGTCGATCACCTCGACCACGACCGCGTCCGGGGTGGCCGGGCGGCCGTCGGTCTCGCCGATCATGGTGCCCGCCCACCAGTCGCGGGTGCGGGCGACCACGTCGGCGCGGTCGGTGTACACGGCCTTGGCGACGCCGCGCAGGTCCTCGATCACCGACTCGGGGACCTCGACGACGGCGCCCTGGAGCGAGGCGTCGCCGTCGCCGACCGGGGTGTTGCGGGCCCATTTGGGCGGCGTGGGCGCGCCGACGATGTAGTCGCCGCGGTTGAACGGGTTGGTGATGGTCTGCCTGCTGATCACTTCACTGCTCCTTGGGGTGCGTCGAGCGCTGCGGGTGTTGCGGGTGCCGCCGGCCCCTCGGATTCGCCGAGCAGGACCGCCTTCTCGTGCCGGACGGCCGCGAGGTAGTCGGCGACCTGCCGCTCGATCCGCGCGGCGGACAGGCCCAGTTCGGCGCCGAGCAGGCGGCCGACCTCGGGTGCGGCGGCGGCCGAGGCGTCGCGCGCGAACAGGCGCGAGCGGGTACGGCGGGAGAGCACGTCGTCCACCGAACGGGCCATCTCCGAGCGGGCCGCGTAGACCACCTCGGCCCGGATGTACGGCATGCCCGCGACCACCGGCTCGGCCAGCGTGGCGTCCTCGGCGAGCAGGTCGGAGACGAAGCGCGCCTCGGTGCCGTAACGCTCGCCCAGGTGCGCGGCCAGGCCGCCGGAGGCGGCGACCGCCTCGGCGTCGTAGCCGGCGCCGCCGATCAGCGGCAGGTTGGCGGTGCGGCTGCGGCCCTTGCGGCCGAGCACCTCCATCACCTTGTCGATCACCAGTTCGCCCATGTGCCGGCTGGTGGTGAGCTTGCCGCCGGTGACGGTGACCATGCCGCCGCGTCCGACGTCGATGTGGTGGTCGCGGCTCATGTCGAGGGTGGCGCCCTCCTTCTTGCCCACCAGCGGACGCAGGCCGCCGATGCTGCCGACCACGTCGTCCGGGGTGAGCTTGCCCTCGAACGCGGTGTTCGCGCCCTCGAGCAGGAACTCCATCTCCGGGCGGGTGCAGTGCACGTCGTCGACGGAACCCTGGTAGTCCTCGTCGGTGGTGCCCAGCACGACCGAGTCGCCCCACCGGGTGCAGGTGGCGCGCCGGGCCCGGCCCGGGATCGGCACGGTGACCGTGCAGTCGATCCGGACCTTGCTCCACGGCACCACGATGTGTACGCCCTTGGCGGGCCGTACCCGCGGGTCGTGTCCGGGGTCGGCCATCGCGTCGACCGCGTCGCTCCACACGCCGGTCGCGTTGACCACCGCGGCGGCGCGCACGTCGAACCGATCGCCGTCCACCTCGATCCGGGCGCCCGCCGCGCGACCGCGCTCGTCCAGCACCCGGTCCACCTTGGCGCCGTTGAGCACGGTGGCGCCGAGCGCGGCGGCGGTACGCACGATGGTGAGCACCAGTCGCGCGTCGTCGGCGCGCCCGTCGAAGTACATCAGGCCACCCTTGAGGTGGTCCGCGCGCAGCGTGGGGGCGTGTGCGAGCACCTCGTCGACGGTCAGCCGCTGGTGCAGCTTGCCGATCCGCCAGCCGCCGACCAGGTCGTAGGTCCACAGCAGACCCTCGAAGCCCTTGGCCAGTCGGGCGTCGAAGACGCCCTCCTTCTCCAGGATCGGGAACAGGAACGGCAGCCGGTGCACCAGGTGCGGCGCGTTCTTGCGAAAGCGGTGCCGTTCCAGGAGCGAGTGCCGGACCAGGTTGACGTTGCCCTGCTCGATGTAGCGCAGGCCGCCGTGCACCATCTTGGACGACTTGGAGGAGGTACCCGAGGCGAAGTCGTCCTTCTCCACCAGGGCCACGTCCAGACCGCGCGAGGCCGCGTCGAGGGCGGCGTAGGCGCCGGTGACGCCGCCGCCGATCACGAGCACGTCGAACACGTGGTCCGCCAGTCGACGCTTGGCCCGGCTGCGGTCGAGAAGCAGCGGCTTCCCTCTCGTGGCCGCCGCCGGCGCACGCCGAGGCTTGCGGGCGGGCAAGGTGATCACAACATCAACTCCTGGGATCTGTCCGACGGTTCGATGACCGGACCGCCGGGTGGTACGTGGTGCGGGTGGCCTCGCGGCCGGCCGGGGGTGGATGGCTTGGGGTGGATGGCCGGGGGGTGGCCGGCCTGGGGTCGGGCCGCCCGGGTGTCGGGTGGCCTCGGGCGGGTGGCCTCGGGCCGAACCGCGCTGCGGGTGGTCGCACGGCCGGCCGGGTGGGTGGCGCGGGCCCGCGCCTCAGTCGAGGTGCGGCGCGAGCACGGTCCGCCACGCGGCCCGTTGCTCCTCGCGTTGCTCGGGGGTGGTGGTGGGTTCGAAGATTCGGCCGCGCGGCTGCGCCTCGACCACCTCTTCGAGCGAGGACCACAGGCCCTCGCGGACGCCGGCCAGATAGGCGGTGCCGCGCAGGCTCGCGGTCGCCGAGTCCGCGGCGCGCTCCAGCGGCAGGCCGACGAGGTCCGCCTGGATCCGCATCAGCGTGTCGCTGCCGGCCACGCCGCCGCCCACGCGCAGTCGCCCGAACGGCGCGCGCATGGTCTCGGCGACGCCGTCGATCAGATCGCACACCGAATGCGCGATCCCGTCCAGGACGGCGCGGGCCACGTCGGACCGGGTGGTGGCCAGGGTCAGGCCGCTGAGCGCGGCCCGCGCCTCGGGCCGCCACGCCGGGGTGCGGATGCCGGCGAGCGCGGGCACGAACCACTCGCGCCGACTCGATCCACCCTGTTCCCGTGCCTGGGCGGCGAGTTCGCCGATCTCCGCGGGCGAGGCGAAGAAGCCGAGGTCGTCGCACAACCAGCGCAGCGCGGACCCGGTGGTCGAGCAGTACGCCTCCAGGCTGAAGTGCGTCTTCTCGCCCTGACGCCACCCGGGTTGGGCCAGCACTCCGGTCACGCCGGGGATCGGCAGCGCGGGGGTGTCCCCGGTGGCCGCGTCCACGAACGTGCCGGTGCCGTACACGCACATGCCCTGCCCGGCCGCCAGTCCGCCGAGCGCGATCAGCGCGGCGTGCTGGTCACCCATGACGGCGGCCAACGGCAGCTCGACGCCCAGGAGTTCGGGGTCGGTGCGACCGTAGCCGTGGTCGTCGTCGGCGAATAGGTCGGGCAACAGGTCGAGCGGGTAGCCCAGTTGCTCGATCCACTCGCGGTCCCAGGCATGTTCGCGGAGCAGGTAGGCGCCGGCCGAACCGGCGTTGCTCGCCGAGACGGCGTGCACCGCGCCGGCGGTGAACTTCCAGGCCAGCCAGGTGTCCACGGTGCCGAACAACAGCGTCCCGGCCGCGTACGCGGCGGCCACGTCGGGAACTTCGGCGATCTGCCGGGCGGCCCACAGGAACGGCGCCCTGCTGCCCACCGGCCGGCCGAGCCGTGCGGTCAGCGGCTCGTCCCATTCGGCCTCGTAGGCGAGCAGGTCCCGGGCGTAGCGCCGGTCCTGCCACACACAGGCCGGCACCAGCGGCCGGCCGGTGCGCGAATCCCACAACATCGCGGTGGCCCGCTGAGTGGACAGGGCGAGTGCGACGATCTCGACATCGTTCGCCCGCCCCCAGGCCAACGCCTCGCGGCAGGCGGTCAAAGTGGCGGTCCAGATCTCCACCGGGTCCTGTTCGACCGAGTGTTCGTCGGGATGCCGCACCGCGATCTGCCGGTACGCCACGTGGCCCACCGTCCCGGAGTCCAGCACGACTCCGGCCCGGGTCCCCGTGGTGCCCTCGTCCACGGACAGGATGCCGAGGCGCCGTCCGGGAGCGTGCAACGTCTTCGTCATCACAGCCCTTTCGGTCCGAAATATCCGATTGCGATCTCCGCGTGCGAGTCTTTCGCGGGAGGTCTCCGTCAGCGGGTGACCAACGCGGGATTCGCGGGATTCGCGGGGTCCGCCGGATGCCCGGGCTGCCCGGTCAGGGTCGGCACGTCCGGGTCCTCGTCGGGCGAGATCGCCCGGGTCGGGTCCCACTTGATCGCCACGCACGTGAGCAGGCCCAGCAGCGGCACGATCGCCAGGACCAGGAACGTCTTGTCCAGCCCGATGCCGTCCTTGATCTGCGGGAACAGGTACAGCCCCGCCACGCTGCCGAAGCTGCCGATCATCCCGGTGACGCCGGTGCCCAGCGTGCGCACCTCACTGCGGTAGGACAGCGCGGCGATCGACTTGCCGTTGGCGCCGGGGCCGGCCGAGTGACAGAAGATGAACATCGCCGGGAGGATGAACGCGATCCAGGTCGGCACCCGGTCGAAGGTCAGGCCCATCCCGACCAGCATCACGAACACGCCGCCGAAGCCGATCGCCGAGCTGACCCGCAGGCCGAGCTTGCGGGCGAACCACGCGGACAGGATGCCGCCGACGATGCCGAAGGCGTTGAACACCATCGAGCCGATCGTGGCCTTCTCGAAGCTGTTGCCGAAGATCGCCAGGCTGATCACCGGCAGGTACCAGCCGACCGCGAAGTACTGCATGGACTGGCCGAGCGAGATGGCCGAGGAGAGCAGCGTGCGCGGCAGGTACTTGCCGCGGAACAGGATCCCGGCCTGCTTCATGCCCACGTTCGGCGGCACCTCGTCCGCGTCCGCGTCGTCGTGCACGGCTCCCGCGGCGGCCGGCTTCGCGGCGACGGCCTCGATCCCGTAGATCCGGCGCAGGTTGCGCACCGCGTCCTCCAGGCGACCCTTGGTGGCCAGCCAGGTGGGGCTCTCCACGAGGAAGGCCCACTGGAGGAGGAACAGGGACAGCGCGATCACCCCGGCCGAGCCGACCGACCAGCGCCAGATGTCCGCGCCGACGTCGAACTTGAAGCAGATCAGGGTGAGCAGCAGGTTGCCGGTGGTGGCGATGTACCAGATGCCCTGCCACAGGTTGAGCCGGCCGCGCAGCGACTTGGGCGTGTACTCGGCGAGCAGCGCCATCGCCACCGCGAAGTCGACCCCGTAGGCGACGCCGACCAGGACCCGGCCGATCCACACCACGGTGAAGTCGTCGGCGCTGGCCGCGATCACCGCGCCGGCCAGCGCGAACAGCTTGGCCATCAGCAGTGGGGGCACCCGCCCGATCCGGGTGGCCAACCACCCGCCGATCGGATTGAACAAGATGGCGAGAGCCGGCGCGGTGGCGGTGAGGATGGAGACCTGAGTGCTGCTCAGCTCCATCTGCTTCGTCATCGGGGCGAGCCCGGCGCCGAGCGCGGCGTTGGAGTACGCGTCGAGGAAGAGGCCCCCGAACACGAGGAACCAGATGACCTTGGCCCGACCGGAGATTCTTCCCAGTCGGTCGATGAGCGCGACGACGTCCTTGACGCCTCTGACGCTCTGCTGCTGTGCCATAAACCCGTCCTCGGAAAAAAGGACCAGTCGGCGACACGCGAGTGCTAACGCGTAGGAGGGCACAGCGAAGCCACCGACAGGTGGTCTTCGTCTGTTCCTGCCAAAGAATGATGTGGACCTTATGAGCGAGATTTGGGGGTGTCAAGGGTCCGTAAGCGAACGAACCCGATCCCTGACCCGTCGAGCGCTCCTGATGCCGTACGGCACAAACCCGATCGCATGTGCCGCCCGGTGTGCGCCGGGCGCATCGCCAGGCGGGTACGCCGCCGGTGTGCGCCGGCTGTCGGTCACGGGCGGCCACGTGCCACGCTGGTACGCATGAGTGACCGACCCGTCATCCGCGCCCACCACAACGGCCGCGTGGTCGAGCTGCCCGGCACCCTCGCGGACATCCGCGCCGCCCTCCCCGAGAGCGAGCGTGCCGCGTTCGACCACGACATCGACCACGCCGCCATCGACAACCTTCCGGCCGTCGCCTCCGCCTGGGCCAAGACCCCCGAGATGCGCGCCCACGACGACGCCATCGCGACCCGGGTGGCGACCGGCGACCACAGCGGCCTCTACAACCCCGACGGCACACCGGTCGAGATGTGAGCAAATACCGAGTCCAGTACACGGACAACGCGCTCGCCGGGTACAACGCCCTGTCCTCCTCGACGCGTCGGGAATTCGACCGCGCGGTCGACTCCATGTCGTACTCGCCTCGTACGTACGGTGACGCGATCCGCGGCAACCCCGACCGGCGCACCGCGGTACTGGCCGGGGTGATCACCGAGTACGAGGTCAGCTCCGGCGTCCTGGTCGTCACCATGCTTCACGTGCGTGGCCTGTGAGCGGGCACCCGCCCGACGCGCACCGTGCCCACGGATGTCGGCGTGAAAATCGCGCACCGAACGGGGCTCGGGCAGGCGAAGATGGTCGGCATGATCCACTCTGCTGCTGATGACCGTTACGAATCGATGCGTTATCGCCGGGCCGGGCGTAGTGGGGTCGAGTTGCCCGCGGTGTCGCTCGGGTTGTGGCACAACTTCGGGGACACCCAGCCCATGGAGGTGCAGCGCGCGGTACTGCGCCGGGCCTTCGACCTCGGCGTGACGCACTTCGACCTGGCGAACAACTACGGGCCGCCGTACGGATCGGCCGAGGCGAACTTCGGGGTGCACTACCGGGCCGACTTCCGGCCCTATCGCGACGAGATGTTCATCGCCTCCAAGGCCGGCTGGGACATGTGGCCGGGGCCGTACGGCGACGGTGGGTCGCGCAAGTACCTGCTGGCGAGTCTGGACCAGTCGCTCGCCCGGATGAGCCTCGACTATGTCGACGTCTTCTACTCGCACCGCTACGACCCCAAGACCCCGCTCGAGGAGACGATGGGCGCGCTGGACACGGCCGTTCGGTCCGGGCGCGCGCTGTACGCCGGCATCTCCAACTACGGCCCACAGGAGCACCGCCAAGCGGTGGACATCCTGCGCGACCTCGGCACGCCCGTGCTGCTCAACCAGTCGGCGTACTCGATCCTGGACCGCGAGCCGGAGCGCGGCGTGCTGGACGCGGTCGGCGAGACCGGTACCGCGCTGATCGCCTATTCACCGCTGGCCCAGGGCCTGTTGACCGATCGCTACCTCGACGGTGTGCCCGAGGATTCGCGGATGGCGGTGGGCCACTTCCTCAAGAAGGACGCGCTCACCGAGGAGCGGCTGACCCTGCTCCGCGCGCTGAACACGCTTGCCCAGGGCCGGGGTCAGACCCTCGCCCAGCTCGCGCTGACCTGGATCCTGCGCGACGAGCGGGTCGTGTCGGTGATCGTCGGGGCAAGCAGCGTACGGCAGTTGGAGCAGAACCTGTCCGCCGTCGGGCAACCGGACCTGACCGCCGCCGAGATCGCCGAGATCGACCGGCTCTGCGCCGAACTCTGACCCGAGTCGGGCGCCAGCGCGATCGGGAAGGCCGCGCTCGGAAGGCCGCGACCGGGAAGCGGCCCTACGCCCGCGCCACCAGGGACGCGTGCAGGTCCCCGGCCTCGATCGAGGCCAGGGACGCGACCACTCGGCGACCCGGTGCGGGCGTGATCGGAGTGGTCGAGGACACCGCGAGGACGGCGCACCCGGCGGCTTCCGCCGAGGTGACGCCGACCATGGTGTCCTCGACCGCGACGCACGCGCTCGGCTCGACCCCGAGCGCGGTCGCCGCGGCCAGATAAGGGGCGGGGTCGGGCTTGGTCAGCGCCACGTCCTCGGCCGCGACGGTCACCGCGAACCGGGCCGACCCCAACGCGTCCCGCACCAGGTCCACGACCCGGCGCGGCGACGCCGACACGATCGCCAGCGGCACCTCGGCGGCGGCCAGGGCGTCGAGCAGCGCGACGACTCCCGGCAGCGGCTCGATGCGATCCGCGACCCTGGTCGTGAACGCCGCGTCCAGCGCGTCCGTCAGCTCGTGCACACACGGTGCCTCGGCCACCACCGTGTGCAGGTACGTCGCGGTGTGCCCGATCGCGTGCCCGACCACGTCCGCCGCGTCCGTCTCCCCCAGCGCGTAGCCGACCCGCCCGGCCACGTCCGCGACCGCGTCCCACCACAACTGCTCGGTGTCGACGAGGGTCCCGTCCATGTCGAACAACACGGCGGCAGGCAGATCGACAGACACGCTGACTCGTTTCGATGGCGTGAGGCGAGGACGTCACGACCCTCTCAGCCCGACGTGAGCACAGTGCCACCACCGGGTTGCGGTCGCGTGAACGTGTGTGGACCCCGCCGCCACGGACCGCCGCCCGTCGCCGGCGGCCCGTCCCGAGCCCGTGGCGCCGGGCGTGCGAGCCCCCGTGGTCCGCCCGTGCCCTCCCGCCTCAGATCACCGCCGCCCGCAGGGACAGGACGTCGGGGAGGTGTTGGCCGATGCGTTCCCAGCGGTCGCCGCCGTGCCGGCCCCGGTAGATCTCGCCGCTGCGGGAGCCGAAGTACAGGCTCGCGTCCTCGGCGTCGTCGGTGCACATCGCGTCGCGCATCACGGCCGTCCAGAAGTCGTCCGGGAGGCCGTCGGCCAGGGCCGTCCAGGACTTGCCCGCGTCGTCGCTGCGGTAGACGCGGCACAGGCCGTCGACCGGGAAGCGCATCGCGTCGGCGGTGAGCGGGACCACGTAGACGGTGTCCGGGTGGTGCGGGTGGACCACGATGGTGAAGCCGAAGTCGGCGGGCAGGCCGTCGGCGATCGACTCCCACGTGGCTCCCGCGTCGTCGCTGCGGTAGACGCCGTGGTGGTTTTGCAGGAACAGCCGGTCGGGGCGGTCCGGGTGCCGGGCCACCTTGTGTACACACTGCCCGTACTCGGGGTACTCGTCGGGCAGGAACGTCACATGGATGCCGGTGTTGGACGGGTTCCAACTCGCGCCGCCGTCCTCGGTGACGTACACCCCGCCGGTGGACATCGCGACGGTGATCCGGCGCGGGTCGGTGGGGTGCGGCAACACCGTGTGGATCGCCTGGCCGCCGAAGCCGGCCTCCCAGTGCGGCCGGTGCGGGTGGTCCCACAGCGCGCGGACGAGTGCGAAGGAACGCCCGCCGTCCTCGGAGCGGAACAGCGCGGACGGCTCGACGCCGGCGTAGAGCACGTCGGGTTCGGAGCGGGCGCCCGGCACCAGTTGCCAGATCCGCTCGACCGAGGCGCCCGCGTCCGCCGGGAAGCCGACCCGACCCAGGTCCGGTTCGCGCCAGGTCGCGCCGAGGTCGTCGCTGGTGACCACGACCGGGCCGAAGTGCTCGTGGACGACGCCCGCCATCACCCGGGGCGCGTCCCCTCGGGTGTCGATCGCGACCGAGTAGACGCCGGTCATCGGGTGGTGCGGCCCGGTGTACGCCCAGGACCCGTCGTCGCGCGAGCGACCGATCCACAGGCCCTTGCGGGTGCCGATGGCGAGCAGGACGGACTTCGTCATGGGTGACCTCCAGGCAGCGTTCCGTTCCACGGGAAACGCTACGCGGCCGAGGTGACATTCACCCGATTCGACGCGATCCGGCGGGATCCGGCGGGATCCGGCGGGATCCGAATGAATGTCGGCCCTACGGCAACGGACGCCGCCCCGCGAAACCCAGGTCGGCGCGGTGGTACCAGCCGAGCCGACGATCGCCCTCCAGCCAGCACAGCAACACCGGTACGCCGTCCAGGTCGGCCGGGAAGTCCACGAGGAGCGGCGCGAAGCCCTTGAGCTCCGCGCCGGTCTGCTGGATCTGTGTCATCAGTTCGTCGAGCCGGGCCTGCATGCCCTTGAGCTCGGGCAGTCCGCCCAATTCGGACCGGGCCCCGCCGCGCTCCAGCGCCGCGGTCAGCTCCGCCGCGTCCGCCCGTACGGTGATCAACTCGTCGAGCACCGGCATCAGCCGGGCCAACTCCGCGTGTGCCTCGTCGACCGTGAACAGACCCATGAGCACAGCCTCCCACGTCGGGCGAACGTGCCACCGCCCGGCCGCACTACGCAGCACCCGACGCACCCCTGGCACCATCGCACCGGCCCGCACGTCGACCGGCCGAGGGGTCACCCGAAGTACCCGGCGTTCCCCTACACCTCGGGAAAGGTCCCGTGATTGGTGTGCACTCCGAGGACGCCACCGGAGGATTCGGCCCGACCGGTCAGGTCCCGCTCGATGTCCAGACCGTCGTGACTCATGGTGGGCCCGCGCCTGCCGGCCGCGACCGCGATCAGGGCCACGACCACGAACAACCCGACGACGAAGAAGAGAATCGTGATCACGGCGGCTCCCTGGGAATGTGCGGCGTGCATGACCCGACGGTGCTGCCGGGTCCCACATGACCCGACGGTGTCACCGGGTTCTACATGATCCATGCCCGTTCCGGGCCCCACGACCCATATCCCGCGCATCGGGCGGCCAGCGCCCGCAGCCGGGACTCGTCGCCGTCGGCCGGCGAGTCCAGCCGCAGGATCTCCTGGACGAAGCGGCGATTCGGCGGCCGACAGCGGATCTCCTGGGCCGCGGCGGCCTCCGCCTCCAGGAGCGCGCCGACCGCCTCACCGCGCCGGCCTAGCGCGGCGAGCGCGCGGGCGAGGTCGATCAGGTGCCGGGCCTGACGACCGCGCGGCAGGACGGCCAGCGCGTCCGGGGTGAACCGACCGGCAACGGCCCGCGCGTACTCGCCCAGCAGTACGTGTGCGGTCACCCGGTACAGCGGCACCTGGATCGCGCCGGGATCGGCCCGCTCGGCCCCCTCCAGCAGATCGCGGGTGGCCGGGCGATCGCCGAGTCGGGCCGTGGCCAGTGCCGCGCCCAACCGCAGGGTACGCAGCGCCGCTCGGCCCGCCCGGCCGCGCAGGTCCAGTGCCGAAGCCAGGTCCGTCTCCGCCCCGAGCGCGAACTCGACGGCGGCGCCCGCGCCTTCGTGCCAGGCCATGGCACCGGTCAGTCGATGGGCCGCACGCGCCAGGACCACCGCGTCGCCGCTGTGCCCGGCCGAGGTGATCGCCCGATCGGCCGCCCGCCAGGCCAGGTCGGCGTCGCCGAACACCTGGGCGGCTGCGGAGGCCAGGCCGAGCGCGGCGGACCGGACGGCGGCCCGCGCGCACGCGTCGGGCCCGACCGCCCCGGCGATCGGCACCGTCGCCGCCAGGACCGGCGGCACCACCCGATCCAGGCACCCGTAGTCCGCGGCCGTGTACGCGGTCCACCCGTAGCTCAACTCTCGGCGCGGCATCGCGAGATCGATCCGCCGGACGGGCTCCGGGCCGGCGGCCGGCGCGATGTCCGCCCGGCGCAGCGCGGCCCGCACCGCGCCCAGTGGATCGTGGACGTGCTGTTCCGGGTTCGGTTCCTCGGGCAGCAGTCGGTCGATCCCGATGTGCAGCACCCGCGCGGCCCTGGTGAGCACCGACAGCCGCGGATCCGCCTGCCGGTGGCCCGCCTCGACGTCCTCGACCCAACGCACGGATCGGCCCATCAGACGCGCGAATTCGGCCTGGGTCAGGCCTCGACGTACCCGCCAGTACGCGATCCGCCGGCCGATGCCGGTCACGGTGTGCATGCCGGGCCGCTCCTTGGGGTATCGCCGAGTGTGCGCCCGACCACGTGTCGCCTCGGCGCGGCGCGTGATCGTCTTTGTGCGCGGTATGTGCCGCACGGGCGGGAAGTTCCCCACGCGGACTGCGTGGATTCTGTCGGGTGCCCCGCCGGTACCTTCGGCCGGGTCGCGGCAACCGCATTTCGGGCCGGGTTGCCCTTGCGGGAGAGTCGATGAGAAAACTGATGCGCGTCCCCGGGACCGGCCGGACCCGAGCGGGTCGCTCGCGGTCGCGTCGTACGCCGTCGATCCGGACCCTGCTGGTCATGCTGACCGTGGTGCCCTCGGTCGCGATGGTCGCCCTGTGGGGCATCGCCACCTACCGACTGGCCGACCACGCGAGCGGCCTGGACCACCAGGTCTCGGTGGCCGAACGGGCCGGTACGCCCGCCTACAACACGATGGTCGGCCTGCAACTCGAACGGCGGCTGACCGCGGCGTGGATGGCCAAGCCGTCGCCGGCGACGACCGAGGCGCTGCGCGCGCAGCGGGCCAAGACCGACGAGGCGGTACGGACGTTCGTCGCGTTCGCGAACAGCGACAGCGCGGAAACGCCGGGCAATGTGATGTACCGGGCCGGTCGAGTGGCCCCGGAGTTGGCCGAACTCCCCGACGTCCGACGTCAGGTGGACGCGACCGGCGCGACCGGCCGGGATCGCTGGTTGGGCTACTACACGAAGCAGGTGGCCAACCAGATCTCCATCGTGCAGGCGTTGGCCGAGACGTCGGATGTCGGTGTCACCTTCGAGGGCCAGTTCCTGGTGATCCAGTTCCGCGCCGGCGAGGCGATGGCGCAGGAGGACATGACGGTCTCGTTCGCGCAGCCCGGCGGCAGGTTGACCCAGCCGGACTTCGCCGGTTTCGTACAGAACGTGGGGGTACGGCGGCATACCCTCGAGGACGAGATCGAGCCGTTCCTGCCCGACCGGCTGCGTCCGCTGTATATGGCGCTCACCGAGAGCCCGGCCTGGCGCGAACTGGCCGCGATGGAGAACGCGATCATCGCCGCGGTGGACGCCCCCAGGGACCAGCGCGGCACCGCGTCCGGCATCGCGCTGCCCGCCGAGCTGACGAAGTGGCGCGAGACGTTCGATCAACTCGCGCTGCCGAACTCGGCCTTCGACTTCGCCCGGGTGGACCTGGTGTTCGAGGCGGGCGACGAGGCCACCGAGGACACCTGGAACCAGGTGTACCTGCTCAGCGCGATCGGCCTCGGCTTCGTGCTGATCGGCGCCCTGTTGTGTTGGCGGGTGACCCGCGCGGTGCGCCGGCGGTTGTCCCGGCTGCGCGACGCGACGGTCGAACTGGGCTCGCATCGGTTGCCGGTGGTCATCGAGCGGTTGCAGCGCGGCGAGCGGGTCGACCTCGCGGTCGAGGCGCCGGACGTGCCGGCGAGCGGGGACGAGATCGGCCAGGTGGCCTCGGCGTTCAACGCCGCGCAGCGGGCCGCGTTGGACGGCGCGGTGCAACTGGCCCGACAGCGCGAGGGCTTCGCCAAGGTGTTCGTCAACACCGCGCTGCGCACCCAGTCCCTGGTGAACCGTCAGATCGGTGAGCTGGACGCGATGGAGCGCCGCCACCAGGATCCGGAACTGCTGCGCGAGTTGTTCACGATCGACCATCTGGCCACCCGCCTGCGCCGGTACGAAGAGAACCTCGTGGTGCTCACCGGCAACCGGCCGGGCCGACGCTGGAGTCGCCCGGTGCGGATCGTCGACGTGGTGCGCGGCGCGGTGGGCGAGGTGGAGGACTATCACCGGGTCGAGGTCTACTCCGACCGCGATCTGCAACTGTCCGGTCCGGCCGTGGGCGGGGTGATCCACCTGCTGGCCGAACTCGTCGAGAACGCCGCGATGTTCTCGCCGCCGGACACGCCCGTGCACGTGCGGGCGGTGTCGGTCGCCAAGGGTCTGGCGATCGAGATCGAGGACCGCGGGCTGGGCATGTCCGCGGACGAGTACGCGGCGGCCAACCGGCAGTTGGCGGTGCCGGTCAGCTTCGACGTGATCGCCCTCGCCGAGGACGTGCGGATGGGCCTGTTCGTGGTCGCGCAACTCGCCGACCGGCTCGGGGTCGACGTGACGCTGCGGCCCTCGCCGTACGGCGGCACGCTGGCGATCGTGTTCCTGCCCGAGGAATTGATCTCCCGGGAGTCGGGTACGCCCGGCGATCAGCCGGGAGCTGCCGGACCGTTCGAGCACGCGCTCGCGGCGACGCCGGACTCCGAGCCCACGGGCGAGCCGGCGGCCGAGGCAGAATCGGACGAGTCGTCCGAATCGGTGCACGAGCCCGAGGACGAGGACGTCTCCCGGACGCGCCCGCCCGCTCGGCAGCACCCCGATCCGGTCGTCCGCTCACTGGAGCGTGTACCGGCGGCTCCCGCGGCCGAGGCCGAGCCGACTCCCGCATCTGCGACGGCCGGCCCGGCCGCCGAGGAGACCACCGCCGACGGCCGCCGCGCGCTGCCGCGCCGGGTTCGGCAGCGCAATCTGCCGATGCCGTTGCGTGGCGAATCGGGCATCGCGAGCGAGCCGGACCCGCGAACCGGGTCGAAGCCCTCCTCACCTCGCGAAGCTGCGGCTACCTTGTCCTCGTTCCGATTCGCGAGCCAACGAGCGCGCGAGGCGTCCGAACCGAACGCGGCCGGCGACGAGTCCGCGATCGAGACCGAACCCGGAACCGGGACCGAGCCCGCACCGGGCCCGCACCCCGTCGCCGGAAGCACCACGCACCCTGGGGAACCGTCATGACGAACACGCACGATCTCGCCGGCGGCACGGCCACCACCGCAACCGACAGTCGCCTGGACTGGTTGTTGACCGATCTGGTCAAGCGCGTGCATCAGACCCGGCACGCGATCGTGCTGTCCGAGGACGGACTGCTGATGAGCCGGTCCGAGAGCATCCCGCGCGACGACGCCGAGCAGTTGGCCGCCGCCGCAGCCGGACTGCAGAGCCTGGCACGCAGCATCGGCCGGGGTTTCGCGGGCGGTTCGGTGCGCCAGACGCTGGTCGAGATGGACGACGCGTTCCTCTTCCTCACGGCCGCGGGGAAGGGCGCGCATCTGGCCGTACTGTCCGAACAGAGCGCGGATGTAGGGGTGGTGGCGTTCGAGATGAACATGTTGGTGAAGAAGGTCGGCGAGTACCTCGGCACCCGGCCACGCGCCGAGGCCCACGATCCGGCGGGTGGCCGGGCGTGACGTCCCGCTGGGAGCAGCCCTGGGACGAGGACGCCGGTCCGCTGGTGCGCCCGTACACGCTCACCCGCGGCCGGACCAAGGCCGTGCGCGACGCGGACCTGACTCTGATCACGCTGGTCACCACGGTCGCGCCGGACGAGCCGGCAGGCCGGGCCGCGTCCGCCGAGGAGCAGTCCTCGGGCGGGCGTCGCAAGGTTCGCGACGGTCGCGGCCGGCAGCCCGAGCATCAGCACATCCTGGAACTGTGCCGGGAGCCGCAGGCGGTCGCCGAGGTGGCCGCGCTGATCGACCTCCCGGTGAGCATCACCAAGGTGCTCGTCGACGACCTGCTGCGCGACGGCCTGGTGACCGTACGCGCCCCGCTGGCCCTGGCCCGCACTCCCGATCCCGCTTTGTTGAAGAAGGTACGTGATGGTCTCCTTCGGCTCTGACCGGCTGCCCGAGGACGCGGCTGCGGTCAAGATCCTGATCGCGGGCGGGTTCGGGGTCGGCAAGACCACCCTGGTCGGCACGGTCAGCGAGGTGCCGCCGCTGCACACCGAGGAGGTGATGACCGAGGTCGGTGTGGGCGTGGACGATCTCGCGGGCGTCGAGGCCAAGTCGCGCACCACGGTCGCGCTCGACTTCGGTCGCATCACGCTGTCCGAGGACCTGGTCCTGTACCTGTTCGGCGCGCCCGGCCAGGAGCGGTTCTGGTCGCTCTGGGACGACCTGGCGATCGGCACGCTGGGCGCGATCGTGCTGGTCGACACCCGGCGTCTGGACGCCGGCTTCGGCAGCATCGACTTCTTCGAGCGTCGCGGCATCCCGTTCGTGGTCGCGATCAACCGCTTCGACGCGGCCGTGGAGTACACGGTCGCGGAGGTCCGCGACGCGCTCGACCTCGGTCCGGACGTCCCGATCCTGCCGTGCGACGTGCGGGTGCGGTCCTCGGGCCGGGACGTGTTGTTGGCGCTGGTCGACCATCTGCTGGGCTCGTCACTCGCGCTGGTCGCGCCACACGCCTAGCCGTACGCCCGGCCGCGCGCTTCGCGTCGTGCCTCGTCGCGTCGCGTCGTCGCATCGCGCGAACGGCCCGGCCGGGGTCGGAAACCTCCGTGTGCCGGACGGGCCGAAGGCGGCCCGTCCGGCAGGCGAGTGCGGGCGTCCCGCGGACCGCCCGCACTCGCGTGCCCGTCACCGCACCGCGACGCCCGCCCGCAGGCCGGCCACGCGGGCGGCCGAGGTGCCCAGCCCACGCGGCCCGTACCGCACCCGGGGAAGCGTCGACGCCTCGGCCGGCACGCGGACCGCCGCCGAGCCCACCGGACCTGCCGGACCTGCGCGGCCCGCCGAACCTGCCGGGCCCCGGGCCACCTGCCACGGAAACGGCACCAGCGGCTCGGGATCCGCGTAGCGCCGGCAGTCCTGATGCCATTTCAGGATCGCCGCGTTCCAGTCGCCGAGCGCCACCGCGTACCCGTCCAGTGCCTCCCGGGCCGCCGGGGCCAGGTCCAGGTCCTCGTACATCGCCGGGAGTTCCACGGCCACGACCCGTTCGAACTCACGCATCCGGGAGGTCATCAGGTCGTTCACGATCACCAGCGCCTGGTCGAAGTCGCAGCCGAAGAAGTCGCGCACCACCAGGAGCAGGTTGTGCAACTCCCCCTCGACCTCGATCTCCTTGCGGTAGGAGAACACGTCGTTGATCATCCAGCCGAAGTCGGCCGCCGAGTTCTCCATCGCCTGCACCGCGCGCGAGCTGTACGCCTGGTCCGGCACCACCTCGCCGTGCGAGAGCCGGGACAGGCTCTTGGTCAGATCGGAGCCGAACGTGCGGCGGCGCATCTCGATGTAGTCGACCGGATCCGGGATCCGGTTCAGCGCCATGTTGGCCAGCTCCCACAGCCAACTGTCCATCATTTCCTCGATGGTGCGCCGGAACCTGAGCCGTGACGCGGGCGGCATCGGCCCGGCGGTGCGCGCCCACAGGTCGGCCAGCGCGCGTTCGAGCGCGTCCGTCGGCACCGGCGCCGCCTCGCCGTCCACCGGCATCAGCGTCTTGAGCCGCTCGGTGTAGGCCTTCGCGCCGACCTGGTCGAGCGAGCGGCCGAACACGATCGGGTAGTAGTCGTCCCCGTAGGTGCCCCACGTCAACCACCCCGAGGCCACGTCGAGTTGCTCGAGCGACACGTCCGGCGCGATGCCCGCCGCGCACAGCGGCAGGTCGAATCCGCGCAGGGCCCGCTCGTCCCAGATGCCCTCCCCCGTGATGCCCATCCGCGCGGCCCACTCGACCACGTTCTCCCGGGAGGTGTCCAGGTGCCGGTTCAGTCGCGGCGCGAACGGCAGGTAGAAGTCCGGGATGTCGTACGGCTCGACCGGCTGGAAGGGCACATGCGTGAATCCGCGCAGCCCGCTGTTCAGTCCGGCGACCAGTCCCGGCAGGATCCGCGCGGCCGAGGTGCCCATCCCCTGCGGTCCGGCCAACACCCCGGTCACCGTGGGTGTTCCGAGACCACCGGCCGAATCCCCGGTCGCCCCGGCGCCGTTCATGTATCGGCTGGAGCGCATGTGCCACTCGTGCCCGCCCGACTGCCAGTCCTGGAGGCCCTTGACGTAGGCCATCACGTCGATGCAGGACTGCGGGTCCAGGCCGTGTTCGACGAACAGCGGCGGGAGTTCGGTGAAGGTGGTGTGCTCGAACTGGTGCAGCCGCGAGGTGAGCAGTTCGTTGACGGCGTCGGCGGCCTCCTGCGTGGTGCAGCCGAGGAACTTCTCGAAGACCAGGATGGCGTTGGCGTTCTCGCCCTCGTTCTCCACCTCGCGTTGGTACGAGAACAGGTCGTTGCGCAGGTGCACACCGTCGGCGAAGGTGTCCTTGAGCACCCGCATCGGGCGCGAGGCGGCGATCACCGCGGGCACCTCGGCGCCCGCCGCGTACTCCACCAGGTTGGCCGACCACGGCGCGCCGCCGACCTTGCGCCGCATCTCGATGTACTCGACGGGGTTGGCGACCCGGCCCTCGTTGATGTTCGCCAGTTCCCACAGCGACTCCTCCAGGAGCGCCTGGGTGCTCTCGGCGAACCGCTCCCGCCAGTCCTGCGACATGCTCGGCACGGTGCGCGCCCACAGGTCGGCCAGCCCCTCCTCGACCTGATTGGTCGGGGCCGGGATCGGGGTGGTGGGATCGACCGGCATGAACGCGCGCAGGCGTTCGAGGTACGCCTTGGCGCCGGCCGTGTCGTGGGTGCGTTTGAAGATGTCCAGGAAGTGGTCGTCGAAAAAGAAGACCCACACGTACCAGTCGGTGACCAGGTCGAGTTGCGGTCCCGTGCAGTCGGGATGGGTGTACGCGCACAGCAACGCGTAGTCGTGCGAGTCGAAGTCGTGCTCGTCCCAGATGTCCGAGCCCTCGATCATCCGCATCCGTCGGGCCCAGGCCTTGGAATGCTCACGCGCGCCCGCCAGGTGCGGG
This sequence comes from Embleya sp. NBC_00888, assembly GCF_045207655.1. Classification (NCBI taxonomy): domain Bacteria; kingdom Bacillati; phylum Actinomycetota; class Actinomycetes; order Kitasatosporales; family Streptomycetaceae; genus Embleya; species Embleya sp. NBC_00888. The sequence goes on along the minus strand of NZ_CP108784.1, from coordinate 7,195,322 downwards.
TTGAGCCGCGCCGGGTACGGCACGTAGAACTGCGGGAGTTCGAAGGGTTGTGGCATGCGGTGCGCCCCTTTCGCCACGGCACACGCTAGGTCGCCCGAACGCCCCGGAACGGGCGACGAATCGGTTCTCGCTCGATCTGGTGAAACCTGCCCCGACAGGCTTAACGATCTTGGTTGGCAGCCACGCGGACGAGCGCGGCGACGAAGCGGTCCACCGCGTCCGCGCTCGCCGGGTCGGGACGCTGCGGGCGGGCCGCGTACACGCTGCGTCGGGGCGGATCGGCGAGCCGGTGCAGGGTCAACTCGGGGTGGATCGCCCGAGTCAGCAGCCCGGGCGCGAGCATCACCCCGAACCCGGCCACCACGAACGCCTGTTTGCCCAGCCACCCACCGCACTCGATGTCGATCCGCGGCGTGAACCCGGCCCGGGCGCACGCCCCGGTGAGCACCGCCGCGGCACCCTCGTAGTCCTCCACCCAGGTCTCGTCCGCGAGTTCGGCCAGGTCGATCACCTCACGCCCGGCCAGGCGGTGGCCGGCGGGCAGTACGGCGCGCAGTTCGTCGTCGAGCACGTGGGTGAGCCGGAGCCCCGCGTGCGCGGGCAGGCCCGGCGGATAGTCGGTGACCACGGCCACGTCGAACTCGCCGTCCAGCAGCCGCGGGATCAGTCCGGGGGAGAAGTCCTCGGCGAAGGTGACCCGTACGCCCGGCAGTTCGGCCGTGAACGCGGTAAGCGCGTCGGGCAGCAGGGACACCGCGGCGGTGGGCACCGCGCCCACCCGGACCCGGGTGCCGACCCGGTCCCGGGTGGCCCGCACCTCCTCCTCGGCCCGCTCGACCCGGGCCAGGATCGCCGCCGCGTGCTCGCGCAGCACATCGCCCGCGGGCGTACTGCGCACCCCGCGGGCGTGCCGCTCCAACAGCACGGTGCCCAGGCGCGCCTCCAGGCCCGCCACCTGACGGGACAGCGCGGACTGGGTGTACCCGAGCGTGTGCGCGGCGGCGCTGATCGAGCCGTGGCGGCACACTTCCAGAAACGAACGCAGGGCGAGCAGGTCCATGCGCGGTGACTCTACTGCCGCGACGTCCCCGAGTCATGCGTGGCACGCATGACTGTCCTGCGAAAGATGCGCTGGCGGGATGGATGGCGCACGGGTGAGGATGAGCGCATGACGACTGCGGATCGACTCACCCACATTCCGGCGCCCGAGGGCGTGCGGCCGGGCAACGGCTACACCAACGTGGTCACCGGCACCGGCCGGCTGATCGCGGTCTCCGGGCAGGTCGCCTTCGACGAGGACGGCAATCTCGTCGGCAAGGACGACCCGGGCGCGCAGGCCCGGCAGGTGTTCGAGAACCTGCGCCGCTGCCTGGCGGCGGCGGGCGCGACCTTCGACGACGTGATCAAGCTGACCTACTTCGTCACCGACATCGGGCATCTGCCGGCGGTTCGCGCGGCCCGCGACGAGTTCATCGACATGGCCCGTCCGCCGGCCAGTTCGGCGGTCCAGGTCGGCGCGCTGTTCCTGCCGGAGCTGCTCCTGGAGGTCGAGGCGTTCGCGCTGGTCCCGGACACGGACGAGGCCGCCGCATGAGGATCGCCGCGTGTGGTCTGGGACGGATGGGCGCGGCGGGCGCACAGGCGCTGGTGGCGGCCGGACACGAGGTGACGGTGTGGAACCGCACGCCGCGCACGGTACCGGGCGCGGAGACCGCCGCGAGCGCGGCCGAAGCGGTGCGGGGCGCGGCCGCCGTCGTGTTGTTCGTCTTCGACGGGCCGGCCGCCGAGGCGGTGCTGCTCGGTCCGGCCGGCATCGTCACCGGTGCCGCGCCCGGCACGCTGGTGATCAACGCGACGACGCTGGCCCCGAACGAGTCGCGTCGGCTCGCGGTGGCGGCTCGCGGGGCCGGATTGCGGTACGTGGAGGCGCCCGTCCTGGGCTCGGTGCCGGCGGTCCGCGCGGGCACCTTGATCGTGCTGACCGGCGGCGGGCCCGAGGACGTCGCGGCGGCCGAGCCGGTGTTGCACGCGTGGTCCCACTCGGGCGAGCGGCGGCACGCCGGACCGGTCGGCGCCGCGACCGCCCTCAAACTGGTCGCCAACCTCGGCCTGGGCATCGCGGCGGCCGGACTGCACGACGCGATCCGACTCGGCGCCGACCTGGGCCTGTCCCGCACGGACGTGCTGGACGTGCTCACGCACAGCGCGATCGGCGGCCTGGTCGCCCGCAAACGCGACCGCCTGGATCAAGCGGCCTACACGAACGCCGACTTCACCCTCGCCGCACTGGCCAAGGACCTCCTCCTGGCCACCGAGGCAACCACCACACCCCTCCCGGTAGCCCGCGCAGCAGCAGAACTCACCACCACGGCAACCCTCACCACCGACCCAACCACCGACATCGCGTCCCTGGGCCGCACCCAACCCACCCAACTCCCAATCCCACCCACCAGCCCGACCGGCCCTTGAGGCCACTCAGCCCGGCCGGCGCTTGAGGCCACCCCAGCCAAGCCAACGCTCAAGGTCAGCCGAACTCAACTCAGCCCGGCCGGCGCTTGAGGCCACCCGAGCCGAACCAACGCCCAAGGTCAGCCGAACTCAACTCAGCCCGGCCGGCGCTTGAGGCCACTCAGCCCCGCCGGCGCTTGAGGCGAACCAGCCCCGCCGCCGCATGAGGCCACCCCACGGCAACGAACTCCTCCCCCCGTCGCCCGCAAGGCCACATGGCATCATGGCCCCGCATCAGGTCGGCCCGCCGCCCGCGGGCCCCCGACGGTCCCCGAAGGGTGGCGGCACGTGCTCGTCCAGGTACGCGTAGTCGGCGACGAAGGTGCGGAAGTCGCCGCATTACAGCGGTGGTTGGCGATGGATCCCGACGTCCGCGGCGGCACCGTGACCAGTTACGCCGAGGACGACACGACGGGCGCCATGGGCACCACCCTCGACGTCGTCAACATCGTGCTGAGCAACGGCATCGCGCTCGGCGGCCTGATGACGGCGATCGCCGGCTGGCGCCGCTCGCGCGCGCCGATGGCGGGCCCGGGCGGTCCCGACATCGTGATCCGGCGCGGCGAGGTCGAAGTGGTGCTGACCGGCGCCACCGAGGCGGACATCGGCCGGGCCGTACGCGCGTTGGAGGAGCCCGGGGATCCTGCGTGACGGTGCCGGTGGCGGAACTGGCCGATCCGGCGGCCTCGCGCGCGGTATTGATCGGGACGCACGCGTACGCGCATCTGGAGCACTTGCCCGCGGTGCTTCGCAATCTCCAAGAGCTGAGCCGACTGTTGTGCGACCCGCGACACTGGGGCCTGCCCGCGGGCCATTGCACGGTGGTCGACCAACCGGCTTCGGCGAGCGAGGTCCTGGACGCGCTCTCCCACGCGGCGGCCGAGGCCCGGGACACGCTGCTCGTCTACTTCGCCGGGCACGGCCTGGTGGACCATCTCGACGACTCGTTCCACCTGGCGTTGCCGAACACCCGCCCGGATCGCATGTACACCGCGTTGCGCTTCGACGACGTGCGCCGGGTGTTGCGTGATCCGAGCACCCGCGCGCCGCGCAAGGTGCTGATCATGGACTGCTGTTGGAGCGGTCGGGCGATGGTCGGCGCGATGAGCGGGCAGGATCGGGCCGGGCAGGTGGCCGTGGCCGGCACCAGCGTGCTCACCGCGACCGCCGAGACCCGCCGGGCGGCGGCCCCACCGGACGAGGAATTCACCGCGTTCACCGGTGAGTTGATCAACATCGTCAACGAGGGCGTCGAGGACGCGGCCGAGTTGATCGACATGGAGTCGCTGTATCTCGCGCTGCACCGCCGACTGGCCGCCCGAGGACGCGAACTCCCCCAACAGAGCAACCGCAACACCGCCGCGCGGATCTGCGTGTTGCGCAACGCGGCATGGCCGATGCCGTCGGCGCAGGTCACCGGCCCGACGACCACCGGATCACAGCGGGCGGACGTCGACGAACTCGCGACCGGGTTCTCCCACGTCGCCCGGGTCCTCGCACGTCGTTACGGCCCCTTGGGCAAGAACGCTGCGAACGACGACTGGCTGCGTGGGTCGGCGGGGCGAGCCGCCGAGTCGATCCTGGCCCGGCTGGACACTCGACTGCACCCGGGCGCCCGGATGGCCATCCGGTTGCTGGAGCGCGTCGCCGAGGACGCCCACGATGGGACCGTCACCGCGATACTCCTGGCCGACGCCATGGCGACGCGCTGTCGCGAGTTGATCGCACACGACACGGTCGACCCGCTCACCCTGATCCGGGACCTGGTGCGGCAGACGGACGTGGCGCGCGCGTGGTTGCGTTCCTCGGCGGTGCCGATCGAGGACCGGCAGATCCAGGGCCTGGTGACCGCCGCCACCGGGCGCCGGGCCGCGAGCGCCGTCGCCGAGGCCATCGATCGGGTCGGCCGCGGGGGCACGGTGACCGTGACGACCGGTCCGGGCCGGTCCTGGCAGGTGGTCTCGGAGGGAAGCACGGCACAGATCCGGGTCGGCGCGGCGAACGAGGAGGCCGCGTCGCGACAGATCGAACTGCTGCGCAAGAGTGTCGCGATCGTGCACTCCGCGTTCGAACACGGCATCGTGCCCGGGGCCGGGGCCGGCTATCTGCGGATGGGCAACCACCTTGCGGAGGAGGGGAGCCCGGCCCATTCGGTGCTGTCCCGGACCTCGACCGCACCGGCCCTGCACCTGGCCAGGTTCGTGTCGGGCGCCCCGAGCCTGCCCGAACTCACCGAACACGCGCTGCTCGGACTCTCGTACGACATCCTGCACGAGACCTACACGTCGAGCGATCCCGAAGGGCAACTGTTCGACCCCGTACACGTCATGGACGCGGCCCTGGCACAGGCCACGCGCGCCGTGATCAGCCTGCTGCTCCCACTCCCCTCCGGGAGCTGACCCGGCAGCGGAAACGCCCGACGGTCGACCCCATGGCCGACCGTCGGGCGTGACCCCGCGAGTGCGCCTGCACCGGCGCCTACACCAACGCGTCCACCGGGTCGGCCGTCAGGACGCCCGCCGCGACCGCCTCGTTCAGCCATTCCGGGAACTCCAGCAGGAGTTGGTCGTACAGCTCGGCGTCCGCGAGCAGCCTCGGGTCCTGTCCGGCGTGGAAGAAGCCCGCGTTGTCCACCACGCGCTGCTCCGGCACCGAGAGTTCGTCCAGCTTGCGGAGGAAATCGAAGCCCTTGGCCTCGGGGTCGCCGAAGCCGATGAACTGCCAGAAGATCGGCAGTCCGGCCGCATCGCACAGCGCCTTCGCCGCCGCGGGACGGCTGGTCGGCGCACCGTCGGTCTGGAAGATCACCAGCGCCGGGTCGGTGCTGCCGGACGCGCGGTAGTGCTCGACCACCTTGGCGATCGCCCAGTGGTAGTTGGTCCGGCCCATGTGCCCGTAGGAGCCGTGCAGTTCCTCGATCCGTCCCACGTGGTTGGTGGGATCGAGGTCGGCGACGCCGTCGATGTCGGTGGAGAAGAACACCAACGGCACAACGGCCTCGCCGAGCTGCGCGGACAGCGCGAGCGTCTGGTCGGCGAGGTGCTGCACGGTGCCGTCCTTGTAGTAGGAGCGCATCGAGCCCGAGCGGTCCAGAACGAGGTACACCGCGACATTGCGGCCGGTGAGACCGCACTTGCCCACGGCCGCCGCGGCGGCCTCCGCACGACCGCCGAGGCCGGGAGCGGCCTCCTCGGCGCGGGCGGGCGGCACCACGGCGATGGTGGTCGGTACCGCCGCGGCCTCGGCGACCACGAACGGCTCGGCCGCGACCTCGACATCGGCCGGGTCCTCGGCCGACGCCGGCACGGCCGCCTCGATCTCGACCTCGGCCTCGACGGCCGGCGTGACGACGGGCTCCTGCTCGGTCTCCTTCTCGATCTCGGCTTCCGGCTTGCTCGGTTCGGTCTCGACGGGCGTCGCGATCGACTGCGCCGGCACGGCGATCGACGCCTGCGCGGACCCGGATGTGTCGAACTCCGCCCGGGACTCCGGAATGACCACCGGTTCCGAGACGACCACCGGTTCCGCAATGACCACCGGTTCCGAGACCACCACCGATTCCGCGATGACCACCGGTTCCGGGATGGCCTCCGGCTCCGGAACGGCCACCGGTTCCGAGACGGCCTCCGGCTCCGGCGACACCGCGGAGTCGCGGACGGCCGGCGGTTCGGGGACGATCGCCGGCTCCGGTCTCACGGCCGGCTCGGGGCGCGCCTTCGGCGCCGATTCCGCGACCGGCTCCGGCACGTCGACCGGGGACTCGGTCGGCGTGTCGTGGAGGTCGGTCGGCGCCGCGGTCACGTCCGTCGTCTCGGGTGTCTCCGCCGCCTCGCGGGACGCCCGCGAACGAAAGACGTTGCGCAGCAGACTCCTCAAACCCATCGGCGAATCCTTACCTGTGTGAGGGACGCCGTCCCGATGCTCAGGACGGTTACGTAAGGCTAGTCATGGGCTCGGCCGACCTGTGGGCGACCCGCGCGTACGACACCCGACGGCCCCCCGAACAGCCGAAGGAACGTCGGCCCGCGCAACCGCCGTCGCCCCTTCCCACCGCCGTGAGCAGCACGAACGCGGGTCCATCGCAGCACACGCGGCCGACACGTCGTCACCGGACAAGCGCGGCGGCCCCGAACCGGCACGCCGAACCGACTACTTTGCGCCCCAACGGAGCGTGGCCGAACAGCACGTGGCGCACACGCGCGGCACGGGCCGCGTGGTTTCCGCCAGTTGCTCTCTCGGCAAGCCGCCCACGCCGGCTCAGCCCATGAAGGTCAGCCGCACCGTTCGGTCCGGGTTGTCCCGGTTGGTGTCGACCATCGTGACCGACTGCCACGTCCCCAACGCGAGTTCGCCGCCGATCACCGGCAGTGTCGCGTGCGGCGGAATCAGCGCGGGCAACACGTGATCGCGCCCGTGCCCGGGGCTGCCGTGCCGATGCCGCCACCGATCGTCGGCCGGCAACAGGTCCGCCAACAACGCGAGCAGGTCGTCGTCACTGCCCGCCCCGGTCTCCAACACCGCCACCCCGGCCGTCGCGTGCGGCACGAACACGTTCAACAACCCGTCCCGCCCACCGGCCACCTCCCGCAAAAATCCCGCACACACCGCGCTCAGGTCGTACACCCGCTCCCGCCGCCCGGTACTGACCTCGAAAACCCGCGACACGGTCACCTCGCTCATCCCGCCATGCTCGCCCAAGCGCCGTCCGGTTCCGTGTTCTCGACACGGGCGATCGGGGATTGCTTTGCTTTCGGCCGAATGCGTACCGACAATATGGAGGGGTACCTACCTGTCGGTAAGGATCGATGAGGCCCGGTCGGGAGGAGACGCGCATGGCTCGGCGCTACCAGTGCGGGCTCGATGCCGCGATGGATGTCATCGGCGGCAAGTGGAAGGCGTTGATCCTGTGGGCGCTGCATGTCGAGGAGCGGCGGTTCGGTGAGCTGCGCCGGGCGGTCCCCGGGATCAGCGAGAAGATGCTGATCCAGCAACTGCGCGAGATGGAGGCCCGCGGCATCGTGCATCGCGAGGTGTTTCGCGAGGTCCCGCCGAAGGTGGTGTATTCCCTGACCCCACTGGGCCGGTCGCTCAACGAGGCGCTGTTGCCGCTGGGTGTGTGGGGAGAGGTCAACGTCGAGCAGATCGCGGCGACCGCGCCCGAGACGACCGGAACCCGGGACCCCGCCCGGCCCGCCGCGTAGGCCGTTTCCGGGCGAAGTTTCCCGAATTGGCGAATGCCCGGGAATAGCGCGGAGTGGTCTGCTATACCGCGCGGACGCACTCTGGGTGAGGCGTTGTTGACTTTTCGTAGCACTCGCCGTAATTATTTCGGCAGCGAATATCCGGATTGTCTGCGACGTCTTCGTTGAGCCACCGGGGTGTGAATATATGACCGAATACGTCCGAGTGTCCGAACAGCTCGCGCTGCCACGCGGCCCGGTCGACCCGATCATGGCGTCCGCCCGGCGGCTCGACACGTATCCGGTGCATGTCTGCCTCGACGAGGACACCGCGCTCGCCCGGCTGTGCGCCGAGATCGACGGCCGGCGGGTCGCACTGATCACCGACGACACCGTGTTCGCGCTGCACGCGCGCCGGCTGGCCGAACTCCTGGGCGCCGCCGGACTGGACGTGGTCGGCACGTCGTTCCCGGCCGGCGAGAGCAGCAAGAACCTGCGCACCGCGAGCACGCTGCTGGACTGGTTGGCCGGCACCTCGCTCGCGCGCCGCGACATCCTGCTCGCGGTCGGCGGCGGTGTGGTGATGGACACGGTCGGATGGGTGGCCAGCGCGTACATGCGCGGCCTGCCGTACATCAACGTGCCCACGACGCTGCTCGCGCACGTGGACGCCGCGCTCGGCGGCAAGGTCGCCATCGACCATCCCTCCGCGAAGAACCTGATCGGGGCCTTCTACCAGCCCAGGGCGGTGGTCTCGAACGTCGGCTACCTGAGCACCCAGGACGGTCGCGGGCTGCGTGCCGGACTCGCCGAGGCGATCAAGACCGGGATCATCGCCTCCCCTGAGCTGTTCGAGCTGATCGAGCGCCGCCACGAGGCCATCCTGGCCACCGAACCGGTGCCCACCGCCGCCCTCGTGCACGCCTCCAGTGTGCTCAAGTGCCGGTTGATCGCCCGCGATCCGTACGAGCGGGACCTGCGTCGGCCACTGAACTTCGGGCACACCATCGGACACGCGGTGGAGACCGTGACCGGTTACGGGCCGGTGCTGCACGGCGAGGCGGTCGCGTTCGGCATGGCCTGCGCGGCCCGGATCGCCGAACGGCGCGGGCTGCTCGACCCGGCCCTGTGCGCGCGGGTGACCGGCCTGCTCGATCGGGTCCGACTGCCCACCACACTGGCCGCGTTGCCCGCCCGGCTGGATCCCGCCGGCACCGTCGAGGCGCTCGGTCAGATCCGCAAGATCCGGGACGGCCGGCTGCGGTTCGTGTTGCCCACCGCGCTCGGCGAAACGGTGATCACCGACGACGTGAGCGACAAGGAGATCCACGCCGCGCTCGTGGTCTCGCCCGCCGCCGAGGTCAGCTACGCGCACACCCGCGGAGGCGGCGATGGCTGAACTGGATGTGTTCGTGGTCGGCGGCGTGGGCGTGGACATCATCGTCCGTGTTCCCGAACTTCCCTTGCCGATACACGACTTCAAGGTTCCACCGATCCGGCAGTACGTCGCGCACACGGGCAACGGGGTGGCCCTGGGCTGTCGGGCGCTGGGCCTGCGCACACACTTCGCGGCCGTACTCGGCGCCGACCCGGAGGCGGACTTCGTCCTGGACCACTACGCGAAGCAGGGCCTGTCCTTCGCACACGTCACCGACGCCCACGGCACCCCGCGCAGCGTCAACCTGGTCGGCCCGGACGGCGAACGGCTGTCCCTGCACGACGGCCGGCTGCCGGCGGACCTGGTCGTCGACCCCGACCTGTATCGCCCGGCGATCGCCCGCACCCGGCACGCGCACGTGTCGATCGGCGGCTGGTCCCGCCCCGCGCTGGCCGAGGCGATCGAGGCGGGCGTGTCCACCTCGACCGACCTGCACGGCTGGGACGGGAAGGACCCCTCCCGGGCCGACTTCGCGTACGGCGCCGACCTGGTGTTCACCTCCACGCACCGGCTCGGCGACCGGGTCGAGGAGGCCGCGCGGGACGTGCTCTCCCGGGGGCGGGCCAAGGTCGTGGTCGCGATGGCGGGTGGTCGCGGCAGCTACCTGGCCCTGCCCGACCTGCCGCTGCGGCACGTACCGGCGCTGGCGATGCGGGCCGACGAGGTGGTGGACACCAATGGGGCCGGGGACAGCTACGTCTCCGGGTTCCTGTACGCCTACCTCGCCGGCCGCGACTGGGCCGGCTGCGCCGCCGCCGGCACCCACGCCGGTGCGCACGCGGTCCGGACCGCCGGGACCCACACGTCGTTCATCACGGCGGAGGCGTTGGATCGTGCGCTCTCCTGACCGGATCGGGAGGCGAGTCGGGGTGGGGTGGGCCCACCCGGGTAGGGCCGGCGTCGGTCGCACGGGCGGCACCGTTCGGCGTCACGATCCCGGTCGGGGTGACGATCGTTTCCCGGACCGTACTCCCGGCGGTGACCACGGCGCCCGGCAACAGCACCGAGCGCAGTACCGTCGCGCCCGGCTCGATCCGGCAGCCGGCGTGCACGACGCTGCGCTCGACGCGCGCTCCCGGTGGGATCTCGGCTCCCAGCAGACTCCCGTCGACGTACCTGGGAAACCCGTCCGGCAGACCGGCCAACGTGCGCGGGAGCGCGTGGGAGGCGATCGGGTGCGGGTGGTCGAGCAGTCGCAACTGCTCGGTGCGGTACCGGTCGACCGTGCCGATGTCGGCCCAGTAGTCCGGCACCTGGTACGCCGTCACCCGCCGGCCGCCGGCGATCATCGCGGGCAGTACGTCGCGACTGATGTCGTGTTGCCAGCCGTCCTCGCCGAGCGCGGCCAGGTCCGCCAGCACCGCGCGCAACGCGTCGATGCGGAACACGCAGAACGCGGTGAACACCAGGTCCGAGGTGGGCCGTTCGGGCTTCTCGACCAGCGCTCGCACACGGAGCTCGGGATCCGCCTCGACCATGCCGAACAGGTGCACATAGCGGCGTTCGATCCGCTGTACGCCGATCGTGCAGTCGGCGCCCGAGGCCCGGTGTGCGGCGACCATCGGCGCGTAGTCGAACACGTAGACGTGGTCCGCGTGTTGGATCAGAAGATCGGTCGCGCCCGGGGCGAAGAGATACTCCGCGTTGGCGAGCAGCGCGTCGGCGGTGCCGCGCTCGGCCGGACGCTCGGGCAGTACGGCGCCCGGTCCGCTCCGCGCCAACGCGTCGTGTGGGCCGAAGTGCATCCGGGTGCCCGGGTGTTCGTCCCAGTGTGCGACCAGATGCCGGACCAGGTCGGATTCCCGGTGCTGGGAGAGCAGGACCAGTTCGGGCAGGCCGGATCGGACCGCGTTGGCCACGCTGAAGTCGACCAGCCGGCCGGACGCGGCGTACGGCACCAGTGGTTTGCACAGGTCGGCGGTGAGCGGGCCCATCCGCTCGCCCAGGCCGCCCGCGAGCAGCGCGCCGCGTACTCCCTCGAGCGTCACCAGGTCCGCCCCGGGGCGACACCCGTGGGTACCAGGGTGCGCAGTCGCGCGAGCGAGGTCGTGATGCCCTGCTCCGTGGGCAGTAGGGCGTCCTCGTGTTCCACGTAGATCACTCCCCGGTAGTCGTCGTCGAGCAGGGCGGCCACGATGGCCGGCCAGGGCAGGTCGCCGGCGCCGAGCGCGCGGAAGCGGATCGCCGGTCCCGGGCCGTAGCGCGACCAACCGGCGCCGCGCGGTGCTTCGGCGCCGGACCAGCGTTGCAGGTCCTTCGCGTGCACGGCCGCGAGCCGGTCGCCCCAGCCGCGTACGGCGGCCACCGGATCATGACCGGTCGCGGCCACGTTGGCCGGATCGAGGCACAGGTGAACACCGCTCACCGCCGAGAGCAGTGCTCTCGCACTCGCCGGGTCGTACGCGACCTGCTTGGGGTGCGGCTCCACCACGACCCGCACACCCAGTTCACCCGCCAGGTCCAGGATCGGCCGCGCGGCGAGCGCCCACGCGTCGACGTTGTCCTGCCAACTCACGTCGCTGCCGGACCAGGACAACCAGCGGGCCAGGTCGGGCACCCCCAGCATCAGCCGCACCTGCGACGCACCCACCCCGGCCGCGAGCCGCACCGTGTCCAGCGCGGCGCGCAGCCCGTAGTCCCGCTTGGCCTCGGCCGTCCCGACGAACACCGGGTCGGTGTGCGGCCCGTGCGGCCCCAACAACAACTGGGTGTCCCGGCTGTTGCTCACACAACCCACCTCGACCCCGACCTCCGCACACCGCGCGCGCACCTCACGATGCAGTGCGGGATCGGCCCACCGCCCGGGATCCACCAGCGCGAAGCCGCTGTCGGCGGGCAGATCCACCACGGCCACCCCCGCCTCCCGCGCCACCCGCAGCGCCCCGGCCAAGCCCACCGGCGCCAACGCGGCCAGACACAACCCGAGCCGGATCGGCGCCCCGCCGGCCGAAGGGGCCGCCGCGACCGACGCCCGCCGGCCGGCGAGCGACCCGCTCTCGCCCGCCGCCGCGACACTCCCGCGCACGGTCGCCGCCCCCACGGAGGGCTCCGTCGCGGGCCGGCCCCGGCGCTGGGGCGCGACTCCGGCGGCGGTTCCGGGGTCGATCCCCCGGGCGGTTCCCGTCACGGTTCGTGGTGCCCGCTCGTTCGGCGTCCCTGGCATCGGCGGTCCCCCTCGCTCGGCTGCGCTTCGGCAGATCAGAGATTGCGGGTGTGTGCCCAACTCTTCGGCGGCGAACCCTCGTTCGCGACCAGCGCGGCATACACCGCGTCGACCGGATCGGCGATCACGGTCGGTGGTTCGGCCGCGCCCAGCTCGACGACCATCCGTCGGCCCAACTCGGCGGCGTACGGCGGACATCCACGGAAGACGCCGCCGTTGAGCACGGCCCGCCACGTTCCGCTCAGTCCGGCCGCGTCCCGGGCCGCGCGTACGCCGTCGAGCAGGTCGTCCAGCGCGGCCCGGACCACCTCGCCGGCCACCGCGTCGCCCGCCTGCCAGGCCGCGCACACCTCGGGCGCGAGCGCGGCCACCCCGGCCTTGGGAAACGGCTCGGCGGCCAGCCGACGGGCCAGTTCGCGCGGACCGTGCGCCGCGAACAGCGTGGTCGGCCGCCCTCGCCCGTCCGCTCCCCGTACGGCGGCCCGCAGACCGGCCACACCGAGCGCGTACGCGCTGCCCTCGTCGCTGCCCAGGTACTCGCATCCGCCGATCACGACCGGCGGGCCCGCGTCCGGCCCGGCGGCGGCCACGCAGGCCGAGCCGGTACCCGCCACCACCACGACGCCCCGCCCGGACAGCGGCGGCGCGAGCAACAGCGGCGGTACGTCCCCCGACACCACCAGCCGTCCCACGAAGCCCTGTTCGCGCGCGATCACGGCCAACCGGTCGATCTCCCGCGGCGGGGTGTCCATGGTGATCGTCGAACTCGCGAACCAACCGACCGAGGGTCCCACGCCCAGGTCCGACGCCATCTCGGACAGCAGTCGCACGAGCGTCTCCTCGGCCGCCGCGCCGGCCGACGCGGGATTGACCGACTCCCGGGTGTACCGCGTGCCGAGCACCACGGCGGTGGTGTGCGTGCCACCGGCGTCGATCGCCCAGTACTCCACAGCCGACACAGTCGAAAGCCTCCGCAGTCGGTCGAAATCCAACGCCGCAGGTCACGCTACCGGTAGGGGATGCCGGCCGAGGGTAGTGGTTGAGCAGTACGGTGGGCGACACTCTCGGTCACTCCCGACGAACGGAGCGTCGATGCGGCACGGCGGCGGTGTGCTCGGCCTGGTGGCTCCCGCGACGAGTTGGGGGCTGTTCTGGGGCGGTTGGGCCGCGTTGATCCCGACGCTCAAGGACGAACTGGCTCTGGACGACCGGCAACTGGGCCTGGCGCTGTTCGCGGTCCCGGTCGCGGCGGTGCCCACGATGCTGCTCACCGGCCCGCTCGCGCGCCGACTCGGGCCGCGCACGCTGCCGCTGGTGACCGCCGCGTTCGCGCTCGGCACGCTCGCCGTGGCCGGCGCCGGCTCCCGGTGGACGTTCTCGGCCGCGCTGCTGGTGATCGGCGCGACCAGCGGCGCGATCGAGGTGGCGCTGAACGCCACCACGGCCGCTCGTGAGGCGCTCACCGGCGAACGGCTGTTCAACAAGGTCCAGGCGGCCACTCCGCTGGCCATGGTGCTCGCCGCGCCGGCGGTCGGCCTCGCGCTGCATCTGGGCGCGTCCGCGCGGGCGATCCTGGTGGCCATCGCCGTCCTGGTCGCGCTCAGCGCGGTCCTGGCCATCGACGGCCGCCGGTGGCAGGAACGGGAGCCCGACCCGGCCGGCACCACCGGTGCCGGGCGCGCGCACGGCCGCCTGTTGACCGCCCTGCTCGTGGTCGGCGCGGTCGGCGGCATCGTGCTGCTGATGGAGAACACCGTCGAACAGTGGGGCGCGATCCACCTGACGGACGACCTCGGCGCCGGTTCCTTCGTCGCCGCGTGTGGCCCGGCCGTGTACATGGCGGGCCTGTCCGCCGGCCGGATACTCGCCCAGTGGCGCGGCGAGCGGGTCGGCGAGCGCACCCTGGTGCTCGTCGGCGGCGCACTCGGCGGCCTCGGCCTCGCACTCGCGGCGGCGGCCTGGTCCACCGCGTCCACGCTGGCCGGATTCGCGCTCGCGGGTGTCGGCCTCGCCCCGATCGTCCCCACGCTGCTCGCCGCGACCGGGCGCGCGGTCGGCCCGGAGCGGCGCCCGCAGGCGATCTCGCTGGTCACCACGGTGTCCTACGCCGGGTTCCTGGGCGCACCGCCGCTGGTCGGCACGCTGGCCGGCCGGCTGGGTCTGGGCACCGTCCTTGGCATCGTCGCGCTGTGCGGGGTAATGGTGGTGGCGGGAAGTGGGTCGCTCCGGCTGTTGCCGGCGGAGCACCCGGACGAACCCGGCACGGATCGACCGGACCGGCCGGACCGGCCGGACCACGAAGCCGGCACACCGAGCGACAGGCGGGGCGAGCGGGGCGACCCGCGCCCGTCCGGCGGACCGGGTGAGCCGACTCCGCCGAATCATACGAACCATCGGAATCACCCGAACCACCCGAACCACCCGAACGAGAAGGGGGTTTCCCGATGACCCGGGTCCTGGTGTTCGGATCGGGGTACATAGCCGGCCACGTCGGCACCCGGTTGACCCGACTCGGCCACGGGGTCGTGCTCGGCTCGCGCCGCCGGCCGCACACCCCGGAGACCCGGGGGTTGCGCTGGCTCCCGGTGGACGTGGCCGATCCGCACCAGGTGCGCACCGTCGTCGACGCGGTCCGCCCCGACGCGGTGGTGGCCGCGCACGGGCCCTCGGACATCACGTGGTGCGAGGCGGACCCGGCGGGAGCGACCGCCGTGCACGCGGCCGGCGCCCGGCACGTGGTGGCCGCGCTGGCCGGCCGCACCGCGCGGACCGTGCTGATCTCCACCGACAACGTATTCCCCGGGCACGCGGACAGCTCCACCGAATCCGACGCCACCGCGCCCGCCAATGCCTACGGGCGGGCGAAGTCGGCCGCCGAGGACGCCTACCTGGCCGGCGGCGACGCGCTCGTGTTGCGGGTCAGCCTGGTGTACGGGTGGGATCGGGCCGGTCTGCGGCCCAACTTCTTCACCACGTGCGCCGAACGCCTCGGTGTGGGCGCGCCGGTCGCGGTCCCGGACGAGCACTGGAACACACCCGTACTGATCGACGACGTCGCGGCGTGGACCACCGCGCTGCTCGACTCGCCGCACACCGGCGTCGTGCACCTGGGCGGGCCGCGTCGGCTCTCCCGCGTGCAGTGGGCCAGGCACATCGCGCTCGGCTACGGCGTCGACCCCGAGTTGGTGACCGCCGTACCGCAGGGGGACACCGCGTACGCGTGCCGTCCGCGCAACGCCTGCCTGCACAGCGAGCGCGCCGCGCACCTGCCCGAACTGCGCGGCCTGGACCCGGTCGACGTGTACACGGCCGACGCCGCGCTGATCGCGGCGCCGACGGCGCACCACCCGTCGATCCCACGCGCCGCCCCGACCGCCCCCGACACCCCAGCCGCCTTCGACGCTTCAGCCGTCTTCGACGCTTCAGCCGTCTTCGGAAGGGACCAGTCCTGATGGATCGTCATCTGTTCCTGGCCAGCAAGCGCGCCGCCGTCAGCTTCGCCCCGGATCCGGAGCACGGCCGGCTGCGGCCGTGGCTCGCGCCGGGTGGTACCGGAAACGTGGTCGCCGAGCAGGCGGGTGTGCTCGACGTGACCTGGATCGCCAGCGCGGACACCGACGACGATCATCAGGCGGCCCGGGAGAGCCCGAACGGCCTGGAGCTTCGCCTTCGTTCGGGGCGCGACATCCGGGTCCGACTGCTCCGGCACGACCGTGAGACGTTCGAGGTGGTGCAGAACTTCCTCACCGCGCAGTTGATGTGGGCCGCGAACAACTACGGCTGGGACAAGTGGACGACGCCCACGTTCGGTCCCGAGACCTACACCGCGCTGGACCGGTTCGCCGAGTTCACCGAGGACTTCGCCGGTGCGCTGCTCGCCGACTCGGCCGACGTCGCGGACCCGGTGTACCTGGTGCACGACTATCAACTCGTGGGCGTGCCGGCCCGGTTGCGCGCGGTGCGGGCGAGCGCGCCGATCCTGCTGTTCGTGCACATCCCCTGGCCCTCGCCCGACTACTGGCGGATCCTGCCCAAGGCGATGCGGGTCGGCATTCTGGAGGGCATGCTGCCCGCGACCACCATCGGCTTCTTCGCGGAGCGCTGGTGCCGCAACTTCCTGGACTGCGTGGCGGACCTGATACCGGACGCCGAAGTGGACCGGAACGCGGGCGTGGTGCACTGGCGCGGCCGACGCACGGGGGTACGCACGATGCCGCTCGGCTACAGCCCGCTCGCCCTGGAGGCGGACCACCCACGCCTCCCGCCGGGCATCGCGGAGTGGGCGGGCGACGCGGCACTGGTCGTGCACAGCGGCCGGACCGACCCGATGAAGAACGCCGAACGCGCGGTGCGGGCCTTCGTGGCGGCCCATCGCGCCGAGCCCGCGGTGCGCTCGTCCAGGTTGCTGGTCCGGATGAATCCCAATCGGCTCTACGTCGAGGCGAACGCCGAGTACGTGCGCCGCGTGGAGTACGCGATCGCCGAGGCGAACGCCGAACTGGGTCCGGACACCGTGCGGTTGCACTGCGACAACGAGGTCGAGCACACCATCGGGTGCTTCCGCCGGGCCGACGTGCTGGTGTTCAACTCGACGGTGGACGGCCAGAACCTGAGCACCTTCGAAGCACCGCTCGTCAACGAGCGGGACGCGGACGTGATCCTGTCCGAGATGTGCGGCGCGGCCGAGATCCTGGCCCCGGTCTGCCGCACCGTCAATCCGTTCGACCTGGTCGAGCAGGCCGAGGCGTTGATCGCCGCGTTGACCGCGCCCGCCGCCGATCGCAAGGCGGCGGCCGAGCGGCGACGCCGGGTGGCCGAGCCGTGGACGCTGGAGGCGTGGGTGCGCACCCAGTTGGAATGGCTCGACGCGGACCACCGCGATGGCTGAGTCGGTCGACGAGCGGGCGGCCGGAGCCGCCCAGGTCGCGCAATACCAGTTGGGCGACGCGGTGTTGGTGCGCGGCGAGGGCATACGTTCGTGGGACTCCACCGGCCGCGAGTACCTGGACTGCGTATCGGGGACGTTCAACCTGGTGCTTGGGCACAACCATCCCGAGGTGATGGCGGCCGTACGCGAACAGACCGAGGAACTGGTCTTCGCCGCCTCGTCGTTCCGCACCGAGCCGACCGACCGGGTGATGCGCGACCTGGTCGGGATGGCGCCGGCCAACCTGACCCGGGTGAACCTGCGCAGCAGCGGCGGATCGACCGCGAACGAGGGTGCGATCAAGATCGCCCAACACCACACCGGCCGACGCGATGTGATCGTGCCGTTCCGGGGCCACGTCGGGCAGACCATCGCGGCCACCGCGTACAACGGCAGCAGTCGGATGCGCGCGCCGTTCCCGGCGCACGCCGCGGGAGCCGTGCACGTGCCGGACGCGTACTGCTTCCGCTGCTTCTACCGCCAGACCCCGGACACCTGCGGAATGTTGTGCGTGGCGCGGATCGAGGACTTCATCACCTACGCGAGTTCCGGCAGCGTCGCGTGTGTGCTGATCGAGCCGATCAGCGGGATGGGCGGCAACATCGTGCCGCCGCCCGGGTACTTCCAGGCGCTGCGGGCGCTGTGCGACGAGCACGGGATCATCCTGGTCTTCGACGAGATCCAGACCGCGTTCGGCCGCACCGGGGAGATGTTCGCGGCGGACCACTTCGGTGTCGCCCCGCACATGATGACCGTCTCCAAGGGCCTGACCGGCAGCGGCCTGCCGCTCGCGGCGATCCTGACCGAGGAGCGGATGGCCGACTGGGATCGCTCGCTGCACGGATTCACCTACGGCGGCCACACGCTGGCCGCCGCGGCCGCGGTCAAGACCTTGGAGATCGTCCGCCGACCCGGGTTCCTGGCCAACGTCCGCCGGGTGGGCGCGATCCTGAGCCGACGGCTACGGGGTCTCCAGCGCGAGCATCCGGTGCTCGGCGACGTGCGCGGGCCGGGGTTGATGCTGGGTGTCGAACTGGTCCGCCCGAACGGCGCGAAGGCACCGGAGTTGGCCCAGGCGTTCCAGCGCCACCTGCACGCGCGAGGCATCCTCACCCGTGTGTCCGAGCACGGCCTGGGCAACGTCATCGAGTTGCGCCCGCCGCTGATCCTGACCCCGGCCGACGCCCATCTGATCGCGGACCGGTTCGGCGAGGCGCTGGAGATGTTGCGTGCCCGCACGGCCCGGGCCGGCTCGCCGGTCCCGGCCGCGCCCGGCCTGCCGCACCGGGCGGCCGAGGTCGCGCCGGCCACCTCCATCGGCGGTTCGGATTCGCCGCGATGAGGGTCGAGTTGGGTCCGGACGGTCCATTGTTGCGACTCGGCCGCCCGGACCCACCGCGCGGGGAGCACGGGGTGCGCATTCGGGTGGAGCTGGCGGGCCTGTGCCGCTCGGACCTCAAGGAGGTGGCCCGCGAGCGCTACGGACCCAGCCAATTCGGCCACGAACTCGTCGGTGTCGTCGCCGAATCCACCCTGCCGAACGACCTTCCCGCCGGCCTGCGGGTGACCCTGGACCCCAACGTGCGCCTCGCCCGCACCACCGGCTTCGCGACCGAGATGTACGCCGCCGGCCCGGCCGACCGGCTGTGCGCCGCTCTGCCCCGGGTGCCGGACGAACTCACGGCCCGGCAGGCGGTGTTCGCCGAGCCACTCGCGTGTGCCGAGCACTGTGTGAGCGCGCTGACCCGGCACCTGGGCGGATCGCCGGCCGGTCGGGCCGTCGTCGTATTCGGCGCCGGGGCGGCCGGTCTGCTCATCGCCCGCCTCGCCGAACTCGCCGGGGCCGAGGTCACGTTGGTCAACCGCAGCGCGGACCGCGCCGAGTTCCTGCGCAGCCGCGGCTTCGACGTCCGCCCGTTGGCCGCGCTGCCGGCCGCGGCGTTCGACGTCGCGGTGATCGCGACCAGCTTCGTCCGCCCGGACATCCTGACCGAGGCCCTGCGCGTCCTCGTCCCCACCGGCCTGGCCCTGCTCTACGGTGGCACCGCCCCCGGCGACGAACTCCCGGGCCTGCCCGTCGACCTGGACCACGTCCGCCGATCCGAACACGCCGTCCACACCACCTGGTCCGGCCGGCCGGTCACGATCGCCGGCAGCTACGGCACCACCTCCACCGACTTCACCGCCGCCCTCGGCACCCTCCCGAAGCTCCCCCTGGAACACCTGATCACCAACGAGATCACCCTCCCCCGACTCCCCAGAACCCTCCACGCCCAACTCACCGGCCGCCCCCTCGGCAAGACCCTGATCCACCCGTGAACTCCCCGCCCGGCGGCACGATTCGCCGATCCGGTCGGTGTGTGGGCGGGTTAGGATCGCGATCATGACGATTACTCTGGGCGATGCCGCGCGTGCGCTTCTCGACGCGGCGTATCCGGCCGTGCTGGCGACGGTGAATGTCGACGGCGGGCCGCAGACCTCGGTGGTGTGGGTCGGGCGCGATGGGAACGACGTGTTGATCTCGTCGGAGGCGGGGCGGCTCAAGGAGCGGAATCTGCGCCGTGAACCGCGGGCCAGTGTGACCGTCTACGATCCCGCCGACCCGGACGTCTACCTGGAGATACGCGGTACCACGACGGTCACCGAGGACGTCGGGCGTCGGGTCGCGGTCGCGTTGGCCGAGAAGTACGAGGGGCCCGGCGCGGGCGACGAATACGTGGCGCTGCCGCCGGAGTCGGTCCGCGTGGTCCTTCGGATCACGCCGACCCGGCTGACCGGCAGCGCCGCGCGCTGAAGCCGCTTCGCCCGCCCGGTACCGGGCCGGCCGGTGTCACGGGCCGAGCAGGCCGAATCCGCGCAGTGCCCAACGGGTGCCGTTGTAGGTGAGGTCGACCCGGGCCAGCGGGCCGGCGTCCAGGTGGCGGAACACGCTCGCGGGCGCGCGCAGCGCGTGCACCGCGACGGCGCGCGCGAGGATCGGGTGGGTGATCGCGACCACCCGCCCGTGTCGGCCTGCTCGTTCCTGCTCCTCGAGCCAGCCGCCCGCCCGGGCGAGCACCGAGGTCAGCGATTCGCCACCGTGCGGGGCCGCGTCCGGGTCGCCGAGCCACGCGGCCACCCCCGTCGGGTCCGCGGCCAACACCTCCTCCAGCGTCCGGCCCGCCCAACTCCCGTGATCGCAGTCGCGCAGGGCCGGCTCGACCAGCGCGTGCGCCAAGCCGATCGCCGCCGCGGTGTCCGCGCAGCGCAACTCCGGCCCGCGCACCGCACGCGGCGGCTTCCCGCCGACGATCGGCGCCAACCGCTCCGCCGCCGCCCGACCGTGCGCGGTGGGCGGCTCGTCCAGCGGGAAGGCCGCCCGCCCGGTCGCGGCCGTGGCGGCATGGCACAGCAGGGTTACTCGCGTACTCAACGACGTGCCCTTCCGATCGCGGGTCAGACCCGCCCAACACCCCACCCGACGCGGCCCGCCCGACTCGACCCAACCGGTCCGCCGACGCCCGGTCGGCCCGGTTCGCCCGGTTCAAGACTTGCACAAGGATTTCAGCAGAGGGCTCGCACCCGTTGACCCGGTCGGCGGGCGACCCCTAGATTCCCATCGACCTCGCGTCGCGACGAGGAAGCCGGTGAGACTCCGGCACGGGCGCGCCACTGTGATCGAGCCGCCGACCCGCGCGAGCGGGACCCGGCGGCCGTGAGTCAGACCCTCCCGCGACGCACCCCGCATCCGGGCGCGTTGCCCCGAAGGAGGACTCCGTGGCTCAGGCTGCCGTTCCCCGTCCCGCCGTCACACCGATCACCATTCCGGTCAAGGCGATCGTGCCCTGGGCCGTATTCGCCGGGGCGTTCCTGCTGTTTCTGATCTACTTCGTAGCCTCCGAGCAGGGCGCGGTCGCGCTCTTCTCCGGATCGGGTGTGCACGAGTTCGTGCACGACGGGCGCCACCTTCTCGGCTTCCCCTGCCACTGACCCGCGGCGCGGTCCCACCGCGCCGCGCGTACGGAACAGGTAGCAGCGACCCGTCGACGACGGCGGGTCGCCACACAGGAGGTCGACATCACGCATGGTGCGAAATCTGTTGATCCGCGGCATGCTCACCGGCGTGCTCGCCGGGGTTCTGGCGTGGGTGTTCGCGTGGGTCTTCGGTGAGCCGGAGGTCCGCAACGCGATCGCGTTCGAGGAACACGAATCGAGCGCGCACGGTGACCATCCGGAGGAGGAGATCGTCAGTCGGGGCGTACAGAGCACGATCGGCATGCTGACCGGCGTGGGGGTGTACGGGATCGCGATCGGCGGCCTGTTCGCGCTCGTGTTCGCCTTCGCGTACGGCAGGATCGGCCCGTTCCGACCGCGTGCGACGGCCGGACTGCTGGCGCTGCTCGGCTTCGTGACGGTGATCGTGGTGCCGTTCCTGAAGTACCCGGCGAACCCGCCGGCGGTCGGCGACCCGGACACCATCGGGCGGCGCACCGCGCTGTACTTCGGGATGCTCGCGCTGTCCGTGTTGTTCGCGGCGGCCTCGGTACTGCTCGCTCGGCGCCTGATCCCGCGTTTGGGCGTCTGGAACGCCGTGCCGCTCGCGATCGCGGCCTTCGTGGTCGCGGCCGGAGTGGCGATGTGGGCGATGCCCACGGTGAACGAGATCCCGGCCGAGTTCTCGGCCACCGTGGTGTGGCGCTTCCGGGTGGCCTCGCTCGGCATCCACACCGTCATCTGGACCACGTTCGGCCTGGTCTTCGGGCTGTTGGCGGAACGCGTACTCTTCCCCGTTGCCGATCCGCGACCCGACTCCCGGGTCCCGGCCGCCGCCGGTTGACCGGGTCGGCCCCTTTGTGTCGTGGCCGGCAACCCTCACCGGCCATGACACCCACGCCGGCCGGGCCGTGCACGGCCCGGCCGGCGCCAGGGCGCATCTTCGGTCCCCCGTCGGGCCCCACGACGGGGGACCGAAGGCACACCCTGGACCGACGACACGTTCGAGTGGCATCGGGCGACCCGATAGGGTCGGCTCCCCGGATTCCCACCACGCGGCGTCGGCCGCCTCCGTAGGCTGCGAGACCATGCGCAAGATCGTCGTCGTCGGGATCGGCGGAGCCGGCCGGACCGGGTGGGCCGACGCGCTCGGCACCCGACTCGGGCTCCCCGTCACGCACTTGGACACCCTGTATCACCGCGAGGACCGATCGGCCCAGCCGGCCGAGGAGTTCGCCGACGCACAACGCACGCTGATCGCGGGCCCCGATTGGATCCTGGTCGGAAACCACGCCCCGACGCTGGCTCTTCGCCTGACCGCCGCGGACACCGTCGTGTTCCTGGACATCAGCGCGCCGGCCGCGATCACCGACCTGTTCGCCCGCCGCCGACACCCCGGACCCGGCGACCTCGACGGCGCGAATCCGAGCGTATTGCGCTCGGTCCTGGCCTACCGCCACGCGGTCCGCCCCCGACTGCGCCGCCTGATCACCGAACACACCGGCTCCGGAACGTCGGTACACACCTTCACCACCCACGGCGCCGCGAACCGCTGGCTGACCACACTCCCGGCGGTGCCCTGACTCGGCCCCGCGCGGCGACAGCTGAAGGCGCATACCGCCGAGGTCGAACGCGGACGTCCCGATCGGGCGACGTCACGGTGAAGTCGGCGATCTTCCACAACTGGCGGACGGGTGAGGCGGGAAACAGAGCTCGGTGGCTGGTGGGCGGCGACGGGCCTCAGCGGTTGTCGCGCTGGTCCAAGCCCGAACCCGGGGATATCTCCGGCGAGTCGAGCAGTGAGGACTCCACGCCGCCGACGCCCCAGCCGTACGCCAACTTGTGTACCTCGAGGACGAAGAAGGAGTCGGTGGAGAGCACCCCGTCGATCAGCAGCAGTCGGCGGTTGAGCAGGTCGGTGAAGTGGTCGGTGTCGCGGCAGATCACCTCGACCATCACGTCGTACTGCCCGGCGACCATCACCACGTAGGAGGTCTCCGGCAGTTCGCGCAGTTCGCGGCACACCTCCCGGGCGCTGCCGGGCCGCACCCGCATGCCGATCATCGCGAGTCGATCGAAGCCGATCGTGAGCGGGTTGGCGATGCCGACGATCTGGAGCGTGCCGCTCTCCTCCAGACGCTGCACCCGATAGCGCACCGAGGACGCCGGGATGCCCAGGTCCTCGGCGATCTGCTTGTAGGCACGCCGGCCATCGGCCTGGAGGATGGCGATGATGCGCCGGTCGATGTCGTCCAACGGGCCTGTGGGGTTCATGCGGCTGCTCCGAGTGTGCTGCGGCGCCGAGTTCGGCATGTCCTCTCGATCTTCGGCAGCCATCTTGCCCTGTTCCTCCCGCTCCCCGGGTACACCGGGCCCGCCGGCGCCGCTCGCGTCGGTCACGAGTCGAAGCCCAGGCCGAGGCGGTCGAGCGTGCGCAGCCACACATTGCGCCTGCCGTGCGCGTCCTCGCGGGCCATCGACCAGCGGGTGGCCTGGATGCCGATCCAGCGCGCGGGCTCGGGCGGGAACGGGATCGGCTTGCGCTTGATCATGGCCAGCTCCGTACGCTCGGACCGGGTGCCCGCGAGCAGGTCGAGCACCACCTCCGCGCCGAAGCGGGTGGCGCCCACGCCCAGTCCGGTGAAGCCGAGCGCGTAGCCGACCCGGCCGGCGGCGGCGGTGCCGGCGAACATGCAGAACCGGGTGGTCGAGTCGATCACGCCGCCCCACGCGTGCGAGAAGCCGACGTCGGCCAGCGGCGGGAAGGTCGCGGCGAACTGCTCGGCGAGCACGTCGAACGTCTCCGGGCGCTGGGTCAGCGCCTCCTCCACCTTGCTGCCGAAGTGGTAGATGGCGTCGTAGCCGCCCCACAGGATGCGGTTGTCCTCGGTCTTGCGCACGTAGTGGAACTGGTTGCCCGCGTCGGTGACGCCGTGCTCACCGGTCCAGCCGATCGCGGCGAGCTGCTCGTCCGTCAGCGGCTCGGTGGTGAGCGCGTAGTCGTACACCGGCACCATGCTCAGGCCGAGCCGGCGCAGCAGCGGCGGGAAGATGTTGGTGGCCAGCGCGACCCGACGCGCGCCGACGATCCCGTACGGGGTGGTCAGCCGGATCAGGTCGGTGGGCTTGGTGTCGATCGCGGTGACCTCGGTGCGCTCGACGATCCGCACCCCGGCGTCCAGGCAGGCCCGGCGCAGTCCCCATACCAGGCGGGCGGGGTCCAGGAGCGCGTAGTCGGGTTGCCAGACGCCCGCCGACCACAGCGGCGAGTCGACGTACGCCCGCAGCGCGTCGTGTTCGAGGTATTCGGCCTTCTCGCCGTAGCCGTTGGCGATCGGTACGGACTCGCGCAGCGCCTTCGCCTGCCATGGGGTGGCGGCCACCGCGACCTTGCCGGTGCGGGCGAAGCCGCAGTCGACGCCGTGCGCGTCCAGGTCGCGTTCGAACGCGTCCAGGTTCCGCGCGCCCAGGTGTTGCAGTGCGTCGATCTCGTCCGGCCAGCGCTGGAGCCCGTTGGCCAGGCCGTGGGTGAGGCTGGGCGAGCAGAAGCCACCGTTGCGCCCGCTGGCCGCGTGGCCGCAGGTGCCCTGTTCGAGCACGAGTACGTCGCGGCCGGGGTCGCGCTGCTTGGCGATCAGCGCGGTCCACAGACCGGTGTACCCGCCGCCGACCACGGCCAGGTCGGTCCGGGTGTCGCCGACCTGGCGGGGCAGCGGCTCGGGCCGCTCGGGCCGATCCAGCCAGAACGGTTCCTGGGCGGTGCGGCTCAGCGCGGTGCGGTGGGTCGGGGTCATGCGGTTTCCCTTGCGGGTTGTGGCCGATATGCGTGTTCTTGCTTGGCCTCAAGCGCCGGCCGGGCTGGATTTCCCGGCCGGCGCGGTCGAGGGCTAGAGGTTGATGACGCCCGTGCGGAGGTCGGACATGTCGAGCAGCGTGTGCTTGCCGCCGATCCGGCCCCAACCCGTACCCCGGTTGCCGGCTCCGCCGAAAGGCATGTTCACGTCCCAGAAGCACGTGCTGTCGTTGACCACGACCTGACCGACCGCCATCTCCTCGACGAATCGGTACGCCGCGCGCATGCTGCTCGTGAACACCGCGCCCTGGAGGCCGAGCTTGTCGTCGTTGGCCAGCCGCAGCGCGTCGTCCTCGTCGGCGGCGGTGATGATCGGCACGACCGGACCGAACGACTCCTCGCGCGAGAGCAGGCTGTCCACCGGCACCTGGTCCACGACGGTGAACTCGTAGTACAGGTCGGTCGGCATGCCCTCGCGGCGCTTGCCGCCCAGCAGCACCTTCGCGCCGCGCTCGTGCGCGTCGGCGATGTGCCGGTCCATCTTGGCGGCGACGCCCTCGTTGTTGAGCGAGCCCAGGTTGGTCGCGGCGTCGAACGGGTCACCGAGCACCACGTCCTCGGCGGCGCGCAGTACGGCGGCCACGAACGCGTCGTGCACCTCGTCCACCACGATCACCCGCTCGGTGGCGCAGCAGACCTGCCCGGCGCACAGGTACGCGCCGTACACCGCGGCCTTGGCGGCGGCGTCCAGGTCGGCGTCCGCCAGCACGACCAGCGGGCCGTTGCCGGAGCACTCCATGATCGAGCGCTTGAGGCCGGCGGTGGCCTGGATCTTGGCGCCGGTCGCGGAGGAGCCGATGAAGCCGATCGCGTCGATGCCGTCGTGCCGCACCAGCGCGTCGCCGGTGGCGCCCTCGCCCGGGAGGATGTTGATCAGGCCCTCGGGGACACCGGCGGCGACGAACGCCTCCATCGCCTTGAGCACGGTCAGCGGCGTGTTGGCCGGCGGCTTGACCACGTGCGCGTTGCCGGTGGCCAGGCCCGGGGCGACGAACTCGGCGAGCATGAGCAGCGGGAAGTTCCAGGGGGTGATGATGCCCCACGTGCCGACCGGCGCGTAGAAGGTCCACATGCGCTTGGTGCCGTCGGTGGAGGGCATCGTCTCGCCGTGCAGCCGGACCGCGTCCTCGGCGTGCAGGTGGAAGAGCTGCGCGGCCTCCTCGATGTCGGCGACCGACTCGGCGAGCGGCTTGCCCTGCTCCAGGGTCTGGAGGCGGGCCAGCTCGTCGACGCGCTTGGTGATCTCGTCGCCGATGCGGTGACACAGCTCGGCGCGCTGCCAGACGTTGACCTTGGCCCACGCGCGCTGCGCGGTGTTGGCGGCGGCGACGGCCTTGTCCAGGTCCGCGGCGGTGGGGACCGGGATGGTGGCGACGTACTCGCCGGTGACCGGGCTGATCACGTCGTAGCCCTCGGCGCCGGAGCCGTCCACGTAGGCGCCGTTGATGAAGAACTGATGGCGGGCGGAGCCGTTGCTGCTCATGCGGGGGGATCCCTCTCTGCTCTCGGGCGACGTGTACTCAGAGTTCATCAGCAACTTTGACCTGTCAATAGATCTCAATGAGCAACTTCCACAGGTCTCATTTGTCGAATGAACAAAGACGAACCCTTGACGTGGTCGAAAACTCGCATCTATAACAGGGCCATCAGCAGGGCCGACGACGACGCCGACACCGGCGCCCCCGGAGCCCGCGACCCCCTCCCCCAAGCGGCCGTCCCCCGGGGCTCACCCACCGGCCGCCTCCACCCCGCGAAGGGGATACAGATGTCCGCATCAACTCAGCCGGCCGCCCCCGGCGCGTCCGGCCCCGGTACGACCGACTCCGCGGCGAACCCGCCCGCGCTCGCCAAGAAGATGCGCTGGTACGACGGCTTCGCGATGTCACTGACCATGCCCGCCGCCCTGATCGCCTCGCTCGGCGCGTCGATCGGCGGCCTCGGCGCGTGGGGCGCGATCGCGCTGTGGGCCGGGTCGATGGTCCTGGCCACGATCGCCAACTGGATCTACACCGAGCTCGCCGCGATGTTCCCCGAGTCGTCCGGCGGCATCGCGCACTACGCCACCGAGGGTTGGAAGAAGCGCGCGCCGTTCGTCGGCCCGCTGGCCAGCATCGGCTACTGGTTCCCCTGGACGACCGCGCTGTCCGTGTACGCGGGCATCATCGGCTCCCTCGTCCAGGCCCAGTGGTTCAAGGGTCAGGACTGGACGCTGGACCTGGGCTTCGCCGAGCTGACCTTCCCGATCGTGGTCGGCATCGCGGTGATCGTGCTGCTGTTCGGCGCGGCCATGTTCGGCCTGCACGTCGCGATGTGGGTCGTCTACGTCACCGGCGGCATGCTGCTGGTGCCGCTCGCGGTGTTCATCGTGCTGCCGTTCGCCAGTGGCGACTGGAGCGCGAGCAACCTGCACTGGAACCTGCACGGCGCGGCGGGCATCCGCGAGTCGCTGGTGTGGCTGTACGTGATGGCCTGGACCTCGTTCGGCGTCGAGGTCTGCGCGACCTTCGCGCCGGAGTACAAGGACACCGTCAAGGACACCTCCCGGGCGCTGCGCGCGGGCGTGCTGTTCTCCCTCGGCGTGTTCATCCTGCTGCCGCTGGCGCTGGCCGGGTACGTCGGCGAGGGCGCCATCGCGCTCGACCCGACCACGTTCTACGTCGGCGCGTTCAACGACCTGGTGGGCGGCGCGGCCGACCTGATGGTGGTCTTCCTGATCGCGTCGCTGCTGCTGATCATGATCACCGGCCTGGCCGACGGGTCGCGCGTGCTCTACAACATGGGCAAGGAGGGCACCACGATCAAGCAGGTCGGCGTGCTCGACAAGCGTGGCGTGCCGGCTCGGGCGCTGATGATCGCGCTCGTGGTCAACGTGGTCATCCTGATCGCGCTCAAGACGCCGCTGGCGATCATCGTGACCGGCAACCTGGGCTACATCCTGACCCACATCCTGGCCATCTCGGGCTTCGCGATGTTGCGCAAGGACCGCCCGGACCTGGCCCGCCCGATCCGACTGCCGGGCTTCTTCGTCCCGTTGGCCTGGCTGCTCGCCGCGTTCCTGACCGTGGTGTTGGTGGTCGGCGCGACCGGCTTCTCCATCACCGGCTACGGCGGCTTCAAGGAACTGGGGATCGCCTGCGGGGTGTTGGTTGCCGGCGTGGCGTTGTGGCTGTACCGCACCAAGGTCCAGGACCCACGCGACGCGGCTCACACCGGGTCGACGCACCGCGGCTGACCCGAGCCCACGACGAACGAACGGGGTCCCGCGCCCGGCGCGGGGCCCCGTTTCGTCGTCGACACCCGGATCCAGCCCCGCTCCACCGCCGGCCGGTTCACGGCCCCCGTCGGAGCCCACGAGGCACACTCGACCCATGTCCACCGACTCGCGACCTCGTTCCGCCCACCGACTACCCGCCGCCGTCGCGTTGACCGGCCCCGGCATCCAGCTGCGCGAATGGACCGACGCCGACCTCCCGTTGCTGGTCGACCTCTTCGACGAGGTCGAGACGGCCCGCTGGACCCCGCTCCCCTCGCCCTTCGACGCCGACGCCGCCCGCGAGTTCCTCGCCAAGGCCCGACTGGCCAGGGCCGAACACCGCGCCGTGCAGTTGGCGGTGACGCTCGACGGCGACGAACCGTGCGGCGTCGTCATGTTGTTCCTCGGCCTGGACGAGCGCCCGGATCAGGCCGAGTTGGCCTACGCGATCGGGGCCGCCCATCGCGGGCGGGGATTGGCCGCGAAGGCGGTCCGGTTGATGACCGACTTCGCCTACCGCGTGGTGGGCGTGCCCGCCGTGGGGCTGCGCATCCCGCCGGACAACGTCGCCAGTATCGGCGTCGCCCGGGCCACCGGCTTCGTCCGCGGCGACGCGCCGCCGATCGTCCGCGACCGCCGGGGCAGTGCGTTCACCCTGGATCTGTGGTTGCACCGCCCGGTTCCGTGATCACCGGATCACCGGGATTTATCGGTTTCCACTGACATGGGTTGTCAGGGGATCGGGCCTACCGTCCGGCCATGTCCTTCACCGCGAAACTCCTGCGCGTCCACTCGCCGATCGAGGTGGCGGGTCGGCGGATCAAGCGCTACCACGTCACGCGCGATCCACACGGGATCGATCCCGCCGTCGAGGCCGCCGCCTACGCGATCCTGCCCGCGTTGTTGCCCGAGCCGGACGGCACGCCGCCCGCCTCGTTCGTCGTGCTGCATCGGGGCGCGGACGACGGGGCGTATCTGAATGTGTACAGCTGGGTGTGGGACAACACCCTGCACTTCGCCGGTGTCGCGGCGGGCCAGCCGGTACTCGGCTGTCCGGACCGTGATCCGACCAACTTCGTGCGGGTGGAGCGGTCGTTGATCGGCTGCGTCTGGGAGTTGCCGCCGATCCTGCACGAACGCGACGCGTGGGTGCGGCACATTCTCATCCCGGAGTCGCCCGACGGCCCCGACCTGGACGCCTACCTCGCCGACTCGCTCCCCGACGGCAGTACCGAGGACCGGGCCGGGTACGGTCACCTCGGGGCGGCCTCGATCCGGTCGCGCAGTTCGGTGTAGCGGGCGCGGCGGTCCGGGCGGGCGTGTGCGGCGGCCTTGCGCAGTGCGGGCAGCACGGGCACGCCGATCCGGGCCAGTGCCTCGGCGGCGGCTTCGCGAACCACCGTATCGGCGTCCCCGAACAGGGTGACCAGGGCCGGAACGGCGGGCTCCCATCCGGCGTGGGACAGCGTACGGATCGCCATGCGCACGATGTCCCGACGCGGATCGGCGAGCAACCCCTCGGTGTGCCGCAGGTATGCCGAGCGGTCGAGCAGGCGGCGCGAGACGCGATGCGCGTGCAGCCGCACCCTCGGGACCGGATGGCTCAGCAACTCGACCACGAGGTCCCGTACTTCGTCGTCGCCGCCGTGCTCGTCGGCGAGTCGGGACAGGGCCCGGCGGGCCTGTTCGGGCCCGTCGCCGCGGACCGTGCCGATCAGTTCGTCGCGGGTGGGGCGCTCGGCACCGGCGGGTACCGAGCGGGTCCGCAACGCGGCCAGGGCTCTGCCGCTCCGGGTCGCGGCGTCGACACCGAGCAGGAACCCGTCGGTCAGGTTCAGGCGGTCGGCGAGGTCCGTGCGTCCCTGCACCCGCAACCGGCGCACGGTCTCCGCGAGTTCCGGGGTGCGCCGGGTCGAACGACCCGCAAGCAGGTCCAGGAAGCCCCAGCGGCCGGCTTCGAGTCGGGTCCGCAACACCTCGGCGAGCGTGTCGGTGGGGATGGCCCGGGTGGCGGTGAACACCTGGGCCCTGGTCGCCGGTGCGCCGTTCTCCCACCAGGAGACCAGGTGCGGCGCCATCCGCTCCGACTCTTCCACCGACATCAGGGCGCACAGCCTCGCGGCCCGTTCCCGACCACCGTCGTCGTAGTCGGTGAAGTCCGTGACGCCGAGCAGCGCCCGGGCGAGCCCGGGCCGCGGCGGCAGGTCCGGCGTGCCCCGCAGGTAGGCGTCGAGCGTGGCCCGCCGCGCCTCCGGCTCGTCCCAGCCGCTCAGCGTGCGCGCGGCGGCGGTGCGGCGCGCGGGTTCGGCGGTGGTGAGCAGGGCCAGCAGGCGTTCGCGCTGCGCGGTCGAGCGCGGTTGGTCCAGGTCGGTCGGATCCGGCACCCGCGGCGCGGCGGCACGTGCCACCCGCGCGGCCCGTTCGGCCAGGACCCACGCGGGTGCGCCGATCGGCTGAAGCTCCGTCAACCAGTCGAGCAGGGGCGCACGGCAGGCGGGATCGGCGGTCGGAAAGGCGTCGATCAGCGCGTCGACGCGCGCTCGGGAGTCGATGTCCGCGCAGCCGGCGGCGCCGGCCTCGGCATCGGCTCCGGCTCCGGCTCGCGCCCGGAAGGCGACGAAGGCCGGGAGCGAGCGCACCGCGTCGTCCAGGGCGGACCGCCATGCCGCGACGCGGGCCGACGCGTCGGTATCGACGGCCGCCACGCGGCGGTCGCGCGGCGCGACACAGCCCACGGCCGAATCGGACTCGCCGGCACGCCGATCGGGCTCGGCCGTCGCCGCGTCCGCCCCCGCCGCGTCGGCCCCCGCCGCATCCGCCCCCGCCGAGTCGGCTCCCGCCACCGGCACGAACACGACCCTGAGCACCTCGACTTCCGCCTCCCACGGATTCGGCCCCGGCCGCGCTCCGCTCAATGCCCGATCCACGTCGTCCCGGGTGAGTACCGCCCCACACCCCCACAACACCGCCAACCGCGCCCGACCCGCGAAGGATCGCGCCGGCAACGCACGAACGCGGGCCGCCAGGACGAATGCCGCGACCTCGGACAACGTGTCGGCGATGCCTTCCAGCACCTCCCCCACCCCGCCCACGGCGCCGAGTTCGGCGGCGAGCACGTCGTACGCGTCCGCGAACGCACCGAGTTCGGCGGCCGACCACGGCGCGGGGCACACCTCCAGCACAAGGCGCAACACGGTGGCCCGATCCGCCGGCCGATCCCGCGCGACCGCCAACATCCGCGGCAACGCCTGCCGCAGGTCGGCTCGTTGCCCGACAGCGAGGTCCCCCGACCGCGCCGCCAGCCGCAACACCGCGCGCGCGTCGTCGTGATCGGCTCGCTCACCCTTCCGGGCGAGCGTGATCAGGTCGACCCGTGTCCCGGCGTCGGCGTCCTCGCCGACCGCCGGCTCCGGCAGCGCGATGTCGTACGCCGCGAACTCCGCGGTCAGGTCCCGCAGCCGGCCGCGCTTCAACCGTGTCGTGCCCCGCGCCAAGCGGGTGAGCAGCAGCTCCGCGAGCGGGGATCCGCGCCGGACCAGGGCCGCCACGGCCGGCACGGACAACTCCCCCGACAACGCGTCGAGCAGCAGCCCGCGTTCGCGCGCGTCCGTCGCCCGCTCCGCCGCCGACAACACGCACACCGCGTACGCCTTCCGCCCCAGGATGAACCGGAGCGCACGCGTCAGCGACTCGCGCAGGCCCGGGTTGTCGTGCCGGCCGAGCCACCGCAGCAGCGCCGGGACCTGGGCCGGCGTACCGGTGTCGATCAGCGCCTGCGCCGCCGTCTTCTTGATGTTCATCACGGGGTGGTCCAGGCACGCCGCGATCGCCTCACCCGCCCACCGCGCCCGCGCGTGGCCGAGGGCGAGCAGTGCCTGACGCACCGTCTGCGGGTCGGCGGCCGAGGTGAGCGGGATCAGGCTCGCGGACAGGGATCGCGCGGCGTCCAGGTCGGCGTCGTGCGCGAGCAGTGCGATGACGTGCTTGCGCACGTGCGGATCACGGTGTCGGATCAGGTGGTGGACACGATCCTTGACGTGTGCGGACGGTACCCGGCCGAGGAGTTCGAGCAGGACGGCCAGTTCGGCGTCGGTGACGCCACTGCGCTCCGACAGGCCGAGCGTGAGATCGACGACCAGCGCCTCCCGCGCCGCCTCCGGTGAGGACGCGTCGAGCAGGCACACCGGACGCAACGCGCGGCGCCGGTACAGGCGTTCGCCCAGGTCGCCGATCGCCTGGTACACCTGGCCCGGCACGACCGGTTCGGCGGCCTCCTCGCCGCGGTTCGCGACCAGGTCGCTCACCACGCGCAGCAGCAGGTCCGCGAGCACGGGAATGCTGCGCGCGTCGCCGTGCTCGGCGAGTCGGCACAGCGCCACGCCGGGCCGGAGCACGTCCAGGGCCGAGGTCCGCACCGCGAGTTCGTCCGGGTCGGGAATGCCGAGATCCGCTGCGACGCGTTCGGGCAGCCCCCGACGGTTGAGCCGCGCGCGCAACGTCCGGCGCGCGGCCGGGTCGTCGGTGAGGTGCCACAGCACCTCCAGCGCGAGGCCCGCCACCGGACGCAGGTACGGCGCGACCACACCGTCGGGGTCGGTGACACCCAACGCCTCGCGCAGCGCCTCGACCGTGCGTGCGCCGCCGATCGCCTCCAACGCGCGCAGCGCCGCCCGGGGCGCGCGCGGCACGGTGGCGAGGACGGCGTCCTCCGCCTCCCGGTAACGCAGTTCGCGCAGGACGGACAGGATCGGCTCGGGTCGGGTCGAGCCCGCGAGGCGCGCGGTGAGCACCTCGCCGACCGGCAGGTCGGGGGCGCCCTGGGCGGCCAACGCGCGCAGCAGTTCGACGCGCCGGGCCTCGTGCGGGTCGTCGTCCGCGACCGCGGTCAGGACCCGCAACGCCTCGTGCCGCACGGTGAACAGCACGATGGCGACGTCCGCGGTGGACACGCGGTAGTCGGCGAGCGCGATCTCGATCACGGCCGGCACGTCGTCGGCCCGAACGAAGTGCCCGCGTCGATGCATCGCCCGCAGACACGCGACGAACGGCTCGGCGAACAACAACGGGTCCGTGCCCGCGAGCGCCGACAGCCCTGGCGTCTCGCCGCGTTCGGCGAACTCACCGACCGACTCCAGGGCGCGCCGCCGCCGGCGCCCCGGCAACCTCGGATCGGCCGCGATCTCGCGCAGCAACCCGGACAGCCCGAACCGGGCCGCCGTCTCGACGGCTTCGGGGTAGGCCGACACCAGCCGCCGCAATGCCGGCTCGACGCTCGCGGGTGCGTCGCCGGCGGCCCACGGTTCGGCCAGTTCGGCCAGCGCTCCCGCGACCACCCGCGCCCCGCCGGCCGGATCCAGCAGTTCGACCAGCCATCCGCGCGCCTGCTCGGGCCCGAGCAGCGCGCCGTACACCGCCTCCCGAACCACGCCCAGCGCGGCCGCGCGCAGCACCGGATCGGGCCGCGCGACCAACCCGCGCAGGTAGCCGTCCAGGTCGGCCGGCGCGTCGGCGTCGATCGCGCGCACCACCTGGTACAGCTCCTCGCCCGGTGGTTCGGCCCGCACGGTCGCCTCGGGTCGGGCGATGATCTCCGCACGCAACCAGGCGATCCGAACCTTGGCCGGCCACCCCGCCGACCGCCGTTCCGGCACCGGGACGCGCAGTCGCGCGTACGCCTCGGCCAGCACCACCGCCGTCTCGGCCGAGCCGACCGACACCGCGGACGACTCCGAGCCGGCCGCCATCGTGGACGGCAGCGCCGCCCACGCCGCGGACAGCAAGGGCGCCGCCTCCGCGACGGAACCCTGATCGGGCCGCCCGGCGCGTTCGCGGAGCAACACCACCCCGAGGTGGCGCAGCACCGGGTCCGCATGCCCGATCAGCCGCCGCAACACCACGACCGGGCACGGCGTCCCGTCGAAGTAGGCGGAGAGCCGGCCGACGTCACCCCGACGCAGGGCGTCCGTCACGGCAGCCGGCACCGCGTCCTTCGCCGCGTTTGTCACCGCGGCCTTCACGCCGGCCCGGTCGGAAGTCGTCATCGGTCGATCCTAGGCAGGCCGCCGATCCGGGCACGAACGAGTATTCGCCCGGGGTGACGGCGCTCGACGGACACCCGCCCGCACCGGGCACACGACACACG
Organism: Embleya sp. NBC_00888; assembly: GCF_045207655.1. NCBI lineage: Bacteria > Bacillati > Actinomycetota > Actinomycetes > Kitasatosporales > Streptomycetaceae > Embleya > Embleya sp. NBC_00888. Next base: position 7,160,886 of record NZ_CP108784.1, on the reverse strand, counting down.
ATCCCTCCGGCCCACCGGCCCACCGGCGCCCCGACTCGGCGGGTCCGCGGTGCCGCCCTTGCCGTCGGGCCGCCGCGCCGGCTACGTTCGCCACCTCACCGCCCGCCATGCGGTCGGGCCCCGGCCGAGCGAGGAGGTGTGCGGCGGATGCGCGCGAGTGCCCGGATGCCCCGAATCGGCCCCACCGGTTTCGAGCGTCCTCTTCCCGACCCGCGCCCTTCGCTGGAGTCTTGTTGCCCACGCACCTCACCCCGCTGAGCGACCCCGCGCAGAGCCCGGCCGGTCGCCGACTGGCCTGGCCGGCCTCCGATGCCGACGGGATCCCGCTCGGCTCGGCCTTCCTGCGGCTGTTCACCAGGCCCGGGCAGGACCACCTGGCCGAACTCGACCTGCGGGTCCACCCGGCCGAGCGCCGCCGCGGCACCGGCGGTCGGCTCCTGGCCGCGGCCGTGGAGGCGGCCCGCGCGGACGGGCGCCGATCGCTCCTGGCCCAGGCCGAGGCGATCCTCCGAGCCCGGGACCGGCACCCGGATCTGGCCGGTCTGTGCACCGACACCGCCGCCGAGAACCGCGCGATGCTCGCGATCAACGACGCCCTCGGCTACCGCCCCACCCACCGGTCCACCGAGTATCAACTCGACCTGCTCGACCTGCCGACCGACTGAGACCGCGTCGGCACGCCCCACCGTCGGGATGGCCGCGTCGCCACCACCCCACCGGGACCGCCGCATACGCCGACGGACCGGAGTTCGCCACATCTGCGACTCCGGTCCGTCACGCGCTCACCGCGGCGTCGTCACGCCCGGCGGCGCCGGTATCTCGGCGGCCGGGTCGACCGGCGCCGACGATCATGTACTCCGGACATCGGTGCTCCGGTCAACACGCGCCCAGGTCCTGCCACACACCCCACTGGCCGGTCGTACCCGGCTCCTCGCCCTGCGTCCACCACTTCGCCTTCCACGAATGCCCCTTGTGCGACACGGTGTTGTTCGCGACGTAGATCGCCGCCCGGTCCCACGCCGTCGTGGTGCACGTGCTCGGCGGCACGGTGGTCGGCGGGGTCGTCGTCGGCGGGGTCGTGGTGGGCGGCGTGGCACCCGCGAACCGTACGGAGAACTTGGTGAAGTCCCAGGCCCCTTGCGGCACGCTGCTGCACACGCCGGAGGTCTTGCCGTTGTTGTCCGGCGGTGTGCACTGGCGGTCCCGGTTGACCGACCAGTTCGTGAAGCGCGCCATGTGGTGGGCGACCGCGTAGTCGTACACGGCCTGGAAGTCGGCCTGGAGGAAGTACTCGCCGGTGTCGCTGCGTCCGTTCATCTGCGAAACACCCTCGTGCGCATAGGCGGTGGCGGCATCCCATCCGAACGTGTTCCGCAGGATGGTGTTGAAGTTGGTCAGCGCCGAGGTCTGCGCCGCGGCCCCGTTGAATCCGCCGTCGAACGGCATGATCGAGAAGTTGTCCGGGATGAAGCCCTGCGCCTTGGCCTCGTTCAGCATCTGCTTGCCGAACCAGCCGGTGCCGTCGGCGGTGGCGGCCGTGGTCACCGAGAGGTAGATGCCGGGGTTGCGCTGCTGGATGATCCTCGCAGCGCCGATCTCGTTGCGGATGGCCGCGGCGTTCTCGTACTCCGGCTCCTCCAGGTCGAAGTCCAGTGCCTTGAGCGAGTATTTGTCGATCACCTGCTGGTACGCGGCGGCGGTGGCCTCGGGCGTGCCGCAGGTCTGGCCGAGCTTGGTGCCGCCGTAGCCGCCGGCGGACGCCGAGACGTCGCCGCCCTTGGCCCGGATCGCTGCGATCACGCCCGCCACCGCGGTGTCCGTCGCGGTCGGCTTGGTGCCGTCCCAAGTCGGCGTACAACCACCGCCGTTGGGGGCCAGGATGAACGCGAGCTGGAACGCCTTGAGGCCGGTGGCGTCCATCACCGCGCCGGCGTCCGGCGGATCGTTGTCGAGCGGCATGAGGTAGGGGGCGGCGGCGTACCAGTTGCTGCCGATGCCGGCTGCCGGGGATGTGGCGGGCCCGGCGGCGGTCGCACCGCCGGTCAGCGCGAACATCGAGAGCAGACCGGCCGACGCGGCGGCCGCGGCCAGGACGGGGACGAAGCGACGGACCACGGGGGACTCCTGTGGAGGGGCGTGGTATAGACCAATGGCCAAAGGGTGGCCCTCCGGTTCCGGGCCGTCAATACATTGGACTGGACCAATTTTGCCGAACTTCGAGGCGCACTCGCGGCCGACCGCGACGCGCCGGCGGCACCCGGCGGCATCACCCCGGGCGCTCGGCGGCAACGCCCGGGACCCGAACGCGTCACCCGGACGGTTGGGTATCACTCCGGGCAATGCGGGCAGGCGTCCCGGCATGTCAACAATCGACGCCATGTCGGGCATCGACATCCCCGCCCCGAGCCCCCGACCGCCCACGCCGGCGCAGGCGGCCGCGACCACCCGACCGACCGGGCGCCACCGCCGAGCCCGACGCCGCAAGGGCCGCCTGCGCCGACGACTGCTCGCCTACCGCGAGGTGGATCTGGTGCACTCCGCCGATCCCGCGCACGACGGCGGCGCATGCCTGCTCCTGGTGCACCGGCGGCGGATCGTCGGCTGCGTCACCTACCGGGTCTGCCCCCTGTGCGCACTGGGCGTGATCACCGAGGTGCGCGTGCGCGAGCCCTTCCGCGACACCGGCCTGGGCACCCGGGCCCTGTCCCATCTCCAGGCCACCCACCCGGGCACCACCTGGCACAACACCGACCCCGCCCGCCTCATCGCCGACCTGATGCGTCGCATGCGCATCCCCTCCACCCCCACCCCTCCCTCCTGCCCCCACCCCCTCGCGACCCCACCGGGCCCACCGGGCCCACCCCGCACCGAGACGCCGTGACGGACGACGCGCCTCGGTCCGCGCCGACATCGGGTCCGTCCGGTCCGGCATTCGATGTTCGACGTTCGATGTTCGTCCGCGCGTTTCCCGAATGGGGACGTCTTTTCGTCGGGTCGTCTTCGCGGTCGGGCAGGCTCCGGGCATGAGCCCTCGTCGGGAGTCCGCTCCCTGCCGGGCCTTGCCGAACCGGGTCGGCCGACCGCCCACCGCGCGGCCCCGGATGCGCGGGTGGCGTGGAACGAGCGGGTCATCGGAACGCCCCCGCGCGGTTTCGCAGTCACACCGGATTCCGCTCGCGACGCCCGCCCCCGGATCGGGCGGCGAACCATTCGCGCAGGTCAGCGCAGGAGACACCGCATCGAGCGGATCGGTGTGAGCCAGGTCACCGGGAAGTTCGACCGACTTGGTCTGGACCTTTCGTGGTCCAACGCGGTTATATTCAACCGTCTTTACTAAACCGAGCATGCAATAAGTCCGCGCCGCGCAGGCGTCGGCCAGCCGAGGGGGCGTCCGTGAGCAGCATGGCGACATTGCCGGACGAAGCGGTCTTCGGCGAGCCCAAGTACTGGCAACTGCGCACGTCCTTGCTCAAGGCGATCGACGAGGACTTCAACTCCGGCGACATCCTGCCCAACGAGCGCGAACTCGCGGCCCGTTTCGGCGTCGCCCGCGCCACCCTTCGGCACGCACTGGAGCAGCTCGAACTCGAAGGCCGCCTGGTCCGCAAGCGCGGCGCCGGCACCACCGTCGCCGGCCCGCGCGTGGACGTCTCGCTCAGCGCCGACGGCGAGGGCTGGCCGGGCGTGGACCTGCGCGACCGCGAAGTGATCGACTGCGCCACCGTGCCGGTGACCGACGAGTTCGCGGACACCCTCAAGGGCCGCCCCTCGGCCCTGGTGCACCGGCTGCGCCGTCGCCAGTTCTCCATGCGCCAGGTGGTCGGCCTGGAGTGCCTGTACGTCTCGCGCGCCGTCGTCCCGTCGCTGTCCACCCGCGTCCCGGGCTTCGAGCGCGCCTCGCTGATGCTTCGCCAACTGCGCGGCCACCGCCTGGAGGGCCGGCACCGCGCGGTCGAACTGGGCGTGGCCGAGGCCGAGGAAGCCCGTTACCTGGAGCGTCCGCCGGGTACGGCCGTGCTGATCGTGACGACGACGTACACCGCGCTCGGCCGGACCGCCGCGGTCACCGTGGCCACGTATCGTGCGGACACCTGCCGGCTCGCGTTCGCCGAAGCCGGGCCGACCGCGTTGCGGCCCGCGTCCTGATCCGACGGGAAATCTGGGTACCATCCGCGCCTGAACGACGACGTGCACGACGGGCGCGCGCGCCCGGACGAACGTAGCGCGCGACGGCGCGATGAGAGGACAAGAGCTGTGGCACAGGCGACCGGCGGGGACTCGTCCGTGGTCCGACGGATCAACTCCGCCGCGACCCTGCGCGCGCTGCGCGGTGGCGAGGTGCTGACGGTGACCGCGCTGATGGAGGCCACCGGGCTGTCCCGCCCCACCGTCGAGGGTGTCGTGGACGGACTGCTCGCCGAGGGCCTGGTCGTGGAGACCACCACCGCCGAGAGCGAGGACGGCAGCCGCCCGCGCGGCCGGCCGGCCCGACGCTTCCGCTTCCACGCCGAGGCCGGCCACCTGCTCGGCGTCGACGTCGGCGTGCACCACGTCCGGGTCGTGCTCGCCGACCTCGGCGGCACGATCGTCGGCCGCGCCGCGCGCACCGTCGAGGAGGACTGCGAGGCCGAGGACCGCCTGGAGCGAGTCCGCGGCCTGATCACCGAGACCCTGCGTCGGGCCCAGATCTCGCGCGGTTCGTTGTGGGGCGTGGGCATCGGCACACCCGGGATCGTGGACACCGAGGGTGTGGTCACGCTGTCCTCGGCGATGCCGGGCTGGACCGGCCTGGACCTCGCCGGCCGACTCGGCCGCTCGTTCAGTTGTCCGGTCCAGGTGGAGAACGACGCCAACCTGGCCGCGATCGGCGAGCGTTGGAAGGGCGTCGCGGTCGGCTCCGACGACATCGTCTACGTGATGGCCGGCCTCAGCCCGGGCGCCGGCTCGTTCATCAACGGCCGCCTGCACCGCGGCTTCGGCGGCGCCGCCGGCGAGATCGGCGCGCTGCACCTGCTCGGCCGGCAGGTCACCCCGGAGAACCTGTTGTCCACCACCGGCACACCGCTGCCGCCGCTGGACGAGGCGGCCGTCGGCGAGGTGTTCCGGCACGCGGCCGCGGGCGACCCGACCGCGACCGAGGCGGTGGACCGGTTCGTCCAGCGCCTGATCCACGACGTCACCGCGCTCGTGCTGGCGCTCGATCCGGAGATCGTCGTGATCGGCGGCTGGGCGGCGGGCCTCGCCGACGCCGTTCCGCCGCTGACCAGCGAACTGCGCCGGCTGTGCCTGCGCATGCCACGCGTCGAACTGTCCGCCCTGGGCGCCGACGGCGTCGCGCTCGGCGCCGTACGGGTGGCCCTCGACCGGGTCGAGCACCGCCTGTTCGCGGTCGAACACACCGGCTCCGCGAGAGCGTAGGGCCTGCCCGGGGGAGCCCGGCCGGCCCGCACCCTCACCCGATGCCCGCGAGCGCCGCCGCCCGCTCGATGATCACCACCGGGATGTCCCTGGTCGTGCCCTCCTGATACGCCTGGTACGACGGCATCGCCGCCACCATCAGCCCCCACAACCTCGGCTTCTCCGCCGCCGTCGCGGTGCGCGCGTGGGCCGGCACGTCCGTGGCCCCGATCCTGATCGTCACGGCCGGATCGGCGACCAGGTTCAGGTACCACGCCGGATGCCGCTCGCCGCCCCGGTTCGAACCGGCCACGATCCATCGATCACCGTCGCGCGCGTACACCAACGCGGTCCGCCGCAGCAGCCCCGACCGGCGCCCGCGGGTGGTCAACAGGAGGTCGTCGATCCCTTCCCGAGCCTGCCCGTCGCTCTCCACGAAGCGCCGGATGTGATCCGCCACCCACGGATCGGGGCTGTCCACGACCGACCCGCTCATCGCCCGTCCTCGATCCCGACGTGCACCCCGCGCAGCTTCGGCGTGTCGATCTCGTCCAGCAGCGCGATCGCGAAGTCCGGGTAGGACACCCGGCTTTCCGCGTCGGCGGGCGCGACGCGATGGTGCCCGGTACGGACGCCCTCGTGGTCGAAGTCGCCCGCCGGGCTCAGCACGACCCACTCCGGCCCGGCCTGCGACGCGCTCAACGCAGCGTTGCCCTCGGCGTGCGCGAGGAAGAACGCCCGGTACTCCTGCGGGTATCCCGGCGTATCCATCAGCAACTCGCCGGACTCGGTCGGCAACACCGAGGCCAGGCCCACCCACACCAATCGCCCCACATCCGCCCGGGACAGCCCGTCCAACAGCGCCCGCACCGCCCGCCCGAAGAAGTCGCCCACCGGCGCCGCCGGGTCGTACACCGCCGCGACCGCCGCGTCGTGGCCCGCCGCGAGTTCGGCCACCGCGTCCGCGTCGGTCACGTCGCCCGCGACCACCCGTACGTCCGAGTCGGCCAAATCCGGGTACTTCGCCGGATCGCGCACCACGGCGGTGACCCGGTGCCCCCGGCGCAACGCCTCCGCGACGGCCGTGCGTCCGGTCCGACCACCCGCGCCGAAAACGATGATGTCGCTCATGGATGCCACCCCGCTCGTCCGGGTCGATGCCTTGTCTCGACCACCGCCGCGAACGCTACCCAGGGCCCTGGTTACCTCCCGGATACCAACTACGCTGGGCCCATGAGCGAGGCGACCACGGAACCCCTGTCCGCGGACATGTTCGACCCCGTCTGCCCGTCGAACCTGTCCCCGATCCGGTTCGGCGACAAATGGGCGGCGATGATCATCCGCTGTCTGGAGGGCGGTCCGCGGCGCTTCTCCGAACTGCGCGTGCCCATGCGCGGCGTCACCGCGAAGGTGCTCACCCGGTCGCTGCGCACGCTCGAACGCGACGGGCTGATCAGCCGCACCGCCCACGACGCCCCGGTCCGCCGGGTCACCTACGCCCTCACCCCGCTGGGCCGCAGCATGCTGGTCCCGATGGCCGCCGCGTGCGATTGGGCGGCGGCGAACTGGGACGAACTCCTGGACGCCCGCGAGGCCGCGACCGACCTGGACCGCACGGCCTGACAGCGCCCACCGACGGGCTCGGCGACTCCCGCGTCCCGGTCGACCACCGCGTCCCGGTCGACTCCCGCGTCCCGGTCGACTACCGCGTCTCGGTGACCTTCGCCAGTGCCCGAGGCGCGTCCGGGTCGCAGCCGCGTCCCAGCGCGACCTCGCGCGCGAGCAGTTGCAGCGGCAGGATCTCCAGGATCGGCGACACCTCCTCGGCGACCCCGGTCGGCAACACGAAGCCCCGACCGTACTCGGCCACCGCTTCGGCGGACCCGATCACGTACAGATCCGCGCCGCGTTCGCGCAGCCGGTCCAGCACCGGCCGCAGCGCGGTCCCGCCCGCGCCGTCCGGTGCCACCGCGAGCACCGGCCAGGCCCGGTCGACGATCGCGAGCGGGCCGTGCATCAGGTCCGCGCCGGAGAACGCCTGCGCGCCGATGTAGCTGGTCTCCATGATCTTGAGCGCCGCCTCGCGCGCGGTCGGGTACCCGTAGCCGCGCGCGGTGACCACGAGTCGGTCCGCGAACCGGTACCGCTCGGCGGGCGCCTCGATCTCGCCCTGCCGCTCCAGGATCGCGCGGGCCGCCTCGGGCAGCGTCCGCGCCGCCTCGCCGGTGCCGCCCCGAAGGTGGTCCACCAGCAGGAACAGGGTGAGCAACTCGGCGGTGTAGGTCTTGGTCGCGGGCAGCGCGAGTTCCGGGCCGGCGAGCACGTCCAGATGCAGGTCGGACTCGCGCGCGAGCACCGAGTCGGCGTTGTTGGTCACCGCGAGGGTGAGCGCGCCGTCCGCGCGGGCCTGCCGGGCGGAGGCGATCAGGTCCGGGGAGCCACCGGACTGACTCACCGTCACCACCAGGCAGCCGGCCAGACGTTGCCGTGCACGGTAGGCGGTCGTGGTGGACATCGAGGTCAGGCCCGCCGGCAGGCCGAGCAGCACCTCGGTGAGGTAACGCGCGTACAGCCCCGCGTTGTCGGAGGTCCCTCGCCCGGTGAACAGCACGAACCTCGGATCGCGCGCCCGGATCTCCTCGGCGACGGCGCGGATCGCCCCGAGCCCCTCGGTCAGGATCCGAGCCAACCCTGCGGGCTGGGCCGCGATCTCACCGGCCATCACCGACCCGGGCACGAGGGAAACGGTCATGACGGCGGTACCTCCGGCTGCGACGAAGCGGAGCACGAGGTGATCCCGACGTGCCTCGACCCGCGCCGAAACAGGGCGTGGCGCGGTGGACCGAAGGTATCCACCACGCCGAACGAGACGCAATATTGGTCTGGACCACTCCCTCTCGAACCACAAAACGCCGAGGGGCCGGAGCAGGCCACGCCCATGCCTTGAAACCCCGACCTCCGCACCAACCACAACGGGCCGAGCGGGCGGGTGACCATCCAGCCGAATCAGGCGTTCTCGCGTGTTCGCTCGGGAACGACCTCCGGGTCGGACTCGGCCCTCCGCCCCGACCGCCCCGGAGGCAACATCCCGCGAACCCACGTACCCGGCATCGCCCACAACACCCGCGCCCGCGCCCGAGGGCCCGAACTCAGTGCGGCCATCCTCGCCCGAGGGCCGTCCGTCCAGGCCAACCACCGCGGGCGCGTACGCCCCGCGAGCAGACCCAGGACGATCGCCGCGCCCACCGCGATCAGGTGTTCCCGGCCGGCCAGGTTGGGCAGGACGAGCGACTCCAGGACCATCGACCCGCCGGTGATGGTGAAGAGTATGGGTGCGCGGTGAATGATCGAGAGGTACGTGAACAAGCCCACCACGGCCGCCGACGGACCCGTGTCCAGCACGTGCGCGGCCGACGAGGGCAGCCCGATCGCGTGGTCCGGGCCGATCGCGATCATGATCCGGGCACCCATCGTGCCCGCGAGCGTGGTCACGTAGGCGACCATCAGCGTGCGGCCCGCCCCGAGCGAGAGCTGGGCGATGGCGAAGGCGAGGAACAACTGCGTGATGCCCGCCCAGACCGGCAGGTTCAAGGCGGGCACGAACAGCGAGATCGGCGTCCGCAGCAGCGCCAGCCACAGCGGCAGGTCGGCACTCACACCGCCGAGGAGGCGCACCGCGGTCTTGCCGGTGGGGGTCTGCCCGATCGCGTGGAAGAAGATCACCGCGGAGCTGGCCACCACCGCGAGCGTGAGCCCCTTGCCGCGGGTGCGCCACAGTTGCCGGACCGGATCGGCGACGATCCCGCGCCACTCACCGCACAGGGTCCGCCACAGGAAGAGAAGCAGTTGCAAGGGCGCGGACCACAACCGGCCGCGCCAGCCGCGCGGTGCGGCGGACGAACCTTCGCCGACCGGCTTCCGCACGGTGTCCTGGGCCATCGACTCGGCACTGTCGGGCACCCGAGCCCGGGTGAGCGTCCCCGCCGGGGCGGACCCGCCGGCGCAGTCGTCGCCGTCGTCCCGGCGATCGTCGAGAACGCGCAACACTGCTGACCAACCCCCAACGACTCGTCGAGTCCGACAGCCACGGACCCGGGCCGGTGGCGTTGTGGCATTCACCACGTCCTGCCCTCAGCTGCGCCATCGTAGGACGAGGACACGACACACCGGTCGGAGTGTTGACGCTGGGCGGACGCTCCGCGGTTGCGACAGATTCCGGTCGGCCGGGCGATGCGGTAGGTGGTGAACCGCTTTCCACACCAAAGATTACCGACTGCCGGCGCCGGCCATCGTCAACCGAATCGATGACTTCACCATGCCGAGGTCATCATCTGGTCGTATGAAATCCCTCCCCACGCCCTGCCGACCTGCACCGATGCCCAGGGCGCCGGATGCGACCCGGTACGCCGACAACCGCTCGCTCGGCGGTTGGTTCGACGGCTGGTAGGCGGAACGGGCGTGCGGCGTACGAAATTCACGCCCGTGACGTACCGAATCCATCCGATCGCGGATGGTGAGATCCGTGGTCGGGCGGCTTCGAGCATCGCGTCGAGTGGTCGGGCGCGGGACGCGTACCCCGGGCCGTCGAGGGGCGAACGCGGTCAAGTCTTGCCCAGCTGGTGCCCAGGTTTTGCCCAGGTTCTGTTAAGGCGGCGTCGAGAGTCGAGCCGACGCCGCGGCCGGCCCCGACCCGAGCCGGTGTCACCCGGCTCGGGCCCGAACCGGCCCATCCGCGACGTGCCTTCGGCACTTGGCACTCGGCGCCCGGGCCTCGCGACGCCGCCTGCGTCCCGTCCTCAGCCGGAGCTGAGTGCCTCGGTTGGTGGTAGTCGTGCGGCGCGGCCGGCCGGGTAGAGGCCGGCGAGTGCGCCGATGGCCACGGATGCGGCGACGCCGCCGAGGATGGCGGGCCAGGGGAGTACGAGTGGCCATCCCTGGGCGTGGGCGTATGCGCTGGTGACGATCAGTCCGAGGAGGACGCCGGCGATGCCGCCCATGCCGGAGAGTGTGACGGCCTCGGTGAGGAATTGGAGGCGGATCTGGCCGCGTCCGGCGCCCAGGGCTCGGCGCAGTCCGATTTCCTGGCGGCGTTCGAGTACGGAGATGACCATGGTGTTGGCGACTCCGACGCCGCCGACGAGGAGGGCGACCGCGCCGAGGCCGACGAACAGTCCGGTGAAGGTGTTCTTGGCGGCGAGTTGTGCCTCCAGGGCGTCGGAGGGGCGGCTGACCTTGACGCCGGCGGGGTCGGCCGGGTTGGCGGTCGCGGCGAGGACGTTGCGTACGTCGTCGACCGCGTCCTCGGCGGAGCGTTCGTAGATCCGGGTGGGGTGTCCGTCGAAGCCGAGCACCTCCCGCGCCGCCGACCAGCCGACCAGTGCGGAGAGGTCCACCTCGGGGGCCAGCGGCACCGGAGCCAGGACGCCGATGACGGTGAACCACCGTTCGCCGATCCACACCTGTCGGTTCGGCCCGTCGACGCCGAGCAACTCCGCCGCCCGCGCGCCGAGCACGACGGTGGGGTAGCGGGAGGTGGCGGCGTTGAACCACTGCCCCTTCGCCACCCGGCCGCCGATGGTGTCGAGCAGGTCCTCGCGGGTGGCGGCGACGGTGATGCCCTTGGTCTCGCGGGGGTCGATGCGGTCGGTGCGTCGGACGCTGCGGCCGTCGAGTTGTGCGGTGGCGCTGGCGGAGGTGACGGGGCCGATGCGGCGGACCATGTCGACGGCGTCCTCGGGCAGGGGTACCTTGCCGCCGAACATGGAGTCGCCGGGTCCGACCGAGAGCATGTTGGTGCCCAGGCTCCGGATCTGGTCCATGAGTCGGGCCTGGCTGGCGGTGCCGATGCCCAGGACCGCGACCATCGCGGCGATCCCGATCGCGATGCCCAGGCCGGACAGGACCGCGCGCATCGGTCGGCCGCGCACTCCGAGCAGGCCGACCCGCACCACGTCGACGGGCCCGAGCCGGGCCGTCCCCGGCAGCGGCACCGGTGCCGGTGCCGGTCGGGGGGCGGTGTCGTGATCGCGCGTCGTCATCCGGGCACCCCCACCGGCTGGTCTGCCGATACGCCGCTCGCGCCGCTGTCGGCGTGGATGCGGCCGTCGAGGATCTCCACCCGGCGGGGCAGCGATCGGGCGATCCCGGGGTCGTGGGTGATCACGACGATGGTGGTGCCGTCCGTGTGCAGTTCGTGCAGCAGTCGCATCACCGTCGCTCCGGAGCGGGAGTCGAGTGCGCCGGTGGGTTCGTCGGCCAGGACCAGTGCGGGTCGGGCGACCAGCGCGCGGGCGATGGCGACGCGTTGGCGTTCGCCGCCGGACAATTCGCGGGGGACGTGGTCGAGTCGGCTGCCCAGGCCGACCCGGGCCAGCGCGTCGGCGGCGCGTTCGCGGCGTTCGCGGACCGGGATGCCGTGGTAGTAGAGGCCGTTGGCCACGTTGTCGACCGCGGTGAAGTGCTCGGTGAGGAAGAACTGCTGGAACACGAAGCCGATCCAGTTGGCCCGCACGCCGGAGAGTTGACGGTCCCTCAGCCGCGCGACGTCGTGCCCGAGGAGGCGCACCACCCCCTGGGTCGGCCGGTCCAGGGTGCCCATCAACTGGAGCATGGTCGACTTCCCGGACCCGGACGGCCCGACCACCGCGAGGAGTTCGCCCGCCCCGACGGTCAGGTTCGCGTCGATCAGCGCCCGCACGCCGCCGGGGTAGGACCGGCCGACCCCGTCGAGTTCGATCACGGGCACCGGGCCGTGAACGCCGGGTGGTCCCGGTTCGGCCGTCTTGCGCGGCGTTCTGCGATGTCTCCTCATGCCTTGGGCACCCCGACCTTCAGGCCCTCGGTCACGCCGTCGCCGGTCACCTCGACCCGCCCGTTCGCGAACATCCCGAGTTCGACCTTCAGCAGTCGGGTGCCGCCGTCGGGTTCGAGGGCCTCGACGCCGTAGCCGCCCTCGGCGAGCGCGAGCAGCGCGTTGACCGGGACGGTGAGCACGCCCTTGCGCTCCTTGCCGGTGAACCCGACGGTGACCGGCGCGCCGTCCAGGGTGCCCGCGTCCTTGGGCTGGTCGAGGGCGATGTCGACCGGGATGGTGGCCTTGTCCTGACCCTGCGGTGCGCCGCCCTGGGACTGCTCGCCCTCCTTGGCCACGGTGCCGACCCGGGTGACGGTCCCGGTCGCGGTCCTCCCGCCGGGGAGGGTGACCTGGACCTTGGCGTCCTTGTTCGCCAGCGTCTGCTTGTTGACCGGCAGGTTGACGGTGACCCGGCGGCCGGTGCCGCTCGCCTTGAACAGCGGCCCCTGCGAACCCGCGCCCAGGACCGCGGTCACCTCGCCGACCCGGACCGAGTCGGGCAGCACGACCGCGTCGCCGGGATCGAACCGGCCGGTCTGCCTGTGCCCCATGTCCTTCTGCCACTTCTTCACCGCGGCGGCGGTGGTGTCGGTGAACTTCTCGTCCACGGTGAACCCGCCGTACCCCAGGGCCTGGAGGTTCTGCTCCAACTCGCGGACGTCCGCACCCTTGTCCACCCCGACGTACAGCGCCCGCCAGAACGGCGTCTCGCCGTAGAACAACGGCACCTTCGTCCCGTCCCGCCCGTACACCCGATCACCACGCGACAACGTGTCGCCCACACCCGGAAGCCAGGTGACGGTCCCGGGCCCCGCGTTGTTCCCGGCATCCGGCGGCGAACCACCCTGACCGGAACCCCCACCCGAACCCGACCCTCCACCCGAACCCGACCCTCCACCCGAACCCTGGGGCTGATTGCCGCCACCCGGGCCCTGCGACGGCGGCGGAGTGCCGCCGCCCTGCGGCTTGTTCCCGCCGCCCGGGGGCGGGGTCTCCTTCTCCGGACCGGGCGCGGCCGCGTTCACGGAGTACGTGCCCGCGTATCCGAGCTTGCCGTCCACGTTCTGCCGCTCGACCAGGTCCACCCGGGTCACCGGCACCGCGTCCAACTTGGTGCGGTTCGCGGATGCCTCGGCGTCGCCGCCGCCGTCCGCGAGCAGAACGGCCGCCGCGCCGCCCGCCGAGGCGAGCACCAGGGCCGCCGCGAGTGCGCGCCGCCGACGGCGCCGCCGACGCTCCCGCGGATACGCCGAACGGTCCGGCTCCGCCGGGGCCGGCGCGGCTCCGTCCTCGTACTCGTAGTGCTGTGGGGTGTCGATCGAAACCACGTCGCCGCCCCTACTTCTTCTTCTCGAACGGCGGAACCTTCTTGTTGCACACTTCGAGCGCCTTGGTGGTCTTCTCGTCACCCGCTTCGAGCGTCACCATGCCCGTGCCGTCGCCCATGTCGACGCCGTTCTCGCGCATGCACTCCGCGTTCTTGGCCTGCCACTCCTTGAACTTGGGGTCGTTGGGGTCGAAGTCGCTCTTCGGCTGGTACTTCTCGCACGCCTTGAGCGCGTTCTCGGTCTTGGACATGTCGCCGTCCGCGGGGACGCCCATCGCACTCATCGCACCGCCCTCGCCGGGCTCCGGGTCCGGCATGTCGATGCCGTGCTCACGCATACAGCCCGCGAACTTGACCATCTGCTCGCGGTCCGAGGCGTCACCCTTCTTGCCCGAATCCGACTGGCCGCCGGCCTTCTCGCCGCCGCCACCGCCCGAGGCCACCTTGTTCTTCGCCGAGCCGCCGCCGTCGTCACCGCACCCGGCCGTGCTCAAGGCGAGGCCACTCGCCAGAACCACCCCGACCGCCAACCGCAGCGCCAGGGGTCGTCCCGATCCCGTGCGCCCAAACCTCGTCATCACTGCCGCTCCCGCCTGTTCGTAGGGCCTGTGGTCGTGCCCGCCCCGACGTCGTCGACCGATGTCGGCGTCGAAGTCGAAGTCGAGGCGTGCGACAGCAGGTCTACGCGGCAGCGCGTTACCGGGCCGTCTCCCGAATTGGTTATCCGGAGCTAACACGGGCTCGCGTATAAACAGTGGGGTTGGCCCCATCCCCATCCATGGCGGTGGAGTACGTCTCCCACCCGCCCCACCCCGCCCCACCCCACCCCTGGCCGAAGCGGAGCGACGAGACCTTGCGAGTCCTGGTGACCGAGGACGAGGAACTACTGGCCGATCTGATAGCCCGAGGACTGCGCCGGGCGGCGATCGCGGTGGACGTCGCGTACGACGGCGACAGCGCGCTGGAGCGGCTGATGGTCAACGACTACGACGTCCTGGTGCTGGACCGCGACCTGCCCGGCACGCACGGCGACGATGTCTGCCAGGCGGTCGTGGCCGGTCGGCTGCGCACCCGCATCCTGATGTTGACCGCCGCCGGTACGGTCCCCGAGCGGGTCGCGGGGCTGCGCCTGGGCGCGGACGACTACCTGCCCAAGCCGTTCGAGTTCGCCGAGTTGCTGGCGCGCGTCCAGGCCCTGGGCCGGCGTGCCACCCCGGCCGTCCCGCCGGTGCTGGAGAAGCACGGCATCGTGCTGGACAGCGCCCGCCGCCAGGTCACCCGCAACGGCGAGTACGTCCGCCTCGCGCACAAGGAGTTCGCCGTGCTCGCCACCCTGATGGCCGCCGACGGCGCGGTGGTCAGCGCCGAGGAACTGCTGGAACGCGTCTGGGACGAGAACATCGACCCCTTCTCCAACACCGTGCGCGTGACCATGTCCAAACTGCGCGCCAAACTGGGCGACCCCCAGGTCATCCGGACCGTGCCCGGCTCGGGGTACCTGATATGAGCGGCAGGGCGGGGGATCTTCGACTGCTCTCCCAAGCCGTGTTCCGCCGCCCGTCGGCCCGAGCCCGACTCGCGCTCCTGTACGGCGGCATGTCGCTCGTCGTCGGCACGGTGCTGCTGGGCATCGTGTACTGGTTCGTCGACCAGCGGCTGTCGCAGCGGCTGCCGACCGCACTGGCCAGGACGGTCGCGACAGATCCCGCGGCCACCTACGG
This sequence comes from Embleya sp. NBC_00888, assembly GCF_045207655.1. Classification (NCBI taxonomy): domain Bacteria; kingdom Bacillati; phylum Actinomycetota; class Actinomycetes; order Kitasatosporales; family Streptomycetaceae; genus Embleya; species Embleya sp. NBC_00888. The sequence goes on along the minus strand of NZ_CP108784.1, from coordinate 7,145,588 downwards.
CACGGCCATGCCGATTACGGGCGAGGCCCAGCCGGCCTACCCGGCACCCGGTATGCCGGCCCAACTCAACATGATCCCCTCCGAGACGATGCGTCGCCTGACCACCACCGGCCAGGACGTGACGATGAGTCAACTCCTCACCGTGCTCGGCGCCGCGCTACTCCTGCTCGCGGCGGCCTCGATCCTGGTCGGCTGGTGGATGTCCGGCAGGGTGCTGCGCCCGGTCCACGGAATCACCGCGACGGCACGCCGCTTGTCCGAACACAACCTGCACGAGCGAATCGCCATGCCGGGCCCGGACGACGAACTCAAGCAACTCGCCGACACGTTCGACGGAATGCTCGATCGCCTGGAGAAGTCCTTCGACAGCAGGCGCCTGTTCGTCGCCAACGCCTCACACGAGTTGCGTACGCCGCTGACCATCCAACGCACGGCGATCGAGATCGGCCTGGCCGACCCGCACTCCCCGGAAGACATCGTGGCGACGCGCGAACAACTCCTCGCACTGAACCGTCGCACCGAGCACCTGATCGACGGACTGCTGAACCTCGCCGTGAGCGAACGCGGCAACGTCCAGGCGTCCCCGGTCGCCCTCGACGAACTGACCGCCGACGTCCTGCGCCAGACCCGCCCGGCGGCCGAACGGGCGGGCGTACGAGTCGACGCGAACCTCGCCGGCAGCATGGTCGCCGGCGACCCGCTGCTGCTGCGCCAGTTGGTCACCAACCTGGTCGAGAACGCGGTACGTCACAACCACGCGGGCGGCTTCGTCACGGTCGGCGTCTCGGCCGGCTCCCTCCGCGTCCGCAACACCGGCCCGGTCATCCCCGCCGACCACATCCCCGAACTCTTCGAACCCTTCCGCCGCTTCCGCCCCAACCGCACAGGCTCCTCCAAGGGCTCCGGCCTGGGCCTGTCCATAGTCCAAGCGATAGTCCACGCCCACGCAGCCCAAATCACCACCACCGCCAACCACCACGGCGGCCTCACCATAGCCATAACCCTCCCCCGAACCCCCCACCCTCCAAGACCCACGCCACCAACCCTCTCCCCCCACTCGAGCCCCGAACCAGCACAGACGGCCTCAACGACGGCAACTCTCTGAGCCCGCCGAGCGACGGTCCCAACGGGGGTACTTGGACGGTTGGCTAGGCCACCCAGCCCGGCCGGCACCTGAGGCCACCCAGCCCGGCCGGCACCTGAGGCCACCCAGCCCGGCCGGCACCTGAGGCCACCCAGCCCGGCCGGCACCTGAGGCCACCCAGCCCGGCCGGCGCCTGAGGCCACCCAGCCCGGCCGGCGCCTGAGGCCACCCAGCCCGGCCGGCGCCTGAGGCCACCCAGCCCGGCCGGCGCCTGAGGCCACCCGTCACGCGCGGAGAAGGCCACCGTCCGCGACCCGCGCCAACGCCACCGCCACCTGATCCGCCGCATCGCCCCCCACACCCGCCCGCCCCGACGACGACGCCGCCGCCCACCGCTGCATCGCCACCCGAACCGCAACGTTCGCCGCGCCCGCGGCCAACCGCACGGCCAACCCGTCCGCCTCCGCCCCCACCCGCTCCGCGATGACCGGCCGCAACCGTTCCTCGCAGTCTTGGTGCACCGCCAACCACACCGCCCGCAACGCCGGATGCCCGTCCGCCGTCCGCAGCACCACCCGCAATTGCGCGTCGTCGACCCCGTCCACCTCCCGCGCGTGCCGCATCGCCGCGCGATAGCTGGTCGTCATCGCCTCCAACAGCCCCACCGCCGGGTCGCACGCCGCCAACCGGCCGACCCAGTCCGCGATCCCGGCCGACAACACCGGCGCGACGGTCTCCTCCTTGCTCCGGAAGTAGCGGTAGAACGTCCGCAACGCCATCCCGGATGCCTCGGCGATGTCCTCGACGGTCGTCTCGTCGAACCCCCGCTCCGCGAACAACCGAACCGCCGCCCGCGACACCTCGGTCCGCGTATCGGCCTTCCGCCGCTCGGTCAACGAAGGCCGCCCGACCCGCGCGGCACGCGCGACACGCACCCGCGGCACCGAGTTCAGATCCGGATCCGAGCCGGTAGAAGCAGCATCCATCCACCCAGCCTAATGCCCCGCAGGGAATTAATGGCACAACGCGCAGGTTAGGCGTAGCGTGCAATAAAAATACACCCACCAATCCCCCACTCGCCCGGAAGAAGGCCCCCATGAACCGCTTCGACACCCGCCGCATCCTGGTCACCGGCGCCGGCTCCGGCATCGGCCAGGCAACGGCCCTCCGGCTGCTCCGCGAAGGCGGCCGGGTCGTCGCGGCCGACGTGATCCCCGACGGACTCGACCGCACCCGCGAACTCGCCACCGACGAGGGCATCGCCGACCGCCTCACCACCCTCGTGGTCGACATCGCCGACGAGGCCTCGGTCGTCGCAGGCGTCCGTACCGCCGTCACCGAGCTCGGCGGCTTGGACGTCCTGGTCAACGCCGCCGGCATCCTGCGCGCCGAACACACCCACGCCACCTCGCTCGACCTGTGGAACAGGATCATCACGGTCAACCTCACCGGTACGTTCCTGGTCACCCGCGAGGCGCTGCCCGCCCTCCTGGCCACCGGCAACGGCGTCGTGGTCAACTTCAGCTCGACCTCGGCAGCCTTCGCCCACCCGTACATGGCGGCCTACGCGGCGAGCAAGGGCGGCATCCAGTCCTTCACCCACGCCCTGGCCCTCGAATACGGCAAGCAGGGTCTGCGCGCCGTCAACGTCGCCCCCGGCAGCATCAAGTCCGGTATCACCGACGCGACTTCGGGCTACCTCCCGGCGGACACCGACTGGGAGCTGTTCGCCAAGCTCTCCCCCATCCTGGCCACCGACCTCGAGTCCGGCGGCGCCCCGATGGCCGGCCCCGACGCCATCGCCGGCGTCATCGCGATGCTCGCCTCCGAAGACGGCGCCTTCATCACCGGCACCGAAATCCGAGTAGACGGCGGCACCCACGCCTGACGGCATCCGGGTACGCGCGCGCCTCCCGGCACCCGCGTACCCGGCCCCGCACCCCAAACCAGCCCAGCTCAGCCACCGCACCCGCACCCGCACCCGCACCCGCACCCGCACCCGCGGCGAATCCCGCACGCCGCTCGCACACAAACCTCAGCCGTCCGCCCCAACCCGTCGAGCCGGCGACGCGGCCAGCGGGTACGGCCTCTCGACTGGCAACAACCGCTGAGCCTGCGCCACTCGGCCCTCCTTGAGCAGCCCCGCCACCCGCCGCACCACCGGCGTCAGGTCGGCGATTCCGACGATCCACTCGTCGTTGAAGGTCCGGATCACATCCCGCCCGATCCCGACCTGAATGCTGTAGTGATTCAACGCCGCCCCACGCAAAGACCGTTCCGGATCCCACTGCACATGCACGTCGGCACCGGCCACCGAACCCTCGGTCGACACCGCCCGCCCGAGCGCGTCCTCGAACCCCGCCCGACTGATCCGCACGGCCAACACCCGCTCCTGGCCCGCCTTTCGCGCCCAATCACTACGGTGCATCAGCCACCGGAACGACGGCTTGACCCACGTCATCCGTCCGAACGAAAACGGTGCCACGAACCGCCCCTCCCGCAAAGCGGGTTCGGCAATAGCCGGCGCGTAGGCCTGATACACCACAATCGACGCGGCATCGAAATCGGCCCGAATCTGACGCAACATCACCATGCCCCGACACGTTGCCGGCCGCCCCCACCCCCGGCCACGGGTTTTCCCGCCCACCGCCGACCCACCACCACAATGTGCCATCTCTCACTACAACCTGTTGGCCGTGCCAAGTGTCTCGCCCACCGCCAACCCGGGCACAGCAGGAAATCCCGGAAGCCAAACATAACTTCACGCCTCCCTCCCGCCACCTTCCGTCACCACGGCAAGTCCGCTGCCCCTCATACCCGTTGCGGGTGTCCCAGTCGCCTGGTTGCCTACCGCAGTCCGGTGATCCCGGCGACACGAGGAGTACACCCATGCCCCGTAGGAAACCCCGCACCAACGGCCGTCGACTCTCCGCCCTGGCCGCCGGCGCCCTCGCCTGCGGCCTGCTGACCGGACCCGCTTCCGCCGCAGGCGCCACCTCGGGCCCCACAAACCTGCGGATGAACCCGGTCCCGGTCAACGGCTCGGCAGACAGCTGCGGTTACGTCGGCGCCCTGAACCCCACCGTCGGCACCATCGACCTGTTCGCCACCGTCGGCGATCCGAACGGGCCACTCGTCGGCGCCCACTTCGAACTCCACGAAATCGGCAACGGCAACCCGACCACCTGGGACAGTGGTTGGGGCTCGGAGGCATACGGCACCCACGTGGCCCAGGCGCGGATTCCCAGTACCACGCTCACCGACGGCAAGACCTACGCGTGGAGCGTCGAGTCCGGCCGCGCAAACCAACCCGACCCGATCCGCGCCACGGGCTGCACCTTCACCTTCGACAAAACCCCACCGGGACTGCCGGTCGTCACGAGCCAGGACTTCCCGACCAACGGCGGCGGCAAATACGCCGGACAACAAGGCGTCTTCATCTTCGACACCAGCACCGCCGGACCCGACATCATCGCCGTCGAATACTCCCTCAACGGGCCGATCCCGGTCGGCGGAGCGGCACGCGCGATCTACGACGCACCTTCCGGTACCTGGCGGACCCCCGCCCTGACAGTCACCGACTGGGGCTCCAACACACTCTCCGCGCAGACCGTCGATCGAGCGGGAAACACCTCGCAGCCGAGGCTCTATGCCTTCTTCGCGCCGAGCGACCCCAACCCGCCCGCACCCAAGCCTGGTGACATCAACCGCGACGGGAAGGTGGACATACTCGGTACCGACGCGGCCGGGGGCCTTCGGTTCTACAGCGCGGGGGACGATCCCGCGGCAGGTGGTCGAGTCGCTGCGTCGGCTGACGAGGGGCCGATGGACGACTACACCTGGACCGGCGCCTTGGTCAGCCACCGTGGCGGTGACCGAGCCGACGACCTCTACACGTTCGCAGGACGATCGCTGTACCTGTACCTCAATTCGCCCGGTTCACGACCCGCCGACGGCTACTTCAACACGAGCCGGCAAGTGGTCATGCCTCGTCCGAGCACTTGCACCGACGGTCCCTCCGCTCAAGGAACCTGCGCGTCGTATGCGAGGAACTGGGACCGGGTGAAACAGATCATCGCGGCCGGCGACGTGGACGGTGTGCCCATCGGCGATTTCGGTGACTACACGAACGACCTCTTCACCATCGAGGAGGACGCCACGGGCCACTCGCGACTGTGGCTGTTCACGGGCAGCCTGACCACGGGCGCCTTCGACCAGGCAACCCCGATCGGTCCCGCCGACCGGCAGAACCAGGACATCATCGTCCCCGGCGACGTCACGGGTGACGGCATCCCCGAGCTCTGGGCCCGCGACCGCACCGACGGCAAGCTCTACCAGTACGCCTCCGCCAAGAACGCGGACGGCACTGTCGACCTCGGCGCCTACAGCCGCACCCCCACCCTGATCGCCACCGGATTCGACACCGCCGCCTACCCCCAGGTGTCCTCCGACGGAGACTTCGACGCCGACGGCAAGGCCGACCTCTGGGCCCGCACCGCCAACGGCAACGTCTACACCTTCCCCGGACAAGCCCCCGACAGCAACGGCAACGTGTTCGGGCCCGCACAACTCATCGCCGGTAGCTGAGCCCACCTGCGACACATCTCCATCAGTCCGCTGACCCCGGCGACACGAGGAGTACACCCATGTCCCGTAAGAAACCCTTCCCACACGGCCGCCGGCTTGCCACCCTCGCCGGCGGCCTCGTCGCCGGCGCCCTGGCCTGCGGCCTGCTGACCGCACCGGCCACCGCCGCCTCAACGACCGCCGGCCCCACCAACCTTCGGATGAACCCGGTCCCGATCAACGGCTCGGCCGACAGTTGCGGCTACATCGGTGCGCTCGACCCCACCACCGGCACCGTCGACCTCTTCGCGACCGTCGGCGAATCGAACGGGCCACTCGTCGGCGCACACTTCGAACTCCACGAAGTCGGCAACGGCAACCCGACCACCTGGGACAGCGGTTGGGGCTCGGAGGCATACGGCACCCACGAGGCACAGTCCCAAATCCCCGGCAGCGCACTGACCGACGGCAAGACCTACGCATGGACCGTCGAGTCCGGCTCCGCGAACCAACCCGACCCGATCCGCGCCACGGGCTGCACCTTCACCTTCGACAAAACCCCACCGGGTACTCCCGTCGTCACGAGCCAGGACTTCCCGACCAACGGCGGCGGCAAATACGCCGGACAACAAGGCGTCTTCATCTTCGACACCAGCACCGCCGGACCCGACGTCACCGCCGTCGAATACTCCCTCAACGGGCCGATCCCGGTCGGCGGAGCGGCACGGGCGACCTACGACGCGCCATCCGGCACATGGCGAACCCCGGCTCTGACCGTGCCGCAGTGGGGCACCAACAACCTGTTCGCACGGACCGTCGACCGGGCGGGCAACCGCTCGCAGCAGACGACCTATTCGTTCTACGCACCGAGCAATCCGAATCCACCCGCGCCCAAGCCCGGTGACGTCACCGGCGACGGCAACGTGGATGTCCTCGTCGTAGACGCCGATGGTGCCCTCAAGGGTTACAGCTCGGCGACTCAATCCGGATCGGGCGGCGTACTCGCTTCGGCAACGAACGAAGGGGCAATGGCCCGGCCCGACGGCGGACGGACCTGGACCGGTGCGCTCGTCAGCCACCGTGGCGGCGGAGGGCGTGCGGACGACCTCTACGTCTACGACGGCAGGGCCATTTCGCTGTACCGCAACACCTTGGACCCGACCACGAGCTACTTCCGCAAAGACCAGGTCCTGGTCGTCAACCGCGCACCCCGATGCATCGATCTCGACCGGGCCGATCGCGTCTGCGTCGGCTACCGGCAGAACTGGTCCCAGGTGAAGCAACTCCTCGCCGTCAACGACGCGCGTTCGGAATTCTTCACCGTCGAAGAGGAAACAACGGGCATACACCGCCTGTGGTTGCACTCCCGCAACAGCCCCCGAGCCACCGCCCTCGACGGCATCGACCGCCGTAACCAGGAGCTCTCCTCCCCCGGTGACATCAACGGTGACGGCCTCGCCGACCTGTGGGCCCGCGACCGCACCGACGGCAAGGTCTACCAATACACCTCCGCCAAGAACGCGGACGGCACTGTCGACCTCGGCGCCTACAGCCGCACCCCCACCCTGATCGCCACCGGATTCGACACCGCCGCCTACCCCCAGGTGTCCTCCGACGGAGACTTCGACGCCGACGGCAAGGCCGACCTCTGGGCCCGCACCGCCAACGGCAACGTCTACACCTTCCCCGGACAAGCCCCCGACAGCAACGGCAACGTGTTCGGGCCCGCACAACTCATCGCCGGTAGCTGAGCCGAAGGACGGTCGGGGCCGCCGCCGATGGCGGTGGCGGCCCCGATCCGGCCAGGGTCGGCGTCAGCGGCTGACGTACTCGAAGACGGCGCCGTCCGGGTGGCGGAGCACCGCGCGGCGGCCATTCGGGGTGGGTGTCGGCTCGGCGATGGGTTCGGCGCCGTGGGCGATCAGGTCGGCGAACGTCGCGTCCACATCCTCGACGCCGAGGGTGGCGGCCACGCCGCTGAAGCGGGCCGCCGCCTCGGGCGGGCCGGTGAAGACCAGGAACGGGCCGGTGGCCGCCAACTCCAGTCCGGCGAAAGCGAATCGGGTCGCCGGTTCGCCGGTCAGCCGCTCGTAGAACGTGATCGCCGCGTCCAGGTCCGGTACGTGTCGGCGCACTGTCACCGATGTGATCGTCATGGACACAGTCTCACGCATACGCCCGAGGCACTCGCGAGGTGTACCCGCGAGGCGCTCTCGCGCAACGCACCAACCCCCCACGCCCACCTCCCGCGCTACCCCGCCGCACCACCCCGCCGCGCCCACCCGACACCCCGCAACAGGCACCGCAATGCGCCCCCGCGAGGGGCGCACCCGCCACGCATCACCCCTCCGTGCGTCCATACCGCTCCATCGCCTCCCTCACCACTTCCGGCTTCGCCTTGCCCTGGCGGGCCAGCGCGCTCAGCGTGCGGATCGCGATCGATGGGGCGTCCACCGCGAAATGGGTGCGGGTGGCGGCTCGGGTGTCGGAGAGGCCGAAGCCGTCCGTGCCGAGTGAGGTCCAGTCCTGCCGAACCCACGGCGCGATCTGGTCGGGCACGGCGCGCATCCAGTCGCTCACCGCCACCACCGGCCCGGTTGCCTCCGCCAAAACCCTTACGATATACGGGACTTGGTCCTCCCCGGCGGCAAGCGCCTCGCGGCGAAGCTCGGTCCAGGAGGTCACCGACCACACCTGCGCCGACACCCCCCACTCCTCGGCGAGCAACCGTTGCGCCTCCAGCGCCCACCGCACCGCCGTCCCACTCGCGAGCAGTTCGGCGTCGGCGCCGGCACCGGTGTCCGCGCCGGCACTCACGTCGGCACCCGCGCGGGCAGCCCCGCCGACACCCGCGCCAATCCCCGTCCCGGCACCCACGTCGAGGACAGGCGCGCAGCGGTGGATGCCCCGCAGGATCCCCTCGGCCGCGTCCGGGCTCGGCATCGGCGGTTGCGGAAGCGGTTCGTTGTACACGGTGAGGTAGTAGAAGACATCCTCGCCGCTCGGGTGTCCCGGCGTCGCGGTCAGCATCCGGCGCAGGCCGTCCCGCACGATGACCGCGATCTCGTACGCGAAGGCCGGGTCGTAGGACACGCACGCCGGATTCGTCGACGCGATCAACTGCGAGTGCCCGTCCGCGTGTTGCAACCCCTCACCGGTCATCGTGGTGCGGCCCGCGGTCGCACCGATCAGGAAGCCCCGGCCCATCTGGTCGGCCAGTGCCCACAGTTGGTCGGCGACCCGCTGCCAGCCGAACATCGAGTAGAAAACGTAGAACGGGATCATCGGCCGCCCGTGCGTGGCGTACGCGGTGGCCGCCGCCGTGAACGAGGCGACCGCGCCGGCCTCGGTGATGCCCTCGTTGAGGATCTGTCCGTCCACCGCCTCCCGGTACGACAGCAGCAGTTCGCGGTCCACCGCGTCGTAGGTCTGCCCGTGCGGCGAGTAGATCCCGGCGGTCGGGAACATCGACTCCATCCCGAACGTGCGCGCCTCGTCCGGCACGATCGGCACCCAACTCCGACCCACGACCGGATCGCGCATCAGCTCCCTGGCCAGTCGCACGAACGCCATCGTGGTGGCGATCTCCTGCTTGCCGGCCCCCTTGAGCAGCGCGGCGAACGGCGCCTCGGTCAACGCCGGCGGCTCCGGAAGCGGGGTGAACGCGACGCGACGCGCGGGTACCGGGCCGCCCAGCGCGCGGCGGCGGTCGGCCAGGTAGCGGGCCTCGCGCGAGTCCGGGCCCGGGTGCAGGTACGGCGGCAGCTCGCCGTCGAGGTCGGCGTCCGCCACCGGCAGGTCGAGCCGGTCGCGCATCTCCCGGAACTCGTCCCGGCGCAGCTTCTTCATCTGGTGGTTGGCGTTGCGCGCCTCGAAGCCCGGCCCGAGCGTCCAACCCTTGACCGTCTGCACCAACACCACGCTGGGCCCGCCCCGGTGCTCGATCGCCGCGCGGTAGGCCGCGTACACCTTGCGCGGTTCGTGGCCCGCGCGGGAGAACCCGATCAGCTCCGCGAGCCGCGCGTCGTCCAAGTGCGCCGCCACGCCGCGCAGGTCGGGGTCGCCGCCGAGCAGGTTGTCCCGGATGTACCCGCCGTCGGCGGCCGAGTAGGTCTGGAACTGGCCGTCGGGCGTGTGCTCCAACCGGCGGATCAGCTCGCCGTCGTGGTCGCGCGCGAACAGCTCGTCCCAGTCCCGGCCCCACAGCGCCTTGACCACATGCCATCCGGCGCCCGCGAACACGCTCTCCAGCTCCTGGACCACGCGCCCGTTTCCGCGCACCGGGCCGTCCAGTCGCTGGAGATTGCAGTTGATCACGAAGACCAGGTTGTCCAGCCCCTCGCGCGCGGCGAGGGTGAGCGCCGCGGTGGCCTCGGGTTCGTCCATCTCGCCGTCGCCGAGGAAGGCCCACACCCGGCTGCCCGAGGTGTCCTCCAGGCCCCGGTTGTGCAGGTAGCGGTTGAACCGCGCCTGGTACACCGCGGCCAGCGGTCCCAATCCCATCGACACCGTCGGGAACTCCCAGAAGCCGCCGAGGGATCGCGGATGCGGATAGGACGGCAGCCCACCGCCGCCCACCTCGCGCCGGAACCGGTCGAGCTGATCGACCGTCAGGCGCCCTTCCAGGAAGGCCCGGGCGTACACCCCGGGCGACGCGTGCCCCTGGAAGTAGATCTGATCGCCGGACCCGCCGTCGGCCCGCCCCCGGAAGAAGTGTTGGAAGCCGACCTCGTACAGCCAGGCCGCCGACGCGTACGTGGCCATGTGCCCGCCCAGCCCGTACCGGCTCGCCCGGGTCACCATCGCCGCCGCGTTCCACCGGTTGTACGCGGTGATCCGCTCCTCCAGGTCCGGGTCGCCGGGGTAGCTCGGCTCGGCAGCGGTGGGCACGGTGTTGACGTACGGCGTGCGCGTCACGGGCGGTAGGCCCAGGCCGCGGTGTGCGCCGTGTTCGAGCAGGCGGGCCAGCAGCAGGCGGGCGCGACCGGGTCCGCCTGCGCGTACGACGGCGTCGAGCGACTCGATCCATTCCGCGGTTTCCTCGGGGTCCCGGTCGGGGAGCTGGTCGAGCTGCCCGCTCGGGGTACGGCTCGACGTGTGGTGTGACATCGGGGCCGCCCTCCTTCGTGTCGGTGAGGCCGCCGGGCGCGAACTCCCCGGGTGGAACTTCCGGGTACGGACTTCCCGATGGGGAGGTCCGGTGCGGACCCGCGGGAGGTCCGGTGCGGACCTCCCGAGTCGGGACGTCAGGTGCGGACTCCCCAGGTCGGGACGTCCGGTGCCGACTCCCCAGGTGGGAACTTCCGAGACGGACTTCCGGGTGAAGCCCCGCGGCGAAGCCTCTTCATCGCGTCCTCATTGCGCCTTCATTCTGCGCAATGATCGATCATTGCGCAAAAACGCCTCCCGCGCCCTAGACTGACCCGATGACCGAGCCCCCTCGCCCGACCCTGGAACGCCGCCCGCTCCGCGAGCAGATCCGCCAGTACGTCACCGAGGCCGTGGTCGCCGGCCGCTGGGCGCCCGGCGAGCGCATCGTCGAGCGTCGCGTGGCGGTGGAACTGGGCGTCAGCCAGGCACCCGTACGCGAGGCGCTGCGCGAGCTGGAACAACTGGGCCTGGTCGAGTCGGAGCCCAACAAGGGCGTACGCGTGCGCTCGTTCAGCGAGAGCGACCTACGCGAGATCTATCCGGTACGGGCCGGCCTGGAGGAGACCGCGGCGCGGCTCGCGCTGCCCCGGATCGACGACGAGCGGCTCGACGCGCTCGATCGGCACGTCGCCGCGCTGCACGCGGCCTCGGCGGCGGGCGACGCGGGCGCCCAGATCCGGCACGGGGTGGCCTTCCATCGCGAGATCGTCGCCGCGTCCGGCAACGCGCTGCTGCGCTCGGTCTGGGAGGCGCTGGGCATCGAGGTCTGGACGACGCTGTCGATCCGGGTCTACCGGATGGACCTGCACGAGAACGCCGCCGACCACGAGCCGATCGTCGCCGCCTTCCGCCGCCGTGACCCGGCCACGAGCGACCTGCTGCGCGAACACGTACTCGGCTACGGCGCCTGCGCGCTGCTGCCGTAGGCCCGACCGCACCCGTACCCGCGCCCACATCCGCACTGACACCCACACCCACCCGCCGGGTCGACCGCGGCGCAGGGCCCGATCCGCGGAACCGCCCGCCGGACGCTCAGCGTGCGCCGGCCCGTCCGTCCCGCCGCACCCTCAGCGCAGCAACCCGCGCTCCGCCCGCATATGCGGCGCGACCACGTTGCGCGGCCGATTGAACAGGATCACCGTCGCCTCGACCACCGCGACGGCCAGCAGCACCAGGATCGCGACCATCGACAGATAACCCCAGAACGCGGCCGGGCTCTCCCCCTCCGCCGCGAACCACGGCGACACCGCGATCACGACGGACACGCACCACATCTGGATCGCCACCAGCGCCATCGCGCGGACGAGCCCACGCCGGGCCGGGTCACCGAGCGGCAACGAACGAAACGCGAGCACGATGTCGTCGGCCACCCGCGCGCTGCGCCAGATGTCGGTGGTGCGATTGGTCAGGCCTATCGAGGACATGAACGCGAAATAACTCAGCCACAACCGCATGCGTAAGCACCTCGTCCCCCGCCGACCCGGACCTCGACCCCGACCAGCGGCTCAGCGCCACACGGGGTCGGGATCATTCTCGCGCAGAACCTTCCGGACGCACGCAGCGGCTCGGCACAAGCAGACCGGCCGGGCAGCACAACTCGGCGAATACCGGGCCGGTCCAGGTGCGAACCGACCGGGCCGAACCGCCTGGGCCCTGTCCGGCGAATCCCGGTGGGCCCGCCGGACAGGGCCTAGTCGGTGACCGGGTTGCGCCGCTCGCGCTCCTCGACCGTGCGCCGGTGCTCCTCGACGTTGCCGGTCAGCGCCTCGGTACGGTGCCCACGCGCGATGTAGTCGAGCACGATCGCCTCGATCGCGTCCTGCGCGTTGCGCACGCCGGACAGGACCATGACCTCGATCACGATGTTCGCGTCCAGGCTGATGTTGACCTTCGCCATCGACCGCTCCCTCGACTCGACCCGCTCCATCCGAACCCGACACCCGCCGGCGCGACCACAGGACCACGCGACCACACAACGGCACCTCCACACGTTCACACGCCCGCGCGACCGGCCCGCCGGGCCCCGGCCCCGCCGCCGACCACGCACGTGTCACCCGTGCGTCATCCACGCGAGGGGACTCTATCGGCCGTTAGAGGGGTTGGCGGTGGCGATGCGACTGAACCCACCCGTCGAGGTGGATGCACCGGGCACGTGCGCTCGCGCACGGCCCCCGCCCCCGTGTCGAAGGCGAGTCGGATACCTGTGACCTCGGAAGACCCGCTCGTCGTTCTCTCCGGTGTGAACAAGCACTTCGGGTCGCTGCACGTCCTGCGTGACATCGACCTGACCGTGGCGCGCAACGAGGTGGTCGTCCTGATCGGCCCCTCCGGCTCCGGCAAGTCGACGCTGTGCCGCACGATCAATCGGTTGGAGACTATCGACTCCGGCAGCATCACCATCGACGGCCGGCCCCTGCCCGCCGAGGGTCGCGGACTGGCCCGGCTGCGCTCCGATGTCGGCATGGTGTTCCAGTCGTTCAACCTCTTCGCGCACAAGTCGGTACTGGAGAACCTGACCCTCGCGCAGATCAAGGTGCGCAAGCGCAGCAAGGCCGAGGCGGAGAAGAAGGCGCGCGAACTCCTGGACCGGGTCGGCCTCGCCGACCAGGCGCCCAAGTACCCGGCGCAACTCTCCGGCGGTCAGCAGCAGCGGGTCGCCATCGCCCGATCACTGGCGATGGATCCCAAGGTGATGTTGTTCGACGAGCCGACGTCCGCGCTCGACCCGGAGATGATCAACGAGGTCCTGGAGGTCATGCGGACGCTCGCGGTCGAGGGCATGACGATGGTCGTGGTCACCCACGAGATGGGCTTCGCCCGCTCGGCGGCCAATCGTGTGGTGTTCATGGCGGACGGTCGGATCATGGAGACACGCAGGCCCGAGGACTTCTTCGACCACCCGGAGACCGACCGGGCCAAGGACTTCCTGTCCAAGATCCTCAAGCACTGACGGGGGATCGCACATGCGCACCCACGCCCGCACCGGCACACACGCCGGCCCCGGCCCCCACGCCTACGCCTACGCCAACACCCGCGCCCGCGCCACCCTCCGAAACACCCCCCGAGCAGCCACCCTGCTCACCCTCCTCCTCGCGGCCGTCCTCCTCGCCGCCTGCGGCAAGTCCGGTACGCCCCCGCCCAAGGGCCCCAAGCCCAAGGACCTGCCCTCCTACCAGGTCGCCACCGATGTCGACATCGACTCGCCCACCTTCCGCGCGGCCAAGTCGCGCGGCCGGTTGATCGTCGGCACCAAGGCCGATCAGCCCTACGTCGCCGCGCAGGACCCGGCGAGCGGCTACTACTCGGGCTTCGACATCGAGATCGCCAAGATGGTGGCCGCGTCACTGGGCTTTCCGGCGGACCGGGTCGAGTTCAAGACGATCACCTCCGCCAACCGCGAGACGTCCTTGCAGAACGGCGAAGTCGACTACTACGTCGGGACGTACACGATCAACGACAACCGCAAGAAGCTGGTCGGCTTCGCCGGGCCGTACTACATGGCCGGCCAGGCGCTCCTGGTCCGCAAGAACGACAAGGACATCAACGGCCCGCAGGACCTGGCCGGCAAGAAGGTCTGTTCGGTCTCCGGCTCCACGCCGTACCAGCGACTGGTGGCCAACTATCCCAAGGCCACCGCCGTCGCCTACGACAGCTATTCGGTCTGCGTGGACAACCTGATCAGCCTTCAGGTCGACGCGGTCACCACCGACGACACCATCCTCAAGGGCTACGCCGCGAAGGTGCCCGACCAACTCCGGCTCGCCGGCGAGCCGTTCTCCCAGGAGCCGTACGGGATCGGTGTTCCGCGCGGCGACCGGAACTTCCGCCTCGCGATCGACGACGCGATCGTCGCGCACGAGGCGAACGGCGACTGGAAGCGCGCCTACGACTCGACCCTCGGTCTCTCCGGCGTTCCGGCTCCCCAGCCGCCGCCGGTGGACCGGTACTAGCGGAGGGCGTCGACGACGATGAATGTACTGCTCGACAACTTCGCCCTGTTTCGCAAGGGCTTCGTGGGTACGGTCGAACTGACCCTGGCCGCCTCGGCGATCGCGCTCGTGGTGGGCGTGCTGATGGCCTCCTGCCGGGTCTCCCCGGTCCGTCCGCTGCGGATCATCGGCGGCGCGTGGGTGACCGTGCTCCGCAACACCCCGCTCACCCTGCTGTTCTTCGCGGTCGTGTTGGGTCTGCCGCGATTCGGCGTGGTGCTCCCCTTCTTCACCCTCGCGGTGCTCGCCCTGGGCTGCTACACCTCGGCGTTCATCTGCGAGGCGGTCCGCGCCGGCATCAACACCGTGCCGGTCGGCCAGGGCGAGGCGGCCCGCAGTCTGGGCATGAACTTCGGCCAGACGCTCCAACTGATCGTGCTGCCACAGGCGGGGCGCGCGGTGATCCCACCGGTGGGCAGCACGCTGATCGCGCTCGCCAAGAACACCGCGATCGCCGGTTCGTTCAGCGTCACCGAACTGCTCGGCACGTACCGCACCCTCAACGAACTCGGCTACGACATCGTCGTCACGTTCCTGTGGATCGCGGTGGGCTACCTGATCATCACGCTGTCCATCAGCGCCCTGTTCCGCTTCCTGGAGAAGCGCCTGGAGGTGGCCCGATGAGCATCGAGACCTCGGCGCTGTACGACGTCCCCGGCCCGAAGGCCCTGGCCCGGCATCGCACTTACGGCTGGATCGTCACCGCGCTGTTGATCTGTGTGCTGGCGTGGGTGATCTACAAGCTGATCGACACCGGACAGTTCGCCCACGACAAGTGGGCACCCTTCGAATACGTGGGCGTGCAGAAGCTGTTGTTGCGCGGCCTGAGGAACACGCTCGAGGTCTTCGCGTGGGCGGCGGTGCTCTCGCTGGCCTTCGGCGCCTTCTTCGCGGCCGGTCGGCTCTCCGATCACCGGGTGGTCCGCTGGGGCGCGGGCCTGGTGGTGGAGTTCTTCCGGGCCATGCCCGTGCTGGTGATGATCTTCTTCATCTTCATCGCGATGAAGGTCGAACCCCGTCTGGCCCTGATCGCGGGCCTGACCCTGTACAACGGTTCGGTCCTGGCCGAGGTCTTCCGCGGCGGCGTCAACGCGGTCCCCAAGGGCCAGAGCGAGGCGGCCTACGCGCTGGGCATGCGCAAGACCTCGGTGATGGTGCACATCCTGATCCCCCAGGCGGTCCGCACCATGTTGCCCACGATCATCAGCCAGTTGGTGGTCACGCTCAAGGACACCTCGCTGGGCTACCTGATCTCCTACGAGGAATTCCTCTACGCCGGCAAGCAGATCGCCACCAACCTCGACTACAGCCTCCCCTTCATCCCGGTCGTCATCGTCATCGCCCCGATCTACATCGGCATGTGCATGCTCCTCTCCGGCCTTGCCCGCTACCTGGAAAGCAGCGGACGCCGCCGCCACAAGGGCGCCTGACGCCACGTCGGCCGATCGATGCTTCGGCCCGCCCGCGGCCGGCGAACGAGACCGGCCCTATTTCGGGTTCCCGGCTTCGGGGAGGGCCGTGGGCATTACCAATGTGGTGAAGCTGCCCTGGTCGGCGGAGCGGATCAGGATCGGTAGGTCGGGGGCGGCGATGTCGAGGAGGACGTCCGGGCCGACGCCGGCGTCCAGGGCGGGTACGAGTGTGCCCGGGTCGAACGCGAGTCGGGTCGCGGGGCCGGCACAGATCGCGGGCAGGGCGCCGGCGCCGACTCGGATCCCGTCGAGGGTCGTGGTCAACACTCGGACCGGGCTCCGGCTGAGGCTCGGGTCTCGGCCTTGGCCCTCTTCCCGGCCTCGGTCCTGGTCCTCGCCCCGGTCGTGGTCCTCGCCTTCGCCCCGACCCCGACCCCGACCCAGGCCCCGGCCCTCGCCGAGCAGCGCTTCGCGCAAGGCCGCGCGGTCCACCACGACGCGGGTCTGCGGCGCGGCCAATGCGGCGAGCATGTCGCGGTAGGCCGGGTAGGTGTCGGCGGACGTCGCCGGCTCGTGGACCTCGTCGCCGGCGCGCAGGCGGAAGCCGTCGGCGTCGAGTTCGAGGTCGATCTCGCGGTGTCGGGTCGCCCAGGGGCCGAGTGTGATCAGGTCACCCACCCGGACCAGCGCCTGTCCCGGCCCGCCCTCGATCCGACCCGGGCGCAGCGTACGAACGGACAGCCGGTAGCGATCCGTCGCCACCAGGCGCACCTCCCCGTCGGCCACCTCGACCAGCACACACCCGAGCACCGCCGGCTCCCCCGTGCCCGCCGCCGGCACCACCTGGCGCACCGCGCTCGCCCATTCGGCGCCGCCGATGCTCACCCGCGTACCGGCCGTGGTCAGCGAGCGCAGCACGCCCTCGACCACGACCCGCGCGGTGTCGGCGCGTTCGCGCATGCGGTCCAGGTGGGTGCGCAGCAACGCCTCGGCGTGCTCCGGCGGACCGTCGAGTACGGCGACCGCCTCCGGCAGCGGCACCTCCGCCTCGCGCAAGGCCCGCAGCCGCAGTGCTCGCGCCTCCTGCTCCGGCGCGTAGGAGCGGTAGCCCGTCCCCGGGTCCACCGACGCGGGCCGCAACACGCCGCAGTCGTCGTAGTAGCGCAACGCGCTCGGGCTCAGCCCGACCCGCCGCGCGAACGCGCCGATGCCCACCAGTGCGTCCCGTACCTCGTCGTTCGTGTCGTCGTCCATGGCGGCGAGTCTGCGGCTTCGACCTGCTCGAAGGTCAACTGCGGTCGGCCGGCGCGGGTGATCGACGCGAGTGTGGGTAGCCGAAACAGGCCGATGAAGGCGGCTGCGGATGAGGCCGACATGGCATCGAGTGGCGAGTATTACAAGTGAGGTGGACGACCATGCCACGCGGATCCAGCCCCAAGCGCGAACGTCAGTACGAGCACATCAAGGAGAGCGCCAAGCAGCGCGGCACCGGTGAGAAGCGGGCCGAGGAGATCGCCGCCCGCACGGTCAACAAGGAGCGCGCCCGCTCGGGCGAGGCCAAGACCGCGAGTCGCTCGTCGCTGCACGACATGTCCTCGGCGAAGCGGGGCGGCAAGAACTCGCACAAGGGTTCGCAGGCACCCACGTACGACCAGCTCTACGCGGACGCCAAGCGCCGCAACATCAAGGGCCGCTCGTCGATGAACAAGGCGCAGTTGGCCAAGGCCCTGGGCAGCTAGGCGACCCGGTCGGGGCGGGGCTGGTCGGCTCGGGGCGGCGTGGGTCGGGGCGCCTGCGTTCCGCTCCGGGACACCGGGGCCGCCCGGGTGGTGGATCGCGGCCGCGTCGGGAGGAGGCACCCACCGACGCGGCCGGCCCACCTCAACGCGCCGCGACCGCCCGCCGCCGGTCCCACGCGACCGCGAGGTACGCGGTCACGCCCGCGAGCGCGAACGAGAACAGTGAGGCCGAGGTCCACGTCTGCGCGTGGACGTGCAGCGCGTCCTGGAGCCGGCCCCAGAACTTCGCCCACCACTCGACCGAACCCGGGTTGATCATCTGGTACATGCAGAACCCCAGCACCCACGGCACGACCATCACCCAGCGGGCCGGCGCGCGGTCCCCCAGGTCCCAGCCGGCCCGACCGCGTCCGGCGAACAGGTCCACCGCGAGCACACCGAGCAACGGGATGAAGATCGAGCCGATCAGCGACAGGAAGCTCGCGTAGGTGTCGAAGTCGTTCACCATCAGCGCGAACGCGGTGACCAGCGCGCCCACACCCAGGCACAACACCCGGCGGTCCACGCGCGGCGCGAGGTTCTGGATCGACATCGCGGTGCTGTAGACGTTGGCGAAGCTCTGGTCCACCTCGCGCACGACCAGCACGGCGAAGAACACCCACCCGGCGGTGACGCCCAGGAACGAGTCGAAGATCTTGTCCGCGTCGCCGCCGACCTGGGCCAGCGCGACCAGGCCGAGCAGGTAGCACCAGATGCTGGTGATCGAGAATCCGCTGAACGCCGCCCAGAACGCGGGCTTGGTACCGCGCGAGTGGCGGGTGTAGTCGGACGCGAGCGGAACCCAGGAGACCGCGACCGCGAGCGCCGCGTCCATCGCCGGGAAGAACCCGGACCACGAACCCTCGGTCATCGGCGGCAGGCCCTCGCGCCACAACTGGATGGAGAAGTAGAGCATCGCGATGCCCACCGCGATCGTCACGTAGCGACGCAGGATCCGCAGCATGCCCAGCGGACGCAGCGTCATCGCCGTGGTGACCGCGCCGGCGGCGACGATGTACAGCCAGTGCGGGCCGTCACCGTCGGTCATCGCCTCGATGCCCATCGAGATCACCAGCAGCTCGAAGGTGCCCCAGCCGATGCACTGGACGATGTTGAACACCGTCGGCACGTAGGAGATCTTCGTGCCGAACAGACCACGCAACACGGTCATCGCGGGCGCGCCGCTGCGGGCACCGGGGATGCCGGCGACGGCGACCATGAGGGTGCCGATCAGCGTGCCGCCGACGGCCGCGACGATCGCGGCCACCATCGACAGTTGCGGATAGCCGGCCGGGGCGAGCACGAACAGCGCTCCGGAGAAGCCGAGCAGGCTCACTCCGAGGTTGGCCCAGAACGCCGCCTGGTCACGGAACCCGAGAGTACGTGGCGGCGCGGTGTCCAGGATCAGTGGTGCCTCGGTCCCGCCGTGCGGTGTCTCGGGGCGTGCGTCGTCGATGACCGGAGCCGACATGGCTCTACCTGCTCTCCCTACGCCGGCATTACCCGGACAGGTTCAAGCGGTCGGTGGCCCCGGATGCGCCGGCGCTACGCCGACACCCCATGCCGCCCTCTCAGCCCGGTTGGTCCGAGCTCCCGCGATGGCGTGGCGTACAGTACGCGCCCCGCGGGTCGCTTGGGAAGGCGGGGTGAGCCAACACACGCTCGCGCCCGCCGCCTCGCGCGGGCGAACACACGCACACGCCGACCGCCTCGCGTGGGTGAACACATGCTCGCGCGGGCCATGCCGAGTGGGGTGAGCACATGCTCGCGCCGGCCTTCCCGAGTGGGTGAACCGTGGGCCGCGCCGACCTTCCCGAGGAGGTGAACCCTGGCCCGCGCCGGCCTTCCCGAGTGGGTGAGCACATGCGCTCGCGTCAGCCTTCCCGAAGGGGTGAAACCTGGGCCGCGACCGCGATCGAGAGTGGTAGCACGCAACCTCACGCCCGCCATCCCGAGTGGGTGAGCACATGCTCGCGCCCAGCCATCCCGAGGGGGCGTACACAGACGCGCCCACCATCCCGAGTGGGTGAACCGTGGCCCGCGCCTGGGCATCCCGAATGAGTACACGCACCCTCCCGGCCCACCATCCCGAGCCAATGAACACAGGCGCGCGCCATCTGGATCGGGTGAGCACAGGCGCGCGCCCACCATCCCGAGTGGGTGAACACACCCATCGCGCCCACCACCCCCGGTGGTGAACGCAGTTGCCGACGCGCCCGCCGCCCCGAGCGGGTGAACGCACTTCGCGGCTCACCACCCCGAGTCGATGAACACACGCCCGCCGCCACCCGGAGTGGGTGACCGCACGCCCACGCGCTCACCATCCCGAGTGGGTGAAGCCCGCCCAGGCGGTCAGGTCGTCCGGGGCGATCGCGCGCGCCCTGGCGGCCAGTTCGGCCGGCATCGCGGCCGGGATGCCGCGTTTGGGGTCGCGCAGCCACAACTGGGCGGTGCGTACGGCCTGAGCCGGCGGCAGGTCGCGGCGGTCGAGGTAGTGGCGGGCCATGTACAGCGCCAGCGCCGTGATCGTCTCGTCCACCGGCCACAGCGTGGACACCACCGTGTTGCTGCCGGCCGTCAGGTACTCGGCGGCTCGTCGCCAGTTCTCGTCGTGACCACCCGCCGGCACAAAGGCGATCGGATCGCCGGCGGCGCGGCCGACCTCGACCCGGTACCGCCGGTCGAGGTCGCCCGCCGACCGCGCGGCGACGTCGCACAACAACCGCGGCGCGCCGATGTACGAGATGCGCGTGCCCTGCAGCGCGTGCCGGCGGCGGCCGTCGACGACCGTCCAGGCCGCGTGCCAGGGCACCATGCCGAACGGTCCGGCGGGCAGCAGCACCAGGGAAGGCGCGTGGCCGAACGAGTCGGGCAGCGCGGTCAGTACCGGTTCCATCACCGCGGCCCAGGCCCATTCGCACAGCGCGTCGAGCAGGTCGGCCCAGTTCTCCCGATCGCCCCTGCCCAGGTCCAGTCCGTATTCGAGTTCGGGCAGGTCCAGCACCCGCGTCGCGCCGTCGGCGCCGGTGATCACCGCGGCTCCGGGGACGAGTTGTACCAGCGCGTCATTGCCGAGCCGAACCAGCGCGGCGGCGAGCTCGGCGGCCGACGGCGGGTCGAGGAGCGTACGCCACGGGGTGCCGCGCGGGTCGAGCCCGATCCGGGCCGAGGCCACCTGCGCGGCGGCCCGGAGCAGGTGGGCATCCGCCGGCGCGGCCCGATCCGCGCGCCGGAAGCAGAGCCGCGCCTGGTCCCAGGCCCGCCGGTCGCCGGCGGGTGCCGCGCTCGCGGCGTACGCGACGCCCGCCGCGTAGGCGAATTCCGGCCACCGGCCGTCGGCGCCGTCGAGCGTGCCGAGTGCCTCGGTCAGCAACTCGATCGCTTCGGCAAGCAACTCCCGCACAGTGTCCGGGCCACCCTCGGCCGACTCGGCCGCCAACGCCTCGGCGCAGCGTGCCCGACCGCGCTCACCCCGCTCCCGAGCCCGCCGCGTCTCCGCGTCGACATCCGCCACGCCCACCCCCCGCTAGCCCCCGCACGCCGGAACCACGGTACCGGGGCACGAACACGCCCCAACGAACGCGCCGTCACGACCGCGGCCGGATCCCATCGCCCAATCCCACCACTCCACCCCCAACCCGACCCACCACGCCGCCGTCCCGCCAACCCCCCGCCGCACCACACGGGCAGTCCCCCGACCCACCGCCCCACCACGCCATCGCCGGGACGCCACACCCACCCGACCCGCCGGCACACGCTCCACCACCCGACCGCTCCGCGGACCCATTGCCACGCCACCACCCAACCCCGGCCCAACCCGACGCCCGACCGCCGGGCGCCGCCCGGCGTACCGGTCCACCGGTCCACCGGTCCACCGGTCCACCGACACGCCTCCCCCGCCCCGCCCCTCGGGCACCCCGTCGCTTCGTCGGTGGAGCCTCCTCGTGCCGGAACCGTTGCTTCCGGGGGTGTGTCGAGCGGGAGCGCAAGTGAACCTTCCGGTTGCCGTAGCGGAGCGGTCCATGGCTCTTCCGTCTTGGTTTACCGGCGCGTAACTTACTCGTGAGTCACCCTCCGACGCCGTCCCTGGGCGTCGCTTCGCCACGCATTCCCGCTGGTCGGGCCACGCCCCGACCATGACGTCAGGAGACCCTCATGGGTCAATTCCGCATGCGCCCACGCGCTGGTGTGCGCCCACGCGCTCGTGCGGTCGCCGTCGTCTCGGCCGCGATCCTCGCCGGGACCGCCCTCGGTCCGGCCGCCTCGGCCGGCACCACCGTCACTCGCACCCCGGCGGCGGCCGTGCAGACCGCCGCCGGGACGTCCCTGCGCTTCGTCGACATCCCCGGTGACGGTGGCACCAAGCTCGCCGCCAACGTGACCACCCCGACCGGCGGCGCCCCCGGCGCCCGCTACCCGATCGTGGTACTGCCGACCAGTTGGGCGATGCCCCAGATCGAGTACGTCGTCCCCGCGCAAAAGCTCGCGGACAAGGGCTATGTCGTGGTCGGCTACAACTCGCGCGGCTTCTGGCAGTCCGGCGGCGAGATCGAGACGGCCGGGCCGAAGGACATCGCCGACGTGTCCAAGGTGATCGACTGGGCACTGGCCAACACGCCCGCGGATCCGACCCGGATAGGCATGGCCGGCGTCTCCTACGGCGCCGGGATCAGCCTGCTCGCGTCCGCGTTCGATCCCCGGATCAAGGCCGTGGTCGCGATGAGCGGCTGGGCCGACCTGATCGATTCCATCTACAGCGGCCGCACCGAACACGCCCAGGCCGCCACGCTGTTGGGCGGCGCCGGCTTCCTCACCGGCCGGCCCAGCGCCGAACTCACCGAGATCCTGAAGAACTTCCTCTCCGGCAACCTGGCCAAGGAGGCGGAAATGCTCGCGTGGGGCGCCAAGCGCTCACCCGCGACCTACCTCGACCGGATCAACGCCAACGGCGCCGCGATCATGCTCGGCAACGCGTGGGGCGACTCGCTCTTCCCACCGAACCAATACGCGGACTTCTATGGGAAGTTGACCGGTCCCAAGCGACTGGAATTCCGTCCCGGCGACCACGCCACCGCCGAGGCGGGCGGCCTGTTCGGACTTCCCAACGACATGTGGGCCGACTCGACCCGCTGGTTCGACCACCACCTCAAGGGCGTCGACAACGGCATCGATCGCGAGCAGCCCGTACAACTCAAGTCCCGCACGGGTGACGGCGGTTACGAAGGCTATCCGAGCTGGGCGGCCGTACCGTCCTCGACCCGCACGATCGCGCTCACCGGGACCCAGCGCGTCCTGGCGAACATCGACTCCGGGGCGAACGGCGGCACGATCTTCCTGTCCAGCATCCTCGACCAGTTCCTCCAGGTCCCGCCGGTCGCCTCGATCCCGCTGCTGCCCAGGGCGTTCGCGGGCGTGTGGCAGAGCGACCGCTACGACACGCAGACGAAGGTGCGCGGTACGACCAAGCTGCACACCACCGTCACCGCGTCGCACGAAAGCGGAACGATCTTCGCCTACCTGTACGACGTCGGCCCGCTGGGCATCGGCAAGTTGGTGACCCACTCGCCGCTGAGCTTCCACGGTAGGACACCGGGTGTGGCCTTCCCGGTCGACATCGACATGTTCGCGACGGCCTACGACGTCCCGGCGGGCCACCGCCTGGCGGTCGTGGTGGACACCGTCGACGCGCTCTACCTGGAGCACAACCCGTTCGCCGCCGGACTCACCTTCTCCTCACCGGCGAACGACCCGTCCACGGTAACGGTGCCGGTCCGCGACTGACACCGAGGCCGAGAACGGAGGCCGAGGACGCGACTGAGACCGAGGCCGAGCCCGAAGTCGCCCACGCAACGGCCGGTGCCCCCTCGGAGCTCCGGCCGTTGCCACCGGGAAAGAGCTCAGCAGGCGCCCGGCCCGACACCGTCGATCCGACCGCCGAAGTCGCCGAGGTACTTCGAGCGCCAGTCACCGTTGAACACGTCGCGCTTCTCCACCGGGCTCCAGTTGATGAAACAGGCCCTGGTGCTCGCGACGGCCGAGCCGACGTGGTCGTGGAAGGCCGGCGGCATATCGCGGTAGCCGCTGCGCGCGGTCCACTCCCACGTGTTGCCGTGGAAACCCTCCCCGGTCCAGAAGCACACCGAGCCGTCATTGCAGGACGGCGGCGCGGCGGGCGCCGCACTCGCACTCGTCGCCGGCAACAACAGGGCGGTCAGCGACAGGGCGGCGCCGAGCGCCAAGGTACGCATACGCATGGGGTTTCTCCACGATCGAAACGGCGACGGCAATCTGCCGCGGCGTCGCCATGCTGCTGACCCGAGCCCTGAACCCGCCAGACCTCCCGGTTGTTACCACCCGATCGGGGACATGCCGTCCCCATACGGCCCAGTGCTCGGCAGGCCTGGTCCCCGCGTGGATCATGCCGCTACGCTGCGCCGGTGACCATCCCCCCTGTCCACCCGCGACCGGCCCTCAGGGCAACTTCGAGCCGCACCGGGCGCTGACATGGCGCCTTCCGTGTACCGCATCGCCCCGTACGACCCGGCCGATTCGGCCTCCGGCAATTACATCCGGTACGACTGCCGCGAAGGTGTCACGGCCGCGTACTCCGCTGCACTGGGCGCATTCGCCTTCGACGCCGGCATCCACCGGCTCGCGATCGACAACCCGATGAAGAACGGTTTCGGTTCGTTCTCCGGGCGCTCGGCACCCGGTTGGAACGGACTGGACGGACTGTTTCCGTACAACCTCACCGGCTATCACGACGGTGCCCTGGTTCCGCTCGGCACCGCTCTGGGCCTCGTGCGGGCAAGGCTGTTGGGTCATGGCCTCTGGTGTCGATTGCTCGGCGATGACGGGTTCTTCGTTCACGTCGGCTACGAGAGGGACGTCTACGTCGGCAGCGCCGTTCCACGTCCCGAAGCCGAGAATCGTGCGCGTGCGATCGGCCTGTTCGTCGAGCAGGTGGCCGGTTCTCCATTCGACCCGGCCACCGACGAAGTCGCGGACGACCGAGTCGCCGACGATGCCTTCTGGGCCCGGTTGACCGCACTGGTCGCCGAGCGCGGTGGGATCTTGTTGGAAGAGCGTCCCGTCGGCAACGCCTACCGTTGGCACCGCCTCACCACAGCGGCGGAAGTCGGCGCGGTGCGTGGAGAGTTGACTCCACGCGCCCGATTGGCTGCTTGGCCCGACCTGACCGAGGACGTCGAGGTGATCCACACCGCCATCGTGCGCCAGGAACACCTCGCGTTGCTCGTTCAGCAGTACCCGGGCGGATTCCACGAGGAATGCGTCGCCGAACAGACCATGACCTTCAACCGGTTGATCACGGATCCGGGCCACCGGGCCGCACTCGTACCGCTGGAACCGGACGATCGGCATCCGCTCCTGGCCGGTGTCCTTCCCGACTCCGACGGCATCCTGCGAGCCCGTTGGCGAACCAATCGAACGCGGGCCGACGAACGTCGCACGTTCATAGCCTCGTTGCGCGTCGGCGACGTCGTCACCGGCGTCGTCGCAACAGGACTGGACGGTGTCGGCGTGTATGTGGACGTGGCCGGCGACCCGGGGCACCACCTGGGCTTTCTCCGTACCCCCGAGATGTCCTGGACCCGTTTCGACTCGGTCGACGAGGTCGTCCCGATCGGCTTGGAGATTCGCGCGAAGATCCTCCGGATCGACTGGTCCTGGGAACAGGTGGGCCTGTCCGTCAAGGCACTTCAACCGGATCCTTGGCGGCGCTACATCGACACCCACCAGGTCGGTGACGCGGTCGTCGGCACCGTGACCACGCTGCTTCCCATCGGCGTGTTCGTGGACATCGGAGACGGCGTCACCGGCCTCGTACACCGCACCGAACCACCGAACCCGCCGGTCGAAGCAGGCGACCGAGTACGCGTCACCATCATCGAGCTGGACCGCGAGGGCCGCCGCATCGCCCTCTCCTTCGACCCCCTCGAGCACACGGACTGAGCCCGAGGAGGCGTGCCCTCGGGCCCGCCCTCGGATCCGCGCGCGGCCACCCACGCGCGGCGGGCCACTACGCGATGGCCCGCCGCGCGTACACCTCGATCTCGATCCTCATCCCGGGATCGGCAAGGCCGCACATCAACATCGTGGCGGCCGGTCGCACTTCGCCGAAGCAGCGGCGCAGCACCGGCCAACACGGCTCGAAGTCGTCCCGGTCGGGCAGCATGTACCGCACCCGCACCACGTCCGCGAAGCCGCACCCCGCCTCGGCCAACGCGGCCCCGATATTGCGCAGGCACTGTCGAGCCTGCTCCACCACGTCTTCGGAGATCGTCATGGTGGTGTAGTCGAAGCCGGTCGTCCCGGACACATGCACCCAGTCACCGTCGACCACGGCACGGGCATACCCGATCTGTTCCTCGAACGTCGAGCCGCTGAGGATCGCGCGTCGTTCTGTCATTCGGCGAAGCTAGGTGACCACCATCGATACGTCCAATACTTCCATCATCGCCATGTGATATCTCTGGGCGTATGGAGCGCCCCGAACTTCCCCTGCCGCAGTTGCACGCCTTCGTCGTGCTCGCCGAGGAACTCCACTTCGGCCATGCCGCCGCCCGCCTGGGCATCGCACAGCCCCCGCTGAGTCAGCAGATCCGCCGCCTCGAAGACAAGGTCGGCCACGCGCTGTTCAGCCGCGAGCCGGGGCACGTGACGCTCACCCCGGCGGGCCGGGAACTGCTGCCCGCGGCCCGCCGAATCCTCACCGACCTCGCCGACGGCCTGGCGGCGGCCCGGGCGGTCGGCAGCGGCCGGGCCGGCCATCTGCGGATGGGCTTCGCCGCCTCCCTCGCCCTGACCGTCCTGCCGGACCTGCTGCGCACCTTCCGGGAGCGGTTCCCCGACGTACATCTGCACATCCACGAGATGACCACCACGCCGCAGCTCGCCGCCCTCCATGACAAGAGCATCGACATCGGCCTGCTGCGCGAACCGCCCACCGACGACGAACCACGGCTCGGTTTCAGGACCGTCCTCACCGAGCCGTTCGTGGCCGTGCTGCCCTCCACGCACCCGCTCGCGTCCCAACGAACCGTCCGGGTAGCGCAGTTGACCGACTCGCCCTTCGTGCTCCTTCCGCGCGAAGTCGGCCCGGGCCTGTACGACCGGATCATCGGCCTGTGCACCGCGTCGGGCTTCACCCCACGAGTGGCCCAGCACGCGGTGGAATGGCAGACCGTCTGCGCCCTGGTGGAAACCGGCCTGGGGGTGTCCCTGGCCCCGGCGAGCATCCGCCGCATCCGGCTCAAGGGCGTCGCCTTCCGCACCATCGACCCGGACGCACCCCGCACCCGGGTCGCCGTCGCGTGGCGCAAGGACGACGACAGCCCGTTGGTCGGCAGCCTCCTGACGACCATCGACCAGGATCCACCGGACGGCTCTCAAGGTTCGGCGGTGGGGCCGTGTCCTGGGTGATCGCGACGCCGTTGAGTCGGCATGGGAACTTCGGGGTCGGGTGGGATCGTTCCGAACGGCTTGTGGAGGCGGGGAAGAAGCACACGCAGACGATTCCTCGGCATCGTCACCGCGGTCGGTGCCGGCGCGTATCTCGGCGGCGCGCGGACCGCGTCCGCGGCGGCGGGCAATCCGGGGCCGGCACCGGAACTCCGGGCCCGCGAAGCGATCTTCGCGATCGACACCGCCATGCGCGAGAGCTACGACACGCTCCGGGCCGAGGTGATCAAGCAGCTCGGCCCGGTCATCGTCATCGAGAACGACTACCGGGGCGGCCGGTACACGCTCATCCACAATGGGGAGCAGGAGTCCTTGCACCCTGTCTCCGACATCTTCGAGCTGGCCAAGTCGGTCGCCCACGCACCCCTGGGCATCTACTCGATCATCGCGCCGTATCTGAGCCGCCGAATCCCGGAACTCCCCAGCTCCGCCCGCCTCGACCAGCACGACGTGGACATGGTGGCGTTCAAGGGCCCGGGAACGAACGGATGGATCAGCCCGCTTCAGGACTTCGGCGCCACCCTGACCACCGCCCGGCGGCAGCTCGGCAACGCGCACATGGCGCGCGAACTCGAAGCGTCCTGCGCACGGATCCTCGACGCCGCGATCGAGTTCATCGACGAGTCGGTGCGGCGCGGTTCCTTCGACATGGCGTCGTTCGAGACCTTCACGGGCGGCTTGAACGACGCCATCGAAACCAACGTCAAGCACGCGTCCCGGGCACAGATCGACGGCGTGGAAGCCCTCATGGGGCGCTGGCGGGACAAGGTCGGCCGCGCGGACTGGCCCGGCCTGTACATCGTCGTCCTGTCCATCTGGACGACGTCCGCCCAGAACCAGAACTCGATCATCGTCAAACAGTTCATGGACCCCGCAAAGGCCGATTCACACCTGATCGACATCCAGACGGCCCAACCATCCACCGACCCGATCCACGTCGCCCTCGACAACCTGGCCCGAATCGTCCAGGACAACGTCGCGGCGGAACTGGTCTTCCCCCTGAACCCACAACCCGCGGACGCCTTGAAAGGCCGCGAGGACCTCCTGACCCAGGAAATCCTCCACCAACTCGCCTGCCCTCACCGCTGAGCGGTCACCAGGGCGGGCATATCGGTTCGGCGGCGGTTCGGGTCCGTCCCTATCGGGTGAGGGTCGCCTTGTCGGTCGCGCTCGCACGGCGGGTCAGCACGCGGGTGGTGTGGCCGTCGTCCTCTTCGATGTCGCGGACATGCTCGAAGCCGATTCTGTCCAGCAGGACCAGTGAGGCCTCGTTCGACGCGGCCACCGTGGCATGCACCTCGGTCAGGCCGAGGGTGTCGAAGCCATACGCGATGATCGCCTCGGCCACCTCGGTCCCCAGGCCGGACCCCCAGACGGTCGGCGCGAGGGCGTAGACGATCTCGTGCCCTCCGACGGTGTCCGTCCGCTTGATCTCGGCGTGTCCGACCAGGAGACCGTCGCGACGAACGGCCCAGACATCGAACAGGTCCTGGGCATAGACCTTCGTGAAGACCCGCCCGAACAGAGCTCGGTCCTCCGCTTCGGAAGACGGCCCGTCACCCATCCACCGCGAAACCCTGGTGTCCTGGAAGAGAGCAACGAAAGCCTCTTCGTCCTCGGGAATGTACGGCTCCAGAACCAGCCGCTCGGTACGCAGAGTCGGAGTCACAGGCGGCGACGCTACCCACGCAACCTCCGCCCCGGCAAGCCACTTTCCACAGCCCCCAATCGCCAACACAACGGCTGCGCCCACCGACCGAAAGCTCGGCCGGCGACGCGGGATCGGGCCTCCGATCGTCGGGGTGGCTAACGTTGCCGCAGTTGGGTGACGAGCGATTTCCAGGCTGGTTGGGCCAGGGATATCACTGGGGATCGGGGTATTTTGCTGTCCCGGACGCCCAGGGCAGAGCCGATGACCGCAGCTTCGACGCAATTGTCATTTCCGGTGTAACTGGACTTGATCCAACGAGGTTCGCGCTGAACTCGATCGATCTGCAAAGCTCCTGCCTCCATCCGGCAATCATCGCGAGCGACGCCGCCTGGGACAGTGCGGTCGTGTGCAGGCGGTCGAACACGGCTCTGAACGCCTCCACATCATCCCGGCTCTCGATCAACAGCGAGCCCGTGAGCTGTTCCAGCCAGGCAACATATCGACCTCGCTTTGGTTCCAGGATCAGGCACGGGGCAGATACCGCGAACGGCGCCCCCGTCGGTAGCACTTGGAGGCGGATCTGGGCGTGCGCGGATACGACCTCGACGAGATGGTCGAGCTGATGTGCGAGCACGGTCGGACTTCCGATCGGCTGATAGAGAGCCGGTTCCGCAATGATGAACCGGGCAGACTCGCGTGCCGTCATCAGCCGCTGAGCTCGCTCCATCCGTAGCCGCTGCCTCTCGCGGGCCGCCACCAGCGACAAGCCGGGATCGTGCATGAGAATGGTCGCGAGAGCGTAGTCGGCAGACTGAAGCAAACCAGGGATGAACGTGGTCTCGTAGCTCCGCAAACTCAGCGTCGTGCTCTCCAACCGAATGAGCCGATGCAGTCGCTCGGGAACGTCGCTCAGGATGTCGCGCCACCCCGCGTCCATGTGATCGTCGTTCGGCTCATCCGGTGCCACGAACCCCAGCGCCACCAGCGGCCTCCCGAACAAGTCCTCCAACACTCGCCGATAATCCGGCGTCGGATACGGCGGATCGGCGCTCTCCCACCGTCGGACCTGGCGCACGCTCACCGCCAGCCGCATGCCCATCACGAGGGCGTGTTCCTCGAAGGCGTCGGCGAAGCCGGCCTGGGAGTGCAGGCCGAGGGTGCGTCGTGCGGTCACCAGCTTGGAGTTGGCGCCGAGGGGTCGTGCGGGCATGGCTTCTCCGGTTGGTTCATCCCCACGCGCCGGCCCCGGCGTTCGCGTATGCGGGGATCACAGTGCGGCGAGTTCACCTGCACACACGGTAGCGATTCGGGCATGCCACGCGTCATCAATCGCAAAAACCGGGATACGACCGGCCCGGGACCATCGCGGAGTTTGCCCATTCCGTGACGGTGCGCGCGCGTTCGGTGAGACGCTGCCTCTGCGTGCAGGAACCGACACCCGAGGAGACGACGCGTGCCGAACGACGACATCTTCGAAGTGCCGACCACCTACGGACCGGTCTCCGGCCTGGTCGACGACGACGGCACGGCCCGCTTCCTGGGCATCCCATACGCGGCGGCTCCCACCGGGGTCAACCGGTTCGCCGCGCCGGTCCCCCCGGACCCCTGGACCCTCCCGCTGCCCGCCCACGCGTTCGGCCCGACGGCTCCCAGGACGGTCGGCGCTCGGCTCGACGAACTGCTCAGCGGCAAGGAGCCGGTGCCGGGAGAGCACTGGCTCAACCTCAACGTCTGGACCCAGGCTCACGGCCCGGCCGTCCGCCGACCGGTGCTCGTCTGGATCCACGGCGGCGCCTTCGTACGCGGCTCCTCGGCCGGAACCGCCTACGACGGCGCGGTATTCGCCCGGCACGGCATCGTGTGCGTGTCCATCAACTACCGACTCGGCGTGGAAGGGTTCGGCTACATCGCGGACGCGCCGGCCCCGGCCAACCGCGGGCTGCTCGACCAGATCTTCGCCCTGCGGTGGGTGCGTGACAACATCGCGAACTTCGGCGGCGACCCGGACGACATCACGGTGGCCGGCGAGTCGGCCGGCGCCATGTGCATCCTGGCCCTGCTCTCGACCGGCCGCCGCGATCTGTTCCACCGGGCCATCGTGCAGAGCGGCAGCGCGCACGTGGCCCAGACCCCCGAGGACGCCGCCCTCGTCGTCGGGGAGGTCGCGGCACGCCTGGGCGTTACGGCCTCCTTCGCCGGGCTGTCCGCGAAGACACCCGCCGAAGTCGTCGCCGAGCAGACCGAGGTGCACAACGCCATCGTTGGGAACCCGGACCCGGTGAAGTACGGCCACACCACCATCCAGACCTGCGGCATGTCGCTCGTCCCCGTGATCGACGGTGCGCTGTTGCAGCAACGCCCCATCGACGCCATCGCCCGCGGCGCGGGAAGGGAAGTACCGCTGCTGATCGGCACCAACGTCGAGGAGAACCGCCACTTCGTCCTGCCCGCCCCGTCGGATGTGCCGCCGGAGGCCTGGCAACAACGGCTCACGGACTACGGCGTGCCCGACAGCTCCGACATGTACGACCACTACAAGGCCGGTTTCCCGAAGGCCTACCCGCGCGAAGATCCCCCGGAGGTCTTCGCCGCGGTGATGACCGACCGACTGTTCCGGATTCCCGCCTACCGGATCGCCGAGGCCCGGGCGAATGTCGCCTCCGCCACCACCCACGTATACGAGTTCGGCTGGCGTACGCCCAAGTCGCGCGAGGACTCCCGGCCCCTCGGGGCGTGCCACATCGCGGAGATCCCCTTCATCTGGCAGTCCCTCGACGCCCCCGGCGTGGACGAACTCGTCGTCGCTCCTCCCCGCGATCTCGCCGACGAAATGCACCGGCGCTGGGTGGAGTTCATCCTGACCGGCACGCCAACCGACTGGCCCGCGTACGACACCGCGCAGCGCCCGGTCATGACCTTCCGCCGAGACAACGAGCCGGTGAACGAGGTCGTCCCGGACCCGCGCGGACACGAACGGCTCCTGTGGGCGGGCTCGCTCGACCCCGAGTGAGCGAACCGCCCAGCGAACGAAGCGCCCGGCGAGCGAACCGCCCGGCAAGCACAGCCCCAGTGAGCGAACCGCCGTCCGGGCCAACCCTGCCCGAGCCCAACGACCGGCCGGCGCCGCGCCCCGTCGCGCCGCCAGCCGGCCGGCCGGAAAACGGTTTGACGCTCGCCCCCGCCGCCGGTCGGATGGCCATCCATGAGCGACGCCCCGATGCATCCCGATCTGCACCCCGTCGACGAGGACCTGGTCCGGCGGCTGCTCGCCGGGCAGTTCCCGCAATGGTCCGCTGCGGCCGTACGGCGCTTCCCCTCCGGCGGCACGGTCAACGCCATGTACCGGCTCGAACCGGACCTGGTCGTACGGCTGCCGCTGGTGAAGGGCGGTGCCGGGGACGTGGCCCTCGAACGGGAGTGGCTGCCTCGACTCGCGCCCTTGCTACCGACGGCCATCCCGGAGGTGCTCGGCGCCGGGGAGCCGGCCGAGGGTTACCCGTGGTCGTGGTCGGTATACCGGTGGCAGCCGGGCGCGAACCCCGAGGCCGGGGCGCTGACCGAGCCCGCGGCGCTCGCCGAGGACTTGGCCGGCTTCGTGACGGCCATGCGAGGCATCACCCTGCCCGGCGCGCCGCAGGCCCATCGCGGCGGGCCGCTGACCGCACTCGACACCTCGACCCGGGCGGCGATCGAGGCATTGCGCGCGATCCCGGACGAGGGCATCGACTGCGACGCGGTGACCGCCGTCTGGGAGGACGCACTCCGGGCGCCCGCCTGGGACGGGCCGCCGGTGTGGCTGCACGCCGACCTGATGCCGGGCAATCTCCTGGTGGACGATCGCGGCAGGCTGACCTCGGTGATCGACTTCGGATGCCTCGGCGTGGGCGATCCGGCCTGCGACCTGTTCCCGGCGTGGAACCTGCTGCCGATCGAGGCCGGGAAGGCCTTCCGCAACGCACTCGCCGCGGACGACGCGACCTGGCGGCGCGGCCGGGGCCGAACGCTCTCCCAGGCCCTGATCGCCCTGCCGTACTACCGCACCACCAACCCGACCATGTCCCACAACGCCCGACACGTGATCCGAACAGTGCCGGCAGAAGCCTGAGGTCGGCCAACGCCCTGCGTCCTGCGCACTGCGCCCAACGCGCCCCCAACCATCCGCCCACCCATCCACCTGCCTGCCCGCCTGCCCAAGCCATCGACCCTTGACTTCAAGTCGACTTGAAGTTCTAGGCTCCAGACGAGCGTCCGGGGCCTCGGGAGCCCCGGCCCACACGGACGGAGCGCGGCGGACATGGCGACCTACACCGAGATCGAACGTGCGTACCTGATCGGACAGAACCTGGGCCGATTGGCCACTGTCGGCCCGAACGGCGTGCCGCAGGTGCGGCCCGTCGGGTTTCGGCTGAACGAGGACGGGACCGTCGACATCGGTGGACCCAAGCTCAGCACGAGCCAGAAGTGGCGCAACGCCGAGCGCAATCCGGCGGTGGCGTTCGTCGTGGACGACATGACGCCGGACGAGCCGGGGGCCTACCGGCCGGGCTGGGGTCGCGGCGTCGAGATCCGCGGCCGGGCCGAGCTGCTCCGCGACCACGAACCGCCCTTCGCCGCCGACTTCTTCAGCAACGAGGTGCTGCGGATCCACCCCGAGCGAGTGATCGGCTGGAACCTGGAGGACGGTTCCTGACCCGAGCGGCCACGCGGCATCCCGACAACCCTCGCCCCCGACATCGCCCGACTCCCGGACGATGTCGGCGGGCGTGCCCGACCGCAGGCATCACGCAGGCATCACGCAGCCACCGCGCCGCCGACGCACCGCCGCCATCACCGTGTGCCGATCGACGCCCCCAACGCGTGTCCGCCGAAGCCGTCGTCCGCGTGCTGGGCGGCCCACCAGTCGACCATGCGCTCGGGCGTCATCGTGGTCCAGTCCGGCGTGTCCTCGACCATCGCGTAGCCCATCGCCCGGGCGACCCGGACCAGGTCCGCGCCCGCCGGATAGCGATCCGCCTGATAGCGCGCCAGCACGTCGTCCCACGACCCGTCCGGCCCCACCGCCAGGCACGCGCTCTCGAACGCCACCGCGTCCTGGATGCCCTTGACCGCGCCGCTCGCCACATGCGGACGCGCGATCGCCGCCGCGTCGCCGGCGACCAGCGTGCGACCGCTCGTGTACGCGTCCACCACCAGGTCGTTGATCGGCTGGATCAACGTCTCGCTCTCCGGGGTGGCGGTCACCAGGTCGGCCCAGAACGGCGGGAAGTACTTGCGGACCAGCGCGAGCAGCCCCGGCCGGGGATCGGCCGTGCCGCCGACCGCGCTGTACAGGCCCCACGACATGCGGTCGCCCGTGCCGCTCGGGATGCGGTACATGACGCCCTGGCCGTTCGGGATGCAGATCGAGACCAGGTGGTCGATCGGCTCGTGCTCCCACGGAACACTCCCGCGCCACATCGCATAGCCCGCGTACTGCGGTACCGCGGCGGGGAACAGCGCGGTCCGTACGGCGGAGCCGTATCCGTCGGCGCCGACCACCACGTCGTAGCGCTCCCGGGTGCCGTCCGGCAGCACCACGTCGCCGTCCGCGCCGAGGGTGACCGGCGTACCGCCGCGATAGTCCACCTCGGCCGGCACCCGGCGACGCAACCCCTGCCACAACTGGCCCCAGTTGTAGACCCGGAACGCGGCCGACTGATCCCACAACAAGCGGCCCCGCGCCGAACCGCCGTCGTCGACGAGCCATTTGCGCCCGACCACGTCCCGCCACGGGGTGGTGTCGTCGACATAGCCGGCGGCCTCCAACTCCACGTAGCGGTCCACGTGCAACGCGATGCCCACACCTCGATCGGCGAGTTCGCCGGTGGTGCGCTCGTACACGGTGACCTCGGCCCCGCCGCGCGCCGCCGCCAGCGCGAACGCGCAGCCCGTGATACTTCCGCCGACCACGGCGACCCTGCCTATCGGCATGCCCATCTCCCCTTGTCCGCTTCCGACTTCGTACAGATGTCCGCACGAGCCCCGGAAGGACCCTACGGGATGTCGATGGCGATCCGATCACGGACAACGATCAGTTGGGCTCGCCTGGTTTCGTCGAAGCGGATCTCGGTCTCCACGTCGGGTTCATTCACCGGAAGTCGGCACCGGGCGTCGATCAACGCGGTCAGCCTCGGCAGCGCACCGGCCGCGTGCCGGCCCATGTCGGCGAGCACCGGAAGAGCGTGCGCCCCCACGTATTGATCCCCGGCCACCGCGGCCAATTCCCCGACAAGCCGATCGGCGATCCCGGCGTCCACGACACCGTGCACTCGCCAAACCACGCCCGCCAACTCGTACTTGAGCACCGACCCACGCTCGAACAGGCTCATCGCCTGCCGCCCTTGACGTTCCGTCAAGCCGCCACACGCCATCAACCCGATCAGTGCCCGACCGGCCCTGCGCCGCGAGTCGACCACCTCGATCGGCTGTTCCGCCAACCACGCGTCGACCTCGGCGCGCCCGCCGCTCACCCGCCGGGCGGCGAAGACCGTGTGCAACTCCGGTACGGCCGCCCCGACTCGCGGCGGCTCGCCCAGTTCGCGTGCCGGCAGCCGGTCCGCCTCACCCGTACCCGCCGCCCACCATGCGGCCGCGGCGCGCCACAGATCGCCCGACAGCCGCAACACCCGCAGCGTCTCCTCGCGCAAAGCCGGTCCCGCGCCGGCCGCGACCTCGGCCAGGGCGGGCAGGATCTCGACCGGCCCGGTCCGCCACAGCCGAACGGCCGCCGCCGCCATGTCCACGCCGACCCACCGCACGCCCTCGTCCTCGGCGGCGAGCAACATCCGCACAACGCGGTGGCATTCGTCCTCGTGGTCGTTGCGGGCCAGGCGCCACGCCCAAGTCGAGCCCCACGAGCGAGCGTCGAGGCCGATCCGGTCCACCGCCGCCGGCAGGTCCGCCAGGATCGCGTCGTTCAGCGCACGACACCGGGCCCACGGAACACCCTCCGCGCCCGACAACCCGAGCGCCACCGGCACCCGGACCGTCGGGTCGCCATCCTCCGAGAGCGTCGTGGACAGTGCCGCGAACCGGTCACCGCTCCCGAGCAGGGCGTTCGCGCCCGCCATCCGCACCGCCGGATCGGCCGACCCCGGCAGCCGCGCCGAAACCTCCTCGACCTCGCCCGTCGCCACCAACAGCGGTGCCGCCGCCACCCGGACGGCCGGTTCCGGGTCCACCACATACGCCGCGGCACGCTCGGCGACAACCGGCCAGGTTCGTCCGAACTCGCGCAACGAGCACAGCAGTTCGATGGCACGCACGCGCATCTCGACCGCTCCCGCGTCCGAGAGTCCCAGCAGCACGCGCGTCATCGGTCCGTCCCGGTCCGCGCGCACCGCCTCGAAGATCGCCGTCCGCTCCGGCCCTGCTGCCACCGCCGCCGCGCCCGACCCCACCGCCCACTCGATCGTGCGCCCGCCCGGCATCGCCGGCCCGAGCGGCATCACGCCCCCGTGCGCCATGACCTGTGCGTCCGCCACCGCGCACTCGCCCACCATGGCCTGTTCGGCCGTCTTCACTTGCTCGGCCGTCATCCCCTGTTCGGCCGTCATCCCCTGCTCGACCGTAATCGCCTGTTCGTCCGTCATCGCGACCGACGGTGTCACACGGCGGGCGGCGGGCCCATCGAATTGCGGCGGCCGTCAGGGTCGATCGAGGTCGGCCCCGATGCCGCC
Source organism: Embleya sp. NBC_00888 (assembly GCF_045207655.1). Classification (NCBI taxonomy): domain Bacteria; kingdom Bacillati; phylum Actinomycetota; class Actinomycetes; order Kitasatosporales; family Streptomycetaceae; genus Embleya; species Embleya sp. NBC_00888. The sequence continues at coordinate 7,108,756 of NZ_CP108784.1, read as the reverse complement.
GCGGTCTCCTCCACCTCCGGTCGACCGCCCGCGTCCCCTCGACCACCCGCGTCCACTCGACCGCTGACGTCCCCTCGACCACCCGCGTCCGCTCGCCCACCCGCCTCGGGTCGCCCACCCGCCTCGGGGGATGCCGCGCCCGCCGACGTGCCCAGGTGCATCGTGATCCGCACGACGACACCCTCGGCACACTCGGCCACCTCGACCTCGTCGCACAACGCGCGGGCGATCCACAATCCCCGTCCCGGGGTCTCGTGCTTGTCGGTCAGCCGCGGAAAGCTCCGCCGTCGGCAGCCGTTCTGTTCGTCCCGGCTCGCGTGGATCTCACAGACCACCCGGCCCGCCCGGGGCACACACCGCAACAGGGCCGGCTTCGAGCCGTTCGTGACCGCGCACGCGGCGATCTCGTGCACCGCGAGCACCAGACAGTCGGGGCGGTCGTCGGCCAGGCCCACCGCGTCGGCGTGCCGACGCACCACGGCACGCACCAGGCACAGGTCCGACGCGCCGAACGGCAGCACCTCCACCGGGCCCCCGGAACGGGCGCGGTCGCGGTTCGGGCCGGTCACTGCGTTCCCCCACTACGCTCGCCGGACGGTCGGTCCCCGTCCACGATCAGGCCACCGGCACCACTCCAGCCGAGCAGATCGACCACCTTGCGTACGGCCGGCCCGGCGGCGCGCAGGACCAATCGCCGGTGCGGGCCCAGCGCGGCGGCGGCCCGGTACAACGTCTCCATCGTGCTCAGGTCGGCGAACTCCAGCGCGGACAGGTCGACCACCAGGTCGCGTCCCGGCTGCGCGGCGGCCCGTCGCAACGCCTCCTCCAACAGGCCCAGGGTCGCCACGTCGGCCTCGCCGATCAGCCGCAGCCCCTTGGTCGTGTCGGTGACCTGGAGGCTGGGCGGCCGGGCGCGCCCGGTGCCCGCGACGATCGGGTGTAATCGTTCCTGGGCGTCGATCTGCACCGAGCTGAACTCGCGCGGGTCGTACAGGCAGATCCCCATCGCCCGGCGGCCGGGCAGGCCCAGACCGGCGAGCCGCTCGAACTCGTGCAGTTCGTCGTACCCGACGCCACCGGCTCGGCCCCACGTCATGTCACCGCACACGCGCAGGCCCCGGTAGCCGTCCTCGAGCGCCTGATCCACCGCCGCGAAGAACGTCTGCGCCATCCCCTCGGGCGTGAACTCGCCGTCCCACAGCGGTGTTCGGCCGACATCGACGACCACCAGCGAGCCGTCGGCCTCGCGTTCGGCCGGCCGCGTGGGTCCTTGGGACAGCGTACTCATCAGCCAGGATCGATCGCGCCGGCCGAGCAGGCACATCACCCGCTCGTCGGCGGACAACCCGTCCCGCACGTAGCTGTGCACCGCGAGCCGGACCACCGCCTCGTCGGCCGACACGAAGCAGCAGTGGCTGCCGTAATCCATCGCTCCCACCGCGGCCACCGTGGCCCCGGCCTGGGAAGTGTCCATCCGCGTATGCCCCCTGTGGTCCTGGCGTGCCTCGGGCCCGGCCCGGGCGCTCGTCCCGCTCCAGACCGTAGTGCCCCCGACCGGTCCCCCCGCGCGAAAACAGTCAAGAAAGCTTCTTTCGGGGGTATCGGCCGCCCGACCACGGCACAATCGTTGGGTCCCGGTCGACACCACGGCCGACACCACGGTCGGCCCCGCATCATCTCGCGACCACGATCGCGAACCCGATCGGGTGACGCCGACACCGGTTGGCCCAATACCGCCCGGGTGCCGGCCGTCCGGCGACTAGCGTCCTGACGAAACCCACTCGTCCCAGGGAAGACATTGACCACGCATGCCCCGGCGCGGCGCGCCATCGGGCCGGACTCGCCGCGCGTCGACACCGTCGATGTGACGCCTCGTCAGGCCAATCGGGAAAACCTGCAAGGAGTTTGCTGAGCCATGCGCGTCGCCATCACCGGAGCCACCGGATTCCTCGGTCTCCATCTGCTCCGCGAACTGCTCGACCGGCACCGTACGATCACCGTCCTGACCCACGCGGGTTCGCGCGGCGCGATCGACCGAGTTCGGGCCTTTCTGGAAGTCTCCGCCGCTCCCGACGAGTTGGTGCGGCGACTCCCCGAACGGCTGCGGATCGTCGAGACCGACCTGACACTGCCCCGGCTGGGCCTGACCCGGGCGGACTTCGCCTCGCTGGCCGACTCGGTCGACGTGATCTGGCACTGCGCCGGCGATTCCAGGATCGACGCGCCGTTGGCCGAGTTGCGCCCGACCAACGTCGAAGGCACCCGACACCTGCTGGAGTTGGCCGAGGTCGGCCGGCGTCGCCCGCGCGTGCTGCACATCAGCACCGCGTACGTGGCCGGCGGCCGGCGCGATGGCACGGTGAAGGAGGAACTCCCGGACGATTCGGGCGGTTTCGAGAACGACTACGAGCGGTCCAAGTACGAGGCCGAGGTGCTCGTGCGGGACTGGGCCGCGCGGTGCGGGCGCTCGGCCATGATCCTGCGGCCGACCACGCTGGTCTCCGACCGGCCCGGTCTGCCCGGAAACCCTCTGCGGTACATGGTCGAACGCGCGGAGGCGACCGCAGGTTGCGCGGCCCTGGGCTGGGCGGCCCGGTTGCCGCGCCGGGTGCGGCCGGTGTTGCGGCTGGCCTCGGCGCCGGACGGGCGGCTCAATTTCGTCCCCGTGCACGAGGCCGCGCGGGTGATGACCCGGCTCGCCGATCTCGCCGGTTCCGGGGGCGTGGACGTCTACCACGTACGGCATCCGCACGACGTCCCGATCGGGGTGGTCCGCGAGGTGCTCGCCGAATTCCTGCCGGTCCGGCTGCGGTTCGTCGACGAACCGCCGGAGCGGCCGACCGGAGTGGAGCGGCTCGCCGAGGCGCACACGGCGTTCACGCCGTATCTGACGCACCGTCGTGGCTACGACGACTCGGGCGTGCGCGCGCTGCTCGGTGAGCCGCGTTCGAGGATCGGCGTGGATCGCGACTACCTCGTGGACTGCGTCCGGCCCGGCCGCGGCGGTCGGCGCGCCGACGCGGCGGAGAACGTGTATCGGGACCACGGCCGCGCGGACCGGGTCGACGCGCTTCAGGTCGGCGGCGTCCTGCGTTTTCGCGGCCTCGCGCCGCGCGTCGAGGACCTGCGCGAGGGAATCGCGGCCCGGCTGTGGCGGGTGCCGGTACTGGCCTATCGCGTGGACGGCGCGTACCGGCGGCGCGGCGCGCTCGACCTGGCCCGGCACGTGCACGTGCACCCGGTCGACGTGAACCGCCTGGGCGCCGCCGTCGACGAGGCGCTCGCGGATCGGCTGCCTCGGGATCGGCCGCTGTGGGAGGCCAGGCTCGTGCACGGGTACGCGGCGGACGAGTGGGCGGTGGTCTTCAAGGCTCATCGGTCCCTGCTGGACGGCGCGTCGGTGGTCGAGGTCGGTCGGCGCCTGTTCGGGGTGGAGCCGATCGACGCCGCTCCGACGCCCGCGGCCGGGATGGGCGAGCTCGGCGCGGGCGGCCGGCTGCGTCGCCTGGTTCCGCCGAGCACGCGGCCGTTCGCGACGCGCGGGCTGACCGGTACCCGTCGGATGGCCTGGCTGGGCCTGGACGCCAAGCGGCTGCGCGCGGCGGTACACGACACGGGCGCCGAGCCGGACGCGTTGTTCCTCGCCGCCCTCACCGGCGCGTTGCGGGACTGCCCGGGCGTCCCGTGGCGACGCGGGCCCAAGCCGGTCTGGGCCCTCGTACCGTCCGCCGCCGGCGGCCGGCCCCGCGCGGAACCGGGCAGCCACGCCCGGCCGACCCGGGTCCGGCTGCCCTGCGACCAGGCGGACCCCGCTCGGCGCCTGGCGCTGATCGCACAGGCGCCCGCGGCATCGGGCGTGCGCCGGGGGCTGCGCGCGGCGATGTCGCCGTGGCAGGTGGACGTGGCGGCGGAGCCGGCCCAGGGGTGGCTGCGCCGGCCGTACGCGTTCCGCGGGTCCTCGATGGTCGGTGCGGTCCCCTTCGGCGGCGTGCCCCGGGGCGTGCCGTTGGGGGTGTTCCTGGGCACGTTCGAGGACACGTTGTACGTGAGCGCCACGGTCGACACGGCCCTGCCGGGCGAGCTGGCGGAATCCCTGTGCGTGTCGTGGTCGACGGCGCTGGACGAACTCGCGCCATGAGCCGGCCGGGTTCGGCCGCGGCGCGGGCCCGCACCCGCCTGCGGCCGAACCGGCCGGACCGCTTGTCAGACCAGGTGCCGCCACACGTCGACGTCGGCCGTGCCGCTCCAGGTCGCGTCGCCGTGGCCGTGGTTCGCCACGACGGTGAAGCTCACCTTCGGGTTGCCGCCGGCCCGGATCAGTTCCGCGCCCCGGGGGTGGTCGCCGCGTCCCAGGGCGGTGTTCACCCAGGTGACCTCGGCGTCGATGGCCGACCAGTCGATGCGATAGACCGATTCCTCGCCGGCCCGGATCGCGGTGAGGTCGCGCATCAGCGCGGTCGGGATCAGGCCGCCGCCGAACCGGGCGCCGGCCTCGGCCCACACCGACAGCGGCGCGTGCGCGAGCGCGAACCGGTCCCGGTCGGGCGTCGCCCCGAAGGTGAAGTCGCCTGCGGCGAAGCCCTGTTCGTAGACCCAGTTGGTAAGCCCCGGCTGGCTGTTCGTGTGGATCAGCGCGAAGTGCGCGAGTGCCGCGTTGGTGAAACGAGTGCTCGGGTCGACCGGTCGCGGTACCGGCGAGGCGCCGTTCGGGTCGCCGACCGCCCGCGCGAGCAGGGCCTTCAGACCCGGGTCGCTCGCGTAGGTGCCGGCGGCGAGTTGGCGGTCGAGCGCGGCCCTGGTCCGCGCGGCCCGTACCGCGAGTTCGCCCTCGTACGGCCCGGTGGTGTCCAGCACCATCACCCGGCGCAGCCTGGGCGATCGGTCCGCCGCGAGGTCGAGCGCGAGCGCGGCGCCGGCGGAGTGACCGAGCAGGTCGTAGGGCACCCGCAGCGCCGCGTCGACCGCGTCGATCACCTTGCGCGCGTCCCGCTTGTGCGCGGCCAGGCCCCACGCGGCGCCGAGATCGGCGGCCGTAGCGTCGTTCTCGCGCGGCGAGACGCCGATCACCAGGTAGCCGCGTTCACGCAGGTAATGGGTGAGGTTGTGGGCGGTGGGGGTGAAGAAGTTCGAGGAGAAGTCGAGGCCGCCGCCGGGCAGCAGGTAGACGAGTCGGCGCGGCAGGTGTCGGGTGTCGGCGACCACGTCCACCACCAACGGCACCGCCGCGTCCCGTACTTCCAGCCGGGTCCGGGTCCAGCCGGAGCCGTGTTCGCGCCCGCGCACCTCGAGGTCACCGCCCAGCGCGCCGGCAATGCGTTCCGCCACCGGTTGCTCACCCGCCCGGCCGGTGCCCGCTCCCAGGCCGATCAGCGCCGGCGTCGCGAGCACGGCCAACGCCTTCCTGCGTCGCATCGCCCTCCCCCTCCTTCTACGACGGCCGGCCCGGCCGGCGCACCCGGCACGCCACAAGTACCCGCGGCGATCCGCCACGAGCACGCGCCCGGCCGGCCGCCGCGGCGTGCCGGCGGACGTCGGCGCTCCCGACCCGGGCGACCGTGCCCGGTCGCCGACGCGGTGCGGACCTGCCGGTGCGCTTCGCTCCACACCGGCGGGTCCGCACCGGGTCGGCCGGCCCGGGACCGCGCCGGCCGGACAGGGCCTAGCCGGGCTGCACCGGCTGTACGGACTGCTCCGCCTGCTCGGACCGTTCCGCCCGGCGCGGCTGCACCACCGCCCGGTCCGCATCGTCCGAACCATCCGATCCCTGCGACCCGTCCGATCGCGCCGATTCCGCCGTTTCCGTGCCGGCGACGACCTCCGCGAAGCGGGCGGCGGCGATCAGTTGCGGGTCGCCGGTGCGCAGCGCGTCCTCGACGAGCGCGCCGGCCAGGGCCGGATCACGCTCGGACACCGCGAGGTAGGGCAAGGCCCGCAACACGGCCCGACGTTCGTGCGCGTCGCCGCGCCAGTACAGGGTGCGCAGGTGCGCGGACAGGTCGCACTCGGGCGTACGCGCGGCCAATTCGGCCAGCGCCAGGACCCGCGCGGCGTCGTCGCAGGTCCAGCCGGGCAGGCCGATCAGCGGCGCTCGGCCGCAGGCGCGGCCGGCGGCGGCGAACGCGGTGAAGTCGGCGAGCGTGGGCCAGTCCTCGCTGCCCGGTTTGGCGGACGCGGTGAACGCGCTTCGCAGAGCTGCGATCGGCGGGTGGGGCATGGGCGGATTCCTCCCGGTGGCCGGCGATGCGCGATACGCACCTGTGGCTGTGCGTTCCCCATCCGAGGTGATCGCCAATCGAACGATTCACGGATGGGTGTAGCGGTGCCGGGCGGCGGACGTTTCAGGCCGAATCGCATTCTCGACAAAGCCGAACTTTCGGTCATTCGTCCGTCTTCGCGCCCGGTGTCCGCCCGCTCGGGCGGCGGGCTTCGGCCGAGGAGGCGCACAGGGCGCGCGCACGGCGCAGTCTTGACCTTCAGCGGACCTTTCGCGGACCGTTGGCAGGCTGACGCGGGCGTTGACGAGATCTACCGTTGGTGAATGGTCCGTGAACCGCTCGTCGAGGTCAGTGTCGTGATCGCCGCGCCCGCCGAGGCGGTCTGGCATGCCCTCGTGGACGCGGACAGGCGCGCGATGTGGTGGCGTTATCTCGACCTGGACGCGCGGGTCGACGGTCGGCTCAGCGAGCGCTGGAGCGGAGCGGACGGCGAGGCCCGGTTGACCACCGGCCGGGTCCGGGCGCTGGAACCGTGCCGCCTGCTGCGCTTCACCTGGGCCGACGACGACTGGGCGGTGTCCACGACGGTGACCATCGAGCTGGCCCGGGCCCGTCCGGGCACCCAGATCCGGGTCCGCGAGACCGGCTGGAGTCGGCTCCAGGACGGCCCGAGCCTGGCCGCCGCGCACCGTGACGGCTGGGGTGCGCACGTCGAGGACCTGCGCCGCTTCACCGAGGCCGCCGGCGGCCCGCGTTGACCGCAAGGAGTGCGCCCGGCGTCGTAGCGGTCCACGCCGGCGCCACCCGCGGTGGACCGGTGGTCGCCGGCGGTTGACGCGGGGGCGGACGGTAGTGTTGTGGCGCCGTTCGGCGGACGAACGGCGGAGCGAGCCGGGTCCGGTTCGCGCGATCGGTGTCGCCGGTGGCGTGGTCGGCCGGCTGCACCACCTTTGGGAGTCATCGTGTTGAACGCCCTCGGCGCCCTCGCCGAACTCACCCCTTTCCTCGTCGTGGCGGTCGGCTTCACCTTCGTGATCCGCGGCATCCTGCGCGCGGACCGGCGCGAGCGCGAGCACTACGCCAAGAAGGACGCCGAGACTCAGGTGCCCTCGTCCTGACCATCGGGTTCGGACGTCGCCGGGGCTGACCCCGGCGCACCGCGATCGGCCCGGGAGCGCGCGCGAAGTGCTCGGCCGGCGGAGCGGTACCGGCCGAGCAGCCGGGTGGACCGGCCCGCCGGAGGAAATCGCCTGGCCCCGAACCGGCGGGCCACGCTACGGTTTCCGCGGCCTTCCGGTGCGCAGGCCGCGGATACTCCATGGAGCCTTCAAGGGCAGTGAAATGTACGGGGCCCAGAGTCCCGGTCTCCGCGGCCGCCTCGATCTCGGCGGGCCGCCTGCTTCTCCCGGCACAGTGCGGCCGGACCGGGCCGCCGGGTCGTCGACCCGGCGGTCGCGCCGTTTCCCGGCCTTCGACCGCGGCACCGACGCGGGTTCGAGCACGCCGACTCCGGAGCGCCGTCGCGTCGGCGCCCTCGGCCCCGCCGCGCAGGCCCCGACCCCCTACCGGGGTATCACTGCGGAGTTGGCGCCGCGGTGTGATGCCCTCCGCCGGGCCCGACTCCTACCTTGGGGAACACGCCGAAACCGGCCGCACCCGTGCCGGTATCGCCCCGCCCGCAAGCCTCGCGGGCACATCCCCGAGGACTCCGCCATGACATCCACGACCGCTCGCCCCGCCGCCGCGCCCCTCGCCCGCACCCCGAGCCGGCGCACGACGCGCCGCACGATCCGCCGCTTCGCGCCCGGTTCGGTGCGCGAGGCCGGTCGGCGCTCGATGTACGCGCTGATCGCGCTGCCGCTCGGCCTGCTGAGCATCGGCCTGGTGCTCGGCGGCCGGCCCGCCCGCGCGGCCCGCGTACGGCTCGCGGCGGCCCGGCGGTTCCTGGACACGGAGTCGGACGAGACGACCGGGCGGCCCAACCCCGGCACGCTCCGGGTGCTCCGGGACGGCGTGCTCGACACCGCACTGGGCATCCCGACACTGGTCCTGGCCGGGTACGCGTACGGCAACACGCTGCGCAACCTGACCTACCCGATCTGGTACGGCGACACCGACTACCACGACGCATGGGGCGGGCCGACCCTGGCCGGTGTCTGGGCCGTGCACGCGATCGGCGGCCTCGCCTTCTTCGCGGTGTGCCTGTGCCTGATCAAGGCGCTCACCGACGTGCAGGCGACCGTGGCCCGCCGAACGTTCGGGCAGCCGACCTGACCGCCACGCAGGCACCCGCTCGCCCGCTCCCGCTCCCGCCCCGGAGACCGTGATGGACACCGCCCTCGCCCCGCCCGACCGATCGGTCCATCCGGGCATAGCATCACCAACCGTGAAGATCGTTCGACTGCCGACCGTCCTGGCCGCGCTGCGCGAGGCGTTGTCCTTGGACTCGGTGGCCCCGCTGCCGCACACCCGCCGCGCGAGGCGGGTGTTGTCGCTGACCGCGCTGCTGATCGGCGTGGCCGGTTGGCTCGACCTGTACCAGCACTACGACGTGTCGGCCGCGGGCGCGACCGTCTCCGCCATCGCCCGCGCGGTCCCGGTGCTGCTGTGCCTGTATCGCCCGCTGGCGGCCTGGTGGTTGGCGCTGGCCGCGGCGATCGCGACGGCGGTGCCGACCCACCCGGTGTCCGACTCCGAACCGTGGCCGTGGGCGGTGACCTCGGTGTTCTCGCTGGTGGTCGTACTGAGCGTGATCGCGCTGCGGGCGCCGCGTCGGGTGCTGGTCGTCCTGTGGCTGGTGCTGCTCGCGGCCGGCACGGTGCTGCTGCTCGCCCGCAGTCCGATCGACGTCGACGAACTGCTGCCGATAGCCATCCTGTCCGCCCTCGCCCCGCTCACCGCCGAGGCGATCGGCAGCCGAAGTGCCGTGCAGCGCCGACTGGTCCGGGTCGAGGAGATCAGCCAGGCCGAACACGCCCGGCGCACCCTCCTGGAAGAACGCACCAGGATCGCCCGCGAGTTGCACGATGTGGTGGCCCACCACATGTCGGTGATCACCGTGCAGGCGGACAGTGCGCCGTATCGCATCGCCGACCTGCCGCCCGCGGCCGTCACCGAGTTCGGCACGATCGCCGCCGAGGCACGCCGCTCGCTCACCGAGATGCGCCGCCTGCTGCACGTGCTGCGCCAGGACGCGGACGCCGGCGCCGAGCACAGCCCGCAACCGGGCCTGGCCGAACTGCCCGTACTGATCGAGACCGCGCATCGGGCCGGCCTGGAGGCGCACCTGTCGATCGAGGACTCCGTGCCCGCGCCGGACCGGATCCCGGTGGGCGTACAACTCTCCGCGTACCGGTTGATCCAGGAGTCGCTCAGCAACGTGGTCCGACACGCGCCGGGCGCCTCGGTACGGGTCACCGTGGCCGCGGACGCCTCGGCGCTGCGGCTGACCGTGGTCAACTCCGCGCCCGGAGCGGCCGGCAGGCCCGTGGAGCCGCGCGGGCCGGTCGAGGGCTCCGGCCCGACCGGCACCGGCCAGGGCCTGATCGGCATGCGCGAGCGGGTCGCGATGCTGGCCGGCGAGTTGCACACCGGGGCGTTGCCGGACGGCGGCTTTCGGGTCGCTGCCATGCTTCCCCTACCGCCGGCCGACGCCACGTCGGCCCCGATCACCCCCGGAGCGGCATGACCACCGTAGTGATCGCCGACGACCAGGCGATGATCCGTGCCGGCTTCGCCGCGCTGCTCGCCGCCCAACCGGACCTGGAGGTGGTCGGCGAGGCCGCCGACGGGCGCGAGGCGGTCCGCCTGGCCCGGGAGACCCGGCCGGACGTGGTCCTGATGGACGTGCGGATGCCGATCCTGGACGGCCTGGCCGCGACCCGCGAACTGCTCGGCGCACCCGACGCGTTCGACGCGATGCCGAGGGTGTTGATGCTGACCACGTTCGACATCGACGACTACGTGTACGAGGCGCTGCGCGCGGGTGCGAGCGGCTTCCTGCTCAAGGACGCCTCCCCCGCCGAGCTGATCGCCGCGGTGCGCATCGTCGCGGCCGGGGACGCGCTCCTGGCGCCCTCGATCACCCGTCGGCTGATCGCCGACTTCGCCCGCAACCGGCCCATCACGCGCGCGAGTTCGACCCGCCTGGGCACCCTCACCCCGCGCGAGACCGAGGTGCTCGGGCTGATCGCGCAGGGCCGCTCCAACGGCGAGATCGCCGCCCACCTCGTGCTCGCCGAACAGACGGTCAAGACGCACGTGAGCCGGATCCTGGACAAGCTCGACCTGCGCGACCGCGCCCAGGCGGTGGTCTTCGCGTACGAGAGCGGCCTGATCACCCCCGGCACACCGGGGTAGCCCGACCGAGCCGACACGGACCGAGCCGAACCGAGCCGCCGCGAACGGGTCGGCGACGCTCCGTTGCCGACCCGCTCGCGCGCGAACCCTCCCGGTTGCCTCGCGCCTACTCCGTGGGCAGCCCCAGGGCGCGCAACTCGGCCGGGTCGCCCGGTCCGACCACGTCCTTGATGTCCGGACGGGCCAGGCGGGTGGGGTCGGCGAGGATGTTGATCTCGACGATCTTGTCACCCACGATGGTGAAGTCCATCACCCCGAACGCCTTGCCGCCCGGCGCGTTCAGCAGGCCCGGAGCGCCGTTGACGAGCACGGGTCGGGCGTACTGCGCGAAGCGCGCGAAGCTGAGCGCCTGCTCGACCACCGCGCGGGCGCCGCGGACCAGTTGGGAGACACCGATCGGGCCGCCGCCGGCGTCGGCGCGGAGCAGGACGTCGGGGTCGAGCAGGTCCAGCAGGGCCTGGAAGTCGCCGGCCCGGGAGGCGGCCAGGAAGGCGTCCACGACCCGGCGCTGACGCGGCAGGTCCGGCTCCGGCGCCGCGCCCCGCACCCGACGCCGGGCACGGCTGGCGAGCTGCCGGGTCGCCGCGGTCGACTTGTCCACGATCGGCGCGATGTCGTCGAACGGCATCGCGAACATGTCGTGCAGCACGAAGGCGAGCCGCTCGGCGGGCGGCAGCGTGTCCAGCACGACCAGCATCGCCAGCCCGACCGAGTCGGCGAGGACCGCGAGTTCCTCGGGATCGGCCCCCTCCGCGTGCGAGACGATCGGGTCCGGCACGTGCGTGTCCCACATGTCCTCGCGCCGGGACTTGCGCGAGCGCAGCATGTCCAGGCAGACCCGCCCGACCACCGTGGTCAGCCAGCCGCCGAGGTTGTGCACATCGCTGATGTCGGAGCGGTCCAGGCGCAGCCAGGCCTCCTGGACGGCGTCCTCCGCCTCACTGAGCGAGCCGAGCATGCGGTACGCCACCGCCCGCAGGTGGCTGCGGTTCTCCTCGAAGCGTTCGGCAAGAAGTTCGTGCTCCGTCATCGTTCGCTTTCTCCCGTTCCCGTTCCCCCGGCGCTGTGAGCGACGGATTCCAGACGATATGACACCGGGAAACCGCCGTCCCGGCGCCCCGCCCACCGGCTCGGCCTTCCGGGCGTCCGCCGCTCGTGCGCCGGGCCGTGCCCGGTGAGGGACTTCCCGCCGATCCACCCGCAAAGGTGTCCCCTCGGCCGAACCCCTGCTTGCATGGACGGCGACCAGGATCGAGGAGGAACCGCGTGCCCAGGCGACGGCCGAATGTGCCCGCGCGACGCGGCACGGTGCAACTGTCGGCCCTTGCCCTGCTCGCCGCCGCCGGCTGCGCGGCGTGCGGCGACACCGCGGCCGCGGCCCCGGACCGAGCCGTCACCGGCTACACCGACGGCGTCGTGTCCGCCACGGTCCCGTGGCAGGGCCGGTCGATCAGCTTCGAGGTGGCGGTGGGCGTCACCACCTCGCCCGAACCGCCGCGGATCACCGACCGACTGCCCAGGGTCGGCACCGCCCCGAAGGGCACGATGTTCGTCCTGATCGGCCTGCACGCGGCCCTGCGTCCGACGGCCCTTCCCGGCTCCGGCTCCGGCTCCGTTCCCGACTCCGCCTCGGCCTCCGCCTCCGGTGCAGACCCGGCCGACTGTACCTTCGCCTACGGCCACAAGCTCGCCGACGAGGTGGTGCTGCGGCTGCCCGACGGCCGCCGCGTCCCGGTTCTGAACGCCTCCCCGCAGCCGGACCTCTACGCCGCCTCGGTCGAACTCGCCTTCCAGGTACCGGAGTCCTTCCGCACCGGCACTCTCGCCCTGACCCCGACCGGCACTCTGCGCGCGGCCTGCCCGACCGGCGCGACCGACATCCCGCTGACCTTCCCGACCCACCACTTCACCCTCAAGGCAGACTGAGCCGATCGAACCGCCGAGCCGAGCGAGACAAGCCAGGGAAGCCAGGAGACCCGGGAAACGAGCCGCCCGAGCCGACCGAGCCACCCGTCACCCGATCCACACCAGATTGATCACACTCACCATCACCCGGTTCTCCTGCACGATGTACGTCGCGAAGCCGTGCGCCGCGAAGGCCGCCTCCAGGGTGTCCTTGAGACCACCGCTCATCCGCGCGCCCGCGTTCCACGGGTCGTGGCGCAGTCGCCGCTCCAGCTCGACCCAGGCCCGGCGGGCGGCGGTCGGCAGAGTGCGCCGAATCGCCTCGGCCTCGACGTGGTACTCGACGCCATAGCTCACCACTGCGCCCGGAACAGCCGATCCACCCGGGGCCGGACGACCCCGGACAGATCGCCCTCCCGGATCCGCCGGGCCCGCTCCAACACGGCCTCGTAGTCGCCGTTCCGGTGATGCACGAGCCGCCACTGCCGCGGAACCAACACGTGCGCGAGCAGGGTCGGATCGCCCCCGCCGCGCGCGTGGTCCAGGGCCCGGCCGTACTCGACCTCGAACTCCTCCCGCGCCCCCTCCGGGAGTTCGGCCCGCAACTGCCCCGGCGTGGGCCACAGCGCGCCGCCGGTATGGATGGTCACGTCCGGAGCGGATGGATCACGAGGCGCGGTCATGCGCCCAAGCGTCGCACCACGGCTCCACCCGACCACCCCTGCTCGCGGAAATTCGACGCCCCGGCGCGCGACGCGCGCTCACAACCGGAGCTTGTGCCAAGCCGTGCGCAGGGCCTCCAACTCGCGACGGGGGAACGGCCGCCGCCAGTCCGCGTACCAGCGGTCCTCGCCGAGGTCGAAGTCCACCCGGTCGAATCCGCGCAACACGCTCCGCGCGAGCAGTTCGATCGGGTGGCTTGCCTCCCACAACACCTCGCCGGGCCGGTTGCGCATCGACGCGTCGGCGTATTCGACGATCCTGATGTCCACCGCGTCGCCGTCCGGGCTCAGGTGCCACAGATAGCCGTTGGGTTCGGCCTCGAACATCACCTTGTGGTCGCCCGGTTCGCCGAGCGCGAGCCGGGTCGCCGCGCCGATCAGTTCCGCGGGCGCGTCGGTGATGTAGGAGACGACCAACTGCGCCTCCCCGGCGATGTCGGCGATGGTGCAGTCGGCCCAGCCGGAACCCGAAAGGGTCCAGGTGAACCACAGCGATGCCTTCATTCCGGACATGTTGCCGGCCGTCCTAGGATCACCGCATGGATCGCACGAATCTCACCCGCCCGGGTGGCGAATGGGACGCGCTGCGCCTGGATGTACCCGAGTCCGCGCGACCGTCGCTGCGCCTGTCGGTGGCCGGGAACCGCAATCTCGTCCTGGTCGACGAGTCGGCCGCGGACGCCGACGCGCCACCGCTCCTGCTCGGCGAGATCGACCCGCAGTGCTACGGCGTGGACTACCACTGTCCGGCCCCGCTCCACTCCTCGCCGGCACCGCTGCGCGCCGCCGACGCGCGTGCCCTGGGCAGCGCGGACGACCGGACCTGGTACGCGCGTTGGGCCCACCGCATGGCGGACGAGCTGGCCGCGGGCGGTCCCCTGTACGGCGGCGCGTGGGTGTTGTCGCGGGACATGGATCGCACCCGGCTGCGCTTTCCGGCGTTCGCCGCGCCGACGATGCCCACCCGACCCGGTGGGCGGATCGACTTCAACGCGCACACCTCGGACTACTGGGAGATCCTGCCGCTGCGCGCGCTCTCGCCGGCCGAGCACGGTCGGGTCAAGGCGTACCGCAAACAGGTGCGGGACGGCTCGCTGCCACCGGTGCTGGTGTGGTGGATCAGCGTGCTCCAGACCCACGTGGTGCTGGACGGGCACGATCGGCTCGCCGCGTCGATCGCGGAGCACCGGGTGCCGCCGCTGTTGGTGTTGTCCCGCCCGATGGCGTACGACGCCTATGTGGAGGGCCCGGTGGGCGGCTACGAGCAGCGGATGGCATCGATCACCGCGGCTCCCGACGCCGGTGCGAACGCGGTACGGGACGCGGGCCTGCAACTCGCCCGCGACCTGCACCGGCTGCGACAGGGCTACGGCCCGACCCGGGCCTGGCCGCTCAAGGGCGGCGTCCCCGCCTGGCGGAGCCTGGTCGCGCGCCATGCACCCGACTGGGCACGCTGAGCGCCCGGTCACCGCCCGACTCCGGCCCGGCCCGGTCGGCATCGTCGCGAACGCGTATGTCGAGCACCGCCGCCGCGCCCACCCGCCCGTCGCGTACCGCCTCGGCCCGCACCGCCGCGTGGTACGGCCCGGCCGTGCCGGCGAACGCCCCCGCGCCGATCGGACCACCCTCGCGCGGGACCCGATAGCGCACGGTCCACACCACCTCCGCGCCCGGGCCGATCGGCGCGCCCGGCTCCGGCTCCACCACCGCGACCCGCTCCTGGTCGAACACCCGGACCCGGAACCGCTCGGCCCCGCCCCCGCGATTGCGCACCACCAACCGGGCCTCCACCACCTCCCCGGGGGTGGCCGCGATCCGCGCCCGTTCGAATCCGACCTGCACCGCGAGGGCCGGATCGCCCACCCGCTGCCCGGCCAGATCGGCCCCGCACAGCGGTCCCTCGCAGTATCCGTGGCGCTCGTCCGCCACCGGAGTCCCACACAGTCGGCAGTGCCCCGTCACACTCATGGCTGCCCCCGAACGTCGATCCCCCCGCGTCCGAAGACGCCCAACCGAGAGCACCCGTTCCGCATTCGTCCGCAGATAAGGGAAGCCCCTCGTTCCCTCCCTTCCCCCTGATCGCATCCTGCACTAACGTGCCGGCACACCCGGCCGCCCGGCGTCCTCGGACGATCCGTGCACCGGACACCACGACCGCGGGCCGAACCCACCCGGCCCCACCGGCGTCCGTCGAACTCGCGGCGGAATCCGGCCCCCACGCACAGCGCAGCGACCCGCACGGAGGTTGTCCCCATGGCATCGACCCTCACCGGCGCGAAGATCGTCGTCACCGGTGTCACCGGCCAAGTCGCCGAACCGGTCGCCAAGATCCTCGCCCGGGACAACGACGTGTACGGCGCCGCCCGCTTCCACGACGACGAGGCCCGCGAGCGTCTGGAGGCCGCCGGCGTCACATGCGTGAAGATCGACCTGGCCGCCGGCGACGTCGCGGGGTTGCCCGCCGACGCCGACTACGTGGTCAACTTCGCCGTGGCCAAGAACGGCGACTGGAACGTGGACCTGGACGCGAACGCGGGCGGCGTGCTGTCCCTGATGGAGCATCACCAGGCCGCTCGCGCCTTCCTGCACTGTTCCTCCACCGCCGTCTACCAGCCCGCCGGCCACAAGGAACTGAGGGAAAGCGCTTCTCTCGGAGACAACCACGGCGTGTGGTCGTTCCTGGAGACGTACAGCATCTGCAAGATCGCCGCCGAGGGCGCCGCCCGCTGGGGTGCGCGCCGGTTCGCGCTGCCGACCACGATCGCCCGCCTGTCGGTGCCCTACGGCGACAACGGTGGCTGGCCCGGCATCCACCTGGAGATGATGCTCGGCGGCGCGCCCGTCGACGTGCACACCAACGCCCCGAGCGTCTACCACCCGATCCACGTGGACGACATCGCCGGCACGCTGCCCGCGCTGTTCGCGGCGGCCACACCCGAGGTCACCACGGTCAACTGGGGCGGCAGCGACCCGGTGAGCATCGAGGAATGGTGCGGCTACCTGGCCGAACTCACCGGGGTGAAGCCGGAGTTCAACGCCACCGACGCGACCATCGACTCGGTCACGCTGGACCTGACCCGGATGCACGAGATCACCGGCCGCACCACCGTGCACTGGCAGGACGGGATGCGCCGGATGGTCGAGGCCCTGCACCCGGAACTGCTCAAGTAGGACCGAACCGGGCCGCGCGTCGTCGGGCCGCACGTCGTCCGACGACGCGTCGGTCCGGCCCGCGTCCGGCCCGCACCCGTCCGCGTTCGGCCCGCCGCCGGCCCGCGTCCGGTTCACGCTCGGCCCGCGCTCACCTCGCGAACGCGTGCTCGGTGACCGGCCCGAGTGCCTCGAAGCCCAGCTTCCGGTACACCGGTTCGCCGGCCGCAGACGCCTGGAGCACCGCGACCGGATGCCCCTGGTCGACCGCCGTGTCCAGCGCGGCCCGGGTCAGGGCCGCGCCGTACCCGCGCATGCGGTGCGTGGCCAACGTCGCGATGTTGTACACGCCCGCGACACCGGCGTGCGCGAACACCTCGGCGGTGGCCACCGGCCGGTCGTCCAGGTACCCCACCAGGTAGCGCGCGGCCGATGCGAGCGCGGCCTCGGCGGTCAGTTCGACGAACCGTACGACATCACCCGCGGACGGCGTCCACAGCGTCGACAACACCTCGGCGAAGTCGAGCAACCCCGCGCGCGTGCACACCGGTTCGATCCGCAACCCGGCCGGCGGCGCGGCCTCGGCGGGCGTACTCCGGGTCCACCGCGCCCACATCGCCACCTCGGTCTCGTTGACCGGCAGGCCGTGCGCCACCAGCCGCTCGGCCAGATCCGTCGGCCGCGATCCCCCGGTGACCCACCACGAGAACGGCCGCCCGGTCGCCGCGATTCGGCGCACCGTGCGCTCGACGGCCGCGTCGACCGTCTCGGCGGTCAGCCGCGCGCCCGCGACGATGTTGTACGAGTCGTGCGCCAGACCGCTGTCCGCGAGGACCACCCGGTCGTCCTCGTCCACCCGCATCCCGGGAGTGATCCGGTGCAGGTGGCACGCGTGCTCGGCGAGGTTGCGGTCCATGGCTTCGATCGGTGCGCGCATCCGGCCATTGTCACCGGGCGCCCCGCCCGAACCACGCAACGACCGGGGACCGTCCGCCCGGTTCCGGGAGCGCCGGCGTACCTCTTCGACCGGCAAACGTGCCGAACCCGTGACCGGGCGCCGGCACACTCGGCCGCGTGACCGAATCGACTGACATCCCGACCCCCGCCGAGGATCCCGCCTGGCACTCCGTGCGCTGTCTGTTCCGCCATCAGCCGGACATCTACGAGGAACGCATCACGCTGTGGCGCGCCGCCGACTTGGACGAGGCCATCGCGCTGGCCGAGGCGGACGCGCTGGAATACGCCCGCGACGTGAACGACGCCGAATACCTGGGTCTCGCGCAGGCGTTCCGACTGTTCGACGCGCAGGTCGGACACGGTATGGAGGTCTTCTCACTGGCCCGGGACAGCCCGCTGGAACCGAGCGAGTACCTCGACGCGTTCTTCGACACGGGCACCGAGCGGCAACGTCGGATCATGGCCGACGGCAATCCCCCGGACGCCCGGTGACCGCCGGCCGCGGCACCCGTCGCCCGGTGTTCATCTCGGGTCGGGTTCACAACTCCGGCTCGGCACGGGACCATGGAGGGCAACTGCCCTATAGATGTAGGTAGGGAGGAGCGCCATGGACGGACTCGTCGTGCTCGCCGTGTCCGCGTGTCTGCTCGGCTTGACCGTGCTCCTGGTGGTGCGCTCGCTCGGCCGTCGCGACCTCAGCACCGCCCCCAGGGACCTGCTGCGCGAGGACGGCGTCGCCGACCTCGACGCGGCCGAGTGGTCACCGGACACCGAATGGCCTCGGCAGACCGATGCCGGCACCGCGCCGGACTCGCGCACCTGCCGCTGACTCGGCCGGGCGAAGCCCGCACGCGTCGGCAGCGGTGCCGGGTCCGGCATCGACGGCCGGTTCGGCGCCGGAGTCGGCTCCCGGCTGCCGGCTGCCGGCTGCCGGCTGCCACCCCCGACCGAGCGCGGGCTCCGACGACGCGCGCTACGGCGCGTCGGGTTCGCCGCGCACCGTCGCGTGTGCCGTCGGCGCGTCGGGAGCGTCGGGCGGTTCCGCGTCGGCGGCCACCACCTGGGCCCGAGCCCGGTCGATCCGGCGGTGCCAGCGGGCCACACCCGGGTCGTTGTCCGGATCGGTGGACCTGGCCAGCGCGACGCCGTAGCCGAGCTGGGCGCGCTGCAACCGGCTCTGCGCCCGGGCCGCCTTGCGGCCGTGCTCGCGCCGGGCCGCCTCCACCGCCTCCTTGCGGGTCTTGTTCGAGGCGAGCGCGGCCAGTTCGCGCAGCGGCAACAGTTCCGGCTCGTCGCCCACGGCGTGCGCGAACCAGCGGTACTCCTGCCGGGCCGCGAGCCGATAGACGAAGCTCGCGATGGCCAGCACGACCAGACCGTTGAGCACGATCTGCACGATGGTCAGGTACCAGTCGGTCCGCCCCAGGACGATCTCCAGGAGCGGCGAGTTGTTCACGAAGTGCAGGCCCCACGCGACCGCGTACAGCGCGCCGGCCGCCGCGAGCCGCACCCCGAGCGGCCGACGCACCCCGACCACCACGTACGCGACACCCGCGCCGGTCATCGCGGTGAACGCCGCGTGGCTCCACAGCCCGTTGACGATGGCGCGGACGAAGAAGCTGGCCACGATCCCGCCGGTCCAGGTCTCGCCGGCCTGGATCGCGGCGTTCAACGCGTACATCACGTTCTCGACCACCTGGAAGCCCAGGCCGACCAGCGCGCCGAAGACGAAGCCGTCGAGCACGCTCTCGAAGACTCGTCGGTTGATCAGGATCAGCACCACCACGCCGAGCAGCTTGAGCGTCTCCTCGACGATCGGCGCCGAGATCGAGGCGCCCCAGTCGGTGGCGAACGCGGGATCCAGCTTGGACAGATAGCTGAGCACGTTGTCGTTGGCCACGAGCGCGAAGCCGGTCGCCACCACGGCGCCCCACAACACGGCGGCCACGCAGAACGACAGCGGTTCGCGCTCGAACAGGTCCAGATGGGTGATCACCGCGAGCGCCGGGATCAGCCACATCGTGTGGATGACCACGCTCAGTACGAGCGCCCCGGAGGGTGCCGCCGAGGACAGCCGGATGAAGTTGGGCACCACGCTCGCCGCGCCCAGTGCGAGCACGATCGGATACAGCCAGAACGCCGCACTCGCCGGCCGCACGATGCTGCCCGCGTCCCGCCGGCCCCGGCGGTCGGTCAGCGGAGCCACACTCACGACTCGACCACCTCCACCGAGTCGAGCATGGTCACCACGTCGTCGGCGATCGCCTCGGTCAGCGGCGCGGTGTGCCGCGCGGTGAGCGAGACGCCCAGCCCCTGGCCGCCGCCGACCAGCACGGTGAGCGTGCCGGCCACGGTGTTCCCACTGATCGGCGCGACCAGGCCGGTGAGCCCGCGCGCGGTGGTCACCGAGGCCGGATCGCCACCGACTCGCCCGCGCCCGGTCGCCTCGTAGCGGCGCGCCGCCGCCTTGAACGCGCTTGCCGCCGAGGATTGTCGACCCAGCGGGGTCAGCCGGTACCTCGTCGCACCCTTGACCAACACGCTGACCAGATCGGCCTGGGACGCGCCCCGGTCGATCTGCCAGCCGGGCGCCGGGTGGTACCGGAACGTGCCCAGTGTGACCACCTGGCCGAGGTGCACCGGCGCGGCGCCGACGACGGAGCGGTTGAGCAGGTACGGGATCGCGATCAGGAGCAACATCACGACCGCCACCACGAGCGTCGCGCGCAGTCCGTGGGTGGACGGGATCGGTGCCGACCTCGAACTCGGGCTCGAATCCGGCGAAGGTGGTCGCGGAACGGGTGCGGTGAGAGACAAGGGCGACTCCTGTCTGGCGTCGGGGGCGTCTCCGCCGGTACCCCCGCCGTCGCCGAATGTCACTCGGCGCTCGACCGAACGAGTGATTCGGTCACGGTAAAATCACGAAAACGTTGTTTTCGTCCCACCGATCGATGGACGGCTGTTACAGAGCCGTCGAAGGACCGTCTCGCCGTCCGGTTAGGGTCGTTTTTGTCAACAGCACCACCCCCTGAACGCCTGCCGGAGCCCTTCCCTTGAACTCCCTTTCCGCACGCCGTCGTCGCGCGACGGCACTGGCCGGTGCCGTACTCGTCGCGGTGACCGCGTCCGCGTGCGGCTCGTCCGGCGACTCATCGGCGGAGAACGCCAAGTCCACGAGCGCGCCGACCCAGTCCGGCGGCCACCCGGTGAACCCGCCCGCGAAGCCCGCGCTGCCGAGCAAGGTCGTCACGCCGACCGGACCCACCACGAACTTCACGACCGCCACGACCACTTCGGTCGGGCCGATCCTGATGACCTCGTACACCGGCCCCAAGTCGGGGGTCACCGGAAAGGTGTGGGTGTGGCTGCCGCCGGAATATCACGACCCGGCCTACGCGAAACACGGCTTCCCGGTGCTCACCCTGTACGCGGGTGGCCAGAGCAACGGCTACAACACCTGGACCGACAACCAGTTGCCGATCCAGGAGCTGAACGTGCAGGAGGCCAAGGCCGGCCGGACGCATCCGTTCATCATGGTGATGCCGGTGCAGAACCTGGAGAAGGACGAGAAGCGCAGCCTGGAGTGCAGCGACATCCCGGGTCAGCCGAAGATGGGCACCTGGATGGCGCAGGACATCCCCGACCTGGTCAAGGCCAACTTCCGCACACTCCGCGACCCGGCCGGATGGGGTGTGATGGGCGCGTCCACGGGCGCGTTCTGCAGCGTCAAACTCGCCCTCCGGCACCCGGAGCAGTTCAAGGTCGCGGTGCCGATCGACGGCTACTTCAACCCGGATTCGCCGCTGTGGAAGGGCCACGAGGCCGAACGGCTCGCCAACAGCCCGGATCAGCTCATCGCGGCGGGCAAGGCCGGGATCGACGTGCTCGCGACCGCGGGCGGCGGGGATCCGGCCGAGGTCCGGCTGGTCAAGGCCTTCGTCGCCAAGGCGGCGCAACCCGTGCGCATCGAGTACTACGAGCAGCCCGGTGGCAGGCATCTCACCTCACATTTCAAGCGGATGATCCCCGACCTGCTCGGCTGGCTCGGCCGACACATGTCCCCACCCACCACCGACTGACCGTGTCCGGACCGTCGCTGAATCACCCTGGAAGACCACAGTGAGCCTGACCGGTACGCCCTTCTATATAACGACCATCGTGCTCGCGATCGCCGCCGTCGCCGCGGCCATGATCGCGTGGAACCGCATCCCCGGACCCAAACCGGTCAGGATCGTCGCGCGGCTGTTCATGCTGGTGACCTGCCAGGCGACGGCCATCCTGATGGTCTTCGTGATGGTCAACAACGCGAACAGCCTCTACGACACCTGGGACGACTTCCTCGGCACCGGCGGCGGCCACGTGACCGAGGCCCGCGAGCCGGCGCCGCCGCCCGCGCCCGAGGTCAAGCTGCTCACCAAGTTCGAACCCACCTCGGACGGCAAGATGGGCGAAGGTGTCCAGGAGACCACCCTCAAGGGTCCGCAGTCGGCCGTCGAGGCCGAGGTCTACGTGTGGCTGCCGCCGCAGTACAAGGACCCGGCGTTCGCGAACAAGAAGTTCCCCGTGGTCGAACTGCTGCCCGGCTACCCGGGTTCGGCCAAGGCATGGTTCGGCACGCTGGACGTCAACAAGCAGCTCAAGGCCCTGATGACCAAGGGCGAGGTGGCGCCGTTCATCCTGGTCTCGCCGCGGACCAAGCTGCTCGCGGGCCAGGAGGACACCGGCTGCGCGGACGTGCCGGGCAAGGCCAACGCGGACACCTGGATCTCCGGCGACGTGCGCCGCATGGTGATCGACAACTTCCGCGCCGAGTCCGACCCCAAGCACTGGGCCATCGCGGGCTACTCGGCCGGTGGCCACTGCGCGACCCGGATGGCGCTGCTGCACCCGGACCGCTATGGCGCGGGCGTGAGCCTGTCCGGCTACAACGACCCCAAGGGCGAGCCCGACTCGGTCACCTCGAAGGACCCGGCCCTCCGCGAGTCCTCGAACCCGCTCACCATCCTCAAGAACGCCCCCCAGCCCCCGAAGGTCGCCCTCTACCTGGCCGGCGAAAAGGGCGACGGCTACGGCGACGCCCAAGCCCTCAAATCCATCGCCAAGCCCCCCACCGCAATCACCATCGCCGAAATATCGGGCGGCGGCCACGGCACCGACGTCTGGCGCCGAATGGTCCCCGACGTCTTCCGCTGGCTGACCAAAACCCTCGTCTAACCCACCCACCGGCCCGGCCGGCCCCCAAGCCCAACTCCAGCCCACCCAATGCCTGAAGCCACCCCAGCCCAACCCCAACCCACTTCAGCCCGGCCGGCGCTTGAGGCCACCCACTTCAGCCCGGCCGGCGCTTGAGGCCACCCCAGCCCGACCCACGCCCAAGCCCAACTCCAAGCCCAACCACTTCAGCCCCGGCCGGCGCTTGAGGCCAACCCCAGCCCGACCGGCGCTTGAGGTCAGACGAACAACCCGTCAGCCCGGCCGGCGCTTGAGGCCAACCCCAGCCCGACCGGCACTTGAGGTCAGACCAACGACCCATCAGCCCGGCCGGCGACTGAGGCCAACCCCGCAACCTCCCGAACGTGCCGCCCCGCCCCCTCCGCAAGGAGCGACCGCAGGGCCAAAAACACCTTCCGCGCCTCGACCGCGTTCCAATCCGCCGGCAACAACTCCGCAGGCAACCCCGGATCCAGATACGGCAACCGCCGCCATTGCGTAAGCATCGGAACATACGTCCGAAACGCCTCGCCCGGATCCACCCCCGGACGCCGCACGAGTTCGGCGGCGGCCGGCCCATACTCGTCGGTGAACAGCGCGTACTGCTCCTCGATCGCCTCGAAGTCCCACCAGTCCCCCACCGCGGACCCCAGCTCCGCAAACGCCGCGTCGCCGGTGAACAGGTGTACGTAGTCAGCGAGTTCGACCCGAACCAGAGTGCGCCGCGCATCCTCCAGCAACCGCGCCGGCGCGATCCACACACCGGGCGACACGTTGCCGAACCCCAGCCACGTCAACCGCGACCGCAACTGATGCCGATGCGCCCGCTCGGACTCGGGCACCGAGAAGATCGCCAGCACCCAGCCGTCCTCGAGCCGAGCCGGCTCCAGGTTGCCGAAGATCCGCCGATCGCCCTCGTCGAAGATCGACTCCATCGCCGGGCTGAGCCGATAGCCGGTACCGTCCCGCCGCTCCTGCGTGAGTGTGCCGCGCTTCTTCAACCGCGAGATCGCCGATCGCACCGCCGGCGCGTCCACGCCGAGTTCGCCCATCAGCACGATCAGGTCGGCGATCGAGATCCAGCCACCGAGTCCGCGCACGAACGCGCCGTACACGGTGTTGATCAGGGAGCTGGGCCGGGCCGGGGTCTCCGCCATGGTCGCCTTCCTCGCGGAGTCTGGTTCGCCGGCGATCCTATCCGGGGTCCGCCTCCGCGCCGGCGACCGGCGTGCCCTCGGCCGCGCGCCGGCGCAGTTCGCCGCGCCGCAGCTTCCCGGTGCCGGTGCGCGGCAACTCGTCGACGAACTCGACCAGCCGCGGATACTTGTACGGCGCCATGGTCCGCTTGACGAAAGTCTGGAGCGCGCGGGCGGTCGCCTCGTCCGCGCTCACCCCGGGAGCCGGCACCACGTATGCCTTGACCACCATGCCGCGTCTGTCGTCGACCGCGCCGACCACACCGCACTCGGCCACGTCCGGGTGGGTGCACAGCACCGCCTCGACCTCGGGCCCGGCGATGTTGTAGCCGGAGGAGACGATCATGTCGTCGCTGCGCGCCTGGTACCAGAGGTACCCGTCCGCGTCGCGGATGTAGGTGTCCCCGGTGATGTTCCAGCCGTCCCGCACGTAGTCGAGCTGACGCGGGTCGTCCAGGTAGCGGCACCCGGTCGGGCCCTTCACCGCGAGCTGCCCGGCGGTGCCGTCCGGGACGGGCTTGCCGTCCGGACCGAGTACGACGGCCCGGAAACCGGGCACCGGAAGCCCGGTCGCGCCCGGTCGGATCGCGTCGTCGGCCGCGGAGACGAACACGTGCAGCATCTCGGTCGCGCCGATCCCGTCGATGATCCGCAGGCCGATCGTGTCCCGGTACGCCTGCCACACCCCCGCCGGCAACGCCTCGCCCGCGGACACGCAGCGCCGCACGCCGGCGAGCAGGTCGGCGAGGCCCGCGCCGAGGATGGCCCGGTAGGCGGTGGGCGCGGTGAACAGTACGGTGACTTGCCGCTCGGCGACCACCGCGGCGAGTTCCTCGGGCGTCACGCGTTCCAGGAGCAGCGTGGCCGCACCCGCGCGCAGCGGGAACACCACCAGGCCGCCGAGCCCGAAGGTGAAGCCCAGCGGCGGCGTGCCGGTGAACAGGTCGGTGGGCTCGGGACGCACGATGTGCGCGGAGAACGTGTCGGCGATGGCGAGCACGTCCCGATGGAAGTGCATGGTGGCCTTGGGCCGCCCGGTGGTCCCGGACGTGAACGCGATCAGCGCGACGTCGTCGGCCGAGGTGTCCACCGTCTCGAACACGGTGCTCTTCGCGGCGCAGCGGGCGGGCAGCGTGTCCTCGCCCGGGCCGCCGTAGGTGAGTACGCGCAGGCCCGGGGTGTCGGCCGCGTCGAGTTCGGCGGTGAAACGGTGGTCGCACAGCGCGACCGCGGGTCTGCCGATGTTGTGGATCGCGTCGAGTTCGTGCGCGCGCAGCAGTGGCATGGTGGTCACCACGACCGCGCCGGCCTTCAGCGCGCCGAACCAACTCGCGACCAACCAGGGGTTGTTGGGACCACGCAGCAGTACCCGGTTGCCGGGCACGACGCCGAGGTCCTCGGTCAGGACGTGCGCGACCTGGTTGGCGCGGGTGAGCAGGTCGCCGTACGTCCAGGTCTCGTCCGGGGTGACCAGGCACCGTCGCTGCGCCCCGTGCCGCGCGATGGTGTCGTCGAGCAGTGCCGCGGCGCAGTTGAGCCGGTCCGGGTAGCGCACGTCCGGCAGGTCGAAGATCAGCTCGGGCCACTGCTCGACCGGCGGCAGCCGATCCCGGGAGAACGTGTCGACGTGCGCGGAGGGACGGAGCTGCATGCCGGCACCTCATCATCCTGTTGCCATCGTGACGACAGTCAACGGTACGCGACATCGATCCGCTATGGCATCCCCTTCCCGCCGAGACGCCGGGCAGGACGCGTCGGCGGTCGTCGCACGGACGTCCCGTCGTGGAAGCCGCGCCCGCGTGGGCATCCCGCCGGGCGGGCGTCCCGTCGGGCGGGCGTCCGGCCAGGCGGGCATCTCGTCGGGCGGGCGTCCCGTCACGTGCCGGTCCCGTTCGCCACCAGTACCGTGCCTCGACCGATCGCGCAGACCGTCTCGCCGCCGTCGGCGGACACCATGGTCAGCGTGCAGTCGCAGACCGCCTGTCGGCGGCCGGCGTGCACGATCCGCGCGTCGGCACGCAACGTGACACCCAGCGCCGGGCGCAGGTATTGAACGGAGACGCTGCCGGTCAGTACGGCCGAACCGAGCGTGCTGCCGGCCGCGAAGGTGATCGCGTTGTCGGCGGCATAGGCGAGCACACCGCCGTGCAAGTAGCCGTTCTGTTGCCGGAGTTCGTCACGAACGTCCACCTCCAGCGTGGCCTCCCCGGCACCGAAGGCGGTGACCCGGGCACCGACGAGCCGGCTGAACGGCTGGGCGGCCAGCACGGATCGGGCGAAGTCGAGCGCCTCACGCGCCGCACGCGCGTCGGGGGCATCCGCCGCTTCGGGCGTGGTCGGCGGATCGGCGGGGGTCTGAGTCATCGTGGTGTCGCCCTTCGCGTGGAGGAATCGGGAGGGCCGCGGGCGGCGCGGCCCTCGGCAGGTGATCATCGAACCAGAGTCCCGATCACCCGCGCCGGGGCTTCCCGGGCACAATCGGGTCATGTTCGAACTGCTGCCGGGTATCGGGGTGGTGCTGCCGCGCGGCGCCGGGACGTTGCGGTTCGAAATGAGCGAGTCGCAGGCGCAGTGGGTGCTGTCCACGGTGGTGGACGTACGCCCGTACTGGTCCTGTGCCGGGGCCGGCTACGGGGATGACGGCCACCGGGAGTTCTGGAGCTTCGGGGGTTGTCTGGGCACCCTGCGCATCGATGTGACCGGCTCCGAGCACGGGTGTCGCACCATCGCGTTCGAACCGGAGTCCGGCACCACCACGGATCCGGTGGTGTGGCGGGACGTCGACGTGTTCGGGTATCCCGCCGACGAGGTCGAGGCCGCGTTGGCGCCGAGGTCGGCGCGCGAGGCCGTCGGGCTGTTCCTGATCCGGGGCACGGCGGAGGCGGCGACCCGGATGGCGCGGGCGTGGCTGACCACCGAGGGCGGATCGGCGCGCCGGATCGGCTGACGCCACCGGGCGCTGTCGGATGCGCTTCGTCACATGACGGCGCGATGGTGAAATTGGACAGCTTCCCTTACCGTAGGCGCGCGTTTCGGCCCGGTCGGGACCCGGACGACCGGCCACGGTCCCGATCCCGCTCCCGGGCATCCTCGGCCCCGAAAAGGAGAGCGGCGTCATGGCGCGGGACAAGCTGGGTGTGGCGATCGTGGGGACCGGATTCGGATGCATCACGCATCTGCCCGCCTTCCGGGACGCGGGCTTCGAGGTGCGGGCGTTGGTCGGCCGGGACCCGGCACGTACCGCCGAGCGGGCCGAGCGGTTCGGGGTCCCGCACTCGTTCACCGACCTCGACGCGGCGCTCGCGCTGGACGGCGTGGACGCGGTGACCGTGGCCACGCCGCCGCACACGCACGCCGACATCGTGATCGCGGCGGTGACGGTGGGCAAGCACGTGGTGTGCGAGAAGCCGTTCGCGACCGACGCGGTCGAGGCGGCCCGGATGCTGGACGCCGCCGAGAAGGCCGGCGTCGTACACATGCTGGGCACCGAGTTCCGCTGGCAGTCCTCGCAGGCCCTGCTCGCGCGGTTGATCGCGACCGGCGCGATCGGCGAACCCCGGCTCGCCACCTGGCTGTTGCACATCCCGGTGCTGACCGGGCCGGACGCCGAGGTGCCCGCGTGGTGGGGTCGGGCGGAGGAGGGCGGCGGCTGGCTGGGGGCGCACGCGTCGCACTGGATCGACCAGATCCGGCACACGCTCGGCGAGTTCGCCGGGGTCAGCGCGGGCCTGCCGCTGGTCGCCGACCGGCCGGGGCAGACCGCCGAGGACACCTTCAACATCCGTTTCCGCACGGTGACCGGCGTCGAAGGCACGCTGCAAAGCTCCGCCGGAGTCTATGGACCACCGCTGCTGACCACGCGCGTGGCCGGCACCCACGGCACGGCCTGGGTCGAGTTCGACGACGTCTGGCTCGCCGACGCCGGTGGCGACCGGCGCGTCGACACCCCCGCCGACCTGGCCAACCCGGACCCGATCGCGCCCCCGTCCGACCTGATGCACACCGCCTACGACCTCCTGCACTCGATGGGCATCGACCGCGCGCCGTACACCAGGCTCGCCACGACCTTCGCCGCCCTGATCAACGGCGCCCCGGTCCCCGACGCCCCACGCCACGCCACCTTCGCCGACGGCGTCGCCGGCCAACGAGTCCTCGACGCGATCCGCGCCTCCGCCACCGCCGGCGGCCACTGGACGCCCTGCACCTGACCCCGAGCAACCCCGCCGGCCCCCTCGGATCGATCCGCGCGTGCGCGGGGGTGCGTGCGCGGTGTCGATCCAGGAAACCGATCCCTCGGAGCGATCAGCGCGTACGCGAGGGTGCGTCGAAGGTGTCGAGCAGAGCGCCGACGTACTCCTCCAGCCGTGTGGTGAGCAGCGCGGGAGTCAGGTCCGGGCGACCCGACTCCCGCCACGGGACCGCGACCTTCTCCGCGTCGGGCGCGAAGGCGAGTGCGTCGAGCAGGCGCCAGTACAGGTGTTCGGCCGGATCGTCGGCAAGCCGCCCACCGGCCGCCGTGTAGGCGCTCGCGACGCCCATCGCGGCGGCCGGGCCGTGCAGCAGGGCCGACGCGGTCGAGCAGTGCGCGACATCCAGGTCGGCCGGTCCCCACGAGGTCTCCACCCAGTCGACCACCCCGGCGACCCGCGCCTGCGGACCGTGCCCGGCGAAGAGCACGTTCCCCGGGTGGAAATCGCGGTGCAGGAAGCACCCGCGATACGGGGGCGGTTCGCGGCGAATCAGGTCGATCGCGCGCCGCCAGAGCTCGGGCCGCCCGGTTGCATCGGGTGCGCGCACCCGTTCCGGGGAGGTCCACGCCTGATAGTCCCGAGGCCGGGTGCGATCGTCGACCTCGACCGCGTGTACGGCGACAAGCAAGCGGGCCGACAACACGGTCCGTTGCTCCGCCCCGTCGTCGCCCAGCCGAATCTCCCCCGGGAGCAACGACATCAACAGGGACGGATGGTCACAGTGCTCGCCGCGCGGGTCCACGGCCACGAGCGTCGCCGCCGGGATGCCGCTCCCGGCGAGCAGTTTCAGGATCGCCGCCTCCCGACCCAACAGCCCCTCGGCGTGCCGCACGAAGAACGGCTTCACGAACGACCGTAATACCAGCGCCCGTTCACCGGCGGGGCCGACCACCCGCAGGCGGCGCATCACCGACGTCCAACCACCGACCAGCCGCCCGGCCCCGACCACCCGCTCCCCGGCGGGCAACGCCGACTCGACCCACGCCCGCGTCGCGGCCCACTCCACACCCTCGTCACCCACGCCGGCAGCGTACCGACCGATCCGCCCGCCGACTCCCGCCCACGCGCCCCACCGTCCGCGCATGACGAGCTGCGAGACCCACTACCGCATGGCCCCGGACGGCAAGCGCGGAAGGGCGGTGGCGGGAGATTCGACGCGGTGCCGGGCCGGCGGGGCGGCGGCGGCCGGTTGATCATGCCTCGTGCATGCCGGGGCGGAGGTCGAGCCGGCGCAGGAGTTGGGCGTTGAGGGCGACCACGACCGTGGAGAGGCTCATCAGGATCGCGCCGACCTCCATCGGCAGGACCACGCCCGCCCAGGCCAGGGCACCCGCGGCCAGCGGCACGGTGACGAGGTTGTAGCCCGCCGCCCAGGCCAGGTTCTGCCGCATCTTGCGGTAGCCGGCGGTGGACAGGCGACGTACGCCGAGCACCGCGCGCGGGTCGTCGGAGGCCAGCACGACACCCGCCGACTGCACCGCGACGTCGGTGCCGGCGCCGATCGCGATGCCGACGTCGGCCCGGGCCAGCGCCGGCGCGTCGTTGACGCCGTCGCCGACCATGGCCACGCGCAGGCCCCGGGCCTGGAGTTCGGCGACCTTGGCGTCCTTGTCGCCGGGCAGTACCTCGGCGAAGATCTCGTCCACCCCGAGGTCGCGCCCGACCCATTCGGCGACCTGCCGCGCGTCCCCGGTGAGCATCCCGACGCGGACTCCCACGGCGTGCAACTCACGGACGGCGGAGCGGGATTCGGGGCGGATCTCGTCCTCCACCGCGAGCGCCCCGGCCACCTCGTCACCGGTCAGCACGTACAACACGGCAGCGCCGCGCCCGACCCAGTCCTCGACGGTCGCCGACAGCCCGTCGGGCACGCGGACGGCCGTCTCGCGCAGCAACGCCGGCCCGCCGACCCGCACCCGGGTGCCGGCCACGTCCGCCTCGACGCCTCGGCCCGTCATGGACCAGAACCCGCTTGCCACGACCGGCTTTCCGCGCTCCTCGGCCGCGCGCACGATGGCCCGGGCGAGCGGGTGTTCGCTCTCCCGCTCGGCCGCGCCCGCGAGCAGCAGCACCCGGCCCTCGTCCCGGCCGGGTGCCGCCGCGACCCCGGTCACCGCGGGCGCTCCGCGGGTGAGCGTGCCGGTCTTGTCGAACAACACCACGTCGACGTTGCGCATGCGCTCCAGCGCGATCCGGTCCTTGATCAGGATGCCCTGTCGCGCGGAGAGCTCCGTCGAGATCGCGATCACCAGCGGAATGGCCAGCCCGAGCGCGTGCGGGCAGGCGATCACCAGCACCGTGACGGTTCGCTCGATCGCCGACCCGCCCTCGCCGAGCAGCGACCACACCACCAGCGTCAGCACCGCCGCGCCCGCCGCGTAGTAGAACAGCAGCGCCGCCGCCCGATCCGCCAACGCCTGGGCCCGGGACCGGGATTGTTGCGCCTCGGCGACCAGCCTTCGGATACCCGCGAGTTGGGTGCCCTCGCCGGTCGCGGTCACGGTGACCCGCACCGCGCTGTCCACCGCGACGGTGCCGGCGACCACCGTGTCGCCCGCACCGCGCGGCACCGCTCGGGACTCGCCGGTGATCATCGACTCGTCGAACTCGGCCGCGCCGTCCGCGATCCGACCGTCCGCCGGGACGCGCGCGCCGGAGCGGACCAGCACGGTGTCGCCGGTCGCCAGATCGGCCACCGGGACGCGCTCGAACTCCCCGTCCGGTCCGATCCGTTCCGCCTCGTCGGGGAGCAGCGCCGCGAGTGCGTCCAGGGCACCCGAGGCGGCGCCGAGCGCGCGCATCTCCAGCCAGTGGCCGAGCAGCATGATGTCGACCAGCAGGACCAGTTCCCACCAGAAGTCCAGCTCGTGCGAGGCGAGTTCCAGGGTCGAGGCCCAGGACGCGAGGAAGGCGACCGTGATCGCCATCGCGATCAGCGTCATCATCCCCGGGCGCCGGGCCGCGAGTTCGGCACGGGCCCCGGTCAGGAACGGCCATCCGCCGTACCCGAACACGACCGTGCCGAGGAGTGGCGGAATCCAGGACGAGCCCGCGAACGACGGCTCGTCGTACCCGAGCACGTCCGCGAGCATCGGACTCAGCGCCAGCACGGGCAGCGACAGCAACAGGCTCAGCAGAAACCTGCGGCGGAACATCTCGGCGTGCCCGGTGTGACCGCCGTGACCTTGGTGCTCGTCGTGGCCCTCGTGGCCTTCGCGGCCACCATGCCCCGGATGGCCTCCGGACTCGCCGTGCCCGTCGGGGCCTTCGTGCGCGGCATGCCCCGCATGCGCCTCGCGCCCCGCGTGCTCCTCGTGACGGCCACCCTCGCCCGGTCCTTCGCGGCCCGCGTGTGCGTCTCGTCCGTCCCGCTCAACCCGCCCGCGCTCCATGCCGCTTCCCTTCTCGCCCGTCACCGACTTCCCCTTTATACCCCATAGGGGTATAGACAAGCGTCGATCGACCCACGCTCATTCCTTGCGATTCGGGCAGAACCATCCGCATCTCGGGCCGGCGGCGGTATAACCAGAGACCAGCCCCCTCTCCCTCGGGAGGCCAACATGGTGCGTCAGCCACGATCCCGCAGTGTCGACTGGTTGTGGTGGGCGACCTCGTCGGGCGAACTGCAACCCTTCCTGGATCATCCGGATCACGATCAACAGGAGATAGCCCGGGAGAAGTCGGCGGTCGCGGTCCAACTCGCCCGCCTCGGCGATCCACTCGTGGACTGTCTGGGGGCAATCGCCCCGGACGTCCTGGCCGACGCCCTGTGGCGGTTGCCGAACCCCACCCGGACCGACACGCTGCGCGCGCTGCGGGTACCGCCCGCGCGCCGCCCCACCCCCGCGATCGCCGAACACGCGCTCAAGCGGCTGCGCAAACAGACCGCGAGCGTACGCGGCTACACCGCCCAGGTCGTCACCCTGCCGGTGCTGCGCGTGCTGCTGCCCGCGACCCTGGACACCGACTCGGAGGCGTTGGACGGCGAGATCCTGGAAAGCCTGAAGACCACGACGTTGACCCCCGATCTGATCCGGCTCACCGCGATCGCCGACTGGGGGTTCAGTTGTCAGGCCGCCGCGCTGCTGCGACTGACGCTGACCGAGGCCGATCTCGCACTGCCCGGGTGGCCCGCCGACGTGATCGCCGACGTGGTGACCGCGTGTCGTCGGTTCGAGGCGTTCTGCCGCGACCGGATGTGCGGCGCGAGCGAACCCCCGTCGCCGCTGCGCTCGCTCGACGACGCGCTCGGCCGGGCCCGGGCCGCCGCCGACTCGGTGACCGCCTCCGTCGCGGCCGGCCGCGCGCCGGAGGAGGCCGACCTGACCATGCTCGCGCTGGTCGGCCCGGCCGTCGCGGAGGCCCGTGAGGCGGTCGGCGCGTTGGTCGGCGCCGAGCCGGACACGCTGCCCGAGGACCGACCGGGACTGGCCGCCGCGATCACCGCGCACGAGGCCGCCGTACACGCCCGCGAACTCGCCGGTGTGGACCGCTTCCGGAACCTCGTCGGCCCGTCGATGCACGGCGCGGCGATCACCGAACTGCGCGAACTGGCTACCGATCTGAGTACGCGTCACGAAAGCTGGGAGCCGACCGACCGGCGCCGGGTACTGGCCCTGGCCGACCTCGGCGCGCTGATCGACGAGATCGCGGCCGACCGGGACGAGGGCGTGGACGCACTGGCCGAGACGGTCCGCCCACACCTGCCCGACCCGACCATCGTCAACGCCGTGCTGCGCGGCCGGCTGTCCTGGGACGAGACACCGACCACGGCCGCCGCGAACACCGCGACGCCTCCGCCGACCGCCGAGGAAACGCGGACGGCGCCCGAGAGCACGAGCGACACCGACGCCGAACCCGCCCCGACGCCCGAGGCTCCGCCGCACGACGCCGACGATCCGCCGGCAGGGGCGGACACTGCGGCTGCGGCTGCCGATACGGACGACCGCGCCGACGACGCCGACGACGGCGATGCCAGGGTCGAGACCGTCGGCACGGTGCCGGTCGAGTCCGACCCCGAGTCCGGCCCCGATCCCGCCCCCCGACCCGACGCCGGTCCCGACTCCGCGACGCTGATCGGCGAGTTGATCGGTCGGGGCGACTACGCCTCGGCGGTACAGGCCATGTCCGCCGACGTTCCGGAGCGCATATCCGCGCTGCGCGCCCTCGCCTACGCCAACGGCGCGCGTTCGGACACCGGCGCCCTCGCGGTGTCCCTGCGCGACGAACTCGACGAGATGGCCCTGCGCGTACCCGGCCACGACCGTGCGACCCAACTGCTGACCGTGGGCGCGGCCGCGCGCGCCGCCGTACTGTGCGGACACAGCACGTACGGCCTGCTCCAGGAGGCCGCCGCCGGGCTGAGCGACCTGCCCGCCGTGGCCACATTGGCCCGACACATCGCCACCGGCTCCGCGCAGGGACTGCTCGGCGGCGCCCGCAACCTCGGCGCGCTGGAAGCCCTCGCCGAGGCGGAGGCCGGCGCCGCCACGTGCGCGGCGGACGCCGCCGAGGCCCTGCTGCACCCCCGCCACCTGCGCTTCCCACGCGCCACCTCGATCGCCCAACTGTGGTGGCGACCCGAGGACGGCCTGCTGGGCCGACTGCTGCGGTTGGCGGCCGGCAACGAACGGGGCGACCTGGACGAGGTCGCCGAGGCGCTGCGCCGGCTCACCAAGCACCACGAGTTGGAGAACCGACTCTCCGCGATCGACGAGGAGTTCCGCAACGGCAAGGGCCACCGCCTGGAGGGGCCGGCCCGACGCCGACTGCTGGAGTACGCCCGCGAGTCGCTCGGCACGGTGAGCCGCTGGGTGGACGCCATGCGCCGGGTCGCCGAGACCGAATCGGAGGCGGAGTCCTGGATCGCCGGCCCGCTGGCCGACCTGCGCCACACCCTGATCGCCGACCGCCCCGAAGCCGACCGCGAACTCGCCGATTTCGCCGCGCACACCGGCGACCCACTCGCCGCCGGCGCGGCACGAGCCGCCGCCGCGAGCCTGTCCGCGACCCTCGACCTCCTCGACGGCCGCCCCCTGACCGGCCCCGAACCCACCCCCGAAACCCTCTTACCCCCCAGTCCCCCCACCACCGCCTGACCCCAACCACCTCACCACGCCACGCCACGAACCCGAACGCAACAAGCACGGGGCGCGAGGGCGGGCGGTCCGGGAGCGAGCACAGACGCGCAGACACGCAGGCGGGCCGGGCGGGTCGGGCGGGTCGGGCACGAACGCGCGAGCGGGTCGGGCACGAACGCGCGAGCGGGTCGGGCACGAACGCGCGAGCGGGTCGGGCACGAACGCGCGAGCGGGTCGGGCACGAACGCGCGAGCGGGTCGGGCACGAACGCGCGAGCGGGTCGGGCACGAACGCGCGAGCGGGTCGGGCACGAACGCGCGAGCGGGTCGGGCACGAACGCGCGAGCGGGTCGGGCACGAACGCGCGAGCGGGTCGGGCACGAACGCGCGAGCGGGTCGGGCACGAACGCGCGAGCGGGTCGGGCACGAACGCGCGAGCGGGTCGGGCACGAACGCAGACGCGGAGGGCGGGCGCAAACGCGGGGCAAGTCGAGCGGGCCGAGCCGGGCGAGCGCAGACGCGCGAGCGGGGCGAGGGCGAGTCGAGCGGAGCGGGCGGGGCGAGTCGAGCGGGGCGGGCGCGAACGCGGGGGGCGGGCGCGAGGGCGAGGGCCGGGCGCGGAGGACGGGCGCGGGAGCGAGCACCGACGGGAACGAGCACAGGAGCCGGGACGAGCTGAGCGGCTCACCCGGGACGAACGCAGGTGCACGACGGGCGGGGTCGCAGGCACCCGGACAGCAGCTCACCCGGGACAGGCGCGGGTGCACGACAGGCAGGGCCGCAGGCATCCGCATCCGCACCCGCACACCTCGCCCGGCCACCTGGCCACCCGTCCGCCCGCGCGCTCCGGTCGCACGGAGCGTACCGGCCCGCGCTTGCGTCCACGGGACCGCTTGCGTCCACGGGACTTCTTCCGTCCTCGGGACCGCTTCCGTCCTCGGGACCGCCTCCGTCCTCGGGACCGCTTCCGTCTAGGGGACCTCTTCCTCCGGGATGATGTGCATCGCCGCCTCCTCCGCGCCCGCCGCGCCGCCGTCGATGCCGACGTCGTGGGCGACCGCCTCCGATTCGGTGTCCTCGTGGGCGCCCTCGTCCTCGGCGACCAGCCGGCCCGCCCTGGGGTCGGGGCCGCCCTCCCATTCGTCCGAGACGACCTCGTCGGCCGAGACGTCCGGCTCCTCCTCGGCCAGGAGTTGGTCGAGCGACTCGCCGCGCCGCTCCTCCTCGGGGGTGTTGCCGTAGCGCTCCGCCGCCGACCAGCGGTCCGGCGGCAGGATCCCGGTGTCCAGCGGGTCGTACGACAGGTCGTCGGTCGACAGCGTGTCCTCGGGGCCGAGTACGCCGTCGTCGCCCGGCGTGTCCGGGGAGTCTTCGGTCGGGTCCGGAGTGTCGTCGCTCATCGCCTGCCACCTTCCGCTGAAGTGCTCGTGCCGTGCGTCCAGGGCTCGGCCCCGTCCCCCGCGACCCGAGTGACCTTGCCCAGCGTCGGCCGGTTCATTCGGGGCTGCCCGGGAGCGGCCCCCGCCTGGCAGCATGTCCGGGTGCCGGAATCTCGCTTGCGCGTCGCCGCGGTCCTGACCTGCCTTCTGCTCACCGCCACCGGATGCGGCTCCGACGACGACGGACCCGACGACAGGGCCGACGGACCCGCGAGGGCCGACCGCGCTCAGGAGCCCACCGAGGTCGCCGACGTCCGCCCCGAGCCGTCCCTGACCATCAACTGCCTGCACACCATCGGCGAACGCCCGGAGCCCACGAGCGGGTCGACCGTCGTCCTCGGCGACGTCGCCCTGGAGACCGGCCGCAGGCTCCAGACCACCAAGTCCACGGGCACCGAGTACCTGCATCCCCTGTTCGCCAAATCCGGCCTGATGGTGCGCGACGGCGCCGTCGTCGACATCGAGGTGTTGCCCGCGCCCGGCAACGGCGCGTCCATCGGCTGGGGCAACGGCCAGTCCTCCGCCGTCGCCGTCCGGATCCCGGGCTGCACGACCGGCTCCACCGCGAACGCCTGGACGGCCTTCCCCGGCGGCTACCACGTGGACCGGCCCGGCTGCCTCACCCTGGTCGTGCGCTCGCGCGGGTTGCAGACGAAGGTGCGCGTCCCGGTGGGCGCCGACTGCTGAGCCAAGGCATCCCGACCGACTGCCGAGCCCAGGCATCGGGCCGGCTGCCGAACCGAGACGCCTCGGCCGACTCCCGCCCGCGGCGCTTCCGACCGGTTGGAGGCGGGTCCCCCACCACCGGACTCACAGCCCACCCAACCGCTCGTTCCAACGACGTAGACACCTCCACCCGTCTCATGCTTGAGGCTGATATTTCCTGATGGATTTGGACGATCTTTGATCGCCGGCGCAGGGTGGTCCAGGGGGTCAGGGACGGAAAGCCCGGTCCTGGGGCCGGGGAGGGAGCGGACGGAATGCACGAGGCGCAGACACGCGAGACGAGCCGCGACGAATGGCAGACGCTGCACACCGGGACTCGGGAGTCCGCGGCCCGAGGGTTGCGCGAGGATTTGGCCCGCGCCGGCGTGGCCGAGGCGGACCTGGCCCGACGGGTGACCGAGGCATGGGCGGGCTCCGTGGTGACCGTCGCGAGCACCGGCCGGCAGTTCCGGGTCACCCGGACCAGCGCTCCCGCGCCGACGATCTCGCTCAGCGAACCGCAACGCACCGAAGCGGAACAGCCGCTGCTCAACCGCTGACGCCGGCCCGCCGCCGCCCGACAACCGGACCCGAGCACAACGGGCACAGGCGCAGGCACGGGCACAAACACAGCCTCCGGCGCACACCGCCC
Source organism: Embleya sp. NBC_00888 (assembly GCF_045207655.1). Taxonomy (NCBI): domain Bacteria; kingdom Bacillati; phylum Actinomycetota; class Actinomycetes; order Kitasatosporales; family Streptomycetaceae; genus Embleya; species Embleya sp. NBC_00888. Next base: position 7,071,916 of record NZ_CP108784.1, on the reverse strand, counting down.
GCACCACTCACCCGCTGATCCGCATCTCGCGCACGACGTCGCCCGCCACGCGAAACGCGAAGTCCGACGGGCCGTCGAACCCGTCGCCCCCGACGTCTGCGGTCACCACGGTCTCGTCCCCGTCCTCGCGGACCGCGGTGACGGAGAGGGTCACCCGTACTCCGACGAACTCGGCGTCGCTCCACCGTGCGATCGCGTCCCGACCGGTGAAGACCCGGCCCCAGTCGTTCACCGACCCGTCGGCGGCGAACGCGTCCAGGAACGCCTCCGCATCGCCGGCGTTCGTGGCGGCGACCAGTCGCTCCACGGGCGCGGGCAACCGCTGATCCCTCATCGCGAACGTCCTTCCGAGACGGGAGCCCGGACCTCGAACGGGAGCCCGGGCTCCACCAGTCGACCCGAGTCGGGGCGACTCGGCCTGCCGAGTGACCCACTCGGGTAAGCGGACCGCGGTCGACCGCGAGCGGGCCTTCCGTCGAACCCCCGCGCCGTGCTGTGCTGTGCGCCATGGTCGACGAACCCACATACCCCACGGTTCCGCACCGGCACCGCGGCGTCCCCGCCCACGAGGCGGAAGCCCGCAGCCGAGCCTTCCACGACGTGATGGCCCAACGCCGCACCGTCCGCGACTTCTCCTCCCGGCCGATCCCGGACAACGTGGTCGACTGGGCGATCCGCACCGCGGGCACCGCGCCCAGCGGCGCCAACGTGCAGCCCTGGCGCTTCGTCGTGCTCACCGACCCCGAGCGCAAGCGCCACCTGCGCGAGGCCGCCGAGCAGGAGGAGCGCGAGTTCTACGAACACCGCGCGTCCGCGGAATGGCTCCAGGCCCTCGCACCGATCGGCACCGACTGGCACAAGCCCTTCCTGGAGGAGGCTCCGGTCGTGATCGTCGTGTTCGAGGTGCACAAAGGACCGGACTCGCCGCGCCCCTACTACACGAAGGAATCGGTCGGGATCGCCGTCGGCCTCCTGCTCGCGTCGCTGCACCAGGCCGGCCTCGCCACGCTGACCCACACGCCGAGCCCGATGCGCTTCCTCAACGAGGTGTGCGGTCGCCCCCAGGAGGAGCGCGCCGCCTACGTCATCCCGGTCGGTTACCCGGCCGAGGACGCACGCGTCCCCGACATCCGGCGCAAGCCGCTGGACCAGGTCGTCGTCCGCCTCTGACCCGCCGGCCGAGCACCACCACGACCGCCGGGCGGGCCGCACGCCCGCGCCCGTCCGGCGGGGCCGGCCCGCACGCGTCCGGCGGAAACCGTCCCGCGCCACCCCGAACGCCTGCGCCGAAGCCCGCCCCTCTGCGATCCTGAACCGGCACGTCCGGATTCGCATCAGCCGTACGTACGGGGGGCGTTGATGAGTGTCGTCGCCGGAAAGATCATCGACGAGTCGATCGTGATCGCCGCCGATTCCCAGGTGACCTGGGGTCAGGCCAAGACCGAGGGCACCAAGCTGTACAAGATCGGCGAGAGCCTGATCTTCGGCGGCGCCGGACTGCTGCGCGACATCAACCTGATGCGCCTGTTCCTGGACACGCACACACCCGCGTCGGCCGAGGAACGCGACATCCTGGAGTTCTACGCCGAGTTCGTCGAGTGGGGCAAGCGCAAGCTGTCCAGCTTCGAGCCCAAGTCGGAGTTCATGTTCGCGTTCGACGGCAAACTGTTCGAGACGAGCAACGACTTCGACGTCTTCTACTACGACTACGGCGCGATCGGCTCCGGCTGGGAGTACGCGCGCGCCGCGCTGCACCTGGGCCACACCCCCACCCAGGCGGTCGGCGTCGCGTGCGACCTGACCATCTTCTGCATGCCGCCGGTGACCGAGTACCGAATACCGCGCCACCCGCAATATCAGCCCGGTCGTGATCACGAGGCCATCTGAAACGGACGTGGCGTGGGGTCTGCCGCAATTTGGCGCTAACCCTGTGTTTACGTGGTCTCTCGTAAGCTCTGGGGTATGTCCGAACAGCCCATCCCGGCGGACCTGATCGAGTTGCAGCGGGCCCGAGACGCCGCCTACGAGGCCATCGCCCGACACGCGGGGCAGTTCACCGAAGAGGAGCATGCCCGGCTGTGGGCTCAGGCCCGCGACGCCGTCGAGGCGCTGCACGCGCACCCGGCGATGACCGCCGGCGGCGACCGTGCCGACCTGGTCACCCGCCTGCGCATGGCTGCCCAGGCCGCCTGACCCCGGCCCGCCCCGGCATCGCGCGCGGCCCCTCGACGTCGGCCGCCCCGGTCACCATCGGCCGCCGCCCCGGTCACCATCCACCGCGAAAGAAACGCCGCCGGCCGCGGTGCGCGCCCCGAAGGGTCCGCGCCGCGGCCGGCGGCGAAAAACGAGACTGCGGAAAACGATCGGCGGAAGGCTCAGGCGCCCGCGGCCGCCTTGAGCGCGTCCACGCGGTCGGTCCGCTCCCAGGTGAAGTCCGGCAGGTCGCGGCCGAAGTGGCCGTACGCGGCGGTCTGGGCGTAGATCGGCCGGAGCAGGTCCAGGTCGCGGATGATCGCGGCGGGCCGCAGGTCGAACACGGTGCCCACGGCGGCCTGGATGGTCTCCACCGGCACCGATTCGGTGCCGAAGGTCTCCACGAACAGGCCGACCGGCGCGGCCTTGCCGATCGCGTACGCGACCTGTACCTCGCAACGACGGGCGAGGCCGGCGGCCACCACGTTCTTGGCCACCCAGCGCATCGCGTACGCGGCCGAGCGGTCCACCTTCGACGGGTCCTTGCCCGAGAACGCGCCGCCACCGTGCCGGGCCATGCCGCCGTACGTGTCGATGATGATCTTGCGACCGGTGAGTCCGGCGTCGCCCATCGGGCCGCCGATCTCGAACCGGCCGGTCGGGTTGACCAGCAGCCGGTAGCCCTCGGTCTCGATGTCCAGGCCGGCCAGCTCCGGCTCCACCACGTACTCGCGGATGTCCGGCGCGAGCAGCGAGTCCAGGTCGATGTCGGAGGCGTGCTGCGACGAGACCACGACCGTGTCCAGGCGGACCGGGCGGTCGCCGTCGTACTCGATGGTGACCTGGGTCTTGCCGTCCGGGCGCAGGTAGGGGATGGTCCCGTTCTTGCGCACGTCGGCGAGTCGCTTGGCCAGCCGGTGGGCGAGCGTGATCGGCAGCGGCATCAGCTCGGGGGTGTCGTCGCACGCGTAGCCGAACATCAGGCCCTGGTCGCCCGCGCCCTGGCGGTCCAGCTCGTCCTCGTCGCCGTCGACCCGGTTCTCGTACGCGGTGTCGACGCCCTGGGCGATGTCGGCCGACTGCGCGCCGATGGACACCGAAACGCCGCACGAGGCGCCGTCGAAGCCCTTCTTCGAGCTGTCGTAGCCGATCTCCAGGACCCGCTCGCGCACGATCGTGGGGATGTCGGCGTAGCCCTGCGTCGTGACCTCGCCGGCCACGTGCACCTGACCGGTGGTGATCAGCGTCTCGACGGCGACCCGACTCTTGGGGTCTTCCTTGAGGAGCGCATCCAGGATGGAATCGCTGATCTGGTCGGCGATCTTGTCCGGGTGACCTTCGGTCACGGACTCAGAGGTGAACAGACGGCGGGACACATCGCTCCCTGGGGTTGCAGCGGCTGCTGGCTGGCAGGTGGACCCGGACCGTCCGGACAGGTCGGGACGGGCGAGTCCACCGAATACTGGGCCCGAGTTTATCCCCCCGACCCCCGACGGGGGACTGGGTGTCCCACGCAATGGACGGCGTGGCGTTGCTCACTTTGTGTGAACTTGGGGCGATGGGGCGTTCGTTTCGGCCGACGAACTAGCCGAAACGGGGCACGACCAGGTCCCAGACCACGTCCGCGAGGTCCTCCTTCGGGCCGTGCGGAACCGGCGTCTCGGCACCGTCGGCGGCCAGCACGATCGCCTCGTTGACATCCGTGCCGAATGTCAACTCCTCGCCCACCTGGTTGACCACGAGCAGGTCGCAGCCCTTGCGGGCGAGCTTGGCCCGGCCGTTGGCGAGTACGTCGTCGGTCTCCGCCGCGAAACCGACCACGATCTGACCGTCCCGGAGCCGGTCGTGCGCCAACTCGGCGAGGATGTCCGGGTTCTTGACCAGCGCGATCGGGTCCGGCTCCGCGTCGGTCTTCTTGATCTTGCCGCCCACCCGGTTCGCGGGCCGGAAGTCGGCGACCGCCGCGGCCATCACCACGCAGTCCGCGTCCGCCGCCGCCTTGACCACCGCGTCGCGCAGGTCGAGCGCGGTGCCCACGTGCACCACGTCGGCCCCGGCGGGATCCGGCAGGCCGGTGTTGGCCTCGATCAGGGTGACCCGGGCGCCGCGGGCGATCGCGGTGCGGGCCAGCGCGTAGCCCTGCTTGCCGGACGAGCGGTTGCCCAGGAAGCGGACCGGGTCCAGCGGTTCACGGGTGCCGCCGGCGGTGACCACGACGTGCCGGCCGACCAGATCGGGCGCGGTCGCCCCGCGCGCGAGGGCGCGCCGGACCACCTGGAAGATCTGCTCCGGGTCGGGCAGTCGGCCCTTGCCGGTGTCCTTGCCGGTCAGCCGGCCCACGGCCGGCTCGATCACGATCGCGCCGCGCCGACGCAGCGTCGCGACGTTCTCCACCGTGGCCGGGTGCTCCCACATCTCGGTGTGCATCGCCGGTGCGAACACCACCGGACATCGCGCGGTGAGCAGCGTGTTGGTGAGCAGGTCGTCGGCGAGCCCGTGCGCGGCCTTGGCGAGCATGTCGGCGGTCGCCGGCGCGACCACGACGACGTCCGCGTTCTGGCCGATCCGTACGTGCGGCACCTCGTGCACCGCGTCCCACACCCCGGTGGCCACCGGCTGCCCGGACAGCGCCGACCAGGTCGCCGCGCCGACGAAGTTGAGCGCGGACGCGGTCGGCACCACCCGGACCTCGTGCCCGGACTCGGTCAATCTGCGCAGCAGTTCACACGCCTTGTACGCGGCGATGCCGCCCGCGACGCCGAGGACGACGCGGGGTCGAGATCCGGTACTCATCGCTGCTCCTGGTCCTCCGTCGCGGCCGACCCGTGTTCCGACCGGCACGGCGAGCCTACGACACCGCCCCTGGCGGCTCGATCTCGTGTCGCGCCGGCGGCGATTGCCGACCGGCCGTCGCGGGCGGCCCTCGCGCACCGCATTCCGCACGAGGCGCCCGCACTGCGGGCCGGAATCTGAGTACTCGTACGGATGTCCCGTCCCGCTGCCGCTGCCAGCATCGTGGCGAGGATTCCATCGGGGGAGATGACGTCGATGTTGAACGAGTGGCTGTTGGACGACGCGACGCGGTGTCCCGGCTGTGCGCGGGAGTTGGGGGCTCCGCGCACCGAGCGCTGCCACCGGTGTGCGATCCGCCTGAGCGGGCCGGAGGCGGACCGGTTGTGGCAGGTCAGCGTGTCGGCGGCGCAACTTCTGCGGCAGCGCGAAGCACTGCTTCAGGCGATGCGCGCCGAGGCGCACCGGGCGCTCACGCGCCCGCCCCTGCTCCCGGCGGCGACACAACCGTCGACACCGGCGCCGGCCCCGCCCCCGACGCAGACACCCGCGCCGGTGTCCCCGCCCGTCCCCACCCAGCCGCCCGCGGCCCGCCTGCGCGAGATGGCCGAGGTCGGGCGGCGTCGGGTGGCCCGGATCGTGCTGGGCGCGGGTGTGCTGCTGGTGGTGCTGGCCGCGCTCGTGTTCGTCGCGGTCACCTGGAATCGCACCGGCACCGGCGGCCGGGCCCTGGTGATGGCGCTGGCCCTGGTGCTGGCCGCGGCCGGCACCGCGGTCGCCGAGCGGCGCGAACTGCCCGCGACCGCCGAGGCGATGGCCGCGCTCACCGTCGCGATGGGCCTGCTCGACGGCTACGCGGCCTGGGCCGCGGACCTGGCCGGGCTGCGCGACGGGAGCGCGGTGTTGGTCGTCGCCGGCACCATGCTCGCGGTCGGTGGCGCGGCGGCGCTGGGCTCGATGGTGGCGCCGCTGCGCGCGTTGCGGGTCTCGGCGGCGGTGCTGCTCCAGGGTCCGCTGCCGCTGTTGATCGCGTGGTTCGGGGTGGGCCACTCGTCGCTGTTGCCGCCGGCCATCGGGCTCGGGCTCCAGGCCGCCGTCGACGTCGCGCTGCTGAGCCGGGTCTACGCCCGGGCCGCGCGCGGGCTGCGGATCGTCACCGAGGTCGGCGTGCTGTGCTATTGGCTGACGGCGGTCGTGCTGACCTTCGTCGAGGGTCCGAGCGGCCCGGCGGCGGCCACCATGCTGGGGCTCGCCGCGATCGCGGGCGGAATCGCGTTCGCGCTGCGTCGCTCCCCCGCGGTGCGCCACCTGGCGTCCGGATCCGCGATGGCCGGCTCGCTCGCGGCCGTGGCCCTGCTGGTGGCCACCCGGCCCGCCGACGATTCGGACCTGCCGATCGCGTGGACGGGTGTGGGTCTGCTGATCGTGGTCCTGGTCGCGATGGCGCCGCTGTTCGCGGTGCCGCGCGCGTTCCGGGCCGGACCGCTCGCGGTGCTCGCGCCGCTGACGGCCGTGCCCGCGTTCTGGGTGATCGCGACGCCGGTGATGGCGTTGGTGGGCCCGCTGTCGTGGCCCGGCCGCGCATGGAGCATCGACTCGGCCGGCGTGGGCGCACGAAACGCGATCCTGCCGGACGGCGACTGGGACTTCGGCCTGGCGCCGCTGGTACTGCTGCCCCTGGCGCTGCCGGTGGCGCTGATCGCGGTGACCCTGCTGCGCGGTCGGCCCGGACGTACGCCGACCCTGGTGGCCGGCGCGGTCGTCGTCGAGGGGTTGCTCCTGGTCCTGCCGCCGGCCCTGGATCTGCCGTTGTGGGCGGCGCTCGGCTGGCATCTGGTGGCCGCCGGCGGCTGGGCCCTGACCGGGCGGGTACGCCCGTGGCTGCCCCTCGTCGCCCTCGCGCACGGTGTCGTGGCCCTCACGTGGGCGACGGCGCACCCGCTGACCTCGATCACGGTCTGGGCCCTGGGCGCGGCCGGCCTCACGTTCACCGCCGTCCTGTCACCGGGACGCCTGTCGCCGGAGCCGAACCGGGCGACCGCCGAGGCGGCCCCCGACGCAAACACCGACGCAAACACCGAGGCAAACGCCGACGCGACATCCGACCACCGGGCATCCGACCGAGCAGCCACCCATCACCCGAACAACCACCGATCACCGGCCCCCGAGGACTCGACCACCAACCCGTTCGCCCCGCCACAGGATCGCCCCGACGGCGACCGAGCCGCCGACGACCGCCCCGGCAGCGACCACCCCCACACCGCCGACCATCCGCCTCGCCCCACCCCCGCTCCCGCGCTCCTTGGCCCGCTCGTTCGACCGATCACGGCCGGTCTCGCACTCGCCCTGGCCGGCGCCGACGTCGCGATGGCGGCACGCCACCTGGGCGCCGCGACGGCCCCGACCGGCCTCGTACCGGCCCTGCTGTGCGCGCTGGTCACGCTGATCGCGGTGGCGCTGCGCCCGAAGGCCGCGACCACCCGCGCGCTGACCCTGGTCAGCGGCGCCGGTTGGGCGATCGGCCTCCTCGCCGCGGCGCACGCCCCGGTCCCGCTTGCGGTGGGCCTGGCCGCGGCCCTGCCGACGTGCCTGGCCGGCGCGCTCCGCGACCTGCCGACCACCCGGCCGGCCTGGGCCGGCGCGGCCTGCGTGTGGTGGGTCGGCGCGATCGCGGCCGGCGCGCACGCGTTCGGCGCCGATCGGCCCGCCGCCGCGCACGCCGCCGTGATCGCCGCCGCCCTGCTGTTCCCGCTCGCCACCGCACCCACCGGTCGGCCCGCCGTCGCCCTGGCGATCGAGGGCACGGCGGGCGCGGCCCTGCTCGTCGCCCTCCTGGCCGGCCGCACGACCTCGCCCGTCACGTTCGCGATCGCGGCGGGGGCCACCCTGTCCGGCGCGCTGTTCGGCCGCACGGTGTTGCGGCCCGGGTGGGCGCCCGCGACCGCCGTCCTGCTGTACGCCACGACGGCGGCCACGCTGTACCGGCTCGACGTCGGGGTGCCCGGTCAGGCGGTGGCCGGCGCGTGCGCGGCGGCGATCCTGCTGGTGGTCGCCACCCGTCTGCACGATCTGCCGATGGCCGCGCTCACGATCGAGGGGGTCGCCGTGGTCGCGGCGGCGGTGTCGATCACACAGTCCGGCGGCCTGCTGCCGGTCGCGCTCGCCGTCGTCACCGCCGGCACCCTGCACAGCGCGATCCGCGGGCACGGCGAGGCACGCCCGATCTGGGCGCCCGCCACCGTCGCGCTGTTCACCGCGACGGTGCCGGCCACCCTGCACCGCCTCGACGCCGCGCCCACCGCGTCCGTCCTGGCCGCGGTCGGCACGGCCGCCCTCCTGTACGTCGCCACCGCCCGGCTCCCCCGCTCCGACGCCGCCGCCGGCCTCGCGACCGCGCTCGTCGCCGCGTGCTGTGTGCTCATGGCCGCCGTCGCGACCCTCGTGGTGGCCCCCGAGCAGGTCTGGCTCGCCCTGGCCGCCGCCGGCGCGGCCGCGGCGACCACCCCGGACGGACCGTTGCGCCGGCCGGCCCGACCGACCGCCATGTCGCTGCTGTTCGCCGCCTACTGGGTACGGCTGGCGCTGCTCGGGGTCGCTCACCCGGAGGCGTACACGATCCCGCTGGGCCTGGCCCTGCTGGCCGAGGGCTTCTTGCGCCGGCGTGCCGACCCGGAGACCACCTCGTGGGCCGGGTACGGCGCGCCGCTCGCGGTGCTGCTGCTGCCCTCGCTGCCGCTCGCGCTGAGCCAGGGCGAGCCGATCCGGCCCGGCCTGCTCGGCGCGGCGGCGATCGCCACACTCCTGGTCGGCGCGCGATTCCGGCTCCAGGCACCGCTGTTCCTGGGCGCGGCGGTGCTGGCCACCGTCGGCCTGGTGCACCTGCTGCCGCACCTGGCGCCGGTGTACGACGCGGTGCCACGCTGGGCCGTGCTCGGCACCGCGGGCGTCCTGCTGATCGTGATCGGCGCCGGCTACGAGCGCCGGCTGCGCGACCTCAAGCGGCTGCGCCGCGCGGTGGGACGACTGGGGTAGGCCGTCGACGGGGCCGGCTCAGGTGAGCGCCCGCAGCTCGTCCAGCACCTCGGACACGCACGCCGGGTCGGCCCGATAGGGCAGGTAGAACCCGAGGCGGTCGGCGACTCCGTGGGCGCGCGAGGCCAGTTGGGCCGCGACGTCCTTGGGGTCGCCGATCGCCACCACCCGGCCCAGCAGCGTGTCGTCGACCGCGTGCGGGATGTCCGACCAGCGGCCGGCCCGGATCAGCGCGTGCAGTTCGGCCTGCAACGGTCCGTAGCCCTCCACGTCGAGCACCGGCCGGTAGGCGGGCGTGGAGGCGTAGAACGCGACCATCGCCCGGGCGCCCTTGATCGCGGCGCGCATCTCCTCCTCGGTCCGCCCGGCCGCGACGATCACGTCGAGCATCACCGAGAACTCCTCCCTGGTGCGCCGGGACAACACCAGGCCGTCGGTGACCGCGTCGGTGACCGGGCCGCGCACGAACAGGTCGGTGTTGAGCGGGTGGACGAGCAGCCCGTCCGCGTGCTCGGCGACCATGGTGATCATCCGCCGGCCCACCCCGCCCGCGAGCAGCGGCGGCAGCCCGTACGGGTTCGGCCCCGGTCGCAGCGTCGGCGGCATCAGCGTGAGGTCGAAGAACTCGCCGTGGAAGTCCAGCGGCGTCTCCCGCTGCCAGCACGTGAGCACCGCCCGGACCGCGCGCAGCGTCTCGGCCATCCGGGCCACCGGGCGCGACCACTTCGCGCCGTACCGGCGTTCGATGTGCGCCTGGATCTGGGTGCCCAGGCCGAGCCGGAACCGGCCGTGCGAGGCCAGGTGCAGGTCGTAGGCGGTGTGCGCGAGATGGGTGGGGCTGCGCGGGAAGGCCACCGCGATGTTGGTCATGATGTCCACGCCCGCCGCGGCGGCGGGCACCAGCGGCAGGAACACGTCGGTGGGGCCCTCGAAGGTGAACACCCCGTCGAAGCCCGCCTCACGCAGTTCCCGGGCCCGCTCGCCGGCGCGGGCCAACGGCGCGTCCAGCAGCGTGTCCACGGGCAGCGGTCGTCCGCCCGCCTTCGGCGCGTGCGCGCCGCTCTCGATCCGGTCCACCCTCGTCGCCCACCCTCCGGATCACCTGCGTGGCGCGCGTGTCGGCGCCCAGAGCACAGGTACGCCATACGCGATCAAGGATCAAGACGCACGAAGGGCCCGACGGCACACCGTCGAGCCCTTCGTGTCCAGCGGTCCAGCGATACAGCGCATTCGAGTCGCGTGACTCGCTCAGCCCTCGATGGGCTCGGCGGTCAGCATGCCCGAGTTGATCTCGCGAAGCGCGATCGACAGCGGCTTCTCGTGCACGTGCGTGTCCACGAGCGGACCCACGTATTCCAGCAGGCCCTCGCCGAGCTGCGAGTAGTAGGCATTGATCTGCCGAGCACGCTTCGCCGCGTAGATGACGAGGCTGTACTTGGAGTCGGTCGCCTCCAAGAGCTCGTCGATGGGCGGGTTGATGATGCCCTCGGGTGCGGTGGAAGAAGCTGACAAGGCGGGGGCCCTTCGAAAAGCTGTGAAAGCTGTGGGTGAAAGTCGGGCTGCCTGGTGACTATCGGGCAGCCCGGACGATCAAGATACGTTCATCAAGGCTAGCAGTTCGCGTACGACGTCTTCGACGGACGTGTTGACCAGCGTCATGTCGAATTCGGATTCCGCGGCCAACTCGACCTTCGCGGCGGCCAGGCGCCGCTCGATGACTTCGGGGGACTCGGTCCCCCGGCCCACCAGACGGCGGACCAGTTCGTCCCACGAGGGCGGGGCGAGGAACACCAGGCGTGCCTCGGGCATCGCCTGCCGTACCTGCCGGGCGCCCTGCAGGTCGATTTCGAGCAGGGTGGGAACGTCGGCGTCAAGCCGTTCGAGCACGGGCAGTCGCGGGGTCCCATATCGGTTCCCGGCGAATTCGGCCCATTCGAGCAGTTCATCGGAAGCGATCAGTTTGTCGAACTGATCGCCGTCGGTGAAGTGGTACTCCACACCGTCGGTCTCCCCTGGACGGGGCTTTCGTGTGGTCGCGGACACAGACAGCCAAACCTCGGGGTGACGGCGGCGCAGGTCAGCGACCACCGTGCTCTTGCCGACCCCGGAGGGGCCGGAGAGCACGATGAGTCGACGGGTGCCGTGCACGTTACGGGGATCGGAGCCGGCGCCCGGTTCAGGACGCGGAGCCACCGAATTCCCGTTCGAGTGCTGCGATCTGATTCGTGCCGAGACCGCGGACGCGCCGGGTCTCGGAGATGTTCAGCTTCTCCATGAGCTGCTTGGCGCGCACCTTGCCGACGCCGGGGAGGGACTCCAGGAGGGCCGATACCTTCATCTTGCCCACGACCGGATTGTCCTTGCCCTCCTTGATGACGTCGCTGAGCGAAGCACCGGAGTTCTTGAGCCGGTTCTTCACCTCGGCGCGCTCCCGCCGAGCCGCAGCGGCTTTAGCGAGCGCATCCGCGCGTTCTTCGGGGGTCAGGGGTGGGAGAGCCACGCCGTGTCACCTCGGACTTCGTTGCGATCCTCAAGGCCGCCCGGCTCGGACGGCCACCAACAAACAGTGGAACCTAGCTGGTCAGAGCGTTCGCGGCAACGCGCGACACTCCACCGGGCCGGCTCACGAGGGAGCCTAGTCGGCGAATCGGTCCGCGTCGCCCGAATCGATGGGAAAAGCCCGGCTACCTGCGACAAAACCCGAACCTGACGGAGCGTCGGACACCTACGGGGCGGTCGCCGGACCCGCCGGCGCCTCCGCACCCCCTCCCGGCGCTCTTGCGCACGGCGACCACACTCCGATCCCGGACGCAGGCCGCGTCGGGCTCGGCGGCGACGGCTCGATCGGTCCCGCCCGGAGCAATCCGCACGTACGGCGGCCACGCCGCAGAGCCCACCGAACCGCCGCAACGGCCCGAGATCGCCTTCGGAGCGCCCCTGGGCCGCGTCCGGCACTCCCGGCGCTCCCGGGTGCCGGACACCCGGTCCGGGGCCACACGCACGCCACAGCGGCATCCGCGAGCCGACGCGCACGCCCGGGCAAGGGCCGGCCGACCGGGCCCGGCCCACCCGCGCGCTCCGCCGCAATCAGCGCGCCGCCAGCGCCGCGCCGATCTCCCGCGCCGCCTCGCCGACGTCCGCCGCGCCCGTGATCGGCCGCCCGATCACCAGCAGGTCCGCGCCGTCGGCCAACGCCTGCTCGGGCGTGGCCACCCGGCTCTGGTCGCCGAGCGCCGCGCCGGCCGGCCGCACTCCCGGGGTGATCAGCACGATGCCCGGGCCCACCTCGGCCCGCACCGCCGCGACCTCGCGCGGCGAACACACGATCGCGCGTGCCCCGGCCGCGACCGCGAGCCCGGCCAGCCGCCGGGCCGCCTCGATCGAGGGGCCCGCCAGACCGATCGCCGTCAGGTCCTCCTCGGCCATCGAGGTCAGCACCGTCACCGCGACGATGTTCACCTCCGGCGCGGCGTCGGCCGCGGCCCGGATCATCGCCGTCCCACCGCTCGCGTGCACGGTCAGATACGTCGGCGCCAGCCGCGCGACCGAACGCACCGCACCCGCCACGGTGTTCGGGATGTCGTGCAGCTTCAGGTCCAGGAACACGTCCCGCCCGCCGCTGGCCTCCCGCGCGCCCAGGACCGCGTCCGCGCCGTCCCGCAGGAACACCTCCAGGCCGACCTTGACCGTACTCACGTGCGGGCCCACGGCCTTCGCCCACGCGAGCGCGCGGTCGAGGTCGGGCGCGTCCAGGGCCACCGCCACGGGTGCGAGGTTGCTCATCGAAATCCCACTCTCGTCGACATCGAATATTCGTCCGGGTCCGGGCCCGGACATGGCGATGCCGGCACGAACCCCGTCCGTACCGGCATCACCCTCACCACGAACCCCTAACGATGCGCGTACCCGATCGCCGCCTCCAGCGAGCCGAAGCCGCGGGCGATCAGCGCCGCCCGCAGTTCGTCCAGGATCCGCACCGGCGCCGACGGGTCGTTGAAGATCACCGTGCCCACCGACACCGCCGCCGCGCCGGCGAGTATGAACTCCAGCGCGTCCAGGCCGGTGCGGATGCCGCCCATGCCGACGATCGGCACCTGCGCCATCTGCCCGTCCAGCATCGCCGCGTGCACCTGGTACACGCAGCGCACCGCGACCGGTCGTACCGCCGGGCCGGAGAGCCCGCCGGTGACGCCGGCCAGGACCGGCTTCATCGTGTCGGTGTCGATCACCATGCCCAGCAGCGTGTTGATCATCGACAGGCCGTCCGCGCCCGCCTCCACGCACGCCCGGGCGATGTCCACGATCGAGGTCACGTCCGGCGACAACTTGGCCAGCACCGGCACCAGCGGGTCCGCCGCGTCGCGCACCGCGCGGATCACGTCGTAGGACGTGGCCGGGTTGCACGCGAACACCTGGCCCCGGTTGGCCACGTTCGGACACGAGATGTTGGCCTCGATGCCGACCACGCCGGGCGCGCCCTTGAGCCGCTCGGCAAGCGCGACGAAGTCGTCCACGTGGCCGCCCGCGATGGACACGATGGTGCGCCCGCCGCGGGCCGCCAGCCAGGGCAGGTCGCGCTCGACGAAGGCGTCGATGCCCGGGCCCTGCAGGCCGATCGAGTTGAGCATCCCCGACGGCGTCTCGGCCATCCGCGGGGTGGCCCGACCCGAACGCGGGTACGGCATGATCGTCTTGGTGACCACCGCGCCGATCGCGGCCGGCTCGAAGAACTTGGCCAATTCCTTGCCGTAGCCGGCGCAGCCCGAGGCCGTGGTCACCGGGTTCGGCAGCAGCGTCGAACCGAGCCGGGTGGCCAGGTCGATCCCGCCGCCGGGCAGCATGATCGTGGACGGCGGCGGCTCGTCGAAGTCGCTCGCGTCCTCGTTGTCGGCGTAACCGCCGTACACGTCGGTCATCAGTGCGCTCCCATCGCCGCTGCGCCCTCGATGTCCGCCGGGATCGTGCCGGCGTCGTCCCAGCGCACCTTGGTGCCGTCGAAGCACGGCCCGTCCACACACGAGCGGACGAACCGGCTGACGCCGTCGTCGCCGACCACCGGGAGCACGCACGTCATGCATACCCCGACGCCGCACGCCATCGATTCCTCGACCGCGGTGAACACGCGCGCGTCGTGCGCGGTCGCCACCTCGGTGACCGCGCGCAGCATGCCCATCGGCCCGCACGCGTACACGACGTCCGCCGCCACCGCGGTGAGCACCTCGGGCAGCGGGCCGGTGACGAAGCCGCGCACACCCTCGGAGCCGTCGTCGGTGGTGACCACGACGTCCTCGGTGATCGCGCGCGCCTGGTCCACGCCGTACAGCCGCTCGCCGGTCGCCGCGCCGAGCACGAAGGCGACCGAGCCGCCGTCGGCCACGATCCGCTCGGCGAGCGCGAACATCGGCGCGCTGCCGTAGCCGCCGGCCACCATCACCGCGCTGACCGGCTCGGCCGGCAGCGGGAACGGCGTGCCCAGCGGCGCGACCACGTTCACGCTGTCGCCGACCCGCAGCCGGGCCAGTTCGCGGGTGCCGCGCCCGGCCTCGGCGAAGACCACGTCGATCGTCTCCGCGCCCGGGTCGGCCCGGTGGATGGAGAACGCGCGGCGCAGCAGCATCGCCGAGTCGACGCCGCCGATCGCCACGGCGACGAAGTGGCCGGGTTCGACGCGGGCGGCGATCCCGGGGGCGCGCAACACCAGGCGGTGGTACGCGCCCGCGGGTTCGCGGCCGACGATCTCCGCCTGCACCTGCAGCGGAAGTGCCATCGCTGTCGTCAGCCCTTTCGGTGGGACGTGATGTGGTCGGCGTGCTCCTGGAGCGAGCGCACCCCGATGTCGCCGGCGATCAGCGACTGGATGCCCTGGACCGCCGCGGCGAAGCCCTGCACCGTGGTGATGCTCGGGATGCCCCGGGTGACCGCCGCGGTGCGGATCTCGTAGCCGTCGAGTCGGCCGCCGGTGCCGAACGGGGTGTTGACGATCAGCCCGACCTCCCCGTCGTGGATCATCCGCACGATGGTCGGCTCGCCGTTCGGGCCCGGGCCCTCGCTGTGCTTGCGCACCACGGTGGCGGGCACGCCGTTGCGGCGCAGCACCTCGGCGGTGCCCTCGGTGGCCAGGATCTCGAAGCCCATGTCGTGCATGGCCTTGACCGGGAACACCATCGAGCGCTTGTCCCGGTTGGCGAAGGACACGAAGGCGCGGCCCTTGAGCGGCAGCGAACCGTACGCGCCGGCCTGGGACTTGGCGTAGGCGGTGCCGAACACCGCGTCGATGCCCATCACCTCGCCGGTGGAGCGCATCTCCGGGCTGAGCACGGTGTCCACGCCGCGGCCCTTGGTGTCGCGGAAGCGGTTCCAGGGCAGGACCGCCTCCTTGACCGCGATCGGCGCGTCCATCGGCAGCGTGCCGCCGTCGCCCTCGGCCGGGAGCAGGCCCTCGGCGCGCAGTTCGGCGATCGTGGCGCCGAGCGAGACGCGCGCGGCGGCCTTGGCCAGCGGGACCGCGGTGGCCTTCGACACGAACGGCACGGTCCGCGACGCGCGCGGGTTGGCCTCCAGGACGTAGAGGATGTCGCCGGAGAGCGCGAACTGGATGTTGATCAGTCCGCGTACCCCGACGCCGCGCGCGATGCCCAGGGTGGCCGCGCGCAGCCGCTTGATGTCGTGCGCGCCGAGCGTGATCGGCGGCAGGGCGCAGGCCGAGTCGCCGGAGTGGATGCCGGCCTCCTCGATGTGCTCCATCACGCCGCCGAGGTAGAGGTCCTCGCCGTCGTAGAGCGCGTCCACGTCGATCTCGATCGCGTCGTCGAGGAAGCGGTCGACGAGCACCGGGTGGTCGCTGACCAGGCCGGCGTTCTGCTCCAGGTAGGTGGCCAGGGAGGGCTCGTCGTAGACGATCTCCATGCCGCGCCCGCCGAGCACGTACGAGGGCCGCACCAGCACGGGGTAGCCGATCTCGGCGGCGATCGCGCTGGCCTCGCCGAAGGAGAACGCGGTGCCGTGCTTGGGCGCGAGCAGTCCGGCCTCGGCCAGCACCCGGCCGAAGGCGCCGCGCTCCTCGGCGAGGTGGATCGCCTCGGGCGAGGTGCCCGCGATCGGCACGCCCGCGTCCTTGAGCTTTTGCGCCAGCCCGAGCGGGGTCTGTCCGCCGAGCTGGACCAGGACGCCGGCGACGGGTCCGGCCTGGGTCTCGGCGTACACGATCTCCAGCACGTCCTCCAGGGTGAGCGGCTCGAAGTAGAGCCGGTCGGAGGTGTCGTAGTCGGTGGAGACGGTCTCCGGGTTGCAGTTGACCATCACGGTCTCGTAGCCCGCGTCGTGCAGCGCGAACGCGGCGTGCACGCACGAGTAGTCGAACTCGATGCCCTGCCCGATCCGGTTCGGCCCGGAGCCCAGGATGATCACGGCCGGCTTGGTGCGCGGCGCGACCTCGCTCTCCTCGTCGTAGGACGAGTAGTGGTACGGGGTGCGCGCGGCGAACTCGGCGGCGCAGGTGTCCACGGTCTTGTACACCGGACGCACGCCGAGCGCCTGGCGCACCTCGCGCACGACCTCCTCGCGCATGCCCCGGATCGCCGCGATCTGCACGTCCGAGAGGCCGTGCCGCTTGGCCAGCCGCAGCACCTCGGGGGTCAGCTCGGCCGCGTCGCGGACCTCGCCGGCGATCTCGTGGATCAGGTACATCTGGTCCAGGAACCACGGGTCGATCCGGGTCGCCTCGAACAGCTCCTCGGGTGTGGCACCGGCCCGGATGGCGTCCATGACCACGTTGATCCGCCCGTCGGTGGGCTTCTCGGCTGCGGCGAGCAGGTCCGCCTTGTCCCCGACCGCGGAGACGAAGTCGAACTGCGAGCCCTTCTTCTCCAGCGAGCGCAGCGCCTTGTTCAGCGCCTCGGTGAAGTTGCGGCCGATCGCCATCGCCTCGCCGACCGACTTCATCGTGGTGGTGAGGCGGTCGTCGGCGGCCGGGAACTTCTCGAAGGCGAAGCGCGGGACCTTGACCACGACGTAGTCGAGCGAGGGCTCGAAGCTGGCCGGGGTCTCCTTGGTGATGTCGTTGGGGATCTCGTCGAGCGTGTAGCCGATCGCGAGCCGCGCGGCGATCTTGGCGATCGGGAAGCCGGTCGCCTTGGAGGCCAGCGCCGAGGAGCGCGAGACGCGCGGGTTCATCTCGATCACGATCACCCGGCCGTCCTCGGGGTTGATCGCGAACTGGATGTTGCAGCCGCCGGTGTCCACGCCGACCTCGCGGATCACCGCGATGCCGATGTCGCGCAGCGTCTGGTACTCGCGGTCGGTCAGCGTCATCGCGGGCGCCACGGTGATCGAGTCGCCGGTGTGCACGCCCATCGGGTCGAAGTTCTCGATCGAGCAGACGACCACGACGTTGTCGTGCTTGTCGCGCATCAGCTCGAGCTCGTACTCCTTCCAGCCGAGGATGGACTCCTCCAGGAGCACCTCGGTGGTCGGCGACAGGGTCAGGCCCTGGCCGGCGATCCGGCGCAGGTCCTCCTCGTCGTGCGCGAAGCCGGAGCCGGCGCCGCCCATGGTGAAGGACGGGCGGACCACGACCGGGTAGCCGCCGAGCGTGTCGACGCCGGCGAGCACGTCGTCCATCGAGTGGCAGATCACCGAGCGGGCCGACTCGCCGTGCCCGATCTTCTCCCGCACCCGCTCGACCACGCCCTTGAACAGGTCGCGGTCCTCGCCCTTTTGGATCGAGTCGAGGTTGGCGCCGATCAGCTCGACGTTGTACTTCTCCAGCACGCCGTTCTCGCTGAGCGAGACCGCGATGTTGAGCGCGGTCTGCCCGCCCAGGGTGGGCAGCAGCGCGTCGGGGCGCTCCTTGGCGATGATCTTCTCGACGAACTCGGGGGTGATCGGCTCGACGTAGGTCGCGTCGGCGATCTCCGGGTCGGTCATGATCGTGGCCGGGTTGGAGTTGACCAGGATCACCCGCAGGCCCTCGGCCTTGAGGATCCGGCACGCCTGGGTGCCGGAGTAGTCGAACTCCGCGGCCTGGCCGATGACGATCGGGCCCGAGCCGACGACCAGGACGGACTTCAGGTCGCTGCGCTTAGGCACTCTTGGTCTCCATCAGCGTCACGAAACGGTCGAACAGGTAGGCGGAGTCGTGCGGTCCGGCCGCCGCCTCCGGGTGGTACTGCACGCTGAACGCGGGTCGGTCCAGCAGCCGCAGGCCCTCGACGACGTCGTCGTTGAGGCACACGTGGCTGACCTCGGCCCGCCCGTACGGGGTGTCCGAGACGGTGTCCAGCGGCGCGTCCACGGCGAAGCCGTGGTTGTGCGCGGTCACCTCGACCTTGCCGGTCGTGCGGTCCTGCACGGGCTGGTTGATGCCGCGGTGGCCGTACTTGAGCTTGTAGGTGCCGAAGCCCAGCGCGCGCCCGAGCAACTGGTTGCCGAAGCAGATCCCGAAGAACGGGGTGCCCTGGGCCAGCACGGCGCGCAGCAGCTCGATCTGGTGGGTCGCGGTGGCCGGGTCGCCGGGGCCGTTGGAGAAGAACACGCCGTCGGGGGCGACCGCGTTGATCTCGTCCAGCGTGGCCGTGGCGGGCAGCACGTGCACCTCGATGCCGCGCTCGGCCATCCGGTGCGGGGTCATGCCCTTGATGCCCAGGTCCAGCGCGGCGACCGTGAAGCGCTTGGTGCCGATGGCCGGCACCACGTACGCCGTGTCGGTGCTGACCTGCTCGGCGAGGTCGGCGCCGGCCATCTCGGGGCTGGTGCGCACCCGCTCCAGCAGTGCGGCCTCGTCCGCGCGGGCGGCGTCGCCGGAGAAGATGCCGACCCGCATCGCGCCGCGCTCGCGCAGGTGGCGGGTCAGCGCGCGGGTGTCGATGCCGCTGATGCCGACCACGCCGTAGCGCACGAGTTCGTCGTCGAGCGAACGCCGCGAGCGGTGGTTGGAGGGCACTCGGGCGGGGTCGCGGACGACGTAGCCGGAGACCCAGATCCGGGACGACTCGGGGTCCTCGTCGTTGACGCCGGTGTTGCCGACGTGCGGGGCCGTCATCACGACGACCTGGCGGTGGTACGAGGGGTCGGTCAGGGTCTCCTGGTAGCCCGACATGCCGGTGGAGAACACCGCCTCGCCGAACGTCTCCCCCACCGCGCCGTAGGCGCTGCCGCGGAACGTGCGCCCGTCCTCGAGGACGAGCACCGCAGGCGTCGTGGCCCGTCCGGTCATTGCGGTCACGTGACCGATCCTTCCTGGTGGTTCTGTGTAGCGGTGCCGGCGGTCGCCGGCAGTTCCCCGGCGATCAGCCGGGTGATGGTCTCGATCCA
The DNA here is from genome assembly GCF_045207655.1 of Embleya sp. NBC_00888. Lineage (NCBI taxonomy): Bacteria > Bacillati > Actinomycetota > Actinomycetes > Kitasatosporales > Streptomycetaceae > Embleya > Embleya sp. NBC_00888. Next base: position 7,052,590 of record NZ_CP108784.1, on the reverse strand, counting down.
CGCGTCGTGGTCGTCCGGGTGATCGCCGCGGAAGCCGGAGTCGAGCGAGGTGTCGCCGTGCGTCCAGGTGATCACCAGCAGGCCGCCCTCGGGCAGCACCTTCCCGGCGATGCCCTTCTCGTGTCGCACGCCGGTGAGCGCCGCGGCGGGCACGAAGAAGTCGGTCGCGGCGGGCCGCTCGACCACCAGCCCGTCCGCGCGCAGGGTCAGCTCGACCGGGCTGCGGGTACCCAGGCCGTGCGCGACCACGCGGTCGAGCCAGTCGCCGGCGGTGGTGCTGCCGAAGTAGCGGCCGACCAGCGGCGGCAGCAGCGGCGCGGCACCGGCCTCGGGCGCGGTGGGCAGCGCGGGCAGCCCCTCCTGCCGCTTGCCGCGCTTCTTCCAGGCGCGCCACATCAGCAGGTAGACGCCGAGCACGAAGGCGAGGCAGATGCCGATCCACAGGATGCGACCGCCCCAGTTCGTCACCTCCGCCGACTTCTGTTCGGTGGCGAGCAGCAGCAGGTCGTGGTGCGCCGTGCCTGAGGTCACGCGAGCTTCCCGTCGATCACCGTGGGTACGCCGCGCAGGAACGTGGCGACCACCTTGCCGGGCAGTTCCAAGCCGGCGTAGGGGGTGTTACGGCTGCGCGAGGCGAGTTCGGACGGTTCGACCGTACGCCGTGGGGTCGGGTCGACCAGCACCAGGTTGGCGGGCTCGCCGACCTCGACCGGGCGGCCGTGCCCGTCGAGTCGGCCGATCGCGGCGGGGCGCACCGACATCCGGTCGGCGACGCCGGCCCAGTCGAGCAGGCCGGTGTCGACCATGGTCTCCTGCACGATCGACAGGGCCGTCTCCAGGCCGAGCATGCCCATCGCGGCGACCGCCCACTCGCAGTCCTTGTCCTCGCTGGGGTGCGGGGCGTGGTCGGTGGCGACGGCGTCGATGGTGCCGTCGGCGAGCGCCTCGCGCAGCGCGGTGACGTCGGCGGCGGTGCGCAGCGGCGGGTTGACCTTGTAGACCGGGTCGTAGCTGCGCACGAGTTCGTCGGTGAGCAGGAGGTGGTGCGGGGTGACCTCGGCGGTGACGTTCCAGCCCTTGGACTTGGCCCAGCGCAGGATCTCCACCGAGCCCGCCGTGGAGACGTGGCACACGTGCAGGCGCGAGCCGACGTGCGCGGTGAGCAGCACGTCGCGGGCGATGATCGACTCCTCGGCGACCGCGGGCCAGCCGCGCAGGCCCAGTTCGCCCGAGACGGTGCCCTCGTTCATCTGCGCGCCCTCGGTCAGCCGGGGCTCCTGCGCGTGCTGGGCGACCACGCCGTCGAAGGCCTTCACGTACTCCAGCGCGCGGCGCATGATCACCGCGTCGTCGACGCACTTGCCGTCGTCGGAGAACACCCGCACGCGCGCGGCCGAGTCGGCCATCGCGCCCAGCTCGGCGAGCCGCTTGCCCGCCAGGCCCACGGTGACCGCGCCGACCGGGTGCACGTCGCAACGACCGGTCTCCTGGCCGAGCCGCCAGACCTGCTCGACGGTGCCGGCGGTGTCCGCGACCGGGTCGGTGTTGGCCATCGCGTGCACGGCGGTGAAGCCGCCCAGCGCCGCCGCGTTCGCGCCGGTGGCGACCGTCTCGGCGTCCTCGCGGCCGGGCTCGCGCAGGTGGGTGTGCAGGTCGACCAGGCCCGGCAGCAGGATCTGCCCGGCGGCCTCGATCACGACGGCGCCGTCGGCGCTCAGGCCGGTGCCGATCTCGGCGATCACGCCGTCGCGGATGAGCACGTCCGACGCGTCGCCCCCGAGGACCTTGGCGTCCTTGATCAGGTACGTGCTCACTGGGTGCTCTCCTCGGTGCCGGTGTCGGTGCTGGTGCTGGTGTTCGGGGTGCTGGGGGTGCTCAGGGCCGGTTCGTTGCCGCCCAGGAGCAGGTACAGGACCGCCATCCGCACGCTGACGCCGTTGGTGACCTGCTCGACGATGGTCGAGCGGGTCGAGTCGGCGACCTCGGCGGCGATCTCCATGCCGCGGTTCATCGGGCCGGGGTGCATCACGATGGCGTGCTCGGGGAGCATCGCCATCCGGCGCAGGTCCAGGCCGTAGCGGCGCGAGTACTCGCGCTCGGTGGGGAAGAACGCGGCGTTCATCCGCTCGCGCTGCACGCGCAGCATCATCACCGCGTCGCTCTTGGGCAGCGGCGCGTCCAGGTCGTAGGAGACCGTGCAGGGCCAGCTCTCCACGCCGATCGGGAGCAGCGTGGGCGGCGCGACCAGGGTGACCTCGGCGCCCAGGGTGGCCAGCAGGAGCACGTTGGAGCGGGCCACCCGGCTGTGCAGGACGTCACCCACAAGGGTGATTCGGCGGCCTTCCAGATCGCCGCGCCCGCCGGCCAGCCTGCGCCGCATGGTGAACGCGTCGAGCAGCGCCTGGGTGGGGTGCTCGTGGGTGCCGTCGCCGGCGTTGACCACCGAGCCGCGCAGCCAGCCGGAGCCGGCCAGGCGGTGCGGCGCGCCGGAGGCGTGGTGCCGGATGACCACCGCGTCGGCGCCCATCGCCTGCAGGGTCAGCGCGGTGTCCTTGAGCGATTCGCCCTTGGAGACCGAGGAGCCCTTGGCGGAGAAGTTGATCACGTCCGCGGACAGCCGCTTGGCGGCGGCCTCGAACGAGATGCGGGTGCGGGTGGAGTCCTCGAAGAACAGGTTGACCACGGTGCGGCCGCGCAGCGTCGGCAGCTTCTTGATCGGCCGCTCGGCGATGTGCGCGAGTTCTTCGGCGGTGTCGAGGATCAGGATGGCGTCGTCACGGGTGAGGTCCGCGGCCGAGATCAGGTGGCGCTTCACTGGCTACTTCTCCGCGTCGGTGGGGGCCGCGGCGGGGTCGGCCGCGCGGGTGCCGAGCAGGACCGCGTCGCGGCCGTCGTACTCGGCGAGGTGGACCTTGACGGTCTCGCGCAGCGACGTGGGCAGGTTCTTGCCCACGTAGTCGGCGCGGATCGGGAGTTCACGGTGGCCGCGGTCGACCAGGACGGCCAGTTGCACCGCGCGCGGGCGACCGATGTCGTTCAGCGCGTCCAGGGCGGCGCGGATGGTGCGGCCGGAGAAGAGCACGTCGTCGACCAGCACGACGAGCTTGCCGTCGATGCCCTCGGCCGGGATCTCGGTGCGCTCCAGGGCGCGAGCCGGGCCGAGCCGGAGGTCGTCGCGGTACATGGTGATGTCCAGCGCGCCGACCGGGACCTTCGCGCCGTCCTCGATCGAGGCGAGCCGCTCGCCGAGCCGGCGGGCCAGTGCCACGCCTCGGGTCGGGATGCCCAGCAGCACGACATCGTCGGCGCCCTTGGCGCGTTCGACGATCTCGTGCGCGATCCGGGTCAGTGCCCGGTTGATATCGGAGGTGTCCAGGACCGCGCGGGCGGTGGCCGGGTCGAGGTCCTTGGGACGGGCGGCCGACGTGCCGCCGGGGGTGTTGCCAGGTGCTGTCATGGGAAACAGACCTCCTTCCCCGTCTCACAGGACGGGCTTTAAAGGACGCCGGGGTACGTCCCTCACAGTATCAGCCAACATCATCAGTCTTTCGGCCGCCCGGACCGTTCGATCGAGCCGGGGCGAAAGCGGCGTAAAGGGGCCTCTCACCTGCGCGAATCCGGCTTTGTAGGCCGTTCGGCTTGACGGACGCAAATTACTCTGCGTAACCTCACAATGAGTCACCACCGGGCCAAACGCGACAGTCGCGACGTGCCGAACCTCGCAGCTTCGGGGAGAGTTCGAGGTACAGAAAGCCGGCCCGGAGGTAGCCACCCCATCGGTTCGGCCAACCACCGGTGGACCTTCACGGTCAGTCACCTGTTTTGGGAGCGAGATGTCCAGCGACTACGCCAAGCAGCTCGGGGCGAAGCTCCGCGCGATCCGGACCCAGCAGGGCCTGTCCCTGCACGGTGTCGAGGAGAAGTCCCAGGGCCGCTGGAAGGCCGTCGTCGTCGGTTCGTACGAACGCGGCGACCGTGCGGTAACCGTGCAGCGCCTGGCCGAGCTCGCCGACTTCTACGGCGTTCCGGTCCAGGAGCTGCTGCCCGGCGGCACCCCCAACGGCGCGGCCGAGCCGCCGCCGCGGCTGGTTCTGGACCTGGAGCGGCTGCAGACCGTGCCGTCCGACCAGGCCGGTCCGCTGCAGCGCTACGCGGCCACCATCCAGAGCCAGCGCGGCGACTACAACGGCAAGGTGCTGTCGATCCGCCAGGACGACCTGCGCACCCTGGCCGTGATCTACGACCAGTCGCCGAGCGTGCTGACCGAGCAGCTCATCGGGTGGGGCGTGCTCAACCCGGAGGCCCGTCGGGCCGTCGACAGTCAGAACAACGCGTGACGATCCGCTAGACGGAGCGTCACCGCAGCGGGCGGAAACATCGAAGGGTCCCGAAGCCGATCGGCTTCGGGACCCTTCACCTTTTGTACGATCGCCCGCCTCAGCCGGATTCGCGGACCATCACGCGCGGGTGCACGACCATGCGACCACCCGGGCGGTAGTCACGGCCTCGGATCAAGGTGGTGATCGCGTCCGAGGCACCGGAGCCCATCGTTCGGGTGTGCATCGAGACGCTGGTCAGCCTCGGCCAGACCAGGTCGCAGAACGGCAGGTCGTCGGCGCCGACCACGGCCATGTCGTCGGGCACCGACCAACCACACTCGCGCAGCGCGGAGATGATCATCAGGGCGAAGTCGTCGTTGCCCGCGAACACCGCGGTCGGCGGCTCGCTCTCGCGCTGCCACTGCCGCACGATGGCCAGCACGTCCTCGCGGACGTAGCCCACGTCCACCCGGCGCAGCGAGACCCCTTCCTCCTCGGCCGCGGCCTGCGCGCCCGCCCAGCGCTCCTCGCCCAGGAAGGCGAGCGGCCCGGAGGGGACCAGGCAGGCCAGCCGGCGGTGGCCCCGATCGATGAGGTGGCGCACCGCGACCCGGCCGGTGTCCCGGTTGTCGAAGATCGCGGTGGGCACGTCGGGGTGCTCCTCGCGGCCCCACGCGAAGATCGCCCGGACCCCGGCCCGCTTGAGCACGTCGACCGCGCCGCCGGTGAGCCGGTTGGACTCGGCCATCACCGCGAGCGGGCGCAGCGCGGCCCACTGCCGGGCCGCGTCGGCCCCGCGCGAGGTGCGGTCGGCGTGGATGAGCAGGCTCAGCTCGTGCCGATTGAGTGCCTCGGTCAGCTCGTCGATGAACGCCTCGAGGAGTTGGCCCATCGGCTGCAGCGGCAGCGGGAAGAGCACGACGTCGCTGTTGCCCGAGCGCAACGATCGAGCGGGCGCGCTGGGCGCGTAGCCCAGTTCGCGCACCGCGAGCATGACCCGCTCCCGGGTCTGCGCGCTGACCCGGACCCCGGGCGGCGAGTTGAGCACGTAGCTCACGGTGGATCTGGATACGCCGGCGAGCCGGGCCACGTCGGAACTGGTGGGCGGTTTCGCCCCCGCCTCCGGCGCGCTCATCCGTGACCCCCCGGGCGGCAAGTAACCGACTTCGTGCTCGTCATCTCGACGACACCCCCTACCGCACCCGCACGCGGGGCCGGCCCGCGCGCAACCGATGTCCACCGGATCACAGGGTCGTGCGATCCGTTACCGCTTGGTTAGCGGGGACAACCTTGGCCGTAATCGCTCGAATGCGCTACCGACACGTGTCGGTCGTTACAAGATCACTCGCAGTGACGATTCGCTGCGGATTTCGCTCCGTTCAAGCCTTGAACAATCAAATCGTTATCTAGTCGGACTGATTTCACGTTGTGGACCCATTCCCCTGCTTATTCGTGTCACCTAGGCTCCCAACCCAACACCTCGTCAGCAGATTCGAGACCTCCGTGCAGGGAGGGTTTCGAGTCCCCTCCATCGGACGGTCCACATGAGTTCGACCACCACAGAGGCACCCGACTCGTCGTCCCCTGCGCCGGAGTCCACCCCCGGTGCCGGGCACACCGGGTACAAGATCGGGCCGCTCTACGCGACGCTGCCCATCGCCAACATCGCGCTGTACATGTTGTGGCTGGGTGTGGGGGTCTACCTGCTCCCGACCCAGGTCATCCACATCAAGGGCGTTCCCGACCAGGAAGCGCTCAAGTGGCCGATCTTCTGGGGCGCGTTGTTCGCCACGGTCGGCAACCCGCTGTTCGGCAAGCTGTCCGACATCACCCGCTCGCGCTTCGGCCGCCGGTCGCCGTTCATCCTGTTCTGCGCGCTCGTCGGCGCGGCCGCCCTGTGCTTCCAGGCCAACGCCAACTCGATCGCGGTCGTCGGCCTGACCTGGGGCGTCATCCAGTTCATCATGAACGGGTACCAGGCCGCGGTGACCGCGGTCATGCCCGACCGGGTGTCCGCGGGCAAGTACGGCCGGTTCTCCGCGATGATCGGCCTGGGCATCCCCGTCGGCACGATCGTGGCCTCGCTGCTGCTGGCCGGCGTCGACCTGAGCATGATCGGGATCGACGCCCAGATCGGCGGCTTCGACGGCAGGTTCGCCGATCCGGCGGACGGCGGGGCCAAGGGCTTCTACCTGATCGCCGCCGTACTCGTGGCCGCCGCGCTGATCTTCGTGATCGTCAGCCCGGACAAATCCTCCAAGGACATGCCGCGGGAGAAGTTCGAGTTCGTCTCGTTCGTCAAGGGCTTCTGGGTCTCGCCGCGCGAGCACGCCGACTTCTTCATCGCCCTGGTCTCGCGCCTGGGCGTGATGCTCGGCTACATGGTCGTCCTGCAGTTCAACTTCTTCATCCTGTTGATGTACATCAAGATCCCGCAGGCCGAGGTGCTGTCCAAGCTGGGCACCCTCACCGTGATCAACGCCGTGGTGACCATCGTCGCGGCCGTCGTGATCGGCCCGATCGTGGACCGCGTCGGGCGGGTCAAGCCGTTCGTGATCGGCTCGGGCGCCGGCGCCGCGCTCTCCCTGATGATTCCGCTGATGTGGGCCACCGAGGACGGCATGATCGCCTTCCAGGTCGCCAACGGCTTGTTCTTCGGCATGTACATGGCCGTCGACATGGCGCTGATCACCCAGGTGCTCCCGCGTCCCCAGGACGTCGGCAAGGACATGGGCCTGATCAACATCGCCAACGCCGGGCCGCAGATCGCCGCGCCGTTCCTGGCCCCGTTCCTGGTCGACGACCTGGACTTCGGCTACGAGGGCCTGTTCGCCTTCGCCGCCGCGATATCCCTGCTCGGGGCGCTGTTGGCGCTGCTGGTCAAGCGCGTGCGGTAGGCGCGCGGGCGGCACGCCCGCGCGCGGCTTCGCGCGCCGTATACGCCGACGGGGCGGACCGGATCACCGGTCCGCCCCGTCGGTATGTCGGCGTTCGTCACTCGCCGGTCGAGTCGGTCGAGTCGGGTCGTCTCGCCGCGCCGCTCACGCGCGCGGGATCTCGCCCGCCGTCCAGCGGCCGGTCAGCAGCGTGCCCATGTCGTCCCAGGCCTCGTCGATGACGCGGGCCAGGCGCGCGACGTCCAGCGCCCCGCCCTCGGTCCACTCGTCCATCGCCACCCGCATCACCGAGTGGTACAGGGTCACCAACAGCGCCGGGCGCCGGTCGCGTTCGGACTCCAGTCCCTCGCGCCGGGCGATCTCCCGGGCCATCCGTCGTTCCAACTCCATCGCGTTGCGCAGCGACGCGGCCAGCAGTACGGGAGTGGCCTCGATCATCCGGCGCATCCGCAGGAACTCCTGCCCCGCGCCCTCCTGTTCCTCCTCGGCGACCCGGGCGAACACCTCGGCGCCCGCGCGCCGCAGCGCGGTCAGCGGCGCCTCTTGTGCCGGTCGGGCGGTGAGCGCCTCCAGGAACAGTCCCTCGAACTCGATCGCCCGGGCCAGCGCCACCTCCTCCTTGCCCGCGAAGTAGCGGAAGAAGGTGCGCCGGGACACCTCCACGGCGGCCACGATCTCGTCGATCGTGGTGGCGTCGTACCCCTTGCGCAGGAACAACTCCAGCGCGGCGTCCACCAACGCCTCGCGCGTGCGTTCCTTCTTGCGCTCCCGCAAGCCCGTCGCGGTGCCGGCCGTCTCCCGCACGTTGGGTGATCCTCTCGTTCGTCTATGCACAGTATGGCACTTGCCACTGTGTGCAATTTGAGTGATTTGGCTATATGGCACTGCGTGCCATATCGTTCGATGGTTCGATACGGCGCTGGACACGGATGGATGTAGGGGACGCATGAGTCAGACTTCGACGGCGGCGACTTCGGACGCGCTCCCGCCGGACATCTCGAAGAGCGCCGTGCGCCGGGGCATGCAGGGACACCCCTGGCTGACCCTGCTGGCGGTCGCCTTCGGCGTGATGATGGTGGCCCTGGACGGCACCGTGGTCGGCATCGCGAACCCGGCCATCTCCAAGGACCTGGACGCCTCGCTCGCCGACCTGCAATGGGTCACCAACGGCTACCTGCTCGCGCTCGCGGTGTGCCTGATCCCGGCCGGCAAGCTCGGTGACCGCTACGGCCACAAGACGATCTTCCTGATCGGCGCGGCCGGCTTCGCCGCCACGTCGCTGATCATCGCGTTCTCGCAGTCGGTCTCGATGCTGATCGCGTTCCGGGTGCTCCAGGGCGTGTTCGGCGCGCTGCTCCAGCCCACCGCGCTGGGCCTGCTGCGCAACAGCTTCCCGGGCAACAAGCTCAACATGGCGATCGGCATCTGGGGCGCGGCGATCTCCACCGCGACCGCCGCCGGTCCGATCGTCGGCGGGCTGCTGGTGGAGCACGTCAGTTGGCAGTCGGTCTTCTACATCAACGTGCCGATCGGTGTGCTGACCCTGGTGGTGGGCATCTGGGCGCTGGCCAACAGCCGGGTGGCCGGCGCGAGCAACCGGATCGACTACCTGGGTGTCCTGCTGCTGTCGGTGGCGATGTTCTGCCTGGTCTGGGGCGTGATCAAGAGCGGCGAGAAGGGCTGGGGCAGCGCGTACACGCTGGGCTTCATGGCCGCCTCACTGATCCTGCTCGCGCTGTTCGCGCTGTGGCAGACCAGGGCGCCCGAGCCGCTGATGCCGCTGGTGATGTTCCGCAACCGGTCGTTCTCGATCGGCATCGTGCTGATGATCTTCATGGCGTTCGCGATGTTCGGCGCGATGTTCTTCATCACCTTCTACCTCCAGGGCGTCAACGGGCTCAGCCCGACGGAGACCGGCGTGCGGATGTTGCCGATGTCCGTGGTGATGATGATCGGCTCGCCGATCGGCGGCTTCGCGATCACCAAGCTCGGCCCGCGCATCCCGATCATCGCCGGCCTCGCGCTGTCCGCGACCGCGATGGCGCTGCTCGCCCGGCTGGGCGAGGACGCGAGCTTCGGCGCCACGATGGTGCCGTTCGTACTGCTCGGCTTCGGGCTCAGCCCGATCATGGTCGGCGCGACGGACATCATCGTCGGCAACGCCTCGCTCGAACTCTCCGGCGTCGCCTCCGGCATCCAACAGGCCGCGATGCAGGTCGGCGGCGCGCTCGGCACCGCCGTGCTCGGCGCGGTGGTGGCGGCCAAGGTCTCCTCGGTGCTGCCGGACCGTTGGCCGGCCGAGGCGGGCGCCTACGACACCCTGCCGCACGACCGGCGCGAGGCGATCGAGGGCTCGGTCGCGCAGGGCTTCCCGCCGGTGGACCCGACGACCATGAACGGGCACACCATCGACGCGATCCGCCACGCGTCGGACACCACGTTCCTGGACGGCATGCAGCTCGCCTTCACGATCGCCGCGATCACCATGGCGGTCGGAATCGTGCTCGCGCTGTTCGTCCGGCAGGGCGAAAAGCGGGAAGGCGCGGTCGCCGTGCATGTGTAGGGCATGATCGACGGGGAGCATCATCCCCGGGCAATGGTCGTGGGCAAGACCGTCGCGCCGTCCCCGATCGACATCGGGGGCGGCGTTCCGGTTTGCCCGGCAAATTAGACAGGTATTCTTACCTCGTGCAGCAAGACACCTCCTCCGGGCCCGAACTGGTGACGTTGCTGGTCGGCGCCGTGCGCGGGATCAGCCAACTGTTCTCCGACCGCATGACGGCCGCGGGATTCGACGAGATCCGGCCCACGCACGGCTTCGCGCTGACCCTGGTCGGCGAGGGCGGCACCACCGCCACCGAGCTCGGGCGCCGGTTGGGCATGACCAAGCAGTCGGCCGGCGAGGTGGTCTCGCACCTGGCCCGACACGGATACGTCGAGCGCAAGCCCGACCCCGCCGACCGCCGTGCCCGCCGGATCACCCTCACCGAACGCGGGCGCGAGTGCCTGCGGGTGATCTGGGCCGAGCTGTCCTGGATCCAGGGCGCGTGGACCAAGGCGGTCGGCGACGACGGCGTCGAGGTGCTCAAGGAGGGTCTACGCGCGGGCATGCGCCAACTCGGCGCGTCCGGTGAACTGCCCGACAACCTGAGCCAGGCCTGGTGGTGGCGGGAGAACTAGTGCCGGGCGCGGCACTGGTGCCGGGGGACCGTGGCGGGTGCCCGCCCGCGCCGTGGGTTCACAGGGGCGGCTCGAATTCCCTGCGGGGGGCGATGTAGGTGTCGGTGAGATAGGCGAGTTCCACCGGCTCCGCGTGCGCTCGGACGAACTCGCTTACTCGGGCCATGAGTTGCGCCTTCGGTTCGGCCTCCATCGCGGCCACGTAGCTGAACGTCGAGAACCGCTCCAACACCTGATCGTGCGTCAGTTCGTCGCGCCACCGGAACACCCTGCGCTCGGCGGGCCCGAACGGCTCGGCCGCGGCCAACTCCGAGCGATAGTCGTGCAGCTTGTGGAAGGGCCACTCGGCCACCTCGTGCAGACCCGCGACGAACGCCTCGCTCTCGTCCAACTCGTTCCACACCATCGCCAACGCCCCGCCGGGCCGCAACACGCGCGCGATCTCGCCCAGCGCGGCCTCGGGCTCGAACCAGTGGAACGCCTGGGCGACGGTGACCACGTCGTAGGCGCCGGCCGGAGCCGGGATGCGCTCCGCGCTGCCCGCGTACACCGGTACACCCTCGACCACCCGGGCGAACGTCTCGCGCATCGCCGCCGACGGCTCGACGGCGATCGCCTTCGCGCCGCGCTCGACCAGCAGCCGGGTCAACTTGCCGGTCCCCGCGGCCAGGTCGAGCACCCGGGTACCGGGCCCGATCCCGGCGCCGGCACACAGGTGTTCCACCGCCTCGGCCGCGTAGGACGGCCGCGCCCGCTCGTACCGATCCGTACCCTGGGCGAAGCCGCACGTGCCGAGATCGTCGGTCGTCATGCCGCGCATTCTCGCCGGGCGTCCCCGGTCGGGACAAGGGTCCTCAGGGTCTGCCGAGCAGGACCACCGCGGCCAGCACGCACACCGACACCGCGGTCAGCAGCGTCGCGCGGATCGCCCGATCGCCGCACACGGCGCCGCCGGCCCGCACGGCCCGGTCCACCTGCCGGTGCCGCAGCAGCCCCACCACGTACACCGTGAGACCGGCCGCCATCACCGCACACCCGGGCAGCATGAACCACCAGCGATCCGGCACATGACCCGCGTGCACCAACAGCGCCCCGTTGGCGACGAACGCGAGCGACGTGCGCGACCAGGCCATCCTGGTCCGCTCCGGTTGCAGCCCCGGATCCAGAGGTGCGCCCGGCAGCGACGCGGGGCCCGACATCAGGAGGCGATCATGAGCACGACGCTCACCACGATCACGACCACCAGACCCGCCGAGAGCACCAGGGGCACGGCGGAGAACGGCAGCGCGTGCCCGAGCCGCATCGCCCGCTCGACCCGATACCAGCGCCGGTACGCGGTGGCCGACAGGGTCAGTGCCAGCGCCACCAGGGCCAGGCCGAGCAGCAGCCGCTGTCCGTGCGGAGCCAGATCCGGAACCAACTGGACCACCGCGACGCCACCCGCGAGCAGCGAGAGAGCCGTCCGGATCCAGGCCAGGAAGGTCCGCTCGTTGGCGAGCGTGAAGCGGTAGTCGGGCTCGTCCCCGATCTCCCGCAGCCGGGAACCCTTGCGGTCGGATCTCATGATCTTCATTATCGGCATTCGATCATGATTCGATCGCACCGGCCCCGGGGCCCGGCTCCGGAAAGCCGACGAGCCGCCTCCCCCACACGGGGCAGGCGGCTCGACCGGAGTCCCGGAAACGGGCGCGGCTAGCGCAGCAGCGTCGGCTTGAGGTCCTTTATCCGGGCGAGCAGGCCGTTCACGAAGGCCGGCGACTCGTCCGTGGAGTACTCCTTGGCGAGTTCGACGGCCTCGTCGATGGCCACGACGTCGGGGACGTCGCTCTCCCAGAGCAGCTCGTAGATGCCCAGGCGCAGGACGTTGCGGTCCACGCCGGGCATCCGGTCGAGCGTCCAGCCCACGGCGTAGGTGCCGATCAGGTCGTCGATCCGCTTGCGGTGCTCCTGGACGCCCTCGACCAACTGCATCGTGTAGTCCGCGACCTGGGGCTCCGCCCGGTCGGCCTGGAACCGGCCGACCCAGTCCGCGAGGATGGTCACCGGGTCGACGCCGCGCTGGTCGGCTTCGAACAGGATCTGCAGCGCACGCTTCCGGGTCTTGCTGCGGGCACCGGCCACTAGCTGTTCACGCGGCCCAGGTAGTCACCGGAACGGGTGTCGACCTTGACCTTCTCGCCCGTCGTGATGAAGAGCGGAACCGCGATCTCGAAGCCGGTCTCCAGCTTCGCGGGCTTGGTGCCACCGGTGGACCGGTCGCCCTGGACACCCGGCTCGGTGTACTCGATGAGCAGCTCGACGGAGGCCGGCAGCTCCACGTAGAGCGCGGCGCCCTCGTAGATCGCGACGGTCGCCTCGAAGCCTTCGAGGAGGTAGTTGGCGGCGTCGCCGACGGTCTCGGGCGAGATCGGCAACTGCTCGTACGTGTCCGTGTCCATGAACACGAAGTCGGTGCCGTCCTTGTACGAGAACTGCATGCCGCGCTTGTCCACGGTGGCCGTCTCGACCTTCGTGCCGGCGTTGAAGGTCTTGTCCACGACCTTGCCGGAGAGGACATGCTTGAGCTTCGTACGAACGAACGCGCCGCCCTTGCCGGGCTTGACGTGCTGGAACTCGACGACGGACCAGAGCTGGCCATTGTCGAGCTTGAGCACCATGCCGTTCTTCAGGTCGTTGGTCGTGGCCACGAGTGTGGTGTCTCCTGCGTGCTTCTGGGACCGGATGATCGCGCGTCGGACGGGGCGGGTGCGAAGACGGCCCGCTACAGGACGAGCAATTCCTTGGTCGTGATGGTGAGTAGCTCGGGGCCGCCGTCTTCGAGCGGACGAACCACAAGGGTGTCCTCGATGCGGACGCCGCCTCGGCCCGGGAGATAGATCCCCGGTTCGACGGTGACCGGCATGCAAGCGTCCAGCTTACCGGTCGCCGTCGGACCCAGACGCGGGTCCTCGTGGATCTCGAGACCGACGCCGTGCCCGAGGCCGTGTTCGAAGAACTCCAGGTACCCGGCCCGCTCGATCACCTCGCGCGCGGCCCGATCCACCGCGACCGCCTCGGCACCGGGCACCAGCGCCTCGCGGCCCGCCTTCTGGGCGGCGAACACCACGCCGTAGATCTCCTGCTGCCACGCGGCCGGCTCGGTGCCGATCACGAAGGTGCGGGTCATGTCGCCGTGGTAGCCGCGATAGCGGGCACCGAAGTCGATCTTGAGGAAGTCGCCGTCCTCGACCCGCCGGTCGCCGGGGTCGTGGTGCGGGATCGCCGAGTTCGGCCCGGTGGCCACGATGGTGGGAAACGCCACGGCGTCCGCGCCGTGGTCGGCCATGCGCCGCTCCAGCTCCATCGCGATGTGCCGTTCGGTCCGCCCGACCAGGATCGACTCGATCATCTCGCCCAGCGCGCGGTCGCCGATCTCGCAGGCGATCCGCAGCGCGGCGATCTCCGCCGGATCCTTGACCCGACGCAGGTCCTCGACCACCCGGCCGAGCTTGACCAGCGCGGCGGCGGGGCTCTCCTCGGCGAGCACCGCGCCCAGCGCGCGGTACAGCTCGACGGTCACGTGCTGTTCCTCGATCGCCAGCCGGACCGCGCCGGCCGCGGCGGCGCGCTTGGTCAGCGCCTGCGCGCAGGACCGCTCGACGAGCAGGTCGACGCCCGGCGACTCCTCGCCCGCCTGGGTCGCGTACCGGCTGTCGGTGCACAGCACGGCGCCCGAGTCGGTGGTCCCCTCGCCCGCCGCTCCCGGTGTGTACACCAGCAGCGCACCGTTCGAACCGGTGAAACCGGTCAGATAGCGCACATTGACGAGATTGGTGATCAGGGCGACATCGGCGCCGGCACCGGCCAGGCGGGAACGCAGCCGATCACGGCGTTGAGCATGGGCCTCGGGCATGGGACCAGCGTAGTCCCGCGAGGTAGGCGGAGCCCGGCGTGACTCGGCGAACTGCATCGTTCGTGCCGCGACCAGGGCAATCGTGTGAAGGCCGGACAGCGGCCGAGGTCGGGTCCTACGCTGCCAACGAGGGGGTGTACTTCAGTGGAAATCAGCGGAAATGACGGACCTCGCGCCGCGTCGGTGGACGAGCGGCTGGTCCGTCAGATCGAGGCCGCGGGTGCGCGGTACCGGGCGGCGGAAGCCGATCGCGGCGAGATCGAGCGGCGGCGCGCCGCGGGCAGTCGCTTCCCGGACGAGGACGACCGGCTGCAACTGCGCGCGGCCCGGCTGGTCGAGCAGCACGAGGTGCCCGGGCAGGTGTTGCTGGCCACCTCGCCGGACGAGAGCGCACCGCGATTGGCCGAACGGATCATAGGCGTCACCAACGACCTCCAGAGCCTGAACTTCCTTGCCCGCGGGTTGCGGGCCGCCGCGTGCGTGGCGCGGATCTGGTACTCGACGGGCGGGCCGGTGCGACCGCAGGCCACCGGCTTCCTGGTCGCGCCCAGCCTGCTGCTGACCAACCATCACGTGTTCCCGGACGCGGCCACCGCGCGTGGCGCGTTCGCCGAGTTCGGCGCGGAGATGGGTGTCGACAACGACCTGCCGGTGCACACCACGCGCTTCGCGCCGGACCCGGACACCCTGTTCCTGACCGACGAGGACCTCGACTTCTCCCTGGTCGCGATGCGTCCGGGCGGCGACGGTCGCCCGCCCGGGCGGATCTTCGGACACATCGGGCTGATCGCGGCCGAGGGCAAGCTGGTGGTGGGGGATCCGGTGAACGTGATCGGTCACCCGGACGGGCGGCTCAAGGAGATCGCCATCCGGGCGAATCGGTTCACCCAGCGCTTGGACGACTTCCTCCACTACGAGACCGACACCGAACCGGGCAACTCCGGATCCCCGGTGTTCAACGACCAGTGGGAGGCGGTCGCACTGCACCACAGCGGTGTGCCCGCGCACGACGACAGCGGCGCGGCGCTGAATCTGCAGGGGTTGCCGTGGCGACCCGAGCAGGGGTTGGCGCAGATCGAGTGGGTCGCCAACGAGGGGGTGCGGATCAGCGTGATCCTGGCCCGGCTGAGCGCGCTGGCCACCGGCGACGACCGCCTGCGAACGCTGCTGGCCGAGTTGGGCGCCGGATCGGGGCTGGGCACGACACCGGCGGCGCGCACGGCGGTGCCCTCGCCGCGCTCACCGGTGGAGCCGGCGTCCGGTGCCGAGGCGGTCACCGTCTCGGGGGTGTCCGGGCGCCCGGGTGCGTTCGGCAGCCGGGTGCGGCTGGTGTTCCTGCACGGGCGCAGTCAGCAGGGGCACGATCCGGCGGCGCTGCGGCGGAGTTGGGCGGCCGGGCTGAACAGCGGGCTGACCATGGCGGGACTGCCGACCGTGGATCCCGAGGACGTCTGGTTCCCCTTCTATGGTGATCGGCTCGTCGAGGTGATGGAGTCCGCGGCGCCGATCGAGGCACCGTTGTCGCCGTCCGCGCAGGGGTTGTACGACGAACTGCTCGGCGAGGCCGCGCGCCGGGCCGGGATGCCGGCGCCGGGCCAGGGCGTGGTGACCGAGAGCATCTGGGACCACGTGGTGGGCACGGTGCACGAGCCGCTCGGCTGGATCGCCGCGCACACCGGGGTGGATCGGCTGGTCATCCGGGCCGCGTTCCGCGACGTCGCGGCGTACCTGGATCGCGACGACACGCGCGAGGCGGTGCTGGAGCGGGTGCTCGCGGGATTGCCCGGGTCCGGTCCGGTGGTGCTGGTCGCGCACAGCCTGGGCACGGTGGTCGCGATGGACCTGCTGACCCGGCTCGGGCCGGCGGTGCCGGTGGCCGGGTTGATCACGGCGGGCGCTCCGCTGGGGATGGACGCGGTGTACTCGCGGTTGCGGGTCGGCGGGGCACATCTGCCGCCGATCGCCGGGCCGTGGTTCAACGCGTGGTGTCCGACCGACCCGGTCGCGATCGGGTGTCCGCTGGCCGACGACTGGAGCGGGCTGGCGGCGGAGTGCACGGTGGCCAATCCGCATGATCGTGCGCACGACATCGGCGCGTATCTGGCGCATCGGGAGGTGGCTACGGCGATCGGGCGACTGTTGGAGTGAGAGGGACTCTCCCGGGTCGCGGTCGCGGGTACGGCTCCGGGGTCGCGGGGTCGGGGTCTTGGGGTCTCGGGCGGGCTTGGGGTCGCGGGCCTGGGGGTCACTCACGTGGGTGACCCCCGGGCCCGCGCCCCCGCGGGCGCCGTCAGTCCTCGAGTTCCTCGGCCAGCGCGCGCAGTGCCAGGCGGTACGAGCCGATGCCGAAGCCGGCGATCGTGCCGCTGGCGACGGCGGCCACCACGCTGGTGTGCCGGAAGCTCTCGCGCGCGTACGGGTTGGAGATGTGCACCTCGATGAACGGCGCGGTGCGCTGGGCGACCGCGTCGCGCAGACCGTACGAGTAGTGCGTGAACGCGCCCGGGTTCATCACCACCGGGATGCGGCCGTCGGCGGCCTCGTGCATCCAGCGGATGATCTCGCCCTCGTCGTTGGTCTCGCGGACCTCGACCGCGAAGCCGAGTTCGCCGCCGAGCCGTTCGCACTCGGCGACCAGTGCCGGGTACGAGGTGGCCCCGTAGACGTCGGGCTCGCGGCTGCCCAGGCGGCCGAGGTTGGGACCGTTGAGCACGAGCACCCTGCGTGCGCTCACCCGGACACCTCGGCGTACGCGGCGACCAGGAAGGTCGGATCGGGCGCCTCCAGGACGACCGGCTTGGCCAGGCCGTCCAGCACGATGAAGCGCAGCATGTCGCCGCGCGACTTCTTGTCCACGCGCATGGTCTCCAGCAGCTTGGGCCACGCGTCGCCGCGATAGGTCAGCGGCAGGCCGACCGAGGCGAGCACCGTGCGGTGCCGGTCGGCGGTGGCGTCGTCGAGGCGACCGGCGAGTCGACCCAGTTCCGCCGCGTAGACCATGCCGACGCTGACCGCGGCGCCGTGCCGCCACTTGTAGCGCTCGGCCTTCTCGATCGCGTGCGCGAGGGTGTGGCCGTAGTTGAGGATCTCGCGCCGGCCGGCCTCCTTGAGGTCGCCGGAGACGACGTCGGCCTTGACCCGGATGGCGCGGGTGATCAGTTCGGCGGTGTCCTTGCCCCGCGGGTCGCGTGCGCCCTCGGGGTCGGCCTCGATCAGGTCCAGGATCACCGGGTCGGCGATGAAGCCGGCCTTGATCACCTCGGCGAGGCCGCTGACGTAGTCGTTGCGCGGCAGAGATTCCAGCGTGGCCAGGTCGGCGAGCACGCCGGCCGGCGGGTGGAACGCGCCGACCAGGTTCTTGCCCTCGGCGGTGTTGATCCCGGTCTTGCCGCCGACGGCCGCGTCGACCATGCCCAGCAGCGTGGTGGGCATCGCGATCCAGCGCACGCCGCGCAGCCAGGTGGCCGCGACGAAGCCCGCGAGGTCGGTGGTGGCGCCGCCGCCGATGCCGACGATCACGTCGGAGCGGGTGAATCCGGTCTGGCCGAGCACCGACCAGCAGTACGCCGCGACCGCGACGTCCTTGGCCTCCTCGGCGTTGGGCACCTGGATGGCGATCGCCTCGTAGCCCTGCGCGGCCAGGTCCTCGCGGACCGCCTCGCCGGTGGCGGTCAGCGCCTCCGGGTGCAGGATCGCCACGCGGCGGGCGGACGTGCCGATCAGGCCCGCGAGTTCGCCGAGCAGGCCGGCGCCCACGAGCACGTCGTACGGCTCCGAGGCGCCGCCGACGCGGATCCGGACCGGCTCGGAGGGGTTGCCGCTCATCGATTCACGTCTTTCTCGGGCTCGGTCTGCTCGGATGGGGCCTGCTCGGAAGGAGCCTGCTCGGGTGCGATGGCGAAGGCGTCGAGGATCTCGGCGACAACGTCCTCGGGGGTGCGTCCGGCGGTGTCCACCGTCAGCACGGCGACCTCCAGGTACAGCGGTCGGCGCGCCTGCATCAGCTCGCGCCAGCGGGCCCTGGGGTTGCCCACCAGGAGCGGGCGCGGCGCGTCCAGGCCGACCCGCTTGACCGCGTCCGCGAGGGCGACCTCGAGGAAGACCACCCGGTGTCCCTTGAGCAGCGCGCGGGTCGCGTCGTCCATGATCGCGCCGCCGCCCAGCGCGAGCACGCCGTCGTGCTCGGCCAACGCCGCGGCGACCGCCTCGTGTTCGAGCGTACGAAAGTGCGGCTCGCCCTCGTCGACGAAGATGTCCGGGATCGACTTGCCCGCGCGCGCCTCGACGTCGGCGTCGGTGTCGCGGAAGCCGACCCCGTGCGCCCGGGCCAGCAGCAGGCCCACCGTCGTCTTGCCCGCGCCGGGCGGCCCGACCAGGACCACCAGCGGGCCGGTGCCCGCCTCTTCGATGCCCGCGGCCTCGCTGTGCGCGGTGTCCCCGATGTCCCCGGTATCCCCGATATCCGCCATGGCGCTACCGAATCTCCAGCGCGTCCAGGTAGCCGCGCACGTTGCGGGTGGTCTCGGCGACCGAGTCGCCGCCGAACTTCTCGGTGACCAGGTCGGCCAGCACGAGCGCGACCATCGCCTCGGCCACGATGCCGGAGGCCGGCACGGCCGCGACGTCGGAGCGCTGGTGGTGCGCCTGCGCGGGCTCGCCGGTGCGCACGTCGAAGGTGGACAGCGCGCGCGGCACGGTGGCGATCGGCTTCATCGCCGCACGCACGCGCAGCACCTCGCCGGTGGACATGCCGCCCTCGACGCCGCCGGCGCGGTGCGATGTGCGCTTGGCGCCGTCGGGGGTGTTGACGATCTCGTCGTGGGCCCGCGAGCCGCGCGTCCGGGCCAGCTCGAAGCCGTCGCCGAGTTCGACACCCTTGATCGCCTGGATGCCCATCAGCGCGCCCGCGAGCCGCGAGTCGAGCCGGCGGTCCCAGTGCACGTGGCTGCCCAGGCCCGGCGGCAGGCCGTAGGCGAGCACCTCGACCACACCGCCGAGGGTGTCGCCGGCCTTCTGCGCGTCGTCCACCTCGGCGACCATCGCGGCCGACGCGTCCGGGTCGAAGCAGCGGACCGGGTCGGCGTCCAGGCGCGCGGTGTCGTCGGGGCCGGGCAGCATGCCGGCGGGGGCCTTGGCCGCGCCGAACTCGACCACGTGGCTGACGATGCGAACGCCCGCCACCTGCTCCAGGAACGACTTGGCGACCGCGCCGAGCGCGACCCGGGCCGCGGTCTCACGGGCGCTGGCCCGCTCCAGGATCGGCCGGGCCTCGTCGAAGCCGTACTTCTGCATGCCGGCCAGGTCGGCGTGGCCGGGCCGCGGGCGGGTCAGCGCCGCGTTGCGGGCCTGCGCGGCGAGCACGTCGGGGTCCACCGGGTCGGCCGACATGACCGTCTCCCACTTGGGCCACTCGGTGTTGCCGACCATGATCGCGACCGGGCCGCCCTGGGTGAGCCCGTGCCGGACGCCGCCGAGGAAGGTGACCTCGTCCCGCTCGAACTTCATCCGCGCGCCACGCCCGTAGCCCAGCCGGCGGCGCGCGAGCGCGTCCGCGACCAGTTCGGTCGTGATGGGCACGCCGGCGGGCAGCCCTTCCAGGGTGGCCACGAGTGCGGGGCCGTGCGACTCCCCGGCGGTCAGCCAGCGTAGGTTGCCCACGAATGCTCCTTCTTGCGCTTGCCGCGTATCACGTCCGGGGAACGGCGCGGAGGCCGTCCACGATTCGCCCGGCGGATGTCCACCCGAATCCTTTCATGCCGGCGGCGGGCTCCCCGCGCCGCGTCCAGGTGTCGGACAGCGGCCTCACCGGCCTCCGTCGTCTCACCAGGCGAGATGCAGCCGGGACAACTCCGCGCCGCACAACACCCCGCCGAGCGCGCCGAGCAGCAACCACGGCCCGAACGGCAACCGGCTGCCCCGACGGGCCCGGCCCACCGAGACGAGCAGCCCGGCGGTGAGCCCGGCCAGCAGGAACGCCAGGAACGCGCCGGTGACCAGCACCCCCCAGCCCAGCCAGGTCAGGTGTATGCCGAGCACGCCGGCGAGCTTGACGTCGCCCATACCCAGACTGCCCCGGGAGAGCGCGGCCAGGCACAGGTGGTAGCCGGCCAGGGTGAGCCCGCCGAGCAGGGCCCGTCGGTACGCGGTGAAGTCGCCCAGCGCGAGCGACTCCATGCCCAGCAGGGTCAGCCCGGTCGCGAGCGTCACCAGCAGCACCGGATCGGGCAACCGGAGCGTGCGCACGTCCACGATGGCCAGGGTCACGCCCGCGACGGCGAGCACCAGGAACGCGAGCAGGTCCAGGCCAGGCCCGAGCCGCCAGGCCAGCAGCGCGCACACCAGGCCGGTCAGCGCGGCGACCGGCAGGGGCCCGTAGCGACCGGTGGCGGCCACCACCGGACCGGCGACGGGGCCGGCGACCGGGGAGCGCGGCCCGGGGCCGGCGCCCTGGGCGAGCAGGAGGTGGATGGGACGGGGCAACCCGAGGCCGGCGACGAAGCCGAGCAGCGCACACGCGAGAGTGAGAACGGGGAACACGCCTGTGACGATACGCAGGATCCATCGGCGGTCACGTTCCGTCGTCCCCAGCGCCGATCCGATGATCGCAGGAACGCTGGACGTGGCACCGCGGCATGCGGCACCGCGGTCGGGCAGGCACGCGGCACGCGGACACGGGGGAATCCGGCAGGACGAACCCGGCCGGTGGGCCCCGTGCTCGGCCCTTCGTGCTCAGCGCCGCCCCGTCAGCGCCGCCTCGCCCGCCGCGCGCATCACGGCCAACGGCCCCGGTCGGCCGGTCATCAACTCGACCTGGAGCACCGCCTGATGCACGAGCAGGTCCAGTCCGCCCACCACCGGTCCGCCCGCGTGGCCCCACGCGCCCGCGAGCGCGGTGGGCCACGGGTCGTAGACGACGTCGAAGAGCACACCGGGCCCGGCGGGCACCTCGGTCGCGAGATGGTCGACCGCGCCCTTGGGCGTGGTCGCCACCACCAGCGGCGCGCGCAACGCCTCGGCCGCGTCCGCCCAGGGGCGCACCTCGACCGCGACGCCGAGCCGCTCGCCCGCCGCGCGCATCTCGCGGGCCCGCTCCTCGCCGCGCACGTACACCCGCACCTGCCCGTCGGTGACCTCGCGCACCGCGGCCAGCGCCGAGGTCGCGGTGGCGCCCGCGCCGAGCACGGCCGCCGACTCGACCCGGCGCACGCCGCGTTCACGCAGCGCCGCGACCAGGCCCGGCACGTCGGTGTTCTCCCCCACGCGCCGGCCGTCCGCGGTGCACACCACCGTGTTCACCGCGTCCACGTCGCGCGCGACCTGCCCGATCTCGTCGAGCAGCGGCCGGATCGCCCGCTTGAGCGGCATGGTCAGCGACAGCCCGGCCCAGGACGCGTCGAGGTCGCCGACGAAGCCCGGCAGGGCCGCCTCGTCGATCTCGAACGCGTCGTAGGACCAGTGGGTCAGGCCCAGTTCGGCGTACGCCGCCCGGTGCAGGACCGGGGAGAGCGAGTGCCGGATGGGCGAGCCGAGCACGGCGGCTCGGCGCGGGAGCGAAGTCGACTCGGTCACGGGCTCGTACTCGGGGTCGGGTGATCCTTTATCCACTTGGCCAACTCGGCCTTGTAGGTCTGGAAGTCGGCGTCGTTGTCGGTGAACTTCGTGGTGCCGGCGATCGGGTCGACGGTGACGAAGTAGAGGAACTTGCCCGCGGGCGGCGCCACCGCCGCGTCGAGCGCGGCCTTGCTCGGGCTGCCGATCGGTCCCGGCGGCAGGCCCTTCTTGACCCGGGTGTTGTACGGGTTGCTCGCGTCGTTGAGTTCCTTGTTGGTGAGCTGGATGTTGCTCTTGTTGAGGTAGTAGTTGACCGTCGAGTCCAGCCCCAGCGTCATGTTCTTGCCGAGCCGGTTGTAGATGACCTGGGCGACCTTGCCCTTGTCGTCGGTGGTCTTGCCCTCGGCCTCGACCAGGCTGGCGATGATGATCAGGTCGTAGGGCGACTTGCCCATCGCCTGGGCCTTGGCCGGCAGGCCGAGCTTGTCGTACTCCTTGACCGCCTTGGCGACCATGTCCTTGAGCACCACGAGCGGGTCCATGCCCGGCGCCGCGATGTAGGACGCGGGGTACAGGAAACCCTCGATGTTGCCCTTGGCGTATTCCGGCAGTCCGAGCGAGGGGTCCTTCGCGGCGGCCTCGACCTTCTCCTTCGGCACCTTGAGCGCCTTGGCCAACGATTCGTAGACCTGCGTGGCGCGAATGCCGGGCCTGACGATGTAGTCCTGCTTGTTCTTCGGGTTGACCAGGATCTCGAAGGCGGCCTTGGCGGACATGCGCTTGGCCATCGTGTACGCGCCGGGCTGGATCTTGGACGCGCGCTGGTCCTTGTCCTCGCGGGCGACCTTGGTGAACGCCTCGACGCTCTTGGTCACCCCGACCTTCTTGAGTTCGTTGGCCATCTGCGGGGTGGCCCAGCCCTGCTTGATCTCCACCACGAGCGAACCCGAGCCGCTGCCGCTGTAGTCCGGCGGCGGGCCGAAACGGTCCTTCAGGAAGCCGTAGGCCCAGTAGCCACCGCCGCCGATCACGGCCAGGACGATCACCAGCGCCAGGGAAACCGCACAACCACTGCGGTTCTTCTTCTTGCGACCCCGCCCGCGCCGGCCGCCCCGCGAGTTGTCGTCCTTGCCCCGTCGCCGGCTGCGCGGCTCCGACTCCATGCGCAGTCCGAGATCGCTCATGCCGTGGGCCTTTCAGAGTCGGAGACGGACCCGGCCGGGGCAGGTGACACGGCCAGGCCCGGAGGACGTCCGGAACCACGCTCGGTGTCGAGCGCGTTTTGCAGGATCACGATCGCGGCCGCCTGGTCGACGACACCGCGGGCCTTCTTCGCCTTGACGCCGGACGCCCGGAGGCCACGCGTCGCGGTGACGGTGGTCAGTCGTTCGTCGACCAGGCGCACTCCGATCGCCGGGTCGAGCGCGTCGACCAGGCGATCGGCGAAGGACCGCGCCTTGGCCGCGGCGGCGCCCTCCGCGCCGGACAACGAGCGCGGCAGCCCGACTACGACCTCGATCGCCTCGTACTCGGCGACGATCTCCAGGATGCGGGCGACGTCCCGCTTGCCGGCGGGCACGGTCTCCACGGGAGTGGCGATCAACCCGTGCGGGTCACTGGCCGCGACGCCGATCCGAACGTCTCCCACGTCGACCGCAATTCGTACTCCGCGTCTCAAGGTCGGCTCTCCGTCACAAGGCTCTGCGTCATTGACCGTCGGGGCTCGACGCCCCGGCATACAAGTCCCCCGGCGGTGCGGGAGTCCGGTTCCAGACTTCCACACCCACCGGGGGAACGAGGGTAGGGGACGACTCAGGATGTACGTTCGGCGACTGTCCGGGTGACCGCGGCCAGCGCGTCGGCCACCTTGGTCGGGTCCGAACCGCCGCCCTGGGCCACGTCGTCCTTGCCGCCACCGCCGCCGCCGAGGGTCTGCGCCGCGACGCGGACCAGTTCGCCGGCCTTGACGCCACGCTCGCGCGCGGCCTCGTTGGCGGCCACCACGACCATCGGCTTGCCGCCCACGACCGACACGACCGCGACCGCGGCCGGGCGCGCCGCGAGCCGGCCGCGCACGTCCAGCGCGAGCTTGCGCAGGTCGTCGGGCGTGGTCCCGTCCGCCAGTTGCGCGGTGGCCAGCGCCACGCCGTGCACGTCCTGGGCGCTCTCGACCAGACCCGCGGCGGCCTGGAGCACCTGGGCGCCGCGCAGCGCCGCGATCTCCTTCTCCGCGTCGCGCAGCTTGGCCATGATCGAGGCGACCCGCTCGGGCAGGTCCTCGGGACGGCCCTTCACCACGTCGGTGAGCTGGTTGACGATGGTGTGCTCGCGCGCCAGGAAGTTGTACGCGTCGGTGCCCACCAGCGCCTCGACCCGGCGCACGCCGGCGCCGATCGAGGACTCGCCGAGCAGCTTGACCAGACCCAGTTGCGCGGTGTTGTGCACGTGCGTGCCGCCGCACAGTTCCTTGGAGTAGTCCCCCATGGTGACCACGCGGACCCGGTCGCCGTACTTCTCGCCGAACATCATCACGGCGCCCTGCTTCTTCGCCTCGTCCATCGACATCACCTCGGCGGTGACGTCCAGGTCGCGCGCGAGCACCTCGTTGATCTTCTGCTCGACGTCGGTGAGCACGCTGCCCGGCACCGCGCCGGGCGCGCCGAAGTCGAAGCGGAAGCGGCCGGGCGCGTTCTCCGAGCCGGCCTGCGCGGCGGTGGGGCCGAGCGCGTCGCGCAGCGCCTGGTGGGTCAGGTGCGTCGCGCTGTGCGCGCGGGCGATCGCGTTGCGCCGGCCGGTGTCGATCTGGGCCAACGCCTGGGCGCCGACCAGGACCTCGCCGACCTGGACCCGGCCGCGGTGCACGGTGACACCGGCCACCGGGGTCTGCACGTCGCGGACCTCGACCACGGCGCCGGTGTCCAGCCGGATCCGGCCGGTGTCGGCGAGTTGGCCGCCGCCCTCGGCGTAGAAGGGGGTGCGGTCGAGCACGACCTCGACCTCGTCGCCCTCGTGCGCGGCGGGCGCGGGCACGCCGTCCACGAGCAGGCCGACCACGGTCGCCTCGTCCGAGGTGTCCAGGTAGCCGGTGAACTCGGTGCCGCCGGCCGCGTCCGCGACCTCGCGGTAGACGGACAGGTCGGCCAGGCCCTGCTTGCGCGCCTGGGCGTCCTTCTTGGCCCGCTGCCGCTGCTCGTTCATCAGCCGACGGAACCCGTCCTCGTCGACCGCCAGGCCCTGTTCGGCGGCGATCTCCAGGGTCAGGTCGATCGGGAAGCCCTCGGTGTCGTGCAGCAGGAAGGCCACCTCACCGGGAAGCACCGTCGAGCCGGAGCTCTTCGCCTTGACGATCGACTCGTCCAGGAGCGCGGTGCCCTCGTGCAGGCGGGCCAGGAAGCGCTTCTCCTCGGCCACCGAGACGGCGTCGATGCGCTCGGCTTCCTCGAGCAGGTTCGGGTACTGCGGAGCCATCGCCTTGATCGTGGTCTCGACCAGGTCGTGCAGCGTCTCGCCCTGCGCGCCGAGCAGGCGCATGTTGCGGATCGCCCGGCGCATCATCCGGCGCAGCACGTAGCCGCGGCCCTCGTTGCCGGGCACCACGCCGTCGCCGATCAGCATCACGGCGGTGCGCACGTGGTCGGCCACCACGCGCAGCGACACGTCGTTCCGGTGGTCTTCGCCGTAGGTCTTGCCCGCGAGTTCGGCGGCGCGGTCCAGGATCATCCGCGACGTGTCGATCTCGTACAGGTTGTCGACGCCCTGCAGGATGCACGCGAGGCGCTCCAGGCCGAGCCCGGTGTCGATGTTCTTCGCGGGCAGGTCGCCGAGGATCGGGTAGTCGTCCTTGCCGGTGCCCGGGCCGCGCTCGTACTGCATGAAGACCAGGTTCCAGATCTCCAGGTAGCGCTCGCCGTTGACCGCCGGCCCGCCCTCCTCGCCGTAGGCGGGGCCGCGGTCGTAGTTGATCTCCGAGCACGGGCCGCACGGACCCGGTACGCCCATGGACCAGAAGTTCTCCGACTTGCCCAGGCGCTGGATGCGCTCGGCGGGCACGCCGATCACCTCCCGCCAGATCCGCTCGGCCTCGTCGTCGTCGAGGTAGACGGTGATCCACAACTTCTCCGGGTCCAGCCCGTAGCCGCCGTCCTCGACCGAGTTGGTGAGCAACTCCCAGGCGAGCGCGATCGCGCCTTCCTTGAAGTAGTCGCCGAACGAGAAGTTGCCGCACATCTGGAAGAACGACCCGTGCCGGGTGGTCTTGCCGACCTCTTCGATGTCGAGGGTGCGTACGCACTTCTGCACACTGGTGGCGCGCTTGAAGCTCGGCTTGACCTCACCGAGGAAGTACGGCTTGAACGGCACCATGCCGGCGTTCACCAGGAGCAGCGTGGGGTCGTCCGCGACCAGCGAGGCCGAGGGGACGACGGTGTGCCCGCGCTCTTCGAAAAAGCGCAGCCAGCGCTTCCGGATCTCTGCCGATTCCATCAGCTGCCGTCCCTTCGGTCGTACCTTGCTTTGCCTTCGTACAGCTCACGCGGGTCGTAGAGGTCACGCCCGTCGTGCCAATCGTCGTGCGGTTCGCGCGCGCCGGGCAGCGCGCGCCGCACCGGGGCGGGCGGCAGCGACGCGGCGGCCACGTCCGCGCCGATGGCGCGGTACAGCTCCTGCTCGCGTTCGGCCATTCCCGCCCGGATCTCGTCCGCGAAGTACTTGATCGCCTCGCCGATGCCGGTGACATTGTCGGCGACGCCCTCGGGCGTGTACTTGTACGCCTTGTCCTTGACCTTGCGCGCGGCCCAGACGCCGGCGCCGGCGCCGACCGCGATCCAGAACAGTCTCGCCATCGGTCAGCCCCTCCCGCGCATGCTGCGCTGCCGCGCGACCTTCTGCGCCTTGGCCGCGACGCGCACCCGGCGGCCGAGTTCGGCGCGTTGCTGCGCGGACAGCGCGCGGCGGACGCCGTAGCTGAACGCGGCGGTCTTCACGAGCGGGCCGCCGAGCGTGGCGGCGACCGTGGAGGACAGCGCGGTGGCGTTCGTGGTCATGGTCTGCACGTTGCCCGCGATCTGGTCGACCCGGCCCATCTGGGCGTTGGTCGCCCGGACCGTCTCGGTCACCTCGTCGAGCAGCGGGACCGCCCGGTCCGCCACCCCCGCGACCAGGGTCGTGGCCTCCTTGAGCACCTTCGCCAGCTTGACCAGAGCCACTGCGAGAAAGGCGACCAGGATCGCCCAGAAAACCGCGATGATCATCAGCGCGACTTCGCCACCCGACACCGTCATGCGCTCCTTGATGAGTGGGATCAGTCGAGGAGGCGGATACGCGTCGCCCACCTCGGAAAACCCGACCCTACCGCGACCGCGCGGGTCCCCTCGTCCGAGGAAACCCGCGCGGTCGGTGTGGCGCGTGTCGCGGCCCGGTGTCGTTTCTTGATCGACGGTGGGCGGGTGCCGGATCGGCGCTCGGCGCCGCCCGGACGCGGCGCGGGCGTCGGCGTGGACCGACGCCCGGCGCGGGCGCGCATCGACGCCGCGGCGTCGCGGCGGGTGCGCGGGTGCGGCGGTGCGGCGGTGGCAGCGCTGCGGCGGTACGTGCGTCGGCGCCGGCCCGAATGTCCGGGTCGGCGCCGATCGGGGTGCGCGGGGGTCAGCGCGAGTAGTACTCGACGACCAACTGCTCGTCGCAGATCACCGGGACCTCGCGACGCTGCGGGAGCCGGTCCAGCCGGGCCATCAGCTTGTCCAGACGCGCCTCGATGTAGCGCGGGGTCTCGGCGGCGGCGAACCCGCCGGCCTGGACCACCTGGAACAGCGGCTTGTTCCGGCTGCGCTCGCGCACACCGACGATGTCGTCGGGCTTGAGCCGGTAGGACGGCTTGTCCACCTTGCCGCCGTTGACCTCGATGTGCCCGTGGGTGACCATCTGGCGCGCCTGGTAGACGGTGCGCGCGAAGCCCGCGCGCAGCACGAACGCGTCCAGCCGGCGCTCCAGGTCGACCACCAGTTCGTCACCGGTCTTGCCGGAGTGCTTGTTGGCGCGGTCGAACGCGGCCCGCATCTGGACCTCGGAGATGTCGTACTGGAAGCGCAGCCGCTGCTTCTCCATCAACCGGGTCTTGTAGTCCGAGGACTGCTTGCGACCACGACCGTGCTCGCCCGGCGGGTAGGGCCGGTTCTCGAGGTACTTCGCGGCCTTGGGCGTGAGCGCCACACCGAGCGCACGGCTGCGCCGGATCTTGGGTCGGGTCTGGTTCAAGGTCGGGTCCTCCGTGCGGGGCTGTTTTTTCGGTGCTGGTCGTCTCGGTGGGTCGGTCACGCATGGGTCGCCGTCGCGCCGGCGCCCCGGGGTGGGCCGCCTTCGCTCGGGCCGCCGTGACGCGGGTCGCCTTGCCAAGATCGGTGCACTTAGGTAAGCCTAACCTTAACGTCGATGCGTTCGGTAGCCCACAGCGGGGGTCGCAAACGAGCGCCACACCTGGAGGACGCCATGTCTGTTCCCACCGAGGCCAACGCCGGGCGCACCGATGTCTCTTCCCGAAGGCCGCGAACCGCCGAGCGGGCCCGCACCCTGGCCGCGTACGCCGGCTCGGCCACCCTGGACGTGCCCGGCGACCGGGACGAGCACGTGATCCCCGCCGCGCGGGCGGTCGAGCCGGACGGCGCGCTGCTGTTGCTCGTCCCGGCCGAGACCGCCGCGGTCGTGCTGACCTCGCGCGAGGACGTGGCCGCCGTGCTGCACCTGGTCGACGTCGCGCCGGTCGCGGTGCCGCACCGGGTCCGGGCGCACTGCTGGATCGCGGGCTGGCTGACCGTGCCCACCGGCGCCGACGCCGAGCGGGCCGCCGAGCGGTTGGCCGAGCTGACCCCCGACCCCACCGCGTCGCCGCGCGCGGGCACCGTCGTGCGGCTGGAGGTCGGCGAGGTGCTGGTCGACGACCTGTGGGGCAGCGGGCACGTCGAGCCGGACGAGTACGCCGACGCCGAGCCCGACCCGCTGGCCGGCCACGAGGCCGAACTGCTGCAACACCTGGCCGCCGCACACGGCAACGACCTGTGCCGGCTGGCGAGCGTGGCGGGCGCCCCGGCCTGCGACGACCGGGTCGTGCCGGTGTCGCTGGACCGGCACGGCATCCGGCTGCGCACCGGCGGGCCGGATCGTACCTGCGATGTGCGGTTCGAGTTCGAGGCGCCGGTGTCCGGTCCGCTCGAGTTGGGCGGGGCGTTGCGCCGACTGCTGCACGGGGTGCACGGACAGGCGTGACGCCCCGGCGAGCCGCGAGGGCCTCCCGGTGTCGCATGATGCGCCGCCGTGCGGGCAGTCTCCCCGTCCAAGATCAGCGGCGCCGTGCCCGGTACCCGGAACCGGCTAACGTTTCCGGTCGCGGCACCGGGTGGCGATCCACCCGGGCGGATCGCCACGGCGGACCGACCACGCGTCCGCCGGCGCGAGACGACCGCATCGGCGGACGGCGGAAGGGACGACACGGGGTGTCGGAGCAACATGCGCGGCACGGTCCGGAGAACCCGACGAACGGGGACGGTCGCGACCACCCCACCCCCCGGGCGCCCTGGGAACCGGAGCCCCGACCGACGTCCCGATCCGGGGCCAGTCCGTGGCAGGACCGACTGCGCACCCAGCTTCGGTTCAGCGGGCACACCGCGAGCATCCCGATCGTGCCCGCCCCGGAGAAGCCCGAGGCCGGCCCCTCGGTCCCACGCGTCCTGGACCTGGCGCTGCGCACCGGCGAACTGCTGCTCGCCAGCGGCGAGGGTGGCGAGGACGTCGAGGCGGCGATGCTGGGCATCACCGACGCGTACGGCCTCGAACGTTGCCAACCCAATGTGACCTTCGTCGCGATCACCCTGTCCTACCAGCCGTCCCTGGTCGAACCGCCGGTCACCGGCGAGCGGGTGGTGCGCCGCCGCGCGGTGGACTACACCCGGCTCGACGAGGCACACCAACTGGTCTCGGACATCACCGGCGCCGAATTGACCCTGGAGGAGGCGTACCACCGGCTCGCCGACATCCGCCGCAACCGACACCCCTACCCGCGCAACCTGTTGCTGCTGTCGGCCGGTCTGATCGCGGCCTTCGCGAGCGTGATGGTCGGCGGCGGGCTGATCGTGGCCATCGCCGCCTGCGTCGCGGCGTTGATCGGCGAGCGACTGGCGCAGTTGCTCGCCGACCGGGGCGTCCCGGAGTTCTACCAGTTCGTGCTCGCCTCGATGCCGGCCGCCGCGATCACGGTGGCGATGATCAAGGTCGGCGTCGGGATCAATCCGTACGCCGTGGTCACCGGCGGGCTGTTCGCGCTGTTGCCCGGAAGAGCCCTGGTCGCCGCCGTCCAGGACGGCCTGACCGGCTTCTACATCACCGCCGCGGCCCGCTTGCTGGAGGTCTTCTACCTGATCGTCGGCATCATCGTCGGCATCTCGATCGTGCTCTACATCGGCGACCAGGTGGGCGTGCAGTTCGAGGTCGAGGGGACGTTCGACCTCAACGCCAACCCCCGCGTGGTGCAACTGCTCGCGGCGGGCGCGGTGTCGATGACCTTCGCGGTGCTGGTCCAGGTGCGCCGGGTACTGTTGCCGGTCGCGGCGGCGGGTGGCGCGGTCGGCTGGGCGGTGTTCCAGGTGTTGCGCGAGGCGGGCGCCGCGCCGGTGCTCGCGACCGCCGTCGCCACGGGACTGCTCGGACTGCTCGGTCAGTTGCTCGCGCGGTGGCACGGGACATCGGCGCTGCCGTACGTGATCCCGGCGATCGGCCCGATGTTGCCGGGCAGCGCGATGTACCAGGGCATGCTGGGCCTGTCCCTGGGCCACACCGACTCCGGCTGGCGCAGCCTGGTCAACGCGGCCTCCCTGGCCCTGGCCCTGGCGGCGGGCGTCAACGTCGGCTCCGAGGCGGCCCGCTTCGTGCTCCCGTCGCCGCCGCCACGCACGGGGCGCGAAATGCGGCCCGCCTCGAAGCGGACCCGCGGGTTCTGAGGCGGGGCGGCTCGGACCCGGCGCGGGCCCGGCCCGGCGAGCGACGCCGTCGCTCCGGCTCCCGGCACTTCACCGGCGGCACGGTGCGGCGACCGGGCGGGTGGGGCACCCGGTGTGCGCTTCCCCGCGCTTGGAACCTTGTCGCCGGATCCGGCCGGGCCGCTCCCGTGGGCCGTCGCTTCGTGCGGCGGAGCCCGGGTGGTGGGTTCTCGGGCGGTGGGTTCTCGGGCGGTGGGTTCTCGGGCGGTGGGTTCTCGGGCGGTGGGTTCTCGGGTGGTGGGAACGACGTGGGGCGTGGGGGCGTTCGGGATTTGGGGCGGTGGTTCGGGGTGCGGCCCCGGAGTGATGACGGTGGTCCGGGTCGTCGGGACCGAGTACAGGCATGGAGGGCTCCGCATGTCGGACGCGCACGCATCGACCGGGCCGCTCGCCGCGCTGCGTACATGGTCGCCGCCGACCGGGACGGACGTACGCGCGGTCGTGCTGGTCCTGCCCGGTGGGCGTGCGCGGGGGCGGCAGCCCGCCTCGACCCGCAATCTGGCGTATCGCCGGATGGTGCCGATCGCGCGGGGCATCCACCGGGCGACCCGCGCGGAGGGTGTGGCGACCTGGCTGCTGCGCTACCGGGTGCGCGGGTGGAACGAGCCCGACCACGATCCGGTCCAGGACGCGTGGTGGGCGCTCGACGGCATCCGTAGCCGCTACCCGCACGCCGAGGTCACCCTGGTCGGCCACTCGATGGGCGGCCGTACCGCGTTGCGGGTCGCCGATCACGACAGCGTGCGAACGATCTGCGCCCTCGCGCCGTGGATCGAGGACGACGAGCCGTACGCCCAACTCGCCGGCCGCGACGTGGTCATCGTGCACGGTACGGCCGACCACACCACGAGCCCGAGGGCCTCGCACCGCTACGCGCTGACCGCCCGGGAGGTCTCCGAACGGGTCTGCCGGTTCGAACTCCCGGACGGCCACGCGATGGTGCGTCGGTCCTCGGCCTGGACCGCGTTGATCCACCGCACCGTGGTGGGCGCCGTCACCGGAACGCTGGACCCCGAGATCGCTCGGGCGATGACGGCGCCGGATCCGGACGGGCTGCGCGCGGTGGTGAACTGACGGGCGTCCGTGCGGCGGGCGCGTCGCCCGGGTGCGCCGACGCCGGTCATGCGCTGCCGATCGCGGTGAGCACGTCCGCGCGGGCCGCCGTACGGGCCGGCCAGACCGCCGCGAGCACGCCGACGACCACCCCGAGGGCGAGGAATCCGGCGACGCCGGCCCAGGGCGCGATCAGGACCAGATCCGGCAGCCTGTCGCGCAGGGTGCCCAGGATCCCCCAGGCCAGGAACGCGCCCACGACCACCCCGAGCGCCGCGCCGAAGACCGAGATCACCAGCGATTCGAGCCGGACCATCGTGCGCACCCGCGAGCGGTCGAGGCCGATCGCGCGCGACATCCCGATCTCGCGCCGACGTTCGAACACCGACATGGCCAGGGTGTTGACCACGCCGAGCACGGCGATCAGCACGGCCATCGCGAGCAGCCCGTACATGATGTCGAGCAGCAGGTCGACCGAGCGGCTGATGGATCGCCGGACGTCGGGGCGGTCCTCCACCGTGATCAACGGGTTGTCGCCGATCGCCCGCTCGATCGCGCGGGTGGTTCGGGGGTTGTCGCCGTCGGCGGTCCGCACCATGATCGACCGGATGTCGCGGTGGGCGGAACGCGCCTGTACGAGCGCGGCCGGCACGGTGATCCCGGTCAACTGTTCCAGGTCGCCCTGGAAGCCGCCGACGGTGACGCGGCCGCGTGTGCCGTCGGGATAGCCGATCGCGACGACGGAGCCGACCCGCCACCCGCGCCGCTTCGCGATGTCCGGCGCGACCAGGATCTCGCCTCGACGCAGCGCCGCCGCGGCGTCCGCCGTGCCGCCGAGGTTGAGCAGGCGTTCGATTCGCTGCGGATCCACCCCGATCACCGCGTCGTCGTGGCCGTCCAGGGTCACGGTGTCCCGGATCAGCGGGGACACCGCGGTGACCCCCGGCACCCGGGCGACGGCTTCGAGCACGCTCGGGTCGACGGAGGCGCCGTTGACCGTCCGGATCCGGTAGTCCGCGGCGACCTCGGCGATCGCCCGGTCCTCGACGGCCTGCCGGATCGACGCGCCGAGCATGCTCAGGCCGGCGATCAGGGACAGGCCGATGGTCAGCGCGGACGCGGTGGCGGCGGTGCGTCGCGGGTTGCGAACGGCGTTGCGCGGGGCCGGCCGACCGGCCACGCCGAACGGCCGGTCCAGGAACGGCGCGCTCATCCCGATCACCGGTCGGGACAGCAGCGGGGTGAGCAGGAGGATGCCGACCAGGACCAGGAACACCCCGACGGCCACCGGCACTCGGCCGCTGTCGCCGGCGGTCGAACGGCCGTACGCGGTCAGCGCCACGCCGACGGTGGTCACCGCTACGCCGAGCACGCCGCGCCCGCGTGGGCCGACGGGGCCGGCGGGTTGCTCCACCGTGTTCAGCGCGGCGACCGGCGGGATCCGGGGCGCGCGCCGGGCCGGCAGCCAGGAGGCGAGCAGGGTGACCGCGCCGCCCACGAGCAACGCGACCGCGATGGTGCGACCGCCGACGATCAGCGGCCCGGCGGGCAGGTGCGCGCCGAACCGTTCCAGCGCCGAGCGCAGCGCGCCCGCCGGCGCGATCCCGACACCGAGGCCGAGCGACGACGCGACCACGGCGACCGCCGCGGCCTCGGCGAGCACGATCCGGGTGACCTGCTCGCGCCGCGCGCCGACCGCGCGCAACAGCGCGAGTTCGCGGGTGCGTTGGGCGACCAGCATGGTGAACGTGTTGGCGATGATGAACGTGGCGACGAACAGCGCGATGCCGGCGAACACGAGCAGCGCGATGGTCATCTGCCGGGTGCCGGCCTCGATCATGTGCACCTGGGCCCGGGCCGGCGCCCGTCCGGAGTCGACCCGCAGGTTGTCCGACCGGGGCAACAGCCGCTCGGCCGCGTCCCGCAACGTCGCCTCGCTCGTACCGGGGGCCGCGGTCAGGTCGATCCGGCCGTAGCGGCCGGGCTTGAAAAACAGGCGCTGCGCGGTCGCGGTGTCGAACAGCACCAGCGAGCCGCCCGACGACACCCTCGGATCGTCGGTCCCGAACACGCCGGTCAGCCGGGCCTCGACCATCGGGCCGCTCAGCGCGACGCGCACGGTGTCACCGACCCGGAAGCCACCCTTGTCGGCGGTCCCGGCGTCCAACGCGATCTCGCCGCCGCCCGCGGGCCCGCGCCCGGCCCGCATCGGGAAGCGCGGGTCGACTCCGTCGCGGCTCGGCACGAAGTTGGTCCCGATCGTGGTCCACCCGGATCCGAGCAGGTCGCCGTCGCGGTCGACCACGCCGGTGAACCCCTCCAACACGCCGCGCGCCCGGGCGACTCCCGGCAACGCGCGCAATCGGGTCAGTGCCCCCACCACCCTGCCGATCAGGCACCCTTGCCACGGCCCGGACGCGCTGATCTCGCCGCTGGGTCGGTCACGCCTTCGGGTGCTCGGGGGATTCGGGGGTTGGCGGGTTCGGCGGGGGCTACTCGGTGGTGGGGGTGGTGCCGGAGAGGCGGGATCTGGTCCAGGTGGCGATGTCGGCGTAGCGGGCTTCGGCGCCGTGGCGGGTGGGCTCGTAGTAGGTGCGGCCGTGGATGGCGTCGGGGGCGTACTGCTGCGCGGCCACGCCGCCGGGGACGTCGTGGGGATAGACGTAGCCCTGGGCATGGCCGAGTTTGGCGGCGCCCTTGTAGTGGCCGTCGCGCAGGTGCGGCGGTACCGGACCGGCAAGGCCCTTGCGGACGTCGGCGAGCGCGGCGTCGATCGCGAGGTACGCCGCGTTCGACTTCGGTGCCAGGGCCAGGTGGATCGCCGCCTGGGACAGCGTGATCCGCGCCTCGGGGAAGCCGATCAGCGCGACCGCCTGCGCGGCGGCCACCGCGACCTGGAGGGCGGTGGGGTCGGCCATCCCGATGTCCTCGCTCGCCGAGATCATCAACCGCCGGGCGATGAAGCGCGGGTCCTCCCCCGCGTCGATCATCCGCGCGAGGTAGTGCAGCGCCGCGTCCACGTCGGAGCCCCGGATCGACTTGATCAAGGCGCTCGCCACGTCGTAGTGCTGGTCCCCGTCCCGGTCGTACCGCACCGCCGCGCGATCCACCGCGCTCTCCAGCGTGGCCAGCGTGATCGTGTCCTCGCCCTTGTCCGCCGCCGATCCCGCGCCCGCCTCCAGCGCGGTCAGGATCCGTCGCGCGTCGCCGCCGGCGATGCGCAGCAGGTGCTCCTCGGCGTCCGGGTCGAGGGTGAGCGTGCCCTTGAGCCCGCGCTCGTCGGTGAGTGCGCGGTGCGCCACCTCGCGCAGGTCGTCGTCGGTCAACGACTCCAGGGTCAGCAGCAACGAGCGGGAGAGCAGCGGGCTGATGATCGAGAAGTACGGGTTCTCGGTGGTCGCCGCGATCAGGGTCACCCAGCGGTTCTCCACGGCGGGCAGCAGCGAGTCCTGCTGGGCCTTGGAGAAGCGGTGGATCTCGTCCAGGAACAGCACCGTGTCGCGCCCCTGCGCACCCGCCTGCCGCCGCGCGTCCTCGATCACCGCGCGTACTTCCTTGACGCCCGCCGTGATCGCGGACAACTCCACGAACCGCTGCTTGGTGACGTGGCTGACCACGTAGGCGAGCGTGGTCTTGCCGGTACCGGGCGGCCCCCACAGGATCACCGAGGACGGCGCGGTGACCCGGCTCTCCGACGACACCAACCGGCGCAGCGGCGATCCCTCACCCAACAGATGCCGCTGACCGAGCACCTCGTCCAGATCGCGCGGTCGCATCCGCACGGCAAGCGGCGCGAGCGAGGGGTCCTTGGCCTGCCGGGCCTCGGCGGCAGCGGTGAAGAGATCGGAATCCACTCCCCGACCCTAACCCCCACCTCCGACTCCCAACCGTCCCGGGACGCGCCCCAGCGCACGACCCGGAGCCCCACCGACCGCTCCACCGCACTCGCCACGACACGCCGCCGCCGAACAGCAGGTGGCGCACCAAGAAACGGTCGGCACACCAACAGGCGGCGCAGCGC
Organism: Embleya sp. NBC_00888; assembly: GCF_045207655.1. Taxonomy (NCBI): domain Bacteria; kingdom Bacillati; phylum Actinomycetota; class Actinomycetes; order Kitasatosporales; family Streptomycetaceae; genus Embleya; species Embleya sp. NBC_00888. The sequence goes on along the minus strand of NZ_CP108784.1, from coordinate 7,016,654 downwards.
ACCCACGGGACAGCCCCCGCCCCGCCGCCCGACACCACCACCCCGACTCGACGCCACCACACGACACCGCGCCCCGCGCCACTGCCACCGACTCCGGACCGGCCGGCGACACCGCCCGGAGCCCCCACCTGACCGCTCTCGACGCAACGCGCCGTCGCCGAGCGGGAAGCAGCGCACCAACAAGCGGTGGGCAAACCCATCGGGCAGCACTGCGCCCTGCCGCCCGAGACTTGGCCCCGCAACTCGGCACCGCCGCCACACGACACCGCGCCCCCACAGCACCGTCACCCAACCGGCCCGGGACACAACCCGACCCGCCGGCCGACCGGCCCACCGCACGCAAAACGACGCGCCGTCGCCGGGCGGAACGCGGCGCACCAGGCACCAAGCACCAAGCACCAAGAAACGGTCGGCGCCCCACCAGACGGCATCACGCCTCGCCCCCGACACCACGGCCCCACGACTCGACACCATCACCACACGCCACGGCGCCGACGACCCCCGGCCGACCGACGCAGGACGCCACCCGGAGCGCCCAGCGGCCGGCCAAGCCCGTTCGCCACGACGCGCCGTCGCCGAGCGGAACGCGGCACACCACGAAACGTCGGCGCACCCACCGGGCAGCATTGCGCCTGGCCGCCCGACACCGCGACGCGACACCGCGCCCCGCGCCCCGCGCCACAGCCACAGCCACAGCCACAGCCACAGCCACAGCCACAGCCACACGATCTCCGGCGCCTCGCCCCCGCATACCCCCCGCGCCGGCCCGCCCGCCGGCAACCCGGGCAACGCCAACGCCACCGACCCGCCCGGCCCGGCCGCGCCTCGCCCGGCCCAACCACGCGGACGCAGCCCCGTCGCCCGCGCGGCTCACCTCTCCCGAAGCGCTCGGGTCAGCGCAGTACCCCGGCCGCCTTGGCCGTCTGGAGCCATTCGGGGAATTCGTTCATCAGGTTGTCGAAGAGTTCGCCGTCGGGCATGCGCCTCGGGTCCGCGCCCGCCTCGAAGAAGCCCGCGTTGTCGACCACGCGGTACTTGGGCGCGGGCAGGTCGTCCAGGCGGTGCAGGAAGCGGAACTCGTCCCGGCCGAAGCCGATGAACTGCCAGAAGATCGGCAGCCCGGCCGCCTGGCAGATCGCCTTCTCCGCGGCCTTCGCGTTGTTCGGCGCGCCGTCCGTCTGGAAGATCACGAAGGCCGGATCGGTCGCCCCGCACGACCGGTAGTGCGCGATCACCGCTTCCATCGCCGACACGTAGTCCGTGGTGCCCATGTGGCCCAGCTTCTTGTGCAGCGCGGCGATCCGGCCGCCGTAGTTGTCCAGCGAGATCTCCTCGGCCTCGTGCGCCTTCGTGTCGAAGAAGATCACCGGCACCGAGCCGTCGTCGTCGAAGTGCGCGGCGGCGGCCAACACCCGGTCGGCGAGCGCCTGTACGCTGCCGTTCTTGTAGAACGGCGCCATGCTGCCGGAGCGGTCGAGCACGAGGTAGACGGCGGCGCGCACACCCGCGAGCCGGTTCTTCTCCAGGCTCACCCCGGCCGCCTTGTACAGGCTGACCAACCCGGGTGCGGAGCGCTCGATCTTGGCCAGCGAGACCGCCGAGCCGCTCCCGCTGCGCACGGTGGCCGGGGGTGCGGCGGCGGGCGGTGCGGCGGCCGTCGACGAGTCCGGGTTCGACTTCTTGCGACCGAACAGCGAGAAGGGCATGGCGAGGGCTCCCAGCAGTCGAGCGAGTCGGGTGGCCGCCCCCTCCCGGGGGCTTCACCGGCCTACGCTCCCAGATCGCCCGCCCTCACGAACAGGGGCAGATCCCTCAGGAATCGGCCATGTCGCAGCCCACCCGTAGCTCCCGCAACCCGTCCGGCGTCAGCCCGGGCGGCACCACCACGACATCACCGATGTCGCCGGCCCACATCACCTGCGGCCCGAACGCCTCGGCCAGCGCCACCACCGCCCGTTCCGCCGCGCCCGGCCCCGGCGCCCGGAAGGTCAATCCGGACACCGGCTCGTCGGCCCCGATGCGTTTCCGCTCACCCGCGACCGCGACCGCGAACCCGCCCAGGTGGTCGCCGTCACCCGCTCCGGGTCGCTCCGGCAACGGGTCCGGCACCTCCGCACCCTCCACCCACAGGGTGAACCAACAGCGCGCGGACAGCCCTTCGCCCCGCAGCACGGCCAGTACCTCGCCGACTCCCGGGTAGGACACGGCACGTGCCTCCTCCAGGAGGTCGGCCGGCACCGGCGTGCCGAACGACTCGACGAACTCCAGGCCACCCTCGCCATCGGTGAACCAGCGCAGCGGATTGATGTGCACGGTGTGGCTCATGCGACCTCCCCTTTCAAGCCCGAAACCCGGCCCACCCCAGCATCCCGCTCGGCTCCGACATCGGCGCCGCCGACGACGCCCCCACCGACGTCGCCGCCGCCGGGCGCAACGGGCCCACCACCTCCGCGTGTTCCGCCGCCCGCGCCGGCCGTCCGCGCCGACGAGCCGCCCCGCACGACGCCCCCGGCCGCGCTCCCCCGCTCCGCCGTCGCGGCCCGCCGTCGGCGCGACGCGAAGTACCACTCCTGCCACTCGCGCGTGCCCTCGATCGCCCGGACCCGCGCCATCGCGTACAACCGGGTCGGCGGCGACCCGCGATATCGCATGTTGGCCACCGTCCCGTCCGGCTCGGCCAGGAATCGTGCGATGGCGCCCTGCGTCCAGCCGCGCCCCTGCACGACGGACCGCGTCACGTACTCCGCCGGCACCCGCCGCTTCGTCAACTCCACCGCCATGTCGGCCTCCCCGAGGTCATCCGAACCGGTGCGGCACCGGCTCGACTTCCAAGGTAGGCAGACCCGGATCCGTGCGCTCCGACCCTGTGCAGAAGCGTTTCGGCTACCTCTTCGAGTCGACAAAGTCCGGCAACGCCGAAGGGCGGCCGAGCCATTGGCTCGACCGCCCTGATCCCCGCACGCGTGGGGCCGACGGGAGGGCGGACAGGATCCGAGACGTCATTGCCGGACCATCCCCGCACGGACCATGTCGAAGGACGGGGCCACTCCTACGCCAACCGTCCCAACGACATCCACCCGCAAGCGGTTACGCCTTCTCCGCACCCTCACCCGTGACACCGTCACCCGAGTCCGACTTGGCCTTCGGCTTCGCGTCGATCCCCGCCTCGCGCCGCTGCTGCGCCGTGATCGGCGACGGAGCCCCGGTCAACGGGTCGCCACCGGAGGCGGTCTTCGGGAAGGCGATCACGTCCCGAATCGACTCGGTTCCGCCCAAAAGCGCCACCAACCGGTCAAGGCCGAGCGCGATCCCGCCGTGCGGCGGTGGCCCGTACGCAAACGCGTCCAGCAGGAACCCGAACTGCGACTGCGCCTCCTCCTCCGACATCCCGATCGCCGCGAACGCCCGCTCCTGCACGTCCCGACGGTGGATACGGATCGAACCGCCACCGATCTCGGTCCCGTTCAGCACGATGTCGTACGCGTTCGACAGCGCCTCGCCGGGGTTCTTGTCGAACCCGTCGAGCCACTCCGCGGTCGGCGCGGTGAAGGGGTGGTGGATCGCGTGCCAGCCCTGGTGGTTGCCGGCCGCGTCCTCGATCGGCTCGAACATCGGGAAGTCGACGACCCAGAGGAAGTTCCACCGCGACTCGTCGATCAGCGAACCCCGACGCGCGATCTCCAGCCGGGCCGCGCCCAGCAGTTCCAGCGAGGCCGTACGCCGACCCGCCGCGAAGAAGATGCAGTCGCCCTTGGCCGCGCCGGTCGCCTCGACCAGGCCGGCCAGGTGCTCCTCGGACAGGTTCTTGGCCACCGGGCCGCGCAGTTCGCCGGTCTCCGCGTCGACCAGCACGTACGCGAGCCCGCGCGCGCCGCGTGCCTTGGCCCAGTCCTGCCAGCCGTCGAGCTCCTTGCGGGTCTGCGCGGCGCCGCCGGGCATCACCACCGCGCCGGTGAACTCGGCCTGGAACACCCGGAACGAGGTGCCCTCGAAGTAGGCCGTCAGATCGACCAGTTCGCAGCCGAAGCGGGTGTCCGGCTTGTCCGAGCCGTAGCGCGCCATCGCCTCGGCGTAGGCCAGTCGGGGCAGCGGCAGCGGGATCTCCACGCCGTGCACCTCGCGCCACACGCGCGCGATCAGCTTCTCGGTCAGCGCCAGGATGTCCTCGGCGTCGCAGAAGGACATCTCGACGTCCAACTGGGTGAACTCGGGCTGCCGGTCGGCCCGGAAGTCCTCGTCCCGGAAACAGCGCGCGATCTGGTAGTAGCGCTCCATGCCGGCGACCATGAGCAGCTGCTTGAACAGCTGCGGCGACTGCGGCAGCGCGTACCACGAACCCGGCTGGAGCCGCACCGGCACCAGGAAGTCGCGGGCGCCCTCGGGCGTGGACCGGGTCAGGTACGGCGTCTCGATGTCGAGGAAGTCGTGGTCCTCCATCACCTCGCGGATCACCCGGGTGACCTTGGAGCGCAGCCGCAGGTTGCGAGCCATCGGCGCGCGCCGCAGGTCGAGGTAGCGGTGCTTGAGCCGCACCTCCTCGTTCACCGTGCCCGGCGTGTACTCCTCGATCGGGAACGGCAGCGGGGCCGCCTCGGAGAGAATCTCGAAGTCGTCCACGACGACCTCGATCGCACCGGTGGGGATCTCGGTGTTCTCGTTGCCGTCGGGGCGCACCCGCACGTCGCCGGTGATCCGCACGCAGAACTCGGAGCGGAGGTTGTGCACGGTCTCCAGGTCGCGGAAGACCACCTGTACGGTGCCCGACGCGTCCCGCAGGTCCACGAACGCCACGCCGCCGTGGTCGCGCCGCCGGGCGACCCACCCGGCGAGCGTCACGGTGTGGCCGGCGTGCTCGGCGCGGAGCGTCCCGGCGTCATGGGTGCGGATCACTGAAGCTTCTCCTTCAAGACGGTGACGACCTGGTCGAGCGGGACCGGGGTCTGGTCCCCGTTCGACAGGTCCTTGATCTGGGCGACGCCCTCGGTGAGGTCACGGTCGCCGACGACGATGGCGTAGCGGGCGCCGGATTGCGACGCGGCCTTCATGGCGCCCTTGAGCTTCTTCCCGCCGAAGGCCATGTCGGCGGGGATGTCCTCGATCCGAAGCTGGGTGATCATGCCGAACACCGCGCGGCGGGCCGCGTCGCCGATCGCGACGCCGTAGACGTCGCAGTCGGCCGGGGTCTCCACGGCCTGGCCCTCGGCCTCCATCGCGAGCATCGTGCGGCCGATCCCCAGCGCCCAGCCCACCGAGGGCAGGTCGGGGCCGCCGAGGTCCTCGGAGAGGCCGTCGTAGCGCCCGCCGCCCCCGATCGCCGACTGCGCGCCGAGGCCGTCGTGCACGAACTCGAAGGTGGTCCGGTTGTAGTAGTCCAGCCCGCGGACCAGCCGGGGCGTGTCCTCGTAGGAGATCTCCAGCTCGTCGAGCATGCCGCGGACGAACGTGTGGTGTTCGGCGCACGCCTGGCACAGGTGGTCGGTGATCAGCGGGGCGTCGGCGATCAGCGCCTGCACCTCGGGGCGCTTGTCGTCGAGCACGCGCAGCGGGTTGATCTCGATCCGCGCGTGCGTCTCCGCGTCCAGGTCGAGCGCGCGCAGGAACTCCTGGAGCTTGGCCCGGTAGACCGGGCGGCACTCGCGGCAGCCGAGCGAGTTGAGCAGCAGCCGGAAGTCGCGCAGGCCCAGCTTCATGAAGCCCTCGGCGGCGAGCGCGATCATCTCGACGTCGACCAGCGGGTCGTCGCTGCCGATCGCCTCGGCGCCGACCTGGGTGAACTGGCGGGTGCGGCCCGCCTGGGGGCGCTCGTAGCGGTAGTACGACCCGAAGTACCACAGCTTGACCGGCAGCCGGCCGGCGTACAGGTTGTGCTGGAGTACCGAGCGCATCACGGCCGCGGTGCCCTCGGGGCGCAGCGTCAGCGAGCGGCCGCCGCGGTCCTCGAAGGTGTACATCTCCTTGGTCACGATGTCGGTGGACTCGCCGACGCCGCGCAGGAAGAGGCCGGTCTCCTCGAAGGTGGGGGTCTCGATGTACTGGAACCCCGCGTCGCGCAGCTCCAGGCCGAACTGGATCCGGATCCGGTTGAACGTCTCCGAGTACGGCGGAAGCATGTCGAAGGTGCCCTTGGGGGCGTTGAAGGTACTCACGGTATGAAAATCCGTCACATTCCTCGGTGCGGTCCCGCGGGCGGCGTCAGCTCTTGCAGATAAGGGTTGCTCGCGCGCTCGCGGCCGATCGTCGTCTGGGGGCCGTGGCCGGACAGGACGACGGTCTCGTCCGGCAGGGGCAGACACACCCGGGACAACGAGCGCAACATCTGCGCGTGATCGCCGCCGGGCAGGTCGGTGCGTCCGATGGAGCCGGCGAAGAGCAGGTCACCCGAGTACAGGATGGGCGGGATGTCCGCGCTTCCCTGGGTGCCGAACGCCACCGACCCCTGTGTATGGCCGGGCGCATGATGGACCGTCAGTTCGAGGCCGGCGAGGTCGAGCACGGCGCCGTCGGTGAGCAGGCGCACGTCCTCGGGTTCGGTGAAGGTCATCCCGCCGAACAGTTGTTGCCCCACGCCCAGCGACAGGCCCTTGGCCGGGTCGGAGAGCAGGTCACGGTCGTCGGGGTGGATCCACGCGGGCACCTTGTGCTCGGCGCAGACCGGCACCACGGAGAACATGTGATCGATGTGCCCGTGGGTCAGTACGACGGCCACCGGGCGCAGCCGGTGTTCGCGGATGATGTCCTGTACGCCGTCGAAGGCGTCCTGCCCGGGGTCGACGATGACGCATTCCTCGCCGGCGGCAGGGGCGACCACGTAACAGTTGGTCTGGAAGGACCCTGCGGGGAACCCGGCGACGATCACGTTCGTCCTCTCGGTCTCGGGGTCTTCCGGCGGCGGGGCAAGCACGGAAGTATGCGGCGGACGTGGGAATCAGGTACGAGACTACCGGCGCGCGGGGGCGGATCGCGAACCGGTTCAGGGGGTGCGTGCCTAGACTGTGCGCGAGCTGCGGTCGGTTCCGGGCCTGTGGGATCACCGCAGGTCGGGGCCGGTGCACGGATCCCGTCACGGCCGCCGGTTTCCGGTTCCGGCGCCGGGAGCCCTCGCCCGCTGGTCGGGTGTCCCGGGTCGAGTCCATCCACATCGAGTCCGTTCGAATCCAGGAGAGCACGCGGTGGTCACCAAACAGCAGCGCCAGCGGCAGCTCGCGCGCGAGAAGTTCGAGCGCCAGCAGGAGCGACGCGGGACCGCGCAGGCACGTCGGCGCAGGCGCAACCAGGTCATCGCCGCGGTCGCCGCGGTGGTCGTCGTGGCCGGTGGCGGCGCCTGGCTCGCGGTGGCGGCGGGTGATGACGACGACAAGAAGACGACGAACGCGTCGAACACGCCGTCCACGCAGCCCTCGGCCCCGCAGTCGCCGGCTCCCGAGCCCAAGCCGAAGACGTGCGCGGCGCCGGCTCCGGGTGAGCCGACCAAGGAGCAGTTCCCCACCGAGCCGGCCATGTCGATCGACACGAACGCGGCGTACACGATGACCCTCAAGACCACGTGTGGCGAGGTGAAGGTCGCGCTGGAGGCGAAGAAGGCGCCGCACACGGTGAACTCGTTCGCGTTCCTGGCGGGCAAGAAGTTCTTCGACCACACCAAGTGCCACCGGTTGACCACGGGTGGTCTGGCCGTACTCCAGTGCGGCGACCCGACGGGCACCGGCACCGGTGGGCCCGGCTACAAGTTCGTGGACGAGAATCTGGGTACGGCGGGCCCGGACGGCTCGGCCGCCTACCCGGCGGGCACCGTGGCGATGGCGAACTCGGGCCCGGGTACCAACGGGAGCCAGTTCTTCCTGGTCACCGCGGACAGCAAGCTTCCGCCGAACTACACCCCGTTCGGCAAGGTCACGGCCGGGATGGACGTCCTGGCGAAGATCGCCGCCGCGGGCACCGAGGACGGCGGCTCGGACGGCGCGCCGCGCGAGAACGTCGTCCTCGACAGCGTGACCGTGGCCAAGTAGCAACCGACCGGACGCATGTTCCACGGCGACTCCCGGGGCACGGCCCGGCCCATGCCCCGGGGTCCTGTGTAAAGTGCGCCGCATTCAGCATCGAAGGAGGCCGCTGTGAGCAGCGACCCGTGGGGCCGCGTGGACGAGCAGGGAAACGTCTTTGTCAAGACGGCGGACGGTGAGCGCTCCGTCGGTTCGTGGCAGGCGGGTTCCCCGGACGAGGCCCTGGCCTACTTCCGGCGCAAGTACGAGGGGCTCGCCGTCGAGGTGGAGTTGCTCGCGCGGCGGGTACGGACCACCGACCTCGCCCCCAAGGACGCCCACCACGCGATCGAGCGCCTGCGCGCGAGCATCGTCGACGCGAACGCGGTCGGCGATCTCGAATCGCTCGTCAAGCGCCTGGACGCGTTGGTGACCGTGGTGGACTCCAAGCGCGAGGAGCGCAAGGCCACCCGCGCCAAGGCGCAGGAGGAGGCGCAGGGCGCCAAGGAGCGGATCGTCGCGGAGGCCGAGCAGCTGGGCCAGAGCACCGATTGGCGGCCGGCCGGCGAGCGGCTGCGCGCGCTGGTGGACGCCTGGAAGGCCGTGCCGCGGCTGGACCGCAAGGCGGACGACGAGCTGTGGCACCGGTTCTCGCAGGCCCGGTCCAACTTCGCCAAGCGCCGCAAGGCGCACTTCGCGGAGCTGGACGGTCAGCGCGACAGCGCCAAGCGGGTCAAGGAGAAGTTGGTCGAGGCGGCCGAGGCGCTGTCCACGTCCACCGACTGGACCGACACCGCGGCGCGCTACCGCGATCTGATGAACGACTGGAAGGCCGCGGGCCGGGCCCAGCGCGATGTCGAGGAAGAGCTGTGGCAGCGCTTCCGGGCCGCGCAGGACGTGTTCTTCGCGGCCCGCAGCGAGGTGTTCGCCGAGCGCGACTCCGAGCAGCGGGAGAACCAGGCCGCGAAGGAGGTGCTGCTCGTGGAGGCCGAGACGATCGTGCCGGTGACCGACGTCAAGGCGGCGCGGGCGGCGCTGCGCTCGATCAACGATCGCTGGGAGGCCATCGGCCACGTCCCACGCGACGCCCGGCCGAAGATGGAGGCCCGGCTGCAGAGCGTGGAGCGGGCGATCCGCGAGGCCGAGGAAGAGTTGTGGAAGCGCACCAACCCGGAGGCGCGGGCGCGGGCGCAGGCGGCGGTGGACCAGATCCAGGCGTCCATCGACAAGCTGACCCAGCAGGCGGAGAAGGCCCGGGCGGCCGGGAACGAGCGCAAGGTGCGCGAGGCCGAGGAGTCGATCGCGGCGCGCGCGGAGTGGCTGGCCGAGGCGAACAAGGCGCTGGAGGAGTTCTCCGGCTGAGCCGGAGGAATGTTCCGACTCGGCCTCTCCGGCTCGGTCGGGCAGTCGCGCGCGCGTGACGCGCGCACGCACACGCTCCCGCGTGCGCGCGGTCGCGAGGCGGACGATGTGACGTGGGAGCCGCCGCGTCCGCACGGCGCCGCGACGAGGAACGGGCGGATCCGGGTATCGGCGAGTTGCCGACCCGGGTCCGCCCGTTTTCGCGTGTACGACGTCGGGCGGAGGCCGGCGGCGTGCTCGGAGCGGCCTCGCGCAGATGTTCGGACGCGGTCGGCGATCGGGTTCGTTCATCGGCGTTCGATCCGTGTGCAATTTGCTCTATTGGGCCGCCGAACTCCTCCTGCATAATCGGCATCTTGATACGGGGGATCACCGACGAACTTCGGCGCCGGGGAGTTCGGTGTCGAGATTCGGGATGAGGGGGAGTCCTTGATCAAGGTCCTGATTGCCGAGGACATGAAATTACTGCGCAGAGCGCTGGTGTCATTGTTGAGTCTGGAGCCGGACATCGAGGTGGTCGCCGAAGTCGAGTCCGGTACCGACGTGGTGCCGCGCGCTCGCGCGGTGCGTCCGGACGTCGCGGTACTGGACATCGGCCTGCCGGGTATCGACGGGATCGAGGCCGCCGCGGCGCTGCGTGTGGCGCTGCCGGAATGTCGCACGCTGATCCTCACCGGCATGAACGCGCCGGGCCATCTGCGCCGCGCCGCGGCGGCGAACGTGTCCGGGTTCCTGCTCAAGAACTCGGACCCGGATCGGTTCAGCGGCGCGATCCGCGAGATCGCCGCCGGGGGCCGGGTGATCGACGCCTCGGTCGCGCTGGCCGCGATCGACGGTGGTCCCTCGCGGTTGACCACCCGCGAACTGCAGGTGCTGCGTGCGGCGGCCGACGGCAATCGGGTCGCGGACATCGCCGACCAGATGTGGGTGTGCGCGGGCACCGTGCGCAACCACCTGAACTCGGTGGTGGCCAAGCTCAACGCGCGTAACCGGGTGGACGCGATTCGGATCGCCCGGGACGAGGGGTGGTTGTGACCCGTCGGGTCGCGTAGCGGGTTCGCGCCTCAGCCGGCGACGGGAGTTCGGGCCGGCTCGCACGGTTCCCCGGTGGGGTCGGGGACCGTGCCGACGTCGGGGACCGTGCCGGCGTCGGGGACTGCGGCGAGGTCGGGGACCGCGGCGAGGTCGGAAAGCGCGGCGTGGCCGGCGAGAGCGGCGGGGTCGGGGAGCGGCGCAGGGTCGGCGAGCACCGCACGGTCGGCGGCCGCCGCGGTGTCCGGAACCAGTGGAACCAGCGCGACCAGACGGAACCAGCCGCCGCCGTCGGTACCGACGTCCAACCGCCCGCCGATGCCCTCGACCCGCGCGGCCAGGCTGGCCAGCCCGGTACCGCCCTGGCGATCCGCGCCGGTGCCCCGAGGGCGGGGGACGCAGGCCCCGTCGTTGCCCACCCCGAACCGGACGAACTCCCCGTCGCGTTCGGCGCTGATCACGCACTGGGTGGCCGAGCTGTGCCGCATCATGTTGGCGAGCCCCTCGCGCAACACGGTGGCCAGCACCGTCTCGGTGGCCCCGTTCAGTGCCTCGACGCCGATCCGGGTGGTGGCCCGCACCCCGATCGAGGCGAGCAGCGACTCGGCCGCGGCCACCTCGGCGACCAGCGACATCCCCCGGTAGCGGTGCACCACTTCGCGCATGTCGGTGGCGGCCTGCTGGGTGATGGTCACGATCTCCGCGAGTTCGGTGCGCGCCTGCTCGACGTCGTGCGTGAGCAGCCGCGCGGCCAGCGAGGTCTTGACCCCGATGGTGGCGAGGCTGTAGCCGAGCAGGTCGTGCAGGTCGCGGGCGAACCGGTGTTGCTCGCGCACGATCGCCTGCCGGGCCAGCTCCAGTCGGGACCGGTGCATTTCCGCGAGCAGTTCGGTGATCCGCATCAGCGCGTACAGCACGAGCCCGGTCGAGGTGCTCGCCACCACCGCGTAGGGCACGTCGTCGTAGTCGTCGGCCAGGAGGAACGTCATCACCCCGGTGGCGATCATCAGCGTGCCGAACGCCCACCAGGCGCGCTTCTGCGGCAGGAACAGCAGCAGCGAGCCCGCCAGGAATCCGGGCGCGGCGGTCCAGGTCCCGGGGCAGGCGAACGAGGGAATCAGCGCCAACACCGCCTGGCAGAGCAGGAGTCGGTGGCCGGGGCGGGGTAACCACCGCAGCCGGCCGGGCAGGGAATGCGCGCATTGGATCACCGCGACCGCGGTGACCGCGACCAGTGCGGCGGCCATTCGCCAGGCCGCGACCGGGAATGTGATCAACGACAGCACCGAAGCCGCGTGACAACTCAGGAGAACCACCACCGTGATCACGGTGGGAATGCGAAGAGCGCGGGAGTCCACGGAGTTCACCGGAACCTGAGCGGCGTGAGGCAAGAGACGGCCCTCTTCGATCGCGACTGCTGCATGGTGATGGCGACTGCTGGAAGAAGTTCCGGGACCCGATTCCGGGCCCATCCGCCGATGCTACAACGCGGGAATCCGCGGATGTCCCCGTGCGGAGAGACCGGGAAAGATGCGGAAAGCGGATATGGATCATGTGTTTCGCATGGATGCCCCGCCCGGAACACACGCCCGGCGTGGTGGACCGACACTGGCCGCCGTCCTAAACGGCTGTGAAGCTGAGGGCAATGCGCGAACACGACCGAACGGAGGTCCACCGGTGGGGGAATCACCCGAGGGAATACTCGGGAGCCTGCGCGAGCAGTGGAATCAAAACGGCTATATTCACATCAGAAAGGCGCTTTCCGCCGCCGACGTGGAACGCGCCCTGGCGGGCGTCGACTTCGCGGTCCGGCAACAGGATCTGGTGCGGACCGCGCACATCAGCTATCGCAACGACCAGGAGCATTCGGTACGGGTGCGCAACGCCGCCGCGGCGAGCCCGGCGTTGCTGGAACTGGTCGACCATCCCGGCGTGTTGCCGACCCTGGTCGAACTGCTCGGGCCGGATCTGCACGTGCTGGGCAGCGAGGCGTTCGTCCGCGAGGGCGGCGACGCGCCGTTGGAGGGCTGGCACACCGACGGCGGCGCTTCGCTGATGGGGATCGTGCTGGATCCGGCGAGCCGGGCGCTGCAACTGAAGGTGCAGTACTTCCTCACCGACGTCAGCCGGCCCGACTCGGGGAACTTCACCGTCATTCCCGGCAGTCACCGCATCCGCCCGGAGCGACTGGACGACGACTGCTACCTGCCCGAGCCCAACGACTACTGGCGGCGTGGCCAGATGCCGCCGAACGCGATGCAGATCCTGGCAGAGCCCGGCGACGCGGTGGTCTTCCCGTACAACCTGTGGCACGCGGTGGCGCCGAACTCCGTGGGCAGGACCCGCCGTTCGGTGATCATCCGGTACGGGCACCTGTGGTGCCGACCGCTCGACTTCCACCGCATGCCCGCCGAGGTGGTGGCCTCGATGACCGAACGTCAGCGGCTGATGTTCGGCGAACTCGGCGACGAGGCGCATCCCACCGACTTCTACAAGCTCGTCATGCGATGAGGCCGGTTCGCGCCCGCAGCACCCGCCGGCCCGAACCGCCCGGCTCCTCCCCCGCCCTCTGCCCGACCCTTCGAACCGGATAGGAGATCGTCAGTGCTCAGGACTGCTCTCGCAGCGCCGTTCCGGGCGGTTCTCGATCAACACGACCTGGTGCGCGTCGCCGGCGCGCACGACGCGCTGGGCGCGGTGTTGGCCCAGGAGGCCGGCTTCCAGGCCGTGTGGTCCTCCAGCCTGGAGGTGTCCGCGGCCCGGTGCCTGCCGGACGCGAGTCTGCTCGGGATGACCGAGTACCTCGAAGCCGCCGTCAACATGCAAAAGGCGCTGTCCATCCCGGTGGTCGCCGATTGCGACACCGGGTACGGCAACAATCTCAACATCGCGCACATGGTGCACGAGTACGAGGCCGGCGGCATCACGGCGGTGTGCGTCGAGGACAAGATGTTCCCGAAGATCAACAGCTTCGCCGCGGTCGATCACACGCTGCTCGACATCAACACCTTCGCGCGCAAGATCGAGGTGGCCAAGAACGCCCAGCAGACCCCGGACTTCTTCCTGATCGCCCGGACGGAGGCGTTGATCAGCGGACTCGACGTGGACGAGGCGCTCAAGCGCTGCTCGGCCTACGCCGACGCGGGTGCGGACGCGGTGCTCGTGCACTCCAAGATCCGCACCAGCGAGCAGATCACCCGGTTCCTGGACGGCTGGAGCGGCGCGGTACCGGTCGTGGTGGTGCCCACCACCTACCCGGACTGGGACGCGAAGGCGGCCGCCGCGGCCGGGGTCTCGGTGGTCATCTACGCCAACCAGGGCCTGCGGGCCACGGTCAGTTCGCTGCGCGACACCTACGGCGCGATCTTCCGCGAGGGCAGCTCGGTCGAGGTGGAGGACCGGATCGCGAGCGTGCAGGAGGTGTTCCGGCTGCAACGGCTGGACGCGTGGAAGGCGTTGGACTGGTGATCGGGTCGGACGACTTCTGCGCCGCGCTGGCCCACTTCGGTGTGGAGTTGGTGACGGGCGTGCCGTGTTCGTACTTCTCCGCGCCCATCGCGCGGTTCACCCGCGAGGGCCGGTACGTGCCGGCCGCGAACGAGGGTGCGGCGCTGGCCATCGCGGCCGGGGCCGCGGTCGCCGGCACCCGGGTCGCGGTGGTGGCGCAGAACTCGGGGCTGGGCAATCTGGTCAACCCGTTGACGTCGCTGCTGATGACCTACGACATCCCGGCGTTGGTGTTCACCAGTCTGCGCGGGTGGCCGGATCCGGCCGGCGACGAACCGCAACACGCGGTGATGGGCACCGCCACGCACGAGGTGTTGGACGCGATCGGGGTCGCCCACCGCACGTTGCGGCGCGGCACCGACGCGGCCGGGCTGCGCGCCCTGTTGGCCGAGGCAGGCAAGGAACTGGAGGCCGGGAACTGCGTGTTCGTGCTGGTGGAGAAGGGCGCGGTGGAAGTACCGGAGGGCGCGGCGGCGGACGGGTCCGCCGAGGGGCCCACGCTCACCCGAGTCCAAGCATTGCGCGCGATCACCGCCCACACGCGGGGCATCGCGGTGGTCGCCACCACCGGGTACACCTCGCGCGAGTTGTTCGCGGCGGGTGACGCGCCGACGCACTTCTACATGCAGGGCTCGATGGGGCACGCGTCGGCCTTCGCGCTGGGTCTGGCGCTGCGTCCGCCGGGTACCGAGGTGGTGCTGCTCGACGGCGACGGCGCGGCACTGATGCACCTGGGCACGATGTCCACGATCGGCGCGGCGGCTCCACCGGGGCTGATCCACGTGGTGTTGGACAACGGCGTGTACGAGTCGACGGGTGCGCAGGCCACCACATCCGCCGGCACCGACTTCGCGGCGATCGCGCGGGCGACGGGGTACGCGTCGGCGGTGGTGTGCGCCGACGGCGCGCGGATCGACGCCGCGATGGCCGCCGCGCGGGCGGCTCCGGGGCCGCACCTGCTGGTCGTGCCGATCGGCCGGATGGCGGGTCCGGCACCGCGCCGGGCGACCTCCTCGATCGGCGCGCGGGACATCCACCACCGGCTCACCGCCGCGTTGGGCGCCGGGCCGCCGTGGGCGGATCACGCCGATCGGCGGTGATACCTTGAGGCCCATGGGTCGCCCGCGCACTATCGACCGCTCCGCCATTCTTCGGGTGAGTCTCGAACTGGCCGACGAGCAGGGGCTGCAGGCCGTGACCCTTCAGGCGGTGGCCCGCCGGCTCGGCGTGACGGCGATGTCGCTCTACGGGCACATCGCGAACAAGGCGGCCCTGCTCGACGGCATCGTCGAGGAGTTGCTCTCCGAGTTCCCGTTGCCGGACGCCGAACTGCCGTGGGACGAACGACTGGCCCGGATCGGGCGGGCGGCCCGGGATTCCGCCCGGCGCCATCCCGACGTGTTCCCGCTGCTGCTGACCCGCTCGGCGGCCACTCCGGGCGCGCATCGGGTGCGGCAGGCGGTGTTCGCCGCGCTGTTGGACGCGGGCCTGTCGATCACCGAGGTCAATCGGGCCGAGCGGCTGTTGAGCACGATGGTGGTCGGGTTCGCCACGAGTGAGGTCAGCGGTCGGTTCGGGCAGTCGGCGGCGGACATCGAGGCGGACTACGCCTACCTGGAGGACACCCTCCGCAAGCTGATCACCTCGACCACCGCGCCGGGCGTGGTGCCGGAGGTCGGCGACACCACCGGCTGATCCCGGCCGGGGACCGAACGGGTCGAATCTCTTTCCTTCTCTTTCCTTCTCTTTCCGGTGGGTGGATTCCACCTGCCCGTATGCCCTGGAAATCCCGCCTCGAATATCGGCCGGATATCGCCGACGCGGCGTTGACACCATTGCGCGCA
The DNA here is from genome assembly GCF_045207655.1 of Embleya sp. NBC_00888. Taxonomy (NCBI): domain Bacteria; kingdom Bacillati; phylum Actinomycetota; class Actinomycetes; order Kitasatosporales; family Streptomycetaceae; genus Embleya; species Embleya sp. NBC_00888. The sequence continues at coordinate 7,000,930 of NZ_CP108784.1, read as the reverse complement.
CAGTTATTCTATACGTCATATAGTTATCCTTCGCGTAAGGATATGGGGGTGCTGGATCGTGCACCAGGAATGTTGGCGCGACGGCCGTATGACCGAACTCGACGAGGTGCGGTTGTCCATTGATTCGGCCGCGTTGCGCTATGCGCAGGTGGTATTCGACGGGTGTGCCGCGGTGGCCGATTCCACCGGGACCGAACTGCGCATTCTCGACCTGGGCGCGCACCTCTCGCGTTTTCGCCGTTCCTGCGAGGGCCTGGGTTTCGCGCTGTCCTGGTCGGCCGGCGAGTTGGCCGACGCGGTCGTCGAGGTGACCCGGCGCCACGACGGGCGCGGCGCGGTGGGCATCCGGCTCTTCGCCTACGCGGAGGGCGAGGGCTTCCTGGACGACGAACCGCCGGGGGTCTGCGTCTTCCTGCGCCCCCTGGACGGCTACGCGCCGAACCGACCGCTGACCCTGGCCACCACCGGCGAACCCCGGCCCGCGCACACCGACCTGCCGCGCTGGGTCAAGGCGACGGCGCACTACGCCGGGGCCCGGCGCGCGGTGCTGCGGGCCCGCCGGGCCGGCCACGACGACGTGCTCTTTCGCAACGAGGCGGGCCGGATCACCGAGACCTCGCGGGCCAGCCTGCTCGTCCTGGCCGGCGACCGGTTGATCTCGCCGCCGGTCGAGGAGGGCGTACTTCCGGGCGTCACGCGGGAGTTGCTGGGCATCGTGGCCAAGGGCGCGCTGGGCCTGACCCCCGAACACCGCGCGCTGGAGCCGGCCGAGGTGATCGGCGCCGACGGCGTGGTGTTGTGCAGTTCCTCGCTGGGTGCCGCCGTCGTCGGCGCGATCGACGAGCACCCCCTGCCGCACGGCGCCGCCCGCGCCCTGGTCGAGGCCTTCGACCGGGCCGCCCGAGGCGGGACCCCGCACCTGGACGACGTGGTCACCTCGGTGCGGCTCGTGAACGCGGGAAGACGATGAGCGGCCACCCCGAACTGGACGCGATCGCGGCCCGGTTGCGTCTGGAGACGATGCGGATGATCGCGGCGGCGGGCGCCGGCCACCCCGGCAGCTCGCTGTCCGCGATCGAGATCCTGACCGTGCTCCACTACCACACCATGCGCCACCGACCGGCCGATCCCACCTGGGCCGAGCGGGACCGGTTCGTGCTCTCCAAGGGGCACGCGGCACCCGCGCTGTACGCGGTGCTGATCGACCTGGGCGTACTCCCGCGCGCGTCGGCCGGCACGCTGCGCGCGCTCGGCTCGCCGCTCCAGGGCCACCCCGATCCGCGCACGCGCGGCATCGAGGTCGGCTCCGGCTCGCTCGGTCAAGCCTTCTCGGTCGCCGTGGGAATGGCCCTGGGCCTGGCCAAACGCGAAGTCGGCGCCCGGGTGTTCGCCCTGCTGGGCGACGGCGAGTGCCAGGAGGGCCAGGTGTGGGAGGCGGCGATGTGCGCGGCACAACTGGGGCCGGCCGGCCTGACCGTGATCGTGGACGCCAACGGCATCCAACACGACGGCCGCACGCTCGACATCATGGGCGCCGCTCCGCTCGCCGCCAAGTGGCGCGCCTTCGGCTGGGAGGTCGTCGAGGTCGACGGCCACGACTGCGCCGCGCTGATCACGGCGCTGGCACCGGGCCCGCGCCCGCGCGCGGTGATCGCGCGCACCGTCAAGGGACGCGGCGTCTCGTTCATGGAGGACGACCCGAACTGGCACTCGGTCGCCGATCCGGGCCGATTGGCCGAGGCAGTGGAGGAGTTGAGCCATGCGTGACGCGTTCGGAGAGGCGTTGCTGCACGCCTGCGAGGCGGACGAGCGACTGTTCGTCCTGGACGGGGACTGCTCGCACTCCACCCGCAGCGGCCGGGTCGCCGACCGGCTGCCCGGCTCGTTCCTGAACACCGGCATCGCCGAACAGAACATGATGGGCATGGCGGCCGGCCTCGCGCTGGCCGGCTTTCGCCCGGTCGTCTCCGGGTTCGCCTCGATCCTGGTCGGGCGCGCGGCGGAGCAGATCCTGCTCTCGATCGGCTGGCCGGGACTGCCGGTGACCATCGCGGGCCACTACGCGGGCGTGTCCGGCTCGCTGGAGGGCGCCCCGCACCACGCGATCACCGACCTGGGTTTCATGCGCTCGGTGCCCGGGATGAACGTATGGGTGCCCGCCGACGACGCGGACGCGCGGGTGCTGGGCGGCGAGGTGCTCGCCGGGATCGGGCCGGCCGGCGCACCGCCGCTCCCGGGTCCGAACTACATCCGGCTGTGCCGCAACCCGGTGCCGCCGGTGGCCGGTGGCCCGCGCGGGCCGGGCGACCTGCGGGTGTGGGACCACCCGGACCCGGAGGTGGTGTTCGTGGCCTGCGGAGTGGCCGTGCCGGAGTGCGTCGCCGCCGCCGGGCTGCTGGCCGAGCGCGGAGTCCCGGCCCGGGTGCTCGGGGCGCTGCGGATCAAGCCCTTCCCCGACGCCGAGGTCTACGACCTGGTCCGCGCCTGCGCGCTCGTGGTGACGGTCGAGGAGCACACCACGGTCGGCGGTCTGGGTGGCGCGGTCGCCGAGCTGATCGCGGCGCGCGGCGGCCCCCGGGTGCTGCGTCTGGGCATCGCGGACACGTTCACCGAGACCGGGCCCTACCGGCAACTCCTGGACAAGTACGGGATCGAGGCCACGGCGATCGCCGCCGCCACGCACGCCGCCCGGCGCGCCGACCCGGGCGCGGACACGGCCGGGCCGCGCGCCGAACTGTCGATGCTGACCAACACGTGGTGAAGGAGCGGACTGTGCGAGCGATACGCGAGGTCGGGGCCCGAGCGGTGTTCGACTCCAACGGCATTCCCGCGATCGAGGTGGAGATCCGCGCCGACGGCGGTGTCCGGGCGGCGGAGCTCGCGCCCCGGGGCTCGACCACCGGCGAGTTCGAGGCGTACGTCCTGGAGGACGCGGCGGCGCTGCCCGCGCTCGCCGCGGTGGCCCCGGCGCTGGCCTCGGTCGCCGACCTGGTGCGGCCGGCGCTGATCGGCCTGGACGTGTGCGACCAGCGGGCCGTGGACGCGGCCCTGCGCGCGGTGGACGGCGGCGCGTACTTCCGCCGGATCGGCGGCAACGTCGCGGTGGCCGCCTCGATGGCCGTCGCGCAGGCCGGCGCGACGGCCGCCGGGCGCCCGCTGTACCGGCATCTCGCCGAGACCGCGCCGGCCCGGCTGCCGGTGCCGATGTTCAACATCGCGGACGGCGCGGTGGGTTCGAACACGGTCTACACCGAGTTCCTGCTGCTGCCCACCACCGCGGAGCCGGCCGTGGCGCTCGAGCAGGGCGCCCGGGTGCGCGCGGCGCTGGCCGCCCGACTCACGGCCAAGGGGCATCGCTGCTCGGACAGCACCCAGGGCGGCTGGTCGGTGGACCTGGGCGGCTGCGAGGCGACCATGGAGATGATCGTCGCCGCCGCCGAGGACTGCGGGCTGGCCGGCGGGCACGACTTCCACCTGGGCCTGGACCTGTCCGGCGCGGAGTTCGCCCGGCCGCCGGGCTACGCCTTCCCGTGGCTGGAACGCCCGCTGTCCGTCGAGGAGTTGACCCGGCGCTATCTCGACTGGGTGGACCGGTATCCGCTGACCTTCCTGGAGGACCCCTTCGAGCCCGCCGACGAGGGGGCCTGGCGCGGGCTGCGCGAGCGGTTGGCGGGCCGGGCCGCGGTGGTCGGCGACGACCTGTTCGCGTCCGCCGCCGAGCGCATCGACAACGGCGTCGCGGCCGGTCTCGCCGACGGCGCGCTGATCAAGCCCAACCAGGTCGGCACCGTCACCCAGGCCCTGGACGCGCTGGCCTGCGGGGCCCGGCACGGGATCACCACCGTGGTCTCCCAGCGCAGCGGCGAGAGCGCGAGCGCCTTCATCACCCACCTCGCGGTCGCCGGCGGTGCGGCCTGGCTCAAGGCGGGTGGGCTCTCGCGCATGGACCGGGTCGCCAAGTTCAACGAACTCCTCCGCATCGCCGAGGAGTTCACCCCCGCCGACGGGCCGCGCGGGTGAGCGCCCCGGCACCCGCCGCCGGCACCGCCCGCCCGCGTCACGCGCCATGGCGCACCGCGCTGATCACCGGCGCCACCGCGGGCATCGGTCTGGCCTTCGCGGACATCCTTGCCCGCGACGGCACGCACCTCGTGCTCGTCGCGCGGGACGGCGACCGGTTGGCCGAGGTCGCCGACCGGCTGCGCGCGCGGCACCCGATCGCGGTCACCACGATCGCCGCGGATCTGCGCACCGACGCGGGCCTGACCCGGATCGAGGACCGGCTGCGCGACGGCGAGGCACCGATCGACCTGCTGGTGAACAACGCCGGGACGGGCACCCGCGGCGCGTTCCACACGCTGCCGGTGCAGGCCGAGTTGGACGTGGTCGCGCTGAGCGCGGTCGCGGTGGTCCGGTTGTGCCGCGCGGCGCTGGCCCCGATGGTCGAGCGCGGCTCGGGCTGGATCGTCAACGTCTCCTCGCTGGCCGGGTTCCAGCCCGACCCGCTCACCGCGACCTACGGCGCCGCCAAGGCCTTCAGCCTGAGTCTGAGCGAGGCGCTGTACGACGAGGTGCGCGGCTCCGGTGTGCGGGTGACCGCGCTGTGCCCCAGCTTCACCGCGACCGAGTTCCACCGTCGTGCCGGTATCGACGTCAGTCGGGTGCCCGCGCGGGCGTGGCTGCCCGCCGAGCGGGTGGCCCTGGCCGGGCTGCGCGCGGTCGAGCGCGGCCGACCGGTCTGCGTACCGGGCACTCCCTATCGGCTGCTCGCCGCGCTGTCCACCGTCGCTCCGCGCCGGTTGGCCCGGTTCGGCTCGCGCGTGTTCGCCGGGGCCCGGTGATGCCCGGCGTCGGCACGGCCGACCGAATCGGCGTGGACGCGGTCCGCGTGGCCCGCCTGGCCCGCGCCGGCCGCGCGGACGAGCTCGTGGCGCGCGCCGTGCTCGGTCCCCGGGAGTTGCGCTGGGCGCTGGCCCGGCCCGCGTCGCCGGTGCGGCTCGCGGCGGGTATCGCGCTCAAGGAGGCGGCGATCAAATGCGCGGGCGGGCGCCGTCCCGGCTTCGCGTGGCACGACATCCGGATCGATCCGGTCCGGACGGGCCGCTGCGACTGCGGCGACCGCGCCGAGACACTCATCCGCGGTCTGTTCGCCGGCCGACCGACGCCGGCCACGGTGCGCGCGCCCGGCGTACCCACGTGTTGCCCGGCCGGGCGCGGCGCGAGCGCGGCGTGGGGCTGCGGCGAAGGACTCGTGGTCGCGGTGGTGCTCACCCGCGACCCGGCACCGAGCGAGGACATCGACACGGAAGGGAGCGCGGCGTGCTGACAGCGGCGCAGGCACAGGTCCTGGAGCGGGTACGGGAGCGGCAAACCCTGTGCCGCGAGATCAAGGAGGTGATCGTCGAGCGGCTGGACCTCGACCTGGATCCGGAGTGGCTCACCGACGATCAGGCGATCCTGGGACGCGGCCTGGAACTGGACAGCATCCACGTGATCGAGGTCGTGGTCGGTATCGAGTGGCAGTTCAAGGTGAACATCACCGACGACGAACTCGACCGGTTCGGCTCGGTCAACATGCTGGCCGACTTCATCGAGTCCCGGCGCGAGGACGCCTGATGCCCGGCCCCGGCGAACACGTCGCCGAGGTCGTGGTCGCGCCGGTCTCCTCGGTGGACGCCGGCGCCATGGCCGCGTGGATCAACGCCTTCCACTGGAACCCCGGACCGCTGGGCGGCGCACCGCTGTCGGCCGACGACTACACCGCCTTCGTCACCGAACGCGGCGCGGTGGAGACGTTCGTGGCGCTCGCGCAGGGCCGTGTGGTCGGCTCGCTCGCGCTCTACCCGGTCTCCGCGCTCAAGGCCGGACAGGGCTCGGTGGTGTGGATGGACACCTTCGCGATCGACCCGGGATTCCGGCTCGGCGCGGTGCCCATCCGGCTGTTCGTCGAGGCGTTCGCGTACTGCGTGGCGCACGGCTACGACCGGGTCGACTGCAACGCCTCGCCCGCGAACCCCTCGATGGTCGCGATCGTGCGCCCCGGCGGCTTCCGGCAGGCCTCCACCGAGCCGTGCGGCGACGACCGGCTGGAATTCCGCTCCCACCTGCCGTACCTCTACCGCTTCGTCATCGAGGCCCTGGGGCTGGGCGCCCGGGTGGCGGAACTGGCGCGCGCCTGGACGGACTTCGGCTCCAGTCCGTGGGTGCCCGGGCGCGCTCCGCGCAACGCCGCCGAGGATGTGAGCAATTACCACGGCGCGCCGACGTTCCGGTACTCGATGGTCGGCTCGGGCGCGGAGAGCGTCTTCGTCGTCGACCTGGCCCACGACCGGATCTGCGCGCTGAACTGGGACGGTCTGGAGCTCGACTTCCACCCGACGGCCCCCGCCCGCCGGGTGCCGGTCGGCGGCTCGGCCGCGTTCACCCACCGCATCGCCAACCGGGGCACCCGAGCGCTCACCCTCGCCCTGGAGGTGCGCCGGCCCGGCGACACCGCCCCGGCGGTGGTGCGCGAACTCATCCTGGCGCCGGGCGAGGTGGTCGAGGGCGAGACCGCGTTCGCACTCGAACACCCCGGCGGACACGAGGTCGAACTGACCGTGCGCACCGACGTATCGCACGACGGCCGGGCGCATCCGGCTCGGCTGACCCTGCACAGTTGGGTGCGCGCGGTCGCCCCGGCGGTCGCCACGAACCCGCGCCCACCGCGCCGGGATCTGCCGTACCTGGACGAGCGGGACGACCGGTGGGTGCTGGGCAATCGCTGGTTGCGGTTGGCCGTGGACCGAGCAACCGGGACCTGCGAGATCGAGCCGACGCGCGAGCGGGGACCCGCCATCCGGGAGTTGTGGCCGGATCTGGGCCCGCCCTTCCCGGCCGCGCTCAAGACCCCACCGCGCCGCGACGTGCGCCGCGTACGGGCGGGCGTGGTCGACGGCCGGGCGGAACTCACCTTGGAGGCGGCGGCGAACAGCTGGTGGCAGCGGCACGGGACGGCGTACGCGGCGGCCCGGCCCGACCTGGGACTGGCCCGCGCCCGACTGCGCCGCACCCTGGTGCTCGGCGGCGACCAGGTCGTCGAGGTGCGCACCGAACTCGTGGACGCCGAGCCCGAGTTGTTACACGCGGTGGCGGCCGGCGACTGTCTGCTGAGGATTCATCCGTGGGCTCGCGGACGGTCGTTGACGATGAGTGTGCCGTTGAACGAGGGGGTGTTGCGCGCACCGGTGGTGTACGAGCGCTTCCCGTTCGGGATGCACTCGTTGGAGATGACGGGCTCGGCCGACCTGCCCCGCGATCCCGGCCGCTACCGGGAGCGGTGGACCGCGTTCACCGACGACGACGGGCGCAGCGTGGGTCTGGTGTGGGAGCGGGCCGCGCAACTGCGGTTCGGGTTGCAGTGGATGCCCTCGCTGCTGCTGGCCGCCGACCCGGGCGACCCGGGCGGGGGTGTGGCGCGCTTCCCCCGCTACGCCTTCTTCTGCGGTTCCGGTGACGAACGCGCGGTGCGCGAGGCGTGGTCGGCGGTGACCGACCCCACCGAGCGGGTACCGGTCACCACCCGGCCACCGCTCTCGGCCCCGGTCCCGGTACACATCGCGCTGGATCCGACCGCCGAGAGGGAACCGGGCGCGGACGGGCCGGGCGCCGTGCGGCTGCGCGGTCGGCTCACCGTGTTGTCCGCGCGGGCCCGACGCGGCCGTCTGACCGCGGCGGTCGGCGACGGGCCGGTCCGGACGCTTTTCGAGGGCGACGCGGACGGCGACGCCGAGCGGTTGTTCACCGGGCGGATCGAGCTGCCACCGGGCCCCGGGGGCCCGCTGCGGGTACGGCTCGCCTGGGTCGAGGAACTCGCCCGGCAGCGGGCCGGGTGCGATGTGCTGCCCGTGGCGCGCACGGCCGATCCGGTGTCGGCGGTGGAGACCGGCGACGTATGGGTGCTGGGCAACGGCGAGCTGACCGCCCGGATCGCGCCCGACTTCGGCGGCGCCGTGGTCGGTCTGCGCCGAGACGGCGGCGGCGAGCTGTTGCGCTCGACCTATCCGCGCACCCGGCCGATGGGCATCGTGCCCAGGGCGCGCGGGGGCATCAACGTGTCCACGGTCGCGCACCGCGCCGACCCCAACACCAGCGTCGCGCGCGAGGAGTTCGCGTGGACACCGGTGCACACCGCGACCACGGGTCTGACCGCGGCCGGCCTGAACTGGTCCGGCATCCGACTCACCGGCGATCTGGATCTGGCCGGCTCGACCGTGGGTCTGGACATCGACTACCTGATGCCGGCGGGGGTTCCGCTACTGATGGTGCTCACCCATCTGCGCGACGACGCGGGCGTGTTCGGCCCGCCGCCGGACGTCTGCGTCGCGGTGCACGCGGCGCAGGACCCGCCGTGGTTCTTCCGGGGTCTGCGCGAGGGCGCCGAGTTCGAGTACCACCCCGCTCCGCACGGGTCGAACCGGCCGATCGCCGGCTCTCCCGGCGTCGGCGCCCTGGTCCCGGCCGCGGACACCGGCCCGACCGGGCCCGGCCTGCTGCTGGCCGCCCCGCCGGGCGCCGAGGTGCTCGGCTTCCGGGACGGGGACGACTGGTCGGTGCGCGCGCTGGTCCGGGCCGGATCACCGGCGGCGGGCGACGCGGTGACCGCCACGTGTCTCGCGGTCCTGGACGAGCCGCGCCCGGTGCCCGCCGGCGTGCTCGCCACGATCGCCGAGGCGGTCCGGGCCGCCGCCGCCAAGGCCGGGTGAGCCGCCGCCCACGCGCCCGCACCTCCAGCGGGTCCTTGTGCCGAATCCCCCATCAGACGAAGGGACATCACTGTGCCGGCTACACCGATGCGGACCGTCACGATCGGGCACGCGGTAGTGCCCTGGACGTACGCCGACGACGAGCGGGAGTACCACGCGCTCCGGCACGAGGCCGCGATCTTCGAGTTGGACTCCACCGGTCTGATCGCGCTGCCGGCCACGGGGAGCGCCCAGGCGTTGCTGCGCACCCTCGTACCCAGCGACCTCAAGGCGGTGTTCCCGGGCCAGTCGGCGACCTCGTTGTTGCTGGACGCCGAGGGGCATCCGCTGGACACGATCACGGTGTACCGGTTGCGTGAACGCTGGCTGATCGAGACCGCGTTCGGCCGGGGCCCGGACACGCTCACCCACCTGACCGCCGCCGCGGCCGCTGTGGAGGGCGCCGACGGAATCGAACCGGTGGACGTGCGGCCGGAGTTCACCACCTTCGGCTTGGAGGGCCCGCACGCGTGGCGGGTGTTGCGCGCCTTGTTCGGTGACGGGGTGACCTCGGTCCCGCTGGGCGGCATCGTGCACCGCACGTGGCGGGACGCGCCGGTGTTGATCGCGCGCAGCGGCTACACCGGGGAGTACGGCTACAAGGTGTTCGTGCCCCCGTCACTGGCCGCCGAGTTGTTCGACGCCGCGGTCGAGCGGTCCGCGGTGCCGGCGGGGTACCGCACCCTGGAGGCGGCCATGATCGAAGTGCGCCAACCGCTCCCGCATCGCGAGGTCGGGCCCGAGGACACCGTGTCGGGCTGCGGCTACAACTGGCTGGCCGACCTGGACCAGCCCGACTTCGTCGGTCGTGACGCGGTGTTGGCCGAGTTCAAGACCGGGCCGGCCGTACGCACCGTCGGGCTGACCATGCCGCGCGGGGCGGAACCACCCGAGCACGCCGAGGTGTCGGTCGCCGGGCTGACCATCGGGCACCTCGTCCACCACACCGACAGCCCGGGCCTGGGGCGCACCCTCGCGCTGGCCCGGGTGAGCGCGGAGTGGGCGGCGTCCGGCTTCGACTGGGAAGTCGCCGGGACGCACGGTCCGATCCCGGCCCGCTCGGTGTCCTCGCCGTACCTGGTCCCGCTGAGCTGGTCCACATCGATCGCGTGAGAGGCGGCCCCATGGACCCCATGGACAAGGACGCGGAATCCGCCGAAGGCCACCCTCGCCGGGTCGGCGGCGATCGGCGCGTGGCCGTCACCGGACTGGGCCTGGTGTCCGGATTCGGCGTCGGCGTCAAGCCGTTCTGGGAATCGCTGCTGGCCGGTCGGACCGCGCTGCGGCCGCTGGGCTCGGTGCCCGGCTCGGTCGGCGAGTTGTACGTCACTCGTGTGGACGATCGTGCGCTCGCCGCCGCGACCGGCGGCGAGGCGGTCGAGCGCACCTCGGCGATGCTCGGCGCGGCGGTCGCCGAGGCGCTCGCCGACAGCGGACTCGCCGCGCCGGTCGCGGACGGCACCCGGCACGGGCTGGGGATCGGCACCTGCCAGGGCATGTTCCACGCCGAGGGCGCCGAGTTGCCGCTGCGCGCGGACCGGCACGTGGTGGACATGTACACCCGGCCCGCCGACCACGTCGCCCGCCGCTTCGGGCTGCGCGGGCCGCAGGCGGTGATCTCCACCGCGTGCGCGTCGAGCACCACCGCGCTGGCCTGGTCCGCCGCGCAGATCCGGGACGGCCGGGCCGAGGTGATGGTCGCCGGCGGTGCCGAATCGTTGTGCCTGTTCGCCCTGGCCGGCTTCCACGGACTGCGCGCCACCAGTCCCAACCGCTGTGCGCCGTACACGGTTTCGGACGGGATGAGCATCGGCGAGGGAGCCGCGGTGCTGATCCTGGAGGAGTGGGAGCACGCGGTGCGGCGCGGCGCCACCGTGCTGGTCGAGTTCCTGGGCAGCGGGATGTCCGCGGACGCCTACCATCCCGTGGCGCCGGACCCCACCGCCCGGGGCGCGTTGGCCGCTGCGCGCCGCGCGTTGGCGGCGGGCGGCGTGGGCCCGGAGCGGGTCGACTACGTCAGCGGGCACGGCACCGGCACGGCCGGCAACGACGCGATGGAGAAGGAGGCGATGATCCTGTTGTTCGGCGACCGGGTGGGCTCGGTCCCGATCAGCAGCGTCAAGTCCGCGGTGGGACACACGCTCGGCGCCGCGGGGGCGATCGAGGCGGTCGCGTCGGTACTCGCGCTGCACGAGGGCGTGTTGCCGCCGACGGCGGGCGCGGGCGGAGTGCTCGACGACCGGATCGACATCGTGCCGGACGTGGGCCGACCGGCCCGGGTGGAGGTGGTGCTGTCCAACAGCTACGCGTTCGGCGGCAACAACGCCTCGATCCTGCTCGCCTCCCCCGGCGCGGTACGCCCCCGGCCCCGACCGCGGCCGGCCCGGGACCGAGCGGTGATCACCGGCGTGGGGGCGGTCGGTCCGGGCGGGGTGGGCCACGCCGCGCTGCTGGCCGCGTTGGCCGGCGATCCGGTCTCGGCCGCGAGCGCGGAACCGGTCCGTCCGGACGAGGTGTTGACCGCGCTGTGGCGCCGGATGGACGACTTCACCCGGCGGGCGGTGCTCGCCGCGTCGGAGGCGTTGTGCGAGGCGGGCATCGATCCGCGGGCCGACGACGGGGCGGCCGAGGAGGCCGCGCTGATGTTCGCCACGGCCGGCGGTCCGATGCGCAGCGTCGAGGAGTTCGGCCGGTCGTTGTCCGAACTGCTGGTTCCGGAGCGGCGATCCTCGTTCGCGCGGACCACGATGACCTCCGCGCCCGGGACGTTGGGCATCTGCCTGGGGCTGCGCGGGCCGACCATCACGTTCCTCTCCGGCGGTACGGCCGGTCTCCAGGCGCTCGACCACGCGTGCGGGGCGGTCGCGCGCGGGGACGTGCCGTACGCCGTGGTGGTGGGCTGCGACGAGATCACCGACGCGGTCCTGGACGCGCAGACCAGGTGGTGGGGGCCGGGTCGGTGGGCGGACGGCGCGGTCGCGGTGGTGGTGGAGTCCGCCGCGCGGGCGCGGGCCCGCGGGCGGCGGGCACTGGCCGTGGTCGAGGGCACCGGGCAGGCGGGGGGCGCGGACTTCCGGGCCGGGCAGGCCGCGGATCCGGCGGCGTTCGTGACTGCGGCGACCCGGGCGCTCGCCGCGGCCGGGCGCGGGCCGCGCGAGATCGACTGGGTGCTGGCCGCCGGCGCACGACCCGATCGGGCCGAGGCGCGGGCGGAACTGCTGGCGTTGGCACGGTTGTTCCCGGACTCGACACCGGTCGGGCGGACCCGGTCGCGACTGGGCGAGACGATGGCCGCGGGCGGCCTGGTGGACGCGGTCGCGGCCATGGCGGCGATCCGCGGCGGGCTGCGACTGCCCGTGGACGACGTGCGCGCCTCGTCGGCGGCCGGGTCGGCGCCGGTGCGTCGGGTGCTGATCGACACGGTCGGCTGCGGCGGGGTGATCGCGACGGTGCTCGGCGCACCGGACGGCGGCGCACCGGACGGGTCGCGATGAGGGGTGCCGACGGGCGAGCGGTCGACGCGGACCGCCCGCCGGCACGGACGGCGGGTCCGGGGTGTCCCCCCGGGCCCGCCGTCTCGCGTTTTCGCGACCGGCGCGGCTCCGGCGTGTTGGTGCTGCTGCCGTTGCCGAGCCGGTGTCCCGAGGAGGTGCTGCCGGCCGACCCGTGGACGGTGTTCTCCGCGCGCGAGAGCCTGGATCTGGCGTGCGGGCCGGCGAGTCTGTCCTGGGCGGGCAAGTACGCCGCGAAGCTCGCGGTGATCGAGTTGCTGGGGCTGACCGAGCCGGTGTGGTCGGATGTCGAGATCCTGCCGGACGAGGCCGACTGCCGGGCGCCGGGCGGGCCGTGCCGGGCGCGGCATCGCCCGAGCGTGGTCCTGAGTGGTGCGGCCAGGACGGCGGCGGGCGGGGCCCGCGGCGGGCGGATCGCGGTCACCATCACGCACGAGACCACGGCCGCCGCCGCTCTGGTGGTGTGGGATCGCACCGCCACCGCCCCGGTATGAGATCAGCGCGACGCACGTCGGCCGGCCCACGCGCCGGCCCCGAGCCCGGCGAGCGCGAACCCGGCCAGTACCGCGAGCGAGACCGAAAGGCCGTGTGGGGCCGAACCGTTGAGGGCCGACCGATAGCCGCTCATCGCCCAGTAGCCGGGGGTGAGCGGGCCCAGGTGCCGCATCCAACCGGGCAGCATCGCGGACGGCACCAGCGCGCCGGCCATGATCGTGGTGACCACGGCGGAGATGTCCCCGACGGCGCTCAGTTGGGCCGATGTGCGCACCAGAGTGGACGCGCCGGTCCCCAGCGCCAGCACGCACAACGGCCACGCCACGCTCACCACCAGGACCAGCCACCACCCCCGGGCCGGCCGCAACCCGAACGCGGCGGCGGAGAAGCCGAACAGCAACAACTGCTGGACGAGCAGGAAGGCGAACATGGGCGCGGCCTTGCCGACCAGGATCTCGCCCAGCCGGGCCGGACTGGCCCGGACCCGGTCCCAGGTGCGCCACGTGGCGCGCTCGTCGAGCAGGCCGGCGCCCACCAGTTTCAGCACGAACAGCGAGAACATCACCGCCATGCCGGCGGTGGCCTGGGCGGTGCCGTCGGCCATGTCGTCGGGCATCGCGTCGGACAGGAGCACCATCATCGGCCGGATCACGCTGACCAGAACCATCGGGATGACGGTGAAGGCGATCAGCGGGCCGGGGTCGCCGGCCATCAGGACGCACTGGTGCCGGGCGACCGCGGAGAACCGGCGAACACCGGCGAGTTCAAGCGCCATTGCGGGTCAACAACTCCCGATAGAGGTCGTCGAGGGTCGGCGCGTCCAGGGCGATCGAGCGCAGCCGCGCCGCGTGCTCCGGGTTGGCCGCGAGCAGCCGCGCGGCGGCGGCGGCCGGGTCGATCGCGGTGATCACCACGTCGTCGCCGTCGGCCCTGGTGTCGTCGTCGCGCAGGCCGTGCGGAAAGCACAGTCCGGCACCGTCCGCGAAGGACAGCGTGACCCGGCCGGGCAACGCGGCGAGCAGGTCGGCGCGCGCGCCACGGGCGATCACCCGGCCGTGGTCGGCTACCGCCAACGTCGCGTCGAGCACCTCGAGTTCGGGGAGGTAATGGGTGGTGTACACGACTGCGGCGCCCCGGTCGGCCATGCTCCGCACGGCGCGCAGGAGCAGTTCGCGGGTCACCGGGTCGGCGCCGACGGTCGGCTCGTCCAGCAGCAGTACGCGCGGTCGATGCAGCATCGCCGCGGCGGCGTGCAGCCTGCGCTGTTGGCCGCCGGAGAGGTCCTCGACCGGTCGGGGCAGGATCTCGGTCAGCCCGAGCGCCTCGGCGATCTCCTCGATCCGCTCGGCCAGCAACCGCCGTCCCAGGCCGTACAACCGGCCCGCGTACCGCAGGTTCTCCAGCGCGGTGGTTGGAAACAGCGCCAACTCCTGGGGCGCGAGCCCCAGTTCATGGGGGAGCCGGTGTCGTGGGGTGACCGGCCGCCCATCGATGCGCACCTCCCCCGCGTCCACCCGAATCAACGCGGCCACCGCCCGCGCGAACGTCGTCTTCCCGGCCCCGTTGTGGCCCACCAAACCGACGATCTCCCCGGCCCCCACGTCGAGTTCGAACCCGTTCAGCGCGACGACCTCGCCGTACCGCTTCCGCAGTCCCACGACGCTCAACATGCAGTAACTATATGACGTAAGGAAACTCCGGTCAACGAACCGCGCCCCACCGAACCGCGCCACCGAAACGCCCCGCCGAAACGCGCCACCGACCCGGGGCACGACGCGCGGGGCCGGCGGCGCACCGTCGCGGCCGTCGGTGTCGGGTTCGTCGGCGACGCGCCGGCACCGGCGGGGCGTACAGCTCCCGGCACGTGTGGGCCGGAGGCGGGCCGTGAGCGTTGCCGCACCCGTCTTCGCAGGCCTGGTCGGGTCCGAACAGGGGGCCGAGGCACGGTGGTTGGGGAACCCGCGGGCGATGGCTACGGGTTGCTTGCGGTTTCCGAGCCGAGTCCAGACCTGCCTGGGCGAGACCCGGTACGCGAACAACAACCAGCTCCCGTTCACCTACCTCAAGGTGGGCTCGGTGATCTGCACCAAGGACTTCGCGAACGGCCTGGTCGGCACGATCCGGATCAACGAGATCCCGTCCAACTCCGGCCCCAGCCAGTACTGGAAGGTCTCGATGACCGTCTGGCGCGGCCCGCGCCGCTGACCCGGACACCCGACCACACACCGCCGAACCGGGCATCCACCGCACGCCGCCGGACCGAACACCCGCGGCACGCGGGCGAACCGAAGTCACCACCGCACGACGAGGCGGCGCCGGGATCACTCCCGACGCCGCCTCGTGTACGCCAGGCCCGGCCGCGGGCCGGCAGGGTCCGGCCGACTACTGCTGGCGCCCGCTGGTCACCCGGTACGCGTCGAACACGCCCTCGACCCCGCGCACCGCCTTGAGCACGTGGCCCAAGTGCTTGGGGTCGCCCATCTCGAAGGTGAACCGGCTCACCGCGACCCGGTCCCGGGTCGTGGCCACCGACGCGGACAGGATGTTCACGTGCTGGTCGGACAAGACCCGGGTGATGTCCGACAACAACCGCGAACGATCCAGCGCCTGGACCTCTATGGCCACCAGGAACACCGAGGACGCGGTCGGCGCCCACTCGACGTCGACGATCCGCTCGGACTGTTGGGACAACGACTCGACGTTGCCGCAGTCCTGCCGGTGCACCGAGACGCCGTTGCCCCGGGTGACGAATCCGATGATCGGATCGCCCGGTACCGGCGTGCAGCAGCGGGACAGCTTGACCCAGATGTCGTCGACGCCCTTGACCACGACGCCGGGATTGCCGGTCGAGCGCGGCCGGCGCCGGGTGGTGGTCGGCCTGGTGGCCTCCGCGAGGTCCTCCGACGCGCCCTCCTCGCCGCCGAGCGACTCGACCAGGCGCTGCACGATGGTCTGCGCCGAGACGTGACCCTCGCCGATCGCCGCGTACAACGACGAGATGTCGGAGTAGCGCAGCTCGTGCGCGAGGGTGACCAGGGTGTCGCCGCCACCGGACATCAGCCGCTGCAACGGCAGGCCCTGCTTGCGCATGGCCCGGGTCAGGCCCTCCTTGCCCTGCTCGATCGCCTCCTCGCGGCGCTCCTTGGAGAACCACTGACGGATCTTGTTGCGCGCCCGGGGCGACTTGACGAAGCCGAGCCAGTCGTGACTGGGCGCCGCGGTCTCGCTCTTCGAGGTGAACACCTCGACCAGGTCGCCGTTGTCCAGCCGGCTCTCCAGCGGGACCAGCCGTCCGTTGACCCGGGCCCCGATGGTGCGATGCCCGACCTCGGTGTGCACCGCGTAGGCGAAGTCGACCGGGGTCGAGCCGGCCGGCAGCGCTATCACGTCGCCCTTGGGCGTGAAGACGAAGACCTCCTGGCTGGAGAGGTCGAAGCGCAGCGACTCCAGGAACTCGCCCGGATCCTCGGTCTCGCGCTGCCAGTCCAGCAGTTGCCGCAACCAGGCCATGTCGTTGGCCGGGTTCTCGCCCTTGCGCGCGGGCTTGGTATCGGTCTTCGCGGCGCCCTTGGCCCCGACCGCCTCGGCCTTGTACTTCCAGTGCGCGGCGATGCCGTACTCGGCTCGGCGGTGCATGTCGAAGGTGCGGATCTGCAGCTCGACCGGCTTGCCCTCGGGACCGATCACCGTGGTGTGCAGCGACTGGTACATGTTGAACTTGGGCATCGCGATGTAGTCCTTGAACCGCCCCGGGACCGGGTTCCAGCGCGCGTGGATCGTGCCCAGCGCCGCGTAGCAGTCCCGCACCGAGTCGACCAGGACCCGGATGCCCACCAGGTCGTAGATCTCGGTGAACTCGCGGCCGCGCACGATCATCTTCTGGTAGACCGAGTAGTAGTGCTTCGGCCGCCCGGTCACCGTGGCCTTGATCCGCGCCGAGCGCAGGTCGCCCTGCACCTGATCGGTGACCAGGGCCAGGTACTCGTCCCGCTTGGGCGCGCGCTCGGCGACCAGCCGCACGATCTCGTCGTACATCTTGGGGTAGAGGATGGCGAACGCCAGGTCCTCCAGCTCCCACTTGATCGTGTTCATCCCCAGCCGGTGCGCCAGCGGGGCGTAGATCTCCAGCGTCTCGCGGGCCTTGCGCTCCTGCTTCTCCCGCTTGAGGTAGCGCATCGTGCGCATGTTGTGCAGCCGGTCGGCGAGCTTGATCACCAGCACGCGCGGGTCCTTGGCCATCGCGATGACCATCTTGCGCACGGTCTCGGCCTGCGCCGCCTCGCCGAACTTGACCTTGTCCAGCTTGGTCACGCCGTCCACGAGCATCGCCACGGTGTCGCCGAAGTCGCGGCGCAGCGCGTCGAGCCCGTAGTCGGTGTCCTCGACGGTGTCGTGCAGCAACCCGGCCATCAGCGTCGGCGGGTCCATCCCGAGCTCGGCCAGGATGGTGGCGACCGCGAGCGGGTGGGTGATGTACGGGTCGCCACTCTTGCGGCGCTGGCCGCGGTGCCAGCGCTCGGCGGTCGTGTACGCCCGCTCGATCTGGCGCAGGTCGGCCTTGGGGTCGTTGACCCGCACCACCCGCAGCAGCGGTTCCAGGACCGGGTTGTACACGCTGTTGCGCTGTACGCCCAGCCTGGCCAGGCGGGCGCGGACCCGGCTGGGGCCGTCCACCCGCAACGAGCGCGAGCGCTCGGTGCCGCTGCCCCGCGAGGCGCCCGCGGGGGTCGGCGCCGCCTTCGCGACCGGCCGCGGCCCCCTGGCCTCGGGCCCGGCGGCGCCGGCGGCCGGACCGCTGTGGCCGTCGCTGCCCCGGGGGCCGTCGGCGCTCTCCTCCGACGCGATGGCCTGAGCCTCGGCCGGCGGGTCGGCGCGGGTCTCGGCCGCCGCGCGGGTCTCGCCGGAAGCGGCGGCGGGCTGCTCGGCGGGCGCCTGGGCCGGAGCCCGGTCCGGCCCATCGGGCGCCTCGTCGGGGCGGGCCCGGGCCGGAGCCTCCTCGGGGCCCCCGCCGCTCACCGGCGGATGGCCCGAGGGGCCCGGTGTGGCACGTGTGGCGTCGTCCGAGGGAGCCGCGTGTTCGACGGCATCCCCCGAGGACGACGCGACGGGCGCGACCTCGTCCGGCAAGGGAACTCCTCCCACAGATGACGGAAATTCCATCGTACTGACCCACGCCCTCACGACTCGGCCATCCGGAACGCCGGCCGCCGCGACGGCGAAGGCCGAAGGCTCCCCACCTGGGGCGCCTCCGGCCTCCGACGACACGCCTTTCGGCGGCGTGTCACACGACGATGAACGACTCCAGCGTGCCTTCCGGCAGCACCGGGGCGAGCCGCGCCCGGCCGTTCAGGAAGCCGAGCTCGAGCAGCACCTCGACCCCCACCACCTCCGCGCCGGCCCGCTTCACCAGGTCGATCGTGGCCTCGACGGTCCCGCCGGTGGCGAGCACGTCGTCGATCACGAGCACCCGGTCACCGGGCTCGAACGCGTCCTGGTGCACCTCGAGGGTGGCCGAGCCGTACTCCAGCTCGTAGGACTGCGCGTAGGTGGCGCACGGCAGCTTGCCCGCCTTGCGGACCGGGACGAACCCGGCCTGCGCGCGGTAGGCCACCGGTGCGGCCAGGATGAAGCCACGGGCCTCGATCCCGACCACCTTGTCCACCCGACCCCGACAACGCTCGGCCAGCGCGTCGACCAGGGCCGCGAACGCGACCGGGTCGGCCAGCAGCGGCGAGATGTCCTTGAACACCACGCCCGGCTGCGGCCAGTCCGGCACGTCCCGGATCCGGCTCTCCAGCAGTTTGCGCAGGTCGTCGTCGGCCATCAACGCTTCCTCTTGCCGCCGGGACGGGTCCGCGCCCGGCCGCGCGAGGCGCCCGCACGGGGTGCTCCGCCCTGCGCCGGCACGGTGTCGTCGTCCGACTCGGACTCCGGCTCCGCGCCCTCGTCCACGTTCGGGTGCCCCTCGGCCTGGTCCGCGGGAATGCCCGAGGCCTCGGCGGCCTTGGCCGCCTTCGCCTCGGACGCGCGGCGCTGGGCCACCTTCTTCGCGAGCTGCCGCATCTCCGGCGACCGCTCCTTGAGGTCGGCCAGGATCGGCGTGGCGATGAAGATCGAGGAGAACGCACCGGCGGCCAGACCCACGAACAGCGACAGCGCGATGTCCTTGAGCATGCCCGCGCCGAGCAGACCGCCACCGACGAACAGCAGCGACGCCACCGGCAGCAGCGCGACCACCGTGGTGTTGATCGAGCGCACCAGGGTCTGGTTCAGACCCGCGTTGGCCGCTTCGCTGTAGGTGAGCTTGGTCTGTTTGGTGATGTTCTTGGCGTTCTCCTTGACCGTGTCGAACACCACCACGGTGTCGTACAAGGAGTAACCGAGGATGGTCAACAGACCGATCACCGTGCCCGGCGTCACCTCGAAGCCCACCAGCGCGTACACGCCGATGGTGATCACGATGTCGTGGATCAGCGCGACCAGCGCCGCCACGGCCATTCGCCACTCGAAGGCGAAGGTGAGGTAGATCACCACCAGGATCATGAAGATCACCAGGCCCTGGAGGGCCTTCTTGGAGATCTCCTTGCCCCAGCTCGGGCCGACCACCTGCGTGTTGACCTTGTCCGGCGCGACGTCGAGGTCCTTGGCGATGGCCGCCGCGACCTGCTTGGTCTTGTCCGCGTCCGATTCCGCGATCTGGATCCGCAGGCCGTCGCCGCCGACCTTCTGCACTATGGCGTCGGTGCCGTCGGTGAACGGCTCCACCGCCTTGCGGGCGTCGTTCTGCGAGGCCGAGGTGTGCTCGATCGTGTAGACCGAGCCGCCCTTGAACTCGATGCCCTGGTGCAGCCCGCGGCCGAGCAGCCCGCCGACCGCGAGCAGCAGGATCAGCGCGGAGATCGAGTACCACAACTTCTTGCGACCGACGAAGTCGAACGAGACGTCGCCGTGGTGCAACCGGACGCCGATGTTCTTGAGGTCACCGAAGCGACTCATCACGCCTCCTTGACGCCGGCAGCGCGCCCGCGCGGGCGACGGCTGCGGTACGACTGGCGCTGATTGGCACCGAGCGCGACGGGATCGAGTCCGGACCACTTGTGGCCGTCCGCGAAGAACTTGCGCTTGGCGAGGATCGTCATGAGCGGCTTGGTGAACAGGAACACCACCACGACGTCGAGCAGCGTGGTCAGGCCGAGCGTGAACGCGAAGCCCTGGACCTTGCCGACCGAGACGACGTACAGCACGGCGGCGGCCAGGAACGACACCGCGTCGGACACCAGGATGGTGCGCCGGGCACGCGGCCACGCCTTCTCCACCGCGGGTCGCAACGTGCGACCCTCGCGGATCTCGTCCCGGATGCGTTCGAAGTACACGATGAACGAGTCCACCGTGATACCGATCGCGGCGATCGCGCCACACACCGCCGGCAGGTTGAGTGCGAAGCCGATACTTCGGCCCAGCAGACACATGATGGCGTAGGTGAGGGCCGCCGAGACCGCCAGACTCGCGATGCTCACCAGGCCGAGGCCCCGGTAGTAGAACAGCGAGTACAGGATGACCAGGACGATGCCGATCGCACCCGCGATCAGACCGCCCCGGAGCTGGTCACCGCCCAGCGACGCGGACACCGTGGTCACGTCGCTCTTGGTGAAGGACAGCGGGAGCGCGCCGTACTTGAGCACGTTCTCCAGGTCCTTGGCCGAGCCGCGGGTGAAGTTGCCCGAGATCACCGCGCTGCCGCCGGGGATCTCCGACTTCACCGACGGCGCGGAGACGACCACACCGTCCAGGTCGATGGCGAAGCGGTTGGTCGGGTACTTGCCCGCCGCCAGGTCACCGGTGATCTTGGTGAACTTGTTGGTGCCCGCGTCGGTGAACTTCAGCTCGACTTCCCAGCCGCCGACGCTGCCGTTCTGCGGAAGTTGCGCCTTGGACGAGTCCACGTCCGTGCCGGGGATCAGTACCGGACCGAGGATGTACTTCTCCTCGCCCTCGCCCTGATCGCGGCTGCACGCCACGGTCGGCTTGTCCTCCGGGGCCGGAACCGGGCCGAGGCCGCGGTTCTCCGGGAGGGAACAGTCCAGGTTCTGGTACTTCGCGCGCAGCTCGGGCGTGATGCCGTTCGCGTCGGCTCCGGCCGGCGGGGTGCTCGCCGGAGGCGTCGCGGGCGGCGTGCTCGCGGGCGGCGTCGACGGCGGCGGGGTCGGGGCGCCGGACGCGTCCTTCAGGTTCGGGATGACCCGACCCTGGGGCTTGCCCGACTCGGCCGCGGGCGGCGTGTTCGCGGGCGGCGTGCTTGCCGGCGGGGCGCTCGCGGGCGGCGTCGACGGCGGCGTCAGCGGCAGCTTGGTACCACCCTGGGGGGTGATCTGCGCGGCCTCCAGAACGGGGCGGAAGAACAGCTTCGCGGTCTGGCCGACCTGCTCCGCCGTCTCCTTCTCGTTCTTGCCCTTGGGGATGCTGATGACGATGTTGCGATCGCCCTCGGTCTGCACCTCCGCCTCGGACACACCGAACGCGTTGACGCGCTGGCGGATGATCTCCACCGCGGTCTGCATGTTCGACTTGTTGACCGCGCCGTTACGGCCCTGGTCGGCCTTGGCGGTGAGCGTGACGCTGGTGCCGCCCGCGAGGTCGATGCCCAGACGTGGGGTCTTGTCCCCGGTCGAGAACATGATCGCGTACAACGCCACGATCACGACCCCGATGAAGGCAAGGACCCGTCCCGGGTGCCCTCGGGAACTCGATTTCGGTGCTGCCACCTTCGCCCAATCTCCCTCTCGATGCCGCCGCGGACGGGCGTGCGCCACGTCCGCCGGCACGGCACGGCGCCCGGCGGAACGCCAGGCGCTTTCGTATCCGGGGTGTCACCCCCGGTCACATGACTGTATTGCTCTGCGGTAGCCCTGGGACCACCGCACCCACCACGAGCCGAACTAGTCCTGCTTGTCGTTCTTGCGCAGCCGGTCGCCCGACTCGGACGCCTTGCTCGCGCCCTCGTTCTTGCCGACGTCCACGGTCTCGGTGTCCTCGGCCTCGGCCTCGGCGGCGTCGGGCTTCTTGTCGAGCTTGACGACGTCGTCGCCGGCCTCGGCGCCGTCTTCGTGCTCGTCGTCGGCCTCGTCGTCCTCGGGCTCGTCACCGGAGGACAGGACGGCGGCGATGGCGCTCTTGACGAAGCGGCAGTGCACGTCGGGCGCGACCTCAAGGATGACGGAATCGTCCTCGACCTCGGTCACCGTCGCGTACAGCCCCGCGATCGTGCGGACCTCGGCGCCCGGGACCAGCGAGTTCTGCGTTTCCATGGCCTGTCGCTGGCGTGCCTTCCCGGGCTTGATGATCAGGAAGTAGAACACCACGACGATGATTACTGGCAGGAGGAGGGTAAGCGGGTCCACGGCTTGAAACGATTCCTTCCCAAGGCCGCTCGGCGGCCCGGACGGTGACACTCGGCCGGCCACGGTGCGGCAGCCTCGGCGGAGTCTAGACGGGTACTTACTACAGGAACAACGACTACCGGCCGCGTGCGTTCCCGACGCGCACCGGCCTCACTCGGTTGCATCCTTACCGGTCACGGCCCCGTTGTCGAACAACACGCTCTGTTGTGTGCCGTGCTGCCCCGGCAGCGCGCCCCGCGGCGGGTTCAGGCCCAGATGCGTCCAGGCCTTGGCGGTGGCCACCCGACCACGT
This sequence comes from Embleya sp. NBC_00888, assembly GCF_045207655.1. Lineage (NCBI taxonomy): Bacteria > Bacillati > Actinomycetota > Actinomycetes > Kitasatosporales > Streptomycetaceae > Embleya > Embleya sp. NBC_00888. The sequence continues at coordinate 6,978,450 of NZ_CP108784.1, read as the reverse complement.
GGCGTGCGGGCCAGGAAGCCGCTGCGGACCAGGAACGGTTCGGCGACCTCCTCGACCGTCTCGGTCTCCTCGCCGACCGCCACGGCCAGCGTGGACAGGCCCACCGGACCGCCGCCGAACAGCGTGGTCAGCGCCTGCAGGACGGCCCGGTCCAGCCGGTCCAGGCCCAGCGCGTCCACCTCGTACACGTCCAGCGCGCGGGCGGCGATGTCCCGGTCGACCTTGCCGTTCGCGCGCACCTGCGCGTAGTCGCGGACCCGGCGCAGCAGCCGGTTGGCGATCCGGGGCGTGCCCCGCGAGCGGCCCGCGATCTCGGCCCCGCCCTCGGCGGACAGCTCGACGTCGAGCAATCTTGCCGATCGGTTCAGCACCCGTTCGAGTTCGGCGGGCGCGTAGAAGTCCATGTGGCCGGTGAAGCCGAACCGGTCGCGCAGCGGCGGCGGCAGCAGCCCGGCCCGGGTGGTCGCGCCCACCAGGGTGAACGGCGGCAGGTCGAGCGGGATCGCGGTGGCGCCGGGGCCCTTGCCGACGATGATGTCGACCCGGAAGTCCTCCATCGCCATGTACAACATCTCCTCGGCGGGCCGCGACATCCGGTGGATCTCGTCGAGGAAGAGCACCTCGCCCTCGGACAACGAGGACAGGATCGCGGCCAGATCCCCGGCGTGCTGGATGGCCGGGCCGGAGGTGATCCGGATCGGCACGCCCATCTCGGCCGCGATGATCATCGACAGCGTGGTCTTGCCCAGCCCGGGCGGCCCGGACAACAACACGTGGTCGGCGGTGCCGCCGCGCCCCAGCGCCGCGGTCAGCACCAGGGACAACTGCTCGCGCACCCGTTCCTGGCCGATGAACTCGTCGAGGTTCTTCGGCCGCAGCGCGGCCTCGACGGCCTGGTCCTCACCGTCCGCCGCGGCGGTCACCAGGCGTTCGCCGTCCTGCGTCATCGTGTTCCGCCCATGGTCGTGTTCGTGCGGCCTGCGTTCATCCTGCCCGACCCGGGCGACACCGCGGTGTCACACCCGACCACCGGTCGCCTCCGCCGGTTCACCGGCGGTTCAGGCCGCGCAGGGCCGCCTTGAGCAGCGCGCCGATGTCGGGCGTGGCGGCGGCCTCCGCCTCCGCGGTCACCGAGGCGACCGCGTCGTCCGCCTCGCGCGTCGCGTAGCCGAGGCCGACCAGGGCGGCGTGCAGTTGATCCCGCCACCCCGCGCTCACGGGCGCGCCGACGCCGAGCGCGGCACCGGTGCCGGTGGGCGCGCCGAGCTTGTCCTTGAGGTCCAAGAGCAGCTTCTGCGCGCCCTTGGGCCCGATCCCGGGCACGGCGGTGAGCGCCTTGGCGTCCTTGCCCGCGACGGCGGCCCGCAGCGCGTCCGGGCTGTACACCGCGAGCATCGCCAGGGCCAGCTTGGGCCCCACCCCGTTGGCGGTCTGCAACACCTCGAACGTGCGCTTCTCGTCGTCGTCGGCGAAGCCGAACAGGGTGAGCGAGTCCTCCCGCACCACCAGCGAGGTGGCCAGCCGGGCCGATTCGCCGACGCGCAGCGTGGCCAGCGTGGTGGGCGTGCACTGCACGGCCAGGCCGACCCCGCCGACCTCGACGACGGCGGTGTCCGGGCCGAGGCCGGCCACCGTTCCGGAGACGAACGCGATCACCTGAGTGCTCCTGCTTGGCTAGGGGTACGAGGGCCGGCCGTCGCGGGCCCGGCCGGGGAGGGCGGCGGTCGGTCAGCGGCGGGTGCCGCGCGGCAACCGGCCGGCCGGGGTGCGGGCCGCGGCGACGGCCGCCGCGAGCCGGTCGGAGGCGCCGCCGCGCCAGATGTGGCAGATCGCCAACGCGACCGCGTCGGCGGCGTCGGCCGGTTTCGGCGGGCCGTCCAGGCGCAGGATACGGGTCACCATCGCGCCGATCTGGGCCTTGTCGGCGCGCCCGCTGCCGGTGATCGCGGCCTTGACCTCGCTGGGCGTGTGCAGCGTCACCGGCAGGCCGCGCCGCGCGGCGCACACGATCGCGACGGCGGACGCCTGCGCGGTGCCCATCACGGTGCTCACGTTGTGCTGGCTGAACACCCGCTCGACCGCGACACAGTCCGGGCGGTGCCGGTCCAGCCACTCCTCGATGCCCTGCTCGATGCCCAACAACCGGGCGTCGATCGCGGCGTCGGCGGGGGTGCGCACCACGCCCGCCGCGACCATCCGCAGCGGCTTGCCGACCGCGCCGTCCACGACGCCGACGCCGCATCGGGTCAGACCGGGGTCGACCCCCAAGACCCGCATGCCGCGCCCCTCTCGTCCCGCGTCGTTTCGCCCTCGTGCGTTGGGCCGTTCGAGTCGAACACCACCCGATACGAACATCTGTTCGCCCGACAAACCCTAGTGCAGCTGCGCCGATCCCCTCGGTACCGCCACTCCGCGATCACTCGTTCGAGCGACACGTACGCTTGTCCCGGTCGATAACGCCCCGATGACAGCCCTGTGACGATCCTTCCCCAGCCGGCCCGGTCGCCGCGCGGGAGCCCGCGCAGGCGGCGCTAGGGTCGCTTGGAGACTGCCCCGCTCGCCGCCCGGAAGGTTTTCATGCCGTCGCCGTCCATGCCGGTCGCCGAGACCCCACCGGCCGTCGAGAAGGGTGCGACCAGGATGCCGGCGGTCCCCGACACCGCCTTCGTCGACGGTCTCCCCGAGCGCCTGCGGCTGGGCGTCGTCGACTTCGCGCACCGCGCGAAGGCGTCCTTCCGGCCGGCCCGCACGGCCGTGATCGGGTACCTGATCGCGCGCGCGATCAACCTCGTGGTGCTCGCCGTGATGGCGCTGGCCGCCGGGAAACCGTTCTGGTCCATGGTCGGCTCCTGGGACGGCGTCTGGTTCCGCGACATCGCGGACTTCGGCTACGTCGACAAGATCCCGGTGTCCCCGGCGGGGAAGCCGTACTGGAGCAACGTCGAGTTCTTCCCCGGCTATCCGTGGGCGGTCCGCCTCGTCGGCGACGTCACCGGCCTGTCCGCGCTCAACGCCGGCATGGTCGTCACGCTGCTGGCCGGCGTGGTCGCGGCCTGGGGGCTGTACGCACTCGGGCGCGAACTCACCGGCAACCACCGGGTGGCCACCCTGTTCGCGGTGTTGTGGGGCGTCGCACCGGGCTCGATGGTGCTCACCATGGTCTACTCCGAGGCCCTGTTCGTAGCGTTCGCGTCCTGGGGCCTGCTGGCCGTGATCCGCCGGCAGTGGACCCTGGCCTGTGTCCTGTGCCTGTTCGCCGGCCTGACCCGCAACACCGCGTTCGCCCTGGTCGCGGCCCTGGGCGTGGCCACCCTGGCGATCGCGCTGCGGCGCCGCGAGGACGGCGCGCGGGTGGGCCTGTTGGCCCCGGAGACCCGGCGCCCGGTGATCGCCACGCTGATCTCGCCGCTGGCGTGCGTGGGCTTCATCGGCTGGGTGGGCTGGCTGGCCGGTCGCCCCGACGGGTGGATCTGGATCCAGGACAAGGCCTTCAACCTGCGGATGGACTGGGGCATAAGCACCGTCCAGTGGATGAGCAAGTACCTCACCCACCTGGGCCGACCGATCTACGTGGTCTGCACGTTCGTGATCATCCTGTCGGTGGCGCTGATGATCTGGTCCTTCCGCGACCGGCGGATCCCCCTGCCGGTGCACGTGTACGGCGCCGTGGTGATGTTCCTGGCGCTGACCACGAGCAACGGCTGGTTCTTCCACTCCAAGCCGCGCTTCATGCTGCCGGCCTTCACCATCGCGCTGCCGCTGGCCCGCCTGATGGCCAAGTGGCCGCGCGGCGTGGTGATCGCGGTGCTGGTCGCCGGGGCGGCGTTCTCCGGGTGGTACGTGAGCTTCCTGCTGTACGTGATAAACACCAACCCGTAGCGCTCGCGGCGGTACCCGAACGCGCGTGGGGCCGGCGGCAGTTGCCGCCGGCCCCACGCGCGTTCGAGTACTTCGACCGGGCCGCCCTAGTCGGCGTTGACCCGCTCCATGACCTCGTCCGAGACATCGAAATTCGCCCAGACGTCCTGAACGTCGTCGCTGTCCTCCAGCGCCTCGATCAGCCGGAAGATCTTGCGCGCGCCCTCTTCGTCCAGCGCGACCGAGACGCTGGGGATGAAGTTGGCGTCGGCCGAGTCGTAGTCGATCCCGGCGTCCACGAGCGCGGTCCGCACCGCGACCATGTCGGTCGCCTCGCTGACCACCTCGTAGGACTCGCCGAGGTCGTTGACCTCCTCGGCGCCGGCGTCGAGCACCGCGCCGAGCACGTCGTCCTCGCTCAGGTCGTTCTTCGGCACGATCACGACACCCTTGCGGGTGAACATGTACGACACCGAGCCGGGGTCGGCCATCGAGCCGCCGTTGCGCGTCATCGCGACCCGAACGTCCGACGCCGCGCGGTTGCGGTTGTCGGTGAGGCACTCGATCAGCACCGCGACACCGTTCGGTCCGTACCCCTCGTACGTGATCGACTGGTAGTCGGCGCCGCCGGCCTCCGCACCGGAGCCGCGCTTGACCGCGCGGTCGATGTTGTCGTTCGGGACCGAGGACTTCTTGGCCTTCTGAATGGCGTCGTAGAGCGTCGGGTTGCCGGCGATGTCACCGCCGCCGGTGCGCGCCGCCACCTCGACGTTCTTGATCAGCTTGGCGAAGAGCTTTCCGCGCCTGGCGTCGATGACGGCCTTTTTGTGCTTGGTGGTCGCCCACTTCGAGTGGCCGGACATCCGCCTCTACTCCTTCGGGTCGCGGGTGCGCTGCACGAGCCTGTACAGGCTGGAAGATCCTACCGGCGCGAGCACTCAGAGCGTGGCACGGACCATGTCCACGAAGTACGCGTGCACCCGCCGGTCGGGGGTCAGCTCCGGGTGGAAGGACGTGGCGAGCAGGTTGCCCTGGCGCACCGCGACGATCCGGTCCGCGTACGGCTCGGCGGTCAGCCGGGCGAGCACCTCGACCTCGGCGCCGACCGACTCGACCCACGGGGCGCGGATGAACACGCCGTGGATGGGGTCGCCGCCCACCAGGCCCTCGAACGGGACGTCCGCCTCGAACGAGTCGTTCTGCCGACCGAACGCGTTGCGCCGCACGATCATGTCGATCCCGCCGACCGTCTGCTGGTCCTCGCGGCCGTCCAGGATCTTGTCGGCGAGCATGATCATGCCCGCGCACGAGCCGTAGACCGGCATGCCGCCCGCGACCCGCTCGCGCAGCGCCGGGAACAGCCCGAAGGACACCGCGAGCTTGGACATCGTGGTCGACTCGCCGCCGGGTATGACCAGCGCGTCGAGCTCGGCGAACTCCTCGACCTTGCGCACCGGGCGTGCGATCGCGTCGAGTTCGGCCAGCGCGATGGCGTGTTCGCGGACGTCGCCCTGGAGGGCCAGGACACCGATGATGGGAGTGGTGGACACGTCAACCTCGTCCGGTCGTAGGTACCGAGCCGGGCCCGAACGCGTTCGCGTTCGGGCCCGGCACACAGCTTTTCCGAGTGTTCGAGTGCTTCGAAGTCGTCGGCGGGGCGGGAACTACTACCAGCCGCGGCCGGCGTAGCGCTGCTCCGCCGGGAGGGTGTCGATGTTGATGCCGACCATCGCCTCGCCCAGACCGCGCGAGACCTTGGCGATCACGTCCGGGTCGTCGAAGTGCAGCGTCGCGTCCACGATCGCCTTGGCCCGCTTGGCCGGGTCGCCGGACTTGAAGATGCCGGAGCCGACGAACACACCCTCGGCGCCGAGCTGCATCATCATCGACGCGTCGGCCGGGGTGGCGATGCCGCCCGCGGTGAACAGCACGACCGGGAGCTTGCCCGCCTCGGCCACCTCCTTGACCAGCGCGTACGGCGCCTGGAGGTTCTTGGCGGCGACGAACAGCTCGTCCTCGTCCAGCACGGAGAGCTGCTTGATGTCCTTGAGGATGGTGCGCATGTGCCGGGTGGCCTCGACCACGTTGCCGGTGCCGGCCTCGCCCTTGGAGCGGATCATCGCCGCACCCTCGGTGATCCGGCGCAGCGCCTCGCCCAGGTTGGTCGCGCCACACACGAACGGGGTGGTGAACTTCCACTTGTTGATGTGGTTCGACTCGTCGGCCGGGGTCAGCACCTCGGACTCGTCGATGTAGTCCACGCCGAGCGACTGCAGGACCTGGGCCTCGGCGAAGTGGCCGATCCGGGCCTTGGCCATCACCGGGATGGACACGGCGCTGATGATGCCGTCGATCATGTCCGGGTCGGACATGCGCGCGACGCCGCCGTCCTTGCGGATGTCGGCCGGCACGCGCTCGAGCGCCATGACGGCGACCGCGCCCGCGTCCTCGGCGATCTTGGCCTGCTCGGCGTTGACGACGTCCATGATCACGCCGCCCTTGAGCTGCTCGGCCATGCCGCGCTTGACCAGGTCGGTGCCGGTCTGGGGGCTTGCGGGGGTGGTGGACACGGATGACCTCACACAGATGCGAACGACGACGGTTGGCTCCATCGTACGGGTGAGGTGGATCCTAATGTCATGCCACCCCGGCGAAATACTCGGGCCAATCTGTCCAGGGTGGCCTTTGCGTGGCTCCCGTCAGGACCCACCGGGCTGCAATGTGCGCGGCTCCTCGTCGTCCATCTCGAAGGTGACCGGGTACGGGGCATGGCCCGCCAGGCGCAGATAGCGCACCAATCGGTGTCGGCGCACCGCACGGGCGCCGCGGACCGCGTCGTTGTGGAAGCGCCGTGCCATCGGCACCCGACGCACCGCGGTCTGCAGTTCGGCGACCAGTTCCGCGCCGCCGGGCCGCGCCCGCAGGTCGTCCGCCTGGGCCGGGTCCTCGAACAGGATCCGCAGCGCGCGGGTCAGGTCGCTCTCCGCCACCTCGCGCTCCTCCTCGGCGGCGTTGCGCGCCTCATGCGCGGCACCGGCCAGCACGAGCGAGGAGGCCGGATCGAGCAGCCCGGACGTGGCGATCTCCTGCGCGACGGCGGAGCGCCGCAACAACTGCGCGTCCAGCGCGGCCCGGCTCGAGTCCACCCGCGCGTGCAGGCGGTCGAGCCGCCCGGCGGTCCAGCTCAGATAGACACCGACCGCGAGCACCGCGAGCAGAATCCAGATGACAGTCATCACCCGGCGACCCTAGTACCGCCGGCCCGACCAACCCGACAGCCCGGCCGGCGTTCGATGCCACCCGACGGCCCGGCCGGCGCCTGAGGCCACCTTTCAGCCCGGCCAAGCAACCCAACAGCCCGGCGGGCGCCTGAGGCCACCTTTCAACCCGACCAAGCAACCCAACAGCCCGGCCGGCGTTTGAGGCCACCTTTCAGCCCGGCCGGCGTTTGAGGCCAACCCAGCCCGGCCGGCGCTTGAGGCCAACCCAACCCGGCCGGCGCTTGAGGCCAACCCAACCCAGCCCAGCCGGCGCGCGTGAGGCCGAGGCCCGCTACGCGGCGGGCGCACCCGCGGTGACCGTCTCGTACACGCCCAGGATGTCCGTGCCGACGGTCTCCCAGTCGTACCGCTGCACATGCTTGCGCCCGATCTCGCGCAACGCGTCCCTCCGCACCGGATCGCGCAACAGCGCAACCGCCGCGGCGGCGAGCGCCGAGGCGTCCTCCACCGCGAACAACTCCCCCGCCCGCCCGCCGTCGAGCACCTGTCGAAACGCGTCCAGGTCGCTCGCCAACACCGGCGCGGACGCCGACATCGCCTCGACCAGGATGATCCCGAAGCTCTCGCCGCCGGTGTTGGGCGCCACGTACACGTCCACGCTGCGCAACAACCGCGCCTTGTCCAGGTCGCTGACCATGCCCAGGAAGGTGACCTGGCCGCGCAACGCCTCGGGCAGGTCCTCCACCGCCTCCTCGGCGTCGCCGCGCCCGGCCACCAGCAGTCGCACCCCCGGGAACGCCTCGACGATCCGCGGGAACGCCTCGATCAGCGTGGGCAGTCCCTTGCGCGACTCGTCGATCCGGCCGATGAAGCCGATCGTGGGTGCCTGCGCGGTGCCCTGCCACGCGGGCTCCACGGGGGCGTCGGCGAAGAAGCCGACGTCCACACCGTTGGGGATGACCACCGCGTCGCCGCCGAGATGTTCGACCAGGGTGCGCCGCGCGTACTCGCTGACCGCGATCCGCGCGCTGATCTTCTCCAGCGCGGGCTGCAGGATCGGGTAGGCCGCGATCATCGCGCGCGAGCGGGTGTTGGAGGTGTGGAAGGTGGCCACCACCGGTCCGGACGCGGCCCAGCACGCGAGCAACGACAGGCTGGGCGTCGCCGGTTCGTGGATGTGCAACACGTCGAAGTGGCCGTCGTGGATCCATCGGCGCACCCGCGCGGCGGACAGGAAGCCGAAGTTGAGCCGGGCCACCGAGCCGTTGTAGCGCACCGGTACGGCCCGCCCGGCCGGCACCACGTAGTCCGGCAGCGGGGTGTCGTCGTCCGCGGGAGCCAGCACCGAGACCTCGTGCCCGCGCGCGATCAGGTTCGCCGCGAGGTCGCGCACGTGGTACTGGACACCGCCGGGCACATCCCACGAGTAGGGGCATACGACGCCGATCCTCACTTGGCCTCCCCGATCCGGGCGAGCCGGCCGGCGTCCAGGTCGGCGAGCCACAGCGGCTGCAGCATGTGCCAGTCCTGCGGGTCGCGGGCGACGGCCCGGGCGTAGGCGTCCGCGACCTGCTGGGTCATGATCGCGATCTTCTCCCGCCGGGTGCCCTCGGCGGGCACCTCGATCTCCGGGTGCAGCGTGCCGCGCATGACCGTGCCGTCCCACGCGAGGGTGACCGGGATCAGCGCCGCGCCGGTCTGCACGGCGAGCGCGGCGGGCCCCGCGGCCATCCGGGTCGGCTCGCCGAAGAAGCTCACCGGCACCCCGCCGGCGGTCAGGTCGCGGTCGGACAGCAGGCACAACAGCCGACCCTCGCGCAGCCGGCGCGCCAGCGTGCCGAAGGTGTTGCCGTCGCCGCCGGTGAGCGGCAGCACCTCCATGCCCAGCGACTCGCGATAGTCCAGGAAGCGCTTGTACAGCGACTCCGGCTTCAGTCGTTCGGCGACGGTGGTGAACGGATAGCCCTTGAGCGTGATCCACGCGCCGGCGTGGTCCCAGTTGCCCATGTGCGGCAGCGCGAAGATCACGCCCTTGCCGCGCGCGCTGCACTTGTCGAGCAGGGTCAGATCGCACTCCATCCGGGCCAGCACCGTCTCGCGGTCCCAGACCGGCAGACGAAACGCCTCCTGGTAGTAGCGCAGGTAGGACCGCACGCTCATCCGGGAGAGCGCGCGCACGCGCTCGGGCGTGGCCTCCGGACCGAGCACCCGGCTCAGGTTGGCCTCCAACTGCAGGACGCCTTTGCCGCGCTTGCGCCAGACGGCGTCGGCGATCCGCCGGAAGATCGCCGTGGCGACCGGTTCGGGCAGGCGCTTGACCACGGACCAGCCCAGGGCGTACCCGGTGTCGGCCAGCCGCTGCCCGACTTCGGTCATCCCTTGTCACCTCCGGGCAGCGCGTTGTCGATCGCGGACGCCGAGCGGTGCACCGCGATCATCCGCTGGAAGACGGTGATCAGGCTGCCCACCGCGATGAACCACAGCGCGGCCTCCTGGATGTAGGGCACACCCAAACCGTCGAGACCGGTCGCCACCAGCGAGATGACCAGCCGCTCGGCGCGCTCGATCAGCCCCGAGACGTCGCAGGCCAGGCCCAGGCTCTCGGCCCTGGCCTTGCAGTACGACACGACCTGGCCGGACCCGAGGCAGACGATCGCCAGGATGCACATGCGCAGGTTGTCGCCGTCGCCGGCGAACCAGATCGCCAGCGCGCCGAAGATCGCGGCGTCCGCGACCCGGTCCAGGGTGGAGTCGAGGAAGGCCCCCCACTTGGTCGAGCGGCCCAGCTGGCGCGCCATGTTGCCGTCGACCAGGTCGGAGAAGATGAACGCGGTGATCACGAGCGTGCCGGTGAGGAACCAGCCGATCGGGAAGAACACCAGCGCCGCGACGACCACCCCGAGGGTGCCGATCAGCGTCACCGTGTCCGGACTGACGTTGTGGCGCAGCAGGAAGCTCGCGAACGGGGTGAGCACACGCGTGAAGAAGGCACGAGCGTATTTGTTGAGCATCGCCTTCCCGAGGGATTGCCGGGGCGGCGGGGGATCCGAAGGACTCGACCCGCCTGGTGCGCCCATCGTACTGACGCGGTCGTGCCTCCCGAGCCCCCCGTCGTCCGGGCGTGCCGCACCCGGGCGCGCCGCGTTGGAGAACAGCGTGTACGGCGAGGACACTTGTACTCGGTCGGACGTCGGGGCAATGCTGCCGTTCAGGAATCGATTTGCGGACGTTGGCGTACCGACGACCGACAAGAGCCTGTCCGTCCGATCTCGGCGGACCCGTCGGGATCGACCGGACAGGCCCTGGCACCTGTGCGTCCGGAGACGTCGACGACGACCGCACGACATGGACAACCAGGAGGTGGCACATGGCGGACAAATCCGGAGCTAGCGCCGGAACCGTCGGCAGGGTAACCGCGCCGGCGAGCCCGGACTCGGTGCGCAACGTGGTGCTGGTGGGCCACACGGGGGCGGGCAAGACGACATTGGTGGAGTCCCTGCTCGTGGCGACCGGGACGATTCCCCGGGCCGGTCGCGTCGAGGACGGGACGACCGTGTCCGACTTCGAGGACATCGAACACCGCCAACACCGCTCGGTGGCGCTGTCGCTGTCCCCCGTCGAATTCGACGGCGTCAAGATCAACCTGCTCGACACCCCCGGCTACGCGGACTTCGTCGGCGACCTGCGCGCGGGCCTGCGCGCCGCGGACGCCGCGCTGTTCGTCGTCTCGGCCGCCGACGGCGTGGACGGCTCGACCCGGATGATCTGGGACGAGTGCGCCGCGGTCGGCATGCCGCGCGCGATCGTGATCACCAAACTCGACCAGGCGCGCGCCGACTTCGACGAGATGGTGCTGATCTGCCAACGGGTGTTCGGCGACCCCGACGCGGACACCGTGCTCCCGCTCTACCTGCCGCTGCACGGCGAGGACGAGAGCGTCGCGGGCCTGATGGGCCTGCTGACCCAGCGGGTGTACGACTACTCCTCCGGCACCCGCGAGACGCTCGACCCGGACCCCGAGCACCTGCCGCTGATCGAGGACGCCCGCAACCGGCTGATCGAGGGCATCATCGCGGAGAGCGAGGACGAGTCCCTGATGGACCGTTACCTCTCCGGCGAGCAGATCGACGTGGACACGCTGATCGCGGACCTGGAGACGGCGGTCGCGCGCGGCTCGTTCTACCCGGTGCTCGCGGTCGCGCCGAACGGGCTGGGCACCATCGAACTCCTGGAAGGCATCGTCCGCGCCTGTCCGGCACCGCCCGAGCACGAGGTGCTGCCGGTGACCACCCCGGACGGCAAGCCGCACGACCCGCTGACCTGCGACCCCGAGGGCCCGCTCGCGGCGGAGGTGGTCAAGACGACGTCCGACCCGTACGTGGGGCGGATCTCGCTGGTCCGGATCTTCTCCGGCACCCTGCGCCCGGACATGACCGTGCACGTCTCCGGCCACGGCATGGCCGACCGCGGCCACGAGGACCACGACCTGGACGAGCGGATCGGCGCGATGTCGATCCCGCTGGGCAAGCAGCAGCGCTCGCTCAACCGGGGCATCGCCGGCGACATCGTCGCGATCGCCAAGCTGACCCGGGCCGAGACCGGCGACACCATCTCGGACAAGGACGATCCGCTGCTGATGGAGCCGTGGATGATGCCCGACCCGCTGCTGCCGGTCGCCATCCGCGCGCACAGCAAGGCCGACGAGGACAAGCTTTCCCAGTCGCTCGCCCGCCTGGTCGCCGAGGACCCCACGCTGCGCCTGGAGCACAACACCGACACCCATCAACTGGTCCTGTGGTGCATGGGCGAGGCGCACGTCGAGGTGCTGCTCGACCGGCTGCGCAGCCGCTACGGGGTCGCGGTGGACGCGGTCACGCACAAGGTGTCGTTGCGCGAGACGTTCGCGGAGAAGGCCAGCGGACGCGGTCGGCATGTGAAACAGTCCGGCGGACACGGCCAGTTCGCGATCTGTGAGATCGACGTCGAGCCCCTGCCCGGCGGCTCCGGGTTCGAGTTCGTGGACAAGGTGTTCGGCGGCTCGGTGCCACGCAACTTCATCCCGTCGGTGGAGAAGGGCGTCCGGGCGCAGATGGAGAAGGGCGTCGCCGCCGGCTACCCGATGGTGGACCTGCGCGTGACGCTGACCGACGGCAAGGCGCACTCCGTCGACTCCTCCGACATGGCCTTCCAGATGGCGGGCGCGCTGGCACTGCGCGAGGCCGCCGCGAGCACCCGGATCCACCTGCTGGAACCGGTGTCCGAGGTGCGGGTCACCGTCTCCGACGAGTACGTCGGCGGCGTGCTCAGCGACCTGAGCTCGCGCCGCGGCCGGGTGGTGGGCACCGAACCGACCGGCTCGGGCCGCACCCTGATCCGCGCCGAGGTCCCCGAGATCGAGATCAGCCGCTACGCGATCGACCTGCGCTCGATCAGCCACGGCACCGGCCAGTTCGCCCGCGCCTACTGCCGGCACGACCCGATGCCCCCGCAACTCGCCGCGAAGGTCACCGCCGACACCGACGCCTAGACCCCACGAGCCGATCCGATCCGGCGGCCGGGCACACCCCGTCGCGGCCGTCGGACCGGCTCGTGCGCCGCCGGATCGTCCCGTACGGGGATGCCGGGACGCTTCGGCGGCGCACTGGGAGAGCGTGCCCGGTGGGGCGCGGCACGGATGGGGCGGGTCGGCCGACGCGGGAGGGCGCCCGTCCAAGGGCTGTCGTGCCTCTTCGGGCGCGCGGCGAGCCGCTCGTCGGGCCCGGGGCCGGCCGCGCGGGTCGGCCGACCGTGCCCCGCCCGCTCAAGGGATCGGCAGCGCCCGGTCCAGCGCGACCAGCGACAGCAGCACGGTCGCCGACGTCCACGCCAGCGGGGCCACCGAGGCCGGCTTGCCGTGCGCGTCGACCTTCTCCGGCAACGAGCCGGCCGCCGTGCGATGGTCGGCGAGCCAGTCGAGCCGGCTGAGCGCCCCGGCCCGATCCCCGCTCGCCGCGCTGAACAGTGCGAAGGACGCGGTCTCCGGGGTCCAGGCCGCGGTGGGATCGCCGCCCCAGCGCTCACCCGGCAGGATCCCGCCGTTGGGCAGCGTCAACAATTCGGCGGATCGACGGACGGCGCCGGCGACCCCGGCGTCCGCGCGCGCGAACGGCGGGCCCAGCCACGTCACCGCGGTGTCCGCGCCGCCCTTGGCCGACGCCGTGCGCGGATAGCCGTGCGGCCCGAATTCCTCGCGGACCGCACGATCGAGTCGCGTCGACGCGCCCGTCCAGCGCTGCTCCTCGGCCCCGCTCCCGGTCCGCCGCGCCAGGTCGGTGGACGCCCGCAGCCCCGCCGACAGCGGCGCGGCGGTGCCCAGGGTGACCTGGTCGGTACGGGTCTCCCAGTAGTCCGAACCACGCGGTGGCAGCCCGTCCGCGCGCAACCGACCGGCCACCGCGTCACCGGCCCTGCGCACCGTCGGCCACAACTCGGCGAGCGCGGCCGCCGTCCCCGGGTCCCGGGGGTCCTGGTGGACGTACCAGAACCAGACCGCCCACGGCACCCAGCCGTTGCCGTCCAACTGCGCCGCCCGCTTGTCGCCGACCGGTCCCCCGTCCAGGCGGTAGCGCGCCTCCCAGGTGCCGTCGGCCCGTTGCAGCGCGGCCAGTCGGCGCAGCACCGCGAGCGCCTCCCGGTCGTGCCCGGTGACGGTGAAGGCCGCCGCGACCCACGCGGCGTCGCGCGGCCAGACGTACTTCCAGATCCCGAACCACGCCGCGGCGACCGAACCGTCGGGCTGGGTCAGCACCCGCATGTCCAGCAGCGCGCGCTCGGCCATCGCCCGAAAGCGCGGGGTGTCGCCCGGGACGCTGCCCTGCGCGAGCCAGGCCCGTTCGGCGTCGGTGGGCGGTACCGGCGGCGCGTCGGTGGGCAGCGCGATCGGTCCCTCGGGGCCGGGTATGACGCCGCCGAGGAGCAGCGGCCGGGTCGTGGGCGGCGGGGGCGCCGCGCCGCCGACGGTGACGACGATGCCGATCGCGACCAGCAGACCGACCACGGCGAGGCCGATCGAGCGGGCCCTGCCCGGGAAACGGAACCTGCCGAGGCCGCGGGCCTGGTCAGGGGAGGGATCGCCGTCGGCGGACCGAGTCTTGCTGCCCATGCGTGCCGTCTCCGCCCCCGACCCCCTCGCCGCCTCGCCGGCGGCCGGGCCGCTCCCCGTTCGGCTCAGTCTAGGCATGATCGGATCATCACTCGAACCGTCGTACGGCCCGCGCCGGGCCCTCCGCCCGGCCACTCCCCCACGACCCGGGCACCGGTGCGCGAACCGGGCGCGGCAACGATCGGACCGACCACCCGCAGCGCCTTCGACCGCATCGCGCCCGCCTCGCCGTACGACCCGCGATCACCCGCCGCGGCGAATGGAACGGATCACCTGAAAGTACGACGAGTTTACGAAGAGGGATCCGGGTCGGGCTCGGCGGTCGGGCTCAAACCGGTCGAACAGGTGAAATGCCGGCGATCCGCGACCAGCGCCCAGGCGGCCACCACCAGCCCGGCCACGGCGACGAGCACGTACGCGTTGCCCACGATCAATTGCCAACCGTGCAGGTCCAACTCGGCGCCGTCACCGAACGGCACCGTCCACACGATCCCGCTCGGCAGCACCCCGGACACCCGGGCACGCTCCATCGGATAGGCCGCGGCGACCGCGAACACCGCCACGAGCACACCCCAGGGCGCCCGCGAGCGGGTACGCCGGACCCGGTCGGCGAGCACGATCACCAGCGGCAGCGCCCACACCCAGTGGTGCGTCCAGGAGATCGGCGACACCAGCAGCGCGGTCAGCGCGCAGAACCCCATCCCGGCCAGGGCCGCCCCGCGTCGCGCCGCCGCGACCGCGAGCGTCATGCCCACCGCCGCGACCAGGACCGCCAGCAGCGGCCACAACCATCCCGGCGGCGACTGCGCGCCGAACTGGCGGGTCACCGCGCCGTGCACGGACTGGTTGCCGGGGAACTGGGCCAGCCCGATCCGGGTGTCGTCCAGGAACAACCCGCCCCAGTAGTCCGCGCATTCGCGCGGCAGCACCGCGAACGCCGCCGCGAAGGTGCCGACGAACACCCCCAGCGCGGTCAGCCCCTCGCGCACGCGCCCGGTCAGCAGGAGGTACGGGATGAAGATCGCCGGGGTGAGCTTGAGCCCGGCCGCCAGACCGACGCCGACCCCGGTGAACCGCGCGCCGCGCGGGCGCGCGAAGTCGGCCAGCACCAGGACCAGCAGCAACAGGTTGATCTGCCCGAAGCGCAGGTTCTCCTGGACCGGCTCGGTCCACAACAGGGCGGCGGCGCCGAGCGCGGTCGCCCGTACCCGGTCGTCGCCGCGCAGGCCGAGGATCCCCCACGCGAGCCAGGTCGCCGTACCGAGCAACGCCAGGTTGCCCACCACCCCGAGCACCTCGACCGCGCCCCACGGCAACCACGCCAGCGGCGTGAAGGTCAGCCCGGCCCACGGCGTGTAGGTGAACGGCAGCCGCCCGGGCCGGATCGTGTACAGCTCACCGTGGCCGGCCAGCACGTCCACCCCGCCCTGGCGATAGACCTTCAGATCGCCCAGCCACCACATGTCGGCGGACCCGAAGGTGCCCAGCAGGAGATACGCGGTCAGCGAGCACGCGGCCACCGCGAGAGCCGTCCGGCGGGTCACCCCGCGGCGTTGACGGTGTCCGGCCGCAGGTGGGCCGGCATCGCGCACGCGGGAGTGCCGCCGGGCATGCGGTCACGGTTGTCCGCGACCAGCCGGTACACGCCGTGCGCGGCGATGCTCACCGGCTGCACGCGCAGCGCGGCACCGGCGAGGGCCCACGGGCCGCCGGCGTTCATGAACAGCTTGGCCACCGCGTGGTGTCCGCCGTAGACGGTGCCGATGGGGGTCACCCACAACACCTCGTGCTCGGCACGGTGCTGCTCGACCCCGAGCTCCTCCAACTCGGCGAACTGCCAGGCCACCACGTCGGCGTCGAACGGGATGTGTTTCCGCGCGAACTCCACCGACCGGGTACAAAAACCGCAGTCGCCGTCGTACACGAGAACCGGTCGTGCGCTCAAAGCTCTTCTCCTTGACAACAGCCGCTTGGATCCTGCCACCGGACCGACCCTGCCCACCGGGCCCGCCCACCGCGCCCGCGGCGGGTCCGCGCCCCCGGAACGCCGACCGACCCGGTCAGTCGACCGGCCAGGCGGCGGCCAACATCTCGCGGGTGTCCGCGAGCAGTTGCGGCAGCACCTTGGTGTGCCCGACCACGGGCATGAAGTTGGTGTCGCCACCCCAGCGCGGCACCAGGTGCTGGTGCAGGTGCGCGGCGATGCCGGCCCCGGCGACGTGGCCCTGGTTCATCCCGATGTTGAACCCCTGCGCACCGGACACCTTGCGCAGCGTGGCCATCGCGAGCTTGGTGAACCGGGCGAGTTCGATGGTCTCCGCGTCGTCCAGGTCGGTGTAGTCCGCGACGTGCCGATAGGGCACCACCATCAGGTGGCCACCGTTGTACGGGTACAGGTTCAGCACCGCGTAGACCTGCTCACCCCGCGCGACGACGAGCCCGTCGACATCGCTCAGCGCCGGAATCCGGCAGAACGGGCACCCGTCGTCGGGGGTCGGCCCCGACGGCTTGTTCTCACCCTTGATGTACGCCATCCGATGGGGAGTCCACAGCCGGGCAAAGGCATCCGGCCCCCCAACCCCATCCTGGATCTCGGGCTCGCTCGTCATGTCAGGAAGCATATGCCGTGGGCCGGGAGGGGCCGCGACCCGGTGACCGCGCGCTGTCGCACGATCCCGGGCCGCGGTCGGTGACACCACGTCAGATCTGGATGCGGTCCTGGACGGCCTTGACGATCTCGGCCACCGCGTCGTCGATCGGGACGCCGTTGTTCTGCTCGCCGCTGCGGTAGCGGAAGCTCACCGCGCCGGCCTGCGCGTCCTCGTCGCCCGCCAGGAGCATGTACGGGATCTTGAACTTGTTGGCGTTGCGGATCTTCTTCTGCATGCGGTCCGCCGAGTCGTCGATCTCGACCCGGATGCCGTGCGCCTTGAGCTTGGCCGCGACCTCTTCGAGGTAGGGGACGTGCTCCTCGGTGATCGGGATGCCGACCACCTGGACCGGCGCGAGCCACGGCGGCATCTTGCCCGCGTAGTGCTCCAGCAGGACCGCGAAGAAACGCTCGATCGAGCCGAACAGCGCACGGTGGATCATCACCGGCTGCTGCCGGGTGCCGTCGGAGGCGGTGTATTCCAGGTCGAAGCGCTCCGGCAGGTTGAAGTCGACCTGGATGGTCGACATCTGCCAGGTGCGGCCGATCGCGTCCTTGGTCTGGACCGAGATCTTCGGGCCGTAGAACGCGGCGCCGCCCGGGTCGTCGACGAGCTCCAGACCCTGCTTCTGCGCGGCCTGGCGCAGCGTCTCGGTGGCCTCGGTCCAGTTCTCGTCGGTGCCGATCGACTTCTCCGGGTCCCTGGTGGACAGCTCCAGGTAGAAGTCGTCGAGCCCGTAGTCGCGCAGCAGGTTCAGCACGAAGGTCAGCAGCGAGTCCAGCTCGTCCGCCATCTGGTCGCGCGTGCAGTAGATGTGCGCGTCGTCCTGGGTGAAGCCGCGGGCACGGGTCAGCCCGTGCACGACGCCCGACTTCTCGTAGCGGTAGACCGTGCCGAACTCGAACAGGCGCAGCGGGAACTCCCGGTACGAGCGTCCCCGGGCCCGGTAGATCAGGTTGTGCATCGGGCAGTTCATCGGCTTGAGGTAGTAGCTCTGGCCCTCGTCCAGCTCCATCGGCGGGTACATGCCGTCGGCGTACCAGTCCAGGTGGCCGGACAGCTCGAAGAGCTTGCCCTTGGTCGCGTGCGGCGTGTAGACGAACTCGTAGCCCGCCTCCTCGTGCCGGCGGCGCGAGTAGTCCTCCATCGTGCGGCGGATGATGCCGCCCTTGGGGTGGAAGACGGCCAGGCCCGAGCCGATCTCCTCGGGGATGGAGAACAGGTCCAGCTCGGCGCCGAGCTTGCGGTGGTCGCGCTTCTCGGCCTCCTCGAGGAAGGTCGTGTAGGCCTTGAGCTCGTCCTTGCTCGGCCACGCGGTGCCGTAGATGCGCTGGAGCTGCTTGTTCTTCTCGCTGCCGCGCCAGTAGGCGGCGGCGGAGCGCATCAGCTTGAACGCGGGGATGTTGCGGGTGGTGGGCAGGTGCGGGCCTCGGCAGAGGTCCTTCCAGCACAGTTCGCCGGTCTTCGCGTTCAGGTTGTCGTAGATGGTCAGCTCGCCGGCGCCGACCTCGGCGGAGGCGCCTTCGGCGGCCTCGGCGGCCGAGCCCTTGAGCCCGATCAGCTCCAGCTTGTACGGCTCGTCGGCCAGTTCGGCGCGCGCGTCCTCGTCGGTGGTGACCCGACGAGCGAAGCGCTGCCCCTGCTTGATGATCTCCTGCATCTTCTTCTCGATGCGCTTGAGATCGTCCGGGTGGAACGGCGTCTCGACGTCGAAGTCGTAGTAGAAGCCGTCCTTGATCGGCGGACCGATGCCGAGCTTGGCCTCGGGGAACAGTTCCTGGACAGCCTGCGCCATCACGTGTGCGGCCGAATGGCGCAGGATGTTCAGGCCGTCCTCGGAGCCGATCTCGACCGGTTCGATCTCATCGCCGTCGACCACGACGTACGCCAGGTCCACCAGCCGGCCGGCCACGCGCGCGGCGACCACCGAGCGGTCGCCTTCGAAGAGGTCGGCAGCCGTAGTGCCCGTGGTCACCACCCGCTCGTCCCGGTCCGGGTCGCGGCTGATGGTCACTCGGGCTTCGGACACCGTTCGTCTCCTGACGTGTGGTTGGCGTGTGCTGCAAGGCGAGCCGGCATCGCTCGCACACCGATGCTATCGAGCCGGGAGCGGGAACCTTGCCTCGGTTTCCCGACCCCGAGCGGGACCCGGCCCGGACCCGGCGCGCGTCGGTACGGCCGCCGGTGGAGACACCTGCACCGTCACGGCCCAGTCACGACGACGAAAGATCGCGCCCCGACTTCCCACAGGGTCCCTCGTTCAGGTGACAATAGGGCCCGTGACGCAACGGATGGCCTCGCTGGCAGTCCCGCTGCGGCCGGTGATCCGGCTGTTGGCCGGGGCTGCTCTGGCGTGCGCCGCGCTGCTCGGCAGCGCGTTCCCGATCCACGCCGAGTCGGTGCCCTCGACCGCCACGATCCCGACGGTGTGCCCGTTCCACCACACCGCGCACCAGGACCGGGACGGTGGCGGTCCGGACGACAAGGGCGACGGCTCGGGACGATGCGGCGACCGCACGCACGCGTGTGTACCCGCCACCGTTCCGCCGCTGCCGCCGGTGGTCGCGCCCGCGCCCAGTTCGATGCTCCCGCCGTGGTTGGCCGAACCGGACGCCCTCGGTATCGCGCTCGCGCCGACGCCCGCCAAGGACGCCCCCGATCTGACGGTGCTCTGCGTCAGTCGTACGTGATCCGCGCGGCACACCCTCGCACGGTCCACAAACGAATCCGGAATCGGAATAAGGCGGAGCCATGGGGCAACAGTCCCCCAACACCTCGAAGAAGCAGAGCAAGGCGCAGCGGTCCGCCCGGATGGCGGCGACCCGTGAGCGGGTGGCCGCTCAGCGCGAGCAGGAGCGCAAGGCCGCCAAGCGCCGCTCGGCGATCATCTTCACCGCCTCGGGCATCGCGGTCATCGCCCTGGTGGCGGGGCTGACCGCCGTGGTCAT
Organism: Embleya sp. NBC_00888; assembly: GCF_045207655.1. Classification (NCBI taxonomy): domain Bacteria; kingdom Bacillati; phylum Actinomycetota; class Actinomycetes; order Kitasatosporales; family Streptomycetaceae; genus Embleya; species Embleya sp. NBC_00888. The sequence continues at coordinate 6,958,631 of NZ_CP108784.1, read as the reverse complement.
GTCCTCCGGCGACGACGACGGCGACAAGTCGAGCGCCTCGAACGTCATCGCCGACGTCAAGCCGGACCCCAGCGTCAAGAGCGACATAGTCGGGGTCAGCGCGTACACGGCGTCGCAGGGGCACATCGCCAAGCCCAAGGAGGTCACCTACAAGCAGATCCCGCCGGTCGGCGGCGAACACGACCCGGTCTGGCAGAACTGCGGGATCTACGACTCGCCGATACCGAACCGCAACGGGGTGCACTCGCTCGAGCACGGCACCGTGTGGCTCACCTACCAGTCCAACCTGCCCGCGGACCAGCTCGAGATCCTGAAGTCCAAGGTCAAGGGCAAGACGTACATGATGCTGAGCCCGTACGAGGGCCTGGACAAGCCGGTCGTCGCCTCGGCGTGGGGTCTGCAGCTCAAGCTGGACAACGCGAGCGACCCGCGTCTGGACCAGTTCATCAAGGCGTACAAGGAAGGCAAGCAGACCCCGGAGCCCGGCTCGCCGTGCACGGGTGGGGTCGGGAAGCCGACCTCGTGAGGCCCCGAGCACGGGTCGCGATGATCGTCGCGACCGGTCTGCTCGCGGTGCCGGCGCTGGCCGCGTGTTCGTCGGACGACTCGAACAAGCCGGCCGCGGCGACCACGCCCACCCGGTCGCTCGGTCCGGCGCCGGCCGCCGTGCCGAACCCGCCCGCCGACGACTCCGTCGACGCCGGGTTCGCGCGTGACATGCGCACGCACCACGCGCAGGCCGTGCAGATGGCGATGATGATCCGCGACCTGACGCAGGACGACGCGACGCGAAAGCTCGCGTACGACATCGCGCTGACCCAGCAGGAGCAGATCGGCCGGATGGCGTCCTGGCTCCAGATGTGGGGCCTGACGCTCGGTTCGACCCGGCCGGTCATGCAGTGGATGACGCCGGGCTCGATGCCGAACCACTCGGGGCACGGTACGCCGGCGGCCGGGGCGGACACCCAGTTGATGCCGGGCATGGCCACGCAGGCGCAGTTGGACCGGCTGGCGACGTTGCACGGCAAGGACGCCGAGGTGATGTTCCTCCAGCTGATGATCGCGCACCACGAGGCGGGGGTGGCGATGGCCCGCGAGGGTCAGACCCGCGCACAGGTGCAGCAGGTCCGGGATCTGGCGAACACGATGGTGGTGGGCCAGAGCTCGGAGATCGACCTGATGCGCTCGATGCTGACGGAGCGCGGGGCGGGGTAGTCGGGGCGGGACGGTCGGGGCGGACGGTCGGATGGACCGAACCGGCCCCGAGACGAGTGGGGCGCGGGATCGATGGTGATCCCGCGCCCCACTGTCGCTCGTTCCGCCGTTTCTCAGACCTCGACGGTGGTGGCGGTCGTCTCGCCGGCGTGCCGCCGGCGGCGGACCTCGCGCACGACACGTGCCGGCACGCCCACGATCAGCGGTACGGAGGCGCCCAAGGCTATCCCGCCGAGGGCCACGAACAGCGGACTGTCCTGGACGATGCGGCCGGCCAGCGTGCCGACCGTCATCGCGTACGACACCGAGATGGTCGCCCCGACCAGGGTCGCCGCGCGGAACTGCGGCCGCGGGTAGCCCAGTCGGCCGGCGAGCATGTTCACCGCGGTCCGCCCGCCGGGCAGGAAGCGGGCCGCGATCAGCGCGGACATCCCGCCCTTGGCCAGCGCGTTGCGGGCCAGATCCATCGCCTTCTGCCGGCGCGGCCCCAGCACGGCGTCGCCCCCGCGACGCAGCCGTGCGCGGCCCACCGCGTAGGCGCACTGATCCCCGATGAACGCGCCGACCCCGGCGGTCAGCAGTACCAGAACGATGTACCGGAGGTCACCGTCCGCGACCGCCGCGGCGGCCATCACGAGTTCGTCACCGGGCACGATCGGAAGCACGGCGTCGATGGAAACGATCAGCGGCATCGCGAGCCAAAGCCAGGGAGAGAACAGCAGTCCGGTCCCGGCGCCGGTCACTGGTGTACCCCCGTGCACGCGCAGCGGATCGGTAGACAGGTATCGGTCACCGGGAGATCATCGCGCGATCCCCCATCCGGCGGAACATCGGGTCATGGTCACCACCGCTCACGTGACGTGATACGGCCCGAAAAACACCCATCTCAGAGCCCATCCGCCCGAAAATCTCACCCATCAATGTGTCGACTTCCCGACATCGACACCACACGTTCGGCCCAACACCCCACCCCACCCGACCCACACTCCAACACCCAAGAACCAACTCCCCCACCCGGCACCCAACTCGGCTCGACCGGCTCCCAAAAAGCAACCCACCGCCGGCCCCCAACTCGGCTCGACCTGCCCGCAAGGCCAAAATCAGCCCGGCCGGCGCTTGAGGCCAACCCAACCCCACCAACACCCAAGCCCAACCGGCATCACCAGCCCGGCCGACGCTTGAGGCCACCCCAAGCCCACCAACACCCAAGCCCAGCCAAGAATCCAACCAGCCCGGCCGGCGCTTGAGGCCACCCCCACCCGCGACGCTTCACGAGGAGCACCGCTCAACCAACGTCGTCGGCAACACCACAGACGCCGCGCCCACCCCACCCCCGATCCGATCCAGCAACAGCCGCGTCATCAACCGCCCTTGCTTCGCCACGTGTTGCCGCACCGTGGTCAGCGAAGGCTCCGCCCATCCCGCGACGTCCGCGTCATCGAACCCGACGACCGCCACGTCCTCCGGAATTCGCCGACCCGCCTCCCCCAACATCGCCATCGCCCCGACCGCCATCAGGTCCGACGCCGCGAACACCGCGTCCAGGTCCGGATCCTCGGCCAACAGCGTGCGCATCGCCGCCGCCCCGCCCGCCCGACTGAAGTCGCCGTGCGCCACGAGCGGGCGCCCCGGTACCGCGTCCAGGTAGCCGCGCAGCCGGTCCACCCCCGCACACATGTCCTGCGGTCCGGCAATGGTCGCGATCCGCCGCCGCCCACGCACGCTCAAATGCTCGATCGCCGCACGCGCGCCGCCCACATTGTCCGCGTCGACGTAGACGAAGTCGGCGTCCGGCCCCAACGGCCGCCCACCCACCACCACCGGCATCCCGGCACCGTGCAGCCGCCCCGCCAGCGAGTCGTCGCCGTGCAGCGACACCAGCAGCGCCCCGTCCACGTGCCCGCCACGCAGATACCGCTCCAGCCGATCCTGCTGCTCGATGGTGCGCACCATCATGAGCACCAACTGATGGTCCGTATCCGCCAGTTCCGCACCCACCGAACGCACGATCGCCGACAGGTACGGATCGCCGAACAACCGCGTCTCCGGCTCCTGGACGACCAGCGCCACCGAGTCGGTGCGCCGAGTGACCAGCGTGCGAGCCGCCCGGTTGGGCACGTACCCGGTCCGCGCGATCGCCGCCTCGACCACCTCGCGCACCCGAGGGCTGACCTTGGGCGAGCTGTTGATCACCCGCGAGACGGTGGCACGGGACACCCCGGCCACCGCCGCCACCGTCTCCAGGGTCGGCGGCTCGGCCGCCGAGGCGACCTTGCTCCGACCGTCAGTCCTGGTCAATGCTCCCCATTCCGTCCGAGGCTGGATCGGCCCCGAGCACCCGATTGTCGGCGATCACCGCCGCGTACCAGCGTGCGCTGCGCTTGGGTGTACGCCGACCGGTCGCGAAGTCCACGTGCACGATGCCGAAGCGCTTCGCGTATCCGTACGCCCACTCGAAATTGTCCAACAGGGACCACACGAAGTAGCCCCGAACATCCACCCCGTCGTCGATCGCCCGGCCCACCTCCGCGACATGCGCCGCGATGTAGGCCGTACGTTCGACGTCCTCGATCGCGCCCGTCGCGTCCATCCGGTCCTCGTACGCCGCGCCGTTCTCGGTCACCATCAGCGGCAGCCCCGGCGCCTCGGCTCGCAACCGGGTCAGCACGTCGTACAGCCCGCTCGGGTCGATCCCCCAGCCCATCGCGGTGCGCTCGCCCGGCGCCTGCGCGAACCGCACGTCCGCGCACGCGGGCCACGGTGAGTACGCGCTCGCGCCGTGGCCGTCGTCGCGAGGCGCGGCGGCTCGGCCGACCTCGGTGACACCGTCCTCGGCTCCGCCCACCAGCAGTGGCGTGTAGTAGTTCACCCCGAGCATGTCGATCGGCCGGGCGATCTCGGCGAGGTCACCGTCCCGGACGAACGCCCAGTCGGTCACCGAGGCGGTGTCCCGAAGCACGTCCGCCGGATACTCGCCGCGCAGCAGCGGGCCGACCTGGATCCGGTTGGCCAGGCCGTCCACCCGACGCACGGCGTCCAAGTCCGCCGGCCGGTCCGAAAGGGGCCGTACCGCCGCCGGGTTGAGGGTGATCCCGATCCGATGCCCGGTCGGCAGTTCGGCCCTGAGCGCCCCGACACCGAGCCCGTGCGCGAGCAACAGGTGATGGTTCGCGCGCAGGGACAACTCCTGGTCGGTCGACCCCGGCGCGTGCACGCCCGATCCGTATCCCAGGAACGCGGAGCACCAGGGCTCGTTGAGCGTGGTCCAGTCGCGCACTCGGTCACCGAGCCGCGCCGCCACCACCCGCGCGTACTCGGCGAATCGGGCCGAGGTGTCGCGCGCGCCCCACCCGCCCGCGTCCTGGAGCGCCTGGGGCAGGTCCCAGTGATAGAGCGTCGCGTACGGATCCACGCCGTGCGCGAGGAGTTCGTCCACGAGACGGTCGTAGAAGTCCAGCCCGGCCGCGTTGGCCGGGCCACTCCCGGTGGGCAGGACCCGCGCCCAGGCGATGGAGAACCGGTAGGCCCCCAGGCCGAGTTCGGCCATCAGGGCGACGTCCTCGCGATAGCGGTGATAGTGATCGGTGGCCACATCGCCGGTGTCGCCGGCGTGTACCCGGCCGGGGATCCGGCTGAAGGTGTCCCAGATCGACGGCGCTCGACCGTCCTCGGCCGCGGCCCCCTCGATCTGATAGGCGGCGGTGGCGGCGCCCCAGACGAATCCGGGTGGAAAGCCGCCGTCGAGCCGGGTCGACAGCGCCGGTCGGGCGGTCAGGGCGTGGTCGGTCATGATGGGAATTCCTTTCCTCGATGGCTTCGTCGGCTCGATGGCCTCATCGGCTCCGATGGCCTCGTCGGCTCGTGGCCTCGATGGCGTCGGCTGTGGTCAGCCCTTGACCGCGCCCTGCATGATGCCGCCGACGATCTGCCGGCCGAGCAGGCCGAAGACCACCAGGACGGGCAGCGTTCCCAGCAACGTTCCGGCGAGGATGATCGACTGGTCGTGCACGTAACCCCCGCCGAGCGAGTTGATCGCGACCTGCACGGTGGGATTGCTCGACGACAACGCGATGATCGGCCAGAAGAAGTCGTTCCACGTGGTCATGAAGGTGAGCAGACCGAGCACCGCCATCGCCGGGCGGGCGATCGGCACGACGATCGACCAGAAGATCCGCGCGTAGGACGCGCCGTCCACCCGGCCGGCCTCGATCAGTTCGTCGGGCAGCGCCTCCAGCAGGTACTGCCGCATGAAGAACACGCCGAACGCGGTGACCAACGTGGGCAGAATGACGGCTTGCAACTGGTTCACCCACTGCAACTTCGCCATGATCATGAACAGCGGAATCAACCCGAGTTGCGGCGGGATCATCATCGTCGCGACCGTAATCCCGAGCAGGATGCCGCGCCCCCGGAACCGCAGCTTGGCGAAGGCGAATCCGGCCAGCGTCGAGCACAGCACGGTGCCGGCGGCGACGGTGGCCGACACGATCGTCGAGTTGATCAACGCCTGGACGATGTCGGCCTCGTCGAGCGCCTTGCCGAAGTTGGAGAACAGGTTGCCACCCGGCGTGAGGGGCGGCGGTACGTGGTTGATGTCGGCATTGCTGCGCGTGGCGGCGACGATCGACCAGTAGAAGGGGAACACCGAAAGCAGGGTCGCGAAGCCCAGGATCACGTATACGAGGGGCCCGCCGTGGAGTTGACGCGAGTGCCTGGATCGGCGAGTACGGCCTCGCCCCGTCCGCGGTGCGGGCGTCGCTGGGCCGTGCGATCGCCGGTCGGTGGGATGCGGCGGAGGGGCAACGGATGTCCCTGTCGTACCTGCCATGTCAGCGGCCCTCCCGGATTTCGCGGCGCGAGCGGCTCCTGGAGACAAGCGCGTTGACCCCGATGACGAGAAGAATGATCAGGAACGTCGTCCACGCGATCGCGGATGCCTTGCCGAGCGCGTAGTTGCTCCACCCGGTCTCGTACATGTAGAGCCCGATGGTCTGGTACTGGTGGGAGGCCCCACCGCGTACACCGATCGGTCCGCCCTGAAGCAGCAACGGCTCGGCGAAGATCTGCATCGCACCGATCGTCGAGACCACGACGGTGAACACGATCGTCGGCCGCAGTCCGGGAATGGTCACGTGCCGGAACTGGTGCCAGGACTTCGCCCCGTCCAGCGCGGCGGCCTCGTAGCGATCGTGCGGAATGGCCTGCATCGCGGCGAGATAGATCAGCGTGTTGTAGCCGACCCAACGCCAGGTGACGATGGTGGAGATGGCGATCTGCGACGTCCAAGTGCCGTTGTACCAGTCGACGTTGTCGACGCCGAACAGGCCGAGGAACCAGTTGACCATGCCGTAGTCACGCCCGAACAGGCCGCCGAACACCAGCGTCGCGGCGGCGACGGACGTCGCGTAGGGCATCAGGATCGCAACCCGGAAGAAGGTCCGCCCGCGCAGCCGCCGGTTGAGCAGATGCGCCAGGCCGAGCGCCATACACAGCTGCGGCACGGTCGAGATCACGCCGATGGTGAAGGTGTTGCGCAGCGCCTTCCAGAAGAACCGGTCGTGCCAGAGGTTGGTGTAGTTCTCCAGGCCGAGCCAGGTCATCTCGTCCGGGTTCTGCAGGCGAACGCGGTGCAGCGAGATATAGCCCGTGTAGAGGAGCGGGAACAGCCCGAAGGCGATGAAGAGGACGAAGAAGGGAGCAACGAAGGCGTAGGGCGACGCGGTGTTGGCACGTCGTCGCCACATTTGACGGGTAGTCAGGAGTGAAGTGGGCGGCTGGGGGCGTGAGTCGGGCCGGAGATCCGGTGGGGGCTCGGGACGAGATCGGGATCCGGGTCGAAGTCGGGATCGGGCTTCACGAGCGGGGGGTGGTGCCGCCATCGGGATCACTCCGGGCCGGGTGAGGTGGGTGGGCGGGCGTGGGGGTGACCCGACCGAGGAGGGACGGTCGGGCCACCGAAACGGGTGACCCGGAGAGGCGGGTCCGATACGGCGTCACGGTCGCCGGCTGCCCTGCCGCCGGCACGGGCCTCGGCGCGGGCCTTGATGCGAGCCGTGGTGCCGGCCGTCGCACGAGCCTGGTGCGGACCCGGGCCTGGTGCGAGGTTCGGTGCCCCGCGCGGACGCCGCGGGTCGTGGCCGGCACGGGCACCGCGGGTCGTGGCCGGCACGGCGCCGGAGTCCGTGGCCGGCGTGGCGCCGGAGTCCGTGGCCGGCTGTCGGCGCCGTTGCGGGTGGTCGCCGTCAGCTGGCGAGGGCGTTCTTGACCGCGTCGCGCGCCTGCTTCCACGCGTCGTCCGGCTTGACTCCCTGTGCCTCCACGGAAGTCAGCGCGGTGGTGATGTTCTCCTTGATGTCGTTGTGCCGAACTCCGGTGACCTGCACGGGCATCCGCTCCGCGGCCGTGCTGAAGATCGCGCCGATCGGCGCATTGTTGAAGTAGGGATCCGTGGTCGCCTTGACGCTTTCGATCGCGCCGGTCTTGGACGGGAAGTTCCCCTGCTTCTGGAACATCTTGGTCTGCTGCTCGGGCGCGGTGAGCCAGGCGACCAGTTCCGCGGCTTCCTTGTGGTGCTTGCCGCCCTTGGGAATGGCGAGGTATGAGCCACCCCAGTTGCCGGTTCCACCGGGGCCGGGAGCGACATCCCACTTGCCCTTACCCGCGTCACCGGCCTGAGTCTTGATGTACCCGATCATCCACGCCGGGCACGAGAGCGACGCGAAGCCGTCGGCCGCGAACGCCTGGTTCCAGTCGCTCTGGAACTGCTGCAACGTGGCGGACAGTTTGCCGTCGGCAGCCTGGGTGGCCAGGTCCCACGCGTGCTTCACGGTCGGGTTGGTGTCGTAGATCGGCTTGCCGGCCTGGTCGTAGTAGGACTCCTGCTGCTGCCCGATGATCGCGTTGTACAACCCGGTCACACTGTCCAGGTAATGCGTCTTCTTCGGGGCGTTCGCCTGGAACTGCCGCCCCAGTTCGACGTATCCCTCCCACGTCGACCAGCGCCGTGCCAACTCCTCCCGATCGGTGGGCAGTCCGGCCGCCTTGAACAGGTCGCTGCGGTAGCAGATCGCCATCGGCCCGGTATCGGTCCCGGCCCCCAACACCTTCCCGTCGGCGGTGGTCGCCGCCTTGCTCTTCCAAGGCAGGTACTGGGCGTTGCCGGCGGACAGGCCCAGCGAGTTCAGATCCACCCACTTGTCGGCCTGGTTCTTCACGACGTCGGCGATCCGCCCGACCTCGATGCCCTGAATGTCGTCGATCCCACCCCCACCGGCAAGCCGAGTCTGCACGGTACGCCAGTAGTCCTCCTCCTTCTCGGTGTCGTGCTGAACGATCTTGATGCCCGGATGCGTCTGCTGATACTCGGCATACAGCCCGGCCTCCTCGAAGCCGAACGTCCCGAACAGCCCGACATTCAGGGTGACTTTGCCATCCCCCGAACCGGACCCCCCACCGTCCCCACACCCGGCGAGCCCACCCCCGACCAACAACACGGCACACAGCGCCGCCACCGCTCTGACCCGACCACGAACGTGACGCGTACGCATGAACGACCTCCTGAAGATGTGCATCCGAAAAGCAAGATCTCCACCCCCACCGCCGCCGCCCGAACGCAATGGCGAAGGAGCACAACCCACGGCGGTGCGGCGGTGCGGCGGTGCGGCGGTGCGGCGGTGCGGCGGTGCGGCGGTGCGGCGGTGCGGCGGTGCGGCGGTGCGGCGGTGCGGCGGTGCGGCGGTGCGGCGGTGCGGCGGTGCGGCGGTGCGGCGGTGCGGCGGTGCGGCGGTGCGGCGGTGCGGCGGTGCGGCGGTGCGGCGGTGCGGCGGTGCGGCGGTGCGGCGGTGCGGCGGAACGAATCACGGGCAGCACAAGTCACGCAGTATCGGAGCGCCGAAACCTGAACAGTGAGAGCGCTCTCACAACCTGCACAGGAGCCTGTCCTCCCCAAGCACCCCTGTCAATACTTCAATCCCTGAACACACCACCCCGACAACCCACCCCACACCTAAAACTCCTGAACCCACACGCCCGCCCACCGCCCGACGCCCGCTCGCCTCAAGAGTTGCCGAAGCGGCAGTGTCGGAGCCGCGGTGTGGAATACCCGTGACACGTATCGCCTGGCAGCCGCGAAGGAGACCCTCATGGCGCTGCTCGACGACTTCGGCGACCCCCTTGTTGCCGCCTTCACTGTGGAGAACACGCCTGAACGAACCGCTCCTCACCACTACGACGTGGTACTCGCTTCGGCAGGCGGGGGCACAGGCGTGGCACGAAATCGGGACTACACGCAGGCACTCGAGCTCCTGCTTCGCCGACTCGGCGCCCTGCACGGCCATCTCCTCGACGCCGCGGTCGACAGCCGAGACACCGCACGCAAGAAGCTCTCCCTGGAGCAACGGCGCGTGCTCTCGCCGGACTGGGGCATCGTCGACTTGTACACCGTCAACGACTTCAAGGGGCTGCGTCTGGCCCTGACGCGTCCACAGAAGGAAATCGGGGCGAAGCCGGGTTCGAAGGGATCAAATGAACGCCGGCGGCTTCGACTCACGGTGAATGTCCCCGCGGTCGAGAGCGCCGAGCACCTCGAACAGGTCCTCAATCACCCGGAAACCGTCGAGCCAGCAAGCGGTACCGAGACCGGAATCGACGGAACCGGTGTCGGTGTCGGTGATGCTCCTCCGCCCTCACCCTTTCGAACGGGCGGGCCCGAATCACAAGATGATGGTGGGCGGTCTCGAGGCCAGGGTCGCTCGGCCGACAGTGCCGCGAATCGCGCTGTCGAGACGCGAGCCATGCAGCTGGCCGAGGATCGATACCGTGCGGAAGGCTGGACGGTGGACGTGGTCGCGAACACCAGCAGTTGGGACCTCACGTGCCGCAAGGACGGCGCCGAAAAGCACGTCGAGGTCAAGGGGATGACCGGCACCCCGCAGGGGATCCACCTGACGGCCAACGAAGTCAAGCACGCACACTCCTGCACGCACTCCGCCCTGTACATCGTTCACGGAATCGTGCTGCACCACTCCGACGACGATGTCACCGCCGATGGCGGCACGGAACTGCGCTGGGATCCCTGGATCATCGATCTCGACCGCGCCAAGCCGACCCAGTACCGCTATGACCTGGTCGGCCTCGACATCGACGAGTGATCCGAAAGTCGTCACCGCCAGGCGCCGGCAGTTGGGCTCGCAAGTGCGGTTTCGGAGCGGGCGCGGTGTGAAACGTGGCAGAGCCCCGGATCATTTTCATGATCCGGGGCTTTGACCCGGGTGGGCGATACTGGGATCGAACCAGTGACCTCTTCGGTGTGAACGAAGCGCTCTCCCGCTGAGCTAATCGCCCGGGCGCAGGGAGAACATTACCGCATGGGTGGGGGAGGTCGCGCCCACCCTCCTCCGGGCGCGTGGGGCCGGGCGCCGGGCACCTCCTGGTGGTGGCCCGGCGGCCGGGCGGGGTCAGAAGGGGAGGGCCATTCCGTACTTCCACAGGTACAGGGCCACGGCTGCGGCGATCAGGATGAGGCCGATCGCGAGCATGATCATGTTGCGGCGGCGGGTCTTGGGGTCCAGGGCTCGGTTGGCGGCCTTGGTGACCTTGTCCTTGGTCCACAGGAGGGTGCGTTGGGCCCAGACGAACTCGGTGCCCAGGACGGCCAGGCCGAGGAAGATGACCGCCCAGCCGGGGCCCGGGAGCGGGAGCATGATGATGCCGCCGACGATGATCGCGAAGCCGATGACGGCGACGCCGATCTGCCAGGTCATGTGCAGTGGCTTCGAGCGCTTGATGAATGCGGGTGCGCGGGAGCCGAATGGTTTCGCCTGCTTGCCGGCCGGGTCGCTCGGGGCGTCCTGGTCCGCGGCGGGTTCCCGTGTGGCGTGCGCGCTGTTCTCCGCGACCCCCGTGTCCATCGTTGGCCTTCCTCTCTCGTCGTACCGGCCGTCGTTCACCGGGCACCTCCGTCTGGCCTGCGGCCGGAGCCGACCATGGCTCGGCCTGGCTTGACAACGCTACAAGGGGGCAGACGTTCGGTGCAGGCCCGAGGGTGCGGAGCGGGTCCGCTCGTGGCATGAACTGAACGCCTGTTCCCTTCCGGAAATCATGCGGGCGAACGTTACACCTCCGCATCGCTCTTAAGGAGTACCCAGACGCCCGTATATCGGGCAGAGACGTTTACAAGAGGTCCGCAGGTGGGATGTTGCGAACGCCGACGTGCGAATCCCCGAGCGCACACTGAGCGAAAGGCCATGGCGCTTATGAACACCACGGTCAGCTGTGAGCTGCACCTGCGCCTCGTCGTCTCGAGCGAGTCTTCATTGCCAGTCCCCGCGGGACTGCGCTATGACTCGTCGGACCCGTACGCCGTGCATGCGACCTTCCACACGGGTGCCGATGAGACGGTCGATTGGGTCTTCGCCCGCGACCTTCTCGCGGACGGGCTGCGTCAGCCCTCCGGCACCGGCGACGTTCGTGTGTGGCCCTCCCGGAGCCACGGACAGAGCATCGTCTGCATCGCCCTCAGTTCGCCGGAGGGTGAAGCCCTGCTCGAAGCGCCCGCTCGGGCGCTGGAGTCGTTCCTGAAGCGTACGAACGCTGCCGTCACCCCCGGCAACGAGCATCGCTTCTTCGACCTCGACCGGGAACTTTCGCAGATCCTCGCCGAGAACTGAGCTCCCGGAACGGCGGGCACGCCCCTGTCCGCAGCGCCGGGTACGTACGTCACCGCTCCGCCGCACCCACCGTCCACAAGGTGGGGGCGGCGGAGCGTTTTCACGTCCTGTTACGGGACATCCGTCCACCTCTCTCCCGGCCGCCGCGACCGCTCGCGACCGCCGGACGAGTGAATCGAACACACCGAGCGATCGGTCGGTCCGAATACGTACACGATCCGCACATGGTGCAAAGAAAGCGCGCAGTCGAACACATTTTCCGGCATCGGCATCGGTCGTCGACAACGCGCGTGGGAATGCGTTCACATTCACCACCCCGGGGCGTGGCCTGTTGTGCACAGCGCGTGTTTCCCGGTCTCTCCGGTAACCCACGCCAACCGGCGGTAATCCGCAAATCGGGATTCCCCGACTTCAGATCCCGCGCTTGCGCAACAGTTCCTCGATCTCCGCGAACTCGTCGTCGACCGCACCGCGCGCCGCGCGCCGCGAGCGTGGAGCGGCGGCCGGCTTGGGCTGTTGGCTGCGGGGCAGAGCGCCCCCCGCGCCGGTCCCGCCGGTGAGCGCGGACAGGTCCGAAGAGGCGGCCGTGCCGCTCGAGTCCGGGTTCTTTCGACCGCCGATCATCCGGGCGATCATCAGCAGCATCACGGCGAACGCGAGGATCGCGACGCCGCCCCACGCCTTGATCCCGAAGGCGAGGTCGGTCGCCCAGTCGGCGGCCGCGCTGCCCACCCGGCGGCTCAGCGTGGCCAGACCGGTCAGGTACAGGCCGATCGGGAACAGCGCCGCGGCGGTCCACCGCGTCGCTGTCAGGAAACGTCGTTGGCGAGCCTTCTGTACCGCGATGACCAGGCCGAGACCCGTCAGCGCCATGCACAAGGCGCCGGTCACCACATCTGCGCCGGACATGCGCTCGGCCTCCTCGTTCGCAGCTTGTTCGCAGCTTCGTTCACAGCGTTCGACTTTCGAGGCGTTCGAAGCCTCGAGGCATCGGTCCTCCCCCCATCGTCGCCGCCTCCGCCCCCGGACGCCACGATCGGCGGTCGGTTCGGTACTCGGGGAGGACACCGACCGATCCATCTCCTCCCCGTGGAGTACACCCAGGATCAGGGATGTACCCCACCCTCACAGGATGGGTTTCCCCCAATAACGCGTGCGCGGCGCGAATCCCGCCGCCGTGCAGGCCTTCGTGTGGGTGTCGTCGGAGAGGTCGATGGCCATCTCGTGCAGGCCCTGGCTCGCCGTCACGTGGCCGGCCGCGCGGAGCAGCGTCGCGGTGGCCTCCGGGTTCGGCGCCGTCAGCGCCAGGATGACGCCGTGCGCCACCCACACGCCCGCGCCGTCGCCCAGTGTGTACGGCGCGGGCGCGGTGGGGTGGTCCAACCGGGCCTGCGCCCGGGCCTGCGCGGCGGGGGCGGCCCAGCCCGACGCGCGCAGGCTCGCCGCGTACCGATGCAACTCCGCGGCGCACCACTCCTCGCGTTCGTCGGTGTCCATCATCCGCACACCGGACGGCAGGCCGGTGGCGCGTACGCCGGCCGCGAGTCGGCGGCTGTCGGGGGCGTAGCCCAACGCCTGCACGAGGCCGGTCGCCGCCCGGTTGCCCTCGGGGACGGCCGCCGCCATCCGGGTGCACCGCCGGCCGCGCATGATCTCCTCGGCCGCGAGCATCGCGACGCACGCGTGGCCGCGGCGGCGGCGGGACGGCAGCACCTGGATGTGCAGGATCCATCCGGTGCCGACACCCCACGGGCCCAGTGGGGTCAGGTGCACGCCGCCGACGGCTCGGCCGTTGGCACAGATCGAGTACACGCCGTCACGGCCGGGTCCGGCCGGTCGCAAAGTGGTCGTCATCGGGTGCCCCCGCCTTCCCGGGCGCAGCGCCCCGTTACCGGCAGTGCTGCCCGCACGCGGACCCGGCCAACCTGGCCGGGCCGTGCGGGGTGATCACGGGTCGATGTCGGCGGCGGCGCGGGCCGCGAAGATCTCCATCGCCTTGCGGGTGAGCGGTCCGGGGGCGGCCAGGGTGTGCTCGTCGATTCGGTGTACGGCCTGGATGTCGCGCAGCGACGAGGTCAGGAACACCTCCTCGGCGTCGGCGAGCACGGCCGGCGGTACGTCGATCTCCTCGGCCCCGACCCACTCCAGCACCAACGCGCGCGACACGCCGGCCAGACAGCCGGCCGACAGCGGCGGGGTGACCACGCGGCCGTCGAGTACGACGAACACGTTCGAACCCGTGCCCTCGCACAGGTTGCCCGCCGTGTTCGCGAACAGCGCCTCGCTCGCGCCGCGTTCGGCGGCGTACGCGAGCATCACCACGTTGTCGGCGTAGCTCGTGGTCTTGAGCCCGGTGGTCGGCGCGTGCTCGTTGCGCGTCCACGGGACGGTGACCACGGCCGTGCTCTTGCCGCGGGTCTTGGCCGCGGCCAGGGCCACCACCAGGGTCGGCTCGGCGTCGCCGCGCTCGGAGCCCAGCGGCGACCGGCCGCCCGTGTAGGTGATCCGCAGCCGGCCGATCCCCGGCAGCGGGTTGGCCGCCAGCACCTCGGCGCACGCACGGCGGATCAGGTCCGGGTCCGGCGCGGGCAGCCCGAGACCGCGCGCGGAGCGGGCCAGCCGGTCCAGGTGCCGGGTGACCGCGAAGGCCTGCCCTCCGCTCGCCTTCATCGTCTCGAAGACGCCGTCGCCCACGGTCAGGCCGTGGTCGTCCACCCGAACCACCGCGTGCTCGTCGTCGACGAGGCGATCGTTCAGCCAAATCCTGCTCATGCGCCCTCCGAGGCGTCGCGCGGGCCGTGCACATCGTTCATGTCGTACGGGTCGTACGGGTGCTACTCCGGTCCCGGCGGGTCCTCCCACCCGGGAGCGTGATCCCGCGCGCCCGGAACGTGGTCCCGCGCCGCCACCGCGAGCAGGTTGCGGGCCTTGAGCTCGGTCTCGTCCCACTCGCGCTGCGGGTCCGAGTCGTACGTGATGCCCGCGCCCGTGCCGAAGTGCAGTCGGCCGTCCCGAACGAAGAAGCTGCGTATGCCCACCGCGAGCGAGCCCTCGCGGCGGTCCGCGTCGACCCAGCCGATCGCGCCGCAGTACGGGCCGCGCGGAACCGGTTCGAGTTCCTCGATGATCCGCAACGCGCTGCTCTTGGGCGCGCCGCTGACCGAACCGGGCGGGAAGGTCGCGGCGAACAGCTCCGGCCAGCCCACCCCCGGGGCCAACGTGCCCGCGACGGTGGAGACGAGGTGGACCAGGCCCGGGTGCTTCTCGACCACGCACAGGTCGGGCACGGTGACCGAGCCGATCGCGCTCGCCCGGCCGAGGTCGTTGCGGACCAGGTCCACGATCATCACGTTCTCGGCGTAGTCCTTGGGCAGCAGGTCGGCCTCGGTACGGCCGGTGCCCTTGATCGGGCCGGACCAGACCCGGTCGCCGGCCCGGTGCAGATAGAGCTCGGGAGACGCGCACGCGACGTGCACATCGTGGTCGGGCAGCCGGATCACTCCCGCGTACGGGGCGGGGTTGCCGTGCGCGAGCAGGCCCGCGAGGCCGACGATGTCGGCGCCCTCGGGCAGCGGCGCGCCGAGCAGGCGACACAGGTTGACCTGGTAGACGTCGCCCGCGGCGATGTACTCGCGGATCCGGCGCACTCCGGCGCGGTACGCCTCGGCGCCGAGCGAGTCGGTCCAGGTGTGGGCGGGCGGGCCGATCCACGGCGCGGGCGGCAGCGGGGCCGGTCGTACCTCGTCGAAGCGTGCGCACAGCAGGTCGCCCTCGAAGTCGGCGACGACGGCCCAGAACCCGTGCGAGTCCAGCGCGGCCGGGTCCCGCGTGACATCACGCAGGCCGGTGGCCAAGCGCCCGCCGAGGTGGGCGAGAGGGGGTGGCTGACTCACTGGTTCGTTCCGGGGGTCGCGACCGCGGCACCTGTGGAGGATCGGCGCGCGGATCAGATCGTCCATTGTAGAAGGCCGTCCCCGCGTCCGTGGCGGGCCGTCCCGAGGCTCCGAGCCGCCCGCGCGCGGCGGCCGGAAAGGGTCCGCGCACCCGCACCGGACGCGGCCGGAACTACCCCGAAACGATTCCGCGTTCCCGCGTGCCGGTCGGGCACGGCATGATGCGGCACGGTGGGTAGGAACCCGGCAGCCCCGAGTCCGGCGACCGCACCTCCCCGGTCGGTTCGCCCCGACCCGTCGAAGTCTCCACAGCACCACGCGATCGAAGGACGTTCATCCGTGCACTGTTCCGCCTGCGACACCTGGTCTACGCGGGCCGACCGCTGTTCGTACTGCGGCGCCGTCCCGGCCGCTGCCGCATCGCAGCAGCCCGGCGCCGGGTCGGCCCCCGCGGGCACCGGGCCCGCCACGGCTCCAGCGGCGCCCATCCCGCTGGATCCGTACGCCGCGCCGGCGCCCGCGCCCGCTCCGACCGGCGTGTACACCGGTGTCTATCCGCACGCGCCCGGACAGTTCGCGCCGCAGGCCCCCTACGGCATGCCGGGGGCGTATCCGGTCTCGCCGTACGCCGGCTGGCTGCCGCAGCCGTTTCGCGCGTTGCGCGGCCTCGCCGTGACGTTGTACATCCTGCTGCCGCTGTCGGCGGTGTTCGCCGGGCTGTGCGCGGCGGCGTTCCTCCACCGCGCGGACGTCCTGCGGCAGATCGCCGACGCCGGTGAACTCGGCATGACGGACGCGTTGCGGACGAAGGCCGAGGACGCGGACGGGCTCGTGGCCGCGGCGACCACGTTCCTCGTGTTGTCGATGATCGCGACCGCGGTGCTGTTCATCATCTGGATGTACCGGGCCCGCGCCAACGTGGACCTGTTCGGCCCCTCGAAGCAGCACCTGTCCACCGGATGGGCGATCGGCGGCTGGCTGGTACCGGTGGTCAGCCTGTGGTTCCCCAAGCTGATCCTGCACGACGTGTGGCGCGCGAGCGACCCGCGGACCGCCGAGCGCGGCGGCCGGACTCCCGGCCGCCTGCCGCTGCTGTGGGCGTGGTGGGTGTTGTTGGTGGCGTCCGGAGTGCTGTTCTTCGCGAGCCGGCTGTCCTACCCGCTCGACGAGGACATCGAGCTGTCCGACGCCGACCGGCTGCGCACCATCGACATCCTGTCCGGCGTCGCGGACCTCGTACTGGTCCTGGCCGCCGTCGCGGCGATCTTCGTGGTCCGGAAGATCACCACCTTCCAGCACGAGCGCGAGGCGCTGGCGTTCGCGTCGGGTCTGATCCCCGGCGGCGTTCCGGGCGGCATGCCGGGGATGCCCGGGATGACGGCCGGGTTCCCGACCGGGGCGCCCACGCCGTGGGCGGCCTATCCGGCGCAGGCGCCGACCGGCCGGTACTTGGCGCCGCCGGTGCCGCCGGCTCCCGGAATGCCGGGCGATCCGCCGGTACCGCTGGCGCCGAATGTGGTGGCCTCGGGTCCGGAGACTCCGGCCGCGGCTCCGGGCATTGCCGCACCTGCCACGCCTGCCGCATCGGAGACTCTGGTTGCTCCGGTCGTACCGGTCACTCCCGACGTTCCGGTCTCGTCCGACGCTCCGGCTTCGTCTGGTACTGGTACCCCGGCTTCGCCCGATGCTTCGGACTCGGCCGACGCGACGACCGTCCTGCCGGTCGACGGCGTACCGCCGGCCGCGCCCGCCAAGCGCATGCCGCCGCCCCGGCCCGCCGCGGCGCCGACGGCTGGGATGGGGGTACCCGTCGAGGCGCCCACCCTAGCCGCACCGGAGGAACCAGTGTCCCTGACCAAGCCGGCCGAGGCTGCGGAGGAGGAGGCCGCTGCCGAGGGCGCGGGCGTATCTGCTGCCGAGGGCGAGACCGAAGCCAAGTCCGAGGCCGAGGCCGCGAACAGGACCGAGAACACCGAGGACGAGGCCGAGCGCGAGAACGAGGCCGAGAGCGAGGCGGAGCCCGAGACCGGGCCGGCTCCGTCTCCGGAAGCCGCAGCCGACGACGACGAACCCCAAGCCCAAGCCGAAACCGTCGCCGAAGCCACGCCGACCGCACCGCCCGTCGCCGACTCCACACCGGACGCCGCCAACGACCGGGTCGAAGCCGACCGGGTCCCGTCCCTCGCTCCGACCACCGAACTCCCCCAGGTGCCCGCCCAGGCCCCGGCCCAAGCCGACCGCGTCCAGGACGCGCCCTCGGCGGCACCGACCGACGAAACCGAGAACACCGAGAATTCCGACGGCTCCGACGGCTCCGACGGCACCGTGGACGCGGCAGCCGAACCGGCCCCCTCCGGCGAGCGCCGCGGCTGACCCGAGCACACCTGTCGCAGGCCCGTCGCGAGCCCGTCGCGACGGGTCGACAACCCGTCAAGTGCCCGTCAAGCGCCCGTCGGAGATCATCGGAAGAACATCGGGAGACCGTCGAGGAGACGTCCGGGGCATCCCGGCAGCCTCCGGCAGCCCCTCGACGGCCCACCCGAAGACGCCCCGAAGGCCGGTTCGAACCCTGGTGGTTCGGGCCGGCCTCGGTCGTTTTCGCAGGTTGCGCGGGTCGCGCGGCGGGGTCCGCGGGGAATCGGTTTTTGTGATGGCCCTCGGATCCGCTAAAGTTCTCAACGTCGCCGGGACGCGGAAACGCAACCCGGGCCGACATGCGGACGTGGCTCAGTTGGTAGAGCATCACCTTGCCAAGGTGAGGGTCGCGAGTTCGAATCTCGTCGTCCGCTCGGAAGAAGTAGAGGAATGTGGTGGGCAACCACTATGGTTCCTTCACTTGGTGGAGTGGCCGAGAGGCGAGGCAACGGCCTGCAAAGCCGTCTACACGGGTTCAAATCCCGTCTCCACCTCCAAGAGACCCCGAGGCTCCGTGCCGAAGGTGAACTTCCCGCGCGATTAGCTCAGCGGGAGAGCGCTTCCCTGACACGGAAGAGGTCACTGGTTCAATCCCAGTATCGCGCACGCCGCACAACCGAACACGCATCACGGGTCACCCGCAGTACGCGGTACGCAGTACCCCCGCGCGATTAGCTCAGCGGGAGAGCGCTTCCCTGACACGGAAGAGGTCACTGGTTCAATCCCAGTATCGCGCACGCCGCACAACCGAACACGCATCACGGGTCACCCGCAGTACGCGGTACGCAGTACCCCCGCGCGATTAGCTCAGCGGGAGAGCGCTTCCCTGACACGGAAGAGGTCACTGGTTCAATCCCAGTATCGCGCACCAGCAGTATCGAAGGGCCGGAAGATCTCGATCTTCCGGCCCTTCGACGTTGGGGTCCGATCACAACCCCGGATGCGCATGCGGCGGGCTGGGGACGAAGTCCGGCGCGGCGAGTCGGGCCAGCGTGGCGCGCGACTCCTGGTCCTGCGGCACGTAGGCGTTCAGCCGCTGCCCCGGGAACGCGGTCAGCTCCGACGAGATCGCCCGGACGCGCAGCACGCCGACGTCCAGGTTTCGGAAGAGCTTGACCCGGGTGCGGGTGAGCGAGATCGGGTGAGCGGCCCAGGCCTTGGCGAACTCGGGGCTGGCCTCGATCAGTTCGTCGATGAACGCGGTCCAGACCGGATCGCCGACGTTGCGGGCGTAGGTGCCGCGCAGGACGCCGACCACGCCCTGGCACTCCCGGGTCCACTCGTGGAACGGGTTGCAGCATTCGGGCCGGGTGAACAGTTCCCAGATCATGTTGCGCCGGACTCGCGGCGTCGCAGCCAGGGCCGGGAAGACCCTCGCGAACAGCTCGTTGAAGGCCAGCACGTCGTAGCGCCCGTTCAGCACGACCGCGGGCAGCGTCGCGAAGTCGTCGAGCAGGGCCTGGGTGTCCGCGTCCACCTCGTCCTCGGCGCGCAGCGTCGCCGTACTCGGTACGCAGGCCAACCGCTTGACGTGCTCCACCTCGACGCCGTCCAGGCGCAGCGTGCGGGCGATGCCGGAGATCACCTGCGCGCTGACGTTGATCGGGCGGCCCTGTTCGAGCCAGGTGTACCAGGTGACGCCCACGCCGGAGAGCTGCGCGACCTCCTCGCGGCGCAGGCCGGGGGTACGGCGCCGGCGGCCGACGGGCAGGCCGACCTGGTCCGGGGTGATCCGCTCCCGGCGGCTGCGCAGGAACGCGCCGAGCTCGGCGCGCGACGCGGCGCGGGCGGGTCGGACGTACTGCGGTGTGGTCCGGTCGGGCTCGGCCGGTCGGGGCGGGTCGACCCGGTCGGCGACGAGCCCTTCCGGGGTGGTCCGGCTCTCTTCCGGGGCGCCCGGGCTCTCTGTCGAGGTGCTCGGGGCGTCCCGGTCGGAGTCGTCCCATTCCCGGAGGTTGCGTTCGGGGAAGGCGTCGAGATGCGGGCCGGCGGTCATTCGCCCATCCTGTGCTCGGGTCGGAGTCGATTGCCAGGTGCCTGGTTATACCCGGATAACCAGGCTACTGGTGCGGGTACTCGCGACCGACCACAGTCGTCGCCATGACCGATACGAATCTGCGGTCGGGCAGCGACGCCCGACGCGAGGGGGACGTGGAGCGGGTGACGACCGCTCTCGGGGGCACGAGCGAGGAGACCGAAGGAGAGCGGGGCGGGGTACGGCATCGGGCCGCGAGCACGGTGTTGCTGGTGGTGCTGGTGGCCGGGCAGTTCATGGCGGTCCTGGACGCGTCGATCGTCAATGTCGCGGCCCCGGTGATGCGTTCGGACCTGCACGCCTCGGGGGCCGGATTGCAGTGGATGATCGCCGGCTACACGATCGCGTACGCGATGTTGCTGATCACCGGATCGCGGCTGGGGGCGATCTTCGGGTATGGCCGGGCCTATCTGGGTGGGCTCGGGCTGTTCACGCTCGCGTCGCTGGCGTGTGGACTGGCCACTTCGACCGGCGAGTTGGTGGCGTTCCGGTGTCTTCAGGGTGCGGGCGCCGCGTTGCTGGTGCCGCAGGTGTTGACGCTGATCCAGCGGCGGTTCGAGGGACGGCGGCGGACCGCGGCGATGGGGCTGTACCAGACCGCGATCGCCGGCGGCGCGGTCGTCGGACAGATCCTCGGCGGAGTGCTGGTGAGCGCGGATCTGCTGGGTACCGGCTGGCGGCCGGTGTTCCTGGTCAACGTGCCGATCGGCGTGCTGTTGCTGGTGGTCGGATGGCGTGCGCTGGGCGGGGACCGTCCCGATCCCGCCGAGCGGACCGGATGGGGTCGGTTGGACGTGCCGGGCGTGCTGGTGCTCGCGCCGGCGATGCTCGCGGTGGTGGTGCCGCTGGTGGTGGGGCACGAGCAGGGTTGGCCGGTGTGGGGGTGGGTGTTGCTCGCGGCCGGGGTCGCCGGGTTGGGCCTGTTCGCGCTGGTCGAGCGGGCGGTGGCGGCGCGCGGTGGGTCGCCATTGGTGCCGGGTGCGGTGCTGCGCTCCCCCGGGCTGCTGTCCGGCGGGATCGCGCTGTTGATCGCGGTCGGCAGCTACAACGGATTCCTGTTCACGCTCGCGCTGCACCTGCAATCCGGTCTCGGTGACAGTCCGCTGCGGGCGGGGTTGACCTATGTGCCGTGCGCGATCGGGTTCGCGGTCTCGGGGTTGTGGTGGGGGCGGCTGCCCGAGCGGATTCGGGCGCATGTCGGCTATCTGGGCTTCGCGCTGGTGTCGGTCTCGTACGTCGGCATGGCGGCCGCCGTGCACGGTGGTCGCGAGGGCGGCTTCGCGCTGGCGATCGGGCTGGCCGGGATGGGCCTGGGGCAGGGCGCGGTGATCGGGCCGCTGATGGCGAGCGCGCTCGGCCGGGTCCGAGCCGAACACGCGGGCGACGCGAGCGGCGTACTGGTCACCCTCATGCAGGTCGGCGCGGTGTTGGGGGTGGCCACGTACGGCACCACCTTCCTGTCCGCGACGGGCGTGGGTGCCCATGCCTCGGCGCACGCGGCGGTGGTGACGTTCGTGGCGCTGGCCGCGGTGAACCTGTGCGCGGCGGTGTGGGCGTGGCGCGTGGTCGCGCGGCGCCGGGTCACCCGGGTCGCCTGATCGGATGGGAGGCCGGGCGGACGGGCCTGCGGGCCGCACGGCGCGTCCTCGGCGCCGGGGCGCCCGCCCAGCCCCTCCCGGACCGCGCACACACACGCACTCATACGTGCACCCGCACCGGCCGGGCGGGCGGTTGAGCCCGTTCGGCCGGTGCGGGTCACGCCGGCGCGGGTCGCCCGAAGACCGCGCGCGGGTGGTGTCCTCGCGTCGGATGGAGCCCCCCTCGCGACGCTTCGAGCGGGTGGTCGGCTCCGCGAGGTCAGTCCCGTTCGGGCCAGCGGCGGCCCGCCGCGCGCCGCGCGTCCTGCTCCGGCGAACGGCTCGGCCGCGAACCCGATCCGCCTCCGTTGCCGCTTCCGGCTCCGGTTCCGACACCCGAGCCGGACGAGCCCGGATCCGCTCCCGCGGCCACACTCGAACCCACCTCGGATCCCGCGCGCGCACCAACTCCCGACCCGGCGCCGGCCCGCTGCAAGAGCTCGCCGTCCCGAGCGGGGTCGACGGATGCCGCCGCCGATGCCTGCGCGTCGGCGAGTTCCTCCGCCTCCGCAGCGGCCTTCGCCTGGAGGCCGGACATCGTGCGCAGCGGAACCTCCTTGATGAAGAAGACCAGTACGAACGCGACCGCCATGACGCACGCGGCGATCAGGAACACCAACTGCATCGCCTCGGAGAAGCCCTCCTTGAACGGTGCGGCCAGGCGCGGGTCCAGGTGCTGGATGAAGGACGAGTCGCTGAGCACGCCGGAACCCTGCGCGCCGCCGGGGTTCGGATTGCGGACCATCTCGATCACCGGCCCGTTGGCCGGATCGGCGAGCACCGAGGGATCTGCCAACGCGGCCTGGAACTCGGGCGTACGGGCGTCTCGGGTGAACGCCTTGGCGATCTCCCCGGAGACGTTGCTGAACAGCACGGACAGGAACACCGCGGTACCGGCGGTGGCGCCCATCTGCCGGAAGAAGGTCGCGGCCGAGGTGGCCACGCCCATGTCCCGGGCCGGGACCGCGTTCTGCACCACCAGGATCAGCGTCTGCATGCACTGGCCGAGGCCGATGCCGAGCAGGACCATGAACAGGCTTGTGGTCACCAGCGACGTCTCGGTGTCGACGTACAGCGCGAACAGGGCCATCGCGATCGCCGCGATGCCGGTGCCCAGGATCGGGAAGATCTTGTACCGGCCGGTCTTGGAGGTGATCTGCCCGGACAGGATGGACGAGCCCATCATCCCGGCCATCACCGGGATCATCAGCAGGCCGGCCTCGGTGGGGCCGGCGCCCTTGACGATCTGGAAGTACTGCGGGATCAGCATGAACCCGCCGAACATGGCCATCCCGAAGATCACGCCGATCAGCGACGCGAGGCTGAAGATCCGGTCGGCGAACAGGCGCATCGGGATCAGCGCGTCCTCGCCCATCCGGCGCTCGACCAGGATCCAGGTGATCACGCCGATGCCGCCGATCAGGTAGCAGGCGATCGAGGTGCCCGAGCCCCAGCCCCATTCGCGGCCCTGTTCGGCGACGATCAGCAGCGGAACGACGCCGAGAGTCAGGGTGATCGCGCCGAACCAGTCGATCCGGTGCGGGCGACGGGTGTGCGGGATGTGCAGCACCTTGGCGACGACCAGCAGGGCGAGCACGCCGACCGGCACGTTGACCAGGAACACCCAGCGCCAGCCCGCGATGCCGAGGATCTCGCCCTGCCCGGCGAAGAACCCGCCGACCAGTGGGCCCAGCACGCTCGAGGTGCCGAAGACGGCCAGGAAGTAGCCCTGGTAGCGGGCGCGTTCGCGCGGCGGGACGACATCGCCGATGATCGCGAAGGCGAGCGACATCAGACCGCCCGCGCCCAGGCCCTGGAGGGCGCGGAACCCGGCGAGTTCGTACATCGACGTGGAGAACGTGCACGCCGCGGAACCGACCACGAAGATCGTGATGGCGGCGAGGTAGAACGGGCGGCGGCCGTACAGGTCGGACAGCTTGCCGTACAGCGGCGTGGCGATGGTCGACGTGATGAGGTACGCGGTGGTCGCCCACGCCTGTTGGCTGAGGCCGTGCAGGTCGTCGGAGATGGTTCGGATCGCGGTCGAGACGATCGTCTGGTCCAGCGCGGCCAGGAACATGCCGGCCATCAGGCCGTACAGGATCGTCATGATCTGACGGTGGCTCAGGGCACCTTCGCTCACGGCCTGTTGCGGGCCGGACTGCGCTTGCGGTTCGGTCATGCGGTAGTGCCTTCCGGGGCACCGGGCGCGGCGTCGCGCGTGGGTGCCTGGTCGCGTTCGAGATCGTCGTTGAAGCGGCCGAGGAGGTGCACGAGCGTTCGGCGCTCCTCGGCGGACCAGTCGCGGGTGACCCGGTCCAGTTCGGTCTGCCGGCGGGCGCGGTAGATCTCGAACGCCTGGTTGCCGGCGTCGGTCACCGCGAGCAGGGTGCCGCGACCGTCGTTGGGGTCCGGGCGGCGTTCGACCAGCCCGCGCTGGACCAGGGACGCGATCTGCCGGCTGACCGTGGACACGTCCAGGTAGGTCATCGCGGCCAGGTCGGTCACCCGACGGGGCCCCTCGAGGGCGAGGTAGGCCAGCAGCAGCCGGTCTCCCCCGTCGGGCACGGGGCCGCCTTCGGCGCGGTTGCGCGCCTTGGCGGCGGCCGAGAGCCGCATGAGACGCGCGAGTTCGCGTCCCAGTTCGTCGGGTGCGCGGCCGGCTGTCGGCTCGTCACACGGTGTCGTCGCGGTATCGATGACCGCCCCCCTTGTCCCTCGCCACGCGTTAACTGCATGGCTCAACCAACAATAGCGCCCTTCACCACCGCGCCCGATTCGCGCCTCCGCGGCCGAGGCCCGACCGACGCCTCGGGGCGAGGCCGCGCCCCGAGGGAATCTCGGGAGCACGTCCCGTGGTCCCGGGGAATCTCGGGAGCACATCCCGTCGAACCGGCCATGCCCGCTCGACCAGCCCCGCTCGACGACCGCGGCCCCATCGTCTCGGAAGCGGGTCGACCGACGGGCCGTCGCCCGGGACGGCGGCAACCGGGCGGGGCCGCCCGGCGGACGCGCTATCGGGCGCCGGCCGCCTCGGCGGGTGCCGCGTCGGACCGGTCGGCCGACCGCTCGATGGTTTCGGCGGCCGGCGCGGACGACTGGGCGCCGGGACCACCCGCCGGTGTCACGCCCGCCTTCGGCCCCGGGCGCGGCCCGGGCTGCGGCACCGACGACGCACCGGGGCTTACCGCGGCGGAGGGGTCGAGCGCGCCCTCCCCGCCCGGACCGACGCCCGGACCGACGCCCGAATCCACACTCGCGTGCACATCCGCGCCCGCACCCGCGTCCGGCGTCGGCGCACCGTCCGCGCCGACCGGCCCATCGGGCGCGTCCTCCGCACCGGCCTCCCCGGGGCCGGCGCCCTCAACTGCCCTGGCGCCATCGACCGCATCGGCAACCGTGGCCGCACCACGACCCACCCCAGCCGCATCCGCCTCGTCCACACCCGTCTCACCCGGGCCCGCGCTTCCGCCCGCCTCGCCCGCACCCGCGCCGCCGTCCGCCCGACCCGCCACCGGAGTGGCCCCGCCGGCCCGCTTCGGCCCGGCCTTCTTGGCCCCCGGGCGCTTGTCCGGCTCGCGGTAGCCCAACTTGCGCAGTTCATCCGGCGTCCAGCCACCCGCCAACGCATCCGCCCAGGCCTTGAGCGCGCGCCGTTCGCCCTCGGCGGCGGCCCTGAGCAGCGGTTCCAACTCGGCCGCCGACGTGGCGAGTTCGCGGATCAGTTCGATGCGCCGGTCAAGGAGGGCACGAGCGGCCACCTCCGCGTCACGAATCAATGCGTCATCGGTCATGCACGCACCGTAATGGACATGTCGGCGCACCGGAAAATCGACAAGCCGATGACTCGCCCGCCCATCACCCTCCGAACGGCCCCGAACGACTCCCGCGAAAGCCCTGCCGATCCACCCCCACCCCCATCCCCCATCCCGCGTGACGAGCGGCACGGAACCCGACCCATGCTCATCTGACTGTCCGTCAGCTATGGTGACGAGGTGCCTGTCTCGCGACTATTGGGCGCTCGTGCGAGGTACCCGACGGGTGTCCCGCCGGGTCCCGGGCATCACGGCTGCAGCAGGTTCGGCCGGCCGGTCGACCGCGCGGCACACGTACGACCGCACAACAGGGAGTGAGTGACCATGCGCGTGGGAGAGGTGGCAGGCTCGGACCTGCAACGCTTCGGGAAGCCGCTCGACGGGATCCGGGTCCTTGCCATCGAACAGATGCAGGCGCTCCCCTACGCCACGCAGATGCTCGCCCGACTGGGCGCGGAGGTCATCAAGATCGAGTCGCCGGGCGTCGGCGAGTCCGGGCGCGCCGCGCTGCCGATGATGACCGACCCGCTCGGTCGCCGCGTCGGCGTCACCTTCCTGCGCAACAACCTCGGCAAGCGCAGCGTCACGGTCGACCTGAAGCACCCCGAGGGCCGCGAGATAGTGCTGCGCCTGGCCGAGAAGGCGGACATCGTCTGCGAGAACTTCAAGCCCGGTACGGCCGGCCGGCTCGGCTTGGGCTTCGAGGACATCGCCGCCGTCAACCCGCGCGCGATCTACCTCTCCGTGTCCGGCTTCGGCAACACCACCGAGTCGCCGTACGCGTCCTGGCCCGCCTACGCCCCGGTCGCCGAGGGCATGGCCGGTCTGTACGACTTCAAGCGCGACCCGAACACCGCGCCGGTGGTGTCCCCGCTCGGCGCGCTCGGCGATTCGGGCTCGGCGCTGTTCGCGGTGATCGGCGTGCTGGCCGCGCTGCGCCATCGGGACGCCACCGGCGTCGGTCAGTACGTGGACATCTCCATGTTCGACGCGATGGTCGCGCTCAACGACGCGGGAATCAGCTACTGGTCGATGGGACTGAAGGACCCCGGCCTCGCGCCGCTGATCAACCACTCGTTCCGGGCCTTCGACGGCTACTTCCTGATCCAGTGCGCGCGCCCGCACATGTTCGAGGCGCTCGCCGACCTGGTCGGCAGGCCGGAGTGGAAGAGCGATCCGCGTCTGAGCGGCCCGCAGGAGTGGTTCGACCACATCGAGGACATCCTGCGCCCCGGCATCGAGGAATGGGCGGCGGACAAGTCCCGGCTGCAGGCGTGTGCGGCGCTGAGCGGAGTGGGCGTCGCGTCCGGCCCGGTCTACAACCCCGGCGACGTGATCGAGGACGAGCACGTGCGCAATCGCAACATGATCGTCGAAATGGAGCGTACCGACGGCGACCCGGCGCCGGTCCTGTCGCCGGGCAACCCGGTCAAGCTCTCCCGGGTCGCCGAGGGCCCCGAGACCCGGGTGCCCTGGGTCGGCGAGCACACCGCCGAGGTGCTCGGGGCCGAACTGGGCCTGTCCCGCGCGGAGATAGACCGCCTCGCGGCCGACGGCGCGATCGGCTTGGAGACCCCGTAGCCGAGCACGTACTCCCCAACCCATCCCGCACGGCGGCCCGCAACGGCGGGCGGCCACGCGACAACGCGACGAACCCCAAGTGGAACGAGGCGGAAGCGGAGAAATGACGACTGACGGAACCGCAGTTTCGACGGGACGCGGCATCCTCGGGTACGGGGCCTATCTCCCCTACCGGCGCCTCGACCGCAAGAGCATCGCCGCCGTGGCCGGCACCGGCGGCGGCAAGGGCACCCGCACGGTCGCCTCCTTCGACGAGGACACCACCACGCTGGGCGTCGAGGCCGCCCGCAACACGCTGCGCGCGACGCCCGGGATCCGCCCGCGCGCGCTGCTGTTCGCCACGGTGGCACCCGCGTACGCGGACCGCACCAACGCGACCGTGATGCACGCCGCGCTGCGCCTGGACGGCTCGGTGCCCGCGATGGACGCCACCGGCTCGGTGCGCTCGGCGGCCGGTCTGCTCCGGCTCGCGCTGGACGGCGCCGGCAGCTCGCTCGTGGTCGGTGCCGACATCCGGGTCGGCCTGCCCGGCAGCGGCGACGAGGCGGCCGGCGGCGACGGCGCGGCCGCGCTGCTGGTCGGCTCGTCCGCCGACGGCCCGGTGCTGGCCGAGTACCTCGGCGGCGCGTCCGCCACGGCGGAGTTCGTCGACCGCTGGCGCACTCCGGGCGATGTGCGCTCGAAGTTGTGGGAGGAGAAGTTCGGCGAGAACAACTACCTCGCCGCCGGTCGGCAGGCCTGGACCGACGCGCTCAAGGCGACCGGGCTGACCGCCGACCAGGTCGACCACGCGGTGATCGCCGGGCTGCACGGCCGCGCGGTCGCCGGGCTGGGCCGCAGGCTCGGGGTGCGCGAGGGTGTCCTGGGCGACGACCTCGCGAGCACCGTGGGCAACACCGGCGCGGCGCACCCGGGACTGCTGCTGAGCGCGACGCTGGAGCGCGCCGAGCCGGGTGCGGTCGTCGCGCTGGTCGTGCTGTCCGACGGCGCCGACGTGTTCCTGTTCCGCACCACCGACGCGCTCGCGGCCTACCGGCCCACCCGCACGGTCGCCGAGCAGATCGCCGGCGGCGCGCCGCTGCCGTACGGCAAGTACCTCGCGTGGCGCGGGCTGCTCCCGGTCGAACCGCCGCGCCGACCCGAGCCCGCCCGCACCTCGTCCTCGGCCGCCGTACGCTCGGTGGAGTGGAAGTACGGCTTCGTCGGCTCGCGCGATCGCGAGAGCGGCGCCGTGCACCTGCCGCCGCAACGGGTGTCGATGACCGGTGGCAACGTGGACGACATGGAGCCGGTGCCCACCGCCGACGTGCTCGGCACGGTCAAGACGTTCACCGTGGACCGGATGGCCTACTCGCCCAGCCCGCCGGTGGTGTTCGCGGTCGTGGACTTCGACGACCCCGCGGGCAGCGACGCTGCATCCGGCGAGGGCGAAGGTGGGCGACGGGTGGGCGGCCGGTTGCCGATCGAGCTGACCGACATGGACGCGACCGAGGTGGCCATCGGCGACCGGGTCGAGCCGACCTTCCGCCGGCTGGGCACCGCCGACGGCATCCACAACTACTTCTGGAAGGCCCGCCCCGTGCGGACCGCCCGAGCCGCCGAGGAGGCATAGGCATGGGATCGCACGGCATCAAGGACCGCGTCGCCATCATCGGGATGGGTTGCACCCCCTTCGTCGAGCACTGGGACAAGGGCACCGACGACCTGCTGATCGAGGCGACCACCGAGGCGTTCGCGAACGCCGGCGTGGCGCAGGAACAGGTCGACGCGTACTGGCTGGGCACCGCGCAGTCGGGCATGTCCGGGCTGACCCTGGCCAAGCCGCTGCAACTGCAGGGCAAGCCGGTCACCCGCGTGGAGAACATGTGCGCGACCGGTTCCGACGCGCTGCGCCAGGCCGCGTACGCGGTCGCGTCCGGCGCGTACGACGTGGCCATGGCGGTCGGTGTGGAGAAGGTCAAGGACGGCGGCTTCCAGGGGCTGAACGCGTTCCCGATCCCCGGCGACGGAACCGCCCGCACGCTCACCGCGGCGGCGATGTTCTCGATGGTGGTGCCCGCGTACGGCGACAAGTACGGCGTGTCCGAGGCGGAGATGCGCGACGTGTTGTCGCACATCGCGTCGAAGAACCACTACAACGGCGCGCGCAACCCGCGCGCCCAGTTCCGCAAGGAGATCGCGCCGGAGAAGATCTCCGCGATGCCCAAACTCGCGGGCCAACTCGGCGTGTTCGACTGCGCGGGCGTCGCCGACGGCGCGGCGGCGGCGATCGTGGTCCGGGCCGAGGACGCGCACCTGTACACGGACAAGCCGCTGTACATCAAGGCGCTGTCGCTGGTGGCGGGCAACGGCTCGGGGGTGATCGACCCGGAGTACGACTACACCACGTTCCGGGAGATCGCCGCGTGCGCGCAGGACGCGTACCGTCAGGCCGGGGTGAGCAACCCGCGCGAGGAGCTCGCGATGGCCGAGGTGCACGACTGTTTCACGCCGACCGAACTGGTGCTGATGGAGGATCTGCAGTTCGCCGATCGCGGGACCGCGTGGAAGGACGTCCTGGCCGGTGCCTTCGACCTGGACGGCCGGCTGCCGGTCAACCCGGACGGCGGGCTGAAGAGCTTCGGTCACCCGGTCGGCGCATCCGGACTGCGGATGATGTTCGAGGCCTGGCTGCAACTGCGCGGCGAGGCACCGGCGGATCGACGGATCCCGGCGGACGGTCGCAAGCTCGCGCTGACCCACAACCTCGGCGGCTATCCGGGCGAGATGGTCTCCTTCATCTCCATCCTGGGCAACGAACTCGGCTGACCGCCGTTCCCCCACGCGTTGTTCGAAGGCCGTCGAACCCGCGTCGGGTTTTGCTCGTCAAGGCTGGTGAGGGGCTCGATCGCGGTCGCGATCGGGCCCCTTTCGCCATCTCCGGACACCGGAAATGGGCAATCTGCCACAAGCATCATGGTTACCGTGGTTTCATCCGCGTCCGGGCCTTTGATGTGCGACAGTCATTGCACCCTGCCTCGTCATGTCCGGAGGAGCGCGAGCGGATGCGCGAACGGCCCGAACACCCCGTGGACGCACCCCTCGTGGTGGACCCGGCGCAATGGCTCGCGCACATCGACCGGATGCGGGCCGAACTCGAGGTCCTGCGCGGTGGTTTCGGTCCGCGCCCGGGGGCGGCCGGCGGCGGTTCGGGCGAGGACGCGGCGGCGATCGAGGACGCGCACCGCCGGGGCATGTTGTGCGATCTGCTCGCGGGCAGCCTCGGCCGGACGGCGGAGCATCTGGCCCGATTGAGCCTGGACACCGACGATCCCGAGCACCGCCAGGCCGAAGATCCGGGCCTGGCGGCCAGCACTCCGGCGCGCAGCGCGGTCCGGCCGCCGGACGTCGGGCCGACCGCGCCGTTCGCGCTCGGTGACGTCGAGGACGCGGTACTGCCGTGGCGGCACCTGCGCCGGTTGTTCGTCGAGCCGGACCCACACGGGCTGTTGCCCGAGCAGCGCCGCACGGCCGTACCGCCGGCGCCGGGTTCGGGACCGGTGGCCAGCGCCGAGTGGCATCTCGATCGCGACGACGTGCGCTGGTCCGACGAGATGTACACGCTCTTCGGCCGAGACCGCGCGCTCGGCCCGCTGCCGCTGTCCGAGTTGCCCGACCACGCGGCGGCCGAGGATCGGGCGTTCGTCACGGACCTGCTGCGCGAGCTGCTCGAACAGACGAACGGCACCGAGGGCGAGTTCCGGATCGTGCGCGCCGACGGCAGCCGGGTGTCGGTCCAGTTCGTCGGCGAACCGGTCCTCGACGCGGACGGAACCCCATACGCGGTCTGGGTGTTGCTTCGCGACATCACCGAACTGCGGCGCACCCAGGAGGCGTTGACGGAGACCCGGGCGCAGTTGCTGGCCCAGCGCCGACTGGCGCGCTCCGAGCACCGGATCGCCGCCGAGTTGCAGCGCGTGGTGATGCCGTGGTGGACCCGGCCGATCAGCCTGCCCGGCATCGAGGTGGCCACCCGGTACTTCCCGGCCGAGCAGGACTCGAAGGTCGGCGGCGACTGGTACGACGCGCTCGCGCTGCCGAGCGGCGACGTGTTGCTCGCGGTCGGCGACATGTCCGGGCACGGGGTCGCCGCGGCGTCCGGGATGACCACACTGCGCGGGGCGTTGCAGGGGGTGGCGATGACGGGGGCCGGGCCCGCCGCGATGCTGACCGCGCTGAACCGGATCGTGGTGCACACGCTGCCGGCGGACAAGGTGGCGACCGCGGTGTGCGCGCGATTCGACCCGGAACGGCGGGTGTTGACCTGGGCCCAGGGCGGCCACCCGCCGCCGCTGCTGTACCGCGACGGCGTGGGACGGGCACTGTCGGCACCCTTCGGCGTACTGCTGGGTGCGCTCGACGAGCCCGAGTTCGTCGAGGACCGGGTCGAACTACTGCCCGGCGACGTGCTGTTGATCTTCACCGACGGCTTGGTCGAGCGCCGCGGGCGCGGCACCGAGGAGGCGGTCCGCGCCCTCCTCGGCCTGGGCCCCCGCGTCCTCGGCTCGGACGCCAGGACGTGCGTGGACGTGGTCCTGAGCCGCCTGGGCCACACCCGCTACGAGGACGACGCGTGCGTGATGGCGGTGTGCGTGCGGTAGCGCCGCGCTCGGCTCGGGGTTTGTGCCCAGCCGCCCACCCGTTGCGTCGAGTGGGCAGGTTGCGGATTTCGGGCGTCAGGAGCCCTCCGCGAGTTCCTCGCGGAAGACACGCACCTCCGGCACGTCCCGATACCGATCCGTGAGTCTGCGCAATACCTCCAAGCGGTCCCACGTGCGTTTCGAGCTCACCTCGCCGGCGGCGTGCACCGCGAGGCGGGCCTGGTGGGCGCCTCGGTCCGGTTGGCCATCCAACAAACAGGCGGAGGCCAGCGAGATCAAGTCGAAGGTCTTGGACCGTTCGTGCCCGCGAGCACGCAACTCCAATGCCCGCTCGGCGTGTTCCTGAGCACGGCCGGCCGCGGTGGGATCGACCTCGGCGAGCGTGCGGTACACCAGCGCCTGCATGCCGTGCAGATCGGCCGAGTCGAAGAAGGCCACCCAGTCCGGGTCCTCGTCCGGGCGCGACCGGCCGAACTCGGCCTCGGCCCGGCCCAGGGTGCGCCGGCAGTCCGCGGCCCGCCCGAGCGCCGCCTGCGCCCACGCCTCCACGGTGTGGAACATCGCGCGTGTGGTCGCTCCCGCGCGATCACCCGCCGTACGCTGCGCCAACTCGATCAGCGCGAGCGCGTCCGCCGGGCGCTCCAGGTGCACCATCTGCCGGGCCGCGCGGGAGAGCGCCTCGGCCGCCCGCGGCAGGTCGCCCGCCTCCCGGGCCGCGTGCGCCGCGATCACGAAGTAGTTCTGCGCGGTCGGATCCAGCCCGACGTCGTGCGACATCCAGCCGGCCAGCGCGGCCAGGTTGGCCGCCACGTTCCACAGCCGACGGGTGACCGGCAGCGGATTGGGATAGGTCAACAGATTGCCGACCTCGTTCAACTGTCCGATCACCGCCTTGCGTTGCAGACCGCCACCGCGATCGGCGTCCCAGGTCCGGAACACCGTGACCGCGTTCTCCAGCGCGGTCACCTCCTCCGCCCCGATCGGACCGGCGTCGGCGAGCCCGTACGAGACCGGGTCGGCCGGCACGCCGCGCGGGTGGGGCAGACCCCGTCCGGGAGTGAGCCAGCGATCGAAATTGGCCACCAGGGCCGGCCCCGCGACGAGTGCGAACCCGCTGCCGGCGAAACCGTGCCGGTTGAGCATCAGGTCCATGCCGGTGAACTCGGTCAGCGCGGTCACCGTGCGCTCGGTGCTCCACGGCAGGTCCTCCTGGACCACCTGCGCGTTGTGCCGGGGACGACCGGTCAGACCGAGGTCCTCGGAGGTGACGACACGCCCGAGCCGCTCGGTGAACAGGGCCGCCAGAACCCGGGGCACCGGGTCCCTCGGACGCTCGCCGTCCTCCAGCCAGCGTCGGACCCTGGAGGTGTCCGTGGCAAGCTGGGGATGGCCCATCGCGGCGGCCCGGCGGTTGACCAGTCGGGCGAGTTCGCCCTTGGACCACCCGGTCAGGGCGAAGAGGTCGACCAGTTTGGTGTTGGGTTCCCGGCGCATTGCAAACCGCCCGTTGATGTGGGGACCGTGGCTCGAAAAGCGTCCTGTACGAGGTCGCCTGCCGGACCGAGGCTAGCCCGGTCCGGAGCAGCCGGCTCCGATTCGCCATGGTTCGCCAGGGTCCGCCACGTGGATCACCACCCGGTTCTCGGAGTGTTGTGGATGGTGGATCCGGCACGTGGGCCCCCACCCGTCGCGCGGCCGGATCCGCCCCTCGGCAGCGCAGGAAGGTTTACATGTCATCCACGACGTCCACCACCCCCGGCCGCCCGACCACGCCCGGTTCCGCGACCTCCCGGCCGGTCACCCCCGGTCCGAACAGGCGTTCCCCGTCCGGTGGTTCCGCGCCCGGCACGGTGGCGTCGACGAACACCGTGGTCGCGGCCAACGCCGCGGTCGCGACCGGTGCGGCCGTGGCCGCCGGTGGAGCGGGCCCGGGAGCATCTCGCATGGCGCAGCAGGTTCCGGGTCCGGAGGCGGTGGCCACGATCGCGGCCCGAGTCTGTCCCGGCTTCACCGCGGGCGCGGTGTTGCGGCGAACACCGCGCTCCCTGCTCCTGTCCGGCTCGGTCGGTCGCGGCCCCGTGGTGGTGAAGTACCTGACCGACCCGTCACCGCACTGGCTCCAGCGATTCCGGCACGAGGTCAACGCGTACCGCACCTTCACCCGCCAACGACCACCCGTGCGAGTCCCCCGCCTGATCGCCGCCGACCCCGAGCGCCGCATCCTGGTGATGGAACACGTGGCCGGCCGACCGGCCGCCAACGAACGCCACCCGGGCACCGCGATGGCCCGCGCCGACGTCCGCGCGGTCCTCAACGCGTTCACCACGCTCAACCGCTGGAAGCCCCCGCCCGGGTCCTTCCCGCTCGCGTTCGACTATCCGGCCCGCGTCGACCGGTACCACAAACTCGGCCTGCTCACCGACCGCGACGCCGGCGACCTGGCCCAACTCCTGCGCGGCCTCAGCCGGGTGCCCGCGCAGTTCTGCCACGGCGACGCCATCCTGTCCAACATCCTGCTCACCGCCCAGGGCGCGGCGCTGGTCGACTGGGAGTCCTCCGGCTACCACCTGCCCGGCTACGACCTGGCCGTCCTGTGGACCCTCCTGGCCCGCGACCCGATGACCCGCCGCCAGATCATCCAGACCGCCCAACAATCCGGCTCCCTCTCCCGCGACGCGTTCCTGGTCAACCTCATGCTGGTCCTCGTCCGCGAAATCCGCCTCAACGACGTGAGCCCCGTCGCCGAAGACCAACGCCGCCTCCTCCGCCGCCTCCACGACGATTGCGGCATGGTCCGCCGAGCGGTCCGAGCCGCAATCGGCACCCGCTGACGATGCTCGTGGCCACATGGCCCCGATGGGACCACCCGACCCAGGCTCGCGGGCTGCGCTCACGAGGCACTCGGCTTGGGAGCGGTGCGGTGCTCGTGGCCACATGGCCCCGATGGGACCACCCGACCCAGGCTCGCAGGCTGCGCTCACGAGGCACTCGGCTTGGGTATGACGCCCACCCGCCCGCCCGTTGCGTGTGCGAGTGAGGGCTGCGGGCCTTTGGGTGGTCGGTGGGGCTGGTTTGGCCCGGTGAGCATGTTCTGTGGTTTGGCGGGGTTGGGTGTGGCGGGCTGCGGTTGTCTGGTGGGTTGCGTTGGGTTGTGTACCCACCCGCTCCACCCGTTGCCTCTGGGGCGGAGGTTGGGGTTCCAGGGGCGGCGGGGCGGCCTGGTCTGGCCCCGCGGCCCTCCTCGGAGTGGTCGGCAGCTGCGGCGTGATGGGTGGGGGTTTGGGGTTTTGCCCTGCGGCTTCTGGTGGTCCCGCCCTCGGTGTGGATGCCTGAGGTTGCGCGAGGGGCGGGGGCAGGGCGACGCAAGGGGGCTGGTCTGAATGTTGCGGTCCCCGGCGTGGATGCCTGAGGTTGCGCGAGGGGCGGGGGCAGGGCGACGCAAGGGGGCTGGTCTGAATGTTGCGGTCCCCGGCGTGGATGCCTGAGGTTGCGCGAGGGGCGGGGGCAGGGCGACGCAAGGGGGCTGGTCTGAATGTTGCGGTCCCCGGTGTGGCTGCCCGCCGGTGGGTGGGTTGGCTGCGGGAACGGGTGGGCCTTCCCTGGGCCGCCGAGCTCGGCTGCGGTTTGGCGCGTCAGCGCCCACGACCCGGGTGAGACCTCGTGATCGACGCGCGAAGCGCGGAGAGCGGCGGAGCCGCAGAACTTTGACTTCGTGGCCCGGAGCGAAGCGGAGGGACACGAAGTCACGAGCGAGGGGCCGCTTTTTTCTCGGAGGAGCTTGCGGGGGAGAGAAAGAAGTGGTCCCTCGCGAGCCGGCGACGAAGTCGCCCAACAAGGAGCACCGCTGCGGGACACGACTCTGGCCACCCCGACTCGCTCCACCCGCGACCCAGCCCCAAACCCGCTCTACTCCCGACTCGGGCCACCCCGACCCGCTCCACCCGCGACCCCGGCCCCCGACCGGCCCCGCCCGCGACTCAGCGCACCCCGACCGACACCCCGCGACCCACCCCGGCCCTCACCCCCCGAACGAGTCCGACGGGATCGGCTTCAGCAACTGAAAAACGTCATCCGTGATCGGCCGATCCCACGTCACGATTCGCACCAGGACGTTGTCGCTGCGGTCGAACTCCACACACGCGAGGCGGCCCTCGGCGTACTTGACCTTGCGGATGATCAGCAGGTCGTCGCCGAGCATGATCGGGGTGTCCTCGGTGGACAACTCCTCGGGCATCTCTTCGTGGCCCAGGGCCGCGACCAACTGCTGGGCCTCGATCCGGCCGACACCTTCCTCACGCGCGGGCGAACCCGGGGGCAGGTTGCCGATCAGCATCGCGGGGCCGCGGTTGGCCAGCAGGTCGTACCGGACGAAGATCCCCTGGCAACTGCCGTCCTCCCCCGGCAACATGGCCACGATCACGGAGCCGGGCCAGTCGGTGAACGGGATGGCGAGAACGTCGAAATCCGGCCCGGACGGGGGGCGGCGGCGCAGGAAACCCATACAGACATGCTAGTGGCCCCCCGCCATACGGCCGGCCACCCACCGGGGACACCAACCACAGGACCCCGAAACCCCAAGCCCGGCCGAAACCGGAAGCCTGCGGCCAAGCCAAAGACCGAGAACCCCAGCCCCCAGCCCACCCAAACCAACCCAAATCGACCCAAAAACGCCCCAAGGCCCGCACCCTGCACGGGCGCGGGCCTTGCTAGGTCTGCGGTCCGTTGCCGGAGCCGCGGGACCGATTCAGAGCGGGCGAACCATCTCGGCCTGCGGGCCCTTCTGACCCTGCGTGACCTCGAACTCCACGCGCTGGTTCTCCTCCAACGAACGGTAGCCGTTCGTCTGAATGGCGGAGAAGTGGACGAAGACGTCAGCGCCGCCGTCGTCCTGCGAGATGAAGCCGTAGCCCTTGTCGGCGTTGAACCACTTGACCGTACCGGTGGCCATGTCTTGATTCCTTCACGTAACCCACAGACACCACACCTCGTGATGCCCGGGTCGCGAACCGTCGAGTGGTCCCACTCCCCGCGTTACCCCGGGATGCCCTCGCTGTGAGGAGCGAAAAACGCCCACGGCTGTTGATGTCCGCAGGCGTTGGACGTGCGAGGGAACTACATCTACTGCTGCAACCGCGGACAACGCTACATGCCAACGACTGCTCCGCAACAGCCCTTCGCAGCGCGAATCCGACCGTCACCAAAGCGGTTAACGGGGGGCATAGCCGGCACACGCCGCACGGTTCATCCGCGTGGGTGACACAACTGGGCGCAACCAAGGGCTGACAAAGCGTCAGTCGAGACCGCCACTCGACCATCCTCCGAACACTCTCCGAACCCAACCGCTCGCTCCTCCGTCACCCTCCGAACCGCCCCCAAACCGCCCCCAACCCGCCTCCGAACCGCCCCCAACCACCTCCGAACCACCCCCCAAACCACCTCCGAACCGCCCCCGAACCACCTCCACACCGCCCCCGCCCCACCCCAACCCCCTCCGACCGCACGGATGTTCACTCACCCTTCGCGCCCACGCCACCGATTCATGGCCGCCCCTTCGCGCCGCCTGCCTACCGTTCCGGTATGGCCGCCCCGACCGCCCTACCCGCGCCCCCGAAGCCCGCGCACGTGCCATCGCCGTCGCGGGTCGCGCCCGGCGCGCCGGTCGTGCCGGCTCCGGACCGGATGCCCCGAGTACGGCTGCGGCGCCTGCGCCAAGTGAGCGCGGTCCCGGCCCGGGTGTACGGGTTCGTCGCACTGGTCCTGGTCGGCATCGTCGCCCTGGCCGCGGTGATCGCGGTCGGCGCCGGCAACGCCCGGTCCGGGCTCGGCGAGGTCGCGGACACCTCGGCTCCGCGCGCCGCGGCCGCCGCTGACCTGTACTTCGCGCTCGCCGACCTCGATGCCCAGGTCGCCAACGTCCTCCTGGTCGGCTCGGACGAGACGATCGGCAACCGACAGTTGGCGCTGCGCCAAATGCGCGAGCGGCGCGCCCGGATCACCATCGACATCCAAGCGCTCTCCTCCGGCGGCGCGCCCACCGCGACCGTAGGCGCGCTGATCAACGGACTCGGCCGCTACGACGCGTACGTCGCGCAGGCGCGGCTGGCCGACGAGCAGGTCCAGGACCGTCCGGCCGGGCGCCCGCCGATACTCGCGCTCAACTACTTCGCGAGCGCGACCACGCTCCTGCACGACGACCTGCTGCCGGCCGCCGACGCGCTCGGTCGCGGCGCGGAGGAGAAGCTCGCCTCCGACGCGGACTCGGACGGCACGCACGCGCGTTGGGCCGCGTTGGCGGTCGGGCTGGTCGGCCTCGCCCTGGTGGCCTGCCTGATCATCGGCCAGGTCTGGTGGGCCCGCCGGTTCCACCGCATCCTCGCGCCGGGGCTGGCCGCGGTGACCATCGCGGTGGCCGCGCTCACCGGCACCGCCGCCGTACTGTTCACCGACCACGCGTCCCGCCTGCGCGACGCGCAGACGCAGGCGTTCGATCCGTTCCTGGCGCTGGCCCGGGCCCGGGCGACCGCCTCGGACGCGAACGCGGACGAGAGCCGGTTCGTGATCCTGCCCGACCGCGCCCGGGCGTACACCGAGAGCTTCGCCGCCAAGTCCGCTCAGCTCG
This sequence comes from Embleya sp. NBC_00888, assembly GCF_045207655.1. NCBI lineage: Bacteria > Bacillati > Actinomycetota > Actinomycetes > Kitasatosporales > Streptomycetaceae > Embleya > Embleya sp. NBC_00888. Next base: position 6,920,114 of record NZ_CP108784.1, on the reverse strand, counting down.
AGCGCGTCGTGCCCAACGAGCGCGTCGCCACCCGCCTGGACGCCTTCCGGCGGGACGACCGCACGCTGCGCGCGGCGGTGGCCGAGGGCCGGCTGGATGTCGCCGTCGGCCTGGCCACCAAGGTGGGTCGAGGCAACCTGGCCTTCGACTTCTACGACTACCAGACCTCACTCGCCCAGGTCGCGAACGCGAATCTGGCCGATTTCGAGCGCCGCACCGATGGTGCCGACGACGCGCTCAGCGGCTGGCCGTGGGTCCCGATCGCGGTCCTCGGGGTGTGCGTGGTCCTCGTCCTGGCAAGCGCCCGCCCGCGTCTGCGGGAGTACGCGCCGCGCTGACCGCGCCCGTCTCGAGGCCGGTCCCCGAGCCTCACGCCGGGCCACCGGGCCACCGGGCCACCGGGCCACCGGGCCACCGGGCCACCGGGCCACCGGGCCACCGGGCCACCGGGCCACCGGGCCACCGGGCCACCGGGCCACCGGGCCACCGGGCCACCGGGCCACCGGGCCACCGGGCCACCGGGCCACCCCCATCGCACATCTTTGCCCCAGTCAAGTGTTCCCGGCGGTCGACAGCGTCACAGTTTCCGAGGGGCCTCCAAACGATATTGCCTCTGGAATATCGCCGGGCCCACGCCTTACGCTCCGCCCATGGAATTCAACCTTGCCGACCTCTTCGAGCGCGCGGCCGGGGAATACCCCGAACGCGAGGCGATCGTCGCGAACGGTGAACGCCGTACATATGCCCTTCTGGAGGAGCGGGCGAATCGCCTCGCCCATCACCTTCGGGACTCCGGTGTGCAGCCGGGTGACCATGTCGCGGTCTACGCCTTCAACATCATCGAATGGGCGGAGGCGATGCTCGCGATCTACAAGATCCGAGCCGTCTGCATCAATGTGAATTTCCGCTATGTCGCGGATGAGCTGGCCTATCTGCTGGACCAGGCCAAGCCCGTCGCGCTGGTCTTCCAGCGGCAGTTCACCGACCGGGTCGCCGAGGTCGCGCCCAAGGTCGCCTCGCTGCGCCACCTGCTGGTGGTCGAGGACGACACCGAACCGGCGGCCGAGGGCACGGTCACCGCCGAATCGCTGGGCGCGGTGCGGTACGAGGACGCGATGGCCGCGGGCTCGCCCGAGCGCGACTTCGAGCCGCGGTCGGCCGACGACCTGTACCTGCTGTTCACCGGCGGGACCACCGGCCTGCCCAAGGGCGTCGTGTGGCGCCAGGAGGACGTGATCTTCGCCCTCGGCGGCGGCATCGACCCCACCAACGGCGAGCGCATATCCCGGCCCGAGGAGATGGTCGAGAAGGGCCGCAACGGCCAGATGACCACCTTCCCGATCGCGCCGCTGATGCACGGCGCGACCCAGTGGGGGGTGCTCCAGAACCTGGCCAAGGGCCACCGTGTGGTGCTGATCGACAAGTTCGACGCGCACGGCGTGTGGGAGACGGTGGTGGCCGAACGGATCAACGTCGTCCTGATCACCGGTGACGCGATGGCCCGCCCACTGCTGGAGTCCCTCGACGAACCGCGCGACGGTCGCGAGTCCTACGACCTGTCCTCGCTGTTCGCCCTCTCCTCCAGCGCGGCGCTGTTCTCGCCGTCGCTGAAGGAGGAGTTCATGGAGCGCCTGGGGATCGTGGTCAGTGACGCCATCGGGGCCTCCGAGTCGGGCGCCAACGGCGTGGGCGTCGCGGTGAAGGGCCAGACCGAGCAACAGAGCGGGATCACGGTGAAGGCGGTGCCCGACTCGGTCGTGCTGGACGAGGACCTCAACCCGCTGCCCGCCGGGGTGGTGGGCCGCCTCGGCCGCAAGGGCAACATCCCGCTGGGCTACCTGGGCGACCCGGCCAAGACCGCGGAGGTCTTCCGGACCGGCCCGGACGGCACCCGCTACGTGGTGCCCGGCGACTACGCCCGCCTGGAGGGCGACGGGCGGATCACCCTGCTGGGCCGGGGGTCGGCGACGATCAACTCCGGCGGCGAGAAGATCTTCACCGAGGAGGTCGAGGGCGCGGTCAAGGCCCACCCCGAGGTCTACGACGCGATCGTGGTCGGCGTCCCGCACCCGCGCTGGGGCCAGACGGTCGCGGTGGTCGTGCAGCCGCGCGAGGGCCGCTCGCCGAACCTCGCGGACATCCAGGAGCACTGCCGCACCAAGATCGCCGGATACAAGGTGCCCCGGGTCATGCGCATCGTCGAGCGGACGCAGCGCACGCCCACCGGAAAGCCGGACCTGCAATGGGCACTCGCGGTGGCCTCCGCCCCGGAAACCGTATCCGACGGTACGGCTGAAGCCGCGCCGGAATCCGTCTGACGGAACGCGGTTCGAAAAGATTCGTCATCGCCGAGAAAAACGCCGAATACACCGCCCGGGATTTCCCGGGCGGTGTATTCGTATATCGCCTCAGACCGCCCGCTCGCGCCCCTCCCAATAGGGGTCGCGCAACCGCCGCTTCTGCAACTTCCCATTCGGGTCGCGCGGCATCGCGTCCACGAAATCGATGGTGCGCGGGCGCTTGTACGTGGCGAGTTGCTCCGCGCAGAACGCGAGCAATTCAGCGGCCAGATCCGGCCCTGCCGCGAAGCCCTCGTTCGCCTCGACGACCGCCTTGACCTCCTCGCCCCAGTCCTCGTGCGGGATGCCGAACACCGCCACGTCGCCGACCGCGGCATGCCGCAGCAGCGCGCTCTCGATCTCGGCGGGGTAGATGTTCTGGCCACCGGAGATGATCATGTCGATCTTGCGGTCGCGCAGGTACAGGTAGCCGTCCTCGTCGAGCAGGCCCACGTCGCCGACGGTGAACCAGTCACCGATCCGGCCCTTGCGGGTCTTCTCCTCGTCCTTGTGGTACTTGAACTTCCCGGCCCGCATCAGCATGTACACGGTGCCGATCTCGCCCGCCGGCAGCCGATTGTCGTCGTCGTCGAAGATGCCGATCTCGCTGATCGGCCACGCCTTGCCCACCGTGCCGGGCCGATCCAGCCACTCCTGCGCGGAGCAGAACGTGCCGCCGCCCTCGCTGGCGGCGTAGTACTCCTCGACGCACAGCCCCCACCACTCGATCATCCGCCGCTTGACGTGATCGGGGCAGGGCGCGGCGCCGTGCACGGCGTGCCGCATCGACGACACGTCGTACTTGGCCTTGATCTCCTCGGGCAGTTGCAGGAGTCGGTGGAACTGGGTCGGCACCATGTGCGTGTGGGTGACCTTGTAGCGGTCGATCACCCGCAACATCTCCTCGGGCCGCCACTTGTCCATCAGCACCACGGTGTGCCCGATGTGCAGCGACTGCTGGGCGTGCTGAAGCACGGCCGTGTGGTACAGCGGCGAGCCGACCAGGTGCACGTTGTCGTCGTGCGGCTTGACACCGTAGATCAGCAACGTGCCGCCGTACCGGGCGTCTTCGGGCAGGCCCGCGGACAACGGCCGACGCACGCCGCGCGGGCGACCGGTGGTGCCCGAGGTGTAGTTCATCGTCATGCCCACGCCGCGATCGGCGGGCAGGTCCGCCGACTGGCCGTCCGTCAGCTCGACGAACGGCCGGAAGCCGGGCACCGCGCCGACCGCGAACCGCGCCGCCGCGGGCAGCTTCGCCTCGTCCGCGGCGGCCACGATCGTGTCCGCGAACCGCTCGTGGCCGATCACCACCTTCGACTCGCTGTCCGCGAGAATCCAGGCGATCTCGGGGCCGACCAGGTGATGGTTGACCGGGACCATGTACATCCCGGCCTGCGCCGCGGCCATGTACGCCACGATGTACTCGGCGCAGTTCGGCAGGATCACGCTGAAGACGTCGCCCGCGCCGAGCCCCGCCGCCCGCAGACCGTGCACGAGCCGGTTCGACGCGGCGAACAACTCCCCCGCGGTCCACTCGGCGCCATCGGGGTCGACCAGCGCCAGCCGGTCCGGATTGGCCTGCGCATGGGCCCAGAAGCCGTTCGCCACGTGCGGTTCCCTTCGAGCTGACCGGTTACTTGACAATGTCGTACATTGTGGCGGCAGCACGCCCAGAAAGAAAGGGGACCTTACTTATTACCGACGGCTCTCCCCTGTGGCCTCCGCGACAGTCCCGACAGCGTCAGCGGAACCGGCAGCGCCGGCAGCCTCGAGGCGGGGCAGCCGGGAGACCGACGGTTCGACCTCCGGCCCCAGTCGCTCCATCGCGCCGCGGAGGTGCGGCGACGGGTACACGGCGCGAATCACCGGCGTGGCCGCTCCCACGGCACGACGCAACACCTTGAGTCCGGGCCGGGCCACCACCGACGGCAGCCCGCGATACCCGTACAGGTCCTTGGCCCAGCGCGGCAGCGCGGCATACGCGGACTCGGCCACCTGGCGCCACAACACCTCGCGCCCGAGCACGAGTACGAACGGCACCGTCGGTCGACGCAGGAAGTCGAAAACACCGCGGGCCTCGTCCGACATGGCCAGCGCCGGTCGGATCTCCTCGAAGTAGCGCTTCAACTCGGCCACGGAGCCCGGGACTTCCTCGGCCCCGAGCCCGACCAACTCGGCCGAGCGGCGCTGTTCGGCCAGATACAGATCGGCGAGTTCGTCCGTCATCGGGAACCCGGCCTGCCGGGCGACCGAGAGATACGACCCGACCTCGGCGCAGTGGATCCAGCGCAGCAGCTCCGGCTCGTCTATTCGATACGGCTGCTCCGTGACCGGGTCGACCGCCTTGATCACGGAGTGGATCCGCCGCACCCGCGCCCCCGCCCGCTCGGCTTCCGTCCGCGTCCCGTAGGTCGTGACCCCGACGAAATCGGCGGTCCGCATCAGCCGTCCCCACGGGTCCTTGCGGAAATCGGAGTTCTGCACGACCCCGCGCACCGCCCGCGGATGCAGCGCCTGGAGATAGAGCGCCCGGATACCGGCCACCCACATCACCGGGTCGGCGTGCAACTGCCACGTCACCGAATCGGGCCCGAACAGCCCGACCGCGTCACTCTCCCGGCTCTCCCGACTCTCCTGGCTCTCCTGTGGAACGCCCACCGGCACACCTTCCCGAACGCGAATCCCCCTGGGACTACGAGCGTACGACTGCCGGCCGGCCGCCCTGCCCTGCGGATCCGGGACCTGGCCCACGAAACGATGGCGAGCTGGGCCACGCACTCGCAAGCCGATGCCACGTTGACGGGGGAGGCGGGACGGGAAACCGGGAGGGGAAATGTCGAACAGGAACGCAAAAGGCCCGCCCCCGAAAAGGGGCGGGCCTTTCACACGTTGATTCCGGCGGCGTCCTACTCTCCCACACCCCTTCGAGTGCAGTACCATCGGCGCTGGAGAGCTTAGCTTCCGGGTTCGGAATGAGACCGGGCGTTTCCTCTCCGCCAAGACCACCGGAAAACCATCGAACCCTGCAAAAGGGTCGTTCGGTGAACCAGAAATCACATGCGGTGATTCAATTATCAAACGGGTTCCCCGAAACCGATTGCGGTTCGGGAACCACACAGTGGACGCGTAGCAACTGAGGACAAGTCCTCGGCCTATTAGTACCGGTCAGCTCCACCCCTTACAGGGCTTCCACACCCGGCCTATCAACCCGATCGTCTCTCGGGGGCCTTACCCAACCGAAGTTGGTGGGAGTCCTCATCTCGAAGCAAGCTTCCCGCTTAGATGCTTTCAGCGGTTATCCCTCCCGAACGTAGCCAACCAGCCATGCCCTTGGCAGAACAACTGGCACACCAGAGGTTCGTCCGTCCCGGTCCTCTCGTACTAGGGACAGCCCTTCTCAAGACTCCTACGCGCACAGCGGATAGGGACCGAACTGTCTCACGACGTTCTAAACCCAGCTCGCGTACCGCTTTAATGGGCGAACAGCCCAACCCTTGGGACCTACTCCAGCCCCAGGATGCGACGAGCCGACATCGAGGTGCCAAACCATCCCGTCGATATGGACTCTTGGGGAAGATCAGCCTGTTATCCCCGGGGTACCTTTTATCCGTTGAGCGACGGCGCTTCCACAAGCCACCGCCGGATCACTAGTCCCTGCTTTCGCACCTGCTCGACCTGTCGGTCTCACAGTCAAGCTCCCTTGTGCACTTACACTCGACACCTGATTGCCAACCAGGATGAGGGAACCTTTGGGCGCCTCCGTTACCCTTTAGGAGGCAACCGCCCCAGTTAAACTACCCATCAGACACTGTCCCTGATCCGGATCACGGACCCAGGTTAGACATCCAGCACGACCAGAGTGGTATTTCAACGACGACTCCACGAACACTGGCGTGTCCGCTTCAAAGTCTCCCACCTATCCTACACAAGCCGAACCGAACACCAATATCAAACTATAGTAAAGGTCCCGGGGTCTTTCCGTCCTGCTGCGCGAAACGAGCATCTTTACTCGTAGTGCAATTTCACCGGGCCTGTGGTTGAGACAGTCGAGAAGTCGTTACGCCATTCGTGCAGGTCGGAACTTACCCGACAAGGAATTTCGCTACCTTAGGATGGTTATAGTTACCACCGCCGTTTACTGGCGCTTAAGTTCTCAGCCTCGCCCCGAAGAGCTAACCGGTCCCCTTAACGTTCCAGCACCGGGCAGGCGTCAGTCCGTATACATCGTCTTACGACTTCGCACGGACCTGTGTTTTTAGTAAACAGTCGCTTCTCGCTGGTCTCTGCGGCCACCACCAGCTCGGAGAGCAAGTCTCCTCACCAACAATGGCCCCCCTTCTCCCGAAGTTACGGGGGCATTTTGCCGAGTTCCTTAACCACAGTTCACCCGAACGCCTTAGTATTCTCTACCTGACCACCTGAGTCGGTTTGGGGTACGGGCCGCCACGACACTCGCTAGAGGCTTTTCTCGGCAGCATAGGATCATCCACTTCCCCACAATCGGGTCGGCATCAGGTCTCAGGCTCCTGTTGTGCGGATTTGCCTACACAACGCCCTACACCCTTACCCCGGGACTACCACCGCCCGGGCTGGACTACCTTCCTGCGTCACCCCATCGCTCACCTACTACCCGATTGGTTCGGCGGCTCCACCAAAACCGTTCACCCGAAGGATCCCGGCGGCTTCACGGCCTTAACATCACGAGGTTCGGCGCTGGCGCATCGTAGCGGGTACGGGAATATCAACCCGTTGTCCATCGACTACGCCTGTCGGCCTCGCCTTAGGTCCCGACTTACCCTGGGCGGATTAGCCTGCCCCAGGAACCCTTGGTCATCCGGCGCACACGTTTCTCACGTGTGATTCGCTACTCATGCCTGCATTCTCACTCGTGCAGCGTCCACCGCTGGTTTCCACCGCGACTTCACTCGCTGCACGACGCTCCCCTACCCATCCGTACGCCTGAACCACGAAGGCTTGGCTACATGTACGAATGACACGACTTCGGCGGTGCGCTTGAGCCCCGCTACATTATCGGCGCGGAATCACTTGACCAGTGAGCTATTACGCACTCTTTCAAGGGTGGCTGCTTCTAAGCCAACCTCCTGGTTGTCTCTGCGACTCCACATCCTTTCCCACTTAGCGCACGCTTGGGGGCCTTAGTCGGTGCTCTGGGCTGTTTCCCTCTCGACCACGGAGCTTATCCCCCGCAGTCTCACTGCCGCGCTCTCACTTACCGGCATTCGGAGTTTGGCTTATCTCAGTAACCTGGTGAGGCCCATCAACAATCCAGTGCTCTACCTCCGGCAAGAAACACACGACGCTGCACCTAAATGCATTTCGGGGAGAACCAGCTATCACGGAGTTTGATTGGCCTTTCACCCCTAACCACAGGTCATCCCCCAGGTTTTCAACCCTGGTGGGTTCGGGCCTCCACACGGTCTTACCCGCGCTTCACCCTGCCCATGGCTAGATCACTCCGCTTCGGGTCTTGGGCGCGCGACTCAATCGCCCTGTTCGGACTCGCTTTCGCTACGGCTACCCCACACGGGTTAACCTCGCCACACACCGCAAACTCGCAGGCTCATTCTTCAAAAGGCACGCAGTCACGACCACCCACGACTAAACGCGGATGGCGACGCTCCCACGGCTTGTAGGCACACGGTTTCAGGTACTATTTCACTCCCCTCCCGGGGTACTTTTCACCTTTCCCTCACGGTACTAGTCCGCTATCGGTCACCAGGGAATATTTAGGCTTAGCGGGTGGTCCCGCCGGATTCACACGGGATTTCTCGGGCCCCGTGCTACTTGGGAAATGCGCAAGCAAGCCGCACATGTTTCGTCTACGGGGGTCTTACCCTCTACGCCGGACCTTTCGCATGTCCTTCGACTACATGTACGGTTTCTGACTCGCCGACCGGCCGGCAGACCGATCAAGCACACTCCCACGACCCCGATCACGCAACCCCTGCCGGGTATCACACGTGACCGGTTTAGCCTCATCCGATTTCGCTCGCCACTACTCTCGGAATCACGGTTGTTTTCTCTTCCTGCGGGTACTGAGATGTTTCACTTCCCCGCGTTCCCTCCACACACCCTATATATTCAGGTGCGGGTGACAGCCCATGACGACTGCCGGGTTTCCCCATTCGGACACCCCCGGATCACAGCTCGGTTGACAGCTCCCCGGGGCCTATCGCGGCCTCCCACGTCCTTCATCGGTTCCTGGTACCTAGGCATCCACCGTGCGCCCTTAACAACTTGGCCACAGATGCTCGCGTCCACTGTGCAGTTCTCAAACAACAACCGATTCCCACGAACATCCGATCCCGCCTGCTCACCCCAAAGGCAAGTGGTTCGAGGACCGTCCGAGGATCGGAACCCTCCCGAGACAACAGACCAGCCCCAACAGCCAACAGGCTGTGGGGCCGGGCCCGTTCCCTCAGGACCCAACAACGTGCCCGGCGGAAGCCTCCGACCGACCCGCGCTTTCCACGCCCCGAAGAGCAGTACTCACGAAGATCTTTGAAAGATCCCACCGAATAGTCAACGTTCCACCCATGAGCAACCCCTTCGATACATGCGATCGAAGCGGGCTATGTGCTCCTTAGAAAGGAGGTGATCCAGCCGCACCTTCCGGTACGGCTACCTTGTTACGACTTCGTCCCAATCGCTGGTCCCACCTTCGACGGCTCCCCCTCTTGCGAGTTGGGCCACCGGCTTCGGGTGTTACCGACTTTCGTGACGTGACGGGCGGTGTGTACAAGGCCCGGGAACGTATTCACCGCAGCAATGCTGATCTGCGATTACTAGAGACTCCGACTTCACGGGGTCGAGTTGCAGACCCCGATCCGAACTGAGACCGGCTTTTTGAGATTCGCTCCACCTCGCGGTATCGCAGCTCATTGTACCGGCCATTGTAGCACGTGTGCAGCCCAAGACATAAGGGGCATGATGACTTGACGTCGTCCCCACCTTCCTCCGAGTTGACCCCGGCAGTCTCCTGTGAGTCCCCATCACCCCGAAGGGCATGCTGGCAACACAGAACGAGGGTTGCGCTCGTTGCGGGACTTAACCCAACATCTCACGACACGAGCTGACGACAGCCATGCACCACCTGTACACCGACCAAAAGGGGCACCTGTCTCCAGATGTTTCCGGTGTATGTCAAGCCTTGGTAAGGTTCTTCGCGTTGCGTCGAATTAAGCCACATGCTCCGCCTCTTGTGCGGGCCCCCGTCAATTCCTTTGAGTTTTAGCCTTGCGGCCGTACTCCCCAGGCGGGGAACTTAATGCGTTAGCTGCGGCACGGACGACGTGGAATGTCGCCCACACCTAGTTCCCAACGTTTACGGCGTGGACTACCAGGGTATCTAATCCTGTTCGCTCCCCACGCTTTCGCTCCTCAGCGTCAGTATCGGCCCAGAGACCCGCCTTCGCCACCGGTGTTCCTCCTGATATCTGCGCATTTCACCGCTACACCAGGAATTCCAGTCTCCCCTGCCGAACTCTAGCCTGCCCGTATCGAATGCAGGCTCGGGGTTAAGCCCCGAGTTTTCACATCCGACGCGACAGGCCGCCTACGAGCTCTTTACGCCCAATAATTCCGGACAACGCTCGCACCCTACGTATTACCGCGGCTGCTGGCACGTAGTTAGCCGGTGCTTCTTCTGCAGGTACCGTCACTTTCGCTTCTTCCCTGCTGAAAGAGGTTTACAACCCGAAGGCCGTCATCCCTCACGCGGCGTCGCTGCGTCAGGCTTTCGCCCATTGCGCAATATTCCCCACTGCTGCCTCCCGTAGGAGTCTGGGCCGTGTCTCAGTCCCAGTGTGGCCGGTCGCCCTCTCAGGCCGGCTACCCGTCGTCGCCTTGGTAGGCCACTACCCCACCAACAAGCTGATAGGCCGCGGGCCCATCCTGCACCGCCGGAACTTTCAACCCCCCACCATGCGGAGGAGGATGTTATCCGGTATTAGCTCCGGTTTCCCGAAGTTATCCCAGAGTGCAGGGCAGGTTGCCCACGTGTTACTCACCCGTTCGCCACTCATCCACCCCGAAGGGCTTCAGCGTTCGACTTGCATGTGTTAAGCACGCCGCCAGCGTTCGTCCTGAGCCAGGATCAAACTCTCCATTGATGTTCACCGGTAATCCGGTGGAACACAATAAGTGAGCGGCGACTCTCCCGAAGGAATAGTCCGGGTATGTCGCCGGCGTCCTTGCTGTGACCTGGGCCCACTGACGGAACCCAGGATTTTCTTCAAAGGAACCACCAACACTCTCCACACACCGCCATGTGACGGGGCTTCAAGCGCCGGGGGTGTTTCTTTGGCGTTGACTTTTGGCACGCTGTTGAGTTCTCAAGGAACGGACACTTCCTTCGGTGCGGAGTCAACCGCGCCCTCCGGGCGTTTAACGTTCAAGATGTTTCAGTTTTTCGTTTTCCGTGTTTCGCTTTCGCGTTTCCAGCCTAGCACACCGTTTCGGCGGCTTCGCTTTCCTCGCTTTCAGCTTCCACCGCGTTTCCGCGTTTTCCGCCTCCCGGACTCTAGCAGATCTTCCGACCCGCTTTTCGTCCGTTGCTTTCGGCCTACGAAACTTTCGTTTCCCGGCTTCCGGCTCTTCGAGCTTAGCAGCCCTTCCGGCCTGCTCCGCCCATCGCTTCGGGCATCGGGAATTCACATTCTCCGAGGCATTTGGCGATGTCCGCAGACTTTAGCGGAGCGCATTCCCGATCACCTAATCGGTGATCATGGATTTGCTCGCCTCCCGGGCGGACTTCGCAACAGTACACGGCCGGGCCCGGAGCTCCAAATCGTTCCGGGCCCGGCCGCTCGTACCGCCCCTGCGGGCTCAGCCGAGGATCAACGCCCCTTCCCCGTCACGGGGTTCGGGCCCGGCACCGTGTTCGGTCCCGCCTCGGTCACCGGCGGCGTGGTCGTGACCTTGCCGTCGTGGGTGAAGCCGATGCCCTTGAGGGTGGGCAATGCGCGCCCGTCGCCGGTGAGCTCCACCTTGTATTGCAGGAAACGCGACGCGGTCCCCACGGTGTCGCCCGGTCGGGACAGGTCCTTCCATGCGGTCCAGCTCGCGTCCGGAACCGCCGTCGTTCCGGTCCGCACCGATACCCGCAGCGTCGTGCCCTTGGGGATCTCGGCCTGCCAATCGCCGGCCAGCCACGTCACCATCCGGCCGGCGTCCAAGGCTTTCGACACGTACGTACCGGTCGGGGCCTTGTCCAGGGTGAGGGCGTCCGGGCGGTCACCGCTCACCGCTCCCCCGGAGACGGTGCCGTTGGTGAAGTCGAACGCGCCCGTCTCGGCGACACCCGGCCTGGGCATCACCAGACGCGCGGTGTCCTTCTTCCTGTCGCTGCCGCCCGTCCAGGTTCCCTCGTTCCCGGCCGCGTCGACGCCCGCGAGGCGGAACGCGTACGTGCTGCCGGCGCCGAGGTGGCCGAGCTTGGCGTGGTGCTCGGTGGTGGACTGCTTCCGGTCCGCGTACACCGGTCGGACCGAGTTCGGGTTGTCGCCCAGCAGGACCGAGGTGGTCGTGGGCTTGTCCGTCTTCCAGGTCAGGTCGGCGCTGCCGTCGGGCCAGGTCTTGACCGAGACGTCGCTGATCACCGGCGCCTTGCGGTCGGCCTTGGGCGTGCGGAACTCCGCGGGCTTCGCGTTCGGGGCGGGCCAGACCGTGCGCTCGCCCTTCACGTTCTCCGAGGTGAGTCGGTAGTAGTAGGTGGTGTCGGGCTTGAGCGCGCCCAGGGCGATCTTGTGCTCGCCCGCGGTCTCCACGCTCTTGTGGGTGATCGGCATCTGGTCCGGCTTGGTACCGAGCTGCATCTCCGTGGTCGAGGGCACGTCGGTCGTCCAGGTCAGCGTGCCCGAGCCGTCGGCGGCCGGGGCCGCCTTGGCCTCGGCGATCAGCGGCGCCACCGCGTTGGCGTAGGTCGCCGTGTACGCGCCGGAGGTCCCGTCGAAGACGGCGTACTCGATGCCCTTGACGGTGGTCTTCTGGAAGGTGACCGCGGAGCCGCCTCGGGAGAGGCCCGTGAGGGTGGTGCCGCCGGAGCCGGTGGTCGGCAACATCGTCATCAGGTTCGTCGCGGCCGCGTTCTGGTTGACCGTGAAGGTGACCGTGTTGCCGACCCGGTTGAGGCCGGTGATGGTGGACGCGTTCCGGGCGTCGGTCCAGTCCAGCAATTGTTTGGCGGAGACGATCGGGACGTTCTTCGCCTTGGCCGACGCGATCAGGGCCTGTTCGATGTCGAGCTGGCCCACGTTGCCGACGCCGCCGTTGGCGTTCGCCGAGTCCGTGTGGTTGTTCATCACGAACGCGCCGTAGAAGCCGTCGTTGTTGGCGCCGTTGACGAGCTGGTCGAACGTGTCCGGGTAGACCTGTTGGAATTCGTCGTTGATCTGGGTGGTGCCCTGGTAGATGTCGATCATCTGACCACTCGGGTCGGTGAATCGCATCGGGAAGCCGGAACCGGTGAAGAATCCGGGGCTCGCCTTCATGAGCGGCCCGCCCCACGTGTTCTTCCAGTAATCCGGCATGTAGTAGTAGTTCGTGTCGAGCCGGATTCCCTTGGCCCGGGCGATCGAGGCGTTCGAGCTCCAGTCGGGCCAGGTCAGACAGTGTGTCCGGTTGGTGGTGGGCTTCAGCGGGGCGTAGCGGGTGAAGTCGTCGAGGCTGTTCTCGTACACCGCACCGAGTCCGGCGTTGATGTCCGTCTGGGAGGCGCCGGCGCGAAGCTGCGGGCAGCTGCCGTTCTGGTCGACGTGTCGGGCGATCTCGAAGCCCTGCGCGGTCCAGTTCTGCACGTCGGACACCGACGGCGCCTGGGTGCCCTGTGGTCCCGGGCCCCAGACGTAGATGGTGCCGCGCATGCACTTCCAGTTCCGTACCGCGGCGTCACGCAGTGCGGCGATCGGGCTCGAGCAGGCCGGGTCGGAGCTGTTGTTGTTGTAGCGGGTGACCCTGCCCTGCATGTCGCTGAGGTTCTGGCCGTGGTTGTCGCCGGTGGAGACCATCACGACCTTGAGCAGGTCGGGTGCCGCGGTGGCGGCGTTGCCGGGCAGGTACCAGGTCCTCGGGATCGGGGCCTTGGCCCGGTTGCCGAGTTCGATCAGGTTGGCGAACAGGCGCTGCTGCTCGTCGGCCTGCGGGATCTGGACCCGGCTCAGGTCGATCCAGTCCGGGTAGAACATGTCGTCGGCACGCATCAGCGGGCCGCCGCTGTCGGAGAAGTTGTCGTTCTCGACGCCGGCCTGGGCCGGGTTGCCCTGGCGGGTCTGCACGATCGAGCGGGCCAGGTCGTAGGTGAACGCGGACGCGGTGCCGCTGCCCACGGAGCGGGTGGTCACGGCGGGGCCGAGCGGGGTGGTACCGGTGCGGGTGTACAGGTCCGCGACCCGGACCGTGCCGGCGCCGCCGGGGACCGTCCAGACGTCGGCCGGCCCGTGGTACTGCATGCTCTGCTGGCTGTAGATGCCGGCGCCGGCGGCGGTGCCGCTGTCCACCTTCATGTACTGGTTGGCCTGGAAGCCGCCGGATGTGCCGAGGCCGAGCAGGCCGGCCAGGGCGGCGCGCGGGTGCATCGCGATCAGGTTGCCGCCGCCGTTGACCCAGGTGGTGAGGTCGGTGACCAGTTGTGCCGAGGGGGCGAAGTCGCCGAGGACGACGGTGGTGTAGCCGCCGAGCACCGCGGCGTTGACCGCGCTCGCGTCCTTGACCGCGAACGAGTTGAGGCCCTCGCTGCGCAGAATCTCGGTGTAGTAGCAACTGAACGGGTTCGAGTCGGCCTTGATCACCAGGATGGGGCCGGTGTTGGGCGCGTCGCACGGTGGTGTGGGCGGGGCCTGGCCGGTGGTAAAGGTCCAGGTCGTGTCCGGCATCGCGTTGTCGGACTGGTCCTTGACGCCGCTCACGGTGAGTGTGTACGGCGTGCCGTAGGCGAGTTCGGCGTTCGGTTTGAGGGTGAGCTGGGTCGGCGTGGTCGGGTTGTCGAGTTCGAGTTCGGCGGGTACGGCCGTGCCGTTGCGCTTGAGGGCGAAGCTCAGGCCGGTGGGCTTGAGCGATTCGCTGAAGGTCACCGAGGGTTGCACGCCGGAGAGCACGCCGTTGGCGTTCGGCATCGGCGACTGGCCGGTGACCGCGGGGGCGACGGTGTCCTCGGCGTTGGTGCTGAAGACCACGTCCACCCAGTAGTTGCTGCCGTTCCAGCTGTCCGTCGGGTAGATGCTGCCCGCGTTGTACTTGTAGACGCCGTTGCCGCCGTCGACGCCGTCGGCCAGGGCCGTGATCAGCGAGTTGCCGACGGGCTGGGAGAACGAGCCGGTGTTGGCCGGGTAGTTGCCGTTGGGCGCGAAGTAGGAGGCGACGTAGGTGACGCCGGCGTGCACGGTGATCGGGGTGGGCAGGTCGACGGTCTGCCAACCGCTGCCGGTGCGGCTGACGTTGGGCACGGTGGCCAGGCGGGTCTGGGTGTTCTTGTCCCACAGGCTGACCGCGTACGGGCCGGTGCTGCCGGTGAGCTTCCAGAACTTGATCGACTTGATCTGGCCGTCGGTGGTGGTGCGGAACTTGACGCCGACCTCGACGCTGTTGTTGTCGGTCTGGTTCGGCGTGTTCGGGCTGACCGGGCCGGTCCAGATGTTGGTCTCCACGGACTGGCTGGTGCCGGTGCCGCTGGTGAACGACCAGGACTTGGTGGCCATGGTGTTGCCGGCGGCGTCCTTGGCGCCGGTCACCGTGACGGTGTGGCCCGTGGACACGGCCAGTGGCGCGGAGGGCTGGAACGTCGCCGTGTTGCCGCTGTACGTCGCGGTGCCGGCGACGGCCGGGCCGCCGGTCTGGTTGACCGCCCACTGGATGGTGGCGGGCTGTACGGGCTCGTTGAAGGTCACCGACAGCGGCGCGGCGGTGGCCACTCCGGTGGCGTTCGCGGCGGGGGTGGTCTGGGTGACCGTGGGCGGTGTGGTGTCGGCGCCGGGGACGAAGGAGACGTCCACCCAGTAGTTGCCGGCCTGGTAGGAGTCGGTCGGCATGCCGCCGCCGGGGTTGTAGGTGTAGACGCCGTTGCCTTGGTTGCCGTTGCTGGCGGGGGCGACGAGTTGTTCGACGGTGCGGTCCGACGCGAAGTAGTTGTCGGTGACGGTGTAGCGGCCGACCGGTGCCACGTAGGAGGCGATGTAGGTGTGTCCGGCGGTGACCGCGACGGGACTTGCGAAGGTCGCGGTCTGCCAGCCGGACGCGGATTCCGCGATGAAGGTCACCGAGGTCGCGGTGCCGGTGGCGGTGTCCCAGATCCGGCCGGTGTGGGTGCCGGTGTTGCCGGCGTCCTTCCAGAACTTGATCTCGGTGATGGTGCCGTTGCTGTCGGGCTTGAAGCGCACGCCCAGTTCGACGGCCACCGCGTCGGTGTCGGTCACGGCGCCGTTCGGGATGGCGCCGGCGAACAGCGAGCACAGACTGCATGGCGCGGCCTGGGCCGCGGTGATCGGTGCGAACAGGGTGAACAGCAACGCACCGATCGCGGCGAACGCGATGCTCGTCCACGTTCCTCTGCGTTGTCGGTGACCCGATCTGGTTCTGGCGCGGGCAGCCTTCATCGAGTTGGTGCTCCTCAATGGCATGACGGTCGGTTCGTGGTTCGGGGCGGGCGGCGCGGGGAGTCCGGGCCGCCGCGCTCGCCCCGGGGCCGGCCGCCGGCGGATCGGTGCCGCCGGCGGCCGGCTCGCGGGGTGTGCCCGGTCGATGGTGGTGACTCGATCGGGTTCGGTGCCGGGTACCGGGCGTTCGGTGTTCGATGTTGCCGCGACCGGCTGCCGCGGCTAGTTGGTGGTGAAGACGACGTCCACCCAGTAGTTGCTGTCGTTCCATGTGTCGGTCGGGAACCCGCTTGCGCCGTAGGCGTACACGCCGTTGCCGCCGACGGTGCCGGATGCGGCGGCCTTGACGGGTCCGGTGCCGGCCGCCGCGGTCAACCCGCCGTCCGTGGAGGAGTACCGGCCCACCGGGGCGAAGTACGAGGCCACGTAGGTGGTGTTGGCCGCGATGACGACCGGTTGGGTGAAGTTCACCTGTTGCCATCCGGAGGCTGTCTCACTGCCGAAGACCGCGCTGGTGAGGAGGGTGCCCGTGCCGGACCAGAGCGTTCCGGTGTGCGTGCCGGTGTTGCCGGCGCCCTTGTAGAACCGCAAGCCGGATACCCTACCCGGCATCGTGCTGCTGAATTTGACGCCGAGTTCGATGCCGGTGGTGTCGCTGTCCTGGAGCACGGCGGGCGTCGCGGTGGCGGGCCAGATCGTGCAGGACGGGTTGCAGGTGGGCGGCGGCGTGCTGCCCGCCGTGGTGAAGGACCACGTCTTGGCGGCCATCGTGGTGCCCTCTGCGGTTTGCGCGCCGGTGAGGGACACCGTGTACGTCGTGCCGGCGGCCAGGTCGACGGTCGGGTCGAAGGTCGCGACCCGGGTCGCGGCGTTGTAGCTCGCGGTGCCGGCGACGGTGCTGTTGTCCGCCTTGGTGACCGACCACACGATCGTCGCGGGCTGGACCGCGAGGTCGAAGGTCGCGGTGATGTTGCCGCCGACCGGGGCGAGCGTCGCCCCGCTCACCGGGGCGGTCGCGGTGACCACCGGCGCGGGGCCGGTCGGCGTGGTGTTCGAGGTGGTGAACACCGGGTCGACCCAGAAATTGCTGTCGTTCCAGGTCGAGGTCGGGAATCCGGTGCCGTAGCGGTAGACGCCGTTGCCGCCGGACGTGTTGCTCGCCGGTGCGGTGAGCGGACCGCGGATGTGCGCGTTGGTCAGGCCGCCCTGGTCGGCGGAGTACCTGCCGTTGGGCGCCTGGTACGACGCGACATAGGTGGTTCCGGCGGTGACCGGCACGGGCTGGGCGAATGTCACCTGTTGCCATCCGGAAGCGGTTTCGCCGGTGAACGGCGCGGTGGCCAGGGGGCTGCCGGACGCGGACCACAGGGTCCCGGTGTGTGTGCCGGTGTTCTCGGCGTTCTTCCAGAACCGGATGCCGTTGATGAAACCGGCCCGGTCGGGCTGGAATTTGACGCCCAGTTCGGTGGCGGCGGTGTCCGGATCCGGGCCGGACGAGGGCTGGTCGGTCGGCGTCCACAGCGTGCATGGGCAGTTCACCGGTTGTGGTGGCCCGCCGAAGGTGACCGTGACGCCCGCGGACGGGATCTCGGTGCGCGCGCTGTCGTCGGTGGCCCGGGTCTTGATGGTGATCGAGCCGCCGGCGCCGGTGGTGAAGACGTAGGTCCAGTTCTCCCGACCGGTGGTGGCCGGGTGCCAGGTGGCGCCGTTGTCCACCGAGACCTCGACGCCGCCGACCTTGCCGCCGATGTCGGTCGCGGTGCCGGTGATCGTCACGTTGGAATTGGCGGGCAGGCTACCGCCGTTGGTCGGCGCGGTGATGGTCGAGGTGGGCCGGGTGGTGTCGGTGCTCGCCGTGGCCGCGACCATGCCGGCCATCAGCGTGCCGGGCTGCACGCCCATGTCGGCGAACAGGTTGATGGTGGCCTGCTGCATCGCGGTGTCCACGGTGCCGTTGGCGCCGACCCGGTATACGTCCAGACCCCAGGCCCACTGGATGGTGCCCGCGCCGAAGACGAGGGCGCCGCTGGGTGCGCGGTAGAGCGTCAGGCTGTGCGTCGAGCTGCCGTCGGCGTAGGTCGAACCCTGGTCCTGGATCACGGACATGCCGGACTTGACCGTGGTCGAGAGCCGGATCAGGCCCGCGGGACGGGAGCCGTTGTCCAGATCGGAGTCCCATTCGTAGCCGAGGGTTCCGCTTCCGAGTGTGGTCTGTGCGGTGAGGCCGAGGGTGGCGAGGCGGGTGTTCCGCCACAGGCGAAGGCGGCCGTCGGCGCCGTTGGCGTTCATGTCGGTCGTACAGCAGTTGACCGTGAAGATGGTGCCGCTGAGGCTGTTCTCCGGTCGGCCGCCGTCGCCGGGCGGTGAGAATCGCGGGTCGCGCCAGGTGCCGGTCCACATGGCCGGGCCGAGCGGGTCGATCGACTCGTTGGCGTGGGTGTCCTTGTACGAGACCAGGTTGCGGTGATCGGGGCCGTTGCCGTTGATCCCGCCGTTCTCCCAACGGGTCTTCCAGAAGATCTCGTTGCCGGAGAAGAAGGCGAGGTTGACCCCCGCGTCGCGGGCCGCCTCGACATTGGCGCGTTGGGTGCCGGACCAGTACTCGTCGTGCCCCACCGACAGGAAGACCTTGTGGTTCTTGATCAGTTGGCCGCGTCGGTCGCTGTCCACGCCGGTCGTGTAGGTGACGTCGTAGCCGTTGCGTTCCAGGAAGCGCAGCATCGCGAACTCGGCGTTGAACAGCGAGTCCCCGGGGTTGTCCGCACGGGTGGTGAAGGGTCGGTTGTAACTGACCTTGTACGCCCGGCCCACCGGCTGCCCGGTGTACAGGTCGTTGCCGCCGTAGGCGTTGTACGCCTGCCAGGTGGTGTCGGACGCCTGCATGAACATCGCCGAGTGCGACGCGTCGTTGCGGACCACGAACGGGATGTGGCTCGCGCCCGATGAGCCGTCGGTACGCGTGGGTTTGGCGATGTAGTAGCCGGATACCGCGTCCGCGGGCACGGTCCAGGACGCGGAGTCGGTCCAGTTGGAGCAGTCGATCAGTCCGGTCACCAGGTTGTCGGTGTCGCAGTTGGACTGTTGCCGCGGCGTGACCGCCGACGCCGGGATCGTGTAGACCTTGCGAGCGCCGTTGCCGTTGTACCAACCGAGTCGGTAGATGTCGATGCGGTAGGAGCTTGCGGACGTGTCGATCTTGAACTTGATCTGGCCACCGGCGTTGACGCTGATGTCGGTGGAGAAGCCTTGAATGGCGTTGCTGCCGGCACCGCTGATGTCCCATTCGGTCCGCGGGTTGCCGGTCTTGGTGTTCTCGCAGGCAACCGCGTTCGCAACGGGTGCGTCACACGGCCCCGCGGCGGCCTCGGGTGTATTCGGTGCCGCGACGGTCAGCGCCAGCAGTAAAGCGAACAATGTCGGAATCGTCGCTCTGCGCAGCCGTGGTCTGGGCAATTTCATGAGTGTCCCCCACCCCGGTATCGGTGCCCGGGGCGGTGTCCCGGGTCCGAGATAGGGGAAAGTGTGGCGCACGTTCCGGCCTGTTGTCCGGGTTTTGCCCTCTCGTGAAGCGGGCCGTGGGTACAGTGCGGGAACCGGGGGCGGGTCGGCCTCGGATCGGACTTGGGGGAGTTCGAAACACAGGCCCTGGCGGGGATGGTTCCGCACGATGGTCCGGGGGGACTTTGTGAAGGTAGTGATCACCGGCGGTGCCGGTTTCATCGGCTCGAATCTGGCCGCCGCGTTGCAGGACCACGACGTCGTGCGCGACGTGCACGTGGTCGACGACCTTTCCACGGGGTCGCTCGCGAGCCTGGACGGCTTGAAGGTGACGTTCCATCAGGGGTCGATCCTGGAGCCGGAGTTGCTCGATCGCGCGTTCGCCGGCGCGGACGCGGTGGTGCACCTGGCGGCGTTGCCGTCGGTGCCGCGCTCGGTGGAGGCGCCGCTGGCCAGCCATCACGCCAACGCGACCGGCACCCTGGAGGTGCTCGAGGCGGCACGGCGGGCGGGCGACATCCATGTGGTGGCCGCGTCCTCGTCGTCGGTGTACGGAGCGAATCGCGAGTTGCCCAAGCGCGAGGACATGCGCACCGCGCCGCTGAGTCCGTACGCGGTCAGCAAGTTGGCCACCGAGTCGTATCTGATCGCCTACGGCAACTGCTACGACCTGCCGGTGCTGCCGTTCCGCTTCTTCAACGTGTTCGGGCCCGGTCAGCCGGCCGATCACGCCTACGCGGCGGTGATTCCCCGGTTCGTGGACGCGGCGTTGGCCGGTCGACCGCTGTCCGTGCAGGGCGACGGCGAACAGACGCGCGACTTCACCAACATCGGCAGCGTATGCGCCGTGCTCATCGACGCGGTGTTGCGCCGGGTGGTCTCCGACATCCCGGTCAACCTGGCGTTCGGTTCGCGGACTTCGCTGAACGCGCTGATCGCCTTGTTGACGGAGGTGCTCGGGCATCCGGTGGAGGTCGAGCACGCGCCGCCTCGGCCGGGCGACGTGCGGGACTCGCAGGCGGACGGGTCGCGGCTGCGCGCGTTGTTCCCGACCGCCGAGCCGGTCGAACTGCGCGAGGGACTCGCGCAGACGGTCGCGTGGTTCCGGTCTCGGCTCAACTGAGCCGGTCCGCGTCCTCGCGCGGGCGCAGCGGGCGGGCCGGCGAGCCCACCACGGTCGTGCCCGCCGGTACGTCGCGCGTGACCACGGCGCCCGCACCGACGAAGGCGCCGGGGCCGACGGTCAGCCCTTGCAGGACCACGGCGTTGCTGCCGACGGTGGCGTCCTCGCCCAGGTGCACGTTGCCGGAGATGTTCGCGCCCGGGTACACGGTGCTGCGCGCGTCCAGCACGGCGTCGTGTCCGATGGTGGCGTTGTAGTGGACCTGTGCGTGCGGGCCCAGGGTGACGCTGCTGGAGACGTGCGCGTTGGCCTGGATCAGGCAGCCGGCGGCGATCGCGGTCTCCGGCGAGATGACCGCGCGCGGGTGTACGAGGGTGACCGCGTGCAGGCCGCGTTCGTCGAGCAGGCGGGTGAGTCGGGCGCGCGCGTCGGGCGCGGCGATGCCGACCAGGTAGTCGCCGGCGTCGACGTCGGTCGGGCGCAGCACCGGCAGGCCGCGCACCTTCTCGCCGGCTCGGGCGTCGTCGAGGAACGCGGTGACGGTGAGCGTGGCGGCGATGGCGGCGTCGAGGGCTTCGCGGCCGACGCCGCCGGCCCCGCAGATGTAGAGCGGCATGGGGACATCCTGGCATCGCCGGGCGGCCGGGATGGGGCGCCCGCGCACGCGGGCGCGGTACGGGTGGTCCGGATCCTCGAGCGGAAGCGGATTGTGCTGTGAGTACTGACCGGGAAGGCGACCATCGGGTCCGGGGTTCGGCGCGGTATCTGTCCCGATTGGACCTGTTGGGCACGGCCGTGGTCGCGGCGACCGCGATGTGGGCGTTGGCGGCGGCGGCGAATCGGGCCGGTGAGCCGGAGGCGTATCTGTTCGCGCTGTTGGCCGCGGTCGGGGGCTATGTGCTGGGGCGGGTGCTGGGCGCGCGTTCCGCGTTATTGGCGCCGGCACTGGTGGCCGGCGGGGTGACGGCGCTGCTGGTGTTGTGGCCCGGCGCGTTGAGCGGGGACGCCACGGCGCCGCCGTTGGAGTACGGGAACGCCGACGGCGCGTTGGTGGCGCAGGCGGTGGGCGCCGCGTGTCTGGCCGCACTGGTCGTCGCGTCCGATCGGCGGCGGGGCGAAATCCTGGTATTGGCCGGGTTGTTGGTACTCGCGGCATTCGCGACGCGCTCGGTGGCGGCGGCGGTCGGCGCGTTGGCCGTGCTGCTGACCGCGTTGTTGTCGGCGGTGGTGTATCGCAAGGGCACGGTCGTGGTGGTGTCGGCGGTGTGCGTACTCGGAGTGGCTTTGGGCACCGTGGTGTTGGGGGTGCTCGGCAGCCGCACGGGCGGCCTGGAGGGTGCCGCCGAGGCGGGTCTGACCGAGCGTCGGGTGCAACTGTGGTCCGACGCCGTGGATCTGACGAAGAGGTACCCGCTGCGCGGGACCGGTCCGGGCATGTTCGTGACGAACAGTCCGACCGCGAGCGCGGACGCGGATGCGCGGTCGGCGCACTCGTTGTGGCTGCGCCAGGGCGCCGAGCAGGGGGTACCCGGCGCACTGTGTCTGGTCGCGCTGGTGGGGTGGACGTACGTCCGGTTGTGGCGTTCGCCGCAGCCGGTCGCGGTGGTCGTGGTGGGCACGGCGACGTTGACGGCGTTCGTCGTGCAGGCCTCGATGGACTACGTGGCCGAATTTCCGGTGGTGTTGGTGGCGGTCGGGCTGTTGGCCGGGGCGGCGACGGCGAGTCCGGATCCGGAATTGCGGGCGCGCTTGGAGCGCGGGGTGTTGTAGCGGGGTTGCGGAGCGGAGTCGCGGAGCGGGGTTGCGGGGCGGAGTCGCGGGGCGGGCCCCGCGGGGTTGCGGGGCGGAGTCGCGGGGCGGACCGCGCGGGGTTGCAGGGCGCCGGGTTGGCATCTTCGGGCGTAATACGGCACTTGGGGCGATTTGCTCTGCTTGCGCCCATTTACATGCGTTCGTGCAAGCGAAACCTCAGATGATGCTCAGATCCGTGTCGCGCGGGCGACTCCGCGTCTATTTTGTGGAATCGCCGCAACACGGGCGCACATATTTCCCAGGCAAGGGGAATGTCACGTCGATTCGCAGGTTTGTCGATCCGCGTGCAGGATTGCCGGAATCCCGTTTCGAGTTCGTTGCGGGATTTTCCAGAGAATGAGGAAAGCGGGACGGGCGGTCCGGGGGGCCGCTGCCGCGCAGGTGTGAACGAGCCCTGGGCATCTCGCCGTATGCGCAGGTCACAGCCCTTTCACCAGGTGGACATGGGCCCGGGCGACCATGGGGTCGATGCGGTTCGCCAACGTCCTTCCCTCCCCCGAAACGGTGACGGATGCTTCCGGAAAGCCCTTTCCCGAATATCGCCGCAGGCCTTTCGAATACGCTGCGCGACTGCTTCAATGCTCACTGATCTCCGGGTGGCCTCGGTATCACCTGTTCTTCGGGAGGGCACGATCAGCAGCACAACGGCCGCGAATCCATTCGGCGCGGACTTCTGGAGCGGCAACCGGGGCATCGCCTGGCTGGCTCTGCTCGAACTCGTGGTCCTTGTCGTGGTGTTGCTGCGGGTGCTCGCCCGCCGGGCCGGGCCGCGTGGGTTGTTCCGCGGATTGTGGCAGCAGATCGTGGCGACGGGGCGGGCGTTCGCCGCACCGTTCGTCGCCTGGCGACGGGATCGACGCGGAGTGGCCACGCTGACCCGGTACCTGGGTACGCCCGAGACGTTCGATCTCGCGACGCGCGCGGTGGCGCGGGCGAGGTCGGCGGGCGTCGAGCCCTGGGCCGTGGTCCTGGCGGACGAGCGGGTGTCGGTGCGGCTCGCCGCCGCCAAGTCCCCCGAGGTGACGGGGCCTTGGTCGGCGGACCCGGAGGATCCCCTGCTTTGGTCGGCCTCGGTGGCCGAACTGGGCGCGGCGGCACCGAGTCCGGGGGCGGCGGGTCCGGGAGTACCGGATTCGGCGGCGCCGGATGCGGAGGCGGCGCTGCCGGTCGTGGTCGGGTTGCTGGACTCGGGTGTCGTGCTGTTGGATCTGTCGGCGGTGGCACCGGTCGTCGCGGTGACCGGAGATCCGGCCTCCGGTCGGGACCTGGGGCACGCGCTGACCGCGCAACTGGCGCGGCGTTTGCCGGCTGGTTCGGTCGGGGTGGCTCGGGGTGTGCATCCGGGCTTCGCGGGCCGTACGCCGGGCGAGTTGTGCGCCGATCCCGGGGTGCGGGTCCTGGTCTGCGCGGAGCCCGAACCCGAACACGAGGACGAGCTCGCGGCATTCACCCGGGGCCGGACGCGGCGGATGCTCGTGCTCGGGGACGTGCGGGGGCGTCGCCTGGCGCTGCGGCCGGACGCGTTCGGGGTCCTGCCCGCTGCGGACGGCCTGGGCCCGGTCGAGACGGCGGGCCTGGCCCGCGCGGTCGCGCGAGTGGTCCGCTCCGGACACCCGACCCCCTCGGCATCGCTTCCCCCGAGCCCGACGCCACCGAACCCGGCTGCGGCCTTGCCGGGGGCGACCCTGCCGGGGGCGGCCGGCGCGGGCGGGGCGAGCGCGGACGGGTCGGCTGCCGCTGCGACGAACACACGGACCTCGATCCCGGGGGCAGACGCGAGGCCGGGAGCGGCGACTGCCGGCGTGGGGAATGCGCACGGCTCGCCCGGGAGTACGCGGGCGGCAGGAGCGTCGGCTGCCGGCGCGCCGAACGCGCGAGCCTCGGCTGCCGCAGGAGTGATCGGTACAACTACGGCTACCGCTACCGCTACCGCTACCGCTACCGCTACGAGTACGACAGCCACGCGTGCTTCGGCTGCCGGCGGGGCGAGCGCGCGAGCCACACCCGCGCGCGCGCCGAGCGCGGGCGGCACGGCGGGCACGGGCGACTCGCCCGTGGTCGTCACGAACCGGGGGAACTCGGCCGCGAACGCATCTGCTGCGGACCTCTCGGCCGGCGGTCCGGCGAACGCGAGCGGCTCGGCTGCGGGTGGGCCTCCCGTATCCCACGGACCGGGCGTCGCCGGCGAATCCGCCTCGGCGGGGGCTGCCACGGCGTCCGGACCGCGCAGCGCCGGGGCGGGCAGGTCCGGCGGGTCGTCCGGCACCGTGACCGGGCCCGACTCATCTCCGGCCACCGCGTCGGGGCCTGTACCGGCATCCGGGTCCGGGCCGGCGTCGGCGTCGGCGTCGGCGTCGGCAACCGCATCCGCCGCGTCCCGGACCGGAGTTCCGAGGCCGCCCCGGTCCGATGCCGCGACCTCGCCCACCACACCCGCTCCCGAGTCCACCCGGCAGGCAGCCGTACCGGCTCCCGCGCCCACCGGCCCCACATCGACACCCTCGGAGTCCGCCGCATCCCCGGGATCCGCATCCCCGGGATCCGCATCCCCGGGATCCGCATCCCCGGGATCCGCTCCCTCCGCTCCGGCCACCCCTCCTCGCCGATCGCCGGCGTTCGCCTCCGCACGCCACACCCAGGCTCCGACCGACAACATCCCCGCTCCCCGAACCGCCCCGCCCGGCTCCGCCGCCCCGGCGGCCCCGACCAGCCACCAGGCGGAGACGGCAGGCGCGGCAGGCCGGCCCGGCGCAGCGAACATCGCCGACCCGACGGATGGGCCTGATCCGACCGACCCCGCTCCGCCGACCCACCCGGCGGCGGATCCCGCAGACCCGGCGCGCGCGGCTCACTCGGGCAACCCGGCTCCACCAACCGAAGCGCCCACCTCCACACTCCCGCGCACCCCGGCCGGCCCCGCCGACCCGGCCGGCCCCGCCGACCCGGCGGGGCCGGCAGGACCGGCCGACCCCATCACGCCCACCACCCCGCCCATCCGCACCGAGCCACCCGCCACCGCTCCCCCACGCGACCCGGCCGATGCCACCCACACAGCCGATCCGACCGACCCGACCGTCCCGGCCACATCCGCCGCCCGGCCCATCTCGACCACCCCGACCGACCCCGCCGACCCGCCCCACCCCGCAGTTCCCGCTCGTCCCGACCCGGAGCACGTTCCCGGCCTGGGTGAGCGGTTGTGACCGCCGTCCGCGTTCCCCTGGAGGCGATCGCATGCGACTGACCATCACCGTGTCCGAGCCCGCGCGGAGTCGGCGGGACTCGATCGTGATCGAGGCGGATTCCGGGACCACCGTCGGCGAACTCCTCGAACACCTCGCCGACACGCACGACCTGGGCGCGCCCGGTGTGCCCTGTCGTCTGGCCGACACCGTGCTCGACCACGACGCCGTGTTGTCGGTGTGCGGCATCCGTGAGGGCAGCGAACTCACCCTCGGCCCGGTCTCCGCCGACTCGACGGACGCACACCCCGACCCGCCGCTCGTCGAGGTGCATCTCGCGGCGGGCCCGGGCGCGGGACGGATCTGGCCGTTGCCGATGGGCACTTACGACATCGGCGCGGATCCCGGGTGTGCGATCCGGATCGACGAGCCCGGCGTGCCGGCGCACGGGATCCGGGTCACCGTCGGGCCGTCCGGCGCGGTCCGGGTCGCGGTGCCGCCCGGCAGCGAGATCCGGCTGGGGCGGGTGTACCGGACCAAGGAGGACACACCCGCGCGGCCGATCGACCCGAAGGACCGGGAGTTCGCCGACGAGCCGCCGCCGCATCCCGAGCGGCCGATCGTCGGCGAGGTCGAGTGGGAACTCGGGCTGGGCCTGACCGTGGGTCCGGCATTGCTGCGCACCGCCGCGCCGTTCGACGCGGGCGCGGACATCGTGCCGTCGGCGGACGGCGCCGGGCTGGACTTCAACCGGCCGCCGCGAATCGTCGAGCCGGTCAAGGGCGGGCGGTTCCGGATCCCGACCCGGCCGCGCGGCAACTTCAGGCAGCCGTTCCCGATGTTGATCACACTCGCGCCGATGTTGCTCGGCCTGGTCATGGTCAAGATCTTCCATTCGTACTTCTTCCTGATCTTCGCGATCTTCAGCCCGATCATGGCGTTGGCCAACTGGATCTCCTCGCGGCGCAGCGGGCGCAAGCAGTTCGTCAAGGATTTGGCCGCGTACCGGATCCGCAAGGCCGAGGTGCTCGCGGATGTCGCGGCGAGCACCGAGGTGGAGCGGCAGGGGCGGGTCGACGCGATCCCGGATCCGTCGGTGACCGGACAGTTCGCGACCGGGCCGGGGCAACGGCTTTGGGAGCGGCGGCGGGTGGACCCCGACCACCTCGTGTTGCGGGTGGGTACGTCGGCGCACACGTCGCTCAACGAGGTCGAGGATTCCGATGCGGAGTCGCTGGATCGGCGCGCGCATTGGACCGTGCCGGATGTGCCCACGGCGGTGGATCTGCCTCAGCAGGGTGTGCTCGGGGTGGCGGGGCCGAACGGGCCCGCGCTGCGGATGGCGGGTTGGCTGGTCGCGCAGGCGGCGATCATGCACAGCCCCCGGGACGTGCAGGTACGGCTGTTGACCGGGGCGGCCGGCGCCGACGCGTGGGGGTGGTTGGCCTGGTTGCCGCACGCGCGCGGCACGGTGCGCGGCGGGCCCGAGGTGTTGATCGGCAGTGATCCGGAGACGATCGCGGCTCGTGTCGCCGAGTTGGTTCAGGTGGTGCGCGCGCGCAAGGCCGCGGCCGAGACGTTGTTGCGCAACGCGGTGTTCGCCGAGCCGGATGTGGTGCTGGTGGTGGACGGCGCGCGCCGGTTGCGCGAGATCCCGGGCATGACGCAGGTGTTGCAGGAGGGCCCGCAGGTGCGGGTGTTCTCGATCTGTGTGGATTCCGAGGAGCGCTTCCTGCCCCAGGAGTGCACGGCGGTGATCGGTGTGGACGACGCGTCGGCGGCGCGCGGGCCGGTGGCCACGGTGCGCCGGCACGGCGCGCCGACCGTGACCGACGTACGGCCGGACCTGCCGACCGTCGGGTGGTGCGACGCGATCGCCCGGGCGCTGGCGCCGGTGCGCGATGTCACCTCACCGGACGAGGGCGCGTTGCCGGATCAGGTGTTGTTGCCGCGGTTGTTGGCGCTGGATCCGCCGGACCCGGCCGTGATCGGCGAGCGGTGGCGGCGCCGGCCCGCGTCGACCCGGGTGGCGCTCGGCGTCGGCTACGACGGGCCGGTCTCCTTCGACCTGGTCCTGGACGGTCCGCACGCGCTGATCGCGGGCACCACCGGGTCCGGCAAGTCGGAGCTGTTGCAGTCGTTCGTGGCCGCGCTGGCGGCGGCGAACCGCCCGGACGAGTTGACCTTCGTGCTGGTGGACTACAAGGGCGGCAGCGCGTTCAAGGACTGCGTCGAACTCCCGCACACGCTCGGCATGGTCACCGACCTGGACGCCCAGCTCGTACACCGTGCGATGGCCTCGCTCGGTGCCGAACTCACGCGTCGCGAGTTGTTGTTGGCGATGGTCGGCGCGAAGGACCACGCGGAGTACCGGGGCAAGCGGCTGCGCGACGCGCAGTTGCCCGCGCTGCCTCGACTGCTGCTGATCGTGGACGAGTTCGCGACACTGGTGCGCGAGGTGCCGGACTTCATCCCGGGTCTGGTCGGCATCGCCCAGCGCGGGCGTTCGCTGGGCATCCACATGGTGCTCGCCACGCAGCGTCCGGCCGGGGTGATCACGGCCGACATCCGGGCCAACACCAACCTGCGGATCGCGTTGCGGGTGACCGACGCCGGCGAGAGCTCGGACGTGATCGACACCAAGGACGCGGTGGCCATCTCGTCGGCCACCCCGGGCCGGGCGTTGGCGCGTACCTCGCATCACACGGTGATCCCGTTCCAGACCGCGTACGCGGGCACCGAGCGGGTGGACACCAAGGCCGTCCCGGAGCCGGTCCGCCCGCTCCCGGTCGCACCGGAGGTGGTCCGGCCGCAGACCTCGGTGTTGTCCTGGAGCCGGTTGGGTCGCCCGCGTCCGCCCGCCGCCGAGCCGGAGGTGGACCCGCAGCCGCAGGTGGGCGACGCCGAACCGACCACCGACCTCAAGGAGTTGGTCACCGCCATCTCGGCCGCGGCCGCGGTGCTCCCGGACTTCGCCAAGCCGCCGAGTCCGTGGTTGGACCCGCTGCCGCATCGGGTGTTGCCGGACGAGTTGCCCGAACCCGCGCCCGCCGCCGATCGGGCGCCGGGTGCGCTGGAGCCGGTCGCGTGGGCGATGGAGGACGTGCCGCATCTGCAGGCGCGCAAGGCGGTGTTGCTGGATCCGAGCACGTTCGGCCATCTTTTCGTGGTGGGCGCGCCGCGTACCGGACGCAGCCAACTGTTGCGCACGATGGCGGCGGCGCTGGCCGAGAGGCACTCCTGCGGGGTCGTGCACATCCAGGCGATCGACGCGGGTGGTGGCGCACTGGCCGCGCTGGCGGACCTGCCGCACTGCGGCACGGTGGTGCCGCGCAACGACCTGAGTCGGATCGACCGGCTGATCTCGCGGCTCGGCGAGGAGCTGAGCGTGCGTCAGGAGCTGTTGTCCCGGCACGCGTGCGCGAGTCTGACCGAGTTGCGGGCGGGCGACGCGCAGGCGTGTCCGGCGCATGTGTTCCTGTTGATCGACGGGTGGGACCCACTGGCGCCGACGTTGTACGAGTACGACGACGGTCGGGTGATGAACGAGGTGGTGCGGTTGTTGCGCGAGGGCGCGGCGGCGGGCATCCACCTGGTGATGACCTCGGAACGGGCGTTGATCAACGGGCGGTTGTCCTCGGTCAACGACGACATGGTGCTGTTGCGGTTGGCCGATCGGGCCGAGTACTCGGGGGCGGGCGTGCCGCGTACCGCGATCCCCGGTTCGATGCCGCCCGGGCGGATCCTGGTGTCGGGGTCGTGGACCGAGGCGCAGGTGTGCCTGTTGGCTCCGGGCGAGAGCGGGCGCGAGCAGGTCGAGGCGCTGCGTCGGATCGCGGCGGACGCGCGCGAGCGGGACAAGGCGGTGGACGCGGTGCGCCGGCCGTTCGAGCTGGCCGCGTTGCCCACCTCGATCACCTTCGCCGAGGCGTACGAGGCGGTGACGCCGGCACAACGGCGTCCGCTGTGGGCGCTGTTGGGGATCGGCGGGGACGCGGTGGGCGCGGTGGGCGCGGATTTCGGGGACGCGCAGCACACGTTCGCGGTGGTCGGACCGCCCGGCAGTGGGCGCAGCAACACGCTCGCCACGATGGCGGTGTCGCTGTTGGCGAGCGGGACCCGGGTGGTGGCGATCACGCCGCGCGATTCGCCGCTGCGGCTGTTGCGCGCGCACCCGTTGGTCACGCTGGTCGAGGGCGCGGACTCGGACGGCTCGCGGACCACGGCCGCGGTCGAGGACCTGACCGGTCCGGCGGTGGTGTTGATCGACGACGCGGATCTGTTGTCGGACATGGGGTCGATGGTCGGGTACGCGCTGCGCGAGGTGATCGGTTCGGGTCGCGACCGGGGCGTCGGGTTGGCGTACGCGGCCACCGCCGAGACGTTGTTGCAGTCGCTCAGCGGGTGGTTGGGCGATGTCCGGCGCAACCGGCAGGGCATCCTGCTGTCGCCGCAGTTGGGTGGGGAGGGTGATCTGATCGGCGCCCGGCTGCCCACCGAGCGGGTCCGTCAGCCGCTGCGGATCGGGCATGCCTGGATCCGGGACCGCAAGGGCTTCCTGGCTCCGGTGCTCGTGCCCGAGACGCACCTGCGCCCCACCGCCGAGTGATGGCGATGGGGCGCGGTGCGGATGGTCACGCGGTTCCCGGGGACACCGCGGGGAATCGGGATTCCCGGGTCGGGTCAGGCGTTGTGCGGAGCCGGCGGCGGGACGTCCTCGCCGTCCAGGCTCCGCAAATTGTTCACGACGACCTGGAAGGTGTCGCTGAACTGCTTGATCGAAACCATCGCCTTGTCGAGCGAGTTGGTCAGCTCGTCATAGGACTGGGTCATCTGCGGGCTGGTCTTCCGCAGATAAAGGCCACCGTCGGGGTTCAGCAGCGCCGTCACGGTGGTTCGCAGACTCTTCAATGCGGTCTGCGTGTTGGCCGCGCTTTGCACCATGTCGTCGGAGACCAGTTGGACCTCCGCGATATTGACGTCGACATCCGTGCCCAAGGGAGTGGTCATGTCAATCCGTTCCGAGGTGGAGGGGTGATGTATCCGGGATGATCGATATGCTCAGGCCGACTTCTGGAGAGCAGCCTTCATCGATTCGTCGAGCTTCCGTGCCGCCTCGACAATCTTGTCGAATTGACCGGAGAATGTGCCGATCGTAAAGATTGCCTTTTCCAGGTCCGTGCTCAGCGTCTTGTATTTGGTGTTGAGTTCCTCGCTGCTGAGCTTGAGCCACAGGCCGGAACCGGGCTTGAGCAATCCGTCGACCTTTCCCTGGAGCCGGCGGATTTCCAGGACGGCCGCCTCGGATACCCGTGTCATTTCGAGCTGGGCGGTCCGCACCTGATCGTAGGTGATCTTGAAGTCGCTGGGCATGGAAACTCCTTCGCCGGCATGTGGTGACGCTTTCGAAACAATCCGCGGGCGCTACATCTCGCGACGCCCGCCACCGATCGGTGGACGGTGCGCCGGCGGGTCCTTGACGACCTTGGTCCATTCGGCCTTCGGGTCGTTGACGTTCGGGGTGGTGTAGACCGTCGTGCCGTCCTTGTCGGTGACCGTCTTGGTGCCCCGACCCGAGCCGTCGACCGTGACCTTTTCCGTGGTCACCGAGCCGTCTCGGCCGGTGGTGACGGTGTCGTAGGCGCCACCCGCGCCGTACGTGGTGTGCTCGGTGTAGGTGCTGCCGTGGTCGGTGATGGTCACCGTCTGCTCGGTGACGTCGTAGTTCGCGTCGACCTTGACCGTGACCTCGGTCGTGACGCCGTTCTTGTCGGTGCCGGTGTAGTGCAGGGGCGGTTCGGCGCTCGGTTGCGGGGGTGCCGTCTCGCCTTCCTTGGGCTTTCCGTCCGGGTGGGTCTTGAGCCATTCCTCCCAGGTCTTCTTTTGTTCCAGCCAGCGATTCAGCGGATTACGTCCCGGTGTCGCGGCGAATTGCGCCGCGACGCCGTCGTCCCATGCCTCCGCGCCGTCCGCGACATAGCCGAGGAGTTTGGAAAGCGCCTCCAGGCCGTCCACGGCCTTGCCCATCGGAAACGACCAGGCCGTGTAGAAGGAACCGAGCGGAGCGGCCACTCCACCGATGTCCTTCGCCGGAACGGTACCGTGCTGCCCGGGTACTCCGGAACCATAGGTACGGAACTTCGACGCGTCGTCCCGGAAGGTATTGGCGAGCAGTGTCAACACACTCGCCATTTTGCGAAGCTCGGTGTAATCCAGGGAGATATCGGGCAAAGGGAGCTCCA
Source organism: Embleya sp. NBC_00888 (assembly GCF_045207655.1). Lineage (NCBI taxonomy): Bacteria > Bacillati > Actinomycetota > Actinomycetes > Kitasatosporales > Streptomycetaceae > Embleya > Embleya sp. NBC_00888. The sequence continues at coordinate 6,888,311 of NZ_CP108784.1, read as the reverse complement.
TTCGACGGCTCTGGGCGAGCTCTGCGGCCCGAACACTGGCGCCGCGTCTCATCATCGGACAAGATTGCCGGAGAATAAAGAGCCGCACCGACAACGGTCCCGATATCCGTGCCGCGAGTGCGACATCCATCACGCGAGCAGCGACATCCGACGCGTACGAACCGCCCGGAGGGCCCATGCCACGCAATGTCGATGCCACGACGTTGAAAAAGCTGGGATACACGACGGACCCGACGCCGGGTGATCCGACCTCGATCACGGATGCCTCGCTATATCTGGCCGCGTTGACGAAGAAAGCCGGCGACGCCTCCACGAAACTCGCCGGCCTGGTCCGGGAGGGCGCGGGCGCGCCGTTGATGGGCGAGGCGGCCGGCGAGTTGCGCGCGCACGTCAAGGACCAGCTCAAGCTGTTCGTGGACAAGCTGGCCCAGGCCACACAACTCGCGAGCACCGCACTGGCCGGCTACTCGACGGACCTGCTCGCGGCCCAGGCGAAGGCCCAGGAGGCGCTGAACGCCGCGGCCCCGCTGCCCGAGAACGACCCGGGTCTGGCGGCGGCCCGGGCGACCATGGCCACGGCGCGCACGATGTACCTGGAGGCGGTCGAGAAGGCGCGCAAGTCGCTGGCCTCGGCCACCGCGCTCAAGACCAGCCCCAAGACCGTGGCCGAGGAGTTCTGGGACTTCTTCAAGATCTTCACGATCGTGCTGACCGTGCTCGGCGTGCTGTTCGGCGGCCCGTTGGGTCTGTTGGCGTTCGGCGCCAACCTGGTCGTGCTGGGCAAGACCATCGCCGACTTCGCCCGGGGCAAGGCCACCGGCCTGGAGTTGTTCCTGAACATCCTGGGCGTGCTGTTCCCCTCCACCAAGGCGCTGCTGCCCGCGCTGCTCAGCGGCCTGAAGAACCTGCTGGTGGGGCTCGGCAAGGGCGCGGTCAACCTGTTCAAGGGCGCCGGCGACCTGCTGTCGCTGCTGAGCACCGGGCTCAAGGGATTCAACCTGGCCGGCTGGAAGTTCGCGCTGGCCTACGCGGGTCTGCTCACCGGCACGTTGCTCTTCAAGGGCGGCGCGCTGGTCGGCAAGCTGCTCGTGCTGCCCTTCAAGGCGATCGTGTGGGTGGGCAAGACCGGTTGGGCCGTGGCCAAGAAGGGCTTCGGCGAACTCAAGGGCTGGGGCTCGCTGGGCATCATCCTGCCGGTGGCCGGTGACGAGATCGCCAAGCTGGGCCTGTCCCGGGCACTGAAGATCGGCTTCTGGGAGCGCGGTGTCCTGGGCAGCCGGAAGGACTTCATCCGCGCGTCGCTGGGCGTACCGCCGGCGGCGGCGGGCGGCGCGGGCAAGCTCGGCGGACACACCCCCACCCTGGCCCCGCCCGGCGGGCCGATGGGCAAGGACCTGGCGCTGTTCAAGGGTCATCCGAACCTGTCCATCGGCGCGTTCGACCCGGGTGGCGTGGCGCGGGCGGGGAGTTCGTTCGACACCGCCGTGTTCGTCCCGGCGGCGAGCGGCCTGTACACCCCGCACTACGGGCTCGGCGTGTACACCTTCGACCACACCCTGCTCGGGCACGAGGGCCTGCAATCCCTGGGCGCCACGGTCGGCCACGTGGGAACGCCGAACGTGCAGTGGAACTCGCTGCACGACGTGCTGAACCAGGCCGGAAGCATGTCCGCACCGCACGGACTGAACCTCGGCGCCATGACGCCGCACACGATCGGCGGCGCGGTCGAGAGCAGCCAGTCGTTCGCGAAGAGCGCGATCGGGTTGGGCGACGACGTACGGATGACCCCGCTCCCGGAGATGCGCCGGCTCACCCACGGCGACACCACACTGACCACCGTCGGCACCGACCGCTTCGTGGCGACGGCCCCCGACCCGCTCGCGAACAAGATCCCCGCGCCGACGACCACCACGCACACCCCGGGCCTGTCGCAGTCGGTGTCCTCGCCCGGCGCGCCCACGTCCACGCATCCGCCGACGGCACTCACCGAGGGCACCACCACCCGCCCGCTCGACGTACGTTCCACGTCGAGCGTCTCGGCGTCCACGGCGCCGGGCGGCGGGGCGGCGCCCACGGTGGACGTGTTCGACCTGCTGGCGACCGCACCGGGCAGGGTCGGGTCGACACCGGCGGCGCCACCCGTCCCGCCCGCGGGGCCCGGCGGCCCGGGGGTCTCCGCACTGCACCAGGACACGGCGTTCAACCTGTTGGCCGGCGGCCCCCGGAACACCGATCACGTCCCGGCCGCCTCGGCCCGGTTCACCCCGGTCGACCTCGCGGGCGGCAACAGCGCCGGCGTTCGCCCGGACCTGGCGGGTGGTCAGGGCACGACGAACACCGTGTCGACGCTCGTCGGCGAGCGGATCCCGCTGCGTGCCGACCCGCCCCAGGCCGCTCCCGCGCCCGTACCGCCGCCCACCACGCCCTCGCACACCTTCGGCGGCGGGCGCGCGCCACTCCCACCGAACGCGCTGGCCCACCTGGGGGCCACGCAGGACAATCTGGTCGCCAAGGTGCTCGACGACGTGGCCACCGGGCCCGGGCCCGGTGGCAAGTCCACGCTCCCGCTGCCCGGTTCACGGCTGGAGGCGTGGCACGACTACACCCGGGCCCGACACGCCTTCGATCGGGCCGCCGCGACCGAGCAGGCGCTGCGCGCCGGGCAGTTCACCGGCGAGGGCAGCGGCGGCGTGGCGCGGGCCGAGTTGATGATCGCCACGGCGACCCGGGCCAACGCCGGGCTCGCACTCGCGGACGCCACGGCGGCGTTGAAGGCGTGGGGCGTGGACCCGGCGGTCGCGGCACCCAAGGTCGCCGATGCCCTGGCCAAGCTGCCGGGACTGCGCGGTGGCCTCCCGCCCGTGGAGCACGTCAACGACACCAGGCCCCGCGAGACGTACGCCTGGCAACAACAGGATCGGGCCGCCGAGCCGCACGAGCCCGCGATCACCAGGTTCGGCGGCCCGAACGCCGTGGACCACTTCGAGGTTCTGGGCCCGATGGGCCCGAACGGCACCCGCCCGCTGCTCCACGACGGTTATCTCCTCCCCGACGGCACCTATCAGGTCTTCCCGGGACCCGCCGGTGCCCGCTCGGACTTCCGGATCTGGGGGGACCTCGACGGCACCGTCCTCAAGCAGGGGCAACACCTCCCCGAGAGCGGCCGGTTCAAGGTCACGGAGGTGGGGTCCGAGGACTTCCAGGTCTGGGCCCCGCGCGGCGCCGATGGCATCCATCCCGTCGTCGACGACGCACAGCATCTCGGCAACGGGAGATTCCGGGTCTTCGACGGACCGATGGACACCGCGCACACCTTCCACATTTGGGAACAAGGGTCGGGAACGGGCGACATCGTGTCCAACCACGTCGTGCGGGAGACCGCCCGCAGGTTGGGCGACGGTACCTTCCAGGTCTTCGACGGCCCGAGGATCGGCGAGTCGGACTTCCGGATTCTGGGGCCGCGTCAGCCGGACGGCACCTATCCGCTCATCGCGGACGCCCGCCGACTCCCCGACGGCACCTACCAGGTACACGGCATGCCCAAGGGGGACACCGACCCCTTCCAGATCTGGGGTCCGCGCGGCGCCGACGACAGCCATCCGGTCCTCGCCCGGGGCGAATACCGGCCCGCCACCGACGACTTCAAGGTCGTGAGCGAATCGGGCGGGCACTTCCAGATCTGGGGCCGACGCGGCGCGGACGGCGAACATCCCGTACTCCACGACGCCTACGCACGCCCCGACGGCACATACCGGGTCTACGACGGACCACGCACCGACCCGACGCGGAACTTCCGGATCTGGGACCACCAGGGCGGCGTGCTCAAGAGCGCGGAGTACCGGCCCGCGACGGGTGACTTCAAGGTCACCAACCCGCACGACGCCGACTTCGAGATCTGGGGAACGCAGCACACGGTCGACGGCACGAACCCGGTTCTCAGGCAGGGCCGGGCCCTCGGTGACGGCACGTATCAGGTGTTCGACGTGCCCCGCACCGGGCCGACGCAGGGCTTCGAGGTCTGGGACGGACACGGCACCACCATCAAGCGCGGCGAATACCGGTCCGCCACGGACGACTTCAAGGTCACCAACGAGGCCGACCGCGACTTCCAGATCTGGGACCGAGACGGCGGCGTGCTCGGGAGCGCCGAATACCGGCTCGCGACCGATGACTTCAAGGTCACCAACCCGCACAACGCCGACTTCCAGATCTGGCACCGCGACGGCGGCGTGCTCAGGAGCGCCGAATACCGGCTCGCGACCGATGACTTCAAGGTCACCAACCCGCACAACGCCGACTTCCAGATCTGGCACCGCGACGGCAGCGTGCTCAGAAGCGCCGAATACCGGGCCGCCACCACAGACTTCAAGGTCACCGACCCGCACAACGCCGACTTCGAGATCTGGGGAACGCATACCGTCGGCGGCGCCCACCCGGTGCTCAGGGAGGCCCGCGCCCTCGGCGACGGAACCCACCAGGTGTTCGACGCCCCCCGTAGCGGACCGACGCAGGGCTTCCAGATCTGGGACGCCGAGGGGGTCGTGCTCAAGAACGGCGCGCACATCCCGGGCAAGAACCTCTTCAGGGTCTCCGGCGTCGACGACACGGTCCGGGACTTCCAGATCTGGGGACCCCGCCGAGCCGACGGTACGCACGTCGTCCTGGCCGACGCACGCGGGCTGGTCGACGGTCGATACCAGGTGTTCGACGGTCCGGCCGGCGTCGCGGGTCGCAGCTTCGAGGTGTGGGCGAACGACGCCTTCAAGGTCGAGGGCAATGCCGTACGCGGCCGAAAGGTCACCCATGTCGGCGAGCACCTGCCCGACTCCGGCGAGTTCAGGGTGACCGACCGGCTGCGCGGCACGTGGGAGAAGTGGGACAGACCCGACCTGTTCGACCACAGGTTGCTCGAGTACCCGCTCGGCGGTCCGATCGCCGGCGCCACCCGCCGCATCGATCACGTCACCCTCACCTGGCAGGACATGCGCCCCGCGGGCGGCGCGGTCGGCCACGACCTGGGCTGGGAACACATGCCGTTCCGCAAGGGCACGGTGGAGAAGTGGCCCGCCGGCCCCGACGGCAGGGACAACGGGATCCGTCGACTGGTCGACGGCGACGGCACGCCCGTCTACACGCGCGATCCCTCCGGCGCCCACGAGGGTCACTGGATCGAGGGCTTCCGCGACCACGCGGGCAAGTGGACGTGGGTCGAGAAGACCGCAGGCCACAGCCCGATCGCCTCCGGCACGCGCTACGTCCGCTGGGACAACACCGCCTATGACGTCATCGACGGTGTCTTCGAGCTCAACGCCCGTCACCTGCTCGGCGGAAAGGTGCGCGACTTCTTCCCGCAGCTCGACGGCGGGATCCTGATCACCGAGAAGACCGGCTTCCGGGACTGGAATTGGCACAAGTGGGAGGCGAACGGCACGCTTCAGGCCCGGGGCGAGCTGCGCTTCCGGTTCGACCCGAACTTCGGCTTCAAGGCCCGGGTCACCCACGTCAAGGGCGATGCCGGTGCCGCGATGCAGGATGTGGCCGACCGCGGGCTCGTCGCCTTCGAACGGTTCGCGCCGATGCGCGGCGGGCTGGGGAAGAAGTTCTTCTCCGCACCCGACAAGGCGCGAAGCACCAGGCAGTACACGTTCGAACCGAGCATGCAGCCGACCGAGCAGTTCAAGCACTACATCGAGCGAAACTACGTCAACGAGGAGTCCGCGACCTTCTCGAGGTTCGGCGACCTCGAGCTCAAGGCGCGCCGGATCTGGCAGCAGCGCTTCAACGTTCCGTTCTTCCCCGGCAAACCGGACTTCCCCGGGGGCCTGTTCACCGGGGACGACCGACTCTTCCGGCACTGGGAGGTCTCCTGGACGGCCGCCGACGGGACGATCGAGCGTGCGGTGCGCTTCCAGCGCCTGGACGGCACGTGGCAGGACTTCAACCTGAACGGCGAACTGCTGCGCGAGAGTCGCGTGCTGCTGGACGGCCGCAAGATCGAGTTCACCGCCGACACTCCGGGCGGAGGCGGAACCTGGCGCGAGGTGGGTGGCACCGAGACAGGGGTGCGCGAATTCGGCGCGGATCGCCGCTGGGTCGACTACAAGACCGTCCCGGGGACCGATGAGCGCGTCCTGGTCCGCGAAGTCGTCGACCGCAAGGGTACGGTCCGCGAGTACCAGGGCGATCCGGGCCGGACCGGGCCCTGGGTGGACCGCAACCGATTCGGCCAGATCGTCGAACGCCGCGACGCGCTCGACGGCGGCGGTTTCGTGCACGCGAGGATGGACGGCAGGCCCGACGGCCGCTTCACCTGGCAGCGGTTGGACGAGCACGGTGTACCGCTGCCCGGCGCGGAGAACACCGGCTTCCGCACGACCAACCGCGGCGGCGCGCAGATGTGGGGCGAGGGCTTCGACGACGGCTTCAAGGACTTCCGCAGGATCGGTGACCGGGACGTCCTGGTGTACGAGCACAAGTCGCTCGGCGACGGCCGGATCGCGGTGATCGAACGAGAAGCCGCGGACCGGTATACGACCACGGTCAGGACCCGCACCGGGGAGATCCAGGCACATCCCGGCGGGCACCGGGTGAATCATGTCGACGCCGGTGGCAGGTACTGGCGCGACGAGATCGAGGTGGGCGGCGCCACCCACACCATCCGCGAGGGTCGCGGCGACGCGATCCGCGAATACCGCATCGGCCCGGACGGCATCCCGAACACCCGGCACTGGGACGACCTCCGCAACGGCGCGAAGATCCGCTCGTTCGAGCCGATCACCCACCAGGGCAACGTGGTCGGCTACCTGGAGAAGGATCTCGCCTACCTCCAGCAGCGGTTGTACGACGCCGACGGCAACGTCGTGGTACACCAGGGCTTCTCCACGAAGATCTTCGAGAAGATGCCGGCCGCCGACCCGGGCGTGCTCAACCGGATCAAGTCCTGGGCCCACCCGGACAAGCTCGGTGCCACGGGCGTCGACTCGCGGTTCAAGCTGGTCGGACGCGCCGTGGACCACCACGGCGCGTTGAACGAGTTCCGCGGCTACAACCGCGGCCTCGCGGACACCAACCGACGGCACTGGGGTGCGCCCGACGCGCTGCGCGGCACCAGGGAATGGACCTTCGAGCAGAAGGTGTGGACCAAGGTCGGCATGGAGTTCACCCAGGACTTCGGCCTCTCCGTGCTGGCCGGCATCATCACCGAGCTGATCAACGACGGGAACGTCTCGGGCACCGACTGGGGCAGAATCCTCCTGAACTCCGCGGTGTCCGCGAGCTTCGCCGGGCTGATGGCACGCCTGCACGAACTCAAGTTCCGGCCCGGCTCGTTCTCCCCCAAGCAGTTCAAGGACGGGCTCACCGCGAATGACTTCGGCAAGCCGTTCAACACCAACCCCTACTTCGGCGACAACTGGAAGACCGACTGGGCCAACTTCGACACCGCGCTGCGCTGGCGGTCGGGCCTGTACAAGTTCGGCCTGGGCCTGGCGGTCAACCCGCTCGTCGCGTTCGTCAACGGCTCGCTCAACGCCGCGGTGTTCGGCGACAAGAACGGCGTCAAGCACTACGGCCTGGACGCGCTCGCCTACGGCGGCGTCGCGGCGCTCGGCTCGCTGGCCGGCGGTGCCTTCGGTCCCGGAGCCCTCAAGTTCGGCGTGGACGCCTACATGGCGGGCCGGTTCTGGCGCAAGTCCGGAATCCTGGACATCGGCATCAAGCTCGGCGAGAAGCTGATCGACGCGCAGCTCAACAAGCTCTTCCAAGGGTGGCTCGGGTTGAACGACAAGTACCTTCCTCACCGCACACCCGAGAACGGAACCAAGCCGTGAGTGTGTTCGGCAACCGCGGCGGCGCCCGCGGCAATCGCGGCGACCGCGCCGGCCGGGGCGCGGGAGCGCGCCGCACCATCGCCGACCTGATCGAGGCCGCCCCGGACGGCGCCCGGGTCCTGCTCGCGCCCGGCGAGTACCGCGAACACGTCGTACTCGACCGCGCCGTCGTCCTGGTCGCCGAACAGGGCCCCGGCAGCGTACGCCTGACGGGTGCTCAGCACGTCGCGCTGACCGTGCGCGGCGGATCCGGGGCGGGCGTCGAGGGCGTCGTGCTGATCGCCGCCGACGCAAACGCGCCGGCCGTACACGTCACCGGCACCGCCGAGGTGGCCTTCGACGAGTGCCGCGTCATGGGCGGCCGGGTGGAGATCATCGACGACGCCCGGGTACGGCTGAACGGCTGCCGAATATCCGGCGCCGGCGTGGCCGGCGTCTCGGTGTCGGACCGGGCCCGGCTGGCGATGACCGGCTGCCGGGTGCTCTCCGTGGACGGCGCGGGCGTGCTCGCGGCCGGCTCGGCCGGCGTGACCCTCGCGGACTCGGTGATCGTCGAGGCGGTGATCGGACTGGAGGTGCGGGACCAGGCCGGCGTGCAGGTGCGCGGCTGCGCCTTCCTGCGCTGTGCGCGCAACGCGGTGCTCGCCGAGGACCAGGCGGCGGTCGGCCTGGACGCCTGCCGCTGCGCCGAGAGCGGCGAGGACGCGGTGCTCGTGCGCGGCGGCGCCGAACTGACCATGCGCGGCACCGTCATCGAGCGCGCGGGCGCTTCCGGGCTGGCCGCGATCGATCGGGCCCACGCGAGCGTGCTGGACTGCCAGATCGTCGCCTCCACGCTCAGCGGCGCGGTCGCCGACGAGGATTCCCGCCTGGACGTGATCGGCGGACTGATCCGCTCCACCGGCGCCAACGGCGTCTTCGCGCGCGGCCGGGCCCGGGTCGGCCTGGACGGGGTCGCCGTCGCGGACACCACGTTCACCGCCGTGCACCTGGACGAGCACGCGCACGGCGAGCTCGCCGCGGTCGTCCTGGGCCCGACCCCCGAACACGGCCTGTGCCTCGCGGGCGCGGCCGGTGTCGGCGCGGACGGGGTACTGGTGCGCTCCGCCGAGATGACCGGCATGCACCTCGGCGGCATCGGCACCGCCCGGTTGACCGGGTGCGCGGCGCATCACTGCGGCACCGGGCTGCGGCTCGAGGAGGATCTCGACGCCGGGGTCGAGGACTGCGCGTTCACCGTCACCGGGCGGGCCGGGATCGAGGTGGGTCCGCGGGCCCGGCCCACGCTGCGCCGGGTCCGGGTGGCCCGGGCCGGGACCGCCGGAGTGGTCGTGCACGAGGGTGCGACGCCCGTGTTCGAGGACTGCGCGGTGACCGACAGCGCGGGCTCGGCGATGGTGGTGTGGACCGACGCGGCGCCGGTGGTCCGGGCCGGCTCGCTGACCGGCGCGGGCAAGAACGGCATCTTCCTCAAGGGCGGCGCCAAGGGCGAGTTCACCGACTGCGTGCTGGGCGGCTCGGCCTATCCGGCGGTGTACGTCGCCGCCGGGGCCGCACCGGCGCTGCGCGACTGCTCCTTCCGGGACTGCCCGAGCGACGCCACGATCGAGGACCCGGACGACACGTCCGCGGTGTTCACCGACTGTGTGGCGCGCGGTGTGGCGGACACCGCGGTCTCCGGACGGAGTTCGCCCGCGACCGCGCCGCTCGCCGGCCGGGCGCCCGAGCCGGGCGACCCGGTCCCCGCGCCGGCGGATCTGACCACGCTGCTCGCCGAGCTCGACGACCTGGTCGGGCTGGCCCGGGTCAAGCACGACGTGGCCACGCTGGTGCAGCTCATGCAACTGGTACGCCGCCGCGAGGAGGCCGGGCTGACCCCGCCGCCGCTGAGCCGGCATCTGGTGTTCGCGGGCAACCCGGGCACCGGCAAGACCACGGTGGCCCGGCTGTACGGCCGGATCCTGGCCGCGCTGGGGATGTTGACACGCGGTCATCTGGTGGAGGCCGATCGCGGCGCGTTGGTCGGCGAGTACGTCGGGCACACCGCGCCGCGCACCACGGCGGTGTTCCGCAAGGCGCTCGGCGGCGTGCTGTTCATCGACGAGGCGTACTCGCTCACCTCGGCGGGCGGGAGCGACTTCGGTCAGGAGGCCATCGCCACGCTGGTCAAGCTGATGGAGGACCACCGCGACGACGTGGTGGTGATCGTCGCGGGCTACCCGGACGAGATGCACCGCTTCATCGACTCCAACCCCGGCCTGGACTCGCGCTTCAACCGCACCGTGGTGTTCGAGGACTACGCCTCCACCGACCTGGTCAGGATCGTCGAGCACCAGGCCGCGGCGTACGAGTACACCCTCGACGAGTCGGCCCGCGCGGGCCTGTTGGCCTACTTCGACTCGGTCCCGCGCGATCGGCGGTTCGGCAACGGGCGCTCCGCGCGGCAGGCCTTCCAGGAGATGACCGAGCGGCACGCCCGGCGGATCTCCGCGGTGGCCGAGGTGACCGCGGCGGACCTGGTCTCGCTGCGCGCGCCCGACCTTCCCGATCTCGTTCCGGCCGCGCCCGATCAGGCGTGAGCGGCCGAACCGACCCGAAAGGCACGACATGGCCGAACCCCCCAACCCCGACCCCGACTTCGGGCACGCCTTCGCGCGCTCGGTGCGTACGCCTCGGCGGCCGCTGCGACCCGGCCGCCGGGTGTGGACGGTGAGCCTGGGCATGCCGGTGCTCGCGGCGGCCGGTCTGGCCGTGGTGACCATCGCCTCGGCGATCGAGTTCGGCGGTGACGACGGCGGTCATCGCAAGCCGGTCGCGCAGGCGGCGCCGATGCAGGACAGGCCGGTCCAGGTGTCGCCGCCGAGCGCCTCGGCGCCGCCGCAGAACACCGCGACCTCCGGGAGCGACACCGGCGTTGCGCCCGGCGATCCCGGCCCGGGTGGCAGCGCACCCGGCGCGGGCACCCCCGCCGGCGGCTCGGCGTACCCGCCCGACTACCCCACCGGCGGCAACGGTTCGTCCGGAACCGGCAATTCGGGGGGTTCCGCGTCGTCGGGCGGCTCGACCGGCACCTTCGGGGGCGGCGGCTCCACGCCCGGCGCGCGCGCTCCGCTGTCCGGTTCGCCCGGTGGTGGCTCCGCTTCGAACCCCGGAAGTACGCCGGGTGGTTCCACCCCGAAGCCGGCCGTCCCGCCGCCCGCGCAGCCCGGCTCGCTCGCGCCCAAGCAGACCTTCACCGGCGTCTCGGGCCACGGCTGCGCGAACACCGGCGCGAGCGGATTCGCCGAGGTGGGCCGCTACAGCGACGGCTCCAAGGGCTGGTACACCGTGGGCAGCGGTGGCTGGAACAAGGACGGCTGCAACGGCAGATTCGACGCGGTGCCGATGTCCGGTGACAAGAACAAGGACGACACGAGCGCCCGGGTGTTGTGGTGGTTCGACGTCGGCTCGGCCACCCGGCGCTGTCAGATCGGCGTGTACGTGCCCGCCGGCAACGGCCGGGACGTGGGCGGCAATCCCGCGCAGTACTACGTGCTGCGCGGCAAGGAGGACGACAAGACCGGTACCTGGTACGACAAGTTCACCATCGACCAGGTCTCGAACAAGGGTCGTTGGGTGAGTGCCGGCACCTTCCCGGTGAGCAACGGCAGGATCGCCGTCAAGCTGGTCACCCGCGGCGTGGACTGGGGTGGCACCGCGGGTGCCCATCTGGCGGCCGGTCAGGTGCAGGCGAGCTGCACGGGCTGACCCGGGCCGAACACGGCGATGTCCGTGCCCGATCCCCACGATCGGGCACGGACATCCGTGCGCACGGCGGCTCCGGGCTCAGGAGACCTCTTCCGCCAACGAGTCGCCCGCCGGTCGCTGCGGAGGCAACATCCGGGTCGGGTCGACCGGGGAGTGCGTGATCGGCGCGGCCCACACGATGGGTCTGGGCAGCGGGAACGTCTCGCCGCGGTCGAAGCGGGTGCCCCCGGGGCGGGCCGCGGCCTCCCGGCCCGGGTCCTCCGCGGGCAGCGTGGCCACCGGCACCGGGAAGCCCGGGTTGACCCCGCCGGCGGCGGTGATCCCGGTCGGGCGCAACAACACTCCGATGGTGCGCCACAGGATGGTCAGGTCGACCCGGGCGCTGCGGTTGCGCACGTACCAGAGGTCGTATTCGATCCGCACCGGCCAACTGAGCGTGTTACGCCCTTGGACCTGGGCCCAGCCGGTCAGTCCGGGCCGCACGTCGAGCCGGCCGCGCTGGCGCCGCGTGTAGTGCACCACCTGACTCGGCAGCGTCGGACGCGGCCCGATGATGCTCATGTGCCCGCGCAACACGTTGATCAGTTGCGGGAGTTCGTCCAGGCTCGTGGTGCGCAGCAACTGTCCGGTGCGGGTGATGCGGGTCGCGTCGGGTTCGTCCGGAAATCGCGGGTCGTGCATGGTGCGGAACTTGAGGATCTCGAAGTCTCGGCCGTGCAGGCCGCTGCGTGTCTGTCGGAACAGGACCGGCCCACCCATGGTCGCGCGGATCATCACGTGGATCGCGAGCAGGACCGGCCCCAATAGGACCAATGCCAGCACGGCCACGGTGATGTCGAACAGTCGTCGCATGCCATGCCCCTCCCCTGGTGTGGCGTTCGTTGTGGCGTCTTCCGGGCGTCGGCGGTGTCTCCCTCACCGGTCGTCGCCCACTGTGTGCGTCAAGTCCAGCCCAGGCCCCGGCGTCTGGCCACGGCCCGGTAGGTGTCGATCGAGATGCCCGCGACCTTGCGCTGGTCGAACTCGGCCAGCGCGCGGCGCCGGGCCGCGGCGCCGAGTTCGGCGCGCAGGTCCGGTTCGGTGATCAAACGGTCGATCGCGGCGGCCAGTGCTCGAGGGTCGCCGGGTGGTGCCAGGAGCAGGTGTTCGCCGTGGGTGCCGATCTCCCGGCAGCCTCGGATGTCGCTGAGCACCATGGGCAGCGCGCAGGACGCGGCCTCCATGGCGGATCGTGAGAAACCCTCGCGGTGCGAGGGCAGCACGAACACGTCCAGCGCGTTGTACACGGCGGGCATGTCGGCGCGCGCGCCCGGGAACTCGACCTGTGATCCGTGCACGGCGCGGGACACCGCGTCGGCCTTGTCCGGGTCCTCGGGTCCGATCCACACGAATCGGGCCTTGCCCGCCAGCAGTCCGGCTGCTTCCACGTACTCGAGGATGCCCTTCTCGGCGACCTGCCGCCCGACTCCGCCTACCAGTAGTTCATCTTCGGCCACGTTCAGTGCGCGCCGAACGGCCGCGCGGGCCTCGGGATCGGGTCGAAAGCGGTCCAGGTCGGTGCCGTTGCCGACCACGCGCGATCGCCATCCGGGCACGGCCCGGCGCAGCGTGGCGTGGTCGGTGGCGTTCTGGTACAGCTCGGCGTGTGACGCGCGGGCGGCGATGCCCTCGGTGCCCAGCACGAACGCGCGGCGGGCCCACGGGTCGCCGGGGCGGATCCACAGGCCGTGGCAGGTGTTGACCACCACCGGAACGCCGGTGGCCCGTCCCAGGATCCGGCCCAGCACCCCGGTTTTGGGGTTGTGCGTGTGCAGCACGTCCAGACACAGTCGGCGCAGCGTGCGCACCAGTTCGGCGCCGGCCGCGGCGTCGCTGCGCGGACTCCAGGCGCGGGTGAGCGAGTTCAGGGGTACGTGGGTGACGCCCAGTTCCTCGACCTCGGGGACATAGGGGCCGGCCGCGCTGATCCCGAAGGTCTCGAAGCCGGCCGCGACGTCCTCCTCGAGTTCGGTGCGCAGGAGCAGGGCCAGGCTCATGTCGATGGTGGTCAGGTGCGCGACCCGCAGGGGTCGGCCGCCCGGACCGCGCGGCTCACGCATGCGCACCGGCCTTCTTGCCCAGGCCGACCACGGCCGCGTAGGCGCGTTCCTGGGCGAGCCGGCCGCCGAGTTTGGCGCGGAAGAACGCGGGTGGGTCGGTGCGCCGGACCGGGACCCGGCGCAGCCGGATCGCGTCACAGCCCGGGAGGTTGCGGCCGAGCACGCCGGTGGCGGCGCTGCGGAATCGGCAGCGCAGCGCGTGTTCCATGTCCGGGACGGCGATGCCCCACGGATAGGCGAAGTGCGCGGGCCGCAGCCCGAGTCGGCGTTCGATGTCGTCCGAGGCGGTGTCGAGTTCGGTGGCGGTCAGCGCCTCGGGGCGGGCGTGGCTGTGGGTGTGGTTGCCGATCGTGGCCAGGCCGGAGTCGGCCAGTTCGGCCACCTGGTCCCAGCTCAGCGCGGGGGATCCGCCGCTGGTGCCGGTGGAGCCCTCCCAGCGCATGCGTTCGCCGATGCAGCCGGTGGCGAGGTAGAGGGTGAACGGTAGGGCCCGGCGCCGAAGTTCCGGCCAGGCGTTGGCGTACACGTCGGCGAAGCCGTCGTCGAAGGTGAGCACGATCGAGGGCGTGCGGTCTCCGGCCGCCAGCCGGTCCACGGCGGTGTCCAACGAGACCACGTGCGCGCGCGGGAGCAGGTCGAGCTGGGCGCGGAACGCCTCGACGGGCAGGTCGAGTTCGTCGCGGGTGCCGCCACCGACCCGGTGGTAGATGAGCAGCGTCGCGCCGGGTGCGGGCTCGCGGGCGAGGGCGGTGGCGGCCAGGCCGCGTTTGAGCGTGGCGCGCACGCGGTCGCCGCTGATGGCGGTCATCGGGTGGTGCCCTTCGAGGTGAGCCGGGTGGGAGCGGTGCGGGCGACCGGCCACGGGACCGGTTCGGGTTCCTGGCGGAGCGGGGTGCCGGGGGTGCCGGCGGGGTCGAGCGGGTACAGGCGCAGGGTCTCGCCCAGGGCGGTGGCCACGCTGCGGGCCGTCTCGTCGGGGTGTCGGGAGTGCGGTCGCTCGCGGTCGGTGCCCAGTGCGGCGATCGTGTGCACGGTGCGGTCGGCGCCGAGGTGGACCAGGGTGTGCGGTTGTTCGCCGACCAGCCACCATGTCTCGCCGCGGGCCCGGCCGGCGTCGACCGCGTCGGTGCCCCGGTAGCCGCAGGCGAGCGCGATCGGGCGGTTGTCCTCGATGCCGGCCTCGTGTACCGGGTCGAGTTTGTGGCCGGCCTCGCCCTGCGGGTTGATCGCGGGCGCGATCACCGTCTCGGCGACCAGGGTCGGTTCGGGACCGGCGGACCTGGCGCGACGGACCCGCAGATGTTGTTCGACCGACATCCGGGTGGCCCGGGCGAAGCCGCGCGCGGGCAGTGTGGCGGCGAGCAGGGGCCGGTCGCGGACCGCCTCGATGTCCCACAACGCCGGCCGTTCGGGCGCCAGCCGCAACTTCTGCGGGGTTCGGGTGGGCATCAGGTCGACCAGGCGCGGGCTGCTGCCGGCGGGCCAGGGCTCGCTCAACACCCGTTCCTGGGCCTGCCATTGCACGACGGTGCCGATGCCGAGGGCGGCGAAGCGTTCGTCGTAGGCGGTGGAGTGCCAGGTGGCCACGTCGCCCAGGCGGAACCACAGGTGCATCGCGGCGGGCACGCCGTCCACCCGCAGGATGTACAGCCGGGCCCAGTCGTGGCGCACGGCGCGGGCGATCAGGTCGCGTCGCGCGTCGGCCGCGGCGGGCTGGAGCGGGCCCTTCCAGCTGCGGGCGAACAGGTCGGTGTAGATCGCGAATCCGGCGTCGAGGTCGCGCTCGTGCGCGCGTTTGGCGCCGCCGATCTCGTCGACGGTCAGGTCCCAGTGCGCGCGGACCCGGGCGGCGAAGCGGTGCGCGTAGCGGTCGAAGCTGCGGAACCGGGCCTTGTGGCCGGCCCAGCCGCCTTCGACGCCGGCCAGCATGTCGCAGGCCTTCTCCCGGGCGGAGACGGTGTAGCCGCACGCGCGCAGCCCGGCGATCAGTCGGTGGGTCTCCGGGTCCCGGCTGGGCATCCGGTGCAGGCGCAGTTCGCGGATGCCGGTGCGGGCGAGCGCGTCGGCGATCGAGTCGGCGCCGTGCGGTTCGTCGGGGTGTACGACCACGTGGCTGCGCGGTCGGCGGTGTGCGGAGAAAACGCCCCAGCGGTCGGCGCCGATCCGCTCCAGCGGGAGCAGCGCGCGCGGCTGGTCGGCCTCGTCGAGCACGGACACCACGCGGATGTCGTCCAGCGGGTCTTGGTGGCCGTGCAGCGTGGAGGCGAACCACGCGTGGGTGTCGAACGGGTCCGCGTGTACGCCGCGCGCGGCCACGAGCCGGTCCCAGGACGCGGCGAACGCGGTGTCGATCTCCAGGGGGTGCATCGGGCGGGCCCGCATCAGGCCCCCTCGGCACGGCTCAGCGCGCCGCGCGTGCGCGCGCTCGCGATGGCGGACACGGCGGCGGCCGAGGGTGCGGCGGACCCTATCGTGGGCGGCCCCCACGCGCGGGGCCAGCGCAGGCGCGGGTCGCGCACGGGCACCGCGTCCAGGTAGCGGACGGGCGACGCGAGCAGGTCGGCCAGCATCAGCGCGATCGCCTCCAGGGTGTAGGTCGGGTCGTAGCGCACGACCTCGCGCAGGGTGGGGACGACTTCGCCGGTGTCGACCCGGGCCACCGCCAGCGGAGCGGCGCCGATCCGGTACCAGCGATCGTGCGGGCCCCACTCGGCGCGCATCTCCTGCGGGCCCCTGCGTGCGCAGGCCACGGTGAGCAGCCGCAGCGTGGGCTGGTCCAGGGTCAGTTCCGGACTGGGCAGCGCCGGGACCTCGGTCGCGGGTCTCGCCTCGAGCCGGCGGGGGATGCCGGATGTGCCGGGTTCGCTCGCGGTCGCCCGGGCGCGCAGGCCGCGGACCCGGGCCCGGGCGGCGATCGGTACCGCGCGCTGCACCTCGCGGGCGCCGCGCAGCAGCGGCAACACCCGGCGCGGTACCCGGGCCGCGCACACGTCCAGCAGCGGGGGCCTTTCGGTGCTGATCCGGTCCTTGAGCGGGCTGGCTCCGGGCAGCAGGTCGATCAGGGTCAATCCGCCTTCCGCGAAGGCGAGTTCCTGGGCGCGCCAGTGCACCACGTTGCCCGGTGAGAGCATCGCGGCGGCCGGATCGTAGGCGACGGTGTGCCAGTGCACGACCGGGCCGATCCGTACGCCCAGGCACGATGCGATCGCGCGGTCGTCGGCGTAGAGCACGTACAGCCGGGCCATGCCGCGCGCGTCGAGCGCGTGGGTGAGCAGTCGGCGGCGTTCGGGCGAGGCGCCGAGCCGCCCCTTCCAGCTCAGGTCGAACAGTTCCTCGTGGTCGGCCAGGCCGGCCGCGAGCGGCGGGGTGCCCGGTGCGCCGAACGCGGCGACCCGCAACTTCCACAGTTGTCCGGCTCGGCGGGTGGTCTGCCCGACCGCGCTGTCGAAGCCTCGGTGGCGGGCCCGGTAGGCGGACCAACCGTCGGTGGTGGTCTCGATCATGTCGGTCATCCGCTCGCGCACGTCCACCGCGTAGCCCGCCTCGCGCAGCGCGTCCAGCAGGGCGTGCGTGGCGGGGTCGCGGCCGGCCATCCGGTACAGCGTCAGTTCCCGAATGCCGCCGCGGCGCAATTCCGCCGCGAGTTCGTGGAGTACGGCGGGCTCCGGGTCGGTGGTGCCGATGGCGACACGTGTCCGCTCGCGTTGGCCGCGCCCGAGTTCGTGCGCGCGGCCGGCCGAGTCCAACTCCAGCGGCAGCAGGGCCAGCGGGCGGCCACCGTCGAACACACCGGGTATGCGCACGTGTTCGGTCCGATGTGGACGGCTCGCCAACCACGACGACGCCCAGGCGTGGGTGTCGAAGACGTCTGCCTGGACCCCCCGCCCGACCACCAATTCGTCCCACGCGCGTGCGAGATCGACCTCGATCTCCTCGGCGCGCAGAGTCGATGCACGATTGACCATCGCCCGGCCCCCACCTCGCGGTCCCGATGTGAGCAGCATCGGAACGTTTGTGCCCGACCGGCGCCCTCCGCCCCCACACGGTTGGGACACGAGTCGCCCGCCGACCAGATTAGGCCGGATGGGTCACGCGTGAAGGGTGTTTCGCAATCCGTCCACGAGTCGTGCGTGATGTTCCCCGATATCCGGGGTCCGTGGTCTTGCCCGGATGTGACCGGCGGGCGGACGTTCGGTGACCGGCTGACGGGACGTGACCCCGCTGTTACGGTTCCGGCAGCGGGAGCCGCGTGGCTGGGGAGGCTGGGGTGGGCGGTTCGATGGTGGGGTCGGTACGGGCCGGGGGCGACGCGTTGTTGCGGCGGTCTCCGGCGCAGGTGTGGTTCGTTCGCCGTGCCCGGCTGCGGCTGGCGGTGCTCGGGTATCACGGGATCTCCGATCCGGCCACGTTCGCGGGGCAGTTGGATCGGTTGCGCCGAATCGCCCGGCCGGTGTCCCTGGACGAGGTGGAGTCGGCCCTGGAGAAGCGGCGCGCGTTGCCCGCCAAGGCCGTGCTGTTGACCTTCGACGACGGTGAGCGCAGCATCCTGGAGCACGGCCTGCCGCTGCTGCGCGAGCGCGGCATCCCGGGCGTGGCCTACGTGGTGGCGTCGGCGATCGACTCGCGTACGCCGTTCTGGTGGCACGAGGCGGACCGGTTGGTCGCCGCCGGGGCACGGGTGGCCGGGGAGCCGGAGCGCTCGCCGAGCGGGTGGGTGGCGTATCTCAAGACGGTGCCGCAGGAGCGGCGACTGAGCCTGCTCGCCGAGCTGCGCGAGGGCCACGAGGCGGTGGACACAACGCAGTTGACCGGCGCGGACCTGCGCACCCTGGAGTCGGGCGGGGTGCGGGTGGAGAACCACTCGCTCACGCATCCGCTGCTGGACCGCTGCGCCGACGCGGACGTGCGGGCCGAGGTGGTGGACGCGCACGAGCGGTTGACCACGCTGCTCGGTCGCGCGCCGAGCTCGTTCGCGTATCCGAACGGGAACTGGGACGCGCGGGCCGAACGACTGCTGGCCGAACTCGGTTATCGCACCGGGTTCCTCTTCGATCATCGGCTCGGGCCCCGGCTGCCCGACCATCCGCTGCGGATCTCTCGCCTGCGGGTCGGGTCCAACACCCGTCCGGACCGGTTCGCGACGATCCTGTCCGGGCTGCATCCGGCCGTACACGCGCTGCGCGGCGGGCGTTGACCTGCTTGAATCGGCGGGTTGTTCGGGCCGGCGGGACGCCGGGTCCGGTCGACGGAGAGATCCGGGGGGATCACCGTGCTTGCTCTGCCCACGCTGTTGCGCTCGCCCGGCGAGTTGGCGGCACTGGTTCCGTCCTGGCGCGCGCTGGTCGCCGCGACGCCCGGAACGTCGTACTTCACCACGCCGGACTGGGTGTTGGGCTGGACCGAGTCGTTGGGCCGGGACCAGGCCGGGCGGGTGGTGGTGGCGGTGTGGCGCGCCGAGGACGGCGGCGCCGAGGCCGTGGTGCCGCTGCTGCGCACGCGTGAGCGGCTGCACCCGCGGCTGCCCGGCGGCGTGGCGAGTTGGACGCTGCTGGGCACCGGGCCGGGTGCCGCCGATCACTGCGGGTTCGCCGTGGATCCGCGCCGGCATCAGGACGTACGCGCGTGGCTGGCCTCGCTCGCCCGGCGGCGCACGATGGTCTTCCCGCATCTGGACGCCACGACCGGCGATCCGTTCCTGCCGCCCGGCGCGCGCGAGATCGAGCGCACCGCGTGCCCGGTGATGCCCGCCGACCCGGCCGCGCTGGGCTCCGCGCGACACCGGCAGGGTGTGCGGCGCAAGGCCAGGAAGCTGGCCGAGGACGGGGTCACGTTCACGTGGGTGACGCCCGAGGCGATGACCACCGAACTCTTCGACGACCTGCTGCGGCTGCACCGGGCGCGGCGGGACGCGATCGGCGGATCGAGCGCGTTCGACGCCACCCGACGCCCGCTGCACGCGGCGCTCGCGGCGCGCGCGGACGCCGGTCGCGGGCCGTGCGCGCTGGTCGCGCGCGATCCGGCGGGCCGGCCGGTGGGGATCCTGTACGGGTTCCTGTGGCAGGACACCTTCGCCTACTACCAGTTGGGCTGGGACCCGGCGTACGCGAAGGCGAGCCTGGGCACGGTGCTCTTCCACGAGACGCTCACCGCACTCGCCGCGGGCGACGTGCGCACCTTCGACTTCCTGCGCGGGGCCGAGGAATTCAAGCACCGATTCGGTGCGACGGATCGTTACGACACGACATGGTTGGTGGCCCGCGGGCCGGGCGGCGCGCTGCTGGGCGCCAAGTCCGCGGCCCGCCGGGTCCGGGATCGCCGGTCTCAGCCGGTTCGGGGGGAAGCGTGAAGGATCGCATCAGGCTCGTGCACGTGGTGTGGCGGTTGAGCGTCGGCGGCGGGATCCCGCAGGTGAGCCGACAGGTGCTGGCCGGCCTCGACCCGGAGCGCTTCGACTGCCACGCGATCATCGCCAGGCCGGCCTGGGAGGAGGACGAACTCGGCGAGCTGGGGCCGAATGTGACGGTGCATTCGCTCGACCACGAGGGTCCCACCCGACCGCCGGACGAGATCCGGCTCGGGATGCGGATCGCGGGCCGCGTCCGCGAGTTGCGGCCCGACGTGCTGCACGCGCACAGCGGCACGGCCCGGCTCTCGCTGCCCGCCGCCCTCGGCTCCCCCGGGCTCCCCCGAGTGTTGGAGGTGCACGAGCCGCTCAAGGACGGTCTGCACTCGCGGTTGACCAACGGCATCGAGGTCGGCATGGTCAAGGCCGCCGGCTTCCGCCCGTTCGCGCACTCGACCCATGTCCGGGACGCCACGGCGGCGATCGTCGGCTGGCGCCCGGAGCGGATTCCGTTGGTGCCGTTGGGTGTTCCGGTTCATCGACCCGACCCGGCCGCCGGGGTCGCGCTGCGCGCCGAGTTGGGCATCCCGGCCGAGGCGCTGGTGGTGGTCGGTGTCGGCCGGGCGCCGCAGAAGAACATCCCGTTGATGGTGCGCGTCGCCGCGGACGTGGTGCGCAAGCTCGGCGACGCCGGTCCACCCGTGGTGTTCCTGGTGATCGGCCGTCAGGAGCCGCAGGTCCCGGCGCTGATCGAGGAGTTGGGCGTCGCGAAGCAGGTCCGGGTGGTGCCGCCGCTGGCGCGGCTGAGCGACGCGTTCGACGCGGCCGACCTGTTCCTGTCCACGTCGCACTACGAGGGCTTCGGGCTCGCGGTCGCCGAGGCGATGATGGCGGGCGTACCGGTGGTCGGCACCGCGGTGGGCGGCGTGACCGACGTGGTCGCGGACGGGGTCACCGGCCGACTGCTGCGCGCGGGCGACCGGGGCGGGTTGGTGATGGCGTGCCGCGAACTCCTCACCGACGACGCGCTGCGAGCTCGAATGGGCGCGGAGAGCCGGGAACGGGTGCTGGCGCGCTTCACCCGGCAACACATGCTCGACGGCTTCGCCCAGGTCTACGAGCGCGCGGCGCTGCGGCGTCGCCGGGGGTAGGTGGACGGCGGGGCCGGGCCGGGACGCGGGGCGACCCGGCCGGCCCGACCACGCGCCCGGTGGCGCGAACGGGCACGAGCCGGACCGGCTCGGACCGGGTCGTGTCGACGCGCGGGTCGGTCGGTGCCGGGTCAGTCCGTACCCGGCCAGTCCCAGTGCGGGACTTCGCGGAGCGGGTGCAGTTGTTCGTCGGTCTCGGCGTGCGAGTTCTGCTTGGCCACCTGCGTGCCGAACTCCACGTGTGAGCGCAGCGCCTCCCGAAACGGTGCGTCGGCGGGGAGTTCGGCCGCGTCGGCGGCGGCCAGGTACAGGTCGACGAAGCGTTGGCGCTGTTCCTCGGTGATCCGCAGGCCGCGATGGACCTCGATCAGATGCGGGAAGCCGCCCAGGTTCCGGCTGAAGTCTTCCGGGCCGCCGAAGGTTTCGGCGGTGAAGGCGGTCAGGTGGTCCACGTGTTCCGGGCGTCCCGCGCCGAACAGGGGCTGGAGCAGTGGGTCGGCCAGGACGCTGCCGTAGAAGATGTCGATGAACCGGCGCAGACCTTCGTGTCCGCCCGCGTGCTCGAAAAGCGTCTCCATGGCCACTCATCCCAGACAGCGCGGGGCCGGCTGTCAACCACCCGCTACCCGCGGAGTTCGGCCAGGATGCGATCGGCGACCGCGGGCCACGTCATCGTCGCGCGCAGTTCCGCGCCCCGCGCGAGGGCTCGTTCGCGAAAGCCGGCGTAGTCGGTGCCGAGCCGCACCAGAGCGTCCGCCAGCGCGTCCACATCTCCCGGCGGCACGGTGATTCCCGCGTCGCCCACGATCCACGGCTGGTTGCCGACCGTGGAGGCCACGCACGGCAGGCCCCGGGTCAGACCCTCGACCAGGGCGATCCCGAACGCCTCCATGTGCGTGGGGATCACCACCGCGTCCGCCGCGTCGTACGCCGCGCCCATCGCCGCGTGCGGCACCCGGCCCAACACGCGCACGCCGGGCGGTGGTGGGCCGTCCGGGCCGCTGCCGACCAGGGTCAGCCGCCGGCGCGGGTCGCGCGCGTACAGCCGGGCGAAGGCCTCGAGCAGGATCGGGCCGCCCTTGAGCTCCCACTGCGTGCCCACGAACAACAGTCGGGGCGGATCCGCGGTGCGCGGCCCGGGGTCCGCCGCGGCCGGGTCGACGTTGGTGCCCGCGCCCACCACGTGCACCCGGTCCGGCGCCAGGCCGTACTCGGTGACCAGCACGTCCGCGGTGCTGGGGCCCATCACGAACACCCGGTGCGCGCCCAGGAGCAGCCGTCGCTCCCGGGCCAACCACCCGTCCGTGTAGCGGGATCGGTGGACACCGCCGACCGCCGCGCCCTCCAGGCCCACCCGGTCGGTGTACACGCCGTAGCGCACCCCCGCCGGCGGTACCAGCGCGGGCAGCGTCTGCACGATCAGCACCGGGTCGCGCGCACCGAGCAGCCCCCGGGCCCGCACCCGCCGGTCCAGCGCCGCCGTCCAGGCGTCGGTCTTGGTCCACGGCGTCCCCGTGCCTGCCCGGCGCGCCTCGCGCACGGCCCGCAGCCGCGCGCCGGCCAGGCCCGGCGCGCGGGCCAGCGGCATCAGGTCGTGCGCCCGTACCGCCGTGCGCTGCGCCAGCGCCCGGCGCAGCGCCGGCACCGAGCCGGAGAACGCCCCGACGTGCAGCATGGTCAGGCCGGTCGGCTCGCTCATCCGGTCGCGGTCCCGCGTCGGTCGCGGGTCCGCCGGCGCAGGGCCTGGCCGCGCTGGGTCGCCTTGAAGCCGACCAGTCGGCCGCCGACCCGGACCGCCTCGCCCACCCGGCCGCGCACGACCGGCCGTTCGGTGCGGGCCTGTTCGTACCACTCGACCAGGCGCTCGGCTTGGCGCTCCAGCGCGAATCGCTCGTGCACCAGGTCCAGCGACCAGGTGCCGATCCGCTCGCGTTCGGCCTGATCCCGCAGCAGCGCGGTGAGTTGGCCGACCAGCGGATCCCGCTCGACCGGTTCCCGGCCCACGCCCAGGCCGTAGAAGCCGAGCGCGTCGAAGTCGCCGATCGTCTCCGGGGTCACCGGCTTGCTGAAGCCCTGTTCGCCGACCACGACGGTGGGCTTGCCGAAGGCCATCCCGCGCAGCACCGAACTGCCCATGCCCACCACGATGTCGGCCAGCGCGTAGGCCGGACGCGGATCGGCCATCTCGCCGGTGAGCACGATCGCGCGCCGGCCCAGGTCCGCGTTCAGCCCGGCCGCCCTGGCCTGGAGTTCGCGCTCGATGGAGCCGCCGCCGACCATCACCAGGCGCAGTCCGGACACCTCCGGGGACAGCCGGGCCACGGCGTCCATCGTGCGCTCCAGGTGTTCCTGCTTGAGGTGCTTGGCCAGTCGCGACACGATCACCACCGTGGGCGCGGGTTTGAGCAGCCCGTGCTCGGCGGCGAACGCGTCCACGTCGACGTCGGGCGCGCTGCCGTTGACCGCCGAGGTGACCGGGTGGTCGATCGCGGTGTCCACGGGCGGTTCGAGCAGGTGCACCCGCGCGCCCTCCAGGCCGCGCAACTCGCCGGTCTCCTCGTACAGCTCGCCGTAGCCCACGGTGAGCGGAACACCCGTACGCGGGAAGTACGGCGGCAGGCTGCCCATCGACATGACGGTGCCCAGCACCGGCGTGCCGCGCGGCACGAACGCGCCGAGGAACGCCTCCACCAGCGGCCAGTACTCGTAGGTGTGCACGACGTCGATCCGGTGCCGGCGCACCGCCGCCGCGATCGTCCGGGAGACCGCGGGCGAGGGCCGCACGTACGCCCGCTCGGGCAGTGCGAGCAACGGCAGCCCGGCGGCGGCGACCCGTTGCCGCAACGGGCCCTGACGACCCATCACCCACACCTCGTGGCCCAGGTCGCGTACCGCGCGGGCCAGGTCCACGGCGTTGATCGAGCTGCCGCCGAGTTGCATGTCGTGCGGACACACCAGGATGCGCACGCTCGTTCACCCCTCCCAGGTGTGGTCGACGTACACCGGCGCGGCCAGCACGACCGCGCGCGGCGGGGTGTCCAGCTCGGGTCCGGCCACGTCGAACTGCTTCGCGGGATGCCACGCGGTGAGCGGATGGCCGTCCCGGTCGTACACCCCGATCCACAGCGCGTAACGCCCGCGCGGCAGCGGCAGTCGATCCAGCGTGCACTTGACCCGGTTGCCCGACCAGCCGAACTGCACGTCCCGGCGGGTGGTGAAGACCGGACTGGCGGTGCCCTCGGTGACCCCGATGTGGACCGTGGCGGGCCCGCGGTAGTCACCCGCGAAGTCCGCCTCGACCACCATCGAGCGGTTCGTGGTGGGGCCGGCGGTCTCCACACCGCGTACGTCCACGTACGTGGTCCGGATCGCCTCGTCGGTGCGGGTGCGGGCCTCGGTCTCCTCCTCGACGCTGTCGCGATATCCGCGCAGCGCCTGCCGGATCGGGCCGTCGGTGCGGATCTCGCCCTGTTCCAGCCAGATTCCGCGCGTGCAGATCGACTCGACCGACGCGAGGTCGTGCGAGACCAGGACGAGCGTGGTGCCCTGTTCCAGCACCACCCGCATCCGGTCCAGACACTTCTGCTGGAACAGCGCGTCGCCGACCGCGAGCACCTCGTCGACCAGGAGCACGTCCGGTTCCAGGAACGCGGCGACCGCGAAGCCGAGCCGCATCTGCATGCCGGAGCTGTACCACTTGACCTGTCGGTCGATCGCGGTGCCCAACTCGGCGAAGTCCACGATGTCGTCGAACCGCTTGGCCACCTCGGCCCGCTTCAGGCCCAGCAACGAGCCGTACAGGAAGGCGTTCTCACGCCCGGTCAGGTCCGGGTGGATGCCCGCCCTGACCTCGATCAGCGCGCCGACCCGGCCGCGCACCTGGAGTCGGCCGGCGTAGGGGTACATCACGCCGGTGAGCATCTTGAGCAGCGTGGACTTGCCCGAACCGTTGGAGCCGATCAGGCCGACCGCCTCGCCGGGGTCGATGTGGATGTGGATGTCGCGCAACGCCCAGCGCCAGTCGGCCTGGTCTCGGCCGGAGAGCTTGCGCGCGATCCGGCCCAGGTTGTCCCGCAGCAGCATGCGCTGGCTGTCCGCGCGAAAGCGTTTCCACAGGTGCTGGGCCTGGATGGTGCCCAGCGGGAGGGTTTCCGGCTTGCCCGGCGCGGCCATGGTCGTGGTGCGGCTAGGCGACATCGGCGATCCCCGCCTCGAGCTTCTTGAAGATCTTGTATCCGACGAACAGGAGCACGGTGGCCGACGCGGCGGCGGCTCCGGTGAGTTCCCAGTCGGGTTGTTGTCCGTACAGGATCGCGCGCCGGTAGCCGTCGATCACGGCGGCGAGCGGGTTGAGGATCACGTACGGGAGCAGCCAGTCCTTGGTGATCTGGTCCATGCCGTAGGCGACCGGGGTGGCGAACATGCCCATCTGCATGAGCAGGGGCAGCACGTGTCTGATGTCGCGGAAGTAGACCACCGCCGCGGACAACACGAGCACCACGCCGAGGGTGACCTCGAATTGGATCAGCAGCAGGATCGGCAGCGCCCAACTGGTCGCCGCGGGTGGTGTGGTGTACGCCGCGAAGAGCACGGCCAGCACCGAGGAGGCGATCAGCATGTCCACGGTGGCCACGATCACGGTGGCGAACGGGAAGACCTCGCGCGGGCAGTAGACCTTGTTCAGCAGCGGCCCGTTGGACACCAGCGACGACGAACCCTGGGTCACCGAGGACATGAAGAAGGTCCACGGCAGGAGTCCCAGGTAACTGAACAGCGGGTAGGGCACGTTGTACTTGTGCGCGGTGTCGCTGAGGTTGCCCACCCGCTGGAAGACGACGGTGAACACCACCATCAGCAGGACGGGCGTGATGATCGCCCACGCGAAGCCGAGAACGGCTTGTTTGTAGCGGGCTTTGAGGTCGCGTTCGGCCAGGGTGCGGACGAGTTCGCGCGAGTGCCACAGTTCGCGGACGCCTCGGATCAGGCTGGTGCGGCGTTTGAACTTGAGTTCCGGTGGTGGCCCCTTGATCTCGGGGTCGGGTGCCTGCGCTGCGGCGATCCGGCCCGTGCCGCTGCCCACGCCCGCTTGCGGGGCGGCGTGTCGTCCGGTTCCGGTGCGACTGTCGATGGTCGGCGTGGTCGCTCCCCCGTGGCCCGCGTCGGGCGCTCCGTTGACGTGTGTTCGGTGGTCGGCGGGTTCGTCGACACTGCCGCCCGGCCGCGCGTGCCGGCCCGCCCGGCCGACACCGTCGACCCGGCCCAAGCCGTCGCCGGGCATGCCGACGGCACCCCCCACATACTCCCCCACGGACTCCCCCTCCCTGGTTCGACAACAACCTTGGCACATGCGATCTCCCCACGAGTCGCATTCGGCCGTTCGGGAACCGGCGCTCCCGCCCTACCTCTTCCCCACCATGCGGTTGCGGGCGGTCACCGGCTCCGCTCGTCCAGCAGCGCGATCCACGCGTCCACCACGGTGTCCATCGCGTGCCGTTCCAGGCAACGCTCCCTGACCGCCCGGCCCATGGCGTCCCGGCCGGCCAACACCCGGCGGATCGCGGCGACCAGTGCCCGCGGGTCCCCGGGACCCGGGCCGACGTCGGCGAGTGCGCCGGTGACCCCGTCCACGACCACGTCGCGCACGAAGCCGACATCGGTGGCCGCGGCCGGGACCGCGCTCAGGCCCGCCTCGACCAGGACGCCCGGGACGCCCTCGCTGGTACTGGACAGCACCAGCGCGTCGGCGGCCCGGTACACCGGGCCGAGGTCGGCCAGGTTGCCGGTGAAGGCGACCCGCCCGGGCGAGCGCCGCTCCGCGAGCGCCTCCAGGCTCGACCGCTCGGGGCCCTCCCCGGCCACGAGCAGGTGGTACGAAGGCCGTTCGCGCTCGGCGGCCCCGGTCGCGGCCGGCTCGGCGATGGCACCCGACGCGGTGTCCCGCTCGCCGTCCTCGAGCAACGCGAACGCCTCGATCGCCAGCGCGACCCGCTTCTCCGCGGCCAGCGCGCCGACCACCGCGAGCACCAGTGCGTCCGCCGGCAGCCCCAACTCGGCGCGGGCCTTGGCTCGGTCGTCACCCTCCGGCGGCGGGAAGCGTTCCGGTCGCCGTCCGTTGGGGATCGCCCGGACCCGATCCGGGCGCAACCGGTAGGTGCGCAGCAGCACGTCCCGGCCCATCGGCGACACCGAGGCGATCGCCACCGCCCGGCGCAGCATCAGCCCGACCCGGGCCCGGCGCAGCGGGTCCCGGGCCCAGTGCCGGGGGTCGCCGATGTTGACGTAGACGAACGGCGTCCCGGTCCCGGCGAGTGCGATCCCGCAGGCGTCCAGCGTGGTCGAGCCGTGCGCGATCACCAAGCCCACGCCCGCGGCCCGGCGCCGCAGTTCGCGCAACGTGCGCGGGTGCAGCCGGCCCGGTCCGAGCACCGGGATGGCCATCTCGCCCGTGCCCGCGAGCGCGACGACCGACGACGCGCGGCCGCGGCCGCGCAGCGCCGCGTCCAGGTCGTGGGCGAACGCCTGTGAGCCCCGGCGTCGGGGGTCGGTCACGACGTGCAGGACCCCACGCCGGTCCGTCGTTGTCCCCATGAGGTGACAGGTTGTCACGAATCCCGCCCCGCCGGGGGCGTATCGATGACATGCTCAGCCGTGAGGGGTGGGGGCGCCCTGTGGTCGGCGCTTTTCGGGGAGTTGGCGGGGGATGGCAGAGGTGATGCAGTGCACGTGCTCCAGGTGATCGACAGCGTGGATCGGGTCGGCGGGGCCGAGCGGGCGGCGGTGGCGATGGCCCCGGAGCTGATTCGTCGGGGGATCACGCTGGACATCGCGTATCTCCTGGATCTGGACGGATTCCAACCGGAGTTGGCCGAGGTCGGGGTGACGCTGTTCGGCGTGCACCGGAATTCGCGGGCGGGTTCCGCGCGGGGGCTGGCGCGGGTGATCCGCGATCGCCGACCGGACCTGGTGCACACGACCTTGTACGAGGCGGACATCGCGGGGCGAATCGCCGCCCTGGCGACCGGTGTTCCGGTGGTCTCCAGCCTGGTGAACACCTCCTACGGTGCCGAGATGCGCGATCAGCCCGGGATTCGGCCGTGGAAGCTGCGCGCCGCCCAGGGCCTGGACGCGGCCAGCGCGCGCGGCGTTCGGCGATTCCACGCGTTGACCGAGCACGTGGCCGGCGTGATGTCCCGCCGGCTGGGGGTGCGCCGGTCGCGGATCGACGTGGTGCCGCGCGGGCGTGATCCTCGGCCGCTGGCCGCCGCCCGGGAGCGCCGCGAGCGCACTCGGGCCGCGCTGTGCCTGGGGCCGGACGTCCCGGTCCTGGTGACGGCCGCCCGACAGGAGTACCAGAAGGGCCTGGACGTACTGATCAACGCGTTCGCCCGGGTGCGCGCCGAGGTGCCGGACGCGGTCCTGCTGCTGGCCGGTCCGGCGGGCGGTCGCACCGAGTCGTTGCGCCGACTGGCCGCCGAGACCGGCGGAATCGGGGATTCCGCCGGCGCGGCGGAGCCCGTACGGTTCTTGGGACACCGCGACGACGTGCCCGATCTGATGGCCGCGGCCGATGTGTTCGTGCTGCCCTCGCGCTGGGAGGGGTTGGGCAGCGTGCTGATCGAGGCGATGGGTGTGGGGACGCCGATCGTCACCAGCGATCTGCCTCCGGTGCGCGAGATCACCGGGGCGGGCGACTGTGCGGCGCTGGTGCCGCCGGACTCGCCCGAGGCGCTGGCGGCGGCGCTGGTCTCGGCCCTGACGGAGCGGGAGAAGACCGCGATACGCACGGAGGCGGCGTATCGACGTTTCGGCGAGGAGTACACGATCGACAGCGTTTGCGACCGGATGGTCGCGTTCTATGCCCGGGCGCTCGACCCGCGAGCCGGCCGTGACGTGTCGTCAGGTCCGGTGCGGTGACGGCCACGCGAACACATCCGGTTGGATCTCGACGGAATCTCCACACTTCCGGCACAGTCCTGGGGTCGATCGGCACCCCGTTTGCTCTACGTTTGGCCTGCCCCGCGGTCTGTTCTCGGGGCGGCAACTCGAACCGGAGGGGGACCGGTGGAAACCTCTAGCTACTTCTCCGTTCTCCAGCGCCGTTGGCCGCTGGTGCTCGCGTGTCTCGCGATCGGACTGCTCGCCGGGTTCATCCTGACCCCGTCGGACCCCAAGGGCACCGGGAACCAGTGGACCAGTTCGGTCAACGTGGTGCCGGCGCCGAACTCGGCGAAGGAGTTCAACCTCGCGCCCGTACAACTGATGACGGACGGCGGCGAGGTGGCCCGCCGGGTGGCGAAGCGGCTGAACAACCCCGATCCGGCCGTGCTGGCGTCCAAGGTCACCTCGCAGCTCAACCCGGACCTGGGCCTGGTCCAGATCTCCGGCAAGGCGCCCACCCGCAAGGCGGCCGAGGACCTGGCCACCGCATGGGCGCAGGAGACCGTGTCCGCGTTCGCCGACTCGCAGCGCAGGACCCGGCAGGGTCAGGCGGACAGCATGACCGCCCAGTTGGACAAGCTCAAGACCGACATCGACGGTCTGGAGAAGAGCACCACCAACGCGCCGGTGGGCAAGAAGGCCACGCTCCAGGCGGAGTTCGACGCCAAGCGGGGGCAATACACCACGCTGGTGGGTCAACAGCAGGAGCTGGTGAACCCGCTGAACGACCCCAAGGTCGAGGTGATGGACGGCCTCAAGAGCACGCCGGACTCCACCACGAGCATCCTGGCGCCCACCTCGCGGCCGTTGCGGATCGCCCTCGCCGCGGCGCTCGGACTCGCGCTCGGGCTGATCGCGGCGCTGATGGTGGACCGGATGGACGTCCGGCTGCGCGGGCGCATCCAGTTGGAGGACGCGTTCGGCCTGCCGGTGATCGCCGAGGTGCCGCGGGCGACCCGGCGTCAGCGGGCGGGACACGCGGTGCTGGTCGCGGGTCGACCGGACAGTCCGGTCGCGGAGGCCTATCGCACACTGCGCTCGGCGTTGTTGCTGTCCGGCCCGCCCGGGCTCGCCTATCGGCTCGGCGGCACCGACCCCCGGCAGACCCGGGGCACCTCGATGCCCGTGCGCCGGATCAGCGACCCGGCGCCGGTGATCCTGGTGGTGTCGCCGCGTCCGGGCGACGGGCGCACCAGCACGGTGGCCAACCTGGCCGCGGCGCTGGCCGAGGCGGGCCGCTCGGTGCTGGTCCTGGACTGCGACTTCCGCAACCCGGCCACCCACCTGTATCTCGGCGCCAAGCCGGGCAAGGGCATGTCCGAGGTGCTGCTCGCCGAGCAGGAGATCGACCTCGGGGACGTGGTGCGCGGCACGAACATCCCGAACGTGCGGGTGATCACCGCAGGGGCCCCGGCCGCCTATCCGGCCGCACTGCTGTTGCGCGCGGGCGAGGTGGTCCAGCGGGCCCGGCACCATGCGGACGTGGTGCTGGTGGACAGCGCGCCGCTGCTCTACGCGAACGACACCAACGACCTGGTGCAGCACGTGGACGCGATGCTGGTGGTGGCCCGCAGCGGCAACCTGACGGCCGATCAGGCCTCCCGGGTGGGCGAGCTGTTGACCCGTACCGGGGTGCCGATCGCCGGTGTCACGCTGCTGGGGGTGGACCCGACCCGGTCGATGGGCGGCGGTCTCAAGCGCGGTCCGCGCACCGGCACGGTGGGCCGGATGGGCGCCGGCGCGAGCCTGGTGCTGCGCGGCCGCTCGGCCGAGCCGACCCCCGACGCGGACGAGGACGCCGAGCGTCCCGCGCCCAGTTGGGCCAAGCGCGGTGAACTGACCGAGGGTGAACCCGAGTCGACCGCGAGTGGTCGCGGTGCGCATCGCGCCGATCCGATCGACTCGGCCGAGGACTCGGACTCCGGCTTCCGGATCCAGTCGGCGGCGGAGCGGGCACTGCACAACGGCTCCGGCGACGGCGCGCACCTGGGACCACACTTCGACACGTGGTCCACCGTCGAACTCGGCTCGGAGGATCGCTGATGGGTGACCGCGTTCGCGTCCTGTGGCTCGCCAAGGGTCTGGGGCGTGGTGGCGCCGAGCAGTTGCTGGTCAACTGCGCGCGCCGACTGGACGGCGAACGCTACGAGGTCGAGGTCGCCTACGTGTTGCCGTGGAAGGACGCGCTGGTTCCGGCCCTGCGCGAGTTGGGCATCACGGTGCACTGCCTGGGTGGCGGGCGGGTCTGGCCGGTGCGGCTGCGCGCGCTGTTGCGGGCGCGCGACTACGGCCTGATCCACACGCACATGCCGGTTCCGGCGGTCGCCGCTCGGGTGTTCTCCGGCAAGGTGCCGATCGTGCACACCGAGCACAACATGTGGCCGCGCTACCGGCGGCCCACCCGGATCGCCAACGCCTGGACGTACCGGCGCAACAACGGCGTGATCGCGGTCTCCGCGGCCGTGGCGGAGAGCATCGAGCCGGCCCGACTGCGGCGCGGCACCGTGCCGACGGTGATCCATCACGGCCCGGACCTGGGCGACGCGTTCGCCGGTCCGGGCGCGCGCGAGCGGGCCCGGCAGGCGCTGGACCTGGACCAGGACGCGTTCACGGTCGGCTCGGTGGCCAACTTCACGCCCAAGAAGGACCAGTTGGGCCTGCTCGCGGCGCACGCGCTGGTCCGGGAGCGGCATCCCGAGGCAGTCCTGGTGCTGATCGGGTCCGGCCCGTTGGAGGCGACCCTGCGCGAGCGGGCGAGCCGGCCCGACCTCAAGGGCTCGGTGGTCTTCGCCGGGTCGCGCGGCGACGTGCCGGCGTTGTTGCCGGCCTTCGACGTGTTCGCGCTGAGTTCGCGTCAGGAGGGGCTGCCGGTCTCGTTGATGGAGGCGATGACGGTCGGGTTGCCGTCGGTGGTGACCGCGGTGGGCGGGATGCCGGAGATCGTCACCGACGGGGTCGAGGGCGCGGTGGTGCCGGCCGGTGACCCGGCGGCGTTCGCCGACGCGTTGGTGGCCTTCGCCACCGAACCCGCGCGTCGGCGCGCGTGCGGCGAGGCCGCGGCCGAACGCTCGGACGAGTTCGACGTCGCGGGAGCGCAGCGGCGGATCGAGGACGTGTACGCGAGAGTGCTGGAGGGATCGCGGTGAGTGGGCAAGAGGTCGGGAGTTCGCCTTTCACCGTCCGGGAGTTGGGCAAACACGACGAACCCCGGGTGTTGGCCCTGTTGGGCGACGCGCTGTCCGGCGGGCCGACCGGGGAGCGCACTCCGGAGTTCTTCCGGTGGAAGCACAGGGACAACCCGTTCGGTGCCAGTCCCGGTCTGGTCGCCGAGGCGGACGGCCGGGTGGTCGCGGTACGGCTTTTCCTGCGCTGGGAGTTCGTGCTCGGCGGCGAGGTGGTCCGGGCGGTGCGCGCGGTGGACACCGCGACCCACCCGGACGTCCAGGGCCGGGGTCTGTTCCGCCGGTTGACCACCGAGTTGCTGGAGCGGATCGAGGTGGACACCTCGCTGGTGTTCAACACCCCGAACGGCAACAGCCTGCCGGGCTATCTGCGGATGGGCTGGCACGAGGTCGGGAAGGTACCGGTCTCGCTCCATCCGATCCGGCCGATCGCCTTCGCGCGCGGGCTCAAGGAACTGCGCGCCACCGGGGACCTCTCCGGCACCTCGCAGACCTGGAACTCGGTGGATCCCGCGGCCCGGTGCCGCTTCCCGACCGCTCGTCAGTTCTTCTCCGACCCCAAGGCGGCGGTGGGCTTCGACGAGTTGGTCGCCGAGGCGGACGCGGGCGACGCGGCGATCGGCCACGACAAGCTGCGCACCGCGCTCACCGGCGACTTCCTGCGCTGGCGCTACGGCGACGCGCCCGGACTGGACTACCGGGTGGTGGCCTCGTACAAGAACGGCGAGTTGACCGGCGTGGTGTTCGGGCGCCCGCGTCTGCGCGGCCCGCTGGTCGAGTTCACGCTGTCCCAGATGGTGGTGCGCCCCGGCGACCGCGACACCGCGCGCAAGCTGTTCTCCGGGGTGGCCATGTCCGGCTGCGACCACGTCGCCACGCATCTGGCGCGCGGCTCGGAAGCGGCCAGGGCCGCCCGCTACGCCGGGTACGCCACGCCGCCGCGCACCGGCATGCTGCTGGTCGCGCGCACCGTGCACCCGCACCCGATCGACGTCCACGACCTGCGCTCGTGGCAGCTCTCCCTGGGGGACTTGGAGGTCTTCTAGCCAGCCGGCGGGCCGCCGCCGGACCGGTCCGAGCCGGTCCCCGCGCCACCGCCGCCCGACGCCGCACCGGTTCGCCGTCCCTGCAAGGAGCTCCGTTGTCGTCCCGTCTTGCGCCGTACGCCCGGTGGGTGCCTCCGTCGCGGCTGCCATGGGGTTCCCTGCTCGCGCTCACCGCGGTCGGCTTCTACGTCTCGGCGTTCGCGTGGGCGATGGAGTATCGCCCGTACGACACGTGGGGCGCGCTGATCGTCTTCCCGCTGCTGCTCACCATCAGCGTGCCGCTGCTGTCCCGGTTCTCCCGCGACGAGCCGCCGTGGGTACGGCGGTTGGTGATCGGCGCGCTGGTCGCCAAGTTGCTCGCGTGCTTCGCCCGGTACTGGATGTCCTTCGTGCTCTACGAGGGGCGCGCGGACGCGGCCACCTACGACCTGGTCGGGCGGGCCATCGCGCCGCACTTCCGGGACGGCGACTTCACCGTGGACATCGGCCGCAAGGTGATCGGCACCGGCTTCATCATGATCGTCACCGGGATCGTGTACGCGATCGTCGGGCAGTCGTTGCTGGCCGGCTACCTGGTCTACTCGTGGCTGGGGTTCTGGGGTCTGTACCTGTTCTGGCGCGCGTTCAACGTGGCCTATCCGGACGGCGATCGGCGCCGCTACGGCAAGTTGCTGTTCTTCCTGCCGTCGTTGCTGTTCTGGCCGTCCGGGATCGGCAAGGACACGTGGATGATGTTCACGCTGGGCCTGGCGGCCTACGGCGTGGCGCTGCTCCTGGTGCGCCGGCGCGGTGCGTTCGTGTTCCTGATCCTGGGGGCGGTGGGCACCACGATGGTGCGCCCGCACGTGACGGTGCTGCTGCTGTGCGGGCTGTGTGTCGGCTATCTGCTCCGCAATCGCCCGCAACAGGCCTCCGCGCTGGGCCCGTTGCGGGCCGGCTTCGGGATCCTGGTGCTCGGGGTGGGTTGTGTGCTCGCGCTCCAGCAGGTCGGCACCTTCTTCGGCACGCCGGGCATCGGCGCCGCGCAGGCCAATCAGGTGATCGCCAAGACCCAGACCCAGACCGCGCAGGGCGGTTCGGCCCAGGCGGTGGACGATTCGGCGGCGCTGTCCATCTCACCGGCCGCGTTGCCGCAGTCGCTGGTGACCGTGCTCTTTCGGCCGTTCCCGTTCGAGGCGCACAACATCCAGGCTCTGGTCGCGTCGCTGGAAGGCGTCGTGCTGATGGGCCTGTTCGTGGTCGCGCTCCCCCGGTTGAAACGCATCCCGGGGCTGCTGATCCGAAGACCCTACGTGGCCTTCGTGATCGTCTACACGCTGGTGTTCGCGCTCGCGTTCGCGAACATCCGCAACTTCGGCATCCTCACCCGCGAGCGGGTCCAGGTGTTCCCGTTCGTCCTGGTGTTGCTCGCGGTGTCGAAGCCGGATCGCACCGAGACCGAGAAGGGCGGTAGTTCGGAGCGGAAGCGGCGGCGGACGATGGGGCGGCACGCGACGCCCCTCGCGGCCGATTCCGGTGGTGGGGAGACGAGTTCGATCAGTCCGGGGAATCCCGGTGAGTCCAGGGGGGATGCGATATGGCGGTGACCGGCAAGCCGGCGGTGCTCGGTGGGGACGCGACGTTCGCGGAGGGCCTGCCGCTGACGCGCGTGCATGTGCCCGAGCGGGAGGAGTTGGCGCGGCGGCTGGACACGATTTTGACCAGCGGTCAGTTGACCGACGGTGCCACGGTGCGCGAGTTGGAGGAGGACGCGGCCGCGCGGCTGGAGGTGCCGTATGTGGTGGCGGTGTCGAACTGCACGAGCGGGCTGATGCTCGCGCTGCAGGCGCTGGGGGTGAGCGGGTCGGTGGCGATGCCCGGCTTCACCTTCGCGGCCACCGCGCACGCGGCGCACTGGGCGGGGGCCACCCCGGTGTTCGCCGAGGTGGACCCGGACAGCCTGACCCTGGACGCGACCGACGCGGCCGCGCTGCTGGCCGAGTCGGGCGCGTCCGCGTTGATGGCCACGCACGTGTACGGGACGCCGTGTCGGGTCGAGGAGTTGGCGAAGGTCGCGGACGACGCGGGGGTGCCGATCGTCTACGACGCGGCGCACGCGCTGGGCAGCCGGCGGGCGGGCACGCCGATCGGCGGCTTCGGCGCGGCGGAGGTGTTCTCGCTGAGCCCGACGAAGGTGGTGACCGCGGGCGAGGGCGGGTTGATCGCGACCCGGGACGAGGGCTTGGCGCAGGCCTGCCGACTGGGTCGGGGGTACGGCAACCCGGGCGACTACGACTGCCTGTTCCCGGGACTGAACGCGCGGATGTCCGAGTTGCACGCCGCGCTGGCGCTGGTGTCGCTGCGCGGCCTGCCGGAGCGGGTGGCCACCCGCTCGCACCTGGTGGGTGTGTTCGCGGACGCGATCGCCGACGTGCCGGGGCTGCGGCTGCCGATGCTCGCCGACGGCGACGTGTCCACCTGGAAGGACCTGACCCTGATCGTCGACCCGGACACGTTCGGCCTGGACACGCCGACCCTGGCCCGGGCGCTGAAGGCGGACGGGATCGACTCGCGCCGCTACTTCCACCCGCCGGTGAACCGGCAGAAGGCGTACGCCCACCTGCCCGCGCGGCCGTTGCCGATCACCGACGACGTGTCCTCCCGGGTGTTGACCCTGCCGCTGTGGTCGCACATGGACGAGCCGACGGTACGCCGGGTCGCGGACACGGTGATCCGGCTGCACGAACACGCCGCCGACGTACGGATCGCCTCCGTCTGAGCGGCCTCGCCCGAAGCGTCGGCCGGTGCGCATTCGACCCGGCCGGCGCCGAGGCCACCCGTCGGGGCCGCCGTCGGGAGATGCCGGCAGGCCGAATGGCCGATCGCCCCGCGCGTGGTCGCGGGAGTCGTGGTGGTGGCCGCCGACCTCGTTCGCGCGAGGGCCGGCGGCGCCGCCCGCGGTCGTTCAGTCGAGTTGGTGGGCGAACTCGCCGGCCAGGTCCGCTATCTGAGCGGGCGTCAGCGTCTCCGAGGAGACATACAGCGCGGCCTCGCCCGGGCCGTTCACGTTCAGCCGGACGGCGGCCACGTGTCCGTTGCCGACCGGGACCACCTGCTGCGGCGCGATCGTGGCCATCTTGTCGGCGAACGCGCCCAGGACCGGCGACGCCGCGTCGGCGTCGCGCGCGATCACCGGCAGGCCCATGACGAGCGGGTGTCCACGCCGCGAGGCGAACGTGGCCACGTCCAGCTCGGCCGCGCCGACCCGGTAGGAACAGGTCGCCGTGACGCCGTTGGCCCGCTGGACCGGCGTGAGATTCGAGTACAGGTCGCGTGCCGCGGCTTCGTCGTCGGACCAGCCCTCGCCGACGTCCACCGCGGCCGGATCGCCCGGGGTGACCGCTCCGTCGAGGTGGATCCGCGCGGTGGCCGCGGCGACGTCGAACGGCAGCGGGCACCGCGGGCCCCTCTCGCCGATCGGCCGGACCGTCTGGCGGAACTTCTCGATGTTCAACCGCTTCGAGGACGGGGACGGGACGTCGTCCCCGTCGCTGCTGCACGCGCCGATCGCGGTGACGGCCAGCGCCCCCGCCGCGCATGCGGCGAGGACCCGGCCACGAGAATGCTGCCTACGACTCATTCGGGCAGCGTACTGAGCGTTCGTCAGGTGATCGTCATGCCATGGGAAAGACTTCGAATGCGGCCGCGAAGCGGGTGCCCAGCCGCGAGCCGGCCGCCCGGCCCATGCCCTCCAGGAACTCCCCCGCGTCCGCCATCTGCCCCTGGCCCAGCCCGGCCAGATAGGCCGCGTGCGCCTCCAGCGACGCGACGCCGAGCGCGAAGTCCTCGGTGGTGTCCACCGCGTGCCCCGACTGCGGCGAGCCGCTCGCCCACACCGCGCGCACCCCGCCCCACGGCTCGTGGCCCTCGGCGAGCAGCTCGCGGAACACCCACCGGTTGCCCGCGTCGCGCACCGCGTCCACGACCGCCCGGCCGACCGCGATGTGGTCCGCCTGGTTGAGCATGACCCCGCCCCACGTATCGCGGAAGTTGCCGGTGATCACGATCTCCGGCTTGTGCCGGCGGACCACCCGGGACAGGTCGCGGCGCAGCGGCAGGCCGTACTCGATCACGCCGTCCGGGTAGCCGAGGAACTCGACCGTGTCGACGCCGACGATGCGCGCCGACTCGATCTGCTCGGCCTCGCGCAGCGGGCGACACTCGTCCGGGTCGAGTCCGTCGATGCCGGCTTCGCCGCTGGTGACCATGACGTAGGTGATGTGCTTGCCCTGCCGGGTCCAGCGGGCGATCGCGGCGGCGGCACCGTATTCGAGGTCGTCGGGGTGCGCGACGATGGCGACGGCGCGCTCCCAGTCCTCGGGCAGCGCCTCGTACGGTTCGGGCCGGGATTCGGTGGTCATGCGTGGTCCTTCCCAGGTGGCCGCACGGGCCGGTGCTACACGGACGTCGTCATCCTTTCAGCGGCCGATAGGATTCGTATCCTCATGAGCGCCACGATCGTCGTCAAAGACCTTGCCGCCGGACACGGTGACCGTGTCCTGTTCTCCGGATTGGACCTGGTGATCGCCCCCGGCGACGTCGTGGGTCTGGTCGGGGTGAACGGCGCGGGCAAGTCCACCTTGTTGAAGCTCCTCGCCGGGCTGGCCGAGCCGGAGGCGGGAGCGATCCAGCTGAGCCCGCCGACCGCGTCGGTGGGCCATCTGCCGCAGGAGCCGGAGCGGCGCCCGGGCGAGACCGTGCGCGCGTTCCTGGCCCGGCGCACCGGGGTCGCCGCCGCGCAGGCCGCGCTCGACACCGCGACCGAGGGCCTGGTCGAGGGCCGCGCGGGCGCCGACGACGAGTACGGCATCGCGCTGGATCGCTGGCTGGACCTGGGCGGCGCGGACCTGGAGGAGCGGGCCGAGGAGGTCGCGGCGGACCTGGGCCTGGCGGTGGACCTGGATCGCGAGATGACCGCGCTGTCCGGCGGCCAGGCCGCGCGCGCGGGGCTGATGTCGCTGCTGCTGAGCCGGTACGACGTGTTCCTGCTCGACGAGCCGACCAACGATCTGGACCTGGACGGGCTGGACCGGTTGGAGCGGTTCGTCTCCGGGCTGCGCGCGGGCACCGTGGTGATCAGCCACGACCGCGAGTTCCTGGCCCGGACGGTGGACCGGGTGGTCGAACTGGATCTGGCCCAGCAGCAGATCCGCAGCTACGGCGGCGGCTACGACGCGTACCTGGCCGAGCGCGAGGTGGCCCGCCGGCACGCGCGCGAGGAGTTCGACGAGTACGCGGACAAGCGCGGCGATCTGGAGGCCCGGGCCCGGATGCAGCGCGGGTGGATGGACAAGGGCACCCGCAACGCGCGCCGCAAGTCCACCGACAACGACAAGATCAGCCGCAAGACCCGGTCCGAGGCGAGTGAGAAGCAGGCGTCCAAGGCCCGCCAGACCGAGCGGATGATCGAGCGCCTGGAGGTGGTCGAGGAGCCCCGCAAGGAGTGGGAGCTGCGGATGGAGATCGCCGCGGCGCCGCGCGCGGGCGCGGTGGTGGCCGCGCTGCACGGCGCGGTGGTCGAGCGCGGCGGCTTCACGCTGGGTCCGGTGACGTTGCAGATCGACTGGGCGGATCGGGTCGCGATCACCGGCGCGAACGGCGCGGGCAAGTCGACGCTGCTGGCGGCGCTGCTCGGACGGGCCGAGTTGACCGGCGGTCGGGGTTCACTGGGTTCGGGTGTCGTGGTCGGCGAGGTGGATCAGGCGCGCGGGTTGTTCCTGGGCGATCTGCCGCTCCTGGAGGCGTTCTGCGCGGTGGTCCCGGACCTGCTCCCGGCCGATGTGCGTACGCTGCTGGCCAAGTTCGGGCTCAAGGCGGCGCACGTGCTGCGCCCGGCGGCGACCCTGTCCCCGGGTGAGCGCACCCGCGCCGCCCTGGCCCTGCTCCAGGCCGAGGGGGTCAACCTGCTGGTACTGGACGAGCCGACGAACCACCTGGACCTGCCCGCGATCGAGCAGTTGGAGTCCGCGTTGGAGTCCTACGAGGGCACGCTGCTCCTGGTCACCCACGACCGGCGGATGCTGGAGGCGGTGCGCACCACCCGGCGGATCGAAGTCGCGGACGGCCGGGTCACCGAGCTGTGATCCGTCGTTAGAATCCGAGGTCATGAACGAACTGCCGCCGGGTGCGAACCAATCCTTGCCGGGCGGCGTCGTGCGCGTACGCGTGCCCGGCCCCTTCGACATCTCCGCGCTGATCACGGGTGAGGACCGACGGGTGTCCGGCGACGCGGACTTCGTCTTCTTCAACCAGGTCTCCGCGCCGGGGGTACGGCTGGGCGGGGACACCGTCACGGTGGACCCGACCGGCCTGCGGGCGGGCGCCACGCACGTGACGGTGGTGATCAGTCCCGCCGACACCACGCACACGCTGGGCGAGTTGCCGCCGCCTGCGATGACGCTCACCGGTGCGAGCGGCACGCTGCTGGCGCGGTTCACCCCGCCCCGGCCGCGCGCCGAGACGGTGTTGTTGCTGGCCGAGATCTACCGGCGCGGTGCGGTCTGGAAGGTGCGTGCGCTGGGCCAGGGCTACGCGGACGGGCTGGCCGGGATCGCTCGGGACTTCGGGGTGGAGGTCGAGGAGCAGACCCAAACCCCTTCGGGGCTCTCCGAGTTCCAGCGCGGGGTGGTCGAGCTGACCAATCTCGAGCGGTCCCGGCACGGCCTGCGCGCGCTCGCGCCTCAGCCACAACTGACCGCGTGCGCGCAGGCGTTCAGCGCGGACATGATCAGCCGCGCGTTCTTCTCGCACACCGATCCGGACGGCCGCGAGCCGTGGGACCGGGCGATCGCGGCGGGCTACCTCTACAGCCGGATAGGGGAGAACATCGCGTGTGGGCAGCGCACGCCGGCCGAGGTGGTGCAGGGCTGGATGGACAGTCCCGGCCATCGCAAGAACATCCTCACTCCGGAGTTCACCGAGATCGGTGTCGGGTATGTCACCGGCGGCACCTACGGCACCTCGTGGACCCAGGTCTTCGGCACCCCGCGATAGCGCTCCCGGAGCCGGTGTCGGCACGTCCCGGATTGGCCCGAACGGGTACAAAGCCGAAGCCGACGCCGGCCCCGACGGGAGCGTTGCCGTCCGGGTACGGGCGCCCGGCCGCCCTCCCCCGCCGAACCGGCAACCGGGTGCGAGGGCGCCCGATGACGGTGCGCCATACTCGGTTGTTCGAGGCGAGGGAGATCACGTGCAGCTTGAGTTGGATCCGCCTTACGGCGTAGGGCCGATCAAGATCGGCATGTCCATGGACGAGGCAGAGGCGGCTCTGCGCGAACTCGGAGGAGATCTGTCGGGACGCACTCGTGGGTTCGCCCACTTCGGTGCGGACCTCTCGATTCATGTGGTGAGCGACAAGGACGGACTGGTCGAGGCGATCGAGGTGCACCGGTCCGAGGACGACTTCGCGGACACGGTGTTGTGTCTGGGCGTCGACGTCTTCGGCACGCCGGCCGTCGACGTCACCCGACTGCTCGGTGAACTGACACCCGTCCGGGTGGAGACCGAGGGGGCCTCGTTGGTGGCCCCCGACCTGCTGGTGGCCCTGTGGCAGCCGTTCGTGCCCGGACACGGCAACAACAACGGCGTCGTGGGCGAGGGCCTGTACTTCCGCACCGCTCTGGTGGCCAGTCCCGGCTACTACGACAAAAGCGGGCAACACCGGGCGATCCACATCGGATGACCGGTACCCCATGAACCGAACCGGGCGGCCCGGCCGCCCGGGTGTGTGACCTGATCCGCTCGTCCGACGAGGCATTCGCCGAGCGGGTGGAATCCGGAGGGATCGCGACCGGGTCGAGGCGGGGGCCGGTGTCTCGGTACGCGAGACCGCGTCGTGGCACGTCGACGACGACCGACAGTCGTGGATCGCCGCCGAGGGCATGCTCGGCTCGGCGAGGTCCACGACGTCGTCGACGGGTCGAACGGCCGGCCGGATTCCATCGCTCGGCGCCTCGCCGGCGGGCCGGACGCGGCGTCGGGTGCGGGCCGGAGGGTCGGCCGGGGGTTTGCGTCGCGATCGAGGCCCAGGAGGCCGCCACGGCCTCGTGTGGCGGGCCGTGCGAGCCGTCGGGACGCGCGACCTGCGCGGCGGGGATGGCCCGGAGACCGCTCACGCGGCGACGGTGGACGTCCGGGAGTCCCGGAGGCGCGAGTGCCCGGGAGTCCGAGTGCCTGGGAATACCCGAGTCCGCGAGTGTCCGCGAGTCCGCGAGCGATCGATTTCGGACGGTCGGCCGGCCCGGTGATCCGGTCGCCGTGCAACGCGTATCCCGCCGCGATCGCGGTGGGCGCGGATGTACCGTCCGTCGGCCGTGCGGATGTGGGGGGCACGCTCGATCACCGAGCGGCAGGGCTTCGCCGACGCGCGGCACGATGCCGTCGGCGTGGGCGTCGGAAGGCGGCCTCTCGCGGGCGCCCCTGGGGTCCGCCCCGGTCTGCGCCTCGAACCGTCCGCCTCGAACCGATCGCCTCGAAGCGTCCGCCGCAGACCGTCGGCCCCGGACCGTCCGCCCCCGGCGATATGCCGGCTCCCGCAAGCTGCGGGAGCCGGCATCAGGTCAGCGCGCTGCCAGGATTCGCCCGCTTACCTCGCCGAATCCGATACGAGTGCCGTTCGGACCGGGGGCGGTAGCGGTGATCGTGACCTCGTCGCCGTCCTCCAGATAGGTCCGGGTGGACCCGTCCGGGAGTTTGAGGGGGTTCTCGCCGTTCCAGGTGATCTCGATCAGCGCGCCGCGCTGGTCGGCCTCGGGGCCGCTGACCGTGCCGGAGGCGAACAGGTCGCCCGGGCGCAGCGCCGCGCCGTTGACGGTCATGTGCGCGAGCTGTTGCGCGGCCGTCCAGTACATCGCCGCGAACGGCGGCCGGGAGATCAGGTGGCCGTTGAGCCGGACCTCCAGGGCCAGGTCCAGGCCCCACGGCTCGCCGGTGCGGTCGTCCAGGTAGGGCAGTGGCTCGACGTCGCGCGCGGGGGGTGCCACGCGTGCGACGCCGAGTGCTTCGAGGGGGACGATCCACGGCGACACCGAGGTGGCGAACGACTTGCCCAGGAACGGGCCGAGCGGGACGTACTCCCAGGCCTGGATGTCCCGGGCGGACCAGTCGTTGACCAGGCACACGCCGAACACGTGGTCGGCGAAGTCGGCGAGCCCGACCGGCGTGCCGAGTTCGGAGCCGGCACCGACCACGAAGCCGACCTCGGCCTCGATGTCCAGCCGGCGGGTGGGCCCGAACGAGGGCACCGCGTCGGTGGGCGCCTTGCGTTGCCCGCTGGGGCGCACGATCGGCGTGTGCGAGACCACCACGGTGCCCGCGCGGCCGTGGTACCCGATGGGCAGGTGCTTCCAGTTCGGGGTCAACGGCTCGGAGCCGGGCCGGAAGATCCGACCGAGGTTGCTCGCGTGGTGCTCGGAGGCGTAGAAGTCGACGTAGTCCGCGACCTCGAACGGCAGCCGCAGCACCACCTCCCGACGCGGGATCAGGTGCGGTTCGATGCTCGCCCGCAGCTCGGGGTCGGTCAGCCAGGTGGTCAGCGAGGCGCGTACCGCGGTCCAGGTCGCCCGGCCGGCCGCCATCAACTCGGTCAGGCTCGGCGCGTCCAGCACGTCGGCCGGCGCCCCGACCGCGTGCGCCGCCGCGCCGGCGTCCAGCACGAAGTCGCCGATCGCCACCCCGACCCGCGGCCGGTCCGGCTCGCGGTCGGTGGCGAACACGCCGTAGGGCAGGTTGTCGATGCCGTACACCGTGTCGGTCGGCAGCGGGACCCAGGTGGTGGGCATGAGCGTCGGGCTCCTCGATCGGATCAGTCGCGCTGGTGCGGGGGTTCGCCGAGCAGCCCCAGGGTGAGTGCGTCCTGGAGCGGCTCGGCGACGCTACAGGTGCCGTACGAGGTCAGGTAGCCGCGCAGGCGGGTGCGCTCGGTCAGGGTCAGGTCGTGCGCCATCCGGGTGAGTTCGGCACTGTCGCGGATCGCGAGCAGGTCGGCGAGCGCGTCCGGTTCGGCGCCGGCGACGGCGTGGTGGGTGGCGAGCATCAGGTTGAGGTACCCGTGGTGCTCGAAACCCGTGGTCGGGTCGGTGTGCCGCACGGCGTTGTGCAGCCCGGCCGTGACCTTGAACGGCAGTTCGCGGATCCGGCACGCGTACACGAACGCGGCCAACTCGGCCTCGTCCGGGAACGCGTGCGCGGCGGTACCGCCGGTGCGGAACTTGGGCCGCCCGTACGTGCCGGCGAGATTGTCCAGGTCTGCGTCGAGGCCCGCGCCTTTGAGGACCTCGACGTAGCCCGCCGTCATCTCCGGCAGGTGTTCGTGCAGCGCCGCGACCGCCTTGCCGATCTCACCGTCGCCGGCGACCTCGATGCCCTCCAGGAACAACCCGGGGGTGTTCAGGATGGTGCGTACGGCGGGGCCCACCGAGGCGGGGCCACCGGGAGCCACGAGCACCACGCGCAGCGGCTCGCCGGGATCGGCGAGCGCGAGCAGGTCGGACACGTGTGCCGCACCGACCAGGAAGTTGCGCACGAACGGCGCGAACCACTCGACGCGGTACACCCGGTGCGCGGGCACCGCCTCGGCCATCGGGGCGTTGCCCGGTGGGAACAACGCGGCGTCGTCCCACAGTCCGGTGAACAACGCGTGGTGCAGGGTCTCGGGGGCGTCGGTGGATGCGCTCATGTTCCGGGCGCCTTCCCGGCCCAGGTCCACGCGTAACCCGGATCCTCGCTCGCGATGCCGCCCTCGCCGAGACCCAGCGGGCTGAAGGTGTCCACCATGACCGCGAGCTCGTCGAAGAACTCGATGCCGATGCTGCGCTCGTAGGCGCCGGGCTGCGGCCCGTGCGCGTGCCCGCCCGGGTGCAGCGAGATCGAGCCCTGGCCGATCCCGGACCCCTTGCGGGCCTCGTAGTTGCCGCCGCAGTAGAACATGACCTCGTCCGAGTCCACGTTGGAGTGGTAGTACGGCACCGGGATCGACAGCGGGTGGTAGTCCACCTTGCGCGGCACGAAGTTGCAGATCACGAACCCCTGCCCCTCGAACACCTGGTGCGCGGGCGGTGGTTGGTGGATCCGGCCGGTGATCGGCTCGAAGTCGGAGATGTTGAACACGTACGGGTACAGGCACCCGTCCCAGCCGACCACGTCGAACGGGTGGGTGGGGTAGACGTAGCGGGTGCCGGTGATCTCGCCGCCCAGGCCGCGGTGCTTGACCAGCACCTCGACGTCCGTGCCCTCGGCGAGCAGCGGTTGGACCGGCCCGCACAGGTCGCGCTCGCAGAACGGCGCGTGCTCGAGCAGTTGGCCGAACCGGGAGAGGTAGCGCTTGGCGGGCGTGATGTGCGAGTTGGCCTCGATGCAGTACGCGCGCAGCGGCTCCTCGGTGCCGGGCACCCACCGGTGGGTGGTGGCACGCGGCAGGATCACGTAGTCGCCGGGGCCGACGGTGAGCGCGCCG
The DNA here is from genome assembly GCF_045207655.1 of Embleya sp. NBC_00888. NCBI lineage: Bacteria > Bacillati > Actinomycetota > Actinomycetes > Kitasatosporales > Streptomycetaceae > Embleya > Embleya sp. NBC_00888. The sequence continues at coordinate 6,843,485 of NZ_CP108784.1, read as the reverse complement.
AACACGGTCTCCACCGTCCCGGAGCCGGACTCGATGTACACGCACTCGTCGCCGAGCGCGTTGCGGTAAAGCGGGGAGGGGCTGCCCGCGACCACGTAGGAGATCCGTACGTCGCCGTTGCCCAGCACCAGTCGCCGACCGGTGACCGCGTCGACGGCCTTCCACTCGTTGTCCGCGAACAGCTCGTGCAGCTTGAGATGGCGCGGCTTGAGCGGGTGGTTGGCGGTGACGCTCTGGTCGGGGACCTCCCACACGCTCGCGTCGGCGATCGCCGACGGGATCGCGCGGTGGTAGAGCAGCGAGGAGTCGGAGGTGAAGCCCTCCTCGCCCATCAGCTCCTCGTAGTACAGGCCGCCGTCCGGGCGGCGGTGCTGGGTGTGCCGCTTCGGCGGCACCTCGCCCACGCTGCGGTAGTACGCCATGACTGCCCGACTCCTCCGTCCGCTCCCGCTGCCCTGTCGGCCCGTGTCCTGCCGGCCGCCGCCGTACGCGACGGCCGGCCCCGCGGCCTAGAGGTTGCCGCGGCGCTCCTGCTCGCGCTCGATCGCCTCGAACAGCGCCTTGAAGTTCCCCTTGCCGAAACCGAGCGAACCGTGCCGCTCGATCAGCTCGAAGAACACCGTCGGCCGGTCCTGCACGGGCTTGGTGAAGATCTGGAGCAGGTAGCCGTCCTCGTCGCGGTCGACCAGGATCTTCAGTTCGCGCAACGTCTCGACCGGTACCCGGGTCTCGCCGGCCCATTCCCCGAGCGTGTCGTAGTAGCTGTCCGGGGTGGACAGGAACTCGACGCCCATCTCGGCCATCGCGCGCACCGAGGCCACGATGTCGCCGGTGGCCAGCGCGATGTGCTGGACGCCGGGGCCGCCGTAGAACTCGAGGTACTCGTCGATCTGCGACTTCTTGCGGCTGACGGCGGGCTCGTTGAGCGGGAACTTCACCCGGTGGTTGCCGCTGGTGACCACCTTGGACATCAGCGCGGAGTACTCGGTGGCGATGTCGTCGCCGATGAACTCCTTCATGTTGGTGAAGCCCATGACGCGGTTGTAGAAGGCGACCCACTCGTCCATCCGGCCGAGCTCGACATTGCCCACGCAGTGGTCGATGGCCTGGAAGTAGCGCTTGGGGTGAGCGGCGGGCTTGCCGCGGAACAGCGGCTCGGCGGCGACGAAGCCGGGCAGGAACGGGCCCTTGTAACCGGACCGGTCCACCAGCGTGTGCCGCGTCTCGCCGTACGTGGCCAGCACCGCGGTACGCACCGTGCCGTGCTCGTCGGTGTCGTCGTGCGGCTCGACCAGCACGGTCGCGCCGTTCTCCCGGGCGAAGGCGATGGCCTTGTCGACGTCGGGAACCTCGATGGCGATGTCGGACACGCCGTCACCGTGGGCGGCGGTCGCGACGCCGACCTCGGTGCCGGCGTGAACCTCGCCGGTGATGCGGAAACGTGCCTTGCCGGACACGAGCACGTACTCGGCGACGTCGCGGCTCCCGGTCTCGGGACCGCGATAGGCGACGCAGGTCATCCCGAACGCCGTCGAGTAGTAGTGCGCGGCCTGCTTGGCGTTGCCGACGAAGAAACGAACGTGGTCCATCGCGACGACCGGGAAGGGGTCCCCCGCCGGGTCGTGCTCGACGGCGCCGACGAGGGCGTCGGTGTCTTCAAGGGTGGTGAAGGTGCTCATGACGCGCGATCCCCTCGGAAAGGAACGGATGCCGGAAGTACACTTCCGAATGCAACATCTGACAAGGTTCGATCTGCGAGCTATGCAATTTGCCTAGATGGGTGGCTCATATGCGGGATGATCTACAGGATTCGCGCAGCACGCTCGACGAATTGGACGTGCGTCTCATCCGGGCCGGCCGACAACACCCGCGGGCGGGCATGTTGGAACTGTCCCGGGTGATCGGTGTCTCCCGCGCCACGGTCCAGGCCCGCCTGGAGCGGATGGAGGCGGCGGGGGTGATCACCGGCTACGGCCCCGAGGTCGATCTGGTCGCCGCCGGGTACCCGGTTCTGGCCTTCGTCACACTGGAGATCGCCCAGGGCGGCCTGTCCGGCGTGGCCACCGCGCTGAGCGCGGTCCCGCAGGTGCTGGAGGCGTACGGGACGACCGGCATCGGCGACGTGCACTGCCGGATCGCCGCCACCTCGAATCAGGACCTGCAACAGATCCTGATCGACATCAACCGCATCCCCGAGGTGGTCCGCTCCACCAGCGTCATCGTCTTGTCCGAGGTAGTCCCGATGCGCACCCTCCCCCTCCTCGAAGCCCAGGAACGCCGCCGCCCGAGCCGCGTCCCGTCCCTGCGGGACACCGGCCCGGGGCTGGCGCCGACCGATTGACCGAATGGGGCGGTCGGGCCGGCGCGGCACGGGCGGGGCCGGCGCGGGCGGGCCGGCACGGCGCGGTGGTGAGAGCGCGGCGGTCACGGCACGACACCGCGACCCGAACCGGCGCCCGAGCAGCCTGTGGCCGGGAACCCGAGCGGGCAGGCGCCATCATTCCCTCCGCCATCTCCCCCAGCCCGACGCACCGTCCCCCACCCCGTCCTGTCGCTCCGCGCGCGAGCGGCCCGGGGCGGGAAAGCGAGGCGCCCTCGGTGGGGCAGGGCGACAACCGGGGGTGTGGCCCGAGAGAATGCCGGGGGCAGGCTTGGTGATGAGGTGGATCGGGACGTGACGATGTCGGTGTCGGGGCAGCAGGGTTCGGAGCAGGGCGCGCAGCAGGATGTGCATCGGCGGATCGCCGAGGAGCTCGGGGTTCGGGAGGGGCAGGTCAGAGCGGCGGTCGAGTTGCTCGACGGCGGCGCAACCGTGCCGTTCATCGCCCGGTACCGCAAGGAGGTGACCGGGACCCTGGACGACACGCAGTTGCGCAACCTGGAGGAACGGCTGCGCTACCTGCGGGAGCTGGATGAGCGCCGTACCGCCGTGCTCGCCGCGATCGAGGCACAGGGCAAGTTGGACGACCCGCTGCGGGCGCAGATCCTGGCGGCGGACTCCAAGGCCCGGCTGGAGGACATCTACCTCCCGTACAAGACGAAGCGGCGGACCAAGGCGCAGATCGCCCGCGAGGCCGGCCTGGAACCGCTCGCGCTCGGCCTGCTGGCCGACCCCTCGCGCGACCCCGCCGCCGCGGCGGAGGCGTTCGTCGACGCGGACAAGGGTGTCGCGGACGCGCAGGCGGCGTTGGACGGCGCGCGCTCGATCCTGGTCGAGCGGTTCGCCGAGGACGCCGACCTGATCGGCGCGCTGCGCGAGCGGATGTGGACGCGCGGGCGCGTGGTGGCCAAGGTGCGCGAGGGCAAGGAGGAGGCCGGCGCCAAGTTCGCCGACTACTTCGACTTCGCCGAGCCGTTCACCCGGCTGCCCTCGCACCGGATCCTGGCCATGTTCCGGGGCGAGAAGGAGGACGTACTCGACCTGACCCTGGCGCCCTCGACGGACGAGGAGGTCGACGGCCCGACCGACTACGAGCGCTCGATCGCGCACACGTTCGGCATCGTCAACCGCGACCGCCCGGCCGACAAGTGGCTCGCGGACACCGTGCGCTGGGCCTGGCGTACCCGAATCCTGGTGCACCTGGGCATCGACCTGCGCGGTCGGCTGCGGCAGGAGGCCGAGGACGAGGCGGTCCGGGTGTTCGCGGCCAACCTGCGCGACCTGCTGCTCGCCGCGCCGGCCGGCACCCGCGCCACGATGGGCCTCGACCCGGGCCTGCGCACCGGGGTCAAGGTCGCGGTGACCGACGACACCGGCAAGGTGGTCGCCACCGAGACGATCTACCCGCACGAGCCGCGCCGCCGCTGGGACGAGTCGATCGCCACCCTCGCCGCACTGGCCGCCGCGCACCGGGTGGACCTGATCGCGATCGGCAACGGCACCGCCTCCCGCGAGACGGACAAGCTGGCAGCCGAACTGATCACCAAGCACCCCGAGTTGGGCCTGACTAAGGTGATGGTCTCCGAGGCGGGCGCGTCGGTGTACAGCGCCTCGGCCTTCGCCTCGCAGGAACTCCCGGACCTGGACGTGTCGTTGCGCGGCGCGGTCTCCATCGCCCGCCGACTCCAGGACCCGCTGGCCGAGTTGGTCAAGATCGACCCGAAGTCGATCGGCGTCGGCCAGTACCAGCACGACCTGTCCGAGCTGAAGTTGTCCCGCTCGCTGGACGCGGTGGTCGAGGACTGCGTGAACGCGGTCGGCGTGGACGTCAACACCGCGTCCGCGCCGCTGCTCACCCGGGTGTCCGGGATCGGCGCGACGCTGGCCGACAACATCGTGCAACACCGGGACGCGAACGGCCCGTTCAAGACCCGGCGCGACCTGAAGGACGTCGCGCGACTGGGCCCGAAGGCGTTCGAGCAGGCGGCGGGCTTCCTGCGGATCCCGGCCGGGGACGACCCGCTGGACGCGTCCTCGGTACACCCGGAGGCGTACCCGGTCGTCCGCAAGATCGCCGCGGCGGCGGGTGGCGACGTCCGGACCCTGATCGGCGCGGCGCCGAGGCTGCGCGCGCTGGACCCGAAGGCGTTCACGGACGAGAAGTTCGGCCTGCCGACGGTGACCGACATCCTGCGCGAGTTGGAGAAGCCGGGGCGTGACCCGCGGCCGGCGTTCAAGACGGCGACCTTCAAGGAAGGCGTCGAGAAGCTGTCCGACCTGCAACCCGGCATGCTCCTGGAGGGTGTGGTCACCAACGTGGCCGCGTTCGGCGCGTTCGTGGACGTCGGCGTGCACCAGGACGGCCTCGTACACGTCTCGGCGATGTCGAAGACGTTCGTGAGCGATCCGCACGACGTGGTCAAGTCGGGCGACGTGGTCCGGGTCAAGGTGCTCGACGTGGACATCCCGCGCAAGCGGATCTCGCTGACCCTGCGGCTGGAGGACGAACCGGAGCAACGCGGGGCGCGTGGCGACCGGGCCGACCGCGGTGAGCGCGGCCCTCGCGGCCCTCGGCCGGAGCGCGGGGCTCGCGAGGGTCGGCCTCAGGGTGACGGGCGACAAAGCGGTGGCCGACAGGGCGACGGGCGGCAGGGCGGTGCGCGCCAGGGCGGCGGCGGCTCGGGCAGCGGCTCGGGTAGTGCTCAGGGCGGCGGCCAGGGGCGACGCGCGACTCCCCCGAAGCAGAGCCGAGGACCGCAGGGCCCGGCCGGAGGCGGCGGCGCGATCGCGGACGCGCTGCGGCGGGCCGGCTTGGTCGAGTGAGGACGTGAAGTAGGGCCGGGGCCTTGGGATGAGGCCGTGGGATGAGGGCGGTGATCGCGGCCGGGTGGGACGGTGGGACTCGGGCTTCCCGGCCGCGTTCGGACGGTGCGCGTTCGGACGGTGCGCGTTCGGACGGTGCGCGTTCGGACCGCATGGGGCTGAAGTCGTCGGGCCGGGCCGGGCGGGCTCTTCGCTCCGGCCCGATAGGCCCGTTCGGCCCGAGCGCAGTCGCATCGGCATGAGCCCGGATAGGGCTTGAACTTCGCGGCGGCGTTCGGGCCGATTGGGGTCGGCGGGCCAAGCGGGCCGGGGCAAACCGAGCGAGCCTTTCGCTCCGGGCCGTTGGGCCCTTCCGGGGCGAACGCGACCGCGCGAGCGTGGCGCCCGGTCAGGACCTGAGCTTCGGGGCCGCGTCGGCGCCGGGGGGTGATCGAGCTGAAACGAACCCGGCCGGGCGGGCCTTCGCCGCCGGCGGTTCGGCCCGGCCGGGTCGGCATGGGATCCACGTGGGGCTTGGGCTCCGCGTCCGGCTTCGGGCCGAGTAAGGCGGGTGGGCCGACCGGATCCGGCCGGGTGGCCCTTCCGCTCCGGGTGATAGGGCCCGCCCGGGCCCGAACGTAGGCGGGTGGGGATGAGCGCGGGTTGGGCCTGGGGCTCCCCGGCTCCCTTCGGCTCAGCGGGCTGCGCCGGACCCGGCAGGCAGGTCGGGCGCTCCGCTCGCATCTGTTCGATGGGCCCGTCCGCCAGGTGCGCGTGGGTTTCGGCACCGACCATGGGCGTTGGCCGGGCCACCGGTGTTGCCCGGGCGGCGCCCGTCGGGCGGGGGCCTACCGCGACGTCTCCGGTCCGCCCGTCGGGCGCCGGCGTGGGCGCGGCGTGGTCGGCCCAAGACGTCCCGGTCCCCCGTCTCGCGTGGACGTGGACGTGGGCGTGGGCGCGGTCAGCCCGCCTGTGCCGTCGGCGCCAGTGCCCGCAGTACCGCCGTGTGGGTGACGCCGTGTTCCGCGAGCAGGTCCGCGACCACGCCCGAACAGGCGGTGAGCGCGAGCAGAATGTGCTCGTCGCCGATGTGCCGCTGACCGCGCGCCACCGACTCGCGCAGCGACTGCTCCAACACCTTCTTGGCACCGGGCGCGAACGGGACGTGCCCGGTACGCCCACCGAACGGCCACAGCCGGCGCCGCCGTCGGCCCACCGCCAACGCGCCCTCGCCGTGCGCCTGTTCGACGCGCGCGACGATCTCCCCGACGTCGATCCCCAGGTCGGCGAGCGCGGCCTCGTCTGCCTGCGACATGCCGCCGCGCCGCCGGGCCCGGGCCAGTCCGCGTTCGAACTCGTCCCGACTCGCCACGAACCCGAGCGTCGCCAGCGCGACCGAGGCCTGCGTACCCTGCGCGTCCAGCAGCGCCGCGAGCATGTGCTCCCCCTCCACGCGGGCGTCCCCAACCCGCCGCGAATGCTCGATGGCCCCGTACACGACGCCCCGGGCACTGTCCGTGAACCTCTCGAACATCAGTTCCTCCCGTGCTTCTTGTGCACCGCCTGGCGGCTCACTCCGAGCTCGGCCGCGATCTCCTGCCACGACCACCCCTGCACGCGCGCACTGCGCACCTGCACGGCCTCCAATTGCTCGAGCAGCCGGCGCAGCGCGGCCACGGCCCGTAGGCCCACCCGTGGATCCCGGTCCCCCGCACGACTGGCGAGGTCGGTTGCTTCGGTCATGACCGTCAACCTACGTTGACATTCCGGCCCTGTCAACCACAGTTGACATGCGAGGCACCGGGAAAGCGGGGGCGCCCGTCCCGGCGACCCGATACGGTCGCGAACCATGCGAATTCTTGTGCTCGGGGGCACCGCGTTCGTGGGCCGGGCGATCGTCGAGGACGCCCTGGCCCGGGGCGCCGAGGTGACCCTGTTCGGCCGAGGCAGAACCGGCGCCGACCTCTTCCCGCAGGCCGCCCGACGGATCGGCGACCGCGACACCGGCGACTACACGGCGCTGCGCGACGGCGAGTGGGACGCGGTGGTGGACGTCAGCGGATACGTACCGCGCCACGTCGGGCAGGCGATGGCGGTGCTCGGCGACCGGGTCGGCCGCTACCTGTTCGTCTCCAGCCACGCCGTGTACGTACAGTCCGGAGTCGGCCCCGGCTCGGACGAGGACACCCCTCGCCGCGCACCCGTCCGCGACACCGAGGTACTCGACAACGACACCTATGGCCCCTGCAAGGTCGCCTGTGAGGACGACGTACTCGCCCGCTACGGCGACCGCGCCACCATCGTGCGCCCGGGCAAGGTCGCCGGCCCGCACGACGTACAGGAAACCTTCACGTACTGGAGTCGCCGAGCCGCCCGCGGCGGCCGCGTCGCCCTCCCGGGCCGACCCGAACAGCCGATCCAGGTGGTCGACTCCCGCGACCTGGCCCGCCTGGTCACCCAACTCCTGATCGACCACCGCCCCGGCGCCTTCCACGCCGTAGGCCCGGCCGAACCGACCACCCTGGGCGACCTGATCCACACCTGCGCCCGGGCCGCCGGCACCGAGGTGGAAATCGTCCCCGTCTCCCCCGACGTGATCCCCGGCCCCTTCCCCCTGGTCACCCCCGAGCCCCAATGGCCCACCCGCCAACGCAGCGCCACCCGAGCCCGCGCCGCCGGCCTCCCGACCACGCCACTGTCGATCACCGCCGCCGACGTCCGCACCTGGGACCGCGCCCGAGGCGAACCCCCACTCTCCCAGGGCCTGACACCAACCCAGGAAGCCCACCTACTCGACAAGCCCTGACCCACCCCACCCCACCGCCCCCACACCAATCCACCCCGCCCCCGATCCACCCCGGCCCGGCCCGGCAACCAAACCACCCCGGCCCCGAACCTCCCCCACCACCGAACCACCCACCACGCCGACCCAGGCCAACCCCCAGGTCAGCCCCACCCATCCCGGTCCGATTCCCCTCCGGATCTTTGATATGGTTCTCCACGTCGCCGCACGAAACACCAGCGGAGACCACCCGGTCCGGGTGGCGGAATTGGCAGACGCGCTAGCTTGAGGTGCTAGTGCCCGAAAGGGCTTGGGGGTTCAAGTCCCCCCTCGGACACCACGAGAGACCCCTGTTGTTCAGGGGTTTTTCTGCATTTACGGCCCGGGCGTGCGAAGTCGGGAAGTTGGAAGGCCGCAGCGCGGAGCCGGCCTGGTCGTGATCGGTGGCGCCGATCCGGCGGGGGTCACGCCGATCCGGCGTTTGGTCAGCCTCCTGGGCCCGGGGGGCCGGCGCCGCGGAGGCGTTCGAGGTCCGAGGCGCGGACCTGGATGACGAACATCGCGATCACGGCGGCGATCACCGCGAAGATCGCGGCCGTGACGAAGGCGGCGGAGATGCCCGTGGTCAGTACCTGGTGACTCCAGGGCGCGGGCAGGTCGCCGGTGCGCTCGAAGGTGGCGCGCTCGGCCGGCGTGGCCTGGGCGAGGAAGGCCGGGACCTGATCCTTGGCCTCGTTGCGGTTGGCGGTGCCGAAGACGGTGACCAGGATGGACAGGCCGAGCGAACCGCCCACCTGTTGGGTGGCGTTGAGCAGGCCCGAGGCGGCGCCCGTTTCCTGGGCGGCGACGCCGGAGACGGCCATCAGGGTCAGCGACACGAACTGCATGCCCATGCCGAGGCCGAAGACCAGCGTCGGGCCCAGGATGCTGCCGGCGTAGGTGCTGTGCACGTCGGTACGGGTCAGCCAGGCGAGGCCGGCCGCCGCCAGGAGGGCGCCGACGACCATGAAGGGTTTGGGTCCGTAGCGCGGCAGCAGTTGCGACGCGAAGCCGGCGCCGACCGCGATCACCGCGCTGATCGGGAGGAAGGCCAGACCGGCCTCGATCGGGCTGAAGCCCAGGACGTCCTGGACGAACAGGGTCAGGAAGAAGAACATCCCGAAGATCGCCGCCGCCAGGCACAACATGATGCCGTACGTGCCCGACCGGTTACGGTCCGCGAACATCGCCAGCGGCGTGATCGGCTGCCTGGACCTGCGCTCGATGGAGAGGAAGATCGCCAGCAGGACGACGGCCGCCGCGAACGCGGCGAGGGTCAGGCTGTCCCGCCAGCCCTCCTGGGCGGCCCGGATGAAGCCGTACACGAGCGAGCCGATGCCCAGGGTCGAGGTGAGCGCGCCGAGCACGTCGAAGTGGCCGGGATGTCGCTCGGACTCCCTGATGTAGCGCGGCGTGGCCAGTGCGATGAGCACGCCGATGGGCACGTTGACGAAGAACACCCACCGCCAGTCCAGCCATTCGACCAGGATGCCGCCGGCCAGCAGCCCGATCGCGCCGCCGCCCGCGGAGACCGCCGCGAAGACGCCGAAGGCCCGGTTGCGGGCCGGGCCTTCGGCAAAGGTCGTGGTGATCAGGGCGAGGGCGGTCGGGGACGCGATGGCGCCGCCGACACCCTGGAGCGCCCGGGCGGCGAGCAGTTGCGGCGCGGTCTGCGCGAGTCCGCCGAGTAGCGAGGCGATCACGAACAGCAACACGCCGAAGATGAACACCCGCCTGCGGCCCAGGATGTCGCCCGCACGCCCACCGAGCAGCAGCAGACCGCCGAAGGTGAGCGTGTACGCGTTGAGCACCCAGGACAGGCTGGTGGTGGAGAACTCCAACGAGCTCTGGATGTGCGGCAGCGCGATGTTCACGATGGTGATGTCCAGCACAACCATGAGCTGACACGAGGCGATCACCGCGAGCGCGGCGCCATTGCCGCCGCGTCGTTTCGGTGCGGCGGCGGTCTGCGAGGGTGTCGCGTGAGGATTCGCCATGTTGGGTCCCGCGGTTGCCGAGGGCCGCGCCACGCGGCGCCGTCCGGCGGGAATCGACGGTCTCCGACCGATCCGATGCGGTTCGGCGGTCCCGACGATCCGGTGTGCGTCGACGGCCCCGGCGATCCGGCGATGGTGCGCCCGACCGGACGGGGTGCGCTCACTCGTTCGACCGTAAGCCCGGACCCGAACCGGCACCACCCGGGGCACCTGGCACACGCGGGATGGTGCGGGTCGGATCCGGGCTCACCGGGCGGTGCTCCCCAAGGCGGCCCGGCGGCGGGTCAGGCGGTCTTCGGGGTGGCGCGTACGCCCATGTGTATGTACCGCGAGCCGTCGGCGAGTTCGTAGAAGACCATGCTGTCCCACAGCGGGCTGCCCTCGCGGCGGCCCACGAACGTGCTCTCGTCGACGGGGATCAGATCCCAGTCCATCTCCGGCGAGATGTCGGCCAGCGCGCCGGTGACCCGGATGTTCAGGTGCAGCTTGGCGTCGTCCCCGACACTCACCGTCGCCAGGCAGCCCACCCGCTCGTACGTCCCCGCGTGGCGCGCGACGTCCACGTCCACCGGCGTGTCGGGCGGGCCGAGCAGCTCCGGCATCTCGACGTCCGCGAGCACGGCGAACAGCTCGGCGCCCAGGGTGCGTTGCAGCGCGGACGTCTCACCGCCGTTGGCCAGCAGGCAGACCACCGTGCCGGTGTCGGGCAGCACCCAGAGCATCGCGGACTGGCCGATGGTGTTGCCCGCGTGCATGATCACCCGGTGCCCGGACCACTCGTCGAGGATCCAGCCGATCCCCCACTCCGGAGCGATCGTGTACGGGTTGGGCAGGCGCACCTGCGGCTCGGTCATCGCACCCGGTGCGGCCAGCAGTTCGGTGCCCAGGTGGGCCAGGCCGAACGCGACCACATCGCTCGCTCGCGCGCAGATCAGCCCGGCCGGTCCCATGGCCCGGGTCAGGCCCCATACCGAGGTGGGGCTGCCGTCCTCGACGTGCCCCGTCGCCGCGCTGAACCGCAGCACGTCCTCCGGCAGCGTCCAGGTGTGCGTCAGACCCAGAGGCGCACAGATCTGCTCGCGCAGCGCCGCGTCCCAGGTCTTGCCGGTGAGCCGCTCGATGATCCGTCCCGCGATCACGAAGCCGGAGTTGCAATACGAGAACGACTCGCCGATCGGGTGGTTCTGGGTCAGCTCGGCGCAGGCCGCGACGTACTTCTCCAGACAGTCGTCGCCGCGCCCGGAGTCCAGGAACAGGTCGCCGTCGATACCGGAGGTGTGCGTCAGCAGGTGCCGCACCGTCACCGTCTTGGTCACCTGCGCGTCGGCGACCTTGAACTCGGGCAGCAGCTCGACGACCGGCGTGTCCAGGGTGAGCCGGCCCTGCTCGACCAGCAGCATCAACTGGGTCGCCGTCCACACCTTGCTCACCGAGCCGATCTGGAACAGCGAGTCGGTCGAGACCGGAGTGCCGGTGTCCTTGTTCAGCACCCCGGCGACGAAGGTGTATACCTCACCCTCGTGCGCGAACGCCAGGCTCGCGCCCGGTACGTCGTATCGGGTGATCAGCTCGGCGAGACGGGCATTCCAGTGGGCGGAGTCGACGGTTGCGGCCATGGGACCTCTTTCGCGAGTGGGCTCGGCGGCGTACCGGCACGCTACGCGGACGAACCGCTCCCGCTCATGGCCGTGACGACGAACCCGAGGGCAACCCTTGGTGCGAACGCACAACCGGTCAGCGCGGCATGGTGGTGTGGCCGACCCGGACCAGGCCGGATTCGTACGCCACCACCACGGCCTGCGCACGATCGCGCAGGTCGAGCTTGCCCAGCAGGTCCCTCTCGTACCGCTCCACGGTGGCGTCCTCGACCCGCATGGCCTCGGCGATCTCGCCGCTGTCCTTGCCCGCCGCGACCAGGCGCAGCACCTCGATCTCGGCCGGGGCGAGTCGAGCGAGGGCGTCGGGAACCGGGGGCGTCGACGGCGTCGTGGGCTCGCCGGCCGGCCCCGTCGCCGCCGTCACCGGGATGCTCGCCGCGACCAGGAACCCGCCGCCCGCGACGTGCTCGGCCCGGAAGGATCCGCCGTGCACCGCCACCCGCTCGCGCATGCCGAGCAGCCCGTGACCACCACCGGTCGTCGCGTAACCACCGCCGGCCTTGGCGCCGCCGCCGTCGTCGCGGATCTCGATGGCGACCGCGTCCGGCAGGTATTCCAGCAGCACCCGGGCCATCGCCGCGCTGCCGGCGTGCTTGCGCGCGTTGGTGAGCGCCTCCTGGGCGATCCGGTACAGCGCGAGGCCGACCGGCAGCGGCAGTTCGCGGCGCGTGCCGAGCACCTGGAGCTCGGTCGGCAGGCCGGCCAGGCAGGATTCGGCGATCAGCCGGTCGAGGTCGTCGACGCCGGGCTGCGGGCTCGACGGCGCGCTCTCCGGGTCCTTGTCACTGCGCAGCACGCCGAGCAACTGCCGCATCTCGTCCAGCGCGACCCGGCCGGACGCCTCCAGGGTGAGCAGTGCGCCGCGCGCGCCGTCCAGGTCGCGTTCCAGACTGGCCCGGGCGCCGCCGGACATCAGATGCATGGTGGTGATGTGGTGCGCCACGATGTCGTGCAGTTCCCGGGCGATCCGCCGGCGCTCCTCGGTCAGCGCCCGCTCGGCCAGCAGGACCCGGTTGACCTCGACCTGTCCCTGCCAGTGCCGCACCGCCGCGCTCGCGCCCAGCACGAGCGCGGTCGCGACCAGGTCGCCGCTGAAGGTCCAGACGAACGACTCGTCGGCGTTGCGGTAGCCGGAGGTCTGGGCGGCCATGGTCAGCGCCGCGGCCACCGCGATCGTCCGGGGCCGGCAGGCCAGGCCGACGGTGTACAGCGCGACCGCCAACGAGATGCCGAACCGCTGCCCGATGTCGGTCGACAGGTTCAACCCCACCTGGAGCACGAGCACCGCGAGCAGCACCGGGAACGGGGCGCGCCGGCGGGCCACCAGGCACAGCGCCGAGGCGACCAGGAAGGCGACGCTGATCGCGGTCTCCCCGGCGCCGTCGCCGCGGACGGTGACCACGTAGCCGAGCAGGTCGACGGCCATCGCCACGAGCGCGACCAGGAGGTCCGACCGGGTACGCGCCGGGAGGGTCCGGCGCGTAGCGGCCGACCCGAACCCCGCTGGGGTGTCCGTGGCGATCAGGTCACGGCCGGTGATCGCCTTGCCGAGCGTGGCCATGGACTTGGGGCCGAAGCCCATCCAGGGCCTCCTTCCGTGGGGAGTCTCCGTGCGGAGCGGCGGCCAGTATTCCACCGCGACGATCATTCGGCCGAAACGCGCGAACCGTGCGAACCACCCGGTCCTCGACGCCCCGGCCGCACTCGCGCACCGTTCGGCGACCCCTCGAAAGCCCCGCTCCCCACCCCCTCGGGCCGGCCGGCACCGGCCCGCCGCCCGCGCTCAGGCCCTCCCGCCGGCCGCGCCGGCCCCGGACAACCCGCGCTTGGCCGCGCCGACCGGGTCGGTCCCCGCCTCGCAGGCCGCCGCGAAGCGCATCGTCGCCCGGGTCGGTGTCGTGTACCGCTCCCACGCGGGCAGTCCGGCGTGGTTGGGGTCGCCGGTCCGGACGAACGCGATCCACGCGTCGTGCATCGCCGCGCCCAGCCCGTCCAGGGTCTTCGGCTCGACCCCGGCCAGGAACGGTGCGTGTGCCCACCGGTCCGCGTTGCGGAACGTGAACGGCAACTCCAGGCAGTGCGCGGCGCCCAGCCGACCGTCGTACGCGGGCGTCGGGTAGTCGAACTGGTAAAGCCACACCGGCCGTTCCTGTTCGGCCAGACCTTCCGCGAGGGCCGTGCCCGGCAGCCGGAACAACTCCTCGGAGACCAGATCGGTCAGCAGTTCGAGCGCGGTTGCCCCCGGACGCTCGGCGGCGAAGATCTCGTACGCCTCCCCGCCCCGCGCGCCGAACGCCTCCTCGAATCGTGCCCGGACCTGCTCGAACGTGGCCCGCGCGTACATCTCGTTGGCCCCGAACGCGAAGCCGGCCTCGTCGGCGGTCCAGCCGAGCAGGATGTCCAGGTCCGGATTCTCCCCGGCCAGCAGCGCCGCCAGCGGATGCCGGGTCAGCGTCGACCCGTCGACCATGGGCAGGAACGGCACCGGCCATCGGCCCCACCGGGCCTGCACCCCGAACATGCCGACGGTGGCCTCGACCAACGCCTCCCACGGCAGCGCGCGCAACCCCGCGACGTCGGGGACGCCGGCCACCTCCATCAGCGCGGCCGTGGTCCGCAGCGCTTCCTCGCGGTCGGGCGTGTGCACACCCAGCGGCGGGCTCTGCAGGATCGCCCGGCGGAACAGGCCGCGCCCCTGCGGATGTACGGCCAGCGCCGCCGTGGAGAAGGCGCCGCCCGACTGGCCCGCGACGGTGATGTCGTCCGGGTCGCCGCCGAAGGCCGCGATGTGCTCCCGGATCCAGCGCAGTGCGGCGAGTTGGTCGGTCAACCAGAAGTTCCCGGCGTCCGCGTCGTCCTCGGCCCCGAGGTAGAGGTAGCCGAGCGCGCCGATCCGGTAGGAGACGCTCACCACGACCAGGTCGCCGTCGCGCGCGAAGGTGTCCCCCGCGTAGATCGGCAGCGCGCCGGAGCCACTGACGAAGCCGCCGCCGTGGATCCAGACCAGGACCGGGCGGCGGGCGTCGTCCGGGCCCGGCGTCCAGACGTTCAGCGTGAGGCAGTCCTCGTCGAACGGAGGCGCGCCGTGGCCGCCGAGGACCGGGTCGACCAGCCCGACCTGCGGGGCGCTGGGGCCGTACTCGCCCGCGTCCCGGATCCCGGCCCAACCCGGATGCGGTCGGGCCGGCCGCCAGCGCAGTTCGCCGACCGGCGGCGCCGCGTACGGGATGCCGCGAAAGACCGCGAGCCCGTTCTCGGCCCGCCCGCGCAGCGTGCCGACGGGCAGCCGCACCAGCGGCGCGTCGTCCGGGCCCGGGGCGCTCACGTCGCCGAACCCGCGTCGGCGGAGGCGGCGCCCAGGGGCGCCTCGGCGAACTTCCCGGACAGCAGGTGTCCGGCCCCCGGCGCGAAGGCGGGCAGGTCGAGGGCACGCAACATCTGGTGCACGGTGCACACCGCGGCGGAGACGACCGGCTTGCCCAGTCGTTGCTCGGCCTCCTCGATCGCGGCCAGCGAGGGCATCTGCACGCACGCGGACAACACCACCGCGTCCGCGTCCGCGTGGGCGAGCCGCTCCGCGATGCCCGGCAGGCGCAGCGGGTCGTGCGCGGCCACGTCGAGGTTGTCCGGGATCTCCAGCGCCTCGAAGTCGAGCACCTCGATGCCCTCGTGGCCCAGGTAGTCCACCACGGTGCGGGTCAGCGGCAGCATGTACGGCGCGACCAGGGCGACCTTGCGCGCGCCGATCGTGTGCAGTCCGTGCACGAGCGCGCCGGCGCTGGTGACCACCGGCGCGGGTGCGCCGTTCTCGACGGTCCGGGTGTGCAGGCGCTCCTCGGAGACCCGGTGGTAGCCCAGGCCCATGCTCATGATCGCCACCAGGCACGCGTAGCCGAGCACGTCCACCCGCGCGTCGGAGAGTTCGACGGCGCAGCGGTCGGAGTCGGCGTCCATCGCCTTGAGTTGCTCGGGCGTGACGTGCGTCATCCGCATCCGACTGGAGTGGAACGTGAAGCGCTCCGGGGCGACCGCCTCGCGCGCCCGCAGGATCGCGGGCACCTCGGTTTCCATCGTGACGTTCGAGCTCGGCACGATCTGGCCGATGCGGTAGGGGTGTTGACGCACGGAGGTCCTCCTGCTGGATGCCGACTGCGAGCCGAGAGTGTGGGGTGGGGACGAGCCGCGGGTCAGCGGGCGTCGATCACCGGGTTGGACAGCGTGCCGATCCGCTCCACGGTGGCCTCCACCACGTCGCCGGGGCGCAGGTACTGCGGCGGGACCTGGGCCGCGCCGACGCCGGACGGCGATCCCGTGGAGATCACGTCGCCCGGCTCCAGGGTCATCCCGGAGGAGATGTCGGCGATCAGGCGCGGGATGTCGAAGAGCATGTGCCGCGTGTTGGACTTCTGCTTGACGTCGCCGTTGACCCGCAGCGACAGGTCCAGCGCCTGCGCGTCCGGGATGTCGTCGGCGGTGACCACCGCGGGGCCGAACGGCGCGTAGGAGTCCTGGCCCTTGGAGAAGAACCACTGTCCGGACCGGCGCTGGTCGCGGGCGCTGATGTCGTTCATGATGCTGTACCCGAACACGTGGTCCCACGCGTCGGCCTCGCTCACCTTGTACGCGGTCCGCCCGATCACGACCGCGAGTTCGCACTCCCAGTCGAGCTGCTGCGTCAGGTCGCCGTTGTGCAGGATCGGTGCGCCGGGGCCGGTCACGGCGGTCGCGGGCTTGCCGAACAGCACCGGGCGATCCGGGAGTTCCTTCGCGGTGTCCAGGGTGCGGTTGGACTCGGCCACGTGCTCGACGTAGTTGAGCCCGATGCCGATGATCTTCCCGGGCCGCAGCGGCGCGAGCAGCCGCACGTCGGTGCTCGCGTGCACGGCGGCGGCGGGCCGGTCGGCCGGGTCGCCGCCGAGCAGGTCGCGCGCGGCGTCGAACGCCTCGGCGCCGGCGCGGATGAACGACAGCAGATCGCCGGGGAGTTCGGTGTCCGCGGCGGCGGCGAGCGCGACGAGGTCGATCACGTGCGCGCCGTCCTCGGCGCCCAGGCGGGGCGTCGTGCCGTCGACGGTGTAGGTGACCAGGCGCATGGGAGTGTCCTCACTGTCCTTGCGTCCGGGCGGCGCGGTCGCGCCGCCCGGGTCGTCGTGGGGGTCGGGAATCGCGGGGCCGGCGATCGGTGGGCACGCGGCCCGATCCGGCGCCCCGGTGATCAGGGGGTCGGCTGATGTCCGTCGTTGTCGACGTACGCCTCTTCGCGGTGGAAGCCGAGCGAGCGCATCACCGGGAAGTCGTTGAAGGAGAACAACACCGCGTCCTCGGAGGTGTCGAGGTTGGCGTGTTCGTGCCAGGCCCAGGCCGGGACCGCGAAGACGTCGCCCTCGTGCCACTCGAAGCGCTGCCCGCCCACGATCGAGACGCCGTGGCCCTTGGCCGCGGTGTACACGACCGAACCGGTGTGCCGGTGCGCCTTCGTCGCCTGTCCCGCGCGCAGGAGTTGGATGTGCGCGCTCATCGTCGGCATCACCGAGCCGCCGGTGGCGGGGTTGGTGTACTCCATGATCACGCCGTCGTACGGCGATCCCTCGCTCGCCTTCGCCAGGTCCAACAGCGCCTGGTAGGTGGGCTCCCACGGCCAGGCCAGCAGCGGTGAGTAGGGCCGGGTCCACCGCTCGGCGCCGTACGGCACCAGGTTGCCGCCGAAGGTCAGGACCGAGGAGTTCACCACCTTGCCGGGCACCTGGTACACGTCGGGGTGCACCTCGTAGAAGCCCGCGTCCAGCGCGTTGACCAGCGGAATGTCCAGGCCGTCCTGCCAGATCACCGGCGCGTCGTCGGACTCGTTGCCGTGCTCGTGCCAGGTGCCGTTCGGGGTGATCGCGAAGTCGCGGGCGCCGACCTTGAGTTTCTCGCCGTCCACGATGGTCCACGCGCCGGTGCCCTCCAGGACGAAGCGCAGCGCGGCGGCCTGGTGTCGGTGGGCGGTCATCGACTCGCCCGGGCCCATGATCTGCAGGCCCGTGTACAGCAGGCCGGCCGCCGCGCTGACGTCCCGGCGCCCGGGGTTGACCAGCATCACCACCCGCCGGCCCGCGTCGTCCGCCTTGACCAGGTCGAGCGCCTTGCGCACCAGGGGGCGCAGTTCGGCGTAGCGCCACAGCGTGGGCACCGACTTGGGCTGTGGGTACCACGGCTCGATCTCGTTCGCCACGGTCCACAGCGCACCGGCCTCGCGGTCGGCCAACTCGGCGTAGTAGGCGCTCAGTTCCGGGGTGTCGGTGACTCGGGCCCGGCCGAGCATGTTGTCGTCCTGGGTGGTCATTTCTCCTCCTCGGGGGCAGGTGCGAGGGGCGTGGGGGCACTGTCGTGGGTGAACGTGATCGGCGATCTGGGCCGGTTGTCGACGTTCAGTCGGAAGATGTCGAAGCGGTTGTAGTGGCCGACGATGTCGTGCATCTGCTTGGGCTGGATGCACTTGGCGAGGTCGATGTCGGCGTAGACGATGCCCTCGTCGTCGATCAGCGGTTCGGTCACCGGGCGGCCGTCGGGGCCGAAGATCCCGGAGAGCGCGCTGCGTTCGCGGCCGAGCTGCTTGCGCACCTCGTCGTCGTCGCCGGCGATGGCGTCCACGATCTCGGGCGAGATGGTCGAGCACGCGACCACGGAGAACACCTTGCCCTCGAAGCTGTGCGCGGCGGTGCGCACCGCGATGGCGTCCGCCATGTCGTAGTCGGCCGGTGCCACCGGCAGGGCGATGTAGCTCGCGGCGTGCACGAGTTCGCCCTGCGCGAGCAGGGTGAAGCGGGCCAGCGTGTTGGTGTTCTCGCCGCACGCGAGCACGCCGAGCGGGCCGATCCCGGTCGGGTGCACGCGCAGCGAGCTGCCGTCGCCGCCGGTCCAGGTCAGCTTCTCCGCCCAGGTGGGCACCAGCTTGCGGTGCACCCCGATCAGTTCGCCGTCCGCGTCGATGGTCAGCATCGTGTTGTAGAGCACGCCCATGCTGTGCGGGCCGCGCTCGTTGACGCCGATCACCACCACCGCGCCGGCCGCCCGGGCGGCGGCGCGCAGTGCCTCCACGTGCGGGCCGGGCACGTCCACCGAGGAGCGGTACAGGCGTTCGAACCAGGGCGAGCCCTGGACCGGGTTCATCGTCCAGTTCCAGTACGGGTACCCCGGCACGAACACCTCGGGGAAGACGATCAAGGCGGCGCCGTTGGCGGCGGCTTCGCGGATCAGTGCGACCGCCTTGGCCACCGTGGCGGCCGCGTCCAGGTAGACCGGCGAGGCCTGCACGGCGGCGGCCTTGAACCGGGGCGGGTTGTCGCGTTGTTCACCGGTCAGCACGATCGGCGGGGTGGGACTGTCCATGTCGGGCTCCTCGTGTCCGGGTCAACGCCGGCCGGGTACGGCCACCAGGCTCGGGTCGGGCTCGGGCCGCCAGCGGCGCGGCACCGCTTCGACGCTCTCGCGCAGCAGGTGCAGTCGCGGCGGCACCCGGTCGCTGCCCGCGCCGGGCGGCTTGCGGCTGCCGGGGCGCCACGCGCTCGGCCAGGACGCGCCGGGTCCGGTGTAGCCCTGCTCGGCGGCGGCGTGCAACGTCCACATCGGGTCGTACAGGTGGGCGCGGCCGACCGCGCACAGGTCGGCGCGACCCGCGAGCAGGATCGAGTTGACGTCGTCGTAGGTGGAGATCGCGCCGACCGCGATGGTCGGCACGCCGGTCGCGTTGCGGATCAGATCGGCGAACGGGGTCTGGTAGCCGCGCCCGTAGGCGGGCCGCTCGTGCGCGACCACCTCGCCCGAGGACACGTCGATGCCGTCCGCGCCGGCCGCCGCCAGTGCCCGGGCGATGCGTACCGCGTCGTCCTCGGTGGTGCCGCCCTGGGCCCAGTCGCTCGCCGAGATGCGCACCACCAGCGGCTTGTTCGTCGGCCACACCGCCCGCACCGCGGACAGCACCTCTATCGGGAAGCGCAGCCGGCCGGCGAGCGAGCCGCCGTACTCGTCCTCGCGCAGGTTGGTCAGCGGGGACAGGAAGCCGGACATCAGGTGGCCGTGGCCGTACTGGAGTTCCAGCGCGTCGAAGCCCGCCCGGTCGGCCCGCGCGGCGGCGGCGGCGAACGCGGCGGTGATCGCGTCCAGGTCCGCGCGGTCCGCCTCGCGCGGCCGGAAGTCGTTCGCGGTGTCCCAGGGGATCGCCGACGCGGCCACCGTCGGCCAGCCGTTCGGGCCCAGCGGCACACTCCGACCGTCGGCGTCCGGCACGGTGGTCGCCGCGCGGCGTCCGGCGTGGCTGAGCTGGATGCCCAGCAGCGGTCCGTCCGGGGCCTGTTCCTTGACCCGGGTGACCACATCGCGCCACGCGGCCTCGTGCGCGTCCGACCACAGGCCCGGACAGGCCTCGGTGGCCCGGCCGTTGGGCAGTACGGCCGTCATGCCCGCGAAGACCAGGCTCGCGCCGCCGAGTGCGAGCGCGCCCAGGTGCGCGGCCTCGAACGGCCCCGGGATGCCGTCGCGCGCCGCGTAGGTGGCCATCGGCGGCACCAGCACACGGTTGCGCAGCCGGACCGAGCCGAGCCGGAAGGGCTGGAACATCGGCGCGGCGTCCACCCGGTCCGGCCGCCCGGCGGTGAACGCGGTGTCCACCCGGGCGACGAACGCGGGGTCGCGCTCGAGCAGGTTGGCGTGGGTGACCCGGCGGCTGCGGGTGAGCAGGTTGAAGGCGAACTGCTCGGGCGCCTGGCCGACCGCGCGGTCGATGTTCTCGAACCATTCCAGGCTGGCCTGCGCGGCGCGCTGGGTGGAGCCGACCACCGGCTTGCGCTCGGCCTCGTAGGCGGTCAGCGCGGCCGGGATGCCGGCGTGCTCGTTCAGGCAGGCGGCCAGCGCGAGCGCATCCTCCATCGCCAGCTTGGTGCCCGAGCCGATGGAGAAGTGCGCGGTGTGCGCGGCGTCGCCGAGCAGGACCACGTTCTCGTGGTGCCACGAGGCGTTGCGCACGGTGCTGAACCTGATCCAGCGCGAGTTGTTCGGGATCAGCCGGTGGCCGTCCAGGTGTTCGGCCAGCAGCGCCTCGCACCGCGCGATACCCGCGTCGTCACTGGCCCCGCGCGGCAGGTCGCGGCCGGCGAACTCGGCGAACCCGCCGCGCCGCCAGGCGTCCTCGGCGAGTTCGACGATGAAGGTGCTGCGTCGGTCGTCGAACGGATACGCGTGCACCTGCACCACGCCGAAGTCGAACTTGTCGACGATGAAGGTGAACGCGTCGAAGACCTTGTCGGTGCCCAGCCACATGTACCGGCAGCCGCGCTCGTCGAGATCGGGCCGGAAGGTGTCGGCGTAGCGTTCGCGCACCGCCGAGCGCACGCCGTCCGAGGCGACCACCAGGTCGTGGGTGCGCGCCAGTTCGTCCACGTCGGGCGCCTCGGTGCGGTAGCGCAGGTCCACGCCGAGCGCGGCGCACCGCTCCTGGAGGATGCGCAGCAGCCGCTCCCGGCCCAGCGCGGCGAACCCGTGCCCGCCGGAGGTCAGGGTGCGACCGCCGTAGCGGATGTCGATGTCGGTCCAGCGGGCGAAGCCCGCGGACATCGCGGCGAAGATCTCCGGGTCGGCCTGCGCGATGCCGTCCAGCGTCTCGTCGGAGAAGACCACGCCGAAGCCGAACACGTCGTCCGGTGCGTTGCGCTCCCACAGGGTGATCTCCGCGGCCGGCGAGAGCTGCTTGGCGAGGGCGGCGAAGTACAACCCGCCCGGCCCGCCACCGATGACTGCGATGCGCACAGCGTCCTCCAATGTTCCCGGCCTACCCGAGCGTATGTAATAAATTCCACGGTCGTCAACAGGGCGCGATATCCGGTGCGGGTGGAGGGCTCGCGGCGTCCTTCGAGCCCTCGCACCGGCGCGCCGGTCAGGCGTACGACTCCGGTCGTTGCGGGCCGCCGCTGGAGAGCGCGGCCCGGGTCTCGTCCGGCCAGGGCGAGGCGCCCTTCGCGTCCGGCGGGCAGTGCGCGACGGACACCCGACCGGTCGCGGCGATGCCCTGCTCGCCGCGCACCTCGAACGTGTAGTGCAGCGAACTGGTGCCCACCCGGGCGATCCCCAGCGCGATGTGCGCGGACTCGCCGAACCACAGCCGCTCGCGGTAGTCCGCCTCGAAGTGCACGCGCGGGATCCGGCCGAACAGGTCGGCCACACCCAGCCGGCGCAGCAGCACCGCCTCCGCCGCCTCGACCCAGCGCTGCACCGCCGAGTAGTGGTAGTGGCCGGCGGCGTCGGTGTCCTGCCATTCGACCCGGCGCTCGATCACCACCGAGGGCAGCGTCGCCGCCTCGGAGTCGTCCGCCGGATCGGTCGGGTCGGTCTGTGCCGGGCGGGTGTCCTGCATCTCGTCGCCTTTCACGAGGTCTCCGGGGCAAGGGGGTTCGGGGCCGGGGGTTTGGGGCCGGCCGGTGCGGGCGCGGCGGGCGCCTGGGCCCAGGCGCGCAGTTCGCCGCGGCGCAGCTTGCCGTTGCCGGTGCGCGGCAGCGTGGCCACGAACTCGACGGCGCGCGGGTACTTGTACGGCGCGATGGCCTGCTTGACGAAGGTCTGGATGCGGGTGGCGGTCTCGGCGTCGGCGGCCACGCCCTCGCGCAGCACGACGTACGCCTTGACGATCAGGCCGCGTCTGGGGTCCGGCGCGCCGACCACGCCGCACTCGGCGACGTCCGGGTGGGCGGCCAGGGCGAGTTCGACCTCGGGGCCGGCGATGTTGTAGCCGGAGGAGACGATCATGTCGTCGCTGCGGGCCTGGTACCAGAGGTAGCCGTCGGCGTCGCGGATGTAGGTGTCGCCGGTGATGTTCCAGCCGTCCCGCACGTAACTGGTCTGGCGCGGGTCGTCGAGGTACCGGCAGCCGGTCGGCCCCTTGACCGCGAGCTGCCCGGGCGTACCGTCCGGGACACGGTGACCGTCGGCGTCGAGCACCACCGCCTCGAAGCCGGGCACCGCTCGGCCGGTCGCGCCGGGGCGGATGTCCTGGTCGGCGGCGGAGACGAACACGTGCAGCAGTTCGGTCGCGCCGATCCCGTCGATCAGCTCGATCCCGGTCGCCGCGTGCAGGTCGTGCCAGGTCTCCGCGGGCAGCGCCTCACCCGCCGACACGCATCGCCGGACGCCCTTGAGCAGGTCGGCCAGGCCCGCGCCCATGATCGCCCGGTAGGCGGTCGGCGCGGTGAACAGCACGGTGACGCCGTGCTCGGCGATGATCCGGGCCAGCCGCTCGGGCGAGGCGTGCTCGAGCAGCAGGGTGGCCGCGCCGACGTGCAGCGGGAAGACCACCAGGCCGCCGAGGCCGAAGGTGAAGCCCAGCGGCGGGGTGCCCGCGAACAGGTCGTCCGGGGTGGGCTTGAGGATGTGCCGCGAGAAGGTGTCGGAGTTGGCCAAAACGTCGCGGTGGAAGTGCATGGTGGCCTTGGGCCGGCCGGTGGTCCCGGAGGTGAACGCGATCAGCGCGACGTCGTCGGCCGAGGTGTCCACCGCCTCGAACCCGCCGCTCTTGTCCGCGCAGCGCCGGCCGAGGTCGGTCGGCGCGTCGCCGCCGTAGGCGAGGGTGGTCAGCCCCGGCACCCGGGCCGCGTCCAGCTCCTCCAGGAAGCGGTGGTCGCACAGCGCCACCGTGGGCGCGCTGATCTCGCACAGCGTGGTCAGCTCGTGCGCCCGGAGCAGCGGCATCGTGGTGACCACGACACCACCCGCCTTGAGTACGCCGAACCAGCAGGCGACCAGCCACGGGTTGTTCGGGCCGCGCAGCAACACCCGGTTGCCCGGCACCACGCCGAGCTCCTCGGTCAGCACCCGGGCCACCTGATCGGCCCGAAGCAGCAGGTCACCGTACGTCCACTCGTCATCGAGCGTGACCAGACACCGCCGGTCGGGACCCAGTCGGCGCACGGTGTCGTCCAACAGGACCCGGGCACAGTTGAGCCGAGTCGGGTAGTGCAATTCCGGCAATTCGAAACGCAGTTCGGGCCACAACTCGGCCGGTGGCAGTCGATCACGGCAAAACGTGTCGACATGAGCGGAGGGAAACAGCTCCATGTGCGCGCACCTCATCCTGGTGTCAGCGGGAGTCGCGGAGCCAGTATCTATCATTCCTGACGACAGTCAATGTAACGCGATAATCCCTCGGGCGGCAGAGTGCGCCTCGGGCGGGCGACGGGGGTGGGCGCGGATCGGGTCCGAGGCGGGCTCGGGTCGGGGTGAGCCGAGTGGAGCCGTTGGGGCTGCGAGGGCTGCGAGGGTGGGTGCGGTGTCCACACCCGAGACTCCCCCGCCGCGGGCCGGGCTGCCCACCGCAGGTCGTCTCTCCGGGTGATCCGGACGGCCCCCCGATCGGTCGCCGCGGCGGGCGCGGGCGGGCGGGCGTGCCGCCGCACGGGTGTCGTGTGTCCGGGGCGCGGGGGTCCGGACATGCGTCCGGCCCGCTCGGGGGTGCCGAGCGGGCCGGGTGGGCAACGGGGGGTGGACCGGGTGGGCAACGGGGGGTGGACCGGGTGGCCTACTCGACCGTGACGGACTTGGCGAGGTTGCGGGGGCGGTCGATGTCCTCACCGAGGGCCCGGGCCGCGTGGTAGGCCAGGAGTTGGGTGGGGATCGTCAGCAGGATCGGGTCCAGTTCGGGTTCGTTGCGCGGGATGTCGATCCGGTCGGCTTCGAGGTCGCCGAGGTCCACCCCCGGGTGGGTGATCACGGTCAGCCGGCCGCCGCGCGCGCGGATCTCGTGTGCCGCCGCGAGATTGCGGCCGACCAGGCCGTCGTCCGGGATGATCGCCACCGTCGGCAGGTCGGCGTCGATCAGCGCGAGCGGACCGTGCTTGAGCTCGCTGCTCGGGTACGCCTCGGCGTGCCGGTAGGTGATCTCCTTGAACTTCTGCGCCGCCTCCCGCGCGACCGGGAAGCCCCGCACCCGGCCGATGAAGAACAGGCTGCGCGCGTCCGCGAGCCGCCGACCCGCTTCGGCGATGGTCTCCTCGTCGGCCAGGATCTCGGCGATCTGGCCGGGCAGCGCCTGGAGGCCGGCCAGGATCCGCGCGCCGTCCGCGTGCGACAGGTCGTGCACCCGACCGAGCGCCAGCGCCAACAGCGCGAAGCCCACCGACATGTGGGTCAGCGCCTTGGTCGAGGCCACCGAGACCTCGGGCCCTGCGTGCAGGTAGATGCCGCCGTCGCACTGCCGCGCGATGGACGAGCCGACCACGTTGACCAGGCCGACCACCCGACCGCCCTTGCGCTGGATCTCGCGCACCGCGAACAACGTGTCGGCGGTCTCGCCGGACTGGCTGACCGCGACGTACAGCGTGTCCGGCTCGATCACCGGATTGCGGTAGCGGAACTCCGAGGCCGGTTCGGCGTCGGCCGGCACCCGGGCCAGGTCCTCGATCAGTCCGGCCCCCAACTGGCCCACGTAGTAGGCCGATCCGCACCCGAGCACCTTGACCCGACGGAACCCGCGCAGTTCGCGCAACTCCATCCGCAGTCCGTCCAGCCGGGCCGAGCCGAACCGGTCGTCGAGCCGCCCGCCCAGCATGCGCTCCACGGAGGAAGGCTGTTCGTGGATCTCCTTGTGCATGAAGTGCTCGTGGCCCGCGAGTTCGAGTTCCTCGACGGTGAGCTCGACCGTGGTGGGCGTCTTGGCGACGTCCTCGTGCTCACGGGTGAACGTGCGGAAGCCGGTCGCGGTGACGCTCGCCAACTCGCCGTCCTCCAGGTGCACGACCGAACTGGTGTGCCGGACCAGGGCCGCGGCGTCGCTCGCGACGAACATCTCCCGCTCGCCGACCCCGATCACCAGCGGCGAGCCGTTCCGGGCCACCACGATCCGGTCCGGGGTCGCCGCGTCCACGACGGCGATCGCGTACGTCCCGGTCACCTGCGCGAGTGCGGCCACCACGGCCGCCTCCAGGGTGTCCTCGTTCGCCCGGGCGATCAGGTGCGCCAGCGCCTCGGTGTCGGTCTCGGAGGCCAGTTCGACCCCCTCCGCGGTGAGCCGGGCCCGCAACGCCGCCGCGTTGTCGATGATCCCGTTGTGCACGACCTGGATCCGGCCGTCCGCCGAAGCGTGCGGATGCGCGTTGGTCTCCGAGGGCACGCCATGGGTGGCCCATCGGGTGTGCCCGATGCCGACCCGGCCCGAGGTCTTGGCCGGTACGGCGGCCGCGAGCGCGTGGACGCGGCCCACCCGACGCACCACCTTGGCCGCGCCGCGCGCGCCCAGCACCGCGATGCCGGCCGAGTCGTAGCCTCGGTACTCCAGCCGGGCGAGTCCTTCGAGCAGGATGGGGGCGGCCTGCTGCGCGCCGATGTAACCCACGATTCCGCACATGCTGCTGCGCTCCTTGCTCTTGGCAGGTCGGTCCGTTCGGCCACACCGGGCGGTCGAAGGGTCGGAGGGTCGGTCCGTCGGGCACGTCGCGGGTGGCCGGCGACCGGGTCGGCCGAGGCGACCCGGTCGACCCGGGGAACCCGGTCGGGCCGGCGGAACCCGTCGGCTCAGCCGTAGATGACGCGCCGCAGTTGACGCTCGGTCAACTCGGGTGGCGCGACGAGGCGATCACCGAGTTCGGCGGCGATCAGGCGGTAGATCTGCGCGTTGCGCTTGCCGTAGACCTTGTGGTGCCGATGCCGGCGCCGGACGTAGTCCTCGACCGGCTCTCGGTACCAGGCCAGCACGTCGTCGACGATCCGCGCCGCCTCCGAGGGGGACAACCCGGTCGTCGCCGCGATGCGCTCCACCAATTCGCCGTCAGCCACACTCCGATCCTGGACCCGACCCACCCGGACGGCAAGAATCTGCCCGAATTCGGGCAGATCCTGCCTCCATGCCGCGCGGGAGCGCGCTCATGACGCCCGACCGGACAGTTGGCCATAGAGGAAGGCGCGCACGCCGGCGGTGAGGATCTTGGTGATTTCGGCATCCTCGAGACGACCCTCCACCGCGGCGGCGCGCTCGTTGATCTCGGCGAACGCCAGCAGGTGGAAGTACCGCGCGATCCGCTCCGGATCACCGTCGGCGAGTTGCCCACGGGCGATCAACAGCGCCATGTACCGGGCGAGTTCGGCCCGCGCAGCATCCGGGCCGACGGCCCGCCACTCGTCGATCAGCTCGCCCGGGAACTGCCCCGCCGCGACGTTCAACTGACGCACCAGCGCGAAGTGTTCGGCGCACTCCACGGTCACGTCCACCCACGCCCGGGCCAACGCGATCAGGTCCGCCTCCAGGTCGCCGACCCGGTCCGGGTGCCGTCGAACGGCCGCGATCAGCCGGTCGCGCACCTGGATCGAGCTGTCCCGGACAGCCGCGCCGAACAGCGTCTCCTTGTCCTGGAAATGGTTGTAGATCGTCCGTGTGGAGGCGCCCGCCTCGGCCGCGATGGCATCGATGCCGGCCCCCGCGTACC
The DNA here is from genome assembly GCF_045207655.1 of Embleya sp. NBC_00888. Taxonomy (NCBI): domain Bacteria; kingdom Bacillati; phylum Actinomycetota; class Actinomycetes; order Kitasatosporales; family Streptomycetaceae; genus Embleya; species Embleya sp. NBC_00888. The sequence goes on along the minus strand of NZ_CP108784.1, from coordinate 6,816,387 downwards.
CCTCCCGCCCGAACACGACCCGGGCGCCCGCCAGGATCGCGGCCCGCTTCCCACCCCAGTCCCGACGAGGACCGGGACTCGCAGCCTCACCGGTCGGCCGGCTCACGTCGCTCATCGCACCCCTTCGGAAACTTACAACGCTCGTTGTACAAATTTGCCATCACCGTTGTACTTTACTGCACGAAGCGGCTCGCCGACCGCATTCGCCCATCGGCACCTCGGCCCCTCGGCGAACCCACCGGCACAACATCAAGGAGCGCGCACCATGTACGTCGTCACCGCCGCCACCGGACAACTCGGCCGCCTCGTCGTGCGGCACCTGCTGGACCGGGTACCCGCCGACCGGGTCGCCGTCGTGGTCCGCGATCCGGCGAAGGCCGCAGATCTGGCCGATCGGGGCGTCGCAATCAGGACGGCGGATCACGACGACGCCGAGTCGCTGGTCGGCGTGTTCGGTCCCGGCGACCGGGTACTGCTCGTCTCCGGCAACGAGTTCGGCATCCGCGTCGCCCAACACGCCGCCGTGGTGGACGCGGCCAAGGCGGCCGGCGTCGCACTGCTCGCCTACACCGGCATCCTGGGCGGCCCGAACACCCGCTTCCTGGTCGCCGACGACCACCACGTCACCGAGCGCCTGATCCAGGATTCCGGCGTGCCGTACACCTTCCTGCGCAACGGCTGGTACACCGAGAACTACACCGCCCGACTCCCCGGCGTGCCAGCCGGCGGCACCATCCTGGGCAGCGCCGCGCCCGACAGCCGACTCGCCACCGCCGCACGCACCGACTACGCCGAGGCCGCCGCGATCGTGCTGACCGGCCCGGGCCACGAGTACGCGACCTACGAACTCGCCGGCGACACCGCGTGGACCCTGGCCGAGTACGCCGACGTGGTGACCCGCCTGTCCGGCACGCCGGTCGCCTACCGCGCGCTCCCCGCCGCCGAATACGCCCGGGCCCTTCGCGCCGCCGGTCTCCCCGAACCCATGATCCCGGTCTTCGCCGACACCGAGGCGGCCATCGCCCGAGGCGAACTGGCCACCACCACGGGCCACTTGGCCGACCTTCTCGGCCGCCCCACCACCCCCCTCGCGGATTCCGTCACCGCGGCACTCAATCCCTGACCCTCGGGCGATGCCCGAACCGGCCGGGTCGAGCCGCGTCGAGCCGCGTCGGGAGGGCCGGGCCGGATCGCGAGTCGATCCGTCGCGCGCGGGACGCGGCCTGGTCAGTCTCGCCGCGAGCGCGACACCACATACCCCTCGTCCCGGTCGAAGCTCAGCACCGTGGCTCCGTGGTCGAGGAACACGCCCAGGGTGTCGCGTAGGGCTGTGCGCCAGGCTCGGGACATGGTCGGGTCGGTGCGGCGGAGGGATTCGATGTCCGGGGGGACGGCGATCAGTACCGTCTCGGCGTTCGTGCCGGTCGGAGCCGGTCGGCCGGCCCGTGTCGTCAGGGCCGGCCGGCCGTTCGGGGGCGGCGGGGGCGGGGTCCACTCGCGGCGCACGGCCGCTCGTACCCTCGGGTCGTTCAGCTCCCAGGACACCAGGAGCCGGTCGCTCTCGTCGCCGCTGTTGACGGTGTCCACCATGTCGCCGTAGAAGTCCGGCAGGTAGGCCACCGGACGCGCGCCCAGCTTGGTCACGTTGAAGTGGGCGTTGCGACGGATCAGCGGGTCGTACGTCCAGGTGATCCGGCGCAGCCCGCGCGCGAGGGCCCATTCGCGCTGGTGCGTCTTGAGCGCGAAGCCCGCGCCGCTCCCGGCCAGCGCGCCGGTGACGTGCGAGTGCAGCGTCTCGCCGATCGGCGCGCCCAGGAAGGCGACCGTCGCACCGACCATTCGGCCGTCCCGATACGCCCCGGCGACGTAGTTCCCGGCGTACGTGAGCGCCCGCATCAGCTCGACGGTCACCGGGAGGCCCTGCCCCGGCACGGCCGGCCAGATCCCGCCGTACAGGTGCTCGACGTCGCGAAACTCGTCGATCTCGCGCAGTTCGCGCACGTCCGGCTCGCCCACGTCCGGCTCGCGTGCATCCGGTTCACGCATTCCCGATGCACGCCCTCCCGGCTCGTGTACGTCCGGTTCACGCGCCTGCGAATCGCCCATTCCGGCCGCACCGCCCCTCATCCCGCATCTCGTCGCGTTTCGTCGTTCCCACGGTGTGCTCGGCTACCCCTGGACGGCACCACGCGAACGACCCGGGTCCCATCCCGACCCCTTCGGTGACGCGCTTCACACGCAAACAAATCGACTGGCCAATCACCACTCGGCAAGATCTTTGCGTCTTCCGCCCTAAATCTCGCAAGGTACTTGCGTCCTGGAGGCGCCATTGGTGTGCTTACCGCACTCCACCCCACCCCCAGCCGCCACCCCATCCGGCTACGACGGAGGCTTCCGTGCGCACAGATCAGGCTTCGCCTTCGCTTCCGGTCCCGGCGTCGCAGGACGCGCCCTCGTCCTTCCCGGATGTCTCCCTGGACGACAAGTACACCGCCGAGCAGGGCCGCGTGCTGATCTCGGGTGTGCAGGCGCTGATCCGGCTGACCCTGGAGCAGCGCCGTCTGGACATCGCGCGCGGCCTGGACACCCGGGTCTTCGTCAGCGGCTACCAGGGTTCGCCGCTGGGTGGCGTGGACCTGGAGATGGGTCGCGCCAAGCGCTGGCTGGACCCGGCCGGCGTGGTGTTCCAGGCGGGGTTGAACGAGGAGCTGGCCGCGACCGCGGTCGCCGGGACGCAGCTCGTCGACCAGACCCCGGGCGCCCGGTACGCCGGTGTGACCGGGTTCTGGTACGGCAAGAACCCGGGCCTGGACCGGGCCGCGGACGCGATCCGGCACGCCACGATGGCCGGTACCGCCCCGCTCGGCGGCGCCGTCGCGTGGATCGGCGACGACCCGGGCAGCAAGTCGTCGACGGTGCCCAGCTCGTGCGAACCGATGATGGAAAGCCTGTCGATGCCGCTGCTCGCGCCCGGCACGGTCGGCGAGATCGTCGAGTTCGGCCTGCACGCGGTGGCCATGTCCCGCGCGTGCGGCCTGTGGACCGGCCTGAAGATCGTCGCCGACATCGCCGACGCGTCGACCACGGTGGACGTGTCCGGGTGGGGCAAGGGCATCCCGGTCCCGGCGGCGACCAAGCGCGGCACGCTGCCCACGCTGGTCGGCCCGGCCGCGCTCGACGCCGAGCACGACCTGATCACCCGTCGGCTCGACCTGGCCCGCGCCTACGCCCGGGAGCACCGGCTCAACCGGATCGAGCAGGACGCCACCGACGCCCGCCTCGGCATCCTCGCCGCGGGTGTGTCGTTCTCGGTGGTCCGCCGCGCGCTCGCCGACCTCGGCCTGGACGGGGACGACACACTCGGCGTCCGGCTGATCCGGATCGGCATGCCGTTCCCGCTGGACGACGCCGAACTGGCCGAGCTCACCGACGGCCTGGACGAGGTGCTGGTCGTCGAGGACAAGGTGCCGTTCCTGGAGGCTCGCCTCAAGGAGGCCCTGTACCGTCGCCCGGACGCGCCGCGCATCGTCGGTCGCCGGGACGACACCGGTCGCCCGCTGCTCACCGCGCGCGGCACGCTCGGCGCGGACGACGTGGCCCGGGCCATCGCCGCGCGGATCGGCACCGAGCGGCTGCCCGCGTCCGCGACCGCCTACCTGGCCACGCTCGCCCCCAGGCGCCCGTCGCGGATCGCGCTGCCGATGTTGGCCTCGCGCACCCCGTACTTCTGTTCCGGTTGTCCGCACAACGCCTCCACCCGCACCGCCGACGACACCTTGGTCGGCGTCGGCATCGGCTGCCACGTGATGATCGCGCTGGACGGCAAGGGCCGAGGGCATCAGCTCGGGCTGACCCAGATGGGCGGTGAGGGCGCGCAGTGGATCGGCCTGATGCCGTTCACCGACGACAAGCACTTCGTGCAGAACCTCGGCGACGGCACCTTCCACCACTCCGGGTCGCTGGCGATCCGGGCCGCCGTCGCGGCCGGCGCCAAGATGACCTACAAGCTGCTGTACAACGACGCGGTCGCGATGACCGGCGGCCAGAAGGCCGAAGGGCGGCTGGACGTACCGGCGTTGACCCGCTGGCTCGCGGTCGAGGGGGTGCGCCGGGTGGTGGTCACCACCGACGACCCGCGCGGTTACCGCGGAGTTCGGCTCGACCCGATCGCCACCGTCCGCCACCGCGACGAACTCGCGGATGCAGAGCGTGAGTTGGCCGCCCTCGACGGCGTGACCGTGCTGATCCACGACGACCGGTGCGCGGCCGAGGAGCGCCGGCTGCGCAAGCGGGGGCAGTTGCCGACGCCGGCCGAGAAGGTGGTCGTCAACGAGCGGGTGTGCGAGGGCTGCGGCGACTGCGGGGACAAGTCCTCGTGCCTGTCGGTGCAGCCGGTGGACACCGAGTTCGGCCGCAAGACGCACATCCACCAGGGCTCGTGCAACTCGGACTTCAGTTGCCTGAACGGCGACTGCCCGTCCTTCCTGCTGGTCGAGCCGGGCACCCGCAAGGCCCGGAGCATACCGGCCCTGCCGCTGGAACCGGCGCCGCCCGCGCGTCGGGTCACCGACGCCGACCTGCTGGTGCGGATGCCCGGGATCGGTGGCACCGGCGTGGTGACCGTGTCCTCGATCCTGCAGATGGCCGCCCACCTGGACGGGCTGTACGCGGCCGGCCTCGAGCAGACCGGCCTGGCCCAGAAGGGCGGCCCGGTGGTGTCCGACCTGCGCATCTCGAACCGGCCGATCGACGGCGCGCTGCGCGCCTCGCGGGCCGGCGCGGACGTGCTGATCGGCTTCGACCTGCTCGGCACGGCGGCCGCGAGCAACCTGGCCACCGCCGACCCGGAGCGCACCGTCGCCGTGGTCAACACCGCGATCGTGCCGACCGCCGCGATGGTCACCAACCAGATCGCGCTGCCCGGTTCCCCGAACGAGACGCTGGAGCGCATCGACGCGGCGACCAGGCACGCCGAGAACCTGTACCTGGACGCGCTGGGCCTGTCCGAGGCGCTGTTCGCCGACCACATGCCGGCCAACATGATCCTGATCGGGGCCGCGTTCCAGCACGGCTGCCTGCCACTGAGCGCGAGTGCGATCGAGCGGGCGATCACCCTCAACGGCGCGGCCGTGGACAAGAACCTGGCGGCGTTCCGCTGGGGTCGGGCGATGGCCGTGGACCCGGCCGCGGTACTGGCCGCCGCCGTCGAGGCGCCGCCCCGCGCGGTGGTCGAGGTCGACGCGGCCTCGGCGGCGCTGGCCGACGGCTCGGGCGGCGAGGCCGAGCTGCGCGAGGTGCTGGGCACCCGGATCGCCGATCTGACGGGCTACCAGGACGCGGCCTACGCCCGCCGGTACGCCGACGACGTGCGCGCGGTCCGGACCCTGGCGATCGAGCGGGCCGGCGCGCCGGCGGGTGAGCGCGTCGCGGTGGCGTACGCCCGGGCGCTGCACCACCTGATGGCCTACAAGGACGAGTACGAGGTGGCCCGCCTGCACCTGGACCCGGTCGAACAGGCCCGTCGAGACGCCGAGTTCGGCCCGGACGCGGCGGTCTCGGTGCTGCTGCACCCGCCGGTGCTGCGCTACCTGGGGATGAAGCGCAAGATCCGGCTGCGCCGCACGGCGGTGCCGGCCTTCCGGGCCCTGCGCGCGGCGCGCGGCCTGCGCGGGACCCGCCTGGACGTGTTCGGCTACGCCGAGGTGCGTCGGGTCGAGCGCGAACTGGTGCCGCAGTACCGGAACCTGGTCCGGGCCGCGCTGCGCGAGCTGTCCGCCGCCAACGTGGACGCGGTGGTGGCGCTGGTCGCGCTGCCCGAGTCGATCCGCGGCTACGAGGAGATCAAGCTCGCCCGAGTCGCCGAGTACCGCACGGCGGCGCGCACCGCGCTGGCCGAACTGACCGCGCCCACCCCGGTCGACAAGGCCGCCGACCCCGCGCTCGTCTGGGCCGGCTGAACCCCTTCCCGCTTCGGCCGGCCCCGCGGGGCCGGCCTTCCTCCTCCCCCCCGACACCCCGACACCCCCGACTTCCGGAGCAGCCGTGACCGTCGACCGCCTCCTGCCCACTCGGGACGCCGAGGACCTGCTCGATCTCACCCGCACCGTCGCGGACCGCGAGCTGGCACCCATCGCCGCGCGCCACGAACGCGACGAGACCTACCCCGAGGGGCTGTTCGGCATCCTGGGCGAGGTGGGCCTGCTCGGTCTGCCGTACGCCGAGGAGGACGGCGGCAGCGGCCAGCCCTACGAGGTCTACCTCCAGGTCCTGGAGGAACTGGCCGCGCGCTGGGCGGCGGTGGCGGTCGCCACCAGTGTGCACACGCTGGCCTGCTTTCCGGTGGCCACCTACGGCACGCCCGAGCAGCGCGAGCGGTGGTTGCCGCGGATGCTGGAGGGCCGGTTGATCGGCGGGTACAGCCTGTCCGAACCGCACGCGGGCTCGGACGCCGCCGCGATCGTGTGCAAGGCGCGCCCGGTCGCCGACGGATACCGGATCAACGGCACCAAGGCGTGGATCACGCACGGCGGAAAGGCCGACTTCTACGCCCTGTTCGCCCGGACCGGCGAGGGCAGCCGGGGCATCTCGTGCTTCCTGGCGCCGGGCGCGGCCGAGGGGCTGGAATTCGGTCGGCCGGAGGAGAAGATGGGCCTGAACGCGGTGCCCACCACCAGCGCGTTCTGGGACGGCGCGATCCTGGACCGGGGCCGCCTGATCGGGGCCGAGGGCCAGGGGTTGGCGATCGCGTTGAGCGCGCTGGACTCGGGCCGGTTGGGCATCGCGGCGTGCGCGACGGGCTTGGCCCAGGCCGCGTTGGACGCGGCGGTCGACTACGCCAACGAACGCACCACGTTCGGCCGTCGGATCGTCGACCACCAGGGTCTGGGCTTCCTGCTCGCCGACATGGCCGCCGCCGTCGACTCCGCCCGCGCGACCTACCTGGACGCGGCCCGCCGCCGCGACCTGGGCCGGCCGTACAGCCGCCAGGCCAGCGTCGCGAAGCTGGTCGCCACCGACGCGGCGATGAAGGTCACCACGGACGCGGTCCAGGTGTTCGGCGGATGCGGCTACACCCGCGAGTTCCCGGTCGAGCGCTACATGCGCGAGGCCAAGATCATGCAGATCTTCGAGGGCACCAACCAGATCCAACGCATAGTCATCGCCCGGCAGTTCGCCCGGGCCGCGAAGGAGTAGGCCGGTGCCCGCGAAGAACGCGGCACGTGAGGCCCTAGGGGCGCACTCCGACGGTCGCCCCGACGGTGGCCTGGAGTGCGGGCAGGTAGCCCTGGCTCTGGCCCGCGCCGTTGGGGTGGTAGGACTCGTCGATCGGCAGCTTGATGTTGTTGATCCAGGGATTCGAGCCGCACACGCCGTGTCCGGCGAAGCGGTCGCGCACGTCGGCGTAGTCGGCGTTCGCCGCGCCGGCCCGCCCTCGGGTGATCTCGGCCAGGGTGTCGGCGGCCTGGTTGAGGATGGTGCGCTTGTACGTGCTCATGCCCAGGAAGCACCCGCCGAGTTCGAACAGACGCGGGTAACCGAGCACGATCAGCCGCGCGTTGGGCGCGCGGTTGTGGATCTGCGCGTACGTGGCGTCCAGGTCGGCGGGGAGCTTCGTCGTCGCGTAGGTCTTCGCCTTGTCGACGGCGACCGAGCAGTCGTTGTCCGAACCCAGCACGCAGGACTTGACGGTGTCGACGAACCCGGCGTCGTTGCCGCCGATGCTGATGGTCACCAGGGTGGTCGCGGAGTTCAGCACGGACAGTTGGCCGACGCGAACGTCGGCGGTCTTGGCACCGGAGCAGGCGACGAAGGCGAAGCCGCCCGGGTGGCTGTTGTTCCACAGGGCCGGGTAGGAGTTGGCGCTGCGCTTGCAGGCGCCGCTGTCGGGTAGGTAGTTGCCCGCGCCGACGCCGGCGCTGTACGAGTCGCCCAGGGCCGCGTAGTTCGACGCGGAGGCGGCGTGGGCGGTCGGCGCGACGAATGCGGTCCCGGCGACGACGGTGACGGCCACGGCCGTCGCGGACAGGGTGCGAGGCAGCGAGAGCACGAGTGGTCTCCTCGGCGGACGTGGGGACGTCGGCGGAGGCATCGACGGGAGTTGTGCTGTCCGAACCCGATGACCCGTCGGGATGCCGAGCCGAAACGCCCGTTCGCGGTCCGGATCTTCCGCAGTCGTCGCCCTTGGTGCTCGGATGGGGTCCCTCATCGTCCCGTGCCGAAATCACCCGTGCATAGGCGGATTTCGGCCCCGCCCGCCGACCCCGGCAATGTTCACCGGCCGGCCGCCCGGCGTTCTCGCCGGGGTATCGGGGCCGTGCCTCAGCGACGCGTCAGGTCCGGGCGCAGCCGTTGCCAGGTCGGGTGGCGGAGTCGGCCGCCGGTGGTCCAGCCGGAGACGGTGACCTCGGCGACCAGGCGGGGTTCGACCCACTGCGCGCCGGGGATGTCGGCGAATCCGGCGAACGGCGAGTCGGCGCGGGTCAACGCACCCAGGTATTCGCCGAGTTCGCCGCGCTCGGCGGCGGTCAGGCCGTCCTCCACCGTGCCGACGAAGCGCAGCCCGTCCGGTGCGTCGACGCCCACGAGCAGGCTGCCCGGGAGGCCGCGCAGGTCGCCTCGGCCCTCGACCCAGCCGCCGATGACCACGTCGTGCGTCTCGATGTGCTTGGCCTTGATCCAGTCCGGGGAGCGGCGACCGGGCTGGTAGTCCGAGGCCAGCCGCTTGCCCACGATGCCCTCGTACCCGTGGTGCAGGCTCGTCGCCCACGCGTGCTGCACGTCGCCCTCGCTCCATTCGGGCGTGGACCACCGGGGCCCGGCCAGGTCCAGGCTCTCCAGGAGCATCCGGCGCTCGCGGTACGGGGTGGGCAGCAGCGAGCGGCCGTCCAGGTACATCACGTCGAAGAGCATCAGGTGCACCGGAGCGTCCATGGTCAGCCGGGCCACCTTGCGTGGGTTCACCACGCCCATCCGCCGTCGGAGCAGTTCGAGGTCGGGGCGCCCGCGATCGTCGAGCACCACGATCTCCCCGTCGAGCACGGCCTGCCGCTGTCCGTGCTGCTCGCCGAGGCCGGCCAGCTCGGGGTAGGTACGGGTGACGTCCTCGCCCTCGCCCGAGACCAGTCGTACGGTCCGGTCCCCCGCGCAGTACGCCACCGTACGGGCGCCGTCCCAGTTGACCTCGAAGCCCCAGTCGAGGTCGTAGCCCTCCCCCGGCAGCGCCGCGGCGGTGGCCAGCATCGGCTGAATCTCGGGCAATACGGCATGAACTTGATCCTGACCGGCCATGCCTCGATCATCGGCGGGCCGCATCGCCGCCGCCGGCGGAGCGTGCACCGCGTTTCGCATGAGTGTTCGATCCGGCGCTCGTCGGCCCCCGTGTCCCGGACCGGTACGCCGGTCGAGACCGGGAGCCATTCGAGCGAGCGCCCCGAGCGGTGGTCCGCCGACCGGGGGCACCCCGGGTGGCTCAGGCGCCGGAGCGGCCCGTCACCGCCGAGATCGCGGCGGCGATGCGCGCGGTGACCGCGGCCTGGTGATCGGTCAGGTAGAAGTGTCCGCCGGCGAAGGTGTGCAGGGCGAATGTGCCGATCGTGTGTTCGCGCCAGGACATCGCCTCGTCGAGGGTGACCTTCGGGTCGCTGTCGCCGATCAGCACCGTGATCGGGCATTCCAGCGGGTTCGCGGAAGCGCACTTGTACGTCTCGATCGCGCGGTAGTCGGCGCGCAGCGCCGGCAGCACCATGCGCAGCACCTCCTCGTCCGCCAGGATGCTCGCGTCCGTGCCGCTCATCGAGCGCAGTTCGGCGGCCAGCCCCGCGTCGTCCAGGAGGTGGAGCCGCTCGTCGCGCCCCCGGTCCGGGGCCCGGCGGCCGGAGGCGATCAGCGCGGCGGGCGGCACCCGCAACCGGCGGGCCACCTCGTAGCCGAGGATCGCGCCCATGCTGTGGCCGAACAGGATCAGCGGACTCCGCTCGTCCAGCCACGGGTCCAGGGCCGCGGTGATCCGGTCCGCCAGGGTGTCGATGTCGTCGATCAGCGGTTCGGCACGCCGATCCTGGCGCCCCGGGTACTGCACGCCGAGCACCTCGGCCCGGCCCTCGAGCGCCGCAGACAGCGGGAACCAGAAGCTCGCCGATCCACCCGCGTGCGGCAGGGCGACCAGGCGCGGCAGCGGTTTCGCGGCCGGATGGAATCGGCGGATCCAGGCATCCGAGACGGCGGAGGCGGTAGTCATGTGACGGGTTCCTTCCCGATCGTCGCTGTTGATCATCGCTACCCGGCGAGCGAGTCGGTCCGCGTGCCCCGCGGCTCCACTCCGGTGAGCACCGCGTGCTGTACCTCGCGCAACGCCCGGGACGGCTCCAGGCCCAGGACCTCGCGCAACGCTCCCCGCGTGCCCTGGTACACCGCGAGCGCGTCGCCGCGCCGGCCGCAGTGGTTGAGCGCGACCATCAGGTGCCGGGCGAAGTTCTCGTGCAGCGGATACTCGGCGGTCAGCGCGTACAGCCGCGCGACGCTCTCCCGATAGCGGCCGAGCGCGAGGTTGGCCTCGATCAGCATTTCCAGGCACTCCAGCCGGGACGCGTCCAGCCGCGCCGCGTGCGCGCGCACGATCGGCCCCTGCGTGACGCCCGCGTACGCCGGCCCCCGCCACAGGTCGAGGGCGCTCGTGAAGGTCTCCGCCGCCTCGTGCCGCCGCCCGGCGCACAGTCCCGCCCGGCCCCGGTCGACCAGGCCGTGGAACGCGTCCGCGTCCAGCCGGTCCGGTCCCGCGTGCAGCACGTAGCCGCCCGCGCAGGTGGCCAACGGGCCGTGCCGCGCGGGCCCCTGGGCGCCGAGCATCGCCCGCAGCCGGGAAACGTACACGTGCACCGTGGACTTGGCCCGCTGCGGTCCGGCGTCGGGCCAGATCTCGGCCACGATCTGCTCGACGGTCAGCAATTGGCCCCGCCGCGCGAGCAGGGCGGCCAGGAGGGTCTCCGGCTTGGGCGCCGCGATCGTGCGCGGCTCATGGCCGTCGACGATCCGCACGGGGCCGAGAATCTCGTACCGCAACGGCTCTTCCCTCTCTTTGACGGTCGGGTCTTGCGCTCTCCGGCGGTCCGGTCTTGCTTCCTGACGACGGTGACATATGCCGGGCGTGTGGCGTACCCCTGACCGACCCCTACGCGACCTTGCGCGGGCCTTGCGGGCGAGCCGGACCACCTCGTGTCGGCCTTCCCAGCGCACCGCGAACCCGCTTATGGTCGATCGATGAGCACTGCCCGTTTGCCCGAGCGCGCGCTGTACGCAGTCAGCGACCTGCATTCCGCGATCCCGTCCAACCGCGTACTCGTCGAGGGCATCCGGCCCGGAACCGACCAGGACTGGATCCTGGTCGCGGGTGACGTGGCCGAGCACATCGAGGAGACCCAGGCGACCCTTCGGCTGCTCGCCGAGCGTTTCGCGCGCGTGGTGTGGGTCCCGGGAAACCACGAGTTGTGGTCCACGCCGGACGACCCGGTGCAACTGCGCGGCGAGGAGCGCTACCGCCATCTGGTGGCGATGTGCCGGGAGTTGGGCGTGCTCACCCCCGAGGACCCGTTCCCGGTCTGGGACGGTCCGGGCGGTCCGGTCACCGTGGCACCGCTGTTCGTGCTCTACGACTACACCTGGCGCCCGCCCGGCACGACCACGCAGCAGGAGGCGTTGGACGCCGCGTACGCCGCCGGCGTGGTGTGCAGCGACGAGTTCATGCTGCACCCCGACCCCTATCCGACCCGAGGCGAGTGGTGCCGGGCCCGGGTGGCGTACAGCGAGGGCCGGCTCGCGGCGGCGGCCGATCCGGACGCGCCGCTGTTGATGGTCAATCACTTCCCGCTGGTCCGGCAGCCCACGGACGTGATGTGGTACCCGGAGTTCGCGCAGTGGTGCGGCACCGACCTCACCGCCGACTGGCATCGCCGCTTCCCGACCGCCGCCGTCGTCTACGGCCACCTGCACATCCCGCGCACCACGTGGTACGACGGGGTGCGCTTCGAGGAGGTCTCGCTCGGCTATCCGCGCGAGCGCAAGAACGGGCTGCGCCGGCCGATCCCGCGCCGGATCGTGCCCGCCGAGACCGCCGACACCACCCGTACGGACCAACAGGCGGGCGCCCGATGACCGCCACGCGTCCCGTCGACGAGACGCTGATCGCCCGCGTGTTGCCGCCCGAGGTGTTCGCCGAGGAGTCCTTCGACGACCCCGACGGGCCGCCGCTGTTCCCGGCCGAGGAGGCGCTGCTCGCCAAGGCGGTGGACAAGCGCCGCCGCGAGTTCACCACCGTACGGCGCTGCGCACGCCGCGCGTTGGCCCGGATGGGCGTACCCGCCGCACCGCTGCTGCCGGGGTTGCGCGGCGCGCCCGGGTGGCCGGCGGGCGTGGTCGGCAGCATGACGCACTGCGCCGGGTACCGTGCCGCGGCCGTCGCCGATCGGGCCGTGCTGCTCACCCTGGGCATCGACGCCGAGCCGGCACTGCCGCTGCCCGAGGGGGTGTTGACGACCGTCTCGTCCGAGACCGAGCGCAAGCACCTGCTCGACCTGGCCGCCGGCCGACCCGAGATCGCCTGGGATCGGCTGTTGTTCAGCGCCAAGGAGTCGGTCTACAAGGCGTGGTTCCCGCTCACCGAACGGTGGTTGGACTTCGCCGAGGCCGAGGTCGAGTTCGATCCGGTGGCCGGCACCTTCGCCGCCCGGCTGTTGATCGAGGACCGACCGCTGGACGGGTTCGCCGGTCGCTGGCAGGTCGACGCGGGCATCGCGCTGACCACGATCGCGGTGGCCCGCTAGGCCCTGTCCGGCGGATCCTGGTGGGTCCGCACCCCCGAGCTCCACCGGGATCGGGGCGCGGCCGTCGGCCGCGCCCCGATCCGTGCGTTTCTCACTCCCGGGCGAACCGCACCACGTTGTCCGCCGTGGGCCGCCATGCCCGGGCGAACTCCTCCGGCAGGTCGATCCGGTCCAGGATCGGATGCCGGGGCACCGAGACCCGGTACTTGATCCGCCAGCCCCGCGGCGTGCGTTCGAGGATGTCGTAGTAGTCCCCGCCGTGCACCTCGCCGTCGGTCAGCGTGGCGATGTACCGGCTGCGGGCCCGCACCGTGCCGCCCGCGTCCACCAACAACACCGTGTCCAGCGTCTGGTGGTCGGGTGTGTCCGGGCTGCGTCGACCGGTGAACTGCCGGGCCGAGGCCAGGCCGTCGAGCGTGTAGCCGTTGCCGATGGTGTTCTCGATCACCGCGTCGTCGGTGAACACCCGGTCCAGCTCGCCGATGTCGTCGTTGTCGAAGACGTGCGCGAACAGCGCGAGGGTGTCGTGGATGCCCGCGACGTCCTCGGCGGTCAGCCTCACCGCGCCGGCGCTCACGATGCGACCACTTCGGAAAGCCGTACCGGAAGCGGGAATTCCGCCTTGGGCGCGCCCGCGCCGGCCTGGCGGGGGGCGCGTGGCAGGCTCAGTCGGTAGGCGATCCGCCAGCCGTGCGGGGTCTCCCGCAGGATGTCCAGGAACTCGCCGCCGGTCAGCCGGCCCGCCGGGTTGATCCCGATGTACCGGCTGCGGGCCTGGACCTGCCCGTGCCCGTCCACCTCGACGGTGGTGTTGAGCGTGTGGTGGTCCGGCGTCGCCGCGCTCTTGCCCCGGGTGTACTCGGCGAACTCGGCGATGCCCCGGAAGGACCGCGGCGCGCCGACGCCGATCTCGACCACGACGTCCTCGGTGAACACGAGATCGAGCCCGGCCACATCCCCGTTGTCGAAGACGTGCGCGAACAGCGCGAGTGTGCGGTGGATCTCGGCGAGATCCGCCGGGGACAGTACCTTCGTCATGAATTTCCCAGCCTCGAAGTGGTGTTGTGCTCGCGATGTGCCGTGGTGGAGCGCTCAGCCGGGCAGACCGGCCGCCCATTCCACGATCGTCGCCGCCGTCAGGTCGGCGTGGTCCTCCAGCACGGTGAAGTGGTCACCGGTGATCCCGATCAGGTCGTGCGGCAGCGGCCAGTACGCCCGCCAGTCCCACCGGCCCTCGGGATCGATCACCGTGCCCCGCACCGGGGTCTGCGCCTGGGCGACCAGGGTCGGGGTCGCGATCGGCTGCGGCTTCCAATCGGCGAACAGCCGCTGGTACCGGCCCATCGTGGTCAGGTTGGTGTCGTTCAGGGTCATGTCGTACCGCGCGACCCGGCCGAGCATGCCCTCGATCATCGCGGGCAGCCACCAGTCCATGCCCGGCACCAGCGCGGTGTCGATCGGGAACGTGTCGATCAGTCCCAGTCCGACGGGACGCACGCCCTCGGCCTCCAGTCGGCGGGTCACCTCGTGCGCGATGCAACCGCCCATCGAACGCCCCACCACGATGAACGGCCGCTCGCCCACGGCCGCCCGCACACTCTCCAGGTGAATCTGGATCAGGGCGTCGGCGTGCTCGGGCAGCGACTCCTCGGCCGCGAAGCCCGGCGTCTGGAGCACGAACACGTCCCGCTCGCCCTGGAACACCTGCCCGAAGCGGGCGTACTCGTGCGGTCCGGAGATCGCGCTCAGCGACGGGAAGCACACGATCGCGGGCCCCGCGTCGCCCGTGGCCAACCGCAGCACCGGCTTGGCGTGCCGGTCGCGCTCGGCCGGCGGAAAGGACGGGCGCAGGCCCGCCGAGGCCATGATCACCTCGGCCGCGGTGTTGTACTTGCCGGCCGCGCAGAGCTGGACGTAGAAGGAGGCCAGCGCGCCCTTGGCCACCTCGGTGGGCGCGGCCTCCGAAACCTGCGCCTTCGCCGGGGACTTGCCCTGTTCGGCCAGTTCGGCGTCCAGGTGCAGGGCGAGGCCGCGCGGGGTGGGATGCGCGATCGTGACCGTGGCGGGCAACCGGAGACCGGTCGCGGCGGACAGCCGGTTGCGCAGTTCCACGGCGGTCAGCGAGTCCAGGCCGACCTCGAGGAACGCCTGGTCCGCGTCCACCGATTCGTCGCCCGCGTGGCCGAGCACGACGCCCAGTTCGGCGCGCACCAGATCCACCAGGATCTCGATCCGCTCCCCCTCGGACCCCGCCGCGAGCCGCTGCGCGAACGCCGATGCGGTGCTCGCCGGCGCCGAGCGCACGGCCCGCCGGGTGCGCCGTACGGCCGCCGAGCCCGGTACGTCCGCATCCGCCGAGGCCCGCGATCGGGTACCGGCGCCGCCGGCCGGCAGGCCGCCGGGCACCGGGCGGGAGATCAGCGACCCGACCGACAACACCGGCGCGCCCCGCTCGTCCGCGGCCTCCAGGGAGACCGCGTCCGGACCGGCGAACGCGAGCCGCACCCGCAGCCGGGCCGCGCCGGTCGCGTGCAACCGCACACCGCTCCAGGCGTAGGCCAGGCTCGTCCCGGTCCGCTCACCGGCCGCCGCGGCGCGCCGCACGGCGTCGACCACCGCGATGTGCAGCGCCGAGTCCAGCAGGGCCGGATGCACGCCGAACCGCGGCGCGTCCTCGGCCTGCTCCGGGGCCAGCGCGACGTCGGCGAACAGCACGTCGTCGCCGCGCCACGCCGCCTGTAGGCCCTGGAAGACCGGCCCGTAGTCGATCCCGGCGGCGACGAGCACGTCGTAGGCGTCCTCGACCGGGACCTCGACCCCGTCGGCGGGCGGCCAGTCGCCGAAGGCGAACGCGGCGTCCGTCCCGGCGTCGACCTCGGCCGCCTCCGGCGCCAGGAAGCCACCCGCGTGCCGGGCCCAGTCCGCGTCTTCCGGCGCGTCCTCCTCCCGCGAGAACACCGCGAACCGGCGCCGCCCGTCCTCGGCCGCCGCACCCACCGCGACCTGAAGGTGCACGGCCGCGTCCGAGTCGGCCAGGATCAGCGGTGCCTCGATCACGAGTTCGTCCACCGTGCCCAGGCCCACCTCGTCGCCGGCCCGCAGCGCGAGTTCCAGGAAGGCGGACGCCGGCAACAACACCGTGTCGCGCACCGCGTGGTCGGCCAGCCACGGATGCGACCGCACCGAGATCCGCCCGGTCAGCAACACCTCGTCGCCGTCGCCGGCGCGCACGGAAGCGCCGAGCAGCGGGTGTTCGACCGGGCGCAGGCCCAGCGACGCGGGTCCGGCCGTCGGATCGCCCAGGGTCTGCCGCCAGTAGCGCTTGCGCTGGAACGCGTAGGTGGGCAAGTCGACCCGGCTCGGCTGGTGTTCGGCGAAGGCCGTGCCCCAGTCGACGGACACCCCACGCACCCACAACTCGGCGAGCGAGGTGTACAGGCGCTGCGCGCCACCCTGGTCGCGGCGCAACGTGCCGACCACGACCGGACTTTCCCGACCCGCGTCCTCCAGCGTCGCCTCGATCGCGGCGGTCAACACCGGATGCGGGCTCACCTCGACGAACACCCCGTGCCCGGACGCCGCCAGCCCCCGGGTCGCCTCCTCGAACCGGACCGTCTCCCGCAGGTTGGTCGCCCAGTACGCGCCATCCATCCCGGTCGTGTCCAACCAGTCGCCGGTCACCGTCGACCACAGCGGCACCGACCCGGACACCGGCGCGACCGCCGCCAGGTCCTCGGCGATGCGTGCCCGGATCTCCTCCACCTGGGCCGAGTGCGACGCGTAGTCCACCGGAATCAGGCGGGCCCGGCCACCCTCGGCGGTCACCGCCGCGACCAGCTCCGCCAGCGCGTCCGGCTCTCCCGAGACCACCACCTGGCCCGGACCATTCACGGCCGCGACCGAGATCCGCCCGTCCCACGCGTCGATCCGCGCGCGGACGTGCGACTCGGCCAGCGCCACCGAGGCCATCCCACCGCGCCCGGACAACGCGACGATCGCCCGACTCCGCAGCGCCACCACCCGAGCGCCGTCCTCCAGGGACAATCCGCCGGCCACCACCGCCGCCGCGATCTCCCCCTGCGAATGGCCCACGACCGCGTCCGGGACCACCCCGAACGAGCGCCACACTTCGGCGAGCGACACCAGCACCGCCCACAACACCGGCTGGACCACGTCCACCCGATCCAGGGACGGCGCGCCCTCGACGCCGGTGAGCACGTCGGTCGCCGACCAGTCCACGAACGGCTCCAGCGCCTTCGCGCACTCCGCGAAGGCCGCCGCGAACAGTGGTGACTGCTCGTGCAGTTCGGCCGCCATCCCGGTCCACTGCGAACCCTGGCCGGGAAAGACGAACACGGTCCGGCCCACCGGCCCGGCCGACCCGGTGACCACGCCGGCCACCGACTCGGCGCGCAGCACCGCGCCCAGGCCCGCGACCAGTCGGCTCCGATCGCCGAGCACGACGGCGCGCTCCCCGAACGCGGCCCTGGTGGACACCAGCGAGAAGCCCACGTCCACGGTCGCGGGCGACGGGTCGGCGCCGAGCCGATCCGCCAGGCGACCCGCCTGCGCGCGCAACGCGTCCGGGGTCTTGGCCGACAACACCCACGGCAGTACGGCGGGCTCCGGCGCGTCGTCCCGCTCGGCGATCTCCGGCTCCGGTTCCGGGAGTTCCAGGATCACGTGCGCGTTGGTGCCGCTCACCCCGAACGCGGACACCGCCGCCCGACGCGGGCGGTCCGCCTCCGGCCAGGGCCGAGCCTCGGTCAACAACCGCACCCCGCCCGAGGACCAGTCCACGTGCGGCGTCGGCTCCTCGGCGTGCAGCGTCTTCGGCAACACGCCGTGGCCCAGCGCCTGGACCATCTTGATCACACCCGCGACACCGGCCGCGGCCTGCGCGTGGCCGATGTTGGACTTCAACGAACCCAGCCACAGAGGCCGTTCCGCCGGGCGGTCCCGGCCGTACGTGGCCAGCAGGGCCTGCGCCTCGATCGGGTCGCCCAAGGTGGTCCCGGTCCCGTGTGCCTCCACCACGTCCACGTCGCCCGCCGCCAGCTCGGCGTTGGCCAGCGCCTCGCGGATCACCCGCTGCTGGGCCGGTCCGTTCGGCGCGGTCAGACCGTTCGAGGCGCCGTCCTGGTTGACCGCGCTGCCACGCACCACGGCGAGCACCCGATGGCCCAGGCGCTCGGCGTCCGAGAGACGTTCCAGGATCAGTACGCCGACCCCCTCGGCCCACCCGGTGCCGTCCGCCGACGCGGCGAACGCCTTGCACCGGCCGTCCACGGACAACCCGCGCTGCCGGGAGAACTCGACGTAGCCCATCGGCGAGGCCATCACCGTGGCGCCGCCCGCGAGCGCGAGATCGCACTCGCCCGAGCGCAGCGACTGCGCCGCCAGATGCAGCGCCACCAACGACGACGAGCACGCGGTGTCCACCGTCACCGCGGGCCCCTCGAACCCGAAGGTGTAGGAGATCCGACCGGACGCCACGCTGCCCAGCGTCCCGGTGCCCAGGTAGCCCTCCAACTCCTGCGGAACCCGGTCCAGGGCCGGCGCGTAATCGATCCCGGCGATTCCGGTGAACACCGAGGTCCGGCTGCGGCGCAGGCTCGTGACGTCGATGCCGGCGCGCTCGAACGCGTCCCACGCGGTCTCCAGGAGCAGCCGCTGCTGGGGGTCGGTGGCCAACGCCTCGCGGGGCGAGATGCCGAAGAACGCCGCGTCGAAGTCCCCGGCGTCCGGCAGGAAGGAGCCCGCCGTCGTGTAGGTGGTGCCGGGCCGGTCGGGGTCCGGATCGTAGAGGTCGCGCAGGTCCCAGCCCCGGTCGGTGGGGGCCTCGCCGACCGCGTCCGTCCCGGATTCGACCAGCCGCCACAGGTCTTCGGGCGAGCCGACGCCACCGGGCAGCCGGCAGGCCATCCCGACGATCGCGATCGGCTCGCGCCGGCTCGCCTCGATCTCGTGGACCCGTTTCCTTGCCTGGCGGACATCGGCCAGCGCGCGCTTGAGATATCCCCGGAGCTTGTCTTCGTCCGACATGGAACTGCCTTTCCTGATGGGTTCGGTGGTCCGGGGGGGTCAGAAGGATTCGACGTTGTTGTCGAGCAGGCCGAACAGTTCCTCGTCGCTGGCGGTGTCCAGATCGATCTCGTCCGAGTCGGCCGGCGCCGAACCGGCCGAGGGGTCGGCCCACTTGTTCGCGAGCACCCGCAGCCGGTCGAGGATCGCCAACCGCCGGGCGGAGTCGCCGAGGTCCGCCGACAGCGCGGCGTCCAGCCGGTCGAGTTCCTCCAGCGCGGACGGCAGCGGGCGGCCCGGGACGCTCGCCGGTCGGTCGGCGAGCAACTCGGCGACGAACGCGGCGACCTCGGTCGGGGTCGGGTAGTCGAAGATCAGCGTGGCCGGCAGTCGCAGGCCCGAACCCGCGTTCAGCCGGTTGCGCAGCTCCACGGCGGTCAGCGAGTCGAAGCCGAGTTCACGGAAGGCACGTTCGGGCTCGACCGCGACCGGGTCGCCGTGGCCGAGCACGACGGCGGTCTCGGTGCGTATGAATTCCAGCACCACACCCTCGCGTTCGGCCGGTCCCAGGCCCGCGAGCCGGTCCGGAAGAGTGGGCGCCGCGTCCTCGACGGGCCGCGGGCCGGCCTCGCTCGGCAGTCCGAGCGCGCCCGCGCCGTCCCGCGCGGTCCGGCTCCCGTCGAGCCAGTAGCGCTCGTGCTGGAACGCGTACGTGGGCAACTGCACTCGGCGTGGCCGGTACCCCGCGTAGGCCGTGCTCCAGTCGACGTCGACGCCGCGCACCCACAACTCGGCGAGCGAGGTGTACAGGCGCCGCGCACCGCCCTGGTCGCGGCGCAGCGTACCGACCACGAGCGAGCGCTTCGTCTCGGCGGCCTCCAGGGTCTCCTGGATCGCCGCCACCAGCACCGGATGCGGGCTCACCTCGACGAAGACCCCGTGCCCGGAGGCGGCCAGGGCTCGCGTGGCCTCCTCGAACCGCACGGTCTCCCGCAGATTGCCCGCCCAGTAGCCGGCATCCATCGAGGCCGTGTCCAGCCACTCGCCGGTGACGGTCGACAGGATCGGCACCGTCCCGGACACCGGCGCGATATCGGCCAGATCGGCGACGATCCGGTCCCGAATCTCGTCCACCTGGGCCGAGTGCGACGCGTAGTCCACCGGAATCACCCGGGCCCGGCCACCCTCGGCCGTCACCGAGGCGACCAGTTCGGCGAGCACGTCCGGATCGCCGGAGACCACCACCTGACCGGGACCGTTGACGGCGGCGATCGACACCCGCCCGCCCCACTCCGCGATCCGCTCCCGCACTTCCGCCTCGGGCAGCGCCACCGACGCCATCCCACCGCGTCCGGACAATGCCACGATCGCCTTGCTTCGCAGCGCCACCACCCGCGCACCGTCCGCCAACGACAACCCGCCCGCGACCACCGCCGCCGCGATCTCGCCCTGCGAATGGCCCACGACCGCGTCCGGGAGCACGCCGTACGAACGCCACACCTCGGCGAGGGAGACCAGGACCGCCCACAACACGGGCTGGACCACGTCCACTCGATCCAACGACGGCGCGCCCTCGACACCGGTCAGCACATCGGTCGCCGACCAGTCGACGAACGGTTCGAGCGCCTTCGCGCACTCGCCGACTCGGGACGCGAACACGGCCGACTGGCCGTAGAGTTCGGCGGCCATCCCGACCCACTGCGAGCCCTGTCCGGGGAAGACGAACACCGTCCTGCCGAGCGTGCCCGCCGCCGATCCGGTCACCACGTCGGCGGCCGAGTCGCCTCGGGACAGCGCGGCCAGGCCCTCGGTCAGCAAGTCCGGCTCGCCGATCACCACCGCGCGCTCTTCGAGCGCGGCCCGGGTGCCGATCAGGGCCGAGCCGACGTCCACCGGATCCGGGCCGCTCGCGAGGAGGTCGGCCAGTCGTTCGGCCTGTGCGCGCAGTGCCGGGACCCGCTTGGCGGACACGATCCAGGGCAGCACCGTGTCGGGGTGCGCGTCGCCCGGGTCGGGCTCGACCTCCGCCGGCGGCTGCTCCAGGATCACGTGCGCGTTGGTGCCGCTGACCCCGAACGAGGAGACCCCCGCTCGGCGAGGCCGACCGGTCTCGGGCCACGGCCGGCCCTGCGTCAGCAGCCGTACCGCGCCGGCCGACCAGTCCACGTGCGGCGTCGGCTCGTCCACGTGCAACGTCCTGGGCAACACCCCGCGCCGCAGCGCCTCGACCATCTTGATCACACCCGCGACACCGGCGGCCGCCTGCGCGTGCCCGATGTTCGACTTCAACGAACCCAACCACAAGGGTCGCTCCGAGGGGCGGTCCTGCCCATACGTCGCGATCAACGCCTGCGCCTCGATCGGATCCCCCAACGTCGTGCCCGTCCCGTGCGCCTCCACCGCGTCGACCTCACCGGCGGCCAGCCCGGAGTTGGCCAGGGCCTGGCGGATCACCCGCTGCTGGGACGGGCCGTTGGGCGCGGTCAGGCCGTTCGAGGCACCGTCCTGGTTGACCGCACTGCCACGCACCACCGCGAGCACCCGATGCCCGTTGCGCCGCGCGTCCGACAACCGTTCGAGCAGCAACATGCCGACGCCCTCGGCCCAGCCGACGCCGTCCGCCGCGCCGGCGAACGCCTTGCAGCGCCCGTCCACGGACAGGCCGCGCTGCCGGGAGAACTCGGTGAACGCGCCCGGTGAGGCCATCACCGCGACGCCGCCCGCGACCGCGAGATCGCTCTCGCCCAGCCGCAACGACTGCGCGGCCAGGTGCAGCGTGACCAGCGAGGACGAGCACGCGGTGTCGATGGTGACCGCCGGGCCCTCGAAGCCGAACGAGTAGGAGATCCGGCCGGACGCGACGCTGCCGGCGTTGCCGTTGCCGACGTAACCCTCCAGGGCGCTGGGCACGTTGCCCGGGTGCGGCGCGTAGTCGTGGTACATCACGCCGGCGAACACCCCGGTCCGGCTGCCGCGCAGCGTGGTCGGGTCGATGCCGGCCCGCTCGATCACCTCCCACGTGGTCTCCAGGAGCAGCCGCTGCTGCGGGTCGGTGGCCAGCGCCTCGCGCGGTGAGATCTCGAAGAACCCCGCGTCGAACTCGGCGGCGTCGTAGAGGAAGCCGCCGTGCCGGGTGTACGACTTGCCGGCCGCCTCGGGGTCCGGGTCGAACAGGTCCTCGACGTCCCACCCGCGATCGGTGGGGAACTCGCCCACCGCGTCGGTGCCGGATTCGACCAGCCGCCACAGGTCGTCCGAGGAGGCCACGCCACCCGGGAGCCGGCAGGCCATGCCGACGATCACGATCGGGTCGTCCGCAGTCGCCGCGAGCCCGCCCGCCGGCGCCGGCACGGGCGCGGCGTGCGCGTCCGGCAGGTCGCCGAGCAGTGCGCCGCGCAGGTGGTCGGCGAGCGCGCCCGGGGTCGGGTGGTCGAAGACCAGGGTCGCGGGCAGCCGCAGGCCGGTGGCGGTGTTGAGCCGGTTGCGCAGTTCGACCGCGGTGAGCGAGTCCATGCCCAGGTCGCTGAACGCGCGTCGGACGCCGACCGCGTCGGGGTCCGCGCCCAGTACGCCCGCGACCTCGGCGCGGACCAGGTCGAGCAGTGCCTGCTCGCGCTCGGCCGAGCCCAGCGCGGCCAACCGCTGCCCGAGCGAGGCCGGTCCGGCCGCCTTGACCGCCTGCCGCCGGCCGGGCCGGACGAGGCCGCGCAGCAACGCGGGAACCGCCTCCGGCCGGGCCCGCAGGCCCGCCAGGTCCAGCGGCGCCGGCACCAGTACGGCCCGGTCGATCCCGCTCGGACCGCCGTCCGGCCGCACGGCCAGGTCGAACAGGCGCAGCCCGGCGGCCGAGCCCAGCGCACGGATCCCGGCCCGGGCCGCGCGAAGCCGGTCCGCGTCGGCCAGGTGCGCGGTCATCCCGCCCGCCTCGGCCCACATGCCCCACGCCAACGAGACGGCGGGCAGCCCGAGCCCGCGGCGTCGGGCGGCGAGCGCGTCCAGGAAGCTGTTGGCGGCGGCGTAGTTGCCCTGCCCGGGGCCGCCCAGGGTGGCCGCCACCGAGGAGAACAGCACGAAGCCGGCCAGGTCCTGATGCCGGGTCAACTCGTGCAGATGCCAGGCCGCGTCGGCCTTGGGCCGCAGTACCGCCGCCAGCCGCTCGGGGGTGAGCGCGTCGAGCACACCGTCGTCGATGACACCGGCCGCGTGCACGACGGCGGTCAGCGGATAGGCCGCCGGCACACCGGCGATCAGCGCGGCCAGCGCCTCGCGGTCCGCCACGTCCGCCGCCACGACGCTGACCTGCGCGCCGAGCGCGGTCAGTTCGGCGACCAGGTCGGCCGCGCCCGGGGTGTCCGGGCCCCGACGGCCGGTCAACAGCAACCGGCGCATACCGTGTTCGGCCACCAGGTGTCGGGCGAGGAGCGCGCCGAGCACCCCGATACCGCCGGTCACCAGGACGGTGCCCTCGGGGTCCCAGCCGCGCACCTCGCGCGGATCGAGCGCCGCGGCCCGGCGCAGACGCGGCGCGTACGGCGCTCCCGCGCGGATCGCCAGTTGCTGTTCGTCGGCGGCGCGCGCGCTCGCGTGGGCCGCGCCGAGCACGGCGTGCGAGGCGGGTTCCTCGTCCAGGTCGATCAATACGATCCGGCCCGGCTGTTCGGACTGGGCGGAGCGGACCAGACCGGCCACCGCCGCGCCGGTCGGATCGGGTACGTCGCCCTCGGTCACCGCGAAGGCGCCGCGGGTGAGCACCAGGACACGTTCGGCGTCGCCCTGGAGCTGCGCCAACACCCGTGCGGTCTCCCGGTGTACGGCGGTGAGCGTGTCCTCGGCGGCCTCGACCGTCAGCATGAGCGTTCCGTCGGCGAGCCGCCGGGTGTCCGTGCCGAGTGCGATCGCCGGGGCCGGCGCGCCCGGTTCGTCGACCACCGCGTGGTCGACCCAGGCGAGCTCGAACAGCGCGTCCGCTTCCGCCGTCTGCCGCCCCTCGAGTTGATCCGCCGTCACCAGCCGTGTGGCCAGCGTGTCGATCGACACCACCGGCGCGCCGCCGGCGTCGGTGGCCGCCAAGGTCAGCTCGCCGGGCCCGGTCACCGCGATCCGGATCCGGAGCGTGGTCGCGCCGGACGCGTGCAGTCGCACTCCGTTCCACACGAACGGCAGCCGGCGCCCTTGCGTGTCCCGCGATTGATCCAGGTTGTCCAGGGAGGCGATGTGCAGCGCCGCGTCGAGCAGTGCCGGGTGGATGCCGAATCGGGCGGCGTCGGCGTGTTGTTCGGCGGGCAGTTCGGCTTCGGCGAGGATCTTGTCACCCAGCCGCCAGGCGGCTCGCAGGCCCTGGAACGCCGGGCCGTAGTCGATCCCGGCCTCGGCGAGTGTGGCGTACGCCCGGCTCACGTCGATCGCCGTCGCGCCCACCGGCGGCCACACCTCGCCGGCGGCGCCATCGGTCCGCGTTCCGTCCTCGGCGGCGACCAGGAAGCCGACCGCGTGCCGCGTCCACGGCGCGTCCGACTCGGCGTCCTCGGGCCGGGCGTACACCGCGATCGGCCGCCGGTCGGTGCGCTCGTCCTCGGGGCCGTCGACGACGACCTGGAGATGTACCGCGTCCCGCTCGCGCAGAATCAGCGGAGTCTCGATCACCAGCTCGTCGACGGTGTCCAGGCCTACCTCGTCGCCCGCCCGGATCGCGGCCTCCACGAAGGCCGTTCCGGGCACCAGGACCGAACCGAGCACAACGTGCGCGGCCAGCCACGGATGGGTGCGCAGCGACAGTCGCCCGGTCAGCAGCACCGCGTGCGGTCCGCCGTCCGCCGCCGCGCCCGGGCCGGTGGCCACTCGCAACGAGGCGGCCAGGAGCGGGTGCTCGGCGGCGGCCAGCCCCAGGCCGGCGGCGTTTCCGGCCGTCGTGGCGGGTTGCTCGATCCAGAAGCGCCGGTGCTGGAAGGGGTACGTGGGCAGCTCGACCCGGCGTGCGCCGGAACCGGCGTACAGCGTGGCCCAGTCCACGTCGGCGCCGTGCGCGTGGGCGGTGCCGAGTGCGAGCAGCGCGGTGTCCGCCTCCGGCCGGTCCCGGCGCAGCGCCGCCGCGAAGGCGGGCGCCTGGTCGCTCGCGGGCGCGTCGGCCAGGCTGTCCTGGGCCATCGCGGTGAGCACGCCGTCCGGGCCGAGTTCGAGATAGGTGGTGACGCCGGCCGTCGCGAGGTGTGCGATCACGTCCCGGAAGCGGACCGCGTTGCGCACGTGTGCGACCCAGTGGCCCGGGTCGCCCAGTTCCTCGATCCCGGCCGGTCGCCCGGTGAGGTTGGAGACCACCGGGACGCGCGGCGCACGATAGGTCAGCGTGCCGGCAACGCGCTCGAACTCGGCGAGCATCCCGGTCATCAGCGGCGAGTGGAACGCGTGGCTGACCCGCAGTCGTTTGGTCTTGCGGCCCTGTGCGGCGAAGCCGGCGGCGATTTCGAGGGCCGCGTCGGCAGCGCCGGAGAGCACGATCGAGGTCGGGCCGTTGATCGCCGCGATGCCGACCTCGTGCTCGCGCCCGGCCAGCGCGGCGGTGACCTCCTCCTCGCTCGCCTGCACCGCGATCATCGCCCCGGTGGTGGGCATCGCCTGCATCAGCCGGGCCCTGGCCGCCACGAGTGTGGCCGCGTCCGCGACGGTGAGCACGTCCGCGACGTGCGCGGCGGTGAGTTCGCCGAGCGAGTGCCCGGTGACGAAGTCCGGCCGCAGGCCCCACGACGCGTACAGCCGATACAGCGCGACCTCGATCGCGAACAGCGCCGGCTGCGCGTACACGGTCCGGTCCAGGTGTTCGGCGGCGTCCTCGGCGACGCCGAACACCACATCGCGCAGCGGGTACGGGACGTGACCCGCCAGCTCGCCGTCCAGCGCCCTCGCCACCTCGTCGAACGCGGCGGCGAACACCGGGTAGGCGTCGTACAGTTCGCGGCCCATGCCGACGCGCTGGCTGCCCTGTCCGGTGAACAGGTAGGCGAGCGTGCCGGATCCGCCGGCCGAGCCCCGGACCACGGTCGGGGTCGGCGTGTCGGCGGCGAGCGCGTCGAGGCCGGCCAGGTAGCCGGCCAAGCCGGTCGGCGAATCGGCGCCCGCGACCAGCACGGCGCGCTCGTCGAACCGGGCCCGGCCGGCGGCCAGCGAGTAGCCGATGTCCACGACGTCGGTGGTCTTGACCGCCGCGCCTCGCACGTGTGCCGCGAGCCGGGCCGCCTGGGCGCGCAGCGCGGCCGGCGTCCGGGCCGAGAGCAGCCAGGGCGCGGCGGCAAGCGTGCCCTCGCGCTCCCCCTCCGCCGGGGCGGTCGCCTCGACGGCTTCCGGCTGCTCCAGGATCAGGTGTGCGTTGGTCCCGCTCGCACCGAACGCCGAGATGCCGACCCGGCGCGGACGTCCGGTCTCCGGCCAGGGCCTGGCCTGCGTCAACAACCGCACCGCGCCCGCCGACCAGTCCACGTGCGGCGTCGGCTCGTCCACGTGCAGCGTCCTGGGCAGCACGCCGTGTCGCATCGCCTCGATCATCTTGATCACGCCGACGATCCCGGCGGCGGCCTGGGTGTGCCCGATGTTGGACTTGGCCGAGCCGATCCACAGCGGTCGATCCTCGGGACGGTCCCTGCCGTAGGTCGCGATCAGCGCCTGCGCCTCGATCGGGTCGCCCAGCGTGGTCCCGGTGCCGTGCGCCTCGACCGCGTCGATGTCGGCCGCGCTCAGCCGGGCGTTGCGCAGCGCCTGCCGGATCACCCGCTGCTGGGACGGGCCGTTCGGCGCGGTCAGGCCGTTGGAGGCGCCGTCCTGGTTGACCGCGCTGCCGCGCAGAACGGCCAGCACGCGGTGGCCCGACCGCCGTGCGTCCGCGAGCCGTTCGACCAGCACCAGACCGGTGCCCTCGGACCATCCGGTGCCGTCCGCCGCGCCCGCGAACGCCTTGCAGCGGCCGTCCGGGGCCAGGCCGCGCTGCCGGGAGAACTCGACGAACCCCAGCGGCGAGGCCATCAGCGTCACGCCACCGGCGATCGCGAGATCGCATTCGCCGCTGCGCAGCGAGTGTGCCGCCAGGTGCAGCGCGACCAGCGAGGACGAGCACGCGGTGTCCACGGTCACCGCCGGGCCCTCGAAGCCGAACGAGTAGGCGATCCGCCCGGACGCCACGCTCGCCGCGTTGCCGTTGCCGATGTAGCCGCCGACCTCGTCGGGCACCTCGCTCAGCCGGGCCGCGTAGTCCTGCCCGTTGAGGCCGGCGAAGACCCCGGTCCGGCTGCCCGCCAGCGTGGTCGGGTCGATGCCGACCCGCTCGAACAGCTCCCAGGCGGTCTCCAGGAGCAGCCGGTGTTGCGGGTCGGTGGCCAGCGCCTCGCGGGGCGAGATGCCGAAGAACTCGGCGTCGAACCCGGCGATGTCGGCCAGGAACGCGCCCTTGCGGGTATACGACTTGCCTGGTCGATCGGGGTCCGGATCGTACAGCTCCTCGACGTCCCAGCCTCGGTCGTCGGGGAAGTCGCCGACCACGTCGACCCCTTCGGCCAGGATGCGCCACAACTCCTCGGGCGACTCGGCGCCGCCGGGCAGCCGGCACGCCGCCGAGACGATCGCGATCGGCTCGGGCGTCGGGTTCTGCGCCTCCTTGAGCCGTTCCCGGGTCTCGTGCAGCTCGACGGTGAGCCGCTTGAGCAGGTGGCGGATCTGCTGGTCGCTCATGGTGGTTGTGCCTTTCGCAGGGACCGACAAGTCAGGAGATGCCGAACTGCTTGCCGATGAATTCGATGAGCTCGTCGTCGGTGGCCGAGTCGATCTCGTCGGCGATGCCTTCGGGTTCGATGCCGGCCGGCTCCGGAGCGGGTGCCGCGCCGGCGGCCCAGCGTGCGGCGATCTCGGCGAGCCGGACCGCCGTCGCCTCGTGTTCGGCCGGATCGGCGGCGGCGTGCGCGAGGAGTGCTTCCAGGCGGTCGATCTCGGCCCGGATGGCGTCGGCGCTCGGAACCACCCGCGGCACCAGTTCGCCGTGCAGGAATTCGGCGAGCGCGTTGGGCGTGGGGTAGTCGAAGACCAGCGTCGCGGGCAATCGCAGACCGGTCTCGGCGGTCAGCCGATTGCGCAGCTCCACCGCCGTCAGCGAATCGAACCCCTGGTCCCGGAACGGCTTCCCGGCCGCCACCGCGTCGGCGGAGGCGTGCCCGTGCACGATCGCGGCCCGGGTCCGGACCAACCGCACCAGGTGCGGTCGGCGCTCCTCCTCGGCCAGTTCGGCGAGTGTCGCGATCAGCCTGGTCGCCGCCGTCTCGGGCGAGGTCGACGCCGAATCCGTCGCCGATCCCGAGGCCGTCGTCGAGGCCGCGGGCGCGCGCAGGAGTTCGGCGACCAGCGGGTGCGGCCGGTCGCGGAACAGCACGTCCCAGTCGATGTCGCACACCGTCAGATGGCTCTCGTTCGCGTCCAGGATCTGCCCGAGCGCCTCGACCGCGAGGGCTGGATCGAGCATGGTCAGGCCCTGACGGCCCAGGCGCTCCTCGATCTCCGGCGCGGCGATCCCGCCGCCGGCCCAGTGCCCCCAGGACACCGAGGTCGCGGGCCGCCCGTCGGCCCGACGACGTGCGGCGAGCGCGTCCAGGTAGGCGTTCCCGGGCGCGTAGTTGCCCTGGCCGGCGACCCCGCACAGCCCGGCCACCGAGGAGAACAGCACGAACGCCGACAGGTCGGCGTCCCGGGTGAGTTCGTCGAGATGCCGGGCGCCGTCCACCTTGACCCGCGCCACCCGCTGCTGTTGGTCCAGGGTCAGCTCGCCGATCACCGCGTCGTCCAGGATCGCCGCCGCGTGCAGCACGGCGGTCAGCGGGAACTCCGCCGGAATCGCGGCCAGTACCTCGGCCAGCGCGTCCCGATCGCCCACGTCGCACGACGCGAAGGACACCCGCGCGCCCGCCGCGGCGACGTCCTCGGCCAGTCGATCGGCGCCGGGCGCGTCCGCGCCGGTACGGCTGACCAGCAGCACGTGCTCGGCCCCGCGCGCCGCGACCCAGCGGGCCACGTGCCCGCCCAGCGCCCCGGTCCCGCCGGTCACCAACACCGTGCCGGACGGCCGCCAGGTCCCGGCCGGCCGGGCGGCGCCGAGCGGCGCGCGAACCAGCCGGCGGCCCCAGGCCCCGGTCGGCCGCACCGCGATGTCCCGCTCGTCCACCGCGCCGGCCAGCACCGCCACCAGGCGGGTCCAGGCCGGCGCCTCGGCGTCCGCGCCGGGATACGCGCTCGGCAGGTCGATCAGGCCGCCCCACGAGCGCGGATTCTCGGCCGCGACGACCCCGCCGAAGCCCCACACCTGCGCCTGCTCGGGTACCCGAACCGGGTCCGCCGCACCGACCGTCACCGCGCCGCCGGTCACCGCCCACAGCGGTGCCACCACCCCCGCGTCGTCCAGGGCCTGGACCAGGGCGACGGTCGCCGCCGTCCCCCAGGGCACCGCGTCGAAGCCGGCCGCGGTGCCGGCGGCCAGTGCCAACAGCGAGAGCACACCCGCGACCGGTCCGGGCTGTGCCGCGGCCAGGTCCCGCAGCGCCGCCCACTCACCCCGGTCGCGAGCGACGGGAACGCGCTCCACCCGGGCACCGGCGGCGGTCAACAGCGGGGTCAGGAAGTCCGCCCACGCGCCGGCCGCCTCCTCCTCCTCGGGCACCACGAGCAGCCAGGTTCCGGACAGATTCCCGATCCCGGTACCGGCGACCGGGCGCCACACGATCCGGTGCCGCCACGCGTCGAGGGTGGCTCCCGAGCGCCGACGGTCCCACCACGACGACAACGCGGGCAACACCGCGCCCAACGACTCCGCCGAGGTCTGCGCACCCAACGCCTGGGCCAGGCCCGCCTGGTCACCGCTCTCCACGAGCGACCAGAACGCCGCGTCGATCGTGGCCGGCGCCCCCGCAGCCGTACCCGTGCCGGTCGTCGAACCGGCCGGGCCCGGGGTGTCGAGCCAGTAGCGCTTGCGCTCGAAGGGGTAGGTGGGCAGCTCGACCCGCCGCGGCCTGCTCCCGGCGAACGCGGCGGTCCAGTCCACCGCGACGCCGCGCACGAAGGCTTCGGCAAGGGAGACGTACAGGCGCTGCGCGCCGCCCTGGTCGCGGCGCAGCGTGCCGACCACGACCGGGTTCTCCGGGCCCTCCTCGTCCAGCGTCGCCTCGATCGCGGCGGTGAGCACCGGATGCGGGCTCAACTCCACGAACACGCCGTGGCCGGCGGCGGCGAGGCCTCGGGTGGCCTCCTCGAAGCGCACCGTCTCGCGCAGGTTGTTTGCCCAGTACGCGCCGTCCATCGCGGCCGTGTCCAACCAGCCCCCGGTGACCGTCGACCAGATCGGGATCGTCCCGGACACCGGTGCGATGCCGGCCAACTCGGCCACGATCTCCGACCGGATTTCCTCGACGTGCGCCGAATGCGACGCGTAGTCCACCGGGATGAGCCGGGCCCGGCCGCCCTGGTCGGTGACCGCCGCCACCAACTCGGCCAAGGCGTCCGGCTCGCCGGAGACCACCACCTGGCCGGGGCCGTTCACGGCCGCGACCGAGATCCGCCCGTCCCAGCCGGCGAGCCGCTCGCGAACCACCGCGACCGGCTCGGCCACCGACGCCATCCCGCCGCGCCCGGACAGCGCGAGGATCGCCCGACTGCGCAGCGCCACCACCCGTGCTCCGTCGGCCAGGGACAGTCCGCCGGCCACCACAGCCGCCGCGATCTCGCCCTGCGAGTGGCCGACCAGCGCGTCCGGTGCCACTCCGAAGGAGCGCCACACCTCGGCCAGCGACACCAACACCGCCCACAACAGCGGCTGGACCACATCCACCCGATCCAACGACGGCGCACCCTGGACACCGGTCAACACCTCGACCGGCGACCAGTCCACGAACTCCGCCAGGGCCGCCGCGCACTCGTCGAAGCGGGCCGCGAACACCGGTGACTGGCCGTGGAGTTCGGCCGCCATACCGGTCCACTGCGAGCCCTGGCCCGGGAACACGAACACGGTCTTGCCGACCGGTCCGGCCGTCCCGGTCACCACGCCCGCCGCACTCTCGCCGCGTGCCACCGCGTCCAGGCCGAACGCCCATCCGGTCGTGTCCCCGACCAGCACGGCCCGTTCCGCGAACAACGCTCGCGAGGTGACCAGCGAGAACCCCGCACCCACCGGATCCTCGTCCAGTGCGCCGCGCACCCGAGCAGCCTGCGCCCGCAGCGCGTCCGGAGTCCGGCCGGACAGGACCCACGGGAGCACCGCCGGGGCGGCCGTGACCGGCTCCTCGACGTGCACTTTTGCGGGAGGCTCCGGGAGTTCGAGGATCACGTGCGCGTTCGTGCCGCTCACCCCGAACGCCGACACCGCCGCCCGGCGCGGCCGGCCGGTCTCCGGCCACGGCCGGGCCTGCGTCAGCAGCCGTACCGCGCCCGCCGACCAGTCCACATGCGGCGTCGGCTCGTCCACATGCAACGTCCTGGGCAACACCCCGTGCCGCAGCGCCTCCACCATCTTGATCACACCCGCCACACCGGCAGCCGCCTGCGCGTGCCCGATGTTCGACTTCAACGAACCCAACCAGAGCGGCCGTTCGACCGGTCGGTCCTGCCCGTACGTCGCGATCAACGCCTGCGCCTCGATCGGATCACCCAACGTCGTACCCGTGCCGTGCGCCTCGACGACGTCCACGTCCGCCGCCGTGACACCCGCGTCGGCGAGCGCCCGGCGGATCACCCGCTGCTGGGACGGACCGTTCGGCGCCGTCAGGCCGTTCGACGCACCGTCCTGGTTGACCGCACTGCCGCGCAGCACCGCGAGCACCCGGTGCCCGTTGCGCCGCGCGTCCGACAACCGTTCGAGCAGGACGAGTCCGACGCCCTCGGCCCAGCCCGTACCGTCGGCGGCGCCGGCGAACGCCTTGCAGCGCCCGTCCACGGACAGCCCGCGCTGCCGGGAGAACTCGACGAACATGCCCGGCGTGGCCATCACGGCCACCCCGCCGGCGAGCGCGAGGTCGCTCTCGCCGGTGCGCAACGACTGGGCGGCCAGGTGCATCGCCACCAGTGACGACGAGCACGCGGTGTCCACCGTGACCGCGGGACCCTCGAAGCCGAACGAGTAGGAGATCCGACCGGACGCGACACTGCCCGCGCTCCCGGTGCCGAGATAGCCCTCCAGGCCCTCGGGCGCCTCGGTCAGGCCGCGCCCGTAGTCGTGGCCGGCCATGCCGGCGAACACGCCGGTCCGGCTCCCGATCAACGTGTCCGGGTTGATCCCGGCCCGCTCGAACGCCTCCCACGCGGTCTCCAGGAGCAGCCGCTGCTGCGGGTCCATCGCCAGCGCCTCGCGCGGCGAGATGCCGAAGAACGCGCCGTCGAACCCGGTCGCGTCGGGCAGGAAGGCACCCGCACGGGTGTACGACGTGCCCACCCGGTCCGGATCCGGGTCGTACAGACCGTCGACGTCCCATCCCCGGTCGGTGGGGAACTCGCCGACGGCGTCCGTGCCGGCCTCCACGAGCCGCCACAGGTCGGCGGGCGAACTCACCCCGCCGGGAAGGCGGCAGGCCATCCCGACGATCACGATCGGATCGTCGGCGTTGGCGCGAGCCGCCGCGCCGGCGGCGATGGTCGCCTCGGTGTCGCCGACGCCACCGACGTCGCCGAGGATCTCACCGCGCAGGAATTCGGCGAGCGCGTTGGGCGTGGGGTAGTCGAAGACCAGCGTCGCGGGCAACCGCAGACCGGTTTCGGCGGTCAGCCGATTGCGCAGCTCCACCGCCGTCAGCGAATCGAACCCCTGGTCCCGGAACGGCTTCCCGGGATCGACGGCGGCGGCGCCGCGGTGGCCCTGGACCACCGCCGCCTGGGTACGCACCGCCTCGACCAGGAAGCGCAGCCGGTCGGCCGAGCCCAGCCCGGTCAACCGGGTCGCGAAGGTGCCGCCGCCGGCCCCGGCGAGGGCGGGCGCGGGCGCGGCGGGATCCGGGCCCTTCGCGCCGAGCAGTTCGGTGACCAGCGGCGCGCGCCGATTCCGGAACAACACGTCCCAGTCGATGTCGCACACCGTCAGATGGGACTCGTCCGCGTCGAGCACCCGGCCCAGCACCCGAATGGCCGCATCCGGGTCGAGCATCCGCAACCCCTGTCGGGCCAGCCGCTGTTCGACCTCGGGCGCGGCGATCCCGCCACCGGCCCAGTGGCCCCACGAGATCGCCGTCGCGGGCAGCCCGGCGGCCCGGCGCCGGGCGGCCAGCGCGTCGAGGTGGGCGTTGCCCGGCGCGTAGTTCCCCTGGCCCGGCACGCCGCAGATGCCCGCGAGCGAGGAGAACAGCACGAACGCGGACAGGTCCAGCTCGCGGGTGAGTTCGTCCAGGTGGCGGGCGCCGTCCACCTTGACCCGCAACACGCGGTCGAGTTGATCGAGGGTCAGGTCGGCGATCACCGCGTCGTCGAGCACCGCCGCCGCGTGCACGACGGCGGTGAGCGGGAACTGTGCGGGCACGCCCGCGAGTACGTCCGCCAGCGCGGTCCGGTCGCCGACGTCGCAGGCCGCGAAGGACACCCGGGCGCCGAACGCCTCCAGGTCCGCCGCGAGGGTCGATGCGTCCGGGGCCTCGGCCCCCGACCTGCTCACCAGCAGCACGTGTTCGGCGCCGCGCGCCGCGACCCAGCGGGCCACGTGCCCGCCGAGTGCTCCGGTGCCGCCGGTGACCAGCACGGTCCCGGACGGCTGCCACGACCCGGCCGAGGAGCCGGCCGCGTGTGGTGCCCGGACCAGCCTGCGGGCCCACGTCGCCGCGCCGCGGATCGCGATCTCGCTCTCCCCCGCCGCGCCGGACAACACGGCGCTCAGCCGCGTGGCCGCCGGGTCCGCCGGCAGCTCGGCCGGTATGTCGATCAAGCCGCCCCACAGGTCCGGGAGTTCGGCCGCGGCGATGCCGCCGAAGCCCCACACCTGGGCCTGTTCGGGCACCCGGACCGGGTCGTCCGCATCGACCGAGACCGCGCCGCCGGTGACCGCCCACACCGGAGCGTGCAGGTCCGCGTCGCCCAGGCCCTGGACCAGCGCCAGTGTCGCCGCCGCGCCCCACGGCACCGCCGGGAACGCGGTGACCGACCCTTCGGCCAGGGCGAGCAGCGACACGATCCCGGTCACCGGCTCCCCGGCTGCGCCGGCGGCCTCCGCGAGCAGCGCGCGCAGCTCGGCGCGGTCCGCTTGTTCACGGCCCACCACGACGGGCACCACCCGAGACTCGGAGGAGGCCAGGGCGGTCTCGAACCACCGGGTCACCGGGCCGGATGCCGACTCCTCCGGAAGCACCAGCAGCCAGGTGCCGGTGAACCGGTCGCCGCCCTCCGCGCCCGCCACCGGGCGCCAGACGATGCGATGCCGCCAGGCATCCGTGGTGGCATCGGAACGGTGCCGGTCCCACCACGAGGACAGGGCCGGCAACACCGCACCGAGCGGCTCGGCCAGATCGCCGTCGACGTCGCCCAGCGCGGCGGACAGGCCCGCGCGGTCGCCGCCCTCGACGAGGTCCCAGAAGGCCGCGTCGGCCGCCGCCGCGGCGGGCGGCGTGTACTCGCCGGTGTCCAGCCAGAACCTCTCGCGCTGGAACGCGTAGGTCGGCAGGGACACCCGCTCGACCGCTCCCGCCTCGAACGCGACATCCCACGCGACCGGTACACCGCGCACGAACGCCTCGGCCAGCGAGGTGTGCAGCCGGACCAGGTCACCCTGCTCGCGGCGCAGCGTGCCGACCACGACGGTGTCGGCCGCGCCGATCTCCTCCAGAGTGTCCTGGATCGCGGCGGTCAGCACGGGATGCGGGCTCACCTCGACGAACACGCCGTGATCCGCGTCCGCGAGCGCGCGCACCGCCTCCGCGAAGCGCACGGTCTCGCGCAGGTTGGTCGCCCAGTACCCACCGTCCATTGCGGCGGTGTCGATCCACGCGCCGGTCACCGTCGACCAGAGCGGGATCGTCCCCGAGGTCGGCGCGATCGCGGCCAGGTCGGCGACGATGCGCGCGCGGATCTCCTCCACCTGGGCCGAATGCGACGCGTAGTCCACCGGGATCACCCGGGCCCGACCGCCCTCCGCGGTCACCGCGGCGACCAGTTCCTCCAGCGCGTCCGGCTCGCCCGAGACCACCACCTGACCCGGACCGTTGACCGCCGCGACGGAGATCCGCCCGTCCCCACCGGCGATCCGCGCCCGGACCTCGGGCTCGGCCAGAGCCACCGAGGCCATCCCGCCCCGTCCGGACAGCGCGAGGATCGCCCGACTGCGCAGCGCGACCACCGTGGCCCCGTCCTCCAGGGACAACCCGCCGGCCACCACCGCCGCCGCGATCTCGCCCTGCGAGTGACCGACGAGCGCGTCCGGGACGACCCCGTACGCCCGCCACACCTCGGCCAGCGACACCAGCACCGCCCACAACACCGGCTGGACCACATCCACCCGATCCAACGACGGCGCGCCCTCGTCACCGGTCAACACCTCGATCGGCGACCAATCCACGTGCGGTTCCAGCGCCTTCGCGCACTCGTCGAACCGTGCCGCGAACACCGGCGACTGGGCGTACAGGTCGGCGGCCATCCCGGCCCACTGCGAGCCCTGTCCGGGAAAGACGAACACGGTCCTCCCGGCCGCGTCCGCCGTGCCGGTGACCACGCCCGGTGCCGATTCGCCACGTGTCAACGCGCCCAGCCCGGTGGTCAGCGCGGCCCGATCCGCGCCCACCACGACCGCCCGCTCGCCGAACACCGAGCGCGAGGAGGCGAGTGCGAAGCCCACCTCGGCGGCGTCGAGCGCGGGGGCCGCGTCGAGTCGCTCGCCCAGCCGAGCGGCCTGGGCTCGAAGTGCCCGCGGCGACTTGGCGGAGAGCACCCACGGGATCGACGGTGCGGGCGCCGGCAGCGGAGCGGGCTGCGACTCGCGGTCCTCGTCGGGGAGTTCCAGGATCACGTGCGCGTTGGTGCCGCTCACCCCGAACGCGGACACCGCCGCGCGGCGCGGCGCGGCCGTCTCCGGCCACGACCGCGCCTCGGTCAGCAGCCGTACCCCGCCCGAGGACCAGTCCACGTGCGTGGTGGGTTCGTCCACGTGCAGGGTTTTGGGCAGTACGCCGTGCCGCAGCGCCTGGACCATCTTGATCACGCCGGCCACGCCCGCCGCGGCCTGCGCGTGGCCGATGTTGGACTTCAACGAGCCCAGCCACAACGGCTGTTCCGGCGCCCGGTCCCGGCCGTAGGTGGCGAGCAGCGCCTGCGCCTCGATCGGGTCGCCGAGCCGGGTGCCGGTGCCGTGTGCCTCGACCACGTCCACATCGGCCGGGGTCAGGCCCGCGTTGGCCAGCGCCCGGCGGATCACCCGCTGCTGCGAGGGTCCGTTGGGCGCGGTGAGTTGGCTGCTGGTGCCGTCCTGGTTGACCGCGCTGCCCCGGATCACCGCGAGCACCCGGTGCCCGGCCGCGCGTGCGTCGGAGAGCCGCTCCAGCACCAGCAGCCCGACGCCCTCGGCCCAGCCGGTGCCGTCGGCGGCGCCGGCGAACGCCTTGCACCGGCCGTCCGCGGACAGCCCGCGCTGGCGGGCGAACTCGACGAACATCCCGGGCGAGGCCATCACCGTGGCGCCGCCCGCGAGCGCGAGATCGCACTCGCCCGAGCGCAGCGACTGCGCCGCCAGATGCAGCGCCACCAACGACGACGAGCACGCGGTGTCCACCGTCACCGCAGGCCCCTCGAACCCGAAGGTGTAGGAGATCCGACCGGACGCCACGCTCGTGGTGCTGCCGGTGAGCACGTAGCCGTCCACCCGGTCGGGCGTGGTCTTGTACAGCCGCGGCGTGTACTCCTGCGCGATCACGCCGGCGAAGACCCCGGTGGACGAGCCGCGGATCGCCGCCGGATCGATCCCGGCGTCCTCCAGGGCCTCCCACGCGGTCTCCAGGAGCAGCCGCTGCTGGGGATCGGCGGCGAGCGCCTCGCGCGGCGAGAGGCCGAAGAAGGCCGCGTCGAACTCGGCCGCGTCGTGCAGGAAGCCGCCCTGGCGGGTGTACGTCCTGCCGACCGCGTCCGGGTCCGGGTCGTACAGACCGTCCAGGTCCCAACCCCGGTCGGTCGGGAAGCCGCCGACCGCGTCCCGGCCCTCGGCCACCAGCCGCCACAGGTCGTCCGCCGAGTGCACGCCGCCCGGCAGCCGGCAGCCGATACCGACCACGGCGATCGGTTCGTTCCGGGCTTCCTCGTTCTCCCGCAGCCGGCGCCGGGCCTGGTGCAGGTCGGCGGTCACCCGGGTGAGGTAGTCGCGCAGCTTCTCTTCGTTCGCCATGGGGTATCTGCCTTTTCCGTGCAGCGGCTTCGCCGTGGTGGTGGTGCCAGTCGTGGGGGCCGCGGGGGCCTGGGTGGGCCGGATCAGGAGATGCCGAGCTCGTTGTCGATGAAGTCGAAGAGCTCGTCGTCGCCGGCCGCGCCGAGTTGTTCGATCAGCGCCGCCGTCGGATCCCCGGGTACCTCGGCGCCGAGCCGGCCCAGCAGTGCGTACAGGCGCGCCACCGCGCCGGTCCGGAAGTCCTCGTCCGGGGCGCCGCCGTCGGCCAGCAGCCCGGTCAACGAGACCTGCCAGCGGTCGAGTTCGGCGAGCAGCGAGCCGGTGCCCGGGTGCGGGGCGGCGGCGAACAGCCGCTCCCGCAGGTGTTCGGCCAGCGCGATCGGGGTCGGGTGGTCGAAGATCAGCGTCGACGGCAGTTCCAGGCCGGTGCCCGCGTTGATCCGGTTGCGCAGCTCGATCGCGCCGAGCGAGTCGAACTCGGCTTCCAGGAAGCCGCGTTCCGGCTTGATCGCGGCCGGCCCGTCGTGCCCGAGAATGGCCGCGGCGGTGAGCCGGACGAACAGGAGCAGTTCGCGGCGCTGTTCGTCGTCCGGGCGGCCCGCGAGCCGCTCCCGGATCCCGGCGCCGGCCCGGCGGCCCGTGCCGGTGCGGGACGAGGCGCCGCGTTGCGCGGGCACTCGACCGGGGCCGGCCGCGCGGGTCAGGCCGGCCAGGAGCGCGGTCGCCGCGTCGGGACGCAGCGCGCCGGTGTCGATCCGGGCCGCGACCGGTGCCGGCAGGGGTGTGTCCAGCGCACGGTCGAGCAGGTCCAGGCCGGCTTCGGTGCTCATCGGGGCCAGGCCGCTGCCCGCCATCCGGCGGCGGTCCACCTCGCTCAGGTGCGCGGCCAGCCCGCCCGCCTCGGCCCAGTGGCCCCACCCGATCGAGGTCGCGGGCAGGCCGTGACCGTGTCGGTGGTGGGCGAGCGCGTCCAGGAAGGTGTTGGCCGCGGCGTAGGCGGACTGGCCGGGGTTGCCCAGGACGCCGACGGCCGAGGAGTACAGCACGAACGCGGACAGGTCCAGGTCGGCGGTGAGCGCGTGCAGGTGCCACGCGGCGTCCACCTTGGGCCGCAGCACGGCGTGCAGTCGCCCGGGGTCGGTCCCGGTGAGCGCGCCGTCGGCGACCACGCCGGCGGTGTGTACGACGGCGGTGAGCGGGTGTGCGGTCGGGATGGCGGCGAGCAGTTCGGAGAGCGCGCTCGGGTCGGCCACGTCGCACGCCGCGATCTCGACCTCGGCGCCCAGCGCGCGCAGTTCGGCACGCAGTGCGTCGGCTCCGGGTGCGGCCGGGCCGGTGCGGCCGACCAGCAGCACGTGTCGGGCACCGTGTCGGGTGATCAGCCGGCGGGCGGCCAGGGCGCCCAGCGCGCCGGTGCCGCCGGTGATCAGGACCGTGCCGGTCGGGTCGACGCCGGCGGGCGCGATGGTCAGGACCAGTTTGCCGGTGTGTCGGGCCTGGCTCAGGTGCCGCAGCGCGCGTACGCCGTGCCGGATGTCCCACGCGGTGACCGGCAGCGGGGTGAGCGTGCCGGCCGCGAACAGCGGGGCCAGGACGCGCAGCATCCGGCCGATCCGCTCGGGCTCCAGGGTCAGCAGGTCGAACGCGCGGTAGTCGACCCCCGGGTGGGCGGCGGCCACCGCGTCGGGTTCGCGCGGGTCGGTCTTGCCCATCTCGACGAACCGGCCGCCGGGCGCGAGCAGCCGCAGTGAGGCGTCGGTGAATTCGCGGGCGAGCGAGTTGAGCACGACGTCGACGCCGCGCCCGCCGGTGACGGCGCGGAATCGGCTCTCGAAGTCGAGGGTGCGCGAGGACGCGATGGCCTCGTCGGTCAGGCCCTGGGCGCGCAGCGTGGGCCACTTGGCCGGGCTCGCGGTGCCCAGGACGTCGGCGCCCAGGTGTCGGGCGAGCTGCACGGCGGCGGTCCCGACCCCGCCGGTGGCGGCGTGCACCAGGACGGATTCGCCCGGGCGCAGCCCGGCCAGTTCGACCAGGCCGTGATACGCGGTCAGGAACGCCACCGGGACGGTCGCGGCCCGCGCGTAGGTCCAGCCCGCCGGGATCGGGGTGAGCAGTCGGTGGTCGACCACGGCGTGCGAGCCCAGGATGCCGGGAAGCAGGCCCATCACCCGGTCGCCGACCGCGAGTTCGCTCACTCCCGGGCCGATCTCCAGGACCCGGCCGGCGCCCTCCGCGCCGATCCGGGCGGCGCCGGGGTATCCGCCCAGCGCGATCAGCACGTCGCGGAAGTTCAGTCCGGCCGCGCGCACCGCGATCCGCACCTGGCCGGCCGCCAACGGCAGGGCGGCCTCGGGCGCGGGCAGCAGCGCGATGTTGTCGATGCTGCCGGGTTCGGTGACGTCCAGTCGCCAGGGTGCGTCGGGGGTGGGCGGTTCGAGCGCGTCGTCGGGGCGTACCGGGGCCAGTCGCGGGGCCAGGATCGCGCCGCCGCGCAGCGCGAGTTGCGGCTCGCCGCCGGCCAGTGCCGAGGCCACCGCGGCGGCCGAGTCGGGGTGTGCGTCCAGGTCCAGGATCCGCAGTCGGCCCGGGTGTTCGCCGGCCGCGGCCCGGATCAGACCCCACAGGCCGGAGGCGCTCAGGTCGCGGACGTCCTCACCGGCGTGTGTGGCCACCGCCTCGCGGGTGACCAGGACGAGTTCGATGTCGGCGAAGCGCGGGTCGCCCAGCCATTCGCGGAGCAGCGTGACCGCCCGTTCGGTGACCGCGTGGGTGGCGACGGCGGTGCCCAGCGCGGGGCTCGGCGGGTCGAAGGCCACCAGCACCCGCGCGGGCGGGCGGGCTCCGGCGGCGAGCGCGGCGCGCAGTCCGGCGAGGTCGCGGTGCACCTCGGGCGACGCGGGGTGGATGCCCGAGCCGAGCGGGTCCGCGTCGCCGTCCGCGAGCACCACCCAGGTGCCCTGTTCGGCGGCGACCGTGTCGCCCGGCACCGGCACCCAGTGCACGTGGTACCAGGAGTCCGACGTGGTGGTCGGGCGGGCGGCGAAGCGGTCGGCCGGGATCGCGCGCAGGGTCAGCCGGTCGATCGAGACCACGGGCGTGCCGTCGGCGTCGGTGGCGGTCAGCGCGACGGCGTCGGGGCCCAGCGGCGCGATCCGCACCCGCAGTTCGCGGGCGCCGGCGGCGTACGCCCGGATCCCGGCCCACGCGAACGGCAGCCGGGTGGGCGCGTTCGGCTCGGATCCGGGCAGCAGCGCGACGACGGCGTGCAGCGCGGCGTCCAGCAGTGCGGGGTGCACCGGGTGGCCGAACTCCTCGGCCGGGTCCGGCAGCACGACCTCGGCGAGCAGCTC
Source organism: Embleya sp. NBC_00888 (assembly GCF_045207655.1). Taxonomy (NCBI): domain Bacteria; kingdom Bacillati; phylum Actinomycetota; class Actinomycetes; order Kitasatosporales; family Streptomycetaceae; genus Embleya; species Embleya sp. NBC_00888. Next base: position 6,775,849 of record NZ_CP108784.1, on the reverse strand, counting down.
CTCGCCGTGGCGCCACGCGGCGGTCAGGCCCCGGAAGACCGGGCCGTAGTGGTAGCCCAGGTCGGCGAGCCGCTCGTACAGGTCCTCGACGTCCACGGCGACCGCGCCCGGCGGCGGCCACGTGCCCTCGTCCCGGCCGGGCACGGCGGTCTCGGCCGGGGTCAACCGTCCGGCGGCGTGCCGGGTCCACTCCTCGGCGTCGGCGGCGCGCGAGTGCACGGTGACCGCTCGGGTGCCGTCCGTCTCCTCGGCGCCCACCGCGAGTTCGATCCGCACGGTGCCGTCCTCGGGCAGGACCAGCGGTGCGGCCAGCACGAGTTCGCCGATCCCGCCGGCGCCGGCCCGTTCGGCGGCGTGCAGCGCGAGGTCGACGAACGCGGTGCCGGGCAGCAGGACCGTGTCGTGCACGGCGTGGTCCGCGAGCCACGGCCGGCTCCGGGTGGAGAGCACGCCGGTCCAGACCAGGCCGGAGCCGTCCGCGCGCTCGAAGCCCGCGCCGAGGAGGGGGTGTTCGCTGGGGTCGAGCCCGGCCGAGGTCGGGTCGGCGGCGTGCGGCGCGTCCAGCCAGTGCCGGCGGCGCTGGAAGGCGTACGTGGGCAGGTCGACGCGGCGCACGGCGCGGCCGGCCCAGACCGGGGCCCAGTCGACACCGATGCCCGCCACGTGCAGCCGGGCCAGCGCCCGGGTGTAGGTGAGCGCCTCGGGGCGGTCGGCGCGCAGCGCGGCGAGCACGAGCGGCGCGGGGTCGTCCAGGCTCGCGAGGGTGAGCGCGGTGAGCACCGCGTCGGGGCCCAGTTCCAGGTAGGTGGTGGTGCCCAGTTCGGCGAGTCTGCGCACGCCGTCGCGGAAGCGGACCGCCTCGCGGATGTGCCGGACCCAGTAGTTCGGGTCGGTCAGTTCGGCGGCGTCGGCCACATCGCCGGTCAGGTTGGAGACGATCGGGATGCGCGGCGGGGAGAAGCGCAGGCTTGCCGCGACCGCTCGGAACTCGTCGAGCACGGCGTCCATGTGCGGCGAGTGGAAGGCGTGGCTGACCTGGAGCCGCTTGGTCTTGCGGCCGCCCGCGCGCCAGCGCGCGGCCAAGCCGTCGACGATGTCGGCCGTTCCCGAGATCACCACGGAGTCGGGGCTGTTGACGGCCGCGACGCCCACGTGCGCCTCGTGACCGGCGACCAGTTCGGCGACCTCATCCTCGGTGCCCTGGAGCGCGATCATCGCGCCGGTCGCGGGCAGTTCGCCCATCAGCCGGCCCCGGGCCACCACCAGCGTCGCGGCGTCGGCCAGGGTGAGCACGCCGGCGATGTGCGCGGCGGTCAGTTCGCCGATCGAGTGGCCGATCAGGTGATCGGCGCGGATCCCGCGCGATTCGGCGAGTCGATACAGCGCGGTCTCCACCGCGAACAGCGCGGGCTGGGTGTACTCGGTCGCGTGCAGCAGCGCGGCCTCGGGGCTGTCCGGCGCGGCGAACAGCAGGGCGCGCAGGGGGCGTTCCGGGGCCGCGTCCAGGTGCTCCAGCGCCTCGTCCAGGGCCCGCGCGAACACCGGTTCGGCCGCGTACAGTTCGCGGCCCATGCCGACCCGCTGGCTGCCCTGTCCGCTGAACAGGACGGCGAGCGAACCGGTCGGTCCGGCCTCGCCCCGGATCAGGTCGGCCGCGTCGACGCCGTCGATCAGCGCGTCCAGGCCGCGCAGCAGGTGCTCCCGGCCGGTCCCGGTGATCACCGCGCGGTGCGCGAAGGTGCCTCGGCCGTCGGCCAGCGCGAAAGCCAGGTCGCCGGGCGCGACGTCGGGGTGGTCGGCGACGTGTGCGCGCAGTCGGGCCGCCTGGGCGCGCAGCGCGTCCTCGCTCGCGGCGGACAACAACCACGGGCCGCCCTGGTCGGTGCCGGGCGAGACCGCGGTCTCCGCGGCCTGTTCCAGGATGACGTGCGCGTTGGTGCCGCTGATTCCGAACGAGGACACCGCCGCGCGGCGCGGGCGGTCGGTCCGGGGCCAGGCGGTCCGCGCCGCGAGCACCTCGACGCCGCCTCGGGACCAGTCCACGTGCGGGGACGGCGCGTCCAGGTGCAGGGTGCGCGGGAGTTCGCCGTGCCGCATCGCCTCGATCAGCGCGATCACGCCGGTCACCCCGGCGGCGGCCTGGGTGTGTCCCAGGTTGGACTTGACCGATCCGAGCAGGAGCGGGCGCTCGGCGGGGCGGTCGGCACCGTAGGTGGCCAGCAGCGCCTCGGCCTCGATCGGGTCGCCGAGCGTGGTGCCGGTCCCGTGCGCCTCGACCGCGTCGATCTCGGCCGGGTCCAGGCGCGCGTCGGCCAGCGCCTGGCGGATCACCCGCTGCTGGGCGGGTCCGTTGGGCGCGGTCAGGCCGTTGGAGGCGCCGTCCTGGTTGACCGCGCTGCCGCGCACCACGGCGAGCACCGGGTGGCCCAGCCGGCGGGCGTCGGACAGCCGCTCCAGCAGCACCAGGGCCACGCCCTCGGCCCACGCGGTGCCGTCGGCGGCGGCGGAGAACGGCTTGCAGCGGCCGTCGGGGGCGAGCCCGTGTTGCCGGCTGAACTCGGTGAACATGCCGGGCGTGGACATCACCGTGACGCCGCCCGCCAGCGCGAGGGTGCATTCGCCGGCGCGCAGCGCGCGGGTCGCCAGGTGCAGCGCGACCAGGGAGGAGGAGCACGCGGTGTCGATGGTCAGGGCGGGGCCCTCCAGGCCCAGGGTGTACGCCAGCCGGCCGGAGGCGACGCTGCTCAGACTGCCGGTGAGCAGGTGGCCGCCGTAGCCCTCGGGCGCCTCGTGCAGCCGCGGGCCGTAGTCCTGCGGCATGGCGCCGACGAAGACGCCCGCCCGGGTGCCGCGCAACGCGGTCGGCGCGATGCCGGCCCGCTCGACCACCTCCCACGCGGCCTCCAGGAGCAGCCGCTGCTGCGGGTCCATCGCGGCCGCCTCGCGCGGGCTGATCCCGAAGAAGCCGGGGTCGAACGCGTCGGCGTCGTAGAGGAATCCGCCCGCGCGCACCGAGGATGTGCCGGGGCGGGCGAGCTCGGGGTCGTAGAGCGCGTCCAGGTCCCAGCCGCGGTTGGTCGGGAACGGGCCGATCGCGTCGGCCTCGGCGGCGAGCAGGTCCCACAGCGCCTCGGGGGTGTCCGCGCCGCCGGGCCAGCGGCCGCCGGTCGCGACGACGACGATCGGGTCGTCCTCGTGCGCGACCGGCGCCGGGGTGGCCCCGGACCGCGCGGCACCGGCGGACACGGTGCCGGCCGTGCGATCCGCGAGGTGACGGGCGACGGCCCGGGGGGTCGGGTGGTCGAAGGTCAGCGACGCGGACAGCCCGGTCCCGCTCGCGGCGGCCAGCCGGTCGCGGAACTCCAGCGCGCCGACCGAGTCGAAACCGAGGTCCTTGAAGGTGCGGTCCGGGTCGACCGCGCCGGGTCCGGCGTGTCCGAGCACGACGGCGGCGGTGGCGCGGACCAGGATCAGCGGGTCGGGTCCGGCGGGAAGGGCCGGCTCCGGGTGTGCCGCCGGGGCGGGGTGTACGGCGGGCTGCGCGGGCTCGGCCGGTCGCGCGGGCTCGGCCGGTCGCGGCGCGGCGTCGGGAGCGGCCGAGTCGGGTTCGGGGATCCAGTGCGGGGTGCGCCGGAACGCGTACGTGGGCAGTTCGGCGCGGCGGGCCGCGGCCGGCAGCGCGGCGGTCCAGTCCACCGGGGTGCCGTGCACGTACGCCTGGGCCAGAGAGGTCAGCAGCCGGCGCGGCCCGCCGTCGCCGCGGCGCAGCGTGCCCACCGTCAGCGCGTCCGATCCGGCCGCCTCGTCCGCGTCCAGGAGCTGGCGAAGGCCCATGGTCAGCACGGGATGCGGACTGACCTCGACGAAGGTACGCCGGCCGTCGGCGAGCGCGGCGCGGGCCGCGTCCTGGAAGCGCACCGTGCCGCGCAGGTTGCGGTACCAGTAGTCGGCGTCCAGTTCGGCGGTGTCCAGCGGACCGCCGGTGACCGTGGAGTAGAACTCGATCGGGCTCGACACCGGCCCGATTCCGTCGAGTTCGCGGGCCAGGTCGGCGCGCAGCGGCTCGACGTGCGGCGAGTGCGACGCGTAGTCCACCGGGATCGACCGTACGTCCACGCCCGCCTGGGTGTATTCGGCCAGCAGCGCGTCGAGCGCGGCCCGGTCGCCGGAGACCACGGTGGACGCGGGCCCGTTGATCGCCGCGATGCCGAGCCGGTCGGTCCGGTCGCCGAGCGCGACCCGCACCTCGTCGGCCGGACGCGGGATGGAGGCCATGCCACCGCCGGGCGCCAGACCGGTCAGCAGCCGGCTGCGCCGCGCCACCAGGCGGGCCGCGTCCGCCAGGGTGAGCGCGCCGGCGATGTGCGCGGCGGCGATCTCCCCCTGCGAGTGGCCGATCACCGCGTCGGGTCGGACCCCGAACGCCTGCCACAGCCGGGCCAGCGAGACCATCACGGCGAACAGCACGGGCTGTACGACGTCCACCCGATCGAGCGAGGCGGCGCCCGGCGCGTCCCGCAGCACGTCGTGCGGCGACCAGTCCACGTGCGGCGCGAGCGCGTCCGCGCAGGCGTCCAGGTGGGCGGCGAACACCGGCGAGGCGTGCAGTAGTTCGGTGGCCATGCCGACCCACTGCGAACCCTGGCCGGGGAAGACGAACACGGTCGAGGTGTGCGGTCGGGCGGTGCCGGTCACGGCTCCCGCGCTCGGCAGCGCCCGAGCCAACGCGTCGGTGGTGTCGCTGAGTTCGGCCAGGTCCGCGCCCAGGAGCACGGCCCGCTGCTCGAACGCGGCGCGGCCCGCCGTGAGGGTCAGCGCGACGTCCTGCGGCACGGTGTGCTCGGTCAGCGCCGCGCGCAGCCGGTCGGCCTGGTCGCGCAGCGCCTCGGGGTCGCGGGCGGACAGCGGCCACGGCAGCACCGCGGACGGGTCGAACACCCGGGTTCCGGGCAGCTGCCGGGCGGGTGTGGCGGGCGGCTCGCCCAGCACCACGTGGCAGTTCGTCCCGCCCATCCCGAACGAGCTGACCCCGGCGAACAGCGGCCGATCCGGGTGCGGCCAGGGGCCGGGCGCGGTCTGCACCCGCAGGCCGGCCGCGTCCAGGTCGATCGCCGGGTTGGCGGTGGCGTGGTTCAGGCTCGCGGGCAGGGTGCGGTGCCGGATGCCCAGCACGGTCTTGACCAGTCCGACGATCCCGGACGCGCCCTCGAGGTGGCCGATGTTGGTCTTCACCGAGCCGACCGCGACCCGGTCGGCGCCGGTTCGGCCCGCGCCGTAGGCCGAGCCCAGCGCGGCGGCCTCGATCGGGTCGCCGACCCGGGTGCCGGTGCCGTGCAGTTCGACGTACTGGATCCGCTCGGGGGCCACGCCCGCGGCGTCGGCCGCCCGGAGCAACACGTCCGTCTGCGCCGCGGCGTCGGGCACGGTGAGTCCGTCGGTGTCGCCGTCGCTGCCGACCGCGCTGCCGTGGATGACCGCGTGGATCGGGTCGCCGTCGGCCAGCGCCCGCTCCAGCGGCTTGAGCAGTACCACCGCGCCGCCCTCCCCGCGCACGAAACCGTTGGCCCGCGCGTCGAAGGTGAACGAGCGGTGGTCGGGCGAGAGTCCACCGAAGCGTTCCGCGCCCACGGTGCTCTCGGGCGCGAGGTTCAGGTGCACGCCGCCGGCGAACGCCACGCTCGACTCGCCGCGGCGCAGGCTCTCGCAGGCCAGGTGGATCGCGACCAGGGACGAGGACTGCGCGGTGTCGACGGTCAGGCTCGGGCCGTTCAGGTCCAGGGCCCAGGACAGCCGGTTGGCGATCAGGCCGCGGGCGACGCCGGTGAAGGTGTGCCTGGTGATCGCGTCGGCGCCGTACCGGTGCACCACGGTGGACCAGTCGGCCGCGATCGCGCCGACGAACACGCCGGCCCGGGTACCGGCCAGGGATCCGGGCGGGAGGCCGGCGTCCTCGGCGGCCTCCCACCCGAGTTCGAGGACCAGTCGCTGATGCGGGTCCATCGCGTCGGCCTCGCGCGGCGAGATCCCGAAGAACGCCGCGTCGAAGGTGTCGACCCGGTCCAGGTAGCCGCCCGGACGCAGATCGGCGCCGCGGCGGCGCTCGGCGCCGGCTTCCCCGACGGCATCGACGCCCTCCCGCAGGAGTCGCCAGAACGCGGCGGGGTCGGCGGCGCCCGGCAGCCGGCACGCCATCCCGATGACGGCGATCGCGCTGCCGTGCCGGTCACGCTTGCTGGTGGTGTTCTCGCGGCTCATCATCGCGGAGTGGTCGCCCCTCATCCCGAACGGTCCGGTCCCGAACGGCGACGACTGCGCCGAACGGTCTCAAGATTCGTCCGGTGGACCCCACCCGAATAACCCCTGTCGATCCCCTACCGACCCCATAGGGGAGCAGTCGTGCACAGGACTCGCGAAACGGCCCCCGACCGGGTCTTCCGGGGGCGCCGCCCGACTCGCGCGGCGTCCCCGGTCCCACCCCCGGTCAGGGGCCGTTCAGCCCGCGATCTCCTCTTCCAACCACGGCGGCAGATCCAGTCGGCGGGCCACCCCGAGCTTGCGATAGACCCTGGTCAGATGCTGTTCGACGGTGCTGACCGTGATGAACAGCCGGCGCGAGATCTCCCGGTTGGTCTGCCCCTGCGCGGCCAGCGCGGCGACCCGGCGCTCGGCGTCGCTCAGGCCCGCGCCGGGCTGTTCGTCCACGCCGGCGGACGCGCCGACCATCGGGGTGGGCTCCGAGGCGCGGGCCCGGCCCGCCTCGACGACGCGCCCCGACTCGGCGACCCGCCCGGCCTCGCCGATCCGGCCCGCCTCACCGATCCGGGCGGGTTCCCGGATCGGCGCCGGCTGCGGCACGTGCGGTATCGCGCCGTCCCGATCGGGCACCGCGGCCAGCCGCTCGGTGCGCGGCAGCGGGCGCGGCGGCTCGCCCTGGCACGCCTCGGACAACTGTTGCGCCCGCCGCGCGGCGCGCCGGGCCCGTCCGAAGTCGCCCAGTTCGCGGTAGGCGTTGCCGAGTCCGGCGAACGCCAGGGACAACTCGAAGCGGTCGCCGCAGGCCTGGAGTTCGCGGATCGACTCCCACAGCAGGGCGGGTCTGCGGCGCAGTTCGACCACCTCCGCCTGCACGCCCAGGGCCAACCCCCGGGTACGCGAAGGCTCGTCCGACAGCCGGTCGAACTGCTCCGCGAGCAACTCGCGGGCCGCGTCGTGATCGCCCAGGCGCACGTGCGCGCGGGCCGCCTCGACCCGCCACGGCACCAACCCGGGCAGGTCGATCCGCCACGCCATCATCAGCTCGCCGCACGACATGAAGTCGTGCAGGGCCGCGTCCGGGCGGCCGGTGGCCAGGTTGTACCGCCCGCACGCGTGCAGGTAGTGCAGCCCCGCCGGGGTGTGGAACATCGCGCCCGGCACCGGGAGTTCCAGATGCCGGGCGGCCTGCTCGTGGTCACCGCGGGCGACCGCGGCGGTGATCCGCGCGGCGAGCGGGACACCCACCGCGACGCCCCAGCCCTCGGGCACGATCCGGGTCAGCGCGGTCTTCGCACTCTCCTCGGCACCGAGCAGGTCACCCTGGCGGACCGCGATCTCGCCGAACACGGCGGCCATCAGCGCGTGCGCGATCGGGCTGCGCCGCGCCGCCGCCTGGTCGATCAGCGTGGCGCACCACTCCTGTGCCTCGGCGGCCCGATCGGCGTACACCAGCGCGGTCAGCGTGGAGGTGAGCGATTCCATCGTGCCGTCGTCCAGCCGCGAGCCGCGCAGGATGCGCTCGGCGCGATCGCACACCTGGTCGCCGCTCAACCGCCCGGCCAGCACGGCGGTGAGCAGGTCCAGGCCCTCGATCCGGCCGATGGTCGCGGGCAGCGGGGACACCTCGGGCTCGGATACTCCCGCGTCCACGGCGGGGTACCAGTACTTGAGCCAGACCCGGGCGGCGCGGACCTCGGCGGCGGTGGCCCACTCGGCCGCCTCGCCGGGCGCGCAGGAGCGCCGGCCGGCCTCCACCACGGCCTTGGCCTCGTCGAGTCGGCCGTACCAGGCCAGATAGCGCACGCACACCAGCGCGTCCCGGCCGGTGAGTCGGCCGTCGCGGACCGCGGTGGCCAGCCACGGCACGTGTCGTGCGGCGGCTGCCGGGTTGACCAGCCACTCCAGGCCGATCAGGAACGCCTTGATGGACACCCGGGTGCACTCGTCCGGAGCGATCCGCTCGGCCAGCTTGAGGTAGTCGACGGCCAACCGCAGATCACCCTCGGCGACCACCGCCTCGGCCGCCTCGCGCAGCGTGCGCACCGCCCACGGCGCCCGGAACTCCCCGGCGCCGGCCAGGTGTTTGGCGACCGACTCGGAGGGGGCGCCGTCGATGTGCAGCAGCGTGGCCGCCCGGCCATGCCCGCGCTCGCGTTCCGGGCGGGTCATGGTGTCCAACACCGCCAGGCGGGCCCGGTCGTCGCGGAATCGACCGCAGGCCACCAGTCCCGCGTCGTTGAGGGTGCGGGCCGCGCGGGTGGCCGTGGCCGGTTCGAGTTCGAGCAGTTCGGCCAGACCTTCGGTGGTCTCCGATTCGCCGAGCAGGGCCAGTCCGCGTGCGACGTCCACGGTGGCCGGGTCGAGCCGGTACAGGCAGCCGACCACGGCCCGGCAGTACGCGTCCGCGACGGTGGGCCGCAGTGGGCGGCGGGAGGAGTCCGAGCGGGCGCCGGGGCCCGTGTCCTCCAGTAAGGCACGGATCAACAGCGGGTTCCCGCCGCTGAGTTCGAGCACGTCGGCGGACAGCCGAGCGGCCGCGGCCGGCCCCAGCAAGTGGGCCAGCAGCTCGGTGACCGAGGCGCGGCCGAGCAGGCCCAGGCGGACCCGCTGGTGGTGCGGCTGGCGTTCGACCTCCGCCGAGAACGCGGCGAACGCGGCCGAGGGCGCGGCGGCGTGATCGCGCTCGCCGAGCAGCACCAGGATCGACGCGCCGCGGATCCGCCGGATCAGGTGGGCCAGGAACTGGAGCGACACCGGGTCGGCGTGCTGGATGTCGTCCACCACGATCACGACGGGCCGGGTCTGCGCCAACGTCAGGAGCACCGCGCCGAGTTCGTGCACGGCGCGCACCGTGGTCGGGGTCGGCGCGTCGGTGCCGCCGAACGCGGCGGTGTACGCGCCGTCGTCCAGGAGCCGGTCGATCCGGCTCGCGTCCACGTCGGCCGGCGGCGCCGCCAGGACCAGTTGGCGCACCACGCCGAGCGGGAAGTCCTGTTCCATCGGGGTGCCCACGGCGCGCAGGAAGAGCGCGTCGTCGGACGCGGGCCGATCACTGAACGCGTGCAGGAGTGCGGTCTTGCCGACCGCCACGGGCCCGCAGACGGTGATCACGCCGCCGACGCCGGTCGCGCAGCGGGCCCGGGCGGTATCCAGTCGGCTGAGTTCCTCGGTTCGACCCACGAAAAACACGTGCCACTCCCCCGGCGGAAATCTCTGCGTTTCCGCATGTTGAATTCGCTATTGACGCTGAATTAATATTTCCGCACGCCCGTACCACGCCCGGGCCGAAACGAGGCAGGATATCCACGCCTCGAACGCCGGCGGCACGCGTTGTTTCGGAGTCCGGGGTGCCGGAGCCGTCGGGCACGTCGATGGGCCCGAGGGGACCTCGGAAACGGAGAGGGATCGACCCGGTCCTGGTCGGATGTACGGGTACTCGGATGTACGGGTACGACGTCCGCCCGTCACCTGCCGGGCGGCGCGGGCATCAACCCGACGAGCGATCCCTGCGACGAAGGACTCGACGACACAGCCCGCTGGACATGCGCGCGAGGTCGACGTCGAGGCGGGACACCAGGGCGAGTCGCGAAGCGCTCGCACCACGGGTCCCCTGCACGGCCATCTCCGAAGAAGAAGTAGTAAAGCTCCGAGTCGGTGATCCGGACTTTCGCTTCATAGCTGAACGGCAGTCTAGAAATCCGCCCGCGTCGCGTCAACACGAAGGCATCGCGAAAGAAAGCCGACACCCGGACACGCCGTTCGCCCCCTTATGACACGGGCGAGGCGTACAAATGACGCACCATCGGACAAGTCACGCCGGACTCCCGATCGCACCCGTTTCCGTCCCCGCACCCGCAAGGGTCGGTAGGGGTCCGTTAGGGGTGCTGGGGGTCGCGGCGGCGCCACTAGCGTCCTGGTGTGCCGGCGGCGGTCGCTCCGCCCTGCGCCTCTTCGCACGATCCCCCGACTCTCGACAGGACTCGACCATGCGCGTATTCCGACCACGTCTACCCGGAATCGTCGGTGCGGCACTCGCCGCCGCGTTGGTCCTGTCCGCCTGTACCGCGAACACCAAGACCGACAAGGCGGCGGCGGAGCAGGACGCGGGTCCGCCGGTCAAGGGCGGATCCGCGACGGTGGCGATCAACACCGAGCCGACCTGCTTCGACATCCACGTCAGCCCCCAGGACATCACCGCCTCGATCCAGCGCAATGTCTTCGACTCGCTGGTCTCCGAGGACGAGCAGGGCAACTTCCAGCCCTGGCTGGCCACTTCCTGGGAGGTCGCGCCGGACCTGACCAGCTACACGTTCAAGCTGCGCACCGACGTGAAGTTCACCGACGGCACCGCGTTCGACGCGAACGCGGTCAAGGTCAACTTCGACCGCATCGCGGCCAAGACCACCAAGTCGCAGTACGCGGCGAGCCTGCTGGGCCCCTACACCGGCGCCGAGGTGCTCGACCCGGCGACCGTCAAGGTCACCTTCGGCAAGCCGTTCGCACCCTTCCTCCAGGCCGCGAGCACCGCCTACCTCGGCTTCTACTCGCCACAGGCGTTGGCCGCGGCAGGCGACAAACTGTGCGCGGGCGGGGCCCAGTTGGTGGGCACCGGCCCGTTCAAGTTCGCCGCGCACACCAAGGCGCAGAGCCTGACGCTGGAGAACAACCCGGCGTACAACTGGGCGCCGGCCGGATCCAAGCACCAGGGCGCCGCCTACCTGGACAAGCTCACCTTCCGCTTCCTGCCCGAGGACTCGGTCCGGGTGGGCGCGTTCGCCGGCGGTCAGGTGGACATCGCCGGATCGATCCCGCCGATCAACGTCAAGAGCCTGGAGGCGCGCGCGGACGTGCGCGTGGTGCGGCACGACTTCGCGGGCGCGGTGTACAGCCTGTTCCTGAACACCACGCGGGCGCCGTTCGACGACGAGCGGGTACGCAAGGCGGTGCAGCGCGGGATCAACATCGGACCGAACATCCAATCGATCTACTTCGACCAGTACCGGCGCGCGTGGGGCCCGCTGGGACCGGCCACGCCGGCCTACGACAAGTCGTTGGAGAACACCTGGCCCTACGACCCGGCGCTCGCGGGCCGCTTGCTGGACGAGGCCGGGTGGAGCGCGCGCGACGGGGACGGCTACCGGACCCGGGACGGCAAGCGGTTGACCGTGCAGTGGCCGACCGCGCCCGCCGCCGTGCGTGAGCAGCGCGACATCCTGGCCCAGGCCGTGCAGTCGGACCTGAAGAAGATCGGTGTGGAGGTCCAGCGCCCGGCCCTGGACCTGGGCGCGTTCACCACGAACGCCTACGCGGGCAAGTACGACCTGCTCGACATGAGTTGGGCCCGGTTCGAACCGGACGTGCTGCGGCTGTACTTCAACTCGGCGAACCTGCCCAGCACCGGCGGGCAGAACGCGGCCTGGCTGAGCAACCCGCAGATCGACGAATGGACCAACGCCGCGGCGGCCACCCTGGATCGGCCCACCCGCGATCAGCTCTACGCCAAGACCCAGGGCTGGGTGATCGAACACGCCGCGGTGGTCCCGCTCTACTCGGCCACCACCTTGTTCGCGACCGGCAAGCAGATCAACGGGCTGCGGTTGGACCCGAACGCGTGGCCGCTGTTCCACGACGTGTGGACCTCGCGGCGATGACCTCCGCCGCGGCCTCGGCCGCCCCCACCGCCCGCCTGCCGCGCGTGTTGCGCGCGGTCGGCGGGCGCCTGGTGGCGATCGCGACGGTCCTGCTCGGCGCCGCGACGCTGGCGTTCGCCGGGCTCAAGCTACTGCCGGGCGATCCGGTGGCCACGCTGCTGGGCCCGCAGACCACCGCCTCCCCGGCCGTGCGCGCGCAGATCCGCGCCGACTACGGCTTTAACGATCCGCTGGTCAGCCAATACCTGCACTATCTGTGGGAGTTGCTGCACGGCCGGCTGGGCGAGTCCTATCAGCTCCAGCAACCGGTGTCCGCGCTGATCGGCGAGCAGTTCGGCTCGACCTTCGAACTGGCGCTGTCCGCACTTGTGTTGGCCGTGGTGATCGCCGTGGTGTCGGCGCTGGCCACCGCCGGGCGGCGGTCCGCGCTGCGGTCGGCGCTGGGCGCGTGGGAGTTGGTCGCGGTGTCCACGCCCTCGTTCTGGCTGGGCATCGTGCTGCTGACGGTGTTCTCGTTCCGGTTGCAGTGGTTCCCGGTGGCCGGCACCGAGGGCGTGCAGACGCTGGTGCTGCCCGCCGTGACGCTCGCCCTGCCGATCGCGGGGGTGCTCGCGCAGGTGCTCCGGGAGAGCCTGGACAAGGCACTGGGCGAGCCGTTCGTGGTCACCGCGCGGGCGCGCGGGCTGAGCGCGACCGCGGTCCGGGTCCGGCACGCCTTCCGGCACGCGGCGATTCCGCTGCTGACCCTGTCCGGCTGGCTGACCGGAACCCTGCTCGGCGGCACGGTGCTGGTCGAGAAGGTCTTCGCCCGGCCCGGGATCGGCGCGCTGACCCTGCAATCGGTGAACACCAAGGACATGCCGGTGGTGATGGGTGTCGTGCTGCTCGCCGCCCTGGTGTTCGTGCTGATCTCGCAACTCACCGACGTGCTCTACGCCGTCATCGACCCACGGCTGCGGAAAGGCTGAGCGGATGAGCCAGACACTGGCGGCCGGCAAACGGCGGGTGCGGATCCGGTGCGCCGGCACGCCGCGGCCGAGCGTCGTGGTGGCGCTCGCCGTTCTGCTGCTGTTCGCGTTGATCGGCCTCGCGCCCGGGCTGTTCACCGGCACCTCGCCGATCGACACCGATCCGCTCGCCGCCCTTCAGGGACCGAGCGCGGAGCACTGGTTCGGCACCGACCAACTCGGCCGCGACGTGTTCGCCCGGGTCCTGCACGGCGCCCGCCCCTCGCTCCTGCTGGGTCTGGGGGCCACCGTGTTCGCACTGGTCGGCGGGACCGTCTGGGGACTGCTCTCGGCGCTGGGCGGGCGGGCCGCCGATCAGGTGGGCATGCGCCTGGCCGACATCATGTTGTCGCTGCCCGAACTGCTGCTCGCGCTGTTCGTGGTCACCCTGCTCGGCCGGGGCACGGTGGACGTGATGGTCGCGGTGGCGATCGCGGCAATGCCCGGTTACGCGCGTCTGGTGCGCGCCGAGGCCCTGGTGGTGCGCCGCTCGGGCTACGTCGAGGCGGCGGCGGGCCTGGGCCTGCGCCGACCCGTGCTGATCGTGCGGCACGTGTTGCCCAACGCGATCGGGCCGCTCCTGGTGCTGGGCACGGTCGGCTTCGGCACGTCGCTGATCTACGCGTCCGGGCTCAGCTTCCTGGGCCTGGGTGCTCAGCCGCCCTCGCCCGAGTGGGGCGCGATGCTCTCCGAGGGGCGCGGCTTCCTGGAGACCGCGTGGTGGATCGGGGTGTTCCCCGGGGCTGCGGTCACCTGCGCGGTGATCGCGGTGAACGTGGCCGGCCGGCATGCCCGTACCCGATTCGCCGGAGGGATCCCCCGATGACCACCACCCCCGCGACCGAACCGCTGCTCGTCGTGGACGGACTCGACGTCGCCTTCCCCGGCCGCGAACCCGTGGTGCGCGACGTGTCGTTCACCCTGGCCCGCGGCGAATGCCTGGCCGTGGTCGGCGAATCCGGGTCCGGCAAGAGCGTCACCGCGCGCACCCTGGTCGGGCTCACCGGCGGCGGTGCCCGGGTGAGCGCCCGGCGCCTCGACTTCGCCGGTACCGACCTGAGCCGGCTGTCCGAGTCGCGCTGGCGAACGATCCGGGGCCGGCGGATCGGCCTGGTCCTCCAGGACGCGCTGGTCTCGCTCGACCCGCTGCGCACGGTCGGCGCGGAGGTCGCCGAGACGCTGCGCACCCACGCCGTGGTGCCCCGCGATCGAGTCGGCGCCCGCACGCTCGAACTCCTGGGCGACGTCGGCATCCCGGACCCCGCCCGCCGGGCCCGGCAGTACCCGCACCAGCTCTCCGGCGGGCTGCGCCAGCGCGGCCTGATCGCCTCCGCGCTGGCCGGTGGCCCCGAACTGCTCCTCGCGGACGAGCCGACCACCGCGCTCGACGTCACGGTGCAGGCCCAGGTGCTCGGCCTGCTGGGCCGGCTCAAGGAACAGGGCACGGCCGTACTGCTGATCAGCCACGACCTGGCCGCGGTGGCCCGGATGGCCGACCGCATCGCGGTGATGTACGCGGGCGAGGTCGTCGAACAGGGGCCGGCCGCACGGGTCTTGTCCGAGCCGGAGCACTCCTACACCCGGGCGCTGCTCGCGGCGGTGCCGTCGGTGCACGCGAAGGGGACCCGCCTGTCCGCGCCGGTGGGCCCGACCCGGCCGGCGGTGTCGGCCGCGCCGCCCGTGGGCGAGGTGTTGTTGGAGGTGGCCGGGATCGGCAAACGTTTCCGCGCGCCGGACGGGACCCGGCACGACGCGGTCCGGGACGTGTCGTTCGAGCTGCGGGCGGGCGAGACGCTGGGCGTGGTGGGCGAGTCCGGGTCCGGCAAGACCACGGCCGCGCGGATCGTACTGGGCTGGGAACGGCCCGACACGGGATCCGTGCGCTTTCGCAACGCGCCGTGGAGCGAGCTGCCCGAGTCCGCGCGGCGTGCCTCGCGCGGGCGGATCCAGGCAGTACAGCAGGACCCGCTCGGCTCGTTCGACCCCCGCTACCCGGTCGCCCGGATCCTGGGCGAGGCGGTCGCCGCCGCGGGACTCCCGGGCGGCCGGCTGCGACCCACCCGCGCCGCGCATCGCGCCCGGGTGGCCGAACTCCTGGCACTGGTCGGCCTGTCCACGGACCTGTTGGACCGCCGGCCGCGCGAGATGTCCGGCGGTCAACGGCAACGCGTGGCCATCGCACGGGCGTTGGCGCCCTCACCGGAGTTGATCGTGTGCGACGAGCCGGTGTCCGCGCTGGATGTGTCCATCCAGGCCCAGATCCTCGACCTGCTCGCCGATCTGCGGTCCGAGTTGGGCCTGGCGCTGCTGTTCATCTCGCACGACCTGGGGGTGATCCGGCACGTCAGCGATCGCATCCTGGTGATGAAGGACGGCCGGGTGGTGGAGAGCGGCGACGCCGAGCGGGTGTTCACCCGGCCGCAGGCGCCCTACACCCGCGAGTTGCTCGCGGCCGTACCGCGCCCGGTGACGGCGGCCGAGGACGACCCGCTCGTCGCACCGAGGGATCCGGCGGCGCGCGAGGGTCGGGTGCTCAGCGCCGGGGGCGCGTCGTGACCGGGGCGGCGCCCGCGCGCGGCTCGAACGCGCGCAGGAACGTGGTCACCCCGGCGGTGACCGCGCGGTCCAGGGCCGCGTCGTCCACCGGCCGGGTGCCCAGCGCGGTGAGCGTGGGCAGGTCCCCGGAGATCAGCGCCAGGAACTGGTTCGCGGCGGTGACCGGGTCGTCGATGTCCAGGTGTCCGCCGTGCGCGAGCCGGGCCAGTCGGCCCGCCAACGCGTCGATGATCCGTACCGTGCCGCCCTCGCGGATGGTGTCGTACAGGTCCGGGAAGCGCGCGGCCTCGGCGTACACCAGCCGCTGGAGTGCCCAGCCCTTCTCGCCGGCCTGACACTGCACGACGCGGTGGGCGATGGCGGTCAGCCGCGGATGCAGGTCCTCGGCGTCGGTGGGAAACGCCTCCAAGGCGGCCAGGATCCGGCCGCTGGACTCGATCGCGGCCTCCACCACGACGGTGCGGAAGAGGTTCTCCTTGCCGCCGAGGTGGTTGTAGATGGTCGGCTTGGACACGCCCGCCTCGGCCGCGATCGCGTCGATCCCGGCCAGCGTGTAGCCCTCACGGGTGAACACCGCCTCGGCGGCGGCCAGGATCGCCCGGCGCTTGTCGATCCGCCCGCGCGTGGTGGCGTGCGCGGCCGGCGGCGCCGGTTCGGCCGCCTCGGGCTGCGCCGTTTCCGCGCTCGTGCGGGCCGCCCCGCCGGCCCGCGTCGCCGTACCGCCGGTCGTTCGCGTCGTCGACCTCTTCGTTCCCTCGACCATGTTGCGACGTTACCAGACGTGCTGTTAATTTTTACTCGCGAGTTTAGTTAACTGATCTCATCGGTAACTTGGAGGCGTTCATGGCCACCGCACCCCCCGACCCCGAGACCAAGATCGACGGGCCACTCCTGCGCCTGATGCTGGTGATGCTGCTCGGCGGCGTGATGGGCATCCTGGACACCACGATCGTCAACGTCGGCATCGAGACCCTCGGCGACCGCTTCGACGCACCCCTCAAGACCATCGAATGGGTGGCCACCGGCTACCTGTTGGCCCTCGCCGCGACCGTGCCGCTGGCCGGCTGGGCCGCCGCCCGCTACGGCGGCAAGACCGTATGGCTGACCGGGCTGACCGTCTTCCTCGCCGGTTCGGCGCTGTCCGCGATCGCCTGGAACGCGGAGAGCCTGATCGCCTTCCGGGTGCTCCAGGGCATCGGCGTCGGCGCGCTGGAGCCCACCCTGCTGACCATGCTCGCCCTGGCGGCCGGCCCCAAGCGGGCCGGAAAGATGATCGGCATCGTCGGCGCCGTGGTCACCCTGGGCCCGATCCTGGGTCCGGTGCTCGGCGGCGTACTGCTCGAACACGCCAACTGGCGCTGGATGTTCATCATCAACCTGCCGATCGGCGTGCTCGCGCTGGCACTGGCCTACCGGCAGATCCCGGCCGATCCGCCGCGCGAGGGCGAGCCGCCGCCGTTGGACGCGCGCGGCATCGCGCTGCTGTGCCCGGGGTTCGCGGCGGTCGTCTACGGCCTCTCCCAGGCCGCCGGCGACAGCGGCTTCGGCGCGCCGCAGGTGATCGCGGCACTGATCGCGGGCGCGGCGCTGATCGTCGGCTACGTACTGCACGCGCTGCGTGCCGAGCACCCGCTGATCGACGTCCGGCTGTTCCGGATCCGCGGCTTCGCGGGCGGCATCGGCGCGGTGTTCCTGACCGGAATCCTGTTGTTCTCCCTGCTGTTCCTGATCCCGCTGTACTACCAGGTCGCGCGCGACCGGGGCGTGATGGCCGCGGGCCTGCTGCTGGTACCGCAGGGAGTCGGCGTGTGGATCGGCATGCCGATCGCAGGGCAACTCTTCGACAAGATCGGTGCCCGCGCGCTGATCCCGTTCGGCGGCGTGCTGGCCGCGCTGGGCATCCTGGGCTTCAGTACCGCCGACGCCGGCACCAACACCGTGATCCTGGTGGGCTATTCGCTGGTGACCGGTGCGGGCCTGGGCTTCGTCGGCGCGCCCGCGATGTCCTCCGTGTTCGGCTCGGTGGCCCCGGAATCGGTGCCCAGCGCGACGGCGGCCGTCTACCTCAGCAACCAGATCGGCGGCACGCTCGGCATCGCGATCGCCGCGCTGGTCCTGCAGAACCGCACCGAGAGCCACGCCGTGGTGCCCGCGTTCCAGGGCACCTTCGGCTATTTGATCGCGATCGCGGTGGTGGTCGGGGCGGTCGGGCTGCTGCTGCGGCGCGCGGCGGCCGGGGCTTCGGGTGGGGACGTGGACGGGACTTCGGACGAGGCTTCGAACGGGGACGCGAAGGCGGTTACCGAGACGGAGGTGGGTTCGAAGGACGGCGTGGCGGCGGCCGGACCGGCGCGGTTGGAGGTCTGACCCGCGGTTGCGGCCCCGGTCCGCGCGCCGCCTCGGCGGCGCGCGGACCGGGGCCGCCGGGTCTCGCAGGCTCTACATCTCCTCCCACGTTCGAAAATTCCTCGCGCACGGAGCGTGAGGATGCGCCGGTCGCGGTGTCCCAAGGAGGCAGGATCCGGCGGGGAGCCGGGCCACCTCGGGGGGACACACATGGGGGACACCGATCGCGACGGCGAACGACCGGATGGTTTGGTTCCGGTTGATCTACGCAAGGACCTTTCGCTCGCGCGACAAGCACCCGTAGCCGCGTCCGCGGCTACGCCGGCGCCTGTGCCGACGCCTGCGTCGGCGACCGCGACCGCGACCGCGACGAAGCCGACCGGTTCCCCCGCGGAGCCGACCGGCCTGATCTACGACCTGATCCGCTGGCCGATCCGGATCGTCGCGGTGCTCGTGCTGTTGCCGACCCGGCTGGTGTGGGAACTGCTCAAGGTCGTCGGCCGAGGTGCCCGGGACCGGGCCCTGTACCCGGCCGGCCGGTTTCTGGCAGCGCTCGGGCGCGCCGTCAACGCAGGAGTTCGGAACTGGCTCCTGATCCCGATGGTGCGCGCGATCGTGGCCGTCGGGCGCGGGCTCCACACCTGGGTGTGGGGCCTGATCCTGGTCCCGCTCGCGAAGGGCGTGCGGGCCGGTGTGTTCGCGGTGGGTCGAGGGCTGCGGTGGCCGGCCGTCGACCTGCTGTGGCGCGGGCTGCGGCTGTTCGTTCGGTACGCGATCGTGGTGCCGCTGCGCTGGGCCCGGACCGCACTGCTGCGTCCGCTGGGTCCCGGGCTGGTCGCGGTGGTCCGGTTGCTGATCCGTGCCCTCCGCCTGCCGGGCGCCGCGATCGGGCGCGTCGGGTACGTCCTTCTCGTACTGCCCGCCCGGTGGGGTTGGCGCGCCGGCCGGGTGGCCGGGCGCGGCCTCGGGCGGTGGTTGTACTACGTCCTGATCGTGCCGCTGAAGTGGCTGTCGCGCGGCGTACTGGCCGGCGCGCGCGTCGGCCGACGTGGTCTGGTCGTGCTCGGGCGGGGTGTCGGCTTCCTGCTCCGGCACGTCGTACTGACGCCGGTCGGGTGGGTGTGGCGCGGACTGGTCGCCGGAGCCGACCTGCTCGGGCGCGGCCTGGTCCTGGGCGCCCGGTTCATCGGACGCGTGTCGTACCTCGGCCTCGTCGTCCCGATCCGCTGGGCCGGTCGAGGCACGCTGCACGTGCTGCGGCTCGTCGGACGCGGGATCGCCGCCGTCGGGCGCGGCATCGGAATCGTCTTCGAGGTGGTCGTCGCACGATCGGTGGTCTGGGCCTGGCGCCGGGTCGTCCGCCTCCTCCGCGCCCTCGGCCGGGTGCTGTACGTCCTGGTCGTGCCGCCGGCGCGCTGGGCCGGCCGCGGGTCCGTGCTGCTCGCCCGGATGATCGGTCGGGCGCTGCGCTTCCTGATCGTGCTGCCCGTGCGCCGGGCCGGCCGGGAGACGGTGCTGCTTGCCCGGGCGGCCGGCCGAGGACTGCGCTTCGCGGCGGTACGACCGGCGTTGTGGATCGGGCGGCGGACGGCGCTCCTGGTCGGCGCGAGCGCTCGGGCGGTGCGGGTACTGATCGGGCGACCGCTGGTGTGGGCGAGGACGGCGGTGGTGGCCCCCACCACTCGCGCGATCGCCGACGGTTGGCGCGCGACGCTCGGCCCGATCGGCGCGATCTCGCGCACCGTCTGGGCCCAGTCCCGCCAGGCCGGCCGCGATGTACGCCGCGCGCTGTCGTTCGCCGGGAAGTCGGCCGGAAGGTCGTCCGGGAGGCCGTCCGGGAAGTCGTCCGCCGAATCGCCGGGGAAGTCGCCAGGGGAATCGTCCGGGAAGTCGTCCGGCGAGTAGGCGGGCAAAGCCGACCCGCGTCAAACCGTGCCATTCCTCCTGAAGTCACCCTCTCTCCGCCCCAACCATGGGATGTCCATTGCCTGTCACGGCTTCTGGAACGGGTCCGAATCTCGTTGAATGTCGTCGTGGATACGAATGTGGCGACTATTCGGCGTGTGACGACGGTGGCGGACGTGATCGCGGCCGGGGACCTCTTCGACGACCCGGTACGCCCGGACTGGGCGGCCCGCTTCCTGGGCGAGGCGGGGCATCACATCCTGCTGGCCTACGTGGGCGCCACCCCGGTCGGGATGGTCACCGGCGTCGAGACGACGCACCCGGACAAGGGCACCGAGATGTTCCTGTACGAACTGGCCGTCGCCGACGACCACCAGCGCCACGGCATCGGCCGCGCACTCACCGAGGCCCTGGCCGAGTTGGCCCGCAAACGCGGCTGCTACGGCATGTGGGTGCTCACCGACCGCGAAAACGAGGCCGCCGTCGCGACCTACCGCTCCGCCGCCGCCGACACCGAGTCCGACCACGTCATGTTCGCCTGGACGTTCGAGGACTGAACCCGCGCCGATCACCCGTGTCGGGCCGGCGGAATCGGGCACAGGTATCCGCGAGCCCGGTCGGCGAACTCCGGTCCGGGACCTGTCGACCATCCGCCCCCGAGGATCCCTCGCCCACCCGGGTCGAGACCCTCGCGACGCCCCGAGGAAGCAGGTGCGTGCCATGGCAGAAGTCGTGCGTGAGGTCGAGCGCAAGTATGTCGCGCCGGACGGGGTGGGCGTGCCGGACTTCGCCGGGATGCCGGACGGGGTGCGGGTCGAGGTCGGCGAGACCGTCGAGCTGGACGCGATGTACTTCGACACGCCCGGCCTGGCGCTGGCCGCGCGCGGGATCACGCTGCGGCGGCGGACCGGCGGCGCGGATGCCGGGTGGCATCTGAAGTTGCCCGCCGGGGTGGACACGCGGGACGAGGTACGGGTGCCGCTCGGCGCGTCCGAGCGGGTGCTGCCGGCCGAACTCGCGGTGCGCATCCGGGCGTACACGCGCGGGACCGAGCCGGTTCCGGTGGTGCGCTTGCGGACCGTGCGCGAGGTGCGCGTCGCCCGTGCGGGCGGGCCCACGCTCGCCGAGATCGCGCGCGACGCGGTGACCGCCGACGTGTTCGTCGGGCCGAGGCCCGGCAGCACGTCCTGGTCCGAGGTCGAGGTCGAACTGGTGGACGGCGAGCCCGCGTTGTTGGACGCGCTGGACCGGCGACTGGCCAAGGGCGGTTGGCGCCGCTCGGCGGCCCCCTCCAAGCTCGGGCACGCGCTGGCCGAGGCGGGTCTGCGGCCGGAACGCCGGGTCGCGAAGCCGCGCGCGGACAGCGCCGGCGCGGTGGCGCTGGACTACGTTCGGGAACAGGTCGACACGCTGCTCGCGTACGACCCCCTGGTCCGCCTCGACGAGCCGGATTCGGTGCACAGGATGCGGGTCGCCACCCGGCGGCTGCGCAGCGCGTTCCGGGTCTTCGCGCGGGTGCTGGACGAGCGGGTGACCGGGATCCTGGGCGCGGAACTCAAGTGGCTCGCGGCGGAGTTGGGTCGGGTTCGGGATCAGGAGGTGCTCGCCGAGCGACTGCGCGAGCGGATCGCCGCGCTGCCCGCCGAGGCGGTGCTCGGTCCGGTCGAGGCCCGCTTGACCGCCTGGGACGCGCGTGGGCGTACCGAGGCCCGGGTCCGCGTCCTCGCCGAACTCGACGGCGCCCGCTACTTCGCCCTGCTGGACGCACTGGACGCCCTGATCGCGAGGCCACCGTTCACGGTCAAGGCAAGCCAACCGGCCCGCCGCCCGGTCACGGCGGCCCTGCTCCGCAGCGATCGGCGGATCTCCCGGCGTGCCCGGGTCGCGCTGCGCTCGCCCACCGGCCGGGCCCGCGACACCGCACTGCACGAGGTGCGCAAGGCCGCGAAACGGGTCCGCTACGCCGGCGAGGCCACCCGCCCGGCACTGGGCAAGCCCGCCAAACGGCTCACCAAACGAGCCAAGGGGCTGCAGAGCCTGCTCGGCACGCACCAGGACAGCGTGCAGACCCGCAAGGCGCTGCGTCGGCTGGCCATCGCGGCACACGGCGCGGGCGAGAGCTCCTTCACGTGGGGCCTGCTGTACGGCCAGGAGATCGCGCTGGCCCGGCGGGTCGAGGCCGAGTTCCCGGCCCAGTGGGCCGACTTCGCCCGCCCGCGGCTGCGCCGGGGTCTGTAACCCCGCTCCCCACCCTCCCGTTCCCCCACCCTCCCGATTCCTGCCCTCCCCGTTCCCCTCCCCTGTTCCCCCGGCGTGATCGAGCGCTGCGGAAGTCACGAGTCCGCCGTTCCGCTTTTGGGTTGCCGGGCCAACCGCTACGGTCGGACCGGCGCAAGTGGGGGCGGGCGCGTGACTGCGCGCACCGAGGGTGTGGGATCCAGGGGTGGGCATGGACGACTGGCGTTTCGACGTACCTACGAGCGGCAGCAAGCACCTGCCTCCGGATCCCGGGTACATCAAGGGACTCGCCAGTCAGGGCTACCGCTTCGAGGAGGCGGTGGCCGACCTGGTGGACAACTCGATCGACGCCGGCGCCTCCGATGTCGTCGTGCACTTCCAGCGCAGCGGCGACCTGTTGACCTCGCTGGTCGTCGTGGACAACGGGCGCGGGATGACCGAGTCCGAGTTGGATACCGCGATGACCGTGGGCAAGCGGCGCGCGTACGGCGAACAAGCGCTCGGCATGTTCGGCATGGGCCTCAAGGCCGCGTCCTTCAGCCACGCCGACAGCGTCACCGTGATCAGCCGGGCCAAGCGGGCCGGTACGGTCGGCCGCCGCTGGCGGACCGAACACGCTCAGGAGAGCTTCCAGTGCGACATCGTCGAGCTCGAGTTCGCCAAGCGCTTCCTGGATCTGTACGACGAGTACGTGGTGTGGAACGGCACGGCGGTGCGCTGGGACGGCGTCCGCGACTTCCCCGCGCGCGGCGACGCCGGGCAGACCGACATCTATCTCACCAAGACCATGCGGTCGCTGGCCGACCACCTCGGCCTACACCTGCATCGTTTCCTCGCCGACGGCCGGATCCGGATCACCATCGCGGTCTCCGGCCTCGACGACGCGACGCCGCCGATGACCTGGTCGGTGCAGGCGGTGGACCCGTTCGACTACCCGATCTCCGGACTGCCGGGCTATCCACGCGTGTTCACCACCACGCTGGACGGGGTGGGGCCACTTGAGCTGACCGCGCACGTGTGGACGCCGCGCTCGAACGCCGAACAGTTCCGCCTCCCCGGCGGCATCCTGGTCCGCCAGGGGCTGTACGCGTACCGCAACGACCGGCTGGTCCAGGCCGGCGGCTGGCACGGCCTGCGTCAGGGCGAGCAACATCTGTCCCTGGCCCGGATCGCGTTCGACCTGCCGGCCGACTCGGAACACGCGTTCGGACTCACCGTCAAGAAGGCCGAACTCCAGCCGATCCCGGGCTTCGTCGACGCGGTCGAACGCGCGACCGACCAGGACGGGCGCGGCTTCCTGGACTACCTGAAGGACGCCGAGGGGGCGTACCGGCAGGCCCGCACCACCACCCGCGAGCGCAAGGCCGTGCTGCCGCCCGGCAAGGGCTTCGCCCCGGAGTTGCGCACCGCGATCGAGGAGGAACTCCCGTTCGTGCCCGGCGAGGAGCCGATCGAGGTGCGCTGGGTGCCGCTCGGCGGGGACGTGTTCTTCGCGATCGACCGGGAGGAGCGCCGGCTGTCGCTGAACAAGCAGTTCCGCGCCGCGCTGCTCGGCGGCCGACGCGCCGGCCTCAACGACGTGCCGGTGCTCAAGACGCTGCTGTACCTGCTGATGAACGAGGCGTTCACGGGTGAGCGGATGGGTCCCCGGGTCAAGGACAACCTGGACCTGTGGCAGTCGCTGCTGTTGACCGCGGTCAAGAGCGAGACCGCGAAGTACGAGGCCGAGGGCACCTCGTGAGCGCGGGCCACCGCAGCAGGCACCTGAGTTGCGACGCGCTGCGCGACCATCTCGACAGCCGCATGCCGATGCTGATCCCGATCGAGGGCGACCCACCGCTGTTCTGGCGCCTGGAGGCGGGCGGCCTGCGACCGGCGCTGCGCATCCCGGTCGCACTCGGCAGCAAGGCGCCTCGGCTGGGCATGCAGGGCATCCGGGCGGTGTGCGTCCTGGACGGGGGCGAGCAGTTCCTCCAGGTCTTCATCGAACGTGTCGACCTGCTCCGCGAGTTCCACATCGTGTGTTGCGAGATCGCGAATCGCATCCAGGAGGAGGGCACGGCGCCGGTCGTGGCGGTGCAGACCACGGTGCTGGCGTGGCGCCGGCTGTTGGCTCCGGGGCGGCGGATGTCGCTGGAGGCGGAGATCGGCCTGTTCGGCGAACTCCTCACGCTGGTCGGGCTGTCGACGGCCAGAGGGTGGCACGCGGCCATCGACGCGTGGCAACACCCCACGTGCACCGACCACGACTTCACCGTCGGCCCCTACGACATCGAGGTCAAGACCGTCGCCGGACCGCCCCGGGTGCACACGATCCACGGCCTGAACCAGCTCACGCCGCACCCGGACCGACCGCTGTGGTTCGTCTCGCACGTGCTCGACGAGAGCGACGCCGGACGAACGGTGCTCGGCCTGATCGAGGGCATCCGCTCGACGCTGCGCGTGCAAGCCCCCGGGGCCCTGGACGATTTCGACACCCGGCTGAAGCTGGTCACCGGAAACGAGCACGCGATCCCGCGCGAGCATCGCTGGGCACCCAGTGGCGCGCCACTGGCGTTCCCCGTCGACGCGGGCTTCCCTCGGCTGACCGGGAGCATCCTCGCGCCGCTGCCCGAGTCCTTGGTGGTGCGCATCGTCGACGTCGACTACCGCATCGACGTCGCCGACCTGATTCCCTCGATCGCGCCGTCTCCCGACGGGCTGGACCACATCGTCGACCCGGCGCGCACCCTCCCGCCCGACGTCGCGTCGGATCTCTCCGAGCCGAACTCCCCGAAGGACGAACCCCGGTGACCGAAGACCTCGCGCTCCTGGCGCTGCACCGGGCGGCCTTCGGCGGGATGGCCGCCGGGCCCAAGAACCTGTTCAAGGCGCTCGCCTACCAGGCCGAAGACCATGGTGGTCCGCTCCCCGATCTCGGCGAATCGGCGCTGCGCCGGCGTCTGCACCACGCGCACCCCGACGACGCGCTGCTCATCCTGTGGCGGGACCGGCTCAGTCGTTGGGACTTCGCCGACGGAGCCACCCCGCCGAACACCGAGCAACGCCGGGCCGCGACGTACGAAGCACTCGGCCTGGCCGTCGCGACCCGTGATCTGCTGGACCGGCGAGCGCCGTTCGCCCGCGGGTCCGGCGCGGTGGTGATCTCCGAGGACGGCTGGGATCCCTGGTACACCGAGGAGGTGGCCCGACACCACAGCCACTACTGGAACGCCTACCGGGAGGCGCTCTTGGACAAGAGGTGGGCCCCCGAGTCGGTGACCGCACTCGATCGCAACACCACCCGTGTGGTCGAACGGTTGGCCGACCCCACCTGCGAACAGCCCTACCAGTCCAAGGGCTTGGTGGTCGGCTACGTACAGAGCGGCAAGACCGCCAACTTCACCGGCGTCATCGCGAAGGCCATCGATGCCGGCTATCGCCTGGTGATCGTGCTCACCGGCACCATCGAGGCGCTGCGCGCGCAGACCCAGCGCCGACTGGACATGGAGCTGGTCGGCGTCGAGAACATCTACTACGGCCAGGACCCGGATTCGGGCACCCTCACGTTCCGCGACTACGACTACCTGGACGACCGGGACCGGCTGGACGGCGGATTCCTGCGCCACGGCGCGCTGCCGTCCCGGCTGGGCGGCTTCGACATCGTCCGGCTGACCCGGCATCAGGACGACTACCAGGCGCTGCGCCAGGGACTCAGCGCGCTGGAGTTCGAGAAGGCCGACCGCTTCACCCCGCTGTACGCGCCGGAGAACCTGCACCGCAGCTCGGCCCGGCTGATGGTGGTCAAGAAGAACGCTTCGGTCCTCAAGAAGCTGGTCAAGGACCTCGGTCGGATCAAGACCGAACGCGGCGAGATCCCGACTTTGATCATCGACGACGAGTCCGACCAGGCCTCGGTGAACACCTCCGATCCCAGGAAGTGGACACAGGACCAGGTCCAGCGCACCGCGATCAACGGGATCATCTCGGAACTGCTCGGAATGTTGCCGCGCGCCCAGTACATCGGCTACACGG
The DNA here is from genome assembly GCF_045207655.1 of Embleya sp. NBC_00888. NCBI lineage: Bacteria > Bacillati > Actinomycetota > Actinomycetes > Kitasatosporales > Streptomycetaceae > Embleya > Embleya sp. NBC_00888. The sequence continues at coordinate 6,749,877 of NZ_CP108784.1, read as the reverse complement.
CGACCCCGTTCGCGAACGTGTTCATCGACCCCGCCGACGCCGAGGACATCTTCCCCAAGGACTTCGTGATCTCGCTGGACCGTCCGGACGGCTATATGGGCGTCGCCGACTTCCACGACATCGACTCCACGATTCCGGCGGACGAGCGCACGGTGGCCAACTCGGCCGGCCTCGCCCACGTGCGCTCGGTCCGGCCGCTGCACGATGACGACGACACGGACCTGGGCACGGCGATCGACATGTTCGTGCTGACCGGCGCGATCAAGCTGTTCCGGGAGGACCACGGCCTGGGCGCCGACCACTTCCGGCACCACACCATGCTCGTGCACGAGTCGGTGAAGACGCACGTACACCGGGACCAGGCCGCGGCGATCAACGCGATCTGGCGGCGCGCGGGCTACCTGGGCTCCGGCGCGCAGGCGCGGCTGCGGCAGCTCTACGAGCAGGACGTGCGGCCGGTCAGCGAGGCACACGCGGCGGGTGCGGCGATCCCGGGCTCCTACGCCGACATCGCGCCGTACATCGGCATCGCCGCGATGCGGATCGAGGACTCGATCGGCAGCCCGGTCGTGGTGATCAACGGTGACAAGGAGATCGAGCAGCGCACCGCCGACTTCGACCGGCAGAAGGTCTGGCGGATCCTGGTCGGCGGCGCCAAGCTCTCGCGCGGCTTCACCATCGAGGGCCTGACCGTGTCCTACTACCGCCGCAAGACGCTCGCCGCCGACACGCTCATGCAGATGGGGCGCTGGTTCGGCTTCCGGAAGAACTACCGCGACCTGGTTCGGCTTTACATCGGCCGGGACGAGGGCGGGAGCAACGGCGACCTGTACGAGGCGTTCGAGGCGATCTGCCGGGACGAGGAGGAGTTCCGCGACCAGCTCCGGCTGTACGCCGAACTCGTCGACGGGGCACCGCAGGTGACCCCGGCACAGATCCCGCCGCTGGTCACCCAGCGGCTGCCGTGGCTCAAGCCGACGGCGCGCAACAAGATGTTCAACGCCGAGCTGGTGGAGACCCGTTCGCCGGGGTTGTGGGTGGAGCGTTCGGCCTACCCCACCAAGCAGGTCGACTTGCGGCACAACGTCGAGCGGTTCGAGCCGGTGATCGCGGCACTGGCGCTGGAACGCACCGAACTCGCCTACCCGGTGGAGGATCGACTGCTCCGCTTCCCCACCTACATCGGGCGGCTCGGACACGGCCGACTGCTGTCGGTGCTCCGTGAGTTGCGCTGGTCGGAGCCCGGTCAGTTCCGCCCCGATCTCGCCTACCTGGAGAATCCGGAGATCGCCGCGAAGATCGAGGACTGGGTCGTGATCGCCCCCCAATTGCAGACACCCAACCTGGATCCGGTGACCCTGCACGGGTTCGGCCCACTCGATGTGGTGAGCCGTCGTCGCCGCGAAGGCAAACGATTCACCCAGGTGAGCTTCCCGCCGCACCGCTATGCCGCCCGGCGAATCGTGGGCACCGATCCCTCCATCGGTGACCCCGTCGCGGACGGCCTCGCCGCACCCCGACGCGGTTGCCTGCTGATGTACCCGACCATGGAGCCCGATCAAAACGAGCTCGTCATGGCCTTCGCCCTGGTCCCGCCCAGCACCGCGATCTCCGCCGACCGCCGCCTGGTCGCCTTCCGCGCCAGGGACTCCTCCCGAGCCGCGGCCGCGATCGTGACGACCCCGGCCTGACCGTCACCGTCACCGCGTGGTGTGACGAGGAATGAGGCGGTGCCCCCCACTACTCGGGGCACCGCCTCATTCCTCGTCCCTACCGAGTGCCGCTAGTGCACCCAGAGCGACCAGAGGGTGCCGCCGTTGTTGAGACAGAGGTACACCGGGCCGTGGGCCGGTGCGGCCGCGCGGCCGGCCGCGTCGCAGGAGGCCTGCGACGGGTAGTAGCCGTAGAAGATGAAGCTGCCGCCCGGGGCCGGGTCCGCCATCGCGGGCTGCGCGGCAGCCCCCACGCCCAACAACGCCGCAGCCAACGCGACACCCGCCATAGCCTTGCGCATGTGCTCGACTCCATTTCTCGCCCCGAGGGCAACTCGGTTCGCTGGAACGGTAATTGGGCCCTGTTGTGCTGCCGGCGCGCACGCGGAAAACGCTAGCCGGTGCCCGCACCCCGAGCAATAGGTCTATACCAATTGAATCGATCCACACGTTACTCACACATTCGACGGACGCTTTCGCGGCCCATCCGGCACCGAAGCACCGTGTCGGACACCACGCCGAACACCGCGCCGGCGCCCGATGCCGCCGGAATGGTTCGCCCGCCGCGACGGTTGAGCGAGGGACGACCGCAGCACCGAGTACCGCGGAGGAGATTCGCATGCCGATACCCGCACAGGGCCACCTCGTGACGACCGTGCGCAGTACGCAGACGGTGACCGTCGTAATCGACGGCGAGGTGGTCGCGCGATCCACCCGTCCGGTGGTGCTCCACGAGACCGGACTGCCGATCCGGTACTACCTCCCACCGGACGATGTCGAGTTGACCCGCTTCAAGCCCACCGACACGCACACCACGTGTCCGTTCAAGGGCGAGGCCTCGTATTGGACCTACCTGGGCAACGGCGGCACCGGCCCGCGCGCGGACGTGGCCTGGGCCTATCCCGAGCCGATCGACTCGGTCCCCGACATCGCCGGCCTGCTGTGCTTCTACGACACGGTGGCCACGGTCACGGTGGAGGGGGAACCGCCGGCCCCGTCGGCCTGACCCGCGACGCCGGACGCGCGGGGCGGGCCGCCGGATCGGCCCGCCCCGCGCCCGGACTCAGCAGCTCAGGTTGTTCCCGGGCGTGGTGCCCAGGATCGACACGAACGACTGGTAGCTGTTGATCCGGCTCTGTACTTGCGCGGGGTTGCCGCCGTTGCATTCCAACGCGCCGTTGATGCTGCGGATGGTCTCGCCGAAGCCCGCCCCGTTGACCATCGCGTTGTGCGGGGTCATCGTGCCGGGGCCGTTCTGGGTGTTCCAGTACCAGAGACCGGTCTTCCAGGCCACGGCCGGATCGTTCTGGACCAGGTAGGGATTGTTCAGCAGGTTGATGCCCAGGGCGTCACCCGCTGCCTTGTAGTTGAAGTTCCAGCTCAACTGGATCGGGCCGCGCCCGTAGTAGGCGGCCTGACCGGCCGGGCAGCCGTACGGCTGATTGGCGTCGCAGTAGTGCGGGTAGTTCGCAGTGTTCTGCTCGACGATGTGGACCAGGCCACCCGTCTCGTGGTTGACGTTGGCCAGGAAGGCCGCCGCCTCCTGCTTCTTGACCGTGTCGCTGCCGGTCTTGGCGAAGCCCGGGTAGGCGCTCAGCGCGGCGGTCAGGCCGGCGTACGTGTAGAACGGGTTCCGGTTCGGGAACATCTGGTTGAACTGCGCCTCGCTCACCACGAAGTCGCCCGGGTTGCCGCCGTTGCCACCCGTGCTTCCGCTGGTGGTCGTACCGCCGGTGGTGGATCCGTTGCAGGTGAACGGCTCCCAGAACCAGGTGCTGATCACCGGGTCGTAGCCGGGGTTCGCGTTCTTCGCCCGGTAGAGGTTGCCGTTCGTGTAGCGCACGATGGCGCCGACCGCGTAGTTCGTGCCCGCGGCCCAGTTCGGGTACGTACAGGTGCCGCCCCCGCCGGTCGACCCACCGGTCGAGCCGCCGGTGGTCGGGTCGCCACCGCCGCCGCACGAGCCCTGGTCCGCCCAGACGTCCGTGGTTCCGGGCACCTCACCCTGGGTCCACCACTTGGCGCCCCAGTTGTGGCCGTTGTACGAGGCGGTCGCACCGCCCGTGTAGACGGCCGACGAACTCCATCCGGTCGCGCAACCGGCCGCGGAGGCGGTCGAGGCGAACGGCAGGGCCGCTGCCAACGCCCCCACCACCACGATGGCCAACAGGAACGCCACGATCCGTTTTCTCGCCATGGAAGCCCACTCCCTCGCGCGGGGGACACCGCGCTTGATCGACGGGAAGTACCATTACGCGTACGTCAACTGTCGTACCTGGACCGGCGCTTGCCTCGATCGAGGCCCCTGGACGAGATGTTGCGGGGCTCACTCAATACGAATGGTCTATACCAGTCAAGGTCTACGCGGCATTCGTCTCACGCTCTGGGCGCCGTCCGTACGCCGACGAAGACGACGGGAGCCGGCCCCGCCCTTCGGCGAAACCGGCTCCCGTCGTCGCCCATCGGGCTACTTCGCCGCGTTGACCAGGTCCAGCGCGATGTCGACGATCATGTCCTCCTGGCCGCCGACCATGCCGCGCCGGCCGACCTCGACCAGGATGTCCCGGGTGTCCAGGCCGTAGCGGACGGCCGCGTCCTCCGCGTGCCGCAGGAAGCTGCTGTACACGCCCGCATAGCCGAGGGTGAGGGTCTCCCGGTCGACCTGGACCGGCCGGTCCTGCAACGGGCGGACGATGTCGTCGGCCGCGTCCATGAGCCGGAAGACCGCACAGCCGTGCCGCCACCCCAAAAGGTCGGCGACCGCGACGAACGCCTCCAGCGGGCAGTTGCCCGCACCCGCGCCCATCCCGGCCAGCGAGGCGTCCACCCGACGCACGCCGTGCTCCACCGCGACCACCGAATTGGCGACGCCCAGACCGAGGTTGTGGTGCGCGTGGATGCCGATCTCGGTCTCCGGCGCCAACACCTCGCGGTACGCCCGCACCCGATCACGCACGCCGTCCATGGTGAGCCGGCCGCCGGAGTCGGTGACGTACACGCACTGCGCGCCGTAGGACTCCATCAGCTTGGCCTGGTGCGCCAGTTCGTCCGCGGGCGCGAGGTGACTCATCATCAGGAAGCCCGCGACGTCCATGCCCAGCTCGCGGGCCGCCGCGATGTGCTGGGCGGAGATGTCCGCCTCGGTACAGTGCGTGGCCACCCGGACCGAGCGAACTCCCAGGTCGTGGGCCCGGCGCAGTTCGGCCAGCGTCCCGATGCCCGGCAGCAACAGGGTGGTCAGCTTGGCCCGGGTGACCACCTCGGCCGCCGCGGCGATCCACTCGTCGTCGGAGTGCGCGCCCGGCCCGTAGTTGACGCTCGACCCGGCCAGCCCGTCGCCGTGCGCGACCTCGATCGCATCCACACCGGCCGCGTCCAGCGCGGCGGCGATCTCCCGGACCTGGTCGGTGGTGTACCGGTGCCGGATGGCGTGCATGCCGTCCCGCAGGGTCACGTCCTGGACGTAGATCTCGTGCGTCATCGGGTGGCCGACCTCTCTGCCGCGCGCAGCGCGGCGGACGTCATGATGTCCAGGTTCCCGGCGTAGGCCGGCAGGTAGTGCGCCGCGCCCTCGACTTCGAGGAAGACCGAGACCAACGTGCCGCTGCCGCCCGCCAGTCGGGCGAGCGGATCGTTCGCCGTGATCGGGCGGAACTGCACGTCCTGCTTGAGCCGGTAGCCCGGGACGTAGGAGGCGACCTCGGCGACCATGGTCAGGATCGACGCGGTCACCGCCGCCTCGTCGGCGTCCGCGCCGATCACGCAGTACACCGTGTCGCGCATGATCATCGGTGGCTCGGCCGGGTTCAGCACGATGATCGCCTTGCCCACGGCCGCGCCGCCGACCTGCTCCAGGGCACGCGACGTGGTCTCGGTGAACTCGTCGATGTTGGCGCGGGTGCCGGGACCGGCCGAACGCGAGGAGATGGACGCGACGATCTCCGCGTAGGCCACCGGCGTGGTTCGGGACACCGCGGCGACGATCGGCACGGTGGCCTGGCCGCCGCAGGTGACCATGTTCAGGTCGGCCGCGTCCGGATGCTCGTCCAGGTTGACCGCCGGGATCACGTACGGGCCGAGCGCGGCCGGCGTCAGGTCGATCAGCCGCTTCCCGTACGGCGCGAGCACCTTGGCGTTGTGCCGGTGCGCGCCCGCCGAGGTCGCGTCGAACACGATCTCGATGTCCGCGAAGTCCGGCAGGGCGAGCAGGCCCTCGACGCCCTCGTGCGTGGTCGGTATGCCGAATCGGGCCGCCCGGGCCAGGCCGTCCGACGTGGGGTCGATGCCCACCATCGCGGCGAGTTCGAGCGTGCTCGACACCCGCAGAATCTTGATCATCAGGTCGGTGCCGATATTGCCCGACCCGATGATGGCGACCTTGGTCCGGTCGGTCATCGCTTGAGTCCCTTCGTGGGTTCCGCCATCTGTCGCGGCGCGTACCGCTCGCCCGTGCCGGGTCGCTCACCCAGTCCGAAGAAGCGCGCCGCGTTGCCGCCGAGGATCATCCGCCTTTGTTCCGCGGTCAGTTCGGGGCAGGCCCGGATCACGCCGCCGGGGTCCGACTCGCCCAGCGGGAACGGGAAATCGGTGCCGAGCATGACCCGGTCCGGCCCCATCACCTCGACCAGCAACCGCAACGCGCGCGGGTCGAACACGGCCGAGTCGACGTGGAAGCGCCGTACGTACTCGGACGGCGGCCTGGGCGAATCGGCCCGGACCAGATCCCGGTTGTGCCACGCGTTGTCGGCCCGGCCCAGCAGGAAGGCGAAGCTGCCGCCGCCGTGGCAGAAGCACAGCCGCAGTGACTCGGGCAACTTCTCGAACGCGCCCTGGAGGATCATCCCGAGGATGCTCAACTGGGTCTCCGCGGGCATCCCGACCAGCCACGGCAACATGTGGCCGCGCATGCGCTCGCCGCCGAGCATGTCCCACGGGTGCACGAGCACCGGGATCTCCTCGGCGGCGCAGTGCGCGAGGAACTCCACGATCCCGTCGTCGCCGAGGTACCGATCGCCGACGTGGTTGCCGATGTGCACGCCGCGATGCCCGGCCGCCGCGGCCCGGGACGCGGTCGCGCACGCCGCGCCGATGTCCTGGAGCGGGACCTGACACAGCGGCAGCAGCCGCTCCGGGTCGAGCGAGCAGTAGTCGAGGATGCGTTCGTTGACCAGGTCGCACCACTCGACCGCGCGCGCGGTCTCGGCCGCGTAGCCGAACATCAGCGGCGTCGAGGAGATCGCCTGGACGTCCACGCCGAGCGTGTCCATGTCGGCCAACCGGCGCTCGGGGTCCCACAGCGGCGCAATCACCGGGCGGTACTCGTCCTCGCCGCTCATCATCATCCCGGTGCCGTCACCGTGGACCCGCAGCCACGGCTCGCCCGCGCCCGTCAGGATGCGGCTCTCGGCCTGCGAGATCCTCGGGAAGACGTGCGAATGGACGTCGATGACAGTCACGGAACCTCCGTGGTTCACCGCCGGGCTCGGCCGGCGGTCGGGGCAGGGGTGGAGATCAGGCGGCGGGTCCGGGCCCGGTCCGCGGGATCCCGGCGGCGTCGGACCGGGGCACGGTTCGCGGTCGCATCGCGTCCGGCCAGTGCCGGCCCGGATGGATCGCGCCGCAGTGCGGGCAGGTGCGGTCGCCGTCGTAGAAGGCCTCGAACAGCGGCGGCAGGTCCTCGACGATCGACCCGAGTTGCACCGTCGAGCGGTTCACCAGCCGGTGACACTCGACGCAGTACCACTCGAAGGCGTCGATCAGACCCTGCGCCCGGCTGAATTCGACCACCAGTCCGATGCTGCCCGCCTCTGGGCGCTGCGGGGAGTGCCGCACGTGCGGCGGCAGCAGGAATACGTCGCCCTCGTTGATCTGGATGTCGACCGGCGGCTTGCCCTCCTCGTCCATCACCCGGAGCACCATGTTGCCCTGGAGCTGGTAGAAGAACTCCTCGATCGGGTCGTCGTGGAAGTCGGTGCGCTGGTTGGGGCCGCCGACCACGGTGACCACCAGGTCGGCCTCGGTCCAGATCTGGATGTTGCCGACCGGCGGCTTCAGCAGTTCCCGGTGTTCGTCGATCCACCGGGCGAAGTTGAACGGCAGGCCATTGGTCGGCTTGGGCAGACTCATCGCTCGCGGTCCCTTTCTCTCACGGTCCGTTCGCGTTCTCGCGCGGTCGGTTCGGGTTCACGCACTTCGGTTGTCGCGCGGTCGGTTCGGGTTCTCGCGTGGTTCGGTTCTCGTGCGGTTCGGATCGGGTTCTCGCGCGATCCCTCAGGGCTCGCCGACGACGGTGGGATCCGGCACGGAGCCGTCCGGCACGGAGCGGTCCGGCCTCGGCAGGTACGCGACACAGGAGATCTCGATCAGCAGATGCGGATGCGGGAGCTGGTGGACCGCGACGGTGGTGCGCGTGGGGCCGGTCTCGTCGAAGTACTCGGCGTAGACCTCGTTGTAGCCGCCGAAGTCGTTCATGCTGACCAGGTAGGTGGTGAGCGAGACCGCGTCGGCCAGACCACCGCCCGCGGCGGCCAGCAGGTCGGCGATGTTCTCGATCACCGCCCGGGTCTGCGCCCGGATGTCCAGATCGGTGGTGCCCATCGCGTCCGCGCTCGCGCCGACGAAGGTGCCGTCGGGTCGCCGGGAACTGGTGCCGGACACGTAGACGAAGTCACCGGCCCGCTTGACGTGCGGGAACCGGCCGCGCGGGGCGGCCTTGCCGGCGACCAGGATGCCGTCGTCGGCGCTCATCGTGTGGTCACCTCCGCGCGGCCGAGGCCGGCCGCGGACACGCGCACGTGCACGCCCTTGGGCAGCGGCATCGCGGCGGTGGCAGCCCCCGCGAGCACGACCCATCCGGGCCGGAGTTCGAGACCGGCCTCGGCGGCCAGTCGGGCGGCCGCGATCAGCGAGCGCAGCGGGTTGCCCAGGATCGCCGCCGAGGACCCGGTCGCCACGACGCGTCCGTCGATCTCGACGAGCAGGCCCAGGTTGCTCAGGTCGAGTCCGGTCGGGTCGTGCCAGGTACCGAAGCCGAAGCCGGCCGCGGACGCGTTGTCCGCGATCACGTCGGGCAGCGTGAACTTGAAGTCCGCGTAGCGCGAGTCCAGCACCTCGTAGGCGACCGAGACACCGGCGATCGCGCGGACCGCCTCGGTCGGGGTAATCGTGCCGGACAGCGGGCTGCCGATCAAGAACGCGATCTCCGGCTCGATCCGGGGGTGGATCAGCTCGCCCAGGTCGAGCACACCACCCTCCTCGACCAGCATCGCGTCGGTGAGCAGGCCCCAGATCACGTCGTCGACGCCCATCTGGACCATCTTGGCGCGGCTGGTGAACCCCATCTTGACGCCGATCAGCGCCTCGCCCCGGGCCACCCGACGGTCGATCACGGCGCGCTGGACCCGGTACGCGGTGTCCAGGTCGAGATCGGTGGTGTCGGTGAGCCGGGCGACGGTACGCCGGCCTCGTCCGGCCTCGTCCAAAGTGCCGGCGAGGGCGGCCACGAGTCGGGCGTCGGTCGCTTCGCCGTCACCCACGTGCGTGGCGCCCGCGGTGCGCTCGGTCGCGCCGTCGGCGGTGTCGGTCATGAGTTCTCCTCGGGGTTCGTCGCCGCGAACGCGACACGTACGTCGCCGAGCCCGTCGATCCGGGCCTCCAACACGTCTCCCGGGGCCACCGCCACCATCGGGCCCAGCGCGCCGGTGAGCACGGTGTCCCCGGCGCGCAGCGGTCGGCCGAGCCGGACGAGGGTGTCCGCGAGCCAGATCGCCGCGTTCAGCGGGTGGCCCAGGCAGGCCGCGCCGACGCCGCTGGAGACCGGCTCGCCGCGCCGCTCCAGGACCATGCCCGCGAGCCGCAGGTCCAGGTCGCCGAGCGCCACCGGCCGGTTGCCGAGCACGTACATCCCGGAGGAGGCGTTGTCCGCGACGGTGTCCGCGATGGTGATGTCCCAGTCGCGCACTCGGCTGCCGCACACCTCGATCGCGGGCAGCACGAACGCGGTGGCCCGGATCAGGTCGGCGACGGTGTGCCGCTCGTGCGTCAGGTCGGCCTCCAGTACGAGCGCGACCTCGGCCTCGGCCCTGGGCTGGAGCACCGCACCGACCGGTATCTCGGCGCCGTCCGGCACCGCCATGTCCGCGTACAGCATGCCGAAGTCCGGTTCGTGCACCCCGAGCTGGCTCTGCACGGCGGCGGAGGTCAGGCCGATCTTGCGCCCGACCAGCCGGCGGCCCTCGGCGAGCCGGCCGAGGGTCAGCCGCTCCTGGACCGCGTACGCGTCCTCCACGCCGGTGATCAGGTCGCGCACCGGCGCACACGCGACGCCGGACCTCTCCGCGTCGAGCAGCCGCGCGGCGGCCGCGTCGATGGCGTTCGTCGTTGTCTCAGTCACTGTCACTCTCGTTCCCGGCGGCGGTCGGATCCTGATTCGGTCAGATCTTGATGCAGATGTTCACCGGTTCGGAGAAGAAGTCCAACGAGTACTCGCCGCCCTCCCGGCCGATCCCGGATGCCTTGATCCCGCCGAACGGGGTGCGCAGGTCCCGCAGATTCCAACAGTTGACCCACACGATCCCGGCCTCGACGCGCGGGGCGACCCGGTGCGCGCGGGAGAGGTCACGCGTCCAGACGGTCGCGGCCAGGCCGTACGGGCTGTCGTTGGCGAGTGCAATCGCCTCGTCCTCGGTGTCGAACGGCAGCACATGGCAGATCGGCCCGAAGACCTCCTCCCGTACGGTGCGCGAGCTCTGCGGCAGGCCGGTCAGCACCGTCGGTTCCACGTGGAACCCCCGATCCCGCTCGTCACCGAAGCTCGGTACGCCGCCGCCCGCGACGACCGTGGCCCCCTCCTCGACGGCGAGCCGGTAGTAGGACAGCACCTTGTCCCGGTGCGCCGCCGAGATCATCGGGCCGTAGTCGGTCAACGCCCTTGCTCGGGAGCCGAGTTCGACCACGAACGCGGCGAAGATCGAGCGCTCGACGTAGACCCGCTCGGTGCACAGGCAAATCTGGCCGGAGTGGGTGAAGGAGGAGCGTACGGTGCCCGCCACCGCCTCCTCGAAGTCCGCGTCGGCGAACACGATCGCCGGGTTCTTGCCGCCGAGTTCGAAGGACACCGGGGTGATGTGCTCGGCGGCCTTGCGCATGATCGCGCTGCCGGTGGCCGATTCGCCGGTGAACGCGATGGCGTCGACGCCCGCGTGCTCGGTGAGGAACTCCCCCGCCGCACCCGCGCCGTGACCGTGGATCAGGTTGAACGCGCCGACCGGCAGCCCGGCTTCGTGGATCACCTCGGCGAGCAGCGTCGCGGTGCACGGCGTCTCCTCGGACGGCTTGGCCACCACGGTGTTCCCGGCCGCGAGCGCGGGCGCGACCTTCCAGGTCAGCAGCAGGAGCGGGAGGTTCCACGGCGAGATGATCGCGACCACGCCCAGCGGACGGCGCACGGTGTAGTTGAGCGCCCGGCCGGTGCCGCCGCTCCATCCGGGCACGGCGGTCGAGTGGGCCCGCTCGGGCCGCCCGTACAGCAGGTCGGCGTAGGCGCGGAAGTTGCCGATCGCCCGGGGGATGTCCACGGTGGCGGCGAGCTCGCGCGGCTTGCCGGTGTCCGCGACCTCGGCGGCCACGAACTCCTCGAACCGCGCCTCGATGCCGTCCGCGATCCGCCGCATCGCCTCGGCCCGCAGCTCGACGGACGCCGACCCCCACTGCGAGAGCGCGCTGCGCGCGGCGGCGACGGCGGCGTCGACGATCGCCCGATCGGCCTCGGGAACATCGCCCACGACGGCCCCGTCCACCGGGTTCACCAGCGGGAATCTCTCGCCGCCCGCCCGGCTGAACTCTCCCGCCAGATAGTGCGCGGGCAGCACACCCTTCCCGGCCATCGACCGTCCCATCGCCCAATCCCTTCGCCGCAAGCCCCGACGCAGCGAGCTTCCCCCGCCCACGACATGCCCGTCCAATACTCTTTGGACCGTGATGCATATCGATCTCGGTATGCCACTCGGGGCAATCGACCCGCTGATGCGACCGCTCGGTCGACTCTTCTTCAACGCATGATCAAACTAATGCTCATTGAGAGCTTGACTCATTAGTTCGATCACCGATAGAACTACGACATCAAGCCGTCGCCGGAGGTAGAGATCATGAGCATCACCGCTGTTCCGCAGATCGCGCACCGTTTCGTGGAGGTCGACGGCGTTCGGGTGTTCTACCGGGAGACCGGGCCGGTGGGTGCGCCCACGTTGCTTCTGCTGCACGGCTTTCCCTCGGCCTCGCACCAGTTCCGACGGCTGATGGACGTGCTGGGCAACGACTTCCGGTTGATCGCGCCGGACTACCCCGGCTTCGGCCACACCGAGGTGCCGGCGGGCTTCACCTACTCGTTCGAGCGGCTGGCCGATGTGGTCGAGGGCTTCGTGGACGCGCTCGGGCTGGATCGGTACGTGCTGTACACCTTCGACTTCGGCGGTCCGGTCGGGTTGCGGCTGGCCCAGCGGCGGCCGGCGGCGGTGGCCGGGTTGATCGTGCAGAACGCGAACGCCTACGCCGAGGGGCTGTCGGAGATGGCCCGCGCCTTCATCGCGCTCACCCCCGAGGTGGAGGGCGCCCGGGAGAAGGCCGCCGAGTTGCTGGTGCTGCCGGTGACCCGGAGCCAGTACGAGGGCGGCACCGCCGACCCCACCCTGGTGGCGCCCGACGGCTGGACGCTGGACCAGCACTTCCTGGACCAGCCGGGCCGCAAGGAGGCCCAGGTCGACCTGGCGCTGAACTACCACACCAACGTCGCGCTGTACCCGACGTGGCAGGCCTGGCTGGCCGAACACCGTCCGGCGACGCTGATCCTCTGGGGCCGCAACGACATCTTCTTCCCGGCGACCGGCGCACACGCCTACCTCGCCGACCTCCCCGACGCCGAGGTGCACATCCTGGACACCGGGCACTTCGCCCTCGAGGACAAGCTGCCGGACATCGCCCCGCTGATCGCGGACTTCCTGCCCCGGGCCTGGGACGGGGAGGCTCGGGCCGGGGACCGGAAGGAGAGCATCGAATCGGCGTCCCGCTGATCGCACCCGCCTCGGGTCCGCGTATCGCTCCCCCGGATCGGCGCCGTGCGCAGCGCGGCGGCGCGGCCCGAGCCGGGAGCAGGGTGGCGGCGCATGCGAGGACGGCCGCGACGGCGGTGACGGCACGCGGCGGCGTCCACGCCGCCTCCGGATCGGGTTGTCGCGGGGCCCGGGGAGATTGGCGGGCGAGGTGGGGCCTCGCTAGGTTGGCAAAGCTCGTTGTTGCCGATCGAAAGCGGTTCTCGGTGGATGTCGCTCGCGCCATGGCCCACGATCCGCACGGCGTCTTCGCTCGAATGCGCGAGGCCGGACCCGTGCACACGATCGTCGCGCCGGACGGCAGCCCCGCGTGGTTGGTCACGCGGTACGCGGATGTCCAGGCGGCTCTGGGCGACCCGAGGTTCTCGTTGCACAAAGGGCATGCCAAGCCCGGCGGTTACCAGGGATTCGAACTCCCGCCCGCGCTGGACGCCAACCTGCTCAACATGGACCCGCCCGACCACACCCGACTGCGCCGCCTCGCCGGCCAGGCCTTCACCCCGCGCCACACCGCCGACCTGCGCCCCCGGCTCGAACGCACCGTCGAGTCCCTGGCCGACGACCTCGCCGGCCGCGAACGGGTGGACCTGGTCAAGGACTTCGCGTCGCCCTTCGCGGTCGGCGTGATCTCCGAACTGCTCGGCGTGCCAACCGAGTCCCGGTCCGACTTCCGCACCTGGACCAATGCCGTACTGGGTGCGGACGCAACCCGTGAGGGCATCCGCGCGACGGTGCGCGAGATGTACGCGTTCTTCGTCGCGCTGCTCGCCGCCAAGCGCGCCGAGCCCGGTCCCGACCTGTTGTCCGCGCTGATCGCCGCGCGGGACGCCGAGGATCGGCTGAGCGAGGACGAACTGACCTCGCTGGCCTTCCTGCTGCTCTTCGCGGGCTACGAGAACTCGGCCAACCTGATGGCCGGCGCCCTGCACGCGACGATCGAGGACGAGGCGCTGCGCGACGCGCTGCTCGCCGACCCGGAGGCGGTTCCGGTCCTGGTCGAGGAGGTCGCCCGGCACATGTCGCCGGCGCTGCTCGCGATCCGCCGCTTCCCGCTGGAGGACATCGAACTCGACGGCGTCACCATCCCGGCCGGGGACACCGTCTTCCTGTCCATCGCCTCGGCCAACCGCGACCCGCGCCGCTACGCCCGTCCGGACCGCATCCGGTTGGACCGCCCCGATCCGGCCCGCCACCTGAGCTTCGGCCAGGGCATCCACTACTGCATCGGCGCACCGCTGGCCCGCCTGGAGGCCGAACTCGCGGTCCGCACCATCCTGACCCGCTTCCCGAAGGCCCGACGGCACGCGCCGGTCTCGTGGCAGCCCTCGGTCCGCGTGCGCGGCCTGAGCACGCTGCCGGTCGAACTGGGCGACTGACCGGACGACTTGTGTCACCCCGCCCCGGCGTCGGGGATTCCCGGTGTCGCGGCGCCGGGGATTCCCGGGGCCACTGCGTGTAGGGGCTTCCGGGTGTCGCGGCATCGGGGGGAGCCGCGGCGGAGCCGCGAAATCGGTCGTCCGGCGTCGGTTGGGTCATGCCACGGTCGGCAAACTGTCACAACTCTGTGAGAACCCTGTGAGCCGGCCGGATTGTCCGGTGACGGCGCGGCCGAAAGGGACCACAGTGGAGGCAGCACGACAGGGGATCGACGGTGCGACCTCACGACCGTCGAAGGGCGGCGTGCCATGGATGGGGAGTCGGAGCAGATGTCTGTTCGTCGAGCGGTTTCCGCGCAGGCGCACCACCACGGCGTACTCGGCCGGGAGACCCACGGCGGCGCCCTCGGGCGGGCCCGGGCCGGCCGGCCGTCGGGCGTGCGCTGGTGGACCCGGCGCACCACGCAGGCCGCCGCGATGATCGCGCTGATGGTCGTGGCGCTGGTGGTCGGGCCTTCGCTGGGCGTACTGCCGTCGCTGTCCGAGCGGGTGGACGGGGTCAGCCGGATCACGAACGTGGTCCACGACTCGGACGCCCCGGTACACAAGCGCTGACCGAGCGGCGCGCTCGCCTCCCCCTCCGCCCTCTCCCGAGGGCCGGACTCTGCCGATCGGGTGGGGTCGGCGAGCCCGGGCCGGTTCGGTGCCGGCCCGGCGCCGTTTCCGTGCGGGCCGCCCGGCGTCGCTTCAGTGCCGTACCGACTCGATCACCCGACGCAGGCCGACCTCCAGGAGCTGTGGGTCGTCCCAGTCGCGGGTGACGTGGTCGAACAACATCCCCTGGAGCAGCGCCAGCATGATGTGCCCGTCCAGGCGCGCGTCGGTGGAGCCCAGCGACAACGCGATCAGTTCCGCGAAGGCTCGAAACTCGGCCTGACAGCGGATCATCGCCTCGCGGATCAACGGCTCGCGCGCGCCCGCGAGTTCCAGCTCCAGACGGGCCAACTGCACGCTGCGTTCGCCGTCCCACCACTCACGCATGTTCACGGCCAGTTGCGGATAGTCGATCTCGATCGGCCGGACCGCCGTCATCCGCATCAGTTCGTGCGTGATCTCGCCGGCGTACCTCTTGTCCCGCTCGGCCATCCGCTCGATCACCGCCAGGATGAGCTGATCGCGGGTCTTGAAGTAGTACGTGACCGAGCCGTTGGGCAGCCCCGCCTCCTCTTGTACCGCGCGATGGGTGAGCCCGCGCAGCCCGTGTGTGGCCAGCACCCGAATCGACGCGTCCAGCATCAGCGTGCGCCGGTCGACGCGCGCCGAGCCGGCGGGCGGATCGGGCGTGGCGGGTACGCCGGCCGGGGCCGCCCGGACCGCCGGGGCCGATGTGGCGGAGGAGGCGGAGGCGTCGGGCGTGCCGGCGGGATCGTTCACGTGGGGCATGTGTCCATTATCCCTGCGCTTGACGCTTGTAGAAATATTCTCTACAACTATAGAACTTACTTCTACGAACGTAGGAAAAGCGATGGCTTCCTCAGGGATACCCGCCACCGAGTCCGCGGCCGGGGCCGATGCGGACGCGGTCACCGAACCCGCCGCATCCGCCGGGGCCGCCGGGCGCTCGCGATCCGCGGACCCCGACTCGACCCGCTCCGCCCGCCCGGTGAATCCGAAGCTCGTTCTGCTGCTCGTGTGCGTCGCGCAGTTCGTGCTGCTCGTCGACGACACGATCGTCAACGTCGCGCTGCCCACCATCGGCGACGATCTCGACTTCACCGAGAGCTCGCTGTCCTGGGTCACCAACGCCTACTTCCTGACCTTCGGCGGCTTCCTGCTGATCGGCGGCGGTCTGGCCGACCTGCTCGGCCGACGGCGCCTGTTCGGGATCAGCCTGGTGATGTTCGTGCTGGCGTCGGCGGTCTGCGGCATCGCGCCGAACTCCGCGGTGCTGATCGGAGCCCGCGCCGCACAGGGCATCGCCGGCGCGCTGTTGTCCCCCGCCGCACTGGCCATCCTGCTGGCGACCTTCCGGGAACCGGCCGAGCGGGCCCGCGCGCTGGGCACCTGGGCCGCACTCACCGGACTCGGCGCGGCCACCGGCCTGTTGCTCGGCGGTGCGCTCGTCGAGTGGACCCACTGGCGCTGGATCTTCCTGATCAACCTGCCCGTGGGCGCGCTCACGCTGCTCGCGCTGCCCAAGGTGATCGGCCCCGACGACCGGGAAGCGGCCCGCCGGGTACCGGACTTCGCCGGCGCCGCGATCGGCACCGCCGCCGTGCTGACGCTCGTGTACACCGTGGTCGAGACCGACACCCACCCGTGGAGCTCGACCCGGACCCTACTCGGACTGGGCATCGCGGCCGTCCTCGCGATCGGCTTCGCGGTACGCCAACGCTACGCGGCCGAACCGCTGCTGCCCCGAGCCCTGTTGCGGATGCGGCACCTGGTGCTCGCGGACGTCCTGGTCCTGGTCGCGGCCGGCGGTCTGTTCGCGATGTTCTTCTTCCTCACGCTGTACATGCAGCGCATCCAGGGCTGGTCGCCGATGGAGACCGGCCTGTCCTTCCTGCCGTTCAGCGTCGGCATGGGACTCGGCGCGGCGGTGTCCACCAAACTGATCGCCAACCGCGGCCCGTTGCTTCCGGTGAGCGTGGGACCGGCGGTCGCCGCCGGCGGCATGTGGCTGATGAGCCGCCTGGACGCGCACAGTTCGTACACCGGTCACCTGATGCCCGCGCTGGTGATCACCGGACTGGGCCTGGGCGTCGCGTTCGTCGCGATCATCCACACCGCGACCGGCGGAGCCGGCGAGGGCGAAGGCGGCGTCGCCTCCGCGATGGTGACGACGTGTCAGCAGATCGGCGCGGCGATCGGCATCGCGGTCCTGGTCACGGTCGCGACCAACCACACCAAGGACCGGGTGAAGTCCGGCATCATGCAGCAGGACGCCGTGGTGGACGGATTCAGCCGGGCATTCGAGATCCAGGCGGGCCTGATGGGCGCGGCGGCCCTCCTGGGCATCGTGGTCGGCGTGGCCACCGCCCGCCACCACGCGGCCCGGAAGGACGCGGGGCCGGATCCTCTCTCGGGCCTGACGTAGCAGGACCGGGTCCGGGTCCTATTCGGCGCCACCTCGGGCGGGTTCACCGAGGTGGCGCCGGCGGTACGACCACGTCACCGCCGCCAGGAGCGGCGCCCACCACACCAGCGGCTGGTACAGCACGCCGAGCAGGTCGCCTCCGGAATCGGTCATGTCGTCGTGCGGGACGGCCCACCAGAACAGGAACTGGGTCCACAGCAGGACCAGGATCACCACGCCGGTGTAGGCGACACGCGTCACGTGCACCGGGTTCATCCGCCGCCCGCCGACGAACGGGACCCAGCGGGGTGGGCGTTCCCCCCAGGGCCGGACCAGTCCGAGGGTGAGCAGGGCGGCCAGTTCGGTGCTCAGGCTGAGGAAGACCACCCACGGCCCGCCCCACCCGGTCATGTTCATGTTCGCGTAGCCCTGCTCGGTGTATCCACCGTGGTTGCCGAAGACGAGCGCGAACCGCCAGATCGCGGAGGGCAACGGGGTCAGCGCCGCAACGTGCGCGGCCACGACCGCCCAGCGCGGGGCGGGTGGCACGGCGACGGCGGAGCCGGGTACGGGGGCAGGTGCGGGTGTGCTGGTGGCGCCGGTCCCCGGAGGTGTGATCATGTGCGGAATTCTGGCATCGGGCGCGGTGTCGACACCTCGGCGTACGGACCTGCCTTCCGGTCGGCCGCGGGGATGAGGGCGGGGCGTCGGGTACGGCCCGGGAGGAATCGGCGGCCCGGCGGCCGAGACCGGATTTGTTCGAGGCGGTCGGGTTCAGTCGCGTTCGGCCCGCCGCACCGTGCTCGAGTCCCGGGGCTCGAATTCGGAACTCCGGCGCGCGGGGCGACGATCCGCCGACCACCGATCCGCCGATCCGGTGAACTCCCGTCGCGTCGTGCGTGTCCTCGTGAACGCGGTCTCGGACATGTGCAAGACACTCGGCATGGACACCACTTCCGCCACGTCGCGCCGTACGTTGCTGATGGGCGCCGCCGCCACTCTCGGTCTTCTCACCGTCGCCGCACCGTCCGCCGTCGCCACCGACGGACAACCCTCCCCACGCCCCGCCTTCGTCTCGGAACCGGTCCGATTCGTCGACGCCGGACCCAGACGCATCGCGGTGACCTTCGACGACGGACCGCATCCCGAGTACACGCCGCAGGTACTGCGGGTACTGCAGAAATATCGGGTCCCCGCGACGTTCTGCGTCGTGGGCTCGGAGGTCGAACGACACCCCGAACTGCTCCGCGCGATCCACGACGGCGGCCACGCGATCGCCGGCCACTCGTGGTCCCACGCCGACCTCCGGCACCTGCAACCGGACGGCGTGATGGAGGAAGTGGAGCGCAATCTGACCACAATCGATCGAGTCCTGCCGGGACTTCGGATCGAGTGGTTCCGCGCCCCGTACGGCGGCTGGTCGGCCGAGGTCATGGGCGCGCTGCGCGCCAACGGCCTGCGCCCCCTCGGCTGGTCCGTCGATCCCCGCGACTGGGAACAGCCCGGCACGAGCGAGATCGTCCGCCGAATCCTGGCCGACACCACAACCGGCTCGATCATCGTCAACCACGACGCGGGCGGCGACCGCTCCCAAACGGTGGCCGCCCTGAGCCTATGGCTCCCCCGCCTACTGGCAACCGGCTACCGCTTCGTCCTCCCGACCTGACCCCACCCCCACCACACACCGCACCCCGCGAAGAACCCAACACAACCCCGGTCGACGCGGCGATGAGCGTGGGCGGCGCGACGGCCGGAAGTGGACCGGCCGGGGATCGGCGCGGCAGGGAAGTGGGCCGGCGTGGCAGGGCGGCGGCGCGGCGGTCCGGTCGCGGCGCCGAGCCCGCGCTGCGTGGCGGCGGGAGTGGCCGGGCGTAGCGCGTCCCGTGCCGGGCGCACGTCGGTGTCGGCGGGGCGCGGGGCGTTCGGTTCGGCTCTCACTTGCTGTGCGGGTGTCGGCGTCCGGCTGGGTGGGAGGGGGCTCCGGGACGTGCTCGGCCGGTGCCGCAGGATCGGCGCGCAATGCCGGATGGTCGGGCGGCGCCGGTGCGCCACGACGGCACGCACACCCTCGACCCGACCCCGCAGCAACGGAACGTGACGCCCGATGGTCGAGTGAAGCCGGTCGATCGGGCGAAGTGCCGGACGTCCTCGACCGGGTGATCGTGGTCGGGTGTGGGTCAGGGGCGGTTTCGGCGGGGGGCTTCGAAGCGGGCGGGGGGTTTCGTGCAGGCTTCGCAGCGGCCGGTGAGGGCGACGGCTGTCGGGTCGAGGACGAAGCCCTGTTCGGCGGCCAGGCGGGAGGCGACGTCGTCGAGCAGGTCGCCCGGCGCGTGGCTGACCGTGCCGCAGACGCGGCAGCGTACGTGCACGTGTGTGCCGCCGACCAGGTGGCCCGCCAGGTGATAGGTGGCCGCGTCGTGGCGCAGGCGGGTGAAGGCGACCAGGTCGAGGCGTTCGAGTGCGTCCAGCGCGCGGTAGATGGTGGTCCGGTGCACGCCCGGCGCCGCCCGGGAGACGGCGGCGAAGATCGCGTCGGCGCTCAGATGTTCGTCGGCGTCCGCCAGCACCCGAAGCACTGCGGTACGCGCCACCGTGACCCGCTCGCCGTGCGCGCGGATCTGCCGCACCGCCTCGGCCACCGGATCGGGGGTGGGGTGCTGTACACCGTCGTCCATATGCAACAGTGTCGCATCTGGCCGATCGACAACCCGACATGGGGTGACAGGCCGGGCATACCGATACGAGGCACCGAGGCGCGACGAAGGGCGGTGGGTGCGGTGGTGGTCCGCGAGCGCGACGACGCCTGCCCCGGGGTCGTGGACGCGTCGCCGGCCGACGACGGCCTGATCGCGCGCGTACGCCTCCCGGGCGGTCGGCTCACCCCCGCCCAACTACACGAACTCGCCGAGCTGGCAGGGCGTTTCGGTACCGGTTCGATCGACCTGACGGCACGCGCGAACATCCAGCTGCGCGGCCTGGCCGAGGCCGACCTGCCCGCCCTCGCCGAGGCCGTCACCGCGGCCGGCCTGATGCCCTCCCGCAGCCACGACCGGGTGCGCAACATCCTCGCCGGCCCACTGGCCGGCCGCGACCCGAACGCGCTGCTGGACGCGGACGCCGTACTCACCGCCGTCGACCACGCCCTGTGCGCGGCCCCGGATCTGAGCGCCCTGTCCGGCCGCTTCCTGATCGGCATCGACGACGGCGGGATCCCGATCGCCTCCGCCCGCCACGACCTGGACCTGGTCGCGCCGGCCCGCGACACCTTCGCGCTGCACGCCGCCGGCCACGACACGACCTGGCGATTCGCCCCCGCCGACGCCCCGGCGGCCATCGTCCACGCGGCCCGCGCGTTCCTGGCCGCCCGCGCCGACACCGGGGCCTGGCACATCCGCGAACTCCCCTCCGGCGCGGCCCGGTTCGCCGCCGCCCTCGGGGCCGCCCCCTTCCCGCGTCCCACCGGCGGGCCCGCGGCCGCCGGCCCGAGCCCCGCAGGGCCCCATCGCCGCAGCGGCAGCCGGCCGCCCATCGGCGTACTCCCGCAGTCCGACGGCCGCTTCGCCGTCGGAGCCCTGGTCCCGCTCGGTCGCCTGACGCGGCGTCATCTGTCCGCCCTCGTCGGCCTGCGGGCCGAACTGCGCATCACCGGCACCAGAGGCGTCGTGATCCGCGACATGACCGACCCGGCAGCGACATCGGCCGCCCTCGAAGCAGCCGGCCTGCCCTGCGACCCCGCTTCCCCGTGGCGCGGCGTAACCGCGTGCAGCGGCTTGGGCGCATGCCGTCGGGCCCTGGCCGACGTACGCACCGAGGCCACCCGCCACGCCCTGGGCCGCTCCCTCATCGGCGCCGCCCTCGCGGACACCACCCCGATGGACGCGGATCGTCCGGCCGCCGATCGCCCCGGAGCCCTCGGCCGCGCCGACACCCACTGGGTCGGCTGTGCCCGCGCATGCGGCAAGCCCGCCGGTGCGACGCTTGTGGTCGCGCGCGAGGACGGCACGTACGAAACCGTCCCGCCCGGCCGAGCGCCCACCCCCGGCCCCGGCCCCGCGCGGGCACCCGCACCGGGGCCACCCGCACCGTCCACCCCGGCATGACGGTCGACGGACCCGCCGCCCGGCAGGTTCATCGGGCACGAACCGCCATGCCCTCCACACGAACGACGACGACCATCACCACCCGCCCCCGGGCAAAGGAGCAGCCGACGTGGACGACGACTGGATCAAGGACGGCGCCGAGATCTATCGGCGTTCGTTCGCGACCATCCGGGCCGAGGCGGACCTGTCCCGCTTTCCCGAGGACGTCTCGCGCGTCGTCGTCCGGATGATCCACGCGTGCGGCATGACCGACCTCCCGCAGGACGTCGGCTTCCACCCCGACGTGGCCCGTGCCGGTGCCGAGGCGCTGCGTGCCGGTGCGCCGATCCTGTGTGACGCGAACATGGTCGCGTCCGGGGTTACGCGCAAGCGCCTGCCCAAGGACAACGACGTGCGCTGCCTGCTCGCCGACCCGCGCACTCCGGTCCTGGCCGCCGAACAGCGCACCACCCGCAGCGCCGCCGCCGTGGACCTGTGGATCGACGACCTCGCCGGCGCCGTGGTCGCGGTCGGCAACGCGCCGACCGCGCTGTTCCGGCTGCTCGAACTGATCGACCAGGGCGCCCCGCACCCCGCCGCGATCATCGGGATCCCGGTCGGCTTCATCGGCGCGGCCGAGTCCAAGCAGGCCCTGGCCGACCACCCCGCCGGCATCCCCTACCTCGTCGTACACGGCCGCCGCGGCGGCAGCGCGATGACCGCCGCCGCCCTGAACGCCCTCGCGAGCGACCAGGAATAGGCGGCGGGCAACAGCCCGACGCCGAGAAGTCGCGAAAGAGAACCGCCCCACCCACCCCCCAGGAGCACAGCGTGACCACCACCGGCCGCCTGTACGGCATCGGCCTCGGCCCGGGCGACCCCGAGCTGATCACCCTGAAGGCGCATCGCCTGATCACCTCGGCCGACGTGGTCGCCTACCCGGTCAAGAAGGGTGCGCGCGGCGTCGCGATCACCATCGCCGAGCCGTATCTGAGCGACACTCAGCTCCGCCTCCCGCTCGAATACCCGGTGACCACCGAGAGCACCGATCACCCGGGCGGGTACGACGGCGCGCTCGCCGACTACTACGACTCGACCGCCGCCGAGATCGCCGCGCATCTGGACGCCGGGCGCGATGTCGCGGTGCTGTGCGAGGGGGACCCGTTCTTCTACGGCTCGTACATGTACTGGCACGAACGCCTCGCCGACCGCTATCAGGTCGAGGTGGTGCCCGGCGTGACCTCGGTCAGCGGCGCGGCGGCCGTGCTGGGCCGGCCGCTCGTGCAGCACGACGAGGTGCTGACGATCCTGCCCGGTACGCTCCCGCCCGACGTGCTCGCGGCCCGGCTGCGGACCGCCGACTCGGCTGCGGTGATCAAGCTCGGCAAGCGGCATTTCCCGGCGGTGCGCGGTGCGTTCGAGCAGGCCGGGCTGGCCGAGCGCACCTGGTACGTGGAGCGCGCGACCACCGATCGGCAGCAGGTGCGCCCGCTCGCCGATGTAGTCCCGGACGAGGTCCCGTACTTCTCCCTCGTGATCACCCCGTCGGCGGCGTCCGGCGGCGAGTTCGCGACCAACCGCACGCCGCGCGCGCCGGAACCGGAGTACGTGCTGCCCGAACCCACCGGCGAGATCGGCTCGATCGACGTGGTCGGCCTGGGGCCGGCCGGTCCGGAATGGCTCACCCCCGACGCGCACGCCGCGCTCGCCGCCGCCGATCACGTGGTCGGCTACGGCCCGTACGTCGACCGCGTGCAACCTCGGCCCGGCCAGAAGCGGCACCGCACCGACAACCGGGTCGAGGCCGAACGCGCGCGCCACGCCATCGCGTTGGCCGAGGCGGGCGGCCGGGTCGCGGTGGTCTCCTCCGGCGACGCGGGCGTGTTCGCGATGGCGTCGGCCGTACTGGAGGCCGCGCACGAGACGGCCACCGAGGTCCCGGTCCGGGTGGTCGCCGGGCTGTCGGCGATGCAGGCGGTGGCGTCCCGCGCGGGTGCGCCGCTGGGCCACGACTTCTGTGTGATCAGCCTGTCCGCGATCCTCAAGCCGTGGGAGGTGATCGAGCGTCGGCTGACCGCCGCCGCCGAGGCGGACCTCGCGGTCGCGATCTACAACCCGGCCTCCAAGACCCGGCGCACCCAGGTCGCCGAGGCCCGCGACCTGTTCCTCAAGCACCGCGGCCCGGACACCCCGGTCGTGGTGGGCCGCGACGTCGGCGGCCCGACCGAGTCGGTGCGCGTGGTCCGGCTGGCCGACCTGGACCCGGAGGTGGTGGACATGCGTACGCTGCTGATCATCGGCTCCTCGCAGACCCGCACCTACCCTCGCCCGGACGGCAGCACCGGCGTGTACACGCCGCGGCGCTACCCGGCCTGACGATCGGGCCGGCCATGTTCGCGTACGTCGCTCGGGTCGAGCCGCGCCGTTCGCCGGGCCGGCCCGGCGCGACGGGCCGGCGGCTCGGCCGGGTCGCCAAGATCGACTCGGGGCCGTCCTGTGTCACAGTGAGTCGCGTGCGCGACTCACCCTTCGGCCGCCGCGGCCCGCTCGGCGGGCCCGGTCGACCCGGCAGGCCCGGCAGGCCCGGCAGGCCCGGCCAGGACCCACCGCGCGGCGGACTCCGCGTCGGTGACCTGCTCCGGTGCGCACACCCGGGGGCGGCGGATCAGCACCACCGGCAGACCCAACTCGCGGGCGGCGGTGAGTTTGGCCGCCGTCAGGGCACCGCCACTGTCCTTGGTCACGAGCGCGTCGATGCGCCGGTCACGCAGCAGCGCGATCTCGTCGCCGACCGTGAACGGGCCTCGGGACAACAGCACCTCGCACGCGCGCGGCAACGCACCCGTGGGCGGCTCGACGCTGCGCAGCAGGAACCACAGGTCGTCCAGGTGCGCGTAGGGCGCGGTCTCCAGGCGGCCCGTGGTCAGGAAGACCCGCCGAGCCAGGCCGGGCAGGATCCGCGCGGCCTCGTCGGCGGAGTCGACCGGGTACCAGCGGTCGCCGGGCACGGCGGTCCAGCCCGGACGTTGCAGGCGCAGCAGCGGGACGCCGGCCTCGGCGCAGGCCGCGACCGCGTTCACCGAGATCCGTGCCGCGAACGGGTGGGTGGCGTCGACCACGGCCGCCGCGGCCCGCGCCCGCAACCACGCGACCAGGCCGGGCACGCCGCCGAAGCCGCCCACGCGGGTCTCGCCGACCGGCAACACGGGCGCGCTGGTACGCCCGGCCAGCGACGACACGACACGCAATCCCGGGACGTCCACCAACCGCGCGGCAAGCACACGAGCCTCGGCGGTACCTCCCAGCACAAGCACCACACGGCCCCCGTCACCGGCAGTAACCAAGCCGACCGGATCACCGGAGGCAACGGGGCCCGGTGGAGCACCGGAGCCAACCGAGCCCAACGGGCCGCCGGAACCAACCGGACCCGGCGGATGACCGGAGCCCACCGAGTCGAGCGAGCCGCGCGAGACGAGCGAGACGAGCGAGTCGCCGGACCCGATCATCGGCGCGTCGGCGGTACCGGCTTCCGTCGCCCCGCTCACCGCACGCGCCCCTCCCGACCCGCTCACGATTGGCTCCTCCCCCGATGACCCGCCCCGATCAGTTGCGCCGAGGGTGGACCACCGGAGCATGCGCGACCGCCGCCGCGACGGCCGCCTACCAGGCTCTGCTGACCGGCGAGTTTCCCGACCCGGTGACCGTGTGGCTGCCCGGCGGCCAGACGCCCGCGTTCGCCCTCGCCGTCGAAGAGCTCACGACCCGAGACCTCTTGCCCCAAGAGCTCACGACCCAGGAACGAACAGCCCAAGAGCCCACGAACCAAGACCCCACAACCCAAGACTCCACCACCGAAGCCCCCACAGCCGAGAACCCCCCGCCCCGCACCGCCATGGCCGGCGTCGTCAAGGACGCCGGCGACGACCCGGACGTCACCCACGGCGCGCTGATCCGGGCCACCGTGCGGCACGCCGCGCCCGGTTCCGGCGTGATCTTCCGCGCGGGTCCGGGCGTCGGCACGGTGACCCTGCCCGGCCTGCCGCTCGCGGTCGGCGAACCGGCCGTCAATCCCGTCCCCCGCAAGCTGATTCGCGAGGCGGTGGCCCGGGTGGCCGCGGCGCACGGCGGCACCGGCGACGTCACCGTCGAACTGTCCGTGGACGACGGCGCCCGGATCGCCGAACAGACCTGGAACCCGCGGCTGGGCATCCTCGGCGGCCTGTCCATCCTGGGCACCACCGGCATCGTGATCCCGTACTCGTGCTCGGCCTGGATCGACTCGATCCGCCGTGGCATCGACGTCGCGCTGGCCACCGGCGAGACCCACGTGCTCGGCGCGACCGGCACCACCTCCGAGCGGGTCGGCGCCGAGGTGTACGGCCTGTCCGGCACGGCGCTGCTGGACATGGGCGACTTCGCCGGCGCGCTGCTCAAGTACCTGCGCAGGCACCCGATCCCGCGGCTGACCATCGCCGGTGGCTTCGCCAAGCTCTCCAAGCTCGCCGACGGCCACCTCGACCTGCACTCGGGCCGTTCGCAGGTGAACCTGGACGCGCTCGCCGACCGGGCCACGGCGGTCGGCGGCGACGCCGACCTGGCCACCCACATCCGCGCCGCGAACACCGCCCTGCACGCGCTCGAACTGGCCCGCGCGGCGGACGTCCCGCTCGGCGACGCCGTCGCGGAGGCCGCCCGCGACGCCGCCCGAACCCTGCTGCGCGGCAGTGAACTCCCGATCACCGTCGACGTGATCGCGATCAACCGCACCGGCACCATCGTCGGCCGGGCCGCGCCCGCCTAGGTCCTGTCCGGCCGGCGACCAGGCGCCGCCAGCCCGGCTCACCCGACCGGCCTCGGCTCGGTCCGGTCGCGAATCTCGCTGTACAAGTGGCTGTCGCAGAAGCCCGGTTCGCCCAGGACGCGGCCGACCATGATGACCGCCACCGCCTTGATGCCGTTGTCCCGCACCAGGGACACCAGGTCGACGAGTTCGCCGCGCACGATCAACTCGTCCGGACGCGACGCGCGCGCGACCACCGCGACCGGGCAGTCCGCACCGTAGAGCGGGGTCAACTCGGCCACCACGCGCTCGACCTGACCCACCGCCAGGTGCAGCACCAGCAGCGCGCCGGACCGGCCCAGGGTGGCCAGGTCCTCGCCCGGCGGCATCGCCGTCGCGTTGCCCGCGACCCGGGTCAGGATCACCGTCTGGCCCACCGTGGGCAGCGTCAGTTCGCGGCCCATCGCCGCCGCGGCGGCGGCGAACGCCGGTACGCCCGGGGTGATGTCCCACGGGATGCCGAGCGCGTCGAGGCGGCGCTGCTGCTCCGCCACCGCGCTGAAGAACGAGGTGTCCCCCGAGTGGAGCCGGGCCACGTCGTGCCCGGCCGCGTGTGCGGCCCGCAGTTCCTCGACGATCTGGTCCAGGTTCAGCTCGGCGGTGTCCACGAGGCGGGCCCCGGGCGGCGCCGCCTCGACCAGTTCGCGCGGCACCAGCGCGCCCGCGTACAGGCACACCGGCGACGCGGCGATGATCCGCAGCCCCCGCACCGTGATCAGGTCGGCCGCGCCGGGGCCGGCGCCGATGAAGTGCACGGTCATGGAACTACTCCTCGTTCGCATCGGAAAGCGGCTTGACCGCCACCCACTGGGTGACCGGCATCGCCGGGCGCCACCCGGTGAACCGGCCCACCGGAGCGGACCGGGTGATCTGCACGCGCGTCAATTCCCCGCCGTATGCCGCGCGATGGCGCAACAACTCGGCCTCGGTCTCGGCCACCACCGCGTTCGCGACCAGTCGACCGCCCGGGCGCAGCGCCGCCCAGCAGCGTTCGACCACACCCGGCACGGTCAGCCCGCCGCCGATGAACACGGCGTCCGGTGCCACGCCCGCGAATTCGGCGAGCCCCACGTCCTCCGCGAGCACCTCCGGAGCCCGGCCGACCACGATCCGCAGCCCCGGCACGCCCAGCGCGACCGCGTTCGACCGGGCCCGTTCGGCGCGGTCCTCGCGGGTCTCGAAGCCGATCGCCCGGCACGTCGGATGCGCGCGCATCCACTCGATCCCGATGCTGCCGCTGCCCGCGCCCACGTCCCACAACACTTCGCCCGGAAGCGGCCCGAGCGCGGCCAACGTCACGGCCCGAATCTCGCGCTTGGTCAACTGCCCGTCGTGCGCGTAGACATCGTCCGGCAGGCCGGGCACGCGGCTTCGTCCGGGACCGTCCCCACACTCGACCGCGACCACGTTCAGGTCGGCGAACCGCCGTTCGGGGGCCGCCGCGAGCGCGTCCGCGCTGCCCTGCCACACGGACTCCGCCGGGCCGCCCAGGTGCTCCAGCACGGTGACCTTGCTCGTCCCGAAGCCGCGTTCACGCAGCAGTACGGCCACCCGTCCCGGCGTCAGCCCATCCGCGCTCAGCACCAGGATGCGTGCGGCACGGGCGAGTTCGACGGCCAGTGTGGCCGGCGGGCGGCCCACCGCGCTGACCACCGGCACACCCTGCACGGACCAGCCCAGCCGGGCGCAGGCCAGCGAGGCCGACGACGGCGCGGGCAGGACCGTGACCCGCGCAGCGCCCAACTCGCGGACCAGGGTGGCCCCGACGCCGAAGAACATCGGGTCGCCGCTGGCCAGCACACACACCCGCCGGTGGGCGGCCGACTCCGCCACGAACCGCACCGTGAACGGCGACGGCCACTCGACCCGCTCGGCCGCGGTGTCCGGCACCAGCGCCAGATGCCGTGCGCCGCCGACCAGCACCTCGGCCGCGGCCACCATCTCCCGGGCGGCGCAGGAGAGTCCGTCCCAGCCGTCGTCGCCGATCCCGACCACGCACACCGACCCGGCGGGTTCCGGGTCGGGTCCGGCCTCGTGGCGCGGCAGCCGCGCGACGAACGTCTCGACCCGGTCGCCCGGCCGGATCGGGCCGGGCAACCACCCCAGGTCCGCGGGCCCGGTCGCGGCGCCCGCGCCGGACCACGCCATCCCGAGCGCCGGCCCCGGGCGCAGCCCCGGAAGCCGGTCCTCGCCCGGATCGGTACTCACCTCGGGCGGCGAATCGGCCCTGCCGGGCGCGTCGCCGCCCCGCTCAGGCATCCCCCGCGTCCTCGCCGCCCTCGAGGTCGCCCTCGACATCCAGGTAGACCTCGCGCAGCCCGTCCAGCGTGGCCGCTTCGGGCTTCTCCCACATGCCCCGGTCGGCGGCTTCGAGGAGTCGTTCGGCGATTCCGCGCAGCGCCCACGGGTTGGCGGTGCGCATGAACTCCCGGTTGGTCTCGTCCAGGACGTACTCGC
This sequence comes from Embleya sp. NBC_00888, assembly GCF_045207655.1. NCBI lineage: Bacteria > Bacillati > Actinomycetota > Actinomycetes > Kitasatosporales > Streptomycetaceae > Embleya > Embleya sp. NBC_00888. The sequence goes on along the minus strand of NZ_CP108784.1, from coordinate 6,721,229 downwards.
CCGCGAGCTTCTCGTACATCCAGTCCGCCACCACACCGGTCGTGGCGTCGTAGCCGAACAGGTAGTCCACCGTGGCGGCCAGTTCGAACGCGCCCTTGTAGCCGTGCTTGCGCATCGCCTCGATCCAGCGCGGGTTGACCACCCGGGCGCGGAAGACCCGTGCGGTCTCCTGCTGGAGCGTCCTGGTGCGGACCGCGTCCGGCATCGTCGAGTCGCCGATGTAGGCCGCCGGCGCGGTGCCGGTCAGCGCGCGCACCGCCGCGACCATGCCGCCGTGGTACTGGAAGTAGTCGTCCGAATCGGCGATGTCGTGCTCGCGCGTGTCGGTGTTCTTGGCCGCGACCGCGATCCTGCGGTACGCGTCCTCCATGTCCTCGCGCGCGAACACCCCGTCCAGGCCCCGCCCGTAGGCGTAGCCGCCCCAGGTCGCGTACACCTCGGCCAGGTCCGCGTCGTCGCGCCACGTGCGCGCGTCGATCAGCGGCAACAACCCCGCGCCGTACGCGCCGGGCCGGGAGCCGAACACGCGCGTGGTCGCCCGGCGCGCGTCGCCGTGTCGGGCGGTGTCGGCGCGCACGTGCGCCCGGACGTAGTTGTCCTCGTCCGGCTCGGCCAACTCCGCGACCAGCCGCACCGCGTCGTCGAGCAGCAGCACCACGTGCGGGAAGGCGTCCCGGAAGAAGCCGGAGATGCGCACCGTCACATCCACCCGCGGCCGGCCCAGCTCGGCGAGCGGGATCGCCTCGATCCCGGTCACCCGGCGCGACGCGTCGTCCCACAACGGCCGCACGCCCAGCAGCGCGAGCACCTCGGCGATGTCGTCGCCGCTGGTGCGCATCGCGCTGGTGCCCCACACCGAAAGCCCCACCGAGCGCGGCCAGTCGCCGTCGTTGTCGGCGCGGTAGCGGTCCAACAGCGAGTCCGCGAGCGCCTGTCCGGTCTCCCAGGCCAACCGGCTCGGGATCGCCTTCGGGTCCACGGTGTAGAAGTTGCGTCCGGTCGGCAGCACGTTGACCAGCCCGCGCAGCGGCGAACCGCTGGGCCCGGCCGCGACGTAGCCGCCCTCCAGCGCATGCAGTACCGCGCCGATCTCGTCGCCGGTGCGGTCCAGGCGCGGCACGATCTCGGTGGCGGCGAACGCCAACACGTCGGCGACCGCCGCCGATTCGGCGCCCAGCACCTCGTGCGTGACGGCCAGGGCCCGGGCCGGGTCCCACCCGCCCGCCTCCATCGCCGCGACCAGGCGGTGCGCACGGTCCTCGGCGTCGTCGGTCTCGGTGCGCGAGGCGCCGCCGCCCTCGACCAGGCCGAGCGATTCGCGCAGCCCCGGCAGCGCGGCGGCCTTGCCACCCCACACCTGACGCGCCCGCAACATCGCGGTGACCAGGTTGATCCGGCCCTCGCCGGTGGGCGCGCTGCCCAGGATGTGCAGGCCCTCGCGGATCTGCGCGTCCTTGACCTCGCACAACCACCCGTCCAGGTGCAGGATCAGGTCGTCGAACTCGGCCTCGTGCGGCCGGTCGGTGATGCCCAGGTCGTGGTCGAGCTTGGTGGCCTGGATCAGCGTCCAGATCTGCGCCTGCAGCGCCGGACCCTTGGCCGGGTCGAGCGCCTGCACGTTGGCGTACTCGTCGAGCAGTTGCTCCAGGCGGGTCAGGTCGCCGTAGGTCTCGGCCCGCGCCATCGGCGGCACCAGGTGGTCCACGATGATCGCGTGCGCGCGCCGCTTGGCCTGCGCGCCCTCGCCCGGGTCGTTCACCAGGAACGGGTACACCAGCGGCAGGTCGCCGAGCACCGCGTCCGGACCGCATTCCGCGGACAGGCCCAGGTTCTTGCCCGGCAGCCATTCCAACGTGCCGTGCTTGCCCAGGTGTACGAGCGCGTGCGCGCCGAACCCGCCCGGGCCGGCGGGCGCGTCCAGCCACCAGTAGGCGGCCAGGTAGTGGTGGCTCGGCGGCAGGTCCGGGTCGTGGTAGATGGCCACCGGGTTCTCGCCGAAGCCGCGCGGCGGTTGGATGATCAGGATCACGTTGCCCGCGCGCAGCGCCGCGAGCACGATCTCGCCCTCGGGGTCGCGCGAGTGGTCCACGTACAGCTCGCCGGGCGGCGGGCCCCAGTGTTCCTCGATGTTCGCGCGCAGCCCCAGCGGCAACTTCGCGTAGCGCTCGCGGTACTCGGCCGCCGAGATGCGGACCGGGTTGCCTTCGAGCTGACCCTCCGTCAACCACTCCGGGTCCTGGCCGCCCGCCGCGATCAGCGCGTGGATGAGCTTGTCGCCGTCCGGCGGTTCGAGCCCGGGCAGCGCGTCGGCGCCGTCGAGCGCGCCGACGTCGTAGCCGGCCGCGCGCATCGCGCGCAGCAGCGCGACGGCGGAGGCCGGGGTGTCCAGGCCGACCGCGTTGCCGATCCGGGAGTGCTTGGTCGGGTACGCGGACAGCACCATGCCGATTTTGCGCTCGCCGACCGGAATGTGCCGGAGTCGGGCGTGCCGCACCGCGATCCCGGCGACGCGCGCGGCCCGCTCGGGGTCGGCGGCGTAGTGGGTGAGTCCGTCCGGGCTCGTCTCCTTGAACGAGAACGGGACGGTGATCAACCGGCCGTCGAACTCGGGCACCGCGACCTGGGTGGCCGCGTCCATCGGGGACAGGCCCGCGTCGCCGGCCTCCCATTCGGCCCGGCTGGTGGTCAGGTTCAGCGCCTGGAGGATGGTGATGTCCAGACCGGCCAGCGCGCCGACGTCCCACTGCTCGTCGTCGCCGCCGGCGGAGACCTCGGCCGGCTTGGCCCCGCCCGCGCCGCCCGCCGCGAGCACGGTCACCAGCAGCGCGTCGAGTTCGCCCAGCGCCGCGAACAACGACTCGTCCGCACCACGCAGCGACGCGCACCAGATCGGTACCGGCCGCCCGCCCGCGTTCTCGATCGCCGCGCACAGGTCGTCCACGAACGCGGTGTTCCCGGCCAGGTGGTGGGCGCGGTAGTAGAGCACGCCCACGGCGGGGCCGTCGATCTCGCGCGCGCTACGGTCCAGCCGGCCCCAGGAGGGCACCTCGACGGGCGGCTCGAAGCCGTGCCCGGTGAGCAGCAGCGTGTCGGAGAGGAAGCGGTGCAGTTGGGTCAGGTTGTCCGGGCCGCCCTGGGCGAGGTAGGCGTGGGCCTGTGCGCTCACCCCGGCGGGTACGGTCGCCAGTTCCATCAGCGCGGCGTCGGCGGTGAGTTCGCCGCTGAGCACGACCACCGGGCGCGGACCGGCCAGCAGCGCGTCCAGGCCCGCCTCCCACGCACGCCGCCCGCCGAGCAGGCGCACCACGACCAGGTCGGTGCCGTCCAAAAGCGCGGGCAGGTCGGCGACGTCGACGCGGGCCGGGTTGGCCAGTCGCCAGTCACCCTCGCTCGCCTTCGCGCTGAGCAGGTCGGTGTCGGATGTCGACAGGAGCAGGATCACCGGGCGCCTCCGCCGATGCCGGCGTGGCGGACCACGGAGTGGATGTCGCGAACGGGAGAGCCGCCGTCGAACGTGCCGCGGAAGCGAGCGGGAATGCCGCTGGAGTGGGTGCCGCAGTCGAAGCTGCGGATGCAAGAACGCCGGCAGGACGAAATCGTCACCTGGAGCGCCTCTCCGGGGTCCTCGCCCCATCGGACTCGGGGTGAGACGCGCAGTTCCTGACTCCCGGTCCCGTCGCCGGCGTCGGATGACGTCGTACGGCGGAGCCGGTCACAGTGGCGGGACCGTCCCGGGATCGCACCGGGTTCCTGCCACGCCCTCCCCGCGCCGGTAGGGCCGGCGCGGGGCCAGCATCGCTCAGTGGCCCGCCTTGACGCAACATGCCCCGATCGGCGTCGGAGCCGGTGGTGACACATGTCACCGCCGGCTCCGCCGCAGACGTCCGCCGCGGGCTCTCGGGCTCAGCCGTTCTTGCGCACCCGCTCCACGAAGGCACCGAACTCGTCGGCGACCTCGTCTGCGCTCCACTCCAGGGCGGGTTCGGCGACGGTGACCTCGGCGAACGACAATCCCGGCAGGGCCGGCTCGGTCCAGCGGCCGGCCAGCCACACGCCCCGGTCGACGGCGTGCTCGAGACCGGTCCGGTTGAGCAGCTCGGCCGGGTACGGCAGCCACACCTGGAACTGGTGCGTGTGCGGCACGGCCGGGAACACGGTCGCCCCGGGCACCCGGCCCAGGCCCGCGGCCACGACCTCGGCGTGCGCGACGTAGCCGGGCAGCCGAGGCAGCGTCTCCTCCAGGGCCACGAGCGCGTCCAGCGCCATCGGCCAGGCCTGGAAGGGCCGCCCGCCGTACCGGTGCCGCCACGCGTGCGCCTCCTCGATCAGCTCGGCGCCACCCGCGAGGGCCGCGCCGGCGCTCGCGCCCAGGCCCTTGTAATAGGAGACGTAGACCGAGTCGAACAGGTCGACGATCTCGCTCAGCCCGCGGCGAAGGTACGTGGTGCTCTCCCACAACCGCGCGCCGTCCAAGTGCAGCGCCGCGTCGCGGTCCCGCGCGGCCTGCACGACGGCGATCAGCTCGTCCCACTCGGGCAGCACGAATCCGTGATCGCGCAGCGGGAGTTCGTAGAACAGGGTGCCGAAGCGCTCACCACTGGTGCGGATGTCCTCGGCGGTGATCTGACCGGGCCCCTGGGTGAGCGTCAGGGGTCGAAGTCCGGACAGCACCGACATCGCGTCACGCTCGTAGGTCAGCGGATGGGCCCTCGGGTGGATGCCGACCACGTTCGAACCGGTCGCGCCGGCGTGACAGCGCAGCGCGACCTGCTGGGCCATGGTGCCGGTGGGGAACAGCAGCGCCGCCTCGGTGCCGAGCAGCTCGGCCGTACACGCCTCCAGCCGGGCGACCGCGCCGCCGTCGCCGTACATGTCCGGCCACTCGCCGGGGTCGACGGTGTCCTGCGCGTACGCGGTCAGCCGGGCCAAGCGTTCGGCGACCGTGGTGGGCCGTACCCCGGACAGGATCCGGCCGCATGCGCGGATCGCGCGCAGCCTGCCGGCGTGCTCGTCGTTTCCGATGTATCCCATGCACGCATCATCCACCGCGGGCCGCGGGCCCGGACACACGCAAGCGCGGCCTGCACCGGAATCGGTGCGGGCCGCGCTCGGCGATGATGTGCCGTCAGACGGTGATGTTCTCCGCCTGCGGGCCCTTCTGGCCCTGAACAGCGTCGTAGGAGACCTTCTGGCCCTCGACAAGCTCACGGTAGCCCTGCGACTGGATCGCCGAGTAGTGCGCGAAAACATCCGGGCCGCCGTCGTCCGCCTGGATGAAGCCGAAGCCCTTTTCCGCGTTGAACCACTTCACGGTTCCAGTAGCCATACAAATCTCCTTCGTGGTGCCAAATGGAAATGCGCACGTGCGCATGTCCAAGTCGCAACAGCAATCCATTTTTCACATGAACCCGGTTCGACATAAACAAAAAGCGCCCGACGGTCACGACCGTAAGGCGCTCACGAAATTCATGGGAACCACTACTGCAACTGCCTCGAGGCTAGCACGGAAAAGTCGCCGACCCCGGAAGGCGCGAAATATTTCTTCTCGGACCCCACGCTCGGACCCCACGCTCGGACCCCCGTACTCGGACCCCGCACTCGGACCCCCGTGCTCCGACCCGGCGCTCGGACCCCGCACCCCGGTACCGCCCGCCCGGACGCCCGCGCGGCAGGCGACCGCTCACTCGGGTTCGATTCCCAACTCGGCCAGGATCGCCGCCGTGTGTTCGCCGACCGCCGGGATCGGGCCCATCGCCGCCTCACGACCGGTCACCGTGACCGGCGGCAGCAGCGCGCGCAGCGGACCGGCGGGCGAGTCGATCGTGCGCATCCGGTCCCGCGCGGCGTGTTGCGGGTGCTCGGCGAACTCGGCGATGGTGCGCATCCGGGCGTTGGCGATGCCGACCGCGTCCAGGCTCGCCACGATCTCGTCGGCGTCGCGGTCCGCGAAGGCCGCCTCGATCAGCTCGGTGAGCCGCTCGTTGCCGGCCACCCGCAGCGAGTTGCTCCGGAACCGGGGGTCGTCGATCAGGTCCGGCCGGCCCAGCACCCGCTCGCACAGCGCGGCCCATTCGCGGTCGTTCTGCACACCGACGAACACCTGGCCGCCGTCGCCGACGCGGTATGGGCCGTACGGCGCGATCGCCGCGTGTCGCGCGCCGGTGCGCGGCACAGGCGTCCCGCCGTAGGTCGCGAAGTAGTACGGGAAGCCCATCCACTCGCCGAGCGCGTCCAGCATGGACACCTCGAACGCACTGCCCTCGCCGGTGACCCGGCGCTCGTACAGCGCGGTCAGCGTGCCGGTGAAGGCATACATCGCGGCGGCGATGTCGGCGATCGGGATGCCGGCCTTGGCGGGCGCGTCCGGTGTCCCGGTGACCGAGAGCAGGCCGGCCTCGCATTGCACCAGCAGGTCGTACGCCTTCTTGTCGCGATAGGGACCGGAAGTCCCATAACCCGATATTCCACAGACGATCAGCCGAGGAAATCTGGCCCGCAAATCCGCGGCGCCCAGGCCCAAACGATCCGCCGCGCCGGGCGCGAGATTCTGGACGAACACGTCCGCGCGGGCGAGCAGGCGGTCCAGGATTTCCGCCGCGCGCTCGTCCTTGAGATCGAGCGCGAGGCTTTCCTTCCCGCGATTCGCCCAGACGAAGTGGCTCGACAATCCCTCGACGGTCTCGTCGTACGCGCGGGCGAAATCGCCCGCGCCCGGGCGCTCGATCTTGATCACGCGCGCGCCCAGATCGGCCAGTTGCCGAGTCGCGTACGGCGCGGCGATGGCCTGTTCCAGGGAGACGACGGTGACGCCTGCAAGGGGTGGGAGCACCTGTCCATCTTGACAGGGCGTCAGTCGTACGACGCGGCGGCGGACCCTTCGGCGCGCGCCGAAGCGTCGCCGGCCGATGATGGCGGCATGGACTCGATCGCACGTGCCACCGACCCGGATTCGGTCCCGCGACTCGCCGCGCTCGCCGCACTCCTCGCGGACGAGACCCGCGCGGCGGTATGCCTCGCCCTCCTGGACCGCCGTGCCTGGACCGGCGGCGAACTGGCTCGGCACTGCGGGGTCGCGCCGTCCACGATCAGCGAGCATCTGACCCGGTTGGTCGAGGGCGGCCTGCTGGTCCAGGAGCGGCAGGGCCGACACCGGTACGTCCGGCTCGCGGACCCGGGTGTGGCCCGCATGGTCGAGGACCTGGCCGCGTACGCGACGCCCGTGACCACCCGTCCGGCGAACTCGCTGCGCGCGCACTCGGCAGGTGCGGCCCTGGCCCGGGGCCGCACCTGCTACGACCACCTGGCCGGCCGGCTGGGCGTGGCGATCACCGACGCGCTCACCGCCCGGGACCTGCTCCGCCAGGACGCCGGCTTCGCGCTCACCGACCCGGGCATCGCGTGGCTCACCGACCTGGGCGCCGACCTCACCACGTCGCGCAAGCGCCCGTTGGCCCGGCCCTGCCTGGACTGGACCGAACGCCGCCACCACCTCGCGGGCACGGCCGGCGCCGAACTGTGCCGGCTGTTCGGTGCCCGGGGGTGGACGGAGCGGGTCGGCACGGGTCGGGCGGTCCGGGCGACCGAGGAGGGCCGAAGCGCGTTGGGGCGGTTGTTGGGAATGCGGGAGGCGGAGTTCGAGCCGGTGTGACGAAACCGTCGCGCGGGGCGGTGTGGTCGGGCGGCTCCCGGGTCGACGGAAGCGTCGTGGGCGGGGTGTCGGTCAGTCGCCGGACGGAGGCCGCAGGCGCAGCCGGTCGAGCAGGCGGCCTGGCCAGGAGCGCCTCGGTCGGGGTGGGTTCGACGTGTCGGACGCCTTACCCGCGTGCTGCGACTCGGGATCGGGCTCCGGGTCGGCCTCGCGCTCGGGCAGGTATACCGCCTGTCGCCACCGCATGGTTGCCACCCCCAGCTTCCAGCTCCGCTCGTCGGGGCCGAAAGTCACCGGCGTCGGGAGTACGCGGAACCCGGCCACGTCCGCGGCGTCGTAATCGGCCACGCCCAGGCCGGTGCCCGAGGGTGTGTCGGTGGGTGTGGTCGTCCGTATCTCCCATTCGCTCCCGCGCCCGAAGATCTGAATCGGCATCCCGCCCCGAACCCGGACGCCGGGCCGAATCCGCAGACATGGCCGATCCGGCCCCAGCCGGTGAAGGGGGGCGCCGGCGATCCTCGGCTCTCCGCACACCAAGGTGAATTCGGCCCCCGACACCCAGACCGCCTCCAACACCGAGACCTCGGACGGGTGGGTGATCGGCACGATCGCCGCGAGGTCGCCCACACCGTGCAGCACGAACGTGCCCTCGGGCAGATCGGGCCGAATCGGCGGCGTCGGGTCGACGTCGAGCGACCATGCGCCACCCGCGGTGACGACCAGCAGCCGCGGTCCGGCGACCTCGAACTCCGGTGGCTGCCACGCTTGTTGCCGGCGCTCATCGATCCCCCGCCAGCCCCCCGCAGCCGCCCCTTCCCTCGGCGGCACCACTCGGACCTCGACCTGCCCACCCGACCGGGCGCCGGTGAGCCTGGCCACCCCGAGCGGTCCCGTGTAGCAGACCACCTCGCTGCCGAAGCCCTCCACCGAGCGCTCGAACTCCCGCGCCGCGTCCGGTTGTTTGAGCTGCAAGGACCACGCGCCGGAGCACCGGACCCGCACCGTCCGCAGCGCCCGCCGCCCCTGGTCCGAGATCAGGATGCTGCCGTCGGAGCCCTCGCGCGGACCGTCGTAGACACACTCCTCGACCGGCCCACCCGGTCGATCGACGCGCCACAACCGCACGTGTCGCCCCGGCGCGCTCTCGACCTGCAACAGGGCAGGCCGACCCGGCACCGGAAGATCCAGCACCACGTCGGCATCCCCGAAGCCCCGATGCGTGAAGGGCGTGTCGTCCTGCCCGTGCCCCCGAACGGGCCCGGACGCCGCACTGTTCCGCCGGTCAGGTTCGTACATCGTCCGACGATCCCACGCGGCCGCACGTCGGGTAAGCCGGAACCCCCTCCCTCCGCGAACCGGCCGCCGAGGGCCCGAGCCGACGGCCGATCAGGGTGCCTGACGGCGGCGGTCGGCCGGCCGCGGCGGGCGCGTAGCGGACGTGCATCCCGGGCGCGTAGCGGCGGCTCGACCGTGACCGCGTAGCGGGCATGCATCCCGGCGCGCCGACCGGTTGCTCGTCCCCTACGCGGCCGGACGCGTGTCCCCTACGGGTTCGGGGTCCGGAGGGCGGTGACCGCCGGCTCGGTGGGGGTGCGGGTGAACGCCGCGCGATAGCCGCTGGGGGTCAGGCCGGTGCGGCGGACCAGGTGTTTGCGCAGCGAGTCGGTGGTGCCGATGCCGCTGTGGTGTGCCACCAGTTCCATGGACAGGTCGGTGGTCTCCAGCAACTCCCGTGCCCGGTCCACCCGTTGGTGGAGCAGCCATTGCAGTGGGCTGAGGCTGGTCTCGGCGTGGAAGCGGCGGGTGAGGGTACGCACGCTGGTGCTCGCGTGCGCGGCGAGGTCGGCCAGCGTGAGCGGTTCGTCGAGCCGGGCCAGCGCCCAGGCCCGGGTGCCGGCGAGCGACACACCGCTTTCCGGTGGGAGCGGTGATTCGATGAACTGGGCCTGGCCGCCGGGGCGTACCGGCGCGGCGACGACCAGACGCGCGACCGTGTTGGCCGTGGCGGCGCCGTAGTCGGTCCGGATCAGGTGCAGGCACAGGTCGATCCCGGCGGACAGGCCGGCGGAGGTCAGGATCGGGCCGTCCTCGACGTACAGCACGTCCGGCCGCAGGTCCACGGCCGGGAAGCGGCGGCGGAACTCCTCGGTCATCATCCAGTACGTGGTGGCCGCGCGCCCGTCCAGAAGGCCCGCCTGGGCCAGCACGAACGCGCCGGTACAGATCGACGCCATCCGCTTCCCCGCCGCCGCGGCGTCACGCAGCGCGGCCAGGACGCGCGGGTCGGCATCGGCACGGGCGCCCGTGCCGGTGACGATCACCGTCTCGGCGTCGTCGATCGCGTCGAGGCCGTGCGGCACCACGATGTCCAGACTGCCGGTGCCGACCACGGCGCCGGGCTCGGCGGTACACACCCGCACCCGGTAGCCGGCCACGCCCTCGACCATGTCGACGCCACCGAGCACCAGTTCCGGGATGGACAGGTCGAACGTGGTCACCGGTGGCACGGCCACGACGGCTATTCGATGCATGGCCCGAACCTCCGGATGTTTGGCGTTCCGGCCACTACCGTACGCCCCGGCCCGGGCGGGAAGGTGATCACGTCCTCCTCGGACACCTCCACTTCCCCTCCTCCCCTTCCCGGAGCGCTGATGTCCTCGTCATCCGTCTTCCACGTCGTCGTCGGTACCGGCACCACCGGCTCGGCCACCGCACTGCTGCTCGCCGAGTCTGGTGAGCGGGTACGGGTGGTCAGCCGCCGCGGTGGCGGCCCGGTGCACCCGCTGATCGAACGCGTCGCCGCCGACGCGACCGATACCGTCCGCCTGATCGAGCTCACCCGCGGTGCGCGGACGTTGTTCAACTGCGCGATGCCGTCCTACGATCGCTGGCCCATCGACTGGCCGCCGCTGGCCGCGGCGATGTTGACGGCGGCGGAGCGCACGGGGGCGCACTACGTGATGCTCGGCAACCTGTACGGCTACGGCCCGGTGGACGGGCCGATGACCGAAGACCTGCCGATGGCCCCGACCACCGTCAAGGGCCGCGTCCGCGCGCAGATGTGGACGAACGCGCTGGCCGCGCACGACGCGGGCCGGGTCCTGGTCACCGAGGTCCGCGCGAGCGACTTCCTGGGGGCGGGAGCGGGTTCGTTGTACAACTTCCTGGTCGTCCCGCAGGTGCTCGCCGGCACCCCGGCCGCGATCCCCGGCGACCTGGACGCGCCGCAGAGCTGGTCCTACACCGGCGACGTGGCCCGCACCCTCGTCGCGGCGGCGCGGTCGGCCGAATCCTGGGGCCGGGCGTGGCACGTGCCGTCGTCGACCAGCTCCATCCGGGACCTCACCGCACGCCTCGCCGAGCTGACCGGCTCACCCGACCCGCGGCTGACCCGGATGACGGCCGAGGAGGTGCGCGCGATCGGCCTGGAGAACCCGATCATGGCGGAGGTCGAGGAGATGCTCTACCTCACCGAGGGCGCGTCCACCCTCGACGCGACGGTGACGACGAAGATCCTGGAGGTGTCCGCGTCACCCTTGGACACCGCGTTGCGCGAACTGGGCTCTCCGGTGGGCGAGTAGGCGTCGCGCCGGCCCGGCCGTGTTCCCGTCCCGTTCCGACACACTTGCCTCATGGACGACGACGCGGAGCACGCCCGGGCCTGGCTCGCCATCGAAGGCATCACCGAGTCCGACGACGGCACGTGGCGAGACGCCGAGACACCCGACGAACCGATGACCGGCAACGAGTTGGCGCATTCCTGGACCGATGTCGCGATCACGGATCCGGACCTGGACGGGGCCGGGCGGTTGCGGCTCGCGTTCGGGTTCCTGGACCTGTTGGACGACTATTGGGTGACCTGCGAGATGCGTTTCGCACTGGCGAGCAAGACCGACCCGCCTCCCGCCGACGTGTTCTGGGCCGGCTACCGCGCCCGGTTGGAGGCGGAGCGGGAGTACGAGGCGGTCGGCTACTCCCTTTGGGTGGACTGGTTCGAGGATCGAGCCACCGTGGAGCGGGCGTTCGCCGAGGTGCTGGGCAACGATCTCGACCGGCTGGGTCGAGTCGCCCACGACCAGCCGTTGTTCCGGCGGGCCGGCCGTGTGCTGGAGTGCTCGGGCCCGGTGCCCTGGCCGCTCAAGTACCCGGTGTACCAGGCCGCGGCGGCCCGACCCGAGCTGCACCCGGCCCTGTTCCAGGGGCTTCGGGGCAGCTACGGGGACGTCCACGGCAGCCTCGACACGGCGGCCGGCCTCGCCCTGCTCGGTCGGCTGCGCCTGCCCGCCGACACTCCCGACGTCGAGCGCCTGCGTACCGTCCTGGCTGCGGGCCACAACAACCACTACCGGTCCCCGGGCGCGTGGGAGGCCGCCGCGTCCTGAGTTCGCGCTATCCGCGAGAGGTGTCTACGCGCTCCGCGAGGCGTGTTTAATCGGGTCTCATCGGCGCGACGGAAGGACCCCGCGATGGGCACGGTGGATCGGCACGGGCTCGAACTGTCCGGCATGGGTCCGGAGGCGGTCCGGCACTACGAACGTGCGCTCGACGCGCTGTTGTTCTTCCGACCCGAGGTAAGCACCGAGGTCGAGGCGGCGCTGCTGGCCAATCCGAACGCGCCGATGGCCAACGTGTTCGCGGCCTATCTGGGCCTGCTGGGCACCGAGTCGGTGGACGCCGCCGCCGCGAACGAGCGCTACGCCGCGTTCGTGCCGACCCCCACCCGGGTCGGCGCCCGCGAGGTCGCGCACATGCGGGCCGCCGAGGCGTGGCTGGCCGGCGACATCCACCGGGCCGGGGACATCCTGCACGAGTTGGTCGTGGCCTATCCCCGGGACGCGCTCGCGCTGCTGGTCGGCCATCAGATCGACTTCCTCACCGGCGACGCGCTGCGCCTGCGCGATCGGGTCGGCGGCGCGCTGAGCGCGTGGGATCGGGACGATCCGCACTACGGTCCGGTGTTGGGGATGGCCGCGTTCGGCCTGGAGGAGACCGGCCACTACGCGCGCTCCGAGGAGGCCGGGTCGACCGCCGTGGCCGCGAATCCGCGCGACGTGTGGGCGATCCACGCGGTGGTGCACACGTACGAGATGCAGGGCCGGTTCGCCGAGGGCATCCGCTACCTGGACGCCCGCACCGCCGACTGGACGAGCGGCAACTACCTGAACGTGCACAACTGGTGGCACTACGGGCTGTTCTCGATCGAGGCCGGCGCGATCGATCGTGCCCTGGCCATCCACGACGCGGTACTGCACAACGACAGGTCGCTCGGTGTCGCGATGGAACTCCTGGACGCCTCGGCCCTGTTGTGGCGTATTCACCTCACCGGCAACGCGCAGGTCGAGCGCTGGAACCGGCTCGCCGACGCGTGGGCGGCCCGCGCGGACGTCCCGTACTACGCGTTCAACGACACGCACGCCGTGATGGCCTACCTCGGCGCCGGCCGGATCGCCGCCGCTCAGGCGGTGATCGAGAATCGCGAGAACCGGCTCGGCACACCCCACCGAGAGGTGGCCAACGACCGGATGACGGCGCAGGTCGGCCTGCCGGTCTGCCGCGCGCTGGTCGCCTTCGAACAGGGCCGGTACGCGGACACCGTCGACATCCTCGTCCCGATCCGGCACCACCTGAACACCTTCGGCGGCAGCCACGCCCAGCGCGACGCGATCCAGCAGACCCTGGTCGAGGCGGCGCTGCGGGCGAACCGGCACGACCTGGCCCGGACGCTGCTCAGCGAGCGGATCAACCTCCGCCCGACCAGCCCGTACAACTGGCTGGGCCGGGCCCGCCTGGCCGACGCCCTGGGCCGGTCCGCCGAGGCCGCCGAAGCCCGCGAGCGCGCCGCCGAGCACAGGGCCGCGATCACGGCGGCCTGGGGGCGCTGACCCGGGCCGACCACGCCCGCGCCCGGTGCGCGAGAATTGCGCACTCGTCCCGGGCCGAACCGATCGGCCCGCGACGCCATCGACCGCGCGGGATCGACCGCGCGGGATCGACCGCACAGGAGAGTGGCACGCATGGGTGAGTCCTCGGCGACCGGTTCCGGAGCGCGGCGCCGGGTTCCGGACGATCAGGGGCTGCTCGCCGCCGCCGCGCGGAGTCCGGGCGGTTCGGTCGCCGAGATCGATCCGGCGTTCGCCGACGACCCCAACGGATACGTGCCCGGTGAGGCGATCCGAGGCGCGTGGGTGGTCGGTCCGGACGGGCTGTTGACCGGCGAGTACCGGGAGAACCCGCACCACGGGCCGCCGCGGGACGACTTCACCAAGCTGCTCGAGGACGACGCGTGGTTCGGCTGGCTCGGCGAGGACCCGGCCGGCGCGATCCGCGAATCGGTCACCGAGTGCTTCGAGGACCAGGCTCCGGGCGCGGTGCTGACCTGGATGAAGGTGCTGGAACCGCCGCGCTGCGCGACCACCGGCCGGCCCGCCCCGGACAACGAGCAGTATCTGATCCCCACCCGCGCCGGCGTGGCCGTCTGGTTCGCGGCGCAGATCAGCGCGCCGGACCGGGCCCGGGCCACGGTGTGCGGCATCTTCACCTGGGTCGCGATCCACCTCGATGCCCCGGGCGATCGCCGGGACCGCATCTGGCTCGACCTGGACGCGGAACTGGACTGGGCGGAGCAGCAGCTCCCGCCCCGGATGTACGGCTTGGACGCGGAGACGGACGACGCGGAGACGGACGACGCGGGGACGGACGACGGCGAGGGTGCCCCGGGCGCCTGAGCCGCGACCGGCGGGCGCCGCTCCTCCCGCCCGTGCGCTCCGCGCGCTACCGCGCCGCCAGCAACCGCGGCTTCAAGTGCCGGGCGATCGCCTCCGCGAGCCCGGGCGGCACCGCGTTGCCGATCTGCCGGGCGATCTCGGTCTTGGATCCGCACCACACGAAGGTATCCGAGAAGGACTGGAGCCGGGCCGCCTCGCGATGCGTGATCGGGCGGTTGACCCGGTCGGTCGGATCGTCCGGGTTCCACTGCGGGTGCAGGTACTGACCCTTCTCCGGCTTGTAGAACTCGGTCCGGATGGTCAGCGACGGGTGGTCCCAGCGCATCCGGCCCATCACGTCCGTCGTGCCGGTCTTCTTGTTCCGCCAGCAGTCCGGCAGCAGGTGGTCCGGCAGGTCGAATCGGCCGCCGCCGGGCGGGACGCAGTCGTAGCGCAGCAGCGAGCGCTCGATCGGCGTGCGGGCCAGATGCAGGTCGGCCTCCTTGAACACGCCCGGCACGCTGCGGCCGAAGAACTCGGTCCTGGCGACCGGCAGGCTGGTCGTACCGGGGATCCTCGGCAGGTGCTCGATCGCGTCCCGGACGGTGTTCCAGCGCAGCGGGCGGCCGGGGCCGTGGGTCGGCTCGGGGACGGTGATCTCGCCGATCCGGGAGCCGATCACGATCGCCCGCTTGCGCCGCTGCGGAACGCCGTAGTCCACCGCCGGGAGCAGCGCGTCGGTCAACACGTACCCCTCCAGGAGGCCGCCGGGCTGCGCCTCCGCGAGCAGCAGCGCGAACTCGGCGGACTTCTGGAAGCGGTCCACGTTCTCGATCACGAACACCTTGGGCCTGGCCCGGCGCACGAAGCGCAGGTATTCCTTCCAGAGTTTGTTGCGCGGGTCCTCGACGTTGCGACTGCCCAGGTTGGAGAAGCCCTGGCAGGGCGGGCCGCCGATGATCAGGTCGGCGCGCGGGATGTCCTTGTCCGGGATCTCCGCGATGTCGCCCCAGCGCATGTGCGCCTCGCCGAAGTTGGCGGCGTAGGTCGCGGCGGCGTGCAGATTCCACTCGACCGCCATGACCGGCCGAAAGCCCTTCGCGGCGGCGAATCCGGACGTCATTCCACCGCAGCCCGCGAACAGGTCGATCATGGTGATGGGTCGTGCCATGCGGACAGGTTAGCCGGCCGCGCGTCGGGCGATCACCGCCTCCCGCACCCTGGCCGCCGCCGTGGCCGCGTCCTCGTGCTCCCAGACCCGCACGACCAGCCAGCCGGCCTCGGCCATCCGCCGGTCGGTGTCGGCGTCGCGGGTGCGGTTTCCCTCGATCTTGGTCTTCCAGAACTCGGCGTTGCGCTTGGGCCAGGTCGCGTGCACCGGGCAGCCGTGCCAGAAGCAGCCGTCGACGTAGACGGCGACCTTGGCCGGGCCGAACACGACGTCCGCCTCGCGGCGGATGCCCTTGAGCGGGCGGCGGTGCACGCGGTAGCGCAGGCCCATGCCGTGCAACACGCGTCGCAGCGCGACCTCGACGCCGGTGTCCTTGCTGCGTTGGCGACTCATCCGCGCGCGGGTCGCATCCGTGGTGGTCAGGCTCGTCACGTAGACCATGGTGCACGGTCGCACTGTCATCGGGGCGCGCCGTCGTCGGGCGCGCTGCTGTTGGCCGCGCTGTCGTCGGGCGCGCCGTCATCGCGCCGGGGAAGGTGGGGCCGCCGGGCCGGGTGCCTCGTTCAGGCCGGGTACGCCCGCGCCTCGGTCGCCTTGACCGCTGCCCACACCGGCTTGCCCGGCGCGAGTTCGAGTTCGGCGACCGCGAGCGGGGTGACGTCGGCGAGCAGCGGGACGGGGCCGGTCAACTCGACCCGGACGGTGTCGCCGTGCAGCTCCATGCCATCCACCTCGACCTGCCACAGGTTGCGCGGGCTGCCGTCGGGCCGGCTCCGGTACAGCGTTACCGCGGCCGGCGGGAAGGCCACGAACACCTCGTCGGCGTCCGGGAGTTCGGCCACCACCAGGCGCTGCCCGGCGGGCAGGTCGACGCCGCCGGCCGAGGTGGTGCCCCGGTACAGGTTCAGGCCCACCAGGCGCGCCACGTAGTCGGTACGCGGGTGCCGGGCCACCTGGGCCGGCGTACCGTCCTGGACCGCATGCCCCGCCTCGATCACGGTGAGCCGGTCGGCCAGCACCATCGCGTCCAGCGGGTCGTGGGTGATCACCACCGCGACCCCGTCGAAGTCGGCCAGGTGCCGGCGCAGCGTCGCGCGCACCTCCACCCGGGTGCGCGCGTCCAGCGCGGCCAACGGCTCGTCCAGGAGCAGCAGTCGCGGATGGGTGGCCAGCGCGCGGGCGAGCGCGACCCGTTGCGCCTGTCCGCCGGAGAGCCGGCCCGGCTTGACACCGGCGTGTTCGGCCAGGCCGACCCGGTCCAGCCAGTCCGCCGCCAGGCCGCGGGCCTCGCGTCGGCCGACGCCCTGGCAGCGCGGACCGAAGGCGACGTTCTCCAGCGCGGACAGGTGCGGGAAGAGCAGGTAGTCCTGGAAGACCACGCCCACCGGTCGCCGCTCGGGTGGCGTGTACAGCCGCCGCTTCGGGTCCTCCAGGTCGACACCCGCGAGCCTGGTGTGGCCGCCGGCGCCGAGCGGGACGAGGCCGGCCAGGGCGCGCAGCGCGGTGCTCTTGCCGGCGCCGTTGGGGCCGAGCAGCGCGACCACCTCGCCGGGTGCGGCGGTCAGGTGTACGTCCAGGCGGAACGCGTCGCGGGTGACGACGAGGTGGGCGTCGAGGCCGCCGGCGTGCTCCGGGGCGGTCGATTCACTCGTGCCGGCCGCTTCGTCCGGGCCGGTCACGAGGTGGTCATCCAGCGTTCGCGCAGGCCGGCCAGGATCAGCACGGACACCGCCAGCAGCACGAGGGAGAGCACGATCGCCGCCTCCGGGTCGGTTTCCAGGGCCAGGTAGACGGCGAGCGGCATGGTCTGGGTCTTGCCCGGGAAGTTGCCGGCGAAGGTGATGGTGGCGCCGAACTCGCCGAGCGCGCGGGCCCACGCGAGGACCGCGCCGGCCGCCACGCCGGGTGCGATCAGCGGCAGGGTGACCCGGCGGAACGCGGTCCAGCGGGACGCGCCGAGCGTCGCGGCGGCCTCCTCGTAGCGCGGATCGGCCGCCCGTAGCGCGCCCTCGACGCTGATCACCAGGAACGGCATGGCCACGAACGCCTCGGCCACGATCACGCCGGTCGTGGTGAACGGCAGCGTGTAGCCGAAGGTCTCGTCCAGCCACTCGCCCACGATGCCCTTGCGGCCGAGCACCAGGAGCAGCGCGACACCGCCCACCACGGGCGGCAGCACCAGCGGCAGCGTGACCAGCGCGCGGACCAGCCGGCGGCCGGGGAATTCGGTCCTGGCCAGCAGCCAGGCCAGCGGTACCCCCAGGACCAGCACGACGCCGGTGGCCACGGTCGCGGTGAACAGCGAGAGCTTGAGCGCCTCGCGGACCTCGGTACTGCGAAGTTGACTCGCCAGGTCGCTCCACGGTGCCCGGATCAGCAGCCCGAGCAGCGGCAGCACCAGGAACACCAGGCCGATCAGGCCGGGTACGAGCAGTGCCAGGGGTGCCCCGCCGCCGCGTCGGGGGCGATCTGCCCGCCTGCGTCCGAACGGCGTGCGTACGGCTTGCTCGCGTACGGCTTGATCGCCCACGACCTGCTCGTGGCGGCGCACCCGGGGAGATCGGCTCACGGTGCCTGGAAGCCCGCCGCCGTCAGGGCCGTGCGGCCGGGCTCGGACAGGACGTACGCCACGAACGCCTTGGCCGCGTCCGCGTTGGGCGCCTTGGCGAGCGGGACGATCGGGTACGTGTTGACCGCCTGCGCGGACTCGGGGAAGTCCACGCCGACCGCCTTGGCACCGGCCGCCTTGACGTCGGTGCGGTAGACGAGGGCGGCGTCCACCTCGCCCAGGGTGAGCTTGGTGAGCGCGGCCTTGACGTCCTGTTCGAGCGTCGAGGGGGTGAACTTGACCCCGGCCGCGTCGAGGGCGGTCTTGGCGGCGGCGCCGCACGGCACCTGCGGGGCGCACTGGGCGACCTTGAGGCCGTCCTGCTTGAGGTCGGCGAGCGACTTGATGTTCTTCGGGTTGCCCGGCGCGACCGCGATCTGCAACGTGTTCTTGGCGAACGCGGTGGGCGTGCCGTCGGCGTTCTTGGCGTCGGTGACGAGCTTCATGTTCTTCTCGTCGGCGGAGGCGAACACGTCGGCGGGCGCACCCTGGTTGATGCTCGCGGCCAGGGCCGAGCTGCCGAGGTAATTGAACTTGACCGTGACGCCCGGGTGCGCGGCCTCGAACTGCTTGCCCAGCGCGGTGAACGTCTCGGTCAGCGAGGCCGCGGCGAACACGGTGACGGTGCCCTTGAGCTGCTTGGCGTCGGCGGCGGGCGCGGACGTGCCGGTACCGACCGGCGGCGTGGCCCCGCCGACCTTCTTGTCGTCCTTGTCGTCGTCGCTGCCGCATCCGGCGAGCGCGATCAGCGCGCCCGCGAGCAGTGCCGCCGAAACCGCACGTCTGGCCCGCACCGTGCCCACTGCACCCATCGTGTCGACTCCCCACTATTCGAGGGAGTGCTCACGCGCGCCCTCGGTCCGCTCCACCATGACATTCGTCGACTTCACCACTGCCGTGGCGAGCACCCCGACCCGCAGGCCGAGTTCGTCCGCGGCCTCGGCGCTCATCAGCGAGACCACCCGGTACGGCCCGGCCTGGATCTCGACCTGGGCCATCACCGTGTCCTTGCGGACGTCGGTGACGATGCCGCGGAAGCGGTTGCGCGCGGACGACCAGCCGAGTCGCTCGCTGTCCGCGCGGGCGTCGCCGGCGGCCGCCGAGCGGGCGAACGCGGCCAGCGCCGCACCCTCCACCACCCGCCGACCGTTCTCGTCCCGCCGCGCGTCGAGCCGACCGGAGTCCACCCACCGCCGCACCGTGTCCGCGCTCACTCCGAGCAGAGCCGCCGCATCACCGATCCCGAACATGTTCACGGCCGGGATCCTAGTCACGAGCGCCTCTCCCACAGAGCGAAGCCGATACCCGCAAACCACGGCAGAAGCCGCCACTTGCGGATCGCCATCCTTGCAGATGCGAGGATCATTCGACCATAGGGGTCGCAGATTCGATGGAAACCGATGCCTCCGTGAGGCCGTGTCGGGACGTTGCCCCGGTTCGCGTCGACTCCCGGGGCGGCCGGCTCAGTGTGTTCGGTGGTACTCGGCGACGGTGGCGAACGCGGCCTTGGGCTCCCAGCGCAGGTCGGGGTAGGCGTCCCCGTGGCGGCTCTCCAGGACCTTGACGATGCCGTAGCTCGCCAGATCCAGGTCGTCGCGGGGGTCGCCGTCGGGTCGGTGCGGGTGGGAGTGCAGCGCGAAGAGGAAGACGAAGGTGCTGTCGATGCCTCCGGCGTCGAAGGCCTCGAGGAGTTCGCGTACGTAGGCGGCCTGGCCGGCCTCGTCACGGACGTACTCGCCGTTCAGGCGGATCGGCATGCCGGTGTCCCTGTCGTGCTCGACGATTTCCAGGCCGCGCGCGCCCGTGTCGCCGAAGCATGCGGCGCCGAACTCGGTGATGGCGAACGGCTTTTGCTGCGACGCGACGAGGCCGTGCACGCCCTCGGCGAACTGCGCGGCGGTCTCGGCCGACCGGTAGAGGTCCAGGGACACGATGTCGAAGGGCGTCCAGTCGACGCGTTCCAGCGGTACGGCGGCGTAGGTGATCCGGCCGCCGAATCGTTCGCGAACGAGGGCCGCGGCCTTGCCGAGAAAGTCGTTCACGCGCGCGCCGACCTCGGCGATGTGCTCGCGCAGGCGGTCCGGGTGGGTGAGTAGTTCGACTCGCTCGTCGACGGATTCGCCGGGCAGGAAGCCCTTGTTCATCAGGCTCAGTTCGGCGCCGGTGACGAACACGACCTCGGCGCGGGCGCGTTGCCGGATTCGTTCGGCCCGTTCGGCACAGTCGGCGAACAGCGCCGACATCTCGTCGGTGGTCAGCTCGAGCGGGTATGGCGAGAACCAGACCTCCAGGCCCAGGTCGGCCGCGTGCCGGGCGGCGATCTCCAGCCGGTCGGGCAGGCCACCGGTGATGCGGACCGCGTTGCAGTGCAGGTCGTCACGGATGATGCGCAGCTCACGCCCGACCTCGTCCGGGTCGAACCGCACACGGGAGTTCGTGCCGTCGCGGACGAACCCGGTGTCGTACGTGATGCCTTTGGCGCGCATGCGCAATGCCCTTCGATCGGAATAGTTAAGGTACGTGGAGTACCTTACTTGCGCCTGATCTGGAGGCAAGTACAAAGTTGAGAGGAACGGTCGGTACCGAATCACGGGAAGAGGCCATGGCGGACGATCCGACGAAGCAGCCGGGCACCGGGCAGACGCGGCGCCGCGGGGTCGCCCTGGAAGAGGCGATCCTGCGCGCCGCGGCCGACGAGCTCATCGAGTCCGGGTACGCCGGGCTGACCATGGATCGGGTCGCCCGACGCGCCGGCACCAACAAGAACGCGATCTACCGTCGCTGGCCCAACCGCCTCGCGCTGGGGATCGCCGCCTATCGGCAACTGGCCACGACGGTCCAGCCTCCCGACACCGGCGAACTGCGCGGTGACGTCCTGGAATTGCTCCGCCGAGCCAACCGCCATTGGAGTTCGCCGCTCGGCATGGTGTTGCGCGATCTCATGGCCGCTGCCGGCAGCGCTTCGGAGTTCACGGCGCAACTGCCGGAGCAGTCCACCGACTCCGTGGCCGCGAGCTGGCTGACGCTGCTGGGGCGTGCGGTCGCTCGCGGCGAGGCGTCGCCCGAGGCGCTCCATCCCCGAGTCGCCACCGTGGCGGTCGTACTGCTGCGCAACGAGTTCGTCATGCGCGGGGTCCCGACGGCGCCCGACGAGGTGCTCGTCGAGATCGTCGACGAGGTCTACCTACCGCTGGTACGCCGGCGAGGCGACCCAGGCGCACACGGCGACTCGTGAGACGTCAGCCGGCAATCGGCGCTTGAACGAGGCTGATCCACCAGCCGGCGCGGTCGGCGGAGTGCCGGACCATCGCGTCGGCGAGGGTGCGGCGGGCGGTGAGCGAGGTGCGTCGCCATTCGGGGAATCGCCATATCCAGCGCCGGACTTCGCCGAGGTTGTGGCCCTCTTCCAACAGGGCCGCGCCGAGGTAGGCGATCTCCGCCCACCTCGGACCGAGCGCCACCTGCCCCCAGTCGACGACGGACAGTCGCCCGTCGGGCCGGATGATCATGTTGGCCGAGGTCAGGTCGGTATGCAGGAGCCGATTCCCGCACAGCGGCCCACTCCGTCCGGGCGGCAGATGCTCCCGAAGCCGTCCGACCAAAGTAGGCAGCCCGGCACTGCGGCCGGGTTGAATCCGCCCGATCCGATCCACGACCCCGACGACCTGCGCGAGATCCCCCGAATCCAAACGCATCCGCACGGACCGCCCGTCCACGTGCTCGAACACAAGCACCCGCCACCCGTCGGCCGCCCCGTGACGCAACAGCCGAGGGGACAGAACCCCGGTAACCCCACTCGCCGCAATCTCACTCGTCTGCGCCCGAGCCGAAAGGGGTGCCGTCGCCTCCTCGGCGGCCTTGACGAAGACCCGACCGGTCGGCGTGGTGAGGGTCGCGGCAAAGGAACTGGTGTGCGGCCCGACGACCGGTTCGACCGAACGAACGGGCCCGGCCGCCTTCTCCACGAACTCGACTACTCGGCAGGGCAGTTCATGCCACCCGTACCGCCTGCTCACTTCGTCTCCCGCACGGACTCGCCGCCGGGTGTGATCGGCACCGAAAGCGGCCCGCCGACAGCACACCCGAACTGATCGACGCGCCGCAATTCCGCTACCACTCGCGCGAGTTCGCCATCCGAATCAAGCGCAACCAGATGACCGATCGGGCACAGGTACGGCGACCGGCCGGCCCCGGACGGCTGCACAACGGCAACCCGCGTCGACGCAGCGGGAAGCGCGACCACCGTCCCCTCCGGCAAATCCGCGTGCTCATCCACATGCCGAACGCGCGTACCGACCTGGATCGCTCGATACCCTTGAATCTCCATCACTGCCTCACAGTGGATAGATGGAAGGCAGCGGCCGGGCTCACGCCTGGAATCGAGACGCCCGGCCGCTGTCGGATTTCGGGGGGCGACGCTTAGCCGCCCGGTCTTGCCTCTCGTCCGCCGAACCGACGACGCGGTTCAGTGATCCGTGTGCAAATAGCAGCAGTTCGGCGAACATGCACATGGAGGCTCCCGATCGGGAAGGTCGTCGCCCCACGGCCACGGTGCCGAGTTGCCAATTCGCTCGGACGAACGCCGGAAGTGAGTGCGGATCAGGTTGATCTGGTGAACCACGAGCCCCACCCCGTCACTCATGGGTCGCCCCGGATCCGGGTTGCTGTCCTCGGGTGGAGAGTTCATGACACGCCTTTCGCCGCTTCGCGTGACTTCACTGGGAGTAAGGCGATGATGACGCCACTCTCTGTACGCTCGAAAGCTCGGAACCGTGGGCACAATTTTTTGGCAAGGACAAGGAGAACGGGTGTGCGATTCAAGCCACGACCCATTGACCCCGGGGCCGGCCCAAGAGGCACCTACGGCGAGTTGATGCGGGAGTACCGCGAAGCTGCCGGACTGTCCCTTGAAATCGTTGCGGGGAAGCTCGGTTATGACACATCAACGCTGTCGCGATTCGAGCGCGCGCAGCGGTCGATCCCATCCGACATTCCCGCGAAACTTGACGAACTCTTCGCAACCGGGCTCATGTTCCAATCCATGTATCGGATGATCAAAGACGATCGCCATCCTGGTAGGTGGCGCTTGTTGAGCGACTATGAGGCCAAGGCAGTACGGATCGGCACGTACGCTCCCCAAGTCGTTCCCGGACTGCTGCAAACACCCGAGTACGCGCGGGCGTTGCTTCTCAATGGCGAGGTATACGAAACAGCGGAAGAGATCGACGACGCCACGAATGAGCGCATCGCACGGCAGTCCACCCTCGCCCGTGATGATCCGCCCGCCTACTCGGCCGTACTTGACGAAGCTGTGTTGCACCGGATGATCGGAAGCCACGAGACAACACACCAGCAACTCGCGTCACTGCTGCCGCAGGTCGACACGAGCCGCACGACGATTCAGGTGTGGCCGTCAAAGCTCGGCGGGCATCCGCTTCTCGGTGGGACCACGGTGCTGATGACACTGGCCGATGGAACCACCGGTGTATGGCTGGAAGGCAGCGATAGCGGGCAATTGATCGAGGACCCGGACGAAGTCCGGCGTCGGCAAAGGGCGTACGATCGCGTGTGCGCCCGCGCGCCGTCGCCCAAGGACTCGGCGGAAATGATCAAGGCAGCGATAGAGGAGTTCAGAACATGACCCTTGAGCCCGAATTCGGTCAAGCGACGTGGCGTAAGTCGAGCTACAGCGCCCCTCAAGGAGCGGAGTGCGTGGAGGTCGCCCCCGGCTTCTCGGTTGTGCCTGTCCGGGACTCCAAGGACCCGAGCGTCGGCCACCTGGTGGTCGCCCCCGCATCCTGGTCCGCGCTGCTGTCCACGTTGCGCGCTGCCTGATCCACCAGCCGACCGAGCCCCGTCACCTCACGTGGCGGGGCTTTGTCGTGCGACCGATCCAGAGCCGGGCGGGACCTGACGTCGGGCGGGCGCGCACGCACCTCGGATTGCTGCCAACGCGCATGCGTCCGCACGGGCCGGGTGGTGCCGTACTACTCGGGGTCGAGCGTGGCCGCCGTGGTGGTCTCGGGGGTTGGTGTCGGGGGGCAGAGGGTTCGGCGGACGGTGCTGCGGAGCCAGCGGTGTGCGCCGTCGGCGGTGTGTCGCGGGTGCCAGGCCATGCCGATGGTCACCGGGGGCAGTTCCAGGGGCATGTCGAGGAGGTGCAGTCCGAGGGCGGCGGCGTCGTGGGTGAGGGGCGAGGGGGCGGCGCCGGGGAGTGCGGCGGGTACGAGGCAGACGGCGTCGCTGCGGGCGGCGAGGGCCATCGCCGCCAGGTGGCTGGGGAGGACCACGCTGACCCGCCGGCGGAGGTTCCGCTCGGCCAGGACCGTGTCGAGGGGGCCGGTGAACCGGCCCCGGCGGCTGACCGCGACGTGCTGGGCGGCGGCAAACCGGGCCGGGGTCAGCGGCCCCTCGGTGAGCGGATGGCCGGGCCGGACGGCCGCCACCATGCGGAGGCCGACCAGTTCCTCGACCCGGGTTTCAGGGTCGACGTGATCGATGGATCCGATCTCCAGGTCGATCCGGCCGTCGCGCAGGGCGGGTCCGGCCTCCAGTTCTTCGGCCAGGATCCGGAACGAGACCCCCGGCGCCTCCCGCCGGCCCAGTCGCAGCAGTCCGGGAGCCAGTGCCGCGCCGACCAGGTCGGCGGCTTGGAGGGTGAAGGTACTGCTCAGGCCCGCGGGGTCGACGCTCGCGCCGGGACTGAGCAGCGCTCCGAGGCTGCGGACCACCGCGGCCGCCTCCTCCCGCAGGGCCAGGGCGCGTGGCGTGGGAACCATGGCCTGTCCGGCCCGGACCAGGAGGGGGTCCTGGAGGACGCGGCGCAGCCGGGCGAGGGTGCGGCTCATCGCGGCGGGCGAGGTGTGCAGACGTGCGGCGGCGCGGGTCACGCTGTTCTCGGCCAGCAGAGCATCCAGTGCGATGGCGAGATTGGCGTCGATGACCGGGTCCGGGCTGCTCACCAGCATTATTCCATTTCAGTCAATGATTCCGTGCCGAAGTTCCCATTGTGGCAGCACGGCGATCCTCAGCAGGATCGAGGCGTAACGAACCGGCGCGACCTACGAGGTTTTCATGATCGTCATCACTGCACCCACCGGGAACATCGGCCGTCACCTGCTCTCGCTGCTCCTGGAGTCCGCCCCCGCCGCAGGCGAGGAACTGCGCGTGATCGTGCGCGATCCCGCCCGGCTTCCGGACGCGGCGCGCGGACGCGTCGACGTGGTCACCGGCTCGCACGCGGACGCCGAGGTCCTCGACCGGGCCTTCGAGGGCGCGGACGCCGTGTTCTGGCTCGTCCCCCCGGACTCCTCCCTGACCCCGCAGGACGGCTGGACCGGCTTCACCCGCCCCGCCGCCAAGGCGCTCGCCGCCCACGGCGTCGGCCACGCCGTCGGCGTCTCCGCGCTCGGCCGCGGCACCCCGCTCGCCGACCGGGCCGGCCTCGTCACCGCCTCCCTCGCCATGGACGACCTCATCGCCGACACCGGCGTCGCCTACCGGGCCCTGGCCAACCCGTCCTTCTTCGAGAACCTCCTGGAGGAGGTGGACTCGATCCGCGAGCAGGGCCTGTTCATCGACACCGTCGACGCCGACCGCAAGGCCCCCTTCGTCGCAGTCGCCGACATCGCGGCCACCGCCGCCGGCCTGCTGCTGGACCGCTCGTGGACCGGCACCGGCAGCGTCCCGGTCCTCGGGCCGCAGGACCTGTCCCCCAACGACCTGGCCCGCATCATGACCGAACAGCTCGGCCGCCCCGTCCGCTACGAACGCCAGTCGCTCGAGGAGATGTACGCCACGCTCGTCGGCTACGGCCTCAACAAGGAGTTCGTCCAGGGCATCGTCGACATGAAGCGGGCCAAGGACGAGGGCCTCGACGCCGGCGTCGCCCGCACCCCGGACACCGCCTCCCCCACCAGCTTCGAGCAGTGGTGCGCGCAGACCCTCAAGCCCGCCGTCGACTCCTGAAGTCCGGCACCCGGCGCCGGAACACGCAGAGCCCGGCGCGCCCACACCACCTGCCATATTGGAGACACCCCGATGCCCGCTGAAAAGACCGAGCCGCCGATCACGGCGTTCATGCTGGTCAAGACCACACCCGAGTGGCTCGCCCTGACCGTCCCGGAACGCGTGGAGGCCTTCACCACCCACGTGCTGCCGGCCATCAAGGCGAAGACCTCCGGCGTCCGGTCACGCTTCTACGACACGGAGTTCTACTCCGCGCGCGTCACCGACGTCTGGGTGTGGGAAGCCGACGACCACCACTCCTACCAGCTCCTCATCGACGCACTGCGCGAAACCCCGTTCTGGGACCGCTACTTCGAGGTTCTCGACCTCCTCGTCGGCACCGAGAACGGCTACGCCCGCACCTACGGCCTCGAACCCGTCGCCACCATCAGCACCTGACACACCGCCCACCGCGTCGCTTCCCGGGCGAACCCGAGCCGGCCGTGTCGCCGACCGGCGCGATCCGCCGGCCCGGCAACAGGAAACCGACCGCGACATCTTCGAGGCGATCGAAGCCTCCGTGAGCCGACCCAAGCCCCGTCACACCCGGCCCAGCCGCTGTGACGGGGCTTTTGTCGTGCCCAGGCCCGGCAGAAGAGTTTCGAGACCCGGCGATGAGGTGCTCGAAAACCGGTGGAACTGCGCCTCTGCGCGCCCTACCGTGCTGCCGAATCCAGTCGTCTGGGCAAGGACGTGCCGTTGTACACCCTGTGAGACCTCCCGAGCGATGAATCGTCGCGCGTCGCCGCACATGTGCGCCGCGCTGCTTTTTGCTGCCGACTTCTCACTGGAACCGGTGTACTTCTGTGCTCGAAAACTGGGTGGTCGTACCCACCTGCCTGCCGCTCGTTCTCCGCCGTTGTCACGCGTGCGCGTCCGAGCGCTTCCGGGCAAGCGGAAAATTCCGCGTCAACGCAAACCACAAGCTCATCGACGCCTGGCTCCTCGTGCTCTGTACCGCGTGCGGGGAAACCGCCAAGCTCACGGTCCTGGAGCGGATGAACGTGCGCTCCGTACGACCTGAACTGCTCGACCGGCTGCATGACAACGACCCCGGCCTGACAGCCGAGTTGCTCCAGGATCCGGTCGTGCGGCGCCGTAATCGCATCGCCCTCGACTGGGGCGGCGCCTGGCGCCTCGACACCGGCGGATCGGACCATTCCGACCGCGAGGTGATCGACGTCTCGGTCCGCTTCGCGGCGCGGATCCCGGTCCGGCCGGTGCGACTGATCGCCGAGGGTTGCGGTCTTTCACGGGCCGAGGTCGAGCGGCTGATCGTGGAGGGGAAAGTCGTCTCGGCGGTCCGGCTGAACGGCAAGCTCTCCGGAGACTTCACCTTCACGCTCAAGCGCTGAACCCGCATCGGGATCAGCGCCTGTCCGGTGTCGGTGAGTCTGCGGGCCCCGCTCCACCGCTTGTGCGGTGGGGCGGGGCCCCGGGTGTGCCTCGGTGTTGCGCGGGTGTGGGTCAGCCGCCTTGGCCGGCGCCGCCGATGGGGCCGACGTTGATCGGGGAGCCGGCACCGTCGACGACCGGCACGGTGGGGGTGCCGGGCCAGCTCAGGTTCATCGACTTGGTCTCTCCGGGCGGGGTGACCTGCAGACCCGTGACCTTGACGCCGTAGTCGCCGGTGGCACCGCTGGGGTAGGTGACGCCGAAGGACACGGACTTGTCGCTCTTGAGGGTGAACGGGTCCGCGGGTGCGCCGACGCGCTTCGCGGACAGGGGCCCCTTGGCGGTCTGGAGGTCGACGCCCGCGAATCCGGACATGGTGCAGTTGTGACCGATATTCTTGAACGTCACCATGACGGTGAGCTCGTCGTCGCCCGTGATGGTGGCGTCCTGCGCGGTGGCCCTGAGGTCGTCGGTGCGACACTTGCCGATCGAGCTGTTGTCGCCGGCGCCGGTCCCGCCGGTGGTGCCGGTGGTGCCCTGGCCGGTGGTCCCTTGCCCGGCGGAGGTCTTTCCGGCGGGGGTCGTACCGCTGCCCTGGCCGCCGCCCTGGTTGCCGCCGCCGGTGGTGGTGGAGGCGGCGGGTGGGGTGGTTGCGTTGCCGGCCTGGCCGGCGGGTGCGGAGGCGGGGGGCGGTGCGGCGCCGGTGTTCTTGTCCGAGTCCGTGTCCTGGCACGCCGTCATCAGCATGGCGCCGGTGGCGAGGGCTGCGGAGACGAGAATGGCCTTGCGACGTTGGCCGAACATGAAGAAAACCCCTTGGTGTCCAGTGGTCGGGCCGAAACTGGTTCGGCTCCCGGCTGCTTGCGAGATCCACTATGAAACGGCCGCGGACGCCGGCGATACGGGAGTCGTCGGTCCACGACGCCGCTGTCGCAGACCGGTGACATGGTCACGAGAGGGAACGGCGGACATCCCGGCACGCCCCCGACGCCCGCAACGACCCACACACCACGCGGGTTCCGCGACGCCGCACCGGATATCCCGGCAACAGGTTGGACGCGCGGTCGACCCGAGAACTAGCAGACTCTGTAACAACGCACTTACGGCGGACGAACGCGAGAACGGCCGGGACGGGGGCTCGAAACTCGAACCATGGCGGGAAGAGCCCACCGCATGCGAAGTATGCGGAACACGACAGGCGTTGCCCGCCGAGGTGGGGCGCCCGTCCCGCAACGGCGGTGTGGCCTTTGTTGGTTCGGGTGGTCCGATCGGACCGCTGGGGTGGCGATGGTGGACACCGAGGCCCTCCCGCGGACGTATCGAAGGGAGATGGGCCCGCGTGAGGGTGGTGGGGTCTTGCCGACTTCGGCCGGAATCCCATCGTGTTCAGGACGTCGCCCATGCTCAGGAACGCCCTTCGTACCCTTGCCGCGCAGCGGGCGCGCCTGGCTCTGACGGTGCTCGCGATCGTCTTCGGCGTCGCATTCGTCTCCGGTGTGCTCACCCTCAAGGACAGCATCACCGAGGCGTCCGCATCGGCCGCGGCCGACGACTTCGCGGGGGTCGCCGTCGGCGTCCGCATCGATCCCGACCAGGACACGCCCGACCGACCCGCGTTGGACGCACACCTGGTGGATCGGCTGCGTGCGTTGCCCGGCGTCGAGTCCGTGCGCGGCTCCGTTTCCGGGCCGGCAGTGGTCGTCGACCGTAAAGGGCATCTGGTCGGCCGGGTCGAGGAGGCGGTGGGTACCAACCACGCGCCCGGGCCCGACGGTTCCGATCCGCTGTACCGGGTGACTTCGGGTCGCGCACCCACCGCCCCGGGCGAAATCGCCCTGGACGACGCGGGTGCCCGCTCGGCCGGCCACCGGGTCGGCGACCGGCTGCGCGTGGTCGCCGGCGGCGGCACCCTGGACGCCACGCTCGTCGGCACCGTGCACGCCGACGACGCCCGAATCCGCCTCGGCGCCACCCTCACCCTGTTCGACACCCGCACCGCGCAAGGCCTGTTCGCCGCCCCGGGCACGTACGACCTGATCACCGTCTCCACCCATCCCGGCACCACCGACGCCGCGGCGACCGACGCCGTCCGCGCCCTGACCCCCGCCGGCGCCGAGGTGGTCACCGGCGCCACGCTCACCGCCGAACGCCGCGAACTGGCCGCGGCCGGCACCGTCGGACTGGCCACCGGGCTGCTCGTGTTCGCCGGCATCGCGCTGTTCGTCGGCACGTTCATCATCACCAACACCTTCACCATGCTGATCGGCCGGCGCACCCGCGAACTCGCGCTGCTGCGCGCGGTGGGCGCCACCCGCCGCCAGGTCACCCGCTCGGTGCGCTTCGAGGCGTTGGCCACCGGCCTGGTCGGCGCGCTGCTCGGCCTGCTCCTGGGCATCGCCCTGGCCGCCGGACTGCTCGCCCTGCTGCGCGGCACCGACGCCGAACCGCCGCGCGGCCCGCTCGTGGTACGGCCCGCCACGATCTCGTGGTCCCTCGTCGTGGGCGTCGGCGTCACCGTCGCCGCCGCGTGGCTGCCCACCCGCAAGGTGGCCCGAATCCCCCCGATGGCCGCGCTCCGGGCAAGCCCGCCCAACCCCACCGGATTGCTCCGCCGCAATCTGCTCGGCCTGCTCCTGCTCGTCCTGGGCGCCACCGGCGCGTACGCCACCACGCGCATCGCGCCGGGCGGCGACGGCGAGCCCATGCTGATCGTGGTGTGCGGGGTGACCGCGGTGACCGGCGTGCTGATGCTGATCCCGCTGCTGTCCGTGGCCGTCATCGGACTCCTCGCCCGCCCGCTCACCCGGGTGTTCGGGGTGACCGGCCGGCTCGCGGGACGCAACGCGCTGCGCGATCCGCGCCGTACCGCCGCGACAGCGTCGGCACTGATGATCGGCCTGTTCCTGGTCACCGGACTGACCGTGATCGGCGCGTCGTTGCGGGACAGCCTCGACCACGCGGCGGCGCGCGGGCTGACCGCCGACTACGCGGTGTCCACCACGTTGCGCGACCCGATGGCCCCCGAGACCGTGGAGCGGATCGGCCGTCTCCCGCACGTCGCCGCCGCGAGCGTGTACCGCACGAGCGCCGTCAGGATCGCCGACGGCGAGCGCGAAATCGCCGCCCTGGATCCGGTCGCCGGCCCCCAGGTGATGCGTCTCGACTTCGTCGCGGGTGGACCCGAGGCACTCGGCACGGACCTGCTCGTCGAGCGGGTCGAAGCGGACTCGCGCGGGCTGAAGGTCGGCATGACGGTGCCCGTGACCTTCCCCGACGGCGTCCCGGGAACACTGCGCGTCGGCGGCGTCTACCGCGCCAACCCGATCGTGGCGCCGTACCTGGTCTCCACCCGCACCCTCGACCCGCACCTGGAACGCCCGCTCGGCCGCCAGGTGTTCGTCCGCGCCGTGTCGGGCGAGGCCAAGGCCCTCCACACCACCCTGGACGAGGCGTTCGGCGCCGACCCGGCGCTGCGCGTGCAATCCAAGGACGACTTGCGCAAGGGTCTGGCGGCCGGCATCGATCTGCTCCTGAACATCGTCTACGGCCTGCTCGGCATGGCCGTCCTGATCGCGGTCATCGGCATCGTCAACACCCTCGCGATGTCGGTGCTCGAACGCACCCGCGAGATCGGCCTGTTGCGCGCGATCGGCCTGGACGCCCGCAGGGTGCGCGACCTGATCCGCCTGGAGGCGGCGCTGATCTCGCTCTTCGGCGCCCTGCTCGGAGTCGTCCTGGGCGTCGCGGTGGGCGTCCTGGCGGTACGCGGCATCGACCTGGGCAACGTCCCCCTGGGCGCCACGATCCCGTGGCCGCGCATCGTCCTGTTCGTCCTCGGCGCGATCGGCGTCGGCGTGCTTGCGGCGGCATGGCCGGCCCGCCGGGCAGCACGCATGTCGGTGCTCGGCGCGCTCGGAACCGAATGAACCGCATGAACCGCATGACCCGGGGACCGATCGCGCGGATCCCGCGGATCCCGCCTGGTTCGATCACGGACGTGCCCGGTGGATGGCCGAACGCCCGGACCCCTCCCGATAGGTTGGCCGACGTGTACCGTCCGCCGCCCGGGTCGATCCCGCGCGCCCTCGTCTTCGACGTCGTGCTGGCGACGTCGGTCGCCGCCCTGGCGGGACTGCTGCGCGCGCTGGGCTCGTTCGACAGCAACGGATGGCAGACTCCGCGGGACGTGCCGTGGTGGGGAGTACTCGTCCAGGTCGCCGCCGGCGCCGCGCTGATCGGGCGTCGCCGCCGTCCGCTCGGCTCGGTCGCGATCGTCTTCGCACTGTCGATCGGCGAGTCGGTCCTGGCCGGGCCGTTCGCGGCCTACGCGCTCGGCGCGTACGCCCCGAACCGGCCCGTCAAGTGGCTGCTCGCCGCCGGTCTCGCGGTGACCATGTGCGAACCGTGGCGGACCCAGCCGGGTTCGGACGTCTTCGTCGAGTTCCTCGCCATCGGCACCCCGTTGCTGCTCGGGATGTACCTGGCCTCGCGCCGCAACCTGCTGCTCGCGCTGGCCGAGCGCGCCGAACGGGTCGAGCGCGAGCAGGCCGAACGCGACCGACGGGCACGGGCCGAGGAACGGCGCCGGTTGGCGGGCGAGATGCACGACATGATCACCCACCGGGTCTCGCTGATGGTGCTTCAGGCGGGCGCGCTGCGCACGATCGCCGAGCAGGACAACGTGCGTTCGGCGGCCGAGGAGTTGCGCCTGACCGGCTGTCAGGCCTTGGCCGAACTGCGCGAACTGGTCGCGGTGCTGCGCGCCCCCGACGAACCGCTCCCGGGACCGGGTGCCCCGCCCGGACCGATCGCGGGACCGAACGCCCCCGACGATCCGTCGTCGGTCGGCGCGCACACGCGCCTCGGCACGCCGACCGGGCCGGACGTATCCGACCTGATCGCCGACTCGCGCGCCGCCGGCGTGCCGATCGAGTCGACGGTGACCGGCGTACCGGCCGCCGGGGACGCGCCGGCCGCCGTGCGGACCGTGCGGCGCGTGGTGCAGGAGGCGCTGACCAACGTGCACAAGCACGCGCCCGGCGCCCGGGTGCGGGTGTCGATCCGGCACGAGCCCTCGGGCATCGGCGTCACCGTCGCCAACACCGAGGCGGCCCGGGCCCCGGACGTCGACCTGGGCACCGGCGGCACCGGCCTGCTCGGCCTGCGCGAACGTGTCGAACTCCTCGGCGGGCGCCTGCGTGCCGGACCCGACGACACCGGGGGCTTCGTGCTGGACGCGTTCGTCCCGATCCCCTCCGTATCCCGCCCGCCCCACCGAGATCTCGACGAAGGTGCCGCATGATCCGACTCCTGCTGGTGGACGACGAACGCATGGTGTGCGCGCACCTGCGCACGATCCTCGGCGGTGCCCCGGACCTCGACATCGTCGGCGAGGCGTACGACGGCGCCGAGGCTTTGGAACAGGTGGTCCGGCATCGCCCGGACCTGGTCCTGCTGGATCTGCACATGCCCGGCGTGGACGGGCTGTCCGCGCTGCGCCGGATGGTCCGGCTCGACGCGCCGCCCAAGGTCGTCGTGCTGACCACGATCGACACCGACGACCACGTGCTGCGCGCGCTGCACACCGGCGCGGTCGGCTTCCTGCTCAAGGACACCCCGCCCGAGGACCTGATCGCCCTGCTGCGGGTGGCCGCCGACGGCAACACGGTGTTGTCGCCGGCCGCCGCCCGCAATCTGATCGGCGCGAGCGCGGCCCGCGACACCGCGCGCCGTGCAGCCCGCCACGCGATCCGCGAGCTCAGCGACCGGGAGACCGAGATCCTGGGCTGCCTGGGCGAGGGCCTGTCCAATTCCCGGATCGCGGCCCGCCTGCACCTGACCGAGGCCACCGTCAAGGCGTACGTCTCGCGCACCCTGACCAAACTCGACTGCGCCAATCGCACCCAGGCCGGCCTGATCGCCCACGACGCGGGCCTGACCCGCTGAAGCCGTCGGCTACCCGAGTCGGTCCACCAGCCAGTCGGCGGTGCCGGGCAGCCACGCGGACTGCGCGTTGCACAGCAGATGGTCGCCGTACGGGACCACGAGCAGTTCGCCCGAAGGCGCCTGGTGCGCGGCACGTTCGGCGGGGAGTACGCCGGGCGTGATGTCCTCGCCGCCTTCGACCACCCGCAGCGGTGTGCCGATGCCCGACGCGATACCGGCGAGATCGACGCCGTGCACGAACTCCTGGGCGGCGCCCGCACTCCCGGTGCGCACGGTGAGCGTCTCCCGCACGAACAGCGGGAGTTCGGCCCAGTCGAGCCGGTACGGGCCGCTGACCGCGACGGTTGCCGCCACGCGCGGTTCGTGCGCGGCGGTCAGGGTCGCGTAGAAGCCGCCCAGGCTCATCCCGACCAGGCCGACGCCGGCGCTGGTGTCCAGGTCGGTACGGGTCTCCAGGGCGTCGATCACCCGGCCGACCACGCGGTGGTAGTCGGCTCGCGGCGCGGTGTCGACCAGGACGCCCTGGCCGGGGCCGTCGAAGGAGAAGCTCGCGACGCCGCGTCGCAGCAGCGCCTCGTCGACCGCGTGGAACTCCTCCTTGCCGGAGTTGAGGCCGGGAGCCACGACCACCACCCGGGTCGGCCCGACCGCCCCGGAAGGTCGGCGCAGCCATCCCGCGAACCCCTCCCCCTCGATCCGCACCGCACCCGGGTCCAGGTGCGCGAACGCCCGTGCCATCACCGCGTCCGCCTCGCGCGCCGCCGCGATCGTGCGCTCGTGCTCGGCGAGCGGCGGGAACGTCGCACAGTGCAACCAGCGCGCGGCGGTGCGCAGCGCGTCGCCCGCGGACACCACGCGCCCGTCCGCCGCGTACGTCTCGCCCGCGTCGCGGTACCTCTCGCCGACCCGCCGGAACGCGGGCAGCCAGTCGCGGAGCGTGTCGAGGTCGGCGGTGACCCGGTCGTACTCGTGCGGGTCCAGTCCGCACACGAGCGCCCTGGAACGATTGCCGGCGATGAACTGCGGGAGGAATCCGGGCAATTCGAAAACGGTGGTGTCGGCGGACGGGTCCGCCGGTTCGGTCGGTGTCGGCGCCTGCATCGCGGTGTGCTCCCGGGTCGGTTCTGGCGTTGCGGTGCCCGCGTGCTCGGGTCCACCGCTCGGGTGCGCCGCCCGGTGCACCCGCCGGGATCCAGCAGACATCGGCGGGTGTCTCCAGGGCCAACAACCGATCGCCCGCACCGACAACCGAAGGTTGTCACCCGTGGTGAGCGGCCTGGACCCGGACCTCGCCCGGGTTCGCGTTCGTCGCGGCGGCCGAGCCGCGGCACTTCGGCCGGACCCGGGCGGCGGCCGGGCTCGGACGACAGCCGGGCTCGGGCGGCAGCACGGGTCACGAGACGTCGGCGTGCCGGACGTACCCGCTCACGAGGCCAGGTCGCGCCAGAACGGCACCGTCACCGGCGCCTGCTCGATCGCCCCGCCGGCGAACTCCGCCGCGAGGTAGTTGGCCAGGTTCGCGCCGTACACCACGATGTCGGTCTGCATCATGGACAACACCGGGTGACCCCACTGGCCCTCGGTGCCGGGCAGGTAGCGGTGGCCGTACACCGGCACCATCGTCGGCACCCGCGCCAGGTGATATCGCGCCGACTTGAGCGCGTGCTTGAGCTGCGCCGGACGCGCGCCCCACGTCGAGGGCCAGAAAGCGTTGTGCTCGACGTCGAACAGCACACCCTCGCTCGGCCAGCCCAGTTGCGCCTTGAGGCTCCGCGCGTTGCCGTCCCGCCACTTCGGCCAGCTCTTCCCGACCGGCAGGCCGGCCGACAACAACAGACGGTGATCGGCGGCGAATCGGAATCCGAACTCCTTTTCCACCGATTCGAACTCGTCCTCGGTCAGGCCCTGGGCGATCTCGGCGCCGGTACGCTCCAGCAGCCGGTGGAAATCCTGCTCGGTCGGTCGATCCGGGGGCGGTGTGCTGCTCATGGCCACCGAGCGTAGTCGGCGGCGGTCGGCGCGCCGGTGTCGCCATGTCCGCACGCGGCGCGATTTTGCCCAAGCCGGGGCCGCCAAGCACCTGAAAGTCGGATGACGCGTGTTCTAGCATGAGCGCTCGATGCTGGGATGAACGGTGTTTGTTGGGTTGAACGGTCGGGGGACCCGTTGATCGACGTAGTACGGCATACCCCGCGGGCCGCCCGATGACGGTCCCGCTTCTCGCCGCCATCGCGGCCCTCCTCGCTTTGGTGGCCGCTCTGATGTGGTTCGGTTTCCGGCGCAGACCCGCGTCGATCGCGGCGCGCGCCGAGACGTTGTTGACTCAGGCCGAGGCCGCGCACCGGGCGGGCCGACTGGCCGCGGCCGAGCGCGGCTATCGCCGCGTCGCGGACGCGTTGGTCAAGCCCGGCGTCGCGGACGCGCACGCCGAGACCCGGGGGCGGGCGCTGGTGGGCCTGGGCGAGGTGGCGAGCCGCCAGGGCCGCTCGGTCGACGCGATCACCGCCTTCCGGACCGCGTTCGCGCTGACCGCGCTGCCCGCCGCCGCGCTGGAGCTGACCGCCGCCGACGCGACCCGGCGGGCCGGCCCCGGCGCGCTGGACATCGCGATCTGTGTGGACCTGGTCACCCGCACCGACACCGATCCCGATCACGCGGCGTACGACTTCCTGGAGGCCCGGTGCGTGGTCGCGCCCGGCCTACCCAGGGCCGAACTGCTCGTGGTGGAGGAACTCGCGGGCCGGATCGAGGCGGGCGCGCCGCGGACCGAGTGGGCGGTGTACGGCCGCGCGTGCGCGCTGCGCGACCTCGGTCGGGCGGCCGAGGCGACCGCCGCGTTCGAGCGCGCCGACCGGCTCGTGCCGCGCGCCTCCACGTGCTACGAACTGGGCAGGCTGTACCGCGACGCGGGTCGCCCGGACGACGCGCTCGCCGCGTTCGAGCGCTCGTTGACCATCGAGCCGGAGCGGCCCGAGGTGCTGTACGCGATGGCGCTGACCCACCTGCGCCGCAAGCCCGCCGACAAGATGTCCCGAGCCGCGGCGCTCGAAGCCGCCGTGGCCCTGCTCACCCGCACCTGCACACTGGCCCCCACGCACGCGCAGGCATGGCTCGGTCTGGGCCGCGCGCAGCACGCGCTGGGCCGGGACGCGGCGGCCCTGGAGCCGCTCCGCCGGGCGGCCGACCTGCTGCCCGAGCACGCGGACGTACAACTGGAGTTCGTCACGCTCACGCTGGCCCGGGGGGACCGCACGGCAGCCTTCCCGGTGTTGCGGCGCGTCCTCGCGGCGCAGCCCGGACACGTCGCGGCCAACCTGACGCTGGGCACGCTGCACGAGGAGGACGCGGATTTCGCGGCGGCGGCGCCGTGTTTCGAGCGGGTGGTGGCGGCCGAGCCCAAACACGCGCGGGCCCGCTTCGGGCTGGGCCGGGCGCTGTTCGAACTCGGTGCCGCGGGGCGCGCGGTGGTGCATCTGGCCGAGATCCGCGAGCGCAACGCGGTGCAGCACCACCTGCTGGCCCGCGCCTACAGCGCGACCGGTGAGCTGGAGGCGGCCGACGCCTCGTTCTCGGCGGCGATCGAGGCGGGCGACGACAGCGCGCTCGCGCACCACCGGCAGGCGTGCGTACGGCTGCGGCGCGAGCGACGCCAGGACGCGATCGCGTCGTTCTGGCGGGTGTTGGACCGGGTGGACGACGATTCGCCGTTGGCGGCCGAGGCGTTGCTCTTCCGCGGCATCGCCTATCGGGACGAGGGCGACCTGGGCGCGGCGCGGGCCGACGCGGATGCCGCGGTCGCCGCGGCGCCCGGCGACGCGCGGGCCCACTACGCGCGCGGACAACTCGCCGTAGTCGAGGACGAGTGGACGCTGGCCCGGCGCGAGTTCGAGACCACCGCCCGGCTGGACCCGCACTACGCGCCGGCCCGCTTCGGGTTGGGCCTGGTCCGCGAGCACGCCGGCGACCACGCGGGCGCAGCGCAGGCGTACGAGAGCGGGTTGGCGGCCCGCCCGGACTGGACGCCGGGCGTGGTCCGGCTCGGCGCGGCCCGGATCGCGGCGGGGCGGATCACGGACGGCATCGAGGTGCTGGGGCCGGTGCGTACCGAACCCAGCGGCGCGGCGCGCTTCCACCTGGGCCTGGGGTACGCCCGACTGGGTCGGGTGGACCGGGCGGACGAGTTGTGGGCGGCGCCGGGCGGGGTCAACGACGCGATCCGCGCGCACAACGTGGCCACCGCGCGCGATCTGCTGGCCAGGGCCGCGCTCACGGCCGGCGACCACGCGCTCGCGCGTGAGCACTGGCAGGCGTGTCGGGACGCGTTTCCCGACCACGAGGGCTATCGGGTCGCGCTGGCCGAGACCCTGTTTCGCGAGGGCGCCGAGTTGTTGCGGTTCGGCCGCGACCGGGGCGCGCCGCTGACGGCCGCGCGGGATCGGCTCGGCGCGGCGGTCGCGTTGGTGCCGGGCGATCGGCGGATCCGGGTGCATCTGGCGATCGCGGCGCTGTACGCGGGCGAACCGGCGGTCGCGGTGCGGTTGTCGGCCGCGCTCGATCCGGTGGCCGATCCGCGCGTGGGGCATCTCGCGCCGCTGGCCCGGCTCGCGCTCGGCGCGGGAACCGTACCGCTGGGGGCGCTGGCCGAGGCCGAACCGGCCGCGTGGGCGGTGCGCGGGATGCACGCCGCGCGGGCCCGCCGGTGGGGCGACGCGGCCCAGGCGTACCGGCAGTCGCTGGTGGTGCCCGGGCCGGTGGAGCCGCAGCCGCATGCGGCGGTGTGCGAGTCGGCCGGGTGCGTCGCGTCGGCGCGGGCCGTGTGCGGCCAGTGCGGGCGGGCCTATTGCGCCGACCACGGCGTGCTCGGCGGCGACCTGCCGGCCCGCTGCGGGGGCTGCGCGGACGCGATGTTGGCCGCGCTGACCGCGTGCGCGCACCAGGCCGGCACGGGTGCGGCGGCGGAGGCCGAGCTGACCCGGTGGGCGAGCGGCAGCGGGCGTACCTCGGCGCACCACCTGTTGGCCCTGCTGCGTGCCCAGCGCGGCGATCACGACGCGGCGTTGGCGGGCCTGGAGCCGTTGTTGGCCGGCCCCGGGGCGAGTGACGCGGGCAGGTTGATCGCCGCCCGGGTGTACGTGCGCCGGGCCGCCGCGCACAGCGCCGACCTGGTCGCCGCGTCGGCGGACGTGGAGCGCGCGGCGGGCCTGGTGCCGGAGTTGGCGCAGGTGCGTCGGGCGCGGCCGCTGTTGCGCTCGTGGCAGGCGCT
Organism: Embleya sp. NBC_00888; assembly: GCF_045207655.1. Taxonomy (NCBI): domain Bacteria; kingdom Bacillati; phylum Actinomycetota; class Actinomycetes; order Kitasatosporales; family Streptomycetaceae; genus Embleya; species Embleya sp. NBC_00888. The sequence continues at coordinate 6,682,487 of NZ_CP108784.1, read as the reverse complement.
CGCGCACGCGCGGGCGGATCGACACGACGCCTCGATCGCGATTCGGCTCGAACTGGAGCGCGCGGTGCCCACCGATGTGCGCAACCTCCAGTGTCTGGCGCTGTCCGCGCTGCGCGCCGGGTTGGCCGACGACGCGGGGCACACCACCGCGATGTGGCAACTGGTGTGCGGAACCTGGGCCGCGGTGCTGTACAGCCCGAGGTTCTGGATCGATCTGGAGGCGCGCACCGGGCGGGAGATCTCCGAGGAGCGGATCCGGATCGCGCGCACCGAGCAGATCGAGCGGGTGCACCGCGAGTTGCGGGAGCGGGCCGGGCAGAGCGAGGGCGCGGTGGCCGCGCTGTACCGCGAGTTGGCACAGCGCTGGGCGTTGGAGGTGGCCGCGACCGAACGTATCGCGCACACCGAGCCGGCACCCGCCGCGATCGTGTGCGGGCCGATGTTCCTGGAGCGGGTCGCCGACCCCGAGCACGGGTCGCCGGCGGGCCGCGAACTGGCCGCCGCGGTCCGGGCCGCGGTGGACGCGCACACCGCCGACCTGCTCGGCCCGTTGGGCCTGTACCACCATCTGATCGACGCCGGCCGGTTCGACGAGGCGATCTCCGGGCTGACCGCGCTGGCCGGGTTGGCCGGGCCCGCCGCGACGCCGGGGGTGGCCGCGCTGCTGGCCCGGGCGCACCTGGCTCGGGCCCGGGATCTGGGCGAACGCGGGGAGTGGGCACCGGCGCTGGGGTGTCTGGAGCAGGCGGCGCCGCTGCCGGCGGACGCGACGGAGTTGGCCGCCCGGGTCGGAATCCGGGCCGCGCAAGCGGTGTTGGCCGCCGATCCGAACGAACACGCGGAGGCGGCCCGGTTGTTGTCCCGCGCGTGGGCGCTCGCCCCGGACGGGCCGGGCCTGCGTGCGGCGTTGGCCGGGGCGTACGCGCAACTCGCGCGGCAGGCGCACGAGCGCAAGCTGTACCGCGACGCGATCGCGCTGGTTCGCCGGGCGTTGGAGCTGACCCCGGACGACGCGGCCGTGCGGGCCTTGGCGGCCGGCGCGCTGCGCGGGCTGGTGATGGAGTTGTTGGCGACCGGCACCGACGCGGCGGTCGAGGAGGCGGTCGCCACGATGCGCGAGGCGTTCGCGCTCGACCCCGGCGAGGCGGGTCGGATCGGGTTGACCAACGCGCTGTTCCTGAGTGCCGAGCGACTCGCGCTGCGCGGTGGCGCGCGCGAGCAGGCGGTCGCGGCGATGCGCGAGGCGCTCGAACTCGCGGACACCGGCGGGGAGGGCGAGTCGCCGGCCGCCGAGGCGCGCCGACGGGTGGCCGCGCTGCTGTCGGAGGCGGCGCGGACGAGCGAAGGCGAGGAGGACTTCGAGCGGGCGATCACCCTGCTCGAGGAGGCCCTGCACTACGGCGACGACCCGCCCACGCGCCGCGCGTTGGCGTTCAACCACTACTACGCGCGGCATTACGAGGTCGCCGAGGAGTTGTTGCGCTGCGAGATCGCCGACGGCTTGGAGATCGAGCCGCTGCGCGAGGCGTGGATCGTGGTGGTGGTGGACCGCGGCTACGACCTGCTCGCCAAGGGCCGAGCGTACGAGGCGATCGAGGTGCTCGGTCGGGCCCTCGCCGAGCACGAGGAGCCGAGGCTGCGGGACGCGTTGGTGGCGGTGTATCTGGGCGAGGAGCGCTATCAGGACGCGATCCGGGTGCTGGAGGCGATCCCGTTGACCCCGGAGAACACCGTGCTGCTGGCGCTGGCGTTGCACAACGAGGGGGTGCGGCAGGCGAACATGGGACACAACCACACGGCGCTCGTACACCTGGAACGCGCGAACGAGTACCACCCCACGGACGGCACCCGGGAGATCCTGGACGAGATCCGGGCCCGGATCCACGGCTACTACTGACCGAGCGTCGAGCGACCGGCCGCACCCCACCGCCCACCCCGCCACCCACATCTCGGACCACGGACCACGAACCCGGAGCACGGATCATGCCCGCAGCGGAGCGATCGCCCTACGACGTCCTCGGGATCACCCCGGCGGCCACCCCGCCCGAGGTGCACGCCGCCTACGAACGGGCGCTGGCCGAGGCGGACGGCACCGCCGCACGCGAGGCCTGCACGACCGCGTACCTGCACCTGCGCAACACCGGCCGGCGGCTGGGCGCCGACATCCTGGAGTACGCCGCGCCCGACCCGGCGAGCACCGCCCGCGAGGCCTTCGCGGGCGTCGCCGACGAGCCCTTCCTGGCCCCCGAGGCGCCGGCCCCGCCGATCGCCGCCCTGGTCGTCCTGCGCCGAGCCGAATCCGCCGCCGACCACCACGAGCCGCCGCCCACCAAGGGCACCTTCGCCGTCCCCACCCGTTTCTCCCCCACAGCCGAGGTCCTGCCCCCGGTGGACATCCCACACTGACCGAATCCACACCCCGGCGACACCAAGGCCAAACCCGACCTCGCCCGGCGGGACATCGGGGCCGACCTTCCGGGACGCACGTCGTCCCGGCGGGTCGGCGTCAGTGTCCTGGGCGGATGGGCGGCTTCACAGCGAGACGGCGCGGGTGACGCTCACGACCAGCACGCTGTTGCTGACCATGTACCGGATGAACACGCCCGTAACCGTGGCCTCGCGGCGGTCCCGGTCGGACCCCACCTGACTGGATCCGTGCCCGTAGGGGTCGTTGCCCACGGTTGATTCGACGGTCGATTTGAAGGCGCGGATCTGCGAGGCCGACAGGGGCTTGAGGCCATCCTCGGCCCGGTCGGAGTACTGCACGTAGTAGCGGCTCATCGGGGCACCGCGTTTCCGTCGCCGTCCGTCCACTGGGCAAAGCTGAAATCCCCGGCCTTGATCCGGCGGGCATCTTCTTCGTCCTCCTCCTGAGCCTCCGGAGGAAGCGCCCAGTGCAGGATGGCGTCGCGTTCGAGCCGATCGAGCGGGGTCTCGTACATAACCTTGTCGAACTCGTCGCGACGGTCCTCGGGAAGGGCGGCACGGATCTCCGCGAGCGTATTCGGCAGCTCGATCCGCTCGCCACGGACGACGGTGGTTCTGGGCATGACTGCCTCCTGCTCGCGATAGGCCTTCCAGAATGGCAGCGCTCCGTTGACGACCGATAGCCGGCGCACACGGGTGGAGCACGCGAACTGGCGTGCGCCCCTGAGACTCCCGTAGTCGCCGCAGGTCACAACGCCCGCAGCCGGTGAAGCATGAGCAGCACGAACAGGTTTGCGCCCGGAGATGACTTCGCCCCGCTCCCACGGATGGCAGCGGAGCAGACTCGCCTGCCGGCGTTGTGCGTCGGCGTACGCTGGCGGTACCTGATTATCCCGCCGGAGTACGGGGCGGCGCCGCCACCGGCTGCAGGGCAGCACCGGCGCGACGGCGCACACATCGGCTCGGGTGGACCTGCTCGGAGGGAATCCAGGCCATGCCAACGGACCACGATGAAACACCGACGTTCGCACCGCACAACGGCACGAGACTCGCCGCCGCGCGTGCCGCCCGAGGCTGGACGCAGAGCCGCCTCGCGATGGAGACGAACTTCAGCCTCGCCGCCATCAAGGCATACGAACGCGGCGCTCGATCCCTGGACCGCCCCGCGAACATCCTGAGCCTGGCGCGTGCCTTGAAGTGCCACCCCACGGACATCACCGGAGCGCCCTACTACGCGCCCGGATCGGATGACGGAGCCGTGTCCGCGATCAAACGTGAACTTCTCCGCTACAACCGGGCGCCCCGCCTGACGGAGGCACAGGCCCGCGAGGTCGATCTCGCCGAACTGCGCGCTCGTGTGGCCGAGGCAAACGCCTGGCGGCAGGCCGCAGCGATGACGCGAACCGGCGAGGTGTTGCCGGACCTGCTGCTCGACACCCGCATCGCAACGCACATCCTGGAATCGGACGACCGACGCGAGGCGTACGGTCTGCTGTGCTCGGCCTACGAGGCGGCGATGCAGTACCTGTACAAAATGGGCCTGGTCAGCGATGCGACGCTCGCGACCGAGCGGGTCCTGTGGGCTGCCGAGCGTACGGAGGATCCGCTACGGATGTTGGCCGCGCGCTGGTACGAGTCGGGCGAGTACATCGGCATCGGCGAGCACGACGAGGCCGCGACCATCCTTGACGACGGCTTGGCCGAGTTGTCCAAGCCGCAGCACCGCGACGACCCGTTGTCTCTGTCGCTCGCGGGTGCCTACCACCTGAAGGCATCCCTCAACTCGGCGCGCGCCTACGACGGCGACGCCGCATGGGCGCACTGGGCAAAGGCCGAGGAGTCGGCGAACGAACTAGGTGGGGACCGCAACGACTTCGAGTTGGTCTTCGGCCCGACCAATGTGGCGATCTGGGGCGTGTCGCTGCCGGTCGAACTGGGCCGGGGGCGAGACGCGGTACGCCGGTTGGAGCGGATCGTCTTGCCGCAGGACTACAGCAGGGAGCGCCGCAGCCACTTCCACATCGACGCCGGCCGCGCGCACTACCTGGCCGGCGACCACGACTCGGCATGGGACGCGTTCGAGTACGCGGAGCGCCTGGCACCGCAGCACGCGAGGATGCATCCCTCGGTGCGGGAGAACGTGCGCCTGATGACAGCGAAGTACCGCAGGAGTGGGCGTCGGATGGAGTTCGCGAGGCGCGTCGGGGTGGCCTGACGCAAGCCCCGGAAGGGATACAATCTGTAGCCTCTCCGTCACTGGACGGCCCCTAGCGTTGTTGACCAGCAGGTTTCCAACGCGAGGGGCCGTTTTTCATGTCAAAGTCCGTAGCCGTCCAACCGTCCGGAGACCCGGACCGCCCGATCCGGATCATCGCCCCGGACCGCGATCCCCTCGACGTGACGCGCGCCGAACTGACGGCTTTGGTGCACGAGTCGCGGATGCACCTGATGCGGACGTTCCCACCCCCGCCGGTCGGCGGCGGCATCCCGGGCCCGGGTGGCTGAGTCCCCTCCGACGCCGCCCGCGCCCGACCACACCGGCGGGCGGCACCCGGTCCCGCAGTCACCGGCGCGGCTGCGGGACCGGCCCCTCACCCCTTGCCCGGCCGGGTGCCTGAAGACCCCCGCACGCCCGGCCGGGCAGGCCATCGACCCACAGCCCGGAAGGAGGGTCGTGCACCCACCACCCCACGGCCGCCAGGCCGCCCTCGCCCGCCTCGCCGCAACCGCAGCCGAACGCACCCGACTCCAGGGCCGACACCCGAACCCCGCAACAACGCCACACCACCAACGGCAAGCGCACCACCAACAGTGCCGCACCGCCGGCGCCGCACTCCGCGCCGCGGTCGCCGACGCCCACCACGCCGGCATCCCCACCGAAACCATCACCCGTATCGCCGGTTTCTCTCCCGGCTACGTACGGATGATCCTGCACCGCGAACACACCCCCGCGCCCAGCCGGCACAGGACGCAGACCGCCCCGACCGCCCCCTTCCGCATCCGAGGAAAGATCATGTCCGCCTCACCCCCGTGGTCGATCGGCGACCACCTCTGGCGCAAGCTCGGCCCCCGCAACCACCACCTCGGCACCATCACCGAGATCTGGCACGACGGCACCCGATGGATGGTCGAATACGAACACGGCGTCCGCACCCGGGAAACCGCCACCGCGCCCGCCGCCGAGATGTACAAGGCAGGACCCCTCACCCGACCGGTCTGACCGACGGCGCCACAAAGCCACTTCGTCTTGCCCGCCACGTCACGCAGTCGGCAGCCGCCGCATCGCGGTCGGCCGGGCACATCCGGCATCTTCGGGAGCCGACCACCAGTGCTTCCTCAACTCCGCCGGAGACCTGCCGATCACAGACCAACGCCTGCGACGCTGGGCGACATGGGCACGTATCCCCGCGCTCCTCCTCGCAGTGAAGTGTCGTAACCGCAGCAGCTTCCGTTCCGCTCAACCCTAGGAGCACCATGCCCGACACGATGAAAGCTCCCGGCATCCCGTTCGGTCTGCGCCACACGAGCGAGCCCAACACCGTCGACGTCGACCCCGGTCGGCATTGGGACGCCGAGCTTCAGGTGAATCTCGACTGCGACGGTCGTCTGTGGGCTCGAAACGCGCCCATGGCCGCGACGGTCACGTCCACGAACCTGGACGGTGCCTCGGACGACACCAGCGACCCCTACCGCTGATGGGCGGGTCCACCGTCCTGGTCCTGGCCCAACAGACGGATCCATCAGCCGACCTGGTGGTAGATGCCCTCAATCGACGAAACGTGCCGGTGATGCGGTTCGATGTCGCGGACCATCCCCAGCGGGTGATACTCACCGCGGAGCACTTCGGCGGGCATTGGTCCGGGACTCTCGTGGGTCTCGATCGGGCGGTGGACCTCGAATCCGTGCGGGCCGTACACCTGGTGCGGCCCGCACCGCCGGACCCTCCCGCCGCAGTCGTCGGCCCCGCCCGTGAGTGGGCCATCGGCGAGTCCGCCGCCGCCGTGTACGGAGTCCTGGAATCCCTGCCCGTGCCGTGGGTGACCCGCCCGCGACTGCTCATCGACGCCCAGGGCAAACCCCGGCAACTCGTTATTGCCGCGTTCTGCGGTCTCCGGACACCCCGCACGCTCATCACGTCCGACCCGGCCGCCGCCCGCGCGTTCGCCCAGGGCAGCGACCGGCCCGTCGGATACAAGCCGATCCACCCCGCAGGCGTACGCCTGAACGTCGGGCCATCCTGGGAGTCCGTACCCTTTCGCTTGATCGACCCGAACGACCTCGACGACTCGGTGCGGGCGACCGCGCATCTTTTCCAGGAGTTCGTCCCCAAGCAAAACGAGGTGCGGCTGACGGTCGTCGGCCGGCACATGTTCGCCGTGGCCATCCATGCCGGATCCGCAGCCGCCCGGGTCGATTGGCGCACCGATTACGCGGCACTCACCTACGATCCGATCAGCGTTCCTTCGGATGTCGCGGAAGGCGTTCGCCGCTTCCAGGAACACTACAAGCTCAATTTCAGCGCGATGGACTTCGTCGTATCCCCCGACGGAACGTGGACGTTCCTGGAGAACAACCCTGCCGGCCAATGGGGTTGGATCGAACTCGCCGCCAAGGTCCCCATTGCCGATGCCATCGCCGAACTTCTCACGGAGGACGCGTGACCGCCGCACACAGGGTGGACAGCAAGGAGGCGGACGCATTGCGTGCGGACCTCGTCCGGCGGCTCGTCGAGGCCGGGGATCTGCGGACAACACCATGGCAGGAAGCGTTCCGGGTGACTGCCCGGCACCTATTCGTTCCTTCATTCTGGACCGTCGGCGACGTCGGCGGGCGTCGGCGTTGGATCCCCCGGCACGCCGGCGAACCGGCGTACCTCGCCGCGGCGTACGCCGACGAGTCCCTCGTCACCCAACTCGACGGACGAGACATCACCGACGACGACCACGAGCCGACCAAGGGCACACCGACGTCGTCGAGCACCCGGCCCTCATTGATGGCGCGCATGCTCGAACACCTCGACGTCCGCGACGGCGACCGGGTGTTCGAGGCGGGATGCGGTACCGGTTACAACACCGCCCTCCTGTCGGCCCGACTCGGCGCCGAACAGGTCACCACCATCGACATCGACCCCGCCATCACCGCCACCGCCGCACGACGCCTCGCCGCAGCCGGCCACACACCCACTCTGCGCACAGGTGACGGCGGCGCGGCGGTCGGCAGCGCACGTGATCGATACGACCGACTCATCGCGACCTTCAGCGTCCGCCGCGTCCCCTCGGCATGGGTCGACGCCACCCGCATCGGCGGTGTCCTGCTGCTCACCCTGGCCGGTCCGCTCGACGCCTACGCCCTGGTCCGCCCGACCGTCACCGGCTCGGGACAGGCCGACGGGCCGATCCTGGCCGACCCAACCGCGTCGTTCATGATCTCCCGACCGCAATCGCCCGACATCCGAGCGGCATGGGCAGCCGTAACCGAGGGACGCGACGGCGCCACGCGGGCATCCGAAACACCCCCGGCCGCCCTCGACGGGGCCGACACCCGGTTCATCCTCGGCCTCGCCGTGCCCGGATGCAGCAGGTTCACCGGCAATGAAGCCGGCGGGCGCAGCACCAACCTCGGCCACCCGGACGGAAGTTGGGCCACCTTCGAGCACGCCACCGGGACGGTGACCCAAGGCGGCCCCCGACGCTTGTGGGACGCCATCGATACGATCCACCAGGAGTGGCAGGCCACCGGATCCCCCGCCCCGCACGACCTTCGATTGCGCATCGACGGCACCCGGCAGACCCTCTATCCACCGGGCAAGCCTGGAGGATGGCGACTCGACGGGTAGTTCCCTCACCACGGCGACCCGTCGCACATCCACCGCCCACTGCCCACTGCCCAGGCCCCGAACATCCCGAAGCCGCCCTGCCTTCGGTGTTCGGAAGCGGGCCGCTCCACAACGCGCACATGCCGGACGGGCTGCTTTCGTGGCCCCACCCGGCGTCCGGCGATGGGCTCAGCCCGGATTCGCCGGCAGGAGGTTCGCGATCGCCGACCAGTCCACCGGGACGTCACCGCTGTGTGGCCGGCCGTTCGGGTCCAGGTGGATCGTGACGCCGTACGAGGACAACGTCTGGATGCTGTCGGCGTAGGCCGGGTGCGCGGCGAGGGTGTCGTTGAACCACGGGACGGCCACGGTCGGGAGGTGCGTGCTCAGCCATTCCGCGAGGGTGCCCAGGGCGACGTTGTCGGCCAGGCCCAGCGTCCATTTGTTGAGCGAGTTGAAGGTGAGCGGGCACGCGAGCAGGGCGTCGGGTGCGGGGAAGGGACGTTCCTCGCCCGGTCGGCGGTTGCGGGTGCGTGGCCGGCGGCCGGCCACGGCGGTGAGGGTGTCGAGGCTGTTCGACAGCCAGTCGGCCGCCGTCGGCGTGAGGATCAGGCAGGGATCCCATTCTCGCGCTCGCACCTCGGCGAGGAGCGTGGCGATGTCGAGGACGGGCGGCGCCGCGCCCGCGACGATGTACAACACCCGGGATTCGCTCATGCGTCGGAGCATAGGAGGCGGTCACGGGACCGGACGCGCCCCGGGGCGGCGAGCGTGACTACGACGGGAACCCGATCGGGGATTTCCATTCGTGATCGAGGAGCCCGTATACGACGGAGTCTCGCCAGTTGCCTCGGACGTGGACGTGTTCGCGGATGGTGCCTTCCCGGATGAATCCGGCGCGTTCCATGGTGCGCCCCGAGACCTCGTTCAACGGGGCGCGAGCCCCCCAGATTCGGTGGAGATCGAGCCGCCGGAAGGCAAGAGCGGCGAGAAGGTGCACGGTCTCGACGCCGTACCCCTGTCCCCACGCGTCCGGACGGAGGGCGAATCCGATGGTTGCTCCGCGTGGACTGTGCGGGTCCAGGGCAAGTCGGGCGAAGCCGATGAGGTTCCCGCCCAGGGCCACCGCCGTTGCGTACTCGGTGCGCGGGTCGACCCGCGCCGATGCGATCGAGCGTTCGACGATGGCTTCGACCTGCTCGCGGGTGCGCGGCTCGAACGACAGGTGGCGAGTGGCCTCCTCGTCACCGTCGATCGCGAGGACCGCGTCGACGTCGTCGAGTTGAAGTTCGCGCAGGGCCAGTCGGGCACCGGTAATCTCGATCATGCTCGCCGACTCGATGCTGCCCGCCGCAGGATCGCAGCGATAGTGCCGGGCGCGAACTCCCCGATCTCCTCCCGGAGTCGGGAGGAGATCGGGGACCGGCGTCGGTCGCTGTCCAGGCGACTCGGCGCGGAGTTGGGCGGGCGCCGACCAAGGGAGGCATCCCTGTGGATGGTGACGTTGGGTTCGCGCGAATGTCGCACCTGCTCGTTCATTGCCACAGCGTGGCATCGCTCCGGGCACGATCGGTAGCCGGCGCACACGTCCTCGCACTTTTGCATCCACGACGTGGTCGCGCCTTAGCCTGAGTTGCATGATCGAGAGTGTCGTTTTCGACGTTGGCGAGACCTTGACCAACGACGCCCGGTTTTGGGGGCGTTGGGCCGAGTGGGTCGGTGTTCCGGCGCACACCATGTCGGCGCTGGTCGGGGCGGTGACGGCGCTCGGGATGGACAACGCCGAGGCGCTTCGTCGGATCCGGCCCGGCTTCGACCCGGCCGCGGACCGGGCCGCGAGCGAGGCGGCCGGTGTTCGCGAGGTTCTCGAGGAGTCCGACTTGTATCCGGACGTACGGCCGGCCCTGGCCGGGCTGCGTGCCGCAGGCGTGTGGGTGGGTATCGCGGGCAACCAGACCCGGCGGGCAGGCGAGATGCTGCGGGCCCTGGAACTGCCGGCGGACGCGTTGGCGGTGTCGGAGGAGCGGGGCGTCGCCAAGCCCGATGACGGCTTCTTTCGGCGGCTTCTGGAGTGGGCGCCCGGTGCGCCCCACGAGATCCTGTACGTCGGTGACCACCCGGCGAACGACCACATCCCGGCGGCTCGGGCAGGGTTGCGAACCGCACTGGTGCGTCGCGGCCCGTGGGGCTACCTGTGGGCGGGCGATCCCGAGGTGAATCGCGCGGATTGGACGGTCGACTCGCTGTCCGAACTCGCGGACCTGATCGGGCTGTAGTCACACGAAATCGCCATCCCGATCGCGCGGGCGCGGGTAGCGTCCGGGGTATGGCCTCATCCACACGAGCCGGATTGGGCGCGCGCGTCGCGGAGCTGGTGCGGTGGGTGTCGGTTCGTGCCGATGACGAGGCAGACTGCCGCTGCGGCCTATGTCCGCACTGAACTCTTTTTCGTACCCGGAGACCTCGCATTGGGGCTCCGGGCGCCGGAGCGTGCTCTGGATGCGGCGCCGCCGCAAAGGATCCCGGTGCGGGCGGCCCGGGTGGCTCTGCACATGCCGGCATTCGCTCATATCGCGCCCACCCGCCTTCAGCGCGTCATCCTCTGCGCAGCCTTGCCCTAAGGGAACGGGTTGGGCATTCGCCGTCCATGAGGTGAGCGGGTCGTGGTCAGCCGGTCCAGGTGAGGCTGATGACGCTGACCATGACGCGCCGGTCCTGGACCACGTAAGCGGCGAAGCCGTAGCGGCCGAACGGCGCTTCCAAGGTGTCCTTCAGGCCACCGGCCATGCGGCTCCCGGCACCCCAAGGGTCCTGTTGGAGCCGGCGTTCGAGGACATCGAGCGCGTTGAGGGCGTCGCGCGGCAGGGTGCGCCTGACGAGTTCGGCCTTCGGGTGGTACTCGATGGAATAGCTCACAGGTCCGCCTTCCGGAGCCTTGCGAGCGGAATGGCGCCGACGTCTTCGCCCGCTCGGATGGCGCGGGCCCGGTCGAGAACGTCGTCGTAGGTCCCGGCGCGGTGATATTGGAGGCGCCGCTGCCAGGGGCCGAGGATGTTGGCGAGTTGGGCGAGGTCGCCGAGGTCGGCCGCGACCTGGAGGGCGTGGGCGTAGTCCTGTTCGAACTCGGCGCGGGCGTCGTCGGGGAGTTCGGCGCGGATCTCGCCGGGCGTGGGCCACATGGCGCCGCCCGTATGGATGGTGACGTCGGGTTCGCGCGGGTCTCGGATCTGCTCGTCCATATCTACAGCCTGGCATCGCGCCGGCCCCGGTCGGTAGCCGGCGCACATGGGCGGAGTGCGCGCGACCTGATGTGCGCCCTGTGGCTTCGAGCCTCCCCGATCCGGATCGAGGACGACCCTGGCCGGCGCCGACGGACGTGGCCCGTGCCGATGTGCGCCGACGGCGGGCGGGGAGCCGATCCGCGTCGCCGCCCCGAACGGGCGAGCGCCGGACGGGCCGATATCGGCCCGTCCGGCGCTCGCAGGGCGCGCCGCCTACCCCTTGGTGGCCATCGCGCGCAGGAAGAAGGTCAGGTTCGCCGGGCGCTCCGCGAGCCGGCGCATGAAGTAGCCGTACCACTCGGCGCCGTACGGGAGGTAGATGCGCATCAGGTCGCCGCGCTCGACGATCCGGGCCTGCTCCTCGGGCCGGATGCCGTACAACATCTGGAACTCGAAGCTGCCCGGCGGCCGCCCGGCCAGGTCCGCGAGGTGTCGCGCGATGGCGATCAGGCGCGGGTCGTGCGAGGCCACCATCGGGTAGCCCGCGCCCCCCATCAGGATCCGCAGGCACCGCACGTACGAGCGGTCCACGTCGCCCTTGTCCTGGAACGCGACCGACTCCGGCTCCTGGTAGGCGCCCTTGCACAGCCGCACCCGCGAGCCCTCGTGGGCCAGGTCCCGGCAGTCCTGCTCGGTGCGGCGCAGATACGCCTGGAGCACCGCGCCCACCCACGGGAAGTCCTTGCGCAGATCGCGCAGGATGCCCAGGGTCGAGTCGGTCGTGGTGTGGTCCTCCATGTCCAGGGTGACCGTGGTGCCCACCCGCGCGGCGGCGGCGCAGATACGCCGGGCGTTGTCCAGCGCGACCTGCTCGCCGTCGCCGGGCAGGAACTGTCCGACGGCGGAGAGCTTGACCGACACCTCGGCGCTGCGCGCGAGCCCGGTCTCGCCGAGCGTGCCGAGCAGTGCCTCGTACGCGTCCACCGTCGCGTCGGCCTGGGCCCGATCGGCGGTGTCCTCGCCGAGGTGATCGAGTGTCACCTTGCGCCCGGAGTCGACGAGTTCACGGGTGACCCGGACCGCGTCCGCGAGCACGTCGCCGGCCACGAAGCGGTCCACGATCGCCCGGGTCGGCGGCAGGTGCTCGACCAGCGAGCGGGTCCGCGGCGAGCGGGCCGCCGCGAGGATGGGGCTGCGGAGCATTTCTTCTCCCGAAATACCGGTGGGGTGAGGGTCAGCCCATGTGCGGGTAGCGGTGGTCCGTCGCCGGGACGAACGTCTCCTTGATCGAGCGCGAGCTGGTCCAGCGCATCAGGTTCTGCATCGCACCGGCCTTGTCGTTGGTGCCGGACGCGCGCCCACCGCCGAACGGCTGCTGACCCACCACCGCACCGGTGGGACGGTCGTTGATGTAGAAGTTGCCCGCCGCGAACCGCAGCACGTGCGCGGTGTGCGCGATCGCCTCGCGGTCCTGCGCGATCACCGCGCCGGTGAGGCCGTACGCGGACACCGACTCCATCTGGGCGAGCATCGTGTCGTAGGCGTCGTCCTCGTAGACGTGCACGGCCAGGATCGGGCCGAAGTACTCGTCCTTGAAGATGTCGTGGTCGGCGTTCGCCGAGACCAGCACGGTGGGTCGGACGAACCAGCCGACGCTGTCGTCGTAGCTGCCGCCCGCGGCGACCTCGACCGTGTCGTCGGCGTGCGCGCGGTCGATCGCGGCCTTGTTCTTGGCGAACGCGCGCTCGTCGATGACCGCGCCCAGGAAGTGGCTCAGATCGGTGACGTCGCCCATCGACAGCCCGTCGACGGTGGCCAGGAAGTCGTCCTTGAAGCCGGATTCCCAGATCGAGCGCGGAATGTAGGCGCGCGAGGCGGCCGAGCACTTCTGGCCCTGGTACTCGAACGCGCCGCGCACCAGCGCCGTGCGCAGCACGTCGTGGTCGGCGCTGGGGTGCGCGACCACGAAGTCCTTGCCGCCGGTCTCGCCGACGATCCGCGGGTAGGTGCGGTAGCCGGCGATGTTCTCGCCGACCGTGCGCCACAGGTGCTGGAAGGTCGCGGTGGATCCGGTGAAGTGGATGGCCGCGAGCGCGGGGTGCGCGAGCGCGACCTCGGAGACCGCGATGCCGTCGCCGGTGACCAGGTTGATCACACCGGCCGGGAGTCCGGCCTCCTCCAGCAGGCGCATCAGCAGTACGGCCGAGAGGGTCTGGGTGGGCGAGGGCTTCCAGACCACCACGTTGCCCATCAGCGCCGGCGCGGTGGGCAGGTTGCCCGCGATGGCGGTGAAGTTGAACGGGGTGATCGCGTAGACGAAGCCCTCCAGCGGCCGGTGGTCCGTGCGGTTCCACACGCCCGGGCTGCTGATCGGCTGCTCGGCCAGCACCCGGCGGGCGAACTGCACGTTGAAGCGCCAGAAGTCGATCAGCTCACAGGAGGAGTCGACCTCGGCCTGCTGCGCGTTCTTGCCCTGGCCCAGCATGGTCGCGGCGGCGAGGGTCTCGCGCCACGGGCCGGCGAGCAGGTCGGCGGCCTTGAGGAAGATCGCCGCGCGGTCGTCGAAGGACAGGTCGCGCCACGCCGGCGCGGCGGCCAGGGCCGCGTCGATCGCGTCCCGGGCGTCCTGGGTGCCGGCGTGCGCGAAGGTGCCCAGGCGCGCGCCGTGGTTGTGCGGTTGCACCACGTCCGTGCGCTCACCGGAGCCCATCCGGCGCGCGCCGCCGATGGTTATCGGGAGGTCGATCGGGGCCGCGGCCAGTTCCTTGAGCTTCGCTTCGAGGCGGGCCCGCGCGGGCGTGCCGGGGGCGTAGTCGTGTGCCGGCTCGTTGACCGGGGCGGGGACCTGGGTCACAGCGTCCAAAACGGCGCTCCTCTTCGGTGATCCGATGATCGGTGATCGATCCGAATGTTCGGATGATCGACGTGTTCGGCGATCCGGGTGGTCTCGGCGTTCGGCGGTCCGGGTGAGCGGTGCTTCGCCGGACGCCTGATCCACGCCGAGATCGGGCATGCCTCTCGACCCCAACGCTAGGCCGGACTCGGCCTCGGGTGTTTATCCGATCGGTTAAACTCGAAACACCCAACTTGGCTCATCGGCCAACATTCCCGAAGGGGTCGAAAGTGGCCGAAACCGGCGTCCCGCTGCGTGAACTGCTGGCTGCTCTGGGCGGCCCGGTCGGCGACGGCCCGGTCCGGGTCGCGGCGGCGGCCGGCGGCCTGGAGGGCCTGGTCCGGCACGTGTCGATCCTCGACCCGGAGGAGGAGCCGCACACGATGCCGGGCGACCTGCTCCTGGCGGTCGGCCTGCGCGGCCGGGCGGCGGCGGGCACGGTGCGCGCGGCGGGCGCGGCCGGCGCGACGGCGGTCGCGGTCAAGGGCGAACACGCGGCGCTGCGCGAGGTCGCCGACACGGCGGGCGTGGTGTTGCTCTCGGTACGCCCGGAGGCCCGCTGGGAGCAGGTGGCCGCGCTCGCGCACGCCGCGCTGGACGAACGCCCGGACGCCGAACCGCCGGACGGCGGCGACCTGTTCTCGCTCGCCCAGACCACCGCGATGCTCACCGGCGGCGGGGTCAGCATCGAGGACAGCGCCAACCGCGTGCTCGCCTACTCGCGCGCGACCGGGCCGGACGAGGCCGACGAACTGCGCCGGTTG
This sequence comes from Embleya sp. NBC_00888, assembly GCF_045207655.1. Classification (NCBI taxonomy): domain Bacteria; kingdom Bacillati; phylum Actinomycetota; class Actinomycetes; order Kitasatosporales; family Streptomycetaceae; genus Embleya; species Embleya sp. NBC_00888. The sequence goes on along the minus strand of NZ_CP108784.1, from coordinate 6,667,367 downwards.
TCCATCCTGGGCTGGCAGGGGCCGGAGGAGTACATGGCCCGGCTGCGCGACTGGGGCGTCTTCCACCGGCTGCGCACCACGGCCGAGGTGATCGCCGTCGAGGAGCGCCCCGATCTGGGCATCCGCCGCCGACTGGCGGTCGGCGTGCACGCGGGTGGGCGCTGGCTGGGCACGATCTGGGTGCAGGAGGGCCGGCAGCCGCTCGCCGAGCGGGCGGCCGAGGTGCTGCTCGGCGCGGCGCGGGTGGCCACGCTGCACCTGGTCCGGCGGCGTACCCGGCTGCCCGCCGAGGCCGGGGTGACCCGGGAGAACGTCGCGGGCCTGCTCACCGGCGCCGTCGCGGCCCGGACCGCCGGCACCCAGTTGGGCCTGGATCCGGTGCGGCCGGTGCAGGTCCTGGGCTTCACCGTGCGCGCGAGCAGGCCGGACGAGCCGTCCCAGGAGTTGGCCCGGACCGAACTGGCCAACCTGGTCTCGGTGTACGCGGCGGCCCGGCACAGCCACGCGCACGTCGCGCCGCTGGGCGCGCGGCTGTACGTACTGCTGTCCGCGCCGCCGGCCGAGTCGGTGGTGCTCGGTTGGGCGCACGAGATCGCCGAGGCGGCGCACGGCCACCTGGACCTGGCGGTACGCGGCGCCGTCGGCGACCCGGCGCCGAGCCTGGCCCGCACGGTGGCGGCCCGGGAATCGGTCGACCGGGTCCTGGACGCGATGGCGGCGGGCGGTGTGTCGGCCGAGGTCGCGGCCCTGTCCGAGGTCCGCCCGGCGGTGCTGTACGGCGAGGTCCAGGCGCTGTTGACCGACCGGCGACACATCCGCGATCCCCGGCTGAACGCGCTGCGCGCGCACGACGCCGAGCACGGCACCGAGTACACCGGCTCGGTGCTGGCCTGGCTGGACGCGCTGGGCGACGTGCGGGCCGCGGCGGCGGCCCTGCACATCCATCCCAACACGCTGCGCTATCGGATCCGCCGGGCCGGCGAACTGACCGGGCTGGACTGGACCGACCCCAAGACCCGGCTGCTCGCCGCGCTGCTGCTGCGGTTGCCGGAGTGAGGCACGCGGATCGCGGTCGGCCCGCCGGGTGAGCCACGCCTCGCGGTCGGCCCTCCGGGTGAGCCGCGCCTGGCGGTCGGTTCGCCGCGTGAGCCGCGCCTGGCGGTCGGTTCGCCGGCGCGGCGCTCAGACCCTGATGCCCAGTTCGGCCAGCAGGTCCAGGCTCACGTACTCGCCGCCGGTCCGCGACGCCGGGCCGTCGCACAGTTCCAGGGTCGCGGAGACCATCTGGTCCATGGTCTCGATCTGATCGGGTCGCAACTGCCCGCCGACCAATTCCTCCGCGCCCTCGCTGAGCACCGCGGCCCGCGGCTCGATCGTGTTCACCCGGATCCCGGTCCCGTACAGCTCCGCGGCCAGCGCGTTGGTGATCCGGTTCAACGCGGCCTTGGACGCCCCGTACACCGCGGTCTTGGTGCCCAGCACGCCCAGTTCGAACGGCGGCCCCGCCCACGGCCGCGCGGTGCCGCTGGTCACGTTCACGATCCAGCCCTCGCCGCGCGTGGCCATCGCGGGCACCACGGCCTGACACAACTCCATCGGCGCGAGCACGTTGACCTCGAAGTGCAGCCGCGCCCGTCGTTGCGGATACACCCGCAACGACGCGTACGAGGCCATCGCCGCGTTGTTGACCAGGATGTCGATCGGCCCGCCGAGCCCCTCCTCGGCGGCCGGGACGATCCTGGCCCGCTGCCCCTCGTCGGACAGGTCGGCCACCACCACCGCGCTGCGCCGCCCGTGCCGGGCGATCAGCGTCTCGGTCCGCTCCAACGACCCGGCCAGGTTGCCCTGTCGCAACGTACGCGCGGTCACCGCCACATCGGCTCCCTCGGCCGCGAGCCGCACCGCCAACGCCGCCCCGATTCCCCTGCTGGCCCCGGTGATCAAAGCTCTACGTCCCTCGAACCGCTTGGCCACGGCGTCCCTCCCCTGGTCCCGGACAACTGCCTGCCCGCCACCATCCTCACAACAGTGGACTAGGTCAACCATCAGAACGCGAAATCCCACCTTCCGGAATCCCCGGTTCGACCGGCGTCCGCCCGGTCGCGGGCACGAGCGCCGAGCCGCCCACGGGTTGGGAGCGATCTCACTGTCAGCCGTCGTACGGCTACCGCTCGACGGCCGTCTCAGGAGGCCGGCCACCCGGCTGTCGTTCGGATGATCGTCGGTACTCGGGGGGAGAGATACGTCGGCGCCCCGGCACGTCGCGGGGGCGCGCACCGGGGTGGTGTGTGGTCCTTTGGTGCGCGCCCGCTGTCGGGCGGGGACCGCGCGATGCCATTCTGGAGGGCCCATCGCGAGCAGGAGGCCGCCATGCCCAGAACCACCGTCGTCCGTGGCGAGCGCATCGAGCTGCCGAATACGCTCGCCGAGATCCGGGCCGCCCTCCCCGAGGACCGTCGCGACGAGTTCGACAAGGTCATCTACGAGACCCCGCTCGATCGGCTCGAACGCGACGCCATCCTGCACTGGGCGCTTCCTCCGGAGGCCCAGGAGGACGACGAGGCCGTGCACGAGCGTCTCAAGGCCGGCGACTTCGGCGACTGCGTGGACCGAGACGGGAACGCGATCACATGAGCTATCGCGTGCAATACACGAATGAGGCCGAAGACGGCCTCAAACCCCTGTCCTCCGGGCAGATCCGGGCCTTCAAGAACGCCGTGGACTCGTCCCTCGGCCGCGACCCCTACGGGTCCGGCTCCGTGCAGGTCGGCGGCGACCGAGACCGCCGGGAAACCACGATCTCCGGGGTGTTCGTCCGCTACACGATCAGCGCCGGAGTCCTCGTCGTCACCATCACCCGCGCCGTCTCGCTGTGAAGCCGCCCATCCGCCCAGCACACTGACGCCGACCCGCCGGGACGACGTGCGTCCCGGAAGGTCGGCCCCGATGTCCCGCCGCGGTCAGCGCGGCAGGCCCAGTTCGCGGGCGATCAGCATGCGCTGGACCTCGCTGGTGCCCTCGCCGATCTCCAGGATCTTGGCGTCGCGCCAGAAGCGGGCCACCGGGTACTCGTTCATGAAGCCGTAGCCGCCGTGGATCTGGGTGGCGTCGCGGGCGTTGTCCACCGCGCTCTCCGAGCTGTAGAGCTTGGCCAGCGCGGCCTCCTTCTTGAACCGCTCGCCGTGCACCAGCAGCGAGGCGGCGTGCCGCCAGGCCAACCGGGAGTTGTGCGCGCGCAGTTCCATGTCCGCGAGCTTGAAGGCGATCGCCTGGTTGGCGCCGATCGGGCGGCCGAAGGCCTCACGTTCGCCGGCGTAGCGCACCGACTCGTCCACGCAACCCTGCGCCAACCCGGTGGCCAGCGCCGCGATGGCCACCCGGCCCTCGTCCAGGATGGACAGGAACTGGGCGTAGCCCCGGCCGCGTTCGCCGAGCAGGTTCTCGGCCGGGACGCGCACGTCCTCGAAGGACAGCTCACGGGTGTCCGAGCAGTTCCAGCCGACCTTGGAGTACGGCGGCGCGACGGTGAAGCCCTTGGTGCCGGCGGGCACGATGATCGTGCTGATCTCCTTGCCGCCGCCGGCCTTGGTGCCGGTGACCGCGGTGACCGTGACGAAACCGGTGATGTCGGTGCCGGAGTTGGTGATGAAGCATTTGCCGCCGTTGATCACCCACTCCCCCGTCGCCTCGTCCAGGCGCGCGGTGGTGCGCGTGGCGCCGGCGTCCGAGCCGCCGCCGGGCTCGGTCAGGCCGAAGGCGCCGAGCATCTCGCCGCTGGTCAGCTTGGGCAGCCAGGTCTCCTTCTGCTCCTTGGTGCCGAACCGGTGGATCGGCATCGCGCCCAGCGACACGGCCGCCTCCAGCGTGATCGCGACCGAGGAGTCGACCCGGGCCAGCTCTTCGAGCACCAGGCCCAGCGCGAGGTAGTCGCCGCCCATGCCGCCGTACTCCTCCGGGAACGGCAGCCCGAACAGGCCCATCCGGCCCATCTCGCGCACGATCGTGTACGGGAATTCGTGCTTCTCGTACAGCTCGCCGATCGCGGGTGCGATCACTTCCTTGGCGAACTCGGCGACGGTGCGGCGCAGTTGCTCGTACTCGTCGTCGAGGCGGTGGTCCAACATGGGGCAGGCTCCCGGATTCGGTGGCGGGGCGGGTCGGCGCGCTCGTGGCGACACCGGTCCGTGGGTGGGTCGGTCGGTCGGCTGCGGGTGGGCAGTCGCCGGGGTGGGTCTTCGACGGCCCGGCGGGGATCTGAGGACCCGGCGGGGATCGAGGACCCGCCCTAGGAGGTCGGGTCGGTCAATACCAGGCCGTGGGCGTCCACCCGCTTGCCGGCGAGGGCCTGGACCGCGCGCGAGGGGCTGGGGCGGCCGAGCAGTTCGGCCATCCACACGCTGGTGGCCACCAGTGCGCCGAGGTCGACGCCGGTGTCGATGCCCAGGCCGTGCAACATCCAGACCAGGTCCTCGGTGGCCAGGTTGCCGGTGGCGCTCTCCGCGTACGGGCAACCGCCCAGGCCGCCCGCCGAGGCGTCCACCGTGGTCACCCCGAAGCGCAGCGCCGCCAGCGTGTTGGCCAGCGCCTGGCCGTAGCTGTCGTGGAAGTGCACGGCGATCCGCTCGGCCGGGACACCGGCCTCGACGAAGGCGGTCAGCAGCGCGGTGACGTGTCCGGGCGTGGCGACACCGATCGTGTCGCCCAGGCTGAGCTGCGAACAGCCCATCTCGACGAGGGCCTTGCCGACCCGGACCACCTGGTCGAGCGGGACCGGGCCCTCCCACGGATCGCCCCAGCACATGGACAGGTAGCCGCGGGTGTCGATGCCGGCGGCGCCGGCCCGCTCGACCACCGGGCGGAACATGTCCAGCGATTCGGCCACCGTGCGGTTGAGGTTGCGTCGGGCGAACGTCTCGGTGGCGCTGCCGAACACCGCGATCCGCCGCGCGCCCAACTCCAGCGCGCGGTCGAAGCCGCGTTCGTTGGGCACCAGGACCGGCAGCCGGCGATCGGCCGTCGCGATCTCGGCGTCCGCGAGGACCGCCGCGAACACCTCGGCGGCATCCGCGAGTTGGGGCACCCACTTGGGCGGGACGAAGCTGGTCACCTCGATCGTGCCCAGACCGGCCCGGGCCAGCCGGCGGACGAACTCCACCTTGGCCTCGGTGGGCACCACGCCCGACTCGTTCTGGAGTCCGTCGCGCGCGCCCACCTCGTGGATGAACACCCGTTCCGGCAGCCCGGATTCGCGGTGGGTATCCGGCAACTGTCGCGTCATCAGGCCTTCGCCTCCCGGTCGAGCGGCACCTCGGGCGGCATCCCGTCGAGCGGCACGGCCGGCGCCCCGCCGATCGGTGCGTCGAGCGCCCCGCCGATCGGCACGTCGAGCGCCCCGTCGAGCGGCGCCGCCGGCGCCTCGGCCACCACCAGCGCCAGCGTCTGGTCCATCGCCACCGACGCGCCGGCCGATACACCGATCTCGGTGACCACGCCGTCGAAGGGCGCGGTCAGCGCGTGCTCCATCTTCATCGCCTCCACCACGACCACGGTCTGGCCGCGGGTGACCCGGTCGCCGACCGCGGCCTTGACCACGGTCACCGTGCCGGGCATCGGCGAGGTCAGCGCGCCACTGGCCGCCGCGCCGCCGGCCGCCTCGGCCCGTACGGTGTCCACCTCGCTCACCCGCCAGGTGTCCGGGCCGTACGCCAGCCAGCGCACCCCGGACGACTCGGCGGCGTAGTCGAAGCGCTTGGTCAGCCCGTCGTGGGCGACCACGAGCCCGCCCGGCACGACCCGCACCGACGCGGGCACCGGCGGGCCGCCGTTCACCGAGACCTCGCCGTCGCGCACCCGAACCTCGATCGGCTCGCCCGGCCCGATCCGCAACACGTGCGTGTCCCAGGCCGGCCCGCCGACCCGCCACCCGGTCTGCGCCGAGAACGGGTCCACCCAGCCGGTGCCGGTGATCCGCTCGGCGCGCGCCGCCAGCGCCGCCGCGACCGCCACCTCGGGTGGCGCCGGCCGGCCGGTCAGGTCGTCGGTCCTGGCCTCGACCAAGCCGGTGTCCAGGTCGCCCGCGAGCACCGCCGGGTCGCCCAACAGGCGGTACAGGAAGCCCAGGTTGGTGGTCACGCCCAACACCCGGGTCTGCGCGAGGGCCGCCCGCAGTCGGGTGATCGCCGTCGCGCGGTCGTCGCCGTACGCGATCACCTTCGCCAGCATCGGGTCGTAGGAGCTGCCGATCTCGCCGCCCTCGCGCAGCCCGGAGTCCACCCGGACGCCCTCCAGGTCCGGCTCACACACCGTCAGCACCCGTCCACCGGTGGGCAGGAAGCCCCGATCGGGGTCCTCGGCGTAGATCCGCGCCTCGACGGCGTGGCCGTGCATCGACACGTCGGACTTGCCGATCGCGGCACCGGCGGCGACCCGCAGTTGGCTCTCCACCAGGTCGACCCGGGTGACCAGTTCGGTCACCGGGTGCTCGACCTGGAGGCGGGTGTTCATCTCCATGAAGTAGAACGAGTCGGGATTCTCGGCCGGCACGATGAACTCGATGGTGCCCGCGCCCACGTAGCCGCAGGCCTTGGCCGCGCGCACGGCGGCGGCGCCCATCTCGGCCCGGGTGTCCGGGTCCAGCAGCGCGGACGGGGCCTCCTCGATGATCTTCTGGTGCCGGCGCTGCAGGCTGCACTCGCGTTCGCCCAGGTGCACGACGGTGCCGTGGGTGTCCGCGAGCACCTGGATCTCGATGTGCCGGGGGCGCTCGATCCAGCGCTCGATCAGCAGCGTGTCGTCGCCGAACGCGCCCTTGGCCTGCCGGCGGGCCGCCGCGATCTCGTCCGCGAGCAGCGCGCCGTCGTGCACCAGGCGCATGCCCTTGCCGCCACCGCCCGCCGACGGCTTGATCAACACCGGGAAGCCGATCTCCCGGGCGATGTCCGCGAGTTCGCCGTCGGACATGCCGGCCGCGCCACCGCCCGGCACCACCGGGACACCGTAGGCCGCGACCGTCTCCTTGGCCCGGATCTTGTCGCCCATCAGCTCGATCACCGCCGCCGGCGGTCCGACGAAGGCCAGCCCCGCCCGCTCGACGGCGGCGGCGAACGCGGCGTTCTCGGACAGGAATCCGTAGCCGGGGTGGATCGCCCGAGCACCGGATCGCAGCGCCGCGGCGACCACCGCGTCGCCGTCCAGATAGCCGGGCACCTCGACCGCCATGTCGGCCTCGCGCACATGCCGCGCGTCCGCGTCGTCCGGCGCGTACACGGTGATCGCGCGCACGCCCAGTCGGCGCAGCGTGCGAATCACCCGGACCGCGATCTCGCCTCGGTTGGCGACCAGTACAGCCTCGAACACGTCGTGACCCCTCACATCCGGAACAGACCGAACCGCGGCTCGGCCAGCGGCGCGTTCCCACACGCCGTCAGCGCCAGCCCCAGTACGGTGCGAGTGTCGAGCGGGTCGATGATCCCGTCGTCCCACAGCCGCGCGGTCGCGTAGTAGGCGTTGCCCTGGCGCTCGTACTGGTCGCGGATCGGCTGCTTGAACTCCTCCTCGCCGGACCAGCTCTCGCCGCGCGCCTCGATCTGGTCGCGCTTGACCGTGGCGAGCACGGTCGCGGCCTGCTCGCCGCCCATCACCGAGATCTTGGCGGTGGGCCACATCCACAGAAAGCGCGGACTGTACGCGCGGCCGCACATCGAGTAGTTGCCCGCGCCGTGCGAGCCGCCGATCACCACGGTCAGCTTGGGCACGCGCGTGGTGGCCACGGCGGTCACCATCTTGGCGCCGTGCTTGGCGATGCCGCCGTGTTCGTAGTCCTTGCCGACCATGAAGCCGGTGATGTTCTGCAGGAACACCAGCGGCACTCCGCGCTGGTCGCACAGTTCGATGAAGTGCGCGCCCTTGACCGCGGATTCGGCGAACAGGATGCCGTTGTTGGCGACGATGCCCACCGGGTGGCCGTGGATCCGGGCGAAGCCGGTGACCAGCGTGGTGCCGTACTCGCCCTTGAACTCGTGAAAGCGCGAGCCGTCGACGATCCGGGCGATCACCTCGCGCACGTCGTAGGGCGTGCGCGCGTCCGGCGGCACCACCCCGTAGAGCCCGGCCGGATCGACCGCAGGGGGCTCGATCTCGCGTACGTCCCAGGGCAGTCGCGGCCGGGCGCCGAGCGTGTTGACGATGTCGCGGACGATCCGCAGCGCGTCCTTGTCGTCGGCCGCGAGGTGGTCGACCACACCGGAGATCCGGGCGTGCACGTCGCCGCCGCCCAACTCCTCGGCACTGACCACCTCACCGGTGGCGGCCTTCACCAGCGGCGGGCCGCCGAGGAAGATCGTGCCCTGGTCGCGCACGATCACCGTCTCGTCGCTCATCGCCGGCACGTACGCGCCGCCGGCGGTGCACGAGCCGAGCACCGCGGAGATCTGCGGGATGCCCTTGGCGCTCATCCGCGCCTGGTTGAAGAAGATCCGGCCGAAGTGGTCCCGGTCCGGGAAGACCTCGTCCTGCATCGGCAGGAACGCGCCGCCGGAGTCGACCAGGTACAGGCACGGCAGCCGGTTCTCCAGCGCGATCTCCTGCGCGCGCAGGTGCTTCTTGACCGTCATCGGGTAGTACGTGCCGCCCTTGACGGTCGCGTCGTTGGCCGCGATCACGCACTCGCGTCCGGCCACCCGGCCGACGCCCGCGATGATTCCCGCCGCCGGCGCGTCGCCGCCGTACATCCCGTCGGCGGCCAGCGGCGCGATCTCCAGGAACGGCGTGCCCGGGTCGAGCAGCGCCTCCACCCGGTCGCGCGGCAGCAGTTTGCCGCGCGCGGTGTGCCGCTCCCGGGCGCGGTCGCCGCCGCCCAGGGCGGTGGTCGCCAGCCGGTCGCGCAGTTCGCCGACCGCGCGTTCGTGTGCCTCCGCGTTGGCCCGGTACGTCTTCGCCCCCGGGTCGGCGGCTGTGCCGAGCACGCTCTCCATGACACCGCCTCAAGTTAACCTGCGTTCACCTGCCCCCGAGGTTAACCACGGTTAATCCGAGTGTCTAGCATGGACACATGACCGTGAGCCGTCGAGACCAGATCCTGCAGGTGGCCGCCCGGCTGTTCGCCGAGCGCGGCTATCAGGGCGTGGGCATGGACGACATCGGCGCGGCGGTCGGGATCAGCGGCCCCGCGCTGTACAAGCACTTCCGGGGCAAGGAGGCGATGCTGACCGAGTTGCTGGTGGGCATCAGCGAGCAGCTCCTGGCCAGGGGGCTGGAGCGGGCCGCGATCGAGGACCCGGCGCGGGCCCTGGACGCGCTGATCGAGGGTCAGGTCGAGTTCGCGCTGCGTCACCCGGACCTGATCACGCTGCACGACCACGCGCTCAATCAGGTGCCGACGGCCGAGCGGCACCGGATCCGCCGGGTGCAGCGCGCGTACGTGGAGATCTGGGTCGAGGTCGCGCTCAAGGCCCATCCGGACCGCCTCGACGACCGCGAGGCGCGCGCCGCGGTGCACGCCGCCTTCGGCCTGATCAACTCGACCCCGCACACCCTGCGCACCCCGCAGCGCGTGCTGGCGCCGATGTTGCGGCGGATGGCCCTGGCCGCACTGGCCGCGGCGGCGGGATAGCCCGGGGCCGACCCGGGGCGAGTCTTCGACCCCGGCGCATCGGGCGTGTCTTCGGTCCCCGGCCGCCCCGGGCGTGGGCACCGACGCGCGCGTCGCGTTTCGGCTACGCGGATCCGTGCCGGATTTCGGCTACGCGGATCCGTACGGGATGTCCACCGCGTCGGTGCGGCCGGACCAGGCCAGGTCGAGATGCCAGCATCCCGGCGCGGGCAGGTCGATGTTGGACGGGCCGGGGCCGCCGATCACCTCGCGGGTGACGATGTCGCTGCCGCCGACCAGGGTCGCCTCGATCCGCAGCGTCCCACTCGGCCGCTCCGTGCCGTCGGGCCGCGGGCGCACCGCCCACAGGATCTTGCTCGGCCGGCCGGGCCTGGCCGGGGCCGTGTACGGATACCCGAGCAGGACCGCGACGATCTCGCCGCGCGCGCCGAACACATGCGGGGGCGCGGCGCCGGGCGCGAGGCCCACACGCGCCCACTCGGGTAACTCGCCGTGGTCGACGGCGGCCCCACACGGGCCGCTCCCGTGCGCCGGCGACGCGGACACCACCGCTCGGTAGTGCGCCGGCCCGCCGCACGCGACCAGGACCGACGCGCCCACGGCGAGGAGCGGACCGACCCGGCGGCGTCGCGGTGACATGGCGCTCCCAATGGCTCGTGTGGTCCGTCCGGTTCGGGCCGGCGGCGATGCCGCGCGATGGACCCGGGACTCCCGAGGAATCCGATGGGTGATCGATCGACTCCGCTCGGTGACTCGTACGAGCGTTCCCTTCCGGGGCGTGATCCGTCAACCCCGTCCCGAGGGAAGAGACGCCCGGCGCCGGACTCGGGGACGCCCCGGAGGCGCGGGCCTCACCCGTCGGGTCGGCCCGACGCCCGGATGGTGATGTTGAGCCGCCCGGCGGCCAACCCGGTGCTCGGATCGCCGGTGCCCGGGCGGATCCTGGGCACGCCGTGGTACGCGAGGCGGGACGGGCCGCCGAACACCACCAGGTCGCCGCCGCGCAGTTCCACGTCCGTCCACGGGCGGGTGCGGGTCTCGGTGTTGCCGAAGCGAAAGACGCACGTGTCGCCGATGCTCAGCGACACCACCGGGGCCGGCGACTCCTCGTCCGCGTCCCGATGCAGACCCATCCGCGCGTCCGCGTCGTAGAAGTTGACCAGGCCGATGTCGTACGGGTCGGCCGGGATCGAGCCGTACACCTCGGCCACCGCCCGCCGGGCCGCGTCGCCGAGCAGCGGCGGGAAGGGCTTGACCCGCTCGCCGGTCGGCAGTCGCTCGGTGTAGCGGTACGGCTCCCAATGCAGCCCCAGGCTCACGCTGCGCACGCTCATCACGCCGCCCGACGGCATCACCACGTGCCGCATGCCGGCCGGCGGCGCGGCCCACGACCGCGCCGCCACCACCAGTTCGCGCTGCTCGTCGAGCGAGAGCCAGTCCGGTACGTGCCATGCTCCCGGCGCGATCTCGACCCGCTCCCGGGGCAGCGGGAACAGTTCGCCGTTCACGCCGCGCGCCGCCTCCCGCTCATCCGGTCACCCACTTCGGCTTGCGCTTGTCCCGGAAGGCCGCCATGCCCTCGGTCGCGTCGGGCGAGGCGAACAACTCGGCGGAACGCCGCGCGAGCGCCTGGCCGTCGCGGTCGAAGCCCGCCCGTACCGCGCCGGTGGTGAGCTTCTTGGACTCGATCAGGCCCTGTCGCGAGCACAGCCGGAACGAGGCGACCAGCGCGGCGACCGCGTCGTCCGCGCCGCCGACGCCGTCCACCGCGCGGGTGAGCAGCCCGATCCGCTCGGCCTCCACACCGTCGAACACGTCGCCGGTGAGGAAGTATCGCGACACCGAGCGCGGGTCCATCCGCGGCGCCGTGGTCAACGAGATCACCGCAGGGCTGAGCCCCAGCCGCGCCTCGGTGAACGCGAAGGTGGCCTGTGCGGGCGCGATCGCCAGGTCCGCCGCGCCGACCAGGCCGATCCCGCCCGCGCGCGCGTTGCCCCGCAGGTGCGCGACCACCGGCACCGGTACCTCGACCACCAGCCGCAGCAGCGCGAGCAGTTGCTCGGCGCCGTGCGCCATGCCGCCCGCGGCGGCCTCGCGCAGGTCCATGCCCGAACAGAAGGTCGGCCCGGTGTGGGTGAGCACCACCGCGCGCACCCGCTCGTCCACGCCGGCCTCGGCGAGGTGGTGGCGCAGCCGGGCCACCAGGCGCGCGGACAACGCGTTGCGGTTGGCCGGCGAATCCAGCGTGATGGTGGCGATTCCGTCGTCCAGGCTCATCCGCACCGGGTCGTCGGTGGTGGGCGGGTGCGTCGGCTCGGCGTCCGGGTTGCTGCGTACCGGCTCGGCGTCCACGGTTCTCCTCCGGGTTCGGGGCGGTTCGGCGCGACGATCGGGGTCACCCGTGCCGCGCGGGGCCGGCGCCGCGGCGGGCATGGTTGCCGTCGCGATACCGGTCCCGTGGCCCTGGGGGCCTGTCTTCGGACCCCCCTCGGAGGACTGAGGACACGCCCTAGATCCTCACATGAGCGGGTCATCCGCGACCGAACGGCGTCGCTTTCATGTTCCTTTCATGTCCGGCGCGCACATTGGTACGACACGCTTTGTGCCGAGTCCACACGGAGGGTGTCCGCGTGCGACCGTGGGGCGACCCGCAGTAACCGGTCCCCCGGGATCCGCCGAATCAAGGAGTCGCCGCCATGACGCCCGCCGCCGACACCGGAACGCCGCACATCCTCGTCGTCGACGACGAACCCGCCGTTCGCGAGGCACTCGAGTCCAGCCTGCGCTTCGAGGGCTACCGGGTCACCCTCGCCGACGAGGGAGTGGCCGCGCTCACCGCGATCGCCGGCGACGAGCCGGACCTGGTCCTGTTGGACGTGCTGATGCCGCGGATGGACGGTCTCACCGCGTGCCGGCGACTACGCGCGCGCGGCGACACGCTCCCGGTGCTGATGCTCACCGCGCGCGACGCGGTCGGGGACCGGGTCACCGGGCTCGACGCGGGCGCGGACGACTACCTGGTGAAGCCGTTCGAGTTGGACGAACTGCTGGCCCGGGTACGGGCGCTGCTGCGCCGCAGCGCGATGTCCGGGCCGAGCGAATCGGCCGACGACGCGCTCTCCTTCGCCGACCTGCGGATGGACACCGCCTCGCGCGAGGTCACCCGGGCGGGCAAGCCGATCGACCTGACCCGAACGGAGTACACCCTGCTGGAGTTGTTGCTCACCCATCCGCGCCAGGTGCTGACCCGGGAGCAGATCCTGCGCAACGTCTGGGGGTTCGACTTCGAACCCGCGTCCAACTCGCTCGACGTGTACGTGATGTACCTGCGCCGCAAGACCGAGGCGGGCGGCCTGCCCCGGCTGGTGCACACGGTGCGCGGTGTCGGCTACGTGCTGCGCGTGGCGGAGACGCCGGCCTGATGCACCGTCACCTGCCGCTGCGCGCCCGCCTGGCGCTGCTCACCGCGCTCGCCGTCGCCCTCGCCGTCGCGGCGGCGGCGGTGACCTGCTGGGTGCTGACGCGCAATCAACTGCGCGAGCAGATGGACCGCACACTGGCCACCACCGGCACACCGTTCCTGAATCCGCGCGGTGGGATCAGCTCCACCATCGCGGAAATCTGCGGCCGGCCCGCTCCGCCGTTCCAGCGCGGCCTGTTGACCTACCAGGTGATCAGGGCGGACGGGTGGTCCTGCACTCAACTGGGCACCAGCACCGACCCGGTGGCCCCGGTCCCGGTGAGCGAGGACGACAAGGCGGTCGCGGCGGGCGGCAAGCAGGTGACGTTCCACGACGCGACCACCAAGGACGGGAAGCACGTCCGGGTGATGACCCAGCGGGTGAGCCGGGACACGGCGGTGTCGGTGTCCCGGCCGCTCGGCGAGATCGAGAGCTCGTTGGACAGCCTCGCCATGTGGCTGGTGGTGGTGAGCGCGATCGGCGTCGTGGGCGCCGCGACCCTGGGCCTGTTGGTTGCCCGGGCCGCGCTCAAGCCGGTGGACCGGCTCACCGAGGCGGCCGAACACGTGGCCCGCACCGAGGACCTGGACACCGTGATCCCGATCGCGGGCAAGGACGAGATCGCGCGCCTGGGCCGCTCGTTCAACGCGATGACCGCGTCGCTCAAGGCGTCCCGGCTGCGTCAGCAGCGGTTGATCGCCGACGCGGGACACGAACTGCGCACACCGCTGACGTCGTTGCGCACCAATACCGACCTGCTGCTGCGCAGCGAGCAGACCGGGCGGCCGATCCCGACCGCCGACAAGGAGCGCCTGCTGCACAACGTCAAGGCGCAACTGGTCGAACTCTCCGACCTGGTCGGCGATCTGCTGCTGCTGGCCCGGCCGGAGCAGGTGCCCAACACACCGCCGACCACCACCGCCGCGCTGCACACCGCGGTCGAACGCGCAGTGGGGCGGGCCAGGTTGCGTGCGCCCGACGCGCGGATCGAGGTGGACATCAGTCCCTGGTTCGTGCGCGGTGAACCCGCCTCGCTGGAGCGGGCGGTGGTCAACCTGCTGGACAACGCGCTCAAGTTCGGCGGCGCCGAGGGGGAGGCGAGCGTCGAGGTCCGGCTCGAGGACGGCGAACTCACCGTGCGCGACCACGGCCCCGGCATCGCCGAAGCGGACGTGCCGTATGTGTTCGAACGCTTCTGGCGCGCGCCCGCGGCTCGCGGCCTGCCCGGTTCCGGTCTCGGTCTGGCCATCGTGGCCCGCACCACCGCCGACGCGGGCGGCACGGTGGCCCTCGAACCCGCCGAAGACGGGCCCGGCACGATCGCCCGCCTCCGCCTCCCGGGCACATTGAGCTGACCGGATCACCTCCGGGCGGAACTCCGGGTCGTGCAAAGCGAGGCGGACCGGGGTTCCGGAAGTGGTGCATGCCCGCGCGGCGACCGCGCTGCCCACCCGGCTCCATGGCCCCGGCGAACACGACCCCACCGACGCCCCTGGGCCGCCCGGGGTGGGAGGCGGCCCCTCGGGCGTCACCCCTGGTCGGCGAAAGCGGCCAAGTGCTCCAGCAGCAGGCCCGTCAGGGCTTGTGCGCCGTTCTCCGGGACCCAGTGGTCGACGTCGGCGAGCACCTCGAAGCGGTACGGGCCGGTGATCGAGTCCGCGGTGGCCTCGGCCGCGGCACGGCCGAAGGCGGGGTCGCGGTCGCTCCAGACGTAGAGCGTGGGGGTGGCGATGTCGCCGATGTCGCGCAGCACCTTCGGGTCGACCGCCCGGTACCAGTTCAACGCGCCGGTGAGCGCGCCCGGTTCGCGCAGGACGGCGAGGTAGCGCTCGGTGACCTCGGTGGGCAGCGAGGCGAACGCCGCGCGCAGATAGGCCGCGTCGTCCGCCAACAGCTTCTCCTCGGCCACCCCGCGGGTGCGGAACAGCCGGATGTACGAGGACTGTTCCCGCTGTCCGGTGGCGTCGTCGCGGACCGCCGCGGTGAGCGCCGCCGGGTGCGGCGTGGACACCACCGTCAGAGTGCGCAGCCGTTCCGGGTGCAGGCCCGCCACCTGCCAGGCGAGCGCGCCGCCCCAGTCGTGGCCGACCAGGTCCACCCGGGTCGATCCGAGTGCGTCCAGCACGGCGATCACGTCGCCGACCAACTCGTCGCGCCCGTAGGCCGATTCCTGGGGCGGACGGGCTCCCGGCGAGTAGCCGCGCTGGTCGAACGCGATGGCCCGGTAGCCGGCCCGCGCCAGACCCAGGAGTTGCGCCGTCCAGGAGGCGGACGTCTGCGGGAAGCCGTGCAGGAACAACACCGGCCGGCCGTCCGCCGGTCCGGCCACGCGGGCGTTGAAGATCCATCCGCCCGCCGGGATCTCGACGGCCTCCACGAACGGTTGCGCGGAGTCCGCACCGACTGATCTACCCGCCGAGGTATTCATCCGACCTCCGGATCGCTGTGTCGCGCCGCACCGGTCCTGCGATCGGCAGCATAGGCGCGTCTCGGACCGCGAGATTCGCATCCCACCACCGTCCCGCGCCAGCCCCCACCCCTCTCCGTGCCCGGGACACCCCGGTTTCCGGCCGCCGCGACGATTCTCATCCCACCTTAAGAAACGCCTCAGACGGCTCCCAGGCCCGCTCGACAACGTCACCGGCATGAGCCTGACGACACCGATTCGCACCCGGATCGTGGACGTGGTGGTGCCCGTGTACAACGAGGCGCACGTCCTGGCCGCCAGCGTGCGCCGCCTGCACGCCTATCTGCTCGGCGGATTCCCCTACGCCTTCCGCATCGTCATCGCGGACAACGCCAGCACCGACCGGACCTGGCAGGTGGCCCGCGACCTGGCGCGCGAACTGCCGCACGTACGCGCCGTGCACCTGGACCGCAAGGGCCGCGGCCGGGCGCTGCGCAAGGTGTGGACCGAGTCCGACGCGGACGTGGTCGCCTACATGGACGTCGATCTGTCCACCGACCTGGACGCCTTCCTCCCGCTGGTCGCGCCGTTGGTCAGCGGCCACAGCGATCTCGCCATCGGCACCCGGCTGGCCCGTTCGGCGGCGGTGCTCCGAGGTCCCCGCCGCGAGGTGGTGTCGCGGTCCTACAACCTGCTGCTGCGCGGGGTGTTCGCGGCGCGCTTCTCGGACGCCCAGTGCGGCTTCAAGGCCGTGCGCACGGTGGTCGCGCAGGCGCTGTTGCCGCACGTCCACGACGAGGAGTGGTTCTTCGACACCGAACTGCTGTTGCTGGCCGAGCGCAACGGGCTGCGGATCCACGAGGTCCCGGTGGACTGGGTCGACGATCCGGACAGCCGGGTCGACGTGCTGCGCACCGCGCTGGACGATCTGCGCGGCATGGCGCGGGTGGCCCGGCGGATCGCGGCGGGCACCTTCCGGGTCTCGGTCCCGCCCCGGGTACGCGAGGCGCGGCTGCCGCGCGGCATGCGTGCGCAGTTGCCGCGCTTCGCGCTGATCGGGGTGCTGAGCACGCTGGCACACCTGCTGCTGTACGTCCTGCTGCGCGACGGCATGGGCGCGCTCGCGGCGAACGCGCTGGCGCTGACCATCACCACGATCGCGAACACCGCGGCCAACCGCCGATTCACCTTCGGGATCCGCGGCCGGGCCGGGGCCTGGCGCCATCAGGCCCAGGGCGGCCTGGCCTTCGTCGTCGGCCTGGGCCTGAGCAGCGCGACGCTGGCCGCGCTGCACGCCGCGACCGCCCGGCCCTCGCGCACGGTCGAGGTGGGCGCGCTGGTGGGCGCGGGCGTGGTCGCCACCGTCGTGCGCTTCCTGCTGCTGCGGGTGTGGGTGTTCCGGACCGCGCGAGTGGCCGCCTCGGTGGGTCCGTTCGATCCCTCGGACCCGACGTCTGCGGCGGATCGGGGGACTTCGGCGGATCCGGGGGCTTCGGCGACCGCGACAGGCCCGGGCCGGACGATCGCCTCGGTGACTTCGATCACGTCCGACGCGGCGAGAGGCTCGGCCCCTTCGGCGGCTCCGACCGCCCGGACCGCCCCGATCACACGGATCTCTTCGGCCCCCTCGCACCGGTCCGCCGGCGCGACCGAATCCGCCGGTCCGACCGGCATCGACTCCGCCGGTTCGACCGGCTCGGCAGGTGAGGACGCATGACCGCCGTAGTGGCTCCGCTCCCCGTACCGCATCCCGATGCCGGCAGCGCAACCGGCAAACCCTGGTACGCCCGACTGGTTCGCGGGCGCGAGGCGGACGCACCCTGGGTGCGGCCCGCGTTCCTCGCCCTGCTGGTGGGCACCGGCCTGCTGTACATCTGGGGCCTGGGCGCCTCCGGCTGGGCCAACTCCTTCTATTCGGCCGCCGTCCAGGCCGGGACCGAGAGTTGGAAGGCGTTCTTCTTCGGCTCCTCGGACGCGGGCAACTCGATCACCGTCGACAAGACCCCCGCGTCGTTGTGGGTGATGGGCCTGTCCGCACGGCTCTTCGGCGTCAACGCGTGGAGCATCCTGGTCCCGCAGGCCCTGGAGGGCGTCGCCACGGTCGGCGTGCTCTACCTCGCGGTACGGCGCCGGTTCCCGGCCTGGGCGGGTCTGTTGGCCGGTGCGCTGCTCGCGCTGACGCCGGTCGCGGCGCTGATGTTCCGGTTCAACAACCCGGACGCGCTGCTGGTACTGCTGCTCACCGTCGCCGCGTACGCGGTGTTGCGCGCCCAGGAGAGCGCGAGCACCCGCTGGTTGGTGCTGGCCGGCGCGTGTGTGGGCTTCGGCTTCCTGGCCAAGATGCTCCAGGCGTTCCTGATCGTACCGGCCTTCGCGCTGGTGTACCTGGTGTGCGCGCCGGTCGGGTTCTGGCGCCGGGTGGTGCAACTGCTGTGGTCCGGTCTCGCGTTGCTGATCGCGGGCGGATGGTGGATCGCCATCGTCGAACTGTGGCCGGAATCCTCCCGCCCCTACATCGGCGGCTCGCAACACAACTCGATCCTCGAACTCACGCTGGGCTACAACGGGCTCGGCCGGCTCAACGGCAACGAGACCGGCAGCGTGGGAGGCGGAGGCAGAGGCGGCGGAGGCGGCGGGCCGCGCGGCGGTGGCGGCAACTGGGGTGCCACCGGGTGGGACCGGTTGTTCAACGCCGAGATGGGCGGCCAGATCTCCTGGTTGTTGCCCTCCGCGCTGATCCTGCTCGCGGTGGGCCTGTGGCTGACCCGACGCGCACCGCGCACCGATCCCGCCCGCGCGGCGATCGTGCTGTGGGGCGGATGGCTGTTGATCACGGCGTTGGTCTTCAGTTACATGGCGGGTATCTTCCACGCCTACTACAACATCGCGTTGGCGCCGGCGATCGCCGCGGTGGTGGCGATGGGCGCCGCGCTGCTGTGGGAACGGCGCCGGGTCGTGCGCGCGGCGGCGGTCGCGGCGCTGACCGTGATGGTCGGCGCGTGGTGGTCGTACCACCTGCTCGACCGGACACCGGACTGGCATCCGTGGCTGCGCCACGTCGTGCTGATCGGCGGAGTCGTCGGCGGACTGGGCCTGTTCGGCGCCGCGCTGACCGCGCTGCGCGGGCTCGCGCCGGTGGCCGCCGCGATCTCCGTGGCCGCGCTGCTCGCGGGACCGACGGCGTACACGTGGGACACCGTCTCGACCGCCAAGGGCGGGTCGATCCCGTCGGCGGGGCCAGCCGGAATGGGCTTCGGGCGCGGTGGGCCCGGTGGGCCCGGTGGCATGGCGGGCGGGCCCCGGTCGTTCCAGGGCGGCCCGCCGGGACAGGTCCAGGGCGGCCAACCGGGCCAGGGCGGACAGCCGTTCCCGGGCGCCCCGGGGCAGAACGGCCAGGCCCCCGACGGCACCGGCGGCACGCGTGGGCAGCGCCCCACACCGGGCAACGGCGGCGCTCCGCAGGGCAACGGTGGGATGACGCCCCGTCAGGGCGGTGGCATGGGCGGCGGCGGGATGGGCGGACTGCTCAACGGCAGCACACCCGGCAAGGAGATCGTCGACACGCTCAAGCGCGACAGCGACGCGTACACGTGGGTGGCCGCCTCGGTCGGCTCCAACAGCGCCTCGGGCTATCAACTGGCCACCGGCAAGCCGGTCATGCCGATCGGCGGCTTCAACGGCAGCGACCCCTCGCCGACCCTGGCCGAGTTCCAAAAGTTGGTCACGGACGGTCGGATCCACTACTTCATCGGCGGCGGAGCCGGCGGTATGGGCGGCGGCGCGGGCGGTGACGGCATGGGCGGCGGAATGCGCAGCATGGGCGGCAGCAACGCCTCCCAGGCCATCGCGACCTGGGTCGCGCAGTCGTTCACCGCGACCACCGTGGGCGGGGCGACGCTGTACGACCTGACCGCGCCCACCGGGAATGTTTCCGACGAATCGTCATCAACCGCCTGACGGGTTGTCAATCGGCCTACGGCAGACGGCAAACGGCGGGCCGTTTTGATCCGTAGGATCCTCCCCCGTGACGATCAAGATGCGAAAGGTCGGGGCCGGCTTGATCGGCCTGCTGACGACCTTGGCTGTCGTGGGCGGTTCCGCACCGTCCGCGATGGCCGACGAGACGAATCCGACCGGGCCTCCGCCGAAAGTCGAGCTGGTACTCGACGTGAGCGGATCGATGAAGGCCAACGACGCCGGCGGGATGACCCGCATGGACGCCGCGAAGAAGGCCTTCAACGAGGTCGTGGACAGCGTCCCGGAACCCGCCGACTTCGGCGTGCGGGTGCTGGGTGCCACCTACCCGGGCAACGACAAGGCCAAGGGGTGCGTGGACACCCAGCAGTTGGCCCCGGTCGGCAGGCCCAACAAGGTCGTGATCAAGAACGAGATCGCCAAGCTGGCCCCGACCGGCTGGACCCCGATCGCGCTGTCGTTGCGCGAGGCCGCCAAGGACCTCGGCACCGGCACCGGCAGCCGTCGGATCGTCCTGATCACCGACGGCGAGGAGACCTGCGCGCCGCCCGACCCGTGCGACGTGGCCCGCGAGTTGGCCGCGTCCGGACTCAACCTGATCGTGGACACACTGGGCCTGGTCCCGGACGAGAACACCCGTCGTCAGCTCTCCTGCATCGCGGAGGCCACCGGCGGCACCTACACCTCGGTGCTCAACGCGGACGAGCTGTCGCAGAAGGTCCAGCAGATCGTCAAGCGCGCGGTGCGCGAGGCGGACGAGACGCCCGCGTCGGTCAAGGGCAGCCCGAACGGCTGCCAGGACGCGCCGTTGCTGGCGCCCGGCGTGTACAGCGACCGCGAGGAGTTCAGCCAGCACCTCTGGTACAAGGTCCCGGTCAAGCCGAACCAGGAGTTGCGGGCCACCGCGACGGTGGGTTCGGACCGCAAGGTCGCGCGCGACTACGACGTGACGGTCACCGCGTTCAGCGAGGACGGCCGCGAACTGGTCGGCAACGCGGGGGCGGGCAACGGCCGCACGGACGTGCAGTCCGCCGGTCTGCGCTACCCGTACAAGACCGACAGTGACAACGCGAAGACCAGGACGATCTGCCTGGTCGTCACCAACGCGTTCGCCGCGCAGCCGAACGTGGCCACCAAGCCGGGCCTGCCGCTGGAGCTGACGGTGGACCTGGTCCAGGCCACCGACAGCAAGGCCGCGAACGTGCACGGCCTGGGCCGCGGTTGGGTGTTCCTGGGCGTACTCGCCGGGTTCGGCCTGATCGCCGGGTTGTTGGCCGGCTGGCTGCGCCGGGCGTTCAAGGCTCTCGGGAAGGCGATGTCATGACGAGCGCGATCCGTGGAATCAAGCGGGCGTTGGCGACGGTCGCCGCGGCGTTCGTGGGCGTGACGCTGTTCGCGGCGCCGGCGATGGCCGATCAGGACGTGCCGCCGGGGACGTCGTTCCTGGGCGCGGGCACGCTCCAGCTCGGCGAGGACGCGCGCTGGTCGGCGTCCCAGGGCGAATATCTGTACTGGCAGTTCCCGGCCAAGGCGGGCAAGGAGATCCACGCCAAGGTGGATCTGGAGCTGGCCTCCGGCAACGCCCGCAGCGGCCCGGTGACCTACCGGATCGAGATCTACGACGGCCTGCGCCGGCGCCAGCCGTGCGTCGAGGGCAAGCAGGTCGCCACGGCGCAGAAGGCCGACACCAAGCTCGGCCTGACCTGCACCCCGCGTACGGTCCGTGACTGGGCCGAGCCGTGGTCCACCGACCCGTTGCCCGGGATGTACTTCGTCCGGATCGCCGCGATGGACGTGCCCGACCTGGACGCGGGCGCCGCGACCAAGGTGACGGTGCGGGTGGACACCAAGGACGGCGACGACCAGGTACCGACCTCGGACCGGCAGCTCGCCGACCCGCTGGTGCCGATCACCAAGGCCGGCTCGGTGCTCAAGAGCGGCCAGACGGCGGACACCCGGTCGGTGGCCTGGGACCAGGAAGAGGACCACTGGTATCAGTGGGACTGGATGGACGGTCCGAACGCGCGGTGGTTCTGGACCGCGATGGCGACCTTCGTCGCCGTGGTGTTCGGCATCCTGGGCTACCAGCTGACCCGGAAGAAGCGGAGCTGGTTCGGCTGACATTGCTCGGCCGACGGTCCGTGGGCCGGGCCGACGCCCGGTCGTCGGCGTGGCGAACCGCCCCGGCGCGATCCGCGCCGGGGCGGTTCGCCATGATCCTCCTGTCGCCCGGACCCGGATCGTGTACCCGATCCGGGCCCGGCAGCCGATCCGACCGAGCAGGGAGCCTGTCATGATCATCGAGCACGCGGACATCACCGTCGCGGAAGGTCGCGAGGCCGAATTCGAGGCCGCGTTCCTTCGGGGCCGCGAGGTCGTCGCCAAGTCCGACGGCTTCCGCTGGGCGCGCCTGATCCGCCAGGTCGAGTCGCCCACGTCGTACCTGCTGCTGATCGGCTGGGAGACCCTGGAGGCGCACACGGTCGGCTTCCGCGAGTCGGACCTGTTTCCGCAGTGGCGAGCCATCGTCGGCGAGTTCTTCGCGGTCCCGCCGACGATCGTGCACTACGAGAGCGACCTGACCCCGGCCGACGAGGCCTGAGGCGCGGAACGCGCCGACACCGAGGTCCCTCGCCCGAGACGGGGCGGGGGACCTTCGCGTGTCCCGGCCCCGGAGCCCGCGCCCGGGCTCACTCCTCCCACAACCCGGCCACGGTCAGGCCCGGGTCGATATCGGCCAGGGCCCGGGTCGGGTCCAGGGTGGGGAGCACCCGGTGGGTCGCCGCCGCGTGCGCGTAGACCAGCAGGAGGTCCTCGGCGGTCCAGCGGACCGAGGGCCAGACCGCGTCGCGACCCGGGCACAGGCGGGTCAGGCGGGTGTGGAACTCGTCGAGTTCGGCCGGATTGGTGAAGGTCCGAGCCGCCTCGATCGCGTCGTGGTCGGTGCGCAGGAGCGCGTGCGTCGGCACCACGGGAACTCGCATCACGGCGTCCGGGTCGGCGTCCGACATGCCCAGGCTGCGCGCGACGCGGTGCAGCGCCGACGCCATCAGCAGCGCGACGAGCAGCCCGCTGTCCTCCCGCACGCCGCCGGACGGGAAGAACCTCGCCGCCCAGAAACGCTGTTCGGTGTTCAGGTGCTCACGCACGAGCATGCAGCCGACTCCCACGCAGCTCTGCGGCAGGGTTCTGGCAGCCATGCCGCTACGTTACGGCTCCGGTGGCGCACCGTGGCGCAGTTCCGTTTATTTACGACATTGGCCTTATTCGGACCATCCGGCTCCGTCGCGTCAGCCCAGTTGGATGGACCGCTTGGAGAGGCCGAACCAGAAGCCGTCGATCACCTGGCTCAGCCGGTCCAGGTCCTCGTGGCCGGCGCCGAGCGAGACGAACAGCGGCGCGAGGTGCTCGGTCCTGGGGTGCGCCAGGCGCGCGGCGGGCGCCTTGTGGGTGAAGTCGAGCAGCGCGTCCACGTCGCCGACGCGGAACGCCTCGTCGCCCCAGTGGTCGAACTCGCTCGACCACCCCGGCGCCGGCGCGTCCGCTCGGGGGTCCAGGCCGCGCAGGTTGTGCGTGAAGAAACCGCTGCCCACGATCAGCACGCCCTCGTCGCGCAGCGGCGCGAGCCGTCGGCCGACCTCGTACAGCCGCACCGGGTCGAGCGTGGGCAGGGACATCTGGAGCACCGGCACGTCCGCGTCCGGGTACATCTCGACCAGCGGTACGTACGCGCCGTGGTCGAGGCCGCGCTCCGGCACGTCCCGCACGTCCGGTCCGAGCAGCGCCCGCACCCGCGCCGCCAGCTCGGGGGTACCCGGCGCCGGATAGGTGACCCGGTAGTAGTGCTCCGGGAAGCCGCCGAAGTCGTACACGAGCGGAATCGTGCGGGTCGCGCCGAGCGCGATCGGGGCGTCCTCCCAGTGCGCGGACACCATCAGGATCGCCGTGGGCCTGGGCAGCTCGGCGGACCAGGCGGCGAGCTGGCCGGTCCACAGCGCGTCGTCCGCGAGCGGCGGTGCGCCGTGACCGAGGTAGACGACGGGCATGCGCCGCGCGGCGCCCTGGGGCGAGGTGGTGTCCATGCGTCCAGGATACCAAGTAGTTCTACGTTCAACAATTGACATGACAGGAGGATCTGCCGGGGAGATCGCCGTCGGGAGTAATCCGCTGGCCTGCGCCCCCGGGGTGCCACTTATCCTTGGCCCCGTAATGGGAACGCCAGTAGCCACATCTCAGCTCGCCGACCTCCAGGCGCGCCTGCCCCACCTGATGCTTCGGGATCAGGACCGTCTGCGCCGTCGTCTCGACCGGACCCGCAAGAACCGCAAGGGTCCGCAGCAGGTCGCCGAGACCGAGAGCCTGATCACCGCGTTCGACGCCGCCGAGACGCGGGTCGCGAACCGGCGCGCCGCCGTGCCCACGATCGGCTACCCCGAGGCGCTGCCGGTCAGCCAAAAGAAGGACGACATCCTGGCCGCGATCCGCGACCACCAGGTCGTCATCGTCGCGGGCGAGACCGGCTCCGGAAAGACCACCCAGATCCCGAAGATCTGCCTGGAGCTGGGTCGTGGGGTGCAGGGCCTGATCGGGCACACCCAGCCGCGCCGGATCGCCGCGCGTACGGTCGGTGACCGCATCGCCGAGGAACTCGGCGGGCAACTGGGCGACGTGGTCGGCTACAAGGTCCGCTTCAACGACCAGTCCAGTGACAACACGCTGGTCAAGCTGATGACCGACGGCATCCTGCTCGCCGAGGTGCAAAACGACCGGCTGCTGCGGCAGTACGACACGCTGATCATCGACGAGGCGCACGAACGCAGCCTCAACATCGACTTCCTGCTCGGCTACCTCAAACAGCTGTTGCCGCGCCGTCCCGACCTCAAGGTGATCATCACCTCGGCCACGATCGACCCGGAGCGCTTCTCGCAGCACTTCGACGACGCGCCGATCATCGAGGTGTCCGGCCGTACGTATCCCGTCGAGGTGCGCTATCGCCCGCTCGTCGCGGAGGTCGACGAGGACGAGGACGACGAGGAGGCCGGGGGCAGACGCCGCGCCGACGATCGTGATCAGGTACAGGCGATCAGCGACGCGGTGGACGAACTGCTCGGCGAGGCGTCCGGCGACATCCTGGTCTTCCTCAGCGGCGAGCGCGAGATCCGGGACACCGCCGAGGCACTGAACAAACGACAGTTGCGCAACACCGAGGTACTGCCCCTGTACGCGCGCCTGTCCGCCGCCGAACAACATCGGGTCTTCCAGCAACACACCGGGCGACGCATCGTGCTCGCGACCAACGTCGCCGAGACCTCGCTGACCGTACCCGGCATCAAATACGTGATCGACCCCGGCACCGCCCGGATCTCCCGGTACAGCCTGCGCACCAAGGTGCAGCGGCTGCCGATCGAGGCCATCTCGCAGGCCTCCGCCAATCAGCGCAAGGGCCGCAGCGGGCGCACCTCGGACGGCATCTGCATCCGGCTTTACTCGCAGGAGGACTTCGAGTCGCGGCCCGAGTTCACCGACCCGGAGATCCTGCGTACCAACCTGGCCTCGGTCATCCTCCAGATGACCGCGCTGGGCCTCGGCGACATCGCCGCGTTCCCGTTCGTGGAGCCGCCGGACCGGCGCAACATCAAGGACGGCGTACAACTCCTCCAGGAACTGGGCGCGCTGGACCCGGACGAGCCGGACGTCCGCAAGCGGCTGACCCCGGTCGGCCGCAAGTTGTCCCAGCTGCCGGTCGACCCGCGTCTGGCCCGGATGATCCTGGAGGCGGACCGCAGGAGCCGAACACGCAGCACATCCACACCGCGATCCTGTCCGGACTGCTCTCGCACATCGGCCTGATGGACCCGGCCAAGCGCGAGTACGGCGGCGCGCGCGGCACCCGCTTCTCGGTCTTCCCCGGCTCGGCGCTGTTCAAGAAGCCGCCGCGGTGGGTGATGGCGGCCGAACTCGTCGAGACGTCCCGCCTGTGGGCGCGGATCGCCGGGCGGATCGAGCCGGAGTGGATCGAGCCGCTGGCCGGGCACCTGATCAAGCGCACCTACAGCGAGCCGCACTGGGAACAGAAGATGGCCGCGGTGATGGCCTACGAGAAGGTCACGCTGTACGGCGTGCCGATCGTGGCCGCGCGCAAGGTCGGCTACGGCAAGGTCGACCCGGAGCTGTCCCGCGAATTGTTCATCCGGCACGCCCTGGTGGAGGGCGACTGGCGTACGCACCACAAGTTCTTCGCGGCCAACCGGCGCCTGCTCGCGGACGTCGAGGAGCTCGAACACCGGGCCCGCCGCCGGGACATCATGGTCGACGACGAGACCCTGTTCGACTTCTACGACGAACGCGTCCCGGCCGACGTGGTCTCCGGACGGCACTTCGACGCGTGGTGGAAGAAGGCCCACCGGGCCGAGCCGGATCTGCTGAGCTTCGAGAAGTCCATGCTGATCAACGCCAAGGCGGGCGGGATCACCGAGGAGGACTACCCGAACACGTGGGTCGAACAGGGCCTGGAGCTCAAGCTGACCTATCAGTTCGAGCCCGGCTCGAACGCGGACGGGGTCACCGCGCACATCCCGGTCGCGGTGCTCAACCAGCTCACCGGCGAGGGCTTCGACTGGCAGATCCCGGGCCTGCGCGAGGAATTGGTGACCTCCTACATCCGTGCGCTGCCCAAGGGCATCCGCCGCGGCTTCGTGCCGGCGCCGGACTACGCGCGCGCGATCCTGGCCCGGATCCCGGCTCGCCGGGGGTCGTTGGTGGACGTGCTGGAGCGCGAGTTGAGCCGGATGGCCGGCATGCCGGTCAAGCGCGAGACGTGGGACCTGACGAAGGTGCCCGAGCACCTGCGGATGACCTTCCGGGTGCTCGACGACGAGCGGCGCGTGCTCGCCGAGGGCAAGGACCTGGAGGCGCTCAAGCTCAAGCTGCGCGACCGGATGCGGGCCGCGGTGTCCGAGGCGGCGAGCACGCTCGACATCGAGCGCACGGGCGTCACCGCGTGGACCATCGGCGACCTGCCGCGAGTGGTCGAACAGCGACGCGGGCCGCTGGTGGTCAAGGCGTATCCGGCGCTGGTCGACGAGGGCGCTTCGGTGGCGGTCCGGCTGTTCGACAGCGAACCCGAGCAGTCGCGCGCGATGCGGCGCGGAACGCGGCGTCTGGTGCTGCTGAACGTGCAGTCGCCGGTCAAGCAGATCCAGGGCCGGCTGCCCAACATGGCCAAGCTGACGCTCAGCCACAACCCGCACGGCGGCATCGACGCGCTCTTCGAGGACATCCTCGCGTGCGCGGCGGACATGCTGATCCAGGACGCGGGCGGCCCGGTGTGGGACGAGGCCGGCTTCGCGCGGCTGCGCGATCGGGTCAAGGCCGGGTTGCCTCGGCTGACCGAGGACACCGTGGTCAAGGTCGAGCGCATCCTGGGCGCGTCGCACAACGTGGCCGGGCGGCTGAAGGCCACCCGGAGTCCCGCGCTGGCACCGGCGCTCGCCGACTTGAAGGCGCAGTACACGGCACTGGTGCACAAGGGCTTCGTGACCAAGGCGGGTTGGCGCCGACTGCCGGACGTGCATCGCTATCTCCAGGCGATGGAGCGCCGGTTGCAGCGCCTGGAGGCGGACCCGGTCCGGGATCGCGAGCGCATGTTGAAGGTCCATCAGATCCAGGCGGCCTACCGGGACTTGATGGACCGTCAAACCAAGGGCGGACCGATCCCGGCGGAGGTCGCGGCGGTGCGCTGGCAGATCGAGGAACTGCGGGTGAGCTACTTCGCCCAGTCCCTCGGCACACCGCAGCCGGTGTCGGACAAGCGGATCCTGAAGACGATCGAGGAACTGGGTAGTTAGCGGGGCGGCGCGTCGAGCGGATCGCGCGCCGCACATCCGCGTTCAGATCGCGTCGTTGCGGAACAGGTCGTGGTCGGTCAGCAGCTTCTCCAGGCGCGCCTGGTCAACGCGGCTGACCACGGCCTCGCTCTCCTGGCGGTCGCGGACGACCTTGGCGATGGTGATGCTCGACGTCACGACGTAGAGCACGCCGAGACCGAGGAAGGCCCGGATCCAGCGGTCCACCGGGAGGTAGACGATCCCGATCAGGACCGCGCTCACGGATACGCCGAAGGACAGCGCGGCCTGAACGAAGAAGCCCTGGGTGTTGTTGGTACGCAGCGGCGTTGTCATGGCAACAGTGTTGGGCCGACCGGGTGTTGCGCACATGAGTACGTGTACTCAAGAGGACGGCCCCCCGGCGGAGACCGAGGGGCCGTGCGGTCGGGGATTTGTTCTCGATCAGGCCGCGCGCCACCGCGCGCGGGAATCGCCTGCCTTCAGAGAGCAGACCATCGCCGTGCCCTTGTCGGTCACACCGGTCGCTCCGACGGGGCTACAGAACGAGCCCGGGTGGACCGTGTTGACGTTCGCCGGCGGCGGATCGACCTTGGGCGGGTCCACCTTGGGCGGGTCGGCCTTCGGTGGGTCGGCCTTCGGCGGATCCGCCTTCGGCACATTCGCCTCGTCCTGCGCCGGTGCCGCCGGCGGCGGTTCGGCGGGAGCCGTGGTCGCGGGCGGCGGCGCCGTGCTGCTCACCGGCGGCGCGCTCGTCGGCGCCGCCGTGGTGGCGGCGGGCGCGGGCGTCGTCGCCGCGCCCGAGGGGACCGGCGTCGACGTCGAGGCCGGCGTCACCTTGTCCTTTCCGGAGTCGTCCTTCCCGTCGGACAGCGCGTTCGCGAAGGCGGCCAGGAAGACCACGCCCGCGACGATCGCGACGCCGATCTTCAGCGGGCGCTGCCAGTCGGTGTACTTCCACATCAGGAAGATGCCCACCGGCGCGAACACGACGAGCAGGACGACGATCCACAAGGTGCGTTGGTACCAGGGACGTTGTGGCCGAGGTTGCGGCGGAAACCCGGGCGGTGGCGGAGCGGACGAACCGTCTCCCCAGCCCGGGCCCCCACCCGTTCCATATGACATGCGCGAATACTGACAGCAACCAACCGAACAATCCGGCGCGTGACCGAATCGAGATTCGCCGCCAACCGGCTTGTCCGTCCGTGGCCGAAAAATGCCGCGCGAGCCGCCCGGAAGGCGACTCGCGCGGCATGTTCTCGCAGGCCCCGCAGGGTCAGGCGGCGATGGTGTGCTTGGCGTTGGCCGGCTCCAAAGCCAGTTCCAGCACCTCGCGCACGTCGGCGACCGCGTGCACGGTGAGCCGGCTCAGGATCTCCTCGGGCACGTCGTCCAGGTCGGCCTCGTTGCGCTTGGGGATCAGCACGGTGGTCACACCGGCCCGCTCCGCGGCGAGCAGCTTCTGCTTCACGCCGCCGATCGGCAGGACCCGGCCGGTGAGCGAGACCTCGCCGGTCATCGCCACGTCCGAGCGGACCGGCCGCCCGGTGAGCAGCGACACCAGCGCGGTGGTCATCGTGACACCGGCGCTCGGGCCGTCCTTGGGGACCGCTCCGGCCGGGACGTGGATGTGCACGCCTCGGTCCTTGAGGTCGCCCACCGGCACCTCCAGCTCCGCCCCGCGCGAGCGCAGGTAGGACAGCGCGATCTGCGCCGACTCCTTCATCACGTCGCCGAGTTGGCCGGTCAGGGTCAGTCCCGTACCGCCCGTCTCCGCGTCCGCGAGCGACGCCTCGATGTAGAGCACGTCGCCGCCCGCGCCGGTGACCGCGAGCCCGGTGGCCACGCCCGGCACCGCGGTGCGCTGCTCGGCCTTGCTCAGCAGCGACTCCGGGGTGTGCCGGGGCCGGCCGAGGTAGTCGCGCAGGTCGCCGGCGTCCACCGCGATCGGCAGCGGGTGCGCGTCGGCGTCCAGCGCCTGTCGAGCCGCGACCTTGCGCAGCACGCGGGCGATCGAGCGCTCCAGGGTGCGCACGCCCGCCTCCCGGGTGTACTCGCCCGCCAGCAGCCGCAGCGCGTCCTCGGTGAAGGACACCTCGGTGTCGTCCAGACCCGCCTTGTCCAACTGACGCTTGATCAGGTGGTCCCGGGCGATGACGACCTTCTCGTCCTCGGTGTAGCCGTCGAGCCGGACCAGTTCCATCCGGTCGAGCAGCGGCTCGGGGATCGTCTCCAGAACGTTGGCCGTGGCCAGGAACACCACGTCGGAGAGGTCGAGTTCGACCTCGAGGTAGTGGTCGCGGAAGGTGTGGTTCTGGGCCGGGTCGAGCACCTCCAGCAGGGCCGCGGTCGGGTCGCCGCGGTAGTCCGAGCCGACCTTGTCGATCTCGTCGAGCAGGACGACGGGGTTCATACTGCCCGCCTCCTTGATCGCCCGGACGATGCGACCGGGCAGGGCGCCGACGTAGGTGCGCCGGTGGCCGCGGACCTCGGCCTCGTCGCGCACGCCGCCGAGCGCGACCCGGACGAACGAGCGACCCATCGCGCGGGCCACCGACTCGCCCAGCGAGGTCTTGCCGACACCGGGCGGACCGACCAGGGCCAGTACCGCGCCGGACCGCCGGCCGCCGACCACGCCCAGCCCGCGCTCCTCGCGGCGCTTGCGCACCGCGAGGTACTCGACGATGCGCTCCTTGACGTCCACCAGGCCGGAGTGGTCCGCGTCCAGGATCGCACGCGCCTCGGCGATGTCGTACGCGTCCTCGCTGCGCTCGTTCCACGGCATTTCCAGCACGGTGTCCAGCCAGGTGCGGATCCAGCCGCCCTCGGGCGACGCGTCGGAGGCGTGCTCCAGCTTGTCGACCTCCTTGAGCGCGGCGGCCAGCACCTTCTCCGGCAGGTTCGCCGCCTCGACCCGGGCGCGGTAGTCCTCCTCCTCGCTGTCCGGGGTGCCGTTGAGCTCGTTGAGCTCCTTGCGCACCGCGGCGAGCTGCTGCTTGAGCAGGAACTCGCGCTGCTGCTTGTCCATGCCCTCCTGGACGTCCTTGCGGATCGTCTCGGCCACATCCAGCTCGGCGAGGTGGTCCCGGGTCCAGCCGACGACCTTGGTCAGCCGCTCCTGGACGTCGACGGTCTGCAGGACCTCGATCTTCTGCTGAAGCGTCAGGTACGGGGCGTAGCCGGAGTTGTCCGCCAGGTCGCTCGGGTCCTCCAGCGCCTGTACGTGGTCGACCACCTGCCACGCGCCGCGCTTGCCCAGCACGGTGGTGACCAGGGCCTTGTACTCGCGGGCCAGCTCGTGGGTGTGCTCGTCCGCCTCGACGTCCGCCACCCGGGTCGCCTCGACCCACAGCGCCGCGCCGGGGCCGGTGGTTCCGGTACCGATCCGCACCCGGCTCTCGCCGCGCACCACCACGACCGACTCACCCCCGGGCAGCCGGCCGACCTGCTCGATCACCCCGAGCGTGCCCACCGCGGGGTATTGCCCGTCGTCACGCGGAACAAGCAGCACCCGCGCCTTGCTCTCACTACGGATGCCGGGTCCGGCGGACCGCCCCGCGGCGGCCCGCGCGGCATCCACGGCGGCACGGGTCTCCGCGTCATCGAGTTCGAGCGGGACCACCATGCCGGGGAGGACGACCACGTCGTCCAGCGGAAGAACCGGCAGGGTCAGGGTCCCGATGGTCTCGCTCATGTCATGCCCCTCAGGTAGCCACAGTCGAAAAAGTTGCGCTGCACTGACTCAAGAAACAAGAGCCCCTCTTTGTTCCCCCACCCTCCCGATCCCTGTTCGCCCACAGCGAAGCCCTTCGACCGGAGGCCGGGAGGCGGGAGGCCGGGGCCGGGGCCGGGAGGCGGGGGTCGGGGGTCGGGAGGTCGGGAGGTCGGGGGTCGGGAGGTCGGGAGGTCGGGGGTCGGGAGGTCGGGGGTCGGGGGTCGGGGGTCGGGGGTCGGGAGGTCGGGAGGTCGGGAGGTCGGGAGGTCGGGAGGTCGGGAGGTCGGGAGGTCGGGAGGTCGGGGGGCGCCGGGCTCGTGACGTCGAGGGCGGGATGACGTTGAGGGCGGGATACCGCCAGACCCGGGGCGGCGGGGGCGGTTGTACTGGGACTCCCCGTTGTCGGGGTCCCCTCCCCCGCCCTGCCGAAAGGGACGTCATGTCCGTCATTGCCGGAGCCGACTCGCACACCGCCGACGCACCCGGATCGCACGCGGCGGAGCCGCGCCGGTACTGGCCGGGCGTGGTGTGTCTGTCGGTCGGGATCTTCGCGATCGTGACGACCGAGATTCTGCCGATCGGGTTGTTGACGCCGATCGGGGACGACTTCGACGTCTCGGACGGCACGGCGGGGTGGTTGATGGTCGTACCGGGCCTGTTGGCGGCGGTCTGCGCGCCGGTGGTGACGGTGTCCACCGGGCGGCTGGATCGGCGCACGATGTTGGTCGCGCTGATCGTGCTGTTGGCGGCGGCGAATTTCCTCGCGGCCATCGCGCCCGCGTTCTGGGTGGTGTTGGTGGCGCGGGCGCTGGTGGGGGTCACCATCGGCGGGTTCTGGTCGATCGGGGCCGGACTGGCGCCTCGGTTGGTGCGCACGGAGCGGGTGGGTACGGCAACCGCCGTGATCTTCGCGGCCGTTCCGGCCGGCTCCGTGTTGGGCCTGCCGGCCGGTACGCAGCTCGGCGAACACATCGGCTGGCGCGCCTCGTTCGTGGTCATGGGCGTGCTCGCGCTGGGCGTGGCGATCGCGCTCGCCGTGCTGTTGCCGCCGCTGCCCGCGCTCGAGGTCACCCGGGCCCGGGTGTTGCGCGCTCTGCTGCGCGGCACCGGCATCCGGATCGGCCTCGCCGCGACCTGCCTGATCGTGATCGCGCACTTCGGCGCCTACACGTACGTGACGCCGTTCCTGGAGCAGGTCACCCGGGTGGACCGGGAGCTGATCGGCGTCTATCTGCTGGCCTTCGGCGTGGCCGGCATCATCGGCAACTTCGTCGCCGGCGTGACGATGGTCCGCGACCTGCGCGCGACATTCGTCACGTGCGCGGCGCTGATCGCCGTCGCCACGCTGCTGTTCCCACTCCTCGGCCGCCGGGACGCGGGCGCGATCGGCCTACTCGTGGTGTGGGGCCTGGCCTACGGCGCCGTCCCGGCCTGCTCGCAGACCTGGTTCGCCCGCTCCGCGCCGCACGCCCAAGAAGCCGCCACGGTCGTGTTCACGTCGTCGTTCCAGCTCACCCTGGCCAGCGGCGCGCTCGCCGGCGGCGCCGTCGTCGACGCCTCCTCCCCCTCGACGGTCATGGTGTGCGCCGGTGCCGTGGCCCTGGCCACGATCGCCGTCCTGACCACCCTCGGCGGCCCGGACGAGGCGTCCCCGACGGCGACGGACTCGAAGCGCGCCTGAACGATTTCCCCTCGGCACCGGCAACCCCCGGGCCGGGTCCGGGTGACGACTCGGGAAGAGAAGTGCGGAGCCGGGCTTGACCTGAAGTCGACTTGAACTTCTAACGTCTTCACCAGGCGCTCGGACGGAACCGATTCCGGGCCCGCACAGGACTCGTTCGCACTTCTCTTCATCTTCTTGGGGGATCCCATGAGCACCGACACGCAGACCACCACCGCCCCGAGCACCTTCCGACTGGCCGTCATCGTCGGGAGCACCCGCGAGGGTCGCTTCGCTCCGGTCGTGTCCACCTGGTTCGCCGCCAAGGCCGAGCAGCACGGGGACTTCGAGGTGGACATCATCGACCTGGCGCACGACCGGCTGCCGGACGTGTGGGCCCCGATGGGCAGCGAACCCGCCGCCGTGGTCACCGCGGTCGGTGCCCGGCTCGACGCCGCCGACGCGTTCGTGGTGGTCACGCCCGAGTACAACCACAGCTTCCCGGCCGGGTTGAAGAACATGATCGACCTGTTCCGCGGCGAGTGGCAGGGCAAGCCGGTCGGCTTCGTGTCCTACGGCGGCATCTCCGGCGGCCTGCGCGCCGTCGAGCAACTGCGCCTGGTCTTCGCCGAGCAGCACATGGTCACCACCCGGGACGGCCTGGCGTTCCCGATGGCCTGGGAGAAGTTCGACGCGGACGGGCAGCCGGTCGACGTCGCGGGCACCGACGCCGCGGCCAAGGTGATGCTCGATCAGCTCGCGTGGTGGACCGACGCCTCCCGGTCGATGCGCGCGCGTCGCCCGTACGGCGTCTGAGAACCGTCCGGGAAGCCGCCGCCATTTCCCCGCCGAACGCCAGGAGCCCGTGATGGCAACCACCACCGCCCCGACCGCGAGTGCGCCCGCGGCCGACGTCCCCACCCCTTCCCGAAGCATCGCGGCGATCGCCCTCGTGGTCGTCCTCGGCTCGGTGATGTCCGTACTCGACGTCACCGTCGTCAACGTCGCGCTCAACCACCTCGCGCAGGACTTCGACGCCCCGCTCGCCACCATCCAATGGGTGGCGACGGGATACACACTGGCCCTGGCCACGGTCATCCCGGTGGCCGCGTGGGCGATGGGCCGGTTCGGCACCAAACGCCTGTACATGTTCTCGATCGGCACCTTCGCGGCCGGATCCGTGCTGGCCGGACTGGCCTGGTCGGCCGAGTCGCTGATCGCCTTCCGGGTCCTCCAAGGGCTCGGCGGCGGCCTGATCATGCCGGTCGGGATGACCATCCTGGCCCGGGCCTCGGATCCCGGCCGAATGGGCCGCACGATGGCCATCCTGGGCATCCCGGTCCTGATCGGCCCGCTCGCCGGCCCGATCCTGGGCGGCTGGCTCGTGGACGACGTGTCGTGGCGCTGGATCTTCTTCATCAACGTGCCGATCGGCGCGATCGCCCTGGGGCTGGCCGCCAGGGTCTTCCCGCGGGACACCCCGCAGCCGACCAAGCCGCTGGACGTACCCGGGCTGCTGATGCTCTCCCCCGGTCTGGCGCTGCTCATCTACGGCCTGGCCACCGGCGGCGACAAGGGCGACTTCGGCTCCACCGGGGCACTGGTGCCGGCCGTGCTCGGCGCGCTCCTGGTGGTCGGCTTCGTGGTCCGGGCCCTGCGGATCGAGCACGCGCTGATCGACCTGCGACTGTTCCGCAGTCGCCCGTTCGTCGCCGCCGCGGGCACCATGGTGCTGTTCGTCTGCGCGTACTTCGGCTCGATGATGCTGGCCCCGCTGTACTACCAACTGGTGCGCGGCGAGAGCGCCACCGTCTCCGGCCTGTTGGGCGCACCGCAGGCGCTGGCCACCGCGCTGTCGATGCAGGTCGCCAGCAGGCTCAGTGACCGGGTCGCGCCGGGACGGATCGTGCTGGTGGGGATCGTGGTCGCCGCCTCCGGGTTCCTCGCCTTCACCACGCAGGTCGCCGCGGACACCCCCTACTGGGTGCTGATGTCCTGCCTGTCGGTGATGGGCGTCGGGGTCGGCATGACGCTGATGCCGACCACCGCCTCCGCGCTGCGCGCCATGTCGCACGAGCAGGTCGCGGTCGCCGGTACCACCTTGACCATCATCCAGCAGGTCTCGGCCGCGGTCGGCGGAGCGCTGATGTCGGTGCTGCTGGCCGGCGCGATGCGGGACGGCCTGCCCGCCGGGCAGGGGGCCGGTGGGCTCGGCGAGTTGCACTCGTTGTCGCCGGCGGTGATCACCGAGATCGGGCCGCGGTTGGCGGACGCCTTCCAGGGGACGTACTGGTGGGCCGTGAGCTTCATGGCACTGGCGTTCCTGCCGGCGCTGCTGATGAGCCGGCGCGCGCCCGCGGCGCACGTCGAGGCGAAGTAGGTCCGTCCGCCGCTTCGCCGGTCACCGACGCACCATGGGCCCCTGCCGGGGCCGGACGCCCTCGAACGCCGGACGGGCTGGAACAGCCCGTCCGGCGTTCGAGGGCGTCCGGCCTACACCTCGTCGTCGCGTCGTTTCGTCATCGTGTCCGGGCCCTTGAAGGTGCCTTCCCTGGTGCCGTCCTGTTCGGCCTTCCACTCGGCGGAGGCCGGGTCGCGGGAGACCTCGTCCGCCGCGGGCGACCCCGCCTCCGGGACCTCCGCCTCGCGGACCATGCCGACGATCCGACGGCCCGTCAGGCCCAGGCTGACCAGGCTCAGTCCGTCGAAGAGCAGGGCCAGCGAGATGAACGTACCGATCGCGTAGCGGCTGCTGCTCGGCCATTCGGCCAGCACCAGCAGGCCCAGGACCAGGTCGACCACGCCGACCAGGACGGTCCAGATCATCTTGGCGGACATGCTCGCGACGCCGCCCACGATCCGGAACATGCCCGCGCCCAGCAACAACAGGGCCACGAACAGGGTGAGCGCCTCGGCCGCCACCTCGGGCCGGCGCAACAACACCACGCCCGCCGCGATGTTGAGCGCGGAGACCGCGACCACGAGCCAGAACGCGTTCTCCTTGCGCGCCTGGATGGCCTGTACGAACCCGACCACGCCGCCGATCAGCAGCAGCCAGCCGAACAACACCATCGTGGTCAGCGTGGCCACGCCCGTGTAGACCAGACCGACGATCCCGCCGAGCACCAACATCGTGCCGAGCACGACCAGCAGGCCGAACCCGAATCCCTTGCCGCTGCGCCGATGCCGCCCCGCGCCGGATTCGGCGGTCGGTCCCGTGACGCCGTTCGTGCTGTCCATGGGTGCCGCTCCTCGGATCTGCCCACGCCCGCAAAGTCGCGCGCGTGTTACGCCTTCCCAATGGAAAGCGACATATCCGTACGATCAGCTATCGGCATGACCCAGCGCGGCGAACGAGGTCAGCGCCGCGTCCCCGGCGGCAACGACGGCGGCAGCGCGGACCGCACCGGGGACAGCGCGGGTGCGAGCGCCGGCCGCGCCGCGGGCATCGGCGCCGCCGCCGGCACCGCGACACCGCGCACCGCCGGGCCCGGACGATCGGCCAGACCCAGGAAGTGCCGGCGCAGCCGATACTTCTCCACCCGCCCGTTCGGCGTCCGCGGCATCCGCGCGACGATCCGCACGTGCTCCGGCCGCATGTACGCGGGCAACGACTGCGCGCACCACGCGCGTAGCTCGTCCGGGTCCAGCGCACGGCCCGGCTCGGGCTCGGCGTACAGGACCACCTCGTCCTCGTCGTCCCGGTCGGCGGGCACCCCGAACACCGCGCCCACCGCGATGTCGGGATGCTGGTTGACCAGGTCCTCGATGTGGTACGCCGACACGTTCTCGCCGCGGATCCGGATCCGGTCCACGACCCGGTCGACGAAGTGCAGCAGCCCGTCCTCCTCGTCGAGCACCGCCGCGTCGCCGGTGTGGAACCACAGGTTGCGGGTGGCCTCCGCGATGCTCAGCGGATCGTCCACGTACTCCTGCACCAACAGGCCCGGCAGGTGCGGGCGGACCGCGAGGTGGCCGACCATGCCGCGCGGCACCGGCCGGTCGTGCTCGTCCAGGATCGCCACCCGGGCGAACGGCAACGGCGCGCCCAGACAACCCTTGCGCACGATCCGCGCCCCGTCGATCACCGGTACGCCCAATCGGGCGCACACCTTCGCGACCGCCGCCGGCGTCAGCCCGCGGCGCAGCGGCGCCGGGGTGACCTCGCTCGGGTCGAGGCCGACCAGGACGGCCGCGATCGGCAGGCCCGTCTCGACCTGCCCGTAGCCGGCCACCACGGTGTCGATCCCGAACCGACGCGCGAACGCGTGGTGGGTCGGCGGCAGCGGCTGCATCAGCACCGTGCTCAGCGGGTTGTTCCGCTCGCCGCGCCGCTCCGGCGCGCCCGCGAGCCAGCCCACCATCGTCTCGGTGAGCACCGCGCCGGTGGCCCCCGCCGAGGCCACGCGACGCCAGAAGTCGACCGGATGGAAACGGTCCCACAGCGACACGCCCGCGCCCGCCCACGCGGCCCGGGCCAGTCCCGCGAACGCGCCCTGGACCGAATGCAGCGGCAGGTCCACGTGCAGCACGTCCTCCGGCGTGGTGAGCCGGCGCAGCAGCAGCGTGTACGAGGCCAGCCAACGGTGCGCCAACAGGGCGGCCTTGGGCCGCCCGGTCACCCCGGCGGTGTGCACGATCATCCCGATGTCGCCCGGGTCGATCGTCACCGCCGGCGGCACCGCGCGAGCCAGGAAGTTGGCGTAGGCGATCTCGGGGTAGCCGTGCGGCGGCCTGGGTCCCACCGCGTCGTGCACGGTCAGCCTCGGCAGCCGGTTCAGATGCGGGCGTACCGTCTCCAGCGTGTGCACCAGCGCGCGTTCGGTGACCACCAGCAGCGGCTGGGTGGCCTCCAGTTGCTCGACCAGCAGGTCGCCGATCGCGTCCGCGTCCAGCGGGCAGTACACCGCGCCGGCCTTCCAGATGCCGAACATCCACAGCGCGGCGGCGTACGCGCTGCGGCAGTGCACCGCCACCCGGTCGCCGCGCCGGATGCCCGCCCGGGCCAGGTTGCCGGCGATCGTGTCGGTGGCCCGCTTGGCCTCGGCGTAGCTCAGATCCAGGCCGTGTTCGCCGTAGTGGATGAAGACCCGCATCGGGGTGCGCACCGACCACTTGTCCAGTGCTTCGGTGACCGACTCCCCGTCCGCGGCGAGTTCGGCGGCGAGACCCGCCTCGAGTTCTTCGGCGGTCATGACTGGTACAGCACCCCCTGCGACGCGCGGCATCCCGGAAGGTCCCGGCTGAAGTCCGTGCGGGTGGCTCGATCACACGGGGAGACGAACATATCGCCTGGGCGCATCGCTTGGGGGCCCGGGCGCGGGCTTCCTACCGGTGAGTTCAACGCCTAGCATCCAGGTGGCCCGGTTGTCGACGGTGCGTCGGTGTCGATGAACAGGGCGTCATGACGACGGACGGAGGCACCGGTTGTGGGAGAGCGGGACGGCGTGAGCGACCGAGAACCGGACGACCCTGCCGGCGGCGGACCGGGTGCCGGTGCCGTCGACGCGGCCCAGGTGCGGCACAGAGTGGCCGAACTGGTCGCGGCACACGATCCGACCACGATGCCCTCGGCCGAGTTCCTGGGCCATCGCTTCGACGCGGGCCTGGCCTGGGTGCACTTCCCGATCGGCTGCGGCGGCCTGGGTGCCTCGCGGGCGTTGCAGCAGGTGCTCGAGAGCGCGTTGACCGCGGCGGGCGCGAAGGCGGCCAGTGGGTACCGCAATCCGATCGGCCTGGGGATGGGCGCGCCGACCATCGTCGCGCACGCAAGCCCCGAATTGCGGGCCCGGTTGTTGCGCCCGCTGTGGACCGGCGAGGAGATCTGGTGCCAGCTCTTCAGCGAACCCGGCGCGGGCTCGGACCTGGCGGGTCTGGCCACCCGGGCGGTTCGCGAGGGTGACGGCGACTGGATCGTCGACGGTCAGAAGGTGTGGACCTCGCTCGCGCACAAGGCGCGCTGGGCGATGCTGCTCGCCCGGACCGATCCGGACCTGCCCAAGCATCAGGGGTTGACCTACTTCTTCCTGGACATGACGTCGCCGGGGGTCGAGGTGCGTCCGCTGCGCCAGGCCACCGGGCAGGCCGAGTTCAACGAGGTGTTCCTGACCGACGTGCGGATCCCGGACGCGCACCGGGCGGGCGAGGTGGGCCAGGGCTGGACGGTGTCGAACACGACGCTGATGAACGAGCGGGTGGCCATCGGCGGCGCGGCGGCCCCGCGCGAGGCGGACGCGATCGGCGCGGTCGCGCGGATGTGGCGGGATCGACCGGAGCTGCGTACGCCCGGGCTGCACGACCGGCTGCTGCGGGCCTGGGTGGAGTGCGAGGTGGCCCGGCTGGGCAACGAGCGCATCCGCCAGCAGTTGGCGGCCGGCGCGCCCGGCCCCGAGGGGTCGGCGGCCAAGATCGCCTACGCCCGGCTGAACCAGGACGTGACCCGGTTGTGGCTGGAGCTGACCGGCGAGGAGGGGCTCGGCTACGACGACTGGGCGATGCGCCGCAGCGAGCTGGGCCAGGCCACGCTCGGTGCGCGCGCGCCGGGCTACTACTACTTGCGGGCGAAGGGCAATTCGATCGAGGGCGGCACGTCCGAGGTGCTGCGCAACGTGATCGCCGACCGGATCCTGGACCTGCCGCGCGAGCCGCGCACGGACACCAGGGTGCCGTGGAAGGAGATGCCGCGGTGAGCGAGTCCGGTATGCCGTCGCTGCTGTACGGCGAGGTCGAGGAGGATCTGCGCGCGACGTTGCGCGAGTTGTTGCGGGACCGCTGCGGGTGGCACGACGTGCTGGCGCGGATCGACACCGACGAGGCGTACGACGACGGGCTGTGGAAGGCGGTCGCGGCCGAGGTGGGCCTGGCCGGGCTGTTGATCCCGGAGGAGTTCGGCGGGGCCGGCGCGGGGCCTCGGGAGGTCGCGGTGGTGCTGGAGGAGTTGGGTCGCGCGGTGGCGCCGGTGCCGTTCCTGGCCAGCGCGGTGCTGGCCGGCTCGGCGCTGCTGGCCTGCCCGGCCGGCGAGGCGCGCGACGGCGCGCTGCGCGTGCTCGCGGACGGCACCCGCACCGGCACGCTCGCGGTGACCGCGAGCACCTGGCCGGGGGCCGCCTTCCCGCTGTCGGTGACCGGTGCGCCGGACGGGCCGGGGTTGTCGCTGACCGGCGCGGTGACCGGGGTGTTGGCCGCGGATCGGGCCGAGTTGTTGGTGGTCCCGGTGATCGTGGCCGGCGAGCCGCACCTGGCCCTGGTGGCGGGCGACGCGGCGAACCTGACCCGGCGCGCGGTGACCTCGCTGGACGCGACCCGCCCGGTGGGCGAGTTGACGTTGGATCAGGTGCACGGCCGGGTGCTGGCCGGGCCCGAGCACGCCGAGGCGGCGTTCGGGCACGCGCTGCGGTACGGCGCGGCGCTGCTGGCGTCGGAGCAACTGGGGGTGGCCGAGCAGGCGTTGGCGGAGGCGGTGGCGTACCTGAAGGTGCGGCACCAGTTCGGCCGGCCGATCGGCTCCTTCCAGGCGTTGCGGCACCGCGCGGCCGATCTGTGGTCGGACATCGCCGCCGCCCGCGCCGCGGCGCGCTACGCGGCGGCGTGTCTGGCCGAGGACTCGGCGGACGCGGCGGTGGCCACCGCGCTGGCCCAGGCGTACTGCGGCGATGTCGCGGTGCGCGCCGCGGAGGAGTGTGTGCAGATGCACGGCGGGATCGGCTTCACCTGGGAGCACCCGGCGCACCTGTACCTCAAGCGGGCGATGGCGTCCTCGCTGCTGCTGGGCACCTCGGACCGGCATCGGGCCACGCTGGGCACGCTGGTGGACCTGCCGCCCGCGATCTGAACGAGCGTCGACCCGGCTGTGGCCGGCCTCCGCACGGAGGCCGGCCACAGCCGGGTCACGAGCGCGCGGCACTAGCTGCGCAGCATCAGGATGATCATCACGACCGCGACCGTCATCAGCACGGCCCACACCACCGTGACCAGCCGGAGGCGCTTTCCGTCCCGGGCGGGGGTGTCGGTCGGACCGGGGTCCGCCGGTTGCGGGTTGTCGCTCATGTCCTCGCTGCCCTCCACGGGTGCTGCGCGCGGCGTCCGTCCCGTTCAGGATGACACCGCGCGCGGCCCGTTGAGGAGTCCTCGCCCCGGAATGTCGCTCAGTGCCCCGCCGGGGTGGCGGGCAGCACCGCCGTGGCGTCCGCGCCCGGCCCCGCGACCGCCGGGGCGGCCTGCGGCATCTGCTGGGCGGCGATCAGCCGGGCCAGCCAGAACCGCAGATACGTGGACAACGAATAGCGGATGAAGAGGGCGAACCCGAGGAGCGAGACCGGGATCGCCGCGAGACCCAACGTGATCGCGTCGTTCTGGGTCAGGATCAGCGTCGTGCCGTGCGACATGAAGTAGGCGCCGATGCCCATGCCGATCCCGAGCACCATGAGACCGACGCCCAGCCACATCAACTGGGTGTCGAGCATGGTCTTGGGCGCGCGCAGTTTGAGGGCACCGACGTCGGCGGTGAACTGCCGGGTCCGATCCTGAGTGGCCGCCGGGATCGCCGCGTGGCGCGGGGCGAACGCCGGTGGTGGTCCGGCCGTCGGCACCCCCTGCGGAACCGTCGGCGGCTCGCCGCCGGGCCTCGCGGGTGCGGGGTGCCCGTCGGCGTTCACGCTGTTCATACTCATATAAGTGCTCACCTCGTGGGTCGCCGTGAGGTTGGTACGTACCCGACGGCCATGTGCGATCAGCCGCCCAGGTACGCGCTGTGCAGGTCGCCGGCGATCTCGTCCGGGGTGCCGACCTGAAGGATCCGGCCACCGCTCATGACCGCGGCGAGGTCGGCGACGGCCAGGGCCGTACGCGCGAACTGCTCGACCAGGAGCACGGTGACACCGGTCTCGGCGATCTTGCCGACCACGTCGTACAACTGATCGACGACGAGGGGCGCGAGGCCCATCGAGAGCTCGTCGAGCAGGATGATGGCCGGGTTGGTGGCGATCGCCCGGGCGACGGCCAGCATCTGCTGTTCGCCGCCCGACATCGTGCCCGCGGCCTGCGTCCGGCGCTCCTTGAGGCGGGGGAAGATCGGGAAGACCTTCTCCTCGATCTCCTTGCGGGAGACCCCTCGGTAGGTCGCCATCCACAGGTTCTCGGACACGGTGAGATTGGGGAAGACGCCGCGGCCTTCCGGGATGCTGCACAGGCCGATCCGGGCCAGGTCCACCGGCGCCGCCCCGGTGACGCACCGCCCGGCGAGGTAGATGTCCCCGCCGGTGGGCTCGTGCAGCCCGGTGATCACCTTGAGCATCGTGGTCTTGCCGGCGCCGTTGGGCCCCAGGACCGCCATCACCTTGCCGGTGGGCACCGCGAGGTCCACCTTGTGCAGCACCTCGACCTGCTCGTACGCGGCGCTGATGCCGCGCAGTTCGAGCAGTGGCGGGATGCCGCGCGGGCCGGCCGGCGGCGCGTCGGCCACGTTCAGCGTCATACGGTCTCCTGCAGGACTTCGGCGGCCTCCGCGGCGTCGGCGGTGCCCAGGTATGCCGCCTGTACGGCGGTGTTGGCGCGGATCTCGTCGCACGTACCGTTGGCGATTTTTTTGCCGAAGTCAAGCACGTGCAGTTCGTCGCAGGTGTTCATCACCAGATCCATGTCGTGCTCGACCAGGAGCACCGCGACCCCGTCGTCGGCGATCTCGCGCAACAACTGTCCGAAGCCTCGGGTCTCCTCGTCGTCCTGGCCGGAGGCGGGCTCGTCCAGGAGCAGGATCTTGGGCCGGGACGCCAGCGAACGCGCGAGCTCGACCACGCGGCCCTGCCCGGTGGGCAGTTGGTCGGCGCGCACATGCGCGATCTCGGTCAGGTTCAGGCGGTGCAGCAGGCGCGCGGAGGTGTCCTGCGGGGTCTCCCGGGTGCCCCGGTGCAACCGGCGGTACTGCGCGGCGGCGACCTGGATGTTCTCCCGGACCGTCAACGAGCCGAACAGCTCCAGGCGTTGGAAGGTACGGGCCATGCCCAGGCGGGCCCGGCGGTAGGGCGCGAGCTTGCTGACGTCGCGCCCGTCCATCCTGACCCGGCCCGACGACGGCGGTTGGAGACCGGTGATCACGTTGAAGATCGTGGTCTTGCCCGCGCCGTTGGGTCCGATCAGGCCGGTGACCTTGCCCTCGTGGGCCCAGATGTTGACGTTGTTCAGGGCGGTGTGGCCGCCGAAGCGGACCGTGACGCCCTCGACCTCAAGCCCCATGACGCGCTCCAGGCAGGGTGGGTGACGGTGTATCGGCCATCGCGACCGTCGGCAGCGAGGGCATCGCGATCAGCTTGTCCAGGGCCTCGATGTCGGCGGCCTCGAACCGGGCGCCGTTCAGGCCCAGTTGCTCGGGCTGCTCGGACAGGCCCGGCGGCAGCTCCTGTTCGGCGCGCGGTGCCTTGAGCATCAGTTCGGCCTTGACCGCGGCGGGGATGCCGATCACCGCGAGCAGGATCCCGACGACGAAGACCCAGTTCCCGATCACGTCGGTGAACCGTAGGACGACCAGCGCCAGTTGCGCTGCGGCGCTTGCCGCGAGGATGACCGGCCGGCGCAGCGCGGGCTCCCATTCCGGGCGAATCTTGGCGGCGATGAAGCCGTTCGGGTTCTTGCCCAGCGCGATGCCGTTGAGGCCGATCAGGATGGTGGTGAGCTGGGCGTAGTCCGGGAAGAGGTTGGTCATCAGCGGGGTGCCCAGGAAGATGCCCGCGAACAGCGCCGCGCCCGGCGAGGTCAGACCGGCGATCACCATCAGCATCAGCACCGAAAGCCCGGCGGTGAAGTCGAAGTTGACCGGCGACAGGGTGCCCAGCGCGCCGCCCATGATGCCGCCGCCGACGCCCGCCATCGCGGCGGACAGGCCGAAGACGGTGAGCGTGGTCAGCTTGTGGTTCATCCCGATCGTCGCGCACGCCGCCGGACTGTCCTTCATCGCCAGCAGCCTGCGGCCGAACTCGCCGCGCCGGATCCACACCACCACCAGCGAGGACAGCGCGAAGAAGACCGCGCCGAAGATGAAGTAGGCCCGGTCGGAGGAGATGTCGATGCCCGGCCAGTCGAAGCGCTCGAAGTTGAGCGTGCCGCTGTTGAACAGGTCGATCCTGGTGTCGCCCCAGGTGAACGCGGGCAGTTGGAAGATCCAGCGGTCCAGCATGACCGCGAACGCGGCGGTGGCCAGGGCCAGGTAGATCCCGGACAGGCGCAATGCGGGCAGCGCGACCAGCACGCCGATGCCCGCGCAGATCAGCGCGGCCCACAGCAGGCCCAGCGGATTACCGCCGGAGCCCAGGTGCGAGACGCAGATCGCGCCGATGCCCGCGAAGCCCAGTTGGGCCAGCGACATCTTCCCGGCGTAGCCGACCAGCGGGATCACCGACAGGCCGATGATCGCGAAGCCCCACATCTTGGTGCTGGCGAACAGGTCGGCGGCGCCGAGGGTGTTGGCCGCGACCACCGCGCCCGCGATCACCAGGCCGGCGAAGACGAGCGAGCCGGTCCAGGTCGGGCGGTGCGCGATCTCGCGGGTGCGGGAGGAGGCGTGGCCGCGCAGCCGGGAGGTGGGCAGCAGCAGGATCGCCACGAACAGCACCAGCACCGGCATCGAGTCGGTGAGGCCGGACAGGTAGGGGCCCGCGGTGGGGAACCTGGTCTCGGTGAGGTAGCCCTTGCCGTACTCGGTGACCAACCCGATGATCATCGCGCCGACGAAGGTCCACGGCAGGCTCTTGAGCCGGCCGATCACCGCCGCTGCGTAGGCGTTGACGATCAACAGGGTCAGCGGCAGCGCGGCGAAGGAGAGCTTGGGCGCGATCAGGATGCCGGCCACCGCGGCCAGCATGGTGCCGGTCGCCCAGGCCAGCATGCCGGGCACCTCGGGGCGCGAGCCGTTGAGCACCGCGAGGTTGCGGTCGTCGACGGTGGCGCGCATGGCCACGCCCGCGCGGGTCGAGCGCAGCAACACCCACAGGCCGATCGCCACGATCAGCGCCACGGCCAGGGTGATCAGGTCGTGGTAGGACACGCGCGTGCCGCCGATGTCCACGGACTCGCCGGGGAAGAAGTTGACCACGTTGCGCGGGGTCTGCGGATCCCAGATCCACATCACCGCGGCGAGCAGG
Source organism: Embleya sp. NBC_00888 (assembly GCF_045207655.1). Lineage (NCBI taxonomy): Bacteria > Bacillati > Actinomycetota > Actinomycetes > Kitasatosporales > Streptomycetaceae > Embleya > Embleya sp. NBC_00888. The sequence goes on along the minus strand of NZ_CP108784.1, from coordinate 6,622,564 downwards.
CTCAGCAGCACCGCGACGGTGACCATCAGGCGCGTCGTCTCCGACGTGCCCTCCAACCGTCGCATGATGGCGAAGTGCAGGAAGACCCCGAACGCGGGGGCCAGGATGCCCAGCACCACGACGATGGACAGCCATACCGGCCAACCCCAGTCGAAGTGCAACTGCCAGTAGGTGAAGGCGGCGAGCGCGCCGGTGACACCGTGGGCGAAGTTGAAGATGCCCGTGGTGGTGTAGGTCAGGGTCAGGCCGCCGGCGGTGATGGCATAGATGCCGCCGGTGACCAGGCCGCTGATGGTGAGGATGATGAACTCGTGCACGCGCCCTCCGTTCGGGCCGGGCCGTGTCGCGGGGCGATCGGTCTCGGAGACTGGTGCGGCACGGCTCCTGACAGGTCGTCAGGGCCGCTGGGCCGCCCTCCCGCCCGGTGCGGGGCGAGAGGGCGACGGGTGTCGCTGGGTCGGACCGACCGGAGTGAGCGGCCGACGGGTGTAGCGGTGGTGCGGGTCGTGCGGTTGCCGGGTGATGCGGTGTAGCGGGTGGTGCCGTGGTGCGATGTCGCTCGGGTGTGCGGGCGACTCAGGCGTTCTCCTCCGGCGGCGCGGCCGGCGGCGGTTCGCCCGAGTCGGCGGGCGGCGGGCTGCCCCCACCGGAAGTCTCCGCGGGTGGCGGCGTACCGGCTCCCGGAGTGGTCGGCGGTGTCGAGGCCGGCGGCGCGCTCGGCGCACCGGGCGCGACCGCCACCACGTTGGCCGGGTCGCAGTTGAAGAACTCGGCCTTGTTCGGCTTGGTCAGCGCGGCGTCGTACTCGAAGCCCTTTGCGGTCGCCTTGACCATGGTGAAGCAGTCGGCGGCGCGCACGTCCTTGGTCTCCACGATCGGACCGGGCGCGAACAGGCCGCCCGCGTCCCAGTTGGCGCGCTTGCCCTTGTCGAGCACGCACTCCGTGGTGACCTCCGTTCCGCACGCCTTGACCGCGCTCGCCCACAGCAGCCAGGAGTTGATCCCGGACATGTGGAAGAACTCCAGGTCCTTGCTCGGCTCGGCCAGGTGCAGGATCTCCAGCGCCTTCTGCACGGCCGGGTTCTTGTCGCCGAGCGACTGCGGCACGAACGTCGGGTAGATGTAGGTGTCGGGGATCTTGGAGTTCTTGGCGGCGGCGAGGGTGTAGCGGTTGTAGGCCGAGGCGTCACTGACGATGACCTTGGGGTGCCAGTTCATCGCGTCCATCTCGCGGAACATCGACGACGAGTCCACCGCGAGCCACGTGGTGATCAGCATCTCGACCCCGGCGTTCTTCATCTTCTCCAGCGTCGTGCGCCCGGGGGGCGGCATGACGGGGACGTCCTCCTTGTAGACGATCGTGCCGCCGGCCGCCTCCACACCCGCCTTGTAGCGGGCCATCGAGGGCCGCAGCGAGGCCATGTTCTGGCCGAGCAGACCGACCTTGGCCTTGACCTCGGGGTGCGCGGCGAAGACCGCCTTGTACGCGCCCACGACCGTGGTGGACACCGGCAGGCCGACCGCGAGGTCCTGGAGGTCGGCCTTGGCCGATTCCTCGCCGACCACGTAGGCCGGGAAGGCGCCGAGCTTGCACCCGGTACGCGCCTTGACGCCGTCGTTGTCGAACGGGTTGCCGCCGCCGACCACCATGAAGTCGCTCTGGCAGGCCGCCGTCATCACCGTGCCGACGTTGCTGAGCGCGGCGTCGCGCTGGGTCAGCTTGATCGTGCGGCCGTTGATCCCGCCGAGGCCGTTGCACCACTTGGTGAAGCCGTCGGCCATCTCGAAGAACTCTTTGCCCAGGCCCGGTTGCGCGGGCGCACCGGGGTCGCCGGTCACGCTGACCGAGATCTGCTTCTCGGTGACGCCTCGGTCGGCCTTCTTGGTGAGCGGCTTGCCGTCGCCCTTGCCGCAGACGTCCTTGAGCGTGCCGAAGTCACCGGGCGCGCCGGAGCCGACCGGAGCCTTCGGGTTCTGGGATCCCGCGGTGCCGGAGCCCCCCGATCCCGGACCCTTGGCCACCGCGTCGTCACCCGAGCGGCTACAGCCGACCGCCAACAGGAGCGGCACGACCAGCAAGCCGGCCGCCGCTCGGCGGCGCGTCCCACGCCGCCCGGCGGAAGTTGATGCCATCAGCCCTCCCGACACTTCGTTTCCGCGGGCCGGGCCGATGTGCCCGGTGCGCTCTCACGTACTTCTCCTGCGCTGTGCTCGCGTCGTTCTCGTCTTGTGCTTGCCCTGCCCCGGGCTTCGCCTGCGAGGCGTCCCTGCGACTGGATCTGACATGCCATCAGTCAATGGGCCATGAAGCAATGGCCGGGACCTTAACGGGGTGTCCTACAGGGTGCAAGAGTCACCGAACCGGCGAAAACCGCTGGCCGGCAGCCCATGCCCGGCCCGGTACGAGGTGGGGCGCAGCACTGCACACGTGTCACCGTTCGACCCCTCGGGATCGGAATTCCCCGGCTTCGTGATGGCACTGTTATGAGGTGCTCGCGATCCGCCGCACACGGCATGCGAAGGCGCCCGGGAGGCGAGAAGGCGACACGGCGACACCCGTTCTCCATAAAGCGACAAGGAGTCAGTGAACCGATGTACACGATCGATCCGACCACCGACGCACACGAGATCGAACGCGTCCCGGCGGCGGACGGCGAACTCGTCCTGCGGCGCGTGGGCGAGCACTACGAGATCATCAGCAACGGCTGCTTTCTGATGGACACGCGCGCGGGCGCGTCGGAGCGGCTGCTGGTGCGCACGGCGCTGGACGCACTGGAGGGGTTCGACGCGCACGACGCGCGCGCGACTCCCGAGGCACCCGAGGCACCCGAGGCACCCGAGGCACCCGAGGCACCCGACGCACCCGACGCACCCGACGCACCCGACGCACCCGACGCACCCGAGACGAGCGGCGTCCCCGGAGGGCTGCGGATCCTGGTCGGCGGGCTGGGTGTCGGCTTCACCCTGCGCGAGGCGCTGACCGATCCCCGGGTCGGGCAAGTGACCGTGGTCGAACGTGAACCCGCCGTGGTGCGGTGGGGCCGGGGGCCGCTCGCCCCCTTCTCCGGGCACGCGCTGGCGGATTCGCGGGTGAGGGTGATCACATCGGATCTGGTGGCCTGGGTGCGCTCCCCTCTTACCGCGCCCGCCGACGCGGTGTCGGAGCGGGCGGACCACGAGGCGGCGGCCCGGTCGGGCGAGGGGTCGGGCGAGGGGTCGGGCGAGCGCCCCCATGTGTCGCGCGAGGGGTCGGGCGAGCGCTTCCACGCGTTGTGCCTGGACATCGACAACGGGCCGGATTGGACGGTCACCGACGGCAACGCGTCGCTGTACGACGACGCGGGACTGGCCGCGCTGCGGGCCAGGATGTTGCCGGGCGGAGTCCTGACGGTGTGGAGCGCGACCGCGAGTCCGGCCTTCGCGGACCGACTGCGGGCCCGGTTCGCACAGGTGACCGTGCATCAGGTGCCGGTGCCGCGTGGGGAACCGGACGTGGTGTTCGTGGCGCGGGGGTAGCCGGCCGGCCGCGGCGCGGGTCGGCCGCGACCGGGACTCGGGCGTTTCGTACGCACCGACCCGGGCGCCCGGTCGGGTCGACCCCGGGCGCCCGGGTCGGACCTCCCGAACGGGTGGTTCGTTGCGCGGAAGATGTAACTGACGCGACGTCAGAGAAACTTGCGTGTGTCATCCAACTGCTGTCAGCATGCGATCGACGGCTGCTGAAAGGGTGGACATGCACGACGACGAGGCGGATTCGCCCGCTCTGCACGATTCGGGGGAACTGCGCGATCGCAGCGAGATCCGGGACGTGGCGCAGACCTACGCACACGGCGCGGATCGCCGCAAGCCCGACCTCGTCGCCTCGATGTTCACCCCCGAGGGCCGCCTGGTGATCCACCGCGACCCCGGATCCACCGAGCCGCCGGCGGTACGTACCGGCCGGGCCGAGATCGCCAAGGCGCTGACGAGCCTGGACCGATACCTGGCCACCACCCACCTGATCGCCAATCAGCTCGTCGCCTTCGAGCCGGGCGGCGATCGGGCGAACGCCGAGACGTACTGCATGGCACACCACATCTACGAGTCGTGCGGAGTACGCCGCGACCGGGTGATGTCGATCCGCTACCTCGACACGTTCGCGCGCACCGACGAGGGCTGGCGCATCGAGACCCGCACGCTGCACTGCGACTGGGTCGAGGACCGGCCGCTGACGGCATGAGCACGGGCACCAAGGGGGCCGCGCGCACACCGACCAAGCGCCACGGCCCGACGATGATCCTGGTCGCCCTGTCCTTCGCCGCGACCACGATGGCGGTCATGCAGACCGTGGTCTCGCCGATCCTGCCGCAACTGCAGAACCGTCTCGGCGTCTCCAGCTCGGCCATCGCGTGGGTGCTCACCGGCAACCTGCTCGCCGCCGCGGTGGCCACCCCGCTGCTGGGCCGGCTCGGCGACCTGCGCGGTCGCAAACGTTTCCTGCTGTTCGCGCTCGCGGCGGTCGCGGTCGGCTCGGTGCTGGCCGCGTGCACCACGTCCTACGTGATGCTGATCGCCGGCCGGGTGCTCCAGGGCATGGGCGGCGGCGTGGTCCCGCTCGCGCTGAGCGTGGTGCGCGACGAATTCCCCAAGGAGCGCTCGGCCGGCAGCATCGCCACCATCGGCGCCACGATCAGCGTCGGCGCCACGTTCGGCTCGGTGATGACCGGCCTGATCGCCGACCGCTGGGACTACCACCTGCTGTTCTGGCTCTCCGCGCTGGTGGCCGCGCTGTCCATGCTGATGGTGTGGCGGGTGGTGCCGGACACCGCCGAACGGCGCCAGGGGCACGTCGACCTGATCGGCGCGCTCACCCTGTCCGCGTGGCTGGCCGCGCTGCTGGCCGCGGTGAGCATGGGCAGCCGGTCCGGATGGGGCGATCCGCTGGTGGTCGGCGGGCTGATCCTGGCCGCGGTGATGTTCGCCGCGTGGATCGCCTGGGCGCTGCACCACCCCGAACCCCTGGTCGACCTGCGGGTGTTGGCCCGCCGGCCGGTACTGCTGGCCAACCTGTCCGGAGTGTTCACCGGCATGGCGATGTACGGCTCCTCGCTGCTGTTCCCGCCGTTCATCCAAGCGCCGTCGGCGCTCGGCTACGGCTTCGGCAAGTCGGTGCTGATCGCGGGCCTGATCATGCTCCCGGGCACGATCGGCAACCTGGCGGCGGCGCCGGTGGCGGCCCGGATGACCAATCGGTACGGCCCCAAGCCCGCCCTGGTGCTCGGACCGCTGCTCAGCGGCGCGGCGTTCGCCCTGCTGCTGCCGCTGCACGGACACTGGTGGGCGTTCTCGATGGTCGGCGTGCTGTTCGGCTTCGGTCTCGGGCTCGCGTTCTCCGCGATGCCCGCGCTGATCAACGACAACGTGCCCGCGGACATGACCGGCGTGGCCAACGGGATGAACGCGGTGCTGCGCACGGTGGGCGGGGCGACCGGTACGGCCGTGCTCGGCGCGATCCTGAGCGCGACCCTGGTCGACTCGGGCACCGCGCGGGCGGCGGGCGTGGCCCAGGCACCGGAGCTGACCGGCTACCTGATCTGCTTCGGCATGCTGGGTACCGGCTGCCTGCTCGCGGCGCTGCTCGCGTGGTCGATCCCGGCCACACACCGAACCGGGCGGCCGGTTCGGGTGGTTCCCGAGCCGGACCGTGTGCGGGCCGCCCGATAGGGAACACTGCCCGGATGATCGACAACGAACGGGACACGGCCCTGGCCCAGGCGATCGCGCTGCGCGAGGCGGGCTCGGTGGAGGAGGCGCGGGCGCGGCTGGTGCCGCTGGTCGAGCGGTATCCGGGCGACGCCCAGGTCGCCTACCAGGCGGCCTGGGCACACGACGTGCTCGGCCTGGAACGCGAGGCCGTGCCGTTCTACGAATGGGCCCTGATCGGGGACGGCCTGCCGGCCGAGGACCGCCTGGGCGCGTTCCTGGGCCTGGGCAGCACGTACCGTGCGTTCGGCGCGCACGACAAGGCGGTGGCGATCCTGCAACGAGGCCTCACCGAATTCCCCGAGGACCCGGGCCTGACCACGTTCCTGGCCATGGCGCTCTACAACGCCGGCGACCCCAAAACCGCGGTCGAATCCCTCCTCCACGTCATCGCCACCACCAGCACCCACCCCCACCTGACCCCCTACCGCAAAGCCCTCACCCTCTACGCAACCGACCTGGACGCCACCCACCCCTGAACACCCCGCCCCCCAAGCCAACTCCCCCTCAGCCCGTCCCGCGCTTGAGGACAAAGCAGGACCGGGCCCACCCCAGCCACCGAGCCAACTCCCCCAGCCCGTCCGGCGCTTGAGGACAAAGCCGAACCAGACCCACCCCAGCCCGTCGGTCGAACCGACCCCCTCAGCCCGTCCGGCGCTTGAGGACCAGGCGGGACCGGGCCGATTCCAGCCCGTCCGGCGATTGAGGACAACAGCGTCAACAACCCACCAGCGCCGACAACGTCGCAGAGCCACCCGGATCCCCCGCGGTAGCCGAAGGCACAAGGACGACCTCGTCCACCCCCGCCGCCCGATACGCCGCGATCCGCGAGCACGCGTGCGCCACCGACCCCACCAACCCCACCACCGACACCGCCGCCTCCGGAATCGCCGCCAGCAATTCCCGCGGATGCGGCCCCGTCCGCGCGTACGCGACCAACTCCCCGAAGCCCGCACGCGCGAACATCTCGCCGTACCCGGGTGCGGCCAGATACCCCACCAGCCCGCGCCGCAGTTGCTCCGCCCCCTCGACCGCGCCCGCCCCCACCGCCGCGCACACCCACGCGGCGACCTTGGGCCGAGGCCGCCCGGCCTCCTTCGCGGCTCGCGACAGGGAGGCGATCAACTCCGCCGCGGTCTCCGGCGAGACCAGGTTCAACACCAGCCGATCCGCGTACCGCGCCGCCGTCCGGATCGCCGCAGGCCCGAACGCGGCCACGGTCAGCCCAGACCCGCCCGGCGCCGGCAATCGCAGCCGGTAGCCGTCGGAGCGGACCACCTCCCCGTGCCCGTCCGACCGAACCCCGTCCAGCAACTCCCTGGTCTGCCGGGCCGATTCCGCCAGGGCGACGGTCGCCCGGGCCCGCGAGCGCCCGTGCCATCCCTCCACCACGACCGTCGAGGAGGTGCCCAGCGCCACCGTCACCCGCCGTCCGGTCAGCGCCCGAACCGAGGCCGCCCCCATCGCGACCGTCGCCGGATCGCGTACCGTCACCGCCAACGGCCCCACGGTCAGCGGGATCCGCTCGGTACCCCCGGCCACCGCGGTGGCCAGCGCGAACGCGTCATAGGTGGCCATCTCGCCGATCCACAGTTCGGCGTAGCCGAGTTCGTCCGCCAGCCGCGCCGTCGTCAGCGCCTCCTCCGCCGGCCGGTCCTGCCACAACCCGAGCGAGACCGACAGCCCCGGCCCGCGGGATCGCACGTCCTCGCTCACGGCATCCTCTCCAACACCACGGCCGTCCCCAGTCCCGCCGCCCCACTCACCGCGGCCACGCCGAACCGACCGCCCGAGCGCGCGAGTTCGTTCGCACACGCGCCGGTCAGGATCGCCCCGGTGGCACCGAACGCGTGTCCCATCGCGATCGTGCCGCCGTTCACGTTGAACCGGTCGTCACCGAAGCCCAGTTCGCGCCGGATCTTCAGACACAGCGCGGCGAACGCCTCGGCGAACTCGACCACGTCCACATCCCCCGGTCCGATCCCGGCCCGGGCCAACGCCTTGCCGACGGCCCGCTGACCGGCCGTCAACATCCGGACCGGATCCACACCCGCCGACGCCGAGGACACCACCCGCGCCACCGGTGACAATCCCAGCCGCTCGGCCCAGCCGAGCGTGCCCAGCAGCAGTACGCACGCCCCGTCGGCCACCGACGGCGAGGTACCCCGAGTGTGCAGGTGCCGGACCTCGCGCAGATGCGGCAGGTGCCGAAGCGCGAGAGCATCCTGACCACTCGCGCCCAACTCGGCGAACGCCGGTTCCAGCTTCGCGAGTTCCTCGACACGGGTGCCGGGCCGCACGTGTTCGTCGTGCGCCAACCCACCCGGCAGCGCCGCCACCGCGTCGGCGAACCGGCCCTGGGCCCAGGCCCGCGCCGCGCGTTCCTGGGTATGCGCCCCGTACGCGTCCAACTCGGCCCGGTCGTACCCCTCCTCGGTCGCCACCACGTCCGCCGCGATGCCCATGTGCACACCGCCGACCCGCTCGATCACCGCCGCGTCGGTCCACAGCGGCCCCCGATCCGCGAACATCGGCACCCGGGACGAGGATTCGACCCCGCCCGCGATCACCAGGTCGGCCTGTCCGGCCCGGACCAGCGCCGCGGCCGAGGCGACCGCGTCGATCCCGGACGCGCAGAACCGGTTGATCATCTGGCCCGGAACGCTGTCCGGCCAGCCCAGCGTGAGCACGGCGGTACGCGCCGGGTTGGCGCCCTGCTCGTCCACCTGCCCCGCGCAGCCCAGCACCACGTCGTCCACCCGCGCCGGATCCACCCCGGTACGCGCCACCAGCGCCGCCGGCACGTGCTCGACCAGAGCCCGCGCGGGCAGCCCGGCCAGCCCGCCGCGCGGCGAGGCCTTCCCGCGCGGCGTGCGCACCGAGTCGAGGATGTACACATCGCCGCTCACCCGTCCGCCCCCCGGCCCACGACCGTGGTCACGATCGTCGTGAAGGAACCGCCCACATTGACCGTCAACGCCGTACGCGCGTCCTCGACCTGGATCGGCCCGGCCCGACCGGTCACCTGCCGCGCCGCGTCGAGCACCATCCGCACACCGGTCGCGCCCACCGGATGCCCCAGGCCCAACAGTCCACCGCCGGGATTGACCGGCAATCGTCCGCCCGGCCCGAACACCCCGTCGGCAACCAGACGACCCGCCTCCCCCGGACCGCACACGCCCAGGTGTTCGAGAGCCACCAGGCCGGTGATGGTGAAGCAGTCGTGCAGTTCGGCCACGTGCACCTCGGCGGCCCCCCGCAGTCCGGCCCGCCGGTAGGCGTCCGCGATCGCGCCGGCCAAGTGCGGGAACATCACCGCCTCTTCGGCACGATCCAGCTTGGCGGCCAGGGACAACGTGTCGGTGCGATGCCCGAAGCCGCGTACGCAGGCCAACTCCGCCGGGTCGAGGCCGTGTTCGGCGATCCAGGCGGGCGAGGCCAGGACCAGCGCGGCGGCGCCGTCGGTGATTCGGCCGCAGTCGGTACGCCGCAGTCGACCGGCGACCGGCGGATTGGCCGTGTCGTCCGCGGTGAAGGCCGCCGCCGGGAAGTCCCAGTCCCGGGCCTGCGCGAGCGGGTTGCGCGCGGCGTTCGCGAACGCGCCCGCGGCGAACGCGCCCAGGTGTGCGGGGTCCAGGCCGTATCGGGCGTCGTAGGCGTCGGCGATCTCGGCGAACAGCGCCGGCCACGGGAACCGCGCGTCCGACGCCTCGTGTCCGGCCCACGCGGCCGTGCCCAGATGGGCCGCGCCCTCGTCCGCGGGCACATTGCGCATCAGCTCGACGCCGACCACGAGCGCGAGGTCGTAGCGCCCGGCCCCGAGATCGGCGCCGGCCGCGAGCACCGCGCAACTCCCGGACGCGCACGCCGCCTCGTGCCGCATGCTCGGCCGCCCGGCCAGCTCGGGTACGGCGGTCGCCATCAAGCCGCCCAGATGCGCCTGCCCGGCGAACAGTTCGCCCGCCAGGTTGCCCACGTGCACGACCTCGATCGCATCCGGGTCCACCTTCGCGTCCGCCGCCGCGGCCAGGGCGACCTCACGCATCGGGTCGACCAGGCCAAGGCCCTCCTTGGCCCAGTTGCGGGCGAAGTCGCTCTGCGCGCCGCCGAGAATGTAGAGCGGGGCCAAGGTCACGAGTCGGCTCCTTCCGGGTGGTCCTCGATCGGCGCCGCGGACGGGTCGGACCCCGATGCCGAATCGGCGCCCGCCGCCGACGCCGGGCCGGTCCCGAATTCCACGAAGCGGGTGCGCAGTTCGGCCTTGCGCACCTTGCCGACCGGGTTGCGCGGCAGTTCCTCGACCAGTTCGAGCCGCTCGGGCAGCTTGTACACCGCGATGTGACGTTCCCTCAGGAACGCGCCCAGTTCGGCCAGGGTCGGTGCGCGCTCCCCCGGCGCGACCACCACGACCGCACAGGCCCGTTCGCCCATCACCGGGTCGGGCACCGCGACGATCGCGACCTCGGCGACCGCCGGATGCGCGCTCAGATGGTTCTCCACCTCGGCCGCGGAGATGTTCATCCCACCGCGCACCACGATGTCCTTGGCCCGGTCGACGTAGCGCAGCCGACACGGATCCCCCGACGCGTCGGCCGCGTACGCGAACATGTCCCCGGTACGAAACCAGCCGTCGTCGTCGAACGCTTCCCGCCGCGCCCGCGGATCGCGTGTGACGTACCCGGCGAACACCCCGGGCCCCTGGAGCCGCAACTCCCCCGGTACACCCACCTCGGTGATCTCGACCTCGGTGGCCGGATCCACCAAACGGCTGCGCAGGCCGTGCGAGGCGCGGTTGGACCAGGTGTGGTCGGGCGAGCCGAAGCGTGGGAAGTAGTGCGCGCGGTCGCGGTGGTCGGGCACGCTGCTCGGATCCGCCGCCAGGCTCGCGCCCTCGTTGGAGCCGAAGTAGTTGATCACCTCGATGCCGAACCGCTCGGCCCAGCCGACCGTCATCTCCTCGGTCAGCGGCGCCGATCCCGAACCCACCACGCGCAGCGACGCGAGCGCCCCGTCCGGCAGGGCGTCCTGGCGCAACAGCATCGCCAACAGCGCGGGCGGCACCACGGTGTAGGTGACCCGCTCGGCGGCCAGTTGGCCCAGGAACACGCCGGCGTCGAACGGGTGGTGCTGCACGAGGACGGCACCGGTGATCAACCAGGGCAGGAACATCCCGGCGATGCCCGCCATGTTGACCATCGGGAACGGATTGAGCAGCACGTCCGCGCCGGTCAGCGAGGCGGCGTCGACGCTGCCCAGCGCCATCGGCGTCCAGTCGTCGGCGCAGCGCGGAACCCCCTTGGGCACGGCCTCGGTTCCCGACGTCCAGCAGATCGTCACACAGTCGCCGGAGTCGCTCTCCAGCCCCGCCAGGTAGCGGCCGAGCGGCAGCGTCGAGACCTTCGCGCATGCCGCGTCGAGCCCGGTGACACCCTCCGGGACGTCGTCACCGAAGGCCAGTACCGCACGCGTGCCGGACAGCGGAAGTTCCGCGATCGCCCGCGCCGCGGGCCACGAGGCCGCCCGGGTGGCGGTGACGAACACCCGGACGTCGGCCGGCTTGGCCAACTCGGTCAGCTCGAACTCGCGGTACTGTACCGGGAACGGCGTCGCGATCGCGCCGAGCCGGGTGATCGCCAGGTAGACGGCCGCGAGTTCGACCGAGTTGGGCAGGAGCACGCCCACCACGGTGTCGCGCGCCACCCCGTGATCGAGCAGTACGGCGGCCAACCTATCGACGTATGAGTCGAGTTCGGCCCAGGTCAGCCGCTTGGGCGGGCCGTCCATCGACGCGACGCGGTTGGGCGGGTCGACGATCGCGGTGCGGTCCGGGTGTTCGGCCACCCGATCGCGGAACATCCGGTCCCAGGTCGGGCCGCCCCACCACGGCGCGTAGCGCGCGGCCCGCTCGGCGGTGTGCAGTCTCATCCCCGGCCTCCGAGCTGATCGGCGCGCACCCATGTGGCGTGGAAGCCGACCGGCACCCGGACCGGGAGCAGGATCCGGCACACCGGCCCGGCCGCCAGGTCGGCGGCGTCCAGGACCACCACCTCCGAGCGGTTCTCGCGTTCGTCGGTCACGAACGACACCAGGTAGCCGTCGTCCTCGCCGATGCCCCCGTCGCGCGGGGCGAACGGCGCCTCGGATCCCCAACGCCCGGCACCGAAGCGGTGGTCCTGGCGTTCGCCGGTGTGCAGGTCGTAGCGCACGATGCCGTCGAAGAGCAGGGTGTCCTCGCGCGCGATGTGCACGTTGTAGGCGAAGCGGTTGCGCCGGCCCACCACACGCGCATCGATGGAGGGGAACTCGGTGTTGTCCTCGTCGCGCGGCCCCTCGACGGTGCGTCCGGTGGTCAGGTCGAAGCGGTAGCGCCACAGTTGGGCGTCCAGGCGCAGGTAGGCGAGCATTCGGGCGAGCGGGTGGGAGATCCTCGGCTGGTGCTGCGGGTCCTTGACCCGGCACACGTCCAGCACGATCTCGCCGTCCTCCTCCCAGGAGTTGACGACGTGGTAGATGTACCCGGGCGCGGCCTCGAACCAGCGCACCCGGGAACCGTCGCCGTACCGGGGCAGGACCGCGAACCGGGACGGCAACGATCGCTCGAAGTGCAGCTTGTACCGGCCCTGTCGACGCGCCTCCTGGTCCTGGATCAGCGGCAGGTCCATCAGGATCGCGTGGTTCTCGCTGATCGCCATGTCGTGCGGCAGGCGCGGGCCGGGCAGGTCGACGTGCGTGGTGTGCGCGACCCTTCCGTCCGCGCCGACCACGCCATAGCGCAGGTAGGGCGGTTCGGGGCCGTAGTCGAACCAGAACAGTTCACCGGTGGCCTCGTCCACCTTGGGATGCGCCATGAAGTCGCCGGTGAGGGTGTTCAAGAACGTCTCGGGACCCAGCGTCGCCAGCGACAGCGGATCCAGTGCGCGCGGCGTACCGCACAGATACCAACTCGCCAGCAGCCTGCCGGCGAAGAACGTGACGTCGGTGTTCGCGGAGTCCTTCAGACCCAGGCCGTGTCCGTTGCCGAACGGATTGCCCTTGGGATCCTCCATCACGCCCGTCCACAACCCGCGTCCGGCCCGGCTCTCCGCCTCGAACGCCTCGGTGCGCACCCAGCGGTTCGCGTACCGCGCCCGGCCGTTCTCGAAGTGCACCGCGTGCACCATGCCGTCGCCGTCGAACCAGTGGTGCCGGCCGGTCGCCGGGAACCGGCGGTTCGGGCCGTTGCGCACGTACACCCCGCTGAGATCGGCCGGAATCGAGCCGATCACTTCCAGATCGTTTGCGGAGATCTCATCCACGACCGGCGCGTAGACGCCGAGCAGATAGGGATTCTCCTCACCGTCTTCGACCGGCTTGAGCACTACGCGGGCTTCGTCGTTCATGGCCACTCCGAGGTCGATGGAGACTCGCCGGCAGGGAACCAGGTATGCCGGGAGGCTAACCCGAGGTGTCGAATACTTCTAGAGTGGAAGTAACCGGATCGGGCACTTCCCACCCATGTGGAGGGCTCGCCACGACCGGGGGAACGACCGAAGGAATACTTCGCCCATGGAGACTGCCCCCGCCCCGACCCCCGCCCACACCTCACTGGGGCACGGCCTGCTGGTGATGGGCGACCTGTGGAACCTGCTGATCGTGCGGGCGGCACTGGCCGGTCCGGTGCGATACGGCGACCTCAAGTCGGCGCTGGCCATCTCCGACCCGGTCCTCACCCGGCGGCTGCGCGACCTGCTGGCCGACGGCGTACTGGCCGCGACCGGACCGCGCCAGGAGTACCGGCTGACCGACGCGGGCCGGGACCTGTGGCCGGCGTTCGTGGCGATCAACGCGTGGGACCGACGCTGGGCACCCACCTCACCGCTCCGGGTCCGGGCCCGCCCCCGACACCTGACCTGCGGACACGGCTTCGATCCGATCTTCGGCTGCGGCGCGTGCGGGGCGATCGGCGTGAGCGCGCGCGACACCGCCGCGGTCCGCGACCCCGCCGTCCCGGCCGAGGCCACCAACCCCAGGCGGCGCTACCACCGCTCGGCCGCGGCGACCGGCGAGCACTCCCCGATCGCCGCGGCCGCCGTCCTGGCCGATCGCACCTCCACCGCGATCCTGGCCGCCGCGTTCCTGGGCGTGCACCGCTTCGGCGACTTCCAACGCCTGATGCACGACACCGCCCCGCACACCCTGACCACCCGATTGGGCCTGCTCACCGACGAGGGCATCCTGACCCGGGTACCGCTCCAGGAGGGCGCCCGCCGCACCGGCTACCGGCTGACCCCCAAGGGCCACGACTTCTTCCCCACCTTCGCCTTCCTGATCGCCTGGTCCGAACAACGCTTCAGCGCCGACGGCCTGGCCGGCGTCCGGATCACCCACGTCACCTGCGGCGACCCGCTCCGCCCCCGCTGGACCTGCAACGCGTGCAACGCCGAACTGTCCGCCGAATCGGTCGACCCGGGCACCTCCTGACCGCTCGCCCCCGCTCCGCCACGCATGCGCCGCGCAGTCGACACGCCTCGCGGATGATGGGCTGAGGGAGTCCCCTTGATTGCCCGGATTTCGGTTGCCCGAGCGGAATCGATACCGCCATGGTTTACCGGTGCCGCCGGTAATCGACGCGGTACGGAAAAGGGGCATCCTCATGAGCAATCGGATCGGGTCGTTCGGCGCACGCACGCCATTCGCGGTGATCGCGGCCGTGTCGGCCACCTTCCTGCTGGTGGGAGCCTGCGACGGGAACGACAAGAAGACGGCGCACGTGGGCACTTCGAGCACGGGAACGCCCTCCGCGTCCTCGGTGTTCACGCCGCGCACGGCGCCGGCCACGTACCCCGTCTCGACGCGCGGCACGACGAACCAGTCGCCGTCCGCCACGAGCCGGAGCACGCGGACCGCCGAGACATCGGCGACGCCGGAGAGCACGAAGACCGCCTACGACAAGGGCGAGTGCCTCAGCGGCAGCATCACCACGGGCGGCAGCCAGGAGGAGCTGACCTCGGTCCGCTGCTCCGACCCCAAGGCCAACTTCAAGGTCCTGCGCGTGTTCCCGTACACGATGGCCGGCCGCCCGTGCGACAACGTGAGCGGCGCGGACTACACGTACTCCAGCTACTGGACCCGCAACGGAGTCCCGACCTACGGCAGCACGTACTGCCTCTCCGAGATCGGCTGAACCCCGGTGGACCCGGCCCGATGGACGCATCGGGCCGGGATCGGCCGCCACCCGGCCGCGATACGCCGACCAAAGTCGATGCCCGCGTCGACCCACGACCACTGCCGAACCCGCCGAACCGCTGCCTACGCTCAGATGTGATCAAGACCCGAGCCCGCCGCACCGACCCGGCACAGGGGCCGATGCCCGCCGCGGCCGTGCCCCGCCGCGCCCGGACCCACCGCGAATGGGCCGCCGACCTCGGTTACGCCCTGAGCGCCTTGGTGCTCGGCTCGATGATCCTCGTCACCGCACTCCAGGAGGACGACAAGCCGCCGAACGTATGGGTCGAGGCCGTCCTCGGCGGCATCATGTTCGCGGGCATGCTGCTGTTCCGCCGGGCCCGGCCGACCCAACTCGCCGTGGTGTGGGTGACCGTCGGCTTCCTCTCGGCCGCCGTCACCGGCTCGGCCCCGGTCGTCCTGCTCAGCCTGGCGATCCACCGGCCCTGGCGGACCAGTGTCTCGGTCGCCGGGTTCCAGGTCGCGCTGATCGCGGGCACGTTCTGGGTCGGTGCCGACTCCGCACGCAGCTACTGGACCTCCGTCCTGGCGATGTTCCTGCTGATCACCACCTCCGTGGTCACCGGCATGCTCATCCGATCCCAGCGGCAGTTGACCGCGAGCTGGCGCGAACGCGCCCGGCAGGCCGAGGAGGGCCAGCGGCTACGCGTGGAGGAGGCCCGCCATCTCGAACGCGAGCGACTCGCCCGGGAGATGCACGACGTGCTCGCGCACCGGATCTCGCTGCTGGCGATCCACGCCGGCGCCCTGGAATACCGGGCCGGCGCGTCACCGGAGGAGGCCCGCGCCGCCGAGGTCATCCGCCAGTGCGCGTTCGAGGCCCTGGAGGACCTGCGCGAGGTCATCGGCGTACTGCGCGCCCATCCCGACGAGACCGACGGCGACGGCGACGAACCCGAGCGCCCGCAGCCGGTGCTCGGCGACCTGCCCGCGCTGATCGAGGAGTCCCGGCAGGCGGGCGCGACCGTGCACCTCGACCTGGCCGAACTGCCGTCGGTGTCGGGGCGCACCGGGCGGCACGCCTACCGGATCGTCCAGGAGGGCCTGACCAACGCCCGCAAGCACGCCCCCGGCGCACACGTACGCGTGCTGGTCGCGCCCGCTCCCGAGGACGGCCTCGCGATCGAGGTGGTCAACCGGCTGCCGGGCGGTCACGCCGGCAGCGGCATCCCCGGCGCGGGGGCCGGGCTGATCGGCCTGCGTGAACGGGTGGCGCTGATCGGCGGCCGACTCGAGCACGGTCGCACCGGTGACGGTGACTTCCGGCTCCGAGTCTGGCTACCGTTGGCCAAGTGACTACTGCCGACGGCTGCGTACGGGTCCTGGTCGTCGACGACGACGCTCTCGTCCGCGCCGGACTCTCGATGATGCTCTCCGGGCTGCCCGACGTGCGCGTGGTGGCGGAGGTGTCCGACGGCGCCGACGTCCTGGTCGCGGTCGACGAGCACCGACCGGACGTGGTGCTGATGGACATCCGGATGCCCCGGGTGGACGGACTGGCCGCCACCGCGACGCTCCGGGCCAGGCCCGAGGCGCCGGAGGTGATCGTGATGACCACCTTCGACACCGACGACCACATCCTCAAGGCGATGCGCGCGGGCGCGAGCGGCTTCCTGCTCAAACACACCCCGCCGCCGGACATCATCGACGCCATCCGCCGGGTCGCGGGCGGCGAACCGATGCTCTCCCCCGACGTGATGCGCCGGATGATGTCCTACGTCGCGGCAGCCGGCGTCGATCCGCGCCGAACCCGGGCCCGGGCCGCCCTCGACCGACTCAGCGAGGGTGAACGCGCGGTGGCCGCACTCGTCGGCAAGGGCCGCACCAACGCCGAGATCGGCAGGGAGCTGTCCATCAGCATCGCGACCGTCAAGGCGTACGTCTCCCGGCTCCTGACCAAACTCGACCTCAACAACCGAGTGCAGATCGCCCTGCTGGTCCACGACGCGTGCGATTCCTGAGCCACCCGCGACTGTCGATCGTCGGTCCCCAGTCCTTGGTCGCGGCGGATATGGACCAAGGCCGCGGATCCTGGCCCCTCGGCCGCTGCGCACGACCACCCGGCGCGGCCACGCTGGAGCCATGATCACAGTCGAGCACCTGACCAAGCGCTACGGGGAGCACGTCGCCGTCGACGACGTCTCGTTCCGCTGCGAGCCAGGCACCGTCACCGGGTTCCTCGGGCCCAACGGCGCGGGCAAGTCCACCACGATGCGGATGATCTGCGGCCTCACCCCACCCACCCGCGGCAGCTCCGCCATCCAGGGCGTGCCCTACCGGCAACTGGGCAATCCCGGGCGCCACGTCGGCGTGCTGCTCGACGCGGCCGCCCAGCACGCGGGCCGCAGTGGGCGCGAGACGTTGGCGCTGTGTGCCCGCGTGCTCGACGTGGAGCGGGCCCGGGTCGAGGAACTCCTCACCCTGGTCGGCCTGTCCGGCCCGGCGGCCAAGCGTCGCGTCGGCGGCTACTCGTTCGGGATGCGCCAACGGCTGGGCGTCGCGCAGGCGCTGCTCGGCAACCCCGCCGTGCTCATCCTGGACGAGCCCACCAGCGGCCTCGACCCCGAAGGGGTCTACCAAATGCGCACGCTCCTGCGCGACTTCGCCGACCGGGGCGGCACCGCGCTGTTGTCGTCGCACCAACTGCGCGAGATCGAGGCGGTGGCCGACCGGATCGTGATGATCGCCAAGGGCCGAGTCGTGGCCGACGGCGTGAAGGGTGACCTGCTCACCACATCCGGCGGCACTCGCGTCGTCGGCCTCGACCCGGTCGCCCTGCGCACCGCCCTGGTCGCGGCAGCGCTGCCGCATCGCCCGGCCGACCCGGCCGGCGCCTACCTGGTGGATGCCCCGGCCGAGGCGGTCGGACGAGCCGCCGCGCACGCGGGGGTGGTCCTGGTGGACCTGCGGCCCGCCGAACACGAAGGACTCGAAGAGATGTTCCTGAGCCTGATCGGCTCCGTGCCCCAGGAGATCGGGTCATGACCGTCGCCGCCCCCACGCTCGGCCGACTGACCGAGGTCGAACTGCGCAAGATGACCGACACTCGCGCGGGCAGATGGCTGCTGGGCGTGGTCGGGCTCGCCGCCGTGGCCCTGGTGATCGTGAACCTGACCGCCGCACCGCGCGAGGACCGCACCGTGCAGGACTTCCTCAGCTCCTCCCAGGCGGGCGTCGCCGTGCTCTTCCCGGTGATCGGCATCCTCGCGGTGACCGGCGAATGGTCCCAGCGCACCGCGCTGACCACCTTCGCCCTCGTACCGGACCGCCGCCGGGTGCTGGCCGCGAAGGTCGCGGCGGGAGGAGTGTTGTGCGTGATCGGGCTCGCGGTGGGCCTGGTGTGCGCGCTGCTCGGGCGCCTGGTCGCCACGATCACCGATCGCGGCGCGGGCACCTGGTCCATACCGCCCTCGGTGATCGCGTCGACATTGCTCGCGGCGGTCCTCGCCATCACCATCGGCCTGGCATTCGGCACGGTGTTGTTGAACGCGCCGCTCGCCATCGTGGCCTATTTCATGATCCCGAGCCTGTTGGGCATCCTCTCCGGCCTCGTCTCCGCCATGGAATCCACCAACCGCTGGATCAACCCGGGTTCGGTCCTGGAACCGCTCTACACCGCCGGCATCACCGGTACCGAGTGGGCCAGACTCGGCACCGCGATGGGCATCTGGTTGGTGCTTCCGCTGCTGATCGGCACGATTCGGGTCATCCGCACGGAGGTGCACTGACCCCCGCACCACCTGTTCCAGGTCGGCGTGCCCGGGCCGTGTCCCAGTACCCGCCGGGCATGCTGATCCGATGCGATTGCGCGGTGTGGTCGGCGTGTTGTCTCGAAGGCCCGTTATCAGCAATCCACTACTCCGGCATTCGCCAAACCGCTATCCGGCATTCGGGAACAGCGTGACGAAAGCGTCCGATGCCGCCGTCATCCCCTGCCCGAAGGGGGCGTCCAGGTCCCAGATCAGGAACAACAGGAAGGCGATCAACGCGCTGAACAACCCGGCCACGATCAACTCCGGCGCGGATCTGCGGATCTGCAGCGTGAAGATCATGCCCACGGTGACCATGGCCCCGATGATCAGGCCGAACCACACCAGTCCCGGCATCGACGAGCCGGCCTGTCCGCCCCGTGCCTGCCGCGCGTCGTCCGCGATCGCGACCTGGTCCAGGATCGGTTGGTACATCTGCGTTTCCTGGTCGCCCTGCGGCACGTAGTCGGTGGCGCCGTGCCGGATCGTTTCGAACAACTTCGAGCCCCGGTCGGACAGTTCGCCGTGGTCGGCCATATAGGACCATTCCTTCTGGACCACGTACTTCACGTAGGCGTCGACGTCCGCCCGCAGGCGATCGCGCACCGGCTCCGGATAGACCCGAACCCGCTCACTGACCTCGTGCAACGCCTGTGCCTCGCGCCGGACCTCGTCCTCGGCCGCGCCCCGCCCCTCCCACACGCCGGCGATCGCGAGACCGAGCACGATCGCGTAGACGACGCCGATCATCATCGTCATGTATTCGAGCACGTCCGGGGTGGCCGACGGGTCGTCGTCGTCCGGCAACCGGCGCTGCTTGAGCACGACGACCGCCAGGACGACCGTGCACACCGCGACCATCGCGAGTGCCAGTACAACCCAATGCGTCATGGGTGACCTCCGGATCGAGGAGTCCGATGGAGCCGGGTGGAGTTGAGCGAGGGACGCGGGTGGAAGGCCCCGAGGAGCCCACCGCCGCCCGGCGGGAAGCCAGAGCAGCGGTCCGTACGACGAACTCGGGAACGTCCGTCGCACCAAGCGGAATCGGGTATGGCCGGCGCGGCCCGGCCGTACCGGGCGAAACGAGTCGGCTCAGCCGGATCCGCCGCTCGACCCGCGCGCGCCCGCTCGCCCTCGGGGCTTGAGCGCGGCACCGGCCAGGATCGCCGGCGCGGTGATCAGCAGCGTCGTCGTGACGATCGACGTCCCACGCGCCGGCGGCGACGCCACAGGAGGCCGGAGCACCGGCCGCCGGACCGCGATCGGTTGCAGCGGCGGCGGCGTCACCACCGGAGGAGTGGTCGGCGGCGAGGTGGGCGGTGGGCTGGGGGGCTTCGAGACCGGTGGGGTCGGCCGCGGCGGAGTCGGCTTGGGCACGACGACCGCCACCGGCGTGGATCGCACCTCGGGCGGCGGAGTGGTCCGCACCGGCGTGGGCTTCGGCGGCGGCGTGGACGCGGGCGGCGGCGTGGGCTTGGGTTTCGTGGGTGTCGGCGACGGTTTGGGCGTCGGCCGACACGAGCCGTCCCGCACCAGCCGGAAGTCGACGGTGAGCCCGATCCCATGGGTCGGCGGCCCGGTCGCCGCGGTCACATCGACTTTGACCACCGCTCCGGGCGAACGGCCGATCGAGACACACACATCCACGTTCGTGCCCGGCGCGTGACCACTCCCGGCACCCGACCCCGCCCACGCCACACCGGCCGGAGCAGCCAACAAGGCCCCCGCCCCGACCACGCACCCCCACCGGCGCGCCCGACCCCATGCGCTCATGGGATCGATCTTCCGGCACAACCGTCAGCTTTAGCCCGAATAACCTTCAGATTCACTCGTAAGGGTCATAGGGCCAGCAAATGTGGCCATCCTAGCCCGATTTGCCCCATAACCGGCCGGTACGCTCGAAGATTGCTCTCGCGCGGCAGGCCCGCACGCCGAGCGAGGCGCTTGCCCCGCGGCGCCCTGCCTCGCCCCGCTCATCGACTCAGTGCGTGCGCGTCCCCGCCAACCACGTCCCCAGCACCGCGATCCGCCGCAGCGTCATCGGGTCGACCACGCGCGGATCCGCGCTCAGCCACACCAGATCGGCCGCACCACCCACCTCCAACACCCGCCGGTCGTCCGCGAATGCCTGATGGGCGACCCCACCCGTGTAGGCGTCCAACGCCTGATCCACCGTCAACCGCTCGCGCGGCGTCCAGCCCCGGCTCGGCGTGCCCTCGAACGTCCGTCGGGTGACCGCGACTTGTATGCCCTCCAGCGGCTGATGCGAACTCACCGGCCAATCGCTGCCGAACGACACCGGCGCGCCCGAGTCGACCAGGCCGCGCATCGGGTACTGCCGGTCGCCCCGCTCCGGGCCCACCCGGGGAATCGACAACTCGGTCTGCAACGGGTCGAGTTGAGCCCACAGCGGCTCGAAGTTGGCGATCACCCCGAGCCGTGCGAAACGATCCAGGTCGGCCGGGTCGACGATTTGCACGTGCGCGATCACCGGCCGCCGATCCCATCTCGGGTTGGCCGACGCGGCGGCCTCGATCGCGTCCAGCGCGGTCCGTACCCCCGCGTCGCCGATCGCGTGGATGTGCACCTGGAACCCGTCCGCGTCGAACGCGGTGACCGCCTCGGCCAGCGCGGCCGGCGGCCATACCGGCATCCCGCAGCTGTGCGGCGCGTCGCAATAGGGTTCGAGCATCGCGGCCGTACCACCCTCGATCACGCCGTCCGCGAAGAACTTCACCGTCCGCGCGGACAACAACGGCCCGCCCTCGGCCGCCACCGACGCCCGCGCGGCGACGAACTCGGCACGCTGCTCCCGCCACCGGTCCGGGTCGGCGCGGAAGGCCAGATTGGCCCGGAAGGCCAACGCCCCGCGCCGCGCCGCCTCGACGTACGCCGGCACCATCTCCGGCTCCACCCAGGCATCCTGAACCCAGGTCAGCCCCGCGCTCGCGTACGCCGCGCCGGCCACCCGCAACGCGTCGACCAGTTCGTCCAGCGGTCGTCCCGGCACCCGGTCCAACACCAGATCGCACGCGTGCCATTCGCGCAGCGTGCCCAGCGCCGAGCCGTCCGGGCGACGGACGATCCAGCCGAGCCGAGGGTCGGGGGTGGCGGCGGTGACCCCGGCCCGGCGCAGCGCCTCGGTGTTGCACCACACGGTGTGATAGTCGTACGCCCGCAACACCACGGGTCGGTCGGCCACCGCCGCGTCCAGCCAGCGGGCGTCGAACTCGCCGTCCGGGACCAGGGTCGGGTCGTAGCTCGCACCGACGATCCACTCCTCGTCCGGGTGTTCGGCCGCCCAGCGCCCGACCTCGGCGGCGATCGCCTCGACGCTGCTCAGGCCCTTGACCTGCGGCCCGAAGTGTTCGAGACCGCCGAATAGGGGGTGGGCGTGTCCGTCACCGAAGGCCGGCAGCAGCAGGCCCGCACCCAGTTCGACGACCTCGTCGGCGTCGAGCGCGAGCGCGGCCGCCCCGAGCGCGACGACCCGGCCGTCGCGTACGGCGAGCGCGTCGGAGTCGCCCGCGCCGGTGCGCACGGCGCCCCGGAACAGGGTGGTGGTCATGGTGCTCACTCCGTAGATCAAGGTGATTCGGTTCCGCTCGGGTGTCTCGGCCGATACGGATCCCACCACTGCACGGGCCGGATCCGCTCGACCGTCTCGGTCGAGGAGTCGAGGAGTCGAAGGTCCAAGTATCGAAGGTCGAAGGGTCGCAGAACGGGGCCGCCGGCGAGGCGATCGGTGCCGAGGCGGCGTGCACGGTCGGCCCGGACCCGTTCGTGCGCGAGCCGCGGGCACGGCCGGCGAAATCGTCCGGCGACCCTGCGTGAACTCGGGCCCCCGGCCCACTCGGACATATCAGGTAAGCCTAGCCTTCTCCAGTGAATGTCCTCCCGACGCGGGGTCGTGCGACCAAGCGCCGAGCCCTCTACCTGGTCTCGGTCCTGTTCGTGCTGGCCGCCGCCTGTCTGCTCAGCCTCACCGTGGGCAGTCGAGCCATCGCACCGAGCGTCGTCCTGGACGCGCTCGTGCACGGCGGCGACTCCACGGACGCGATCGTGGTCAACTCGATGCGCGTGCCGCGTACCGTGGTCGCGCTCCTGGTCGGCGCGTCGCTCGGCATCGCCGGCGCCTGCATGCAGGGGCTGACCCGCAACCCGATCGCCGAGCCCGGCATCCTGGGCATCAGCACCGGCGCGGCCACCGGCGTGGTGACCGCGATCGCGGTGTTCGGCGTGACCAGCCTGACCGGATACGTGTGGTTCGGCTTCGCCGGCGCGCTGTGCACGGGGGTGCTGGTGTACGCGGTCGCGGCGCGTGGGCGCGGCGGCGCCACCCCGGTCAAGCTCGCGCTGTCCGGGCAGGCCCTGGCGGCCACCCTCGGCGCGGTGATCACCCTGGTGCTGACCACCGACCAGGGCACGCTGGACCAGTACCGGTTCTGGCTGGTCGGCTCGCTGTCCGGGCGCACCGACGACGTGGCCTGGCGGATGTTGCCGTTCGTCGCCGCGGGCATGCTCTTGATGGCCTCCGTCGCCCGCGGCCTGGACGCGCTCGCGCTGGGTGACGACGTGGCCAAGGGGCTGGGCCACAAGGTGAATCGCATCCGGATCGTCGGTGGCCTGGGCGCGACCGTGCTGACCGGCGTCGCGGTGGCCGCGACCGGCCCGATCTCCTTCGTCGGGTTGGCCGTCCCGCACGCCGCGCGGGCCCTGGTGGGCACCGACCACCGCTGGGTGCTGACCATGTCGGCGCTGCTCGCGCCGATCCTGCTGTTGGTCGCCGACGTGCTGGGCCGGATCATCTTCCCGCCCGCCGAGGTCGAGGTGGGGGCGATGACCGCGCTGATCGGCGTACCGATCCTGGTCGCGCTGGTGCGCCGCAAGACGGTGGTGTCCGGATGAGCTACCGCCCGTACGGCCATGTCCTGGTCCGTCGCCCGCGCTTCTCGTTCCTGCTGCACCGCCGCTCCACGGTGGTCGCGAGCGTGCTGGCCGTGCTGCTCGCGGCCGCGTTCCTGCTCAGCCTGTGCGTGGGCGTGCGGTTCATCCTGCCCGGCGACGTGCTCAAGGTGGTGTTCGGCGTCGACGACAGCATCGTCGTCGAGACGCTGCGGCTGCCGCGCACGACGGCCGGGCTGTTGGTCGGACTGTCCTTCGGCATCGCCGGCGCGCTGATCCAGACCGTGGCGCGCAACCCGCTGGCCAGTCCCGACGTCATCGGCGTCTCGCACGGAGCGGCGGCGGCCGTGGTGTTCGGCCTGGTCTTCGGTTTCGGCGGGCCCACCGCGACCCCGCTCACCGCGGTCGCGGGCGGCACCGTCGCCGCCTTCCTGGTCTACCTGCTGGCCTGGCGCCGGGGCCTGAACGCGCAGCGCTTCGTGCTGATCGGCGTCGGCATCTCGGTGGCGCTGTACTCGGTCACCAACCTGCTGCTCACCAAGGCCGACATCACCTTGGCCCAGCAGGCCAAGGTGTGGATGTCGGGCAGCCTGAACGGGCGTGGCTGGTCCCAGGCCGAGCCGCTGTTGTGGGTACTGGTCGCGCTCACGCCGGCGATCGTGTGGGCGGCGCGGGCGTCCCGCTCGGCCGGCTTCGACGACGACACCGCGATCGCCCTGGGCGTGCGGCTCGGCCGGATCCGACTCGGCCTGGTCGTGGTCGGCGTGTTGCTCGCGTCGGTGGCCACGGGGGCCGCCGGTCCGGTGGACTTCGTCGCCCTGGTGGCGCCCCAACTGGCCCGCCGGCTGACCCGAACCCCGCAGGTGCCGCTGGTGTGTTCGGCACTGCTCGGCGCGCTGATCGTGGTCCTCGCGGACATCGGCGCGCGGATGCTGATCCCCGACGCCGAGTTGCCGGTGGGGGTGCTCACCGCCGCCGTCGGCGGCCCGTACCTGTTGTGGATGTTGACCCGTTCCCGTGCCGGAGGCGCCTCATGACCACCCACCAGCTCGGCGCACGCGATCTGACGCTCGGTTACGAGGACCGGATCGTGGTGCGCGACCTCGATCTGGACGTGCCGGCCGGAAAGGTCACCGTCGTGGTCGGCCCGAACGCGTGCGGCAAGTCGACCCTGTTGCGCTCACTGGGCCGGCTGCTCAAGCCGGTCTCGGGCAGCGTGCTGCTCGACGGCGCGGCGCTGCGCGACCTGCCCACCCGCGAGATCGCCCGGCGAATCGGCGTGTTGCCGCAAAGCCCGGTACCGCCCGAGGGCATCACCGTCGCCGACCTGATCGCGCGCGGCCGGCAGCCGTACCAGCGCTGGTGGCAGCAGTGGTCCGACGAGGACGAGGACGTGGTGGCGGACGCGATGCGACGCACCGACGTGCTCGAACTCGCCGACCGCTACGTGGACGAGCTCTCCGGCGGCCAGCGGCAACGAGTGTGGATCGCGATGGCGCTCGCCCAGGGCACCGGCATCCTGCTCCTGGACGAGCCGACCACCTTCCTGGACATCGCGCACCAGGTCGAAGTACTCGACCTGGTGCGCGAGTTGAATGTCACCCGGGAACGCACCGTGGTCGCGGTGCTCCACGACCTCAACCAGGCGTGCCGCTACGCGGACCACCTGATCGCGATGCGCGACGGCTCGATCGTCGCGCAGGGCACGCCCGCCGGGATCGTCACGGCCGACCTGGTGCGCGACGTCTTCGGACTCGACTGCGTGGTCATCCCGTGCCCGGTCACGGGCGCGCCGATGGTGGTTCCGGGACAGCCGCGCAAGGCGGGGTAGGCACACAGGGCGGGTGGCAACCACGGTGTCGTCGCGCATCCGTGGTCCCCCTTCGACCCGTCTCGTTCCCGTCGGCCCCGTTCCCGTCACCGTCGCAAGGAGCTCCCATGCCTTCCGTGTCCCTGCTCCGCGTCACGGCCGCCCTCGGTGTGGCCCTGGCCCTCGGCCTGACCGGGTGCTCCTCCGAGGGGGCCGATGGGGACAAGGGCACCAAGGCGTCCGCGGACACCCGCGAGGTGCGTACCGCGAAGGGCCCGGTCAAGGTTCCGGTCGCGCCCAAGCGTGTGGTCACCCTCGACCTGGGCGAGTTGGACACCGCGCTGACCCTGGGCGTCGAGCCGGTGGGGTCGGTCGTCGGCAGCCCCGGCGCCGGATTCCCCAAGTACCACGGCGACAAGACGGCCGGGATCAAGGAGGTCGGCGCGATCGGCGCGCCCAACCTGGAGGCGATCGAGGCGCTCCACCCGGACCTGATCCTGGGCAACCTGGTGCGCGACACCGATCGATACGACGCGCTGAGCAGGATCGCCCCGGTGGTCTTCTCCGAGCAGGCCGGCACCCGGTGGCGGCAGAACTTCCTGCTGGACGCCGACGCGCTGAACAAGAAGGCCGAAGGTGATCGGGTGGTGGCCGAGTTCACCGCGCGGGCGAAGGCGCTGGGCGCCGCCCAGAGCGATCCGGCCGCGGTGAAGGTCAGCGTGTTGCGCTTCGTCGCGGGCCAGAACCGCCTGTATGGCAAGGCCGGCTTCGTCGGCAGCATCCTGTCCGAGGTCGGCCTCGGCCGCCCCGCCGTGCAGAACGTCGACACCCTCATGGTCGAGGTCGGCGCGGAGCAGATCGAGAAGGCCGACGGCGACGTGATCTTCGTGGCCACGTACGGTCCCAAGGACAAGACCGACCACGACAAGGTCTTCGGCGGCCCGCTGTGGAAGACCCTGAAGGCGGTCCGGGCCGACCGGGCCCACGAGGTCGACGACGAGTACTGGATGGTCGGCACCGGCTACTCCGCCGCCGGCCACGTGCTCACCGACCTGGAACGGTACCTGCCGAAGCGGGTCTGAGCGGCGGAATCCGCAATCCCCGGCCACCGGACCCCGGCGTCGACCCGTCTCCGCCACCCGAGGCGGGCACCGATTCCCGATACCCGGCGCCGGGCGATATGGCCGGAAAGGTTTCGCGGGCCGTCCACGCGACAAACATCCAGAATGCCCTTCCCGCCCACCGGGCCGGGTTCGGCCACGCGCGAGAGCAGCTTCGACCGCGACGAACGGGGGCGGCACGTGTCGGGGGTCGACCACGAGCGCGCCGACGGGCCCGCCGCGAGCCGCAACGAACTCGGCGGCACCGTACACGGCCCCAGCGTGCAGGCGGGGACCGTGCACGGCGGCATCCACTTCTCGGTGCGGCAGCCGGACAACACAGTCGTGCCGTGGCAGCTGCCACCGGGCCCGCCGATGGTCAACCGGCGTCGCGAGTTGGACGCGCTGAGCCGACTGCGCCACGACAACGGCACGATCGCGCTGCTCAGCGGGTTACCCGGGGTGGGCAAGACGACGCTCGCCCTGGCCTGGCTGCGCGAGTTGGGCGAGGCGTTCCCCGACGGCCGGTTGTACGCCGATCTGCGCGGGCACGGCGGCGACCGGCCGGCCCTGTCGAGTGAGATCGTCGGAGGCTTCCTGCGCGCGTTCGGTGTGCCGGCCGATCAGGTGCCACACGCCCCCGCCGAACAGCTGGGCCTGTACCGGTCGTTGACCGCGCGGCGCCGGTTGGCCGTGCTGCTCGACGACGCGGCCACCGCCGCCCAGGTCAGACCG
Source organism: Embleya sp. NBC_00888 (assembly GCF_045207655.1). NCBI lineage: Bacteria > Bacillati > Actinomycetota > Actinomycetes > Kitasatosporales > Streptomycetaceae > Embleya > Embleya sp. NBC_00888. Next base: position 6,595,298 of record NZ_CP108784.1, on the reverse strand, counting down.
CTGCTGCCGGCCGGTCCCAACGTCACGGTGGTGACCAGCCGCAGCAGACTCTCCGGGCTGCTGGTCGACGGCGGCGTGCCGATCCACCTCGAGCCGCTGGATCGGCAGGCCGCGGTGGAACTGCTCGCGGCCACCATGAACGACCGGCGAGTCGACGAGGAACCGGTCCAGGCGGGCGAGTTGGTCGACCTGTGCGCACGCCTCCCGCTGGCGGTGCAGGTGGCCGCGGCACGGCTGGCGGCGCGACCCACCCGGCCGATCACCACGATGGTGCGCGCGATGGCCGACGAACGCGGCCGCCTGAACGCGCTCGCGCTGGACGGCGACCACACCGTGCGAGCCGCGCTGGACGTCTCCTACCGCGACCTGCCCGAGCTCTCGGCCCTGCTGTATCGCGGTCTCGGCGTGCATCCGGGGCCCGACTTCGGGCCGATCGTCGCGGCAGCCGTGCTCGGCGCCCGCGCGGTCCCGGACCCCGAGGAGGCGGCGCGATCCGTTCTCGAGTCCCTCCTCGATCGGAACCTGATCACCGAGGCGACGGATGGTCGCTACCGATTCCACGATCTGATCCGACTCCACGCGGTGGCCGAATTGTCCGATCGCCCGAGCCCGGAACAAGACGACGCGGTGCGCGCGATGCTCGACCACTACCTGGCCACGGCGACCCGAGCCGAGGAGATCCTCGAACCCCAACATCGCTCATTGGCCCGCGACTACGCCGACGACGGCGTCCCGTACGTGGAGTTCGCCGACGAGAAGGAAGCGCTGGCCTGGCTGGAGGCGCACCGGGTCACCCTCGTGGCCGCGATTCGCACCGCCGACGACGCCGGACTCCACTCCGTGGCGTGGCAGTTGACCGACGCGCTGTGGCCGCTGTTCCTGCGCGGCAAATATCTGGCGGACGCGCGTTCCGCCCACGTGATCGGGTTGCGCGCGGCACGCGCCTGCGCCGATTCGGCGGCGGAGTCGCGGATGTTGACCTCGGGCGGGCTGTGTGAGTCGAGCGCGGGCGGCCATGCCGAGGCGCTGCGGATGTTCACCGACGCGATCCGGGTGTGTGTGGATTCCGGAGACGCGATCGGCGCCGCTCGCGCTCGCAACTACACCGGTCTGGCGCTGCTTCGCCTGGGTCGACTGGACGAGGCGGCCGAGGCGTTTCGCGAGGCCGAGATCCGGTGTCGGGCGTTGGGCGACGATCGTCCGGCCGCGCTGGCCCGCTTCAATCGGGCGGACGTCGCACTGCGTTCGGGCCGGCTGGACCGGGCACTCGAACACGCCGAGGCGGCCCGGTCCGAACTGGCCCGGTTGGGCGACGCGTACAACGCCGCCCGTGCCCGGGCCCTGATCGGCCGCGCGTTGTCGGGCTCGGCCCGGCCCGATCAGGCCGAGCGGCACCTGGTCGCGGCCCTGGACGTGCTGAGAGACCACAGCGCGCGGGTGGAGGTCGCGCACGTGCTCACCGCGCTCGGCGAAACGGCCGCGCTCCAGGGCCGTCCCGAGCGAGCGCGGGAGTTGTACACCGAGGCGCTGGACCTGTACGACGCCGTTCGGGCCCCGGCGGCCGAGGACGTTCGCGCGCGGCTGCGCGACCTCGGGCCGCCGGGGTGATCCGCGACTCAGCGCGGCGCGACCTCCCGGACGGTCAGCGCGTGCAGGATCGAGGCGTACACCGGCCACGAGGGATCACCGCTCGTCCGCCGGGCCGGGCCCGCCGTCGCACCGCCGATGCGGACCAGGGCCAGCGTCGGTCCGCAGACGATCATCGTGACGAGAGCACCGGGATGGCTCGTGGCCAACTCGCGGTCGCGGGCCCCGACCCGGGACCACGACGTCGGGCCGGGCTCGTCCACCACCAGGACGTCGGCCAACTGCGCTCGGCTGGAGGACGGTTCCGCGCGCAGATGCTCGTCGACGACGACCGTCCCGTCCTCGGAGCGGATCAGCACGGCGACCGAGACGGCGCCGGGATCGGTCGGTCCCGAGTTCGGGCAGGCCCGGGACCCCGTCATCGGATCGGTCCCGGCAGGTCCGCGACCCGGACGAACGGTCGCCCCGGGGGCACCTTCAGCTTCAGGTGCCGATACATCAGGCCGCGGGTGTTGCGGGCGAACCTGCCGGGCTCGGAGGTGATCCGCGCGGCCACCCGGGCGTAGTCCGACTGTCGGAATTCCGCCGGGATCCGCGACAGTTGCCCCACCATCGACCGGCGATGGCGGATCCGCGGCGCGAAGGCCGCCAGATCGCCCAGCGGGGACGCGGGATCGATGTCCTGTTCCGGGTAGGTCGCCAGCGCCACCGGAGCCCCGGTGGCGGTGGCGTACAGGCTCAGCGAGCCGTGATCACCGACCACACAGTCCGCCGAGACCAGCACGCCCCGCCAGTCGTCCTCCGGCGGGATCAGCACCAGGCCCTCGCGCAGCGACTCGGCGAGCCAGGACCGCACCTGCCAGGCGCCGTGCCCGCTCCATACGTTGGGATGCATCAACGCGGTCACCCGGTAGGCGTCGCGCGGCAGTTCCGTGGTCATCCGATGCAGCAACTCGGGTGTTCGGCCGAGCAGCGAGTTGCCACCCCAGGTCGAGGTGACCACGACGTGTCGTTGTCGGGCGCCGATGCGCAGTGCGTCGCGATAGCGGGCACGATCGGGGCGACTCGCGACCAGGCAGTCGTAGTTGGGGTCGCCGGCGACCACTGCCGCGGATACCGCCTCCGGGCAGGCGACACCGAGCCGGGCCAACTCCTCGGCGTGCGCGAGCAGGATGCCGGCCGGCACCAACCGCCCGTCCCGGATCAGCCATTGCGCGGACAGACCGTAGGTTCCGCGTGGGGCCACCATGCGGCCGCCGCGCGGGGCGGACACCAGCTTGTTGTGCCCGGCGCCGTGTGCCATCACGATCACCGGCGCGTCCAGTTCGTGCAGTCCCTCGTGCCCGGCCGCCAGCGCGAGGTCGAAGCGCATGTCGACCGCGCGCTGCCACGGCAGCGTGGTGGCACCGAGCCGATCGAGGAATTCCGCGACCCCCGAGGCGAAGACCGTGGGCGCCATGGTGAAGAACACGTGCACGCGCAGATCCCCCTCCAGGAGCCGAACGGCGTCGATCAGGCGCTGCCCCGACGTGACGTTGTGCACCACGACGAGCACCCCCCGCACCGCCGATCGGGTCGTCCACCGTGCCGCGTCCGGTCGGACGGGTACGGGTCTCCAATCGTTGTTCGCCATGATCGTCATCCATGCCTCCATGAGCGTCGTCACCACCGGACGGGCCCCGTTCCCCCGTGGCCGGGCGGTCGGTTCGGTCGATGCGGCGAAGCACTGCCGCCGAGTCGGACATCCCCGATGAAGCGGATGAATTCATTGCAGGTCGCCTGCAATGCGCCTGCAAGAACGCGGCCAACCGGAACCCGTCGTCACGCATAGGCGATTTCCGGTCGATTGCGGGTGCCGCGTTCTGGTGGCGCTGTGGCGGGACGTGCCACAGTGGTTGGACGACACCTCGGCACCGGGCGCGTTGGCCAGGGAGGACTGGGGCGGGGGGATAACGCGGTGCTATCGATCCACGTGCTGGGACCGATGGAATTGTGGGTGGACGGTACGCGGCAGCAGTTGGGATCGCTGAAGGAGCGGTGCGTGCTGGCCGTTCTCCTGGGTGCCGAAGGAGCCGCGGTCTCCACGGACTCGATGATCAGTCGGGTGTGGGACGACGAGCCGCCGATCACCTCGGTCGAGACCCTGCGCAGCTACATATCCCGACTGCGCAACCGGCTGCGCGCCACGGGCGACGCCGCGCGAGTGTCCTCGGATTCGCGGACGTACCGCCTGCTCGTGGATCCCGAGTCGGTCGACTTCCGCCGCTTTCGCCGGCTGTACGAACAGGCCAACGCGACCGAGGATCCGGCATCGGCCGCCGACCTCCTGCGCACGGCCGAACAACTCTGGCGCGGACAGCCGTTCGCCGGACTGCCCGGACTGTGGGTGGAGTCCATGCGGGACAAGCTCAAGGAGCAGCGCCGGCAGATCCGCGAACGTCGCATCCACCTGGAGCTCGTCCTGGGTCGACACGCGGAGGTCGTGGGCGAGTTACGCGATCTGGCCGCGCGTCACCCCGTCGCCGAACCGGTGGTGGCCGATTTGATGCTCGCGCTGTACCGCTGCGGGCGATACAGCGAGGCGTTGGAGACCTACCGGCGGACCCGAGCCCGGCTGAACACCGAACTGGGCGCGGACCCCGGACCGGACCTGGAACGGCTGCACACCCGGCTGCTGCATCGGGACCCGGCCCTGTCGGTGCCCGCCCAGTCCCGCACGGAGCCGCCGGTGCGGGCGTTGTCCGCCGAACCGACCGTAACGGCGCCCGACACGCTGCTGCGGGACACCCGGCACTTCATCGGCCGACGCGCCGAGGTGGCCGCGCTGTTGCGCAAGGACGATGTCGGGAACGCGCTGCCGATCACGGTGATCTCCGGTCTGGCCGGGGTGGGCAAGACCTGCCTGGCCATCCACGCCGCGCACCGAATGCGGGCGAGCTATCCGGACGGCCGGCTGTATCTGAACCTGCACGCGCACGATCCGCACGAGGCGCCCGTGGAACCGACCGAAGCGCTGGGGTCGCTGCTGATCTCGACGGGCACGCCGGCACAACACCTGGCGCCCACACTCGATCTGCGCGCGGCTCAGTGGCGACGGGAGATGTCCGACCGGCGCGCGCTGATCGTGCTGGACGACGTGCGAGACGCCGCGCAGGTGCGATTATTGCTGCCGGGGAGCCCCAGTTGCCGGGTGCTGGTAACCAGCAGGCGGCGGCTCACCGATCTCGAAGGCGCCGGTTCGCTCTCCTTGGAGGTGCCCGACACGGCGGACGCGGCGGCCCTGTTCACCCGGATCGCGGAGGAGTCCCGAAAGCTGGACAACGCGGACCGCGCGCTGGTCGACGAGATCGTGAATCGGTGCGGCAACCACCCGTTGGCGGTGCAACTGACGGCGAATCGCTTTCGACACCGCGCCTGGCGGGTCCGCGATCTGGCCGCACGGCTGGCCCAGGCGACCCGACGACTGGACGTGATCGACGCGCCCCCGGGAATCTCGATGGCGTTCGACCTCTCCTACGCGGAACTGGGCCCGGCCGCGCGATCGGTTTTCCGCCGCCTCGCCCTGCACCCCGGTCCCGACCTCGCGTGGCCGGCCGCGGTGGCGCTGTGCGGCGTCGGGCCGGACGAAACCCGGCGGGCCATCGACGAGTTGGTGGAGACCCACCTGCTGGACGAGCCCGCCCACGACCGCTATCGCTTCCACGACCTGGTGCACGACTTCGCGATCCACTCGGCCCACCACGAGGAGCCGGATCGAGAGCGCGCGGACGCGCTGGGACGGCTACTGGATCTGTACCTGGACCTGGCCGACCAGGCCGATCGGCTGGCCTACCCGCACGGGCGGCGCTCGGGCCTGGTGCCGGTGCCGGCGCGCCGGACGACTCCGCCGTTCGCGACGGCCGAGGAGGCGGAGGAATGGCTCGGCCGAGAACGCCTCAACCTGGTGGCGGCGACGCGGTCGGCCGGCGTCGAGTCGCCCGAGCACATTCGCTTCCTACCCGAGGTGCTGACCCGATCCTTGTTGAAATGGGGCTCGTGGGAGGTCGCCCGCGACCTGTACAGCGCCTCACTCGAGGCGTGGCGCCGCGACGGCACGCCGAATCCCCGGGCGGAAACGCACTTGCTGATCGAGCGCGCCTCGATCCAGTGGCGCCTGGGCGCGCACGACGCCGCGTTCCGCGACGCCGCCGAGGCACTCGCGCTCGCCGAGGACGCGAAGGACCTGCGCGGCCAGGTCGAGGCCCTCGCCGAGATCGGCGCGACCCACGTGCGCGCGGGTCGGCTCACGGCTGCCCGGGAACATCTGGAACGGGCGTTGGCGATGCACGGCGGGATGGACAATCCACACGGACGGGCCGGAATTCTGCTGCACCTCGGCGTGACATTCGGCCATCTGCGGAAATTCGATCGGGCGGCCGCCCACTTATTCGCCGCGCGGGACATCTACGAATCGCTCGGCGAATGGCGCGAACTGGCGAAAATCCTCAACAACATCGGCGAGCTCTATTTTCTCCAGGACGATTTCGACAACGCCGAGCGCTACTACCTGGAATCGCTCGACGTGGTCCGGCGAAGCAATGCTCGGGCCGAATACGCGGTGCTGATGAACAATCTGGGTCAGGTCGATCTCGCGCGCGGTGATCCGACCGGCGCCTTGGCGCGCTACGCGCAGGCGCTCCGCGTCTACGCACAGATCAGCGACCTGCGCTGCGAGGCGGACACTCGGATCAACGTCGGCCTCGCGCACTTGGCGATGAGCGCTCCGGACGAGGCCATCGAGCACTTCGCCCGGGGCCGCGAGATCGCCGAGCGCATCGACGACGACCTGCACCGCCAGCGGGCCGCCGCCGGCTTCGCCCGGGCCCGCCACGACGTGGGCGACCTCACCGGCGCTCGTGCGGAGTATCGGACGAGCGCGGAACTGGCCCGTCGGATGGGCATCGAACTCGAGGAAGCGCACGCACTGGCCGGTTTGGCACGGACGACCGAGGCAATCGACGGCGCGCTCGCCGCCCGTCCGTACTGGTCGTCCGCGCTGGCCTGCTATGAGCGCCTGGGCGCCACCGAGGCGGACGAGGCACGCACCGCACTGGGCCACATCGACGACGCGGCGGGCTGACTCAGACCCAGAACGCGAACGTCGACCAGAAGTCGGCTGCGCTCATCATGAAAGTGGCAGGCAAATAGTAGAGGCTCTCTGGCATCTTTGGTCCGAACCTTTCAATGTGCGATTACGACCGACAATTAATCCGGTCGGCAGCAGAACCGTAGCAGGGGAATTGCGATCTCCGCATCCCCGCCACCACGTTCGGTGATCATGGTTCTTCGACACGTTTCCCGGGGGCCGCGATCAACGGATCGGTTTTGTACGATTGCCTCGATTAATGCCGATCGAGGAGGTCGCGGATACCTGCGCCCGGCTTATTCTTTCCGCCCGATCCGCCCTTTCGGTCGGATCCACCAATCCGGCCAGCGCCTCGGGTGCTCCGCGCATCTCGCGCATGCCGGGGAAGGCGTTGACGTCGATGATCGACGGGACGCCGTCGACCTCCAGGATGTCGACGCCGTACACGTCCAGGCCGAAGGCGATGCCGACCCGGCGGGCGAGTGTGGACCAGCCGGTGGGGAGGTCTTCGGGCGCGATCGGCTTGGTTTCGGCGGGGCCGTCGAGCGCGGTGCGACGCAGGCCCGCGAAGACGTGGCCGTCGACCACCCACAGTTTGTGGTCCCAGCCGCCGTTGTCGACGAACTCCTGGGCCACGATCGGCTCGTCGGGCCAGTCCCGGGCCAGCGCACCCAGCGCGTCCGGGTGGTCGACCCGGGCGACCAGGTCGTGTCGGCGGCTGTGCCGGCTCTTGACCATGAGCGGGAACGCCGGTCCGGTCGCGAGCAGACTGGCGGGAGAGGCGAACGCCGTGGTGTCCGGGAACGGCAGGCGGGCCGCCCAGGCGAGTTCGGCCATGCGTACCCGGTCCTGGCACGCCCGCGTGGCCGCCGCGGAGTTGAGCACCCGGGCGCCGTGCCGCTCGGCCCGCTCCGCGAAGGCGAGCGCCTTCGCGGTACGGGCCTTGAGCAGGTAGACGTCGGCGGTGATCGGGTGTCGGTCGGTGACGGTGTCCGGATCGAGCGCGACCACCTCGTGACGCGGTGTCAGCAGGGCTCGGGCTTCCGCCAGGAGGGGGTGGTCGGGCCGATCGGTGACAAGGCAGATCCGCACGTGTGCACGCGCCCCGTCAGCCGACGTACGCGGGCGGCGCGGCGTCGACGATCGGAGTGGTACCGGCGCGGGCGGGGGTGATCACGGGCCTGGCGCGCAGCGGCGTGCGGGCGACGCCGTTCGCGGCGACGCCCGTACCGGCCGCGGCACCGATTCCGGCGCCGCCGCCGCTCGCGAGGTCGAGCACCGCGCGGGCCACCCGGGCCACCCCGTCGGGCACGCAGCGAAAGCTCGGGAAGTCGTTGATGTCCACCACCATCGGCCCGTCCGGCCCCTCGATGATGTCCACGCCGAACAGGTCGAGCCCGAAGGCCGCGCCGATTCGGTGCATGAGCGCGGCCGTTCCGCTCGGTAGCGGTACCCGACTCTCGCGGACGGGATGCTCCGGATGCAGCGGTGAGCGCCGCACGGTCGCGTGGAGTTCCCCCGAAATCGAGTACACCTTGAGATCCTGGCCCGAATTGCGCACGTACGCTTGGGCCAACAACGGCCCTTCACCCGCGAGTTCACCGCCCAACCGGGCCAGTTCCGCAGGTGTGGACACCAGGTGCACCGACCGCCCGGAGCTGCCGCCGACCGGCTTGACCACGAGCGGGTAGCGGTCGGCGGGAATCGAGGAGAGCAACTCGGGAACCGCGGCGAAATAGGTGACCGGCATCGGCAACCCGTGGGCGCGCGCGATCACCGCGGCCACCGCCTTGTCGCGCACCGATCGAATCGCGCGCGCGTCGTTGATCGTGGTCAGCCCGAGTGCCGCCGCGGCCTCCAACATGCTCAGCCCCGGACCGCCGGAAACCGTCTTGAGCACCCACGCGTCGTGTGAACCGGCCCGGATCAGGTCGGACAACTCGATCAACGAGCTGCCGGGCCGCACGATGTCGACGTGATGCCCCCACGCGTCGAGCTGTCGGACCACGTCGAGCGGCATGCCGTCGTGGCGGTAGTGCTCCTCAACGAGGAATGCCAGTTTCATCGATATCCCCCCGGGACGGCCGCCGTTCCCCCATCCGGCAGAACATTGACGGCACAGCATGCCACGCGCGCCGTGAACGACCGGCACACACCCCACCAAACTCCACGGGTGACCACCATCATGGGCCATTTGGGGGGTGATTCGTCATCAGTCAAGAGTAGAGAGGAATCGGGTGCTCCGCTCGGACGCCCGGCATAGAGCAGGTCAAGGCGTACGCGGAGGTGCGGCGCGGGGTACGCGGCGTGGGTTGGGGGCCGCGGGGGTGGGTCGGGGCTGGGCGGGATGGGTCGGGGCTGGGCGGGGTGGGTCGGGCGTGCGCGGCACGGGCGGGACGAGGCGGGGTGGGGCGTACGAGGTGACGGGGTGTACGCGGTGGGCGGATGTACGCGACGTGGGCGAGGTCGGACCCGGCGTGGGGTAAGACGGGTGTGCGACGGCGCGACCGTGCCCGGTGGATGAACGGCGACGGCCGTGTCCGGGGGCGTCGGGGACGGGTGCAGGCGGCCTGGGCGAGGTTCGGAGCCGGTGCGGGGGAAGGCGGGTGCGCGACGGCGGCGGCCGTGCCCCGTGGACGAACGGCGTCGGCCGCCTCGGGCGGGGCGGGAACGTCGGGGACGGAGACGGGCGCGTCAGGGACCTGGACCGGGCGGCTCACGCCGAGTGTGGCCCCGGGTACCGGCCGTGGGTCGGCCCGGCGGGGAGACCGGACGCGCCGGTGATTCCGCTGATTCCGGCGACCCCGGTGATTCCGGCGATCCCGTCCAGCAGCCACGTGATCGCGTCGGTCGGCGCGCCGCGCACCGGCGCCGGGACGTCGAACACCTCGGCCGCGTCGATCGCCGCGAGCGAGGCGCCGAGGGTGCCGATGTGCTCGCCGGCCGCGACCACCGCGGCCAGTTCGGGCAGTACCTGCACCTCCTCCACCCGCAGGTGCGCGTCGATCGTCTCCACCACGGCCTCGACGGCGGCGGCCACCATCCACGCGCGCTCCGGGTCACGGGCCAGGCTGCCGATCATCGCGGTGACCACGGTCAGGTCGTGGTCGATCCGGTGGTGATCCGCCTCCAAGCGGTTGAGCAGCAGCCGCAGTTCCGGACGGGCCACCCGCAGCACCGGCCACAGGCACGCGTCCTCGTACTCGTGATGGGCCATCAGGATCCGGGCGAGCAGCCGCCATTGGGCCAGGACGTCGGCGACGGGCGCGCCCTCGTCGGTGTACGCCACCCGGATCCGCCCCGCCATCGGGGCGAGGTCGCGGCGCAGCGCGGTGTGTACGAGCCGGATCCCGGTGAAGCGCAGGAGCGGGGAGGACGCGGCCTGGGTGGCGGCGGGCATGGGGCGGTTCCTTTTGCGGACGGCGACGGCGCGGGCGTCCGGCCATCGCGAGGCGCGGCCGAGACCGCGTGGACGCGTCAGTGTCACGCGCGTCAATCAACGTCCGATGCCCATTCGATCAACGTCTGTCCGCGGTGGGCGCAGGCGCGGACCGAGTCGGACCCGCCCGATCGGGCGGGTCCGACCACCGCACAAGCGGCCGACACCGTGCCCCGGCGGCCCTCGGCGAGTCCACATCGACATCAATAGGGCAACGGGCGCCCGGAAGGTGTACGCAAATCCGCCGGCGGCTGCGGCCGCGGGGAAACGGGGCGTTTGACGATCCTGATCCGCGTCATGGCCACGTCCTCCTGGTCGTTCCGGTCACCGGCGCAATCGCCGTCGTGCGCGCGCCGCGCACTATCTGCTCCTTCGATACCCACGGAGAGGCGCCGAACCCCCACCTCCGACGAACAACCGCCACATTCCGCCGGCCGATTCCCGAATTTCCCGCCTCACCACCCCGAATCGCCCTTATCAACGGGCACTTGAACACCTTTCGACACCGGGCCGCGCCGTGTCGCCCGACGCCGAACACACCACCTCGGGCAGTCCGCCCAGTGCGACGCCCAACTCGACGGCGCCACAGTGCAGTTGCCACGACCCTTGCGTGCGTCCACGCGTACGCCCGCCCTGATCGCGGTCCTCGCGGGGGCTTTCCGACTCACCACCTCCGGAATGACGCCAGGGGGGGGAGGCGCGCAACCCGGGGCGCGAGTCGGGGCGCAATCCGATCGACGCGCCCGCCGCCGCCCCGCCCCGCCGCCCCGTCGGGCCTCGGCCCGTCGCGCCAAGGCTTCGCCGCGCCACTGCCGCCTCGCCGCACCACCACCTCGCCGAGGCGCCCCTCCCGGTCACCATCCTCACCGCGACCATAGTGAGTATGATTTTCCAACTAACCCGGCGGAGGCAATGGTATGGAGCACGCGGGAGTGGCGCGGGTGGGGGCGGGGCGGGGGCGGGCCGAGTCCGTACGTGAGATTGCGGTGGATCGGTCCTGGTGGGCGTGGGCCGGTGCACACGGTGGGCATCTCGCGGCGCTCGCGCTCGATGCGATGCGGGACACGTTGTTCGAGCGGCCCGACAGCGGGCGGTCGGTGCGGACCGTCAACGCACACTTCCTCAGGCCGGTCGACGATCGGCCGTTCGTCCTGGCGACCACGGTCGAGCACGCCGGACGAGGTACCTCGGTCACCTCGTTCCGTGCCGAACAGGCCGGTGATCCGGTGCTGCTGGGCTCGGCGGTGTTCGGTGCCCGGCGTCCCGGTCCCGATCAGGACGGCGGCCCGGCGCCGACGGTGGCACCGGTGGAGGCTTGCGCCCCGCTGGAGCTTCCGGTCGAACTCGTGCCGTTCGCAAGGCGTTTGGAGATCCGGCCGGCGACCGCGACGCTGCCGCTGTCGGGTGCCGCGGACGCCGAGTTGACGGCTTGGATACGGTTCGCCGACGGCAGGCCGTTGGATGCGGCGGCCGTGGTCGTACTGGCCGATGCCCTGCCGCCGGCCCTGTTCGCGCGCTGGACCAGGCCCAGACCGGTCCCGTCGGCGGAGTTGACGGTGCACTTCGGCGACGCGTTGGACGACGGCCCGGTGCCCGGGTGGGCCCTCGTCCGGATCCGCACCCAACACGCCGGCAGCGGCTGGGCCATGGACGACAGCGCGGTCTGGACACCGGACGGCCGCCTCCTCGCCCTCGGCCGCCAGGCCCGCCGGATCCTGCCCGACTCCGCGCCCGCCGACTCGGCCGCCGCTTCGGCCGCAGACTCGCCCGCCGATTCGGCAGCCGCGTCGGCAACCGTTTCGGCAGCCGCGGTGGCGGCGGCACCTGTCGGCTCCTGACCGTCCCCGCCGCGTCGCTCCGGTGGAAACGCCGAGATCCCGCCCACCCTTGCGGGCAGGCGGGATCTCGGCGGGGCCTACGGCCCCGCGTCACGACGTGTCAGCCGCGCCGCACGCTGCGCTGCGCCGTCTCGACGACACCCGTGACATGCGCCGGGGTCATCTGCAGCAAGCCGCCGACCTGATCGAGCAGCGCCCGCTCGGCCGAGCCGATCCCGCCCTCCGCGGCGGCGATCAACGCCGCCCGGGTGAGCAGCCATTCCCGCCCCTGCGGCTGGAGTTGGTCGCCGAGCGGCACCAGCACCGGAGGCAACTCGAAGCCCGCACCCGCGAGATCCGCATCCAACTGGGCCACCGAGTACCAGGACACGCCCGCCTCGACGACCGCTTCGGTGGCCACCGTCCGCGCCGCCGTGGACGGCGTACCCGCAACTCGCAGCATGGTCACCGCGAGCGCCCGCATCCCCTGGCCCAGCAGCTCGGAGATCTGCGCGCTGGTCGCGCCCTGCAACACCGTGTCCTCGTACGTGCCGCCACAGGTCGCACACTCGACGTGCGTGCCCTGTTCCTTGAACGGGAAAATCGGAATGAAGAACAGCGTGAACCAGCGCCGGGCCAACTTCAAGTGATACTGCCGATCACCCCCGCACCTCGGACAGTGAAAGACGCCCTCGGAAAGCGTCTTGAATATGGTCTTGAAACCCCAAATAAGCATATTCCCAATCCCCGCTGTCAACGCAACGGCCCGATGGTCCCATACCGCACCCTCCGAGCCGGTGCGCCGGGTGACGCCTCGGGCGTTGCCGGCGGCGGCCCGAGATGCGTGGGGTCTCGGATGAATCCATGAGTCGGGCGTATGCGTGGCGCGGCGCGGCGCATGGGGCGACCGGGCATCGGGCAGCATTCCCGGCGTCGATGGCATGTCAGGCCACGCGGGGCGACGGCCACGGCCGGGTCGCACAGGACCGGGACGGCGCCGCCCGTCCCCGAATCTCCGCCCCCGACACCGGGGTTGCCCGAGCGACCGGTATCGAACAGGCCCGTCGAGCCGGCCGCCACCGACGGACTCTTCCGGCGCGTCGGCTGCGGTCATACCGACACCGGCAAGGTTTGGTTCGCAGGCACCGCTCACCTCCTCGCCGCCAACCCCTTCCAGCCCTGGTCCGGCGCCACCGGCGCCAACCTGATGCACCCTCTCAACTCGCGGCGGGCGGACAGTGGTTGGGGCCTCCGGAGGCGCACGTGCACTCAATATTTACCTACCAGTCGGTAGGTCATCGTTGGCGAGCCATCCGGTTGCGCCAGGGTTCCGTGACATGAAGATTCGCCACACCACGCGTGCTGCGGCCCTGTTCGCGGGCGCGCTTCTGACCGCCACGCTCGCCTTCCCCGCCGGGGCCGCCGGCCTCCCGGTGGTGCACCCCCGGGCGGAGACCGCCCCACTGTTCGACGACGAGGCGGGTGGCGACGCCAACGCGGACGACCCGGCGATCTGGCGGAACGCCGCCGACCCGGGCCGCAGTCTGGTGATCGCCACCGCCAAGCAGGGCGGCCTGCGGGTCTACGACCTGGAGGCCCGCCAGGTACAGGCGCTCGCGGCTCCGGCCGGGCCCGGCGAGGACGACGCCCCGGGCCGGTTCAACAACGTCGACCTCCTGCACGGGATGCGCCTCGGAGGCGCCCGCGCCGATCTCGCGGTGGTCAGCGACCGCGGCAACGACCGGCTGCGGATCTACCGGATCGACCGCGACCGCCCGGGCGGCCCGCTCACCGACGTCACCGACCCCGCCGTCCGGCCGGTGTTCTCCGCGAATCAGGCGGAGATCAACGAGCAGGCCACCGCCTACGGCCTGGCCACCTGGACCGACCCGCGCACCGGCCGCAGCTACGCACTGACCAGCCAACGCAATCGCACCCGGATCGCCCTGCTGGAGCTGACCGCCACCCCGGCCGGCACCGTGACCTACCGTCAGGTCCGCACCCTGGACCTACCGGCCGCCTTCCCGCTACCCAACGGCACCACCTGGGCCCCGTGCGGCGAGCCCGGCGAACTCCCGCAGGTGGAGGGCATGGTGGTGGACCCGGCGAACGGCACGCTGTACGCGGGGCAGGAGGACGTCGGCATCTGGCGCGTCCCGGCCGACCTCACCGGCAGGCCGGAACTCCTCGACAGGGTGCGCGAGTTCGGTGTGCCGGGCAGGTACGACGAGGAGACCGAGGAGTGCACCTCCGGTGCCGACCCGGGCTACGGCGGCCGGCACCTGAGCGCCGACGTCGAGGGCCTGACACTGCTCACCGAGTCGGACGGCGACGGCTACCTGCTCGCCTCCAGCCAGGGCGACAACACCTTCGTTGCCTATGACCGTGAGCCGGACGACGACAATGAGTACGAGGGGGCTTCCGGATCACCGGCGCCTCCGCCACCTTGGACGGCTCCGAGGTCTGCGACGGCGCCGCCGTCCTGAACGCCCCACTCGGCAGGCGCTACCCGAAGGGCCTGATGGTCGTCCAGGATGGCCAGGAGACCCCGGGCGACGGCGACCGCGAGGCCACCGGCTTCAAGTTCGTCGACCTGCGCGACGTGCTCGCCGCACTCGACTGAGGCGTGTTGTCGAAGCCCATGATCAGAAAAGGTCGGAGCGTCTGCCCGCGCTGTTCTGATCATGGGCCTACGAGCCCCGGACGACGCCCCGAACGTGATCGCGCCCCGGCACGACCAGAGCGAATCCGGCGCCGTCGACAACTCGGCGGACTACTCGACGAGGACCGGTCGGCCGGATGAAAGGCCCAGGTCGAACCCCGTGACCGAGTTCGACCGGCACAGGCGGAAGGTCTCGCCGGCCGCGACGAGGGCACCGATCGGGTTCACTCGGCAGCCCCGGCCCCGGCCCCGGCAGCGGGGGCGGGGGCGGGGGCGGGGGCGGAAGGCAGGTTGTCCCAGAACGTACCGTCGAGCATTCGTTCGATGAGCACGCGTTGGAAGACGGTCTCGTCGCGGTTCTCCGCCACCGCGCGTTCGCCGAAGTGCTCCTGGCGGCGCGCGACGCGGGCCATGAGGACGCCGTGCCGGACCGCCGCGTAGACCTCGAAGTACCGCGTGTTGCGCGGCGTGTGGCCGGTGAGCTCCGCGTAGCGGGAGTAGACGTCCTCGCGGCGCAACAGGTCGGGGATGCCGGGCAGGCCGCCGTAGCGGGCGGCGAGGTCCTGGAAGAAGTCGTGGGCGAAGATCATCCAGGCGAGGTCGATCTCGCGCGGGCCGACGGCCGCCATCTCCCAGTCGAGGACGGCGGTGGGGGCGAAGTCGACGTACAGGATGTTGCCGATGCGGGCGTCGCCCCAGCTGATGACGTCGGGGCCGGCGTCCTCGGGGAAGTTGGCCTCCAGCCACGCGAACGCGCGGTCCAGGAGTGGGACGGGCCGCCCTTCCATGCCCCATGCGTAGTACGCCTTGAGGTCGTTGAGGTGGCGGCGCAGCGTGGTGCCGCCGGGCTGGTCGAGCTGGAGGAAGGCGATCTCGTCGTCGGTGGCGCAGATCTGGTGGATCTCGGCGATGATCCGGACGGACTCCTCCTGGAGGCGGGCGCGGTCGGCGGGCGCGGCCTTGAGGAGCCGGCTGTCGATCGTGTACGGCACGTCATCCGGCGGCGCGGAGCCGTCGGCGCGCCGCATGACGAAGAACGGGGCGCCGGGCGCGGCCTCACCCGGCTCTTCCCACAGCAGCTTGGGGACGGGTACGCCGCAGCGCTCCGCGACCAGGCTCATGACCCGGTACTGCTTGTCGAGGTCGTACGTCGGGAAGACCGGTTTGGCCTCGAGGGCGGGGCGCATCCGAACGACGCAGCGCTCGGTGCGGATCGCGCCGTCCTCGGTCCAGGCCGCGTCGAAGAGCAGGGTCTCGCTGGACATGCCGTTGGTCGAGGGAGTGCTCAGCTCCGACACCCGCGGGTCTGCGCCCGTCGGGAGCCGTCCGGCCAGCCAGGCAACGAGCCGCTCGTGCACCTCCGCCAGGTCACGCGTGCTGACCTGCGGGCGTGCAGGCGCATCGGAGTCGGCCACGACAACCTCCGGTATCCGTGCCGCGATCGCGACGGTGCCCAGCGCACCTACCGCTGCCGGGTCCGCAAGGGCCCGGGAACGAGCCCCACAAGTGAAACAGGTTCTACCACGGGCAACCCACGTCATCAATGCCCGGACAGTCCGGTGCTCCACGGGCACACCGAAGGGTGCGCAAGCCCAACCAGGTCACGAGGCTGAAACGCACGTGGCCTCTGCCTGCCTCCGGAGCCGTGTGCGCAGGTTCGAATTCGGACGTGTGGGTGCGGTAGCGCTTCACGTGGTGTTCGGTTCATCTGCCGGCAGCCATCGTGCGAACTCGGACAGCGGCGCGGTCTCCGGGTCGACCCACCAAGTCTTGGCTTCTCTGTCCCAGCGAGCACCCAGGGCCTTGGCTTCATCCTTCTCGTCGAACGGGACTGACAGCAGCAGCTTGCGGGTCGACCGCCCCGCAATGGCCGGGGCCGTCGACGTGCGACCGGACGGCGTTGTCGCACTATCGCGCCCCGGGCCGGAAATACCAGGAGTCCGGACCCTTCCTGCCTCGGCATTGGCCACGAGCCTGCGGACGTTGTGGCATGCCTCGGCGCTCGTGATGCGCATCATCAGGTCCGAGCACCCGGACGAGGCGAAGAGGTTGAGCGAGCCATGCCACAAGATGTCGTCGATGATCAGCACCTTCTCATGCATCCTGGCACGGAAATGCACCTCGCAGCCGGCCGACTCCAGGGACTGCAAAAGGGCCTTGCGACGGGCATCGGTCGGCTCCCGGGTATGCACGGTCACGCGAACGCCCGCTGCAGTGCGCAGTGCCAGCAACTCGGCCCAGCGATTGACGGGCATCGGGTCAAGGAATGCGCAAAAGACGTCGATGCCCCGCTGTGCTCGCTGTAGGTCCCAGGACACCGCGCGGGGTACTTCGTCTGCGGGGAAGAACGCCGGGCGGGCCAACTCGGTACGCGGCAGGCCGGCCAGCTCGTCCGCTGCTCGGATCGGCACGAGTTCGTCGACCGGGACGTGTTGGGCGTGCAGGGCAAGGTGGTCGAGCATCACGCGGGTTTCACTGCCGGGTGCCAGCTTGGTGCACAGGAAGTCGACATCGGCGACTACGACGAGGTGGTCCTGGGCGCGGCTCATCGCGACGTTGAGGAGTCGAGTGGTGGTGGAGTTCAGTCCGGTGCCCTCGTAAAAGGTCCCTACGCGGTCGCCGGCGCCGGCAACTGTGTCGATAACGACGACCGGTCGCTGGCTGCCCTGAAAACGGTGCACGGTTTCGACCAGTCCTTCGTACGACGTACCGAAGCGGCCGGCGAGAGACGCGTCGAGAGCACGTACCTGATCGCGATACGGGGTGATCACGCCCAGGATGTCGACTGGTCGGAGGCCTTCCGGGGGATCGGTCGTGCCGTGCGGAGCCAGGACTCGGTCGTACTGAAGACCTCGGACGAGCTCGTGAATGATCGCCACGTGGGCCGGATTCGATTTGACGAGATGCCCGGGGATTCGCCGCGCGGACGTGTCCACCAGCACGAGTGGGCGTCCGAGCAAGTCGGCAGCGGGCACCACGCTTTCTTCATTACGGCCTGTCTGGAGTGGCGCATCCGGGTAGGCAACGGCGTTGACCAGAGCGCAGATGTCGGCGCGCATGCGGTACTGCGTCGACAGGGCGACCAGACGAGCGTCACGCCGCACCGATCCCCGCTCCGACACCAGCCCCGCGGCCTCGAAGGGATCGCGGGCCAACCACTGGGCGACGGTGCGCTTCTCTTCGTCGGTGCAACCCCTGGCTCCCACGCTGGTGAGCACGGCGGGCAACTGTCGGAAGTCCCCGGCGAATACGACGCGCTCGCCGGCCAGCGAGGCGAGGTAGTACGCCGACGGCAGGTCCACCATGCCTGCCTCATCGACAATCACCACATCCGTCTTCCCGGTCGGAAACCCGGTGCGTACGGCCTTCGCGATGGTCGCGGCGCCCACCCGCCAGGTGGATTCGACTTGGCTCGCCACCGCCCTGAGCGCCTCGTGCAACTCGCCTATCAGTTGTACCTGCCGGGAGGCCAGGAGCGAGAGCCCGGCGCTGTCAGGTTGGCCGGTCAGTTGTGGGCCGAGTTCGTCGATCCGCGCTTGGATCTCCGCCTCACGCCTGCGAACGTCCTGCGACAAACGGGCACGGTCCGCAGCAGTCCGGGTGCGGACCTTCAGTTGGTCCTCAAGACTGTCGCGTTCTGCAGTCCAGCTTTGGGCCTGCCTCGCCCGCCGCCCGGCGAGAAGGCCTCCGGCAGCCGCGCTCTGTTCGGCTTCACGGATCCTGCGATCCAGGCCGGCGAGCGTGTCACGTAACGACGAGATCGCGCGGGCGGCCTGGTCATCGATGTCGCGCTGATGCGCGGTCGATTCTCGGAGGCCGGAGACTTCGGCCAAGAGGGTGTCGTACTCAGCGCGTAGGTTCACCAGTTCGCTGAGCTGTTGCTGCCACCGCCGGGCGCTCTCGAGACGACGCGATGTCTCGGTGCCAAGGGTCGCGATGACAGCTTTGGCATCGATCACCGCCCCGTACGCTTCTTTGAGGCTTGTCGAGGTTGCCTCACCGATGCGCCGGACCAGCCCCTTCGCGAACCCCGGTTCACCTGCGAGGCGGCGGCATACGCGTTCAAGAGCCTGGTCGACCGCCACGTGTGTCGGCGAAACGAGGAGCACCGTCTTACCCTGCCGGTAGCACCCTTCGACGAGGGCCGCGACCACATCGGTCTTTCCCGTACCAGGCGGCCCCCAGATGTAGGCAATCTCCGCGCCGAGTCCCAGCGTTACAGCATTCCGTTGCTGTGTGTTGAGCGCGTCGAGACCGGTGACCAGCGCGCAGACGTCTCGTGGTGGCCGCGCCTTCGAGGTACCCGCCCCGAGTACCCGACCGGCTCGCGTCCGCCTCGACTTGTCATCGGACTCGGCGAGGGCCATGAGCTTGGCACGGAGCCGGAGTTCGCCCTCGGCCGGGTCCGTAGCCACATCGACCCGGGTCAGATCGGATAATTCGGCGTCGCACTCCAGGCGTATCCCCCCTCGTCCTTCGGGCGCCCCCTTCGCGGCGACCCAAGGACCGTGTTGCCTGCCGGCCGCACGGGCGACAAGCGCAGCGGCGGTGAACTCGGCAGGCCACTCACCGTGGCCAACACGGAACACGTAGGTACGGCGTCCATTCACGTCGGTGCCGCCCTGGCCATCGCGCAGCGCAACCGTCCGCAGATCCCTGGATGCCTGCCGAGCCTTCCTGGCCTCGATATCAAGCGCCATGCACATGCCCAGGATTGCCTCGACCCGGTCGTCAGCCACATCGCCCCCTCGTGTCGCTGTGCTGCGCTCTGCAAGTCTGTACGCGAGCGCCGGAACACCACAACCGTCTGGTCCGCGGCACGCCCTCCGAGTGCCGGGCAAGAGAACCGGGGGCAAGGCCGGCCGAAGTCCCCCTTAGCACCTTGAATGTCCTTGTGGACCGCCCGCAGACCCGGATTGGCAAGCGCCTTCAGGTCTCTCTCAGTCGTGGCCTTGCCAACAGGAAGCCGTAGCCATGCCGATCACTCCCGTCAGCGGAAATCCCAGGCTGTGCACCTCATCGGCATCTCCCGCCTTCAGGGGCACGACGCCCTGTCAGCGCAGCGACGCGGAAACGGTCTCGGACCGCCTCGGCATCACCAAGTCACGCAACATGACTCGTGTTTCCTCGTCAGGAGAGTACAAAATCGTGCCGACCATTCCTCGGGTCAGCAGGACCTTGTAGGTATTGCGGACGAGGGTTTCGAATTCCTGGGGCTGAGCGCGTACAACTACGCTGTCGCGGCTGGCGGCCCGGTCGGCGGTCCAGCGGCCGTCGCGCCAGACGAGGTCGGCGCCGATGATCACACCGTTCCAGTCGTACTCGAAGCCCTGGGCCGTGTAGATGCAGCCGACCTGGCCGAAGCCGGCGGGGTCGGTGGCCCACAGTTGCGACGGTGGGGCATCGCCGACAGCGCGGTCGCCCTTCACGTTCCAGGGCCGGCGCCAATCGCCGATGACCACGTCGTCGACGAGCGTCCGGTCCGGGCGGGGGTCGCTCCACGGCCAGCAGAAGCCTGCGGTCATGCGTGCTCCGTATCCCGCCTCGAGACGGCCACGGAGACGGGCTTCAAGGTCTGCGGGGCTCTCGGCGAGTTGCACCTCGAAGCGGTCGTCGCCGCGCCACGGGATCGGTCCGCCCGTTGTCAGGCCCAACAGGCGCAGGACCCATTCCTCGTACTCCCGGCTACCGCCGCAGCGGAACTGGGCGTCGAGGTCGACATGACGTACCACGATCCCCTTGACCCGCGCCGCGGCATCGATCTCGGCAACTGTGCCCATCTCTCCCGGGCGCACCACCTGATGCTCGTCCAGCAGGAAGACGGGGACCCGCGCGGCATCGAGCAGCTCCTCGACCTGACGCTTCGTACTGCGATTCGCGGCCGAGGTGAAGCGGCTGTTGCTGGTCTCCCGGATCCGGTGCGCCTCATCGCAAATCAAGACGTCAAGGCCGTTGCGGTCGGCGCTTGCGAATCCGTTGAAGTACTGGAAGAGCTTCTGCACTCGGGTGGCACCACGCCCCACCGTCCGACGCAGTGTGACGGTGAACGACTTCGAGCCGGTGGCGTGCACCGCCGTATGGCCGCGACGGGCCAGCTCGCCCAGCAGTGAGAGGGCGATGACGCTCTTGCCGGAGCCGGGACCACCAGTCACGACGATCGCTTCCTTGTGGTCCGCTTCGCGAGCCGCGCGCACCGTACGCATCACCAACGAGTAGGCAACGCGCTGCTCGTCGAGGAGCACGAACTGCTCGCGATTCCTGACCTCGTCGGCCGCAACCGCCATCAGCTGGCGACTGGGCGCGATCTTGCTCGCACGGAGCAGGTCGGCTGCGTTGCTCCCGTCGGAATCGGCGAGTCGACCACGAAGGAAGTCCACGAACTCACCGCGCTCGTCGGCAGTGAACATCATGTTGTCGGTGCTGTCCGCCACGGCAGCCGCGAGCGTTGCGACCGCAGCACGGGACGCGTTGTGGAGGTAGGCCGCCCCGATGACACGCTCGGGTCGATCGGCAAGGGCCTGCACGAAGTCGACGAGGTAGTCCCGGTACGCCGCGACCTGCTGAACCGGGTGCAACTGTGGGCGGTTCCCGTACCAGGGCACCAGGCACAGGTCGTCGCTGCCCTCGACCATCGTGGCCGAAGTCCACTGCTTGAGCTCGACGATGACATACGAGGGCCGGCCGTCGCGCGGATCCGTTCCCGCGAGAACCACGTCCGCACGCTTGCTGGTCAGCGGCAGCTGATACTCGAGCATCACCTCGACGCGCCCCAAGCCCGCATCAATGAGGTCGTTCGCCAATGCTTTGAGGCTGGCTTCCCACGAAGCACGCTCGCCGTCGCCCGCTGAAGAGCCGAACATGAACCGGTAGCGCTCGCCTAGGCGCACCGCCAAGGTGCCCGCCACGCACTCCTCGGCCAGTCTCTGCGCGGACATGCGCAACAACATCGCGGTCGGCCCCCAGGCAACACGAAGTGCATCGCGCGGGTGGGGGCGTGTCCGTTCGACGGAAGCCCGGCGGGCCGCAATGGTCGCGCCAACTCTACTGTTTCAACTGCTCTCCGAAACCTCCGACTTGGTAACACTGGTCGCGCCGCTTTGCGTCTTGGCGCGCTTCAGGTACTGCTGCCTCGCATTCGCGTACTCCCGCGTGAGGTTGGAGTTCACCATTGCTTCGAGGTAGCGCTGCGTCTCGGCGTCGACCGAGTGCACCACCACGCCGCACATGCCGCGGGTCATCAGCACCTTGTAGGTGTTGCGAAGGCAGAGCTCGAACGAGTGCCTGCCATCGACGCCTGCCATCAGCTTGGCGCGCCGGTCGTGCGATTCGCGCGGTTGAGCCACCCAGCGACCCTGTCGGCGTACCAAGTCCTTGCCGAACAGCACTCCGGCCCAGTCGTACTCCAGCCCCTGCGCGGTATAGATACAGCCGATCTGCTGGAAGCCACCTGGGTCGACCGCCCAACGTTCGCGGCTCGGGATGCCCTCGACGCTCTTCCCGGATCGGGAGTTCCACGGCGACACCCAGCCGTCCTCCAGCTCGATGTCGCATACGAGCCTTCCATCCGGAAGCGGGTCGCTCCACGACCAGGCATAGCCGGCGGCGATCCGCGCAGAGTTGCCAGTCGTGTCCTTGCCCAGGAGAAACTCGTGCATTTCATACATATTGCGAGCGGTCCGAACCTCCATGAGGCCATCCGGCTGCCACACCGTCGCCGCTCTGCCGGGAACGAGATCGAACAGCCTGTGCACCCAGTTCATGAAGGCTCGACTGCCACCGCAGCGAAAGGCCTCGTCCAGGTCCACAACCGGGGCGACGTCGGCGCCCAACGCATGAGCGGTATCGGAGATCAACTCGATGCTGCCCACGTCCCCGGGGCGGACAGCCTGACACTGGTCCAGCAAGAAGACCGACACCTGCCCCGCGTCGATCAACTCCTCGATCTGCGGCCTGGCGGCCGCCCGCTCCTTCGCAGGGGCGAACATGCCCACGCTGGTCGGCTGGATCCGATGTGCCTCGTCACAGATCAACACCGCGACCGAATCCCGCTCCGCGCGCCGGTACGCACCTGGGGACTGCAAGAGGTACTTCGTCCCCCGAGGCGCTTCCGCCCTGACCACAGCCCGGTAGGCGGACGTGGTGATCGCCAGCTCGGTGTTGTGCCCACGGGCGCGAAGGTCTTGATGCAGTCGATTGGCAATGGCGGACTTCCCGGTTCCGGCCGCTCCGGTGATCACGACAACTTGTTTGCGGCCGGTCGCCCGCCGGGCTTCGACTGCATGCAGCACTGCGTGATAGGCCTCCCCCTGGTTTCCGGTCAGCTGGAACTGCGGTGTACCGGCGAGCTCGTGACGAATCGTCTCCCTGAGGCTGACACGACCGCCGAAACGCTCCTTGTCCCAAAGATTGCCCGCGGTCGGGTTCCGCTGGGAGGCCAAGCGCTTTTCCAGGATTTCGCGAAAGCTCTCGCGAGAGTCGCCGGTGAAGAGGAGACCGTGCTGGCTCGTCTGAAGGAGCACAAGACTGCCGACATCGCCCATGCGCGCGTTGTGCAAATAGGCGCAGCCCAAGACCCGTTCGGGGTGACCGATGACCGAGCCGTGCAGCCGCAGCAGTTGGCTGCAGTAGCCGCGAACCTGGTAGACCGGATTCCTTTGGGAGCCGGCGCTGAATTCCGCCGCGCAATCGCATCGGGTCGGGTTCTCCGGATCGACGGAGGCATGCTTCCAGCGCTTGAGTTCGATGACCACATACGACGGCTCCCCAGTCACCGGGTGCCGCCCCGCCAGCACCACGTCCGGCTGGATCCCCGTGGCCGGCAGGGAGTACTCGACAAAGACCTCGACGTTGCCGAGGCCGGCGGCCAGCAGATCGTCCGCGATGACCGGCAGTCCTTCTTCCCAGGCGCCGATCTGAGAGGGGCCGAGGCGCTTGTTCTTGGGGTGCCGCGACTGGTCCAGGTCCGCAAGGCGGGTGAAGTAGTCCGGGTCCAGCACACGCTGTGCCAGGTCACGAGCAGAGATTCGATCCAGGTGCACAAGTCCCCCACCGCACAAGTACCTCCCTGCGGGTGGGGACTTGTCCGGTGAGGCAAGGAAGTCCGGCGGGCCGCCTGATCTTGAAGATGCTAGTGGACCAGGTCCCACAGCGGCTGTCATGAAGGGCCGCAGTTTCACGGCCGCTCGTGCGGTTCGGACACCACGCCAAGCCCCCTACGCGAGCACCGAGTCCTCCCAAATACTGCACGGGGACCCGTGCTCGCGTTATACGCAGCCAGGCGAACACCACGAGTCGTAACTGCTTCCGTGGCAACCAGACCATTCCCTGGAGGAGTTCGCGTTCGACGATTGCGAGGAACGACGCCGCGAGCGCGTCGGTGACCAGGCCGGACCGCAAGTGCACCGCGAGGAACCAGCCCGCGACACGCTGCGAGTGCATGTCGATGACCATGGCGAGGTAGACCCACTCGCCGCCGACCGACAGGTACGTGATGTCCGAGCCACCGCTCGTCCGGCGCCGGCGCACCGAAATCCCGCCCGATCAGGTCGGGTGCCGGTGAGACGGTCGTGTCCGCGCGGTGGTGCGGGCCCTGAGCCACAGGTGCCGCTCGGCGAGCATGCGCTCGGACATGATCCGCGCAGCCTTCTACGAGTGGCCGTGTTCGGAGACGAACCTCCGGGAGGAGATCCGCACCTTGATCGAGGCGCTGGGCGGGAGGCTGCAGATCCTCCGGAAGCCCCCGGGACGGCACGCGGGAGGTCTACTAGGCACTCGGCCTGCACCTGTTCTTCGATGACAAAACACAAACGGTGATGGTCGAAACTCGACCATCACCGACTGCGGAAGTACACGTACTGATTGTGTTGTGTCCGAGGGGGGACTTGAACCCCCAAGCCCTTTCGGGCACTAGCACCTCAAGCTAGCGCGTCTGCCAATTCCGCCACCCGGACGAGTGGGCGCAGGGGTGGTGCCCTGCGTGCATGGCAAGGATAGCAAGGTTCGGGAGGGCTTTGCGACACGGTTACCTGTTGGTTGGTTTGGCCGGCTCCGGTGGGCGTTTTGTGGGGATCAGGTGGTGGGTGTGGGTGGGGGTGCGGCGGGTGAACATTTCTGGGAGGAGTCGATCGGGAGGGGAATCCCATGCAGCTCGGCAGGCCGGTGGCGACGGGTGTGGTCGTGGAGCGGGTGACGCGGGTGGAGGAGGAGCGGGAGCGAAACGTGGTGGCATCCGAGCCGAAGGAGGTGCGGGGGTCGGATGGGCGGGCCCCGGCGGTGCCTGCGGTGGAGGTGCCGCCGGTGGTCGCCGGGCGATGATCGGCCGGCGGCGGCTGCCCGCGGAGCGACCGGGCGTCGCGCCCGTGGGGTACAAGGTCGCGGCGCTGTTGTTGTCGGTGGACGGTGATCGGGCGAGCTTCGCGGGCGTGTCGATCGGGCGCGGCCAGCCGTACGGGGTCGAGGCCGAGGCGCGCTGCGCGTACGGGAGACGGCATCGGCCGCCGGCGGCGCGCTGCGACTGTGGGTTCTATTGCCTGAATGCCGAATCGGACGCGCGCGAACTGATGTGCGTCACGGAGTATCGGCACGCCGCGCTGCTGCGGGTGGACGTGCTGGGCGGCTATATCCGCTTCGAGCGCGGCTTCCGGTACAGCCGGCAGCGGGTCACCTCGGTGTGGGTCGGGGCCTGCGGGTGCGGCAATCCGGCCGAGCTGCTGGTCGACGCGGGTACGGGGGTGGTGGGCCGGCGCGGCTTGGTGGGCAGTTGTACCGGGTGTGCGTCCGGGCGAGTGGGGTTGTCGTTCGGGTCGTACGCCCGCCTCGCCGGGGTGCCGGTGGCCGCCGACGCCAGTCCGTACGTGCGCGGCGAGTACGAGATCGTGCCGCAACTGGTCGCCGAGGTCACCCTGCTCCAGGCCCGGCTCGATCGCTGTCAGGAGCAACTCGGTCGGCTGCTCGGATCGGATCCGTGAAGGAACCGCCGCGAATGACTCCGATGGGGCCGATTGGTCCGCTGAGGCGGGCGGGCGCTGCGCACCGCGTGCGAGTTGTGCGTGACCCGTCTGCCGACGTTTCGGGACGGGCCGCCGGGATCGGCCGGGACGGGCCCGGGCCCGGGCCCGGCAGTGTCAGCCGATCTGCACGTCTTGGGGCTCCTGTGCGCTGTGCGTGTCGTGCGCACTGTGTGCGTCGTGCGCACTGTGCGTGTCGCGCGCATCGCGTGCATCATGTGCGCCGTGTGCGTTATGTGCCCTATATAGGTTATGTGCGCTATGTGCATCCCGTGGGTTCCATGAGTCCGGCGAGCCCGGCGCCCAGCCAGTCCGGCGAGCCCGGCGAGCCCGGCGGCCCCGGCGAGCCCGGCGGCCCCGGGATGAGCTCCCGCTCATGAGCGCCCGCGAGGACGCGCCCGGTCCGCGTGCGCTGCTGGTGGGCTGGGGGTTGTTCCTCGGCACGGTCGTGCTGGTCATGGTGGACTGCACCGTCGTACTCGCCGGCTACTGGAACGCCACCAGCGACTGTCTGGAGCGATGGGGTTGCCGCGAACCGGCGGTCGGCCCGGCCGACGGCTCGCTGCTCGCCTTCGGGACGAGCCTGCTCGCGCTCTTCCTGGTCGCGGTCTCGACGGCGTTGCCGAGAGTGGGGCTGCGCGGCGTACGGCGATGGCTCGGCCTGGTCACCGTGGCCGGCCAACTGGTCGGCATCGCGACGGTGGTGGACGCCACGGGGTGATCGGGAAGGATCTCCCGCATCCACCTGTTCTCGCTCGTGTGAGCGAGATGGTGAGCGTGACGACAGCAGCGACCGTGACCGGGACGTCGACCACGGCCACAAGCGCCGGTCCGCCCCACACCCGCCCCGATGCCGGACGCGAGCCACGGGCCACCGCCGGCATCGAGTCCGGAGACGCCCGCCGGCACGGGACCACATCCGGCATCGAGCCCGGGGCCTCCCATCGGCCCGACGATGGTGTCCTCGACGTCGTGGTCGTCGGCGCCGGGCAGGCCGGGCTGTCCGCCGCCTACCATCTGCGCCGCTCCGGCCTGTCGTTCGTCGTACTCGACGCCGACGAGGGTCCGGGCGGAGCCTGGCGGCACCGGTGGCCCACGCTGCGGATGGAAGCCGTACACGGGATCCACGAGCTTCCCGGCCTGCCGGTACCGCAGATCGAGCCGACCCGGCCCGCCTTCGAGGCGCTGCCCGAATACTTCGCGACCTACGAGCGCACCTTCGACCTGCACATCGTGCGCCCCGTAGCCGTCACGGCCGTGCGCTCGACGCCTGCCCCGGGCGCGCAGCCCGGCCCCGGCGCGGCGTCCCGCCCGACGCCCGCCCCCGGCGCGCATCCCCTCGACACCGGCCCGCACACCACCGGCCCGCATGCCGCCCACTCGAACGCGACCACCACGACGCAACCCCCCGCCCCCGCCGACCTGTTGACCATCGAAACCGACCGGGGCACCTGGACCGCCCGCGCCCTGATCAACGCGACCGGGACGTGGCGCCACCCGTTCATCCCCTACTACCCGGGCGCCGGCGAGTTCCGCGGCCGGCAGTTGCACATGGCGGACTATCGTGGGCCGGCCGAGTTCGCCGGACAACATGTCGTCGTGGTCGGTGGCGGTACGTCCGCCATCCACGCGCTCGCCGAGATCGCCGAGGTCGGCACCACCACGTGGGTGACCCGTCGGCCGCCGGTGTTCCGCGACGGGGAGTTCAGTGCCGAGGTCGGTCGGTCCGTGGTCGCCCGGGTGGAGGAGCGTGTTCGTGCGGGGCTGCCGCCGGAGAGTGTGGTGGCGGTGACGGGGCTGCCGCCGACGGCCGCGGTGCGCGCCGCGCGAGAGCACGGAGTGCTGACGCGACTGCCGATCTTCGATCGGATCACCGCTCTCGGAGTGGAATGGGCCGACGGCTCCTCGGTACGCGCCGACGCCATCGTGTGGGCGACCGGATTCCGCGCGGCACTGCGGCACTTGGCGCCGCTGGACCTGCGCGAGCCCGGCGGCGGCATCAGGATGGACGGTACGCACGCCGCGCGCGACCCGCGCATCCACCTTGTGGGGTACGGTCCTTCGGCAAGCACGATCGGTGCCAACCGGGCCGGCCGCGCCGCCGTGCACGACCTGAAAGCACTGCTCTCCACCGAGAGCACCGCTCACATCGCGGCCTGACCCCCGAGCCCGTCCGCGAGAGCCTCGTGCACGCAGCACCACGACACGGCCCGCACACGCATCACCGCACGTGCCCGCACCAGCATCACCGCACGTGTCGAAGCGCCCGTCGACGTCACTCTCCGCACACGCAAAGGATCTTGCGCCGGCGACGCCGATGCGGCATAACAATGATCACGCAACGGGTGGGAGACCAGGTGCCGCAGGATGTGCTGTTCTCGATTCCGTTCGAGGCCCCGATCAGTCCGTACCTGGACCAGGCCCGGAGCCGCCACCTCGACTGGGTCCGCGACCGCGGCCTGATCCGCACCGACGCGGGTCTGCGCGAATACACCTCGTGGGACCTGCCGGAAGCCGTCGGCCGTACCTACCCGCACGCGTCGCCCGACGACCAGTTCATGTTGATGAACTGGTTCGCGCTGGCCTTCCTGTTCGACGACGACTGCGATGCCGACCCGGACGCCGACGCCCGCACCAAGGCCCGGTCCGGCACCGACGCCACCCCCGGCGGCGGCCCCGCCGCCCGCCCGCGGACCCCCGAACGCCCGGACCGCGTCGCCGAGATCGCCCGCGAACTGATCACCATCCCGTTCCGCGAACCCGGCACCCCGCCCGACCTGGTCTCCCCGATCACCCTGGCCTGGTCCGAGGTCTGGGCCTCGATGTCCGACGGCACCTCGGTGACCTGGCAGAACCGGTTCGCGGCGAGCTGGGCCCGATTCCTCGCCTCGCACGCGTCCGAGCTGCGGATGAGCGCCTCCCGGGCGGTACCCGATCTGGACAGCTATCGCGTGATGCGCCGCAACACCGCCGGCATACCGCACTCGCTCGACGCGATAGAACGCAGCCGCAGGTTCGAGGTGCCCGCCCAGATCCAGGCGCACCCGCTCATGCGCAGGCTGCGCGAGGCCGCGACCGACACGATCGCCTACATCAACGACATCCAGTCACCGGGCCGCCGCGGCCGCCGGGTCGCGTCGCACAACCTGGTCATGGTCCTGCGCGACCGGCTGGACTGCTCGCACGACGTCGCGCTGCGCGAGGCGACCAGGATGACGTACGAGCAACTCGACACGTTCATGACGCTCCAGGCGTACATGCCGCAGATCTGCGGCGAACTCGGTCTGGGCGCGACCGAACGCATCGCCGTCGAGATGAGCGTCGAGGGGATGCGCAACTGGATCCGCGGCTACTACGACTGGGGCCTGCGCTCCGCCCCCTACACCGTGCCCGACGTTGTCCCGGACGAACCCGCGCACGGCTACGCCGACGACCCGCACAACCCGGCCGGCACCCACCTGCGCACGCGGACGGCCTGACGCCGCAGCGTCCGGAAGTACCGGACACGGACGGCCACTTCGCGACGCCCCCGACCAACCCCCGCCTCCGCGGCGCCTACTGCGGCGGCCCCGGATCCGCGTGCGCCGCACGCGCCATCCACCCCTGCGTCTCGATCGAGATGACGTTCTCGCACCGCTCCACGAACCGCGCCTCCTCGGCCGGATCCAGCGGCATCCGCGCCACCCGATCGTCGCGCAACCGGCGCAACTGCTCGGCGGTCCGCGCGAACGAGATCAGGTTCTCCTGGTACCGAACGCCGTATCCGTACACCATCACCGACGCCGAGACCGTCGTCACCACCGGGACCCACGCCCCGAGCCGGCCGCCGCCCACCGTGCCCGCCACCGCCGCGAGCGCCATGCCGGTGAGCGCCAACACGAACTCGGCGAACTGGATCCGGGCCAGCCCCCGCCGCATCCGCGACACCTGCGTCCGGTAGTAGCCGTCCGCCTGAACGTCGATGCGCTCGCGCACATAGCCGTCCACATCGTGCACGGCCGGCGGCGCCGGCTGTTCCGCCGGGTCCAACGACGGCAGCAGGCCCAGCAGTTCGCTCGCCTCGTCCTCGAAACAAGCGCGCCGTGCGGACAATCGCGCCCGACGCTCGGCCCCCGCGCCCGCGTACGGATCACTCACCGTCAGGTAGAGGTAGACCTCGCTCTTGAGCCCCTCGCTGACCGAACGCAGCCGCGTCCAGGCCTCGATCCGGGCCGGTGGCAGCCGCAGCGACGTCACCAGCGGAACCAGTCCCACACACAGCGCGCCGATCAGCGACAGCACCTTGCCCGGGTCGCCGGACACCTGCGTGCCCGCCGTGACCGATATCGCGCCGGCAACCCCCAACACCAGCCGGACCAGCCGCCATCGCTGCACCGACGCCTTGGCCGTCGACGCGGCGAGCGACCAGCGACGCTGCGCGTGCCACGTCTGTTCGAGCACCGGGTCCGTACCGACGGTCACGCGGGCCTCCTGGGCGGATCGGGTCGTTCCGGATGGCCGGCCAGATGCATCGCCCGGCCGTACGTACGTCTCAACTCGCCTTCACCGGAGGGCGTCAACGGCGCCAGTTCGATCGCCTCGACCGGTCCGCACGCGCCGACCCGGTCGGTGAGGAACAACAACAGCAGGCACGGGAACGCCACCCGCAACTCACGCACCAACGCCGCGTCCGGCAGGTGCCGGATGACCACCACGATCGGTCCGGTCTCCAGCGCGTGCGCCTCGATCACCTCACGGAACCCGATCTCGCCCTCCAACTCCGGGTCGTCATAGCCGTCGTAGTCCAGGTGCCCGGCCACCGCGTCCCGGATCGCGGCGATCAGACCCGCCGCCATCCGGGCGCCGGCCGGCACCGTGACCTCCACATGCGGCCACGGACGCGGGTGACCGCTGGCCCGGAGCAGGTACGCCCGCAGGGTCCCGTCGCGCGTCGCGGTGAGCACGGCGACCTGCCCGTCCTCGCGCCCGCGCAACTCGCCCAGTTGCGCGGCGGCCAGCGTGGGCACCCGCGCGTACACCACACTGAGGTCGGCCACCGTGCCCGCCGGCTCCGACCGCAGCACCGGCAGCACCTCGCCCAGCGCCCGCACCAGCGGGTCGGGTTCGCGCCGGGGCGCCGGAGCGCGCTCGGTCAACAACGCCTCGCTGAGCCGTTCACGGAGCACTTCGCGGTCGAGCCGCTCACGCACCCCCAGCACCTCCGCGGCGGCCCGCAGCGGTCCTTCGTACGCCTCGCCCAGCGCGGCGGTCACCGCGTTGCGCGTGGGCGAGGAGCGGTCCAGGTGCCACAGCCGGATCTGCGCCAGATCCGCACACAGCTTGGCGGGCAGCCGACCGCGGGCGATCTCGTCGTCGGCCCAGTCGCACATGTCCACCTCACCGAGATGGATCGCCTTGAGCGCGCTCGCGGCGAGATCGACGCGGCGCACATCCGGCAACTTCAGTGCGATGAAGCGATATCGGGCGTCGGCCCGCCGCCTGCCGTCCGCGATGCTGGCCTCGTAGCCGACGTTCGCCGACTCCAGCGCGTGCCGGGACAGCAGCAGTACGGTGGCCTGACTGCCGTGCAGTTCCAGCGCGATCTCCTGCTGCCACCCGTCGCCGCTGCGCAGGAAGTCCTTGTCGTACACGGCCTCGAAGCCCTCGGCGCTCAGCCGCTCGACCAGCGCGTCGCGCGCGTCCAGACAACGGCAGCAGACCTGTCCCGGCTTCGCCCGCGTGCTGTGGCTGACGAAGATCCGCGGACGAGGTGTCGGGGCGGCACCGGGCCGGTCCAAGGCATGATGGGCCGTCACGAGCGGCTCGCGTAGAGCTCGTTGGACGTCAGCAGCCGGAACCAGCGGTATTCGTGGGCGGCGAGGGTGACCATCGCCGGCGACCTGTCGCCGAGCGTGCGCGCCGGTTGCGGCCCCGAGGGATCCAGCAGGTCCACGAGCCTGCCGGGCGGCAGACTGGGTGTGGTCAGCGCCACGGTGCCTCGCTGTGTACCGAGATTCGCCACGCAGACCACGATGTCGTCCTGGTATCGCCGGGACAGCACGACCATGGCCGAGTCGCCGGACCCCAATCGGGTCGCGGTGCCCCGGGCAAGTGCCCGCTCCCGTCCGCGCACGCGCAGCAACGCGGCGACGGCGTCGCCCAGGGGACCGACGGGCAGCCCGCCCACAGCCCGAAGTCCCGGTAACGCGAGCGCGACCGAGGCCATCGCACCCGCACCCGCCGGGTCCCTCCCGATGCCGGTCGACAGCGACAGGGCCCAGTCCGGCACGGCGTCCGCGAACGGTTGCCCGGTCTCCATGAGCGCCAGCGCCTGCGGCACCGATCGAGTGCCCTGGGCGAGCACGAGATGGCAACACTCGTCACCGGCACGCGATGCCGACTCGCCGACCGCACCGCGATCGAGTACGAGCACCCGCCCCGGATGCTCGTCCACCAACCGCCGCAGCGTCCGTAGGAATTCCACCGTCGGGTCGCACCGGCCGGTCGTGGAGTCGCCGCTCGCAGCCGGACGCGAGGGCAACACTCGTACGCCTGCGGCACCCGCCGCCAGCAACTCGGCGCAATGACGCAACAATCGAGATCCGCGGTCGCTCCGGACCGCTTCCGAACCGTGCGCGACCCTCACGTCGACCAGCAGCTTGATCCCGGCCGCCCCGGCCGCGCGCACGATCCCCCCGGCCGCCACCGAGCCGGTACGCCCGGGTGTCGACTCCCGCATCGGCACGGGCAGGCATACGCAGCCGATGCCCGAGCGCACGAGAGACTCCAGGTCTCCGGCACGCACGGGCATCGTGCCGACCAGGGTGTCCCGCAGCCAACCCGTCTCCGGGTCCGCGTTCCGGGTCGGCGTGAGCAGCACGGTCCGGCCGTCCTCGGCCCGCAGTTCGACCGGGCCGCCCCGGCCGACCACGGTGAGCTCCCACAGACTCGCCGCCGAGATGCTCACCGCCGGGAACGGCAGCGGCACTTCGCGCATCCGACCCGACATCGTCGCGCCGTCCCATCTCAGCAACCGGCCCGCCCGGTCCACGGCCGCGGTCCCGGCCCCGCCGCGGCTGATCGCGACGGACACGATGTCCGTGCTCAGGCCGCCGCCCCGGACGACATGGGTCGTGTCGGGGGTCGGCATCAGCACGAGTTGCGGCCCGGTCTGCGCGAAGAGCAGCGGACGGCCGCCGTGCGCGCTGGTGATCGCGGTCACCGGCAGCACGTCGGCGCGCGCCTCGGACCGGATCGCACCGCCTCCCGCGAGGTCGACGAACTCCGGTTCCGCACTGCCGCGCACGATCACCAACTCCGACGACTCGGCACCGACCCAGATCCGCAGACCCACTTCGGCCGACCGGGACAGGTAGATCGGCGGATCCGTCGGCGCGTCCGGCCGGACCGTGCACACACCATGCTCGTTCGCCACGACCACGCACGGCGTCGGCGACAAACGGTCGGGCGTGGCGACGACCGCGTCACGGATCTCCCCCAGGCCGCCGATGGACACCGTCTCGGCCACTTCGGTCCGCACCACGAGCAACCGATCGTCGGCCGCCAGCAGGATCGTCCCGGTCCGGTCATCGGCTCGTAGCAGGCGGGGAGTTCCGCGCAGCGGTACGGTCCGGCGCAGCTTGCCCTGCCACAGCAGCAGTTCCGTCCCCTCACCCGCCGAACGCAGCGCCGCTCGGAGCCGGCCGTCCGCCAACGCGCCCGTGGCCCCGAAGACCGTCTCCGCGTTCATGAGTCGGCGGCCCGTCAGCGGGTCCCGATCGGTGGACCTCACGGCCAGTTCGGCGAACACCGCGACCGGCACCCGCACCGACTCGTCGGCCCCCAGCTCCACCACGTGGCCCTGTGTCGTGGCCTCCCCCGGTCCCGCCAGCTCGACCCGTACCCGTTCCCCGCCCGGGACTTCCAGCACCCGCGAACCCGGTGCCGGCGGGCGGCTGAGGGTCAGGCCGGCATCGTCCAGCCGCACCCCGAGTTCCGCGTGGCCGCGCACCGGCGTCCGGGTCGCGGCCGCCCGTGCCGCCGCGACCCGGGCCGTTCCGTGCCGATCGACCACCCAGCCCGGCGGATCGACCGCCAGCCGGGCCGCCGCCGAGATCAGCAGGGTGCGGGCCGGTGCGGCGGCCTCGAGCACCCGGGGCAGCCTGGGCAGGAAGTGCACGAGCCAACGGGAGAGATCGTCGGCCGACGCGCCGTCGGAGGCACCGGCCGAGATCCCGGCGGCGAAGCCGGCCAGTTCGGCCTCCGTGTCCACGCATCGCTCACCGGCGTCGGCCAGCGCGAGTCGCGTGTAGCGCCGGACCAACTCCGGTGCCTCGCGCTGCATGTCCTCGGTCAGGGAGAGCACCGCCTTCCACTGCCGCCGGTCCCGAGACAATTCGTGCCGCAACCCGGCCGCGATCAGCGGATCGAGCACCACGGCCCGCGCGTCGGCGGACTCGATCAGCGGCGAGAACCAGAGGTCCGCCTCCAGCCCCGCCGCACTGGCCGGGACGAATGTCAGCCGCGCCCGCCGGACGAACGCCGGGGCGGCGTGCGGGGCCAGGCACAGGGCTCGGGCCAGCGTGTACAACGGCGGATCGGCCTCGGCCAGCCACCGCAGATAGCGCAGCTCCGCCGATCCGTCGGGTTCGGCGCCGTCCGGCGGGCTGTCGAGGTCCGGCGGGGCGTCGCCGTCCGGCCGCGCGTCGCGGGCGGGTGCCGGGCGCGCGTCGAAGGGCCCGCGTGGACCCGTCATCGCCGCACCCCCTCCCCCGCCCGCCGAGTCTCCCGCCGCGCCGCGCGAATCGAGGTCCGCCGATCGAGCGGCACCATCGCCACGCGCCGGCGCAGCGCCCACGGATGCGCCCGCGCCTCGTACGGTGTCAGGCACACCACCGGACATCCGGCACGGCGTACCCCGTCGATCCAATCCCGCCACTCGGCCGAACCGGCCGCGGCGGCGGCACTGAACGGCAGCCTGCGCAGGCCCAGATCCGACACCAGCACCACAGGCGTACCCGCCGCCGGCGCCCGGTAGGCCACCGGCCCACGGCGCCCGACCGCACGCACGCCGCGCCACGGGGTGCCCTGAAAGCGCAGCACCTCGACCCGGCCCCGCCCGACCACCGCGTCCGCGAGTTCACGCAACCACCGCTGGTCGAACCGGAAGGGACGCATGGACTCGCCGCCGTCCAGCAGGAGTTGTATGCCCAGCCGGGTGGTCGGCCGCGATCGGAAGGGAAGCGTTCGCACCAACCCGCGATCGGCCACCCCGCGAACCAGAGCACGTTCGTCCAGTACGCGGCCGATCACATCGGTCGCCGTCGCCGCGAACATCACCCCCGACGCCCAACGCCCCGACCACACCGGCTCGGGCGCGCCATCGCGCGAACCGGAATCCAGCAACCGTTGTACGTCGACCCCATCCGACTCGTCCGCCACAACCCGACCGGAAGCCGGCCTCGGTTCACGCAGCACCAGCAACGAGCAGCCGCCGTCGGCCTCCCGCGGCGGCGGCACGGGCGCGCTCACGACAGCAGGCGAATCGTCCCGGGTCCCGCGCGGCTCGTCGGGGTCCGCCGCCGGCGGCGGAGTCCGGGCCGAAGTGCCCACCGGTCGCACCGAGTCGGTCGTCGCGGACAAGCCCAGCGCCCGGGCGATCTCCATCGCCGTGTCGACCTCGGTGACCTCCAGCGCGACGATCGCCCGGACCAGGTCGCCGAGATGGACCTGCCCCCGTCCGGCGCTCACCCGCGTGGCCTCGCGCTCCCTCGGCCCTTGCTCAGTGCGACCTCCACGACCAGGTCCCAGGTACGGCTGCCCGCGGTGACGCCCAGTTCGTGGCACGCGCGCAACGTGTCGAGGAACTCGGCCGTGCTCGGGCCCGGAGCCGACTCGGATTCGCCGGCGATCTTCAGCAGATGGTCGGCGACCTGCTCGGCCATGGATTCGTCGTAGGCGTCCCCGAGATGACCGCAGGCCACCTTCAACAGATGTGTGCGGTCCGGGGCTTCGAGGGAGAGCAGGATGCAGCGGCGCACGAAGGGTGCGGGCAACTCCCGTTCGTTGTTGCTGGTGATCACCACCAGCGGCTCGGCGCCCGGGCGCGCGCGCACCTCCTCGCCGTCCGGGCCGGTGAAGCGCAGCGTGTCGAGGGGTACCAGCAGGCTGTTCGGCAGGTCCGGATCGGCCTTGTCGATCTCGTCGATCAGCACCACGGACACCGGAGCGGGACCGGTGTGCCGGCCGTACACCGGCCCGTCCTCCGGCGCCTGCCCGGCCCGACCGGGCACGGTGCGATACGGATCGAAGGCCTTCCACAACACGCCCTGCGCGCAGTACGCGCCGATCGTCGGCGCGACCTCGCGGACCTGCGCGTCGTTGAGCCGACGGAGCGCGTCGAACCGCCACAGCAGGTCCTCGGGTTCGGTGCGCGCGGTGATCACCTCGGTGTGGCAGACCCGCCCCAGGTGACGCGCGACGTTCGGCGCGAGCGTGGACTTGCCCGACCCCGGAGGCCCGAAGACGAGCAACGGCCGCCGAGTCGCCAGCGCGACGTTGACCGCCAGCACGATGCGCTCGTCGTCGAACACGTATACGCCGTCGTCCGACGTCGGTCCGCCGGCTCCGAACTCCGGTGCGGACGCGGGAGGAGGCTGCCGGAACGGGTCGAACGCCATGGCTTTGGACACGTCCCCAGTGTGCCGCCCGACCGGGTGCCTCGGTACGGATTCCGGCACAAGCGGGTGCGATCCGATCTCGGTTCGATCCCGATCCGATCCGGGTTCGACCCGGGTTCGACCCGGGTTCGACCCGGGTTCGACCCGGGTTCGACTCCGATCCGCCCCCGATCCGGCCCGGCGTGCCGGCCGATTCGGTGCCGGGACGGCGTGGGGAGTCCACCCGGATGGCGCTGCGGCGTCGTCCGAGTCCCGCGGGCCCGGTGCCGAGTCGGTCGTCGGTCTGACAGGATCCGATGCCGTGCGGATATCTCCGATCCATCTCGACGCGGACACCGCCGGCGTGCTGCGTCGCGACCGCCTCGTGATCGCGGGCGCGTTCGTGCTCACCGCCGGCGCGTTGTCGTGGCGGGTGGGCGTCCAGGCGGTACTGCCCGCGTTTCTGGCCTTCGCGTTGCTCGCCTCGGCACTCGTGGTGTGCGACGCCAGGCTGATGCGGCTCCCCGATCCGCTGACCCTGCCCGGCTATCCCGTGCTCGCCGCGCTGTTGCTCGCCCCGCTCGACTGGGAGGCCTACCTGCGCGCGCTGTTCGCGATGGCCGCGGCGTACGCCCTGCACCTCGTGCTCGCGCTCTGCGGTCTGGGCATCGGCCTCGGCGACGCCAAGGCGGCCGGCCTGGTCGGCCTGGTGCTCGGCTGGCTGGCCTGGGCCGCGCTCGTCCAGGGGTTGGTCCTGGCGTACGTCTGCGTGGGCCTGTACGCGATCGCCCTGGCCGCGACCCGGCGCGCGGGTCGGGGCAGCGTGGTCCCGTTCGGCCCGTTCCTGCTCGGCGCGGCCGTACTCGTGATGCTGATTCGCGGGGCGTGACCGGGACCGGTCGCCCCGGACCGCCCGATGCCCGATCCGGCGGGCGAACCGGCGGCCGGACCGGCGAACCGCGCCGATCCGCCCGCCGCCGGGTCAGTCGTCCAACAGATCCCGCAGCAACTCCACAGTGAGCGGCTCCGGTTCCGCGCCCAGGCCGGCCAGCAATCCGTCCAACCGGTCGACGTAGTAGTCCAACTCGGCACGATCGCCGGTTATGTGCGTCGCCCGGAACATCGTGCGGTAGAGCATCTGCGACTCCGGGCACACCACCAGGCCGACCGAGCAGGCCCGCTTGGCGGCCTGCGGGTCGTGGTTGTCCAGGTGGTAGTCCGCCAGTCGGGCGGCCACGTCGACGATCTCGGCGATCATCTGCTGACGAAACGGCTCGGCCCAGACGTAGCGGCGCGGGCCCACCCCGTCGAACGGCGCGTCGCGCACTATGTCCAGCGCCCTCGCGTAGTCCATCGCCACCTCGTGGTTCCCGTACAGGCCGGGCGCCACCAACTCACGGAAGCGGAACCAGTCGCACGCGAAGCCCGGCCCGAAGGCATAGCCCTCGCCGCCGACCGCCGCCGGCAGGTGGCTCGTACCGTCCTGCCCGATGCCCACCCAGCGGCGCAGTTGGCTGATCGCCGAGTTGCGCGCGGTGGCGGTGACCCCCAGCGGCCAGACGGCGGAGTCGAGTTCGGTCAGCGGACGGCCCGGGTGCAGCGCGATCCACGCGGCGAGTTCGGTGAGCCGTGCGCGCCGGCCGTGCTCGACCTCCTCGCCCACACCGATCAGGTCGACCTGACCCAGGATCCGGATCTCCGGGTAGGTCGGCGCGAAGCCCTCCGAGGCCTGACCCGACGCGACCGGCGCCTCGGCCGGGAGCGCGGCGACCGGCGGCGCGACGTCCCACGTCGAACCCACCTCCGGGGCGTCCACCACGGCGGCCTCCGCCTCCGGCGCGACCACCAGGAACATCCCGGAGTCCTCGGCGGTCGGCCCCTCCTGGACGGTCAGGCCCTCCTGGACCTGCCCCGGCGCACCCCAGTACTCGGCTGACGGCATCTCGACGCCGCCCGCGAGAGCATCCGCCGGTGGGGGCACCGCGCGTGCCTGCTCGGACGGCGCGGGAGCGGTCCGTCCGCGCTCGCCGCCCTGCATCAGGTCGACCTCGTCGGCCGGGCCCAGGACCTGGACCCCGGGGCCGGTGAGCACGTCGGCCCGAACGCCCCCATGTCCGTTGGCGGCATGGGCCGGGTAGGCCGCGTAGGCACCCTCCGGGGCCTCCTCGACATCCCACGGCACGGCTTGTTCTCCGGTGCTGGTCCGAGCCTCGATCGGCACTGCTGTTCCCTCGTCCGGGGCCTCTGCGGCCGCCACCGAGTCGGCCGGTCGTCCGGCATCCCCGGCGGGTGCGTAGGGGTGGTCCTCGGGATCGTCCACCCCTTCGAGTCCTATTTCGTCGTGTCCGGCGTCCTCGGGCGTCCGCTCGTCGACCAACGGGTCGTGCGCGTGCGAGCGTTCCGGAAACACAGGCGCTCCGAAAACCGGTTCGCCGAGTGTCGAGTCCGCCGGGTCCGCCGCCTCGGACACCGGAGTCCCCAGCGCGGCCACCTCGAATTCCACCGTCCCCGAGGCCGATTCCTGCCGGTCCGGCATGGCGTCGACGGCCTCCTGGACGTTCGGTTCGGCGTACACCGACCCGGTACGGACCGACCCCTCGACGGCCGGCTCCTCGAAGGATGGCGTCACAGGCGCTTCGCCGCCATATGGCGGATGCGCGTACGGCGGTTCCGCATAGGGCGACTCGGCATATGACTGTTCCGCGTACCCGAGCTCCGTGTCGGTCGATTCCCCGGCCCGCACGTCGGCCGCCGCCCCTGCCTCCTCGGCGGATTGCGGGTACGCCGCCGGCTCCGCCGGGTCGGTGCCGTCCGGACCGACCACCGGCGGCTGGAACAACTCCGGTTCGTAGGGGCGCTCGACCTCGTCGGGAGACTGCGCGTCGTACTCGTGCGGATCCTCGGGCAGCCAGGGCAACGGCAGCGAACCGGTGTCCTCGGTCGATCCGAGGCGCCGTTCGATCCGCTCCGGAGGCGCCAACGGCCCTCCCGGGAGCGGGTATACGGCCGTGCCCCAAGACCCCGGACCCGAGCCCGCACCGGCCCGCCCGTCCCGACCCGACCTGCCCGCGGGTCGTCCGGGTGCGGCGAACGCCCGCTCGTCCGGCTCCGGATCGGTGGGATCCGGCTGGTAGTAGCCGGGTACCGGATCGGCCCCGGCATCGGCCTCGGTCGCGACGCCGCCGCCCACCCGGGCCGGCCGCTCCATGCCGCCGACCGCGGACCACGCGGCCGTGGACATGCTGCCGCCGACGGACGCGGCCCCCGCGTGTGCCGGTTCCGGCTCGCGCTCGGGACGCCGAACCGGGATCAGCGACTCTTCGGCGGGCACACCGTCCAGGTCCTTGGAGACGGTGAACATGCTCACCAGGGCCTGGTACTGCGGGTCTTCGAGCCGCTGCACGTGTACATCGGTGTTGATCCGACTCGGCGTCACCGCGCCGGGGATCGTGGGCAACCGGGTCACACCGAGCCCACTGAGCCAGGGCTCGGCGTGAATCGGCGCGATGATCGCGGCGGCCGCGCGCGGATAGGTGTTGGTCAGCCGCTGGATGTGCGGAACGTGCGCCTCGGTCAGCGGCTCCAGGGACAGCACGATCTCCGGCGGCCAGGTGTCGGGCAGGATGCCCTTGGTACGGGCCTGGCGCGGCGAGGTGAGTTTGGCGTCGT
Source organism: Embleya sp. NBC_00888 (assembly GCF_045207655.1). Taxonomy (NCBI): domain Bacteria; kingdom Bacillati; phylum Actinomycetota; class Actinomycetes; order Kitasatosporales; family Streptomycetaceae; genus Embleya; species Embleya sp. NBC_00888. Next base: position 6,555,356 of record NZ_CP108784.1, on the reverse strand, counting down.
CGAGCAGGCCGACCACCTCGTCGGACCAGGTCGCCAAGCGGCCCAGCGCCTCGTCCAGCGAGTAGGCGTAGCGCAGTTGTTGCCGACCCTCGCGCTCCACGTCACGCAGCTCGCGACCGAAGCCCACCACGGTCACGCACAGGTCGTCGCTCCACACGTTGGAGAGCAGTTCGACCGCCAGCGCGCGCAGCACCGCGAGGTTGTCCTCGCCCGAACCATCGGTCAGTCCGACCACGCCGAGCGATTCGAGGTCCACCAGCAGTTGCCTGCCGTCGTCGGTTTCGCCGAGCACCGCGAGCGCGGGGTAGGGCGCCGGGACGTTGGCCGCCGCGCTGCTGTGCAGCAACTCGGCGTCCGCCGGGCAGGTCCAGTGCATGTGGTCGCCGTGCACCGCCTCGAACGGATACAGCGGCGGTGACGGCGCGGCCAGGTGCAGTTCGAGTCGACGGTCGGTCAGTTGCACCGAGTCGATCAGCGGCAGGGTGCGCCCGGTGTCCGACATCCGCGCGCACAACGTGCGGAGCGTGCGGTCGAACAGGTCGAGCGCGTCCGGGGTTTCGGTGGCGCGCAGTTGTTGTTCGAGGTCGGCGGCCTCCGGCGCGGGCATCGCGATCCGCCGGCCGTCCCGACGCACCGACTGCTGTAGTCGACGGCGCACCAGCAACGCGCCCAGCACCGCCGCGGCGCCCACCGCGCCCAACGCGATGGCGCCGACCGGCAGCGAACGCTCGTCTCCACCCGGGCTGGGCGCCTCGGCGCGGCTCCCGGTGGGATTGGTGTTCTCCGCGTTCTGCCTCGGTGCCTGGCTCGGCTTGGCGGGAGCGCTCGGCACCGTGATCGCATCCTGTTTGGCGATCTGCGGCGGGGTCTCGACGAAAGGCTTCTGCTGCTGTTGCGGCTGCTGTTGCTGTTGTGGCGCCTGCTGTTGCGGCGCCTGCTGTTGCGGCGCTTGCTGCTGGGGCGGTTGTTGCTGCGGCGCCTGCTGCTGAGGTGGTGCCTGCTGCTGCGGCGGTTGTTGCTGTGGAGGCTGCTGCTGGGGTGCCTGCGGCTGCTGGGCCTCGGTGCCTGCGGCACCCGGGATGGACAGCGTCCAGCCGGGCTCGATCGCGTTCGGGTCGGTCAGGGCCGAACCGGTCGGCTGCGGCTTGTCCTTGTTCGCGGCGAAGATCTCGGGATAGCGGTCGCCGTCGCCCAGCAGTTCCTCGGCGATGTCCGACAACGTGTCGCCCGGCTTGACCGTGACCGTCTGCGGCAGCGCCTTTCGGTCGTCGCGCCGGTCCCCGGGTCCGGTGTCCGGCGCGTGCGCGGACTTGACCTCGGCGGGCGGCGCCGCGTTCGCGGGCAGCGTCAGCACCCAGCCCTCCTCGACATAGTCCGCCGAGTCGAACTTCTGCCCGTTCGCCATCACCTTGCCGTCGTTGAGCTTGGCGATCTCCGTCCACCGTTTGCCGTCGCCCAGCCGCTCCTCGGCGATCGTCCACAACGAGTCGCCGCGCTGCACGGTGTGCGTGGGTCCGGCGCTCGTCCCGGGATCCTGTACCCGCACCGGGATTTCCTGCTCGACAGTGCGGTTCGGCGCGCTCGCGACACGCTCCGACAGGTGGGGAGCCGCCTGTGCCTCGCCGGCCGCCAACGCGGTACCGGTGGGCAGCAGCAACATGATGCCGCCGATCAGCGCTCCGGCCGCCTTCTGGCTCCAACCCAGACCGCGAATCCGCGGCGCGGACAACCCCCGTACCTGCGCCGGGATTTCCACCACGACGGAGATCGCGAAGCACAACCACGCGATCCACGCGATGATCGCGAGCGCGGCGATGAAGCCGCTCCCGTCGTCGGGCTCGGTGAGGATCTTGGTGACCTCGTCCAGTCCCGGCAGGCGGTGCGGCAACAGCGTCGTGGTGGCCACGACGAGCAGCGCGGGCAGGCCGACCAGCAACGCGAGCAGGACAACGAGGCTGAGCAGGCCGCGTACGAAGTCGAAGAGGAAGCGGCCGAGTCCACGGCGTCGGCCGCGGTCGTCGCGGCTGCGAGCGTGCGCCCGGGTACCGGGACCGGAGCCGGGACGAGGGCCTTGGGTAACGGTCACGGTGCGTCCTCCGGGGCTTGGATCCCATGGACGAGCCCGGCACGGGCATGGCCTCTGACGGTGACGGTGGAGACGCCGAAGAAGGCGGCCACCTTGGTCTTGTAGTGCAGCGTCACCCAGACGTCGACGTTGCGGCCGTCGGGTGTCACGGTGACGATGGCACGGGGATCGATGGACGCGAGGTACTTGCGCGCCTCGCGCTTGGCGTCCTCCTCCGGCACCACGATCGCGGTGCCCGGAATGGCCTTGGTGGGGTCGATTGCCTGCCCTGCGGCGCGGGCGGCTTCCTGCGCGAACGCGTCGGCCCTGGAGTCCGTACGCAACTTGCCGCCGCCGTCCAGGACCAGCCCGACGAGCAGGATGATCACGGCCATCATGATCGCGAGCATGATGGCCAACGAGCCCCGGTCCCGGGGGTCGCCGGTGACGCCCTCGGCGTACGCGTGAACGCGCCGGCCGGTCGTCACTCCGACCTCTCCCGGTAGGTGTCGATCACGGAGGTGAATCGGCCCCGCATCGTCTTCGACCCGGGGATGCCGGGGAACGCGACGTCGGACAGCGACACGTTGCAGGTGACGGTGACGGTAACGGTCGCCGCCGTGCCGACCTCGGCACTGAAGCCGTCGACGTTCACGTCGACCGTGCGCCGACTCCTGGGACAGCCGACACCCTCCTGCCGCAGCGATCTCTCCACGGCTGCCTCCGCCAGACCCTTCGCGTCACTGCCGTCGCGCGAGATCGACGCCTCCCGCGCGCCCGCCTTCGCCGCCGCGTCCACCCCGTTGCCGGCCACCGAGATCCGCCCGAAGGCGATGACCAGACACAGGAACGCGATCAACACCGGCGCAAGTACCGCTGCCTCCAGGGCGAACGACCCCTCGTCCGCCCGCAGGCTCCCCCTGTACACCCTCGCCCCCCGGATCCTCATCGGCCCGCTGTCGTCCACCGCTCGACGACACCGTCCGCGTGCTGCGTGATGGTCAGACTCCCGATCCCCGGCACGACCGACAACGACCTACCGCTGACGGTCACCCTGATCCGCACGTCTCCCTCGCGCTTCGGAATCACCTTCAGGTCTTTGAGCATTCCCCCGCTGAGGTCCTTCGCCACATCCCGCCCCCGCTGTTCCGCGGCCGTGATGTCGCCGTTGCGGCGCCGCGCCTCCTCGACGCTCTCCCTGGCGACCTGCATCGCGACCTCGCGCGCGTACCACCACAGGCAGCCCTGGATCACCGCGAGCAGGACCAGGATGAACATCGGGAAGATGATCGCCATGGTGATGGACATGCCGCCACGATCCGGCCCGCCTGCCTTGCGCAGACGGCGCCGGATCGCGTCGTAGGGGTAGCCGTGTGGCACTTTGGTCACGAAGACGTGGTCCGAATCGCTAGTCGGCGTTGGGTACCGGCTCCTGGTATTTGTCGTCGGACTTCTTCAGCCCATCCTGGTATTTCTTGTACATGGTGTAGATGACCGCCGCGACGCTGACCGCGGCCACCATCAGCACCGCGACGATGATCGCCGTCTCGATGCTGACCGCTCCGTGGTCGCGCTCCTTGCGCAGCCGCCGGTAGCGGTCCACCACACCGCCCGTGACGATCAATACGAAGGCAATCGGGGCGGGGGCCAGTTTGTGTACGGCGGTCTCCACGCGATCGAGCACCGCGGGGGACGAGGAACCGATCTGCATTGCCTGTACTCCTTCCGGAGAACGGCTCGGGGTCCGAAGCTGGTTCATACCGAGAAGCTGATTCGTACCAAGAGAGTGATTCGTACCGAGAAGCCGGCTCATACCGAGAACATCCGGGATATCGCCGGGAATCCGAGCAGGATTCCCATGATCACCACGAGCATGGTCCCGGGAACGGTGAGCCGTTCCGAGTCCGCGTTCGCCTGTTCGTGCTCGTTCGCGAGTAGTTCGACGCGCAGCGACTGCGACCTGGCCCGCAACGTGCCGTACACCGCGGCACCTTCGGTGCCGGCCATTTCGATGATGTCGGCCACGTCGGCGAGTTCGGGAAGATCGAGGTCCTTTGCCAGATCGCGCAGTCCGTCCCAGGGGTCGGCGCTGCCCACTCGGGCCCGCGCCAACGCGTCCTGGATGCGGACGAACGCCCAACCGTCGCCCACCGCCGCGGCCCGCTCCAACGCCTCGGCCGGGCCCGCGTCACCGGCGCGGCCGAGCGCGACCAGGTCCAGATAGGCGGCGGCCGCGTGCTGGAACTCGATCCGGGCGAACTTGGCCTGGTCGCGCAGCGCGAAGTCCGGGATGAACCACATCCCCGCCGCCACCGCCAGGGACAGGAACAGCGGCACGTAGAAGGCCACTCCGATACCGGTGGCCACCAGCACCGCGGAAAGCATCGCGGGCAGCAGCAGGCCGAGCAGGGCCAGCAGCGCCTTCGTGCGCACGAACTGCGCGACCGTCTCGCCGACCAGGTCGAGTTCGCGATGCGGCACCCGAAATCCCGGGACCCGACGGGCCAGCGCGACGAGTTGGTCGTCGTACTTGCTGCCGGTCTGTTCGGTGCGCCGCTTGGGCGCTCCGGAGAGCCGATGCAGCGCGTTGCCCAGGTCCGGCGGCGCGGGCCACAGTTCGCGCACGAGCAGCGCGACGCCCGCGCCCAGCACGCAGCCGCTGACGATCATCACGGGTGGGATCACGACCACTCACCCCGCAACACGGGTGCGGTGTGCACGCCGTCCGCCTGTTGTACGTCCACGGCTTGCGCGGCCTTGACCACGCTGCGCGGGTCGGCGACCAGGAACCGGGGCTTGACCCGGTCCGTGGCCAGCGCCCGCATCCACATCAGGGTGCCGACATAGGCCATCGCCATCAGCAGCAGGACCAGTTGCCCCATCGCGGTCCCGTACGGCTCCGCGTAACTGCGGTTGATCACCACGACCAGCCCGGTCACCGCGAGCGTGATGTAGGTGATCCAGCGCACCGCCATCCGGGCACCGGCCCGGTCCGCCTCGATCGCCCGGCGCTGGCGCACCTCTTCGCGCACCGTCGTGGCCAGATCCTTGAGCGCCATCGCCAGGCCTGGCCCGCGGTCCGAGGCGCGCAGGATCAGCGCCGCCGCGATCTTGTCCGCCGTGGCGTCGCCGAGGTCGGCGGCGAACGCGCGCAGCGCCTCGTCCGGACGCCACCGCGACTGCAAACGGCTGACCAGATCGCCGACTTCCTCGACGATCGGCTCCGGGCAGGTCGCCCGCGAGGTGAGGATCGCGTTCTCCAGGCCTGCGCCCAGTTCGATCAGGTCGGCGATCCGCCGGGTCCACTCGGCCAGCGCGTCCAGCCGGTTGATGATGGTGCGATCGCTCTTGGTCGGGGCGAGCAGCCACGGCAGCCCACTGAACGCGGCGATCACGAGCAGCCCGGCCACCAGGAATCCGGTGAACAGCCAGACCAGGGCCGCCGCCGCGATGCCGATGCCGAGCCGGATCCGGCGCGCGGTGCGCTGTCGGGCGCTCACCGGGCCCGACCGCAACCGCCGTACCGCCAACTCCAGCCGTCCGGGCGGCTTGGGCGTCGGATCGTCGTAGGTGCCGACGAGGCCGACCACCAGACCGATCAGACCGCCGACCAGCAGGCATCCGCACACCGCGACCAACAGCGCGTCTCCCATGCCCGTCACCCGACCTGATGCAGCTTGAGCTGCAACGGGCGCCAACCGTGCGGCTCGTCCAGCAGGTGCGGGCTGAACCCGGCCCGGATCAGGTCCGGCATGTCCGAGGGGTACATCCGGGCCACGCCACGCGGATCGTCGCCGGTCGGCGCGAAGATCGTGTTCACGGCCGGGCGGCGGTGCTCGCCCATCCCGGTCACCTCCAGGACGTGCGAGACGAAACGATGCCGCTTCCCGCCGATCGCCGTCTCGTCGATCATCCGCACGAAGACGACGTAGTCGACGGCGTTCGAGGCGAGCCGGTAGGCCAGTTCGGGACTCATGTGCGCGCCGTACTCCAGGCAGAGTTCGGCGATCCGGTCGAAGATCATGTCCGGCTCGCGCACGTGCAGCGTGCACATCGAGCCGCCCTCGCCGTTGGTCATCACCCGCAACATCGGCACGATCTCGCTGGAGCGGACCTCACCGACGATCATCCGGGACAGCGACATGCGCAGTGCGGACGGGATCAGTTCGCCGATGGTCAACTCGCCCGCCGACTTGCCGTCGATGCCGCGTTCGCCGTTGCCCTCCCGGGCCTCGATCGCGACCACCTGGCGTAGGTGTCCCAACTCGTGTAGGAACAGTTCGAGTTCGGTCTCGAAGGTACCGATCCGCTCGTCCCGGGGGATCTCGTGGGACAGCGCGCGCAACAACGACGTCTTGCCCACGCCCTGGGTCCCGCAGATGATCAGGTTCTTCTTCGCGCGAACCAGCGAGCCCAGGAACGCGGCCAGGGTCCGGTCCAGCGTGCCCAGGCCGATCAGTTCGGCCAGGCGTACGTCGCGCACCCGGTGCCGACGGATCGTCACATAGGTGTGCGGGGTGACCTCGGTGATCGCCTGGAGGCGCGAGCCGTCCGGCAACCGCAGGGCCAGCGTGGGTTGCGCGGTGGACAGGGTGCGTTCACCGCTGCCGTGGCGACGGGCCAGGTCGCGGAGCAACTCGCGTAGTTCGTCGTCGGAGGAAGTCAGCGGCGGTACCTGCACCCGCGGCCGGTCGGCGTAGTCGACCCAGACCGTGTCGTAGCCGTTGACCAGGATGTTCTCCACGGCCGGGTCGGTCAGATACGGCTCCAACGGCCCGGCCCGGAACAGCCAGTCCCACACCGCCCGGGCCATCGCCCGGTCTTCGGCGGGAGTGGTGGAGATGCCGCGCTCGCGTGCGGTGACGTCGGCCCATTCGGCGACGACCTGGGCGACGATCGCCCGGCCGCGCTGCTCGCGGTCCCCGTTGGTCATCCCGGGCGACATCTTGTCGAACTCGTGCAGTTGTTCGGCCGCGCGGTCCTTGAGTATCCGCACCACGGCCGGGTCCACCACGGGTTCGCCGGACGGGTTCCGGGGCGGCTTGACGGTCCCGGTCGTCGGGGACGGCGCGCCGGCCGGGGGACGGCGGCTGACCGTGCCGACTCCGCTCGCACTCACGCTCGCGGTCGGCGGCACGGTGAACATGCCGTCCCGGGTGTCCGGGTGCCGGGCCGCGCCGTTCATCCGCGCGTGCGGGTGGGCCGGCGCACCCGGCGGAACCGGCGTGCCGTTGGCGGGCGTCGGCGGCGGGATGTGCCCGACGGCGGGGGTCAGCGAACCCGCGCCCGCCGACCAGGTGGGCACGGGGCCCGCGTCGGGGTCGCCCGGCGCGCTCCGCTGGAAGCCCTCCGGCCAGGTGCGCAACGGCGGGGCCGGCGGCGCGTACAGCACGTCCTCGGCCTCCGGGATCCCGGGCACGACGTGCATGTGCGGGCGGTAGCCGGGCTCGGCGGGTGCTTCCGGTTCCGGTTCGGGTTTGTTGTGCGGATCCGGGTGCAGGGGCCGCGCGTTATCGAACATGACCCGCCTCCTCGCCGGCCGGCCGGTGCGCCGGTTCGGCCTCGGGTCGAACCTCGGAGTCCGCCGGTCGACGGATGTACGCGGCCGCCTGCGCCCAGCCGTCGCTCGGCATGGGCGCCTCGGGCCCGGACGGCAGTTCGCCGCCGCCGGTCGGTCGTGGCGCCAACCGCATCCGGCGCTGCTCGGCCAACGCGAGGGCGGCCTCCGCCGTGCTGCGCGCGGCGCGCATGAACCTCGAACGCAGGAAACGCTTCCCGGTATCACCCTCGCCGTCGGAGAGCACCCGTGCGCGCTCGGGATCGAACGGCAACAGGCCCAGTACGGGCGTCTCCAGGTGCTTGCCGATCTCCTGGCGCGCGTAGCGACCCTGCTCGATCACCACGAGGGCGATCGAATCCGAGCCCGTCCCGTGCGTGTCGAGGTCGTTGCGCAGCGCGACCAGCCGCGGATGCGCCTGGGCCAGCGAGGGCAACGTCCCGCGCACGACGGGCAGTACCAGGTCGGCCCGGCGCGCGGCGATCGCCGAGGCGCCGGTGGTGCCGCGCCGGCCGAGGTCGATGATCACGTCGTGCGGGATCTGCTGGCTGCCCAGGCCGGCCGCGAGCTGCGAGATCGGATCCCAGGTATAGGCCAGGCCGGAGGCCTGTGTGGGGTCGACGAGGCCGGGCAGCAACAGCCGTTCGCGGCGGCCGTCGGACAGGTCCACCAGTTGTCGGAAGAACGCGTCGACCAGGTTTCCCTGACGATGCGCCACACCCAGTTGGTGCAGGCCGTATTCGGCCGAAACCCGCCCCTGGAGCGCACCGGCGAGGATCGAACCCCCGTCCGGATCGGCCTCGATCAGGATCACCCGACGACCGGCCGGCAGCGGCCAGGTGAGCAGGAGCGCGAGCGCGGTCGAGGTGGCACCGGGCGCGCCCGCGCCACCGGTGACCGCGACGACGGTCATGGGGCCCCTCCGGTCCTGGCCGGCGCCGCGTCCGCGTTGCCCGTGTTCACCACGACGATGGAGAACCTGCCCTCGGACACCTGGAGGGCCAGCACGGGACCGTCCTTGGCGGGTACCGCCACGTCCAGGACGGACTTGCCGGAGCCGGAGTTCGGGTCGCCCGTACTGGAGCGGATCACCGTGGCCGCGATGGTGCTCGGTTGGGCGGGAGCTGAATTGGCGGGGCCGGCACCGGGCACTGCCGTCACGACCAGGATCCGGGTGCCGGGTGTGACCCGCTGCACCGGCATCCTGGTCGCGTCCACGGCGATCGGTACCAGCGTCTCGCCGGGCTGGATCGCGATCCGCTCGGTGACCTGATCCGAGGTCAGCAGCGTGCCCGCGCGCAGCTCGACCGCCGCGCGTTTGCCCACGATGGCGGCCTTGGAACCGGAGCCGATCGGACGAAGTCCCGGCGCGTCGTTGATCTCCACGACCCGCAGGTCCTCGGCGGAGATGGTCTGGCCGTAGGGCACGGTGCGCGCGACCGCGAGCACGGGCACCCGTTGGTCGCCCATCTGATAGAACGCCGCCGAGCCGAGTCCACCGGCCGCGATCAGCGCGACCGAGAGCGCGATGAGAGCCGGCCGCCGGCGTCTGGCGCCGAGGCTGCGCGTAGGCGTGACCGGCATCGCACCGGCAGCCGCGCCCTGCGGCACGACGCCGTTGCCCGATGGCCGTTCCGTAGCTGCCTTCACCACCGGCTCCGCCCCCTTGCTCTGCCGGGTCCACCCAGGTTCCGCGCGGACCGTGATCCACTTCGGAGCTACCGCTCGTATCTTCCACCACACACACTGTCAGGTGAATGGTGAACGGCCCGAAAACAGCCGCCGAAGTTGATCATTCGAAGCTTTCCGGTACGACTTCCCACCACGTCAACCAGCACGATCGGGGACGCCATGTGACGAACCCGACCCCACCCAAGATCACGGGCAAGCATCTCGTTCCGGACACCGAACGGGCCCCACGATGGTCCCGAAACGAGGCGCTCCGCAAGCACTTTCGGGCAATTGTTGGCCGGCCGAGTTCTGCGCGCTCCGTGATCGCCCGAACGTGATAACGCACCGCCCGTCCGACGCTCCGAACCGTACTCGACACGCTCCGTGCGCCTGTTCGGGCCCCCTCGACGAATCCGACGAACGGGTGAAAGTGTCGTCAAGTCGCCTGGAGGCCTGACAGGGCAGGCGGTTCGGGTTCACGAGGCGCCGGCGACCGGCTGGTGGACCGCTGTCGGACGGCCTCGGGTCCTGTCCCGGACAACGGTCTCGGGCCCTGTGGCCGGACGTCGACCTCAGCTCCTGCGGGACCTCAGCTCCTGCGGCGGACGGCCCTCACCGGGAGCCGACCCGGGCGGGGCAGCGCGCTCGTCCTGGGCCGGGACGGCTTACCGGGAGCGGGTTCGAGATGCCAGCGGGCGCACACCGACGCGACGGTGGTCACGATCTGGGCCAGGAACAGGTGTTCGCCGATGCACCGGTGCACACCCGCCCCGAACGGCATGTACACGCCGCGCACCTGTCCGCGGTAGCCCGGTTCGGTCCACCGGTCCGGGTCGAAGAGCTCGGGCCGCGGGAACAGCACGGGATCCCGGTGCAGCGCGTGGTGGCTGTACAACACGTCGCTTCCGCGCGGGATGTGATGTCCCATCACGTCCACGTCGCGATTGGCCCGGCGTACCACCAGCCACGGCGCGTACAACCGGAGCGTCTCGTCGACAACACACCTTGTATATACGAGAGCGCCGATGTTCTCGGCGGTCACCGGCCCACCGGACAGCACCTCGTCGAGCTCCGCGTGCAGACGTTTGCGAACGTCCTCGTGCCGGCCGATCTCGTGAAACACCCACGAAAGGGTGGCGTTGGTGTTGTCGTTGCCGGCGATCAGCATCGACACGACCTCGTCGCGAACCAGTTCGGGCGCCATGTCCATGCGGGTGAACTCGCCCAGGAGACCCTCCCCCGCGCCCGCGTCCACCGCCGAGGCGATCGCCTCGCGCAGCCGCCGGCCGGTCTCGGCGAAGCGCCGGTTGCCGGGGGTGGGCAACTGCCGCGCCCACTCCGGCAACACGGTGCGGGTGAACACCTCCTGGATGAACACCGGCAACGACCGCCGTACCTCGGCCACCGCCGCGTCGGCCGCCGGATTCTCGCCGAAGATCAACCGGCCGAGCGTGCCGAGCCCGAGTTCGCTCATCTCCCGATCGAGCGCGAGCGTGGCCCCGGGCAACCATTGCGCGCTCGCCTCCTCGGCCTGGCGGCGGATCAGCTCGACGTACCCGCCGATCCGCGAGCGCTGGAACGCGGGTTGCAGGGTCCGCCGTTGGCTGCGGTGCAGCGGCCCGTCCGACGCGGCCAGGCCGTCGCCGATGTGCAACCGGGCCTGTTTGAAGAAGCCGTCGCGCTCGATCGTGTCCGCGTGTTCGACCAGCACACAACGAACCAGGGCCGGATCGTTGAGGACGTACAGCTCCTTCGGCCCGACCCGGATCCGCACGATCGGCCCGTGGGCCCGCAGCGAGGACACGAAGTCCCAGCGGTCACGCAGCAGCGCCGGGGTGTGACCGAGCAACGGAATTGCACCCGGAGCGATCGGGACCACGCTGCGACTCCTTGACCTGGGGCCGGCTCCCGACTCGAGGTTCGGGGCTCGGTGGGGTTCGAGCTCGACCACGGGCATGGGTCACCCGCGACGAGTCAGTGTCTACCACGCGACCCGCGGGGCGGTCGGGGCAGTGCGCGGGAGGTGCCGGGAGGCGTGCCCGAGGCGGCCGTAGGCACCGGCGGTGGCACGGGCCTCGGGGGAGAGGTCGCCTCCCGCCACACTCGGGGCGGCCGGGCGGGAGTCCCGGTCCACGTACGGCTTCCCGGTCGTGACCACGCCGGCCCGGCCCGGCACGACCACGCGGGGCTTGCCCGGCACGGGCGCGCCGGCGGTCTTCGGCCCGACCACCCCGAAGCCGTCCACCGTGGAACGGTTCGGTGTGGATCGAGCCGGTGTGGGGCCACCCGGCCGTGTGGCTCCGTCGGCCGGTGGGGTGGCGGACCGATCGCGGGGCTCGACCGAGATCACCGACGCGGGCTCCGGTCGCGGCTCGCCGGTTCCCGACGCGGGCGCGATGCCGCCCCAGGCGCCCAGCGCGATGCCCACGGTCGCGAGCACCCCGGCGGCGGGACCCGCGCGGCGGATCCCCCGGCCGGGCGCCCGATCTTGACGATTCGTCACGTACGTACCCCTTCGCTGGACGCCGGACCCGATCGGGTCCCGAAGCTTGCACAGAGGAGTACGCCGCCCGACCGACCCACGTTGCACCGTCCGCCCGCCCCGGGTGCGTGCGAAACATCTCGGCGTCGTCGTGCAACCCGAGGCCGTCGAAGCACGTATCTCCTGGATGACCGACCCCTCGAAACGCAGGCAGACAGGCCGCCGGCAACACCCGGGCGCCGCATGCCCGAACCGAGGGTCCAGCAAGGAGGAGACCACGGTGCGCGACCCCCGCGACCACTCCCCGGCCACTTCGCTGCCGACCGCGTGAGGGAGGCCACCCGTGAACGGGAGTTCCGCGAGTACGCCGAGGCCCGCCAGGCCCAGCTGCGCCGTTCGGCCTACCTGCTGTGCGGCGACTGGTACGAGGCGCAGGACCTCACCCAGACCACGCTGATGAAGATGTACACGGCCTGGGGCCGGCTGCGTCGCGACGGCAGCGTCGACGCGTACGCCCGCGTCGTGATGACGCGCACCTACATCGACCAGCACCGCAAGGGCCGTTGGCGGGAGGAGCCGGTCGACGAGCTGCCACAACACCCGTGCGACGAGCCCTCGTCGCCGGATCTGCGGCTGACCCTGCGGGCGGCGCTGCTGCGGCTGCCGCCGCGCTACCGGGCCGTTCTCGTGCTGCGATTCTGGGAGGACTGGAGTGTCGAACAAACAGCCGAGGCCTTGCGGATCAGCACCGGAACGGTCAAGAGCCAGAGCGCGCGCGGCCTGAACCGACTGCGCGAACTCGTCGGCGAGCACATGTGGGAGCTGTCCGAACGGTGAGGCCGGCCATGAATGATCACGACCTGTTCGAACTCATCCTCGATCAGCCCGAGCCCGACTTCCCGAGCGTGGTGGACGCCGCCGTCGCGGACGGCAGACGGGTCCGCCGACGCCGCCGACTCGCCGTGCCGGCCGCCGGGGCGGCCGTGCTGGCGATCGTCGGCGCGGGGATGTTCTTGGTCCCCTCGCATCAGGCGAGCGTAAGGCCGGCGGCGCCCATCCCACCGGCGACGAGCCGGGTGCCGACTCCGACGATGCCGTCGAGCCCACCGTCTTCGCCGTCTTCGCCGACGTCGCCGTCTGCGCCCACCTTGCCGACTTGGCCGCCGCCGTCGATCTCCTCGACCCCGTCGACGGATTCGCTGCCATCCGGATCCGAGGTGACGGTGCCGCCGCTCGACGCGGCCGCGCCGGCGCAGGAGGACGCCACGCGCAAGCAGGAGAGCGTGCGACCGGAATCGGGTGCCGTGGAACCGGAGTCGAACAAACCGACCCGGGCAACCCCGCTCGACGACGCCGAGGCGGTCAGGTGCACGGCCACCAGAACGGGCAAATGCACTCCACCCGACTGAAATTGACGGATTGTCACTCGCAAGACACACCGATCGTCATGCGCCGATCACACCGCGACCGCACGCTCGGCCCCTAATCTGATCCCGGATCATTTCGTCCGGAGGGAAGAGAGGCCCGGCGTGAACAGCACGGACCCGTGGACCGTGGATCGCATCGCCCACGCACTCCCGCACCCCGAAGCCCGCCACGAATTCCTGCGGTTGGTACACCTGACGCCGATCGGCGACCTGCCCGGGCTGCTGGCCCGCTACACCCACGCCGCGGAGGAGTTGATCGCCGGCCTCCCGCACGCGCGCGCCCTCGCGGCGCAGGTGCGGGCCACCGGCAAGGACCCGGATCTCGACGAAGTGGACGAGGAGATCGTCCGCAAGTGGATCGCACGCGGCCGAGCGCAAAGCAGTGCCGCGTGACGTGGCGCCCGAGGATCGGCATCGAACACCAAGAGGTCATCGACCGCTTCCCCGAGACCACGCTGAACCACTGGGGATTGCTGCTCTACAAGCTGGTCTGTGACCCGTACACGGCCACCGTCCGCTACGGCGAGGACGACCGCATCGTCCGCACCGCGGCCGCGGGGCCCTTGATCGTGGTGGTCCTGCTCAACGAAGGGACGACAACCGTCACCGTGCTGCAGGTCGTACACCTGGGTTGACCCGGTGCTTCCCGCCGCCCGGCACGCAGTAGTGGTCGGCCACCTCGCCCATCACGCCTGCGTGCCGCTGGCGGCGGACCGACGGGTCACCGGTACGGCCATCATGGTTCGCGCGCTTGGCGTGCTTGGCCTCGGGGTCGAGTACGCGACAGACCTTGCGGACCTGCGGGTGCTGCCCGGGAATCGCGTACGCGGACGCCACCCCGGCAAAGGCGAGACCGAAACATGCCACAACCATGATCGCTGTCTTACGGATCCTGCTCATTCGGCAGAAGATAGCGGAGCCGGAGCCGGCACACTAACCGCCTTCGGAATCGCAGTTCACCGAGCCGAGGACGAATGGTCGCCGCATCCCCGGTTGGCGGTGGTGCTCGGTAGCGATGGTCGGCGGCCATCGGCGCCGGTCGGCGCCGGTCGACTGCGGTCGGCGCCGGTCGAACGGATTTCGCAGAACCTCGACGGTGCTCCGGGGGCCGTCGGGGGAGCCATCGTCTTGGCATCGACTGTTCTCCCGGCAGTCATCTCTTCTTGCCGCCACCTTCGGGTCGAGGGGAGGCCCGAACCGAAGGTGACCCGACTCGGATCCACGTGGGGCCGGCACGGCATCGCGCCGGGTCGGGTCGGGTTGGCCGGGTCGGTCGGGTCGGGTCGGGTCGGGTTGGCCGGGTCGGGTCGGGTTCGGCCAGGTCGGGCCAGGTCAGGTCGGGTTCGGCCAGGTCGGGCCGGGTCAGGTCGGGTCCGGTCCCGTTGCGTTGGGTCGCGCGGGTCCCGTTGCGTTGCTCGGGTCCCGTCGCGTTGCTCGCGTCGGGTCGGGTCGGTCGTGCCGGTCACCGGACGACGGCCCGACAGGAGCGGTGCGCCTCCCGCCGCCCACTCGCATGAATCCTCCAGGACACGGTGAATCCTCCACGACACGGTGGCATCCGGGGTCTGCCACGGCCCTCCAAGCCCCCGCGGCCAACGCCTGCCATCACCCACTCGGCCCCGCACCCACCAAACGTCCGACAACCCGACCACCCGACCCCAACACCCGCACAGACAAGGGCGATCCCAACCGCACAGAGCCCACCGGAGCCACCCACCACGCCTCCTCCCCATCCAGTCGGGTGGTTGACGGGTCGCCCCTCCGCCTAAGCTGCCGCCCGCTCCGCCGTCGGCAGCCAACGGAGGGATCCCGCATGCCCCGAACCCCCGCCCACGCCAAGCTCCGCGGCCGGGCCATAGTCCTGCTGGTCGGCGTTCCGGCGATCGCGCTGCACGACCTCTTCACCTTCCTCGGCATCAACGGCAACGACGCGTGGCTGGCCACCGCGGCCTCCGTAGCCATCCTGTGCGCGATCGTGCACCTCGCCAACTCGGCCCTCGACCACCGCGCCGAACACCCGGACGACCGCGACCTCGAGCTCCAGATCGCCGACCTCTGCCGCCGCGACGGCCTCCTCGCCGTCCAGGTCGCCCCGGACGCCAACGTCAAGGCCTACCTCCCCAACGGCAGCCTGGTCCTGATCCACTGCCGCCCCGCCGACCACGAGACCCACCCCCTGGACCTCCACGACTTCATCGGCACGGCCCACCACAACCACCAGGCGGACATCCCGGTCTTCGTCGCCCTCCACGGATTCACCACAGAGGCCCGCCAGTTCGCCCGCCACCACGGCATCGTCCTGCTCGACAGCCCACGCCTGTGGCAATGGCAACAGGGCCACGGCCTGAGCACCCTCGTCGGCACCACCCACTGACCTCAACCCATTCCGGCCACCCACCGAACCGGTACCCGCCCCACCCTCAACCCCCGAGCCGACCAATCCCGCCCCCACCGGCCCGGACCTGCGCACCCACCCGCGACCACGCATGATCACGCGATAGCCACCGATTTGCCCCCAACGCGTGGCGCAATCCCACTACGTGCAGTGATCTCCCGAAGACGCTTACGGCTCACCCGATCAAGTGCAATGATGCTTCGTCAGATCACCGTTGAGCACCGAACTCCGAAGATCGCAACTGCGGGGGTGGCAGTTTTGGCCGGACCCAAGAAGACCCCAATCCCGGCAACCCTCCTGGCAGGCATAGCCACACTCACCCTCCTGGCAAGCACCACAGCCTGCTCCTCCGACAAAAAACCCAATACCCCCAAAATCAACCAACCCGCCCCCAAAACCGCCGCGGCTCCCGCGCCCGTGCCATCGAGCACACCCCAAAGCCCGGCGCCGGTCGCGCCCCCGATCAGCGAGGCCGAAGCCAAAACCATCGCGCAGAACTACTACGACTCGAGCAAGAAGGCAAAGTCGAGTCACGATATCGCCGCCCTTGATGGTATCGAAACAGGCATCCTGCTGGACATCTCGAAGGCACGCCAGGCGCGAATTGCCAAGTTTGGCAACAACGTCCAGATGACCGAAGAGATGGCCAACACCAGCGAAATGCAAGCAGCTACTCCGCAAAGCGCCCCGACCGGCAGCGATCGATGGCTCCTCTCGATCGGACTCCAAAAGCTCGGCACCGACTCCAGGTCCTCTCTCGGAGTCCTGCGGCAATCCCAAGGAGAAGGCCCTTGGAAGATGTCGTTCCTCGCATTCACCGAATCCAAAAAATCCCTGCCGTCCGTCACGGAGATCTCGACCGTCAAAGGGGACGGCAAAGGTGAGATCGACTATGGCGACAATATTTGCAGTGACTTTTCGACCGGATTGAGCGGCGGCTCCACATCGAGCAATTGGGGTCAATCCGCAAAGTCGACACTGCAGTCCGAGCAAGGGAACAAAGAGAAGGGCATCACCGCGACAAGGGGAGGAACCGTATCCGTGCAAACGGAGCCCCTCGCGCAGAATCGAACTCCCGCCTGGAATACCACCGACGGCGGAAAATTGGTTATGTGCAGCATCAAAGTCACGTCAAATATGACGGCAGGATCCGCAGGATCGTTCACCATCGACCAAAGTCCTACCTATGAGAACCTGAGCGGTCGCGTGACCAAATGGCGATCCCTGACGTTGACCAACGTCGCAATGTATGCATTTAAAGTACCGGCCACACCGAACGGGCCCATCGATCTCGTTGCCAGCTCAACGCGCCCGCTCAACGTTGACGGAGCTCCGGTCCAGTAGGTCCGAAGGTCGGACAGCGCCATATTTCGACATTCCCGAAGGAGATGTCATGGCAAACTCAAGAATCGTGCGAATCGCCGCTCTAGCATGCTCTGCGGGTTTGTCGGCAGCCTTCCTAGCTCTCCCGTCCGCCAAAGCCGACGTCAACCAGTGCGGCAATCTCATCATCTGCATCGACATCCGAGTTCCAGGATCATCCTCGGGGAGTACCGGCGGGAACGGCGGCGCCGGGACAACCGGCGGCAGCACCGGCAGCGGCGGAACAACCGGTTTCACCACCGGTGGCTCGGCCATCACGAACGGAGGCGCCGTTGCGGGGCAAGGACAGGGAAACCAACTTGCTCCGCCGCCTCCCGCGCCCGCCGATATCGCACTCATGGCCCTTGCACAGCTCAGGCTCGAGAACCCCAAGATTTCGGTCAACCCGGCGGACGGGAAACTCGGCCTGGTGGGGCTCCCGGTCTGGATGTGGATCAACTCCCAAGACAAGAACGTGTGGTCGACCGAGTGGCTGAGCCAGCCCTTGAGTCTGGGCGGTGTTTCCGTCACGGCCTATGCGCGATCGGTCAAAGTCGTCTGGAATATGGGCGATGGCAACACCGTCGAGTGCGACGGGCCCGGCAGGCCGTATCAGCCTTCGGACCTCGGCAACATGAGTAAATGCGGCCACAAATACGTGACCACGTCCCGTGGGAAGACCGGCGACAAGTTCACAGTGACCGGCACCGTGTATTGGGAGGCCTACTACACGGACGCGGCCGGCCCGCACCCGCTCCCGGGCATGACCGGAACGGACACGACCACCACCCGGATCGGCGAACTTCAGGTGATGAACTGACCTCTGCCGGCGGTGCGTTGCTGCCAAGGACAGAGTGGGCTTGTCGGCTCGGGTCCGGGCTGCAAGTGACGTCTATACGAGGGGTCCTGGTGTCGTCTGGTGGGTGGAGGTGGGGTGGGCGCGGTTGGCGAGGATGCGTAGGGCTGCTTCGGAGGGGGAGTCGGCCTCGGCGGTGTAGGTGACGAGGGTCTGGTCCGGGTCGTCGACCGTGCGGAAGCTTTCGTAGGACAGCGTGAGTTCGCCGATGGCCGGGTGGCGGAGGTGATAGCCGCCGTGGGTCTTGTCGCGGACCTCGTGTGTGGCCCAGAGGCGGCGGAAGTCAGGGCTGGATTCGGAGAGTTCGCTGATCAGTTCGGCGAAGGCCGGGTCCTCGGGGTGGCGACCGGCGTCCAGCCGCAGGTAGGCGACGACGTCCTGTGCCTTGGTCTCCCAGTTCACGTACCGAGCGCGCAATCGCTCGTCGCGAATCACCAGCCACGCCTTGTTGCGCCGCTCGATCGGCACCGTGTCGACGTCGATGAACAGCGTCGCGAACAGCGGGTTCCAGGCCAGCAGATCGGTACGCCGGCCCATCACGAACGCGGGCGTCTCCGGCATCGAGGCCAACAACCTGCGCACACCCGGCCGTACCTCCTGCGCCGGAACCACCGACGCCGCCGAACCCATCGAACCCGCCGTCTCCGCGGCCACACCGGTCCCACCGGCCGCACCCACCGGCCCGCCCGAAGTCGCCCCCGCCCCCCGCCGCCCCGACATCGCCCGGACGAGATCACGCAAGTGCCCGTGTTCGTCCCGGTTCAGCCGCAGCGCCGAGGCGATCGCGTCCAGCACCTCGTCGGAGACGTTCTCCGCGCGGCCCTGCTCGAACCGCACGTAGTAGTCCACGCTCACGCCCGCCAGTCGCGCGAGTTCCTCCCGACGCAGCCCCGGCACCCGGCGGCGCTCGCCGTACTGCGTCAGGCCGACGTCCTCGGGCTTGAGCCGGGCCCGGCGGGACCGCAGAAAGGCGCCCAGATCTGCACGCTTGGTCATTTTGCCGATCCTAGAGGCGGCCGAAGCCCGGGGCCGGCAAAGGTGGTTCTGCCGGACCCAGGACAACGCGTTCCCAGCCCGAGCAGAGCCCTGGGTAGGACCTGACGCGAACTCGAAGATGGGACACGACGCGAAACGCGGCCCGCCCCGACGGCTCGCCAAGCAAGCGCAAATCCCTCGCGGACGGCGGACGGCGGGCGGCCAACAGCCAACGGCCCGACACCGGCCGGCACCCGACGGCCGACGCACAACCGCCATCGCCCAGCCGCAAGCGGACATCCCCGATTCGAGTACGGAGTACGTACACCATGAGCCTGCCCACAACCCCCTTCGGCACCACCGCCATGGACATCACCCGCGTCGGCTTCGGCGCGTGGGCGGTGTCCGGCTCCGGTTGGAACTACAGCTGGGGTGCCACCGACGACGCGGAGTCGATCGCCGCGATCCGGCATTCCGTCGCCGCCGGCGTCAACTGGATCGACACCGCCGCGGTATACGGCCACGGCCACTCCGAGCGGCTCGTCGGTATGGCCGTCGCCGGTCTCGCCGAGCACGAACGGCCCTACCTGTTCACCAAGGTCGGCCTGGTCTGGGACCCGAACAACCCGGCCACCCCGGAGCGCCGGGTGATGAACCCGGCCAGTGTCCGGCGTGAACTCGAGGACTCACTGCGCCGGTTGCAGGTCGAGACGATCGACCTCTACCAGGTGCACTGGCCGGACACCGGCGAGGCATTCGAGTACGGCGCCGACGCCGGCAAGCCCTCGCCCAACGCCACGCCGCTCGCGGAGTACTGGCAGGTGATGGCCGACCTCAAGGCCGAGGGCAAGGTCCGCGCGATCGGCCTGTCCAATCACAGCGTCGAGCAGTTGGAGATCGCCGAACGCATCGCGCACGTGGACGCGATCCAGCCGCCGTTCTCCGCGATCAACCGGTCCGCCGCACCCGAGTTGGCCTGGGCCGCCGCGCACGATACCGGCGTGATCGTGTACTCGCCGATGCAATCGGGCCTGCTCACCGGGGCGTTCTCGGTCGAGCGCGTCGCGGGTCTGGCCGACGAGGACTGGCGCAGGGGGCATCCCGACTTCACCGACGGCCTGACCGCCAACCTCGCCCTCGCCGACGCACTGCGGCCGATCGCCGCCGAACACGGCGTCTCCGTGGCCGAGGTCGCGGTGGCCTGGACGTTGGCCTGGCCGGGCGTCACCGCCGCGATCGTGGGCGCCCGTACGTCCGCCCAGGTCGACGGCTGGATCGGGGCCACCGACCTGACCCTGACCGCCGCCGACCTCGACACCATCGCCGGTGCGATCACCGCGACCGGCGCGGGCACCGGTCCGGCCCGCCCCTGACCCCACTCGCCGCTTCCGGGTCACCCGCGACGCCGGAGGACGACGCGGCCCCGAGGTGGCGCGGGACATCCCGATCCCGCGCCACCCAGGCCCGTTCCGTTCAGCCGACGTGCCACCCCATCGTCGTCGCGAGCGTCGCGGCCTGTTCCAGGCTGATCGTCGCCCCGTTGAACTCGACCGTCAGCGGGTCGAGCGAAGAGAGGTCGCTGCCCCGCAAGTCGGCGCCGCTCAGCTTCGAACCGTGCAGCGTCGCGCCGGACAGGTCGCACCCGGTAACCGTCGCCTTCTCCAGACGCGCGGCGGTCAGGTCCACTTCGCGCATCCGAGTGCCGTCGAAGCCGGCCTGGCGCAGGTCGGCGCCCGGCAGGCCGACGAACGACCAATCCCCTCCCGAGACTTCGAACAGCGTGTACGTGCACTGCCGGAACAGGCTCCCGACCAACTTGCAGTCGGTGAACCGGGTATCGAAGAAGGTGCACCGCGTGAACGTGCAGTTCGTGAACGCCGCCCCGGTGTGCCGCGACGCGTTGAATCGCACTCCGGCGAACGTGCACTCGTCGAACACCGCGCCCTCGTCGGCCACCTCGGTCCAGTCCGTGTCCAGGAACGAATAGCGCGTATACCTGTCGCTCTCCGTCAACGACTTCCCGTACCAGTCCTCGTCCCGGATCACGAGGCCGTCGTCGGGAATCGACGGCTCGGCCGAGACGGGATCGATATTGGCGCGGGCGCGTCGAATAGCCATCTCTCCATTGAACACGCCGGCTCCGACATCCGCCGCGCCACGAGTACGCCCCGCCGAGGCCCAAGCCGAACCCATGCCTATGCCCAAGCCCAGGCCCGAAGCCCAGGCCCAGACCCAGGCGCAGGCCCAAGCCCAAGCCCAAGCCCAAGAATCCTGCCCCGGATCAGACCCGAGCCCGAGCCGCCGCGTCACTCCACCGACCCGATCCCCGCCACCATCCCCCGAGCCAGCGCCCGCGCAGCCGTCCCCGTCACCGCCCCCGCCTGCCCCGTGACCAGCGTGTACAACGCGCCGCCGAACAACGTGATCAGCGTGCCCACATCCTCGCGCGAGGTGTTCAGCCCCAGCGCCCGGTGCTGATCCAGGGTGAAATCGACCGCCTCGGTCTGCATGTGGTCCAACGTGCGCTGAAGCTCGGGTCGGCGGGTGGCCTCCAGGGTGAGTTCGTACACGGCCAGGTATCGCTCGCGGTGCGCCGTCGCCGAGAACTCCAGCGACATCGCGATCAGCTCGACCAGGCCGTCCCGGTCGATCGGCGCGGCCACGACCGCGTGCGCTGCTGCCATATCGGCACGATGCAGCTCCAACACACGTTCCGCCGCCGCGCCCAGCAGCGCGTCGCGATTGCGGAAGTAGTTCGACGTGGTGCCCGCGGGCAGCCCGGCCGCCTCGTCCACCTCGCGATGGCTGAAGCCGTGTACGCCGGCCCGGGCCAGGACCTCGATCGCACCGTCCGCGATGGCTCGACGGCGGGCGCTGTTGGGGGGTGGTGCCATGCGATCAGATTACCAAGGCTGTGATAGTACTATTGCCACAGTGGTATTCGAATCGGCTCGTGCCCAGCCTAGCCCAGCCCAGCCCTGCCCAGCCCTGCCCAGCCCAGCCGTGCCCTCCCCAGCCCACCCTCCCCTGCGACAACCCCGCGGCGCGATCCCCGCGCGTACGACTCACAGCAGCGACCCGCAGCAGCAACCACAGCGAGGTGGCATCATGCGAATTCTGGTGATCGGAGCAGGCATCGGCGGCCTCGCGGCGGCCCGCGCCCTGCGTACGGACGGCCACGACGTGACGGTCTACGAACGGGCCTCCGCACTGCGTACGTCCGGCTCGGCCCTCACTCTCTGGAGCAACGGCACCGGCATCCTCGCCGACCTGGGCATCTCCACCGACGGCCTCGGCGCACCGATCGACCTGCTCGAACAACGTGATCACGCGGGCGGCGTACTGATGCGGATCGATGTCTCGCTCGCCGCGATCCGATACGGCCACCCCCACCTCGCGATGCCCCGCCGCGACCTGATCCGCCGACTCGCCTCGGTGCTGCCCGCGAGCGACATCGTGTTCGACAAGACGTGCACCGGCGTCACCCAGGACGCCCGGCATGCCCGGGTGGAGTTCGCCGACGGCGGCACGGAGGCGGCTGATCTGGTGATCGGCGCCGACGGCGCGCGCTCGGTGGTCCGCCGGCACGTGTGGGGTACCGATCCCACCGTCCCGACCGGCTGGATTACCTGGCAGGGACTCGGCCCGATCGACCTCGACGTGGTGTCCTCGCGACGCGGCCTGATGATCGTCGGCCCCGAGGGGATGTGTGGCCTGCTCCCGGCGGGCGACGGGCTGCTCCAGTGGTGGTTCGACCTGCGCCGCGACCCGGCCGCGCCGCTGCCCGACTCGCCGATCGCCGAACTGCGCGAGCGGTTCGGGCATTGGGCGGAGCCGGTACCCCGGGTGCTCGCGGCGGTCTCGGACGCCGACGTCGAATACTTCGCGCACCATCGCCACAAGGTGCCGCGCTCGTGGAGCCTCGGCCGAGCCACCCTGCTCGGCGACGCCGCGCACACGATGCCGCCGACCGTCGCGCAGGGCGGAAACCAGGCACTGGAGGACGCCTGGGCCCTGACCCGTGCCCTGCGGCGGACCGCGACGCTCCCCGAAGCCCTTGCGGACTACCGGAGTTCGCGTACCCGCCGGGCCTCGCTGACCGCCCGCCGAGCCGGCTCCGAGACCACCAACAAGTACCTGCCGACGCTGTCCAGGCTGACCCCCGACGCCCTGGTCAGTCGCTACCACACCCGCTGGCTGCGGCAGATCAGCACGTATCTGTCCGACGGGCCGAGCCGGCCGAGCGGGCCAACCGCCGCCGTCCGCGCGTAAAGCGCGCGCGTATGTGCGCCCGTGCCCGTCGGCGCCCGCTCGCGCCCCGCCGGCGCCCGTCCCGCCTACGTCGCATCCGTCACAAACCGAAATCCCAGCGCGTCCAGGAAGGCCCGGAGCAGGTCGTCCGGCGTCCCCTCCGCGCGCAGCGTCGTGTCCAAGGCGTCCTCGTCCGGCGTCAGTCCCGCCTCGCGGGCCCACCCGACCGCGCGCGGCACCACCCGCTCCGGCGGCGGGCCGAGTTCCTGGTCCAGGGCGTACGACCTGGCCACGCGCGGAGCCAGCGCACAGTGCCACACGTCGCCACCACGCGGGCTCTGCGCGTCGATCATCGCGAAGTGGCCGGACACCACGTCGGCGGTCAGCACCGGCGCATCCGTATCCGCCATCAACGTCGGCCCGGGGTCGAGGCCGGCGGAAAGCAGCAGAACCTGCCAGTCGCCGTCGCGCGCCGACCATCGCGGTTCGCCGCCGGCCTGCTGTACGGCCGGCAATTCCAACAGGGGCCACGCCGATCGGGCGACGACATATACACCGAAGCTACCCATCGCACCCCAGCATAGAACCGCCGACCGGGCGTCGCGTCCCATTGGCCGAGCCGTCCTGGGCCGCTCCGGGCCCCAGGGGCATCCTGTGTCACCCGGGCCGCGGTGAGCCGCAGGGAGCCGCCGAGTACCCCTGTTCCGCCCCGATCCCCCGTGAGAATCTGAGCGGATGGACATTGCCACTCATCTCGACATTCTGCGCGCCGACGGCGAGTTGCTCGCGCGTACGGCCGAGCGCGTCGGCCTCGAAGCGCCCGTACCGAGTTGCCCCGACTGGCGGATTCGCGACCTCCTCGCGCATCTGGGCGGCGTCCATCGATGGGCCGCGTTCGTCGTCGCGTCGGGCAGCCCACAGCGCCCGAACAGGGAGGAAACGGCGACGCTGTTCCAGGCGCCGGGCGACGACGTACTGCTCGACTGGTACCGGGGCACGCACGCGGACCTGCTGAAGACCCTCACCACGGTCGAACCGGACGCTCCGGGGTGGACCTTCTTCGAGGCGCCGTCCGCGCTCTCGTTCTGGGCTCGGCGCCAGGCGCACGAGACCGCCGTTCACCGCGTCGACGTCGAACTCGCGGCCGGTGTGCCGTCCACCGTGCCTGCGGACTTCGCCGCCGACGGGATCGACGAGTTGCTGACCGGCTTCCTGTCCCGGCCCCGCCTCGACCTGGTCGCCGACCCGCCGCTGAGCATCGCGATCGACCCCGACGACGACCCGGCCGCGTGGACGATGCGGATCGGCACCGACGGGCGCCGAGTCGAACCGGGAGCGGCCACCGCCGATCTCACCGTCTCCGGCCCGGCCGAGGCCCTGTATCTCCTGGTCTGGAATCGAGCCGACGCCACCGGCTGCCGACTCGACGGCGATCCCGAAGTCCTGGTGCGATGGCGCGAGTTGGCCAAGGTGGATTGACGCCACCCGGCACGCGCACCGCACCCTCCCGGCAACTGGACCGGGGCCACCCGTCAGAGGGGGTGCTGCCACTCGTCAAGGGTTGGCGCCACCCGCCAAAAGAGCCGGCGTCACCCGCCAAGGAGCCGGCGCTATCCGTGCAAGGTTCGCCGGCACTCGGCGAAGGAATTGGTAGGCCTCCGCGGGTCTAGCCTGCCCGCGGAGGCCCGCTGTGCCGCCCTATCGGGCACGCCGGCACGTTTAAGGACCAGGGTCGTCTTGAAAGTCGTCGCGTTCTACCTTTGAACTACCAGGCCACGAGCGGCCCGGGCTGGAGTCGAACCAGCAACCGACGACTGGAGCCCCGTCCGGTCGATCCGGCGATGGGCGGCGATGCTGAGTCTGGAGCAAGAGTCTGAGATTGATCGCGGGCTGCCTCTGCCGTATTGGGCCACCCCGGCTCGTGGTGCCGGGGGGAGGATTCGAACCTCCACCGTTACCCGCGTTCGTCACGACAAGCTTCAGTTTCAGCTTGCGCTCTTCGCGCACCCCCGACCCTCCGGCCGGGGGATTCTCGAAGACTACCCGCCCTGGCCGTTGCCGAGCAGGTAGCCGAAGACGGCGTCGCCGATCCGACGGTCCGTCACTTCCGCGCCGTTGGCCTCCTCGCGGGCGAACTTCACCGCGCGCTGGAGCTTTTCCACCCGGTCGACGAGTTCGTTCACCCGCCGGGCGGGCAGCGCGCCGGAGAACTTGACCGTGGTCCAGTAGCCGGCGGCGATGTCCTCGAAGTACATCTCGACCTGGGCCGGGTGGTGTTCGGTCGCCTCGGCCTTGACGTGGTTGCGCGGCACCTTCTTGGTCCGCACGGTACGCACGGGCTCGGTACGCCACGAGTCCGTGGAGGGGTCGAGCGTCCAAGTCTCGGCGGCGTCCAGGACCGGCAGCTTGCGCACGAACGTGTGCACGTCGACCAGTTGCTTCTCCAGGAAGAGCAGGTACGACACCGGCACATCACGCAGCAGCGGCGTACCGTCGACCACCACGTCGGCGCGTGCCTCGCAGTTGGCCCAGTCCTTCGTCGCGGTCACGTCGAAGAGGCTGGTCAGCGTGCCGGTGACGGAACGCAGCACCTCCTCGCCCTTGACCTGGACCCGGGTCGACTCGGGCGGCAACTGCTCGCCCTCTTCGTCCTTGGGCTGGTAGTTACGCGAAATGCCGGACAGCAACGCGCCCTTCTGGACCCGCTGGTGAGCGTCCGTCAACTCCTGGAAGGACTTGGTCTTGACGCCCTTCTCCACCGCGATGATCTGGTTCAATTTCGCCACACCGCGACGCTAGCAGGGGAACATACGTACGCGACAAAGGTTTTCGGCCGGGCACTGCGGGTTCGGTGAATGCGGTAAGCGCGGTGGGTGTGGCGGGCGCGCTGGGTGCGCTGGGTGAAGTGGCTGGGTGGAGCGGGGCCCGGACGACCGGGGCCGGCCTCCGCCGGGGATCGCGCCGCCGCCGTCAGCGGGTGATCGGCAACGCGAAGTCGTCGTCGGCCACGATCCGGTACGTGCTGTTGAGCTGCCACGGGCCGACCAAACCTTTGATCCGCTCGGCCCGTCGCCGTTCACTCGCCCCGATCCGGTCCAGCCACTCGGGAACCTGCTCGGGAGTCGCGTCGACCAACGCGACCGTCAGGAGCTGCTGCGGGTCGGCAAGGTCGATCGCGCTGAGCACACGCCTCGGATCACCCGCGAACCGCTCGTCCGGAAGCCACGCATCACGAAAGGTCGGATAATCCACGCCGTCGTTGAGTCGCCGTACCATCGCCCCGATCAGCATGTCCCTCGTTCCTTTCCAGCCGTTGTCTTACACCGTAAGTGCGATGCGGAACCAGCTTCTCTTACGGCGTAAGAATGGTCAAGGGACTGCTCACCCGAGGTCGCGCTCCTCCGGGGATCGTTGGCCAGGCGATCCCTTGTCGAGCGATCGGTCATCAGACGACCGCTCGCTCTCCGGCTCCCGTGCCTGTCCGGCCGGGCTCACCCCGTCTCGCGCTTCGCGCTCACTCCCCGCGTTCCGCCGCGCTCCGCACGACGCAGAACTCGTTGCCTTCGGGGTCGGCCAGTACCGCCCACCCGGTCCCGTCCGGGTTGCGCCGATCGTCGACCAGGCGGGCGCCCAGGCCCAGGACACGTTCGACCTCCGCGTCACGCAGGCCGGTCGTCGGCCGCAGATCCAGGTGTAGCCGGTTCTTCCCCGCCTTCTCCTCCGGAACCTGCAGGAACAGCAACGTCGGCCCCTCTTCCAGGAGCACCTCCACTTCGGGGTCGCCGGGCTTGTCCTCAGGGCCGAGCGGGCGGCCCAGGACCTGGGACCACCACGAGGCCAACGCGTACGGGTCGGCGCAGTCGACGCTGACGTGCAGGACGTGCGAACTCACGTGTACACCTCCGATTCGAGGCCCGAACGGCGCATCGAATCGATGGACGCCGCGAGGACCGTGGGCCGTGGATCCTACCCATGGGCCGAACCGGTGACATACGTGTGGAACGGCCCCGGCGCGGCGACCTATACGAGGTTCGCACACGATTTCGGAGGCCGACATGAGCGATCTCGACACGTACGGCGGCGCGCCCGACGACCCGGGCGTACTCGTGGTCACCACCAACGACGTGCCGGGCTACCACGTACAGCGGGTAATCGGCGAGGTCTTCGGCCTCACCGTGCGCTCCCGCAACATCGGCAGCCAACTCGGCGCGGGCTTCAAGTCGATGGTCGGCGGTGAACTGCGCGGCCTGACCAAGACACTGGTGGCAAGCCGTACGGAGGCCGCCGAACGCCTCGTCGAACAGGCCCGGAGCCGGGGAGCCAACGCGATTCTCGCGATGCGGTACGACGTCACCGACGCGGGCAACGGTACGGAGATCTGCGCGTACGGCACGGCGGTAGTGCTGGTCCAGGCGTAGTTCGGCGCACCCCGGGGCGGGCCGGGCGGTCGGGAGAGCCGGGGGGTCGGGAAAACCGGGCAGGCCGGGCGGTGCGCCCGATCGCGAGGGGCGATCCGGAGACACGCGCCGTGCGCCGTGCCCCTATTCGATGCCCGCCAACAGCGCCGTGATCGCCAGCGCGAAACGCTCGTCGTGGTCGGCCTGGGTACCCAATCCGGCCGCCAACGCCTGGGCGAGACAGGGGAGTTCATCCGAACCGTGCGGCGGGGTGGGCGGGGCCGCGTCGGCGGGGTCCAGTTCCGCCAACGTGTGGCCGATCACGAACGTGGTGACCGCGTTGAGGAGTTGGAACGCGCGAAGCGGCGCGAGGCCCTCCGCGACCAGGGCCGCCACGGCGCGTTCGACGGCGGCCAGGGCGTCCGGCGTGGCGACCGGGCGGGTCGCCACGAGCGGGACGACCGACGGGTGGCTGAGCAGTTCGGCGCGGAAGGTGTGGGCGAACTCGGCGAGCCAGACGGTGCGCGGCCCGGTCGGCTCGGGTGACACGCCGGCGACGATCCGCTCGACGAGGCCGTCCAGGACGGCGTCCTTGTTCGGGACGTAGTGGTACAAGGTCATCGCCTCGACGCCGAGTTCGGCCCCGATCCGACGCATCGAGAGCTTGCCGATGCCGTCCCGATCGGCGAGCGCGAGGGCCGCGTCCAGGACCTGCGCACGGGTGAGTCGACCCATCGGGTCAGGCCAGCCCGAGCAGATCGGCGTGCCGCTCGACCGCGTACGCGAAGAACGCGTCGGCGGGGTCGGCGCTGCCGGCGAGTTGGCCGAAGAGTTCGAAGCTCACAATGCCGAACACGCCCGCCCAGGCGAACACCGCCCGAGCCAGCACCGACGGCTGCACGTCCAGCGCACCCGCCTCGACCACCGCCTGGAACTGGGTCGCGAGCGGCCCTGGGAGGGCGGATTCGCCGGCGGGGCGGGCGAAGTCGTGGGCCGAGTCGCGCAGGATGCGCAGGAGCGCGGCCGGGACGCGGGTGAAGGGGACGTTCGTGTCCTCCGGAGCCTGATATCCGGGCACCGGCGAGCCGAAGATGAGCGCGTATTCGTGCGGATGTTCACGCGCCCAGTCCCGAACGGCGGCACACAGGGCGCGCCAGGCGGCTCGCGGGTGCTCGGCGGGAGCCGCCGCGTCGACGGCCCGCTCGACCCGCTCGCCCACGGCGTTGTAGGCGTCGACGATCAGCGCGGTCAGCAAGTCGTCCCGGCTCGGGAAGTAGCGGTACAGCGCGGACGAGGCCATACCGAGCTCGCGAGCGACGGCGCGCAGCGACAACTGCTGAGCACCCTCGGCCGCAAGGTGGCGACGCGCGGCCTCCTTGATCTCGTGGGTCAATTCGACTCTCGCGCGGTCGCGCGCCGTACGGGGAGCTGCGGTCATGCGGCCAGTGTGCCAGACACCAGAGCACTGCACATAAACGAGAGCACCGCTCTCTCACACCCGCTCGGAGTACCTCCCCCAGCCACACCCAAGAGCACCAGACCCCAAAGAGAGCACCGCTCTCACAACACCAAGCACCACAGACGCGCACCCCGATCACAATCAAGAGCACCGCTCTCCATCAAGATCACCAGACGCAACCATGAACACCGCTCCACACGCGAGGGCGGCGGCCCCCTGCCACCCCCTCTTCGCTTTGCTCCACCCGCACGCTCACCGCCAGTGCGAGATACGCGGCGCGAGATGCGCAGTGCGCGGCGCAAGACGGGCGGCGCGCGGCGCGAAATGCGCGGCGCCCCGCGCACCAGAGAAACGAGAGCGCCGCACACCAACAAGAGCATCGATCGTTCCAAGCCGAAGCACACTCCCATTGATCGCAGCCACACGCGTCACACCAAGCCCGGAGAGCACATCACCGCAACGAGAGCACCGCTCTCGCAGGCCGCCCTGTGCTCACCGAGCACCGATCGCAACCGAGAGCACCGCTCTCCACCATCTCCGCTCTCCGCAGGCCGGCGCGGGGAGCGGGGAGTGGGGAGCATCGCTCATAGACAAGAGCACCGCTCTCCGGAGTCCCTGTAGGCCGGCGCGGAGATAGCGGAGCACTGCTCACAGGCGAGAGCACCGCTCTTGTGGTGCGGGGCAGTGCGGTGCGGCTCTCGCTCCCGCTCCCGCTCCCGCCCCCAAGCGCACGCTGATCGCAATCGTGAGCACTGCTCTCCGTTGAGATCGCCGAACGCAACCATGAGCACCGATGCGACCCGCGACCCCCGACGCGCGCAGCAGGGCCGGCCGGCCGTCGGCCTCCGCCCCGCGAGGGCATGGCGCCGCGCGGGCTCAGCCGTGTCCGGGCGTGACAACGTAACGTCCTATCCACGTGACGACGTGCCACCCTTGCGAAGGATGACGCTGCCCCCACCGGCACGAGCGTCAGCCGACCCCACGCACGAGCCCGTCCCGATCGGCGCCGACGGCTCCACCCGATCCACGGCTGACAACCGGCCGGCGCACGAGGATGCGATTCGGCCGCGTGGCGCGGCGGGAGTCCGGGGAGGGGAGGCCCGATGGGCCCGGTGCGTAGGGTCCGCCGCGCGGCCGAGGCTTGTGCGCCTGCGCCCCTTGTGCGCCCCCGGGGTGCCTCGTTGCGACCGTGTCCGTCGGTGCGCCCCACCGGCCAACCGGTCCGATATGTCGACCATGGCCGGTCGATACCCCTAACCTTCAGGAGCGTGGTGGTCCACCCAAGATGGCTCGGCCGGGGAGGCACACATGACCGAACGTGGTGGGCGGCTCATCCGAATCCCGTCCGAGCGAGGCCAGTTGCTGCTCGTGGAGGGTGGTAGATCCGGGCGGGGACGGCGTTCGGACAGTGGTGGCAACCTGGTCGCGATGTCGGCTCTGACGCCGCATCAGCTCTTTCCGGACGCCGCCGCCGATGTCGTTCAGTTGCCGGACGCGGTCCAGCCGCACGCCGTTCGGGCTTATCTTCAGGCCGCCGGTGCGGTGGACGGGCCGGTGATCGTGTACCTGACCGGCCGCCTCCTGCTCGACCGGAGACGTCGCGAACTGCACCTCGGGCTGCGTGATTCGACTCCCAACTCGGTCCGGTACGACGGGCTTCCGTGGTCCTGGGTGGTCGAGTTGCTGGGTCCTCGGCCGGCCGAGAACACCCTGGTGATCTGCGATCTGACGGCCGGCCGGGAATCCTGGGAGGCCGCCCGCGAGCGGGCGCACGAGTTGTGCCAGGGCATTCCGCTGTGGGGCGTGTTGAACCCCCCGGACGTCAAGGGCCCGCCGGATCCGTTCACTCGGGCGCTGGTGGCCGCGCTCGGGCAGGGCTTCCCGGAATTGCCGGATCCCGTACCGGCCGAGGAGATCCATCCGTTGCTTGCCGAGCGGGCCCGACTGGCGCCGGACACCGTCGAGTTCGCGCCGTCCGCCGGGTCGCTCGCGTTGGCCAACTGCTCTCCCGAGGCCCGGCCGCCGACCTTGCGTACGGCCGTCCGGCGGCTCAAGGCGGTCACTCCGCGTGGCAACGCCGCCGGCGGGACCGGGGTGTCGGCGCTGTCCGCGGTGCCGCCGAACGGCATGACCCCGGCGCAACGTTCCGGCCTGCGCGGCTCCGGCGTCGTCGGTGGCGGCGTCGCCCCCGAGCCCACCACCCACCGGCCGCCGCTCTCCGATCCCCGCGCCGACCCTCGCGCCGCCCCCCGCGCTGATCCGGGCACCGAACCGGACGCGCACCCGCCCACCCGTTCGCGGGACGAACCCGGGGTCGGTCGACGCGCGTTGGGCCTGGTGCGTTCCGCGCTCACCTCCGGGCCGGACGACGAGCCCGAGGTGCCGGGTACCAGCCTGCGCGAGGCGCTCCGGGCCGGCGTGGCCAAACCGGGCAGCCGTCCGCTGGGCCAACCCGCCCGCGGGGACGGCGTTCCGCCGTCGACCGGGCGCGGCGCCGCGACCCCGGCCGCCCGTACCAAGCCGCGCCCACCCACCAAAGCCGCCCTCTTGGATCGTGAGCCGGAGTTCCCCGGCCCGGCGTACCGCGCCGCGGACGACCGGGCCAACAGCCCGACGACCGGCCCCGCGAAGGACGGTGGGTACCGCGCCGCCGAGGGCCCTGCGGCCGAGCCCGCGTACAACCCCGGGGCGGGCATGGCGAGGCGGCTCTCGCCACGCCCCGCCGCCACCGCCAAGTCGAGCCGTCGTGCGACCGGTTCGGCCCCGCGCCCGCATCCCGAGCCGCCGCCTCCGCCGCTGCCGCCTCGGATAACCGTGCGCATCCAGACCTCGGACGCGAGTGCCCTGACGCCGACTCCCGCGCGCCGGCCACCGGCCACGAGCCCCACTCAACTACCCCCGGCGCTCGCGCCACATCGAGGCATCGGACCGAGCCGGCCGATGTCGATGCCGGTCCGCGGCCGGGCGGTCGCGCCCACACCGGCCCGCCGGGCACTGTCGCAGGGCGCGTCGGCGGCGGGTGCGCTGATTCGGCCGGCGGACGTACTGCCCACGTACTGGAACGAGTTGGCCGCCATCCGGCACGCTGCGGACACCGGGCGCGGCATGGAGGCCTGGCAGAAGGCCGCCGAACTCAGCATGCACATGGAGAAGTTGGTCGGCCCCGCGCATCCGGGGACGCTGGACGCACAGGCGATGCTGGCGTTCGTGAGCGCCGGTCTGGGCCGAGTCGCGGACGCGGTGCTGATCTACTGCCAGGTCGCCGAACGCGGCGCCGAGGCGGTCGGCCCGCAACACCCGAGTACGATCGCCGCCGCCGACAACGCGCTCAAGGTCTGGCTGCGGGTGGCGGACGCCCGCGAGTCGGTACGTCTGGGGCCTGCCGTCGTAGCGATGCGCGAACGTGTCCCCGGGCCGGCCGATCGAGGTCTGGAGACCGCTCGGGCGCATCTGACCCGGATGCGCTTCATTCTCGACCCGGCCGCGGCGGACCCCCGCCCACGGCCCGAGCCCCGACCCGAGGCCCAGTCCGACACACGCGCCGAGGCTCACCCCGAAACGGACGCCGCCCGCCGCCCGACCACGGTCCGAGGCGCCCCGATCCGACGCCGACACGCCAAGACCTGAACCGGGGCTTGCACCAGGCGAAGATCCGAACCAGGGCCTCGACCACACGAGGTTCCCGCCCCGGCCCGGCCGGGACAGGACAGGACGGGACGGGACGCGCGGACGTATGTACGTACGTACGTGCCTGTGTACCTGTGTGCGTACGTGTGCGTGGCTCCCCCGGCCGGCATCGCCCAGACGCCGGACCTCGCCATGCCCACGGGTCACCCCACATCACCGACGCCGCGCCTCCTACACGAACGCGCTTCCGCCCCGGCCCGGCCGCGAAGCCGACGCGGGGTGACCGGGCCCCGCCGGTCAGGGGACGGTGGGCCGGCCCGGGAGGCCAGGGTTCACATCGGCATGCGGACAAGGCCGCACTCGGGTGCCGAACTCGACTGCGGAAGCCCAGAGTCGTACCGACACCGGCCCAGGCCGCCACGACACGCTGTCGCTCGGACCGGGCCAGATCGGGCCGGCACCAGGCCGGGCCGACCCGTGGACACACGTACGCTCCGCCTGCATCACAAAGGACAGGCAAGCACCAGGCCAAGTCCCACAAGGCACACGCGCACACGCGCGCACGGGCACCCGGGCACACCTGCACCCGCACCCGCACCCGCACCGGATTCTCACGAAGCCGCGCGACACAGGCCACACACGCGGCACAGCCCGACGGCAAGCCCCGCATCAAGCACCCCGCACAAGAGCCGGCAGATTCCTCCCCGACAACCGATCAGCCAGGAAACCAAGTTCACCCCCCGGCGACGCCAGACCCACGCCGCAGGCCACGCACCGGGAAGGCCACTCGCCAATCACCTCACCGCGCAGCGGCGCCCCCATCGTCCTCCTCCGCCCCGGCGCCCTCGTCTCCACCCACGTGGCCCTCACCAGCCCCCTCCCCCACCGCCCCATCCGCCCACGCATCCCCCGCCTCGGCCTCCACCCCACCCGTCGCGCCCTGCGCAGGCCCCGGTGAATACCCCGACGGCCCCACCCGGAACGGGCCGTCGATGCCCTCGCCCAGCACGATCACGCCACCTCCGCCCGCAAGCCCAGCGCAACCGCCACCGCCGGCACCCCCGCCCTCTCCACAACACCCGCGCCCATCCGCCTCCGACCCGCGAGCGCCCGCCTCGCCGCCCATTCCGATCCGGCGCGCGTCCGCGTACCAGCGGTCGATCGAACGGGCGAAGTCCGGGTCCCGGTCGGCCCGCAAGGACAGTGCGCCGGCCAGCGCGTGGGCCCGCGTGTACGCCCGCAGGCCGCCGGGCGCCTCGTGACCGAGCAGGGTCAGTTCCAACTCGCCCGTGGGCACCGGGGCTCGCCGGTGCGGTACGGGCGACTCGCCCCCACCCGACGAAGTCCGCGATATCGCCCCCGGATCGCTTCCCGACTCCGGCCCCGACCGCGGCCCTGACGCGCTTCCCGACTCCGTCTCCGACTCGGCCCCCGACTCGCTCCCCGACGGATCCGCCGCACGCGGCAGCGGCGTCCGGACCAGTTCCACCAGGCGTGTCCAGGCGAGTCGGCCGGCGTCGCCCCCGGCTCCCGCCGCGAGTCCGCTCAGTAGATCCACCGAGATCGATTCCACGCGATACCCCTTGCATTGGGCGATAACGGTGGGTCCACGGTAGAACGCGACGACACGACGGCGGGCCTGAACCGCGTGCGCAAGTCTCCCCCAATCGATCTCCCGGCTTCGGCAAAATCCTCCAGTTTTGTCCCACCGCGACCTCGCCGCACGCGCCACTACCCCCTCGACCCGGACCGTCCCCCCGGCCTCCCCCCTGCCTCGCCCCGACCGTCACCCGACCGCCCTCGGGCCACCCCCGGGCAGCCCCCGGGCCACCGACCGACCGTCCCCACCCGCGCGCCCGGCCGTCCCCCGCCCACGCGCATCGGACCCGTCGCATCCGCCCAGGTACGGGCGTTGGTCGGGATCAGAATCGCAACCCGTTCCATTTCTTGGCGTTCGCTCTGGTAGCGCGCTACCGGCCGGTACTAAGGTCACTCCACGCGTTGGCCCAGGGGGTCGTCCCTTCCCCCTGGTCCGACGTATCCGCACGGCCCTGTTCCCTCAGCACCCCCGCGCGCTCATGCGCATCCCCGCGCATCCCCGCACATCCGTGTGCACCCCTGCGCACCCCTGTACCTCGATAGACCCACGCTCGTCGAGGAGGCCGCATGTCTTCCAGCACTTCCCCATCGGGCCCGCCCGCCGCGAGTGATCCCGAGCCGTCCACGAAGCCCACGGCACCGGCACCCTCCGGCCCGCTGCCCGCGCTGCTCCGCGGCCTGTGGCACCGGCAGTTGGACCACTATCCGGCCAACGGGCCGCGGATCTTCTACCTGTCCATCGTGGTCGTCGGCTCGGTGATCCTGTACTACGAGCTCTACATCCAGTACGCGGTCTCCACGCTGCTGATGCACGAGTACGGCATGACCTTCATGTACGCGACGATGATCTCGGTCGTCGGCAACGCGGTCGGCGCGTTCGCCTCACTGCTGGCCGGCCTCGCCGACCGGTGGGGGCGGGCCAACCTGGTCGTGTATGGCCTGGCCCTCACCGGCGTACTCGTGCTGTTCGCGTTGCCCAACGCGGAGAGCAAGGGCTGGTTCATGTTCTTCATGGCCCTGGTGAACATCGTCGAGGGCATGGCCCTGGTCGCCACGCCCGCGCTGATCCGCGACTTCTCGCCGCAGGTCGGCCGGGCCGGGGCGATGGGCTTCTGGACGCTGGGTCCGATCATCGGCAGCCTGGTGGTCACCACCGTCAGCAGCAACACGCTGGACACGAGCAGTTGGCAGGACGAGTTCCGGTACGCGGGCATCGCCGGCCTGGTCGTGTTCGTGATCGCGCTGTTCGGTCTGCGCGAACTGTCCCCGGCGCTGCGCGATCAGCTCATGGTCTCGCTGCGCGACAAGGCGCTGATCGAGGCCAAGGCACGCGGCCTGGACGTGGAGGTCGCGCAGAAGAACCACTGGCGACAGATGATGCGGCTGGACATCCTCGCGCCGGCGCTCGGGATCAGCCTGCACCTGATGTTCTACTACACGGTCGTCGGCAACCTGGTCGTCTACTACTCGACCGTCTACGGGTATTCCGAGCAGCGCACCAACGCGCTCGCCAACTGGTACTGGGGTGCCAACGCGATCGCGCTCGTCGTGGTCGGGATCGCGTCCGACCTGACCCGGGTGCGCAAGCCGTTCATGATCGTGGGTGGCGTGGGGACGGTGGTGTTCACGTTCCTGTTCGCGCTGACCACCAACAAGCCGGACACGGGCTACTACACGTTCGCGTGGCTCCTGGTGGGCATCGGCGTGTGCAGCGGGCTGACGTACGCGCCGTGGATGGCCGGGTACACGGAGACCGTCGAGAAGCACAACCCGGCGGCGACCGCGACGGGGCTGGCGGTGTGGGGCTGGATCATCCGGATCGTGGTGTCGGTGTCGGCGGTGTTCACGCCGGTCATCGTCACCTCGGCGACGCCGCTGGTGAACCACGGCGAGGAGGTGGTCGCGGCGCAGGCGGACGCGGGCCCCGCGCTGGAGTTGGTGATGAAGGATCCGGCGCTGTTCGTGCAGTTGGCCAAGTTCCCCGACCGCGCGTCGATCCCGATCGAGCTGCAGATCAAGGCGTTGCAACTGGCCGGTGGCGACATGGCCAAGCTGAATCTGGTCGAGCAGAAGCAGAAGTCGCTCGGAATCCTGATCGACCACGGCGAGGAAGTGCAGAAGGCGAAGGATCGCGCGAGCGACGAGTGGATGCGCTGGTGGTGGCTGACGCTGGCGTGTCAGGCGCTCTTCATCCCGTGCGTGTTCGTGATGGCCGGCCGCTGGAGTCCGCGCAAGGCCCGGGAGGACGAGGAGGCCCACGCGCGTCGGGTCGAGGAGGAGTTGGCCGCACTCGGCACCGGCGGTTCGACGGGCGTCACGCAGCCGGTCTGAACCCCCGGGACCGGAGAGCCCCACTTCCCTGGAGACCCCTTCCGAACCGAAGCACCCCGCCGCCGTGGAGAACCCCTCCGAACCGGAGAACCCCTCCGAAGCGGGGAGCCCCTCCGACCGGGAAAACGCATCCGAACCGGAAAACGCCGAGGGCCGGCGCCGCACATGAAGTGCGGCACCGGCCCTCGGTCGTGCTGATCGGTGAAGATCAGAGGCGGTTGATGTTCTCCGCCTGGAGGCCCTTCTGGCCCTGCACGACGTCGAATTCGACAGCTTCGCCCTCGACGAGCTCACGGTAGCCGTTGCCCTGAATCGCGGAGAAGTGGGCGAAGACGTCGTCGCCGCCACCGTCCTGCGCGATGAAGCCGAAGCCCTTTTCCGAGTTGAACCACTTCACGGTTCCGGTAGCCATATTTTTCTCCCTACATGTGGGCCGATGAACGAATCCACACTTCGTGAATCCGGGCGTCGCCGCGTTTTTCGCCCTCATTTCGGAAGCTACCGAAATGCAAAATGCGCCTGTAGTGAACAGCTCTACAGGCGCACTCAGAAGATGATGCGAACCACAACTGCAACAGGCTCAAGACTAACACAGGACGAGACCGAGATCGAGTCCTGCCGCAAAACGGCCGGATCAGACCGCTTCGTGGCGTGCTCCGCCCGCTCGATGTCCAGGGTGTGATCGGTGTGTCGCGGGGGTGCCGACAGGACGCCGTCGAGTCGACCCGATCAAGCAACTGCGCGCGCATTACCCACCTGTTACAGATTCCAAACCAGCAAACCTGGACATCACGCCTCACGGGGTGCCACCCTGATCCCGCCGAACCCCACGCGTCACCGCGAACGGGTTCGCGCACCCGGGCCGGGTCGCTCAGGATCGACCTCACCGGGGCCCAGGGCACGTCCTCGCGACACGCCCTCGCAGACCCACCTCGCCCCGCCTCCCGCCTGGACGCCCGTGTAACGCCCCGCACCTGCCTCGGCCGCTTCGAGCGGCCCCGCGACCGTGCCGCCATCGCCGCCGGTCGCCACCACGCGCGGCCCGACGTCCCCGTACGCACGCCCGCGCGGACACCACACACAGAGCGTCCAGCCACGTCGTACCGCCCTCTCGTCCTCTCGACTCGACGGGCCCTCGGCCGGCCACGCTCCCCTGCCCCGCCGCGCCCACCGGCCGCCCGCCGGCCCGTGCGCGGTGTTCGGCCTGCCGTACCGGCCCGTTCGGGAAAAGAGCTCCACCCGTGTCCGTATTCACCCTGCCCGCGCGCGCCCGCGCGAGCCGGTCCGACGCTGCGCGTGTCCGCGCGAGCCGGCCCGGCGCGGCCGTCGCCGCCATCTCGGTACTGGCCTCGGCCGGCTATCTGATGGCAAACCTCCTGCCGATCTTCCTCGACGCCGTACGTACCGGCCTGGGACTGTCCGGCACCGCCGCCGGCGCGATCGGCACCGCCGTACTCCTCGCCTCCGCACTCGCGGGCGCCGGCATCACCCGGGTTGCCGGGCGGGCGGGGCGCGAACGGCCGGCCCGCGCCGGGCTGATCCTGATGGTCGGCGGCTTCACGCTCGCGGCGCTCACCGGCAGTACGTGGCTCGCCGTCGCGGGCGCGATCGTCGGCGGCGCGGGGAGCGGGATGGCTCTGACCGTGGCCACCGCCGCGATGGCCGGTACGGCAGACCCGGCCCGCACGTCCGGCCTCGCGCTGCTCGCGGTGGCCCTGTCCGGGACCGCGTTGTACGTGCTGGTCCCGGTGCTCGGCGGTGGGCGGGGCGCGACGGTGGGTGTGCTGGCGGCGGTCGGGTTGAGCGCGTTGCCGATGGTGCGGCATCTTCCGGCGCCCGCGGCCACGCTCGATCCGGCCGCCGCGCTCGGACCGGCGCCACAGCGTCGTACCGGGCTGCTGCTGACCACCGCCGTCGGCGTTCGTTCGGTGGCCATGAACGCGCTGTGGGCCATCGCGGCGGGCGTCGGCACCGATCGGGTGGGCCTGTCCGCCGCGACGGTGAGCGCGCTGTGCGCGGCCTGCCTATTGGCCGGCGTCGTCGGCGTCGTGATCGCGACCTCGGTCGGTCGGGGCCGCGCCCGAACCGTCCCGCTGGTGACCGCGGTGGGCGCGGGCGGACTGGCGGCGCTCGCGCTGACCCTGGCACCGCCCGGCGGGGTCGTGCTGTACGCGGTGGGCCTGCTCGGCTGGAACGCCTCGTGCCAGGCGGTCACCACGTACGTCCTGGGCGTGGCCGCGGGACTGGACGCGCGTGGTCGGTGGAGCGGCCTGGCGATGTCGGCCAACACCTTCGGCACGGCGTGCGGCCCGATCGTCGGCCTGTCCGCACTCGCCGCGTTCGGCGCACCCACCACCGGCGCCCTGATCGCCCTCACCGCCGCCCTGTGCACCCTCCCCCTCGCCCACGCGGCCCGGACGGCCGACACGCTCACCGGCGCGAACACGAACGCGGAGGCTCTCTCGCACCCGGGCGAAGGCCCGGACGCGGAACCGAGTGCGGCCCTGGGCATCGACATGAACGCGAGCGGCCTCGAATCGCGAGACGAGATCTCCGGGACGGACAAAGCCCGGCACCCGGGCATCGTGGCCGTCGCAGGTGCACCCGGCCCCGAACGCGTCTTCTCCCCCACGACCGCAGCCGCAGCCGCAACCGCGACTGCAACCACGACCAGCGTGGGCGTGGGTGCGAGCCCAGGCACGAGCCCGGGCCCGGGCACCGCAACCCGACGCAGGCCGATTCCGTCCCGGCGTTCCACCCGCCCCCGAGCACGAACGCGAACACGCGCACGGGTGGGCAACCGAGCCGACTGACCCACCGGTCCGCACCCTCCGGGCGGACGAACCCG
This sequence comes from Embleya sp. NBC_00888, assembly GCF_045207655.1. Lineage (NCBI taxonomy): Bacteria > Bacillati > Actinomycetota > Actinomycetes > Kitasatosporales > Streptomycetaceae > Embleya > Embleya sp. NBC_00888. The sequence continues at coordinate 6,516,054 of NZ_CP108784.1, read as the reverse complement.
GCCGCGAGGGCGGTTCCGGACGCGGACGCGGACGCGGACGCGGGCGTCGGCGCGCGTGTCGCCGGCGTCGGCCGGTCGTGCGGCCGTGTCGGCGTGGTCGCGGGACGTGGGTCGTGTCGGTTGGCCGGCCCGGGGACGGACGTTCGTTGGGCGTGAGGGGCAAGATGGGCGCCATGGCGAAGATAAGCAAAGGTGGGAACACTCCGGTACCGACCGCCGAGCTCCGTGCGGTCCTGACCTGGCGCGCGGCGGGAGCGCCCGACGTGGACGCGTCGGCGCTGTTGCTGAACGCCGCCGGCAAGGTGCGCGCGGAGACGGATTTCGTCTTCTACAACCAGCCCTCCGACGCCGCCGGCGCGGTCCGGCACGAGGGTAAGCGGCCCGCCGCCGACGGCATCGTCACCGACACGATCCAGGTGAACCTGGCCGCGATGCCGCCGGACGTCGAGCGGGTGGTGATCGGCGCGTCGGCCGATGGCGGCACGTTCGGGCAGGTGCCGGGCCTGGCGCTGCACGTGGTGTCGGCGCAGGGCGGTCCGATCGCCGAGTTCGACATCGACGAGGCGTCCACCGAGACGGCCTTCCTGTTCGGCGAGTTCTACCTGCGGGGCGGCGCCTGGAAGTTCCGCGCGGTCGGCCAGGGGTACGCGTCCGGACTGACCGGGCTGGCCACCGACTTCGGCATCGAGGTCGCCGCCGACGACGCCCCGCCCGCGGCCTCCACGACTCCCGCGGTTCCCGCCCGGCCGACTGCGGCCCCACCCGCGGCGCCCGCGGCCCCCGCGGTCAGCCTGAAGAAGCAGAACCTGGTCAACATGGAGAAGCGGCTCGCCGACGAGGGCCACCCGCAGCTCCTCAACCTGACCAAGCAGGCCGCGGTGAGCCTGGAGAAGCGCGGCCTCGGCGAGCACACCGCGCGGGTCGCGCTGTGCCTGGACATCTCGTATTCGATGCAGTCGCTGTTCAAGCGCGGCAAGGTGCAGGCGCTCGCCGAACGGGTGCTCTCGCTCGGCCTGCGCTTCGACGACAACGCGGCCGTGGACGTGTTCCTGTTCGGCTCCCGGGGCCACGCGGTCGGCCAACTCGGGCTGGGCGAGTACCACGGCTGGGCCGAGCGGATCCGCCGAAACCCCGGTCTGGAGGGCTCGACCGACTACGCCGGCGCGATGCGACTGGTCCGCGAGCACTACTTCGGCTCGAGCGGGCCACGTCACCAGCCGTTGGCGAACGACCTGCCCGTCTACGTCATGTTCATCACCGACGGCCAGACCACCTCGCGCGAGGCGACCCGCGAGCAGATCACCCACTCCAGCTTCGAGCCGATCTTCTGGCAGTTCATGGGCCTGGGTCGGCCGGGCGGCTTCTCGTTCCTGGAGGAGCTGGACGACCTGACCGGGCGCTACGTCGACAACGCCGACTTCTTCTCGGTGCAGGATCCGGCGAACGTCCCGGACGGTCAGCTCTACGAGATGATGACCAACGAGTACCCGGGCTGGCTCGCCCGCGCCAAGGCCCAGGGCCTACTGATCTGACCGGTCCACATCCGACCGGCCCACGCGATCGGCTTCGACCCGCTCCGCGCCCGACCGGACCGGCCGGTCCGAGCCGCCCCTCCGACCCGCCGGGTCCGGCCGTCCCGACCGACCCGCTCCTCGCACCCATCGTGCGGGGAGCGCGGAGAGCACGTGCAGGGCCGCCTCCATCGGGCCCTTGCGCAGCGTGTGCCGCCAGATCCAGCACAGCAGCAGCGTGCAGACGAAGAAGCCGACCAGCCGCTGCCAGTCCTGTCCTCCGGTGAGCGGGAACCAGCGGTCGATCACGATCAGGTGGGCGGTGTACACGGTGAGCGCCGTCGCGCCGACGGCGATCAGCGGGTCGAGCACGATCCGGCCGATCCAGGCGCGGCAGGCCAGCAGCGTGAGGCCGAGCACGGCGAGGGCGACGCCGATCGCGCCGACGATCTCGAACGGTGTGCCGGTGTGGCCCTCGGCGACGGTCAGCCACGCCGGGTCGTTCGCCGGGACCGAGCCGACCCGGCTGTGGAGCACCTCGTACACGCCGTACGGCTCCGCGACCCGCGTGAGCCGGTCGCCGGTGAACAGCTCGACCACGAGCCAGGATCCACCGTACCCGAGCAGGGCAAGACCGGTGCCGATCCCGACGAACGCGCGTTGCACGCCCCGGTCGGCCAGTCGCAGCCGGCCGACCGCCATCCCGGCGAAAACGAACGGCAGCCACGTGATCGCCGGGTAGCTGCCGGTCAGGAACAGCGTCTCGAACAGGTCGCCCGGACCGTGCCAGTCGTCGAATCCGGGAGCCCCGTACGGGATGCCGTCGGTGCCGCCGACCGCGCGCAGCGCGTACGAGACCATCGGCCCGAACACCGCCCAGCCGGTGGCGAGGAATACGAGCGCGCGGGTGCTCAACCACAGCGCGGGCCACGCGAGCAGGAAGTAGAGGCCGTAGAAGGCCAGGATGACCAGCACGCCGGTGTCCAGGTCGGCCAGCCACATGCCGAGCGGGATCAGCAGTACGGCCCGGATCAGCACTCGGGTAACCGCGGCCGAGGAGTCGCGGCCGAGCCCGCGCAGCGGCGCTCGGCCGGACATCAGCACCAGCGAGACCCCGGCCAGGAACGCGAACAGCGCGGAGGCCCGACCGGTGGCCCCCTGAACGAGCGTGTCCACACCGCCGTCGTACGGGTCGGGTCCGACGTGCGACGCGAACATGCCCAGGACGGCGAGCGCGCGGGCGACGTCCACACCGACGATCCGGGCCCGTTTCCCTCCCGACCGCGCCGCCGACCGCTTCCCCGGCTCCCCCTGTTTCTCGCGCTCCTCGCGCTCCCCGCGCTCACCGCGCTTCTCGTGATCCCCCACCTCGGCCCGCATGCGTCCAGCGTAGGCGGGCCATCGAACTCTCGTCGGAACGGCGACGCGGCACCCGACCGGGCACCCGACCGGGCACCCGGCCCGGCGCCGGACCGCTGTCCCACGCGGCATCCGACCGGGTAAACGGCCAGGCTTGGTATCCGGCCAGGCTTGGTATCCGGCCAGGCTTGGGACCGAGTCGCCGACGCAGGGTCGGTGAACCCCGTCCCCGCTATTCGGCCCCGTCCGACGCCTGCGGAGCCATCCGCGCGGACTCCCCGCCGCGACGCCGCACGGCCACCATGGCCAGGGCGAGCGAGACGCAGCCGACGAACACGCTGACCACGACGGGCGTGGACAGACCGTGCCGGACCGACGCGCCCGCCGCGCACTGGACCAGTGTCATCGGCAGCATGCCGAGCGCCGTCCCGATCACGAAGTGGCCGGTGCGTATCGCGGTCGCCGCCGCGCCGTAGCTGACCACCGAGGACGGGATCACCGGGATCATCCGCAGGATGGTGATCGGCACCAAGCCGTTGCGGGAGAGTCGGCGGTCGAGCTCGGCCAGCGCCTCGCGCTTGTGCAGCCAGCCACTGATCCGCTCCCGGCCGAGCCGGCGTCCCAGGTACAGGCTGATCACCGCGCCCAGGGTGGCGCCGACCAGGGTGACCACCGTGCCGCCGATCGCGCCGAACAGGGCTCCCGCGACCGGCGCGAACAGCGACTTGGGCACCAGCGCGGCCACCCCCAGCGCGCAGACGACGGTGAAGATCGCCACCGAGACCGGCAGCGGCCAGTTCGTCCACGCGCCGTGGTCGAGGAAATCTCGCAGCGAGTCGAGCAAGCCCCGCACGGTGTCCAACCTGCGTCCGCCCCTCGTACCCATGTGGTGTGAATGCGCCGGATCCCGGTATGCCGACCGATCCGCTCCGAACCGTCGAAGGCACCGTCACGCCCGGGCACCCGGTCACGCCTGGCCCCCGGCGCGCATTCGCCCCATTGTACGGAGCGTTCGCACTCCCCGTGCGGGGCCCGCCACCGATGCGAACGATCATGAAACGCCCCCGAAACGATCATGGTGTGACGAAGCGGATCCGGATCCTCCGGGCGAATCGCTGGAGTCGGTGGGGCGTGCCGTGTTAGAAAACCTACTGACCACTAGGTTTTTGACGGAGGATCCATGACCGAGACCACCGCGACCGAGAACACCCCGGCCGAGATCACCGCGCGCACCCGCTTCCGCGCCGCGACCTGCCCCTACGAGGACGCGTCGCTGCCGATCGAGGAGCGGGTCGCGGACCTGCTCGGCCGGATGACGGTCGAGGAGAAGGCCGGTCTGATGTTCCAGACCATCGCGGTGATGGGCCCCCAGGGCAGGCTGCTGGACGACAAGGGCTTCCTGCCGTTCAACCACACGGTGCGGGAGATGATCCTCGAGAAGGGGATGAACCACTTCAACCTGCTCGGCGGCGGCCCGCCCGAGCACATCGCGCAGTGGCACAACCGGATCCAGGAGTTGGCGCTGGAGACCCGGCTGGGCATCCCGGTCACGCTGTCCACCGACCCCCGGCACCACTTCACCGACAACCCGGGCACCGCCGCGTACGCCGAGGGCTTCTCGCAGTACCCCGAGACGCTCGGCCTGGCCGCGATCGGCGACGAGGAACTGGTGCGCGAGTTCGCCGACCTGATGCGCCGCGAGTACCTCGCGGTGGGCATCCGGCTCGCGCTGCACCCGCAGATCGACCTCGCCACCGAACCGCGCTGGTCGCGGATCAACGGCACGTTCGGCGAGGACGCCGAGCTGACCGGCAAGCTGGTCGCCGCCTACATCCGGGGCGCGCAGGGCGAGACGTTGAACACCGAGTCCGTGGCCTGCATGACCAAGCACTTCCCCGGCGGCGGCCCGCAGCTCGACGGCGAGGACCCGCACTTCCCGTACGGGCGCGAGCAGGTCTACCCGGGCGGCAACTTCGACTACCACCTGGAGCCGTTCGAGAAGGCGCTCGCGGCCGGAACCTCGCAGATGATGCCGTACTACGGCATGCCGATCGAGACCGAGCACGAAGCCGTCGCGTTCGGCTTCAACAAGGGCGTCATCACCGGCCTGTTGCGCGAACGGCTGGGCTTCGACGGCATCGTGTGCACCGACTGGGGCCTGATCTCCGACGCGAACATCATGGGCCAGACCATGCCCGCACGGGCCTGGGGCGTCGAGCAGTTGTCGATTCCGGACCGCGTGTTGCGGGTGATCGAGGCCGGCTGCGACCAGTTCGGCGGCGAGGACATCCCCGAGCAGGTCGTCGCGCTGGTCCGGGCGGGCCGGCTCGACCAGGAGCGGCTGGACGTGTCGGTACGGCGTCTGCTGCGCGAGAAGTTCGTTCTCGGCCTGTTCGACCACCCGTTCGTGGACCCCGCCGCCACCGCCGCGCTGGTGGGCACCGAAGCCGGTATCGCGGCCGGGCTGCGCGCGCAGAGCAGGTCGATCACGGTGCTGGGGAACAAGCCGGTATCGGGGAACGGGCCGGTACTGCCGCTGGCCGAGGGCACGCGCGTGTACGTCAACGGCCTGGACCCCGAGGTGGCGGCCGGCTACGCCAGGGTGGTGGCCACGCCCGAGGAGGCGGACGTGGCGATCATTCGGATCAAGACCCCGTTCGAACCGCGCGAGGGTGGCTTCGAGCAGTTCTTCCACGCGGGCTCGCTGGAGTTCACCGAGGCCGAGCTGACCCCGATCCTGGACCTGTGCGCGACGGTGCCCACCGTGGTGGACATCTACCTGGAGCGCCCGGCGGTGATCCCGGAGATCGCCGAGAAGTCCGCCGCCCTGGTGGCGAACTACGGCTGCGCCGACGCGCCGCTCCTGGACGCGCTGTTCGGTCGGGTACGCCCCGAGGGCAGGCTGCCGTTCGAGCTGCCGCGCTCGATGGCCGACGTGCGGGCCCAGCGCTCGGACGTGCCCCGGGACGGCAAGGACCCGGTCTTCCCGTTCGGACACGGCCTGACGTACTGAAGTGCGCCTGACGTACTGAAGTGCGCCCGACCCGGCGAAGACCGTCCGGCGTGCCGGAGTCCACACCCGCGCGGCGCTGCCGCTACCCTCTCCGGGGAGCGGCAGCGGTGCGCCGGGACCCGGTCCACGCACGTATCCACGCACGTATCCACACACGTGGTGGACGCGCCCGACACGCACCGGTTCACCATTGCCGCCCGCGCCTGCTTAGGGTGCTGCCATGGGTAGCGAGCGGTGGGAGGACGTAGCCCTCTCCTCGCACGCGACGGCCCGGGCACTGCGGGTCTATCGGCTCCGCGCCGTCGCGGCGACGGTGATCGGCGTGGCGAGCACCGGAGCGTGGTTCGCGATCCTGTCCACGGCCGACGACAACGGTGACGGGGCATGGGGCGGCTGGGGCATGGTCCCGCTCGTGGTGGGTCTCACCGCCCTGGTGATCGGGATCGGCGCGCTGGTACTGGCCCGTCGGATGCGCCGCACGCTCTCCCGCCACCCGTGGGTGAACTGCTCGTGCCGCTTCCGCGACCCGGCCGACGGCGACGGCGCGTGGGGACCGCCACTGGTGATCGGCGATCGGACCGGCGACGGCACGCAGTACGCGCTGACCGTGGTGTCCATGTCGCACCGCTGGTGGCACCTGCACAAGTGCGACGGCGGCGACGTGTGGTTCGCGGGCGACCCCGCGCGCGGCGGCGTGGTCTCCCCGCCCGGCGGCGAACTCCTGCTCTGGACCCGGCCGAGTCGCCTCGGCCGCAGCAGCCGCCCCACCCGCCGGGCCAACCCCGCCGGCGCCTAGGCCCTGTCCGGCGGATCTTGGTGGGTCCGCCGGACAGGGGCCTAGGCCGGGTCCCGAAGCGCCGCCTCGACCCGCCCGAATCGGCTCACTTCACCGCCCGCAGGCTGATCGGGTACCGCATCACGTCGCCGCCCGCGGCCCGCGCGCCGCCGATGATGGCGCAGACCGCGATGGCCGAGTACATGACGCCGATCAGCAGGCCGCCGAAATCGCCGAGCAGCGCCAGGAGCGGGGCCAGCACGAACGACAGCAGGCAGGTCAACTGGAAGTTCAGCGCCGCGCGGGCGTTGTCCCGGACGAACTCCGAGCGGGCACCCACGGTCTTGCGGATCAGGTACGGGCCGACCACGGGCGCGCAGAAGCCGCTCCAGTGCGCGGCCGCGCCCCAGCCCCGCTCCGAACCCGGCCGCTCGGGCGGCCCGGGTGGTCGATTCAGCCACCACTGCGGTGGTGGTCCGGTCTTGGTCCGAGGCATCGGCGGCATCGGCATCTGCATCGGCATCAACAGGTCGTCGAGCAGCGCCTCCAGGTCCGCCCGGGTGCGCCCCGCCAACGCCGAGGCCACCCGTTCCTCGAACTCTTCGGCGTTCAACCTGCCTTCGCCGTACGCGTACTTCAGGTGTTCGATCGTTCGTTCGCGATCCGCGTCGCCGACCCGCATGTGCGCGGGCATGCCGTACCAATGGGGTGGATGAGGACCGGAGTTCGGGTGCATGCGCGGCTCCTCTCGCTCTGCACACGGCTCCATACAGCATGCGCTGTGAACGAAGCGTGGTCCATCAGGGATAACCCTTGGCCCGACCCCGAGACAACAGCCGCAGGGATGAGTCCGTCGTATCCCGCGGCCTGGCGCGAGCGGTCAGAACAGTCGGCGCAGCAGCCGCAGCGAGCGTGCCTCCAGGTGTACGGAGGTGCCCGCCTTGGCCGCGGGCCGGTCCCGGTCGAGCACCACCGTCGCGCTGTCCAGGACCGTCCCCCACGCCGCGCCGAACTCGGCCGGCGGCAGGGTGAAGTGCAGGTCTCCCTCGTGCGCGTTGATCAACAGGAAGAACGAGTCGTCCCGGATGGGTTCGCCGCGCGGGCCCGGCTCGCCGATCGCGTCGCCGTTGAGGAAGACCGAGATCGCCTTGTTGAACCCGGCCTGCCAGTCCGCCTCGGTCATCGGCCGGCCGTCCGGCGCGAACCACACGATGTCGGCCAACGTCTCGCCGTCCACCGGCAGCCCGCGCAGGAAGCGCCGGCGGCGGAACACCGGATGCTCGCGGCGCAGCCGGATCAGCATCTGCACCCATTCCAGGAACACCCAGTGCTCCCGGCCGCGTTCCCAGTCGACCCAGGAGACCTCGTTGTCCTGGCAGTAGGCGTTGTTGTTGCCGCCCTGGGTGCGGGCGATCTCGTCGCCGTGCAGCAGCATCGGCACGCCCTGGGACAACAGCAGCGTCGCGGCGATGTTGCGCTTGGTCTTCTCCCGCAGCGCGAGGATCTCGATGTCGGTGCTCTCGCCCTCGACGCCGCAGCTCCAGGAACGGTTGTGGTTCTCCCCGTCCCGGCCGTCCTCGCCGTTGGCCTCGTTGTGCTTGTGCTCGTAGGAGACCAGGTCGTGCAGCGTGAAGCCGTCGTGCGCGGTGACGAAGTTGACCGACGCGGTCGGTCGCCGGCCGTCGTGGCGGTACATGTCGCTGGAGCCGGTGAGCCGGGCGGCGAAGTCCGGCAGCACGCCGGGCTCGCCCCGCCACAAATCGCGCACGGTGTCGCGGTAGCGGCCGTTCCACTCGGTCCACAGCGGCGGGAAGTTGCCCACCTGGTAGCCCTCGTCGCCGACGTCCCAGGGCTCGGCGATCAGTTTGACCCGGCTGACCACCGGGTCCTGCTGGACCAGGTCGAAGAACGCGGAGAGCTTGTCCACCTCGTAGAACTGCCGGGCCAACGCCGCCGCGAGGTCGAAGCGGAAGCCGTCCACGTGCATGTCGGTGACCCAGTAGCGCAGCGAGTCCATGATCATCTGGAGTACGTGCGGGTGCGACATGCGCAGCGAGTTGCCGGTGCCGGTGGTGTCCCAGTAGTAGCGCGGATCCTGTTCGGACAGCCGGTAGTAGGCGCTGTTGTCGATGCCGCGGAAGCCCAGCGTCGGGCCCAGGTGGTTGCCTTCCGCGGTGTGGTTGTAGACCACGTCGAGGATCACCTCGATACCGGCCTGATGCAGGCATTTCACCAGATAGCGGAACTCCTGCACCTGTTGGCCCAGCGAGCCGGTCGAGGAGTAGGCGGCGTGCGGCGCGAAGAAGCCGATCGTGTTGTAGCCCCAGTAGTTGCCCAGTCCCCGGGAGACCAGGTGCCCGTCGTTGACGAACTGGTGCACGGGCATCAGCTCGACCGCGGTGACCCCCAGCGACCGGAAGTAGTCGATCATCCTCGGGTGCGCCATGCCCGCGTAGGTGCCGCGGATCTCCTCCGGGATGTCGGGATGACGCATCGTCAGCCCTCGCACGTGCGCCTCGTAGATCACCGTGTCGTGGTACTCGTGCCCGGGTCGGTGGTCGTCTCCCCAGTCGAAGTACGGATTGACCACGACCGAGGTCATCATGTGCGGCGCCGAGTCGGTCTCGTCGATCCGCTCCGGGTCGCCGAACCGGTACCCGAACACCGGTTGGCCCCAGTGGATGTCACCGTCGAACGCCTTGCCGTACGGATCCAGGAGCAGCTTGGCCGGGTTGCAGCGGATCCCCCGGCGCGGCTCCCACGGTCCGTGTACGCGGTAGCCGTAGCGCTGACCCGGTTGCAGACCGGGCAGGTATCCGTGCCAGATGCCGCCGTCCACCTCGCGCAGCGGCACGCGTTCCTCGTGTCCGCCGCCGTCGATCAAGGACAGGTCGACGCCGGTGGCGACATCGCTGTACAGGGCGAAGTTGACGCCCGTTCCGTCGTAGGAGGCACCCAGGGGAAACGGGTGTCCGGGCCACAGCGTCATCGAGGCACTCCCTTCGCAGCCGGGACCGGCTTGTCGGCACACCTGCCCGGGGCGGGGCGCGGGAACCGTTCCGATGCCCGCTCCGTCACACCGCCATGCGAATCCACGACCGTTCCACGCGCGGGGCCGCGGCCCTGCCGATATTCGTGCTGACGGCGGGACTCGTCGTCAGCGGTTGCACGTCGTCCGGCGGTTCGAAGCCGGATCCCGCGCGCACGCCCGTGTTGTCGGGCGAGCCGATGCGGCTCACCGCGTTCGACTCCTGCGGCGCCTTGGTCGACGACTTCCGCGCGGCGGCGCTGCGCCGGGTGACCGAGGAGCGCGACAACGACTCGAAGTCCGGCCGGATCCCGCCCGGGGCGGTGGCGGACGCCGAGGCACCGGCAGCCGCGCCCAGGGCGGCGGCACCGGAGGGCCTCACCGCCGACAAGGCGGCGCCGACCGCGCCCGAGCACTCGACCACCAACACCCAGGAGCAGGGCGTCGACGAGCCCGACCTGGTCAAGACCGACGGCCGTCGGGTGCTGACCGTGGCCGGCGGGCGGCTGAACGTCGTCGACGTGGCGACCCACCGGGTCACCGGGACGCTGGACGTGCCCGGCGCGCGGGCGACCGACCTGCTGCTGTCTGGCGACCGGGCCCTGCTCATCCTCAACGGCACCACGAACCTGCCCAAGTCCAACGGCGGTTCGGGCAAGATGGCGCCGATCCCGGGCGATCCGGGCGGCTCTTCCGCCATCGCCCCGGGCAACCGGGCCCGCTTCGTGCTGGTGGACCTGACCGCCGCCCCGCGGCTGATCGGCGATCTTTCGGTGGACGGCGGCTACGTCGACGGGCGGCAGATCGGCAGTACCGCGCGGATCGTGGTGCGTTCGCAACCGCGGCTGAAGCTGTCCACGGACAGGTCGCCGGCCAAGGCCAAGGATCTGATCCAGCGCTCGACCGCCTCGGACTGGCTGCCGCAGTTCACCCTCGCCGCGGGCGGCCGGACCGATTCCGGCAACCTCGTCGGCTGCGACCGGGTCAGCCGTCCGCAGGCCAAGCCCGGCGATCCCGGGCACACCGGCACCGCGACGCTGAGCGTGTTGTCCTTCGACCTGACCCGCGATCTGGACAAGGGCGATCCGGTGACGGTGGCCGCGGACGTGGACCACGTGTACGCGTCGCAGGCCAACCTCTATCTGGCGACCACGTCCACCCAACGAAGCGTGTCGAGCGAATCGAAGGTGGTCGGCGGCGGGCCGCCGACCACGACGACCACGATCAATCAGCTCGACATCTCCGGCAAGGGCACCCCGAAGCTGGTCGGCACGGGTGTGGTCGCCGGCTCGATGGTCAACGAGTACGCGATGTCCGAACACGCGGGCAATCTGCGGGTGGCCACCACGCTCTCGGCCGGCGACCCGACGATCCCCCGGAACGCGCCGAGCGATCTGCCGCTGCCGCGGGGCAGCGCCGGCACGAGTGGCGCGATTCCGGATCGCGGCGTCCCGGGCAGTACGCCGCGCGGCATCGCCCCGAGCGACCCGACCGACGCCGGGCCGAACCCGCCCTTGGACGTGCAGCCGCCGATCGCGCCGCGCTCCGCGAGCGAGTCGGTGGTCACCGTGCTGGCTCGCAGCGGCGACCGGCTGACCCCGATCGGCCGGGTGGGCGGCCTGGGCCGGACCGAGCGGATCATGGGCGTGCGCTTCGCGGGCCCGATCGCGTACGTGGTCACCTTCCGGCAGACCGACCCGCTGTACACCCTCGACCTGAGCGACCCGCGCAACCCCAAGGCGGTCGGCGAGCTCAAGATCAACGGCTACTCGGCCTACCTGCATCCGATCGCCGACGGGCGGCTGATCGGGGTCGGCCAGGACGCCACCGACACCGGCCGGCGGCTGGGCACCCAGGTGTCCCTGTTCGACGTGAGCACGTTGGCGAATCCGACCCGGGTCGCGCAGGTCGCGGTGCCGGGGGCGAGCTCGCAGGCCGAGCAGGACGCGCACGCGTTCCTGTACTGGCCCAAGGACGGCACCGTGGTGGTGCCGGTGAACGGTTCGTACAGCGTCTCCGCCCAGCCGCAGATCGCGCCGGGCGAGAAGTCCCCGATGGCCGGCGGCTCGTACGCGCTGGTGTTGCGGATCGAGGGCAGTCGGATCGTCGAGGTGGGTCGGGTCGCGCACCCGAGCGCGACCATCCGTCGCTCGCTGGTGGTCGGCACCGAACTGTGGACCGTCTCGAACGCGGGGATCTCCGTCGACCGGCTCGCCGACGTGCGGCAGGTGGCCTGGATCCCGACCGCCTGAGCGTCCCGCGCGGCGTCCGGGCGGGCCGGTCTGGTATACCCGGGAGAGCTGATCTGACAGACCATCAGAAACGACCGGGAGCGCATATGGCGGCCACCGTCTTCACCGACCTCCAGCAGATCAAGGACTCGGTGGGCAAGCACCTCGGCCACAGCGAGTGGCTGGAGATCACCCAGGAGCGGATCAACCTGTTCGCCGACGCGACCGGCGACCACCAGTGGATCCACGTGGACGTGGAGAAGGCGAAAGAGGGTCCGTTCGGCGCGCCGATCGCGCACGGCTACCTGACCCTGGCGCTGTCCAACCTCTTCCTGCCGCAGATCCTCGAGGTGCGCAACATCTCGATGGGCGTGAACTACGGCGTGGACAAGGTGCGCTTCCCGGCACCGGTCCCGGTGGGTTCGCGGGTACGCGGCGGCGCGGAGATCGTGGCGGTGGCCGACATCACCGGCGGCATCCAGGCGACCATCCGGATCACCATCGAGATCGCCGACTCGGCGAAGCCGGCGTGCGTGATCGACTCGATCAGCCGCTACCTGGCCTGAGCGCGGGGCGGGTGCGGCGCGACTCGGCACAGCCCGAGCCGGGCCGCACCCGGTGTCGGCGAAGGTGTGTCCGCGAACGTATCCGCGCACGTGCGTGCGAACGCCGGACGGGTCCGTGTCCCGGTCCGTCCGGCGTCGGCACGGCTACGCCCGCGGTTCGATCACCACGCAGCGGGTGCGGCTGTAGATGGTCGGCATGCACTTGTTGCAATGGATGCACAACGACCTGGTGTCGCGTTCGGCCGCGATCCGGTTGATCAGGTCCGGCTCGCGCAGCACCGCGCGGCCCATCGCGACGAACTCGAAGCCCTCGGTCATCGCGAGGTCCATCGTGTCCCGGTTGGTGATCCCGCCGAGCAGGATCAGCGGCAGCTTCAGCTCGGCTCGGAACTGCCGTGCGGAGGCGAGCAGATATGCCTCCTCGTACGGGTACGAGCGCAGGATCCTGTTGCCGATCAGCTTGACCCCGAGCCGCTGCGGCTGCGGGAAGGTCGCGGCGAACTCGGGCACCGGGGCGTCGCCGCGGAAGAGGTACATCGGGTTGAGCAGCGAGCTGCCGGCGGTCAGCTCCAGCGCGTCCAGCGAGCCGTCCTCCTCCAGCCAACGGGCGGTGCGGATGCTCTCCTCCAACCGGATGCCGCCCGGGACGCCGTCCTCCATGTTGAGCTTGGCGGTCACCGCGATGCGGTCGCCGACCGCGTCCCGCACCGCCCGGCACACACCGCGCGCGACCTTGGCCCGGTTGGCGAGCGAGCCGCCGTAGGCGTCCTTGCGGTGGTTGAGCTTGGGGCTGAGGAAGGCGCTGGCGAAATAGTTGTGGCCGAGGTGGATCTCCACCGCGTCGAAGCCGGACTCGATCGCGATCAGCGCGGCGTCGGCGTGCGCGCGGGTGATCCGGTCGATGTCGGCCTCGGTCGCGGCACGCGTGACGCGCATGCCGAGCGGGTTGAACATCCGCCCCGCGGACAGTGCGGGTCGGCCGTTGGACTTGGCGTTGGCCACCGGGCCGGCGTGGCCGAGCTGGGCCGAGACCGCCGCGCCCTCGGCGTGCACCGCGTCGGTGAGCCGGCGCAGTCCGGGCACCGCCTCGGGGCGCATCCAGATCTGGTGCCGGTCGGTGCGGCCCTCGGGGGCGACCGCGCAGTAGGCCACGGTGGTCATCCCGATGCCGCCCGCGGCCGGGCGGCGGTGGTACTCGATCAGGTCGTCGGTGACCAGCGCGTCCGGAGTGACTCCCTCGAAGGTGGCGGCCTTGATGATCCGGTTGCGCAGCGTGAGCGGGCCGAGCTTGGCGGGGGCGAGGACGTCGGGTATCACGGGGCACCTCGTTCTGTGCGTGCGGTCCGGGACGGACCGGGCGAGGACGGACCGGGCGTGGACGGGTCGGCGGCGCGCGGGGCGTCGAGGCCGGCGGTGACGAAGCCGGCGACGGCCGCGGCGGCGGGCGGCGCCATGAACACGTCCGCCACGGGTTGGCCGTAGAGCTGGAGCAACAGGTCGAAGGCGAGCCGCCAGCGGTCCGTGATCTCCCGGGCGCTCAGGTCCGGGCGCGCCGCGGCCAGCAGTTCGCGCCAGGGTCCGTGCCGAAACCACGGGTCGTCCCAGGGCAGTTCGGTCCCGGAAAGCACGGTGCGGGCGAGCAGTTGGAGCAACATCGGCCCGTTCGGCTCGCGGGCCAGCCGGTCGAACGGCTCGACGATGATCGTGACCACCTCGCCGACCGTGGGCGTCCACCCGGCCGCGCGGGCGCGGTCCAACTCGGCCAGCGGCCCGGCCCACAACGGCCCGAGGCGCTCCTGCAGCAGCGCCACCACCAGGTCCCGTTTGGAGCCGAAGTGGTAGTGCACGGCGGCCGGATTCATCCCGGCGGCGGCGTTCACCGCCCGGACGGAGACCTTGTCGTAACCCTGGGTGAGAAAGAGCCGTTCGGCCTCGTCGAGCAGCCGGGCCCGCGATCGCGCTGTCACGGCAGGCACGAAACCACGAAGTGCCGGCATTTTCAATCACTGATTGAAACGGCGATCGAAACGCGGCCACCGCGCGGCGGCCCGCGGTCGGGCCGACGAGCCCGGCCGGGCGGCCGGGGGCGCGCGGTCGGTGGGCGAGCGGGCGGCGGATCGCGCACGTCGCCGGCCCACCCGCTCATTCCAGCGGCACCACCAGAACCGGGCAGTGCGCGTGTTCGATCGCGGTGGCCGCGACATGGCCGACCCAGTGCCGCAGTGGGCCTCGGCGGTGCCGAACCCCGACCACGGCCAGCGCACTGCCCGCCGAGGCCTCCACCAGCGTCCCGGCCGCGTCGGCCATGACCGAGTCCGCGCGCACCTCGACATCGGGAAACCGCGCCCGCGACTGCCCCAGCGCACCCGCCAGCGCGGTCGCGTGCACCTCGGAAACCGCGCGCATGTCCGCATCGCTGGGCCCGGCGAGGCCGGCGTAGCCGGGCCAACTCCACGCGTGCACCGCGTGCACCGGAAGGCGCCACGCCCGAGCCGCCTCGAACGCGGCCCGTACCGCCCGCTCGTCACCGTCGCCCTGGACGCCGAGCAGCACATCGGTCCCGCCCGGACCGGTCCCGGCCGGCGCCCCGTACTCGCCGCGCACGATCAGCAGCGGGCACGGCGTGCGCGCGGTCAGGAAGCGGGAGACCGAACCGAGCAGCAGGCCGGCGAAGCCGCCTCGGCCCCGCGATCCGGCGACCAGCAGGATCGCACCCTCGGCCGCCGCGAGCAGCGCGTCCCCGGGCAGGCCGTAGCCGACCCCGGCCTCCACGGCCAGATCCGGATGGCGCCGCAACGCCGCCGCCGCCGCGTCCTTGACCAGTTCCTCGGCCGCCCGGCGGGTGGCCTCGTTCGGCTCCACCGGCTCGAAGCCGGGGGTGGCCATCGGCACCCGGATCGCGTGCACCACGCGCAGCCGCGCACCACACCGGGCGGCCGCCTCGGCGGCCCGGGCCACCGCCCGGTCGCCGTGTTCCGAGCCGTCCGTACCCACGACCACCAGCGGCGTCTCGACCGCGTCCGGGTTCGCCATGCCTGCCTCCACTACGTCCTCGTTCGGCGCCGCGCCCTCGTCCGGTCCGACACCGGTTCGTCCGGCCTCATACGGCGAAGACCGGCCCGGCGGACCTGCCGCCGAGCCGGTTTCGGGTGACCGCCGCGATCAGAAGTTCAGGTTGCTCAGCAGGTTCGCGACGCTCTTCCCGCTGCTGTGGATGCTCGGCGCGATCGAGGTACTGGCGAGGTAGAACCCGAGCAACGCGCACACGATCGCGTGCGGGATTCGCATGCCGCCCTTGCGGATGAAGATGAACACGATGACGCCGAGCAAGACGACGGTGGAGATGGACAAGGCCATGGGGTGACTCCTCGGGAGGGCGCGCTCGGGAGCGCAGGGGACGGAACGGCCGCACCGATTTCGGGACGGCGCGAGACGAGTGCCGGTGGGACGGCGGCATTTATGTGCTTTTGTCACCGGCACAAAAACTAACAGAAAGTGTCTATAAAGTAGCAAAACGTCACGCTTTCGCACGGTGAGTCGCGCTCCGTAACCACGCGCCCGGCGTGTCGACGGCGTGTCCGGAACCGTGCCCGCGGGTCGAGGCCCGTCGACGGCGTGTCCGGGTGTCCCGGCGCAGTCGGTCCCGCGAGCGCGCCCGCCGCGACATTCCCGCGGCAACGCCCCGATCGCTCTTCCCGACCCACCCGAGCCGTGGAATTCTGACCGCGCCCGCGCCCCCCGTCAGCACCACTGCCGGAAGGTCAGCCCGTGCCCGAAAAGATCGACAGCGCCGTCCCGAACGCCACCGCGTTCGACGTCTACAGCCCCGACAGCTACGCGGCGGGCATCCCGCACGCCACGTTCGCCCGAATGCGCCGCGCCGCGCCCGTGTACCGCCACCCCGATCCCGAACGCCCGGACGGCTTCTGGGCCGTCACCCGGCACGCCGACGTGGTCCGGGTGTCCCGGAACCCGGAGATCTTCTCGTCGCGCGAGCGGCTGTCGCTGCTCGGCGAACCCGAGGGGGACATGCTCGACACCCAGCGGCTGATGATGCTCAACATGGATCCGCCGGAGCACTCCCGGCTGCGCAACATCGTCAACAAGGGCTTCACCCCACGCAGCACGCTGACCCTGGAGGACAAGGTCCGCGACGCCTGCGAACGCATCGTGGCGAACGCCGTCGACACCGGCGAGGGCGACTTCGTGGCGATGTGCGCGGCCGAACTGCCGCTCGTGGTGATCGCCGACCTGATGGGTGTGCCCCAGGTCGACCGGCATCGACTGTTCGAGTGGTCGAACAAGCTGGTCGGCGAGGCGGACCCGGACCTGCGCCGGGACGCGGGCGAGGCCGAGCAGGTGCAGATGGAGATGTTCGGCTACGCGGACGCGCTGGGCGCGGCCCGGCGCGCGTGTCCCGTGGACGACATCGTGTCCAAGCTGGTGTGCCCCGACCGCGACGGTCAGGAGCTGACCGCGCTCGAGTTCGATCTGTTCTTCATGCTGCTCGCCGTGGCCGGCAACGAGACCACCCGCAACGCGATTTCCGGCGGCATGCTGGCCCTGATCGAGCACCCCCAGCAGTGGGAGCGGCTGCGCGCCGACCCGGCCGGCCTGGCCGGCACCGCCGCCGACGAGATCGTCCGCTGGGTCAGCCCGGTCAACGCCTTCAAGCGCACGGCGGTACAGGACACCGAACTGAGCGGGCAGCCGATCGCGGCGGGCGACAAGGTGGTGGTCTTCTACGCGTCCGCCAACCGCGACGAGGACGTCTTCGCCGACCCCTATCGCCTGGACATCGGGCGCGATCCGAACCCGATGCTCGGCTTCGGGGGCGGCGGCCCGCACTTCTGCCTCGGCCGGCACCTGGCCCGGCTCGAACTGGAGATCATCTTCCGCACCCTCGCGGAGCGGGTCGAGCGGGTGGAATCACTCGGCCCGGCGCGGCGGATGCGCTCCAACTTCCTCAACGGCATCAAGGACATGCCGGTCCGGATTTACCCGGCCTGAGCACGCCGCGGCCGGCCCGACCAGTGGTCGGGCCGGCCGCGTGCGCCGAGAAGGCGACCCGATCAGGTCGTGGGCACCTCGATGTCGGTCTCCAGCCGGCGGCGCTCCCGCAGCCCCTGGGTGATCGGGTGCGCGTCGCCGAGCTTGCGCCGACACGCGCGCTCGACCCGGACGAACCACTCGCGGGACTCGTCCGCCAGACCGATCTCGCCCAGACTCTGCACCCGGTTGCAGGCCGCGACCAGGGTGTGCGGGTGGTCCGCGCCGAGCAGCACCTCGTACCGCTCGTAGGTCACCCGGTCCAGCTCGGCACACTCGTTCGTCTCGCCCGCCTGATACAGGTTGTTCGAGTGGTTGAGCGCCGCGGCGAGCGTGAACGGGTGTTCCTCGCCCAGCGATTCGCGCAGGCCCTCGTGGCACCTGCGGCCCAGCGCCATCGCCTCCTCGTGCCGACCGATCGCCCGCAGGTAGGTCGAGAGGTTGCTGCCGCAGCCGTAGGTGAACGGGTGCTGCGCGCCGAACTGCTCGCGGTAGCCCTGGTAGGCGTCCTGGGCGAGTTCGAGCGCCTGGTCGTCGTTGCCCATCGCGTGGTGGTCGGCCGCGAGGTTGACCGCGCAGGCCAGCATGTCGGGATGGGTGGGGCTGAGGTAGGAGCGGTACTTCTCCAGCGTGTCGCTGTCCAGGGACCGGGCGTAGCGCGCGTCCCCGGTCTGGCGAATGGTCACCGCGAGGTTCTTCGAGGTGCGCAGCGCGTCCCGGGTGCGGCCGATCGCCTCCTCGCGGGCCAGCGTCGCCTGCAACACCGCCCGCGAGCCCGGGTAGTCGCCCAGTTCACGCAGGTCCTGGCCGACCTGGTTGGCCAGGTAGCAGGTCCTGGGGTGGTCCTCGCCCTGGTTGCGCCGACGCAGGTCGTACGCCGCCTGGTGTACCTCGCGGGCCTCCTCCAGCCGGCCCATCAGGCGCAGCGAGACGCCGAGGTTGTTGGCCGCGAGCAGGGCGTCGTTGGTGTCCTCGCCGAAGACCTCGCTGAATCGCCGGTAGTTGTCCCGGTCGGATTCCAGCGCGGTCTGGAAACGACCGAGCGATCGCAGGTCGCCGCCGTAGCCGCGTCCGGTGATCAGGGTGTGCGGGTGATCCGGGCCGAGCGTCTCGCGCTGCAACTCCAGGGTGGACCGGTCCAGGTCGTACGCCTTGCGGTAACGCCCCTGGGAGCGGTAGATGTTCGCCAACTGCGTACACATCCGCAGTGTCAGCGCGTCGTGCCGGCTGAACGCCGCCCGCCAGCGGTCCAACGCGATCTCGGCGATGTACTGGGCGAACTCCCAGTCGTTGGAGCGCCAGGCGAAACGCACCTGTTCGACGATCCAGCGGCGTACGGCCTCCGAGTCGCTCTCCAGCGCGCGCGAGGGCACCAGGTGCTTGTAGAGCTCGTCGTAGATCTCCTGGTTGCCCGGGTCGTCCACGTCGCCGGGGGCGTTGGCGGCCAGGATCTCCAGGGCCCGCTCCCGGCGCGCCTGGTTCACGTCCGGCGGCATCTGGTCGCGCAGTACGGCCTGGACCAGCCGGTGCACCTGGATGGTGTCCGCGCCCCGGTCCACCCGGGCCAGCGCGTACCGGCCGAGTTGCTGGAAGATCCTGGGCAACAGCAGGGTGTCGCCGAGCGAGCTGTCCACCTGGGCCAGTTCGCGCAGCACCTCGCGCGAGCGCAGCAGGCGCATCGAGATCGAGTCCGGCGACAGGTACGCGCACAGCTCCAGCAGGCGCACCGCGGCCGGCTGGCGCTCCTTGAGTTCGTCGAGCGAGACGGTCCAGGTCGCGGCGGCCGTGGTCGGGTAGTCCGGCGGCTGGCCCTCCTCCAGGATCGCGGTGACGCGCGTGTTGACCCGCTCCAGGTATTCCTCGACCTGCATCGCCGACTCGGCGAGCCAGGCACCGGCCTGTTCGACCGCCAGCGGCAGGTCGCCCAGCGCGGTGGCCACCTTCTGCGCGTCCGCCTCGGTGAGCGTGGGCACCCGGCGCTGGAGCAGCGCGACGCTCTCGTCCCGGCGGAAGACCGGGACCTCCAACGGGCGGGCGCTGCGCGCCCACAGGTCGTTGCGCGAGGTGACCAGGACATGCCCGTTGACGCTGCCCTGGGGCATCAGGTCGGCCAGCGACGCGGGCTCGTCGGCGTTGTCGTAGATCAACAGCCAGCGGTCGTACGGCTCGCCCTGTTGCAGGGTCTGCAACACCGTGGCCGTCGCGTCCGCGACGTTCTCGCCGGTGGGCAGGTCCAGTCGGCCGCCGAGCCGGGCGAGTTGGGCGGCGACGCCCTGGGCCTGCTCGGCGGAGACCCACCAGATGACGTCGTAGTCGGCGGCGAAACGGTGCGCGTACTCGAGGGCGACCTGGGTCTTGCCGACACCGCCCAAGCCGTGCAGCGCCTGGGGCAGTACGGCGGTGGCGCCCTTGGCGAGCTGGTCGCGCAGGCGTTCGAGAATGTCGTCGCGGCCGGTGAACGCCGAGTGTCGGGGCAGCAGGTAGGACACCTTCGGTTTGGTGCCGGGGAACCTGGGACCGTCCGCGGGCGGTGCGTCCGAGACGGGTCGGCCGAACGCGGTCAGCAGCGCGTCCCGGCAGTTCTCCTCGGACAGCGAGGACAACATGATCGTCTCGCCCACCCCCGGGTCGCTGTCGAGCACGTCGTCCACCCGCAGCGTGACCACGCTCATCCGGTCGACCGCCACGAGCCGGCGCAGCGCCGTGCGCATCGCGGTCCAGGTCGGGCTGCTCAGCGAGTCCGCGGAGGAGACCACCACGACGCTGTCCACGACGCGCAGCTTCTCCAGCGGCGTGTCGCCACCACCGGTGCCGACCACCTGGGCGCCCGAGGCGGTCAGTTGGGCCCGCACCCAGTCGACCCACATCCGGTCCCGGGCGCTGTAGAGGATCCGCACGGTCACCGGGGCGGTGTAGCGGATACGCTCGAAGCGGCGCAGTTCGCGGCGGCGGTCGACCTCGTCGATCGGATTCAGCCGGCTGATCGCGCCGTCGGTGAGCACGCCGGTCAGCCGCTCGTACGCGCTCAGCAGGCTGCCTTCCTGCAGCGGTCGGTCGCCCAGCGTGGCCAGGGTCTCCTCGTAGGCGTAGAACGCCTTGTACGGGATCTCCACCTCGCCCCAGTACTTGGCCCGTTCGGCCTCGGATCGATCCGCGACGAATTCCGCGAAGCGCTCGCGGGCGTGGTCGCGGCCGGCTTCGAGCTTGTCCTTCTCGTCGTCCTCGACGCGCATCGGGACGGGCAGGATGCGCAGCGGGCGATCGGCCTGTCGGGCGATCGAGCGGGCCACGTTGACGCCGCCGTCGATGGCCTGTTCGTTCAGGGTGAAGCCGTCCACCACGACGTCGGGCAACAGTGTGGTGCAGATCCCGGCGATGTCGTTGAGGCCGGTACGGCTGTCGATCAGCGCGTAGTCGTAGGACGCGCGCATGTCCTCGCGCAGCGCGTCCAGGAAGCCGATGCCGTGCGGGCTCTCGCAGAAGTCGGCCCAGTTGAAGCCGGCCAGCGTGGCGGCGTACTCGTGGTTCTGTCGGCCCGGACCGAGGAAGCGGATCAGGCCGCCGTCGGGGAAGTCCCGGTCGACCTTGACCGCGCAGCCGTCCACCCGGCTCTCCGCGATCCGGGCCGCCTCGATCATCGCGTCCGTGCTCGCGTCGGAGCCGACCACCTTGGCGAACGCGCGGATCATGTCGAGCACGCCGCGCGTGTCCTCGAGCCGCTTGTCGATCAGGTAGGGGTGGAAGTAGCGGTGCAGGCCCGGTGATTCGAGATCCCAGTCCACGACGAGCACGCGCTTGCCTCGGGAGGCCAGGATCCAGGCGACGTTGGCGAGGGCCATCGTGCGCCCGGTGCCGCCCTTGTACGAGTAGAACGTGACGACGGTTCCCGGTGGGTTGTCGCTCATCGTTTCAGTGCTCCTCAACATCGCCACCGGGTCCCCACAGCAACGGGCGGCGAGGGTTGTGTCGGGCCGTGATCCAACGGGGTCGGGCGGGCAGGTCCGGGCCGGTGCGCGCGCGCGGCGGCAGGGTCCGGGCGGCGGTCGCGAACGGCGAGCCGGCGGCCGAAACCCGCGCGGCGGGGCTCGGCCGGGTGCGCACGGTCGGGAAGAGTTCGCGCGCCTCGGCCGGTGGCAGCGGGCGCAGTGGGACGCGGTTGACCTCGACCACCACGCGGGCCAACTCGGCGATCAGGCGCAGATAGTCGGCCGAGTGGCCCTCCAGCCGCATCAGGTCGAACAGGCCCTGGCCGGCGTAGATCGGACCGAAGTCGTCGTCGGCCCCCAGATCGGGGGTCGGCTGCTCGCCGGGGTGGGGCTCGGTGGCCCGCCAGCGCACGGTGACCATCGCGTCCAGGTGCTCGCCGGTGCGGACCCGATGGCCACGCACCCGCTCGGCCATCACCGCCCATTCGCGCATGGCGTCGGGATCGGCGAGGTAGTCGGGCGATGCCAGCACCACCGCCGCGGGAACCGAACACGCGGCCGACGCATCGGGTGGGGCGCCCGGATCACGATCGCCGCAGGGTGACAGCAGTCCGCGCGCGCCGTTGCGACCGGGCGCGCGAGCGGAGACGGCCTGTTCGAGGTCGGCGTGGAAGCGCTCGACGTAGGCACGCTCGTCCCCGCACGACCGGCTCGTGAAGAAGACTGGTGTCATCTCGACCCCTGGTATCGGCGCTTGGTCGCGACGCGCGGTGGATTGCCCTCCCCGACCGTCACTCGTTGTTCCCAGGCTACCCGAGTCCATCACTCGAAGTTACTCCTCGTTACATCAGGTAATCTCATGTTCATCTCTCGTTTCGTGTCGCTCCACTCGTGCCGACTGCCCGCCCGCCGGGGTCGCGCCGTCCCGATCGCCATTGCGTTCGACCCACGCCCGACGGCCCGATCGCACCCGTTCGGCCGCGTGTCGTGCCGCCTCCGCGGGAACGTCCTCGTGCCACCACGATGCGACGGTGCCCGCCATGGCCCGCACCACCCGTTCGCCGTCCGGGGTCAGTTCGCCCGACCCGCGCAGCGTGTCGATCGCCTCGGCGACGTGCGCGCGGTGCACCGCGAACTCGGCCTGTGCCCGATCCTGCTCCTCCCTGTCCGCGATCTGCCGGCGAACCCGCCAGAAATCCGCGATCCCCAGGTGCGCGTAAGCACCCTGCAACAACGCCCCCACCGGTCGGGGGTCCAACCGCCAGGGCGCCCGATACCGGACCGCCGAGCGCACCGAGAGATTCGTGATGTCCTGTATCGCGCCGAGCTTGTTGTGCTGGAACTCGTGAACCAGGGTGACGGCCAGCGTGGTCGGACCCACCTCGGGCGTGAGCGCCAGGCCGCCGAACGCGTACCGGGACGAGGAACTGAAGCTGACTCCCGGCCCGCCGACGACCGGAACCAGCGTGGACAGCGCCGCCGTCATGGCACCCGCGTAGGCTCGGTGAGAGTGTGCCAGCTCACCCCATGCGGACGCGAAATTCCTTTGTAGCAAGGATACTTGGCGTGCGCTCAACCGGGCGGTCGGTTGCCAGCGGTGCACGTCCCGGTAGGGGTCGACGTCCTCGATGGCCAAGGACGCGGTCAGGCCGGCGGCGGTTGCGGAACACCTGCGGTTGACCTGTCGGCGGGCCACCGGCCGCCCGCCCGTCGACCAGTGCCGTCCGGTCAGCGCGATCCGCCCCGGGTCGCCGGCCACCCGCGCCCGGCCCAGCGTGGGCAGGTGGGCCCAGCCGCCGACGGTGTGCAGTTCGACCCGGCCGGGCGGGCCGTGCTCGGGGTCGGCGCGCAGTGCGGCGGCGGCGGCGATCGCCCCCAGATGGCCCAGGAGTCGATCCGATTCGGCGGGCGACGGGTCGGGGTCGGCGCCACCCAGTCGCAGCAGGCAGCGCATCGCCCAGGCGCCGGTGTAGGGGTGCATCAGCACCGTCCTGGCCGCGTCCGGCGCGGTGCGTTGCACGTGCGCGAGCAGGTCCAGGGCATCGGTGAGGTGCGCGGTGCGCGCGTGCGGCAAGCGCTCACGGGCGGTGGCCACGACCGCGTACACCTGGAGCAGTCGGCGGCTCTCCTGCGCCCGGGCCAGCGCGGACACCGCGTCGAAGTCGCCGTGCCCGGCGGCGAGTCGGTCGAAGGCGGCCGCGTCGAGCCGATGGGTGCCGATCATCCGCGCCTCCCCGACCCGGCCACCAGGGCCCGCACGTCGGCCCGCACCCGCGCACCGACGTGGTCGATCAGCGCGCGCAGGTCGGCGCAGTACACGGACGGGTTGTCGAAGCCGTTGTCCGGGCGATACCGGTGCGCCCGCAGCCCGCCGCCGCAGGTGCGCACCACCGGGCAGCGCCGACACGTCGCGCTCAGCCCGGCCGCACCGGCTCCCGCGCGGGCGTACGCCGGCGCGGCGAGCACCGTCGCCGGGTCGTGGCGGAAGACGTCCAGGCCGGTGGCCGCCGCACCGTCGTAGGCCGCCTTGAGCGAGTCCTCGCGCTCGAACGTGCCGTCGGTCTCGATCACCACCGAACCCGGCGGCCCCAGCCCCAGGATCTCGCTCTGCACCGCCCGGCCCAGGATCAGATCCACCAGGTCCTCCAGGATCCGTACGCGCGTCTCGCGCACCGGCGCCCGATACCAGCGGTCGAAGACCGCGATCAGCCAGCGCGCGTAGGGGGTTTCGCCCGCTCCGCCGCCGGGGGGTGGGAACTCCCAGGTGGCGTGCGGCAGGAGCAGGTCGATCATCGGCGGCGCGTGCGAGAGCAGCTCCTCGTAGGTGGCCACCGGGTCGTTGCGCAGGTCGATCGTGCACAACAGGCCGCCGTACAGGGGCCGGTAGCGCTCGGTGCGCAGCAGGGCGACGGCCCGCACCGCCTCGGCGTGGCTGCCGCGCCCGTCGGCGTGCCGGCGGTGTCGGTCGTGGGCGCGCGCGTCGCCGTCCAACGAGACGCCGACCCGGATCCGGTGCGCCGACAACACCTCGGCGCACCGCTCGTCCAACCGGACGCCGTTGGTCTGCATGGTGAAACGCAGTTCGGTCACACCCGCCACCGCGGCGCGCAGGTCGCGCGCGATGGCGTCGATCCGCTCCGGTCCGGCGAGCAACGGTTCGCCGCCGTGCAGCACGATGTCCAGGACCGGCAGGCCGAACCGGCGCGCGTGCGCGCGCAGTCGGCCGCCGAGCGCGTCCACGGTGCCGGCGGCGATCACCCGGGGGCGGTCCCGCCAACTCCGATCCCGGAGTTCGTACACGTAACAGTGATCGCACGCGAGGTCGCAGCGGGAGGCGATCTTGACCACGAATTGTCGAAACGGTGTCGCTTCGCTCATCGGCCCTCCCGTGCTCAGACCCCGGCGGCGCCGCTCCCGCCCGCCCGGGGATCGTCGTCGCCGGCCGGCCCGCTCGCGTGACCGGCGCAGGCCGCCTCCACGGGCACGGGGTCGACCACACTCTGGAAGCCGGCCACCACCGCCTCCGAGGGCTCCTCGGACTCGTGGATCAGCCGCCGCAGCGCCGACGCGAGCACGGAGGCCGGCAGGTCGTCGAGGTCGTCGAGACAGAGCCCGTCGAGGTCGGGCAGGGCCGACTCCACGTCACCGCGCTCTCCTTGCACCGCAGGTCCCCCGTTCTCCCGCGTCGCTCGACCGTCGGTTTTCCCCCCGCACGGCCGGCGTGTGCCGCTCGCGCGTGCCGTCCGGGTGAAACCCGTACATTCGAGTGCGGAACGTATCGCCACGATTACACAAGCCTTCCTATACTAGCCGGGCCGGGTCGGCCTGCGCGATGCTCTGTGTGGGCAGAGTCGTACACACGAACGGCCGGCATGGGGAAGGCACTTGCCAGACCCGACGTTCCGGCGCGTGGGTGCCACTCGGCCGTCCTTCGTACGGTGCTCGATCCCGGGGGTCGCTTGGTGGACTACGACTTCTTCACGAGTCACGTCGCCGACCACGATCCCAAGTGGGCGGCCCGCTTTCACGACGACGTCGAGGCCGAACTGCGGCGCGGGAGGGAGCGGGTGCGCGCGGCGATCCGATTGCAGCCGACCTTCGGCCCGATCCAGGTGCCGGACGGCGACCCGCCCGCGCAGGCGCGCGCGATGGTCGCGCTGTGTTCGGACGACTACTTCGAGGACCTGGACTGCGGGCGCGACTGGGCGGTGTTCACCGACCGGTTGCGTCGACACGAGTCGATCGTCGGTGTCGCGCCGCCGAATCTGATCGCGGTGCCCTGGACCACGCTCGAACAACCGCCGCCGGACGCCGTGGGCACGATCGAGTGGCCGGTCGGGATCGCCGGACCGGGCCGCGGCCCGGGCGTGTTCGACATGCTGCGGCTGGGCGGCATCCGCGACCTGGGGTACGTGCGCGCGGTGCGCGCGGTCGCCGACCGGGTGGCCGAGGCGTTGCGCCACCGGCTGGCGCCGCTGACCGTCGTCGAGGCGGACGAGGTCGAGCCGATGTTCGGCAGCCACGAGGCCGGGACGCGCACGCTGCCCGAGGCGCCGCGCCGCCTGCCGATCCTGGAGCCGGTCCCCCCGGCCCGCACCGACCTGGTGATCAGCTATGTGGGCAACGACCTGGCCTGGGCGGACTGGGTCAGCGAGGTGCTCACCTTCGAGGACTACCGGGTCTCGCTGAGCCGTTGGGACTGGAGCGCGGGCGAGAGCTTCGGCAAGGCGATGGGCCGCGCGCGCGGCCTGGGCGAACACGTGCTCGCGCTGTTCTCCGAGCACTACTTCGAGGCCAGACGGCTGGCCATGGACGAGTGGGAGGAGGCGCTGGGCGACGCGGGCACCGGCGGCAGGCTGCTGCCGATCGTGATCGGCAGCACCCAGGTACCGTCGATGTTCCGCGGCGTTCGACCGGTCGACCTGACCGAGGCGGACGCGGTCGGGCAGCGTGACCTGCTCGTCGACGCGGTGCACCGGTTCGCGCCGTTGCCCGCGCGGAATCCGGGGTCCTCCTGAACGTGTCGGACCCGATACCCCCGCCACCGCCGCCACCGAGACCGGCGCGACCGCCCAGGATTCCGCCTCCGCCCCCACCGCGCTCGCCCACGGACAATCCGCCGGTGTGGCATGTCCCGGGCGCCAGAGGCCGGTTCTACGGGCGTGACAGCACCCTCGCCGACCTGCGCACGCTGATGCAGGTCGAACACCGGGTGGTGCTGCGCCCGCAGGACGACCTGCCCGGCATGGGCACCACCCACCTGGCCCGCGAGTACGCCTACCGGCACCGGCACCTGTACGACGTGGTGTGGTGGTTCGACTGTGCCGCCCGGGCCGGCGAGAGCGGCGTCGCGTTCGTGCATCGGGCGCTCGGCCAACTGGCCGACCTGGGCCGGCGGGTCGACCAGCAGGTCGGTCCCGGGCACGAACTGCGCTCGCGTGAGGGCTGGTTACTGGTCTTCGACGAGGTGGACCGGCCCGGACTGATCGGCGAGATGATCCCGACCGGTCCCGGCCACGTGCTGATCACCAGCACCGATCCGCTGGCCCGCCACCTGGGCACCACGGTCGATCTGCCGCCGCTGGACCGGGGTTCCTCGGTGCTGATGCTCTTCGACGCGCATCGCGGATTCGAGCTGGAGATGGTCACCGCCGAGGCGATCGCCGCGTTCGTGGGCGATCGACCGGCCGCGATCGCCCGGGTCGCCGAACTGTTCGCCTCCGGCGAGGTGTCGCCGGAGGTGACGCTGGAACTGCTGCGCTTCGGCAACATGGCCAAGCTGTCCCGGACCATCCCGCAGAACCAGGTGGTCTACCTCGCCGACCTGTTCCTGGCGGTACGCGGCCTGCGCGCGCCGGACACGTGGTCGATCTGGCTGGATTTATCCGAGGACTACCTCGAACACCAGTTGCTGCACCGGCACATGACCGACGCGCGGTCGATGCTTCTGCACATGATCCGAACCCTGGTCAACGGGCCGGAGCCGATCCATTCGCTGCAGTGCCTGTGCCGCGCGCTGCACGACGTGTTGCCCAACACCCAGGGCGTCGAGGAGGTCTGTCGCGCGATCGAGAACCTGCCCGGCTGAACGGGTGGTTCCGCCCACCCTTCCGGCCGAGCGGCCGAATCCGGCCGGCGGGTGCGCGATGCTGGTGCCCATGGCGAACGACGGGGAGCACGGGGGCGACGCGGTGCGCTACTTCATCAGCCACGCCGGTTCGGACACCGCCTGGGCGGAGTGGATCGCGGGCCAACTCCTGCAGGACGGCCTGGAGGTCGAACTCGACGCGTGGGACTGGGCCACGGGCGAGAACCTGACCACCCTGGTCAGTCGCGCGCTGGACAACGCGGGACACATGATCGCGCTGTTCTCCCCGGCGTACTTCGTGGCGGAGCGCTGGACCACCGTCGAGTGGACCGCGATGTCGGACGCGCTGCGCGGCAGCGGGCGCCGGCTGATCCCGCTCGTGGTGCACGAGTTGGACCGCGAGGCGATCCCGTCCGTGCTGCGGCCGTTGCTGCGCAAGACGCTGTACGGCAAGTCCGAGGAGGACGCGCGCGAGGAGCTGATGACGGCCGTCCACGGGCCGTCCCGGCCGACCGCGCCACCGGCGTTCCCGGCCCCGCGCACCGGCGGAACGGGCGGCATGGGCGGCACGGTCCCGGCGGCGCCCGCGCCCCGGCTGCCGGCCGCGCCCGTGCTCCGGCGCACGATCACGGCCGGGCAGATCCGGGCGCTGACCGACGCGATCCTGGCGGTGCCCAGGATCGCCCGCACCGACCTGTGGAACCTGTGGCTGGATCTGGCCGAGAGCTACTACGAACACCCTTTGCCCCGCGAGCAGATCGCCGCGCCGCGGATCATGCTGCTGCGGCTGATCCACGACCTGTCCACGCTCGCCGAGCCGGCACCGGCGCGCGCGCTGGACGCTCTGGTGCGGGCGCTGGAGGACGTACAGCCGACCGGACCGGAGATCGAGCACGTCCGCGCGTTGCTGGCCGAGCTGACCCGCCCGGCCGACTCGGCCGAACAGCCCTCCTGAGCAAAGGCCGCGCGGCCGCTCACTTGCCGAGTCGAATCCGCCGAACCGGCGTCAATCTCCGTACGCGGCACGCCGGCGCCGCTCGTAGGCCCGCCGCCAGCCCGCCCGCCACAGCAGGGCCGTGCCGGGCGGGATCCAGCGCAGCACGCGCCGCCGCTCGGCGTCCGTGGCGTGGTGCAGGTGGAAGGCGACGAGCGCGGGCAGGTCGCGGCCCCAGACCCGCACCGTGCGGGTCGGCATCCGTCCGTCGGGCGTGGCCCGCACGTGCAGGCGCATCAGCGGGAACAACTGGTGTTCCTCGGCCAGGCTGTGTCGGGCCACGAGGTCGTACAACCGCCCGATCGCGGGCGAGCGGTCGCGCAGCGGCACGCTCGGATCGGCGGCGCGGCGCATCGCGTCCTCCAGGGCCGAGTGGTCCACCTGGAACGCGGTCACGGTGCGGGCGGCGCGCGGCGAGCCGGCGCGCACCCACGGGTACAGCACGGTGTGTTCCTCGCGGTGATGCGCGCGCAGGAAGCGCAGCACCAGGGCGAGATGCTCCTCGACCGCCCGCACGCGCAGGATGTCGACCGGATCGAGGTTTCGGGTCACCTCGGTCAGTCGGGCCAATTCCTCACGCAGACCGCGGTGCGCGACGTAGCCGGGAGTGAGGTCGAGCGTGGGGGCGCGGGAGGGGGTTCGGGTGGGAGACGCGGGTGAAACGGTGGTCGTCGACACGGGGGCCGCCTCGGAGGCATGGAAAGGGGGAGCCTCACACCGTAAGGGCACGTGATAGGTGTTCCGCACCGATGCAAGGAGATTTCCGGCCATTCCCCTTCGACGCCCGTTTCCGGTCCGATACCGGCCGAGCCGATACCGAACCGGAACGTCGGTTGTCGTTTTTCTTGCGCCCCGTCCGCGCGCTACTTCTTCAGGTTCGGGATGGTCCAGTCGATCGGCTTGTGCCCCATGGTCTCGAGCGCGGCGTCGATCTGGGAGAACGGCTTGCTGCCGTGGAAGAGCTTCGCGGACAACGGCGAGGGGTGCGCGCCCTGCACGATGGTGTGCTTGGCGGTGTCGATCAGCGCCGCCTTCTTCTTCGCGTGCCCGCCCCACAGCACGAACACCACCGGTTCGTCCCGGTCGTTCACCGCCTTGATCACCGCGTCGGTGAACTTCTCCCAACCGCGGCCCTTGTGCGACGCGGCCTCGTGCGCGCGCACGGTGAGCACCGTGTTCATCAGCAGCACGCCCTGACGCGCCCACGGCATCAGGTAGCCGTTGTCCGGGATGGGCAGGCCGATGTCGGCGTGCATCTCCTTGTAGATGTTGCGCAGCGACGGCGGGATCCGCACCTCGGGCCGCACCGAGAAGCACATGCCGTGCGCCTGGTTGTCGTCGTGGTACGGGTCCTGCCCGACGACGAACACCCGGACGTCCTCATACGGCGTCGCCTCCAGCGCCGCGAAGACCTCTTCGTCCGGCGGGAAGATCTGGTGTTCCTTGCGTTCCGCGTCCACGTACGCGGTCAGCTCGGCGTAGTAGGGCTTCGCCAACTCCTCCGCGAGCACGGGCTGCCAGGACTCGGGCAACGTCTGCACAGCAAGAACCTCCACACGAGGGCGCAACGCCCATGGATCCAAGTGGGATCCAACGTAGCCGCTCGCCCGGACACCCCGGCCCGCACCCAGTGGATCGGTGCGGGCCGAGCCGACCGAAGTGTGACGTGTCGACCGTCTCGTCCGCGTTGCGCTCGACGCCCTCGCCCCCGGCGCACGGGCGGACGGCCTCGTCGCGCTTACGCCTCGACGGTCTCGTCCGGCTTCGGGTCCGGCTTGTAGCACAGCTTCATCAGCAGCGCGGCGTTCGCGACGCCGACGCCGGCCGCGAACAGCGCCGGGCGCAGGCCCGACCTCTTGCGGCCGATCAGCGCGTCCACCGAGTACTTGCCGTTGCCCAGCGCGGCCAGCGCGACCGCGGCGCCGCCGACGACCGCGGTGTACTCCCAGCCGCCCTTGAAGACGAAGAAGCCCTTGCCCTTGTGGTCGGTCGCCGCGGCGACGCTCATCAGGCCCACCGTCGCCGCCGCCGGCAGCGGGTTGGCCACGCCGAGCGCTATACCGACGCCGGCCGCCATCTCGGTGCCGGCCGCGAGGCGCGCGTGCACCTCGGCGGGCTTGAGCCCGAGCGATTCGAACCAACCGGTGGTGCCCGCGAGGCCGCCGGGGCCGGCGACCTTGTTGTAGCCGTGCGCGAAGAGCATCGGACCGAGCGTCGCGCGCAGCACGAGCGCAGCCACATCGCGGCCTTCGGCCGCCGCCGCGACCTTATTCTTCCTGCCGAACATTGCCCACCTCATCAACTGACGCATCGTCACATTCGTGTGGGCAACCTACCCGAACACCCGGCCCGGGCGAGGACCGGGCGGCCCGGAACCGGTCGCCTCACCCGCCGGACGGAGCGATCCCGGCCCGCTCGACATCCGCGACCGAAACGACCTCGACCTCGGCGTCGACACCGGCACCGGCACCGGCACCGGCACCGGCCATCCTGGGCACCACGACGGGTGTGCCGTCGCCCGGCGCGCGCAGGATGTCCGCGTCCACGTCGTACAACGCCCGCACCAGCGCCGCGTCGACGACCTCGCGAGGCGGTCCGGAGGCGACCACCCGACCGTCGCGCATGGCGACCAGCACGTCCGCGTATCGGGCCGCCGACGGCAGGTCGTGCAGCACCATCACCACCGTGCGCCCACCCGCCGCCACCTGTCGGACCAGGCCCAGCACCTCCACCGCGTGCCCCAGATCCAGCGCCGAGGTCGGTTCGTCGAGGAGCATCACCGGCGCCTCCTGCGCGATCACCATGGCGACCCAGCAGCGCTGCCGTTGCCCGCCGGAGAGCCGGTCCACCCGCCGATCGGCCAAGTCGAGTACACCGGTCGCGGTCAGCGCGTCCCGGCAGACCCGCTCGTCCGCGCGCGACCACTGGCGGAACAGTCCCTGGTGCGGATGCCGGCCGTAGCGCACCAGGCCGGCCACCGTGACCGCCTCCGGTGCCGTCGGGTTCTGCGGCAACAGCCCGACCCGGTGCGCGGCCTGACGCGGCTTCAGCCGCCAGATGTCGTCGCCGCCGACGGTGACCCGACCCGAATCCGGCTTGTGCAGGCGGGCGATCGAGCGCAGCAGGGTGGACTTGCCGCAACCGTTGGGCCCGACGATCGCGACGACACTGCCGGCGGCCACCGCCAGATCCACACCCGACACGGCGCGATGCCCCGGATAACCGGCGTGCAGATCTTCCACGAGCAGTTCCATGGGCGGACCCTCCCGACCGTACACAGCGAATGTAAGGCGAGGCTAACCTAAGCGATCGTGCCGCCGGCACCGCCGGCCCGGTCAGCGGCTCCCGATCTCCCGGAACCACTGGGCGCCGACCCGCCCGGTCCGGTCCGCGAACAGCAGCGCGTCCCGGCCGTGCCACGCGAGCGCGGTCACCGGCGCCGAGACGTGCCGGCGGGCCAGCGGGGTCGGCGCCTTGCGGGCCGAGCCGGCACGCACGTCCCACACCACGAGCATGCCGTCGCCGCCCGAGGTGGCCATCAGTCCACCGCCGCCCGGCCGCCAACTCGGCACGCACGCGTGCGGTTGAGCGGGCAACCGGCGCGGGCGCGGGCGCACCCGGCCACCGCGGGCGGCGAGGTCCCACACGGTCAGTCCGGCCGAATCCTCGGCGGCGAGTCGGTGTCCGCCGCAATCGAGCGCGAGCCCGGTCACCGGCGCGCCGCCGACCGCGCCGAGGTCCTCGTGCGTACCGCCCGCGCCGCGGATGTGCACACCCGGCGCGTCGCCCGCCGCGCACAACCACGCCCCGTCCGGCGCCCCCGCGAGCACCCGCACCGGAATCGGGTAGGTCCACACGTTCGTCCGCCCGCGCGGCCCGTACATGTGCACCTCGCCGCCGAGCGCGACCGCCAGCCCGCCGACCGAGTCGACCCAGACCACGTCGTCCACCTGGACCGGGCCGTCCACGGCGCGCCACGACTCGGTCCCGGTGTCGCCCGCGTAGACGCGTACCGCGCCGCCGAAGGACACCGCGCACCGATTGCCCGCGGACCACGCGAAGCGCGCGGGCAGGCCCGGTGTGCGCATCAGCAGCGCACCGTCGGTGACCCGCCACAGCGCGTACCCGGTGGGGCCGGCGAGCGCGACCACGGTGCCGTCGGGCGAGAAGCCGGCGCGGTACACCCCACCGGGCAACACGATCCGGCCCTGGAGTTGCCCGGTCGCCGCGTCCAGCAGCCGAACCCCGCCGGCGGCTCCCGCGACCACGCACAATCCACCCGACAACGCGACGGCGGACGGTACGTCGTCGATCCCGTGCTCCCAGCCCAGCCCCGTACGTGTCGCCATGACAGTCATCGCGGCTCCCTTGTTCGCGGGGCGATCCTTGCGCCTTCGTGTTTCGACCAGGAAAACTCTCAGGTCGAGGCCGGTTTCCCTGGGTTCGGCGAGTCTGCTAGTAAGACGACCGGACCTGTTCGCCGATGGATCGGATGACACCGTTGAGGACCCTCGAAGGCACGGCGTCGACCGCGGCGGACATCGCGGGCGCCAGTGGGAACGAGCCGACGATCCTGGTCGCGGGCCTGATCCTGGTCGCGGCCGGCGCCCTGCTCGCGCTCGCGGGCCGCCGCCGGTTCGCGGACGACCCGGACGCGGCGGAGGACGGGTACGACGAGGACCTCGCCGACCCCGCCGCCGCCCCCGTCCCGGCGACCGCCGCCGCGCCCGTGCCGGTGCCCGTGGCGGGCGGCCGAGCGGCGGAACGACCGGCTACGGAACCGGAGTCGACGGACCCGGCCACGGTGCGGACGGAGGGCGCTCCCGCGGCGGGATCGGCAACCGCGAAGCCGGACACGTCGGACGCGAGCGCGCCGGAGCCGGACAAGGGCGAGCCGGGTGAAGCGGCCGACGAGCCGACACCTGCTTCGAAGCCGGACCCGGATTCCGCGCGCGAGCCCGGGTCGGAGCGGGACCGGAACCAGGCCCCGGCAGCCCCGGACCCGGATCAGGGCCCGGATCAACGCCCGGATCAACGCCGGGAACCGGAGCCGACGACCGAGTCCATACCGGAGCAGCCGACGGCCGACGGCGAGGCCGATGCCAAGACCGACCCGAAGTCCCCACCGACGCAGGCGTCCAAGCCCGGAATCGACCCGAAGTCCCCACCCGCGCAGGCGTCCAAGCCCGACACCGACCCGAAGTCCCCACCGAAGCCCGGGACTACGTCCGAGGCCGAGCCCGCGATCACCCTCACCGCCGAGGCGACGTCGGGACCCGATGCCGATCCGCAGACCGACCCCACTCCGCCGGCCGACCCCGAGTCCGCGCCCGAATCCGGCCCGGACAAAGGCCTCTGACTCGTCGTCACCTCACCGCCCGGCAACCCCCGAGCGGTGAGGCGACACGCCGCACGTCATACCCGCGACCCCGCCCCCGCGCCCGACGCCGGACTCGGCGACCCGCGCACCTCCCCGCCCGCGCTCACCCGCGCGCAACGCCGCCCGTGTGCGCCACGTCGCCCGTACGCTCCGGCGCGAGTTCGTTCCTCGGCCACTCGCGTCCCTCGACGTTCTCGACCGACCGGTTGAACCGGGTCAGCACCTCGAACAGTTCGCGCCGCTCGCCCTCGTCCCAGGACGCCAGGACACGTTCCAGACCGTGGCAGTGCGTCGCCCGCTCCCCCGCGAGCCGTTCCGCGCCGCCCTCGGTGATCCGCAGCTTGCGGGCGAGCCCGCCGTCCGGGTCCGCGATCCGCTCCGCGTCGCCGGCCCGCAGCAGCGCGGCCACCTGGCGATTCACCGTGGAGGTGTCGAGCCGAAACGCTTCTGCGAGTTGCCCGATCGACATCGGCCCCTCGACCTCCAGGCGGGTCAGCAGCAGGTAGGCGGACCGCTCCATGCCGTCACCCCGCCGCTTGCCCATGACGTGGTGCCGAGCGATCAGCATCAGCTCCCGCTCGATCCCTTCCAACACGTCCACTCCCGCCTTCACACCAATGCGCCGTCCCCACGACCCTAGCGCTCACCCCAGGTCATGTGCACGATACACATGATGTGTATCGTGCACATTCGTCGACCACGGCAGGTCGACCGCGCCAGGTCGCCCACAGCAGGTCGACCGCAACATTCACCCGGCGAACCCTGGAGGCAGTCCGTGACCGGTCCGAGCGGCATATCCGAGCCGAGCCCGGCGGGCGCTCCCGCCCACCCGCCCGGACCTGTGGACCGGGCCGGATCGGTGGTGGCGGTGCTGGCCTTCTGCGGCGTGGTCGTGGCGCTCATGCAGACCCTGGTCGTACCGCTGCTGCCCGACCTGCCCAGGCTGCTCGACACCTCGCCCGCCAACGCGTCCTGGGTGGTCACCGCGACCCTGCTCTCCGGCGCGGTCTGCACCCCGGTGATGGGCAGGCTCGGCGACATGTTCGGCAAGCGCCGGATCCTGATCGTCAGCCTGGGCCTGATGGTCGTCGGCTCCGTGTTGTGCGCGCTGTCGGACTCGCTGCTCCCGATGGTGATCGGCCGCCTCCTCCAGGGCGCGTCGTTCGGCGTGATTCCGCTCGGCATCAGCATCATGCGCGACGAACTCCCGCCCGCGAAGCTGGGCTCCTCGATCGCGCTGATGAGCGCGACGCTGGGGATCGGCGGCGCGATCGGGCTGCCGGTGGCCGCGCTGATCGCGCAGCACGCCGACTGGCACATGATGTTCTGGGCGGCCGGCGCGATCGGCGCGTTGGACGTCGTGCTGGTGCTGCTCCTGGTACCCGAGTCGCCGGTCCGCCTGCCGGGCCGCTTCGACTTCGCCGGTGCGGCGGGCCTGTCCGTCGGGTTGGTCGCGCTCCTGCTCGTGATCACCAAGGGCGCCGACTGGGGCTGGGGCGGCGCGACCACACTGGGCCTGCTCGCGGTCGCGGTCGTCGTACTGCTCGGCTGGGGATGGCTCGAACTGCGGACCGCGCAACCGCTGGTGGACCTGCGCATATCGGCAAGGCCGCAGGTGTTGTTCACCAACCTCGCCTCGGTCGTGGTCGGCTTCGCGATGTTCGCCCAGTCGCTGGTGTTCCCGCAGGTGCTGATGAACCCGGAGAACACCGGTTACGGGCTGGGCAGGAGCATGGTCGTCGCGGGTCTGTGCATGGCGCCGTCCGGCATCGTGATGATGCTGGTGTCCCCGCTGTCCGCGCGGCTGTCCGCCGCCTACGGGCCGAAGGTCTCGCTGCTGGTGGGCACCCTGGTGATCGCGATCGGCTACGCGCTCTCGGTGTTCATGCTCGACGCGCTGTGGAAGATCGTCGCGATGACGGTGGTCTCGGCACTCGGCGTCGCGCTGGCGTACGCGGCGATGCCGTCGCTGATCATGCAGGCCGTACCGATCGGCGAGACCGGTTCGGCGACCGGTCTGAACACGCTGATGCGCTCGATCGGCACCTCGACCTCCAGCGCGGTGATCGGCGTCGTGCTGGCGAACATGACGATGCGCGCGGGCGGACGCGAGTTCCCCTCGCACGACGCGTTCGTGACCGCGTTGTGGTTGGGTTGCGGAGCGGCCGTCCTGGGCCTGCTCGTGGCGCTGTTCATCCCCGGACGCAAACCGGTCGAAGCCGCGCACATCCCGGCGCCGAAGCGAACGGACGACGCCGAGGCGGTCCCGACAGCCGGCTGAAGGCTCGGTGATTCCCCCGTCACACATGGCCAGAACCCGCCCGGGTAGCCGATGCTCGTAAGTCTCACCCCGGCGCCGACCACACCCTTGGGAGACCGCCACCCCGACTCCGCCTCTCGACAGGGAGACACGATGAGCCTTCCCACCTTCCGCGGATCACGCTCCTCCGCACCCGATCCGGCCCCCGGAAGCGGGTGGACCACCGAGACCGACTGGCAGCGGCAATCGTTGCCGAGCGCGCTGCCCGAGGACTGGCCGATCCTGGCCGGCGGTCTCGTGGTGGTCGCGGCGCACCCGGAGGACGCGCTCCTGGGTGTGGGCGGGCTCATCTCCCGTGCGGTGGCGGAGGGTTCGCGGGTGCGGGTGGTCAGCGTGACCGACGGCGACGCGTCCCATCCGGGCAGCCGCTTACCGGGCTCCGTACTCGCCGCCCGCCGGGTGCGCGAGTCCGACCGCGCGTTCGCCACGATCGTCGGCAATCCCGGCGGGGTGGCCCCGGTCGAGGTGATCCGGCTGCGCGTCCCGGACCGTACGGTGAGTACGCACGAACGCGACGTGGTGGACCGGCTGATCCCACTCGTCGCCGACTTCGCGCTGTGCGTGAGCAATTGGCGCGAGGACGGCCTCGCCGATCACGAGAGCACCGGGCGCGCGGCCGACGTCGCGGCCCGCGAGACCGGCGTCGCACTGCTGGAGTTCCCGCTGCGGATGTGGCAGTGGGCGCGACCGCAGGACAGCCGGGTGCCCTGGAGCCGGGCCCTGCGCGTCGACCTGACCGAGGTGCAACAGGCGCGCAAGGAACGGGCGTTGTCCTGCCTGGCCTCGCAGATAGCGCCGCTGGTCCCGGGCCGCGACGACCGGGTGCCGCTGCCCCCGGAGAAACTCGCCTACTTCCGCCGCCCCTTCGAGGTGGTCTTCCGCTGACCCGCCGGACGCCGAGGCCGAACGGCCGGCGAGCAGGCGGGCCGGCGGGCCCGCCGCCCCGCCTCACACCGCGAAGCTCTCGCGTCCGGTCGTCAGGCCCTCCCGGAGCACCTTCAGGGTGTGCGTGAGCAGGCGCGAGACGTGCATCTGGGAGATGCCCAGGCGTTCGCCGATCTGGGCCTGGGTCAGGTCGCCGGTGAACCGCAGCGCGAGGATGGTCCGCTCGCGCTGCGGGAGGCCTGCGATCAGCGGCTTGAGCGACTCGCGGTACTCGACCAGGTCGAGCGCGTGGTCGTCGCGCCCCATCCGTTCGCCGACCGTGACGGCGTCGCCGTAGGCGGACTCGTCGAGCGAGGAGGCGCTGTACGCCGAACACGCCGCGAGTCCCTCCGCCACCTGTGCCTCGCTCAGGTCGAGCCGCCGCGCCAACTCGGCGGCGCACGGCTCGCGGCCGAGGTCGGCGGTCAACGCGTCGTTGGCCCGCATCAGTTCCCCCCGCAGTTCACGCAGCCGGCGCGGTACCCGCACGGCCCAGGACGTGTCCCGGAAGAAGCGCTTGATCTCGCCCGCGATGGTGGGCATCGCGTACGCCAGGAAGCCGGTCTCCCGGCCGCCGTCGTAGCCGTCGATCGCCTTGATCAGGCCGATCGTGCCGACCTGGAGGATGTCCTCCATCGGCTCGGCCCGGCGCCGGTAGCGTCCGGCGGCATGGCGCACGAGCGGCATGTTCAGCGCGACCAGGCATCCGCGCAGTTCGCTGTGTGTACGGGTGCCGGGTTCGGTACGGGCCAGCAGGCACAACATGCGCTCCCCGAGGTCGCGCGCCGCCATCGGGGCCAAGCCCTCGATCAGGATCGGCTCGGCGAGCACCTCGTCGACGCTCGGGACACCTTCCCGCGCCTCCTCGGCGACGCCGTCGTGCGCGATCCTGCGGTCGAGCCGAACGCTCATGCGCGTTCCCCTTCCCGAGTCGAGCCTACGCCTGGCGGCTTCTCGGCCCGCCGGCGAACAAACCTCTGGCTGCCACCGGGAAGGGGAACGCGCCCGGTCGGCGAACCGGGCGCGCGGGTGGTCAGCCCGGGATCATCAGTCGTTCGCGCAGCGACGCCAGGGTCCGGGCGAGAAGGCGGGACACGTGCATCTGCGAGATGCCGATCCGCTCACCGATCTGCGCCTGGGTCAGGTTGCCGTAGAACCGCATGACCAGGATGGCGCGCTCGCGCTGCGGCAGTTCGGCCAGCAGCGGGCGCAGTGCCTCGCGGTACTCGACCAGATCGAGCGCGTGGTCCTCGGAGCCGAGCCGGTCGCCGACCGTCTCCTGACCGTCCGCGTCGCCGTAGGCGGTCTCGTCGAGTGAGGTCGCGGTGTACACCGTGCAGGCGTCCAGTCCTTCGAGCACCTCCTCCTCGGTGATGCACAACCGCTCGGAGAGTTCGCGCGGCGTGGGCGTGCGGCCGTGCAGCGCGGTCAGTTCGTCGGTGGCGCGCAGCAGTTCGGTGCGCAGTTCGCGCAGCCGGCGCGGCACCCGCACGGACCACGAGGTGTCCCGGAAGAAGCGCTTGATCTCGCCGATGATGGTCGGCATCGCGTAGGCCATGAAGCTGCTGCCGCGATCCGCCTCGTAGCGGTCGATCGCCTTGATCAGGCCGATCGTGCCGACCTGGACGATGTCCTCGACCGGCTCACCGCGGCGCCGGTAGCGCCCGGCGGCGTGCCGGACCATCGGCAGGTTCAGCTCGACGAGCAGTCCGCGCAGGTACGAGTGGTCCACGGTGCCCGGTTCCAGCGTGGCGAGCCGGGCGAGCATCAGATCGCCCGCCGCCCGGGCCATCGGCGTGGGCAGCCGGGTGACCAGGTGCGGGTGGGCCAGCAGGTCGTCCAGATCGACGGTCGGTGGTGGCGGGGGTGCGGCGGCGCGGGGTTCCGCGGTCGTGTCGAGGGTGCTCAGGCGCACGGCCATGCAGGGTCTCCCAATCCGGATGGATGGACACCGATAACCCCGAGCGACATCGAGTCTGTGACCTGAAGCACAGGAAGATCAAGAGCCCTCCGGGGGTACGTCCTGACGTCAGGATCGCGACATGCGGCCCCACCTCGGGAAACGACGGACCGACGAAACGGAAAAAACGAGCGAAAGCAGCCCATACGGCGCAGTGAAATCGGACATGAGGCAATCAAACGTCTGCCAAACGTGTCCGAAAAGCGCCACGAACCACCACCCGAATGCTCGGGTGGTGGTTCGTGTGGTTCGGGCCGGTCGAGAAAACGATCGAGTTGGTCCGGATTCGATCGGCTTCGACCCGCTCGGATCGCTCCGCCGCGGATCGGGCCGGGTCAGCCCAGTTCGAGCAGCAGGTCGCCGGCCTCGACCGAGGACACCGCACCGATCGCCAACCGGGCCACGGTGCCCGCGCTCTGCGCGGTGATCGACGCCTCCATCTTCATCGCCTCGATGGTCGCCACCGTGCCGCCGGCCTCGACCTCGTCGCCCACGGCCACCTGGAGGGTGACCACACCGCTGAACGGCGCGGCCACGTGCTTCGGGTTGTCCGGGTTGGCCCGCTCGCTCTCCGGACGGGCCGGCTTGACCGAGCGGTCGCGCACCGAGAGCACCCGCGGCTGACCGTTCATCCGGCAGTACACGGTGCGGAAGCCGCGCTCGTCGGCGTCGCCGACCGCCTCGACCGCGAGGTAGAGCGAGACCCCCGTGGACAACTTGATGGCCAGTTCCTCGCCCTGGACCAGGCCGTACAGGAACGGCACGGTCGGCACCGCGGAGACGTCGCCGTACAGCCGCTCGGCCTCGTCGTAGTCCTTGGCCGGGCCGGGGAACAGCAGTCGGTTGAGCGTGTCGCGCAGTTCGTCGCCGTCCAGCGCGGCGTCCTGCTCCGGGGTCAGCTCCACCGTGCGCGCCGCGCTCGCGGTGCGGCCCGCGAGGGCGCGGGTGCGGAACGGCTCGGGCCAGCCGCCGGGCGGGGTGCCCAGCTCGCCCTGGAGGAAGCCGATCACCGAGTCCGGCACGTCGAACGCGCCGGGGTCGGCCTCGAACTTGGCCGGATCGGCGCCCACCGCGCTCAGGTGCAGCGCGAGGTCGCCGACCACCTTGCTGGACGGGGTGACCTTGACGATGTTGCCCAGGATCCGGTTCGACGCCGCGTAGGCGTCCTCGATGTCCTCGAACTTGTGGCCCAGGCCCAGTGCGATGGCCTGCTGGCGCAGGTTGGAGAGCTGGCCGCCGGGGATCTCGTGCCGGTAGACCCGGCCGGTGGGCGCGGGCAGGCCGGACTCGAACGGCGCGTACGCCTCGCGCACCGCCGCCCAGTAGGGCTCCAGCGCGCACAGCGCGTCCAGGGACAGGCCGGTGGCGCGCTCGGTGTAGTCGGTCGCGGCCACGATCGCGGACAGCGGCGGCTGGCTGGTGGTCCCGGCCAGCGCGGCCGAGGCGCCGTCGATCGCGTCGACCCCCGCCTCGACGGCGGCGAGGTAGGTGGCCAACTGGCCGCCGGCGGTGTCGTGGGTGTGCAGGTGCACCGGGAGGTCGAAGCGCTCGCGCAGCGCCCCGATCAGGGTGCGCGCGGCGGGTGCCCGGAGCAGGCCGGCCATGTCCTTGACGCACAACACGTGCACGCCGGCCTCGACCAGTTGCTCGGCGAGCCGCAGGTAGTAGTCCAGCGTGTACAACTTCTCGGCCGGGTTGGACAGGTCGCCAGTGTAGCACAGAGTGCCCTCGGCGA
Source organism: Embleya sp. NBC_00888 (assembly GCF_045207655.1). Classification (NCBI taxonomy): domain Bacteria; kingdom Bacillati; phylum Actinomycetota; class Actinomycetes; order Kitasatosporales; family Streptomycetaceae; genus Embleya; species Embleya sp. NBC_00888. The sequence continues at coordinate 6,475,195 of NZ_CP108784.1, read as the reverse complement.
TCGCGTGCGTGCCGAGCGTGGCCTCGATCGCCGGACGCATCGCCTCGATGTCGTTGAGCGCGTCGAAGATGCGGAACACGTCGATGCCGGTGCGGGCGGCCTCCTCGACGAACCGCACGCACACCTTGTCGGGGTACGGCGTGTACCCGACGGTGTTGCGACCGCGCAGCAACATCTGGATGTTGAGGTTGGGCATGCCCTCGCGCAGCGCCGCCAGGCGGTGCCACGGGTCCTCCTTGAGGAAGCGCAGCGCGACGTCGTAGGTCGCGCCGCCCCACGCCTCGACGCTGAGCAGCTCCGGCGTCAGCCGCGCGACGTAGGGCGCCGCGGCGGCCAGGTCGTAGGTGCGCACCCGGGTCGCCAGCAGCGACTGGTGCGCGTCGCGGAAGGTGGTGTCGGTGATCGCCAGCGCGCTCTGCTCGCGCAGCGCCCGGGCGAACCCGGCCGCGCCCAGCTCCAGGAGCCGGTCCCGGCTGCCCGTGGGCAGGTCGCCGGTGGGCAGCTCGGGCAGCTTGGTGCGCGGGACGGCGATGCTCGGGGTCGGGCCGTACGGGCGGTTGACCGTGACGTCGGCCAGGTAGGCCAGCAGCCGGGTGCCGCGGTCGGCACCCGGGCGGGAGCGGACCAGCTCGGGGTGCTCGTCGATGAACGACGTGGTGATCCGGCCCTGGCGGAAGGCCGGGTCCTCGAGCACGGCCTGCAGGAACGGAATGTTGGTCGCGACACCGCGGATGCGGAACTCGGCCACCGCGCGCCGGGCCCGGTTGACCGCGTCGCCGAAGGTCCGGCCCCGGCAGGTCAGCTTGACCAGCATCGAGTCGAAGTAGGGCAGCACCTCGGCGCCGGTGTAGGTACCGCCGTCCAGGCGCACGCCCGCGCCGCCGGGCGAGCGGTAGGCGGACACGGTGCCGGTGTCCGGGCGGAAGTCGGCCGCGGGGTCCTCGGTGGTGATCCGGCACTGCAGGGCCGCGCCCTGGATCCGGATCTCGCTCTGCACCAGCCCGAGATCGCTCAGGCTCGCGCCGGAGGCGACCCGCAACTGGGCCTGCACCAGGTCGACTCCGGTGATCTCCTCGGTGACCGTGTGCTCGACCTGGATGCGCGGGTTCATCTCGATGAACACGTACCGGCCGCGCTCGTCGAGCAGGAACTCCACGGTGCCCGCGTTGCGGTAGCCCACGGCCTCCGCGAAGCGCACCGCGTCGGCGCAGATCCGGTCCCGCAGTTCGGGGTCCAGGTTGGGCGCGGGCGCGATCTCGACGACCTTCTGGTGCCGCCGCTGCATCGAGCAGTCCCGCTCGTACAGGTGCACGACGCCGCCGTCGGCACCGGCCAGGATCTGGACCTCGATGTGGCGCGGGCGGATCACCGCCTCTTCCAGGAAGACGGTGGGGTCGCCGAAGGCGGTCTGCGCCTCGCGCATCGCGGTCTCGATCGAGGAGCGCAGGTCCTCGCGGCGGTCCACCTTGCGCAGCCCTCGGCCACCACCGCCGGCGGCGGCCTTGACGAAGATCGGGAAGCCGATCGTGTCCGCGGCGGCCACCAGCGCGTCCACGTCGTCCTGCGGCGGCGCGGTCTGCAGCGTGGGCAGCCCGGCGCCCTTCGCGGCCTCGAGCGCGCGCACCTTGTTGCCCGCGAGCGAGAGCACCTCGGCCGAGGGGCCGACGAAGGTGATCCCGTTGGCCTCGCACGCCTCGGCGAGCAGCGGGTTCTCGGACAGGAAGCCGTAGCCGGGGTAGATCGCGTCGGCACCGCACGCGATCGCCGCGCCGACGATCGTGTCGACGTCGAGGTAGGCGCGCAGCGGATGACCCCGCTCGCCGATCTCGTAACTCTCGTCCGCCTTCTGGCGATGCAGCGAGTGCCGGTCCTCGTACGCGTAGACGGCGACCGTGGTGATGTCGAGCTCGGTGGCGGCGCGCAGGGCGCGCACGGCGATTTCGCCTCGGTTGGCCACCAACAGCTTACGGATCACGAGCTACGTACCTCCTTGCCCGGGGTGTCCGGGTGCGGGGGAAATCGGACGGGTGCCTCGGGACGACAGAGTGCCGTGCCCTTGGTGGAGCGGCGGCATCGGGGTCGAACCTGCGTGACTTTAGGACACGTGTGCAGGTGCCCCGCAGGCCCGGTCCACATGCCGGGCACATCGGACCCGACCGAATTCCCGGCCCCACCTGCGGATTCCGGGTTCGTCGGGGGTGGTGTGAGCTTGATCGCAGCCCGCATCGCGAGACGCGGCGGCATTGTCGCGCCGCTCGGAAGCCGCGACGATTTGTGCGGGACCGCACCGCGGACCGGGAAATGTCGGATCATGCCGGGAGCCGGGGGACGTCCCGGGGGGACGAGCCGGGAATGGGGAGCGCCGTGAGGGTTCGGATGGGCGTGGTGGTCGCGGTCGCGGCCGTCGTGCTGCCGGTGGCCGCGTGCAACGACGACGGCGGCACGAAGGCGGACGGCGCGAAGAGCCCGAGCCCGACCGCGGGCGGCGCCGGCGCGGGCGGCGATCTGCGGGCGGTGGACGCGTGTGGGGTGCTCACCGCCGAGCAGGTCTCGCAGGCGCTGGCGATGCCGGGGCTGCGGGCCGCGCAGAATCCGCTGGGCTGCGACTACGCGGCGGCCGACGGGGCTCCGGTGATCAGCACGATCGCGACCCGCTCGAAGACCTCGGGCGGCGTGGACAAGGCGCTGGACGCCTACCTGGGCACGCTGGGCGACACCCGGACCGAGAAGGTGCCGGGGCTGGGCGACGCGGCGGTGTACGTACAGCCCGACACCATCGGTGGCGTGCTGGTGATCGCGGCCCGTCGCGGCGACGAGACGGCGGTGTTCTCGCTCAACGCGGGCGGCGGCGACCCGCCGCCGACCAAGGACCAGTTGGTCACGCTGGCGAAGCTCGCGGTGGCCAAGCTGTGACGTGCCCATCACGGTGAGCATAGGGCTCCCGGCCGGACCGGGGAACACCACGGTCGACACAGCGTGAACCGATCCCGACGTTCCGTGACCGCGGTGTGCCCCGATCGTGCTCGATCGCGCCGATCTCGCACGCGGTTCGGTCCGCACACCGATTTCGCACCGATGAGGGACCAATGGCCCGGCTGTTTCCCGCATCGGCGGGAACATGATGGGCAGGGGAGATTTACATACCCGGGCGCGGTGGGGACCGACAGGCGCCGACGGGTCCGTGCATCGTGTAGCGGGAGCGACGACTTGACTGATCTCCTGACCACCCCCGGACCGCGGCGCGAACGCTTCGAGCGTGACGCCGTGCCGTTCCTGGACCCGCTCTACCCGGCCGCGCTGCGGATGACCCGCAACGCCTCGGACGCCGAGGACCTGGTCCAGGAGACGTTCACGAAGGCGTACGCGTCCTTCCATCAGTTCCGCGACGGAACGAACCTGAAGGCCTGGCTGTACCGGATCCTCACCAACACCTTCATCACCTCCTACCGCCGGAAGCAGCGGCAGCCGGTGGCGTCGGGCGTGCAGGAGATCGAGGACTGGCAGCTCTACCGGGCCGGAACACACGAGTCGACCGGGCTGCGGTCGGCGGAGACCGAGGCGTTGGACCACCTGCCGGACTCGCAGGTGGTGGCCGCACTGCGGGAACTGCCCGAGGAGTTCCGGATCGCGGTGTACCTGGCCGATGTGGAGGGCTATCCGTACAAGGACATAGCCGCGTTCATGGGCGTCCCGCTCGGCACGGTGATGTCGCGCCTGCACCGGGGTCGGCGCCGGCTGCGCGAGGCGTTGGCGGACTACGCGCGCGAGCGCGGGCTCGTCGTCGCGGCGTAGTCCGCGGTCGCCTGTGGCGGGGTGTCCCGCCGAGGTGACGCCTACAGGTACTTCTGGACCTCGGGCAGCAGGTCGCTGAACGTGTTTCCCTTGGCCGAGCGGCCGATCGCGGTCAGCACCCAGCCGTCGCCGCCGCGCGCGAGCTTGACCATGATCTGCGCGTTGTCGTGCGAGTCGGTGGTGGAGAGTTCGTAGCGCACGAGTTCGCTCTCGTCGCGCTCGTCCACCAGCCGGCAGAACGCGTTGGCGACCCGGGAGAAGTCGTCGCTGGAGAACGCACTGACCGTGAAGACCAGCGCCGTCACCCGCAGCGGCAGCGCGGCGAGGTCCACGATGATCGACTCGTCGTCACCCTCGCCGGCCCCGGTGGTGTTGTCCCCGGTGTGCGTGACCGCGCCGTCCTTGGAGACCAACTGCCTGGGCCACACGGTGTCCACGAGATGGTGATCGGCGTCGAACAGCAGACACGACGCGTCCAGGTCGACGCCGGTGAGCGCCTGCAGCCCCGGGCGCAGCCCCTCGTGCTTGATCGGGTCCCAGCCCAGTCCCATCCGGACCCGGGCGACCGAACCGGCCTCGCCCTTGCCGATGGTGACGCGCTCCCCCTGTGCGAGAACGACCGTCATCGCAACTCCCCTCCGCGGTGGTTCCCCGATGCCGCGCCTCGTCGACGGACGCGGCGCGTTGACGCAGAGCATCCTAGGGTGTGCCTTCGGCCTCCCGTCGCGGACTCCGAGGCGGGCGGGGCCGGTCAACGGGGGTGATGGCCTTTCGGCGTCGGGCGGACGGTGTCAGGCCGTGCTGCCCGGGCGGGGGGTGCTCGACGAGCTCGTGCGGTCGGGGATCTCGATCACGTCGGCGGCCGGCGGCACGGTCACCTTGACCGGTACGTCGAAGTCGCCGTAGCTGATCGACCCGCTGTTGCTCGCACCCTTGGACACGATCAGCACCGGGTAGGGCTTGCCGCCCTGGGCCTCGATGTAGACCTTGCCGTTGTTGCTCCCGGGCGGACCGGTGAGCGGGATCATCCTGCGGTCGTCGATCGTCTCGATGGGCAGCTTGACGCCGTCCTCGGGGAAGTTCTTCAAGGCCGCGCCGGGATCGGCGACGGTGGTGATGCTGCGGACGCCGCGCAGTTTCTCGCTGTTGACGTCGCCCTTGAGCCATTTGCCGGCGAGCAGCTTGGCGGCGAGTTCGCCGTCCACGGTGCCGACCAGCGAGCGGTACGCCCGCTCGTCGCCCTTGACGTACATGTCGGAGCCGACCCGGCGCACGTCCAGCCGGACGTCGTTCTGCTGGATGGTGCCCTGGAAGTCCTCGCTACCGCGGTCCACGCGTAGGTCGAGCCGCATCGCCTTGCCGTCGGAGACGATGTCCGCCACCACGTGCACGGTCTTGAGACCGGACGCGGACTGCTTTGCCCGGCGCGCCAGTTCGCCGACGTCGAGGTCCTCGTTGCGGACGTTCTCGTCCAGGCCGGAACCCGCGGGCTCGGTCACCGGTTCGGTCGGCGACGTCTTCTCGATGGTCGACAGCGGACTCTCGGCGGTTCCGCACGCGGTCAGCGCGCCGAGCGATATGCACACCGCCGCAACGGCCGAGATCCTCAGTGTCCTCGCGCGATTTCGACGCACAACCACTCCTTGCTCCACCGATCGTCCTGCCCCTGGGACGGCCCGACCCCCCAGCCGGTTCCCCGCCCCACTCACCCCCACGCTATGCGCCGCCCCACCCGTTGTCCCGGGGGAATCCCCAGGCTCGCGACGCGGGATGCCCGCCGTCGTCCGTGCCGCGCGGCGCGGGGGTGCCGGGGCGGGGGTGCCGGGGCAGGTCGCGGGTTCGGGCGACGGCGCCTGACGCGGCGCCGCGCGCACTAGCATCGGCGGGTCGGTTGTCGTGGCTGGAGGTCGGTTCGTGTCTGCTCTCGTCTCGCTTGACTCACCCGTGCCGGATCGGTTCGACGCGGTCACGGTGGCCGGGGAGGCGATGTCACGCGAGGCGTTGTTCGGGGCCGCGACGGCGTTGGCGGATCGCATCGCGGGCGCGCGGGCCGTCGCGCTGCGGGCGGACGCGAGTTCGGCCACGGTGGTGGCCACGCTGGCCGGCCTGATCGCGGGCGTCCCGGTGGTCCCGGTTCCGCCGGACTCGGGTCCGCTGGAGCGCGCGCACATCCTGTCCGACTCGGGCGCGGTACTGCTGCTCGCGCCGGGCCCGTGGACCGACACCGGGTTGCCGACCATGCCGGTCGACCTCACCGCGCGCTCGGCGAGCACGCACCGGGAGCCGGCCCCGGACACGACGGCGCTGATCCTGTACACGAGCGGCACCACGGGTCCGCCGAAGGGCGTGCTGATCCCGCACGTGGCGATCGCGGCCGGCCTCGACGGCCTCACCGAAGCGTGGGCGTGGACACCGGACGACGTCCTGGTCCACGGCCTGCCGCTGTTCCACGTGCACGGTCTCGTGCTGGGCGTACTCGGCGCGCTGCGCGTCGGCTCGCGGGTGGTGCACACCGGCCGGCCCACGCCGGCGGCGTACGCACAGGCCGGCGGGAGCATGTACTTCGGCGTGCCCACGGTGTGGTCGCGGGTCACCCGGGACGAGGACTCGGCACGCGCGCTCACGAGCGCGCGGTTGCTGGTGTCCGGGAGCGCGCCGCTGCCCGTCCCGGTGTTCGAGCGGCTGACCGAACTCACCGGGCACCGGCCGATCGAGCGGTACGGCATGACCGAGACGCTGATCACGGTCAGCACTCGGGCGGACGGCGAGCGCCGGCCCGGCTTCGTCGGGTTGCCGATCGCGGGCGTGCGCACCCGACTGGTCGGCGAGGACGGGTCCGCGTGTCCGTACGACGGCGAAACGGTCGGCGAGTTGCAGATCGATTCGCCGACCCTGTTCCAGGGCTACCTGAACCGCCCCGACGCGACCGCCGAGACGCTGACCCCGGACGGCTGGTTCCGCACCGGCGACGTCGCGGTGATCGACGCCGAGGGCCGGCATCGCATCGTCGGCCGGGCGAGCACCGACCTGATCAAGACCGGCGGCTACCGGGTCGGCGCGGGCGAGGTGGAGGCTTCCCTACTGGCCCACCCGGCCGTCCACGAGGCGGCGGTGATCGGCGTCGCGCACCCCGATCTGGGCCAGGAGATCGTCGCCTTCGTGGTCTCCGGTGCCGAGGTGACGGAGCGTCAGCTCATCGACCACGTCGCGTCGGGACTGTCCGTGCACAAGCGCCCCAGGCGCGTGGTCTTCGTCACCGAACTGCCCCGCAACGCAATGGGCAAGGTCCAGAAGAAGCTGCTGACGGGCTGACGGGCGCGGTTCGAGGCGTTTCGGTTCGAGGCGTCAGTCGCGGCGGGCGATCAGGGTGGTTTCCGGGAGGCGGACCAACGGAATCCGGCGGTCGGTGCGGGTCTGGTAGTTGTTGTAGTACTCGCGGTCGGTGGTGAGCGCGGCCCAGGTCTTGGTGTACTCGTCGCCGTCGAGGATCTCGGCGGTGCTCCAGTACGTGGCGTGCTGGACACGGACCAGCAGTTGCGGGTTGGCCGTGCGGTCGGACAGGTTCACGTACCAGGACGGGTGCTTGGCGGCGCCGGCGAAGGAACCGACCACGACGCGGTGGCCGTTCTCGTCCGCCCAGAACGGGAGCGCGACCTTGTGCAGCTTGCCGCTCTTGCGGCCGACCGTGTGCACGAGCACGTGGTTCATCCCGGCCAGGAGCCAGACGTCGTCGCCGTCCGACTGCTCCATCTGCGAGACGTGCTCCTTGGTGAAGAGAACGATCTCCTCGGGCGAGGGCTCGATGAACTCGTCGTTCTTCTGTTCCACCATGATCGTTTTTGCTCCCGGGAAGGCACGCGCGACAGTTCGGTTGCGCGACTCTAGTCCGGCCCCCGCCAACCATCAATGGCCGTTCGGGGATCCCGCGACGTGGGCCGCGTCACGACGCGACCGTCCCCCGCTCGGCCACCGACGCGGCCGCCCGAACGAGGCTCGCCACCGCCGCCGAGCGGGATTGCCGGGGCCAGACGATGGCCAGAACCGCAGGTGGGGCGTCCGCGACCGGTCGGTCAACGGCAGCCGAGCCGATCGGGCGCGGTCCGGCCGGCGGACGAGGCGGCTACGGCCGGGTGAACGCGGGGCTGTTGCTGTTCGCGGGGAGGTCGGCCAGCGGCTCGGCGAGTTCCGCGTGGGTCGGGCCGACCTCGGCCGCCAGTGCGTCCAGCGCGGGCAGGTCGAAGCCGTACAGCGTCGCCGCGTTCCCGGCCAGGATCGCGCGCAACTCGGTCGGCGAGGCGTCGTGGAAGGACCGACGCAGCGCCTCCCGCGTGTACGGATAGGTGCCCTCGTCGTGCGGGTAGTCCGCGCCCCACATATAGCGGTCGATGCCCAACTCGTGCCGCGCCAGCGCCTCCGTCGGCGACGGGAAGCTCGCGCCCACCCAGCAGTTGCGGGCGAAATACGCGCTGGGCGGCTCCGGCAGCCGGTCGGCCTCGGTGTACTTGAGCTCACCGATCCGACCGGTGGCCATCTGCGCGTGATAGCCGTCCAACTGCCGCAGCAGCGGCGGGATCCAGGCCGCGCCCTGCTCGGTGATGGCGAACTTGAGCCGGGGAAAGCGCGCGAACGCCCCGGACAGCAGCATGTGGGTCAGCGGCCGACGGGAGAACAGCGTCGCCTCGGCGATCCACAGGAACGTCGCGGCCGGGTGGTCGCCGTAGTCCGGACTGCCCGAACCGCCGTGGTTGACCACCGCCAACTCCAGGTCCTGGCACACCTCCCAGAGCCGGTCCCACTCCGGCGCGTACAGCGGCAGGATGCCGCTCACGTCCGGCGGCGTGGTCGGGATCAAAATGCCCGCGAGCCCCTGCTCCTTGGCCCACACCGCCTCGGCGACCGCGTCCTCGATGTCGTTCAGGAACACCTGGGCCAGCCCGGCCCGACGCACCGCGTTCGCCCCGCCGCACCACTGGGCCAGCCACCGGTTGTGCGCCCGGATCCCGGCCAGCCGGCGGGCGTAGGAGCGCGCCGACGGCGGGCGGGCGAGCAGTTGCCCGGTCGGGAAGAACGGCGGCACCGTGTTGGGGAACACCACCTCGGCGACGATGCCGTCCGCGGCCAACTCGGCGATCCGCCGGTCGTCGTCCCAGTTGCGGGTGCGACCGTCGCCCTGGAGGTCCCGGAACGGGTTGCGGTAGCGCTCCCGCCAGTCGTCGAACTCCGCGCGCCAGGACGGGTCCAGGAACTCGCGATAGGTGTCCATCCCGGCGCCCGCGTGCCCGTCCGCCGAGATGATCGTGTGCCGATCCGACACGGCCCTCACCCCTTTCCGTCCAGCTTGAACACCCGCATCGCGTTCTCCCGCAGGAACTTCGCCCGCACCTCGGGCTTGAACGGCACGTCCGGCAGTTCCCGGAAGATCCGCTCCAGGGACAGGCCCATCGGGTAGTAGCCCGCGTACATCACCTTGTCCGCGCCGCGCGTGTTGGCGTAGTCGACGATCGCCTTGGGGTAGTACTTCGGCGCGAACGCCGACGTCATGTAGTACAGCCCCGGCCACTTGAGCATCAGCTTGACCGCGAGGTCCTCCCACGGCTCCGCGCCGTGCCGCATCACGATGCGCAACTCCGGGAAGTCGTAACAGACCTGATCGAAGTGCATGACGTCCTGACACGCGGACGGTACGCGCGGGCCGGCGATGCCCGCGTTGGAGACGATCGGCAGGTCCAGGTCGATACAGGTCTGGTAGATCGGGTAGTAGCGCCGATCGCTCACCGGTACCTGCGGGTTGCAGCCGGCCGGGAACGTGGTCACCGCGACGATGTGGTGCTCCTCGTACGCCCGGCGAATCCGGCGGACCGTGGTGGTGATGTCGTTCGGGTCCACCTCCAGCGTGGGCCGGAACCGGTCGGGGTGCTCGGCGATCGCCCGCAGCGCGGTCTCGCTCATCCCGACCAGACCGATCTCGACGCCACAGGCGTCCATCTGCCCGAGCGTCACCGCGATCGGATCGACGCCCTCGTCCAGGTGGTTCGGCACCCCCTTGAACATGTACTCGGCGGGGAACTCCATCTCGCCGCTCTCCGCGTCGCGCAGTTGCGGCTTCAGGAAGTCGTAGTGGCTCTTGGCCTGTGCACTGGGGAAACCGATCATCAAGTCGATCGCCCCCGCCCCGGCCGTGGACCCGACTGCGGACATGGCAAAACCCCCTGCGCCATCAAGTTGATTGACTCCATCAACTTAACAGCAGCAGGGGGTATGGGCCATAGCCACGGAGGGCGTCAGCGGTTGGTCATCGCCTGCTTGATCAGGGTCCGTCCGAAGTCCCACATCAAACCGGTGCCCTTGTGCGCGTCGTCCATCACGTCCACGAACCCGGCCACGAAGTGCTGCACGTCCTCGGGCCCCACGACGTACGGCGGCAGCAGCTTGATCACGTCCATGTGGTCGCCCGCGACCTGGGTCAGCACCCGGTGCCGCTGGAAGAGCGGCACCACCACCATCTGCGCGAACAACCCGTGCCGGGCCGCCTGCAATGCCGTCCACCCGGCGCGCAGCTTGAGCGAGCGCGGCTTGCCGAACTCCAGGCCGATCATCAGGCCCCGCCCGCGCACCTCGGCGAACAGCTCGTACTTGTCGATCAGCGGGGCCAGCCCGGCCACGAACGCGTCGCCCATCCGCGCGCTGTTGCCGATCAGGTCCTCGTCGTCGAGCACCGCCAGGGTGGCCAGACCCGCCGCCATCGCCTGGTTGTTGCCGCCGAACGTGCAGTCGTGCACGAGCACGCGGTCCATCGTCGAATAGACCTTCTTGAACACCCAGTCCCGGGTGAGTGTCGCGCCGATCGGCACGTATCCGCCCGACAGCGCCTTGGCGACCGTGACGATGTCCGGCTCGACGCCGTCCTCCCACTGGTACGCGAAGAATTTGCCGGTGCGGCCCATCCCGGTCTGCACCTCGTCGGCGATCAACAACGCGCCGTGTTCGCGCAGCAACCGCTGCGCGGCGGCCAGCCAGCCCGGCGGCGGCGCCAGCACGCCCTTGCCCAGGATCGGCTCGATGATCAGCGCCGCGACGTCACCGCGCTTCAACTCCCGGGCCAGCGCGTCCAGATCGCCCAGCGCGATGCCCACGTCCGGCAGCAGCGGATCGAAGCCCTTGCGGAACTCCGCCGCGCCGTTGACCGAGAGCGCGCCCGTGGTCAACCCGTGGAAGGCGTGGTCGATGTAGACGATCCGCCGCCGCCCGGTGGCGAAGCGGGCGAACTTCAGCGCCGCCTCGACCGCCTCCGTCCCGCTGTTGCAGAAGTACACCCGGTCCATCCCCGGCGCCCTGGCCAGCAGCCGGTCGGCCAGCGCGGCGGCCAGCGGCGGGGTGTGGAAGTGCACGATGTCCGGCAGATCGAGCGCGATCACGTCCTGCATCGCCTTGCGCACCACGGGGTGGTGCCGGCCCACGCCGTAGGTGCCGAACCCGGACAGGAAGTCCAGGTACCGGTCGCCCTTGTCGTCGTACAGGTACGGCCCCTCGGCCCGGACGTAATTGCGGTCCATGCCGATCGTCCGCAGCACGCGCGGGAGTTGCGGGTTGAGGTGCTTCGCGTGCAGCTCGAAGCCGCGGTCCGCGTACGCCTCGTACGTCTCACCCAGGTCGAACGTCATCGCCCGCCGTACCTCCTGACTTGGTTCGCTCGTCGTTGGCCCAGTCAAGCAGGGCCGGGGTCGCGTGGCGCAACGTGCGGAAGGCCTTGAACCCGTCCACCAGCAGGCGGGGCCGCAGCAGTTCCCGCTCCGGGGTGTCGGTGATCACCCTGACCACCCCGGCCGGCCGAGCACCCGCCGCCGCGAGCAGGTACGCCGACTCCATGTCGGCCGCCAGCGCGCCGCGCTCGCGCAGCGCCTGCCGGGCCCGGCCCTTGACCAACCGGTCCACGGTCTCGATCGGACCGTGATGCAGCCTCAGCTTGGGCGAGACCCGCCGCATCCACTCCAACAACACCTCGGAGCTCGGCAGTTCGATCACCGTGCCGTCCGAACCGCGCACCTCGGAGGCGATCACCACGTCGCCCACCGCGACCTTCTCCCCCACGCCCGCGCCGAATCCCGCGACCGCGAGCGAGCCGTACTCCGCGGCCGGGAGCGCGGACAGGGCTCGCGCCCGGGCGCGAGCCTTGTCCGGTCCCATCCCCGCGCGCTCCACGCGCACGTTGAAGGCGCCCATCAACCCCGCCTCGACCGCGCGCATCTCGATGCGCAGCGGGGTGACCACCATCAGGGGCATGTTCAGTCCGTCGTCCCGGCGTACCGGCCGAGCGCCATCACGGGGAAGACGAGTCGGTACATGTGGTACTTGATGTAGAAGTCGCCGGGGAAGCCGGTGCCGGTGAACTGCGGCTCGTCCCACCCGCCCAGCTCGTTCTGATGCTCGGTCAGCCAGTCGATGCCGCGCTGCGCGACCTCGCCGAACTCGCCCGCCGCGTGCAACGCGAGCAGCGCCCACGCGGTCTGCGACGCGGTGGATTCGCCGCGCCCGGACCAGGTCTTCGGCTGATCGTAGCTGCGCAGGTTCTCGCCCCAGCCGCCGTCCGGGTTCTGCCGTGCCTCCAGCCAGCGCACCGCGCGCCGGATCGCCGCGTGCCGGGGGTCGACGCCGGCGGTCACCAGCGCCGGCAGCACCGCGCCGGTGCCGTAGATGTAGTTCGCGCCCCAGCGGCCGAACCAGGAGCCGTCCGCCTCCTGATGGTCCATCAACCACTTGACGCCGTCGGCGACATAGGAGCTGTAGCGGGCACCGCCGTCGGCGAGCATCTCCACGATGTGCGCGGTGACGTCGGCCGAGGGCGGATCGGTGACCGCGCCGAAATCACAGAACGGCAGCTTCAGCGGCAGGATGCTGACGTTGTCCGCGTCGAACGCGCCCCAACCGCCGTCCTTGCTGCGCATCCCGGCCGTCCACCGCTCGGCCCGGTCCAGCACCGCGTCCTTGCGCGCGCCGTCCGGGTGGTCGGTGTAGCGCAGGGCCATCACGATCTCGGCCGTGTCGTCGGTGTCCGGGTAGTAGTCGTTGGCGAACTCGAAGGCCCAGCCGCCCGGTTCCAGGTCCGGTCGGCGCACCGCCCAGTCGCCGACCTCGCGGATCTCCTCGTCCATCAGCCACCCGGCCGCCTTGACCACCCTGGGGTCGGCGGCCGGAACTCCCGCGTCCCGCAGCGCGACCAGGGTCAACCCGGTGTCCCACACCGGCGACTGGCACGCCTCGAACCGGCGGCGCAGTTCGCCGTCCTCGTCGGTGTCCACGATGGTGAACCCGTCCAGGCCCTTGATGCCCTGCGCCATCACCGGGTGGTTGAGCGGGTAGCCCATCAGGCGCAGCGCGATCAGCGAGTAGACCCACGGCGGCTGGATGCCGCCCCATCCGCCGTCCGCCTCCTGGCGCTGCACGATCCACTGCTCGGCCTTGCGCATCGCGGCCTGCCGGATCGGCTTGATCGGCCGCTTCTGGTACTGGTGCAGCCCCGCGTCCAGCGCGCGGAACACCCGCGACCACGGGTCGTCGGCCGCGGGCCGGCTCCGGACCGCGCCGGTGGGGCGCAGTTCGGCGAGCTCGAACGGCGCGGGCCGGACCGGGCGCAGCGAGCTGACGATGGTCAGCGGCACGATGGTCTGCCGGGCCCAGCAGGCGAAGTCGTAGACGTTGAGCGGGAACCACTTGGGCAGGTAGATGATCTCCGGCGGCAGCACCGGCAGGTCGTCCCACGACCACCAGCCGAAGAAGGCCAGCCAGAACCGGGTGAACACGCGGGTGTTGGCGATGCCGCCGCCGTCGCGGATGAAGGCCGCCGCGGCGGCCATGTGCTTGGCGTCCGGGTCGTCACCGGCCAGCTTGAGCGCGACGTACGCCTCGACGGTCACCGACAGGTCGGCGGGACCGCCGAAGAAGGTCGCCCAGGTACCGTCCGAGCGCTGGTTGGCGCGGATCCAGCGCGCACTGGCCAGGGTCTGCTCCTCGGTGCGGATGCCGAGGAACTCGCGGAAGAGCAGATCCTCCGCGTCCATCGTGACGTTGGTCTCCAGCTCCCCCTTCCACCAGCCCGCATCGTCCTGAAGCTCCATCAGATGGGCGACGGCCCTGTCGAGTGCGCCCCTGACCCCGTCGTCGTCGACGTCGCCGATTCCCGGCTGGACGGTCACTGTCATCTCTTCACAACTCCCGAGTGGTGGTGAAGGCCGCGAGTGAGGTCAGGTCCGTGTAGGTACCTTGCGGGACGTCCAGGGAGTCCAGGCAGGCCATGGCCTGCTCCAGGCGCCGTGCCGCCTCGGTCTCGGTGCGGGCACGTCCGCCCGCCTCCTCGACCAGGCGCGCGGCCAGGGCGAGTCCCTCCTCGTTGCGCGGTCCTTCGTCCGTGTAGATGCGCGCCAGCTCGCGTCCGGCGGTCGTGTCGCTCGAGAGGGCGGCGACGACCGGCACGGACTTCTTGCGTCGGCGCAGGTCGTTCCAGGCGGGTTTGCCGGTGACCTCGGGTCGTCCCCAGATCCCCAGCAGGTCGTCCACCGCCTGGAAGGCGACGCCTAGGTGGTGCCCGAAGCCGTACAGCGCCTGCACGGTGCGTTCGTCGGCGCCCGCGAGGGCCGCCCCGATCGCCGACGCGCAGGCCAGCAGGGCCCCGGTCTTGTTGCCCGCCATGGTCAGGCACTCCTCGACGGTGACGTCGAGTCGGGCCTCGAAGGACAGGTCCTGGGACTGTCCGTCGATCAACCGGGCGGTGGCCTCGGTGAGCAGTCGGGCGGCACGATCGCCGTCCGCGTCGTCGGCGTCCATCAGGACCTGTTCGGCCAGCACGAGCAGACCGTCGCCGGCCAGGACGGCGAGTCCCGGACCGAAGACCTTCCACGCGGTGGGCCGATGCCGACGTTCCTCGTCGCCGTCCATGAGGTCGTCGTGGATCAGCGAGAAGTTGTGCACGAGTTCGACCGCGACGGCGCCGGGCACGCCCACACCGGTCGGCGCGCCGACCGCCTCGGCGGAGAGCAGCGCGAGCGCGGGGCGCAGCGCCTTGCCGCCGTTGCCGGGCAGTTCGCGACCGGCCTCGTCGGCCCACCCCATGTGATACGCGGCCACACGGGCCAGGGGTGGTTCGAGTCGGGCCGTCGCGACCCGCAGCGCGGGGCGGCTCGCCTCGCGCGCGCGATCGAGCACGGCGGGGGCGATCGATGCGTCGGCGAGCGTCATAGCGGCGTCGTCCTCTCCGGGATGGCACGGGTGCGGCCGAGATGCGGGAGGGCCTCGCGGGCGGCGGAAAGGCCGCTGCGAACGGCGCCCTCCATCGTCGCGGGCCATCCGGTGGCGGTCCACGCCCCGGCCAGGGCGAGACCGGGGACCGCGGTCCGGGGGCCGGGACGAAGCCGGCCCGAACCGGGGGCGGGACGGAAGGTCGCGGCCCGCTCCTTGGTGACCACGAACCGCTCGACCCGGGCGTTTCGGGCCGAGGGCAGCACGCGGGCCAACTCCGCGACGAACCTATCCCGCAGCTGTGCGCTCGTCAGGTCGATTTCCCGACCCGCCGCGGACAGCGACACGGCCACGTAGCGGCCGGCCGCCAGTCCGTGACCGGCGCTGCGGTCGAACATCCACTGGACCGGGCTCCCGATGCCCGCGGCGAGCGGGACGTCCAGGACCGGGCGGTCGTAGAGCACGTGCAGGTTGACGATCGGCGAGGTGCCCAGGCCGGCGAGCAGGGTCGGGTCGGCGGGCATGTCGCCGAGCAGCAGGGCGCCCGCGGGCAGCAGTCGGGCCGCGTCGTAGTGCGGTACGGCCAGCACCACCGCGTCCGCCTCGATTCGTTCGCCGCCGGCGTGTATGGCGAACCCGCCGGCGCCGGCGTCGAGCGCGTCCACCCGGGTGCGCAGGTGCACCCGCACGCCCGCGCGCTCCAGCGCGCGAGTCGCCGCGTCGCCGTGCAGTTCCTGGAGCGGGACCAGACTCCAGCCGATGTCGGCGCCGTCGTTGCGGTCGAGCACGCCGGTGCGGAAGACCTTGACGGCCATGCCGAGGGATGCCTCGGTGGCGGGCAGGTTGAGCGTGGCGACGCCGATCAGGTCCCACATCGCCTCGCGCTCGCGGGCGGTGACGCCGAAGCGGTCCAGCCACGCGGCGAAGGTGAGTTCGTCCAGGGCCGGGTCGGCCGGGTCCAGGCGGCGCAGGGCGAGTGCGGCCAGGCCGACCCGGGCCCGGCCGGCCATGGTCAGCAGGGGGTAGCGGGCCAGCGCCGAGGACAGGTGCAGCGGGGCGGGCAGCGCGGAGCGGCGCAGCCGGGTGCGGGTGCCCCAGGGGGTGCGGACCGGGACGTCCATCCGGGGCTGGAGGTAGACCTTGTCGGCGCTGCCGATCCGCTCCAGGAAGGAGATGTACTCGGTGCAGCAGCGCAGGAACACGTGTTGCCCGTTGTCGAGCCACATGTCGTCGCGGCGCAGCGAGAACGTCGCGCCGCCCAACCGGGGCCGGCCCTCCAGGAGAGTGACCCGGACGCCGGCGTCGGCGGCGGCCAGCGCGGCGGTGATGCCCGCCAGGCCGCCCCCGATCACCACCATGCGTGCGCTCATGCCTTGCTCCGTACCCACGTGATCAATCCCTGTACCGGCCCCTGCGACCGGCTTCCCGTTCCGGCCCGGGGCCGGTCATCGATCGATGTTCACCGCCTGCGCGCGAGCAGCGAACGGGCGCCGACCGGTAGGCCGGCCAGTGCCCGTGCGGCGATCTCGGCCTTCTCCCAGCTCGGGAGCGAGAGCCGACCTATCAGCACCTGGCCCGGTTCCTCCATGATCCTGGTCAGCAGCCGGCGGTAGATGCCCGCCATCGCGCCGGTGCTGGCGGCGCTGCGCCGGTCGAGCAGCGGGAGCAGGGTCAGACCCCGCTCGAAGAGCTGCTCGGCGCGATTGCCCTCGAACCGGACCAGGTCCTCGAAGGCCGCGCTCTGGGTGAACCGGCCGCCCTTGTGCCAGGCGTCCTCGAGGCCGAACTTGGCCAGGTCCTCGCGGGGCAGGTAGACCCGGCCGTTGTCCTTGTCCTCCTTGATGTCGCGGAGGATGTTGGTGATCTGGAGCGCGATGCCCAGGGTGTCCGCGAGATCGGGCGCGTGCAGCGAGTCGCGCGAGCCGAAGATGCCCAGCGAGAGCCGGCCCACCGTGCCCGCGACGCAGCGGCAGTAGACCCGCAGCTCGTCGAAGGTCTCGTACTCGGTCTCGCGCACGTCCATCTCGACGCCGTCGATCAGTTCGTCGAGCGCGGGCAGCGGGATCGGGAATCGGGTCGCGGCGTCGGCGAGCGCGACCGCGACCGGGTCGCGATCCGCGCTCAGGTCCTTGAGTTGTTTGCGCATCCGGGCCAGCTCCGCGACCTTGCGGTCGGCCGGCAGGTCGCCGTCGCCGATGTCGTCGATCTCTCGCGCGAAGGCGTACACGGCGCTGAGCGCGAGGCGCTTGGGCTCGGGCAGCAGCCGGATGCCGTAGTAGAAGTTGCGTGCCTGATTGCGGGTCAGGCGCTCGCAATACGCGTACGAAGCGTCGACGTCCATGGTTCCCCTTTTACCTCTTTCGTACCAGTACGCCGGACAGCTCGCGCAGCAGGGTGGCCTTGCCGGGCTTGGCCCGGTGGGCCAGGACGTCGAAGCCGACGTCCTTGATCGCGGCCACGGCCGCTCGTCCACCGGCCACGAACCCGGCGATCGCGAGGCGCTCGCGCCCTCGCAGTGTCCCCGCGAGCGGTGCGCCCAGGCGCAGCAACTGCGTCGCGCGGTGTGTCTCGTAGGCGATCAGTCGGCGCACCGAGGGCGCGGCGGCGGGCGCCGCGAGGTCGGCCTCGGTGACGTCGAACCGGTCCAGGTCCTCCTTGGGCAGGTAGATCCGGTCGCGTTCGAGGTCCTCGGCGACGTCCTGGAGGTGCTCGACGATCTGGAGCGCGGTGCAGATCTCGTCGGAGCGCGCGACGCGTTCCTCGCTCGCGCGACCGAACACGTGCAGCACGATCCGGCCGACCGGGTTCGCGGACAGCGCGCAGTAGGCGACCAGATCCTCGTACGTCGCGTAGCGGCGCACCACCTGATCCTGTCGGTTGGCCTCGATCAGACCCAGGAACGGTTCGATCGGCAGGTCGAGTTCGCGCACGCTCGGTTGCAGGCGGCGCAGCACCTCGAGCTTCGGGGTACCGGTGTAGACACGGCGCAGGTCGCCCTCGAACGCGTCGAGCTGGGCGACCCGGTCGCCCTCGGCCTCGTCGCCGATGTCGTCCACCAGGCGGGCGAAGCCGTAGACGGCCAGCAGGTGGCGCCGGTGGTCGGGGCGCAGGATCCCCATCGCCACGGGAAAGTTCTCGTGGCCGGCCTGGCGCATCACCACGTCCGGGTCGATGACCGCGGCGTCGATGCCCGCCGAGTCGTCGTCGCTCGCGCCGGGCGCGCGCTCAAGACCGCGGGAATCACTCCCCATATCTCTCCCTGGACCCCCGAAAACATCCCCAACATTACAGTTGGCCAGGAATTCGTGCCGTCCCGGTCGGTCTGACGGTTCAGCTTGCCCGATCGAAGTCGGATCGATCAAGCACCGAGAACACGCGTGTCATAGCTCACCCGGACTTTTCCTTCGCGAAACACTTTTGTTATCACCGCGAACCTCTCGGGTGCCGCCGACGATCCCCGTACCACTCAGGACGTCCGGCATCCCCCGGTGGTTTCCGGGCACCTGAGGAGGTTTCGTCGCGCGATCCCCTCCTTGCGGAGTAGTGCGGAGTTCCGTCTTCCGCATGAGGAGTACGGCGATTATCCGTGCGCAATGGACCGAGCGGGGTCGATAAAGCGAGTGGCCGGCGAAATGTTGATCAACTTTCCGGATTTGCGGAATACCCGGAGGATAGCGGTGCGCGCCGACACGCCGCCGTACACCGAATCGATACCCGAATGCGCTGCCCGGGTCGAACCGCGGTCGCCTTACGGTCCGCGCGCTACCTGCTCGGGGTCCCACTCGGCCCGGAGTGGGGATGGTGACAGGCGACCTCGACGTCGCCGAGCGACTCGAGCGGCGGTCGCCGGTCGCGACACACCTCGGTCGCGAACGGGCAGCGCGGGTGGTACGCGCAGCCGGCCGGCGGGGCGAGCGCCGAGGGCACCTCGCCGACGATGCCCTCGCCCAACGACGCCGCGTTCGCCCGGCCGATCCGCTCCGGGTCGGGCACCGGCACGCTCGCCAGCAACATCCGCGGGTAGGGGTGTCGCGGATCACCCAACACGCGCTCGGCCGGGCCCAGTTCGACGATCCGACCCAGGTACATCACCGCCACGCGATCGGCGAGCCGGCGGGCGATGTCGATCTCGTGGGTGATCACCACGATCGCCAGGTCGAGTTCGGTGCGCAGCCGCAGCAGCAGGTTGACCACCGTCGCCTTGACGCTCGCGTCCAGACTCGCGGTCGGCTCGTCCAGGACCAGCACGCGCGGGCGCACGAGCAACGCGCGGGCGAGCACCAAGCGGGCCAGTTCGCCGCCGCTGACCTCGCCGGGCAGCCGGTCCAGGTGATCCGCCGTCAGGCCGACCCGCTCGACCATCGCCAGAACCAGTTCCTCGCGCTCGGCCCGGTTCGCGCCCAGTCCGTGCACGCGCAACGGCTGATGCAGCGCGTGCCGCAGCGAGCGGCGCCGGTTGAACGCGGCCCGCGGGTTCTGTGTGACGAGTTGCACCAGGCGTTGATCCGCCGGGCCGCGCTCACCGGGCAGCGTGCGGCCCGCCAGCGCCACCGTGCCCGAGGTCGCGGTGTCCAGCCCCGCGAGCACACGCGCGACGGTGGTCTTGCCGGAGCCGGACTCGCCGACGACGGCCAGCACCTCGCCGGCCGCGACCTCGAACGAGACGTCCTCGGCGGCGGGCACGACCCGCGGCTCGGCCCGCCGGCCGAACGGTTTGGGCAGGACGTATCGACGGGTCAGCCCGTCCACCGTCAACAGCGCGCTCACCGGCCGGCCTCCTCGTCCACCCAGTGGCAGCACACGTCGCTCGCGCCGTGCCGGGCCGCGGCCGGCATGCGTTCGCGGCACACGTCCAGCACGTGCGGGCAGCGCGGTGCGAATGGGCATCCGGGCAGCAGGTTCGCGCCGTCCGCGCTGCCCTCGACCGCGCGCAGCGGCCGATCCGCCGGCGTCGTCGCGGGCATCGCGGCGATCAGCGCCCGGGTGTACGGGTGCCTGGGCGCGGCGAAGATCTCCCGGACCGGCGCGGTCTCCACCAGGCGCCCGCCGTACATCACACCGACCCGGTCACAGATCGTGGAGACCACCGCGAGGTCGTGCGAGACGTAGACCAGGGCGAGTCCGAGCTTGTCCCGCAGGGTCAACAACAGCCGCAGCACCTGTGCCTGCACGGTGGCGTCCAAGGTGGTGGTCGGCTCGTCGGCGAGCAGCAGCGCGGGCTCGTGCGCGAGCGCGGCGATCGCGATCACCACGCGCTGGAGCTGACCGCCGGAGAAGCCGCCGGGCAGATCGCGCGGGCGCTCCAGGACCGGCCCCAGACCGATCCCGATCAGCGTCTCGCGGACCTCCACGTCGTCCAGCCGATCGCCCAGGTACCAGCGCAGTTGGCGCAGCACCGGCGTGGTCGGCGCGAGCGAGGTCATCGGCTGCTGCGGTACGAACGCCAGCCTGCGCCCCCGGATCCGGCGCAGGTCCCGCTCCCGCATGCCGGCCAGGTCCTCGCCCCGGAACTCGATGCCGCCCGCCCGCCGCGCGCCGTCCGGCAGCAGGCCCATCAGCGCGGCGCACACGCTGCTCTTGCCGCTGCCCGACTCGCCGACCAGGCCCAGGATCTCGCCGGGTGCCACGTCGAAGGAGACCCCACGCACCGCGGGCACCGGCCCGGCCGGGCCCCGGTAGTCGACGTCGAGATCGCGCACCCGCAGCAGCGGCACCTCGGCCGCGGTCGCACCGTCCATCACACGAACCGCAGGTGTTGCGGGTCCAGCCGGCTGATCCGCAACATCGTCGGGTCCAGTGGGGACAGTTCGGCGCGCTGGGCGAGGGCGAGCTTGGGATAGGCGGGCGGGGTGATCACCGCGTCCTCGGCGAGCAGCTTGTCCACCCGGCCGAGCGCGGCCACCCGCTCGGCGTCGTCCGAGGTCTGCCAGACGGTGTCGATCAGCTTGTCCACCTCGGGGTTGGCGTAGCCGCAGGAGAGCACGTTGGCGGAGCCGGCGGGCGCGAGGGTGAGGTAGTTCGCCGGGCCGGAGGTGAACCCGGACGAGAACGTGTTCATCAGCATGTCGTAGTCGCGCGAGAGCCACTTGTTCGACCACGGCCCGCCCGCGAGTTGCTCGATGGTGACGTCGAGGCCGATCTGCTTCCAGCCCGCCACCAGCACCTGGGCGATGTCGCGGATCCCCTGGTTGGTGCCGATGGTCACGGTGAACGAGCGCTTGGCCGTCTTCGCCCGGGCCAGCAGCACGCGCGCCCGCTCCAGGTCCGGCGCGGGTGCGAACGGCTTGAAGGTGGGATCCCAGCCGAGTTCGGCGGGCCCGATCGGGCCCTGGCCCACCGTGCCCTCGCCGCCGTACACCCGTTGCAACACCCCCTGGCGGTCCATCGACAGCGCGACCGCCTTGCGGAAGTCGGGATCGTTGAACGGCTCCTTCTTCATCATCACGTAGCTGAGCACGTCCAACGGCGCCTCGGTGAGCACCAGCGCGAGCGACTTGTCCTTGCGGATCATGTCGAAGGTGGCGAAGGACGGTGCGGTGATCAGGTCGACCTTGCCCTGGCGCAGGCTCAACACGCGCGTGTTGGCGTCGGCGAAGACCGTGTACTCCATACCGGCGAACGCGGGCGCGGCGCCGGCGGCGTACTGGCCGCCGTGGTAGCGGTCGAAGCGGGAGAGGGTGAAGCTCTGGCCGGCCACGAACCGGTCCAACCGGTACGGCCCGGTGCCCATCATCGTGTCCTTGCGGGCCACGTAGTCGCGGTGCGTGATCGGCAGGTTGGTCAGGTGCGAGCGCAGCAGGCCGTACGGCTTGCTCAGCACGATCCGCACGGTGTGCTCGTCGACCCGCTCGAACCGGGAGAGGTAGCCGAGCATGTAGGTGATCCACTCGCTGCCGGCCGAGAGGTCGAGCATGTGCGCGAGGGTGGCCACCACGTCGTCGGCGGTGAACGGCGTGCCGTCGTGCCACACCACGCCCTGACGCAACCGGATCGTCCAGGCCAGTTTGTCGTCGCTGATCTGCGGTTCGCCATCCGCGAGCAGCGGCACCGAGGCGAGCTTGGCGTCGTAGCCGTACAGGCTCTCCATGATCGGCTCGGCGATCCACCGGGTGATCTCCGAGCCGGAGTCCAGCGGGTTCAGGCTGCCGGGCGCGGAGGCGACGCCGATCCGCAGGATGCCGTCCTTGTGCCGGTCGGCCACCCGCTTGGCCCCGGAGGAGCTCGAACAAGCGGTGAGCACGCCCGTACCGCCGGCCGCCGCGAGCGCCGCGAGGCCGAGAAAGCCTCGACGGTTCAAGCCGACTGTGCGCACCGGGGTCACGGGATCTCCTTGGGAGTGGGAGTCTGCTCGAGGGTCGGGGTCTGCTTTGCGGCCTGCTTTGTGGCCCGGGTCTGCCTGGGGATCCGGCGTGTGGTCGGACCGGCCGCCGCGGGGCGTGGTCGGGCGCCGCCGGACGTGTCGCCGAGCAGGTTGAAGCCCAGGATCCCGAGCACCAGAACGGTGCCGGGCAGCGTCGCGTACCACCAGTCGCCGCCGATGATCTGCCCGCCGGCGTCGGCGATCAGGTTGCCCAGCGTGGCCTGCGGCGGGGCCACACCCAGGCCCAGGAAGCTCAGGCCGCCCTCGGCGAAGACCGCGATGGCCATCGCCAGGCAGGCCTGGCCGAGCACCGGCGGCCAGACGTTGACCAGCACCTCGCGGAAGAGGATCTCCCGGGTGGGCACGCCCAGCCCGCGCAGGTTGCCGACGTAGTCCTCGCGCATCTCCACCACCGTCGCGCCGCGCGCGACCCGGGCGAAGTAGGGCACGAAGCCCAGCCCGATGGCGAGCGCCACCCGGGGTCCGTTGCCCACGGTGATCGGCCCGAAGTGCATGTCCGCGGTGCCCATCAGACCGATCAGGAACATCACGAAGACGAACTGCGGCAGGGCTTGCAGGGTTTCCACCGAGCGCATCAGCAGACCGTCCAGGCGGCCGCCGTGCCGGTATCCGGCGAGCACGC
Organism: Embleya sp. NBC_00888; assembly: GCF_045207655.1. Lineage (NCBI taxonomy): Bacteria > Bacillati > Actinomycetota > Actinomycetes > Kitasatosporales > Streptomycetaceae > Embleya > Embleya sp. NBC_00888. The sequence goes on along the minus strand of NZ_CP108784.1, from coordinate 6,452,171 downwards.
CCAGCGGCATGCCGACCGCGACCGCGAAGCCGATCGAGGTCAGGCAGATCCACAGCGAGGTCCAGGCGCCCTCGGCGGTCCGGGACAGCAGGTCGCGGCCGAGGTGGTCGGTGCCGAAGGGGTGCGCGAGCGAGGGCGCCTCGGGGCCCGCGGTCACCAGTGCGGTGGGGTCGCCGTGCAGCCGGCCGACGGTGGCCACCAGGAGATAGAGCAGGACGCAGGCCAGGCCGATCCAACCGGCCACGCCCCATCGCGGCAGGCGCGGTCGGGCCCTCACGCGGCCCGTCCGGGCTTGTCCCGGGTGACGCCCGCCGCGGTGCGTGGATCCAGCAGCGGGTAGAGCAGGTCGACCACCAGGTTCAACAGCAGGAAGATGGCCGAGGTCGCCACGCACGCGCCGAGCGCGAGCGGGTAGTCCTGCCGCTGGAACGCGGTGACCATCAGTTGGCCGATCCCGGGGATCTGGAAGACGTTCTCGATCAGCACGGTGCCCGACAACAACCCGCCGAGCAGCACGCCGGCCACGGTCAGCGTCGGCAGCAGCGCGCCGCGCAGCGCCACCCGGCGCAGCGTGAGCAGTCGCGAACCGCCCATCGCGCGGGCGAACAGTACATGGTCCGAGGCCATCGCGTCGGCCAGCCCGCCGCGCAACGAGCGGGTGAGCATCGCGAAGGTGGCCAGGCCGAGCACGATCGCGGGCAACACGAGCACCTTGAGGTTGGTCGCGGGATCCTCGCCGAAGGTGACGAAGCCGCCCGCGTTGGGCAGCAGATCGGGATGGCTGTCGCCGACCACCACGAGCGCGATCACGGCCAGCCAGTAGCCCGGCAACGACATCGCCACCACGCTCAGCACCCGCGTGCCGTGATCGACCACCCCACCGCGGCGCAGCACCGACCACACGCCCAGCAGCACCGCCGGGATCACCGCGAACACGCAGGCGAGCAGCCCCAGTTCGAGCGAGATCGGCAGCGCGCGGCCGAGTTGCCCGGAGACCGAGGTGCCGTCGTAGAGCGAGGTGCCGAAGTCGCCGCGCAGCGCGTCGCCGACGTAGTCGAGGTACTGGGTCGGCAACGGCCGGTCCAGACCCATCCGATGCTCGACCGCGGCACGGGCCACCGGATCGGCCGCGACCTGCGGCGCGAGCTGGTTGACCGGGCTCACCGGGGACGCGTGCAGCAGCAGGAACAGGCCGGTCACGACGGCGAACATCACCACGACGACGCCCAGGACCCGCCGCACCAGGTAGTTCGTCATCACTCTCCCTGCCGATCCGATGCGCCATCCATTGTCTGACGGCGCATCGGACGGTGGGCCCCCGGGTCGTGCGGTGCCGGCGGAACGTGGCGTTCCGCCGTCGTTCAGGCGGTCTCGGTGGTTCGGGCGGTCTCGGTCGTTCAGGCGGTGTCGGTGGTTCAGGCGGTCTTGCGGAAGCGCTCCAGGTCCCGACCCAGCTCACGCAGCACGGCGCTGTTGATGTCGTACGCGAACAGCACCTCCTGGATCACCAGTTCCTGCTCCTCGGCGTCCCACGGCGCGTTGTTCATCGCCGCGCGGTAGGCGTCCTTCCACACGGTCAGGTCGCCGAGCTGGTCGAACACGTAGAAGTCGCTGCCCTGGGTGCCGGGCAGGTCGTAGTGCTTGCGCATCTGCTTGGCGATGAACTGGCCGCCGGACATGTCGCCGAGGTAGCGGGTGTAGTGGTGCGCGACGAAGCCGCCGGCCCAGTCGTAGCACTTCTCCCGCATCCGGTCGGCGTAGCGCACGGTGGCCTCGTTCGCGGGCCACTCCTGCTTCCAGTTCTCGCCGGCCAGGAAGAGCATGTCGGCCTCGAGGATGGCCCGGCGGTCCAGTCGCCCGTCGGCGAACGGGGCGCCGATCGGGTCGTCGCGCATGGTGTCCGCGGCGTCGTCGAGCACGACGTAGGCCCAGTAGTGCTGGGCCACCATCGCGGTGTACGCGTCCCGGGTCAGCTCGCCCTTCATCAGCGCCTCCAGGAAGCCCGAACCCTCGGCCTCCTGATGGAAGGCCCACGAGCGCTTGCGCAGCGACTCGGCGAAGGTCGGGGTGGCACCGGCGGTCTCGGCGGTCTCGGTCGTGGTCATGAGGTTTCCCCTAGGTGCGACAAGATCTACCGAACAGGCCCAGGTGAGGGCGTACGGTGCGAACTATGACGGATCAGGCGGCTTCGCCCGTGCGGATTCGGCGTTTCGCCCATGGCGAAGCGCTCGCGGGGATTCGGGTTGCCGCCCGTTTCCGCCGGTCCTCGCAGTCTGTGTGGCGCCATGCGGTGCCGTCAATAAGTTACCGACAACTTGTCGGCACGTTGTCGGCGGGGGTGTCGGTGAGGGTGTCGGTGAGGGTGCGGCGGGGTCTCGGTCGACCCGGGCGGCGATCCCGGCCGGCGCGGTCCGGACCTCGCGCGGCGGACCCGACCCCTCGATCGGGCCGCCCTGGCGCCGCCGTCACTCGATGTCGCACCGTTCGCGCATGGCGTTTCGCGCCGTTTCGCGTATGGCGTTGTGACGCGTTTCGCGCCGTTCGCGTACGGCGGGCACGACGCGGTTTCGCGCCGTTCCCGGACGGCCTTGTGGCAACCCCCGGAAGTCCGGGCGATCCGGCCCGGTCTTAGGATAGCCTCACCTCCAATCATTCCGTACGCGGTCGTACGGTCGGCCCAGAGGACACAACGTGAGCCCAGCCCGCACCGGACGCCTCGGCGGCACCGTCGCCGCCATCGCGACCCTCCTTCTCGCGTGGGCGCTCGTCGGCCTCGCGGGGCCCGCGCACGCGAGCGGCACCCCGGCGGCGGGCAAGGCCACCCTGACCGCGGAGAAGACCACCGGGCTGAACCCGGCGGGCGACGTGGTCAAGCTGGTCGGCAAGGGCTTCACGCCGGGCGTACGGCTGTTCATCCTGCCGTGCGACCCCGCCCAGGGCGCGGGCCGCGCGTGCGACATGGGCTCGTTCGGCGGCCCCACCGAGGCGGACGCGACCGGCTCGTTCAGCACCGACGTCAAGGTCGCCGCCAAGTTCGGCACGGTCGACTGCCTCAAGACCCGGTGCGCCATCGCGACGTCCAACTCGGCCAACGGCAAGGACCGTACGCAGGAGGTCTACCTCCCGATCGGCTTCGCGGGCGAGGCCCCGGGCCTGCCCGCGAGCCCCGGGCCGGCCACCGCCGCCCCGCAGGCCGGCGCTCCCGGCGCGGGCGGTGCGCCGCAGTCCTCGGCCGCTGCGCCCGCCACCTCGCCTGCCGCCTCGCCCGGCGCCGACACCGCGAAGACCTCGGCCCAGGACGAGGACGACGACAGCGGCAACACCGGCCTGATCATCGGGCTGATCGCCGCGGTCGTGGTGGTCCTGGTGGCCGTCGGCGTGGTGGTCAAGCGCCGTCGTCCGAGCGCCTGACCACCTCCCCTGACCCACCGAGCTCGTTCCCAGCTTCCGGAGTCCACATATGCGCAAGTCCCGTACCGCCGCGGCCGTCGCCGCCGGCGCGATCGCCGGCCTCGGCCTCACCACCTTCGCCGCCGCCCCCGCGTCGGCCGCCGACGCCCCCACCATCACCCTGTCCAAGTCGACCGGCCTGGCCGCCGGCGGCGAGGAGATCACCGTCACCGGCAAGGGCTACAAGCCGGGCAAGGGCGTGTACATCGCGCAGACCGTGGCCAAGCCGGCCGGCGGCGTGCCCACCCAGTACGGCAACGCGGGCTACGTCCCGCAGGTCGGCGCGGACGGTACCTTCTCGGTCAAGATCAAGCCCGCGCAGAGCTTCGAGGGCAAGGACAAGAAGAAGGTGGACTGCGCCGCCACCGCGTGCTTCGTGGCCACCTTCAACGACCACACCGACCTGGCCAACCGCGACCAGGACGTGTGGGTCCCGGTGACCTTCGGCGCCGCCGCGCCCGCGGCGCCCGCCACGACGACGCCGCAGACCGGCGCCACCACCGAGGCCGGCGAGCCGAAGCTGCCCAAGACCGGTTCGTCGAGCACGCAGCTCGCCTATGTCGGCGCGGGCATGCTGGTGGTCGGCGTGGGTGCGGTCGCCGCGTCTCGTCGACGCCGCGACTCCGCACGCGCCTGATCCCACCCCTACCGCTGGAGGCGACCCGCATGAGCGAGGCGAGCGTCAACCCGTTCGGAGCGGACGCGATCACCGCCGTCTGCAAGCACATGAACGACGACCACCCCGACGACTGCCTGTTGATCTCGCGCGGCCTGGGCGGGCAGCCGGAGGCCACCTCGGCCACGATGACCGGCCTGGACGGCGACGCGGCGTACTACTCGGCGATCGTTGCCGGCGAACCGGTCGCGGTGCGGGTGCCGTGGAGTCGTTCGATCACCGAGCGCCGGGACGTGCGGATCGAGGTCGTCACGCAGTACAACGACGCGTGCAAGGCACTCGGCGTGCCGGCGCGCGGCGAGGGCGAGCACTGAGCGCGGTCGACCGGTAGGGAACCGGCGGGCCGACCGGCCCGACCACCTGTAAGAAGCGTCACGCCGACGGCCCGGGAGGAAGCTCTCCCGGGCCGTCGGCGTTGGTCCGGTCGGGAAAAACCTGTCGTATGCACCTGTACGAAAAGATATAGTGAGCTTCGCTCAGTATTACGCTCCGCATTCCACGCTCGGCTCTCGCCTCCCTCTCCCGCCCTCCACGCACCCTCCCCGAACGAAGGCCCCCGCCGTATGCCGCCCATATCCGCGTCACGCCTCAGTCAGAAGGTCGTGGTCGGCGCCGTCTTCGTCGCCGCGATGTTCGTCAACATCCTCGACATCACCATCATCAACGTCGCACTGCCGGCGATCGGCAAGGACCTCGGCGCCTCCCAGGCGAGCCTGGCCACGGTCGCGGTCGGCTACCTGGTCAGCCTCGCGGTGTTCATCCCCGCGTCCGGCTGGCTCGGCGACCGCTTCGGCAGCAAGCGGATCTTCCTGATCGCGCTGGCCCTGTTCACCGGCGCGTCCGCGCTGTGCGGGCTGGCCCAGAGCATCGACCAACTGGTGCTGTTCCGCATCCTCCAGGGCGCGGGCGGCGGCATGCTGACGCCGGTCGGCATGGCGATGATGTTCCGGGTCTTCCCGCCCGAGGAGCGCGTGCGCGCGTCCCGCATCCTGATGGTCCCCACCGCCCTGGCGCCCGCGCTCGGACCGGTGCTCGGCGGCCTGCTCGTGGACAAGGCGTCCTGGCACTGGGTCTTCTACATCAACCTGCCGGTGGGCGTGGCCGCGTTCGTGTTCGGCCTGATCTTCCTGGAGGAGTACAAGAACCCCAGGGCCGGTCGCTTCGACCTGCCCGGCTTCGTGCTCTCCGGGGCCGGTTTCGCGCTGCTGATGTACGCGCTGAGCGAGGGCGCGACCAAGGGCTGGGGCTCGCCGATCATCCTGTCCACCGGGATCTCCGGACTGATCCTGTGTATCGCGATGGTCTTCGTCGAACTGCGGGTCAAGGAGCCGATGCTGCACCTGCGGCTGCTCCGCGACCGGCTGTTCGTGAGCACCAACGTGGTGTCGATGGTCAACTCCGCGGCGTTCCTGGGCGTGCTGTACGTCTTCCCGCTGATGCAGCAGCAGGCGTTCGGCAAGAGCGCCCTGGAGACCGGTCTGCTCACCTTCCCCGAGGCGTTCGGTGTCGTGATCGCCACCCAGTGGGTCTCGCGCCTGTACCCGGTGGTCGGTCCGCGTCGACTGATGGCGGGCGGTCTGCTCGGCATCGGCGCGTGCGCGGCGCTGCTCGCCCTGGTCGACGGCGACACCTCGGCCGTGCTGATCGTGGTGCTGATGTTCTGCACGGGTGCCTCGATGGCGCACGTGATGATCCCGATGCAGGCGGCGGCGTTCGCGCGTACCGCGCCGGCCGACAACGGCCGCGCCTCGACCATCTTCAACGTGCAGCGCCAACTCGGCTCGGCCCTCGGCGTCGCGCTGCTGGCGAGCGTGCTCGCCGGAATCGGCACGATGACGATCCACTCCGGCGGCGCCCCGAGCCCGAACCTGCACGCCTACCACGTGGCCTTCCTGGTCGCGGCCGGCCTCGCGGTCCTCGGCGCGATCGCCGCCCTGACCATCCGCGACTCGGACGCCGCCTCCACGCTCCGCAAGAAGACCGAGGTCGTCCCCGCCCCGAAGCCGGAGACGGAGAGCGCAACGGTCTGATCCGAGGTTCCGGCCGTCGGCTGCCCAGAGTCGGGCCATGGTCGGTAGCGGTAGCGGCCGTCCGGGCGCCGGTCCCGCCCGCCGGATGTGGCGGGACCGTATCGGTGTCGGTGTCGGTGTCGATCCGATGTCAGGCCCGGAAGCGCCACGAGACGTGCGCGGAGCGCCTTCGCATCGTTTCGCGGCGTTCCGGTTCGTCGACCGTTCGGGTGGTCGGGACGAGGTGGTCGCGGACCTCGTGGCGGGGGACCACCAGGGCCCGGACGGTGGGTTGTTCGCGGGGGTCGAGCCAGCGGTGCGTCGCGAAGACCTCCGTTCGGCCCTCGGTGTCCAGCCAGTTCGGTACGCCGGGGTCCAGCGCGCCGATCACGACCCGGATCAGCCCGTCGGGATCGCGCTCGGCCTGCGCGTGATTGAGCGAGGTCTGGCGGTTGGCGAAGTCGAGCGACTCGAACCAACCGGGGCTGTAGAGCTGGAGATCCCACTGCCCGGAGACGCGGGGGTCGGTCTCCACGATCAGCACTTGATCATCCGTCAGCCGCACCCGCGCGAAGCCGTACACGACCTCCTTGACCCCGCCGGCCACCGTGGCCGGCGTACTGAACGTGTTCACCGCCTGCCGGTCGCCGGTGGTGCGCACCCAGTCGTTCCAGACCTCGATCGAGTTCTCCACCGACGTCGCGGCGCCGTCGAGCATGCCCGCGACCCGCTCCGGGGTCACCCGTGCGGCCGGTCGCCCCTGGGTGTCCAGGCGTTCGAGGGCGAGCATGGCGGGCTGTTCCGGCTTCCAGTCGAAGTAGTAGTCGCGTACGTGCAGAACCCGGGCGTCCGGTGTGAGGGGGACCCAGTTCCCGGGTTGCTCGGTGGCGCTGAGGATGATCTCGACGGTGTCGCCGGGCCCGACACCCAGCGCGGCCGAGGAGGTCTCGGCGACGATGTCGGTCCGCCCGGAGTGCATGTCCCCCGGTTTGACCTGGAGTACGAACTTCTCGCACGCGTTCATCGTCACGGTGAGCCGGTACACGCCGTCCCCCGCGATCGGCGCGCGGCGCGCGTTCTGGTCCACGTTCGGCCCGCCCCAGCGGTAGGCGAGGTCGTTGTGGGTGAAGAAGGCCGGGTTCTGCGGGTCGGTCGCGGCGAGTTGGTAGGTCAGCCAGCAGGCGACCTGATTGGCCAGGTGCCGGATGCCCTCGGCCCGGTCGGCGTCGGTCGCGCCGGGGAAGTCGGCCTCCAGAATGCGGTCGCCGAGCGCGGCCATCCGCTCACAATAGGCGCGCCACGCGGTGCCGTTGACCACGTCGTGCGCGGGTGGGTCGTTGCGGCGCGGGTCGTGGTGGTGCCGGTCGTTCGCGTCCTGCCGGTGCGGGACTTGCTGCTGCGGTGCTTGCTGGTGCGGGACTTGCTGGTGCGGGTCGTTCGTGCGGAGTTCGTTCGACTGCACGTCAGATCTCTTCCGTCGGGACCAGGAACCGCTTCTGATAGTCCGTCAGCCGAGATCGTACGTCCTCCCGGGCCAATCCGAGGTCGTCGAACGAGTAGTTGTGCCTCCCATGCCTGCCCTGGGGCCGTTCGGCCAGGTACGCGCGCATCGCCGTCTCGGCCTCGATGGTGAGATCCAGACCGAATGTGACGTACAACTCGCCCACCACCGCGATCGGGTCGCGCATGAAGTCGGCGTAGGCCGAATCGTGCCAGTCGGATTCGGCGACCCGACCCGCGTCACGAAACGCGGTGAGCCGGTCGTACGCGGTGCACCACAGATCGCTCTGGGTGCGGGCGACGTCCCGGATGTCGGACGGATTGCCGTACGCGTGGTGGATCGTGGCGATCAGGCTGCTCAACGAGGCCAGCACGGTGAGCGGGTCGCGGTGGGTCACCGCGAGCCGCGCGTCGGGGTATACGTCGACCAGCGCGTCCAGGGTCAGTAGGTGCGCGGGTGACTTGAGCACCCAGCGGGTCTCCCCCGGCGTGCGGCGCTGGAGGATCTGCAACACGAGCCGGTGATAGGCGTACGCGGGCCGCATGTCGCACTCGGCCAACCACGCGGCATAGGACGGGATCGCGAACTGCCCGGTGAAGTCCTCGGATCGGAACGCGAGCGCATGCGCGCTGATGCATTCCTTGGGCAGCGTGCCGCTCTTCTCGTGAATCGCGTCCATGGCCGGCACCGCACTCGTGATGAACCGGATCTCGCGCTCGGCGAGCCCGATCCGCGGATCGGTGTCCCGGGTCGCGGGCTCCGGCGGCGGAACCGGGCGCAGGAACTCCCAGGTGGCCGGCACCCGGTTCGCCGGATCCCGGGCAAGCAGCGCGTGCAGGATCGAAGTCCCGGTCCGGGGACCGCCGGTGACGAAGATCGGCCGGTGGATCGGCTCGTCGAGCACGCCGGGATCGTCCCGGACGTAGCGGGCGACCTGAAGCCGCACGTCGAGAAGCCGGGCAACCCAGGTGTGCGCCCACCAGCGGCCCACCCGGTCCAGGTTCGCCTCGTGCTCCAGCGCGTGGAGCAGTCGGTCCAGCCCCTCGCGGAAGCCGGGGTCGTCGTCCTCGCCCGGGTCGGTCAGTCCGGTCCTGGCCCGGGCCTCGCCGATCAGCGCGGCGGCGGCGAACGGCCGGTCCAGGTCGTCGGTGAGCGGCGGGATGTCGCCGGCGGCAAGGGTCTCGGTCCAGGCGGCGCGGTGCGGCGGTGTCCAGGCCATGGCGGTACGGCCTCCCTCACGTCGTTCGAGTTCGCGGGCGGACGCCGAGCGGGCGCGGCCCCGCCGCAGATTAGCTCTTTGTGAAGGTAAATCTGAAGAGGTGTCAGATACTGATCGGCGATGCGGGTGTGGGGGCGGCGGGGTGGCCCGGGGTGGCGGCTTGGGCTCGGGCTCGGGGTGGCGGCTCGGGTTCGGGCTCGGAGTGCGGCCCGGGGTGCCGGCTCGGGCTCGGGCTCGGGCTCGGGGCAGAGTGGTCCGGGTGGCGGACCGGATCCGGGAGGGTGAGGGGCGCCCCGTACCGTACGAAGCCTCGGTATCAGCGCGGAATCAACGCGAATCAACGCGGATGGAGAGTCGTGAGCGAGCGCAACGTGGTCTGGCACGAGGGCGGAGTGACGCGCGAGCAGCGTCCGGCGCTCGGGGCGACGATCTGGTTCACCGGGCTGTCGGGCTCGGGCAAGTCGACGGTCGCGGTGATCGCCGAGCGGCTCCTGGTCGAGCGCGGGATCACCGCGTACCGCCTGGACGGCGACAACGTCCGGCTCGGACTGAACGGCGACCTGGGCTTCGGAGCCGAGGACCGGACCGAGAACATCCGCCGGGTCGGCGAGGTGGCCCGCCTCTTCGCCGACGCGGGTGTGATCGCGATCGTCCCGGTGATCAGCCCGTACCGCGCCGACCGCGACCGGGTCCGCGCCCTGCACGTCCGGGACGGCCTGCCGTTCCTGGAGGTGTTCGTGGACACCCCGATCGAGGAATGTGAACGCCGCGACCCGAAGGGCCTGTACGCCAAGGCCCGCCGCGGGGAGATCGGCGACTTCACCGGCATCTCGGCCCCGTACGAGGCGCCGGAGGCACCGGAACTGCGACTCACCCCGGCGGACGGCGACCCGGAGCAGCAAGCGGCGCGGCTGATCGCGCTGTTGGACACGCTGAAGCTCGGAGTGTAGGCGGGGCGAAGCGGTGCGGGGCGGGGACCGGGTCGGGTCGGTCGGCGGAGCCGAGGGCTGGGTCGCGTCGGCGAGGCAAGGCCTGGGTCGGCGGGTCGGCGGGTCGGCGGGTCGGCGGGTCGGTCGGTGACGTGCCGTCAGGGCCCTGGTATCCCCCTCGGATACCCGGGCCCTGAGGGTGTGTCAGGCCGCAGGCCGCCCCCGTCGGACGCCGACCGACTCGACCGGGTCGACCCGTTCGGTTGCGGCCGGCCGCTAGTGCAGCAGGCCGCCCGTCGCGGGCTTGCGGCCGTGCTTCATCACCAGGGCGATCACGAGCGCCAGCACACCGCACGCGATCAGGACCCAGAACCCGGTGGTGAAGGCGTCCGTGGTGTACGTACAGCCCCGCTCGTTGCACGCGTCGTTGGTGGCCAGGCCCTGGCCGCTCGGTGCCGGTCCGGTGATCTTCAACCGGTTGTCGGTGAAGATCGGCGACAGCAGCGCGACCCCGACCGACGCGCCGAACGACTGGGCGACGACCAGCATGCTGGACGAGATGCCCTGCTGCTCCTGCGGTACCGCCTCGATGATCAGGTTCGGCGCCGCGGCGTAGTACATCCCGAAGCCGATGCCGTAGACCACGCCGCAGAGCAGCATCAACTGCCAGGAGTCGTGCAGGAACAGGTACATGAAGCCGGCGACGGTCAGCGTCGCGACGCCGACGATCATCGGCATCCGCAGCCCTCGACGCTGGCCCCACAGCCCGGCCAGCGGGCCGGCGATCATGCTGGACATCGACTGCCAGATCAGCACGTGCAGGGCGAGGCCGAGCAGGGTGAAGCCGAGCGCGTAGTCGAGCGAGTCGTTGAACGAGACGGCCGCCTTGACCTGGTCGGCGATTCCGGCCCACATCGCCTCGGGCGCGCCCATCGCCTTGGCGCCTTGGACGGCGCCGTCGGCGTACTGGTCGAGCGTGCTCTGCTTGACGTTGTCCGGGGTCAGGCCCATGTAGCTGGTGAGGTAGTTCTGGATGCCGATGATCATGTTCGCCAGGAACGCGATCCCGAGCACGAGCGCCACACGCGGAGCGGTGAGCAGCTTCAGGTCGATGATCGGGTTCTCCACCCGCTTCTCCCACAGTGCCCACAGCGCGATCACGAGCACGCCCAGCAGCGCGTATCCGAACGCGGAGGGCTTGCCCCAGCCCCAGGACTGCCCCTGGCTGATGTAGAGCAGGATCAGCGCGAGCCCGACGCCGAGGATGACACCGCCGACGTAGTCCACCTTCTGCGGAACGCGCAGCTTGGACTCCGGCACCACGACCAGCAGCAGCGGGATCAGCACGAGCATGTAGACGACCAGGAACCAGAACAGCGAGCGCCACGAGTAGTGCTCGGTGAGCAGCCCGCCGACCACCGGCGCGAGCGCGGCCGAGAGGCCGAGGCCGGTGGCCGAGATGCCGATCGCGACCGGGATGAACTTGCGCGGCATCAGGTCGCGAATGAGCCCGTACACGACGGCGGTCATGCCGAACGCGACCGCCTGGAGCGCGCGGCCGACCAGGAACAGCGGCCACGAACTGGTGAGCGCGCAGACCAGCGAGCCGACCAGGAACGAGACACTGGTCGCGAGCAGCAGCCGCTTCTTGCCGTAGACGTCAGAGAGCTTCCCGATCAGCGGGCTCACCGCGCCGCCGACCAGGCCCAGGATCACCACCATCCACGAGATGCTCTCGCCGACGGACCGGAACGACGGGGCGATCTCGGGCACGGCCGAGGAGATCATCGCGTACTGGAGCGGCACGACCTCGGAGAACATGACCACGACGGCCAGAACTGCGAAGACCCGGCCCTTGGACACTCCGTCGAGTCGACCGGTGTCGACCGAGGACGGGTCCGATTCGGGCTCCGGCGGCTTCGCGGGTACTTCAACGGTCGCAGACATACCGGTACTTTCCGTTCTGTGCAGAGGCGCGCGCCGGACACGTGTCACCACTGCGACACGTCCGGTTTTGTACGGAATCTTTGGGGGCAAAGCGCCGCTCGGCCTCGATGGGGCGGGCGCGTCTCGTGGACGGTGCCAACCGGATCGGTGTACTCCAGCCGAACTGATTGACAGTGTTTAGCACGGCACACGGGCACGGGGAAGAGTGATCACTGGGCGTCGGTACGTTTTGATCTGATTTGCTATATAAATTCCCTGACGGCCCGTCAGCTAACTGTCGCGGTCGAGGGGTTGGCCTGGGTCCGGAATCGGGGCGCGAGTCGGGGTCCTCGGGGGGTTGGGTTATCCGGTGAGACGGGGCTTCGCCCGGCAGAAAAAGCAACCAGCGGCGGCGGGAGGAGGGCGGGACTTCGGTCGGGTTCGCCGAGGAGCCTCCCGAGTGACTCATGCTCTCCACAGAGAGCACTGCTCTCGGCCTGCGTTGCGCAATGGTCGGGCCGGGGGCCGCCGGCTTTGCGCTCATGGGCCGGCGTCGGCCGGCGTCGGCCGGCCCTGTTCCAGGTCACCGGTGGCCTGGAGCCCGAACTCTCCGGCGAAACGCGAGCTGTGCTCGCGAGAAAGGCGCCGGCAACGGCGAGTGGGGGTGGCGGTCCGTCCGACGAGGCCGGCCCGACCGCGTTCCGAGCACGTCGGCGTTTCGCGAGAGCACTGCTCGGGGGTGGCGGTCCGTCCGACGAGGCCGGCCTGACCGCGTTCCGAGCGGGTCGGCGCTTTGCGAGAGCACTGCTCTCGGTGTGCCTTGCGCGATGGTGGGTTCGAGCAGGGGTGGGGCCTCGTGCCCAGCCCTCAGCGTTGGCCGGTGTCGGTTAGCCCGGTGTCGCGCCGTCGGCAGTCGGGGCCCTGGACTCCCCGGCGCGATCGGACCTTGCTCGGCAGGAAACGCGCCGGCAACGACGGATGGGGGTGGCGGTCCGACGAGGCTTGCCGAGCCGCGCTCCCGAGTGGGTCGTCTCCTTGCGAGAGCACTGCTCGCGGTGTGAATCGCGCAATGGAGGGGTCGATCAGGGGTGGCTTTGTGCTCACGGAGAAGCCTGAGCTCACCCCCGCGACGCGGGCTTGCTCGGCAGGAAAGCGGCCGGATACGACGAAGGGCGTGGGCGGCCCCGTGAGGTTCGCCGGGGCGCCCACCGCAGTGGGTCGGCTGTTCGCGAGAGCACTGCTCGCGGAATGCGTTGCGCGCCGGCGTGGTCGGGGAGGGGCGGTTCGCTGAGGTCGGTCGGGGCGGATCCCGAGTGACCCGTGCTCTTCACGGAGAGCACTGCTCTCGGCGTGCAGTGCGTGTTGGTGGGGCCGGAAGCTGGTGGCTTTGCGCGCATGGGTTGGCGGTGGCCGATGTCGGTCGGCCCGGTCTCGGGTCGCCGGTGGTGGAGCCTGAGTTCTCTGGTGAGGTGCGGGCTTGCCCGGCAGGAAAGGCGTCGGCAACGGCGGGGAGTAGGCGGCCCGATGAAGCTGCACGGGCGCATTCGCGAGTGACCCGTGCTCTTCACGGAGAGCACTGCTCTCGGCATGCAGTGCGTGTTGGTGGGGCTGGGCGCAGATGGCCTTGTGGTCACGGGTCGACATAGGCCGGTGTCGGTCGGCCCGATCCCAGGCAACCGGCGGTCGGGAGCCTGAGTTCTCCGGCGAGATCCAGGCTTTGCTTGCCAAAAAGGGCGCCTGCAACGACGGAGGGCGTGGGCGGTTCGATGAGGCTCGCCGGGGCGCCTTCCCGAACGGGTGGGCTCTTTGCGAGAGCACTGCTCGCGCGATGCGTTGCGCTTGGCGGGGTCGAATGCGGGTGGCTTTGGTGCGCACGGGTTGGCGTTGGCCGGTGTCGGTCGGCCCGGTGCCAGGTCGCCGGCTGCCAGGGGCCCTGGGCCCGCCGACTAGATCCAGTCCTTGCTTGCCAAGAAAAGCGCCCGCAACGACGGAGGGGGTTGGCGGTCCGGTAAGGCTCACCGGGGCGCGTTGGTATGTGGTTGGTTGTTTGCGGAGAGCACTGCTCTCGGTATGCGCCGCGCCTCGGTGGGGTCGGGCGCGGGTGGCTTTGTGCTCACCGATCGGCGTACGCCGGTGCCGGTCGGCCCGACCCCAGGTCACCGGCGGCCAGGAGCCATGGGCCCTCCGGCGAGATGCGGGCCTTGCCTGTCGGGAAGGCGCCGGCAACCGCGGAGGGAGTGGGCAGTCTTGGTGAGGTTCGCCGGGGCGCCCTCCCGGGTGGGTTGGGGCGCTTTGGGTGCGGCGAGTGGAGGTGACGAGGTGTCACGAAGCCGGATGCCGTTGGGGGTTGCGGCTTCGCTTGAGTTGAAAACCACAGATCGGGGTGAGCGCGGAGCGAGATCACGGACGTCGGGATCCGGGTTTTCGATTCATACGGCGGTACTTGATCGGGTGGAGCGGTGCGTTGTGCCGACGGTGCGCGAAGCCGGCACTCGGCAGGTTCTTGCTTGCGCCGTCCCACCGAAACCGCAGGTCGCGCAGGCTCGCAACACCCGCAACCGTCACCGCGATCCGGGTCGAAATCGCCGACGGCCCGGCTCGGGTGATCTGGTTGCCGTCGTCTCGGATGGGCCGGGCAGATTCGTTCGTTGTCTCGCGTGACGGGCTGTCGGTGTGCTGTCTGTGGCACTGGGCGCGGGAGTTGGCCTTGGGCGCGGCCGTGGCGCGGGCTTGGCTGCTTATGCGTGTGGTGCCGGTCGCCCCACTGGTCCCGGATACGGGAACCAGCGGGGCGGTTTGGTGGCGGTCAGTCCTGGTCGGCGCCCCGGAGGATTCGGTCGATCAGGGCTGCGGCCTGCTCCGGGTGTTCTTCCAGCCACCTGGCGAGGTGTTCCCGGACGGCCTGTGCGACGCAGGCGCGTACTTCGGCGTTGCCCAGTACGCCGCGCGTGGAGCCCTCGAACTCGGGATGGTCCAGCTTCACCGACACCACCGCCGTCAGGCCCTCGCCGATCCGGTCGATGCCGAGATCGGGGTCCGTCGCCGTCAGGAGTTGCCGCGCCCGCGCGTACGCGTTGACCGCAGCAGCCAGCCCGTCACGCAAGCCGTTCACGTGGGTGCCGCCGCAGGAGGTGGGCCTGCTGTTGGCGAAACTCCGGATCCGCTCCTCGCCGGGGCCGCGCCACCGGAACGCCACCTCCATCCTCCCGGCCATCCGTGGGTCTTCCTGTTCGAAGCCGATGATGTCCGGGTAAGCGGGTGCCGCCGCCTGAGCGTCGAGGATTGGGACGAACTCCCGCATGCCGTCCGGGGATCGGAATCGAACCGACCGGGACTCGGCCGGGCGGCGCAGATCTGTCAGTGAGATCTCCAAGTCCCGGTTCAGGAGGGCCAGTTCCCTGAAGCGGTCCGCCAGGGTGTCGAACGAGCAGTCCGTCGTCCCGAAGATTTCGGGGTCCGGCCGGAAGGCGATGGCGGTCCCGCTTCCGGTTGCCGGCTCCGCGTCGGTGAGCGCGGTGACCGGGACGCCTCGCGCGTACTCCCGTCCCCAATGGACCCCTTCGCACCACACCTCGGCCGTCATCCGACTCGACAGGACGTTGGCGACGAAGAGCCCGATACCGCCGTCGAGGGGCGCCACGTCGTAGCGGCCACCGGGCCCCGGCCGCCAGTGCATGCGTGTCAGCAGGGCTTCGAGATTGGGACTGCCGATGTCCTCGCCGTCCTCGACGGAAAGACCCGGCCCGTCATCGGCGACGCGCACGCCGCCGTCGGGTGTGAGCGTGATGTCGACGCAGCCGGCACGGCCGGTCAGAACCTCGTTCACCGCCCGGTCGACAACATCGAACACCAAGTGGTGCAGCCCGCGTTCACCGGTTGATCCGACGTACATCCCGGGCCGCTTCCGAACAGCTTCCCGAGGCTCCAGCACCTGGATGTCGGCTGCGTCGTACCTGATCGCTTCCCCACTCACGATGTCCCCTCCGAGGGTGTGCGGCAGAAGACATCAGCCTAGGCAAACTCCGGAAATCCAGCAGGTCAGAGCCGGTTTGTCGAAGGTATGGACGGGCGTGTGAACGCCTGCCCGGAGGCTGTCGACCCTGGAATCGAGACCCGCCTCCAAATTGCGACCGGGGGCCCACCGAAACCGCGCACAACACCATTCCCAGTGACTTCAAGGCCACCAATCTCGATGCATTTCGCCGGACGGTGGTGGGCTCCCGAACCGCGCTGGTCACCCGGGACCGACCGACCAACACCGGCCAACGCCGACCGGTGAGCACAAAGCCACCCGCAGCCGTTCTCACTCTGGCGCGACGCATACCGCCGGCATCGCACTCCGCAACCACCCGACGCACCCGGGAAGGCACCGGCCAACCGCACCGGGCCACCCGCTCCATCCACCGTTGCGGGCGCCTCGCGGCAAGACATGCCGGCATCTCACCGGAGAACCGGAGAACTCAGGGCTCCTGACCGCCGATACCCGAGACCGGGCCAACGGACAGCGGCCAATGCCAACCTGGGGGCACGAGGCCGCCCGTGGCCGACCCCACCAAGGCGCAACGCATGCCGAGAGCAGTGCTCTCTATAAAGAGGCGGGCCACTCGGGAAGGCCCCCCGGGGCACCTCGGCGGACCATCCCACCCCCTCCGCTACTGCGGGTGCCTTTCCTGCCGAGCATCTCGCCGGAGAACTCAGGCTCAAACAGCGGCGACCCGAGACCGGGCCGACCGACATCGGCCACCGCCAACCCATGCGCACAAAGCCACCCCGCCCATCCCCACCAACAGGCAACGCATACCGAGAGCAGTGCTCTCCGCAACCAACCAACCCACTCGGGAATGAGCCCCGGCGAACCTCACCGGACCACCCCCTCAGCCGTTGCCGGCGCTTTCCCTGACAAGCAAAGCCTGGGTCTCATCGGCGGGCCGGGGCCACTGACTGCCGGTGACCTGGCACCGGGCGTCCGACACCAGCCGACGCCGATCCCTGAGTACAAGGCCACCCGCGCCCGACGCCACCGACGCGCAACGCACACCGAGAGCAGTGCTCTCCATCAAGAGCACAGGTCACTCGCGAACGCACCCCGGCCGGCCCCACCGGCCAACCCACCCCGCCGTTGCCGGCACCTTTCCTGCCGAGCAAAGCCCGCATCGCACCGGAGAACTCAGACTCCACCGCTGGCGACCCGGGGCCGAGCCGACCGACACCGACCAACGCCAACCCCTGCTCACAAAGCCGCCAGCATCCGACCCCACCGACCCGCAGTGCACACCGAGAGCAGTGCTCTCCGTGAAGAGCACGGGTCACTCGGGAACCGCCCCGGCCCCGGCCAACCTCACCCCCTCCCCGGCTACGCCGGCGCGCAAGGCATACCGCGAGCAGTGCTCTCACAAAGAGCCAACTCACTCGGGAAGACTCCCCGGCGAACCTCACCGGGCCACCCACGCCCTCCGCCGTTGCCGGCGCCTTTCATGGCAAACAAAGCCCGGATCTCGCCGGAGGACTAGAGCTCCCGACCGCCGATAGACCACACCGATCCGACCGACACCGCCCTGTGCCGACCAGTGAGCACAAGGCCACCCGCGCCCGACCCCGCCGACACACGCAACGCACGCCGAGAGCAGTGCTCTCTGTAAAGAGCACGGGTCACTCGGGACTCGCGAACGCGCCCCGGCCAGCCGCACCCGGCCGCCCACGCCCTCCACTGTTGTCGGCGGCGTTCCTGCCGAGCAAAACCCGCACCTCGCCCGAGAAATCAGCCCCACCACCAGCATCCCGGGACCGGGCCGACCGACACCGACCGACACCGGCCAACGCCGACCCCCGAGCACAAGCCCACCCGCGCCCGACCCTCACCGACGCGCAACGCACGCCGAGAGCAGTGCTCTCCGTGAAGAGCACTGGTCACTCGGGAGGGTCCTCGGTAAGCCCGACCAAAGGGCCGCCCTCTCCCGCCGCCGGTGGTGGTCGCTTTTTCTGCCGGCCCAGGCCCCGGCTCGCCGGACAACGCAACCCTCGTGACGACCCCGAGCAACCTTCATCCCGAGCTGCCCCGGCCGCGCGCAGCAGGGCGTTGCGTCTCAGGACCGCCTACCCCGCCCAGCCGAGTGAAGCGCCTTGTCGTTGCGCCGCCGCCCCGGCCGGCTGCCCTCACGCCAGCTCATGGAACGCGGCTGCGACCTCCGTCCAGCGTTCCACCGCGCTGGTGTCCTCGCGCCAGGTGCTGACCGCCGAGTACGCGACCACGCGGGTCGCGACGCCGCGGTAGCGGTTCATCAGGGCTTGGGCCAGGCCGTCCCACGGGGCGCTCACCGTCAGGGTGTCCAAAACCTCGTCGTCGATCGCGGCGGCCATGCCCGCGCGGTCCTTGGCAGCGAAGAGGCGGTTCAGGCGGGGTTGGAGGTCGTCCCAGCCGTGGGTCTCGAAGACCTTGGCGTAGCCGGGTGTCGAGCCGTAGAAGGCCAAGCGCAGGCGCAGCTTCTCGCGTTCGGCCTCGATCTCCTCGTCGGTGTCGCCGGTCGCGGTCATCACCGGGCAGACCAGCGCGAAGTCGTCGGCCGCGCCGCCGGCGGCGAGTTGGGGGCGGACCACCTCCTCGATGTAGCGCACGCTGTGCAGCGGGTGGACGTGCAGGCCGTCGGCCACCTCGCCGATCATCCGCAACATCCACGGGTTGACCCCGGCCAGGTAGATCGGCGGGTCGGCGATCGAGCCGCCCGGCGTCCACTCCGGCGTCATCAGCGTGAAGCGATAGAACTCGCCCTTGAACCGCAGTCGTTCCTCACCCCGGAAGGCCGCCCAGATCGCCCGCAACGCGCCGACGTACTCGCGCAGTCGCGGTCCCGGCTGGTCGAACTCGGCCGAGTAGCGCCGTTCGATGTGCGGTCGTACCTGCGTGCCCAGGCCCAGGACGAAGCGTCCGCCGGTGGCCTCGGCGAGTTCCCAGGCCGCCGACGCGGTGACCATCGGGCTGCGGGCGAAGGCGACCGCGATGCCGGTGCCGATGGTCAGGCTCTCGGTGGCCAGCGCCGCGGCGGTCGCGGCGGTGTACGCGGTGCGGCCGCCTTCGGTGAGCCATAGCCCGTCGAAGCCGGCCCGCTCGGTGGCGGCTGCGGCGCGTTGCATGCCGCGCAGGGTGAGGCCGGCTGCCATGACATCGAGCTGAGGGGGCGTCACTTGTTCTCCTGTACCGAGGATTTCGCGGTTTCCGCTTCGTGTACACGGTCCCACGCGCCGGTGACCGTGCCGGTCCAGCGCGGCGCGCGCCGTTCCGACCAGGCGCGCGGGCCCTCGCGCGCGTCCTCGGTGCCCATCAGGATGCGGTGATAGGCGGTTTCGAGTCGCTCGACCTCGTCCGGACCGGCGTCCGCCCACAGCAGGCGTTTGGTGAGCGCGGCGGACACCGGGTGCACGTTGGTGGCGATGTCGCGGGCGATCTCCAGCGCGGCGGGCAATACCTCGGCGGCGGGCAGCGCGCGCGAGGCAAGCCCCAGCGCGAGTGCCTCGCTCCCCCGGAACGTACGCCCGGTCAACAGGATGTCGGCGGCCACCGCTCGCGAGGTGGCGGTCGGCACCGTCCAGTGCGACTGCGCGTCGGGCACCATGCCGCGCCGCACCTGGGGAATCGCCAACTTCGCGTCCTCGGCCACGATCCGGATGTCGCACTGCATCGCCAGGGTGAACCCGATGCCGATCGCGTGCCCGTTGATCGCCGCGATCACCGGCTTGCGCACGGCCCAGGCGGGCGGCCGGACCGGCGACGCACTGAACTCCCGCGCACGCGCAGGCGCACACCCACGCCCACCGGGCTCCGGCTTCGACTCTGGTCCGTACGCCGACGCCAACGCCGCCGGCGACACCGACCCCAGCCCGGACCCCGACCTCGGCTCCGGCTCCGGTCCGTACGCCGACCCCGACCCCGAGCCCCGCTCGGACCCCGGCGGCCCCGACTCCGGCCCCGCAAAAGTGTCCGCGGCCGGCGACATGTCGGCCCCGGCGCAGAACGCCCGCCCCGCGCCGGTCAGCACCACCACCCGCACCGCGTCGTCCACGTCGCAACGCGCGTACGCGTCTCCCAGGGCGACGCCCATCCCGCCGGAGAACACGTTGAGCTTCTCGGGCCGGTCAAGCGTGATGACGGCGATGCCGTCGTGAATAGCGAACTGGATCACTCTGGGACGGTAAGCCGAGTCCTTGACAAGGTCAAGCGAACGCAACGAGAACACCCCGGGCAGATCGTTGACCGAATCAAGGGACGATCCTAGGGTCTGACCAACCACTGTCACGAGGGGACTCCACACCATGACCAACCCGTTCGGGTTCGAAGGTAAGCGCGTTGTCGTCACGGGAGGCTTCTCGGGTGTGGGCGCCGCCCTGGTCGAGGTGCTGGCCGAGCAGGGTGCAGAGCACATCACCGTGCTCGACCTCAAGGAGCCGACCGGCTCGGCGCACACATTCATCCGGACCGACCTGTCGGACGCCGCGTCGGTCGACGCCGCCGTCGACGCGATCGACGGCCCGGTACACGCGCTGTTCAACAACGCGGGCGTGGCCAGCACGCTGCCCGCGCCGGCCGTGTTCGCGATCAACTACCTCTCGTTGCGCCGGTTGACCGAGGCACTCGTGGCCAAGGGCGCGCTGCCCGAGGGCGCGGCGATCGTGAACACCGCGTCGATCGCGGGGATTTCGTGGCCTGCCCACCTGGAGGCGATCAAGCAGTTGATCGCGATCGAGGACTGGGACGCCGCGCAGAAATGGCTCGCGAGCAACGAACTCGGCAGCGACGCCTACAGCTACAGCAAGGAGCTCGTACAGGTTTACACGATGTATTACGCCCGTACGGCCGCGGCGAAGGGCCTGCGGATCAACAGCGTGTGCCCGTCGCCGATCGATACCCCGCTGCTGCCGGACTTCCGTAAGACGATCTCCGACAAGGTGATCGACTGGAACATCTCCCAGGGCAACGGCCGACTCGCCACCGGCCGCGACGTCGCCCTCGCGCTCGCGTTCCTGGGCGCGGAAGCCTCCGGCTTCCTCAACGGCGTGAACATCAACCTGGACGGCGGCTTCAACGCCGGCCTGACCGTCGGAAACCTCGACTTCTCCGGCCTGGCGTAGCGCGAGCCGCGTACCGAGGACGATGCCCCGTCACCCACCGATTCGGGCGACGGGGCAGGCCGATCGCCTCAGCCGCGCAACGACGCCGTGAGCACACCCCATGAAGCGACAGGAACAATCAGACAGCCGACGCTCGGGTCCTTGCTGTCCCGGACGGGGACGACGCCGGGAAGGCCGTCGGAGACCTCGACGCACGCACCCTGGTCAGAGTTGCTGTGGGTCGACCTACGCCAAGCAACGGCGCTCAGATCAGGCAATTCGTGCACGCCTCGTACTCCTTCCACGGCAACCCGGTTGCGTCAGCCGCGCAACGACGTCATGAGGAAACCCCACGAACCCGCAGACACGACCAGACAACCGACGCTGGGGTCCTTGCTGTCGCGAACGGGGACGAAACCCGGGAAGCCATCGGCAACTTCGACGCACGCGCCTTGATCGTCGTTGCTGTGACTCGACTTACGCCAGGCAGCGGCGCTCAGATCGGGGATTGCGTGCATGCCTCGTACTCCTTGATTGCGGCGCGGATCATGGCTGCCGATTCCCTCGGGGTCAGGGCGTAGGCACTCACCCGATCGTAGGTGCGTTTGCGCATGGTGACGACGTCCGGATCCTCAAGGATCTGCCCACTCGCGCTGCCTTCCACGTAGATCAGCGACGTACCGTCCTCCAGCTCGATCACGATCTGCGTTGCCTCGCTGAGGCCGAATTCGCCGCGGCAGAGGGGCAGCACCCGAGCGGTGCCGTACTCGTGATCCATCATCGGCAGGAGGGCAGCGAGTTGTTCCGCCATGACGATCGGTCCACCGATCCAGCGGCGTAGGACCGACTCGTCAAGGATCGCCGCGAAGTAGGGGCTTGGGTCTTTGTCGAAGATTGCGCGTCGGTCCATCCGGGCAGCGACGCGCGCTTCGATCTCTTCTTCGGTTGCCCCCCGGTCCGCCTCCCGGAAGACCGCGCGCGCGTATGCCGGGGTCTGGAGTAGTCCGGGAATGCGGAACCCCGCCCACTCCCTCAAGCCAAAGGCGTCGTTCTCCAGGCTCATGTACTCCAAGTACCGATCCGGGAACCGCACTCCGCGCAGCATCTCGAACAGAGCGGTGAACAGGCCGTTCGTGCCGAACGCCGCGTCGAGCTTCGGGCACAGTTCTTCCGGGACCGGACTGTCGCACGTCTCGAAGCGGCTCATCGACGCCTTGCTGTAGCCAACGACGTCGGCCAACTCCGTTACGGACATGCCGGCTCGCGTTCGATGCTCGCGAATCTGGGCGGCCACGCGCTGACGAGGTGATCCGTTTGTCGGATCGGTCCGACGCTCCCGGAATCGCACACCCGTACCCCTCTTCGTTCCAATTGCATCCGCAACGGTGGGTTTCTTCAAAGACTAGGGCGATTGGCCGATCCTGGATCACAGAGTGGCCGAATCACCACCCACCGCAACCGCAGAGGGCCACTCCGGCGCGCGATGGACTCCCGCGTGCGCCAAGGCCGCCCTTTCCCTGACCGACCGTGCGGGGCGAGGGAGTCGGCGCAGCCGTTCCGTGGTCGAGCGGCGGCCCGACGAGGGATGGGAGGTAGGGGGCGAGTGAATGCCTGGACAGCGTCTCGCCCCCTGCGTGCCCGAAACGAGAAAGGACACGTCATCACGATGACAGATCGCATCGGATGGACCCAACGAAGCTCGACGCTCGTGTCGGCACCGGAACGCGACGCGCGGGACGAGCAGTTGCGCCTGCTCGTCCGGAAGTGGGTCGACGAAGCGGACTTCTGCGCTCTCCGACCTGCCCCGCGTGCCCCGCACCCGACGCAGGTCCTTAGGCACCTGCGTTCTCATCGTCGTTGGGGGAGGACTTGGCGGACCTGGCAGACCTGGCGGGCCTGGCGGTTGTCGGTGCGGTTTCGCACGCCGCGCTCAGGTGGGCGGGACGGGCGATGACCGCCTCGAAGCAGCTTGCGGGGAGCACGCAGCGGGACCTCGACAGAGGCCGCGCGTTCTTCGAGCGCTACCGGCATGCGTGGTGCCGCGACGCCTGCTCCGGTCGTGAAGGCGTGCTCATGGATGTATGGGGTCGGCAGGTCCACCTGCGCCTGCGAAGCGGCATCGAATTCACCTGCCGAATCCGGGACCTGGTCATTCTCCGGATCTCTCGGCCGGTCCTGTACGAGCGCGTCGCGTACGTCGGAGCGCAGGACGCGAAGGAGCGGCCGGTCGGCGCGGTCATGGAGTTGTGGGCCGTGGACAAGGGCACATTGGCGATCGTCCAACCGCCGGGCGGTCCCGCCTGGTTCGCGCTGTCGGCGGATCTCGAACCGATCGACCGCCCTATGGGCCCCGTGGCGGATTGGGCGCATCCCCCGTTTCCGAATGGAAGCCCGAGAGCCGGGGACAACGCCGCGCCGTTCCCGATCGGCGGCGAATACGGCCTCGACCGCACCGATATCGGGGCTACCGACAGCGCGTAGGACATTGCCGGGCGGTCCGCCGAACCGGGCGTCGGATAGCTGACAGTCGAAACCCGGATACGGATGCGGATGCGGATGCGGCCGGCTTTGTGGACAAGTCGATGGCTCACGCAAATTGCCAGGGCCTCTCGCAACGAGAAGCCCTGGCAATTTGGGGTATGACGAATTGTCGGGCGCGCCGCCCGAAGGCGCCGGCCGTGCTCAGACGGCTGGGTCCTCGATGGCGGCGGGAATCTCGCCCTCGGCCATCTCCTCGACGAATCGCTGCAGCAGGGTGGCGAACGTCTCGCGGTCCGTGTCGCTCCAGCGGTCGAGCATCTCGCTCATCCGCCGATCCATGACGTCGTTGAGCCGGCGCCGGACCGAGTCGCCGCGCGGCGTCAGCGAGACGAGGCTGACCCGTCCGTCGTCCGGGCTGGGTGAGCGCCGTACGTAGCCGTCCCGCTCCAGTTGGCCCACCTGGCGGGCGGTGGCGCCCGGGTCCATGTTGGTCATGCGCGCCAACTCCCCCATGGGGAGCGGACCTTGCTTCTCGATTCGGCGCAGCAGCACGTAGGCGGGCTGCGAGATGGTCGCGCCCGCCGCGGCGGCCTGGCCCGCGTACACTCGGCGGCTGGCGTGGCGCCGAAGCAGGGCCTCCAGCGCCCGCTGGATCGCTTCGACGTTTTCGGTGGAGTTCACCCGACCATGATAGCAGTCCTTGACTGCGTCAATTTAATACTGTGCGATAACGTGCATATCTCGGGCCGGATTTCCGAAGCCGGGTTGGGTTGGGTTGTACACCGCGACTAAAGGTTCGGCATTGCGGACCCACGAACGAGGCTTCACGTCCGGGAAGGCTCGCGGAGAACCGTCGAGATCGGTCGAGATCGGTGGAGATCCGTCGAGATCCGTGGGGCGGGGTCTGCGCTACATACGCGACGCACCCGCGATCATGTGTGATCACACATGTTGTTTCCGCGGCCCGGCGGCGGGCCCAAGCGACTCGACTAACCGACTCGACTAACCGTCTCGGCTAAGCGGTCGCCTCGGTCCCGACGGAGGAAACGAGACCGAGACGACCTGCCCATGGACTATGTCAGTCGTCAGACGATCAGACAATGGCAACCGGATTGATGGGGCTACCCGTTGCGCCGGTGACCGGAAGCGGCGCAACACACAACAGGCACGAATAGGCGCCCGCCTCCGCCATCGCCTCGGCGAGCTCGCTCAACCACAGGTGTTCGAGAAGCGGGACGCCCGATTCGACCAGCAACGCGATGTGTACCGACAGGAACCGATCGTCGAACGGAATGCACTCGATCGCGCTGTTGTCCGCGCCCACGACGCTGATGTCCCGCGCCCGGACGTACTCCACCGCGTCGAGGGACAGGCCCGGCTGCGCGAACGACGGTTCGCGGCCCGAGGCCGTGATGGCGCGGTACTCGTCGAGATAGCCGGTGCGGACCAGCAGCGCGTCGCCGGAGCGGACCTCGACGCCCTGTCGCTCGGCGCATCCGGCCAGGTCGGCGCCGGTGATCTTGTATCCGCCCTCCAGGTGCGGCGTATCGAAGTACCGAGGCAGGTCCAGCAGCACCGCCCGGGCCGCGAACGCGCCGAGCTTGTCGATCCCGCAGCGGCCGGCGCCGGTGTGCGAGCGGAACGTGTCGGCCGGGAAGCCGTTGTAGAAGCGGCCCTTGGCCTGCACGTGGCACAGCGCGTCCATGTGCGTGAGGTTGTGCGACGGGATGATCAGCACGTCCTCGTTCGAGCCGACGTCGTCGCCGCCCTCGAACCCCTCGAACATCGCGTCGGTCTGGCTGACCAGGGTCAGCCGCTGCGGTGAGCCGCGGAAGTCGAAGGCGGGCTGGTTGCCGCGCGTGATGGGCAGTGCGAGCGAGTACGAGCGCCCGGTCCGGATCTCGTGCGCGGCGGCCCGGACGCCCGCCGGTTCGATCAGGTTGAGCGCCCCGCGCTCGTCCTCGGGGCCCCAGCGGCCCCAGTTCCCGGCGGCGGGCACCGGCTCGTCCGTACCGGGTCGGGTGTCGTCCGTCATGGGTCGGCGGTCCTCTCGGGCGGCCGGCCGGATCGGCGATCCGCAACCGGCGAGCGGGCCGGTCGGATCGGCGATCCGGCCGGTCGATCCGGGCCGGGCGGGCCTCAGAACGCGATGACGCCGCGCGCGATCCGGCCGTTGTGCATGTCGTCGAGCACGTCGTGGAAGCCGTCGGCGGGATAGACCTTGGAGACCAGCGCGTCCAGGTCGAACTTGCCCTGGCGGTACAGCTCGACGATCGCCCGAATGTCCTCGTGCGGACGCACCCCGCCGGCGCGCGTGCCCAGGATGCCCCGGTCGCACTGGAGCAGGTTGGCGATCCGGATGTTGGCGGTCGCGGTCTGCGCGGGCTGGCCGACGGCGATCAGCGTGCCGCCCCAGTCCAGGGCCTCCATGGCGTTCTCCAGGACCGCCGGGATGCCGGTGCACTCGAAGATCCAGTCCACGCCGCCCGCGCCGAACACGCCGACCTTGACCTCGTCGCTGTACGGGAACAGGGTGCGGATCTCGTCCGCGACGTCCACGTCCTTCCCGGACTTGACGAAGTCGGTCGCGCCGAACTTGCCGGCCAGCTCGAACTTGCCGGGCACGGTGTCGATGCCGACCACGCGGCCGGCGCCCTTGAGCCGGAGCGCCTGGACGGCGGACAGGCCGACGCCGCCGAGGCCGATCACGGCCGCGGTCTGACCGGGCAGTACGTTCGCCCGGTTGAGCACCGCGCCCGAGCCGGTGACCACGCCGCACGGCACCAGGCACGCGGAGGTCAGCGGCACGTCCTTGGGGATGGTCACGCACTGGATTTCCTTGACCAGGGTGAGCTCGGCGAAGGTGGACGCACCGGCGAAGTTCCACACCGGCTCGTCACCGATCGCGAACGGCGTGCCCCGGTTGCCCAGCGTCTGGCGGCAGCGGTTGGGGTGGCCGGTCTGGCAGTGCCGACACATCCCGCACGCGGCGATCGTGGTGATCACCACGTGGTCGCCGGGCGCGACCGTACCGACGCCCGCGCCGACCTTCTCCACGATCCCGGCGCCCTCGTGCCCGAGCACGGACGGCGTGGGCCACTCGATGACGCCCTCCAGCACGCTGACGTCGCTGTGGCAGACCCCGGTCGCGACGATCCGTACCAGGACCTCACCGGCCTCCGGGTCACGTACGGTGACATCGTCCCGGATCTCGGCGCCCGTGGCGGTGTGCAGGATCGCGCGCATGTACCGTCTCCTCGTTCCGGGCGGACGGCCCGCCGCGAGGTGTGTTCGCCGCGCACCGGACCGGCCCACCCCAAGCCGAACTTCCACATCCTTGATCACTACAACGATGTCGATTATTCACCGCGCGCCGAAGAGGTCAAGGCATAGCGGGCCTGGGATCTGACGACCCGTCGGACGTTTGACGACGGCGGTCGCCGGGCGCGGAGGCGGGCGCGAGCGGCGATCGTGGGCGCGTCGAGGGCCGCGCCGCGAAGGGCGCGCGCCCCGCCCACCGCGATCCGTCGGGTGCGCGTCCCGCTCGGCCCACCGCGATCCGGAAGCGTGCGCGTCCCACTCGACCCACCACGATCCGGAGGGTGCACCTCTCCCCCGCGACGCACCGCGACCCGCCGCGACCCGCCGCGACCCGCCGCGACCCGCAAGCGTGCGCGCTCCGCTCAGTCCACCGTCGGACTGCGGCGTTCCAGGAGGATGACATCGCGCCAGCGGCCGTGGTGCCGGCCGACCCGCTCGCGGGTGCCGATGGTGCGGAAACCCAGAGCCGCGTGCAGGGCGAGGCTGCCGGTGTTCTCCGGGAAGACGCCGGCCTGGATGGTCCACACGCCGGCCGCCTCGGTCGAGGCGATCTGCGCGGTCAGCAGGGCGCGGCCCACGCCTCGGCCCGCCGCGTCGGGGTGGACGTAGACCGAGGTCTCCACCACACCGCGGTAGACCGCGCGCTTGGACGTCGGGCTCGCGGCCACCCAACCCAGCACCGTGCCGGTCGCCCCGTCGAGCGCGACGAAGCGGTGCTCGGGCAGTTTGCCCGCGTCGAATTCGGCCCAGTCCGGCGCGCTCTCCTGGAAGGTGGCGTCCCCGCCGTCGATGCCGAGCTGATAGATCGCGAGCACCTGGTCGGCGTGCTCGGCACGCATCGGCACGATGGTCGCGGTCGTGGTGGCGGTGGTCATGATGCTCTCCGGGGACGCGGTGGCCGGCAGAACCACCATCCTCACCGAATGGACATGCGCCTTCGCACCCACCCCCGGTATAAATCGCCGAATGGGATCACAGGCTGCACAGGACGTGGAATCGACGGTCGCACACGCCGTCGCGGTGTTGACCGAGGCAACCGAGAGCGAACGGGACTGGTCACGCCGGGCGGGGGAATTGGAATGGGACTGTCGTTACACCCTGGTCCACATCGTCGGCGATCTGTACGCGTACGCCGGCCAACTCGCGTCGAGCCGGATGGACGACTACCTCCCGGTGGACATCGAGGCCGACGCCGACGCGACGCCGGCCGAGATCCTGCACGCGGTCCGGGCCGGCGGGGCATTCCTCACCGCCATGGTGGCCACCCGGCCCGACTCGGCCCGCGCGTTCCATCCGTACGGGATCTCCGACCCGGACGGCTTCGCGGGAATGGGCATGGTCGAGGTCATGGTCCACATGCACGACCTGGCGGCCGGACTCGACCTGGCCTACCGGCCCGATCCGCGGATCTGCGCCCGGGTGCGGGCGCGGATGTTCCCCGACGCGCCCACCGGTTTCGACGCCTGGCCCACTCTGTTGTGGTGCACCGGCCGTACCGAACTCCCCGGTCACCCGCGCCGGGTCGGCAAGTGGCGCTGGCAGGGCCTCCCCGCGACGTAGGCCGGGGCCGTCGGATCCTCCGGGTGGAGGACGTCGATCCAGGCGCCCCGCGTCTACGCTGCTCGCGTCCGAGCGCCGCGTCGCGCACCCGGAGCCGAGTACCGCACGCGCGGTGCCCGGCACGACACCGGGTGCCCGGTCGCGCGTCGCATGCCCGACCGCACACCGCCCGTCGGAGGTACGCACCATGCCCGCACCGTCCCTGGATGGACTCGGCTTCGCCCCGCTCGATCGTCCCGAGCACGGCGAGGTGGACGCTTCCACATTCTTCACGTACCACGAGCGTGACGGCGTGATCTGGGCCGAGTACAGCGGCGGCGACATCGTGCGGGGCCACCTGATCGGCACTCGGGAGGCGGACACGCTGGACTTTCGCTACACGCAACTCAACCGGTCCGGCGCCACCGCGTCCGGGCACTGCGTCAGTGCCGTGCTCGTGTTGCCGGACGGGCGGATCCGGCTGGAGGAGACCTGGGAGTGGGAATCCAGGCCGGGCAGCGGAACGAGCGCCGTGGAGCAGGTCCCCGAGGCGCGGACCTGACACCCGGTCGGTTGTCGGACGCGGTATCTACGTTGAACCCCGACGGACATCGCGACCGAAGGGGTGGGCCATGGGATTCAACGGGGACATCGTCGTATTACGCGCACAAACGCCGTTGACGGACCTGGCCCCCTTCGTCGGCGGAAACGGACATCCGGTCTACGGCGAGTGGTCCTACCTCGACGGCTGGCGCGCGGTGCACGTGCGGCACTTCGAGGATCCGTACGCCTTCCAGGGGCCGTGGCTGACCGACCTGGCCGCCCGAACCGGCTCCCCCGTACTGGTGTGTGGCGTGTTCGAGAGCGATGTCGCGCACGTCCAGGGGCTGAGCGGGACGCACTTCTGGGAGGGCTGGCTCGACCCCGGCACCGCCGCCTCGCGGTTGGCCCAGGACCGTTGGGAACGCGCGGGCGGGCGGGGCGACTTCGCCCGGTTCCGGGACGAGGCCGCCGCGTGGCTGGAGGAGGATCGGCCGCGCGTCGCGGAGGCCGCGGTCCGGTGGGCCGCGGCGGCCGGGTACCAGGTGCGGCCCGAGCCCGTCCTGGAATTGCTGGCCCTGAAGCGGGATCCGTTCGTCGAGCGGTTGTTCTTCGACCTGCTGACCCGCCTGGGCCTGGTGGCGGCGCCCGCGCGGTAGGTCGATCGCGGTCCCGGGGCGGTCGCGGCTCACCCGTCCCCGGGCCGCTCGCGGCTCACTCGACCTTGCGTACCTCGGTGTCCTCCGGCCGGATCCGCCGGCCGTCCGCGGCGTGCACCTCGAGCGCCCGCAGCGGCCGGCCGTCGCGGCGGTCCAGCAGGCTGGACTGCGGCTCGGCCGGCTCGAACCAGTGCGCCTCGCCCCACTGCCGCAGCGCGACGATCACGGTGAACAGGTCGCGGCCCTTGGCGGTCAGCACGTACTCGCCGTAGGCGCTGCCGTCCGACGCGGGCACCACCTCCATGATCCCGCCGGCCACCAGCGCGCGCAGCCGTGTGGTCAGGATGTTCTTGGCCACGCCCAGGCTGCGCTGGAACTCGCCGAACCGCCGGCTCCCGTCGAACGCGTCGCGCACGATCAGCAGCGACCACCAGTCGCCGATCGCGTCCACGGACCGGGCCACCGGACACGTGCTGTCGTCGAACCGTGTGCGCTGCACCATGCCTCGTCCTCTCCTGCCGGGCGATCACCCATCATCACCCTGGTTGCAACATGCTACCAAGCTCGTCTAGCGTGCATCCGGTGGCAACTTGCAACCAGATGCACGAGGAGTGGGACATGGCTGCCGAGCACGACGCGCCGGAGCACACCGGGGAGAGGAGCAAAGACCGCACCGCGGAGAGGACCGACGCGCGAACCGGGAAGGTGAGCGAAGCGCGAACCGGGAAGAGGGCCGAAGCGCGAACCCGGGAAGCCGTGGGCACCGCGCCGACCGCCGGATCCGGCTCGCTCCCCCGTGCGCTCACCCTCGTCTTCGCGATCGCCGCCGGCGTCGCCGTCGCGAACGTCTACCTCGCCCAACCGCTCCTGGTGACCATGGGGCACGACCTCGGTCTCGCCGCCGGCACCGTGGGCGTCGTGGTCACGCTGACCCAGGTCGGCTACGGATTCGGCCTGTTCCTACTCGTCCCGCTCGGCGACCTGATCGACCGTCGCCGGCTGCTCGTCGGCCAATTCGCGCTGCTGGCCGCCGCGTTGGCCGCCGTCGGGCTGGCCGGCAACGCCGCGCTGCTGTTCGTCGCGATGATCGCCGTGGGCCTGCTCGCGGTGGTCACCCAGGCGGTCGTCGCCTATGCCGCCGCGCTGGCCGCGCCGGCCGAACGCGGTCGCGTCGTCGGTTCGGTGACCAGCGGCGTGGTCACCGGCATCCTGCTCGCCCGCACCGTCTCCGGCACGGTGGCCGACCTGGCGGGCTGGCGCGCGGTGTACCTCGGCTTCGCCGCGCTGACCCTGGCGCTGGCCGGGACGCTGTACCGAGTGCTGCCGCGTCGGCGCGACGATCGGGTGCCCGCTTCCGTCGACACGCCGCCGGGCGATCGGAAGGCGCCACCGTCCTATCGCAAGCTGCTCGTCTCGACCGTGACGCTGTTCGTCGAGGAACGCCTCTTCCGGGTCCGCGCGCTCTTCGCGCTGCTGATCTTCGCCGCCTTCAGCACCCTGTGGAGCAGCGTCGCACTCCCGTTGAGCGAGCCGCCGCTGTCGCTGTCGCACACCGCGATCGGCGCCTTCGGCCTGGCCGGCGCGGCCGGGGCGCTCGGCGCGATCCCGGCCGGGCGGCTGAGCGACCGAGGACACGCGAACCGGGTCACCGGGATCGCGCTGGTGCTGCTCACCCTGTCCTGGCTGCCGCTCGCCTTCACCCGCCAGTCGCTGTGGGCACTGGTCCTGGGCACCATCGTGCTCGACCTCGCCGTACAGGCGGTCCACGTCACCAGCCAGACGTTGATCCACCCGTTGCGCCCGGATGCCGGCAGCCGGCTGATCGGCGGCTACATGATCTTCTACTCGATCGGCAGCGCGGGCGGCGCGATCGCCTCGACCACCCTGTACGCGGCGGCCGGCTGGCTTGCGGTGTGCGTGCTGGGCGCGGCCTTCGGGGCCCTGGCGCTGCTGGTGTGGGTGCTGGAACTGGTGCGCGCGCACCGGGTGGAGGGCGGGTCAGCGGCGCCGCCCGTCACACCGTGATCAGTACGTTCACGACCACGCCGACGACGAGCACAAGCAGCAGCCAGGACCACGGCGGACGCAGCGCCGGACGCGGTCGGGAGGATCGGTCGCTCACGGTCGACTCCTTCGTCGTTGCCGCCGACCGCTCCGGGTGAGCCGCCGACCCGCACAAACGTAGGATTCCGTGGCGGTGTCCCGGCAGCCCGCACGCGCCCGTTCCGATGGTGATGCGCGCACCACCATCGGGACACCCGCGGCTCGGCTACCTCTCGCGCGCGGCGGCGGAGACCATCGAACGAGCCCAGGAAAGGGGTCGAGCGGTGCACACGAAACCCGAACTGCCCCAAGCACGCGCCGTGCTCCCCGCAGGGCGAGCCGCACTGTCCGGCCTGCCCGCAGCGCGCGCCGCACTTCGCGGCCTGCCCACCCGGCTGGGTCTGCTCGCGCAGGCCGGCGGCACCGGCCTCCTCGCCCTGCTCGCGCTGCCCGTGGTCCTCATGTGCGCGTGCCTGTACGTCGCCGGCTTCGGCCTGCCCCTGCTGACCCCGCTGCTGCGCGGGGTGCGGCGACTGGCCGGCGCCGAACGCCGTCGGGTGGGCGTCGTGCTCGGCGGCCCACCTGTGCCCGAGCACTATCGCCCCCTCGACGGCCCGCTGCTCACCCGCGCGCGCATCGCGCTGACCGACCCCGCCGGACGACGGGACCTGCTGTGGCTTCCGGTACACGGTCTGACCGCAACCCTCGCCGCCGTGCTCGGCCTCGGCCTGACCGTCAGCGCCGTCAACAACCTCACCATGCCGCTGTGGTGGTGGGCCGTGCCGGGTCGGGCGCCGTCCGGCGTCGGCTTCGCGGTCGACTCGTGGTGGAAGGCCGCGGCGATGCTCCCGATCGGCGCGGCCGTCGCGGTGCTCGCGGTTGCCCTGGCCGCGCCGCTGCTGCGCGGCCAGGCCCGGCTGACCCGCCCGCTGCTCACCCCGCCGGACGGGTCGGTGGTCGAGCGGCTGGCCGAGGTCACCGCGAGCCGAGCCGCCGCACTGGACGCGCACGGCGCCGAACTGCGGCGGATCGAAAGGGACTTGCACGACGGTACGCAGAACCGACTGCTCGCCGTGGTGCTGCATCTCGGGCTGATCGAACGGGCCCTGGAACGCGATCCGGAGCAGGCGCTGCCGCTGGTCCGACGCGCTCGACGGGCGGCCGGCGACGCGCTGGACGAGTTGCGCGACGTGGTGCGCGGCATCCACCCGCCAATCCTGGCCGAACGCGGCCTGGACGGCGCCGTCTCGGCCCTGGCCGCCCGCTGTCCGGTGCCCTGCGTCGTGCACACCGCCGGGCTGACCCGCACACCGGCCGCGGTGGAGACGGCCGCGTACTTCGTCGTCGCCGAGGCATTGAACAATGTGGCCAAACACAGCCACGCCGCACACGTCGAGGTCCGGCTGACCCGCGAGGAGGACACGCTGGTGATCGAGGTCGAGGACGACGGGCGCGGTGGCGCGGACGAGCACGCGGGCAGCGGCCTGGTCGGCATCCGGCGGCGCGCGGCCGCGCTGGACGGCCGGTTGAGCGTGCACAGCCCGGTAGGCGGACCGACCCGACTGCGCGCGGAGTTGCCGTGCGGGTGGTGATCGCGGAGGACGACGCGCTGCTGCGCGAGGGCCTGGTCCTGCTGCTGACCGGTGAGGGCTTCGAGGTCGCGGCGGCGGTGGACAACGGCACCGACTTCCTGGCCGCCGTCGCGGCGCACGCCCCGGACGTCACGGTCGTCGACGTGCGGCTGCCGCCGGACTTTCGCGACGAGGGGTTGCGGGCCGCGATCGAGGCCCGGCGGCGCCGGCCCGGGCTGCCCGTGCTGGTGTTGTCCGCCTATGTCGAGGACCGGTACGCGGCGGAGTTGCTCGCCGACGGCAAGGGGGCGACCGGCTATCTGCTCAAGCAACGGGTGGGCGACGTCGACGAGTTCGCCGACGCGCTGCGTCGGGTGGCGGCGGGCGGCACGGTGATGGATCCCGAGGTGGTGGCCCAACTCCTGGTCCGGCGCCGCTCCGACGACCCGCTGCGCGAACTGACCCCCCGCGAGCGCGAGGTGCTCGCACTGATGGCGGAGGGCAGGTCGAACACGGACATCGGCCGGCTTCTGGTGATCAGCGAGGGCGCGGTGAACAAGCACATCCGCAACATCTTCGCGAAGCTCGGGCCGGCCCCCGACGACGCGGGGCATCGACGGGTGCTCGCCGTACTCGCCTATCTGAACGGCTGAGCGAACGAGCACCCGCCGACCGGGTGCCGGGAGGCCGAGGAGGCCGAGGAGGCCGAGAAGGCCGAGAAGGCCACGGCCTCACGCGTCGAAGGACTCCTTGCGGGTGCGCGGGCGCTTGCGCGCGGCCGGGATCGCTCGCGGTGCGGCGCCCTCGACCACGGTGTTGGTCAGCGTGCCGATTCCCTCGACCGTGAGCGCGACCGTGTCGCCCGGTCGCAGCGGCGGCAACTCCCGTCCCAGGCCCCACAGTTCGCCCAGGCAGCCGCCGTTGCCGCAGGTGCCGGTGCCCAGTACGTCGCCGGGTCGGACCCAGGTGCCCCGCGACGCGTAGGCGACCAGTTCGGCGGGCGGCCAGCCCATGTTGACCAGTGAGTCCCGGCCGACCTCGACGCCGTTGACCGACGCGCGCATGGCCACGTCCAGGAAGCCGTCCGCGTCCCGGTGGACCTCGAACTCGTCGGCGGTCACCAGCCACGGGCCCAGCGTGGTCGCGGTGTCCTTGCCCTTGCACGGGCCCAGACCCACCCGCATCTCACGGGCTTGGAGGTCGCGCGCCGACCAGTCGTTGAAGATGGTGTAGCCGATGATGTGCTCCGCCGCCTGCTCGACCGTCAGGTCCTTGCCCGCGCGGCCGATCACGATGCCGACCTCCAACTCGAAGTCGAGCACGTTCGACCCGGGCGGCATCGGCACCACGTCGCTCGGGCCGATGATCGCGTAGGGGTTGGTGAAGTAGAAGGTGGGCAGCTCGTACCACTCCGGCACCACGGTCGCGTCCGGGCCCTGCACGGTGACCGCGACGCCCTCGACGTGTTCCTCGAACGCCACGAAGTCGCGGACGGTGGGCGGCTGTAGCGGCGGCAGCAGCCGCACGTCGGTGAGCGCGACCGCCGGTTCCGACCGGGCCCGCTCGCCCGCCGCGCGCAACTCCTCGGCGCCGCGCTCGATCAGGCCGAGCAGCGTGACGCCCACCGGCAGCGGGTGCACGACGGCGTCGCCCGCACCGGCCACGACTCCGCAACGAGTCGAGCCGGCCAGGTCGAAGGTGGCGAACTTCATGCGATTGCTCCCTGTTCCGATACGTGCCGAGCACCGGCGACGCGGTGTCGGTATCGCTGAATGATCACAGGTAAATGATCACTGCCCCATGATCATCGCCACATGATCACAGAGCCGCGACGGATCCGCGGGAGTCGGCCCACCGTGTCAGGACAGCAACTTCGCGCCGGTCTTCGCGCGCACCTCGTCCTCGGTGACGTCGGGGGCCGTCTCGACCAGGAGCAGGCCGCGCTCGGTCACGTCGATCACCGCGAGGTCGGTGACCACCCGCTGGACGCAGCGCTTGCCGGTGAGCGGCAGCGAACACGTCTCGACGATCTTGTGCTCGCCCTTCCGGGACACGTGCTCCATCAGCACGATCACCCGACGGGCGCCGTGCACGAGGTCCATCGCGCCGCCCATGCCCTTGATCATCTTGCCGGGAATGGTCCAGTTCGCCAGGTCGCCCACCGCGCTGACCTGCATCGCGCCCAGGATCGCGGCGTCGATGTGACCGCCTCGGATCATCCCGAAGGACAGCGCCGAATCGAAGAACGAGGCACCCGGCAGGACCGTGACGGTCTCCTTGCCGGCGTTGATCAGGTCCGCGTCGACCTCGTCCTCGTGCGGATAGGGTCCCACTCCGAGCAGCCCGTTCTCCGAGTGCAGCACCACGTGCACGCCGGCCGGGATGTGGTTGGGTACCAGCGTGGGCAGCCCGATACCGAGGTTCACATACGACCCGTCGGCCAGCTCGGCCGCCGCCCGCGCGGCCATCTCGTCCCTGGTCCAGGCCATCAGTCGCGCACCGTTCCCCGCGCCGCCGGCGCGGTGATCGTGGTCTTCTCGATCTGCTTGTCGGCGACCTGGGCCGCGCTCAGGACCACCACCCGCTGCACGAACACCCCGGGCAGGTGCACCTCGTCCGGGTCGAGTTCGCCCGGTTCGACCAGCTCCTCGACCTCGACGACGGTGATCCGCCCGGCCATCGCGGCGAGCGGATTGAAGTTGCGCGCCGACTTGTCGAACACCAGATTGCCGTGCCGATCGCCCCGGGCCGCCCGGACCAGCGCGTAGTCGGTGGTGATCGACTCCTCCAGGACGTACTCGACCCCGTCGAAGACCCGCACCTCCTTCCTCGGCGAGGCCACCACGACCGCGCCGGCCGCGTCGTAGCGCCACGGCAGACCGCCCTCGGCCACCTGGGTACCGACGCCGGCCGGGGTGAAGAAGGCCGGGATGCCGCACCCACCGGCCCGCAGCCGTTCGGCGAGGGTGCCCTGCGGGGTGAGTTCGAGCTCGATCTCACCGGACAGGTACTGCCGGGCGAACTCCTTGTTCTCGCCGACATAGCTGCCGGTCGCGCGCGAGATGCGCCCGGCGTGCAGCAGGATGCCGAGTCCCCATCGATCCACGCCGCAGTTGTTGGAGACGACCCGCAGATCGCCGGCGCCCTGCGCGTACAGGGCCCCGATCAGCACCGAGGGAATCCCACACAGCCCGAACCCGCCGACCGCGATCGAGGCCCCGTCCCCGATATCCGCCACCGCCGCCTCGGCCGTACCGACCACCTTGTCCACGCCATCTCCGATCACCCACCACCCCGACCCCCCGAAGCTATGCGCCCACCCCCCGCCCCACCCCCCAACCTTCCACTCACCGGAAACCAACCAAAAGCGCCGGCCAGGCCATCCCACAGCCCAACCGGCGCCCCCACAACCAACCAACCGCCCCACAACCAACCCTCAACCACCCACACCCAGCCCGACCGACGGCCAAACCAGCGCGGCCGGCACTTGAGGCCACTCAGCCCGGCCGGCGCTTGAGGCCGCCAGACCGCAGGTCGGCCCACCCCGTCACGCGAAGCGAAACCGCAGGTCGGCCAAGCCCGTCACGCGAAGCAGGAGAGCGGCTTGCCGTCGTTGAACGTCACCATGTCCCCGAGCGCGCCGTATATGTCGATCGCCCCCGCCCGCTCAACCCCGTTCAACTCCGCGTACGCACGATGCAGGTTGCCCACGATCCGCTCCGGGTCGGACAGCGCCGCGTACTCGCCGAGGTCCGTCTCCCGCGCCACGCTCAACGGGTCCAGCCCCGCGTCAAGCCCCTTGCGCGCGGTCTCCAGCACGAAGTTCGTGTACCCGATCGCGTAGTCGATCTGCTCCGGACCACACACCTCGCCGTGTCCGGGGACCAGCGTGGTGGCGCCCAACTGCTTTACCCGCTCCAGCACTTCGAGGTAGCCGGCGGGCGAGCCCATCAGCAGGAACGGGGTACCGCCGTTGAAGATCAGGTCGCCGGTGTACAGGACGCCCTGCTCCTCGAGCCACACCACCGAGTCGTTCGAGGTGTGCGCGGCGCCGAAGTGCCGTACCTGCGCCCGCAGATCGCCCGCGTACACGGTGACGCTGTCGGTGAAGGTCAGGAACGGCGGGACCGCGCGCACGCCGCCCCAGCCGACGCCCGGCCAGATCGATTCGACCTCCATGATCCCCAGCTTCAGGATCTCGGTCCGGGTGTTCTCGTGCGCCACGATGGTGGCCGACTCGAACAGGTAGTTCCCGTTCGTGTGGTCGCCGTGGTGGTGGGTGTTGATCAGCGTGCGCACCGGGGCGTCGGTGTGCTTCGCGATCGTCTCCAGGAACGTGCGGGTCCGGGCCTCGGTGGCACAGCCGTCGATCGCGACGACGCCCTCCGGACCGACCAGGAACCCGGTGTTGTTGATCCACCAGGTGCCGTCCGGCTGGATGTACGCGTACGCTCCGTCGGCCACCTCCTGGACGCGAGGCGGATCCATCCGGCCGTGATCGTGCTGCGACGTGCTCATCGATACTCCCGATCGACTGGGGGTGTGCGTTGACGTGCATACACCGCCGACCGCCCCATGCGCAGCCTGACGAGCCGTCAGGTGCCGCGTCCGGTAGGGCTTGTCCGGGATGTCCCGGGCCCGGCGGGGCGATTCGGGCTCAGTTCACCGCACGGCCGGTGAACGCGGCGAGCCGGTCGGCGGCCGGCGCGTCCGCGGCGACCGGCTGCTCCGGGCCGAACGCGCGACCCTCCCCGCGCGCGGCGTCCGGCAGGGTCTTGCGCATGCGCTCCAGGAGCGCCTCGGCGAGCTCGGGGTCCAGGTCGGTCGGCTTGCCCAGGGCCCGGGCCAGGTCCCACGCGTGCACGAAGATGTCACCGGTGGCCAGGCCGAGCAGGAAGCCGCCGGTCTGCTCGCCGAACGGGGTCTTGATCGCCGCGGCGATCCGCTCCGGGGTGAAGGTCGCGAGCATCGTCTCGACCACCGCCTCGAAGTCCTCCCGGGGGTCCTCGGAGACCGGCTCGGTGGGCCCGGCCAGCGCCGCCGCCAGACCGCGCTGTGCGCCGGTGGCATGCGTGAGCAGACCTCGTACGTCCCACTGATCACACGGACACTCGAGCCCGAGCTGTTCGTCGCCGACCTCGGCGAGCAGCGGACGGAAGGCGTCGACGGCGCGCTTGTACTGGGTTATCTGGTCCACGAGGACTCCTCGGGCAGGTGACGCCGCGCGGGTACGGCGTGCGTTCCGGGTGACGGACGACGAGCAGCGGTCAGATTACGCCCGGGTCCCCGGCGGCGATACGGCCGGTTGGGGAATGTTTGGCGCCTGCACGTATGTTTCACATCCGGTGCGTCCGCCGCCGTGACCGTCGGTACGTCCGTCCTTTGTATCGCCCCAGGGCGTGTCTTCGATCCCGTGTGTCCCGGGACGCCGCCGCCGAGCGTCGCGTGTCCCCGACCACCGAGCAAGGAAGCTGGAGAGCAAGTGAAGGTCGAGATCTACAGCGATATCGCGTGCCCGTGGTGCTACGTCGGGAAGCGGCGCTTCGAGCGCGCGCTCGCGGCGTTCCCGGGCGCCGAGGACATCCAGGTCACGTACCGTCCCTACGAGCTGGACCCCACCACTCCGGCCGAGCCGGCGCCGCTGCGCGAGCGGCTGGCCGCGAAGTTCGGCGCGGCGAACCTCGACGGAATGAACGCGCGGCTCGCCGACGTGGGCGCCGGCGAGGGCATCACCTTCGACTTCACCCGGGCCCTGGCGGTGAACACGCTGACCGCGCACCGAGTGTTGTGGCTCGCGCTCACCGAGTTCGGCCCGACGGCCCAGGCCGCACTCAAGGACCGGCTGCTCGCGGCGTACTTCACCGAGGGTGAGAACGTCGCCGACCACGACCGGTTGACCGAGTTCGCGGTCGAGGCCGGCCTGGACCGGGACCGCGTGGTCGCCTTCCTCGCGTCCGACGAGGGCACCGACGAGGTCCGGCGCGAGATCGCCGAGGCGCAGGAGATGGGCGTCACCGCGGTGCCGACGTTCGTGTTCGAGGGCAAGTGGGCGGTCCAGGGTGCGCAGGAGGCGTCCACGTTCCTCCAGGTCCTGGAGCAGGTGCGGGATCAAAGCGCCGAGTCGGCCGCGCCCGCGGGCGACGGCGACGCGTGCGCCGACGGCTCCTGCGCGGTGTGAGCGTCTCGGGGGGAACGACCCGCGAACTCTCCGCCGAGCGGTTGCGCGGCGCGCGACTGGCCGCGCTGTTCGTGTTCTTCGCGTTCAGCGCCGCGGTCGCGGACTTCCTGGCCCGGATCCCGCAGTTCAAGGAGGATCTGGAGCTCGACGACGCCCAGTTGGGGCTGGCCCTGCTCGGCTCGCCGGTCGGTGCGCTGGTGGCGGTGCAACTCGCGGGTACCGCCGCCGGGCGATGGGGCAGCAAACGGGTCGCGCGGGTGTCGGTGATCGGCGGCTGTCTGGCGCTGCTCCTGCCGGCGTTCGCGTGGGACCTGCCCTCCTTGGCGGTGGGCCTGCTGGTCCTGGGCATGCTGATGGGCTTCACCGATGTCGCGGTGAACGCGCAGGGCGTGGCGATCGAGCAGCACTTGCGCCGCCCGATCATGAACAGCCTGCACGGCGGTTACAGCCTCGGCGGGCTGTTCGGCGCGCTCGTCGGATCCGGCGCGGCGGCTCTGGGGATCACCCCCCGGGTGCATCTGTCGGTGATGGCGGTGGTGCTCGCACTGGCCGTGTGGGCGGGTTCGCGCGCGTTGCTGGGCGTCGCGGACGACCCGCACGTACACGCCCCGGTCGAGCCGGAGGATCCGACGCGACCGGCCGCGCCGGCCGCGGGCGGTGGTCTGCTCCGATTGCTCGCGGGCTATCGCGCCGTGGTGTTGCTCGCGCTGATCGGGCTGTGCTCGTTCGTCGGCGAGGGTGCGGTGGCGGACTGGAGCGGCGTACATCTGCGCGAGACGCTGGACAGTTCGCCGGGTGTCGCCGGGTTGGGCTTCGCGGGCATGTCGGTGGCGATGGCCGCGGGCCGGTTCGCCGGTGACCGGGTGGTGGAACGGTTCGGCCCGGTCGCGGTGTTGCGGGTGGGCGCGCTGATCGGCGCGCTCGGCATGACGCTCGCGCTGGCCACGCCGTGGCCGGCGGTCTCGGTGCTCGGCTTCACGCTGTTCGGCGTCGGGGTGGCCCCGGTCGCGCCGGTGACGTTCAGCGCGGCCGGCAACACCCCGGGAGTGCCCGCCGCGTGGGCCATCTCGCGGGTGACCGGCATCGCCTACATCGGGCTGCTCGCGGGCCCGCCGATGATCGGCTTCATCGCCCACCACACCAGCCTGACCACGGCGTTGGCCATTCCGGCGGTGCTGGTCGCGATCATCGCCCTCACCGCGGGCGCGGTCCGCCGCTGAGCGGTCCGTTCCCGGGTACCGGCCGTACCGGCCCACCGATCGATCCGATCGGCGTCCCGGTACCCGAGGACGGATCCGAGCACAGATTCGAGGAGGGGTCCGAGCACGGGGTGTGGGCACGAGGTACGAGCCCGAATCGATACACGGGCCCGAGCGCAGGCCCGAGCGCAGGCCCGAGCACAGTCCCCATGGACAGTCCCCGAGGGCCGGACCCACCCACGCCGGGCGCCCGCGTCAGGACAACTTCCGCGCGTAGTTGATCCCCCGCGCCTGCCACCGCGCCTCGTGCGTGCCGATCCGGGTCCTGAAGTCCGCCCAGTCGCGCCGCTCCGGCCGGGACCAGGCCGCTTCGGCGACCGCCGCGAGCCGTGGGAAGAGCAGATACTCGGCGTCCGCGACGCTCTTGATCGTCTCGCCCCACAACGCGCCCTCGACCCCGAGCACCGCGTCCGCGGGCAGCCCCGGCAGGTGCGTCGAGGGTTCCCAGTCGTACGACGTGCGCACATCCACGGTGCCCGCCCAGGTCACCCCGAGCCGCTCGCCCCCGGCGTACTTCATGTCCAGGTAGGCGTGGTCGGCCGGGGCCATCACCACCTTGTGCCCGGCCCGCGCGGCGGCCGCGACCGCGGCCGCGTCCTGCTT
Source organism: Embleya sp. NBC_00888 (assembly GCF_045207655.1). Taxonomy (NCBI): domain Bacteria; kingdom Bacillati; phylum Actinomycetota; class Actinomycetes; order Kitasatosporales; family Streptomycetaceae; genus Embleya; species Embleya sp. NBC_00888. Next base: position 6,411,168 of record NZ_CP108784.1, on the reverse strand, counting down.
GGACGCGCCCCAGTACTCGATGATGGCGCCGGGCACCGGGTCGCCTGCGGCGAGTTGGTGCCACGCGATGAGTTGCTTGCCGTGCCTGGCCACGATCGGTTGCGCGCGGGCCATGAACGCCCGGTACTGCGCGGGCTTGAGGGTGTGTGTCTCGTCCCCGCCGATGTGCAGGTAGGGGCCCGGGGTGAGTTCGGCGAGCCGGCCGAGCACCTCGTCGAGGAAGGTGTAGGTCGCCTCGCCGTCCACGCACAGCGCGGAGAAGCCGACCTGGGTACCGGTGTAGGGGGCGTACTTGCGTCCGTCGCAGGCCAGTTCCGGGTAGGCCACGATCGCCGCGTTGGTGTGTCCGGGCATGTCGATCTCGGGCACCACGGTGATGAAGCGCTCGGCCGCGTAGCCGATCACCCCCTGGTAGTCGGCCGCCGTCCAGAAGCCGCCCGGCCCGCCGCCGACCTGGGTGGAGGCGCCGATCCCGGTGAGCCGGGGTCGACCCTCGATCGCGATCCGCCAGCCCTGGTCGTCGGTCAGGTGCAGGTGCAGGTGGTTGAACTTGTAGGCGGCGATGTGGTCGATCAGCCGGCGCATCTCGGCGGGCGGATAGAAGTGCCGGGCCAGGTCGATCATGATGCCCCGGTACGGATACCGCGGCGCGTCCCGGACCACGGCGGGACGCAGTTCGAACGGTGCCCGGGCCGGGACCAGTTGGCGCAGCGTCTGGGCGCCTCGATACAGGCCGGCCGGAGCGCTCGCGCGGATCGTGGCGCCGCGCGCGGTCACGGTCAACGCGTACGCCTCGTCGCCGGCCGGCCGGTCCGCCGGCGTCGTCCCGGGCGGGTCCGGCACCAGGGACAGGTCGGTTCCGGCGCGGGCGCGGGCATCGACCACCACGGGCAGGGGCAGGCCGGTGGCGGTGCGCAGTTCGGCGGCGACCACCTCGGCGACCGCCCGCGCGGCCTCGCTCGCGGCCCGCACCCTGGTGTCCCGGGACAGCGTCCAGCCCGCGCCCTGGGCGCCGAGCGCCTCGATCGGGATCGGGACCAGTCCTCGGGCGTCGGCGGCGAGTGGTCCGGGCGGCGGCTCACCGGCCTCGGCGCCGCCGGGCTCGGCCGCACCGGGGTCCGGCCCGCCCGAGCCCGGAGCCGCGCCCGGGTCGGTCCCGGGGCTGCCGTCGGAGGAGGACGAGTCGGTGACCCACACGGCCGTCCCCGCGGCGGCGGCGATCGGCACGGCCAGGAAAAAAGCCAGGGCGCGTCGGCGCTGCATGTGACTCTCCCAATTCGGTCCGCCGGGATCGGTCTCGGCTCAGTCTAGGCAGCCGGGTTCGACTATCCGGTTGGTCGGCACCTCAAAAACGGAGGGCAACGATCCGGTATATCCCAACGAATGGTTGGCAAACGGGCGCCCGAAGATGGGGGCCGAAATACGGATATAGGTGCCCGACCGTAGAAGTCCGTGCTAAATCACGTGATATGCGTCTGTGTATTGCCATGATCGACCATGGGTATTCCTTCGCAGGGTTAACTTACGGATGTCAACATTCGCCGCCGTATGCGGGGTGCGCGATGCATTACCCACCGGCCACTGCGAGCACACGTGCGAATGCCGCTAGGCTCTGCCCGTCGTGCACGGAATAGGACGCGATCCGCGTCACCGAAAGCGCAAGACCGGAAAGTGCGAATCATCGGGAAAATGACGTACTTGACAAGCGGAATACTCGACTCCGTATCCCTGCCTCGCTCCACCCCGGCACCGACCTGGTGGTGGACGACCTGAACATCACTCGGAAACTCGTCCTGCTCGTCGCCGTGCCCCTCACCGTGATGGTGGGCTCCGCGGGACTCGCCGTGTCCACCACGACCGGCGAGGCCCTCGACGCGAACCGCCTGCGCTCGCTGACCAAGGTCTCCGCGGAGGCGGGCGAGCTCGCGCACCGTCTGCAGAGCGAACGCGCGGCTGCCGCCGCGGTGCTGTGGCCGGACGCCGGCAGCGGCGCGCTGGTCACGTACCACCAGCGCACCGCCGCGACGGACGAGAGCGCCACGCGCTACCGCAAGTTGCGCAAGGACCTCGGCTCGATCCCCGGCAACACCAAGGAACGGCTGCGCAGGCTGGACGCGGGCCTGACCGACCTGACCGCGCTGCGCGAGCAGGTCCAGGCACCCAAGGGCACCTCGCTGACCGCCGTCGTCTTCCGCTACCGCATCCTGATCGCGGACGCGCTCGACTACCGCGACAGCGTGGCCCAGGCAGGCGGCGCCGGCCCCGACAACTCGGACCGCCTGCGTGCCGCCGCCGCGCTCTCGCACGCCACGGAGTGGCTGGGACAACAACAGACGGCGGTCCTGCGCGCGCTGGCGTCCAGCCGGATCTCGCCGTCCCAACAGCAGGACATCCTGGCCACCCGGACCGGCTACGACGAGAGCGAGACGTCCTTCGAGTCGCTCGCCGACGAGGAGTGGCTGGGCTGGCTGGAACTCGCCCAGACCGGCCCGGAGATCCTGGCCGTGCACCAGCTCGAGGACGCCGTCTCCCGGGCCAGGGTGGACACGCCCATCCTGATCCCTCAGGACGTGTGGACCAAGGCGACCGCCGACCGGATCGCCCGGATCAGCGACGTCGAACGACGCGTGGACGCGTCGGTGCTGACCTCGGTCAGCGACGAACGCGACAGCCGACGCTGGTGGGCGATCGGACAGGCCGCGGCGGTGCTGCTCGCGCTGGCCGCCGCCGTACTCCTGGTGCTGCGCCTGGGCCGGCCGATGACGCGCGAACTGCTGCGCCTGCGCGACACCGCGCACGAGGTGGCCTACACCGGTCTGCCGGACGCCGTCGCCAAGCTCCAGCAGGGGCGTTCCCTCGACGGCGCGACCGCCGACGAGATCGCCGAACGCGCGGGCACCCCCATCGAGGTGCGCGGCAAGGACGAGATCGCCGAGGTGGGCTCGGCGTTCAACACCGTCTTCACCGCCGCCGTCCGCATCGCCGCCGAACAGGCGGTCCTGCGGGCCGGTATCGCCACCGTGCTGGTCGCGCTCGCCCGCCGCAACCAGCGGCTCACCGACGGCCTGGTCAAGGTCCTCGACGAAGCCGAGGCGCACGAGCACGACCCGGACCGGCTCAAGCGGCTGTACTCGCTCGACCACCTGGTCCAGCGCATGGGCCGCAACAACACCAGTCTGCTGGTGCTCGGCGGCGAGGGCACCGCGCGCGTACGCGAGGACGCGCTGCTCCTGGACGTCGCGCGCGCGGCGATCGGCCGGATCGAACGGTTCACCCGGGTCGACCCCGGCGCGGTGGACCCGCGCATCCTGATCGCCGGACGGGCCCGCGACGACGTCGCGCACCTGCTCGCCGAACTGCTGGACAACGCGACCAAGTTCAGCCGTCCGGAGACCTGGGTGGTACTCCAGGCGAACCGTCGCGGCGACGGCGCGGTGCTGACCGTGACCGACTCCGGCGTGGGCATCACCCCGGAGCGACTGGCCGGGTTCAACGAACGCCTCGCGTCGCCGGCCCAGTTGGACGTGCACGCGGTGCGCGCGATGGGTCTGACCGTGGCCGGCCACCTGGCCACGCGCTACGGCATCACGATCACCCTGGCCCCGGGCCCGCAGGGTGGCACGGTCGCCGAGGTCGGTCTGCCCGAGGACATCGTGGTCTTCCGCGATCGCCCCGGTCGGCACCGCGGCGTGCCCAAGGCCGAGGTCGCGCAGCTGCCCCCCTCCGGTCGGGTGCCGGACGTCGGCGTACGCGCCGGCGGCCATCCCGACCCGGGTCCGTTCGAGCCGGTGCCGAGCGTGTTCACGCCCACCCGGCCGCAACCGGTCAGCGACGCGAGCGCTCCCGGACCGCGTGAACCCGCGCCCTCGGGACTGCGCTTCACCGGATCTCGGCCGCCCGTGCCCGCCGCCCCGACCCCGCCCGCGCTCGCCCCGCCGGCCCCGCCGGCGCAGGTCGAACCCGAGCGGCGTCCGGAACGGTCGCTGCCGTCGGCTCCGGAACCGACGGAGTCCGGCCGCACCACGAACACGGGGCTGCCGCTGCGGGTTCGCCGGGACACTCCCACCGTGCACCCGGGCAGCCCCGCCGCACCCGCCGCGCCGCTGGTCGGCTCGGCCGGAACGCCCGCCCGGGCGAACGACACGCCGGACCGCCGGGACGCCCGCCAGGTGTCCGCGGCCATGTCCGCCTTCGCGCAGGGCATCGGGCACAGCCGGGCCCGCCGCGCCCCCTCGCCCCGCCCCGGCGGCGGCGAACCGGATCACAAGGAGAGATCGTGACCCACCCCACCGCAGCCGATCTCAGTTGGCTGCTCAACGATTTCGCCACCCGGGTGCCCGAGGTGCTGCACGCCGTCGCGGTCTCCGCGGACGGACTCGTGGTGGCCAACACCAGTTCGCTGCCGCAGGACCGCGCCGACCAGCTCGGCGCGGTCGCGTCCGGCCTGGTCAGCCTGCTGGCCGGTGCCGCACGGCTGTTCGGCACCGACCCGGTGGCCAGCAACCTGACCGAGATGAACGGCGCGTTCATGTTCTCGATGCAGGTCAGCGACGGCGCCTCGCTGCTGGTGCTGGCCTCGCGGGAGTGCGACATCGGTCAGGTCTCGTTCGAGATGGCCGAGCTGATCAACCAGGTCGGCCCGGCCCTGACCCCGGCCGCCCGCGAGCGCTTCCTGCACGTACAGCGCGGCGCGCTGGGCTGACCGAAGCATCCTCGCGTCCCTCCCGACGCGGCCCTCCCTCTGCTCGATCGCTCTCCCACGTCCACACCCTGGAGCACGTCATGACCCCGGCAAGTCCCATAACCCGACGCACGTTCCGCGTCACCGCCGCCGGCCTGATCGCCGGCGCCCTCGCCTTCACCACCGCGTGCAGCGGCAGCGCGGCGGACGACAAGAAGGGCGGATCGTCCTCCGGCACGCTCAAGATCGGCCTGACGATCCCGCTGACCGGTGTCTACGCGTCGCTCGGCCCGGACCTGCAGAACGGCTTCCAGACCTACCTCGACCAGCACGGCGGCAAGCTGGGCGGGCACAAGATCGAGCTCGTGATCACCGACGAGGGCGACGGCCCGCAGACCTCGGTGCCCTCGGTCACCAAGCTGATCAAGCAGGACAAGGTCACCGCCGTGGTGGGCCTGACCAACGCGGCCACGGTGGCCGCCAACGTGCAGATCGTCAACGACAACAAGGTGCCGATGATCGGCGCCGTCGGTCGCCCCGGCAAGATCGACAAGCCGGACTACGTCTGGCACACCAGCTACCTCTCCGAGGAGCCGGGTGTGGCGGCGGCCCCGTACATCAAGGAGAACGTGGCCGGCACGGTCTACGCGATCGGCCCGGAGTACCAGGGTGGTTTCGACCAGCTCCGCGGCTTCACCGACACGTTCGAAAAGCTCGGCGGCAAGCTGGCGAACCCGGACGGCAAAACCAAGTGGACGCCGTTCCCGGCCACCACCAACTTCCAGCCGTACTTCACCGAGATCAAGAACTCGGGCGCCAAGGCGGTCTACACGTTCTACGCGGGCACCGCCGCGGTGAACTTCGTCAAGCAGTACAAGCAGTCCGACGTCAAGGACATCCCGCTGTACGCCGCGGGCTTCCTGACCGAGGGCGCGGTGCTCGGGGCCGAGGGCGACGCGGCCAAGGGCGTGTTCACCTCGCTCAACTACACGCCCACCCTGGACATCCCGGCCAACCGCTCGTTCGTCGCGGCCTACCAGGGCAAGTACAACGCGCTGCCGACGATGATGTCGGCGACCATGTACGACGCGGCCGCCGTCCTGGACAAGGCGATCGCCGCCGCGGGCGACAAGGTCACCCCGGAGACGGTCAACGCCGCGATCGCCAAGACCGGCAAGATCGACAGCCCGCGCGGTTCCTGGGAGTTCAACCCGAACACGCACGCTCCCGTGCAGAAGTGGTACCTGCGTGAGGTCAAGCAGGACGGCACCGCGCTGAGCAACGTGATGGTCCGCGAACTCGGCACGCTCGGCTAGCGGCGGATTCGGAGCGAAAGGGAGCGTGCCGTGGGCTGGTTCGACGACAATTTCATCCCCGCCCTGGACGGAGTGGCCTACGGGCTGCTGCTGTTCGTCGTGGCCGCGGGCCTGACTCTGGCCTTCGGCTCGGGCGGAGTCCTCAACCTCGCGCACGGCACGCTCTACGCGTTCGCCGCCTACACCGCGACCGCCGTCGCCGACGGCTCGTGGGTGGGTCTGGCACTCGCGGTGCTCGCGGGCATCGGGGCGGGCGCGGCCGGTGGCGGGGTGCTCGCGGCGCTGACCGCGCCGATCGCCGGCAGAGGTCACATGGCGCAGGCCATGCTGACCTTCGGCGTCGCGCTGGTCGGCAGCGATCTGCTGACCACCACGTTCGGCAAGGACGACCCGCAGGTCCCGGTGCCCGGCGCACTCGAGGAGCCGGTGTCGATCCTGGGCCACAACTACCCGGGCTACCGACTCGCGTTCATCGTGGTCGCGGTCGTGCTCGGGTTCGGCGGCTGGTACGTGCTCTCGCGTACCCGCGTCGGCGCGGCCGTGCGCGCGTCGGTGGACGACCCCGAGATGCTCGCGGCCGGCGGCATCTCGCCGGCCCGGGTGCGCACCGGCGTACTGATCGCCGCGGGTGCCCTGGCCGGCCTCGCGGGCGGTCTGGGCGCGCCGATCATCGGCCCGTCCACGTCGGTGGCCAACACCGTGCTGCTGCAATCCCTGCTGGTCGTGGTGATCGGCGGGCTGGGTTCGGTCGGCGGTGCGCTGTTGGCGGCGATCCTGGTCGGCGAGGTGCAGACGCTCGGCGTCACGCTGATGCCCGACCTCGCGCCCTATCTGCTGTTCGCCACGATGGCCGTGATGCTGATCGCGCGCACCGCGCGCTTCGGCCCGACGGGGAGCCGAGTATGACCACCCTCGCCCTGCGCGCGCGCACCGCGCTGCGCTCGCCGCGCGCGGTCCTGGTGGGCCGAATCCTGGCCGTCGCCGCGATCGTGTGGTTGTTCGCGGCGCCGTACCTGGTCGGCCTGTTCACCCTGATCCTGCTGTCCCAGGCGCTGTCCCTGGGCGTGCTCGCGGCCAGCGTCGCGGTGCTCGGCGGCGGCGCCGGACTGCCCTCGCTGGGCCAGGTCGCGCCGTACGCGGTCGGCGGCTACACGGCGGCGATCCTGGCCGAGCACGGCATGCGGATCGGCGTCGTGCACACCCTGGTCGCGGCGGCGGCGGGCGCCCTGTTCAACGCGGTCACCGCGCCGATCGTGGTGCGCACGCGCGGCGTCACGGTGCTGATGATCACCCTGGCCGTCGGCGAACTGGTGCGCACCGCCGCGGAGAAGTGGAAGTCGGTCACCGGCGGCACCGACGGCAAGTCCGGGGTGCCGCCGATCGAGCCCTTCTGGGGCATGGGCGACCTCGTCGACGACGTGGACACCTACTGGTACGTGCTGATCACCACGCTTGTGGTGATCGGGATCACCGCGCTGGTGCTGCGCTCGCCCGCCGGTCTGCTGCTGGACGGCGCGCGCGAGAACGAGACCCGGATGCGCGCGACCGGCCACCCGGTGACCCGCTACCTCTCGGTCACCTACATCGGGGTCGGCGCGCTCGCGGGCGTCGCCGGCGCGTTGCTGATCTCGGTGCAGCGCTACATCTCGCCCGCGCACATCGGCTTCGACACCTCCTCGCTGGTGCTGCTCGCGGTGGTCATCGGCGGCGGCGCGTCGCTGGTCGGCGCGATGATCGGCGCGGCGCTGATCGTGTTCACCCGGGACTGGCTCTCCGGTCCCTGGCCGGGGCACGGCCCGCTGCTGCTGGGCGTGCTGTTCCTGATCGCGGTGTACACGCTGCCGGGCGGCCTGGTCGGCTTGACCGCGGGCGGCTCACGCGCCGCGTGGCGAGCCCTGGCCCGGGCCGGCGGAGCGACCGAGAAGGAAGAGCAGGAGGAGGAAGCCGAGAAGGCGCCGGCGGATCCGAGCACGAAGCCGGAAACCGTCGCCGACCCGGAGGCGCTGCTCACCATCACCGGCCTGACCCGCCGCTACGGCGCGCTGGCGGCGGTGGGCGACCTGGATCTGACCGTGCGCCGCGGCGCTCGGCACGCGCTCCTCGGCCCCAACGGCGCGGGCAAGTCGACCGTGCTCGGCATGGTCGCGGGCGCGACCCCGGTGACCTCGGGCAGCATCGTGTTCGCCGGTCGCGACATCACCCGGCTGCCCCCGGCGCGCCGGTCCCGGCTCGGCATCGCGCGCGCGTTCCAGCAGCCCGCGGTGGTGCCCTCGCTCTCCGTCCTGGACAACGTGACACTGGCCGCGTGGCGGCACGCCCGGGTCGCCGGCACGGCGTGGCGACCCACCCGCTACCGCGCGTTGGCGGGTGAGGCGGCGACCCATCTGGAGACCGTCGGCCTGACCGACCGCGCGGACGAGATCGCCGGCGAACTCTCGCACGGCTCCCGGCGGTTGCTCGACATCGCGATGGCCCTCGCGGGCCATCCGAAGCTGCTGCTGCTGGACGAGCCGGCCGCGGGTCTGACCGACACCGACATCGAGCGGCTGGCCGCGGTGCTCAAGGCGCTGCCGGCCGAGGTGACCATGGTGCTGGTCGAGCACAACTTCGCGCTGGTGCGCGAGGTCACCGACACCGTGACGGTGCTGGCGTCCGGACAACTGCTGGCCACCGGCACGCCGGACGAGATCGCGGCGGACCAGGCGGTACGCGACACGTATCTGGGCGCGTCCGAGCCCGAGCACCAGGAAGTGGGCTGAATCGTGCTGGAGATCGGCGAACTGACGGCGGGCTACCAGGGCGGCTCGGTGCTGCACGGGGTGGACCTGAGCATCCCCGAGGGCACGGTGCACGCGCTCCTGGGCGCCAACGGAGCGGGCAAGTCCACCCTCATCCACACCGTCGCGGGGCTGCTCAAGCCCTCCGGCGGACGCGTGACGCTGGACGGCGGCGACCTCACCGGACGTCCCGCGCACCGCGTCTCGCTCGCGGGCATCGGCCTGGTGCCGCAGGGCCGGCGGGTGTTCGCGAGCCTGACCGTGGCCGAGCATCTCAAGCTGGCCCACCGCAAGCACGCCGCGTGGACCCCCGCGCGGGTGCTGGAGCTACTGCCGCGCCTGGGCGAGCGCGCGGGCAACCGGGGTTCGCAACTCTCCGGCGGCGAACAGCAGATGCTCGCGATCGCCCGGGCACTGCTCGGCGGGCCGCGGCTGATCCTGCTGGACGAGCCGACCGAGGGCCTGTCCCCGGTGATCGCCGAGCAGATCCGGGCGCTGATCACCACGCTCGCCGACGAGGGTCTGACCATCCTGGTCGCCGCCCCGCAACTGGGCTTCGTCCAGGGCATCGCGGATCATCTGACGGTGTTGTCCACGGGACGCGTCACCGCGCGGCTGACCTCGGCCGAGGCCGCCGCCGACCCGGGCCCGATCCTGGCCGCACTGGCCCCGGGCGTGGCCGCGACCGGTTGACCGCACCGGCGCCGGTCGGCCGTGGGGCGTGCCCCCGGGTCCGACCGGCGTCGCGGCGCCGGCGGCCTCACAGCTCCACGCGCCGGATCTCCAGCGTCGTCCAGGCCCCCACGTGCACGCGGTCGCCGTCCTTGAGGTGCACCGGGTCGCGGCGGACCCGGTCGAAACCGGCGTTGATGGTGGTCCCGTTGGCCGATCCCAGGTCCATCACCTCCCACGTGCCGTCCCCGCAGCGCAGCAACATCGCATGGCGGCGGGAGACTCCCGGGTCACCGATCGGAATCTCCGGCGGGGCCGAGCTCGTGCTGGAGTTGCGCCGGCCGATGCGCATCGACTCGCCGGTCAACTCCAGCGTCCACGGCTCCTGTTCGTGCGGGAAGCGCATGCTGTGCGCGTCCGGGCCGTCCCATTCGAGCACCCGCAGGAAGTAGTCGTGGTCGGGCACCACGCGGGCCGTCCACACCGTGCGGGGAGGCGGCGGGTCCTCGGTCGGCCCCGGCCCGCCCTTCGTGCCGTTCCCGCCCTCGTCGCCCTTCGTGCCGTTCCCGCCCTGCCCACCGCCCCCCTTGTTCCCGTCGTCCTCCCCGCCGCCGGGCCCGCTCGACCCGTGCGTCAATTCGTGCCCGCAGCCCTCACAGAACTGGTCGTCCGGCGTGTACTCGGTCGCGCAGAAGCGACAGGTCAGCACGTCCCCGCCCGGCCCCGGCCCGCCCGGGCCCGACCCGGTCGGACCGTCGGACGGATCGCCGGCGGTGGGCATCGTACGTCCGCACTCGTCGCAGTAGTCCGCGGCGGTGGACTCATGACCGACCGGACAGATGTGCATGAGCGGACCTCCTTCCTGTTCCCCGTACCCAGCCCGACACATGCCGGCAACCAGGCTCAGCCCTCGATCGGCGGTCCCACCCGGGCGGTCTTGTGCGACTCGACGTCGATGATCATCATTCCCTCGTCGTCGTCGTTGCGGAGCCTGCTGGTGCCGTCCGCCTCGATCTCCACGACCCGGCCGAGCAGCCGCGCGGTGTGCTCGTCACCCGCCTCGTTGGCCAGCTCCAAGGCCTGCACCAGCCGCGCGGTCGCGGTGGTCTCGTCCCCGTCCCGGCGGGCCTGCAGGCCCTCCTGGACCGCGTTGGCCAGCTTCTCCCGGCCGGTGACCTTGGCCACCTCCTGGTTGATCCGGGTGGAGAGTTCCTCGTCGTCGGTCCACTGCGCGAACACGCCGGCCTTGGCCAGTTCCAGACCGCCCGCGCCGTCCGGCAGCACCACCGAGATCTGACACGGGCGGCGCTTGCCGCCCGGGTTGACCTCGTCCGGCTCGACCTCCAGGCACACGTGGTAGTGCTTGCTCTCGCCGCCCCACGAACCGGTCGGGTAGTCCCCCACGTTGGGCCCCACCTCGGTGCGCCGGGCGGTCAGGTCGTCGATCACCGGGTAGGTCTGCTTGACGTACTTCACCCGGGCGTTGTTGATCGTGCGCACGCGCAGCGTCACGTCGGCCACCGACTTGCCCATCGCGTTCTGCATCATCCTGGTGAAGTCGGCGACCAGGTCGGCCGGTTCGCTCACCAGGCCGATGTCGCCCAGCAGCGCGGTGGAGATCTTGCGCACCTCCTCCACCCGCCAGTCCAGGCCGATGCCCCGGCAGTCGCAGACGAACACGCCCTCGCAGTAGGCGATCGCCTCGGCCAGGTCCTGTTCGCGCTCGCTCTCGTTCTTGCCGTCGGTGAGCAGGATCGCGTGCCGGATCGCGTCCTTGTGCGGTTCCAGCAGGCGGCGGGCCATCAGCAGCCACTGCCCCATCGCGGTGCCGCCGCGCGCGCGGAGCTTGTCCACCTCGCGCTTGGCCTCCTTGCGAGTGCGCTCGTCGGCCGCGACCAGGCCCTCCTCGAACGGATACACCATCGACGCCATGCCGGTCCCCGAGACCACCGCGAACAGCGTACCGTCGCGCAGCGTGTCGATCGCGGCCTTGGTGGCCTGCTTGGCGGCCTTGAGCTTGGTGGACGGGAAGTCCATCGAACCCGAGCTGTCCACCATGATCACCTCGGCGCCGCGAGCGCCGGCCCGCACCCCGGTCGGCGGCCCCGACGCCTGGATGTGCGCGACGGCGTGGACCTCGTGACCTCCCATCGGGAGGTAGGGGTTCTGGTTGATCTCGATGGTGAATTCGGGGGCGCCTGACATGAATCCGACTCCTTCGTTTCCGGCTCAGACGTGGTCGGGGCCGCGCACCGGATCCCCGGGCGGGTTGAACGGGATCAGCGCGACGGTGATGTTGTCGGCACCGCCGCGGTCGAGCGCGAAGCCGGTGAGCATCCGCGCGGCGGCCAGCGGCTGTTCCAGCGCACCGGGCAGCACCATCGCGGCCAGCGTCGGCGCGACCGAGAGGTAGTTCCACAACCCGTCGCTGCACAGCAGCAGGACTCCGGGGCCGGACGGGCGCAGGCTGGTCACCCGGGGCCGAACCTCGCCCGCGTCCGCGCCCAGCCAGGACACGATCGCGTGCGCGCGTCGGTCCGCGTACGCCTCGGCCTCGGTCATCGCGCCGAGCGCGATCATCCGGGTCGCCCAGGAGTCGTCCTCGGTCAGCAGCGCGGAGGGGGTGCGCCGGACCTCGTCCGGCCCCGCGTCGTCCACGTACGGCTCGCCGACCGCCCCACGAGGCAGCGTGCTCGCACCGGGCAGCGTGTCGTCGCCGTCCGCGGCGTCGTCCGCGCCGCTGTCCGGATCGGCCAGCCAATAGGCGCGGCTGTCGCCCACCCAGCCCACGGTGATCTCGCCGGGCGTCATGATCGCCGACACCAGGGTGCACGCCGGGGCGTTGCCCGCGTCCTCGGCCCCGGGCATCCGGGCCACCGCGCTCGCCGCGGCGGCCACTCCCGCGCTGGTGGCCTTGGCCGGTCCACACCCCTCGACCAGCGTGGCCGCCATCGTCGCGCACGCGGTCTCGGCTGCGGTCGCCGACGCCTCGTCGGGGCGCGGCGAGGAGGACACCCCGTCGCACACCACCGCGACCACGTGATCGCTGCCGTCCGGCATCCGCAACACCCGCAGTGCGGCGGAGTCCTCGTTGCGCCGGTGCCGCAGACCCCGGTTGCTGACCATCGCGACCAGCCCCAGGTCGCTCTCGACGTGATCGCGCGGGTTGAACGGCCGCCCGCACGCGTCGCACCACCCGTCCGAGCCGATCGTCGCGGTACCGCACGCGGAGCACACCGGGCCGTGCCCGCTGGGCGTCACCACCCGCCTGGGCGGCGGCCGTTCGGCCACCGGCGGCACCGGGATGTCCAGGTCGTAGCCACAGGACTCGCAGTACCGGTCGTCCGCGTCGCCGGCGAGCCCGCACGAGGGACACGCCCCGCCGGGGGCCGTCGGCGGCTCGGGCGGGGCGGCCTCGTCCCCATCCGGGGCGCCCCCGGGCCCGGCCGCGTCCAGTCGTCCATATCCAGCCACTCTGATCACACCCACGTCCACGGTCGCACCTCGTTCGCCCGGTCGACGAGCGCGATGCGCTCCGCATGCGTCGTCACGTGCCGGGCCAGATCGCGGTAACACTTTTCCAAGGCGAACCGCAGAGGCTTTTCCTTCAACTCGCTGCCGAGCACCTTCGCGGTTCCACCCGCGTCCCCGGTGCCCGAATTCCCACCCTTCGCGCCCGCCTTGACCCACTCCAGCGCGGTCTCCAACAACTCGACGGCGAGCCGATCGTGCGCCTCGCCCTCCAGGCGCAACGCACCCAGCCGGTCGGACGCCGCGGTCAGGTCGGGGCCCAACGCCTCGCCCGCGCCCCGACCACTGATCCGGGTGCGCAACGCCGCGGTCTGCGCCGCGACGTGGTTGGCCGAGGTGTCCGGCACGCTCTCCAGGGTGCGGACCGCACCCGCCCGGTCGCCGGTGGCCAGTTGGCATCGGGCCAGCCCGAAGGCCGCGGCGACGTAGGCCCGGTCGGTGGCCCACACACCGCGATACTCGGCGGCCGCCTCGTCGTGGCGGCCCATCAGTTCGCGGACCGCGCCGAGCGCGATCCGCGGCGCGGGCTCGCCGGGCAGCGCGCCGCGCACTCCGTCGAAGCACTCGTGGGCACGCGGGAGATCCTGGTCGGACAGCGCGGCCAGGCCCTCGAACCAGGGCAGTCGCCAGTCGTCGGCGTCGATGTCCGCGAGGAAGGCCCGGGCACGCACCACATCACCCTGCTCGATGCACATCCGGACCAGCCGCAGCGTGCCCTCCGGCGAGGAGACGCCCGCGGCGGTGAGCGCGGAGAGCAACTCGTCGGGATTGGTGGTGGCCACCGTGGCCAGCAGGTTCGCGGCCGGATCGGCGGCGTCCACCCGGGGCACCGGCAACGCGCCGGCGATCACCGCCGGGTCGGGGGCGGGCGCGAGCAGGCCGGGCTCGGTGTTGCGCGCGGCCACCTCGGCGTGCACGACCCGGGTCTCCGGCCCGAACAGGCCGGACACGCCCGGACGCGGCTCGCCGGAGCGGATCGCGACCACCTCGCGCAGCACCGCGACGCACTGCTCGGCCATGTCCGCCGCGGAGGCGAAGCGCTGCTCCGGCTCGGGGTGCGTGGCCCGCAGCAACAGCCGGTGGTAGGACTCGAATTCGGTGAACAGCGGCACCTCGGACGCGGGTGGCAGGGCCGCCTTGTACTTGCGGGTGTAACCGGCGAAGTAGAAGCTGAGCACGGCCATCGTGCGGCCGATGGTGAACAGGTCCGACTCGACCGACGGTTCGGCCCGGACGGTCTCGATCTCGGGTGCCTGGTAGCCGACCGTGCCGTAGGTGAACTTGCCCGGTCGGGCCAGGTCGGTCACCGCGCCGAGGTCGATCAGCTTGAGCTGGTCCTCGGTCTGGATCACGTTGTCCGGCTTGAAGTCGCAGTAGACCAGGTTCTGTTGGTGCAGGTAGCCGAACGCGGGCAGGATGTCGATCGCGTAGGCCAGCACCTGCTCGACCGGCAGCACGGCCTTGGGGTCGCTCTCGCGCATCGACTTGAGCCGGTCCATCAGCGACAGGCCGCCGACGTACTCCATCACCAGGTAGGTCTCGTCCCGGCCGGTGAGCGGGTCCGGGTGCTGCACGACGGTCTGGATGTGCACGATGTTGGCGTGCTGGATCTGGGTCAGGATGCGCTGCTCGGCCAGGGCCGCGGCACGCGAGTCGGCGTCGTCGCTGCCGAGCAGGCCCTTGAGCACGACCCACATGTTGTGCGCGGCGGTGTCCTGGGCGAGATAGACCCAGCCGAAGCCGCCGCGGGCGAGGCAGCCGATGATCCGGTACTGGCCGACCATGTCGTCGCGCTGAAGCTTGGGCGCGAACGAGAACGGCGTGCGATCGCGCGGGCAGAACCCGTTCGCGACGCCGGGCCGACCGCCGCGGCCGCGCCCGACCGGCTGCTCGCACTTGCGGCAGAAGCGCTTCTCCTCGGGAATCACCGGGTTGCGCGCGAGCGCGGTCTCCGGGTTGCGGCGCGGCACGTTGGGCATCTCGACCAGACCGCCGCCGAGCCGACGGCTGGTACCGGTGCTGCCGGAGCGCCGCGAGCTGCGCCCGGAGGCGCTGCGCGCGGACGAGGAGCCGGCGGTGCCGGCGGTGCCGGAGACGCCGGAGACGCCGGACCTCGCGGACCGATTCGGGTCGTGCCCGGGATCCACCGGGGCCGGGCCGGCGGCCAGCGGTTCGCGGCCGCACTCGGTGCAGAACCCGTCGTCGATCTCGCCCGGGCAAGGCGGGCGATTGCACTTGGTCATCTCTGTTCCCCCTTGTCGTCCGGACGATCCTCGCGGTGCGCGGCGATCACCGCCTCCTGATAGCGGGTCACCACCCGTACCGCCACTTCGAGTTCACACGGCGCTCGCCACAACAACTCCTTGGCGTGGCTGTACAGCGACTCCAATGCGGCGTCCTCGCCGTGTCCGCCGCGTGCGGCCATCGCCCGGTAGGACTGCACCAGACCGCGCAGTTCGTCACGCCGGGCAAGTGGCGCGTCGATGTGCGCGCGGGTGGCCGCCAGCCGGTCCCGGGCACCTTGTACGTCGTTCTCCAACGCGCTCAGCTCCCGCGAGACACGCGCCCAGTCGCCCTCGCCGCCGAGCATGGTGACCGAGGCCAGCCGATCCCGCAGGGTGGCCGCCCGCAGCGGCACCTCGGGCACCCGCTTGTCGCCGATCCGGCCGAGCACATGCGCGCGTCGCCGAATCGTGTCGCCCTCCTGGTACCCCAACTCGTCGAGCATGCCCGCCAGTCGGCGGATCCGTTCGTCGAAGCGACCCCGGACGATGAGCAAGTGTCGCACCGAGTCGGCGACTTGGCGCAGATCGGCCTCGATGGCGGAGACGTCCACGGTGCCGATGCGGCGCTCGTTCGCACCGGTCAGCGCGAGCGGATCGCCGGCCACCAGGGTACGGGCGGTCTCGAGGCGGCGGCGGATCCCGTCCAGCGCCGCGGCCTGTTCGGGCACCGCGTCCGGGCCGCCGAGCTCGGCGATCCGGGCCTCGGCGGCCACGATTCCCGCGTCCACCCGGTCCAGGGTGGGCACCAGTCGGGTCCACACCTCGTCCGCCGCCTCGACCACCGCGGTCACCTCGGTCCACGCCGGTGCCATGTCCGCGACCAGTTCGGCCAGGCTCATCCGGCGCGCCTGGGTCGCCGGGTCGGTCAGCCCGCGCCGGCCGATCGGGATGTCGCGCGCGGCCAGTTCGGCGGACTGTCCCAGCAGCAGGAAGGACAACTCCTCCAACTCCGGCCGCAGCGGCTTGCCGCGCCGACCGCGCAGCGCGCGCAGCCGATCCAGCACCGCGCCGTACGCCTCGCGGTGCCCCCACAGCAGGGAGATCGCCCGGCGGCCGGCCTCCCACTGCTCGGCGGTGCGGCCGGTCAGCGGTCCGCCTTCCAGGAGTTGCCGTCCCGGGTGGCTCTCCAACTCCATCAGACCGGCCGTGATGCCGTCGTACTCCGCTTCGTGACGAGCCATCAGTTCGTCGATCTCGTCGCGGCCCAGCACGCGGGGGGCTCGGTTCACGCGCTGTCCCGGTATACCGCCGCGGGCGGGTCGGGGACCTCGGCTGCCAGGGAGTTGCCCAGGTACTCCCGGTACAACGCCTTCCACCGGCCGTTCTGACGGGTCCGCTCGAGCACCGCGTTGACGAACCGGACGAAGTCGGGACGATCCTTGGCGATCGCCATGCCGTACGGCTCCAGCGTGAGGTTGCCGCCGACCACGACGGTGAAGACGCGGTCCTGCGCCTGGAGACCGGCCAGGATCGTGTCGTCGGTGGTGATCGCGTCCGCCTCGCCCTGTTGCAGCAACACCAGGCAGCCCGCCCAGGTGTCGCCCTCGACCACCTTCACCTGCGGCGCCTGCTCGCGCAGCAGGGTGATCGAGGTGGAGCCGGGCACCGAGCACACCCGCATATCGCGCGGCAGTGCGGCCAACCCGGCGCCGTAGTCGGCGCGATCGGCGGTGCCGTCGCGCTGCACCAGCAGCCGCTGGCCGGCGTTGAAGTAGACCGAGGAGAACTCGACGCTCTGCTTGCGCTGACAGTTGATCGTCATGGTCTCGGCGATGATGTCCACGTCGCCGCGCGCAACCGCGATCGCGCGCTCCTCGTTGCGCACCACCCGGAACTGGATGCGCTGCGGGCCGTCGTCGCCGAAGATCGCCTTCGCCACCTCGCGCAGCAGGTCGATGTCGAAGCCGCGGAGGGTGTTCGACCTCGGGTCCACGAAGCCGAACGGGAAGCTGCTCTGGTCGATGCCGGCGATCAGGAAGCCGCGACGGCGCAGCACCTCCATCGTGCTGCCGGCGGGCAGCGCGGTCGGCGCGGGCAGCGCGCCGGTCGGGCGCAGGCTCGCGGTGACGTTCGGACACGAGGTGTCGGGTCCCGGGGTCGCGCGCGGCGCGGCGGCGGGCGGCGCGGGCTGCCCGGTGCCGCGCTGGTCGACCCCGGCGCCGCAACCGGCGACGGTCAGCACGAGGGCGCAGACCGCCGCGGGCAGCGCGATGCGGGTGTTCATGGCCGGTTGTACCTCCCGACCTCGCGACGGACGCCGTCCACGGTCGCGGCGGCGGCGATCAGCGCCAGTACGCCCAGGCCGACGTCGAGACCGGTGAGCGCGTCCCGACCGGCGGCCACCGAACGTTCGAAGTCCTTCTGGTCCTTGTCGACCGCGGCCGCCAACGCCTCGTCGATCTTGGTGAAGGCCACCCGCGAGGCGCCGTCGGCCTTGGTCACCTGGGCGACGGCCTTCTCGAACTCGCCGTTTCGGTACAGCAGGACGACGTCCCCGTGCGCCTTCTTCCAGTCCGCGGCGGCGGCCTGCGCGGCCTTGACCTTCGCCAGCGTGCTCGCGTCCGAGCCGGTGACCTGCTCGGCGCGGGTCAGCATGCCGGTCACCGCGGGTTTGCCCCCCTCGGCCGGGACGCCGACGAGCTTGCCCCACACCTCGTTGAAGTCGTTCTCGTACTGTTCGTTGTCGCTGCCCCGCATGACCAGGGTCAGGCTCTCGTCGCCGTGCGCCTGCAGGGTCAGGAAGCGGGCCTGGGCGAGCGTCTCGACCGGCCCCCAGCCTCCGCTGCGGCTGCGGTCGAGGTCGGTGCGCGAACTGTCGGTGCCGGCCCACAGCCACCCGATGGACACCAGCGTGGCCAGTCCCGCGATCAGCAGGCCGATGTTGATCCGACGGTGCGTGCGCAGCGCGAAGAACCACAGGGCGGCGGCGAACGCGGCCAGGCTGACCAGCAGCAGGCTCAGCGGCACCCACGGGGTCGAGGTGGCGTCGCGGTGGTCGCCGGCGAGGCGCTTTTCCACCATGTCGTGCAGCGTGGTGGCGGCGGGCAGGATCTTGCCGCGCATCACGTTCTTGGAGGCGGAGCGCAGGTAGGCGGCGCCGACCGTGTTGCCCTGCCGGGTCTCGGCGCGGGCGCGCTCGACCAGGCGGGCGTACTCGGGCAGTTGCACGCCGATCACGGCGAGTTGTTCGGCGACCTTGCCGGTGGCGCCGGCGGCGGTCGCGGAGATCAGCGTGCTCGACGCGGTCTGGATGGCCCGCTGGTAGCGCTCGCGCACATCGGCCGATTCGACGCCGCCTTCGAGCAGCCCGGCCGCCGCGGTCGCGTCGGCGTCGGCGAGTGCCCGGTAGATCTCCTGGGTCTTGACGCCGAGCGGTTCACTGCCGGTGGCCACCGCCTTGGCCGCGTCCGCGCGGTCCCCCACCGCCAGGACGGCGAACAGTCCGGCCAGCAGGCTGATCAGCACCAGCACCACGCCGGTGACGAGCATCAGGCCGGGAGTGGTGGCGCCGGCTCGAACCAGTCGGCGCACGGATATGCCTCGTGATCGCATCATCCCGGCCGGACCGCCCGTAGCCCGTGCGGGCACTCCCGGGCCCGGTGCCTGCGAAATCGGAACGGCTGCCGCCAACGCTCTGCCTCCCCCACTGTCGCGTGTGCCCCTTGTCGGTCGACCCGACCCACGTCCGCCGCCCCCGACCGCCCGCGTGCTCCGCGAACGCTGTCACCTCGAAGTTATCGCGAGCATGTGGCGGCTCCCGATGGTCTTCCCTCGTTCTCCCCACGCCGACCCTCAGGGCCAGGACATTACCGCTGCGGGCGCCGGGTCGGTGGCGGCACCGTGTCAGGTCGGTGCCGGCGGTGCCGGCGGCGTGTGCGCGCGATATCAGCGGGCCCGGTGAAGCTGATGGCGACACACGACGAAGACGTCGAACACGAACGACGAACACCTAGCGGGGAGCGACCCCAATGACATACGCGATCGAGACCGAGGGCCTGGTCAAGCGGTACGGCACCACCACCGCGTTGGCCGGGGTCGACCTGCGGGCCGAGGCCGGCACCGTGCTGGGCCTGCTGGGCCCCAACGGCGCGGGCAAGACCACGATGGTCCGCGTACTGGCCACGCTGATCAAGCCGGACGCGGGCATCGCCCGGGTCGGCGGGTTCGACACGGTCCGGCAGGCGCACGACGTGCGCGGCCTGATCGGGCTCACCGGCCAGTACGCCTCGGTGGACGAGGAGATGACCGGCTTCGAGAACCTGCTCCTGCTCGGCCGGCTGCTCGACATGCCCCGCAACGAGGCGAAGGCGCGTGCCCGCGAACTGCTCGCCCGTTTCGACCTGACCGAGGCCGGCGGTCGCACCCCGGGCACCTATTCGGGTGGTATGCGCCGCCGGCTCGACCTGGCCGCCTCGCTCGTGGGTCGCCCCGCCTTCCTGTACCTGGACGAGCCGACCACCGGGCTCGACCCGCGCAGTCGCGGCGACGTGTGGCAGATGTTGCGCGAACTGGTCCGCGACGAGGGGGTCACGGTGCTGCTGACCACGCAGTACCTCGACGAGGCCGATCAGTTGGCGAGCGACATCGTGGTGATCGACCACGGTCGGGTGATCGCCAACGGCACGGCCGACCAGCTCAAGAGCCAGGTCGGCGGCCAGAGCCTGGAGGTCCGGCCGACCGACCCGACCCGAATGCCCGACGTGGTCGAGCTGTTGCGCGAACTCACCGGCCGGGATCCGATCGTGGAGAGCGAGCGCGGTCAGGTCACCGTCGCGGTCTCCGACGAGAACCTGCTCCCGGTGGTGGTCTCCCGGCTCGACCAGGCCGGGATCCGGGCCACCGAGTTCGCCCTGCGACTGCCCAGCCTGGACGAGGTGTTCATGACCCTCACCGGGCACCGCAGCCAGGACTCGACCGAGCGCGACGACGGGGCGACCGACCGGGGCAAGGCCGCGTGAAACACCGTCCCGACGTCTACGGCACCCGGGTTCTGCCACTGCTCGCCGTCCTGCTGCTGACCATCTCCCATCTGGCCCGTGTCCTAGGAGCCTCCCGATGACCACGACCACCGTCCGTCCCGCCGACGACACCGCCGCGCACCCGCCCGAGCAGCCGGCCGCGCACGTACCGCACCGCAACGCCCCCAGCGCCGCGGTGCGGCACACGCTCACGCTCACCTGGCGCAGCCTGGTGAAGTTGAAGAAGCAGAGCGAACAACTGATCGACCTGACTTTGCAGCCGATCCTGTTCACCGTGATGTTCGTGTACCTCTTCGGCGGCGCGATCGAGGGCAGCACGCACGACTATCTCCAGTTCGTCCTGCCCGGGATCCTGGTGCAGACCGTGGTGTTCGCCTCGGTGGGCACCGGAGTCGGGCTGTGCACCGACATGTCCACGGGTGTGTTCGACCGGTTCCGCAGCCTGCCGATCTCGCGGATCGCGCCGCTGGCGGGCACCGTGCTCGGCGACGTGCTCCGGTTCCTGGTTGCCGTCGCGTCCGTGTTCGTGTTCGGCACGATCATCGGCTTCCGGTTCCACACGAACGTGTTCGCGGTGATCGCCGCGGTCGGCCTGGTGCTGCTGTTCGCGTTCGCCATCTGCTGGGTCGTGGCGTTGCTCGGGGTGACCTTGAAGCAGCCGCGCACCGTGCAGGGCGTCTCGTTCGTGATGATGTTTCCGCTGACCTTCGGCTCGAACCTGTTCGCCAAGACCTCGACGATGCCGGGCTGGTTGCAGGCGTGGGTCAAGATCAACCCGGTCACCGAGGTGACCAACGCCTCGCGTGGTCTGCTCACCGGCGGACCGGTGGCCCATCACGCGACCGTGGCGGTGATCTGGGCGTTCGCCCTGATGGCGGTGTTCATCCCGTTGACGCTTCGCCAGTACAACCGCCGGGTCTGACGCCTCGCCGGTGAGTCCGCCGGAGCCGACCCTCCGGCGGTACCGCCCGACCGCCGGAGCCGACGCCGGCCCGCTCGCGCTCCGAACCGCCCCGGCGCCCTCAGGGTTCCGGGGCCGCGAGCGGTTCCGGGCGGACCAGCGTGATCACCTCGTCCACCCCCAGCGCCGCGCCGATCGCCCTCACCCGGGTGAATTCCTCGACCCCCATGCTCACTTCCAACCGTCGCGCGACCCGGTCCGCGTCGATGTCGCCGAAACCGGGGTGGCCGCGCACCACCTGTGCCGCGCCGAGCCGCAGCGCCGCGCCCTCGAGGTCACCGTTGGTCAGGGCCAGCACGGCGAACCCCTCGACACACGAGGCCAACACCGGCATGTCCTGACTCTCCAGCGCGTACGGGACCGCGGCCTCGAGGTGGTGCCGGGCCGCCGCCACGTCGCCGCGGCCGCACGCGACGTGGGCCCGGCCGACGTGCAGGCTGCCGATCAGTTGCGGGGGCAGCAAGGAGGTGTTCGGCAGCTCCGCGAAGGCGCGCCGATAGTGTTGCTCGGCCCCCTCGAAGTCCTCGGTATAGCGAGCGAGTTCGCCCAGTCCGAGCTCGGCGAGCAGGAGTGAGAGCGGAGTCGAGTGCTGATCGACGCGCTCGACGAGATCGTCCATCACCCGCCGCGCGGCCTCGATGTCGCCGGCCCGCGCGTGGATCATCCCCCGACGGACCAGGAGTTGTGGGATCTCGTCCTCCGCCTGCAACTCGTACAGCAGCACAAGCGCCTCGTCCACGGCGACCAAGGCGCCGTCGAAGTCGGCCGTGTACATCAGCAGTTCGGCCAGCCCCGAGATCGCGGACGCGCGTCCCCACCGGTCGCCCATGGCGGCGAACCGGTCCCGGGCGTCGTTCAGGAAGTAGACCGCGCTCTCGGGCCGGCCGAGGTTGACCGCGAAGTGCCCACGCATCAGCCGGGCCATCGCCTGGGTCCACGGGTCGTCGAGCGTGTCGGCCGCCACCAGCGCCGCGCCCATGGCCTCGTTGTCCCCGCGCACCACGTAGCCCAGCATGTCGAGGAACACCGGCAGCGACCGCGGCGCCTCGGGTCCGAGTCGACGGACGATGATCCGGGCCCCGGCGTAGGCGCGGATCGCGTCCCACCGCTCGCCGGCCGAGAAGGCGTGCAGCGCGTGGAACGCGAGCGCGGTGGCGCGCTTGTCCTGCGGCGCGGGTCCGGGCACCGCGAGCCCCTCGTGGCCCCACGCGTGTCCCTCGCCGTGATTGCCGCGTATCGCCCAGAACCAGGACAGCGCCTCGACCAGCCGGGTGGCGATGTCCGCGTCCCCGTGCTCGACCGCGTGGCGCAGCACGACCGCGAGGTTGTCGTGCTCGGCGGCGATCCGGTTGATCGCCTCGATCTGTCCCGGCCCGCGCAGCCGCGCGTCCTCCGCCTCGGTGTAGCGGATGAACCAGCGCGCGTGCCGGTCCGCGGTCGCGTCCGCCTCGCCCGCGTCGTCGAGCCGCTCGCTCGCGTAGGCCTGGATCGTCTCCAGCAACCGGTAGCGGGTCTCGGTGCTGCCGATCACGTCCACGAGCGACTTGTCCACCAACCCGGCGAGCAGGTCGAGCACATCGGCCGCGGCGAAGTCCTCGCCCGGCAGCACCGCCTCGGCGGCTTCCAGCGTGGTGCCGCCGGCGAACACCGACAGTCGGCGCAGCGCGACCCGTTCGTGCTCCTCCAGCAGGTCCCAGCTCCACTCGACCACCGCGCGCAACGTCTGGTGCCGGGGCAGCGCGGTCCGACTCCCGCCGGTCAGCAGGCGGAACCGGTCGTCGAGCCGGTGCGCGATCTGCGCGGGGGTGAGCGAGCGGGTGCGGGCGGCGGCGAGTTCGATGGCGAGCGGTTGCCCGTCCAGCCGCCGGCAGATCTCGGCGACCGCGCCGATGGTGGCGGCGTCGATCACCAGGCCCGGGCGGACCGCGCGGGCCCGGTCGGCGAACAGCCGCACCGACGCGTAGGTCGTGCCCTCGTCCACGCCGACGTCGACCGGGGGCAGCGCGAGCGGCCCCAGCGGGCACAACATCTCGCCGTCGATGCCCAGCGGTTCCCGGCTGGTGGCCAGGATCCGCAGGTTGGGTGTCTGGGCGAGCAGCCGGCCGGCGAAGGCCGCGGCGGCGGCGATCAGGTGTTCACAGTTGTCCAGGATCAGCAGGATGGGCCGGCCCGCGAGCAGCTCGGCGATCCGGTCCACGACATCGCGGCCGGGGCCGGGCAGATGGGTGTCCAGCAGACCCACCTCACGTCGTCCCAATGCCGCCAGGACCGCCTGTGGGACGTCCAACGGGTCCAGTACCGGGGCGAGTTCGACGAACCAGATGCCGCCGTCCACACCCTGGCCGCGGGCCGCGATCCGGGCGCCGGCCTCGGTGCTCAGCCGGGTCTTGCCCGCGCCTCCCGGGCCCACCACGGTGACCAGGCGCGACTCTTCGAGCAGCCGGTCGACCCGGACCACCTCGTCCTCGCGGCCGACGAACGTGGTCAGCCGCGCGGGCAGATTGCCCGGCGCCGGGCGGGGCGCGGCCGGGGGGCGGGGCTCGGCCGGCGCGGGCGGGGTCGCCCGCGCCGTCGGGCGCGGGTCGCCGCCGCGCAACACCGCGAGGTAGGCCGCCTCCAGGTCCGGCGAGGGGTCGATGCCCAACTCGTCCGCGAGCCGCTCGCGCAGGTCCTGATACAGCGTCAGCGCGTCCGCCCGGCGGCCCTCTTCGTGCAGCGTGCGGATCAGCAGTCCGTACAGTCGCTCGCGCAGCGGGTGTTCGCGGGTCAACTGTTCCAGTTCGGCGGCCAGTCCCTGGCTGCGGCCGAGCGTCAACTGGGCCTGCACCCGGTCCTCGATCGCGCCCAGGCGCTGCTCGGCCAGCCGCGCCGCTGGGCCGATCGCGAACGGCGCGTCGGCGGCGTCGACCAGCGCCGGCCCCCGCCACAGCGCGAGCGCCCGGCCCAGGGTCTCGGCGGCGCCCGCCGGGTCGCGTTCGCCCAGCATCCGGCGACCGCGGACCGCGAGCGTGCCGAACACGTGCGCGTCCACGTCCTCGGGGCGGATCCCCAACACGTAGCCGGCCGGCCCCGAGTCGAGTTCGGCGGGCAGTTGTCGACGCAGCCGGGAGATCAGCGACTGGAGCGCGTTGCCGGCCCCGGCGGGGGGCTCGTCGCCCCACACGGCCGCGATCAGCCGGTCGGCGGAAACCGGCTTGCCGGGGTCCAGGGCAAGCCGGATCAGCAGCGCACGCAATCGCGCGCCGCCGATCGTCACGGATCGACCGTCGTCGTCCCACACTTGGAGCGGGCCAAGCACCGAGATCTGCACCCCACCACTCTTCCACCCCGATGCGCTGCCGGAGCGTACCGGAGGGCAGCGCACGGAGTGGAGTAAGGGGTCGGCGACGGAGAGTTGCGCATTGGGAGCGTCCCGGGGCACGGGAACCCGGGACGATCATCGGGAGAATTCACTCTTTCGTGGGATTAATTCCCACTCTTGGGAGTGAGGAGCGCGAACAATCAACCGTTCGGTATCGGAACGGACTCGACTCAGGCGCCGATCCCACCGATAAAGGTCTGCCACGCACCGGCTTCCAGTTCGAGCACCGGACCGGCGGCAACTTTCGAGTCGCGCACCAGGACGGCGCTCTCGACGGGGGCCGTCTCGACGCAATTGCTGGTGGCGCCGCTGTATGTGCTCCGCCGCCACGCGTGACCGGCGACAGCGCCTTGACCTGCGTCTTTCCCATCGGGGTAGGAAACCGCAGTGATACTCGGGGAATCGAACCGGAAAAGCGAACCCGGGTTTGTGTTGCTCAAGACAATTCCTTTGCTGCGAGCTCGATCATGGACAAGGATTCACCGTACGACAGCGCCGAAGCGCGGATGTCCTCAAACAAACGCTCATAGACGCTGACGTGTTCGGGCTCCTCCAGATAGAGGCTACTCGTATGCGTGTCGAGGACGACCACATCCAGATCGGAAAGCGCGGGGAATCCGATGATCGCGAATGAACCCTCGATCGCCGGGTGTGCGCCCGCCGAGAACGGGAGGATCTGCAGGCGCACGTGCGGCCGCGCGGCGGCGGCCATCAGGTGTTCCAACTGGGCCCGCATCGTCTCCCGACCGCCCACCACGGTGCGCAGCACGGACTCCGAGATCACCACGGTCAGCCGGAACGTCGCCTCACCGTGCGGCCCGACGCGGTCCAGCACCGCCTGCCGCTCCTGGCGGACCCGCACGAGCATGTCCACCTGCTCGGCGGACATGTCCTCGCGCACCGCGGCGATCACCGCCCGGACATAGTCCGGCGTCTGCAACAGGCCGGGAATGAGCGAGAGTTCGAATCCCCGCATACCCGAGGACTCGGCCT
Source organism: Embleya sp. NBC_00888 (assembly GCF_045207655.1). NCBI lineage: Bacteria > Bacillati > Actinomycetota > Actinomycetes > Kitasatosporales > Streptomycetaceae > Embleya > Embleya sp. NBC_00888. Next base: position 6,385,612 of record NZ_CP108784.1, on the reverse strand, counting down.
CCAGGCTGAGCAGTTCGGCATAGGAGCTGGGCAGGATCGACGAGTAGCTGTGCCACCAGCCGCGCTTCTTCGCCTCGCGCGCCAGGGTCAGCAGCGAATCGCGCTCCTGCTCGTCCGCGACCCGGTACAGGTCCAGCAGGATGCGCAGGTCCACCGGTCGCACGCCGCTGCGGCCCAATTCGATCCGACTGACCTTGGAATCCGAGCACTCCAGGCGCACGGCGACATCTTCGAGGCTGAGGCCGCGCGCTTCGCGCAACCGGCGCAGTTCGGTTCCGAGCCTGCGCTGCCGAACGGTCGGATTGGGCGCCATGGCCACGCCGCACCTCCACTTACACGCTGTTCACGCACCGAACCGGAACGTCGGCGCGTCCGATCGGGGGACAGTGTGCCCTACTGCGCGTGGAAGTGTGGTTACTACCGGAAACTTCCCGTCGATCCAAGATTGGGAGTTGCACACTCATTCACGGCCGGGCACGCTCCATGTCGGCCATGACTTAATGTTGTCCACGGGTCGCTCTGAGTGCATGCCTCGGATCGTGCGACCCCCTGCCGCACGTCCGGAGGTCGACATGCCGGTGATGGCGGAGGACGTCCGTCACTATTGCGTTCAACTCGCCGCCTCGGCCCTGGGGGTGGGCCGGGCCCGTCGGACCACCGGCAAGGTCCTGCACGACTGGGGCCTGGCCGGGTTGGTCGACGTGGCGGAGGTACTGCTGACCGAACTACTGACCAACGTGCTCGTCCACGTCGGGCCCGGGGCCTGGCACGCGCTGACCCTGCTGCACGACGGCGACGTGCTGCGGGTGGAGGTGCGCGACTCGTCACCGCGCATGCCGATCGCCCGGGTCGGCGACTGGGACGAGGAGTCGGGTCGGGGGTTGCGGATGATCGACGGCTTGGCGCACGCGTGGGGCGCCGATCGACTCCCCCCGGGCAAGGTGGTGTGGTTCACCCTGCCGGACCGGCCGTGACCGGCGACGCCCGGGCGCCGGACGGGTCGGGGTCGGTCGGTCCGGGGTCGGTCGGTCCGGGGTCGGTGGTTCCGCCGCTCGCTCCCCCGTCGTCGGCGCGTCAGCCGTCGGCGGGGCTCGCGAGCAGGCATTCCTCGGCGAAGGCCAGCACCCGCAGGTGATACGCGCGCGCGGCGTGGTGCAGGCTGATGTTGTGCCCGACACCGCGCTGCGTGTGCGTCTCCACCCAACCCGCGGCGGTGAGCAACTCGCGCGCCTCGGCCGCTACTTCGGGACCGGCCGGCTGGGAGCGCTCGAACTCGGCCACGGTCCAGTGCACCGGCGGCACCACCCTGGCCAGCACCGCGGGCAGCGTGTGCGGGGTCTCCCGAACGTCGAGGAACTCGGCCATCGGCACCGCCGCCGCCACCCGCCCGGCCCGGGTGAGCAGCGCCGGGTCGTAGGACCCGGGCGGCCCGAAGAAGGTGTCCGGAGCGCCGCCGCCGGTCGACGGCACGAAGTCGCCCTCGGTGGGGACCGAGGCGAACTCGGCCAACCGCTGTGGCGTGTACCGCAACGGCGCGCCGCCGACGGCGAGCCCGAGCAGTTCCCGACCGCGCTTGTCCGCGCCCATCCGCAGCGCCAGGATCGCGCCCATCGAGTGCGCGACGACGAACACCGGCAGCCGACCCGGCCCGTCCGACTCCGCGCCGGCCGGAATCCCGGTCGCCTCGTCCGGCGTGTCGACGAGGCTCTCGGCCACCTCGTCGAGCAACGCGAACACCAGGTCCGCCTGCGCATCCAGCCCCTGTCGCTCCCGGGCCAGACCCGCGGAGGCTCCGTAACCGGGTCGGTCGATCGCCAGGACCGTCCAACCGAGCGCCGCGCCCAACAGCAGGAGTGAGCCCTCGGCGGCGCCCTCGCGATGCCAGTAGGCCGCGCGCGACCCGCCGCCGTGCAGCGCGAGCAGCAGTCCGCGGGGGCGGACGCCGGGTCCGGGTCGGGCGAGCAGACCCGACAGGGTCAGGCCCGCGATGTCATAGGCAACGTTCTCGACCCGGCCGGGCATGGTGCTGACCTCCACGTGCGATTGCCCACTGATGACACCACATCCGGTCGCGGGTCATTGACGGGGTATCGGCTCGGTCCAACAATGTAACGGTGTAACAGAGATCCGGTCGGGGTTGTGCCGGCCGGCCCGGACATCGGAGTCACACCGTGAAGCACCAGGACGTGGTCGCCACCGGGCGGCGCATCATCGAGCACATCACCCACCGCACGCTCGACCTGGGCACGGCGCCCGCCGTCCTGGACGGCTCGTGCTTCACCGACCCGGTCCGGCACGCCCGCGAGCGGGAGGTGCTCTTCCGCCGCACGCCGCAGGTGATCGGCTGGGCCGGAGAGGTGGCCGAGCCGGGCGACTTCATCGCGCGCGACGTGGACGGCGTACCGGTCCTGGTGACCCGGGACCGGGACGGCGGATTGCACGCCTTTCTGGACGCGTGCACCCACCGGGGCATGCGGGTCAGCCGGGACGTCCCGGAGACCGAGGGCCTGACCGGCACCGGCTGCGGAAGCGCGCAGCGCTTTCGCTGCGGCTATCACGGCTGGACCTTCGACGACCGGGGCGCCTTGACCGGGCTGCCCGGGCGTCCGCAGTTCCCCGGGATCGACCCGGAGAGGTTCGGCCTGCGCCCGCTGCCGGTCGCGCTGTCCGCCGGCCTGGTCGTGGTCGGCCTGCGTCCGGACGTCGAAGTGGCCGGTGCGCTGGACGAATTGGAGGACGCCTACGCGGGTTTCCCGTACGACCGCACCCGCGCGGTGGTCAGCGAGCGGTTCGAGTTGGCCTGCAACTGGAAGCTCACCGTCGACGTCAACGTCGAGGCGTACCACGTACCGTTCCTGCACACCGCGACCATCAACGGGATCGTGCTCAACCACGGCATCGTCGACACGTGGGGACCGCACACCCGGTTCGCGGTCCCGATCGTGGGGTTCGAGCAGCTCGCCGAGGTCCCCGAGGAGTCCTGGCCCGCGCGGCTGCCGATGGTCAACGTGCAGACGGTGTTGCCGTCCACCGTGCTGATCGAGAGCCCGCTGAGCACCACAATGTTGCGGATCTACCCGGGCGACCGGCCGAACCGCTCGGTCGTGCACATGACCGAGGGCACCTGGGAGCCACTGGCCGAGAGCAGCATCGCCATGGCCCGGGCCAACCACGAGACCAACAAGCGGGTGCTGGTGACCGAGGACTTCCCCGGCGCCGAGTCCTGTCAGCGCGGCTTCGACGCGGGTCTGCCGACGATGGTCGTGGGGACGGGCGAGTCGGCGGTCGCCCATTGGCACCGGGTGTGGGACGGCGCGCTCGAGTCGGCGCGGGACTGAGCACCGCGACGACCCCGAGCCGGCGCCGGCGATCCGGCGGGCGCGGGCGGGTTATGATCGTCCTGCTCGCGAAACGCTGTGCGGTTCGCGAAGGAGGCGCCTTTGGCCGGGCGCCTCCTTTTCTTTTGTCCGAAGCAGGCCCGTCTTTTGTCCGAAGCCGGCCCGTCTTTTGCCCCGAAGCCGGCCCCGGTCCCGTCCGGCCCCGGTCCGAACACGGCTCGAAGCCGATCCCCACACGATCCGGACCCGATCCGAAGCCGACCCGCCCCCGGTCCGAACCGGTTCCGGCCCGGTCCCGGAGCACGCGCGAACCGGTCCGAAAACGCCGCCGAGATCGCCCCGGGCGCCTCGTGTTCCCCTCGCGCGTCGGGCCGGCGAACCGTTTCCGGATCGTTTTTGCGGGCTCTATCCGTGCCGCCCCCCAGGTCCTACTCTGCTCTCCAGCAAGCACGTCGACAGGTCCCGGAAGGGCGTGGGCGATGCCCGGAGTGCGGACGCTCGGTGAGGTGCTCGACCACGACGGTCCGCTTGCGGACGGCCCGTTGCGCGAGGTCGCGGCGGGCATCGCCGACGCTCTGGCCCGTGTGCATGCGATCGGTCTCGTGCACGGACGGCTGGGTCCGGACCAGGTGCTGATCACCCCGTACGGTCCGCGCGTGACCGGCTTCGCGGGCCGCACGGACGCGGACGACGGCGGTGATCCCTCCGAGGACGTGTACGCGTTCGGCACGCTGATCACGCTCGCCGGCGGCGGCACGCCCTCCGCCGAGTTGAGCCCGCTGCTCCGGCGCTGCCTGGATCCCGATCCCGGACAACGTCCGACGGCGGTGGACGTGGACCGAGTGCTGACCCCGCGGCCCTCGGTACTGGTCCTGCCCGCCGCCCCCGCGCCGGAGCGCGCCGACATGCCGCAGGCGGCCCGGGCACAGGACCCGCCGACCGGGAGCAGACTGACCCGGCGCCGGCTCCTGATCGCGGGCGGCTTCGCGGTCACCGCGGCGACGGTGACCTCGGCCGGCGTCGCGTTCGCGCGGCTGGGCGAGGGCCGGACGCGGCCGAAGACGCGATGGCGGCGCGCGGTGGAGGGTCGGGTGACCACCCTCCAGGTCTTCGACAACGTCGCCTACTGCACGACCACGGAGAACGTGGTGATGGCCCTGGGCACCGAGACCGGCGTCGCGCTGTGGACCGCGCGCACCGAGTCGATGGTGTGGTCCGAGCCGGTGGTCTCCGGAACCGCCGTGTTCCTGGCGTGTGTGGCGGGGCAACTCTCCGCGCTCGACCCGGGCAGCGGTGAACGGGTGTGGCAGCAGTACGCGGGCGACCAGATCCTCGGCGCGCCGGTGATGCTGGGCTCGTCCCTGGTGGTGGGCACCCGGGACGACCGGGTGCTCGCGTTCGACATCGCGCAGGGCGCGCACCGCTGGGAGTGGAGCGAGTCGGCGCAGCGCGGCGGGGTGATGCCGGCCGTGATCGGCGAGAACGGCGGCGACCTGGTGTTCCTGACCCACACCGACGGCACGGTCAGCGCGATCGTCCCCGAGCGCAGGGAGCCGCGATGGTCGATCCACCTCGCCGCGCCGATCACCCGGCCTCCGCACGTCATCCATGATCTGGTCTACGTGGTCACCGGGTTCACCCTGGTCGCGCTGAACATCGCCACCGGCGAGATCGTCTGGCGCTTCCGCGGCACCCCGGACCTGACCGCGCCGGTGGTCGAGGACGACATCATCTACACCACCGACGTCGGGACGCTGTACGCGCTGGACGCGCGCACCGGCGCGGAGCGCTGGCGGCGGACCACCGGTGCCAGTGTGCCCAGCCCGGTGGCCGTGGTGAACGGGATCGCCTACGCCGGCGGCACCGACGAGTTGCACGCCTTCGATCGGGCGACGGGCCGGCGGCGCTGGACGCATCCGCTGCCGACCTACCTGACCGCCGCTCCCGCGGGCACCGGCGAGGTGTTGTTGCTGGGTACGGCCGGCTCCGAACTGGTCGCCCTGGAGAGCTGATCGGCCAAGGGCGCGACCGGGGCCGCGGGCGTCGCCGGGGCCAAAGCCGAGGCCGACATCCCCGCGAGCGCGCGGTGTGCCGTCATCGTGTCCCGCGCGGTCACGGTCACCAGGAGCCCGCCGCCCGCGAGATCGCACACCGCCCGGCCCGGCGCACTGGTCGGTCGATCGGGCGGGGCCGGCAGGGTCAACCGGGTGGCCACCACCGTCCCGCCGGCCGTGCCTGCCGGTCCGCGCCAGCCCGGATGCGCGGCCGGGCCGTAGCCGCTTTGCTGGCGCAGCACCGGACGCCCGTCGACGAGAACGTCCCAGCGCAAGAGCGCGTCCCCGCAAGGCTCGCCTACACGCCCCAGGACCAGCGTCTCCTGCACGAACAGGCGTGCGTCCGGCGCCGGTTCGGCCCGCACGACGCTGTGGAAGGCGGCCCGCGCGGCCACCACGACCGGTTCCGGCAGCCACTCCAGCAGGCCGCCGGCACCGATCACCAGGTGAACCCGCTGCCGGGCCGGCGTGCCGTCGCCGATCAGGATCACCGCGGCGGCGGCGGTGCGTACCCGCAGCCGCGCGCCGGCCCCCACCTCGACGCGCAGCGCCAGGTCGTCGCCGCCGATCGGTCCGGCCGCGCCGCCCACGAAGACCACCTCGGCAACACCGCCCGGCACGGACACCTCGCGCGGCAGCAGCGGCACCTGTCCGCGCAGTTCGGTCAGCACCGTGCGGCCGTGCCGAAGTTCCGCGCGGACCACGGCGGTTGCCCTCACCCGAGGACCGGGGCCGCGGCCGACGCGACCCCGACCGCGCCCGCCGGCCGTACCGGTACCGCCGTGCCGGCCCGCCATGCGGCGATCTGGTCGAGCACCCACGCGGTGACCACGTCCGCGCCCGGACTCTCGCGCAGCGACAGGAAGGCCACCGGGGTGCCCGGTCGCATGCGGGCCGCGTCGCGGTCCATCACGGCCAGGTCGGCGCCGATCTGCGGGGCGATGTCGGTCTTGTTGATCACCAGCAGGTCGGAACGGGTCACCCCGGGACCGCCCTTGCGCGGCACCTTGTCGCCGCCGGAGACGTCGATGACGAACATCTGCACATCGGCCAGGCCCCGGCTGAAGGTCATGGTCAGGTTGTCGCCGCCGGACTCGATGATCACCAGGTCCAGGTCCGGATGCGCCGCCTCCAGATCCTCGACCGCGTCCAGGTTGCCGCTGATGTCGTCGCGCACGGCGGTGTGCGGACAGCAGCCGGTCTGCACGGCGGCGATCCGGTCCGCCGCCAACACCCCGGCGGCGCGCAGGAAGTCGGCGTCCTCGGTGGTGTAGATGTCGTTGGTGACCACCGCGAGCGAGAAGCGGTCGGCGAGGACCCGGCACAGCGCGGCGACCAGCGCCGTCTTGCCGGATCCCACCGGTCCGCCGATGCCGATCCGCAACGCGCGCGAGCCGGGCACCGCGGGCGGGGGCGAAGTGTGCGTGTGGGTACCGCCGTTGCCGGGGGCGTGGTCAAGATGCAAAGTGGACGACCTCCTCGTGGGCGTGCAGTTCGGCGCAGACGTCGAGGCCGACCGAGGACCAGCACGGCAGCCGGTCCCAGTCGCCGTCGGCGAACACGGTGCGGGCCGCATCGGCGGCCTCCTCGGCGACCTGGTCGCAGTGCCCGGCCATCTCGGCGAGCACCACGGTGACCGAGATCGGATCGAGGGAGAGCAGCTTGACCGCCGCCGAGGCGGGCCCGTTGACCACGTTGGTCGCGGCCAGCACGGCCGCCTCGCGCTCGTCGAGCCGGGCCCGGGTGGCCGCCGCGCCGAGCACGATCGCGTGATGCGGGGACACCCCCAGGACCGGCCACGGTTCGGTGGGCCAGGCCGCCTTGGCCACCCGGCGCAGTGATCGGCCCTGGGCGCGCGAGGCGGCCCGGGCCGGCGCGGAGGCGGTCCGCGCGTCGAGTTCGGCGTCGAGTTCGGCCCACGGCGCGATCTCGGGCAGCGCGTACGGCCCCGCGGTCAGCGCGGCGACGGCGGCGAAGGCCGCCTGCACCGCGCCGGTGCCGTAGAGCTTGCCGAGCAGGAATTCGGTGAGTGTGTCGAGGTCGTGCACCTCGCCCCGCAGGACGGCGTTCTCCAAGCCGCCCGAATGCGCGTAGCCGCCTGCCGGCAGCCTGGAATCCCCGAGCAGGAGAAGTCCAGCACCCATGAGTACCACCTCTTACTGGTCGTAACGTGTCGATGTCGGTCCTGGCCGGTCACCGCAGTCACAGTTCTACATCCTGACGGTGAGTCAGCTTTCACTGACCCTCCGTCAAGAAGCGATCGGGCGCAATCAGAACAGGAAATAACGTTGCGCCATCGGCAAGGTTCCGGCCGGCGCCGCAACCACTTTCTCACCGTCCACGCGCACCGAGAACGTCTCGGGATCCACCTCGATGTGCGGCATGGCGTCATTGAGCGGCATGGCCGACTTGCCCCGTCCTCGCACGTCCCCGGTCGGCACCAGTCGGCGGTCGATGTTCAGCCGCCGCGCGAGCCCGTCCTCCAGCGCCGCCGGCGCCACGAAGTGCACCGACGTCGCCGCGGCGGTGCGCGCCGCCGCACCGAACATGGGCCTGGGCAACACCGGTTGCGGCGTGGGAATGGACGCGTTCGCGTCGCCCATCGCGGCCCACGCGATGGCCCCGCCCTTGACCACCAGGTGCGGTCGTACGCCGAAGAACCTCGGGTCCCACAACACCAGGTCGGCGAGCTTGCCGACGGCGACCGAGCCGACCTCCTCGTCCAGGCCGTGCGCGACGGCCGGGCAGATCGTGTACTTGGCCACGTAGCGCCGGGCCCGCAGGTTGTCCGCGGCCCCGTCGCCGGGCAGCGCGCCGCGCCGGACCTTGTTCACGTGCGCGGTCTGCCACGTGCGCAGCACGGTCTCGCCGACCCGGCCCATCGCCTGGCTGTCCGAGCCGATCATGGAGATCGCCCCGAGGTCGTGCAGCACGTCCTCGGCGGCGATGGTCGAGGGCCGGATCCGCGACTCGGCGAACGCCAGGTCCTCGGCAACGGCCGGATTCAGGTGGTGGCAGACCATCAGCATGTCGAGGTGTTCCTCGACCGTGTTGACGGTGTGCGGCCGGGTCGGATTGGTGGACGAGGGCAGGATGTTGGGCAGTCCGGCCACGGTGATGATGTCCGGCGCGTGCCCGCCGCCGGCACCCTCGGTGTGATAGGCGTGAATGGTCCGCCCGCCGATCGCGGCCAGCGTGCCCTCGACGAAACCGGTCTCGTTGAGCGTGTCGCTGTGCAGCGCGACCTGGATGCCCGCCGCGTCCGCCACGCGCAGCGCGGCGTCGATCACCGCGGGCGTCGAGCCCCAGTCCTCGTGCAGCTTGAGGCCGCCCGCGCCGGCCCGGATCTGCTCCCACATGGCCTCCTCGGACACGGTGTTGCCCTTGCCCAGGAGGACGAAGTTGATCGGTACCCCGTCCAGCGACTCCAGCATCCGGGCCAGGTGCCACGCGCCCGGCGTGACGGTGGTCGCCTTGCTGCCCTCGGCGGGCCCCGTGCCGCCGGCGACCATCGTGGTCACCCCGGCCGACAGCGCCTCGGGGAACTGGGTCGGCGAGATCAGGTGCACGTGGCAGTCGACCGCGCCGGCGGTCAGGATCCGGCCGTTGCCCGCGATGATCTCGGTCGACGGGCCGATCACCAGGTCCGGGTGCACGCCGTCCATCGTGTCGGGGTTGCCCGCCTTGCCGATCGCCCGGATCCGGCCGTTCCGGATGCCGACGTCGGCCTTGACGACCCCCCAGTGGTCCAGGATCACCGCGCCGGTGATCACCGTGTCCGGCGTGCCCTCGGCGCGGGTGACCACGGACTGCCCCATCGACTCGCGGATCACCTTGCCGCCGCCGAAGATCGCCTCGTCCCCGGCGGCGCCGCGCGGGCGGGTCAGGTCCTCGGTCACCTCGACCAGCAGTTCGGTGTCGGCGAGCCGGATCCGGTCGCCGGTGGTGGGGCCGTAGAGCAGCGCGTATCGGTGCCGATCGATCGACGTCATCGCGCGTCCTCCCCGTCCGACGCACCCGGTGCCGCGTCCCCCGGGTTCACCGCGTCCCCCACGTCCCCGGCGTCCCCGGTGTCGCCCGCGTCCAACACCCCGCCGCGGCCGGCCCGGAGCCCGGGCACGATCCGGGCACCGGCCAGCGGCACCAGTTCCACCTCGCGGGCCACACCCGGCTCGAACCGCACCGCGGTCCCGGCGGGCACGTGCAGCCGATGCCCCCAGGCCGCCCGGCGATCGAACTCCAACGCGTCGTTGGCCGCCGGGAAGTGCAGATGCGATCCCACCTGCACGGGCCGGTCCCCGGCGTTGACCACCGGCAACACCAGCACCGCCCGCCCCGGGTTCAGCGGGATGGGCTCCTCGCCCAACAGGATCTCGCCCGGCACCACGGCCGCCAGCGACCGGCGCGGCCTCACGGAATCGGCCGATGCACGGTCACCAGCTTGGTCCCGTCCGGGAAGGTGGCCTCCACCTGCACGTCCGCCAACAACTCCGGAACGCCCTCCATCACGTCGTCCCGGGCGAGCACGTGTCGACCCGCCTCCTGGAGGTCGGCCACCGAGCGCCCGTCCCGCGCGCCCTCCAGCAGGAACGACGACAGGACCGCCACCGACTCCGGGTGGTTGAGCCGCAGTCCTCTGGCTCTCCTGCGCTGCGCCAGATCGGCGGCGTAGGAGACCATCAACCGCTCCTGCTCATGCGGGGTCAGCAACACGTCGTGCCCCTCCTCGAGAGTCGTACCGGCTCGTTGCCCTCGAAGAATCGCCGCCGCGTGTTACCCGTCGAAACGGGGCATGTTAACGCGGCGTATCCAAACCCTCACCACTCGAACGCCGCAACCCGCGCCTCGGAGCGGGGTCGGACGCTTCGCGCATCGTCTTCAGGGACTTGTCGAAGCCGCGCTTCATGAGCCGACTCAGCGGACGCTCGACCAGGCGATGCAGCAGCCACGCCACGGTCAGCGCCGCGACCAGCGCCACCCCGATCGCCGCCCGGTCGCCGAGCCCGCGCTCGCGCAGCCAGTGGATCAGCGTCCAGCCGGCCTCCTGGTGGATCAGATACAGGGGATAGGTCAGCGCGCCGAACACGGCCAACCCCTTCCACCGCACCCAGTCGAACCAGCCCAGCGCCACCGCGATGATCACCGCGTAGGCCAGGGTGATCGCCACCGACACGCCCACCGTCGACATCGGATCGCCGACCGCGTCGTCGTAGACCTTCTTCAGGCCCGGCACGTCCGCCATCGCCAGCAGCCAGGTGAAGCCGACCATGGCCCAGAGCAGCAGATTCGGTCCGAAGCGATACATCAGGTAGATGGTCACGCCCGCGACGAAGTACGGCGCCTGACGCAACATCGCGAGCTCTTCCAGGATCGGCACCTCGCTGCCGTTCGCGATCATCGCCACGACCAGCCAGATGCCGCAGAAGGCGACCACGCGGCGATAGGTCAATCCCATCGCCACGACGATCGCGAACAGCAGATAGAACTGCAGTTCCAGCCACAGCGTCCAATAGACGCCGTCGACGTCCTTGTACCCGAGCCGGCCCTCGAACATGGTGAAGTTCACCACCACGGTCCGGGCGTCGATGCCGGCCCGGGCGCCCGGCCGGCCCAGATCCGGCGCGAAGTGCAGGACCGTGGCGGTGAGCAGGATGGCCGCCCAGAAGGCCGGATACAGGCGCACGACCCGGGACACCACGAAGTCGCCGGCCTGCCGCCCCCAGGAACTCATGCAGATCACGAAGCCGCTGATGATGAAGAACAACTCGACGCCGAGCCAGCCGTATTGGGTGATCCCGGCGACGGTCGGCATGAAGTCCTGCGGGGTACGACCGCCCCAGATCTCCGGCACGCCGGCGTCCGCCGTCCAGTGGAAGGACAGCACGGCCAGTGCGGCGAACAGTCGAAGCACGTCGAGCGCGTACAGGCGGGTGGGACCCGTACGGCGGGCGGCGGGGGCCCGGACCGGCGGATCGGGCAAAGGCCCGCGATCCGGTGCGGCGGAGGGTCGCTCTTCGACGGGCGCTTCGGGCATGGTCGGCTTCCTCGACGGTGGGCCGCCTCGGCTCGGACGGACGACCGGAGTGCGGTCGACACCATCCCACCCGAGTCGGGCGAAAACATACGAACCGATGACCGAGTGCGTCGGCATACCCGCACTGCCTCGGGAATCACAGGACCCGAGGGTAACGGCCCGCGCGCCCGATCCGGGCGGGCGGGCCGCCGAGCCGCGTCGGTCACCCGCGCGGCGCCCCGGCGGAGGGGACGCCGCGCTCGGTTCGAGCCGCGTCCGGTCAGAATCCCCCGCCCGGCGGGGGGTCGATCGGGTCGGCCGGCCGGAAGCCGAAGACCTTTCCGTAGAACCACAGTTCGGCCTCCAACGCGCGGATGATGTTCTCCGCCCGCCGGAAGCCGTGCTGTTCGCCCTCGAAGGCCAGGTAGACGTAGGGCAGCCCCTTCTCCTTCAGGGCCGCGACGATCATCTCCGCCTGGGCCGGCGGGACCACCTGGTCCTCCAGCCCCTGGAACACCGCGAGCGGAGTGGACAGGTGCTCGGTGTGGTTGATCGGCGAGCGCGCCCGATAGACCGCCTCGGCCTCCGGGTACGGGCCGACCAGTCGGTCCAGGTAGCGCGATTCGAACTTGTGCGTGTGCCGGGCCAGCGCCGCGATGTCGGCGACGCCGAAGTGGCTCGCGCCGGCGGTGAAGTCGTCGCCCGCCACCAGCGCGGCCAACGTGGTGTAGCCGCCCGCCGAGCCGCCCCGGATGGCCAGCTTGGTGCCGTCCACGACGCCGGTGTCGGCGAGGTGCCGGGCCACCGCGGTGCAGTCCTCGACGTCGACGATGCCCCACGAGTCGTACAGCAGGTTGCGGTACTCCCGGCCGTAGCCGGTGCTGCCGCCGTAGTTGACGTCCGCCACCGCGAAGCCCCGGCTGGTCCAGTACTGGATCCGCAGGTTGAGCACCGCCGACGCCTGCGCGGTCGGCCCGCCGTGGATGGACACGATCAGCGGTGGCAGTTCGCCCTCCGGCGCCCGCACGTCCGGGTTCTTCGGCAGGTACAGCAGCGCGTGCGCGGTACGGCCGGCCGCGGAGCCGAACTCGATCGCCCGCGGCGCGCTGAACCACTGCGCGTCCAACCCGAAGTCCCGGGCCGGGCGCAGCCGTTCGATCTGCAACGCGGTGGGGGCGCCGGGCGCGAGCCGGACCCGGCGCGGCGCGTCCTCGTCGTCCGGACCACCGCCGATCAACAACACCCCGCCGGGCACCGCGACCAGGTCGGACAGCCGGTTCAGCCCGGTCTCCACCCGGGCGGGCGGCTGCTCCGGGCGGGTCGGGTCGACCAGACCCAGGTAGGCGAAGCCGCCGGAGCCGACCGCACAGGCGATCCGGCCGTCGTCGAGGAAGGTGTAGAAGCGCTCGCCGAAGACCCACTGCGGGCCGCCGATCTCCGCCTCGACCGGCGCCACCGCCTCGACCTGACCACCCGCGCCGACCCGGTACAGGTTCCACCACCCGGTGCGGTCCGACGCGAACCACAGCGCGCCGTCCGGCCCCCACTCGGGCTGGACCACCGATTCGCGCCCGCCGCCCGCAAGCGCCTGCGCGCCGGTCGGCCGCGGCCCCGCCTCGATCGCCGCGACCATCAGCTCGGCCGCGTCCCACGGCATGTCCGGGTGCGACCACTGGGTCCAGGCCAGCGCCGAGCCGTCCGCGGCCGGGCGCGGCGAGGACACGAAGTCCGGTCCGGTGACCAGGACCCGCTCGCCGCCGAGGCCGTCCAGCGGCAGCGCGACGATCTCGTTGACCGCCTCGCCGTGCGTGCTCACCGCCGCCGGCTCGTGGCTCTCGCGCACCGCGACCAGCCACTCGCCCGGGCCCCACTGCCCCGCGGGCACGATCGTGAAGTCGGCGTAGCGCAGACCCGCCTCGACCTCCGGCTCGGCGGAGACCGGCACCGGCGCCGCGTCGCCGGGCGCGAGGCGGTACAACCGCTGATCGGTCCAGTTCGCGAAGACCAGCACACCCGCGTAAATCGTCCAGGCCGCGCCGCCGTACTCGTGCACGCGGGTTCGCGCCGAGAACCCCTCGGGCAGCACGTCCTCGGGCGACCCGCCCGGTCGCAGCCGCACCAACTGGATCCGGCCACCCTCGGACGGCCTACCCTCCGACCACCACACGTCCTCGCCGTCGGCCCGGATGTCGCCGGGAGTCGCGGCCCCCTCCACGAGCCGCTCGGCCGTGATCGGCGAGGGCCAGGACCCGTATGTCTTCGTCTCGTCCGCGTTCATGTCGGCACTCATCCCCCGATCCTCTCCGTCCCGAGCCCGGAAAGCATCCGCCAACGCGCTCGAAAACCCGGTCGACCCGGGCCGGTGCGACACGGGATCATGTCCGTATGACGACAGATCTCGACATTCGCGGCGTGGTGATACCCGCCGCCGAGCTGTCGTGGCGATTCTCGCGCTCCTCCGGACCGGGCGGACAGTCGGTGAACACCACGGACAGCCGCGCCGAGGTGTCCTTCGACCTGGGCGCCAGCACGATGTTGCCCGACGTGCTCAAGGAGCGGGCGCTGCACCGATTGGCCGGGCGCCTGGTGGACGGCGTACTCACGGTCGCCTCGTCCGAGCAGCGTTCCCAGCTCATGAATCGACAGGCCGCGGTCCGCCGATTGGTCGAGATCCTGGTCGAGGCCACCGCCCCGCCCCCGCCACCCCGGCGGCCGACCAAACCCTCGCGCGGGATGCGCGAACGCAGGCTGCGCAACAAGCACCATCGCGGTGAGATCAAACGACTGCGGCGCTCGACGGGCGATTGATCCCGGATCCGAACAGGATCCGAACCGGGCGCAAAGTCGAGATGAAGTGTCGCTCACCGAAGCATTACGGATCACACCCGGAAAACCACGCCACGAACACGACGGGCCATCGCACACTGCCAACGCCGGCGCAAGACCCGCGCTCCGCAGTGAACGAAGCGAAGGACTCCGGGATGCCATCCCCCGCATGTGTGCCCCATCCGTCCCATCCGACGATCGTCCCGGTCGCGTCCCGCTCGTCGAGTCATCCGTGACCGCCGTCGGGCGGGCCCGCGCCCGCGCTCGACACGAGCGCACCTCGAGGGACGGCCGGCACGAACCCGATCCCGAGCATCGGCCCGGGCCCGTGTTCGTGCGTTGGACCATCGCACCCACGGTCGCGGGCGTACCCGAGGTACGGCATCGCCTGCGCGACCTGTTACGCGCCTGGGGGGTGGCCGAGGAGATCGAGGAGATCCTGCTCCTGGTCGCCACCGAGCTGACCTCCAACGCGGTCCGACACGCCGCGATCCGCACCGAGCGGATCCGGATCACCGCGTCGCACACCGGCGCCGAGATCCGCGTCGAGGTCGCCGACGACCACCCGTTCCGCCCGCACGCACTCCTGGACACCGGCCCGGATGCCGAGGACGGCCGGGGGTTGATGATCGTGAAGCTGATGGTGGCCGAAATCGGCGGCCGGATCGACGTCCTGTCCGTCGGCACCGGGAAGAGCATCCGGGTCACGGTGCGCGGGGACGCTCCGGGGTAGCCGGCCTCAGCGCACCCGGCGCCACCGCGCCTCACAGAACGAGTACAGCCCGAACACCACCAGGCCCAGTGCCACCACCACGAGCAGGGCGGGACCCGCCGGCGTGCCCGCGAACGAGCGCAGCGTCTCGTCCACTCCCTTGGCCCGGTTCGGGTCGAACTTCACCGCCGCCACCACGATGAACACACCGGCCGCGCCGAACACCACACCTCGACTGATCCCGCCGATCATCCCGAGCAGGTCCACCGCCTTGCGCTGCGTGGGGCCCATCTCGCCGGTGTTCAGCTTCTCCCGGAACTTGCGCAGCGCGTACCGTACGGCCATCCCGATCCCGACGCCGAGCAGCACCAGTCCGGCCAGCCCCACCAGATACCGACCGCCGGGCCAGTCCAGCGCCTTGGCCGTGAGGTCCTTCGAGGTCTCGTTGCTGCTGCCGCCCTGCTCCTTGCCCTGCTCGCCACCGTCCGCGGTGAGGGTGCGGATCAACGAGACGACCACGAAGCCGTAGAAGATCGCCCGGCCCAACGACATCAGCCGCTTGCCCACCTTGTTCCCGTCCGGCACGGCCTGCCCGAACGCGGCCTCCGCCAGCCGCCACAGGCACATCCCGATCAGCGCGACGACCAGCACCCACAACATGGCCTCGCCGAACGGCTTCTTGCCGATCTCCTCGACCGCACCGCCCCGGTCGGCCTCCTGGTTCTTGTCGCCGAAGGCGATCTGCACCGCGATCGCGCCGACGAGGATATAGAGGAGGCCGCGTGCGGCCAGGCCGGCTCGGGCAAGGCCCACCATCACCTTGCTGTCGGCGGCCTGCCGCCCGGCGGCCTTGGCTTCACGACCGGATTCGGCCATGGAGGCTGACGCTGACATGTCGTATCCCCAAAGGTTGTCCCGGAGCGCCTTCGCGGCCGTGCCGTACGGCATCCGGCTGGGCAGACGTCTGCCCGGACCGGTCCCGGGCAAACGGCACGCAAAGTCGCCGCGGCGTCGGGGATCAGGGAATCGAGGGGTCGTCGAGTCGTCGGATCGTTCGGTGGCCGGTTCGTCCGGTGGTCGGGCGGAGGCACCCCCCGCCGCGCCGGTCCGATCAGTGGAAGGCGTCCAGGCCGGTGAGCGCCTTGCCGATGACCAGGGTGTGCATCTCCGAGGTGCCCTCGTAGGTGAGCACCGACTCCAGGTTGTTCATGTGCCGGATCACCGGGTACTCCAGCGAGATCCCGTTGGCGCCCAGGATCGTACGCGCCTGACGGGCGATCGCGATCGCCTCGCGGACGTTGTTGAGCTTGCCGAAGCTGATCTGCTCCGGGCGCACCGCGCCCGCGTCCTTGCGCCGGCCCAGGTGCAGTGCGAGCAGGTGCGCCTTGCCGATCTCCACCGCCATGTCCGCCAGCTTGGCCTGGGTGAGCTGGAACCCGCCGATCGGCCGGCCGAACTGCTCCCGCGTGCGGGCGTAGTCCAGCGCGGACTCGAAGCACGAGCGCGCCGCGCCCACCGCGCCCCACACGATCCCGTACCGGGCC
The DNA here is from genome assembly GCF_045207655.1 of Embleya sp. NBC_00888. Lineage (NCBI taxonomy): Bacteria > Bacillati > Actinomycetota > Actinomycetes > Kitasatosporales > Streptomycetaceae > Embleya > Embleya sp. NBC_00888. The sequence continues at coordinate 6,369,125 of NZ_CP108784.1, read as the reverse complement.
TCGCCCAGACACGTCAGCGGGCCGCGCATGCCCACCACGTCGGGCAGCACCGCGTCGGCCGGCAACCGTACGTCGTCCAGCGTCAGCTCGCTGGTGATCGACGCGCGCAGGGACATCTTGTGCTTGATGTCGACGGCCGCGAAGCCGGCGGTGTCGGTGGGCACCACGAAGCCGCGCACACCTTCCTCGGTCTGCGCCCAGATCACCGCGACGTCGGCCACCGAGCCGTTGGTGATCCACATCTTGCGGCCGTTGAGCACCCAGTCGTCGCCGTCCCGCTTGGCGTGCGTGCGCATCGACGCCGGATCCGAACCGTGATCGGGCTCGGTCAACCCGTAGCACCCGAGCGCCTCGCCCGCGGCCAGCCGAGGCAGCCACGTGCGCCGGTGCTCCTCGGTGCCGAAGCGGTGGATCGCGAACATCGCCAGCGAGCCCTGCACCGACACGAGCGAGCGCAACCCCGAGTCGCACGCCTCCAGTTCCAGACACGCCAGGCCGTACTGCACCGCACTGGTCCCGGCGCAGCCGTAGCCGTCCAGGGTCATCCCGAGTACGCCGATCCCGCCCAGCCCGCGCGCGAGCTCACGTACGTCGGGCAGCTCGCCGCGCTCGAACCACTCGGCCACGTACGGCGTGACCCGGTCGGCGCAGAACCGGCGCACGGTGTCCCGGATCGCCTTGTCCTCGGGGTCGAGCAGATCGTCGATGCCGAGCGGGTCCATCGGGTCGAACGCGGGTGCCTTGGCCATCTGCGGGTGCCTCCTGTGTGCGGACCGGGAGACCCGAACGGCGCCGAACGGGTCCCGGTAGATTGCCCCGAACATAGATCCGGAACACGGGGAGCACCACCATGACCCAACCGCCGCACGAACCGCACCCCCTGTTCGGGGACGGCGCGGGCCCGCCCGGCGAGACGCCCGAGCAGCGGCGCCGCCGGCTCGAGGAGGAAGAGGAACGTCGCCGCCGCCAGGAGCGCCGTGAGGATCTCGCGGACGCCGCCGGGGAATTCGGCAACCAGCCCTCGGGCGGCGGAGGTGGTGGTGGCGACGGCTGGTCCGGCGGCGGATCCGGGGGGTCCGGCGGTGGATCGGGCGGCGGTCGCGGAGGCGGCGGAGGCGGCGACGGCCGGGGCTGCTGCGGCCGCGGCGGCAACCGGGACGGCGGCGATCGGGACAGCGGTGGAGGCGGCGGGAGCGGCGGCGGTCGCGGAGGCGGCGGCGGAAACGGCGACTGTGGTTGCGACGCGTGCCTGATCAGCCTGTTCTCGCTGCGCCTGATGTGGATCGCGCTGACCAGCCTGCTCCGCCCGCGCGGCGGCTCGCCCGCCCGCCGATTGGGTGCCGCCGTGGAGCGCTACCGCACCGAGATCAGCCCGCGCACCCCGCCGTGCTGCACCTTCACGCCGACCTGTTCGACCTACGGCAAGCAGGCCCTGCACCGGCACGGCGCGGTCCGGGGCACGTATCTGACGGCGCGTCGGCTGATCCGCTGCCGCCCCGGCAACGGCGGCTTCGACCCGGTGCCGGGCGCACGGCGGGCGAAGGGACACTGACCGGCGGTCGGAGGGCGGGCCGAGCCCGCCCCCCGACCTGCCGTCACTTCTTCGGCGACGGCGAGCGGCGCATCTCCTTGTGGATCAGCTTCCACTCACGGGCCCGCTCGGCGCGGATGCGATGGTCCTCGCGCGAGGCGATCCAGCGTGCCTCCCGGAGCAGCTTGCGGTAGCTGTCCAGGCGACGCTGCGGCAGTTCGCCCGCCTCGATCGCGGCGAGCACCGCGCAGCCGGGTTCGCTGTCGTGTGTGCAGTCGGCGAAGCGACAGTCCCGGACCAGGGCGTCGATGTCCGCGAAGGTGCGGTCCAGCCCCTCGCCGACGTCGTACATGCCGACGCCGCGCATGCCCGGGGTGTCCACCAACACGCCACCGTTCGGCAGCGGGACCAACTCGCGCCAGGTGGTGGTGTGCCGGCCCTTGCCGTCGCCGCGCACCTCCTGGACCGAGGTCACCTCGGCGCCCGCGAGCGCGTTGGTGAGCGTGGACTTGCCCGCGCCGGAGGTGCCGATCAGCGCGACGCTCTGGCCGGCGGTGTACGCCTCGAGCACGTCCAGGCCCTCGCCGGTGAGCGCGCTGGCGACCACGACGTCCACGCCCATCGCCACCGCCTCGACGTCGGTGCGCAGGTCGTCGGCGTCGGCCGCGAGGTCGGCCTTGGTGAGGATGACCAGCGGCCGGGCGCCGCTCTCCCACGCGAGCGTGAGCAGCCGCTCCAGCCGGCCGAGGTCCGGCGGCACGTCCAGTGGGACGACGGCGCCGATCAGGTCGACGTTGACCGCCAGGACCTGACCCGCCGAACGCCCGGAGGCCTGTGAGCGCACCAGTGCGGTGCGGCGCTCCAGCAGCGCGGCGACGAACGCCTCGCGGCCGTCGTCGGGAAACTCCAGCGCGGCCCAGTCGCCGGTGCACGGCAGTTCACCACCACCGTGCGCGGCCCGCACGGTGCCGTCGGCGGTGACCACCTCGCACAGCGAGCGGTCCACACGGGCGATCCGCCCGGGGACGAGGCCGTGGGTCAGGTAGGGGGCGAATTCGGTGTCGCGGTCCGCGTCCCAGCCGTAGGCGGCGAGCACGTCGGAGGTCGCGACGGAAGAGGTGTTGCGGGAAATTCGGTGCTGCTGGGAAGACAAGCCGGTGGCCCTTCGAGGGGCGGATCCGCCGACCTGCGCGCCACCCGGAACGACCCGGTGCGGCTACGCGGTGCGAACCCGAGAGATGGAGAGGGGGAATGAGGTCCAGCCCATCCGGGCGACCGTCATCAAGGTCGTGGTCACGACATCCACCTCCCACCTGTTGTGTGCGACCTCGGGTCGCGCTCTCGAACAGCACGTGGCCCCAGCGGACCACTCGGGAAAGCCTAGGCCATCACGGCCGGTCGCGTCGAGCGTGTTCCTGCTCGCCGGCCACGGGTCGGGTCGGCCGCGGCGGCCACGCGGTGTCGTCCAGCGGCAGGCCCGGCAACTCCTGCCCGGCGGGCATGTGCAGGCTCGGCGGCTGGCCGTTGGTGGGCGGCGGACCGGGCGGTCGCGGCGGTCGGGACGGCATCCGGGTGGGCACCTCGCCGGCCCGGCGGCTGCCGTTGGCCCGACCGTTGACCGTGCCCGCGTCGCCACGCTTGGCGTCGCGCGCGTGGATGGCCCAGCGCTCGGGGAACTCGGACGGCGGCTCGGCGATATCGGGGAGTTCGCCGTGGATGACGGTGTCCTCCATCTCGTCGTGCTCGTCCGAGCCGGGTGTCCAGTCGCCGGGGTTGCCCCGGTGCCGGCCCGAGCGCAGGTGCTCCATGGCCGCGGCGATCTCCTCGGCGGCCTTCTCCTTGTCCCGCTCGGCGCGCGCCTGCGCGGTCTCCTGACTGGGCCAGACCTGGTCGATCGCGGCGTTGACGGCCGCGCCGATCAGCACGGCCATGGCCGCGAAGTACATCCACACCATGACCGCGACCGGGGCGGCGAGCGAGCCGTAGACGGTGGGGCCGTCGATGGTGGTGGCGAGGTACACGCGCAGCAGGAAGCTGCCGAGGATGCACAGGAGCAGGGCGACCAGCGCACCGGGTATGTCCTCGCGCCACGGCGTCCGTACCGGCACCGACACGTGGTAGAGCGAGGTCAGGAAGCAGACCGAGAGCACCACCAGGACCGGCCAGTACAGGATGTGCACGGTCCCGGCGAAGTGCGGGAATGCCTTGACCACCAACTCGGGGCCGGCCACCAGGAGCGGGATCAGGAACATCCCGAGCAGCAGGCCGACCACGTACAGCGTGAAGGACAGCAGTCGGGTGCGCACGATGCCGCGCTTGCCGGACAGGCCGTACATGATCGTGATGGTGTCGACGTAGACGTTGAGCGCGCGCGAGCCGGACCACAGGGCGATCAGGAAGCCGGCCGAGATGATGTCGGCGCGCCCGGAGTCGAAGACGTCGTTGACCAGCGGGACCACCACCTGCTCGGTGCTCTTGCTGGAGAGCACCGACCCGGCGGCCTTGACGATGTCCGCCTTGAGGTCGTTGACCGTGCTGCCGCCGATCATGCCGTGCAGGTAGCCGACGGTGCCGGCGAGCCCGAGCAGCAGCGGGGGCAGCGAGAGCAGCATGAAGAACCCGGCCTCGGCGGCCAGGCCGGTGACCCGGTGGTTGAAGCAGGAGATCACCGTCTCGCGGAGTATCCGCCACAATGCGCTCCGCAACCGGATGCGACCGGCCCCTCGCAGGCGAGGTCGTTGTTGGTAGTCCGCTGCCACCCCTTTAAGGTATCCGGCCGGGGGCCTGCCATTCGCCAAGTCGCCGACCGGGTGGATCCACCCCCCGTTCGGCCGCCCTCCGCACCCCGTTCACCGGGTGGTCCGCGCTGGTCAGCGAGTGGGCACCAGCACCCCGGAAAGCCTGCTGAGCACCCGCGCCGCGGTGCGCAGTTCCTCGGCCGGCAGGTCCGCGAAGGCGCTCTCCCAACTCTCCCGGAACAACGTGTCGAGCCGGTACAACTCGCGCCGTCCGGCCGGGGTGAGCCGGGCCACCGAGCCGCCTCGGCCGCGCCCGGCGCGCACCGCCTCGACCAGGCCCTCGCGTCCGTGCACGTCCAACAGGTCGCGCACGGCGGGCACCGACAGGCCGAGCACCCGGGCCAGCCGCTCGTTGTCCAGGTCGAGTTCGTCGGCGAGCGCGGCGAGCAGCCGATACCGGGTACCGTCGGCATCGGCGTCGACCGGACCGACCTGCCCGGCACGATCGGCACGGATCGCGGAGAGGAATCCGTTGAGGGCGTACCGCAGTGTCTCGACCGCTTCCTCGCGACGCGGCTCCGGTCGCTCGGAGGCGGATCCCGCGGTAGATACGGGAACGCATACGGAGCGCGTTCTGCGCCGGGGCGCGCCCAGAACCTCGCCTGGCATACCCATCAGCTCCTCGTCCACTGTGGTGCGTGGGCCGCGTACCGTTCGGGGGAACGGCATCCGACCACCCGTACCGTAACCAACCGCGGCGACGATCCATGCCGCGACCGGCGGGGAAGATCATCTCATCTCATAATGTGGGCATGCCCGTTCGATATGTGAGATGGGCGTTCGTATCCCGGACAGTGATGGACGGCTTTCTGGCTCCATGTCAATCTTTGCGACATGTCACGCGCCGGTATTGCTCTCGTAGGTCGACTCCACGTCGACCTCGGACGCATGTCCAGCGCCGTCTGTTCGCCGGTCTGACGACCCGCCCGTAGCACCTGTCTGCCGGGCGCGCGGTCGCACCGGCACCACGACTCTCACGGCCGGTCCGGCGAGGGTGCGGCCGGATGCTCCCCTGCGCGTCCCCCACCGATCCGCCCGGAGGACGCTCCCCATGGCCGCCACTACCGACACCGCCGGCAGCGGTCCCCGCGCCCGCAAGACCGCTCGCCATCGCGGCGAGGGTCAGTGGGCCCTCGGCCATCACGAGCCACTCAACGGGAACGAGCAGTTCAAGAAGGACGACGACGGTCTCAATGTGCGCGCGCGCATCGAGAATGTCTACGCCCATCGCGGCTTCTCCTCGATCGACCCCAACGACCTGCGCGGCCGGATGCGTTGGTGGGGCCTGTACACCCAGCGCAAGCCCGGGATCGACGGCGGCAAAACCGGCGTGCTCGAGCCGCACGAGCTCGACGACGAGTACTTCATGCTGCGCGTGCGGGTGGACGGCGGCCGGCTGAACCTGGCCCAGTTGCGGGCCATCGCCGAGGTCTCCGAGCGGTTCGCGCGTGGCACCGCGGACGTCACCGACCGGCAGAACGTGCAGTTCCACTGGATCCGGATCGAGGACGTCCCGGAGATCTGGCGGATCCTGGAGGGCGTCGGCCTGTCCACGACCGAGGCCTGCGGTGACACCCCGCGCGTGGTGCTCGGCTCGCCGGTGGCCGGCGTCGCCGAGGAAGAGATCATCGACGGCACCTGGGCCATCGACGAGATCAACCGGCTGTACATCGGCAAGCCCGAGTACTCGAACCTGCCGCGCAAGTTCAAGACCGCGATCTCCGGATCGCCGCTGCTGGACGTCGCGCACGAGATCAACGACATCTCCTTCGTCGGCGTCGTGCACCCCGAGTTCGGCCCCGGCTTCGACGTGTGGGTCGGCGGCGGGCTGTCCACCAACCCCAAGCTCGCGGTCCGCCTGGGCACGTGGGTGCCGCTGGCGGAGGTGCCGCAGGTCTGGGAAGGCGTCATCTCGATCTTCCGCGACTACGGTTACCGCCGGCTGCGCAACCGCGCGCGGCTGAAGTTCCTGGTCGCCGACTGGGGGCCGGAGCGCTTCCGCGAGGTGCTGGAGAACGAGTACCTGAACCGCAAGCTGGTCGACGGCCCCGCGCCCGAGGCGCCCGCGCAGGTGTGGCGCGACCACGTGGGCGTGCGTCCGCAAAAGGGCGGCGGCTTCTACGTGGGCTTCGCCCCGCGCGTGGGCCGGGTCGACGGCGCGACGCTCGGCAAGATCGCCGACCTCGCCGAGCGGCACGGCTCGGACCGGGTGCGCACCACGGTCGAGCAGAAGATGCTCATCCTGGACGTCGCCGAGGACAAGGTCGCCTCGCTCAAGGAGGGCCTGGAGGCGCTCGGTCTGCGGGTGGACCCGAGCCCGTTCCGGCGCGGCACGATGGCCTGCACCGGCATCGAGTTCTGCAAGCTGGCGATCGTGGAGACCAAGGGTCGCGGGATCCGGCTGATCGACGAACTCGAGCAGCGGCTGCCGGAGTTCGACCAGCCGATCACGATCAACATCAACGGTTGCCCGAACGCGTGCGCCCGGATCCAGGTCGCCGACATCGGCCTCAAGGGCCAGTTGGTGCTCGACGACGACGGCGAGCAGGTCGAGGGCTACCAGGTGCACCTGGGCGGCGGGCTGGGCCTGGACCCCGGTTTCGGGCGCAAGATCCGCGGCCTCAAGGTGACCTCGGCGGGCCTGGCCGACTACATCGAACGCGTGCTGCGCCGCTTCCAGGAGCAGCGCACCGAGGGCGAGCGCTTCGCCCAGTGGGCCGTGCGCGCGGCCGACGCGGACCTGTCGTGAGCGGCGCCGGCGGCGCCGAGCCGGGCCAGCGGGCCGTCCCGTTCTACTGCCCCTTCTGCGGCGACGAGGACCTTCGTCCGCACGAGGAGGGACACGGCACCTGGCTGTGCTCGGCCTGCCGGCGGGCGTTCTCGCTGAAGTTCCTGGGTCTGGTCTTCCCGGAGAGGCACGTCCCCGCAGAGCACGACCGGTCGATCACACAGGAGGAGGCCCGATGACCGTCACCGAGACCACCGATCTCGAGGCACTCGCCACTCGCGCCGGCCTCGAACTCGAGGACGCCGACGCGTCGGAGATCCTGGCCTGGACGCACGAGCTGTTCGGCCCGACCTGGTGCGTGACGTCCTCGATGGAGGACGCCGTGGTCGCGCACCTCGCCTCGAAGGTGGCGCCGGGCGTGGACGTGGTCTTCCTGGACACCGGCTACCACTTCCCCGAGACCATCGGCACCCGCGACGCGGTCGCCGCGATCTACGACGTCAACGTGATCACCGTGCACCCGGAGTTGACCGTCGTACAGCAGGACGAGAGGTACGGCGCCGCGCTGCACGATCGTGATCCCGACGCGTGTTGCGCGATGCGCAAGGTGGCGCCGCTGGAGCGGTCGCTGACGAACTACCGCGCGTGGGCCACCGGACTGCGCCGGGACGACTCGCCGAGCCGGGCGAACACCCCGGTCGTGTCCTGGGACGCGCGCAGGCAGAAGGTCAAGGTCGCCCCGATCGCCCGCTGGACGCAGGACGACGTGGACGCCTACGTGGCCGAGCACGGCGTACTGACCAACCCGCTCCTGATGGACGGGTACGCCTCGATCGGCTGCGCGCCGTGCACCCGCCGGGTGGCGCCCGGCGAGGACGCCCGCGCCGGACGATGGGCCGGCAACGGCAAGACCGAGTGTGGGATCCACACATGACCGGCCCGATACGCACCACGGCACCGTGCTCGACGAAGACGAAGGAGGGGTTGGCGTGACCACGACGATCGACAAGGGCACCGCACCCGGAGCCCTGACCCACCTGGACGCGTTGGAAGCCGAGTCCGTGCACATCTTCCGCGAGGTCGCGGGCGAGTTCGAGAAGCCGGTGATCCTGTTCTCCGGCGGCAAGGACTCGATCGTGATGCTGCACCTGGCGCGCAAGGCCTTTTGGCCCGCGCCGGTCCCCTTCGCGCTCCTTCATGTCGATACCGGGCACAACTTCCCCGAGGTCATCGAGTATCGCGACCGCGTGGTGGCCGAGCACAACCTGCGGCTGCACGTGGCGAGCGTGCAGGAGTTCATCGACAACGGCCGGTTGCGCGAGCGCCCGGACGGCACCCGCAACCCGTTGCAGACCGTGCCGCTTTTGGAGGCGATCGAGTCCAACCGCTTCGACGCGGTGTTCGGCGGCGGTCGGCGCGACGAGGAGAAGGCCCGGGCCAAGGAGCGGGTGTTCTCGCTGCGCGACGAGTTCGGCGCGTGGGACCCGCGCCGGCAGCGGCCCGAGCTGTGGCAGCTCTACAACGGCCGGCACCGCGTGGGCGAGCACGTGCGGGTGTTCCCGATCTCGAACTGGACCGAGCTGGACGTGTGGCAGTACATCGAGCGGGAGAGGATCGCGCTGCCGCGGATCTACTTCTCGCACGAGCGGGACGTCTTCGAGCGCAACGGGATGTGGCTCTCGCCCGGCGAGTGGGGCGGTCCGAAGGCCGACGAGGAGACGGTGCGGCGCGTGGTGCGCTACCGCACGGTCGGCGACATGAGCTGCACCGGCGCCGTCGACTCCCCCGCCACGACGGTGGCGGACGTGATCGCCGAGATCGCAGTGAGCAGGCTGACCGAACGGGGGGCCACGCGCGCGGACGACAAGATGTCCGAGGCCGCGATGGAAGACCGCAAGCGCGAGGGGTACTTCTAGCCATGAGTGGGACATCCGAGATTTCGCCGGACGCCCTGTCGTCCGCGGACGAGCGCGTGGGTCTGCTCCGGCTGGCCACCGCCGGCTCCGTCGACGACGGCAAGTCCACCCTGGTGGGCCGGCTCCTGCACGACTCCAAGTCGGTGCTCACCGACCAGTTGGAGGCGGTCACCCGGGTCAGCAACGAACGCGGCCAGGAGGAGGCCGACCTCGCGCTGCTCACCGACGGGCTGCGGGCCGAGCGCGAGCAGGGCATCACCATCGACGTCGCCTACCGCTACTTCGCCACCGCCAGGCGCCGATTCATCCTCGCCGACACGCCGGGTCACGTGCAGTACACGCGCAACATGGTCACCGGCGCCTCCACCGCCGAGCTCGCCGTGGTGCTGGTGGACGCGCGCAACGGCGTGGTCGAGCAGACCCGCCGGCACGCGGCCGTCGCCGCGCTGCTGCGGGTGCCGCACGTGGTGCTCGCGGTGAACAAGATGGACCTGGTCGACTACAGCGAGGAGCGCTTCGCCGAGGTCGCGAACACGTTCACCGAGTACGCCGAGGCGCTCGGTGTGCCCGACGTGCGCTCGATCCCGGTCTCCGCGCTGCGCGGCGACAACGTGGTGGACCCCAGCTCGCACATGGACTGGTTCTCCGGGCCGACCCTGCTGGAGTACCTGGAGACGGTGCCGGTGGAGAGCGACCCGACGCTGGAACCGGCGCGCTTTCCGGTGCAGTACGTGCTGCGGCCGCAGTCGGACGACGAGTACCGCGACTACCGGGGCTACGCCGGCCAGGTCGCCTCCGGGGTGTTCCGCGAGGGCGACGAGGTCGTGGTGCTGCCGTCCGGGCAGCGCACCTCGGTCGCGGGCATCGACCGGCTCGGCGTCTCGGTGCGCCAGGCCCGGCAGGGCGAGTCGATCACCCTGCGGCTGGCCGACGACGTGGACATCTCGCGCGGCGACCTGATCGCGCCGGTGGACTCGGCACCGCGGCCCACCCAGGACGTCGAGGCCACCGTGTGCCACGTCGCCGACCGCCCGCTGCGGGCCGGTGACCGGGTCCTGCTCAAGCACACCACGCGCACGGTCAAGGCGATCGTCAAGGACATCGCCTACCGCCTGGACCTGAACGCCCCCATCGACGGCGTGCTGGGCCACGAGCGCCACCTGACCGAACTGCGCGCCAACGACATCGCGCGGGTCGTCCTGCGCACCGCGCAGCCGCTCGCGCTCGACGACTACGCCGTCGGTCGCCGTACCGGATCCTTCCTGTTGATCGACGAGGCCGACGGCTCGACGCTCACCGCCGGCATGGCCGGCGCCGCGTTCTCCGCGCCGGGTCGATGTCACGGCTGACTCGATCGCGGGTGTGACCACCCGCTTTTGACGCTCCGTCAGCTGTACCGAGACATCGTCCGCCGCCGTCCACCACACACGTCGTCCCGGCCCGCGCACAACGGCGCGGGCCCGAGGGAAGGTCCCCGCATGTCCGTTTTCAGGACAAACCGTCGTAGATCGATACGTACCGGCTTCACCGCCGCCCTCCTCCTGCCGCTGCTCGCGATGTCCGCGTGCGGCTACGGCGAGGACAAGAAGGACGACAAGAAGAACACGCCGGCCGCGGGCGCGGCGCCGGCATCCGGTGGCGCCAAGGCGGGCACCTCGGCCTCGCAGATCCGACTCGGCTTCTTCGCCAACGTCACCCACGCGACGCCGCTGATCGGTCTGAACGAGGGCTTCTTCGCGAAGGAGCTGGGGACCACCGAGATCAAGCCGCAGGTGTTCAACGCCGGACCGGCCGCGATCGAGGCGCTCAAGGGCGGCTCGATCGACGCGACGTACATCGGCCCGAACCCGTCCATCTCCGGCTTCACCAGCACCAACGGCGAGTTGTTGCGGATCGTGGCGGGCGCCACCTCCGGCGGCGCGTCGCTGGTGGTCAAGCCCGGCATCAACGGGCCGGCCGACCTCAAGGGCAAGAAGATCGCCTCGCCGCAGCTCGGCGGTACCCAGGACGTCGCGCTGCGGGCGTGGCTGACCAAGGCCGGCTACAGCGTGGACACCTCAGGCAAGGGCGACGTCAGCGTCGTGCCGACCGACAACGCGCAGACCCTGGCCGCGTTCCAGAAGGGCGACCTGGACGGCGCCTGGCTGCCCGAGCCGTGGGCCACCCGACTGGTACTGGAGGCCAACGCCAAGGTCCTGGTGGACGAGCGCACGCTGTGGCCCGACGGCAAGTTCGTCACCACCGACCTGATCGTGTCCACCAAGTTCCTCAAGGAGCACCCGGACACCATCGAGGCGCTGCTCAAGGGCCAGGTCGCGGCGAACGACTGGGCCGCCAGCAACCAGGACAAGGCCAAGGCCGCGGTCAACGCGAAGATCACCGAGTACGCCGGCAAGCCGCTCGCGCAGAATGTGCTCGACACGGCCTGGCCCAACATCTCGATCACCAACGACCCGCTCGCGGCCTCGCTGCAAAAGCTCTCCGACGACGGCGTCGCGGTCGGTGTGACCAAGAAGCTCGACATCCACGGCATCTACGACCTCACTCTGTTGAACAAGGTCCTGGCCGCGGGCGGCAAGCCCGCGGTCTCCGACGGAGGCCTGGGCCCGAAGAAGTAGCGTTCGCGCCGCTTCGCCCCGGGCGACCGTGCCCGACCGAGCCCTTCCCCGCCCGACGCGCCCATCGAGAGAGGTGATCCGGACATGACCCAGACCATCAGCGAGGCCACGACCAAGGCCACGACCCCTGTCGAGACCGGCTTCGCGGTCCGCCTTGACCAGGTCACCAAGATCTTCGGCCGAGGCGGCGGCACGCCCGTCCTGGACGGCATCGACCTGACCGTCGCCCCGGGCGAGTTCGTCTGCCTCCTGGGCGCGTCGGGCTGCGGGAAGTCCACCCTGCTCAACCTGATCGCCGACCTGGACCGGCCCACCTCGGGCACCATCGAGGTCTCCGGCGACCGCCCCGCGCTGATGTTCCAGGACCACGCGCTGTTCCCGTGGCTGACCGCGGGCAAGAACATCGAACTGGCCCTGAAACTGCGCGGGGTGCCCCGCGACCAGCGGCGCGCCGAGACCGACGCGCTGCTGGAGCTGGTCCGGCTCGGCGGCGCGCACAAGAAGCGCGTGCACGAGTTGTCCGGCGGCATGCGCCAGCGGGTGGCACTGGCCCGCGCGCTCGCGCAGGCCGGTGATCTGCTGCTGATGGACGAGCCGTTCGCCGCGCTGGACGCGATCACCCGCGACGTGCTGCACGACGAGCTGACCCGGATCTGGGCGGAGACCGGCCGCTCGGTGGTGTTCGTGACGCACAACGTCCGCGAGGCGGTACGACTCGCCCAGCGGGTCGTGCTGATGTCCTCGCGCCCGGGTCGGATCGCCCGGGAGTGGAAGATCGACATCCCACAGCCGCGCCGGATCGAGTCCACCGGCGTGTCCGAGCTGTCCGTGGAGATCACCGACGAGTTGCGAGGGGAGATCCGCCGCCATGGCCGCGCCTGATCTGACGAAGTCCGCCCCCGGGATCGAGGCCGACGCCGACAAGGCCCACGTCGAGGAGGACCTGGCCGGGCTCGAGGCAGGCCTGGACGCGCTGGAGAGCTATGAGAAGGAGCGCAAGCCGTTCTCCCGTGTCCTGCTGGAGAAGGTGCTCCCACCGATCCTGGCGATTCTGCTGGTGCTGGCCGCCTGGCAGATCGCCTACTCGATGGAGATCAAGCCCCGCTACGCGTTGCCCAGCCCGCAGGACGTGTGGGACGCGTTCATGGTGCAGTGGAAGAAGGGCACCGTCTTCGACATCCTGTGGACGAGCCTGTCCCGGGGCATCCTGGGCTTCTTGATCGCGGTCGCGATCGGCACCCCGCTGGGCCTGATCGTGGCCCGGGTGAGCTGGATCCGGGCCGCGATCGGCCCGATCCTCTCCGGTCTCCAGTCGCTGCCCTCGGTGGCGTGGGTGCCGCCGGCGGTGATCTGGTTCGGACTGAACAACAGCGCCATCTACGCGGTCGTGCTGCTCGGCGCGGTGCCCTCGATCGCGAACGGCCTGGTGGCCGGGATCGATCAGATCCCGCCGCTGTACCTGCGCGCGGGCCGGGTGCTCGGCGCGCGCGGCCTGAACAGCGTGTGGCACGTCATGCTGCCCGCGTCGCTGCCGGGCTACGTGGCCGGCCTCAAGCAGGGCTGGGCCTTCTCCTGGCGTTCGCTGATGGCCGCGGAGCTGATCGCCGCGGGGCCCGAACTGGGTTCGGGACTGGGTCAATTGATGGACCAGGGACGAGACCTGGGCGACATGCCGATGATGTTGACGGCGGTGTTCATGATCCTGATCGTGGGCATCGGCATCGAGATGCTGGTCTTCACCCCGGTCGAACGCCTCGTGCTGCGCCAGCGCGGCCTGGTCGCGGGGAAGTAGCCATGCACCCCACTCCCCCGCTCCTGGCCGTCGCGCACGGCAGCCGCGACCCTCGGCACGCCGAGGCGATGGCCGCCCTGGCCGGACGCGTTCGCGCGCTGCGGCCGGGGTTGCGGGTGGAGATCGGCTACCTGGACCACTGCGGCCCGCGCGTACCCGAGCGCCTGGACGAACTGGCCGACGCCGGCGCGGACGCGGTGGTCGCGGTGCCGCTGCTGTTCACCCCGGCGTTCCACGCCAAGCAGGACGTGCCCGACGTACTGCGACACACCCGCCTGACCGTGCGCCAGGCGGCCACACTGGCCCCCTCTCCGCTCCTGCTGGCCGCCCTGGACCTGCGCATGCGCGAGGCCGGGGTACGGCCGGGCGACGGCCGCTACGGCGTCGTCCTGGCCACCGCCGGTTCCACCGACCCGGAGGCGAACGCGGTGATCACCATCGTCGCGCGGGAGTGGCGGCGCACCGGTTGGTGCGCCGTGGTCCCCGCGTTCGCCTCCGTCCACCAGGGCTCCACGATCGGCGCCGCGGTCGCCGATCTGCGCGCTCTGGGCGCCGAGCGGATCGTCGTCGCGTCCTGCATGCTGGCGCCGGGCATTCTGCCGGACCGGATCCGCGAGCAGGCCTCGGCGGCGGGCGCCGACCCGATCACCGAGCCGGTCGCGGACACCGACGAGATCGCCCGTCTGGTACTCGACCGCTACGACGCGGCGCTGCCGTCGCGATCCCGGCTCTCCGCCTGACCCGAGACCGGTACCATCACCGGCGTGATCGACTCGGTGGCCGGCGAACGTTCGGTACTCGTACGCGCGTGCGCGAAGGTCGGAGTGCCGTCCGCCGGCGCCACATTGCTCGCCTTCGGCGAGAACGCGGTGTTCGCGCTGCCCGGTCCGGGCCTGGTGGTCCGGGTCGCGCGCGGGGCGCACATGGCCGAGCGGGCCCGCCGCGAGATCGCGGTCGCGTGCTGGCTCGCCGAACAGGACTTCCCCGCGGTGCGACCGGCGGCGGGCGTCGACCCGCAGCCGGTGTCGATCGACGGCCGTCCGGTCACCTTCTGGGAGTTGCTCTCGCCGGCCGAGCGCGAGCCGGACATCGTCGACCTGGCCAAACTGCTCAAGAAGCTGCACGCGCTGCCCGCGCCGCCGTTCGCGCTGCCCGCCCGGGAGCCGCTCGCGCTCGTGGAGACCTGGCTGGACTCCGCGGACGCCGCGGTGGGGTTGGAGGATCGCCGCTTTCTGCTGGCCCGCCGCGACGCGCTGGAGGCGGCCTGCGGCGAGCTGACCCCGACGCTGCCGCGCGGCCTGATCCACGGCGACGCGCTGCTGCGCAACGTCGGCGTGCACGGCGGTCGGGCGCTGCTGCTGGACTGGGAGACGGTCGCCCACGACCTGCGCGAGTTCGACCTGGTGCCCACCCCGTTGGCCGCGGTGCGCTACGGCCTGCCCGACGGCGCCGAGCGACGGTTCGCGAAGAAGTACGGCTTCGACATCACCGACTGGCCCGGCTACCCGGTGCTGCGCGACACCCGCGAACTGGCCGCCACCGCCTGGGTCGCCCAGCACGTGCCCGGCAACCCGGCGGCGGAGGAGGAGTTCCACCACCGGGTCCGCACGCTGCGCACCGGCGACCTGGACGCCCGCTGGCACGCGTTCTGAGCGCCGCCGGCGCTCACGAGGTGCGCTTGCTGTCCGCCCACTGCTGCTCGAACTCCTCCTGGAACAACGGGTAGAGCCCGCGCACCGTGTCGCCCGCCGCGTCGGCGCGCAGCACGAAGGCGGGCGACTCGATCCCGCGCGCGTGCCGCAGATACGGCTGGACCAGCCCGACGTCGCCGTCCACCAGGTAGGCGCCGAATCGGGGCGCCTCGTCGTACAGCCGGATCTCGATCCGCCTGGGCTCGCGCAGCTTCGAGCGGATCCGGCGCATGTGCAGGATGTTGAGCGTGGTCATCCGGGACAACAGCCCCTTCTTGATGCCCTCGTCCCGCTCCCGCTGCTTCATCGCGTCGCCGGCCGGGTTCAGGAACAACAGCCGCATCTCGCAACCGCTCGCGCCCAGCCGGGCGAGATCGCGCCCGGAGTAGTTCTGGCACAGCAGGTTCAGCGACACGCCCATCGCGTCGATCCCGCGCGCGCCGTCCACCAGGTCGGCGAACGGCAACCGGCGTTGCAGCGCCGAGCGGTCCTGGAAGACCCCGACCACGTCCGCGTAACGCCCGGCGAACAGCTCCTCCACCGCGTCCAGCGCCAGCCTGCGGTCGCCCCGGTCGGCGAGCGGGCCGTCCAGCATCGCCAGCACCCGCAGGCACGCGCGTTCGACCTGGGCCAGCACGTCCGGCGACAACACCCGGTTGCGGGCCACGATGTGCCGGCCGATCTCGACCTCTTCCAGGGCGCGTTCCAGCTTGCGCCGGTCCGGCAGGAAGGGTTCGAAGCACCACCAGTTGCGCACCATCAGCTCGCGCAGTTGCGGCAGGGTCAGGAACGCGATCAGTTCGTCGTCGGCCGGGTCCACGATGTATCCGCGTCGGCGGCTCATCTCCCGTACCGCCTCGGCGCGTTCGACCCATTCGTTCTGCACGTTGCCGGCCGCGGCCAGCACCCAGGCGCCGTCGTCGTGCGGGTGTTCGCCGGGGCCGTAGACCGGGATGAGCACCGCGCCGATCACCGCGCGCAGCCGCTGTTCGATCAGGTTCAGGTACACGTACGCCCGACCCGCCCGGCGGGCCCGCAGCAGCGCGCCGGCCCAGTCCTCCTCGGTCCAGGTGAGCGTCGCGGGGTCTATCCCGGGCATCGGGTCGGGCGGGCCGGAGCCGTCCAGGACGGCGGTGTCGGCGATCGCGTGCCGGGGGCCGGGCAGCGCTCCCGGGTCGATCGCGAACGAGCCGGTGTCGGTGAGCCCGGCCGTCCCGGCCGAGGACTCGCCTTCGGGGTAGGGGGCGTACGGATCCGGGAAGGTGTCACCGCCGCCGCCCGGCAGCGGGCCGCCCAGGTCACCGAAGCCGGTCGTACCCGTCCCCTCCGCAGGATCCTCGGTCGTCGAGGGTGGCGAGTCGGACTCCCGATCGGCCATCGCGTCCCATCCGTTCGTCGTCGAGCCGGAACCGAACGAGCGTATAGCGAAACCCGGGGGCCTCGGGGAGCCCGCGCGGGCCGGGTCGGATACCCCGTTCGAGTGATCGGGCCGCCCGAATTACCCGGATGGCGTAAGGCGATTGGGGGGACTCGACGCGCTCTGGCAACTTCTGCCCGGCGGTACGACCGCGTCCCGGAACAATTGCCGGACGGGAGAGGGTCTTCCCTCCACCTGTTCCGAGACGCAACCGGGACGGATCGACGGTCCGTCTCATGCGGCAGGAACCGTGGCACCCAGGAGGTCGTCATGTTGGCCACGAACAGCAGGATCCCGGCGGGACGAATCGGCGCCGAGGACGATTTCGCCAAGTACCGCGACGTGGTCGCGGACATCTTCGCCCACCACCGGCGGACCACCGTCGCGGGCACCAACGAGGCCGGATGCTCGTGCGGCGGCCCGTGGCCGTGCCGGGACGAGATGCTCGCGGCCGAACTGCTCGACTGGATCTGATCGTTCCGATCGAAACCGATCGCAGTCGACGGCGCGCACGACCACCGCCCCGGGCCGGAATTCCACCCGACCGGGGGACGCCGGAGCGGATCTCGCACATGGATCCGGTTCGGTACGGGAGACTGCAAGCTGCCGAAGCACGATCCGCGACAAAGCAGGTTGCTCATGCAGGTCTGGCCCGGTCATCCGTATCCGCTCGGCGCCACGTACGACGGCGCCGGCACCAACTTCGCGGTCTTCTCCGAGGCCGCCGAACGCGTCTGGTTGTGCCTTCTCGACGAGGACGGCACCGAGCGGCGTGTCGAGCTGCGCGAGGCCGACGCGTTCGTCCGGCACGCCTACCTGCCCGGGATCCAGCCCGGACAGCGGTACGGCTACCGCGTCCAGGGCCCGTTCGCCCCGGCCTCGGGGGCCCGGTGCAACCCGAACAAACTGCTGCTCGACCCGTACGCGAAGGCGATGTGCGGCGAGGTGCACTGGCACGAGTCGATGTACGGCTACTCGTTCGAGCACCCGGACCTGATGAGCACCACCGACTCCGGACCGCACACGATGGCCTCGGTGGTGATCAACCCGTACTTCGACTGGGGCGACGACCGGCCGCCGCGCACCGAGTACCACGACACGGTGATCTACGAGGCGCACGTGCGCGGGCTGACCCGCACCCATCCGGGGCTGCCCGAGGAGATCCGCGGCACCTACGCGGGCATGGCGCACCCGGCGGTGATCGAGCACCTGGTGAGCCTGGGCGTGACCGCGATCGAGCTGATGCCGGTGCACCAGTTCGTCCAGGACCATCGGCTGTCCGACCTGGGCATGCGCAACTACTGGGGCTACAACACGATCGGCTTCTTCGCGCCGCACGCGGCCTACTCGTCCACGGGCGAACGCGGCCAGCAGGTGCAGGAGTTCCGCTCGATGGTCAAGGCGCTGCACGCGGCGGGCATCGAGGTGATCCTCGACGTGGTCTACAACCACACCGCCGAGGGCAACCACCTCGGTCCCACGCTGTCCTTCCGCGGCCTGGACAACGCCTCCTACTACCGGCTCGCCGACGACAAGCGCTACTACCTGGACACCACCGGCACCGGCAACAGCCTGTTGATGCGCAGTCCGCACGTGCTCCAGTTGATCATGGACTCGCTGCGCTACTGGGTCACCGACATGCACGTCGACGGCTTCCGCTTCGACCTCGCGGCCACCCTGGCCCGGCAGTTCCACGAGGTGGACCGGCTGTCCTCGTTCTTCGACCTGGTCCAGCAGGACCCGGTGGTGTCCCAGGTCAAGCTGATCGCCGAGCCGTGGGACCTGGGCGAGGGCGGCTACCAGGTCGGCAACTTTCCGCCGCTGTGGACCGAGTGGAACGGCAAGTACCGCGACACCGTGCGCGACTTCTGGCGCGGCGAGGAGCGCACGCTGGCCGAGTTCGGCTCGCGGCTGACCGGCTCCTCCGACCTGTACCAGGACGACGGCCGGCGGCCGATCGCCTCGATCAACTTCGTCACCTGCCACGACGGCTTCACGCTGCACGACCTGGTCTCCTACAACGACAAGCACAACGCGGCCAACCGCGAGGACAACCGGGACGGCGAGAGCCACAACCGGTCCTGGAACCACGGCGTCGAGGGCGAGACGGACGATCCGGACGTGCTCGCGCTGCGGGCCCGCCAGCAGCGCAACTTCATCGCCACCGTGCTGCTGTCCCAGGGCGTGCCGATGATCGCGCACGGCGACGAGTTCGGCCGCACCCAGCGGGGCAACAACAACGTCTACTGCCAGGACAACGAACTCGCGTGGGTGAAGTGGCCGGAGGGCGAGGAGCCCGACCAACTGGAGTTCATGCGGATGATGACCCGGCTGCGGGCCGAGCACCCGGTGTTCCGGCGCCGGCGCTTCTTCCACGGCAGGTCGGTCCAGGGCACCCACGACGAACTCACCGACATCGCCTGGTTCACGCCCACGGGCGAGGAGATGTCCGACGGCGACTGGTGGGCGGCGGCGGCCAAGTCGGTCGCGGTCTTCCTCAACGGCAACGCCATCTCCGAGCCCGACCCGCGCGGCCAGAAGATCACCGACGACTCGTTCCTGCTCCTGTTCAACGCCTCGCACGAGGCCGAGGAGTTCACCATCCCCGACGGTCTGGGCAAGACCTGGACGGTCGTGGTCGACACCGCCGACGACAAGACCACGATGCACGAGCCCAAGACCCGCGCGACCGTCGACGGCGGCTCCTGCCAACCGGTCGAGGCCCGCTCGCTGGTGGTGCTGCAACGGCCGTGACCCGGCGCGCGCCCACGCACCCGTGCCCCCGGCGCTCGACCGGGGGCACGGCCCGTCGAGCCGGCGCGTCGCCCCCGCCGCCCGAGCCCGCCGACGCGCGTCCGATCAGGTTTCACCACCCCGGCGGGTGGTAGCCCGTGGTCCTCCGGGGAAGCTTGTCCGCATGACCTCGTCGCCTTCGCGTGTCCCCACCGGCACCTACCGGCTGCAACTGCAACCCGCCTTCGGGTTCGCCGACGCCGCCGCCGCGGTGCCCTACATCGCCTCGCTCGGGGTGAGCCACCTGCACCTGTCGCCCATCCTGCAGGCGGTGCCCGGGTCCACCCACGGCTACGACGTGGTCGACCACTCGCGCGTGTCCGCCGACCTGGGCGGCGAGGACGGCCTGCGCGAGCTCGCCGCCTCGGCCGCCGCGCACGGCCTGGGCATCGTGGTGGACATCGTGCCCAACCACATGGCGGTGCCCACGCCCGAGTCGCTCAACAGGCCGCTGTGGGAGACGCTGCGGAACGGGCCGGACTCGCCCTACGCCCGCTGGTTCGACATCGACTGGACGCGGCACGACGGCCGGGTCCTGCTGCCCGTGCTCGGCGGACCCGTCGAGGAGGTCGCCGACGAGCTGATCGTGGACGGCGACCTGCTGCGCTACCACGACCACGCGTTCCCGCTCCGGGCCGGCACCGACAAGCTCGCGCTCGAGGAGTTGCTCGCCGCGCAACACTTCGAACTCGCGCACTGGCGGCGCGCGGACACCGAGCTCAACTACCGCCGGTTCTTCACCATCGCGAGCCTGATCGGGCTGCGCCAGGAGGACGACGAGGTCTTCTCGGCCACCCACGAGACCATCCTGCGGCTGCTCAACGAGGGCTTGGTGCACGGGCTGCGGATCGACCACCCGGACGGGCTCGCCGATCCGCGCGCGTACCTGGACCGGCTGCGCGCCGCCGCGCCGAACGCGTGGATCGTGGTGGAGAAGATCCTCGCCGACGAGGAGCGGATCGCCGCCGACTGGGCCTGCGACGGCACCACCGGCTACGACGCGCTGCGCCGGGTGGACTCCCTGTTCACCGACCCCGGGGGCGCCGAGCCGCTGCGCGCGCTGCACCGCGAGCAGACCGGCGTCCGCGAGGGCTTCGACTATCTCGCCCAGGAGGCCAAGGCCGAGGTGCTCGACGGTGGACTGGCCACCGAGTTCGCCCGACTGCGACGGGCCCTGGACCGACTCGAACCGATCGCCGGCGCCGGCGACATCGGCCGCGCGCTGCCGCCGCTGCTGGCCGCTTTCCCCACCTACCGCCCCTACCCCGGCGGCGGCCCCGAATCGATCGCGGCGATGGCACGCGCCCTCACCGGCGTCCCCGGCCAGGTCTCCGAAGCGGCCCGGGAGATCGCCGAACTCGCGCTCGCCGAGGGCGAGTTCGGCACCCGCTTCGGCCAGGTGGCCGCGGCGCTCGCGGCCAAGGGCGTCGAGGACCGCGCGTTCTACCGCTGGTACGGCCTGACTTCGCTGAACGAGGTCGGCGGCGCACCGGACTCGATCGGCCTGGACATCGCCGGCTTCCACGCCGCGTGCGCGCGGATGTCGCCGACCACGATGACCACGCTGAGCACCCACGACACCAAGCGCAGCGAGGACGTGCGGGCCCGGCTCACGGTGCTGGCCGAGGTCCCCGAGGACTGGGCCGAGCGGGTGCGCACGTGGAACGACTGGTCCCGGCCGCACCGCTCCGAGTTCCGCTTCGGGCCGGACGGCTACGACACCTACCTGCTGTGGCAGACCCTGGTCGGCGCGTGGCCGCCGAGCCCCGACCGGGCCGTCGCCTACCTGCGCAAGGCGATGCGCGAGGCGGCCCGGGCCACCACCTGGACCGACCCGAACCCCGACTACGAGGATGCGAGCGAGGCGTTCGTGCGCGCCGTCCTGGCGGACGAGGAACTCACCGCCGACATCGCCGAGTTCGTCACCGACCTGGACCGTCCCGCACGCGCCGTCTCGCTCGGTGCCAAGCTGGTCCAGCTCACCATGCCGGGCGTGCCGGACGTCTACCAGGGCGGCGAACTGGCGCTGTACACCCTGGTCGACCCGGACAACCGGGCCCCGGTCGACTTCGGCCGCGAGCACGGCCCGCTGGACGCGCTCAAGTTCAAGGTCACCTCGGCCGCGCTGCGGCTGCGGCGCGAGCATCCGACCTGGTTCGCCGGCGCCTACGAGCCGCTGCTCGCGCGCGGCAAGGAGGCCGACTACGCGATCGCGTTCGTGCGCGGCGGCGAGGCGATCACCGTGGCGACCCGACTGCCGGCCGGTCTCGCGGCCAAGGGCGGCTGGGGCGGCGCGCTGCTCCCGCTGCCGCCGGGCCGCTGGGTCGACGCGCTCACCGGCGACACGTACACCGGCCAGGCCCGGCTGCGGCACATCCTGGAGAACCTGCCGGTGGCCCTGCTCACCCGCGGCTGACCCGGCCGTACCCGCGCTCGCGCACGTTCGCATCCGCCGCCACCCGTCGCCACGTTCGCCCGCACGTTCCCGGAAAGGACACAACCATCGTGGTCAGGTTCGAGGTCTGGGCTCCGAAAGCGTCGTCCCTCGACGTCGTCGTCGACGGCCGGCGCAAGCCGATGCGGGACGCGAACCGGCCCGGGTGGTGGCAGGCGGACGTGCCGGCCGCGGTCCACGGGAGCGACTACGCGTTCGTGATCGACGGCAGCGAACCACTGCCCGACCCGCGCTCGCCGTGGCAACCACAGGGTCCGGACGGCCCGAGCCGGGTGGTGGACCATACCGCGTACGCGTGGGCCGATCAGTCCTGGACCGGCCGGCCGCTGCCCGGCGCGGTGGTCTACGAGCTGCACATCGGCACCTTCACCGTCGAGGGCACCTTCGCGGCGGCGATCGAGCGGCTGGAGCACCTGGTCGACCTGGGCGTCACGCACGTCGAGGTGATGCCGGTGTCCGCCTTCCCGGGCAAAGCCGGGTGGGGCTACGACGGCGTGTGCCCCTGGGCGGTGCACGAGCCCTACGGCGGTCCGGAGGGCCTCAAGCGCTTCGTGGACGCCTGCCACGGGCACGGCCTGGGCGTGATCCTGGACGTGGTGCACAACCACCTGGGGCCGTCCGGGAACCACCTGCCGCGCTTCGGGCCCTACTTCACCGACCGCTACAAGACGCCGTGGGGCTGGGCGGTCAACCTGGACGGCCCCGGCTCCGACGAGGTGCGCGCCTACCTGGTCGCCAGCGCGCTGATGTGGCTGCGCGACTACCACGTGGACGGGCTGCGGCTGGACGCGGTGCACGCGCTGGCCGACAACCGCGCGGTGCCCTTCCTCGAGGAGTTGTCCGAGGCCGTGGACAAACTCGCCGCCTCGACCGGCCGGCCGCTGTTCCTGATCGCCGAGTCGGACCTCAACGACCCGCGCGTGGTCACCCCGCGCGAGAGCGGCGGGATGGGTGTCCAGGCCCAGTGGAGCGACGACTTCCACCACGCGCTGCACTCCCTGCTCACCGGCGAACGGCAGGGCTACTACGGCGACTTCGGATCGATGGGCACGCTCGCCAAGACGCTCACCCGGGTCTGGCTGCACGACGGCACGTGGTCCTCGTTCCGCGAGCGCACGCACGGCCGCCCGGTGCCGACCTCGCGGATGCCCGCGTACCGCTTCCTGGGCTACCTGCAAACCCACGACCAGGTCGGCAACCGGGCCACCGGCGACCGGATCTCGGCCACGCTGCCGCCGGCGCTGCTGGCCGCGGGCGCTGCCCTGGTGCTGACCTCGCCGTTCACCCCGATGTTGTTCATGGGCGAGGAGTGGGGCGCGTCCACGCCGTGGCAGTACTTCACCGACCACACCGATCCCGCGCTGGCGGAGGCGGTGCGGGGCGGACGCCGCGCCGAGTTCGCCTCGCACGGCTGGGACGCCGCGCAGATCCCGGACCCGCAGTCGCCGCAGACCGTGCGCGACTCGTGTCTGGACTGGGACGAGCGGGAGCGCGCCCCGCACGCGGCGCTGCTGGCCTGGTACAAGCGGCTGATCGCGCTGCGCCGGGAGTGGGAGAACCTGACCGATCCGGACCTGACCCGGGTGCAGGTCACCTTCGAGGAGACCGCCGGCTGGCTGATGGTGCACCGGGGCGCGTTCCGTACGGCGGTCAACCTCGCCGAGCAGCCCGCGACGCTGCCGATGGGCACCGGCGCGGCCGAGATCGTCGCGGCCTGGGACGACCGCGCGGAAATCCGCCGGGGCCTGGTCGGCACCACACTGCGCCTGCCCGCGACCTCGGTCGCGGTGGTACGCGTGGGCTCACGCTAGAACCGTGCGCGCGGGTCGTCCCGGATCCGATCCGACCCGCGCGCGATCGTGCTCACGTGTCGAGCAGCCGCTTACGCTCCGCCTCGACGTCGAAGGTGCCCGGCGGGTACTGCGGGTCCACCTCGGTGAGGTGCTCCAGCAGCAGCCGGCTGATCGCCCAGTTGCGGTACCACTTGCGATCCGAGGGCACCACGTACCAGGGAGCCGCGTCGAGGTCGCACCTCTCCAGCGCCGCTTCGTAGGCCGCCTGGTATTGCGGCCACACCGCGCGCTCGTCGATGTCCGCCGGGTTGAACTTCCAGTGCTTGTCCGGGTTGTCCAGCCGCGCGAGCAGGCGCTCCTTCTGCTCCTCGGGCGAGATGTGCAGGAAGACCTTGACCACGGTCACCTCGTCCTTGGCCAGTCCCTGCTCGAACCGGTTGATCGCGCCGTAGCGGCGCGCCCACACCTGGCGCGGGACCAGGTTGCGCACACGCGCGATCAGCACGTCCTCGTAGTGCGAGCGGTCGAACACGCCGATCAGGCCGGGACCCGGCAGGTGGTTGCGGATCCGCCACAGGAACGGGTGCCCGAGTTCCTCCTCCGTGGGCGCCTTGAACGCGTGGATGTGGCAGCCCGACGGGTTGAACTGGCCGATCACGTGCTTGACCGTGCCGCCCTTGCCGGAGGTGTCCATGCCCTGGACCACCAGGAGCACCCGGCGCCGCGCACCGCCGGCCACCGCCTGCGCGTACAACTTCTCCTGGAGTTCGGCCAGTCGCGGGCCCATCGCGGCGATGTCTGCGACCGCGTCCGCCTTGTCGCCGGTGAAGGCCGGGGTCGCGCGCGGGTCGATCGTGCCCAGGTCGACGGGGCCGCCGGTCGGGCGCAGCGCGGCCCGGACGGACGGTACGTCGCTCCGGGGGCGGTCGGGGATGTCGACGGGCCGCTCGGCGACGACCCGGAGCCGGGGCGGCTCGGCCGCGGGCTCGACGGCGTCCGCGGCCTCGGCCCGCTCCTCGACGAGCGTCTCGAGTTCGAGCGTCTCGAGTTCGACCGATTCGAGCCCGACCACCTCCAGGCCATCCGCTTCGAGCCCACCGGTTTCGTGCCCACCCGTGGGGAAGCCGAGTGCCTCGGCGGCGGCGCGCTCGGCCTCGGCCCGCTCGGCCGCCTGCTTGGCCGCCTTCTTCGCGCGCTTCCTGGCCGACTTCGCGGCCTCGGCCGCTTCGGCCGCCTCGCGCTCGGCCGCGGCCTCCCGGGCCTTGGCGGCCTTCTTGTCCGCCTTGCGCGCCGCCTTGGCCTGCTCGGCAAGGCGCTCCCGCTCGGCCTTCAGCGCCTTCTCGGCCTTGGGGGCCTTTACGGCCTTCTCGGCCTTCCCGGCCTTCTCGGCCTTCCCGGGCTTCGACACCTCGGCGGCCTTGGCGGCCTTGGCGGCAGCCTTGGCCGCCTTCGCGGCGGCCTTGTCCTGCGGCGTCTCGCCCAGGCCCACCGGGGCTTGCCCCTTCGAGTCCCGGTCGGCCCTGCCTGCACTCTTGCGTTCGGCCTTCTTCGCCATGCGCTGCCTCCGCGTCGTCGGGACCCGGCTCCGATGATGCCTCACCCGCATACCGGTCGCCCACGGACAACACCCGCGCGACGCACGGCCGATCCCGGACCCCGCCCGGCGGCTCCGGTCAGTGCGCCGGGACGCGCCCCGCGCCGTCGCGCGCCATCGCCACCAGGCGCGACACCGCGCGCAGGTACTTCTTGCGATAACCGCCGGCCAGCATCTCCTCGGTGAACAACTCGTCGAACGGTACGCCCGAGGCGACGATCGGCAGTTCCCGGTCGTACATCCGGTCCGCGAGCACCACCAGGCGCAGCGCGGTCGCCTGGTCCCCGACCGGGCGCACACCACGCCAGAAGATCCCGGTGACGCCGTCGAGCATCGCGCCGTAGCGGCTGGGGTGCACGCCGGCCAGGTGGGCGAGCAGGTCGGGGAAGTCGTCGAGCGCGGCGCCGTCGGGCGCGGCCTCGGCGGACTTGCCGACCACGTCGTCCTCGACCGGCGTCGGCGCGGCGGGCAGGCCGCGGTGCCGGTAGTCCTCACCGTCGATGCGCAGCGCCTCGAAGCGCCCGGACAGCTTCTGTATCTCGCGCATGAAGTCCTGCGCGGCGAATCGCCCCTCGCCGAGCTTGTCCGGCAGCGTGTTCGAGGTCGCGGCCAGCTTGACGCCCGCGTCGGCCAGCTTGCCGAGCAGCGTGGAGACCAGGACGGTGTCGCCCGGGTCGTCCAGCTCGAACTCGTCGATGCACAACAGCCGGTGTCCGGACAGCGCCTCGACGGTGTGGCGGAAGCCCAGCGCGCCGACCAGGTTGGTCAGTTCGACGAACGTGCACAGCGACTTGGGCCCGGGGGCGGCGTGCCACAGCGACGCGAGCAGGTGCGTCTTGCCGACGCCGTAGCCGCCGTCGAGGTAGATCCCGCTCGGTCCGGCCGCGGGCTCGCGGCGGAACCAGCGTCGCTTCCCGTTCCCGCCGTCGCCGTTGAGCTCGGCGGCGAACCGCTCCAGGCGCACCACGGCCGCGGCCTGCCCGGGCTGGTTCGGATCGGGGATGTAGGTATCGAAGCGCACGTCGCCGAAGCGCGGCGGCGGAACCATCTCGGCGACGAGACGGTCGGCGGGGACGCTGGGCTGACGCCGGGTGAGCGACACGACGTGGGGCACGGACACGATCATCAAGCCTACGACGCGTGCAAAACTCGGTCGCATGCGCCGTCTCCTTCCTGTGTCCAGCGCCCCCGCCGAGCCCGACGTCGACCTCGTCGACGCGTACGCCTATCCCCCCGGCCGAACCTGGCTGCGGGCGAACATGGTGGCCAGCCTGGACGGCGCCGCACAGGCCCCCGACGGCCTGTCGGCGGGGCTGTCCTCGCCGGCGGACAAGCGCGTCTTCGGCGTGCTGCGCGGCCTGGCCGACGTGATCGTGGTGGGCGCGTCCACGGTGCGCAACGAGGGCTACCGGCCGCCGAAGCCCAAGCCCGCCTACGCCGCCGCGCGCGCCGCCGCGGGGCAGCTCCCGGCACCGGTGATCGCGATCGTCTCGCGCAGCCTGGCCATCGACTTCACCACCTCGCTGTTCACCGAGGCGATCACCCCGACCATCGTGATCACCTGCGAGAACGCCCGTCCGGAGGGCCTGGCGGCGGCGGCCGAGTACGGCGAGGTGCTCCGGGCCGGACGGGACCGGGTGGACTTCCCGAGCGCCCTGGACGCGCTGGCCGCACGCGGACTGACCCGGCAGCTCACCGAGGGCGGACCGCACGTACTGGCCCAGATCGCCGCGTGCGGTCGGCTGGACGAGCTGTGCCTGACCCTGAGCCCGCTGCTGACCGCGGGCCCCGCCGATCGCATCCTGGCGGGCCCCGGCCTGACCGGCGGGTTGTCGATGCGCCCGATCTCGCTGCTGGAGGAGGACGGGTCACTGTTCGCCCGCTACGTCCGCCCCTGAGCGATCGTCCCCGAGCACTCCCGTAGCACTCCCGAGCGGTCGCAGAATGGTCGCCGGGCGGTCGCCGATCGGGAGAGTGGGAGGGTGGTCCCCCGGGCAGACGGGGCTCAGGCACCGGCCCGGCAACCGGCTCACGTGGATCAAGGGAGTGTTGCGTGTACACGATCGTGCTGCTCGTCGAAAAGGTCCTGAACGAGGCGGACGTCAAGTTCGTCACCAGCCTGCACGAGGGCGTCGAGACCTCCTTCGTGGTGGTCCTGCCCGGCAAGGCCGACCATCGCAAGCTGCTCCAGGCGCTGGACGACGTGGCCCTGGTCCGGCTGGACGAGGCCGCCGAGGACATCGAGGACCGGCCCGGCCCGGACGACGGCGCGGACGCGGCCCGGCGCACCCTGGAGGCGAGCGTGGCGGCGCTGCGCGCGTTCGGCGCGAACGCGGTCGGCGAGACCACCCCCGGGCGCGACCCGCTGGACACGCTCAAGCAGATCGTCGAGCGGCACGACGCCGACGAGGTGATCGTGCTCACCGACCCGCACTTCATCGAAGAGGTCTTCCATCGCGATTGGGCCTCGCGGGCCCGGCAGAACGTGGGTGTCCCGGTGCTCAAGCTCTTCGCACACGATCTGGGCTGACACAATCGCGGGGAGCCCGCGCCGAACCGCCCGGGTCCCACGATTCGAAGGAGCCCGCTTCATGGCACCCCCCGCCGAGCCCGTCGACCTCGGCAGCCCCTTCTTCGTCGGCATCGGTGGCGCCGGCATGTCCGGGCTCGCCAAGATCCTCGCGATCCGCGGGGCACGGGTGTCCGGCAGCGACGCCAAGGACTCCACGCAGGTGCTCGCGCTGCGCCAACTCGGCTGCACGGTGCACGTGGGCCACGACGCGGCCAACGTCGCCGACGACGTGACCTGTGTGGTCGTGTCGTCCGCGATCCGCGAGAGCAACCCCGAACTGGTCGTCGCGCGCGAGCGCGGCATCCCGATCGTGCACCGCGCGGACGCGCTCGCGCGGCTGATGGACGGGCGCCGCTCGGTGGCCGTCGCCGGCACGCACGGCAAGACCACCACGACCAGCATGCTCGCGGTCGGCCTGACCTCGCTGGGTCTGGACCCGTCCTTCGCGATCGGCGCCGACCTCAACGAGGCGGGCAGCAACGCGCATCACGGCTCCGGCAACATCTTCGTGGCCGAGGCGGACGAGAGCGATCGCAGCTTCCACAAGTACGCGCCCGAGGTCGCCGTCGTCCTCAACGTCGAGTTGGACCACCACGCCAACTACGGCTCGCTGGAGGACGTCCTTGAGGCGTTCGAGATCTTCGCCGCCCGGATCGTCCCCGGCGGCACCCTGGTGTTGTCCGCCGACGACGCCGGCGCGCTCACCCTGCGCGAGCGGCTCGCGGTGTCCCTGCCGGCGCTGAACGTGGTCACCGTCGGCGAGCGGGAGAACGCGGACCTGCGCCTGGTGGAGATCGAGTCGCTCGGTCTGGGCAGCCGGGTCACCGTGCGGGGCAAGGCCGCCGGCGGCGAGTTGGACTTCACCGTCGCGGTGCCCGGTCGGCACAACGCCTCCAACGCGGTGATGGCGCTCGCGGTCGGCCTGGCGCTGGGCGTCGAGCCGCAGCGGATGGCCGAGGGTCTGGGCAACTACCAGGGCGTGCGCCGCCGCTTCCAGCTCAAGGGCGAGGAGAGCGGCATCCGGGTGATCGACTCGTACGCGCACCACCCCACCGAGATCGCCGCCGACCTGGCCACCGCGCGCGGCGCGGTGGGCGCCGGCCGGGTGATCGCGGTCTACCAGCCACACCTGTTCAGCCGCACGCAGCAGCTCGGCGTCGAGATGGGCCGCGCGCTGGCCGCCGCCGACATCGCGGTGGTGATGGACATCTACGCCGCCCGCGAGGACCCGCAGCCCGGCGTGACCAGCAACATCATCGCGCACGCCGCGCTGGACAACGGGGGCCTGGTGCGCACCGAGCACAGTTGGTCCGACGTCGCGGGTTCGGTGGCCGGCCTGGCTCGGCCCGGCGACCTGATCCTGACCATGGGCGCGGGCGACGTCACGCTGCTCGGCCCGGAGATCCTGGACGCGATCCGCGACCGCGCCAACGCCCCGCGCTGAGCCCCGGTCGGCCCGGGTCGACCATCCCGCGGTGCCGTGACGTCCCCGAGGGGAACGTCACGGCACCGTTGCGTGTTGGATGTGAACATGGCCTACGAAATCGAGAAGACCGACGACCAGTGGCGGGCCGAGCTGTCCCCCGAGGAGTTCCGGGTGCTCCGCCAGGCGGGCACCGAGCGCGCCTGGACGGGCGAGTACACCGAGACCAAGACGACCGGCGTCTACCGCTGTCGGGCCTGCCGGACCGAGCTGTTCCGTTCCGACACCAAGTTCGACAGCCACTGCGGGTGGCCGTCCTTCTACGCGCCGCTGGCCGAGGACCGGGTCGAGTACATCGAGGACTCCTCGATGGGCATGACCCGAGTCGAGGTGCGCTGCAAGAGCTGCGGCTCGCATCTGGGACACGTCTTCGAGGGCGAGGGCTACGGGACGCCGACCGACCAGCGCTACTGCATCAACTCCATCTCGCTGACCCTGGAACCCGACCCGGCGGTGTGACCCGCGCTGCCGCGGCCTTCCCGGCCGCGGCACCGGACTCGTCCGCGCCGGCGGCGGGCGCGCGAGACGCCGGTCAAACGTGCTTTCGGGCGGTGCGGCAAAGGTCACATCGCCCCACAGGGACCGTGTTCGTCCACTAAGCCTGTGGACCATGAATCCGTGGTTGCCACCCCTCGCGTACTCGGTCTGGACGGCGCTCGTGCTCGGCGTCGCCATCGGGTCCGCCCGGCGCGGCGGCCGGCGGGCGAACAAACGGCGCCTGGCCGAACTGGGTCCGACCGAGTACGCGTTCGTGTCCGGCGGCGCCGCCCGCGCGGCGGACGTGTCGATCCTGATCCTGCTCGGCACCGACGGCCTGCACGTGAGCCGGGACGGGCAGGTGGTCGCCGCCCGCACTCCCGAGCCGGGCGCGGCGTCGGACGCGCCGCTGCGGGTGCTGGACGAGGAGTACGGCGGCCTGCCGCTGCGCGAACTGCGCGCGCGGGTGGCCGCGTCGGCGGAGATCCAGGCGATCGGCGCCTCGCTGTTCGCGGACGGTCTGGTCGCGCCGCCGGACGCGCGGGCGCGCCGGCTGCCCCGCTGGGCGCTGTTCGCGACCATCCCGCTGGGTATGGCCACCGCCGTGGCCGGCTTCGTGGGCGCCGACGACGGGGCGGCGAGCGCACTGCCGTGGGTGGGCCTGCTGCTCGCGGTGATCGGTGTCCAGGCCTGCGTCGCGGGCCTGCTGCTGCTCGGCGTGTTCGGTGAGCGGGTGGTGCCCACCGCGCCGACCGCGCGCCGGCTGATCCGGGTGCGCCGGGACGAGGCGGCGGTGGCGGCGCTGGGCGCCGACGGGATCGGCGCGGTCGCGCTGTGGGGCCTGGACCGCTTCCCCGACCCGGTGGTCAAGCAGATCTTCCGCCGCAACGCGCCCACCCCCGGCAACCGGGACCCGGGCTCGGTGTGGTGCGGCAGCACGTCCTGCGCGTCCCCGCAGGGCGCCCGGGCGGGCTCCTGCGGCGGCACCGCGGACGGCTGCGGCGGGTAGCGCCCGACCGGGGTTCCCGTCCGGGTTCCCGGCGCCGGGCGAACCGAGGGAACTCCGCCTGTTTCGGACCGGGACGGGCCCGTCATGCTGGGCGTATGCGGACAGCGGTGGGAATCGGATGGCGGCCGGAGATCGACCTGACCGTCGAGCGCCTGGCCGGCGTCGACTTCGTCGAGGTGGTCGCCGAGAACGTGTGTGTGGAGCACCTGCCGGAGTCGTTGCGGGTGTTGCGCGCGCGGGGCGTGGAGGTGATCCCGCACGGGGTCGG
Organism: Embleya sp. NBC_00888; assembly: GCF_045207655.1. Classification (NCBI taxonomy): domain Bacteria; kingdom Bacillati; phylum Actinomycetota; class Actinomycetes; order Kitasatosporales; family Streptomycetaceae; genus Embleya; species Embleya sp. NBC_00888. The sequence continues at coordinate 6,338,190 of NZ_CP108784.1, read as the reverse complement.
CCTCGGGCTCGCGGGCGCGGACCGGCCCGACCCGGCGCGACTGGCCCGGCTGGCGGAGGTCGCCGAGGCGCTGGGGTCGCCGCTGGTCAGCGAGCACCTGGCGTTCGTGCGCGCGGGCGGCATGGAGGCCGGCCACCTGCTGCCCGCGCCGATGACCCGGGACGCCCTCGAGGTGGTCGTGGAGAACGTGCGCATCGCCCAGGAGTCGCTGCCGGTCCCGCTCGCCCTGGAGAACCCGGCGACGCTGCTGTCCTGGCCCGGCAACGAGATGAGCGAGGCGCGCTTCCTGACCGAATTGGTCGAGCGCACCGGCGTGCGACTGCTGATCGACGTGGCCAACCTGCACACCGAGCGGGTCAACCACGGCCTGGACCCGGCCGCCGCGCTGGCCGAACTGCCGCTGGAGGCGGTCGAGTACGTGCACGTCGCCGGTGGCGTCGAGCGCGGCGGTCTGTGGCACGACACGCACGCGCACCCGGTGACCGCGCCGATCCTCGAGGTGCTGGAGATGTTGTGCGCGCTGCGCCCGCCGCCGCGCGTGTTGCTGGAGCGCGACTCCGACTTCCCGCCCGCCGGCGAGATGGCCGCCGAACTGGCCGCGATCCGCGCGGTGGTCGACCGTACGGCGGTGCGCTCGTGAGCGCGCGCGAGCGGCTGGCCCGCCAGCAGAGCGAGTTGCTCGCGGCGCTGGTCGCGGGCGGGCCCACGCCGGCCGGCTTCGATCCGGACCGGGTGCGCGCACAGGCCCGCGCGCTGGCCGCCAAGCGGCGCGACTCGGCGCTGCGCGCGGTGCCCGAGCTGGCGACGGCCCTGGGCCCGCGCTGGCCGGGCGAGTTCGTCACGTGGGCCCTGGTGCACCCGAAACCGGCGGACGGCGGCACGCGCGCGGACGTGCACGCCTTCGCGGCCCACCTGTGGGAGCGCGACGCGCTGCCGGCCGCGTTGGCCGAGGTGTTCATCCCGCGCGAGCCGTCCCGGTGGGGCCGGTTGCGGGCACGGCTCGGGCTCCGCCCGTGGACGCGCGACCGGTAGGCAGGAGCAGGCAATCACGTACAGGGGGTGGGTGGCATGACCTGGTTCATGGTGGTTCCGTTCGTCATCGTGGGCACATGCGCGCTGGCGGTGAGCCTGAGCGTCCGGTCGGTGACGCGACGGCGGATGCGCCGCACGTTCGGCCGGCCGTACGGGCCCGGCGGCGGGTGGCCGCCCGGCGGGTCGTCGTTCGGCCCGCACCCCGGCTCCGGCCCGCCTCCCGGCCAGTGGTCGCCGGGCCCGCCCCCGTTCGACGGATACGGCCCGCACCACTCGCACGGGCACCACTCGCCCGGCCCCGACTGGCAGGGACACCACTCGCACGGCCACCACGCCTCGTGCGGTGGGAACTCCTCGTGCGGCGGGAGCGGGGGCTCCTCGTGTTCGAGCGGCTCGTCCTGTTCGAGCGGATCCTCGTGCTCCGGCGGGTCCTCGTGTTCGAGCGGATCCTCGTGTTCCAGCAGCTCGTCCTAGGTACCGGCTCCCCGAGGCGGTCGGGCCACTCGTGGCCCCGACCGCCGCAGGGGGTGACTCAGGCCAGACCGGCGAGCAGCTCGCCGACCGGGTGCCGGCGACCGGTGTAGAACGGCACCTCCTCGCGCACGTGCCGACGGGTCTCCGAACCGCGCAGGTGCCGCATCAGGTCGACGATGCGGTGCAGTTCGTCGGCCTCGAAGGCGAGGATCCACTCGTAGTCGCCGAGCGCGAACGAGGGCACCGTGTTGGCCCGCACGTCCGGGAAGCCACGCGCCATCTTCCCGTGCTCCGCGAGCAGCCGACGGCGCTCGTCGTCCTCCAGCAGGTACCACTCGTACGAGCGCACGAACGGGTACACCGCGACGTAGTCGCGCGGGGTCTCGTCGGCCAGGAAGGCCGGGATGTGGCTCTTGTTGAACTCGGCCGGGCGGTGCAGCGCCATGTTCGACCACACCGGCTCCAGCAGCCGTCCCAGACCGGTGCGGCGGAAGCGGTTGTACGCCTCCTGGAGCGAGTCCGAATCCTCGGCGTGCCACCAGATCATGATGTCCGCGTCGGCGCGCAGGCCGGAGACGTCGTAGGTACCGCGCACCACGACGTCCTTGTCCAGCAGCTGCTCGAACAATTGCTCGACCTCGCCGGCCAGGCCGGCCCGGCCGCCGGGCAACGGCTCACGGAGCCGGAAGACCGACCACATCGTGTACCTGATCACCTGGTTGAGGTCGCGGGCCTTGCGGCGCGCCGGCGTGGGGGCGCCCTCGGCCTCCAGGACGTCGTCGGTGAGCGCGGCCTGGATCACGGCTGCGGCGGCGTCGACCGGTTCCGGGGTGTTCTCCGCGGTGCTTTGCGTCATGGGTCGATTCTCTCTCCCCCGTGCCCGGGCTCAGCGCACGGGGCGCGCGAGCGGCTTCGCGAGCTGCGCCAGCACGTCGGCCGCGGCCGACGTCGCGCTCGCCACACACGCCGGAATGCCCACGCCCTCGTACACCGCGCCGCACACCGCGAGCCGGGGCAGCCGCTCCACCGCGTCGCGCACGCACGCGATCCGACCGAGATGGCCCACCGCGTACTGCGGCAGCCCCCCGCCCCAGCGGGTGACCTTCGCATCGATCGGCTCGGCCATCGGCCCGATCGCGTCGCGCAGGTCGGCGAGCGAGTCGGCGACCAGGTCCGCGTCCTCGCGTTGCAGCACGGCCTCCTCGCCGGCCCGCCCGAGCGAGGTGCGCAGCACGAACGTGTCCGGGTCCGCGTCGGCGATCCAGCCCCACTTGTTGGACGCGAAGGTGCTCGCCTTGATCCGCCGGCCGTCGATCGGCGGGACCAGGAACCCGCTGCCCTCGGGCACCGTCGCCAGGTCGGCGCGCCGGAACGCGAGGGTGACCAGGGCCATTCCGGCGTACTCGATGGAGGACAGTTCGACCGCCGCGACCGTCGAGTGCGGGCGCAGCAGCCGGGCGGCGGGCGCGGCCGGCACCGCGAGCACCACGGCGTCCGCCTCGATCGGCACCGGCGCGTCGGTCGGTCCGGTGACCAGTCGCCAGCCGGTCGGCGTGCGCTCCAGCTCGCGCACCGTGGTCCGGGTCCGGATCTCGCCGCGCCCGGTCGCCACCACCGCGCCCGCGACCGCGACCGGCAACCGCCCGACGCCGCCTCGGATGCCCATGAACACCGGGCCGCCCGGTCGCTCGGCGGCCCGCTCCAGCAGCCCGCGCACACCCGCGACCAGCGACCCGCCGCCGCGCGCGAACGGAAGCAGTTGCGGGACCGCCGCGGCCAGCGAGATGTCGTAGGAGTTGCCCGCGTACACCCCGCCCAGCAGCGGCTCGACCAGCCGGTCCACCACCTCGTGGCCGACCCGCTCGGCGACGTAGCGGCCCACCGAGACGTCGTCCTCGTAGCGGTGCGGCGCCAGCGCGTGGTCCAGCGGGATCCGGGCCAGTCCCGCGGGCGACAACACCCCGCTCGCGGCCAGTGGTTCCAGGTCGCCGGGCACACCCATCACGTGCCCGCGCGGCATCGGCCGCAACGCGCCGCGCGTCCACAACGACGCGCTCGCGGTGCTCGGCGGGCGCAGGTCCGCGGCCAGACCGACCTCGCGCGCGAGGTCGATCGACTCGGTGCGCCGGGCCAACATCGACTCGGCGCCCTCGTCCACCGCGACGCCGGCGATGGTGCCGGCGTGCAGCTTGCCGCCGACCCGGGCGGAGCCCTCGAGCACCGTGACGGTCAGCCTCGGATCGCCGTCCCGGAGCAGAACCCAGGCGGCCGTGAGACCGGCGATTCCGCCACCCACGACGACGATATGACGACCGTTTTCCACCGGCGAACTGTCCACACCGCACCTTCTCACGAGCATCGTCCCGGGCACGGAACCGGCCACGGCTCGGCACCGTCCCATCACCGACTTCGAGGGGGGACCGAGATGAGCGCACGACACGCGAGACGCACGACCCCGGTGCTCGCGACCGCCGTGGCCGCGGTGCTGCTGGTGGGCGGGTGCAGCGGCGACGGTTCGGGCGACAAGGACCGCTCCGGATCCGGATCCAAGCCGGCGGCGGGCGCGGCGGAGGCGGCGCCCGCGGTGCCCGGCGCGCCCGGCGGCAAGGCCGCCCCGAACCCGGCCGTCGACCCGGCCGCCGGGCAGCGCAAGGTGGTGCTGACCGGCGACCTGCGGATACGGGTGCCCGACCTCGATCGCGCCACCGCCGACGCGCAGGCCGTCGCCCGGGCACGCGGCGGCCTGGTCACCGACGAACGCACCACCCGCTCGACCGATCCGGACGCGAGCAGGACGGACGCCGCGACCACCACGCTCACCCTCAAGGTCCCGCCGACCGAGTTCGACCGGGCGTTGGACGAACTGAGCCGGATCGGCAAGGTGGTCAACCGGCAGCGCACCGCCAAGGACGTCACCGACGAGGTCGTGGACGTGAACAGCCGGGTCGAATCGCAGCGCCGCAGCATGGAGCGCACCAGACAACTGATGGACCGGGCCGACACGATCGCCGACATCACCACCCTGGAGAGCGAGTTGACCCGCCGCGAGGCGGACCTGGAGTCGCTGCTCAAGCGGCAGCAGGCGCTCACCGCGCAGACCGACCTGTCGACGATCACGGTCACGATCGGTAGCGACCCGAAACAGGCGGCGGCCGAACCGAAGGACGACGACGACGGCTTCACCGGCGCGGTCGGCGACGCGTGGTCGGCGGGCTGGCACGGTCTCGCCGGCACCGGCCGGGTGATCGCGATCGTGCTGGCGGCGGTCTTCCCGTTCGCGCTGATCCTGATCGCGGTGTGGCTGCTCGACCGCTTCACGGGCCGACGACTGCGCCGGCTGCGCCCCCTGCGCCGCACCCGACACCCGGCACCGGCCTGGCTCGGCTCGACCGCGCCGACGCCACCGGCTCCGCCGACTCCGCCGATCGCGTCCGCCCGACCCGAGCCGTCGACCCCCGCCACCCGGGAGGAGCCGCCCGAGCCGCGACCGTAGTCGCGCCCGCGAGCGCCGGCCGAGGTCGCCTCGACCCGCCGGCGCTCGACCCGACAGCGCCCTACCGCGCGCCGACCTCGTGCACATGCGCCACGATGCGCGTGAGCACCTCGGGGTCGGTGTTCGGCAGGACGCCGTGCCCGAGGTTGAAGATGTGCCCCTCGGCCGCGCGGCCGGCGGTGAGCACCTCGTCGGTCTTGGTCCGCACCGCGTCCCACGGCGCGAACACCACCGCCGAGTCCAGGTTGCCCTGCAGCGCCTTGCCCGGCCCCACCCGGGTCACCGCCTCGTCCAGCGGAATGCGCCAGTCGACACCGACCACGTCGGCCCCGGCCTCGCCGAACATGCGCAGCAGTTCCCCGGTACCGACGCCGAAGTGGATCCGCGGCACGCCGTAGTGCTCGACCGAGGCCAACACCTTCGTGCTGGCCGGCAGCACCGACGCCCGATAGTCGGCGGCGGACAGCGCGCCGGCCCACGAGTCGAACAGTTGGATCGCCGACGCGCCCGCCTCGATCTGCACCTTCAGGAACGCCGAGGTGATCCGTGCGAGCCGGTCCACCAGGTCGGCCCAAAGCTGCGGGTCGCCGTACATCAGCGCCTTGGTGCGCTCGTGGTTCTTCGACGGACCGCCCTCGACGAGGTAACTCGCCAGCGTGAACGGCGCACCGGCGAAGCCGATCAGCGGTGTGCCGCCGAGCTCGCCGACGAGTTGGCCGACCGCCTCGGTGATGTAGGGGACGTCCTCCGGCGTCAGGTCGCGCAACTGCGCGAGGTCGGCGCGCGAGCGGATCGGGTTCGCGACCACGGGGCCGACGCCGGGCTTGATGTCGAGGTCGACGCCGATCGCCTTGAGCGGGACGACGATGTCGCTGAAGAAGATCGCCGCGTCCACGCCGTGCCGGCGCACCGGTTGCAGGGTGATCTCGGTGACCATGTCCGGGAGCATGCACGATTCGAGCATCGCGGTGCCCTCGCGCAGCTTGCGGTACTCGGGCAGCGAACGACCCGCCTGGCGCATGAACCACACCGGGGTGTGCGGGACGGGTTCACGTCGGCAGGCCCGCAGGAAGGCCGAGTCTCGGACGGTGGCGTGCGGAAGGCTCGTTTCGGTCACATCCGCCATCGTCCCAGACGCACCCGGACGGCCCAGACCGAGCACCCCCGCCCGGCGCGTCGCCCGGGCCTGGCGACCCCGGCGCGGCCTAGGCTGCCAGGCATGGCAGCAGTCGGCGAGACCGAGGAGCCCGAGGAGTTCCGGCAGGCGCTGGCCGGATGGCGAACCGCGATCCTGCGCCCGGAGATCGTCCTGGAGGAGATGTCCCGGCCGCGCGGCCTGGCCCCCTTCTCCGCGGCGTTCGCGGCCGAGGTGGCCCTGGGCGAGGACGAGGACGAACTGGCCGGCGGCCGGATCGTGCTGCTGCACGACCCGGCGGGCCACGAGGCCTGGGAGGGAACGTTCCGCGTGGTCACCATGACGCGCGCCGAACTCGAACCCGAGCTGGCCATGGACCCGCTGCTGCCCGAGGTCGGCTGGACCTGGCTGACCGAGTCCCTGCACGCCGTCGGCGCCGCCTATCGGGCCCCCAGCGGCACCGTCAGTCGCAGTACGTCGCAGGGCTTCGGCGGGCTTTCCGGGCAGATCGCCCGCACCGAGATCGAGGTGCGGGCATCCTGGACGCCGGCCGACGACGAGTTGTTGCCGCACCTGTTGGCATGGACCGAACTCATGTGCACGTGCGCGGGTTTGCCGCCGGTGGTTTCCGGCGAGGGGGTGGTGGCCATACCGCGCCGGCCCTCGCGACCCGGTTCCTGACACGCCGGATCCGCACCACGAGACCTCGCGGTCACACACCCGGGTCAACGTCGCATAACGGATTTGGATCTTCCTCTAAAGCCGAGCGCCATATGTGCCGAAGGACAGGGTGACCACCCCGAAGGAGTAGCTGGTCGGGCCGCTTCTTCGGGAATCGCGATCACTGCGCAGGAGGCCCGGTGTCGGTACTTCTCGATCACCCTGCAAACCTGCTTGCCTACCGTCCTTCCAAGCCCACGGCGATGGTTGTCGTCGCGGACCCTCGGGTTCGTGACGCGGTCATCCGCCACCTGTGGGCCCTCGGTGTACGCGACGTCGTCGGGGCGTCGACCATCGCCGAGGCTCGATCCCGTGCCGGCACGCCGCGCGACCTGTGTGTCGCCGACGTGCACCTGCCGGACGGCTCCGGACTCACGCTTCTCACCGAGATGCGCGCGTCCGGCTGGCCGAACGGCTTGGCACTCTCCGCAGCCGACGACATCGGTGCCGTTCGTTCCGCGCTTGCCGCGGGCGTTCGGGGCTATGTCGTGACCGGCGCGCGAGCGGGACTGAACCCTGGACACGCACGGCAAGCGGGAATGCACCACGGGATGCCCCAGGCAAACCGCATGCGTCCGTCGGAACAGCGCGGGACGGAGCCCGGCTCCGGCGTCCGGGAGCTTTCGGCGCGCGAGATCGAGGTCCTGCGCCTCGTCGCGGAGGGCCGGTCCAACAAGGCGATCGGCCAGGCGATGGGCCTGTCGGCGCTGACGGTCAAGAGCCATCTCGCCCGCATCGCCCGCAAGATGGGCACGGGCGACCGTGCCGGCATGGTCGCCCTCGCGTTGCGGGCGGGCATCATCAGCTGACGCAGGTCGGCCGAGCATCAGGACACCTCATCAGGTACAGCCGAATCCCGGCGGGTGGACCCACCCGCCGGGATTCGGCATGTGGTGCCGCCCCCGAGGCAGGTGGTCCCGCCGCCGAGCCGGCGGGCCGATTCCGACGCCCCGGCACGTCCCGGATGTTTCGCGCCGGCTGATTTTGTGCGGTTTCCACCCGCCGTACACCCCCCGTGGCGCGCCCACCTTGGCGGGGACCTGCCCGATCGGGTGGACGGGCGGGTTATTTTGGTGGGGTGACCGACGCCTCCTTCGAAACCTCATCCGAACTTCCGGCGCCGGTCCCCCCGGCGCCGGTCCCTCTACTGGCACCTCGTGAGGGCGTACCGCCGGTCGTGGCGGATCCGCGGGCGCTCGCCGAGACCGTCGCCGCCTTCGCCGCCGGAGCGGGACCGGTCGCCGTCGACGCCGAACGGGCGTCGGGCTATCGCTACGGGCAACGCGCGTATCTGATCCAACTGCGTCGGGCCGGCGCGGGCAGCGCCCTGGTCGACCCCGCCGCGTGTCCGGACCTGTCCGAATTGGGCGCGGCCATCGTCGACGCCGAATGGGTCCTGCACGCGGCCTCCCAGGACCTGCCGTGCCTGGCCGAGGTCGGCATGGTGCCGCGACGGATCTTCGACACCGAGCTGGCCGGCCGGTTGGCCGCCTTCCCCCGGGTGGGACTGGGCGCGATGGTCGAGACCGTGCTCGGCTTCTCGCTGGAGAAGGGGCACTCGGCGGTGGACTGGTCCACCCGGCCGCTGCCCGAGCCGTGGCTGCGCTACGCGGCACTGGACGTCGAGGTGCTGATCGAGCTGCGCGACGAGCTCGAGGCCGTCCTGACCGAGCAGGGCAAGCTGGACTGGGCCCTGCAGGAGTTCGCCGCGATCGCCGCCGCGCCGCCGCCGGCGCCTCGGGTGGACCCGTGGCGACGCACGTCCGGGCTGCACCGCGTGCGGCGGCGCCGACAGCTCGCGATCGTGCGCTCGCTGTGGCTGGCCCGGGACGCCATCGCGCGCCAGAAGGACGTCTCGCCGGGTCGGGTCATCCCGGACGGCGCGATCGTCGAGGCCGCGATCGCCGGACCCGCCTCGGTGGCCGCGCTGCTCGCGCTGCCCGGTTTCACCGGTCGCGACAGTCGGCGTCAGGCCGGGGTGTGGCTGGCCGCGATCGAGCAGGCCCGGGCGCTGCCCGAGGTCGAACTGCCGATGTCCACGTTGCCGCACGAGGGCCCGCCGCCGGCCCGGGCATGGACGGACAAGGACCCGGCCGCCGCGGAGCGCCTGACCGCCGCCAAGACCGCCGTGGCGGCCATCGCGGACGAGCACACGCTGCCCACCGAGAACCTGCTCGCGCCGGACTACGTGCGCCGGCTCGCCTGGGCCCCGCCCGCGGCCCCCACCGCCGACGCGGTCGGTGACGTACTGCGCGCGTTCGGTGCCCGGTCCTGGCAGATCGGCCTGACCGCGCACGCGCTGTCCGGCGCGTTCCTGCGATTGGCCGCGCACGCCGCCAACGGCACGAGCGCCTGACGGCCACGGCTGTACGGCCGTGCACCGGGCGCGCCCCGCCCGGTGCACGCCCCCGGTGTCCAGACGCGCCGTCGGCCCGCCGGCCGTGTGTGCCTCGACACCCTTACCGGGGCTTTGCTTTGCCCGCATTGACGCCGGAACCGCCTGGTGGTTTGGTTAGCCTCGCCTAAATTTCAACATTTGTTCGAGTCGTGGGGTGGCCTGTGTTCGCCAACTATCTGATTGGCCTGCGCGAGGGCCTGGAGGCGGCCCTCGTGGTCAGCATCCTGATCGCCTATCTCGTCAAGAGCGAGCGCCGGGACGCGCTGCCCGCGGTCTGGCTCGGGGTCGGCGCCGCGGTGGCGCTGAGCGTCGCGCTCGAGGCGACCCTCGAACTGACCTCGGCCGAGATGACGTTCAAGCAGCAGGAGTTGTTCGGCGGGTCGTTGTCGATCCTCGCGGTGCTGCTGGTGACCTGGATGATCTTCTGGATGCGGCGCACCTCGCACGCGCTCAAGGCGCAGTTGCAGGGTCGGCTCGACCACGCGCTCGCGATGGGTACCGGCGCGCTGGTGACCACCGCGTTCCTGTCCGTGGGCCGCGAGGGCCTGGAGACCGCGGTGATCGTGTGGGGCACCGCCCGCTCCACCGGCGAGAACACCGACCCGATGATCGGCGTCGCGCTCGGCCTGGCCACCGCCGTCGTCCTGGGCTACCTCTTCTACGCCGGCGCCGTCCGGATCAACCTCGCGAAATTCTTCCTGTGGACCGGCGCCGGCCTGGTCGTCGTCGCCGCCGGCGTCCTGGCCTACGGCGTCCACGACCTCCAGGAGGCCGACTTCGTCCCCGGCCTCAACAACCGTGCCTTCGACATCACCGACACCATCCCCCCGGACAGCTGGTACGGCACCCTCTTCAAGGGCATCCTCAACTTCCAGCCCGACCCCACCGTCCTCCAGGTCACCGTCTGGCTCGCGTATCTGGTCCCCGTGATGGCCCTGTTCCTCTTCCTGCCCAAGGGCGACGGCAAGAGCAGGACACCGGCGGCCGGTCTGGAGACCCCGGCCACCGCCTGAGCGAGGGCCACCCATGGCGAAGGGCCCGATCCATACCTCGGACGCTGTTGGTTAATTTGGGCCCTGCGCGTGACGTCGGCCCTCAAGACCCGGTTGTGGTCTTGGGGGCCGACGTTGTCGTAGGGGGAGGGTGTCGATGTCGATGCAGCCGCGGGAGCCGGGGGAGATTCCGGCGGAGACGGTACGGGTGGCGCGGGCGGCGTTCCCGAAGGGGAGTCTGGCGATCCGGGTCCGGGACGAGTTGGGGCCGTTGTTCCGGGACGAGGGGTTCGCCGATCTGTTCCCGGGGCGGCGGGGCAGGCCGGCGTGGTCGCCGGGACGTCTGGCGCTGGTGCTGGTGTTGCAGTTCGTGGAGGGGTTGACCGATCGTCAGGCCGCGGAGGCGGTGCGGGCACGGATCGACTTCAAGTACGCGCTGGGGTTGGAGTTGGGCGATCCGGGGTTCGACTTCTCGGTGCTGTCCGAGTTCCGCGACCGGCTGGTGGAGGCGGACGCGGGACGGCGGGTGTTGGACGGTGTTCTGGCCGCGGCGCGGGAGAAGGGCCTGTTGGCCGGCGGCGGGAAGGCGCGCACCGATTCCACGCATGTGCTGTCCGCCGCACGCGAGTTGGGTTTTCTGGAGTTGGTGTCCGAGACGCTGCGCGCGGCGTTGAACGCGGTCGCCGAGGCCGACCCGGAGTGGTTGCGCCCGGTCGCCGAGCCGGACTGGTTCCGGCACTACGCGACCCGGGCGGAGGAGTCCCGCTTCCCCAGGGCCCGCACCCGGCGGGACGAGGTGGGGGCGCGGATCGGCCGGGACGGGACGCGGCTGCTCGCACTCGTGCTCGCCGCGGACGCGCCGGGCGGTCTGCGTGCCCTGGAGGAGGTGGAGACGCTGCGGCGGGTGTGGGTGCAGCACTTCCACCGGGTGGACGGGCAGGTGGTGCGCCGCGGCCCAAAAGACCGGCCGCCGGGCGCGAAGCGCCTGGTCACCCCCTATGACACCGACGCGCGTGGCAGCGTCAAACGCGACACGATGTGGGACGGCTACAAGGTCCACCTCACCGAGACCTGCGATCCGGACGCGGTGCACCTGGTCACGAACGTGGCCACCACCGAGTCCACCGTCCCCGACAGCGTGTTGGCCGACCGGGTCCACGCCGGCCTCGCCGAGCGGGACCTGCTGCCCGACGAGCACTGGGTCGACGCCGGCTACCCCACCGCCGCGCAGATCGTCGCCGCCCGGCGCGACCACGACGTCGCGCTGCTCGGACCGGTCCGAGCCGATACCAACGCCCAGGCGGACGGCCCGTTCCGGCAGGACTCGTTCACCGTCGACTGGGACGACCAGCGAGCCACCTGCCCGAACGGGGCCACCAACACCGAGTGGCACCAGCGCCGTTCGCAGGCCGGACTGCCGGTCGTTCGGATCCGGTTCCCCACCGCCGTCTGCCGGCACTGCCCCGATCTGCGCGCCTGTGTCAACTCGCCGAGCGCCGAGCGCCGCGAGCTCACCCTGCGCCACCGCGACGAACACGAGGTTCTGCGCACCGCCCGCGCCGAACAGCAGACCGACGCGTGGAAGGACCGCTACAAGATCCGCGCCGGCGTCGAGGGCACCATTTCCCAGGGCGCCGCACGCTGCGGCCTGCGCAGATCCCGCTACCGGGGCCTCGCCAAGACAAGCCTCCAACACCAACTCACCGGCGCCGCGATCAACCTCGCCCGCATCGACGCCCACCTCACCCACACACCGCGAGCCCGGACCCGGACCAGCCACTTCGCACGGCTTCGCCCCGCCGAGCCGAAGCTCGACGGGGCGAATTAACCAACAGCGTCCATACCTCGGATCGGGCCCTTCGCGGCAACGCCCCCAGGACGGTGTGGGCAGGCCGGGAGACGTACCGCGCGCGGTGGCGTGGCGCGGCCGCCGCGGGTCAGCCGAACAGCGCCTTCCCCCAGTGGTCGTCCGCGCCGCGCACCCCGCCGGGACACGCGAACAGGGCCGAACCCACGTGCTGGATGTACTCGTTCATCGTGTCGTTGGCCGCGAGGTGCTGCTGGAGCGGGATGAAGCCCTTGCGCGGGTCGCGCTGGTAGGCCAGGAAGAACAGACCCGCCTCCAGCCGGCCGAGCCCGTCCGAGCCGTCCACGAACGAGTAGCCGCGGCGCAGGATGGTCACGCCGTTGTTGGAGTCGGGGTGCGACAGCCGCACGTGCGAGTTCTCCGGCAGCGCCTTGAGCGGGACCACGTCGTGTTCGCCGATCGCGCCGTGCGGCGCGCCGACGCCCTTGGAGCGGCCGATGATGTCCTGCTGCTCCGCGAGCGAGGTCCGGTCCCAGGTCTCGATGTGCATCCGGATCCGGCGGGCGACCAGGTAGGACCCGCCGGTCATCCAGTCCGGACCCTCGCCGGGCGGCACCCACACGTGCTCGCGCAGTCGGTCGGTCTCGGTGCCGGCGATGTTGCGGGTGCCGTCCTTGAAGCCGAACAAATTGCGCGGCGTCATCGCCTCGGGCGTGGTCGAGGAGGTCTTGCCGAAGCCCAACTGGGACCAGCGCACCGACACCACGCCGAAGCCGATCCTGGCCAGGTTGCGGATCGCGTGCACCGCCACCTGCGGGTCGTCCGCGCAGGCCTGCACGGCGATGTCGCCGCCGGAGCGCTGCGGGTCGAGCTTGTCGCCGGGGAACAGGGGCAGTTCGGCGAGCGCCTCGGGCTTCCTCGCGGCGATCCCGAACCGGTCCTTGCCGTCCTTGGTGAACAGCGAGGGCCCGAACCCGACGGTGAGCGTGAGGTTGTTCGGCGGCAACCCGACCGCCTCGCCGGTGTCGTCCGGCGGCGACTGTGGGACGCCGCTGTCCGCACCGGTCCCGATCGCCTTCCCGGTGGTCATCGCGGCCGCGGCCTCGGTCCACTGCCGGAGCATCCGGACCAGCTTGGCGCGATCGTCGGTGATCACGTCGAACACGCAGAAGTGCAGGCGGTCCTGGACCGGGGTGGCGATGCCCGCCTGGTTGACGCCGTGGAAGTCCACCGCGCCCAGCGGTTTGTCGGCCGACGTGTCGTCGATCCCGGTGACCGCGGTGGCCACCCCGCCGGCCGTCGCGGCGCCGACCACGAGCGCGCCGCCGGTCCAACCCAGCATGGCCCGTCGACTGAACCCGTCACCCGACGGCTCGACCGTCTCGGTGTCGTGCTCGATCTCGGTCATGGGCCCTCCCTATGGCGTTTGTTGCGAACGGACGTCGTGGCGCGACCGGACGTGTGGCGACCGCACGTTTCGGTACGGCCGGCCGCTTCGGTACGGCCGGCCGTTGTTTCGGGCTAGGCGACGACGCCGGCCAGCTTCGACAGCGGCTCGCCGAGCGCGTTGACCGCGTCCGACAGTTCCTTGCGCTTGGCGTCGTCGACGGTGTCGTAGGAGACGTAGCCCTCGCCCTGCCTGTACTTGTTCAGCAGGCCCTGGATCTTGGCGAACTCGCCGTCGAGGGTGCCGGCCAGCGCCGCGTCCTTCTCCGCCACGTACGGCTTGAGCAGGTCGAACGCCTTCTTCGCGCCGTCCACGTTGCCCACGAAGTCCCACAGGTCGGTGTGGCTGAACGCCTCTTCCTCACCGGTGACCTTGCCGGTCGCCACCTCGTCGAGCAGTTCCTTGGCGCCGTTGGCGATCGAGGTCGGGGTGATCTCGGCCGTACCGACCTTCGACTGCAGCGTCTTGAGGTCGGCCAGCAGCCGGTCGGCGTAGCGCTTGTCCTCGTCGGTGATCTGCCCGGTCGTCCACAGCGTCTTCTCGATCCGGTGCCAGCCGGACCACTCCTGCCCCTGCTCCAGGTCCGCCTCGCGGGCGTCCATCTGCGGGTCGAGGTCGCCGAAGCTCTCCGCCACCGGCTCGATGGTCTCCCAGCCCAGGCGCGACTTCGGGTAGAGGTCCTTGGCCTTGGCCACGTCGCCGGCCTTGACCGCGTTCACGAACTCGGTGGCGATCGGCAACATCCGGTCCACCGTCTCGGTGGTAAACGCGCGGTAGTGCGCGACGGCCGTGGCCAGGCGCGGGTCGACCGGCTTCTCGGCGGGTGTACCGGCGACCGTGATCGTCTGCCGGATGCCGTCCCCCTTCATGCCCGGCTTGCAGGCGACCTCGTACTTGCCGGCCTTGATCTCGAAGGTCAGCGTCGCCGACGTGCCGGGGCCGATGTTCTCCCGCTCGGTGACGATCCGGTCGCCCTGCGCGTAGACGTAGAGCTCGGTGACCTGGCTGCCCTTGTTGGTCACCTTGATGCTGTTCTTGCCGGCCGACCAGTCCTTCTTCGCGACGTCGCACGACTTGTCCTTCGCGGTGACCTTGACCGCGTCGCCGGAGGAGGAGTCGTCACCGCCGCACGCGGTGAGGGCGAGCGGGAGCGCGAGCAACAGTCCGGTACCCAGCACACGGGCGGCGGGGCGGCGACGGACGACAGACATGGACTCTCCCGGGGACGAGACAAAGCGAAGACGGGTCGAGGCCCGGCAGACGGATTGCGGGGGGACGCATCGCGCCCGACCCGGCGGGACACACCGGGTCGAACACGCATATACAAAACGGGTGTTCAAAGGCGACGAAAGGCAGTTATTAGGCAAGGCTAACCAAGCCTAGGCTTGGCTTATTTTGTCAGCCGAATGCCCCCATACGGTCAAGCCGGGGTAAAGGCCCGCGCCGGCGAAAGTGGATCACGTCACGTCGCCCGCGACCGCCGCCCGACCGCGGCCCCGCGTGCCGCCGGGCCGGATCCCGGCCGCGGCGCGACCCGCGACGGCCCGCGACGACCCGGACGAGACGGCCGGCGTGACACGTCGGTGACCGGAATGGAGCCGAGGGCTAGGACCATTGGTTACTCATGAGTAGCATGGGGCCCGAACCCATCGCAGGAGGAGTGTGCGCTCGTGCCTCGTAACGTCCGGGACGTCGTCTTCGTAGACGGCGTCCGTACCCCCTTCGGCAAGGCCGGCCCCAAGGGCATCTACCACGAGACGCGAGCCGACGACCTCGTCATCGCGTGTATCCGTGAGCTGATGCGCCGCAACCCGTCGCTGCCGCCGGCCCGCGTGGACGAGGTCGCCATCGCGGCCACCACGCAGATCGGCGACCAGGGCCTGACCATCGGCCGCACCGCGGCGCTGCTCGCGGGTCTGCCGCGCGAGGTGCCCGGCTACTCGATCGACCGCATGTGCGCGGGCGCGATGACCGCGGTCACCACGGCCGCCGGCGGCATCGCGTTCGGCGCCTACGACGTCGTGGTCGCGGGCGGTGTCGAGCACATGGGCCGCCACCCCATGGGTGAGGGCGCCGACCCGAACCCGCGGATCATCTCCGAGCAGCTCGTGGACCCGTCCGCGCTGGTCATGGGCAACACCGCGGAGAACATCCACGACCGCTTCCCGCAGCTCACCAAGGAGCGCGCGGACAGGTTCGCCGTCGGCAGCCAGGACAAGGCCGCCAAGGCGTACGCCGACAACAAGATCCAGCCCGACCTGGTGCCGGTCGCGGCCCGCTCGGTCGAGCAGGGCTGGGGCCTGTCGAGCGTGGACGAGCCGATGCGCCCGGGCACCACGCTCGAGGGCCTCGGCGCGCTGAAGACCCCGTTCCGTCCGCACGGCCGGGTCACCGCGGGCAACGCGGCCGGCCTCAACGACGGCGCGACCGCGTGTCTGCTCGCCTCCGAGGAGACCGCGCGCGAGCTGGGCCTGCCGATCAAGATGCGGCTCGTGCAGTTCGCCTTCGCCGGCGTCGAGCCCGAGGTGATGGGCATCGGCCCGGTCCCGGCCACCGAGAAGGCGCTGGAGCGGGCCGGCCTCACCATCGAGGACATCGGCCTGTTCGAGCTGAACGAGGCGTTCGCGGTCCAGGTGTTGTCCTTCCTGGACCACTACAAGATCGCCGACGACGACCCGCGCGTGAACAAGTACGGCGGCGCGATCGCCTTCGGTCACCCTCTCGCCTCGTCCGGCGTGCGCCTGATGACGCAGCTCGCGCGCCAGTTCGAGGAGCACCCCGAGGTCCGCTACGGCCTGACCTCGATGTGCATCGGGCTCGGCATGGGCGGCACCGTCATCTGGGAGAACCCGCACTGGACCGCGAACACCGCGAACTCCGAGGGGAACGACAAGTGAGCGACCTGACCCGACTGGCCGCCGAGGTCTTCCCGGACGAGCTGGTCTCGCACTTCCCCGTACGCGTGCTCGATCTCCCGGGCGGCGCGGGCAGGTTCGCGCTGATCACGATCGACAACGGCTTCGACCACACCAAGCCGAACACGTTCGGCCCGGCCGGTCTGGGCGAGCTGAACGCTGCGATCGACAAGGTCGAGGCGCTGGCCGCGGCGGGCGACATCGTCGCGGCGGGCGTGACCGGCAAGCCGTTCATCTTCGCGGTCGGCGCCGACCTCAAGGGCGTCGAGAAGGTCGGCCTGCGCGAGCACGCGCACGCCATCGGCAAGGCCGGCCACGACGTGTTCAAGCGGCTGACCACGCTGTCGGTGCCCACGTTCGCGTTCTACAACGGCGCGGCGATGGGCGGCGGCGTCGAGATCGGTCTGGCCTGCACGTACCGCACCATCTCCACCGCGGTGCCGGCCTTCTCGCTGCCCGAGTGCTTCCTGGGTCTGGTCCCCGGCTGGGGCGGCTGCGTGCTGCTGCCGAACCTGATCGGCCCGGACAACGCGGTCACCGTGATCATCGAGAACGCGCTGAACCAGAACCGGCAGCTCAACGGTCCCAAGGCCTTCAAGCTCGGGATCGCGGACGCGCTGGTGGACTCGGCCGACTTCCTGGCCCAGTCGCTGGTGTGGGCGGGCAAGGTCGTCTCCGGCGAGATCGTGGTCGAGCGGCCGGAGATCGACCGCGGCGCCGGTTGGGACGCGGCGATCGCCCGAGGTCGCGAGATCGCCGACTCGAAGGTGCACGGGGCCTCGCCCGCGCCGTATCGCGCGCTGGGGATCATCGACGCCGCGCGCTCGGCCCGGTTCGGCGACGTCGCCTCCCTCCAGGCCGGCTTCGACGCCGAGGACGACGCGCTCGCCGACCTGATCATGGGCGACGAACTGCGCGCGGGGCTGTATTCGTTCAACCTGATCCAAAAGCGCGCCAAGCGCCCGGCCGGCGCCCCCGACCGGCAGCTCGCCCGCCCGGTCACCAAGGTCGGCGTGGTCGGCGCCGGGCTGATGGCCTCGCAGCTCGCGCTGCTGTTCGCGCGTCGCCTGCGGGTGCCGGTCGTGCTGACCGACATCGACCAGGAGCGGGTGGACAAGGGCGTCGGCTACGTGCACGCCGAGGTCGACAAACTGCTGCTCAGGAAGCGCATCTCGGCGGACGCCGCGAACCGGCTCAAGGCGCTGGTGACCGGCTCGCTGACCAAGGACGCGTTCGCGGACGCCGACTTCGTGATCGAGGCCGTGTTCGAGGAGATGTCGGTCAAGCAGCAGGTGTTCGCCGAGGTCGAGGCCGTGGTCTCGCCGACCTGCATCCTGGCCACCAACACCTCGTCCTTGTCGATCACCGAGATGGCCGCGAAGTTGGCGCACCCCGAGCGGGTCGTGGGCTTCCACTTCTTCAACCCGGTCGCCGTCCTGCCGCTTCTGGAGATCGTGCGCGCGGAGCAGACCGACGACGGTGCGCTCGCCACCGCCTTCGCGGTCTCCAAGCAGCTCAAGAAGACCTCGGTCCTGGTCAAGGACGCCCCGGCGTTCGTGGTCAACCGCGTCCTCACCCGCTTCCTGGGCGAGGTGCTGGCCGCGGTGGACGAGGGCACCCCGATCGAGGTCGCCGACAACGCGCTGGCCCCGCTGGGCCTGCCGATGTCCCCGATGGTCCTGCTCGAACTCGTCGGCCCGGCGATCGCCGCGCACGTCGGCGAGACCCTGCACACGGCCTTCCCGGACCGCTTCGGCGTCTCGCCCAACCTCGAGCGTGTGGTCAAGGCCGGGAAGCGCTCCTTCCTGACCTGGGCCTCGGGCGCCCAGGAGGTCGACCCCGAGGTCGCCGCGCTGCTGCAGGTGGGCGACTCCCCGTCCACGCAGGAGCAGGTCCGCGACCGCGCGTTGGCGGCCCTGGCCGACGAGATCAACCGCATGCTCGAAGAGGGCGTCGTCGCCGCCCCGCAGGACATCGACCTGTGCATGATCACCGGCGCCGGCTGGCCCTTCCACCTGGGCGGCATCACGCCGTACCTGGACCGCGCCGGCATCAGCGAGAAGACCCTCGGCAAGCGCTTCCTCCCGGCGGGCGCGGCCTCGGTGCCGCGCTAGTCGACAACGCGCGAAGGGCGGCCCCGCTCCATCGGGCCGCCCTTCGCACGCGTGTCGGACGCGGTCGGACGCGGTCGGACGCGCCGGCATCGCGGTGTCGGTGCGCGCGATGCGCGCTTGCTCGATCACGCCGCTCGCAGTAGCTCCGCGACCAGGAAGTCGAGAACCGTCTCCTCTTCGAGCTTGACGCCCGACGCGAGCATGGTCGGGGTGAGTTCGGGGTCCCATGTGGCGACGTGGGGGCCGCCGGCGAGGGGCTCCAGCGGGGTGGCGTGCCTTCGGGCCAGAGCGACACCTGCTTCGTAGTCCGCGGTCACCATCCGCCACGGCGAAGCGCCGAAACGGCGAAGCACCCGGTCGGCCATCGCCAGGCCCGGCCAGTCGAAGTCGCCGTGGTAGCGCACGTGGGCACCGGCCCCGGCGAGCGCTTCGAGCAGGGTGCTCACCACGGTCGCCGGGTTGCCGGCGGTACACACGAGCGCGGCCCGCACGCCGCGATCGGCCGCGACCTCGACCACCCGGGGGTTCTCGCAGACGTACACCCGCGTCCCCGGCGCAACGGGCGGACCGGCCAGCCGACGGATCTCCCGCATGCTCAGATGCGTCTCGTATCCCGCGTCCGCACGCTCGCACAGCAGTCGAGCGGCCGGGCTCGAACCCGGGGGCCGCAGACCGAGGGTCAACACGGTCGCCGAGACCTCGTCGGTGACCGCGCCGGCCGTTCGCCACAGGTCGCGCCGGCCCGGCGCGTGGGCGGGGATCTCACCCCGCGCGTATCGAAGCGCCAGCCCGCGCAGCACGATCCGGGCCAGGAGCGTGCCATCGTCGAGCCCGTGCGCGGTACCGGTGACCAGGGCGGCCAGGTCGCCGCGGCCGACGGGGCGATCGGGGTCGATGGTGGTCAGGACTCGGGCACCCTGTTCGATCAGCCGCAGGGCCGCGGCCGGGTCCAGACGGGCGAGCGTACCGGAGCGGCGTACGGACTCGACCCAGTCTCGGTCGGCGATCGCGGCGGCTTCCTCCCACAGTCGCGTCGTGGCGTCGCGGGCGCTGCGGCGTTCGCCCCGGCGGTCGCGGATGGGGCCGCCGAGCGCTTCGAGCGCGGGGATCAAACCGCCTGCGGTGGCGCGCAGTCGGGCGTCGACGTCGGCGAGCGCCACCGTGACGTTTCCGGTCGGCGAGACGGATCTGCCGAGCAGCATCGACAGTTCGCGGCGCTCGGCCCGGTCCCAGTGCCCGCCGCGGATGTGGCCCTGCACGGTGCGGCCGTTGCCCTCCAGACGGGTACGCAGGCGTTGCCACAAGCCGGCGAGTTCGGGACGGGCGAGCCAGGCCAGGGTGGCCGGGGAGGGCTCCGGCGATGTCGGGATCTGCGGCGGATCAACGCTCGCCGTGCCACCGGGCGGGTTCGAACTCACGTCGCCACCAGGCGCTTGCGGGAGCCGTCCCAGGTGAAGTGGAGGGTTGCCACCCCGCGATGGTGCGGGTCGCGCAGGCACTCGTAGATGTGCAGCGACGGCACCTCGCGGAAGGTGCCCCACAGGCGTTCGCTGGTCAGTACGAAGTCGAGGTCGAGCCGGACCAGGAGGCCCAACAGACGCCCGTGCGTGGGTTCGTCGACCTTGGCGAACGCGTCGTCGAGCAGGATCATCCGCGGCGCCTGGACGGCGCCGGCCGCGACCGACTCGAAGTGCGCGGCGGCGGTGGCGAACAGGACGAGGTAGGAGATCACCCGCTGCTCGCCCTGGCTGAGGCCGGTCCGAGCGTTGAGGGCGCGTGCGCTGCCGGGGCGCGCGTCGTCGAGAACCTGGACGCCGAAGGCGTGCCACTCGCGGTAGTCGAGGGCCCGACGCAGGTGCAGGGCGTAACCGGCGGTGGGGTCCTTGAGACGTTCGGCCTCGATCAGCCGCTGGAGCACGGTCCGCAGGCTTTCCGCGTGTTCGCGCGAGCGCAGCGCGGCGGGTCCGTCCAGCAGGTCGACCGCGGCGCGGGTGTCGGCGTCGGCGTCCTCCCGAATCTTCCACACCAGGCGCGCGCCGAGGCCGTGCGAGGTGCGGACGCCGTCCAAGGTCTCGTTCATCAACGCGATCAGCGCCTTCGCCGCGAACACCTGACCGGTGAGGTTGTCACCCAACTCGCCCAGCAGGTACTTCTCGAAGACCTCGCGCTCGCGCTCGGAGAGGCGGTTGCGGGCGTCCTCGGCCTGCCCGGCCAGTCGCAGTGCGATCAGGGCGACGTCGTGCCGACCGTGGTCGTCGGCTATGTGGCACAACTTGACCCCGTCGGTCTCGGTCAACGCCGCGTCGTAACCGCCGCGCAGGCCGGCCCGGAGTTCGGTGTACCGGTTGAGCAGGGTCGTATCGGAGACGTCCTTCGTCGGCGCACCGAGCCGCTCGCGAACCTCCCGCAGCAGGCCGTCGAGGGCGCGGATCCGGGCACGGACGTCGGTGCCGGGCGGCTCGGGCGCGAGCAGCGCCTCGGCGCCGTCGAGACCGGCCCCGCGCTGGACCTCGGGCAGCGCGAGCGCACGACGCAGGTCCGCGCCGGCGTCGACCACGGCCTCCTCCAGGGCACTCAGATCCGCCTTGCGGGCGTCGCGTTCGGCTTCGGCTCGGATGGCGTCGTCGTGGATCCTCGCCACGGCGCGCTCCGCGGGGCGAATCTCGCCGCGGGCCTCCTCCAGACGCCGGGACACCTCCCGTTCGCGGGCCAAAATGGCCTGCGGGTCCTCACCGAGCGCGGCCTCCAGTACGGCCAGCCCGGCCCGTTCCTCGGCGAGGTGCAGCAGGCTGTCCTCGTGCGCGGAAACCAGGCGATCGTGCTCCTCGTGGGCCGTTCGCCATCCGTCGCGCGTGTCCTGGTGCGGCACGAGTGCGTCGCGCGCCGCGAGAACGCGCCGACGCAGCCCCTCGACGTCGTGTCGGACCCGATCCACGAGCCCACGCAACCTGGCCAGTTCGGCCTGTTCGGCGGGCAGCGCGTGTGCGGTCGCGTAGGCGTGGGCGCGCTCTCGACACTTAACCTCGACGACCCGCTTCGCGTCCGCGTCCCGACGGGCGCCGGCCAGCCCGGTCGCCAGATCACGCGACTGTTCGCGGGCCTCGCCGAGCCTGACCCAGGCCGCGTGCAGATCGCGGCCCGAGGGCAGGGCGCGAAGAAGGGCACGCAGTTCCTCGCGTCGGCGATCGAGGTCGGCGAGCGTGGCCTGCCGGCTCTCGTGTTCGACTCGGGCGTTCTCGATCCGGGTGACGAGGTCTGCGAGCCGACGGCGCCGGGTCGCGGCGCGAACCTCGGCGCCGACGTACTCGGCCTCTGGCTTGGTGTACGTTCCGGCGGCCACGCCGAGCCGCCAGGTGCCGTCGGGAGCGATCCGGCTCGTGCCCTCGTGCACACCGATGGAGCGCAGCAGCGCCCGAACCCGACCGTCCGTCACGCCGCTCTCCGGCACGGACACCGGGACGAGCAGGTCGTCCAGGGTCTGCCCGCCGATGGCACCCACCGGCGCCAGGAGCACGTCGCGGGTGTCCGCCGCCAACACTCGGCCCTCGGCGGTGACCCAACCATCGAGCAGCCCCGACGCCTCCAGCGCGGCCTCCAGGCCCGCCCGTTCGGCATCGCTCAGGTGCACGGCGAAATCGACGAGGCGGTACAGCGGTGCACCGGTACCGGGTGCCCGCAGCGCCGATCGGAACCGTCCGGCGGCAGGCGTCGAGTCGACTCGGCGGCTCCACTCGTCGTGCTCGGCGCGGAGCGCGGCGAGTTCGCCGGCCGCGGTCCGGACCTGTTCGCGAGCCTCGTCGCGATCCGCGTCGAGCACGACGACCAGCGGGTCCACCACCATCCGCGCGGCGCGCTCGACGTCGTCGTACGTCTCGGCCGGCAGCGCGCGATCCGCCAGGGGCAGCGAATCGTCCTGCGCCGCGGTCACCAGCGTCACGATCGGCGCCGCCAAGTCCGCGAGCGGGCGCGCCCACGCGCGTACCCGCTCGGCGAACACGGCGCCGGCCTG
Organism: Embleya sp. NBC_00888; assembly: GCF_045207655.1. Classification (NCBI taxonomy): domain Bacteria; kingdom Bacillati; phylum Actinomycetota; class Actinomycetes; order Kitasatosporales; family Streptomycetaceae; genus Embleya; species Embleya sp. NBC_00888. The sequence continues at coordinate 6,315,654 of NZ_CP108784.1, read as the reverse complement.
CTCCACCTCGGCCGCGTGCCGGTCGATCCGCAGCCGCGCGGACTCGACCTGGGTGTCCAGGCGCTCGACGTCCGAGGCGGCGGCCCGCGCCGCCTGACCGGCGTCGAGCGCTGCCACCAAGTGCCGATCGAGTTCGCCGACGGCACGCAGTCGGGCCCGTACCACGGGGCCGGCCGCTTCGAGTCGGCTCGCCCACTCCTCGATGGCCGCACGCAGCGGTACGACATCCACTGCGATCACCCCGGGGGCGAAGGCCTCGACGGGGGTGGTCGGTGCGACGCCGGTCGTGGTGGCGTCGAGCCCGGCAGGTACGACCTCTCGAACGAGGGTGCGGTGTTCGGCTCCCAGATCCTTGACCGTGCCCGCGATCCGCTCCAGGTCGGCCGCGAGCCGGGCAGCGGCGGCCTCCTCCGCCCGACGGGCGGTGTCGGCGGCGCGGCCGGCGGATCGGGAGGCGTCCTCGATCGCCTGGACCCGCAGCGTGCGGTCCTGGATCTCGGTCAGACTCCGGTAGGCGGCGCTCTCCTGGAGGGCCCGCAACTCCGCCGTGGCCGCGCGGAACAAGTCCCCCCAGTGGGTGAGTACCTCGGTGCACCGGTCCTCTTCGGCACGCAGGTCGGCAGCCTTGCGCTCACTGTCCCCCGCGGCCCGGCGACCGGCGGCCAGACCGGTCAACCGATCGGCCACCCTGTCGGTCCGGCCCCGGAGCACTCCGTGCAGATATCCCTGGTAGCCGGTCAGGAAACGAGCCAACGCCCGGTCCAGCTCTTCGAGATCGTGGAGGTCGTGCCGGATGGCCGCCAGGTCGTCGAGATGCTTGGCGACCATCGCCAGGATGTCCTCGTCCAGTGGCGGCAGCGCCTCGGTGAGGACGGTGGTCAGGCCACCGGCCTCGATCCGGTCCCCCACCGTGGGCCGGCGCAGGCGGTGCAGGAGATGGGTCAGGCTGCGGTAGCGGGCGACGTCCGTGAGGCCGAACAGGTCCCGGGCGACCCGGGTGCGGTGCTCGGCCGCGCGGTCGGTGACGTTGGCCGCGCCGACTGCTTCCTTGAGGCGGTCGATCCCGAGAGGTTGTCCGTTCTCGACGAGCGTCAAGTCGTGGTCCACGCGCCGGCTCGTGACGAAGAAGAAAGGCTTGGCCTCCTTCGTCGAGTTGGACGCGCGCACGGCCGCGCCGAGGGTGATGTACCGAAGGGCGCCATCGCCGTCGACGCGTTCGAACTCGACCCACAGGTAGCCGAGCCGATTGGTCGCGGTATAGCCGTCGAGCATCAGCCACTTGAGCGTGGTCCGCCCGGTGCCCATCGCGTCGATCGAGCGCTGTTCGCCGTCGAGAAGGTAGGGCAGCAACATCTCGAGCGCCTTGGACTTGCCCGCACCGTTCTTGCCGCGCAGCAGCATCCGGCCGTCGGCGAAGTCGAAGCGCGCGTCGTCGTACTGCCAGACGTTGCGGATGCCCGCGCGGGAGAGCCGGAAGCGGTGCGGGTGTCGCGGGAGGGTGAGGGGAATCGTCACTGTCACAAAGGGATACCTTCCTGAACCGCGCGAGGCTGCCGCTCGCGGACGCGGGCGGCATAGCGGGCGGCGATCGCGGGGACCTCCCACACGACCCCCTCCTCCTCGGTCACAGGTCTCCGCAAGAGCCTCATGTGTGCCAGGAGTCGGGTGACCTCGTCACGAAGGCGGGTGGGGTTCTCGATCAGATCGCGCTGCCACCCGGCCTTGCGCCCGTACTGTGCCACGAGTGCCGCCAGTGTCTCGTCGATCAGCGGGTCGGCCACCGAGACCGCGGCGGTCGGCTCGTGGGGGCGCAGCCGGGCGACCAGACGTTCGATCAGCAGCAGCGCCGCCTGGGCGACCGTTCCGCGGCCGGGGAAAGCCAGATCGGACAACTCGTCGGCGGGGTCGAACAGGGCGACGCCCTCGGCGCGGATCTCCGCGTGCAGGCCGAGAAATTCCTCGAACGTGCGGGCCTCACGCCGTTGGTTCCGGCGCAGCCAGTCGTCCTCGTCCGTATCGAGTTCGTCGCGAAGCACGACGGGGGTCTCCGCCAGGCGTCGACGAACGGCCACGCGCACGCCGTGATGGCCCGGCTCCCGGGCGAGCGCGACCAGGTGCGCGGCGTCGTTCGCCTGTCCGAGCGGGCCGGCGATCAATGCCCGGGCGAGGTCGCGGTCCACGCTCAGCAGTGCCTCCGCGTCTTCCTTCTCGACGTAGTCGCCGAGGTTGCCGTCGACCTCGACCAGTACTCCCCACAGCACGAGTTGGCGCAGAGCGGCAGTGAGCGTCCGCCGCTCGACCTGCCGGCCCGCGTCCTCGAGTTCGATCCGGGCGTCGACCGCCGCGCCGCGGATGTCGGTGACAAGTTGGGACAACAACACCTGATCGGACGCGGTGACCAGGGCGGCGAGGCCGAGAGTGAGGTAGGCGTAGGTCCGCGGGTTGAACGGCGTCCCGGTGGAGCGGGTGAGCCCACGCCCCGCGCCCGCTCCGGGCCCGGCCTTCAGCAGCCGGGCGAAACGCGCCTCGACGACGACCTCGTAGCCGAGGAACCGACGAAAAGCGGTGGTGAGCCACTCGGCGTGCCGGCGGATCGCGGCGAACTCGTCACGATGCGGTCCGTCCGCGAGCACCAGCGCGTCGGCAAGCAGTCGTCGGGCCGCGATGCGACGCTCGTCTGCGATGGCGGCGTCGTGGTCGAGGTCGCTCATCGACTCTCCCGGACCGTGGAAAGGTCCCAATCGGCGCCGGCCCGGCCGAGCAGGAGGCGTAGTCCGTCGATCTCGAAGTCACCCTCGGCGCTGCGTACCACCGTGCGAGCCGCGGGTTCGACGCGTACACCGAGGGCGATATCGAGCTCTTCGAGGTCGCAGCGGGCACCGTCGAGGGCGGCGAGATCACCGCTCACGCTGCCCAGCGCGCCGGTGAACAACTCCTCGAACAGCCCCTTGGCCGCCGTCGAGAGCCTTGCCCGCTCGAACTGGCCTGCCACTGCCCGCAGTTCGGCGGCAGCCTCGGTGCGGGCGGTCGCCTCGGCGTGGGCGCGTGCCATCAGGTGGGCCTTCTGCGCGGTGTGATCCTCGACCGACGCCGCCCGTCCGCGTTGCGACCGCTCACCGCGCTCGCGCAGTGCGAGCGGTACCTCCGCCACCGGCCCGTCCCACCAACTCGTTCCGGCGGGAACCGTTCCGTCGAGGTCCCCGGCCACGCCCAGCCGACGTGCCCCGTACAGCCCGAACGCCGCCGCGTACAGGTCATGGGCGCCGGCCTCGTCACACGCGTCGAACCAGGCGGCGAGTCGGATCAGGTCGCCGCGCCGGGACTGCCCCGAAGTGGTCGAGCGGATCATCCGCTTGGCGTTGGCGAGCAGCGAGCCGAGCGCACGCATCGTCGCGGCCCGGAGTTGATCGACCTGACTGCCGCGCCCATCCGTGTCGACGAACCACGCGCGCAGCGCGTCCCAATCGGCGAGTTCGCGGCCACGACTGCGCTGTACCCGTGCGCCCGTGACCTCTTGGAGGCCGGTCAGGCCGCCGCCGAGATCGTCGATCCGGCGCAGCAGGACGCCCAGATGCGGCCACAGCGCGTCGAGGGAGGCCCGAATGCGCGGCGTATGAAACGCCACGTCCGCACGAATGGCCTCGACGTAGTCGAGCAGCAGTGCCTTGAACCCGTGGTACTCGTCACCGTCGAGGTCGTAGCGCGCCAACACCTGCCCGAGGTAGGCGTAGAAGTCCCGCACCGACTCGGCGAACTCACCGAACTGAACGAACAACGTGGCAACCGCGTCCCTGCCCTGCTCGGTGTCCACGCCACCGGGCGCCACCACCCCCAGGGCCAGCCCCGCCAGTTCCCGGTCCACCAGCGCGAGCAACTCGGCGGCCACCTCACGCGCCGCGTCCGCCCAGGAGAGCACGTCGTCCACGTCCCGCTGGATGCGCTCGCCGAGCTTGGAGATCTGATAGCGCGCCCGGGCCCGCTGAAACTCGGCGATGCTGGCCGCCCGCACACGATGTGTACTGCGGATCAGGTTCCCCCAGGCGACCAGCGCGTCCAACCGAGCGGTCACGGTCTCCACGTCGCCCCGCCCCAGCCGCTCGGCGACCTCGTGTGCCGACAGATCGGCCATCAACGAGGTCCCGAACAACCGCACGATGGCGAGATAGTCGTCCCGCTCCGGCACACTCAGATAGCTGTACGCAACCAGCCGAGCCCGATTCTCCTGGTCGCCGTGCGTCATCCGCTCAGCCTAGGCGACCTCGGCCGGCCCCTCCCCGCGAAGCCGCCAAAAGCCACGGCCTCGGAGATCGGCTCTGCGGCGATCCGGAGAGTTCCCCCGTCGGAACCGACGGGGCCATCCATGCGGCGAACGCCACAATGGCGGACATGAACGATGTGGTGCGGGCCGTCTCGGCGGGCGAGTTGGAGCGGCTTCGGGAGATCGAGGTGGCGGCCGGGGTGGGCTTCGCGGCGGTGGGGATGCCGGAGATCGCGGCGGACGAGCCGCTGTCCGTCGAGGAGTTGGACGCGTATCGGGTCGGCGGGCGGTGCCTGGTGGTCGGCGAACCGGCGCTGGCCTACGTGATCTGGGATCTCGTGGACGGCGCCGCGCACATCGAGCAGGTGTCGGTGCATCCCGACGGGGCGCGGCGTGGACTGGGGCAGGCGTTGATCGATCGGGTGCAGGCGGACAGCGGGCTCGCGTCGACCCTGACCACGTTTCGGGACGTGGCGTGGAACGCGCCGTACTACGCGCGGATCGGATTCCGGGTGCTCGACCCGGGCGAGGTGACTCCGGGCCTGGCCGCGATCCGGGCCCACGAGGCGGCCATCGGGCTGGACCGGTGGCCGCGGGTGTGCATGCGACGGCCGTTCGCCGAGCTGCGGCTGTAGGGCGAAGCTCCGGAAGCACGGCGCGGGGGTGACGCCCCGAAACCACGGCACTGAGCGACGCCCCGGAACCACGGCTCCCGGGCGAAGCGAGGGCACGCACCGAAGTCGATCTCTTCTTCGCACTGATTTTCGGATTTCCCTGCCGTTGCCGACAGCCGGTCGACTAGCTTCTGCGCATGACGGATGCGCTGGGTGCGACGGACGAGTCGGCCGAGGTCAGCGGGACGGACGAGGAAGTCGAGCCGGAACCGACACCCGAGCGCAAGCCCTGGTCGCGACGCCGCAAGGCGGTCGTGGGACTGGTCACGCTGCTCACCCTGTCACTGTTCGTGATCGGCGGATGTACGGCCTGGCTGCTCTACTCGCTGAACTCCAACATCAAGCGGATCGACGGGGTCTTCGATCGGTCGAGCATCCCCGCCGCGGGGCCGCGCCCGGCGGCCGATCCCGCCGCCGGCCGGGCGCTGAACATCCTGCTCGTCGGGATGGACGCGGCGGCGGCCGGTGCCGATCCCGAGGCGCTGGAGGGCCGGCGCAGCGACACCATGATGCTTCTGCACCTGCCCGCCGGTCGGGCGTCGATCTCGGCGATCTCGCTGCCGCGCGACTCGTGGGTGTCGATTCCCGGGCGCGGCGAGGCCAAGCTGAACGCGGCGTTCTCGTGGGGCGGGCCCGCGCTGCTCGTGGCCACCGTCGAGAACCTGACCGGGGTCCGGATCGACCACTACGCGGCGGTGGACTTCGGCGGCTTCAAGGGCATGGTCGACGCGCTCGGCGGGGTGACGGTGGACGCCGACAAGGGCGAGGCCAAGCTGGACGGCAACGAGGCGCTCAAGTTCGTACGGCAGCGGTACGGGCTCGAACGGGGCGACCTCGACCGCGTCGCGCGCCAGCAGCAACTCCTGGGCGCGATCGCGGAGAAGGTCACCGCGGAGGGCGTACTCGCCAGCCCACTGCGGACCGAGAACCTGCTGCAGTCGCTGACCAGGTCGCTGACCGTCGACGACGACCTGAACTTCAAGGCGCTGCTCGACCTGGCCACCGACCTCAAGGGCATCAGCGAATCCGACCTGGCGTTCCGCACCGCGCCGGTCGCCGGATTCGGCGAACGCGCCGGCGGCCAGAGCGTGGTCCTGCTCGACGACAAACGCTGCAAGGAGCTGTTCGCCGCGGTCCGCGCCGACATCCCGTGGCCGGAGCCGGCCCCCGGCGAACTGTGGCGGCCGTGAGCGCTCAGCGCAGTCGGTACAGGGCCCGGCGGGCGGCCTTGGCCACGTCGGGGTCGGGGTGGGCGGCCTCGGCGAAGCGCAGCACGTCCTCGGCGCACGGGTGGCCCATCGTCGCGAGTTCGCCGAAGACCACGTCGGCGCCCGGGCCCTGACTGCCGGTCACCTCGGTGAGCAGGCCCAGGACGGCGGCCTCGTGCCGGCCGAGCAGCGCCGCGGCGGCATTGTCCGCGGTGAGCCAGGCCAGGGTGCGCAGCGTCGCGGGGGGCACGTCGTGGTCGTGGGTCAGGCGCCAGTTCCACACGTGCGGGGCGAGGGTGGGGTCGGCGGCGGCCTCGGCGAGGGCGCGTTCGACGGCGGCCTCGGGGAGGTCCGCGTCACCCACGTGGGCGAAAAGCATGAGCCGCTCGGTGGGGCCGGCCGCGCCCGCGACCGCAAACAGTTCGGACAGCGCGGCGTCGACCGGACGGCACGCGATCCAACTCGCGAACGTACGCGTGGCCACCGGTCGCGGCCACGCCCCCATCGCACCGAGCAGCCGGGCGCCCGACGCCGCGGTGTAGTCGTCGACAGTGGCGACCGGCAGCCCCTGCTCGCGGAACATCCGGTGCACGAGCGTGCCGCCGAGGCCGGTCAACGTGATGCCCTCGGCGGTGCGCCGAACGATGCCGAGCGCCGCCAGCCGATCGGCGAGCAGGATCACACCGGCCCGAACCCGACCGAGCAACTCGGCGGGCGTGCGATCCACGATCGCGGTCGCGGTCGCGGGCGGGGTCGCGGGCGCGAGCGGGGTCGCGGGCATGTGCGGGTCGGGCGCAAGCGCGTCAACCGCGGGCAGGTCGGTCGCGGACGCGGCCGGGTCGGTCGTAGGCGCGACCGCAGGCGGGTCGGGCGCAGGCGAGGACGAGGCGCTCGCGGGCGCGGGCGTACGCGAGTCGGTCGCGGGCGGGTACCCGTCGCCCGCAGGCGCAGACGCCGGCGAACTCGCGTCGGCCGCAGGCGCAGACATGCGCGAGTCGGTCGCAGGCGCGGGCGTACGCGAGTCGGTCGCAGGCGGGCACCCGTCAAGCGCAGACGCCGGCGAACTCGCGTCGGCCGCAGGCGCGCCCGCGCCCGCACCGCACAGCCGGCCCAGTTCCCGGACCAAGTCGGGCGCGTCCAGGATCCGGCCGAGCGCGAACGCCTCGTCGTCGGCCGGCGGCTCGGCGGGCAACGTGCGCACCACGTGGTCGAGGTCGCGGCGCACCGCCAAACCGACGAACAGCGACACCGGGAGCGGACCGCCGAGCTGGACCAGGCCGGTGAACAGCGACGCGGCAAGCCCCTCGGGGACGTCCCATCGCTGCTCGTGGGCCTCGCCGAACGTCGCGTTGTCCTCGGCCACCACCACCATCGCGCGCGCGGCGAGCGCGATCAGCTCGCGGTCGCCGCCCTCGCGCCACACCCGCAGACCGTCCGCGACGTGCACCGCGTCGTCCGCCAGGACCAGCAGGCCGGTGCCCAGCGCGAGCGTCCAGCGCCGGTGCAGGGCGTGCTCGCCCCGGGCGGTACGGGGCGGCGCGGCGGGACGGGACGGCTGCGCGCGGATACCGAGTTCGGCCATCACCCGGCGCGCGACCCCGTCCGCGAGTACCTCCTCGTGGGTGACCGGCAGCGGCCCGTGCTCCGCCACGTACTCCGCGAGCGCGGCGGCCTGCGCGAGCAGCGGTGACATCCGCGCGGCCAGTGCGCACTCGGAGGTGGGCGGCACGTACAGCGGCGGCAGCGCGGGCTCGGTCGGACCGCCACCCGGGCCGGTGAGCGGCGCGGGCACACCCAACTCCAGGAAGCGAGTGCGCAGCCCGTACAGCCCCAGCGGGGTCAGCCGCACCGCCATGAACGGCGCCCCGCCACCGACGAGCTCACGGATCTCCAGGACGCCGAACGCGCGCAGGTCGTCCATCTGATGAGCCAGCGTCAGGCCGGTGAACAGCGCCGGATCGGCGACCGATGGCGACCGCGGCCGACCGTCGGGCGTATACGAGAGCAGTTCGAACAACCCGCCCATCGGCACCCATCGACCCGCGTGGTCGTACAGCTCCCGCAACAACTCGCGGATCACGTCGCCTCCGCGCAGCACGTGCCCGGCGCGACGCACCGCCGGTCGCCCGGTGGCCTCGCCGACCGCGACGCCCTCCCACAGGCTCGACCACACGCCCAGCACGTCGCGGGGTCGGCCGACCGCCAGCGCCCGGGCGAGCGCGCCGGCGGTCGCGACGGTACGGCCGACCTCGATCAGGCCCGCAGCGCACGCGATCGACCAGACGTGGTGCAACGGCTCCACGTCACGCGCGCTGCGGACGCCCGCGACCGGCTCGTCGATACCCAGCAGCAGCGCGGCCTCGGCCGCGGGGGCCAGACGCAGGACCCCGGTCGCGGTGACCGGCCGGCCGCGACCGACCCAGCGGGCGAGGGTGAGCGCGGCGGCGAACGACGGCGCCGTCGACGCGGCCCTGGCCAGCTCGCGCTCGTCCGGCAACCGCACCGCCGGCAACGCCCTACCTCGACCGGGACCGGTCGCGTAACCCGCCACGAACAACTTCTTCGCCGATCCCCAGCAGGTCGAATCGGCCATCCGGGCCGGGAGTTCACCCTCGTGCCGATCCAACACCGCGAACATCGGGTCGAGTCGGTCGCTGTCCGGATGCAGGGGCCCGCGCTCGCGCAGGAACTCCAGAAACAGCCGCAACGCGGGCACGACCAGTCCGACCGTGTCGTCACGGGGCAGCGCAACGTGCGCGGGCACCAGGGTCTCCAGCAGCGCGTTCAGGTCGCCGGCGCGCCAGCGGGTGTGGTCGTCGAGCCGTAGACAGGCCACCCGCAGATCGAGCAGCGTGCCCAGGACGTCGATCATCCGCTCCGCGTCCCGGGCCGGTCGGCCCGCTCGCGCGAGCCACGTGCCGAAGTCGGCCACGATGCCGCAGGAATCGGGAGATAGCGCCACGTCGCAGAGCGTAGTGAGCGCCGCAGCCCCTTCGCATGGATTTCGGACAATCCATGCGAACCCCCAAGACCCGAAACCACCACCCCTCAAGGGACCACCGAGCACACCACCATCCGCGCCTCCACCCACCACAATTCCCAGGCGACACCCGCGATCAGCCCCGCGATCAGCCGCACCTGCGCCCACCGGCGTCCGCACCCGCGACGACTGGCGCCCACAACCACCGACGCCCGCACCCGCGACCACTCGCGCCCGCACCCATTCCCACCCGCACCCGCACCCTCCCGACCGCGCCCGCGACCCACCAGCGCCTACCCCTGCGTCCCCTCGCGCCTGCCCCGCGACCACTCCCCCGCCTGCGCCTGCGACCACCAACGCCCGCGCATGTACCTGCGCCCGCAAGCGTCGCCATTCGCAGCCGCCGGCGCCCACGCCTGACGACACCCGCACCCGTGACCCTCCGGGCCGCGCCCACGACCCACCAGCGCCTGCGTCCCCTCGCGCCCGCCCCGACTCCCCCACCCACGCCCACGCCTGCGCCTGCGCCTGCGCCTGCGCCTGCGCCTGCGACCACCAAACGCCCCGCGCATGTACTTGCGCCCGCAGGTGCCGCCACTCGCAACCGCCGGCGCCCACACCTGACGGCACCCCCGCCCCCGCCCGCGCCCGCGCGCAGGCGCCCCCGCCCCGTGCGCCATGCCGTTCCGCGCCCATCCCCCAACGGTGATGTCCGCCACTTTTACTGACAGAGCGTCAGATCTCCTGCGGACCTGCGTGAACACCGGCGCGTCGGGACGGAAAAAGACAGCCGTCTCCCTTCAGGTGACGGGTCGTCAGGTGGCATGGTGACCCCAGCGCAGAGCACGCCCGCAACGGCGGCCCCGCGCCGAGGCGACAACGTACGCGATCCACAGTGAGGTGCCCCCGTGCTGCTCGACCCTTCCGCCGCCCTGCTCACCGATCGCGTCGCCGTGGTCACCGGTGCCGCCCGGGGAATCGGCGCGGCGACGGCCGTCGCGCTGGCCAGGTTCGGCGCCGACGTCGCCATCTGCGACCGCGAGCCGATCGGCCTCCAGGAGACCGCGAAGGCGATCGAGGCCACCGGGCGCCGCGCGTTCGCGGCCGAACTCGACGTCCGCGACGGCGATGGCGTCGAGCACTTCCTCCGCGAGGCGCACACCACGCTCGGCCCGCTGGACATCCTCGTCAACAACGCCGGCGGCGGCTTCTGGTCGCCGTTCCTGGAGGTCCGCCCCAAGGGCCAGACCGCACTCGTCGACGAGAACTTCACCTCGGTCACGCACGTGATCCGGCACGGCACCCCCCTCGTGCGCGAGGGCGGCTCGATCGTCAACGTCACCAGCATCGAGGCATTCCGCGCCGCGCCCGGCTTCGCGGTGTACGCCGCGATGAAGGCCGCGGTCGAGCAGCTCACCAAATCGCTCGCCCTCGAACTCTCGCACCGCCGCATCCGGGTCAACTGCGTCGCCCCCGACGCGATCCCCACCCCCGGCGACGCCGGCCTCGCGGAGACCTTCGAGACCGACGAGGGCGCCTACGACTACGCCGCCAAGGTCCCCCTCGGCCTCGGCACCCCCGACGACTGCGCCGCCCCGATCGTCTTCCTCGCCGGCGACCTGGCCCGCTTCGTCACCGGCACCACCCTGCACGTCGACGGCGGCACCATGGCCGCCTCCGGCTGGGTCCGCCGCCCGGACGGCACCTTCACCCCCTGACAGTGATCATGTGACTGGTGGTTCTGCTGATGAGCCTGACTCGCCCCCTGACTGACGTCGTTGACTGTCCTGTATGGGATTTGTCGGCTCGTCGGCGGGACCACCACGCACGCGGCCGGACGGGCGTTTGTGACCTCATAGGAGCTTGGTCCAGAAGCCCCGTCACTGTCTTGTCCACCCGCCCGACCGGCGCGTGCCGCCCTCGGCTCGGACAAGCGGCAAGGACGGACATGACCAGCATGACGCACGACGGAGCGGAGATCACCGGCGGAGTCGACACGCACGGCCTGACCCACCACGCGGCCGTGATCGACCCGCTCGGCCGGCATCTGGCCGACCGGGAGTTTCCCGCGACCGTCCGCGGCTACCGGGACCTGCTTGACTGGATGCGCTCGCACGGCACTCCGACCGCGGTCGGGGTGGAGGGCACCGGCGCCTACGGAGCCGAACTCGCGCGGGTCCTGACAGCGGCCGGCGTCACGGTCGTCGACGTCGACCGGCCGGACCGCAAGACCCGCCGGACGAAGGGCAAGTCCGACCCGATCGACGCCTACGCCGCTGCGACCGCAGTGCTCTCCGGACGGGCCACCGGCATCCCCAAAAGCCGCGACGGAGTGGTCGAGGCCGTGCGCGTGCTGCGGGTCGCCCGCCGCAGCGCGATCAAGGCCCGCACCCAGGCGATGAACCAGATCCGCAACCTCGTGGTGACCGCCCCGGCGATGCTGCGAGAGCAGGTCGCGGGCCTGGACCGGACCGCCCTGATACGCACCCTGGCCCGGCTGCGGCCCGGCGACGACGTCTCCCGCCCGCTCGCGGCGACCAAGGCCTCGCTGCGGCGCCTCGCCCGCCGCCACCAGGCGATGGACACGGAGATCGCCGAGCTCGACGCCGAGATCGGCCCCCTGGTCGAGCAGGCGGCCCCGGCCCTGCTGAAGCTGTTCGGTGTCGGACCGGAGACCGCCGGCCAGCTACTGGCCTCGGCCGGGGACAACCCCGAGCGCATGCGCTCGGAGGGCGCGTTCGCGCACCTCGCCGGCGTCGCCCCGATCCCGGCCTCCTCCGGCCGCACCCACCGCCACCGCCTCAACCGGGGCGGCGACCGGGCCGCGAACAACGCCCTGCACACGATCGTGCTGGTCCGCATGCGCTACGACGAACGCACCCGCGCCTACGTCGAACGCCGCACCAAGGAAGGGCTGTCGAAGAAGGACATCATGCGCTGCCTCAAGCGATTCGTCGCCCGCGAGGTCTACCGCGCACTGACCAGCACACCAGCGGAACGAATCACCCAAATCAACCTCGCTCCTGCGGCTTGACATGCATAGGAGCATCCCCCCGCACCCGCAGGCCCGGACCGGGCCCGCACCCGCACCCGCCGACCCCGGCCCTCGCGACCACCCGAAGCGCCCGAACGTACACACCGCCCGTCAGACCCACCGCCCACCGGACCCGACCGACCATCCCGCCCGACCCGACCCGACCGCGGAATTGGGAGTGCAATGGAATTCGGCATCTTTCTTCAGGGCTACAACCCGTCGTTCCGGCGCGAGGGAAACCCCGACGCCGAACACGAAGCCCTGATGAACGACATGGACTTCGCGATCGCCGCCGACCGGGCCGGCTTCAAGTACGTCTGGCTGAGCGAGCACCACTTCCTCGACGAGTACTCCCACCTGTCCGCCAACGACGTCATGTGCGGCTACCTCGCACACGCCACCGAGCGGATCCACATCGGCTCCGGCATCTTCAACCCGCTCCCCCAGGTCAACCACCCGGCCAAGGTCGCCGAACGGGTCACGATGCTCGACCACCTCACCAAGGGCCGCTTCGAGTTCGGCACCGGCCGCGGCGCCGGCAGCCACGAGATCCTCGGCTTCCTGCCCGGCATCGAGGACATGTCCGAGACGAAGGCCATCTGGGAGGACGTGATCCGCGAGTTCCCGAAGATGTTCCTCCAGGACACCTACGAGGGCTACGACGGCGCCTACTGGCAACTCCCGCCGCGCAAGATCCTGCCCAAGCCGTACGGCAAGTCGCACCCGGCCATGTGGTACGCCGCCGGCAGCCCGCCCTCGTACGCGATGGCCGCCCGCATGGGCCTGGGCGTACTGGGCTTCTCGATCGGCGACCCGGCGAGCGCCGAGAAGCTCGTGGCCGGCTACAAGCGCGAGATCGGCAACGCCGAACCGATCGCCGACTTCGTCAACGACAACGTGCTCGCGGTCAGCACCGGCTTCGTCGCCGAGACCCGGGAACAGGCGGTCGCCAACGCGGTCGCGGCCCGGCCGATGTACCTGACCAGCAACGTCTTCCGCTACCACGACACGTTCCCGCATCCGGAGGGCATCCCGTACTGGCCCGAGCTGATGCCCGACCTGACCCCCGAGCTCGTCGAGTTCGCCGCCGACGCCGGCGCGCTGATCTGCGGTGCGCCGGACGGCGTACTGGACGCGGTCAAGGCCTACGAGGCGGTCGGCGTGGACCAACTCGTCCTCGGCCTGGGCTGCGACAACCGCGAGAACACGCTCAAGACCATCGAGCTGTTCGGGAAGCACATCATCCCCAAGCTCGACACCGAGCCGGAACACCGCACCACCCGGTTCCGCCGGCAGGCCTGACCATCCCCACCCGGTCGGCGTCCCCGGCCGGGTCCGTCCCGCCCGACACGTGTCACCGCACGACCCGAAAGGCAGTCATGAGCTTCAAGGAATACCCGATCCGGGTGGGCAGCATGCTGTTCACCGCCGTGGACCCCGAGCGCGGCCACGAGGTGAGCTACAACCGCTGGTACGAGCGCGACCACTACTACGCGGGCTGCATGATCGGCCCCGGCATGCTCGCGGGCAGCCGCTGGGTGGCCACCGCAGACCTCAAGGCGCTGCGCTTCCCGGCCGACACCGACGTCGTCCCGGCCATCGAGGCGGGCTCCTACGTCGCGATCTACTGGATCAACGACGGCCAGTTCGACGAGTGGAACGCGTGGGCGGTCGACCAGGTCAACTGGCTCTACGGCAACGACCGCGGCTTCCAGCACCGGATCCACGCGCACACCGGCATGTATCTGCACGACAGCCGCTGGTACCGCGACCAGGACCCGGTTCCGCTGGAGCTTGCCCTGGACCGCAACTACCAGGGTCTGGTCTCGCTCGCCGTACAGCGCGCCGAGGGCACCACGCAGGAGGACCTGGAGGCGTGGTTCACCGCGCAGTTGCCGGACTTCCTCAAGGGCTCGCCGATCGCTTCGGTGGCCGCGTGGACCGCCGTCCCGCTCAAGGACGACGCCCCCGCGTTCGTACCGCGCGACCCGAACGCGGCGACCCGCAGCATGCAGCTGTACTTCCTCGAGGGCGACCCGCGCGAAAGCTGGGACGCCTTCAAGGAGTGGGCCGAACGGATCGACGCCTCGGGCATCGGCCGGGTCACCTACTGCGCCCCGTGGATCCCCACCGTGGTCGGCACCGACAAGTACACGGACGAACTCTGGGGCTGACCCCGACCGTTGATCGACACGTACGGCGGGCCCGGGTCGAATCGACCCGGGCCCGCCGTCACGTCACCGGAACAGCCGTCAGCAAACGGCTGTGAGTGAACAGCCGCGACCGAAAGCCGTCACGGTCACCGCAGTCGGCTGTGCTGCTTCCCGTAGAAGAAGTAGACGGCGAAGCCGGCCACCATCCACACCACGAACCGAAGCCACGTCTCACTGCTGAGGTTGATCATCAACCACAGCGTGGCCATCATCGACAGGATCGGCAGCCACGGCACGAACGGCACCCGGAACGCGCGCGGCAACTCGGGCCTGGTCCGGCGCAGGATCAGCACACTCGCCGCGACCACCATGAACGCGAACAGCGTGCCGATGTTGACCATGACGTCGATCTCGTGAATCGGGGTGAACCCGGCGATCGCCGCGACCAGCACCGCGATCAGCATCGTGCTCACGTGCGGCGTGCCGTACTTGGGGTGCACTTTCGCGAACAGCGGCGGCAGCAGCCCGTCCCGGCTCATCGCGAAGAAGACCCGGCTCTGACCCATCATCAGGATCATGCACACGGTGGTCAGACCGGCCACCGCGCCGATGCTGATGATGGTCGCGATCCAGCCCTTGCCGACCGCCCGGAACGCCTCCGCCAACGGCGCGGACGACGAGAGCATGTCGTAGCGCTGCATCCCGACCACGACCAGCGACACCGAGACGTACAGGATCGTGCAGATCAGCAGCGAGCCGAGGATTCCGATCGGCATGTCGCGCTGCGGCTTGCGGGTCTCCTCGGCGGCGGTGGCGACCACGTCGAACCCGATGTACGCGAAGAACACCAGGGCCGCGCCGGAGAAGATCCCCATCACCCCGTAGATCTGCGGGTCGAACCCGAACAGGGTTTGCACGAGCGGCGCCTTGAGCCCGTCCTTGCCCGAGCCCGACGGCTGCGAGTCGGGCACGAAGGGGTTGTAGTTGCCGGTCTTGATGAAGAACAGACCGGCGAAGATCACCAACAACACGATCGCGATCTTGATGGTGACCATGACGAGGTTGAACCGTGCCGAGAGCTTGACGCCGAACACCAGGATCGTCGCGACTCCCAGCACCAGCAACAACGCCGGCAGGTTGACCGTCCCGCCGTCACCGGGCGCGGCCGTGATCGCCTGCGGCAGTTCGATGTCCGCCTGCGAGAGCAGCGAGGTCAGATAACCCGACCAGCCGATCGAAACCACCCCGACGCCGAGCGCGAGTTCGAGGATCAGGTCCCAGCCGATGATCCACGCGGGCAACTCGCCGAGCGTGGTGTACGAGAACGTGTACGCGGAACCCGCCACCGGGACCGTGGACGCGAATTCGGCGTAGCACAGCGCGGCGAGCCCACAGACGACCCCCGCCAGCACGAACGACAACGCGACGGCCGGGCCGGCGTAGTCCCTCGCGGCGGTACCGGTCAGCACGAAGATACCCGTGCCGACCACCACGCCGACGCCGAAGACCATCAGGTCGAGTGCGGACAACTCCCGGCGTAGACCGTGCCCTTCGGAGACATCGGTGTCCTGGATGGACTGCTCGATGTTCTTGGTGCGAAACAGCGCGTTGGCCATGGCAACACCTCCTGGTGGCGGAGACCGTTGCCATGATCGAGGGTTTCACTCCTGTTTTCGGGTGACCGATCCTCGGCGCGTCAGGGTGATCTTCGAACTCGACCCCGAGGCGGCGAAGCGGCGACCGGCCCGAGACCGGTGCTCCTGGAAGCGCGAGAGTCTCCGAATCCAGGCACCGACTTGCGCGGTTCAGCCCGCGAACCGAAGGACCGGACGGCCCGGGAAGGCCGGGCACCCCGCAGGCCGGGAAACCGGGAAGCCCGGAAGCCCGGAAGCCCGGAAAAGCGAAACGGCCCCGGGGTCGTGCGCGGAAGCCGTGGCTCCCACCCCGACCCCAAGGCCGTCACATCGCGCGCGCCGCCTCGGGTCAGGCGGTCGTCTCGTGCTGCTCGGCGTCGGCGTCCGCCGTCTTGGACGCGATCTCCTCGACCACCTGGCGCGAGATGTCCTGGGCGTTCAGCCCGATCCGGACCAGCACCTCCGGACGCTCCGCGTGGTCCAGGAACTCCTGCGGGATGCCGAAGTCGCGCAGCGGCACGTCCACCCGCGCGTCCCGCAGCGACTGCGCGATCATCGAACCGACGCCACCGGCACGGCCGTTGTCCTCGATCGTGACCACGAGCCGGTGCCGGGCCGCCAGCGGCGCGAGCCCGGCCGGGACCGGCTTGATCCAACGCGGGTCGACCACGGTCGCGGCGATGCCCTGGTCGGCGAGCCGATCGGCGACCTCGACCCCGATCTCGGCCATCTGCCCGACGGTCACGATCAGCACGTCGCCGCGCTCACCACCACCGTTGCGCTCGGGGCCGGTACGGCGCAACACGTCCATCCCGTCGATCCGGCCGATCGCCTCGATGTCGGAACCCACCGCGCCCTTGCCGAACCGCACCACGGTCGGCGCGTCGTCGACCTCCATCGCCTCGCGCAGTTGGGCGCGCACCTGCGTCGCGTCCCGGGGAGCGGCGAGCCGCAGGCCCGGCACGACCTGGAGGATCGACATGTCCCACATGCCGTTGTGGCTGGCCCCGTCCGGCCCGGTCACACCGGCCCGGTCGAGCACGAAGGTCACGCCGCACTTGTGCAGCGCGACGTCCATCAGCACCTGGTCGAACGCGCGGTTGAGGAAGGTCGCGTACACCGCGACGACCGGGTGCAGGCCGCCGGTGGCCAGGCCCGCCGCCGAGGTCACCGCGTGCTGCTCGGCGATCCCGACGTCGAACACCCGGTCCGGGTGCTTGGCGGCGAACTTGTGCAGCCCGACCGGGATCAGCATCGCGGCGGTGATGCCGACGACGTCCTCGCGCTCGTCGGCGATGGCGACCATCTCGTCGGCGAACACCGACGTCCACGACGCGCCCGACTTCTTCACCGGCAGGCCGGTCTCGGGGTTGATCACGCCGACCGAGTGGAACTGGTCGGCCGCGTCGTTGACCGCGTGCGCGTAGCCCTTGCCCTTCTGGGTGAGCGCGTGCACGATCACCGGCCCGCCGAAGCCGCGGGCGCGGCGCAGCGCGTTCTCCACCGCCTCGATGTCGTGCCCGTCGATCGGACCCACGTACTTCAGGCCCAGGTCCTCGAACAGGCCCTGCGGCGCGACCGCGTCCTTGAGGCCCTTCTTGGCGCCGTGCAGCATGTCGTAGACGGGGCCGCCGACCACCGGCGTGCGGCCGAGGACGCCCTTGCCCCACTCCAGGAAACGCTCGTAGCCGCGCGTGGTGCGCAGCGTCGCGAGGTGGTCGGCGAGGCCGCCCTGGGTCGGACCGTACGAGCGCTCGTTGTCGTTGACCACGATGATCACCGGGCGGTCCTTGGCCGCCGCGATGTTGTTCAGTGCCTCCCAGGCCATGCCGCCGGTCAGCGCGCCGTCGCCGATCACCGCGACCACGTGCCGATCGTGCTGCCCGCGCACCTGGTACGCCTTGGCGAGGCCGTCGGCCCAGGACAGCACCGTCGAGGCGTGCGAGTTCTCGATCACGTCGTGCTCGGACTCGGCACGGCTGGGGTAGCCGGACAGGCCGCCGGCCTGGCGGAGCCGGTCGAAGCCGTCCTTGCGGCCCGTCACGATCTTGTGTACGTAGCTCTGGTGACCGGTGTCGAACAGGATCTTGTCGCGCGGCGACTCGAACACCCGGTGCATCGCGATCGTCAGCTCGACCACACCGAGGTTGGGACCCAGGTGACCACCGGTCTTGGAGACGGACTCCACCAGGAAGGTGCGGATCTCGTCCGCGAGCTGCGCGAGCTGCTCGGGCGAGAGGGCCTTGAGATCACGGGGTCCTCGAACGCTGTCCAGCAGGGCCACCCGTTCCTCCTTCGTCAGATCCGTCACCGCCCCCACGGGTCTGCGTGCAGGAGAGGCGTCCATCGAGTCTAGACGCGGCGGTGCACCCGGATGGTTCGCATCGGGGTACCGCGATGGGCCATCCGTGCGGAACTGCTCACATCGAGACGCCGGCGATCTGCGCCTCGGGTGTGCGTTCGACGGCGAAGGGAGACATCTCGCTCATCACCATCGCCATCGCGCCGAGCACCTCGGCCCGCTCGCCGAGCGACCCGGTGACCACGGACAGTCGGCGTGAGGCGCTGGGAATGGCGTACCGCCCGACCGACTCGACGATCGGCGCGATCAACAGGTCGCCGGCGCCGGCGAGGTCGCCGCCGAGGATGATCCGTTGCGGATTGAGCAGGTTCGTCAGGCTCGCCACGCCCACTCCCACGTGCCTGCCGGCGTCCGCGACCACCCGCCGGCAGCCCGCGTCGCCGTCCTTGGCGAGCTCGATCATGCGCTGGATGGTCAGGTCGGTGCCGTGACTGCCGCGGAGCAGGTCGAGCAGGTAGGAGGCGTTGGTGAAGGTCTCCAGGCAGCCGCGGTTGCCGCACCGGCACACCGGTCCGGACTCGTCCAGCGTTATGTGACCGATCTCGCCCGCGGTACCGCCCGGGCCCCGGTACAGCCGGCCGCCGATCACCAGGCCCGCGCCGACGCCGCCGGACACCTTGAGGTAGGCCATCTCGGTACAACCCACGCCCGCGCCCCACACGAGTTCGCCCAGCGCGCCGAGGTTGGCGTCGTTGTCGACCAGGACCGGCAGGCCCAGGCGGGCCTGCATCGCCTCGCGCGGGTGGCAGCCCACCCAGCCCGGCAGGATCGTGGTCGAGCCGAGCGCGCCGGTGTCGATGTCGATCGGGCCGGGCACGCCGAGCCCGACGCCGGTGACCTCGCCCCGAACCGCGCCGGCGCGCTCCAGCAACACGCCGAGCAGGCGGTCCGCGAGCGCGAAGCCCTCGTCGGCGGAGGAGTCGACGTCGATCGGCACGTGCTCCTCGGCGAGCACACGGTGCGCGAAGTCACCGATCGCCACGCGCAGGTGACGGTGGCCGAAATCGATGCCGACGACGACGCCCGACGCGCGACTGAGCGAGACGTTGCGGGCCCGCCGGCCGCCGGAGGACGTGGGGGTCACCTCGACCATGTCGAGGGCCTTCAACTCCCGTACGATATTCGACACCGTCGCGGCGGACAGCCCGGTACTCCTGGCGATCTCGGCCTGGGTGAGCGCACCCGCCATGCGCACCGCGTGCAGGACCCGATCGAGGTTGGCCCGGTGCAGCGAGGACTGGGACCCGGACGAGTGCGACCCCGGCGGCTGGGCCTCCTGGAAGCGGGCCCCCGTCATGCCGTCGGACATCTGCGATCCCCTCGCCCCGGTGCATCTGACGCACTTCTTGTGTGCAAGTCCTGAACTCTATTGCCCCCTTCGTTCGGGCAGAAGAGTCAAACCTGAACGCAGGCGTCACGATCGGGCCTCTATTCACCGCTCCGCGCGCGGTGAACACATGGAACGTTACAAACACCCCTTTCGCGCCGGCGCCCGGCGCCCGGCGCCCCGTGCCTTGTGCCTTGTGCACGTCGGGCGACGGGCGACGTCGCGCCCGTTCACCCGCTCCGCGACGCGGAACGTGTCACGGTCACAGCCGAGGCTCCCAACGTTCGCCCGCGAGGGCCTCCTCGACCAGCCGGACCGCCCGCTCGGTGGCCGCCGCTCTCGAGCCCTCGTACTCGTACATGCGCAGCGCCGCCTCCATCGCGGCCACGGGCACCCTGCCAGCGAGTTCGACGCGCGCCGTGCCGTAGCCGTGCCGGGCGGCTGCGAGCGCGGCGGCGACGTGCTGACGGGCCATCCGGGCCAGGATCAGCGGGTATTTGCGCAGCACGTCATGGCTTCGATAGCCGGGTGGGCACAGGTCGTACAGCCAGGCGACCGCCGTGTGCTCCCAGCCCGGTACACCGGGTGGCCGAACGCCTCGCGGCCAACCCGCCGGCGCGATCCCGTCCCTCCCGCGGGGCTTGGATTCGGCCCCGTTCCCGGCCTCGGCACGCCTGAAGCGACCCGGCTGCTCCCAAGCCGGGGTGTCCCGATCGCCATTGCCGTACATATGTTCGATTATGCGCGGTGGTTGGCCGAGAATGCACGTGTGGATCATGGAGGGGGACACCCCGCACTCGCGTTCGACCTCCGGGTCGGCGTGATCGGCCCCGCTCCGCCCCCGTTCGACTCTCGTACGACCCTCCAGGAGGACCCGTGATCCAGGCCGACCGCTCCGGCGACGAGGCCGCGTTCGCCCACATACCGCTGGTCGGCGTGTGGCGGAACGGCTTCCTGGAATCGATCCACCACGGCACGGCCGTACTCACCGGCACCGACGGCTCGGTGGTCGAGGGACACGGCGCGGTGGACGCGCCGATGTTCCCGCGCTCGACCAACAAGCCGTTCCAGGGCCTGGCGATGGCGCGCAACGGGCTCGACCTGGAGGGCGAGCTGCTCGCGCTCGCCTGCGCGAGCCACTCCGGCGAGACCTTCCACCTGGAGGGGACCCGACGGATCCTGGCCCGGGCGGGCCTGCCGGAGAGCGCGCTGCGGTGCGTGGCGGACCTGCCCCTGGGCGCGGCGCAGCGCGACGCGTGGCTGGCGGCCGGCAAGGGCCCGGAGCGGATCGCGATGAACTGCTCGGGCAAGCACGCCGCGATGCTGCTCACCTGCGTGCGCAACGGCTGGTCGACCGAGGACTACCTGGATCCGGGGCACCCGCTGCAGCGGGCCGTGCGCCGGGCGGTGGAGGACGTCGCCGGCGAGCCGGTCGCGGCGGTGGGCGTGGACGGGTGCGGGGCGCCGCTGTTCGCCGTCTCGCTCGCGGGCCTGGCCCGGTCCTACGGCCGCTTCGCGGGGGCCGCCGAGGGCACGCCCGAACGTCGGATCGCGGACGCGATGCGCGCCCACCCGGAGTGGGTCGCGGGTACCGGTCGCGATGTGACGAACCTGATGCGGGCGATCCCGGGCCTGCTTGCCAAGGACGGCGCGGAGGCGGTGTACGCGGTGGGCCTGCCGGACGGTCGGGGCGCCGCGGTCAAGATCGCGGACGGGGCGACGCGGGCACACATCGTCGCCATCGCGGCGCTGCTGTGGCGCATGGGCGTGGACGAGCAGACCCTCGCCCCGTTCGCGCAGGCACCCGTCTACGGCGCCGGCGAGGTGGTCGGCGCCGTCCGCGCGTTCCCCCTTTTGGGTGAACCGAGGCCCTAGCCCTGTCGCCCGCACGAGCGGGGCACAAAACTGACCCCGCGGCCGGTTGGGAAACCAACCGGCCGCGCCAGTGCCGCCCGGTCCTCGGCGCCCGGTGCCCGCGAGCGCGCCGGCGGATGCGCCCGCGGGTGCGAGCGCAAGGTCTGCGCTCGCGAGCGCAGCCGCACCGTCCCCACCCGCCACGTCCCGTCCCGTCCCGGATTGGCGACTCACTCGGGCCGAACCCGAAAAGCACCGGGCCGAGCCCCCCGAGGAGCCCGACCCGGTGCCTCGATGGCGCGCGACCTACCGTCGCCGCGCGGCGATCATCAGCCCTTGTTCACCAGCGACCGCAGCACGTACTGCATGATCCCGCCGTTGCGGTAGTAGTCCGCCTCGCCGGGGGTGTCGATGCGCACGACCGCGTCGAACTCGACGCCGGTGTCCGTGGTGACCTTGACGGTCTTGGGGGTGCGACCCTCGTTCAGCGCGGTGATGCCCTCGAACGCGAAGGTCTCCTCGCCGGTGAGGCCGAGGGAGGCGGCGCTGTGGCCGGCCGGGAACTGCAGCGGGATGACGCCCATGCCGATCAGGTTCGAGCGGTGGATGCGCTCGTACGACTCGGCGATCACCGCGCGCACGCCCAGCAGCGAGGTGCCCTTGGCGGCCCAGTCGCGGGACGAGCCCGAGCCGTACTCCTTGCCCGCCAGCACCACCAGCGGAATGCCCGCGGCCTGGTAGTTCACCGACGCGTCGTAGATCGTCGACACCGGGGCGTCGGCCTGCGTGAAGTCACGCGTGAAGCCGCCCTCGGTGCCCGGCGCGATCTGGTTGCGCAGACGGATGTTCGCGAACGTGCCGCGGATCATCACCTCGTGGTTGCCCCGGCGCGAACCGTACGAGTTGAAGTCCTTGCGCTCGACACCGTTCTCGGCCAGGTACTTGCCCGCCGGGCTGTCGCCCTTGATCGAGCCCGCCGGCGAGATGTGGTCGGTGGTGACCGAGTCGCCCAGCTTGGCCAACACGCGCGCGCCCGCGATGTCCACGACCGGCGCCGGCTGCATCTGCATGCCCTCGAAGTACGGAGGCTTGCGCACGTAGGTGGACTGCGGGTCCCACTCGAAGGTGGCGCCCGTCGGGATCTCCAGCGACTGCCAGCGCGAGTCGCCCGCGAAGACGTCGGCGTAGCGGTCGATGAACATGTCCTGGTCGATCGAGGAGGCCACGACCTCGGCGATCTCCTCGTCGCTCGGCCAGATGTCCGCGAGGTAGACCGGCTTGCCCTCGGAGTCCACGCCCAGCGGCTCGGTGGTGATGTCGATGTCCATCGACCCCGCGAGCGCGTACGCGATCACCAGCGGCGGCGAGGCCAGGTAGTTCATCTTGACGTCGGGGTTGATCCGACCCTCGAAGTTGCGGTTGCCCGAGAGCACCGAAACGACCGCGAGGTCGGCGTCGTTGACCGCCTTGGAGACCTCCTCCGGCAGCGGGCCGGAGTTGCCGATGCAGGTCACGCACCCGTAGCCGACCAGCGAGAAGCCGACCTTCTCCAGGTACGGGATCAGGCCCGCCTTCTCGTAGTAGTCCATGACGACCTTGGACCCGGGCGCGAGCGTGGTCTTGACCCACGGCTTGCGGGTCAGACCCTTCTCGACGGCCTTCTTCGCGAGCAGCGCGGCGCCGAGCATGACCGAGGGGTTCGAGGTGTTGGTGCACGAGGTGATCGAGGCGATCACGACAGCGCCGTGGTCGATCTCGTACTCGACGCCGTCCTCGCCGACCACCGTGGTCGGGTTGTGCACGCGACCGTTGGAGCCGGTGGGCGCGTCCGAGGCCGGGAAGGACTCCTCGCCGGACTCGTCGCCGTTGGTGACGTAGTCCGCCAGCGCGCTGCGGAAACGGGACTTGGCCTCGGCCAGCACGACCCGGTCCTGCGGGCGCTTGGGGCCGGAGATCGAGGGCACCACGGTGGAGAGGTCGAGCTCGATGTACTCCGAGTACTCCGGCTCGTGGCTCGGGTCGTGCCACAGGCCCTGGGCCTTCGCGTACGCCTCGACCAGCGCGAGCTGCTTGTCGTCCCGGCCGGTCAGTCGCAGGTAGGTGATCGTCTCGGCGTCGATCGGGAAGATCGCGCAGGTCGAGCCGAACTCCGGCGACATGTTGCCGATGGTGGCGCGGTTGGCCAGCGGCACCGCGCCGACGCCGTCGCCGTAGAACTCGACGAACTTGCCCACCACACCGTGCTTGCGCAGCATGTCGGTGATGGTCAGCACGACGTCGGTGGCGGTGACGCCGGGCTGCGCCTTGCCGGAGAGCTTGAAGCCGACCACGCGCGGAATCAGCATGCTGACCGGCTGGCCGAGCATCGCGGCCTCGGCCTCGATGCCGCCGACGCCCCAGCCGAGCACGCCCAGGCCGTTGACCATCGTGGTGTGCGAGTCGGTGCCGACGCAGGTGTCGGGGTATGCCTGGCCGTTACGCACCATGATGGTGCGAGCCAGGTGCTCGATGTTGACCTGGTGCACGATGCCGGTGCCGGGCGGTACGACCTTGAACTCGTCGAAGGCGGTCTGGCCCCAGCGCAGGAACTGGTAGCGCTCCTTGTTGCGGCCGTATTCGATGTCGGTGTTGATCTCGAACGCGTCCGGCCGGTTGAACACGTCGGCGATGACCGAGTGGTCGATGACCATCTCGGCGGGCGCGAGCGGGTTGATCCGGGAGGCGTCGCCACCGAGGGCCTTCACGGCCTCGCGCATCGTGGCGAGGTCCACGACACACGGCACGCCGGTGAAGTCCTGCATGATCACGCGCGCCGGCGTGAACTGGATCTCTTCGCTCGGCTCGGCCTTCGCGTCCCAGCCGCCCAGGGCACGGATGTGATCGGCGGTGATGTTCGCGCCGTCCTCCGTGCGGAGCAGGTTCTCCAGCAGGACCTTCAGGCTGTAGGGGAGGCGCTTGCTGCCCTCCACCTTGTCCAGCCGGAAGATTTCGTACGACTCGTCACCCACGTTCAGGGTGGAGCGAGCGTCGAAGCTGTTCGCGGACACGACGGTCTCCCTTGATCTTGTGCGTTTCTCCCGCATCCTGCCGACACCCACTCGACTCACGCCAAGCAAGGTGACCCTAAGTAGGGGATGCCGGGGTCTGCGCCCCGCAGATATCTTGATGTCAAGACAAGTCTAGTCTAGGCCCCGACTCCTCCGTGCGGGTACCCGCCACACCCGCGCCGACCCGTCGCTCGCGGATTCCTGTGGGCGATCTCCCCCACACGCGCGCGTGCGCCCCTAACATGCGGACAGCGAGTCCGGCACGACCCACGCGTGGGTCCGGCGAGTGGCCCGGGTAAGCGTTCGGAGCACGAGCGCGTCGGGCGGGACGGCGACGAGGGGGATGACGCCATGAAGCGGATCCGGATCGGCGTATTGGGCGCGGCTCGCATCGCGCCGGCCGCACTGGTCAAGCCCGCGCGGCTGATCCCGGAGGTACAGGTCGCCGCAATCGCCGCCCGCGACGCGGCCCGCGCGGATACCTTCGCGCGACGGCAGGGCATCCCGCGGGTGCACACGGACTACGCCGCCCTGATCGCGGACCCGGAGTTGGACGCGGTGTACATCCCGCTGCCCAACGGGTTGCACGCGCACTGGACGATCCGCGCGCTGGAAGCCGGCAAGCATGTGCTGTGCGAGAAGCCGATGGCCGCCAACGAGGCCGAGGCGCGGGAGATCGCGGACGCCGCCGCGGGCGCCGGCCTGGTGGCGATGGAGGCCTTCCACTATCGGTATCACCCGCTCGCGGGCCGGATGCGCGAAATCCTGGACGACGGCGAGTTGGGCGAGATCCGCCGGATCACCACGTCGATGTGCTTCCCGCTGCCGCTGCTCGGCGACATCCGCTACAGCTACGACCTCGCGGGCGGGGCGCTGATGGATGGTGGGTGCTACGCGGTGCACCTGATGCGGCTGCTGGCGGGCGACGACGGAAGCGACCCGATCGAGGTGGTGGACGCGCACGCCCTGACGGTCCGCAAGGACCGGCGGGTGGACCGCGCGATGTCGGCCCGACTGCGCCTGCCCGGCGGCGTGACCGGCACCGTGCACGCGTCGATGTTGTCCCGGCGCGTCCTGGACATGCACGCGCACGTCGTCGGCACCCGCGGCGAGATGCGCGTACTGAACTACCTGATGCCGCACCTGCCGCACCGCTTCACCGTGCACACGGGCAAGCGCAAGCGCCGCGAGCACCTGGGCGAGGCCGCGAGGACCCCGACGTATCGCCTGCAACTCCAGGCGTTCGCGGACGCGATCCGCCTCGGCGAGCCGCCGCTGACGCCCGCGGCGGACGCGGTGCCGACGCTGCGCGTCATGGACGCGATCTACCGCGCGGCGGGCCTGCCCCTGCGCGGACAGGCCCCGGCCACCAGGTGAGCGCGGGACGACCCCGCCGTAACCGAGGCCGGCCGATCACGCCGTCGGGATCCGATGCGCCGGCTCAATGCATGATGTAGTGGAGGATCACGTCGTGGACGTGTCGGCCCTTGTCGTCGCTGCGGAACTCCACGCTGTAGGTCTGCGTGCCGACGTGGATCGCTATTTCGCTGGAACTCAGGTACGAGCCGGTGAAGCTCTTGTTGGAGACCATGCTCACGCTGCTGATCTTCGAATAGGGCAAGGAGGTGATCGCGATCTTCTTGCCGACGAAGCTGTTGTCCTGGATGATCGCGCGCCGGTCGGTCAGACCGATGAACCCGGTGCCGACGCCCTTCGCGTCGTAGACCGCGATGATCTGCTCGCCCGGCAGCAACCCGCTCTGGATCTTCTCCAATTGCTCACGCTTGTCGAAGACGACGTTTCCCGCTCCGCTCATCCTTTGCTCCTCCTCGTCGACCTGCGACACCCAGCCTAAGGCCGCTCGATCAGCGCCATTCACTCGTCGCGTGGAAGTGTCGCAACGTGTCCTCGTACGCGGTCAGATCCAGCTTCTGTCGCGCGAGCCACTCGTCGGAGTAGTACGAGTGCGCGTAGCGCTCGCCGCCGTCGCACAGCAGCGTCACCACCGAGCCGGTCCGACCCGCGGCGCGCATCTCGGCCACCAGACGCAGCGCACCCCACAGGTTGGTGCCGGTCGAGCCGCCCGCCTTGTGTCCGGTACGCCGGTGCAGGTCGCGCATCGCCGCCACCGACGCGGCGTCGGGGACCTTGATCATGCGATCGACGATGTTCGGCATGAAGCTGGCCTCGACCCGGGGGCGACCGATGCCCTCGATCCGCGACGAACACGCGTCGGTGTACGCCGGATCGTGCGTGCGCCATCCGTCGAAGAAGGCCGAGTTCTCGGGGTCCACGACGCAGATCTTGGAGTGGTGCCGGCGGTAGCGGACGTAGCGGCCCATGGTCGCGCTCGTGCCGCCGGTGCCGGCGCCGACCACGATCCACTCGGGGATGGGATGCCGCTCCTCGGACATCTGCTCGAACACCGACTCGGCGATGTTGTTGTTGCCCCGCCAGTCGGTCGCGCGCTCGGCGTAGGTGAACTGGTCCATGAAGTGCCCGCCGGTCTCCGCCGCCAGCGCGCGCGAGACGTCGTACACCGTGGCGGCGTCCTCGACCAGGTGACATCGGCCGCCGTGGAACTCGATCAGCTCGATCTTCTCGGGGCTGGTGGTGGCGGGCATGACCGCGACGAACGGCAGGCCGATCTGGTTGGCGAAGTACGCCTCCGAGACGGCCGTGGAACCCGAGGACGCCTCGATCACGGTGGTGCCCTCCTCGATCCACCCGTTGCACAGGGCGTAGAGGAAGAGCGAACGCGCGAGCCGGTGCTTGAGCGAACCGGTCGGGTGGGTCGACTCGTCCTTGAGGTAGAGGTCGATGCCCCACTCCGCAGGCAGCGGATAGGCCAGCAGGTGGGTGTCGGCGGAACGGTTCGCGTCGGCGGCGACCTTGCGGATGGCCTCGTCCACCCAGTCGCGGGTCTTGGCGCTGAAACGATCCACATCGTGGTCCACCGACGTCACGTCCACTCCCCTGGCTGGTTCGTACCCCGCGCCGGGTTCGGGCGGCGGGGGCTGCGGGATCGATGGTGATCGATCGTGGCCCAGGCTACGGGCCGACGCGCGGGCCCCTGGGCCAACCCCTCGAATGGCCCATGAGCTGCGCATACGTATTCTCGGCCGGAAGTTGTGACGTGCCGGGGGGTCCGCCGCGTCTATGGGGTGGGTACGCGCGAGGGCGCGTAGGGACGAGGAGGGTCTATGGCGGGCTTCGACGCTGAGCCGGCCGATTTCCTGGAGTTCGCCAACGCGTGCAGCGGTCGGCTGTTCCGGACGGCATGGCTCCTGTGTGGTGATTGGCATCTCGCCGAGGACCTCGTGCAAACGACGCTGGGCAAGTTGTATCGGGCTTGGAAGCGGGTCAGCCGGGCCGACAGCCCGGAGGCGTACGCGCGCACCGTGCTGACACGCACCTATCTGTCCCACCGACGCAGGTTGAGCAGCACCGAGCAGCCCTACGCCGACCTGCCGGAGGGCTCCGGCCCCGAGGAGGACCAGGCGTTGCGGTTGACGCTCTTGAAGAGCCTGGCCGAACTGCCGCCCAAGGACCGGGCGGTACTGGTCCTGCGGTACTGGGAGGACCTGAGCGTGGAGCAGACGGCGCGGCAGATGGGCGTGTCCGAGGGGGCTGTGCGCAGTAGATCGATGCGGGCGTTGGAGAAGTTGCGCAGCGTGCTCGGGGCCGAGTCGGGATGGCTCTCCGCCGCATGAGGGAGTTGCCGCGCACACCGCCGGTACGGCCGTACGGCTGGTGAGCAGCAACGACCTGTGTTCGCACGGATGTCACCGATGGTGAGGAGACGGTAGGTCTATGGGGTCCGACGAGAATGAGCTGGCGGCCGCGATGCGGACGTCGGCGTCGGGGCTGGTCCCCCCGACGGGATTGGTCGCGGGCGGCATCGCCCGGGGCAGACGCATGAAGCTGGTACGGCGTATCCAGGTCGGCGTGTCGACCGCGGCGGTACTGGCCGTCGCCAGTACGACCCTGCTCGTCGTGGCGAACGGAAACGACGACCACCGCGGGCGGGTGGCGGGTCCGGCGAGCACGACCGCCGAGGTATCCGCGCCCGCCATCCAGGCCGGGCCCAAACCCCGGCCGACGCTCACGGTGCCGGCCGGGACGGTGCCCGTGCTGCCGCCGCTGCTGTTGCACAAGCTCCTGGCACTTGTGCCACAGAACCTCCTGACCTCCCGGCTCACCGGCTCGGACAACACCAACCGAACGTCCGCGGGAATTCACAGCGCCGGCGCTTCGGCGTCGTTCGTTCTCGAGGACTCCGCCGGGCCCAGCCTGCTCTCGGTGTCGGTGGCGCAGGACGCCGAAACCCCGGAAACCGTTGAATGTCCGCACCCGGGCGGCGAGGTCTACGCCAAATGCGTGAACTACGAAGCTCCGGCAGGCCGGGTGGTGGAGCGGCAGGACTGGGTCTACCCCGCGGCGCCGGACACCCCGGAGAACCGCGCGGACGGCAAGGCCGGACCGTGGGGCAACGGGCCCAAGGTCTGGTCCGTGCGAGTCGTGCGTCGTGACGGCGTCGTGATCACGATCGAGGAGATCGCCTCGCGGGAGGAGAAGGGCGACATCGGCCGGAACACGCCGATCCTGTCGATGGACCGGCTGCGTGCGATCGCCACCGACCCGACCTGGCAGCTGTGGGTGGCCTCGGACGCCAACAAGGCGGCGGCCGACGCCTCGCCCAAGATCGGCTACCGATCCCCGTTCGGCGAGAATTACCAAACCCCGCCGTCCACCTCGCCATCCCCGTCGAACACGGGGGCAGCGCGGTCGGAGAACGGGGCCGGAGCCGCCCCGGGATCCGGTGTTCCCTCCGGAACCGTCGTGTCCTCGCGGTCCTGAACATCTTCGACACCTGCCGGGCATGACTCGCCGTCGGCCGGGCAGGCGCCGGATATCGAGCCCCCGGGCGCCTCTGACTCCCCCCTCACGCTCCGGGGGCTCGATGCCGTCCCGGTCCTCCCGTCTGGGATCCTGACGCGGGGTCCTGCCGGCCCCGCGGAGACTTCGAGGGAGGCGGTCGCGATGACCGAGGGCATAGGGATCGGTCTGGGCGGCGTGGGGTTCGAGGGTGGCTACGCGGAATACGGCCCGGCGGACGCCGAGGACCGCGCCCGGCACATCCTGGAGGTCTGCGAACGGGCCTTCGGTGCGCTGATCGATGGCGACTCCGCCGCGTTCCGGGTGAAGTTCCGCAAGATGGCGTCTTCGGCGTTCGCGTTCTATCGGGGTACGGCCTGCCTGTTCTACGCCGACCTGGACGGCCGCGAGGACCCCTTCCTGGACGAACGCACCTCGCGGGTGTGGATCCACGGCGACCTGCACGCGGAGAACTTCGGCACGTACATGAACGCGGACGGCAAGCTCGTGTTCAACGTCAACGACTTCGACGAGGCGTACGTCGGCCCGTGGACCTGGGACGTCAAGCGCTTCGCGGCGAGCCTCGCGCTGATCGGACACGGCAAGGCCCTCAGCGACGACACGATCACGACCCTCGTCGCGGGCTACGGCGCCGCCTACCTCGACCAGCTTCGACTGCTGACCGACAAGACCACGCCGCAGGAAGCCGCGCTGACCCTGGCGACGACCGAGGGGCCGCTCCTGGAGGTGCTGCGGCAGGCCCGGCTGCAGACCCGGATCGAGTTGCTCCGCTCGCAGACGGTGGTGCAAGACCACGAACGGCGATTCGCCCTTTCCGGCGGCGCGTTCGAGTTGTCCGACGACGTCAAGGCGACGGTGCTGGAGGCCTTCGGGCGCTACCTGGACACGTTGCCTCCCGCGACCCGGCAGCGGCCGGACACCTACGACGTCAAGGACGTCGTAGGGCGGCGCGGGGTCGGCATCGGCAGCGCCGGCCTGCCCTCGTACAACCTGCTGATCGAGGGCAACACGGAGGCGTTGGAGAACGACGTGATCCTGTACATGAAGCAGGGCCAGACGCCGTCGGTGAGCCACCACGTCACCGACCCCCAGGTGCGGTCCTACTTCGAGCACGAAGGACACCGCACGGTCATCTCGCAGCGCGCCCTGCAGGCGCACGCCGACCCGTGGCTGGGCTACACCGACATCGACGGGGTGGGCCAACTGGTCGCCGAGGTGTCGCCGTACGCGAACGACCTGGACTGGTCCGACCTCAACGAGGTGGACACGATCGCCGAGGTCGTGGAATACCTGGGCCGGGCCACCGCGACGATGCACGCGGTGGCCGACGAGGAAAGCGGTCACACGCTCGTACCGTTCTCGACCGAGCACGCGATCCTCGAGGCGATCGAGCGCGACGAGGAGAGCTTCACGACCTCGCTCGTGGACTTCGCGCACGCGTACGGGGCGCGCGCTCGCGCCGACCACGCCATCTTCGTCGACCTCTTCCGCAACGGGCTGATTCGGGGGTTGTAGGCGTCACCGGCGGCGCGAAGACGCCTCACGGTGCTGTCCGATTCCCGCCGGCCACTCCCTCGGGAACGGGTGACACTGGTCGACGTGATGGACGACGAGCAGTGCTACCGAGCGTGCAGCAGCCGGGACAGTCGGTTCGACGGCTGGTTCTACATGGCGGTCACGAGCACCGACATCTACTGTCGGCCGAGTTGCCCCGCGGTCAAGCCGAAACGTGAGAACGCGCGGTTCTACCCGTCGGCCGCGGCCGCACAGGCGGCGGGTTTCCGGGCGTGCAAGCGCTGCCGTCCGGACACCTCGCCGGGGTCGCCGGAGTGGGACGTCCGCGCCGACGTGGTCGGGCGCGCGATGCGCCTGATCGCGGACGGGGTCGTCGATCGTGAGGGCGTCGGCGGCCTCGCGGGCCGGCTCGGGTACAGCGACCGCCAGTTGAACCGTCTGCTGATGGCCGAGGTCGGCGCGGGCCCTCTCGCGCTCGCCCGGGCTCGACGGGCGCAGACGGCCAGGGTCCTGCTGGAGACCTCCGACCTCCAGATCGCGCAGGTCGCGTTCGCGGCCGGGTTCGCGAGTGTGCGGCAGTTCAACGACACCGTGCGCGAGGTGTTCGGCCGCACCCCCACGGAGGTGCGCGGGCGGGCCGGCGCCCGAGGCGTCGAGCCGGGCGAGATCCGGCTGCGGCTGCCCTACCGGGAGCCGATCGCGCTCGGGCACGCGCTGGACTTCCTGGGGTTGCGGGCGATCCCCGGCGTCGAGGAGTACGTCGACGGGGTCTACCGCCGGGTGCTGTCGCTCCCGCACGGCACCGGCGTGGTCGAGCTCTCGCCCGGCCCCTCCTGGGTGTGGTGCCGCCTGGTCCTCGCAGACCTGCGCGACCTGGGCGCCGCGGTGCAGCGCTGCCGACGACTGCTCGACCTGGACGCGGACCCGCTCGCGGTCGACGAGGCGCTCGGGAGCGCCGAACCGGGCGAGGGTGGCCTGGGCGCGCTCGTGCGGGCCACCCCGGGGCTGCGCTCGCCGGGACACGTGGACCCCGACGAACTCGCCGTGCGAGCCGTGCTCGGCCAGCAGGTCTCGGTCGCGGGCGCGCGCACGATCGCGGGCCGGCTGACGGCCCTGTACGGCAAGCCGCTGGCGGCACCCCTGGGCGGACTCACCCACGCGTTCCCCTCCGCGTCCGCGCTGGCGGACGCGGATCCGGCGGATCTGCCGATGCCCGTGTCACGCAAGAAGGCGCTGTTCGCGCTCACCGGTGCGCTGGCGTCGGGAGCGGTCCGGCTCGACCCGGGCGTGGATCGCAGGGCGGCGGAGGCGGGCCTTTTGGCCCTTCCGGGTATCGGCCCCTGGACGGCGTCGTACATTCGACTGCGGGCACTGGGCGATCCGGATGTGTTCCTGCCCACCGACTTGGGCGTCAAGCACGCACTCGCGCGATGGGACCTCCCGGTCTCGGCCGCGCAGTCGTGGTCCCCATGGCGCTCGTACGCACTGCACCACCTGTGGGCGAGCCTGTCCGCAGCACCCACCGTCTCGGTGAAGGAAGCAGCATGAACCAGGACGCTCTGTTCGAGGCCGTCGAAGCGCCCGACCCGCACGTGCCTCCGGCCGTGTTCCACACCCCGCTGGAGGGCCCCCGCCGATACGCGGTGATGGACTCCCCGGTCGGCGAGCTGCTCATGATCGGCGACGGCGACTCGCTCACCGCCCTCTACATGGGCGCCACGCCGGGCGCTGACTGGGTACACGATCCCGGTGCGTTCACCCAGGCGCAGGCGCAGTTGAGCGCTTACTTCGCCGGCGAACTGCGCGAGTTCGACCTGCCGTTGGCGCCGGCGGGCACGGACTTCCAGCTCAAGGTCTGGTCGGCCCTGACCACCATCCCGTTCGGGCACACGATGTCCTACGGCGCCCTGGCGACGAGGTTCCTCGGCCAACCGACGGCGTCCCGCGCGGTCGGACTCGCCAACGGCCGCAACCCGATCAGCATCATCATCCCGTGCCACCGGGTGATCGGCGCCGACGGCACTTTGACCGGCTACGCGGGCGGGCTGCCGCGCAAGCAGCGCCTGTTGGCGCTGGAACACGTCCGCGTCACCGGGTAGCCGCGCCACCCCGAACCGCACCGGCACCGGCGAGGCCGCGCGATTCACGACTGGAACGCCCGCCGCACGACCCCCGCGACCCGCCCCCGCCGGAGCGTGTCGTGCCAGGTGAAGCGCAGCACGAGCGCGCCCACGAGGGCCAGTTCGTTGGCCCGGGACCGGTCGCGAAAGAGCGCGTCGGGCCGCGAGTGCACGTCCGCGCCGTCCGCCTCCGCGAAGATCGGTCGCAAGCCGGTCAGCCACGCGAGATCCACGCGGGCCCGGCCGCCGCCGGGCAGCGCGACCTCGTGCTGCAACTCGTCCGGTGCGACCCCGCCCCGAACGCAGTCGAGTCGTACCCGCGACTCCAACGGGCTCTCGGCCCGCGCGTCCGCGATTTCGAGCAACGGCCGAACCCGCCCCGCCCCGGGCCGGCCCGCTGCCGCCCGCTCGACCGCCTCCAGCTCCACCGCCTCGACCAGGCCCAGATGCAGCGCCGAATCGAGGACCGCCAGACCCTCTTCGGGCGGCAGCGTCGGCACCAGGTCGGCCAGTGTTCGCACCGGTGTCGTCACCGCAAACCCGTCCACCGTCACGATCTCGTCGGCCCGCAACCGGCGCCGATGCGCAACGATGCCGGGCCCACCACGACGCGACGCCGTGTCGGGCGTCGCGATGTGCACACATTCCACCGGCGGCACGCCACGCATCCCGTGCACGCGGGCCGCACTGCGCAACACGGCCACGGCTCGCTCGCCATAGGCCGCGAGCCCGGCGCGCAACAACCCGCGCGAGGAGAGCGCACATCGATCGGCATCGACGAGCCCCACGCCTCGCGCGAGTTCGCGCACCTTCCCATCGTTCACGAGTCTGCGCCACACCCGCCCGGACACCCCGGCGGATACCGCCTGTTCCCGCGTCACCACTCCGTCGTGCTGCCATGCCAACCCCCGCAAGACTCGTACGGCCTCTTCCATCCCCGGATCCTGGTCCGTGCGGCCCGCGGCGCGGTGTGAGCGGTCGCAATCTGT
Source organism: Embleya sp. NBC_00888 (assembly GCF_045207655.1). Taxonomy (NCBI): domain Bacteria; kingdom Bacillati; phylum Actinomycetota; class Actinomycetes; order Kitasatosporales; family Streptomycetaceae; genus Embleya; species Embleya sp. NBC_00888. The sequence continues at coordinate 6,281,600 of NZ_CP108784.1, read as the reverse complement.
GGACAACCCGGCACTTGTGGACACCTTGGGGCGCGCTTTGCCGGATTCGTGAATGATCTTCAGCCGTTCGACACTTTCATGATCATTGCGAGCCGCCGTGCGGCCGGCGCCAACCGGTGTGATGGGCGGGTCCCAACGCCCCGTATCGTCCCGAGGATCGCCATGCCCAACTCCCGCAAACACCGACGCGTCGCGGCCGTGTGCGCCGCGCTCGCGCTCACGGCGGGCGCCGGTGCCGCCTACGCCGAGAGCCGGCCGGCTCCCCGTGCGGCCGCTCCCGCCGGCGCCGCGGCCGCCGCGCCCGCCAAGGTGTCCTTCAACGTCATCAGCGACGTGCAGGGCGACCTCGCGGACTTCGGTCGAGCACTCGACCAGATGAAGGTGATCAACCCCGCAAGCGGCGCGCTCGTCGTCAACGGCGACATCACCCCGCGCGGCTACAAGGCCGAGTACGACCAGGTGAAGCAGGTCCTGAACACGCGTCCGCACCCGGCGAACACGTTCTTCACGATCGGCAACCACGAGTTCTACGTGCCCAAGTACTGCAACCCGGACAAGCTGTGTCAGGAGACCTGGCCCAACGGCACCACCGAGCAGTCGCTCTTCCAGAACTTCTACGACTTCACCGGGCTCGACAAGGTCTACTACGAGCGCGTCGTCGACGGTGTCCCGATGTTGTTCCTCGGCACCGAGAAATACATGAAGTACAGCGACCCCACCAAGTGGGACGAGGTGTGGTTCAGCGATGAGCAGCTGACCTGGCTCGAGCAGCGAATGAACTACTGGGAGGCGCAGGGCAAGCCGACGTTCGTGTTCTCGCACCACGTCCTGCCGGACACGGTCTCGGGCACGCGCAACAAGCTCTACAAGTCGGACTACCTCCAGGCCGACCGCATCATGAACATCCTGGGCGCTCACAAGGACGCCGTGCTGTTCACCTCGCACACGCACTGGGACCTGAACCTGTCCGACTGGGCGGTGCGCAAGGTCGTGCCGGGGACCGGCAACCTCGAAGGCTTCACGGTCGTCAACACCGGTGCCGTCCAAACCCAGTGGACCGACAACGGCTCGGGTGGTGAGAGCGCACTGAGCGGGTTGGAGAACAGCGGGCTCCAGGTCGAGGTCACCAACGACCGGGTGTCGATCAAGGCACGCGACTTCCTGCGCAACCAGTGGGTCAAGGAGCTGAACGTCCCGCTGCACACCAAGTGCGCTGCGGCCAAGCCGTGGACCGAGTCGATGACGTACACGAACGGCGACACCGTCGTGTGGAACAACCACCCGTGGCGCGCCAAGTGGTGGACGCGCGGCGAGACGCCGGGCACGACCGGCCAGTGGGGCGTGTGGGAGGACCAGGGCGCCTGCTGATCGCCCGCGACAAGACCTGAAGGGGTGGGACCATCGGCGGCCGGTCCCACCCTTTCGGCCGACCCGCGCCGCAGCGGACGTCACAGGACTTCGGGGCCATCCGCGGGGCCGACCACCGCACGAGGGTGCCTCTGGTTAAGGCATCGCCTCGACCGATCGATGCGGCACCGCTTCGGCACCGCGCGAGACGGTGCTCGCCGGGCCGTTGGCGACCGAGGCGACCGGTTGTCGATGCCCTCACTCGCCGAGTCGAGCACTACCGGGGCCCGGCTCGACGTCGGACCGACGACGACGGGGAGGTACGCGGAAGGTCTCGTGCGAGATCGGGCGCCGCGTCCGAGGCCACCGGGGCCCGGGCCGGGCCGATCATGGGGTCGATGCGCACGATGGTCAGGTCCCCGTTCTCGAGTACGCCCGCCCGCCGGCGCGCGGCCACCCACCGGGCGAGTTCACGGGGACTGCCTGCGGCCGGCTCGCGCAATTCCTCCCACGGCCGCCCACCGGCGAGAGCACTGCGCAGGAACCACGCGCCGGCCGTGTCGTTGGCCACGTACAGCAGGTCGCGGTCGGTCCAGGTTCCTCGCGCACACCGAACCCGCCGCGCCACCGCGGCGGGTTCCGCGCCGTTGCTGGTCGCGACGTCGGGCCGTCGTGAGGTCGGAAATACCCGCCAGAGCCGGTCGCCGCGCACCTGGAAGAGATAGGCGTCGCCGAGCACCGCCGCCGCCCACTGGCCCCGCCCGGACAACCACGGATGCGGCGCGAGGTGCGCCGCAAGCACCGCGGACGCGTGCGCTCCGCGTTCCAATTTGCGTAGTTCGTAGGGCTGTACCGGCATTCCGCGCCGGTCCCGCTCGACCAGGTAGCGCTTGGTCAGGTCGGGCCATCGGTCCGCCGCACGCGCCAGCACGTCGGCGAATCCCGTACCGCCGCACAGGAGCGGGGTGGGCGCCGCACCGCACGCCCGGACCAGGAGTTCGGCCCAGCGCCGCGCGAGCAGACTCTCCGCGGCGCCGTCCGCGAGGGCGACCCGCAAGGCGCCCGGGCGGTCGACGCGGGCGCGCCTGCACGCGGGTCCGGCCGGCGGCAGGAACCCGCGTCCGGCCCCGTCACCGATCCAGACCGCGTCCTCGTATTCGAGGGGTTCGCCTTCGTGCCGGTGCAGCGCCAGGACCGTGACGTTCGCGCGCACCGTGCCGTCTCCTCTGTGGTGGTACGAGAACCGCTCAGCCGCGTACGTCTGCGATCGGGTTGAGGATGTCGACGTAGACGGACTGGGTCTCCAACGGGACTTCGAGTTCGTCGAGACCCGCGACGCGGGTGAGCAGGTTGGCCTTGCACCGCAGTGTGGCACCGTCGAGGAGGCGGTCCACGAGCGGGCGCCCGGCGGGGTGATCCGTGCGCGTGCGCACGAGCCGGTCGCGGAAGATCGCGATCAACGCCCGCTCGTCGGCCAGCCCTTGCGCACCCATCGCGCCGACGAGGCCGAGCACGTTGTTGATCGCGAGGTAGTAGCCGAGCCGTTCGTCGATCACGTGGTCGGGACACCAGGTCCCCAGGTCCCGGCCCGCGCCCGGGAGCCAGCGAGCCAGGCGCGCACCGCGTTCGGCCGAGAAGTAGTAGCCCTGATTGCCGCGATAGCGTCCGCCGATCGGGCGGCCGTCGGTGTCCAGCACGACCAGCGTGTTCTGTTGATGTGCCTCCAGCCCGAGACCGTATTCACCGTGCAGCCACAGGATCGGTGCGACCAACACCTCCAGGTAGCGGCGGAACCACGACTCGGCCGTCTCGCGCAACGGCGTCGCGGTACGGGCGGCGAGCGTGTACAACACGTCGGCGAGCATCGACCGACCCCGCGGTAGGTCGGGGCGCGGCGCGGCCAGTCCCGCGATGCAGTACACGCGGTCGCGTGGGCCGAACGGGTTGTCTCGCACCACGAGTTCGAGGCCGGACTCGCCGCGCCCGCCGGGGACGTCCACCGCTATCCAGCCAAGATCGCGCAGCACGTCGAACCCCGGGTGGGCGGAGTGCATGACGCGCTTGAGACCGGCGTCGAGCATCCGGTGCACGGCGAGGCCTCGGCGCAGTTCACTGCGGTGGTTCTCCCGGCGGGAGTTGGTGATCTCGACGCCGAGCGAGGTCTTCAGCATGACGGGCGCGCCGGTGCGGTACACGGTGCGCAGCGAGGAGGTGGCCGACCACGCGGGCCCGCCGGGGCCGAGATCCCGGAGCAGCCCGCGCTCCAGGAGCGCGGCGACACCGGGTCGCCCGAGTACGTCGCGGGCCTGCCAAGGGTGCGCCGGCAGGGCGATCATGCCCGGCGGCAGGTTCACATCGCCTTCGGCGAGCCCTGCGAGCACCACCGGCACGGGTCGTCCCAGGTCGCCGTCGTGGATCGCCACCGAGGGGTCCACGGCGAACCAGTGCAGGGGGAACGATCCGCGTAGTTCCGGCGAGTAGCGCGGCGACGAGGGTCCGTACATGCCTTGCCGGGACGCCGGCGAGGGATGCATCGGGTGGCCGAGAACGATCGACTGTTCGGTGCTCAGGAACGGCGTCGTTCCCGGAATGTCCTCGGGCGCCTTGCGGCGCTCGGCGAGGTGGTGGGCGATCCGCCGGGTCGAGTCGATCACCCGGTCGGTCATGTCGGCGATCGCGGTGATCGAGCCGACTCGGCCGTGCGCCGCCTCGATCGCGAGGAGTACGGCCAGCGTGGTCGCGTCGAGTGCGACACCACTGCTCAGTCGGACCGGGCCGAAGCGGTGCATGCCGGTCTCGGAGCGATAAAGGATCGGCGCGACGACGGTGCTGGCGGTCGCGGGCAGCGGAAGCCGTAACGGCCCGTCCGCCGGCACCGTGGTTCCGCTCTCGCGGATGCGGCAGCGAAGCAGGTTCTCTATGGCCGCGTGATCGGCGGCACGTGCGGGCGCGGGGTCGAGCAGTGGATCGCTCGCCCCTCGGTCGCCGGGGGCAAGGTGTCGCGCGGCGCCGAGTACCGCGCCGGTGCGCGGGTGTTCGGGTTCGAGATGGGCCGGGTGGGCACGCGCGGGCGAGGGCTCGTCGCCTGCCGGGCCCGGAACGGGCTTTCGAGGGCTGCCCGGTCGCGCCGGCTCCGGAAGCGCCTCCGCGGATGTCGACATGTGCGGTACGTACCTCCCCTGGTCTGCACGGCCGTGGGTCGGGCTACGGTTCGAATCGTGGACGCGGTCCATTCGCCACCGCTCCGAGGGACGTTCACCGTACGGCAATCCGCCGGTTATCAGAATCATGTCCCGCAACGGGCTCCCGTGTGCGGGCTTTGCGTGATGGCAACCCCTTGTCATGCTCGGCGAGGCGGGTGGTCGCGGACCGATCGCGGGCGCGACCCGTCGCTCGCGGCGTCGGCGCCGGGCATGCCCGAGGACGCTTCGCCACGGTACGAACGGCCCCCTAACAGCCGCATCAGGGGCCGGAGTCGGCAGCTCCGGTCGGTTTCGTGCTCCCCCGGGTGGGTCGCGCGGACTTGGCAAGGCGATCGTGGGGTCCGCCGGCCCGTGGCGATCGTCGATGCGAACGATTGGGGATGAGCGCGACGTACATCTCGCACCTCGCACCCATAAGGAGTTTGCGCCATTCACGACGGATCGGGGCACCGGTGGGGAATTTCCCCACTGCGATCTCCTCGATCCGTCGATCATCGCCACCGACCGTCCACTTGTGGTTACGATACGAACGCCCTTGTGCCGTAGCTGCCGAGGGACGGAACGGGGGGAATCTCGGTCCAGTCCGTACTTCCGCGCGCACGTTTCCGCGGACGATTGGGCGAGGCTCCGTCACTGCCTGAAGATCGACCCGCCGCCTCCGCGCGTCGGGCCTCAGCCTTTGGCAAACACGGAATCCGGAGCCGGTCATGCCATACCAGCATCAGCCGAACGGCCCGCACCAACCGCCATACGGGCAACAGCCCCACCAGCCGTATCCATCGCAGATCCCGCCCTCGTACCCGCCACCGCAACCACCCCCGCGCCGCGACCGAGACGGCGGCGGCAATGGGAGGTTGATGTTGATCCTCACGCTGATCGGGACGGTGGCGACCGTGCTGAGCGTGCTCGTCGCGGTGGGCATCGGCCCGTTCGATCTCTCGGACGACTCGCCGGCGTCGGGCGGGAGCGACAAGAACGGAGCCGGACCGGCGGCCTCGACGCGGGGGCCCGCGAAGCAGACGGCGGAGAGCTACGTCCGGGCGGTCAACGAGGTCTGTTTGGCTCGTTCGGACAACGTCACCAGGCTCTTGAACGACCTGACCGCCTCGACCGTGTCGAATGACGTCGCGCAGCAACGCACCGCGCTGAGCGCGGCGAGCGCCGAGTTGAAGAACACCCGATCCCACATCAGGGCCGTACCGTTGCCGGCCGATCCGGCCGTGGCCGGGCCGTTCAGGCAATGGCGCGACGTCTACGACAGCCGGGTCGACGCCTTGAGCGAGGCGGCCTCGACGCTGAACAGCGGCGACTCGGCAGGGTTTCGGACCGCGTCGGACCGATTCGTCAACGAGACGGGCCCGATGAAGGACAAGCAACGCGCCCTGAACATCGCCTGCCCGTAGCGGGCACGGGTGACCGGTGCCGGGAGGGGAAGCCGGGTGAGCGGGTCAGGCGACCGGCCACGGCAGGATCACCCACAGGGTCTTGCCGTCCGGGTGTGCCTCGATGTGGATCTGACCGCCGAGTTCGGTGACGATGTTGCGCACGATCAACAGTCCTCGACCCGATGTGTCGTCGACCGTTTCCAACAGGGCGACCGGACGGTAGGGATGGCGGTCGCGTACGCCCAGCCACAACCAACCGTCATGCACGGTGCAGGTGACCGATACCTCCGGCGACAACACGGCCGCGTGTTCGACGGAGTTGGTGATCAACTCGGAGGCGACCAGCTTGAGGGCGTAGCCCAAGTCGTGCCCGTAGGGCAGTCCCCAGTAGGTCAGATGGTCCGCCAGCGCCCGTCGGGCCTGTGCGACGGAGGCCGGTTGGGCGGGCAGGGTGAACCAGCAGGATCGCTCGTATCCCGTTCCCATGTCACCCCTTTCGGCACCGCGCCTCAGCGTACTGACCGGCGCGCTTGCGGGCGCACGGTTGACGATTCGTCATATCGCTACGATTCGATGATCGGTCGCGTGTGTGAGTGAAGGTCGACATGGGCAAGACCATCGCAGTCCACGTCCCTCCCGACGTGTGATTGTGAGCGCCGAACAGCGGCATTCCTCTGCGAATGACCGGATTGTGCACGGTGCGGATTCCAGAAGGGTGACTACCTGTGGTGGAAGATCTCGATGCCGTCGAACAGGCCATGTTGGCCAACCTTCTCGACGGTCGGCGGCCTCGTCGGCGCACCTCGGAGACGCCGACCCGGTCCAATCGACAACACCAGCCCCCGCAGCAGCAGCGCCGTCAGGCGCAGTCGGTGCCGCGTGCGGTCATTCCGGCGCCGGTGCCCGCGGCGGCACCCAATCGGGACGCTACGCGCGTTCTCGACATCGGTCGCGTGATCAAGCAGATCGACCCCCGGACCACGCCCGAGCAACGGCACGCGATGGCGACGAGCTGGACCCAGTTGGATCTGACCGCGGCCCAGGTGTTGGCCTGGCTGACCGCCGGCATCCTGCCCGCGGAGTACAAGCTGGCGGCGGCGTGCCTGGAGCGGGGCCTGACCCCGCAGGACATGAAGACCCGCCTGGACGGCGTGCGCGTGGTCGAGCGGCTGCGCAGCGACGGCGTGGACGGCGTGGTGGCGCAACTGCGCAGCGGCGCCGCGTAGGCGGGCCGCGCCGGGGGACATCGCGGGCCGGGCCGGTGGATGATCATTGACATGGTTCATTACCAAGCCTAGCTTTTAGCGATGTGAAGGATTCGGGGGCGGGTTCCGCCGCCCCACCCACTCTGACGCATCGCCAGATCATGTTGGTCTTCTGCGGGTTGATGCTCGGCGTCATGCTGGCATCGCTCGACGCGACCATCGTCTCGACGGCGATGCCGACGATCGTTGCCGACCTCGGCGGGCTCGAACACCTGGCATGGGTGACCACCGCGTACACCCTGGCCACGGCGGTCTCAATCCCGCTGTACGGAAAGCTCGGCGACGTATACGGCCGCAAGCGGCTCTTCCAGTTCGCCATCGTGGTGTTCCTCGTGGGCTCCATGCTGTGCGGTACCGCACAGTCGATGGGCGCCCTGATCGCCTTCCGGGCGATCCAGGGACTCGGCGCCGGCGGGCTGATGAGCAACGCTCAGGCCATCATCGGCGACCTCGTACCGCCCGCCGAGCGCGGTCGATACCAGGGCTTCATCGCGTCCACGGTCGCGTTCTCGACCGTGTGCGGGCCGCTGATCGGCGGCTTCTTCACCGAGGCGCTGTCGTGGCGATGGGTGTTCTATGTGAACATCCCACTGGGCGCGGTGGCGCTGATGGTCACGTCCGTGGTGCTCAGGCTGCCGCGCAAGGCCTACACCAGGCGTCCGTTCGACGGTTTCGGTCTCGCCCTGCTCACCTGCGGAACCAGTGCCTTGATCCTGTTCACCAGTTGGGGCGGTACGCAGTTCGCCTGGGTCTCCGCGTCGAGCCTGGTGCTGGCCGTGACGGCGGTCGGCGCGCTCGCGGCCTTCGTGTTGGTGGAGCGGCGTGCGGCCGACCCGTTGATTCCGCTGCGGTTGCTCTCGCGCAACACGATCGTGCGGGTCGCGTGTCCGCTGACGATGGTCACCGGTTGCCTGACCCTGGGAATGAGCACGTTCCTGCCCATCTATCAGCAGATCGTGCGCGGTCACGGGCCGACCCGGTCCGGGCTGCTGCTCGCGCCGATGATGCTCTCGATGATGGTGTGCTCGACGCTGTCGGGTCGGCTGATCTCGCGAATCGGCAAGTACAAGCGGTTCCCCGTGGTCGGCACGCTGCTGGCCGCGGCAGGGCTCGTGGTGTTGTCGCTGCTCGGCGTCGACAGCCCGTACTGGCATCTGCTGATCGGGCTGATGGTGCTGGGGTTCGGGCTCGGCACGATCGGTCCGGTCACCACGCTCGCGGTGCAGAACTCGGTCGACCACGCGGACATCGGTGTGGCCACCGGCCTGAACTCGTTCGCGCGCTCGATCGGCTCGGCCCTGGGCGCGGCCGTGCTCGGCGCGGTGTTCGCGCACGGGGTGGCCGACGGGACGGGGCCGGCCGGGGCGGGTGAATCCGGCGTGGGGGTCACTCGGCAGGCCATCGACGCGTTGCCGGCGGAGCAGCGGGAGGCGACGCTGGTCGGGTTCGCGGACGCGCTCGACGCGGTGTTCCTGGCCGCCGTCCCGATCGCGGTGCTCGGCTTCGTCCTCGCGCTCATGCTGCGGGAGATCCCCTTGCGTCGCGGCCCGAAGCAGGTCGCGGCGATCTCAACAGGCACCGAGCGCAAGCTGTTCGAGGCCGGCTGACAGATCGCGCAGGTCCTCCGCGGCGTCCCAGGCCCAGTGGTTGGGGTTGCCGGCGAGCGCCTCGTCGGTCTCCAGTCGGCGCAGCGCGAGCCCCGCGAGGTCCAGGACCAGGTCGTGCTCGCCCTCTCCGTTCAACCGGTGCAGCACGCCCACGACATCGCACACCCGCCGGGTGAGGCTGCGTTCGGGGATGCCTTCGATCAACCGGGAGAGACCGTAGCCGGCCATCAAGCCCAGGATCATGCCGCGTATGGCCGATAGGTCGCGCCGTTCCCGAGCCGGTGCGAACCGACGCCACCAGCACACCCACGCCTGCGGTTCCGTGGTCGCGCGAGCCTCGTTCGCGGTACGGCGCGGCGGGAAGGACACCGACCGCGCGGATCCGGCGAGCATCAACCGCTCCGGCGCCGCGTCCACCGCGACCTCCAGGTTGGGGTGCGGCCGATCCGAGCGCACGCGGGTTCGGGTCTGTTCGGCGGCTGTCAACGCCATCGTCGTCATGCGATGTATTGGAGCGGAGTGTCTCGTCGGCCCGCCCTGCGATCACTCGAAAGAGCGACAATGTGTCGCATGAACGAGTGGGAACTGTGGCGCCAGGACGACAATGGCGCGCGTTTCCGGATCCGGGGCTATACCGATCGTGTGGCCGCGATCGCCGGCCGATTGGTGATCGAGTCCGGAATGCCGCACAAGCAGTTGTACTGGGTGGCGGGCCCACGAACCCCGACCTGCCCGACACCGGCCGCCGCCGCGGACCTGATCCAGGCCCTGGCGGCGGATCGCGAGCCGTCGGCGCCCGCGTTCCTCGCCGCCTTCCGGCGCGTCGGGACGTCGTTGCGGGATGAGCACCGCCTCGAACCCGACACGGTCGCGGCCGTGTTCCGCGCCGCGTGGGACACCGCCGAGTCCAGGCCGGCGCGCGGGCACGGAGGCGATCCCGGGCGTGAACGGGCAGGCGAAGGCGATCCGGAGCGGGATCCGGCGCTCGACCGCGCACGGGACCATCTGGTCCACGCAGCGGCGGCGTTGCGGACCAGGGATCCACAGGCGGATCTCCACTGGCACGACCTGCTCGACCTCGTGACGCGCGTGCCGCGCTGACGGCGGCTCGCCTTCCTCGGGGCGCGAACACTCATCGACTCAGGGGAAATCGATGCGCGAGCTCCTGGCCGGTGATCCGACTCGGGTCGGGCCGTACTCGATCCACACCCGGCTCGGCGCCGGTGGCATGGGTCGCGTCGCGTCCACCTCGGCCGATCGCCCGGTGGCCGGCTGGTCGCCGTCAAGGTGATCCGTGCCGAACTGGCCCGGGACGAGGATTTCCGGGCCAGGTTCCGGCGCGAGATCGATGTCGCCCAACGCGTAAAGGGGCTTCTTCACCGCGCCTGCACTGGATGCCGACGCGGACGCCGACCAAACGTGGTTCTCCACCGCCTACATCCATCCCCGGCCCTTCGCTGCGCACGGCGGTAGCCGAGCAGGGTCCATGGTCCGTCGAGGCGTCCGCGAGTGTCGGCCGGCGGGCTCGCCGATCCGCCGGACGACGAAGCGGGCCGGGCGCGGAACCTCGAATCCGGATCGGGCCGGGTTTGGCAGGGCGACGCCTGGTGCCGCGGGGCGGGCCCCGCGGCACCACGTTGACCACGTCCTCGACGACCGTCGAACGCGGGTTCCGCCCGGTCGGATCCAAGACCGCCGACTACCGGCGCAGGTGGGCCGGTTGCGACAACGGATCGACCTATCACCCGCGGGTGTGGTGGCTGCCGATCACGATGCCGTCCATCGTGACCTTCACCATGCCGCCGAGTCCGGACGCGGCGGTCGATCGCATCGCCGCGTCCTTCGACTTCTCGGGCTACTCCGGAGTCCGGGGATGACGGCCGTCTGCCGCGGCCGCCGTCACGGCTTTTCCCAGATCTGGAAGGCCCGGACCGTGAAGGGCACGTCGGGCACGAAGACCCCGTCGCCCGGATACGTGCTGAAGTCGCCTTCCGTGGCGCACTCCCTGCTCTGGTACATCGTCACGTAGCGATCCATGCGGTTTGCGAAGGAGAGCGCGTCGACCCCGTCGGGCAGGGAAATGCACTGCTCGACGTTGACTTCGGCCAACTCGAAGGCCGCCGCCGGCGCACCGGCGAAGGCCGGCCCGGTCCAGAAGCACACCTGTCCTGGTTCGCACGTGGCTGCCCCGGTCGCGTCGGCGGAGGCGCCCGGCGCCGCCACGGTCAGCAGGCTCGTGGTCAGGGCCAGCGCGCAGACAAAACGACGTCGCATGCGGTTCATCGGTGATACCCCGTTCGTCGAATCCGTTGCCCCGGTTCCGACGTGTGTCCAGGGTCGCTCGTGTATCGGCGAAGCGCCGGCAAATGCCGCCGGATTACTTCGAAAGAGTGCATTGAAGATTAATTTCGGCTATCTCGGAACCAGAGTGCGAAACGTTTCGTCGCTGTAGATATCGGCTCATTCGGAGGCTGTCATGGCTGTTGTATCCGTCCCCCGTCGCCATCTCGTCCGCTCCGCCCTCGGCGTCGCCGCCGTCGTCGGCATCGCCGCCACCACCGTGTTGTCCGGGACCGCGCAGGCCGCCGGCACCACCTACCTGACCAACATCCGCACCGGACAACACGCGACCTACGACCGCGTGGTCCTCGACTTCTCCGCCGGCCTTCCGGCGTACGGGAGCACCACGAGCAGCGGTCTCGAGCAGTGCGCGAGCGGCAAGCCCGTCAGCTTCCCGAACAGCGCCGAATACCTCGAACTGGACATCGCCGGCGCAGCGCACGACGAGAACGGCAACGCCACGTACACCGGTCCGCGCCACGTGGTCACCAACATGCCCTCGCTCACCGGGTACGCGGTCACGTGCGACTTCGAGGGCAAGCTCAAGGTCGGCATCGGTTACAAGAGCAACGTGCACGAGGTGCTCACGTTCGTCCTGAACAACCCGAGCCGCATCGTGATCGACGTCAAGCGCTGACCAGGACCGGGCCGCGCTCGCAGCAGCCGGCCCGGGCCTTTCCTACCGGTTCATCCGACGTTCGACCGCCGCCAGCTCGGCGGCGGTCAGCACGTTCGGAGTGCCCACCGCGAGCGAGCGCACGTACACCTCGCACAACCACTCCAGGATCCGGGTACGGTTGTACGCCTCGATCAGGTCCCGTCCCAGGGTCACGCCCCCGTGGTTGGCCATCAGTGCCGCGCTGCGGCCGCCCGCGAGCGCCGCTCGCACCGAGGCAGCCAACTCCGGCGTCCCGTAGGTCGCGTACGGCGCGACTCGCACATCGTGCCCGCCGAGCAGCAGCACGTTGTAGTGGATCGCCGGCAACACGGGCAGCGTTGTCGCCACCACCGCCCCGAACACCGCGTGCGTGTGCACCACGGCGCCGGCGTCCGGGTCGCTCTCGTACAGCGCGAGGTGCATCGGCGTCTCGGAGGAAGGCGTTCGGGTGCCCTCCACGACCCTGCCCGTCATGTCCACGACCACGCACTCCGCCGGCGTGATGCGCTCCAGCGGGACACCGGAGGGGGTGACCACGACCAGTGGGCCCCGGCGCACGCTCAGGTTGCCCGAGGCTCCGACCACAAGTCCGCACTCGACGATCCGTGCTCCGAACTCGCACAGTTCGCGACGCTCGTCCTCCAACATCACCGCGGCCTCCCGACCGGGATGCGCCCGGATTCGCTCTGACACCACCACGACCGATTGAGGCCGACTCGGCCCGAACGGATCCAATCAGATCGGCGTACTCAGATGCCGCCGTGGTGTCGGTGGAAGGCCTCCGCGTCGACGCCCTCGCCCTCGTCGCCCACGGTCGCGCGCACCGCGGCGGACAAACCACGCGCCCGCATCCGTCTCGGTCCCGGTGCGACCATGGGGTCGCTGTTCAGATCCTTCAGCAGTGCCACGCACAGCGCCAGCATCACCAGCACGAACGGCAACGCGACCAGGATGGTTGCCTGTTGCAGCGCGGTGAGACCGCCCGCGACCAGGAGCACGGCCGCGACCGCGCCGATCAGCGCGCCCCAGCCCACCACCAGCCAGCGCGCCGGTTTGAGCGAACCGCGGCTGGTCAGCGAGCCGAGTACGAGCGAGGCCGAGTCGGCCCCGGTGACGAAGTACAGGGCGACCAGGACCATCGCCACGGTCGCGGTGACGGCGTACAGCGGTAGCGCGTCGAGCATCGCGAACAGGCCCGACTCCGGCCCGTCGGCGACCTTGGTCACCAGGTCGGCCGCGCCGGTCTGTTGCAGGCGCAGCGCAGTCCCGCCCATCACCGCGAACCAGATCGTGCTCGCCCCGCTGGGTACCAGCAGGACGCCGATCACGAACTGGCGAACCGTCCGGCCGCGCGAGATGCGTGCGATGAACGTGCCCACGAACGGGGCCCAGGACAGCCACCACGCCCAGTAGAAGATCGTCCACGAGCCCATCCAGGCGTCCCCGCCGAAGGTTCCGGTACGGGTCGCCAGGGTCAGCAGGTCGTTGAGGTAGCTGCCGACGGAGGCGGGCAGCGCCCCGAGCACGTACACCGTCGGGCCGACCACGAACACGAACAACATGAGCACCAGCGCGAGCAGCACGTTGGCGGTGCTGAGCCACTTGACGCCGCGATGGATCCCGCTGAAGGCGGACACCACGAAGGCGGCCGTGAGCGCGATGATGATCACCACGTGCAGCGTCGAGGTGTCCTTGATGTCAGTGGTCAGGTCCAGCCCCTTGGCCACCTGGAGGGCGCCGAGTCCCAGGCTGGTGGCCGAGCCGAACACGGTCGCGAAGATGGCGAGCAGGTCGATCGCCTGCCCGGCGGCACCGTCCGCGTGGCGACCCAGGAGCGGTACGAACGCGGCGCTGACCCGATTTCCGCGACCGCGCCGAAAGGTGGCGTAGGCGAGGGCGAGGCCGGCGATCGCGTAGATCGCCCACGGATGCAACGTCCAGTGGAACAGCGTCCATTCGAGCGCCGCGCCGGCCGCACTCGGGGTCTGCGCGACCGCACCCGAGGCCGGTGGCGGCGCGGCGAAGTGTTGGATGGGTTCGGCCACGGCGTAGAACATCAGCCCGATACCCATGCCCGCGCTGAACATCATCGCGACCCAGGCGCCGGTACGGAATTCCGGCTCGTCGTCGTCCTCGCCCAAGCGGATTCGGCCGTACTTCGACGCGGCGATGAAGACCGCGAGCACGAGAAATGTGTCGGCGGCGACGACGAACAGCCAGCCGAAGTTGCGGATCGTCCAATCGAGTCCGGTAGACGCCGCGGTGTCGAGCGAGCCCTTGGCGAGGACGCCCCACAGGACGACCGCGAGCACGACGGCGAAGCCGATGGCCGCGACGACCGGGTCCACGCGGGGCGCGGCGGCGTCGTCCCGGCTGGATCCGCTCACATGGTCATCCTTTTCATCCGCTCAAGCGCCACACGACATGGTGCGGTCTCACGGATGGGGAAGGGCGGGACGCGCCGGACCGGGCTCCGGCGTCACCCCTTTGTCGCAACCACCGGCGCGTCGTTCGTCGCGGATCGGTACAACGCCACGATCTGTCGAATCTGCTTGTCCGGATCACGGATCCAGTCACCGCTCCACAGGCGGTACACGACCCACCCGCGCCGCTCCAACCGAGCCGCCCGCAACCACTCCCGCTCACGGGCGGAGGCCTCCGCGAGGTAGGTCGCACTTCGATCGGTCTCGATCGCGACCACCATCCGCCTTCCCGGCCCGGCGCCTGCGGGCGCGCCGGTGTCTGCGGCCTCGGCTGCGGGCTCGCCCTCGTCGGCACCGGCGTGACGGCCGAGACGCGACCGGACGCCTGCGCCTGCGCCTGCGACCGCACGCTCGTCCGGAACCGGCTCCCTTGCGGTCGCCTCACGTTCGCAGGCGTCGGCTCGGGTCCTCGCGCCGGCTACCGCATGTCCGCCCGCACTCGCACTCGTGTCCGCGCCCGGGGTGGAGCATGCGACCGGCAACGCGATCACGACGCCCGCCGGCCCGCCGAACCCGTACGCCGGTTCGAGGCCGGCCGCCCGCAGCCGATCGATCACATCGGCGTGGAACACGTCCGGAGCTCCAGTCGCTCCCGCACTCGCACCGACCTCACTCCCGGCACCGGCGACGGCGACCGCAGGCACAGTCCCGCCCTCGGCCTGCTCGTACTCGCCCCCGCGCCCACTCGAAGCCGCGTGTCGGAGCACCCTTCGTAACAGCCGTGCGCCAGGGGCCCGCAGCCGGGCCGGGTCGAGTTCGCTCTCCTCGAAGGCGGTCACCACGACCAGTCGCCGGCGCGCCCGCGAGACGGCCGAGGTCACCAGTGCGTCCCCACCAGGCATGGTCGCCGCGCCGAATCGGTGGATCAGCCTTCCCTCGGCATCCCGTCTCGCCCCGACGCTGAGGAGCACCGTGTCCCATTCGCCACCGTGCAAGGCCGCCGCTCGATCCACCGTGAACTCCGTGGTCGCGTGCCCCGTCTCCTGGGCGGAGCGGATGCGCCGCGCCTGCGACCCGCCCAGCGTGACGATCGCGAGGCTCTCATCGGGATATCGCACCTGGTACCGACGAGCCGTCGCGAGCACCTCCGCAACGTCGTCCGCGCCCACCACGAGGTGCCGGATCGCCACCGGATCGACGTGCACGCCCGGGAGTTCCACTGCCTGCGACACGCCCGGCAGTGCGAGACGTTCGTCGAGTGCGCGGTGTGGGTGGCCGATCCGAACCGGATCGACGAAGCGGCTCACGGCCGCGAGGGCGGAGCGCAGGTCGCCTTCCGAACCGGGATCGCCCGGCTCGACCGGAGCGTCCGGATCACCGAGTCCCGGCCCGGCCGGGTCTCCGAACAGCACGGCCCGATCCGCGCGGAGCAGAGCGGGGATCACGTCGCGTTCGCTCACCGTCCCGGCGTCGTCCACCACCACCAGGTCGAAGCGCATGTAATCCGGCAATCGCCGAACCGCGCGCGGCGACATCACCCTCACGGGTGCGCCCGCCGGCGCACCCGACGGGCCGACCCGCACCTCCGACACCGGCCTCGGGCGGGCAACCGCCGCCGCCGCCCGGGTTCGATACCGGTAGGCGTGCGCCTGTAGGCCCACCACCCCGCCGGGCCCGCCGGCGGTGATGGTGTGGGCGAGCGAGGTGTACAGGAAGCGCTCGTACTCGCCCGCGACCCCCTCCGGCGATACCGCTCGCGCTGTCAGGTCCGCCATGAGCGGTCCCAAGCCGGCGGTCGCAAGGGCGCGGTACGAGCGACAGCGGTCCGCCAGTCGCTCGCAGGACGCGCCGTCCGCCGAGATCGACTCGGCGAGCCGATCGAGCCGCTCCCCGATACCGCGCAACGAGGTGTCCACCGGCAGGCCCAGGACCGGGAACAGCGATTCCGCGTAGCCCGCAAGCGCCTGCCGTTCGCGTTCCGAGTCGGACCACGCCGGGACCATTTCCCGCAGGAACGCCGTCTCGGGCAACCCGTCCGGCTGCTCCTGGAAGAGTCGGACCAAGGCCCGGGCCTCGGTCATGGTGAGCCGCATGGCGGCCCGGTCGGTCGGGAATCGCGTACGGTCGCGCAGGTATCGGCGCGCCGCGGGTCGTCCGTACCAGCGAGTGGTCGCCAGCAGTTGGGGAATCGAGTACGGACCGGTGAGGACTTCCGGGTCGACCACGATCGAGAGCTGCCGCACGCGCTTGACGAGTGCGAGACACGCTGTCCAGTCGGCGAGATCACACGGCTCGGCCCGATCGGGGTGGAGCCGGGCCCGTGCCGCGGCGGCCCGGATCTCGCGAAACCGTGCGCGTAGTTCGGCGACCTCGCCGACGACGGAACGGGCCTGCTCGGGCGTGTCGATCCGTACGCCGTGCCAAGCCGCATCACGCAACCCGCCCGCATGCGCGAATCGTTCGAGGTCGCGGCCGAGTCGATGCGCCTCGTTCGGATCGAGCGCCGACACAAGCTCCGGATCGAGCACGGGCCCGGTCCACAGCGGCCGCCCCACGAGGTGATCCTGGACTCCGGCCAGGGTCAACCCCCAAGCCCCGTACGGCTCGACCATCGAGCGCGCATGCCGATCCAACAACACCTCGTCCACATCGCAATCCGCTGCGCCTCCGCGTCCGCCCCCCGTTCCCGGCCCGACGCCGCGCCCACCGCCACCGCCACCGGGACGCACGAGCCCTGCGCCCGCACCCGCACCCGCACCCGCACCCGCGAGTCCACCGCCTGCGCCCGCGCATGCACCCGCGAGCCCGTCCCCCGCGCCTGGGTCCACACCCACGCCGGCAAGTTCCGCCCGCACCCGCTGTGCCCCATGCCTCTGGCGCGTCACAACCAGCACGCGTCCGCCGGCGTCGAGTTCGCGGCGGATCACCATCGCGGCGGTCCTGGTCTTGCCCGTACCGGCCGCCCCCACGACCACCAAAGCGGGAGGACGGGCAGACGCGGCGGCGAGCACCCGTATCTGGTCCGGGTCGGCGTCGCCCACCCACCCGACCACCGCCGCGTCGGGCTCAGCTGCCCGCAGCGTCACCGCGGCCCCGGCCAAGGCCGCGACGACGCCTCCGCGAGCGGTGTACCAGTGATGCCCCGAGTCGGTCGGCAACGGAAACCGCCCGTTCGCCCACCGCGGCAAAGCGGCACCGACGACCTCGTCCTGACTGCGCGTCATGTCCCGTCCCCCTCAGGAAGACTCTCCTCCGGGACCGCACACGACCGCAGGGGGCAATCCCTCAAAACCGGGAGCCCGCCGAGCACGTCCACCGGCCCCGGACACTGGCGACGGACACCGGCGCCGACCACACCGCATCACCGGCAACCACTTGCGGCCACAGCCGGACTCCATCGCCCGCCGCCCGTCGCCCGCAGAGGCCCGACCCGCCCGCGAGCCCGCCCCGTCACTCCCGATACAGCCTCGCGACCACCTCCTCGATCGTCGGCTCCCGCACGGACACGTCCCGCAGGCCCCCGTCGCGCGCGATCCTGGCGATCAACTCCCCCGCGGGCACGCCGTCCAGCGCGAAGGTGACCCGCCTGCCGTCCGCCTCGACCGCCTCGACCGCGACCCCGGGCATCCGCACGTCCAGCGCACGTGCCTCGTCCAGATCCACCACCACCCGCCTGCGCGAGCCGTAGCGCGCGTGCAGGGCCTCCAGCGTTCCGTCGTGCACGACCTGGCCGCGGTCGATCACGATCAGCCGCCGGCACAGGTGCTCGATGTCGGCGAGGTCGTGCGTCGTGAGCACGGTCGTGACGTCCCCGCTCGTGCCGATCTCGGCCAGGAACGCGCGCAGCGACTGCTTGCTGACCACGTCGAGTCCGATCGTCGGCTCGTCCAGGAACAACACATCGGGACCGTGCAGGAGGGCCGCCGTGATCTCGCCGCGCATCCGCTGCCCGAGCGAGAGTTGACGCACCGGCGTGTCCATGAACTCGTCGAGTTCGAGCATCGCCCGGCACTGTCGGAGCCTGGCCTCGTGCTCGACGGCGGGCACCGCGTAGACGAACCTCAGCAACCGGAAGGACTCGCGCAGCGGCAGGTCCCACCACAGTTGCGAGCGCTGTCCGAAGACCACCCCGATCCGACGGGCGAGCCGGCGTCGACGGGGCACCGGTTCCAGGCCGCAGACCCGTACGTGCCCCGAGGTCGGCGTCAGGATCCCGGTCATCATCTTGAGAGTGGTCGACTTGCCGGCGCCGTTGGGTCCGATGTAGCCGACCGTCTCGCCGCGCGCGATGCTCAACGCGACGCCGTCCACGGCGGCCACCGTGCGCGATTCCCGGCGGACCCGGCCGATCTTGCGCCTGACGGTGAACTCCTTGCGCAGGTCCCGCACTTCGATCATCGTCTCGGTCGCGGTCTGGGTGATGGTCTCGGTCGCGGTCACGATCCCGTACTCCTGTAGTGCCGAATCCCCGTCCGCCACACCAGCAGCGCGACCGTCCAGGCGAACGCCGCGACGACCGGGGACAACCATGCGAGCCAGTCCGGCCCGCCGAGCGGATCCGCGCGTCCCGTCAGGAACAGCGCGGGGTGATAGCCGACCAGCGCGAGGCCGACCCCGTAGCCGAAAACCCGGCGCAGCAACCCCGGGTAGATCGTCGCCGGGTAGCGGGCGAACTCCTTGCCGCCGTAGGTGAACGCGTTGGCCATCTCGCCGGATTCGACGAACCAGAACGCGACACAGGCCCCCAGGACGAACACCGCGGCGAACAGCGCGCAGCCCGCGATCGGGGTCAGCACGAGCAGCAGTA
The DNA here is from genome assembly GCF_045207655.1 of Embleya sp. NBC_00888. Taxonomy (NCBI): domain Bacteria; kingdom Bacillati; phylum Actinomycetota; class Actinomycetes; order Kitasatosporales; family Streptomycetaceae; genus Embleya; species Embleya sp. NBC_00888. Next base: position 6,262,565 of record NZ_CP108784.1, on the reverse strand, counting down.
CGCGCGCGGGAGTCCAGTGCGGGTCCGCGTACACGAGTACGGCCACCAACAGCACCAAGGACTGCGCGGCTCGGCCGATCCGGCGCAACGCGAAGTCGGTGGCGAGCAGTTGCGGCAGTACACGCAACGGCCGGACCAGGATCGCGTCGAGCATGCCCTTGCGCACGTACAGGGACAGTCGTTCGATGTTGCCGACGAGCAGGTCGGCGAGGTCGAACGCGAAGACCGCGAGCGCGGACATCACGAGCACCTCGCGCAGCCCGAATCCGCCGACCGTCGGCGAGACTCGGAACACCACGAGGACGACGGCGGCCTCGACGAGCGTGGTCAGCGCACAGGACGCGACGTCGATGGTGAACGAGGCGCGGTACTGGGTCTGACTGCGGATCTGGGCTCGCACCAGATGCGTGTACGCCTGGATCGTGCTCGACTCAGCCACCCTGGATCACCAACTTGTCGGTCGCGGCCCGCTGCACCCGCCGCACGACGGGTACCAGAATCGCGACCCAGATCAACTGGAGTACGACACTGCCGACCTGCTGTGCGGGGCCGGGACGTTCGACCACCACATCGAGCGGAATCTGGAACAGGCCGGGGAACGGGGTGCACAACCACAACACGGCCTGGGCCCAGTCGGGCAGGAAGCGCAGCGGGAAGAACGTGCCGGCGAATACACCCGAGGCGAGCAGCCACACCGCGCCGAGACCGCGCGCGTCGAGCAGCCAGAACGCGCCGAGATTGACGAGGTAGCGCAGCGCGAAGCTGAGCACCGTGCCCAGCGCCAGCGAGAGCACGAACAGCGGCATCGTGTAGGGACGTTGCGGGATGTACAGGGTGAACATCAGCGCGCCGGCGAGGACGGGTATCACCATCCGGGCGAGCACCGCGTAGGCGGCCCGGCCGAGGTCGGCGGCCAAGAACGCCTCGAACGGGTCGATGGGGCGCAGCAGGTCGGCGGTCACGTCGCCGCTGCGGACCCGGTCGGCGAGTTCGTTCCAGGTCCACACGTGGACGACGCTGAGGATGCCCTGACCGACCCAGACATAGGTGGCGAGTTGCGGCGCGTCGTAGCCGCCGGGCCGGCGGCCGTCGTCGGCGAGGGCGCGCATCAACGAGTAGATCATCACACCGAAGACGATGTTGGTGAACAGTCCGGCGAGGGTTGCCTGCCGGTAGGTGGACCAGCGGCGGAAGCCCGCGCCGAACAGCGCGCCGAAGCGGTACAGCCGGGCCCGTCGGTCCGGCGGTTGGTCGATCCGCAGTGAGCGCGCGGAAGCGAACGACATGGTGGAATCCCTTTCCCCGGGCAGCGTGCGGCATCGGCGGGGCCGAGCGGACACGCGACTCCGGGCATACCGAAGTGACCTCGGTCGGAGGTGTGGGGATGCTCACTCTTGGTTTCGTTGCGCCGAGCCTGATGCGTGACGAACGCCGGCCCCGGCCCGCAACACCCCGGGCAAGGCGAGCAAGAGTAGCGGACGAGCGGGTACGTTTCACCCCGGTTTTACTGACCCGTACGAGTGGGCACCCGATTTTTTCTCCGCAAAGGATGAACCGATCAGCCCACTCGTGTGACGATCGTGCGCATGGTGCAGCAGTTGGGCAAGGGACAGAACACGCCGGTGGCCGCCGCGAAGGTGAGCGCGGTCTTCGTCTGGCGACCGGGGCCGAGCACGCCCGGTCTGGACGCGTCGGCGCTGTTGTTGGGTGCGTCGGGTCGCGTCTCGGGCGACGCGGACTTCGTGTTCTACAACCAGCCGACCCATCCCTCCGGCGCGGTCCGCCACGCCGGCAAGAACGAGGGGACGTGGTCGAGGGACGCGCTGGAGATCGACCTGGGGTCGCTTCCGGCGAGTGTGGATCGGGTGGTGCTCGCGGCGTCGGCGCACAGTGGCACCTTCGCGGGCATCCGGGATCTGCACCTGTTGGTGAGCGATCCGGGGGCCGAGGTGGACCTGGTCCGGTTCGACATCGCGGACGCGACCGTGGAGACCGCGATGCTCGCGGGCGAGTTGTACCGCCGGGGCGGGGCCTGGAAGTTCCGCGCGATCGGGCAGGGCTACTCGACCGGTCTGGAGGGACTCGCGACCGACTTCGGCATCTCGGTGACGGCCCCGCCTCCGCCTCCCCCGCGGGTGCAGGCGCCTCCGCCGCCGCCCCCGCCGGCACCCACACCTCCGCCGGCGCCTCGGCTGAACGTCCGCAAGCCCGAGCCGGTACGGCAGCCGCCCGTACCGCCCGCACCCGCGCCGACGCCGGCGCCGGCGACCACTCCGAACCGGCCGCCGGTGCGGTTGAGCAAGGTGACGCTGACCAAGGCCTCACCGATGGTCTCGCTGAGCAAGGAGGGCATCACCGGCAGTCGCATGCGGGTGAACCTCAACTGGGTGCAGGCCGCTCCCGGGCGCGGCATGCTCAAGCGGCTGATGGGACCGACCGACCTCGACCTGTGTTGCCTGTGGGAGCTCAACGACGGCACGAAGGGCATCGTGCAGGCGCTCGGCAACATGTTCGGTTCGGCGGACGCGCCGCCGTACGTGTACCTGGACGGGGACGACCGCACCGGCGCGAACACCGCCGGCGAGAACCTGTACATCAACCTCGACCACAAGAGCAGCTTCAAGCGCCTGCTGATCTTCGCGTTCATCTACAAGGGTGTGACGTTCGACGACGCGCAGGCGGTGGTGACGCTCACCCCGGCGACCGGCCCCGAGTTGGAGATCCGGCTCGACGAGACCGGCGGTGCGGCGCGCTCGTGCGCGATCGCGCTCGTCCAGAACCAGGGCGGGGACCTGACGATCCAGCGCGAGGTGCGCTACATCAAGGGCAACCAGCAGAAGGTCGACCAGACCTACGGTTGGGGCCTGCAATGGCGAGCGGGCACCAAGGACTGACGAGCAAACCGAACACGGAAACCGCGACCCGGTCACGGGTGCGGGTGCGGGTGGAGGTACACGCCGGCGCGGTCGCGAGCGCAGCGCCATCGCGGTCACGGTCGCAGGTGCGCCTGCGGGTACACGCGGCCCGGTCGCGAGGGTACGCATGCGACCGCCGGCGCCTGCGTGTGCGCGATCGCCCGTGCGGACGCAGGCGCCGGCGGTGGCGGCCGCACGCGCAGCCGAGCGCTCACGCGGGCGCGGGCGCGGGCGCGCAGTCAGGCGGTCGCCGGCGCGGTCGCGAGCGCAGGCTCACGGTCGCGGTCGCGATCGCGATCGCGGGTACGAGGCGCACCGGTCGCAGGCGCAGGTGCGCGCCCCATCACGCCGCTTCCGCTCCTCCGCCCCCGCGACCGCGCTCGCCGCCCCGTGACCCGTCCCCGCCTCGACTGCGTGTCGGGCCTCGAGCCCCAGGTCTCCACTCGTCCCGGTCACGCGTCGTCCGGGTGTGTCCCCTCCGGGCGTACTCCGATCCCGGGCAGGTCGACATACCCGCCCGACGTCCATGCCCGGGTGCGCAGCCGCCGTGCGCCGTCGATGCCCCAGAAGGCGAACGCCTCCAGGATCGACTCGGCCGCCGCGACCGCGTGTTCGGTGCCGGGGCGCAGCCATACCTGGCGTCCGTTGCCCGGCACGTTGCCCAGTTCGAGGCGGTCCTGCCCGACCCGGATCTCGACCGTGTGCGCGGGTTCGGCTACATCCCCCAGCACCAACAGGACCGGTTCCACCCACCCGACCAGCGGCATGTCCACCACCAGCGAGGACAGTACCCGCGGCAGCGCCTCGCGGAAGTCGGCCCAGTCGCGCGGGTCCGGCCCGAACGGCAGGAACAGTTCCGCCAGGCTCATGTCCGGCCGACTGACACACCAGATGTAGGGCAACTCGGCCAGGGACCCCGCCCGCTCGAAGCCGCGCCGCTCGAACGCCTCGCCGGCGCGCGTCGGAAACAACTCCATGACGAGGGCCTCGTTCGCGTCGTCCCGAGACAGGCGCAGCGTGATCCGACGCGATCGCCAGCGCAGCCACGCGGCGGGCCCGCCCCGCCACGGCGCGGGCCCCAGCGTCGCGGTCAGCGCCGCGCCCAGCCGGGTGTGCGCGGCGTCCAACTCCCGCCCTCGATCGCGGACGTAGGGCACGGCGCCCCATGAACCGGAACCCGGTCCGTACGCGTATTGACCCGGCACCGACGGGCCTTGGAACCCGGGCACCGGCGGCGGTGGGTCCACCCGGACCGGCAGCGGGGCGCTGAAGCGTACGCACGGCGCGCCCTCGGCGAGTTCGCCGGGATCCGCCCGGCACTGCAGCCCGGGTATGCCGGTCTCGATCGCCACCTGTCCGTCCTCGACGCGGCGAGTCTCCCAGCCGAGCCGTCCGGCGGTCTCCTGCATGGCTTCGACGGACCAGTCCCCCCACTCGGCGCCTCGGGCGGCGAGCAGCGTTCGAGCGAGTGTGTCGGCGGCAGGCATCACGGAGACGGCCATGCTCGACATGGTCACAGGACACGGGCCGATCGGACCAGACCCTTTACCGATCCGCGCTCGAAAAGATCGTCGGCGAACCCGCTCCCCCGCACGTGTCCGCCGCGATCCGCACTGCCTTCACCGTCACGCCGACCCACCCCCGCAGCCCCCCGAAGGCCGGCGCCTCACCCGCGACACCGGGCCTCGACACCTCGCCTCCGACCATTCGGCCCTTTGGCCCTTTGACCCTCTGACCCTCTGGCCCTTTGGCCTTCTCGACCCTCTTGCCCCCTCAACCCCCAAGCCCCGCCGTCACAACAAACTGGTCTCCGGGTACTTGCCGCTGGGCGTGACGATCGTCCCCGCGTTGCCCCGGAGGATCTCCGCGGCCTGGTCGAGCGCGCCGATCGCCGCCATGTCGCCGGTCATCTCGACGAAGCGGCAGATCGCGTCGACCTTGGGGCCCATCGAACCGGCCGGGAAGTCCCCCGCGCGCAGTTGCATGGGGGTGGAGTTGGTGATCTCCTGCGCGTCGGGTTGTCCGAATCCGCGGACCACGCGGGGGACATCGGTGAGCAGCAACAGCGCGTCCGCATCCAGTGCCTCGGCCAGCAGGGCTGCGGTCAGATCCTTGTCCACCACGGCTTCGACGCCGGTGAGTTGGCCGAGTTCGTTGCGGACCACCGGGACACCGCCGCCGCCCGCGCACACCGCGACCGCCCCGGAGGCGAGCAGTTGCCGGATCAGTCGAGTCTCCACGACCCGTGCGGGCTTGGGCGAGGGCACCACCCGGCGCCACCACTTGCCGTCCGGCTTGACGATCCAACCGCGCTCGTGGGCCAGTTGCTTGGCCTCGTCCTCCTCGTACACCGGGCCGACGAACTTGGTCGGATCCTGGAACGCGGGGTCGGCGGTGGAAACGAGGGTCTGGTTGATCAGCGAGCACACCTGCCTGCCCGGCAGCGCGTTCTGGAGGGACTGGAGCAGCCAGTAGCCGATCATGCCCTGCGTCATCGCGCCCAGGACGTCGAACGGGTAGGGCTGGGTGAGCGATTGGTCGGCGGCGGACTGAAGGGCGAGCACGCCCACCTGGGGGCCGTTGCCGTGGGTGACCACGAGTTCGTGTTCGCGCGCCAGCGGGGCCAGCGACTTGACCGCCTTTTGGATGTTGTGCAGCTGGATGTCGGCGTCGGGCTTGTCCCCGCGCTGAAGCATCGCGTTTCCGCCGAGGGCGACGACGACGCGCATGGTGGATCCCTTCGGTTCGGGCGGCGAGCGCGAGCGGCGTCGACCGGTCGGCTCGTCGCGGCAAAGCGAATCAATGGGGCAAATAGGGCGTTCCACAATCACGTGCGGCCCGGGTACCGGTTGGTCCGGTGCCCGGGCCGCGCCGTTCCTCGTACCGCGCTCTAGTCGCCGAGTGTGGCGACCATGACCGCCTTGATCGTGTGCAGGCGGTTCTCGGCCTCGTCGAAGACGATCGAGAAGTCCGACTCGAAGACCTCGTCGGTGACCTCCAGCGCCTCCATGCCGGTCTTCTCGAAGATGTCCTGGCCGACCTTGGTGTTGCGGTCGTGGAACGCCGGGAGACAGTGCATGAACTTGACCTTGGGGTTGCCGGTGGCCTTCACCACGTCCATGTTGACCTGGTAGGCCTTCAGTTGTGCGATGCGGGTGTCCCACACCTCCTTGGGCTCACCCATCGACACCCATACGTCGGTGTAGAGGAAGTCCACACCCTTGACGCCTTCCGCGACGTCGGCGGTGTGCGTGATCCGGGCGCCGGTCGCGGTCGCGATCTCCTTGGCCTTGGCGACGATCTCCGCGTCGTTCCACAACTCCTCGGGCGCGACCATGCGTACGTCCATGCCCAGCATCGCGGCGGTGATCATCAGCGAGTTGCCCATGTTGTTGCGGGCGTCGCCGAGGTAGGCGAACGAGACCTGGTGCAGCGGCTTGTCCGAGTGCTCGCGCATGGTGAGCATGTCCGCGAGCATCTGCGTGGGGTGCCATTCGTCGGTCAGGCCGTTCCACACCGGCACGCCCGCGTACTTGCCGAGCTCCTCGACGTACTCCTGCTTGCTGCCCCGGTATTCGATGCCGTCGTACATCCGCCCGAGCACCCGCGCGGTGTCCTTCATCGACTCCTTGTGCCCGATCTGCGAGCCGCTCGGGTCGAGGTAGGTCACACCCGCGCCCTGGTCGTACGCGGCGACCTCGAACGCACACCGGGTGCGGGTGGAGGTCTTCTCGAAGATCAGCGCGATGTTCTTGCCGACGAGACGCTTGCGCTCGTTGCCCGCGTACTTCGCGGCCTTCAGGTCCGCGGCGAGGTCGAGGAGGTGATTGAACTCCTTCGGGGTGAAGTCCAATTCCTTGAGGAAGTTGCGGTGACGCAGGTTGAAGGCCATGGCTCCAGGCTTCTCTTCGTGCGGGATCGAAAGGTCGGTGGACGAGTCGGGCGGGTCTGCCAACGCGTCGTCGGATCGGCAAACCGCCAGGTTAGACGGCCTCGCGCTCCACCGGACAGCTCATGCAGCGCGGCCCACCGCGACCGCGGCCGAGCTCGCTGCCCCGGATGGTGACCACCTCGATGCCGTTCTTGCGCAGGTAGGTGTTCGTGGTGACATTGCGTTCGTAGGCGAAGACCACACCGGGCTCGACCGCGAGCACGTTGCAACCGTCGTCCCATTGCTCGCGCTCGGCGGAGCGCACGTCCTGGGTCGCGGTCAGCACCCGGATGTCGGACAGGTCCAGGGCGTTCGCGATCGCCTTGTGCATGTCGTGTGCCGGGTGGTCGGTGACCTTGAGCTCCTTGTCGTGCTCGCCCGGTTCGATCGTGTACGACGGCAGCATGCCCATGCCCGCGTACTTGGTGAAGGTCTCGCCGTCGAGCATCGTCATCACCGTGTCCAGGTGCATGAAGGCGCGTTTCTTCGGCATGTTCAGTGCGACCACCTTCGTCGCGGAACCGTGCTTGAACAGCGCCCGCGCGAGCGCCTCGACGCCCTGCGGGGTGGTCCGCTCGCTCATCCCGACCAGGACCGCGCCGTTGCCGATCACCAGGACGTCGCCGCCCTCCATCGACGCGGGGAAGCTGCTCTGGCCCGGGTTCCACACGTTGAAGTCGCCCTTGGCGAAGTTCGGGTGGTAGTTGTAGATCGCCTCGAAGTGCACGGTCTCGCGCCGCCGGGCGGGCATCATCATCGCGTTCACCGCGACGCCGTCGTAGACCCAGCACGAGGTGTCCCGGGTGAAGATGTGGTTGGGCAGCGGCTTGAGCACGAAGTCGTCCACGTCCATCGTGTGGAACGCGACGCTGTGCGGTTCCTGCATCAACTCCAGGATCTCGCGCTTGGTGATCCCGCCCACCAGGTAGCGCACCAGCTCGTTGGTGTCGAAGCCCTCGAACAGGCCGCGCAACTCGTCCACCGCCAGCAGGCCGAACTCACGTTCGTCGAAGACCCGGTCCAGCACCATCTTCTTGGCGGCCGGCTCGCCCGAGAGCGTCTCGCGCAGCAGGTCGGTGAACAGGTGGACACGAATGCCCCGATCCCGCAGCGCGTCCGCGAAACCGTCGTGCTCCTCGCGGGCCCGCTTGACCCACAGGACGTCGTCGAACAGGAGCTCGTCCTTGTTCGTCGGGGTCAGCCGCTTCATCTCCAGATCCGGGCGGTGCAGGATCACCTGCTTGAGTCGACCGGTCTCCGACTCGACGTGGAACCCCATGGATGGTCCTCCTGACCGTTGCGAACTGCTTTGTGCCTTCCGGCCATCGGGACCGGGTCCGGTTCTGCTTCCGACGGTGTTTCCGGTTCTCGTGCCGTGTGCGCCTGCGAATGATGTTTCCGATTTCGAAAGGTACGACGCGCGCCGGGCGCGTGCGCCGCGCTACTCGCGCGTGGCGCGGGTCGCGCCCTCGACCTCGACGCGGGTCGTCTCCTTGTCGCCGGGGCGGGACGCGCCGCGCGCGGCCTTGACCCCGAGATGGACCGGGATGCCGAGCAGCAGCATGATCAGGCTCTTGAGCACCGCGTCCGTGCCCGCGCCGTGGAGCATCCACAGGGCGAACAGCAAGCCCACGACGGCGATGGTGAGGTCCTTGGCCAGTGCCGCACGAGTGACCGCATGCTCGCGGGTGACCAGCCAGAGCAGTTGCGCCGACGCGGAGGACAGGTAGGGGATCACGGTGGTGACGGTGGCCAGGAGCAGGATCGTCTCGAAGGCGTCCTCGGACCACACGTGGTTCACCGCGACCACGACCGAGGTCAGGACGGCGGCGACCAGCACGCCGAAGACCGGCACGCCCGCCCGGTCGACGGCGGCGAACCGCCGGGGGAACACGCCGTCCTTCGCCGCCGCGTACGGCATCTCCGCGCACAGCAGGGTCCAGGCGTTGAGCGCGCCGATGCCGGAGACGATCGCGACCGCGGCCATCACGCCGCCCCAGGGGCCGCCGCCGAACATGTGGTTCAGCGCGTCGGAGAACGGTGCGGACGAGTCGACGAGTTCGGCGTGCGGGACGGTCCCCATCACCGCGATCGTGCTCAGCATGTACAGGGCGGCGCAGGCGAGCGTGCCGTGGATCGAGGCCCTGCCGATGTTGCGTTCGGGGTTCTCGACCTTCCCGGCGGCCACGGACACGGCCTCGATGCCCGAGTAGGCGAACACCACCAGCGCCGCGGAGACCTGCAACGCGCCGAGGAAGTTCTCGCCGCTCGTGTTGAACCCGCCGAAGTTGCCGCTCTCGACGAAGAACAGACCGACGACGGCCACGAACAGCAGCGGGACGACCTTGAGCACGGTGGTCACGACCTGGAACAGGCCCGTGTTCCCGACCCCGGACAGGTTGATCAGGGCCGGGATCCACAGGCCGACCAGGGCGATCGCGATCTTGCCGGGTGTGGAGTCCCAGTGCAGGAAGTAGTTCACGTAGCCGACCCAGGCCACCGCGATGCCGGCGTTGCCGACCCAGGCGGTGATCCAGAACGACCACGCGGTCAGGAAGCCGGGGAACTCGCCGAACGCCGCGCGGGCGTATGCGTACGGACCGCCGGCCGCCGGGACGCGCGCGCCCAGTGCGCCGAGGATCGCCGTGATCGCCAGGGCGCCGATGGTCACCAGGCCGAGGGCGAGGATGCCGACCGTGCCGTACTTGGCGAGCGCGGCCGGTAGCAGGAAGATCCCGGTGCCCAGGACGCCGCCGACCACGAGTGCGGTCGCCTGCGGGAGGCTGAGGGTGCCCGGCGAGGCCTCGCCGGCCGCGGGTGCGGACGCCTGCGACGAGGTCTCGGGCGCGGCCGCCGGCGAGGACGTGGGGGTCGTGGGATCCACCACGTGGCTCATCGCTGCTCCTCCGTGTGTCGAGGCGATCCGGCGCCGCGGGTTCGGCTCCGCTTTCACCACGTTCGGATCCTGCACCCGGGAGCGGGCACGCACCTCCGACACAGGTCACGACCTGCGGTGTCACTGGACCCTCTCGACACGGGACCATCGATCCACCTCGATCGGCACAGGACACTGAAGCGACATACCCGAAACTTTCCGGCAATCACGCACACAAGGGCGGCATCCGTGTCGCCCCGGATACCGCCCTTGCTGCGAACAGGTGACGCGGACTCAGAGCCTGGGGTCCACCGGCTCCGATTCCAGCGCGAGTACGGCGAAGACCGCCTCGTGCACGCGCCACAGCGCCTCGCCGGCCGCCAGTCGGTCCAGTGCCTCGGCGCCCAGCGCGTGCTCGCGCAGCGCCATCGAACGCTTGTGGCCCAGGCCGCGATCACGCAACCGCTCCAGGTTCACCGGTTCGGTGTAGTCGGCGCCGTAGATGATCCGCAGGTACTCCGGACCACGGCACTTGACCCCGGGCTGCACACGTCGGTTCGCCACCCGCGCGGCCTCGCCCGCGAGCGGTTTGACGACCATGCCCTCACCGCCGGCCGCGGTCAGCGCGGTCCACCACTCGACGCCCGCCGCGACCTGTTCGTCGTCGGTGACGTCCACGACCAGTCGGCCGGTGGGCGCGAGCAACCCCGAGGTGTCGGCCGCCACCAGACGGTCGGCGAGCGCGAGATGCCACGCGTGGTCCCGCCCCAGGTAGGACCCGCCGCGCCCGGCGAGCACCTGGAACGGCGCGAAGCGCAGACCCGCGAGACCGTCGGTCTCCCAGCAGTACCGGCCGTACGCGTCCACGAAGGCGTGCGCGTTCGCCTCGCGGCCCCGGATCCGGTCGGCGAGCTCGCCGACGTCGATGCCGCGTTCGAGTGCACGCGCCAGCGCGGCGCCGGCGACCGGCAGCGCGGAGGTCGCGGCCGCGCCCACCGAGGCGTACTGCTGCCGCAACAACTCCTGCGCCTTCGCCGACCACGGCATCAGCTCGGCGTCGAACAGCAGCCAGTCGGTGTCCAGTTCCGCCCACAGCCCCGCGGCGTCGATCGCCGCGCGCAGCCGGTCCAGGAAGCCGTCGGTGGTGGCGCGGTCGGGGAAGAAGCCGCGGCCGGTGCGGGTCCACACCGCGCCCACACCCATCCCCTCGTCCACGCCGAACGCCTCGCGCGCGGCTGCCTCGTCCCGGCAGACCAGGGCGACCGCGCGCGAGCCCATGTGCTTCTCCTCGCAGATCACCGTGGTGACCCCGTCCGCGCGGAACTGCGCGAACGCCTCGGCCGGGTGTTCGAGCAGGCCCGGCAGCGTGCTGGTCGCGCACGGGGCCATCGTCGGCGGCAGGTACACCAGCCAGCGCGGGTCGATGGCGAACCGGCTCATCACCTCCAGGGCCGCCGCCGCGTTGTCCTGACGTACCGTCACCCTGCCCGCGCCGGCCGTCTCGACGTGCCGGCGACCGACCCCGCCGGGGCTCAGGTCGAGCACGTCGCCCAGGTCGAGGGTGCGCCCGTCCCGACCACCGGGGGCCTCCGAGGCCAACGGTCGCACCGGCTCGTACCAGACCTGCTCGGCCGCCACGGCGACCAACTCGCGCTCCGGCCAGCGCAGCGCGGTCAGCTCGCCGCCGAACACCGCTCCGGTGTCCAGGCAGATCGTGTTGTTCACCCACACGGCACGGGGCGTGGGCGTGTGGCCGTAGACCACGGTCGCCTTGCCCCGGTACTCGTCGGCCCACGGGTAGCGCACCGGCAGACCGTACTCGTCGGTCTCCCCCGTGGTGTCGCCGTACAGCGCGAAGCTGCGCACCCGACCGGACATCCGACCGTGGTACTTCTCCGGAAGACCCGCGTGGCACACCACGAGCCTGCCCTCGTCGAGCACGTAGTGGCTCACCAGGGACTCGCAGAAGTCGACCACCTCGGCGCGGAACTCCTCGCTCTCCGCGGCCAGTTGTTCGAGCGACTCGGCAAGGCCGTGGGTGGTCTTGACCTGCCGCCCCTTGAGCGCGCGCACCAACTTGTTCTCGTGGTTGCCCGGTACGCACAGCGCGTGCCCGGCGCCGACCATGCCCATCACCAGGCGCAGCACGCCCGGCGTGTCCGGTCCCCGGTCCACCAGGTCGCCGACGAACACGGCGGTGCGGCCCAGGGGGTGTACGGCGTCGACCGGGCGCCCCGCGTCGTCGCGGGTGATCCCGTAGCCGAGCTCGACCAGCAGCGCCTCCAACTCGGCGCGGCAGCCGTGGATGTCGCCGATCACGTCGAACGGCCCGGTCAGGTGCCGCAGGTCGTTGTATCGGCGCTCGTGCACGATCTCGGCGCGGGCGACCTCGTCCACGCCGGAGAGCACGTGCACCTTGCGGAAGCCCTCGCGTTGCAGGCCGCGCAGCGAGCGGCGCAGGTCCCGGTGCTGGCGCTGGACCACGTGCGGGGGCAGGTGCATCCGGTCCGGGCGCTCGGCGTTGCGTGCCTGGCACTCGGCCTCGGGGATGTCCAGCACGATCGCGACCGGGAACACGTCGTGGTCGCGGGCGACCTTGACCAGGTGCGCGCGGGCCTCGCGCTGCACGTTGGTCGCGTCCACGACGGTCAGCCGGCCGGACGCGAGTCGCATCCGGGCGACGTGGTGCAGCAGGTCGAACGCGTCGCCGGAGGCCGCCTGGTCGTTCTCGTCGTCGGCGACCAGGCCGCGGAAGTAGTCGGAGGAGAGCACCTGGGTGGGCTTGAAGTGGGTGCGGGCGAAGGTCGACTTGCCCGCGCCCGTGGTGCCGATCAGGACCACCAGGCACAGGTCGGGCATGGTCAATGCGCGGCGGGCGCTCGCGTCGTGGGTCATGCCGTTGCTCCGGTGCCTTCGTCGTTCGCGGTGGGGATGGGTATGGGCGTGGGCGTGGGGACGGCGGTGTCGGTGGGCCGGGGGGCATCGGCGGTTCGCGCGGTGCCGGCGGGTTCGGTCTCGGTACGGGTGAACACGGCCATCTGGGTGGAGGGGCCGACCTCGGGGTCGACCTCGCCGACCGGTTCGAAGCGGGCCGCGTAGCCGTACTTGGCGGCCGCCCGCTCGGCCCACGCGCGAAACGTGGCGCGGTCCCATTCGAAGCGGTGGTCGCCGTGCCGCATGGCGCCGGCCGCGAGGCCTTCGCCGCCCGGCTCCTCGGGGGCGTAGCGGATGTTGTATTCGACGTTGGGCGTGGTCACCACGACGGTGGCCGGCCGGGCCGCGCCGAGCACCGCGTACTCCAGGGCGGGCAGGCGCGGCTCGTCCAGGTGCTCGATCACCTCGCACAGCACGGCCGCGTCGTAACCGACGAGCCGCTTGTCGGTGTAGGTCAGCGCACCCTGGATCAGCCGCACGCGGTCGCGTTGGCGTTCCGACATCCGGGCGAGCTTGAGCTTGCGCTCCGCGATGGTGAGCGCGCGAGTGGACACGTCGACCCCGACGATCTCGCGGAAGCGCGGCTCCCGGAGCATCGACCCGATCAACTTGCCGTCGCCACAGCCCAGGTCGAGCACGCGCTCGGCCCCGGCCGCCCGCAGGGCCGCCAGGATCGCGTCCCGCCGCTGCCTGGCGAGCGTCATGGGCCGCTCGTCCGCACCCGCACCCACGGGTGCGCCCGCGACCACGGCGTCGGCGGTCGCCGGCGTAGTCGCGAGTGCCTCGTCCGCGGCAACGACACCTGCGCCCGCAGCGACATCACCCGCGGGCGCGGGCACCGGTACCCCGGTCGCGGGGGCACCTGCGGGCGCACTCTCGGCGGTCGCACCCGCCGGCGTCGCACCCACGCCCTCGGGCACGTCCGCAGCCGAAGCGGCGCTCGCGCTCACAACCGCGACTGCGACCGCGTCTGCGGCCGACTCCTCCGCCGCCCCCGCGTCCTCCTCGACCTCGTCCGGTACCGCGTTGTCCAGATTCTCCGGCGCGGTCTCGTCGATCTCGGCGAGGCGCTCGATCGCGCTGCGGGTGAGGGTGTGTCGCCGTGAGAGGTACCGGCTCGCGATCAGGTCCCGGTCCGGGTGCGCCGACAACCAGCCCTCGCCGGCGCGGAGCAGCTTGTCCACCTCGTCGGGCGCGACCCAGTAGTGCTTCGCGTTGTCCAATACCGGCAGCAGCACGTACAACTGCCGCAGCGCCTCCGCGAGCGGCATCGTGCCGGTCAGCGCGAGCCGCACATAACGCGAGTCGCCCCACGCCGGGAAGCGCGGGTCCAGCGGAATCGGCTCGATCGCCACCTGCCATCCCAGCGGTTCGAACAGCCGCCGGACCATCTCCTCGCCACCGCGCGCGGGCAGCGCGGGAACCTCGATCTCCAACGGCATCGGCGTCGCGGGCAGTTCGGGCCGCGCGTCGCAGCGCCCCTGCATCGCGGTACGGAAGACCGTGCCGAGTGCGACCGCGAGCAGCGACGAGGCGGCGTAGGGCCGGTCGTTGACGTACTGCGCGAGCGCGAGGTCGGGCGAACCCTTGGCGCCCTTGCCCCGCTTGACCCCGCGCGTGAGCGCGATCGGGTCGACGTCGAGCAGCAGCGCCGCGGTGCAGCGCGTGTCGTCGGCCTTGGGGTAGAAGACGTGTGCTTCGCCGTAGGTCGTGGAGAACCGTTGCGCCTTCCCGGGATGCTTGTGCAGCAGGAAGCCGAGGTCGGTGGCGGGCTGATGAGTGGTTGCGATGGTCAGGAACACCAGGCCGATTATGTGTCAGATGCCCACTCGCCGACGATCGCTTTTCACCGGTCTGCGCCGTCACTCCATACCCTCGCTCGGCACACCCTCGCCGTTACATCCCCTCCCCGGAGCCTTCACCCGTCGACGCCACTGTCGAGGCCACCGTCGACGTCGCCATCGAAGCCATCGAAGCCATCGTCGACGTCGACGTCGACCGACAGTTCCACCGCCATACGGGTCGCCGCCCCGGGCGCGCTCGCGAGCTCGCGCGGGCAGTGTTGGCGCAGGCTGCCCAGGTCGATCGACAGGTCCCGCGCGGCGGCGGCGCGCACGAGCGCGGCGAACGCCGGGTGTACGGCGGTGCCGTCGTCGGGGTCGTCGTCGGTGACCACGTGGTCGGTGCACAGTTCGCGGCCGGCCGGACGTACGCCGGCGATCGTCCGCCGGCCCGGGACGGACCAGCCCTCGGGGGCCGGTTCGGCGAGCGGCAGGCACAGGGCGACCTCTGCCCCAGCGGCGTCGGCGGGGCGTCCCAGGTCGAGCCAGAAGGCGCCGGTGGGTGCGATGCCGTCCGCGTGCAGGCTCGCGTACAGGTCGAGCAGTGCGCCCTCGATCGCGACGTCGGCGTCCACGACCGCGCCGTCCGAGCCCTCGATCACGGGCTCTCCGTCCTCGGGCGTCGCGACGTACTCGACGACGCCGACCCACGCCTGGGCTCCGGTCCGGCGCACTCGCACGTCGTAGTCCACGTCGGCGCCGGCGAGCACCCGCTCCGCCGCCGCGATCGCCCGGTCCTCGCGTGCTCGTTCGGTTCGGACCGCCTCCCGGCGCGCCCGCAGCGCCTCGTGCGCGGAACCGCCGTCGCCCATCGCGGTGCGGATCGCCGCGAGCGGCACGCCGGCCGCGCGGAGCGCGCGGACCAGACCCGCCTGTTCGAGTTGGCCGATCGTGTACCGGCGGTAGCGCGTGTGCGGATCCACGTCCGCGGGCACCAGCACGCCCTGTTCGTCATACCATCGCAGCGCTTTGACGGTCAGGCCCGTGGCGCGCGCGAAGTCTCCGATGCCGAGGAACATCCCCATCACCTCCCGATCGACCACAGTGCCCTCTCCCGTGACGGGAGGGTCCACCGCGGGGCCACCGGGAGGTCCAGCGCATGCGCTCGGGAGGCTCCATCGGCCGGGCACCGGAAGGCCCGGCGTAGGGGCACCGAAAGCTCCACCACACGAGCACCGGAAGGCCCGGCCCAGGGGCGCGGGAAGCTCCACAACCCCGGAAAGGTCTGCGCAGGGGCGCGGGGAGGTCCCAGCCGCAGGGGTACGGGAGGTCCCGGCCGCAGGGGCGCGCCGCCACGATCGTCGTGATCGCGGCGGGCGCGCGGCCCGGGTCACCAGTCGTCGGGCTCGGTGACGGTCAACAGGCGGACGAATCTCTCGTAGGACACCTGGCAACTCTCCAGGCGCTCGTAGGTGCGGGCCGACAACGCGACCGGAGCGCTGGGTTCCAGAGCCACGCTCCAGAACCAGCCCGGCGCTCCGGTGGCCCGTCCGATGACGGGCACGAGGTCGACCACCCGGCGACGCAGCCGGTCCAACTCGATACGGCAGGCCCCCGCCGTGACATGGCCACGAGCGGACCGCGCGAGCACGCGGCCGTTCGGGGCGATGAGCCGCCACCGCACGTGCTGCTCGGCGTCCAGGTGGACGTCGTAGCGCGCGTGCCGTTCCGGCGTACCGTCCGGGGCCCGCGACTCATCCGAAGCGACCGGCGACATAGTCGGCCGTCCGGGGGTCGCGGGGGGCACCGAAGATCGCGGCGGTGGGTCCGGCCTCGACGATGTGGCCGGGGGTGTTCTCCGCCGCGAGGAAGAACGCACAGTGGTCGGAGACACGTTGGGCCTGCTGCATGTTGTGCGTGACGATCACGATGGTGATGTCGTCGCGCAGCTCGCCGATGGTGTCCTCGATCCGCCGGGTGGAGGTCGGGTCGAGCGCCGAGCAGGGCTCGTCCATGAGCAGCACGTCCGGGTCGACCGCCAGGGAGCGGGCGATGCAGAGACGTTGCTGCTGGCCCCCGGAGAGCGCGCCGCCGGGTTGCCTGAGCCGATTTCTCACCTCCATCCACAGGCCGGCCCGAACCAGCGAGGACTCCACGACGGCGTCCTTGTCCGCGTTGCGCACGCCGGTCAGCTTCAGGCCGGCGACCACGTTGTCGTAGATGGACATCGCCGGGAACGGGTTGGGCTTCTGGAAGACCATCCCGACCCGCCGCCGGGTCTCGATCGGGCGGCGGGTGGAGTCGTAGATGTCCTCGCCGTCGAGCAGGACCCGGCCCGCGAGTTGGGCGCTGGGCACGAGTTCGTGCATCCGGTTGAGGATGCGCAGGAACGTGGACTTGCCGCAGCCGGACGGCCCGATCAGGGCCGTGACGGAGTTGGCCGCCATCACGAGGTCGACGCGTTCGAGCACCTTGTGGGTGCCGAACCAGGCGCTGACGGCCTCCGCGGTGAGCGTGGAACCACGCCCGCCGGCGGATTGGGCCGGTAAAGGCTGGGTCTCAGCTGCGGGAGCGAGAGTCGTCGCACCGCTGTCCGGGCTGGTCACGTGCGGAGCCTCCGGGGTATGGAGTGGGACGGGACGAGAACCGGCGTCAGAGCGTCGCCGGGAGTACGCGAGCGGCGGATTCGTACAGTGCCCACACGACGGCGAGCACGACCGGGGTGCCGAGCAGGAGCGTGACTCGGCGATCGGGATGGCGGCGCAGCGCCCAGGCCAGGACGACGAGCACGAGGGTGAACGCCTGTGCCCACAGCAGCAGTCGCACGCCGGCGTCCGCGTAGCCGCCGGTGCCCTTCTCGTCCGCGCGTAGACCTTGCGAACGGCGGCCCTCCTGGGCCTTGAGGGCGCCCTGCAGTTCGGCGATGACCACGGTGCGACCGCCGGGCCGGATCCACGAGTCGGCGGTGATCAGCACGAGCCGGTTCTCCCGGCCGGGCGCGAGCACGTCGTCCTTGCCGTTGGTCACGTGCCGGTGTTCGATCACCTTGTAGGTGAACTCGCCCTGCTGGGTGGTGGCTTCGATGCGCTGGCCGACGCGCAGCTTGCCGATGTCGCGGAACGGGCCGCCGAAGGTGTGCGCGCGGCCCATGATCACGCTGTGTCCGCCCTGGCCGGGCAGGCCGCTGGTGCGCAGGTGTCCGGGTCCCTTGGCGAGCGAGTCCGCGGTGGTGCCCTCGACCACGACCTGCCTGAGGCCGATCGCGGGGACCCGCAACATCGCCACGGGGCTGCCCTTGTCGATGCTGCCGCCGAGCGGGCCGACGTCGCGGTAGAGCTCGTCGGAGAGCCGGTCGGCCAGGATGCTCTGGTCGCGCGCCTGTTGGATGTCGGAGACCACGTACAGGTAGCCGACGAAGCCCGCGATGAGCAGCGCGAGCAGCGCGACCGACGCGCCGGCGATCGTATACGGGTCGGGGCGCCCCGCACGCGGCTTGATCGCGCTCGCGGGCGGTCGCGCCCCGGTGCCCGCGGGTGCGCCCGCGGGCGTCGATGTGGTCGCGGGGGCGGTCGCCGGCGCGGTCGCGGGCACCTTGGAGACGGTGTCGGCGGTCATGCGGCTGCCCCCTGGCGACCGATCAGGCGCAGGACGGCGGCCACCGGTGGTGGCCAGTCGCCGGTGCGGCGCTTGTGCCCGAGCGAGAGCAGCACGGGGCAGGCGAGCAGGGCGGCCCCGCTCACGCACATCAGGATCAGCAGCACGACCGCGGACGGGTCGCCGGCGAGCGCGTCCTTGATCACGTTGGCGACCGAGGGGAACGGGTTGTTGTCGGCGGGCGGGGCGGCCGCGCCGACGGGGGCGGTGGAGGGCGCGGTCGACGGCGCCGCGGTCGGGGTCGTGCTCGGGTCGGTCGCGGGCGGGGTGTTCGGGTTGCCCGTGTTGCCGGCGCTCGTGCCCGCCGAGGTGCCCGCGTTGTTGTTGTCGCCGCCTTGGTCGACCGGCGGCGGGGTGGTGGGCGGCGGCTCTCCGGTCCACTTGGGCGCGGCGGCGATCTTCTGCCGGGCGGCGGCGATCTGCTGCTTCTGGGCGTCGCTGAGCGGGATGTAGCCGGGCGGCAGGCTGCCGGGCTGGAAGCTCCCGGTCTGCACCTGGCCGGCGGTGGCCGCGTAGGCGAGGAAGGCGTCGATCTTGGCGGCCTTGGCGGCGGTGAGCTTGTCCGTGGAGACCATCGCCACGTCGGTGACGGTGAGCGGGTAGGCGTTCGCGACCGTGCTCTGGAAGTCGTTGGTCAGCGTCACCCCGTCCGGCCCCGGCTTGGCGGCGGCGAGGCCGGCGCGCACGGTCGCGGGGTCGGTCGGGTCGACGAAGTTGCCCGCCGCGTTGCGGATCTTGGCCACCGGCGTGCCCATCCGGGTGGCCGCCTCGACCGAGGTGATCGCCATGACGCTGTGGAAGCCGTACTTGTCCTGACCGTCGTCCTTGGGACCGACATCGGTCATCGAGCGGTTGGTCGGCACCGAGTTGCCCAGCCGGTTGGCGATGTCCTCGTACACCGTCTGCGGCACGTTCACATCGACGAGCATCTCCAGGCGGTTGGTGTACACCGCGAGCGGATAGCCGACGTTGCCCACGCGCCACTCCGCGGGACACACCACGTTGTTCCGGTCCGGTGTGCCCGACAGCCACGCCAGGGTCTCCCGGTCGGAGGCCAGCCACGTGGTCAGCGCCCAGATGGTGTCGTCCTGGACACCGCGCAGGATCGGGGTCCGGATGTTCCCGGGCCAGTTGCGGGTGTCGTTGATGGCGGTGAACTCCGGGTCCGTCCACAACGACCTGATCGAACCGGGCGTCTGCGGCGCGGCCGGATACGCGCCGGTGATCAGCTTCGCGATCAGACGGGGTGTCAGTTTCATCGACGGAATGGGCAGGTGGGTCTGCACGTCGTCGATGTTGAACGCGAACGCCAGCGCCCCGTTGGTCAGCGGCGCGTACACCGTCTTGGCCTTGTCGCGGATGCCCGGCAGCGGTACCGGACGGGCCTGGTCGAGTGCGCCGCCGATCGGCTGTTGGGTGACGCCGATGTCGACCCCGTCGCTGAGGAAGACCTCGCGACCGCTGGGTCCGGAACCGGCGCTCACCGTCATGTTGACCGCGTTGTTCCGGGCGGAGCACAGCCCGAACACCCACGAGGCTCCCGCCTGGGTGAACTCGCCGGAACCGTTGACCGACAGGTCCGGGTGCTCCATGCCCGGGCACGCGTCGGGCGTGGGTACGAAGGACAGCGGCGTGAACGCGGCCTGCCCGGCGGCGAAGGCCAGTTCCATGTCGGTGTCTCGAGGCGCCAGGGTGTCGCCCAGGAGCACGGTGGACAAGGGGCGGAAGGACGTGGCGGTGCTTGTCTCGTCGGGCATCACGAACACCGCGATCGAGCACGCCTGCCGGTCGGAGCAGCCGAGTTCGGCCAGTTGCAGTGCGGGCCGCACCTGGATCCAGACCTGTCCCGATCCGTCCGCGGAGGTGGGCAACCCGGTCTGCTTGGTCGCCAACCCCGGCGGCAGTCCGTCCGGTTGGCTGATCTCCTGGCCGTTCTGCGTCCAGCGCGGAGCCCAACAGTCCCGGGGCTTGGGCGTGGTGCCCTTGCACTGCATCACCACGATGCTGTTGGTGCCGGCGGCGAGCGTGAAGCCGGTCCACTTCACCAGGATGCGCTGGTTGACCAGGTTGGCGCTCTGCGACACGGTCACCGCGGGCCGGGCCGGCTCAGCCGCGCCGGCGGAGCCCGCGACCACGCTCAGCCAGCCGGCGAGCAGGGCCACGCACAACGCGAGGACGCCGGCGACGGACAGGGCTCGTCCCTCCGACGAGGCGGCGGATCGTTCGGTGCCCGTCACGGCGACTCCACTTCTTTCGCCCGCGTTCGGGATCGACTCCCGGCGAGGACGACCCGCGCCGATCCTCGCGCGGCGCGGCGGCACCGCGGGAGCGGAAACCGACACGGTGTTCGAAAGTTCGCCTGCGCCGCACGGACCGGACATCTCCCGGTCACCCGACCCGACCGGCTCGACCGGCTCCACCGGCTCCACCGGCTCCACCGGCTCAACCGACATCGGGCCCACGTCCTCGACCGAGCCGGCTGTACAGGAACGGGGCGCCGAACACGGCCGCCGCGAGGCAGACCAGGGTCAGCGCGTAGAACCACACCGGTGGCAGCGGTGGCGAGTCGCCCGCTTCGACGGATCCCGCGCTGACGGGCCCGCCGTTGCCCTTGTCCCCGCCGGCCACGACCTCGCCTGTGCCCGCGTCGGGCGTACCGCCGTTGCTCCCGTCCCCGCCCTGCGCCCCGGCCGTGCCCCCGGCACCGGGGTCACCCGGTGTGGGCGTGGAACTCCCGCTCGGGTTGGCCGAGTTGTTGTTGTTCCCGTTGTTGTTGTTCGTGTTGTTGTTCTGGTTGCCGCCGTTCTGCTGCGGCTGCTGCTGTTGTTGCGACTTCTGCTCCGGCGGGACCCAGGACGGGTCGAAGGTCGGGTTCGGGCAGGCGTCGAAGTCGGCCTTCGTCGGCTTGTCCAGGTTCGCCGGCATCGCTCCCGGGTCCGGCGCGCCGGGGATCGACTTGATCGCCTCGTAGCCGAAGCTGACCAGCTTGGGCGGCAGCGGTGAGTACCCCAACCTCGGGGCCTGCGCCTGCCCCGCGCACAGGAAGTACTTGATGAACTTGCCGAGCGTCTCGCCCTTGGCCTCGTTGAACGAGAACTGCTTGGCGGCCGGCACGATCATGTAGCTGTAGCTGGAGATCGGATACGCGCGCCGATCGGCGTTGGTGTAGACGTCGTCGAGGATCTGCGTGCTGTCCGGGTTCAGCCGGGCCTTGGTGAGCGCGACGGCCACCGCGTCGGAGGTGGGCTGGACGTACACCCCGCCGGCGTTCCTGACCGAGGCGACGGGGAACTGGCGTTGGAGGGCGTACGCGGTCTCCACGTAGGTGATCGCACCGTCGCCGTAACCCGCCGCGACGTAGTTGGCCACGCCCTCGGAGCCCGCCTGCGCCTTGGCCGCGCCCTTGACCGGGAACTCGGAGGTCATCCCGCCGGGGAAGAACGGCCGCCAGATGTCGTTGACCTGGTTGGTCAGGAAGGCGGTGAACTGCGCGCTGGTACCCGAGCCGTCGGAGCGCACGACCGGGGTGATCGGGGTCGACGGCAGCGAGAGCGCCGGGTTGTCGTCCTTGATCGCCTTGTCGTTCCACAGCTTGATCTGGTTGGTGAAGATCCCGGCGATGGTGCGCGGCGACAGTTGCAGGTTGCGTACCTGCTGGCCGCGGATCTTGAGGTTGTACATGAACGAGGTACCGCCGGCGACGATCGGCAGGTACTTGAACTTGGTGTTCGTGCTCGCCAGCGCCGCGAGTTCGTTGGTCGCCTTGCCGGTGCGGTCGACGTAGTTGCCCTGGAAGGGGATCTCCGACACCGCGAAGTCGACGAGGTGTTGGGAGAAGTCGGTGCGTCCGGCGGTGGAGCCGTTCTGGTTGTAGTCGACGGCGAGGCCGCGGGCGGCGACGTCGGCCGCCCATTGCTTGGTCGCGGGCGCGCTCCACGTTGAGCCGCTGCCGTGGATCGCGGCGGCGGCGGACGCGCTGTCGGCGGGCATCAGGGTGAGCGGGACGGCGAGCGCGGACGCCGTGGCCAGTCGTAGCAAGAGCGCGGGGACGCGCCTGATCCTGGTCATGAGGTGGGCTCCGGGGTGAGGGACTTGGCGACGGCGGAGCGCTGCCGCTTGCGACGCCCGGACTCGCCGGGGGTGCGCCCGCCGATCAGGCGCGCGAGGGTGAACAGCACGAGGACGATCAGCAGCAGGGTGACGCCGGCGCCCCACGCGAGGGAATTGAGCTCGTCGCTGGGCGACTTGTAGTTCTCCCAGATGAAGTACGGCAGCGAGTTCTGCACACCGCTGAAGGGGTTCCAGTTCATGCCCGCGCTGCCGCCCGCGACCAGCAGTACCGGCGCGGTCTCGCCGACCACGCGGGCGCAACCGAGGATGACCGCGGTCACCAGGCCGCTGCGCGCGGTGGGCAGGACCACGTTCCACAGGGTGCGGAACTCCCCGGCGCCCAGCGCCAACGAGGCCTCGCGCAGCCCGTTGGGCACCAGGCGCAGCACCACCTCGGTCGCGCGGGTGACGACCGGCATCATCTCGACGGACAGCGCGAGACCGGCGGCCAGGCCGCAGAAGCCCTGGCCGAGCGAGATGACGAAGAAGGCGTAGACGAACAGGCCCGCGACCACCGAGGGGATCGCGGTCATCGCCTCGACGACCACCCGCACCACGGCCGCGAACCGGCCGCCGACCTCGTTCATGTAGATCGCGGCGGTCACCCCGAGCGGGACGCTCAGGACGATCGCGATGCCCATCTGCTCGAAGGTGCCGACGATGGCGTGTGCGGCGCCGACCGCGACGCCTTCGGTGCTCAGCGCGCTGAAGTGTCGCTGGGTGGCGGTGAAGAAGTCGGCGTGCAGAATCTGGCCGAAGCCCTTGACGAAGACGTACCCGATCACGGTCGCGACCGTGCCGACCATCAGGGCCGCGCCGGTGGAGATCACCGCGCCCGCGACCCGGTCGCTCGCGGCCACCCGGTCCAGGCGCATGCGGGTGGCGGTGGCGTACAGCACCAGGAAGCACACGTACGCGGTGATCAGGTATCCCTGCCAGCCGGTGACCGGCAGGATCCGCCCGTAGAGCACCCAGGCGAGGCTCGCGCCCGCGACCCCCGCGCCGAGCGCGACGCCGACGTCGTCGGGGGCCACGCGGCGCAGCGCCACGCGGGCTTCCTCCGGTGGTCGCGGCGCGGTCGCGGGCGGCGGCGCGTCGGGCCCGGGCCGAACGATCGGCTCGGTGACGGTCATCGTCGTGGATCCCCTCGGTGGTGGGTCTGGTGGAGCCGCTGTTCGGTGTTCAGATCTCGGTGGACTTGCCGCTGCGCGAGCGCGCGACCAGCACACCGGCGACGGTGTTGACGGCGAGGGTGAGGACGAAGAGCGCGAGGCCGGCGGCCATCAGCGCGGAGATCGACTCGTTGTCGGCCTCGCCGTACTTCAGGACGATCAACGAGGAGATCGTCGAGCCCTGGCCGTCGAGGATGCGGAACGAGAAGTCGGTGTTGAACGAGATGATCATCGCGACGGCGATGGTCTCGCCCAGGGCCCGGCCCAGGCCGAGCATGATGCCGCCGATCATGCCGCCGCGACCGAACGGCAGGACCACCGCGCGGATCACGCCCCAGCGGGTGGCGCCGAGCGCGAGCGCGCCCTCCTTCTCCCCGACCGGCGCCTGGCCGAACACCTCGCGGCTGACCGAGCAGCAGATCGGGATGACCATCGTGGACACGACCACGCCGGAGATGAACAGCGACGAGCTGAACTGGCTGTCCACGAAGCGGGCTTTCACGTCGATCGTGCGGATCTCGAAGATCGGCAGGAATTCCAGGTTCGTGGCGAGCCATCGGCTGACCGGGATCAACTGGGGTTGCAGCACGAAGAAGCCGAAGATGCCGTAGATGATGCTGGGCACCGCGGCCATCAGGTCCACGGTCGAGGTGAGCACGCCGCGCAGGCGTCGGGGCGCGAACTCGGTGATGTACAGGGCCGCGGTGAGCGCGATGGGCACCGCGACCACGAGCGCGACGAGCGCGACCAGGACCGTGCCGGTGAGCAGGCCGCGTACGCCGAACGTGCCGGACTTGGGCTCCCACACGTCCTCGGTCAGGAATCCCCAACCGGCCCGATCCAGTGCGCTGCTGCCCTGGTAGAGCAGGTAGCCGCCGATCGCGACGAGCAGCCCCAGGACCAGGATCGCGACGCCGCGCGTGGTCCAGCGGAAGGCGTGGTCGGCCCTGGTCCGGCGTACCACGATCCGCCGGGGCCGATCGATGAGTTCCGGCGACTCGGGTGCGAACACGGGCGGATGTGCCATGGCTGTCGGCTCCTGGAAGCGGGTGGCGAACCGACCTGACCGTTCGTCATGTCGCCCGGCGATCAAGCCGGATGCCCCTCGCCTGGAGACAACCAGAGCGCAGCCCCTCGGCAACTGTCCGCTACGGAAACAACCGGTGCCGAGGGTGTACGGCAGTTGTCGTATCCGTGCCGCTCCGGTTGTGGAGTATCCGGTTTCCGTTACAGGCGCGGTCCGTTCGTGTCGGCGCCTCGTGCGGCCCGGTGCCGTTTCCCTGCCGGACATCCCACGACGATCAAGCCGCCGGCAGCGTTGTCGGCGTCGGCCACTGCGGTCGACGGCCAGCAAATGCCAAGAGAGAGTTGAGACTTCGAATGTCCAGCGTCTTCAGCATGCGCAAGACCGCCACCGTACTGGGCACCGCGACCGCCGCCATGGCGCTCGTCGTCGGCGCCAACGCGTCGGCGAACGCGGCCACTTACGTCAACGCCGGTTCGGACACGCTGCAGAACGTCACCGCGGCGCTTGCGTCGGACTATGCCGCCAACGTCGACCCGGGCGGCAACAACTGGATAACCGTGAACGCCGGCGTCCCGGCCGGTGGCCAGGCCACCGGCAAGGCGGCGTGCAACACCCAGTACGGCACCGGCGCCAACCCGTGGCCGAACGGCTCGAGCGCCGGCATCAACGCGCTGCTGGCCGAGCGCGCCGGTACCAGTGCCAACTGCCTCAACTTCGCGCGTTCCTCGCGTGGCCCGAAGGCCGGTACCGCCGAGACCACGCTCACCTTCGTCCGCGTCGGCGGCGACGCGGTCACCTGGGCCACCAAGAAGGCCGGCGCGCCCGCGAGCCTGACCTCGGCGCAGCTGCACGGCATCTACGACTGCTCGATCACCAACTGGAGCCAGATCAACCCGAGCCTGTCGGGTGCGATCCAGAAGCACATCCCGCAGGCCGGTTCCGGCACCCGCCAGGAGTTCATCGACAAGGTGCTCGGTGGCTTCGACCCGACCTCGGCCGCGAACGGCGCCTGCGCCGCGACCGTGATCCAGACCGCGCAGGAGAACCGCGGCGACGCGCCGCAGATCACCACGACCGACGCGATCATCCCCTACTCGCAGGCCGCGTACGGCGAGCAGACCACCCCCGCGTCGGGCGTGACCAACCACACCAACGGCTTCACCCCGCGCCAGATCGACGGCAAGGCGCCGAACGCGACCGGCTTCGTCGGCAACCGCTCGGTCTACTTCGTCTACGACCCGCTGGACACCGAGAGCGACACCGACACGATCGCGTTCATCAACTGGGCCAAGGCCCCGGCTCAGCTCCCGATCTGGCAGACCTTCGGCTTCGTCGCCTAGTCCTCGCCCGAGCCGAACCGCACGACGTGACCAGTGGCGGGCCGTCCCGAATCGGGGGATTCGGGACGGCCCGTCCCACGGGCCTTCGGGCCCGTGGCGCAACCCCTTCTCGATGAGCGCGGGGCCCCGCGCGAGTACGGTCTCGGTGTTCGCGCGCACGACGCGGCCGCCGAGGAAGGCCGGCAGCGGTGGGTTCGCCCTGGACGACACCGCGACGATCGTGTGCACCAGGGGGCCGAGGCTCCGGCGCAGCTCCCGATCCGGGCCTTCCACGGTTTCAGGCCCTGATTGTCGCCGGGCCGACGTGATGCTCCGACTCGGCCGCCTTCCCGATCCGATGTCTCGAGAGTCCTCGCGGCACTGTTCACCCTCCGGTGGCGGATCGCTCATCCATTCGCCATCGCGAGCGCCTGACGTTTCCCTCGCGGATGCCCAATCGGCCGCCGCGTGCTGTTTTGCTCGAACCCACTGACCCCGGAAGGGCATTTCATGAAGCTCCGTCGTCTGCTCGCGCTCACGGTCGCGGTTCCGGCCGCGCTCGCGATCGCCTCCGTGCCGGCCATCGCCACGGACGCCGCTCCCACGTCGTCGGCGACCACCGCGCCGGGCACGATCAAGGTGAGCCCGCTGTACGGCCCGGCCGACGCCACCGGCAAGGCGACCGTCCGCGCGAGTGTGCCGTGTGGCCCCGACGCGACCGCGTTCCGGTTCGTGGTGCGTTCGGAGGGCGCCAACGAGCGGGTCTTCGGTGGCTCGTTCCTGGGCACCCCGCTGCCGGCCGACAAGGTCGCGGACACCGCGGTCGTCGGCCAGCGTGCGCTGTTCCCGGTCGGCTCCGCCACGCAGGAAGGCGTCGCGCACAAGCTCGTCGCCCAGTGCTACACAACCGGCGCCGACGGTGTGCTGACCATCACCGAGCCCGCGTCGGTCGACCTGCGCGTCAACTCCGGCGTGTGGAGCGCTCTTTCGCCCGAGGCCCGGGCGCTGCCGACCAAGATCGGCGCGCTGCGCTTCGGTCTGGTCCTGTTCCGCGGCTTCGCGCCCGGTGAGCATGTGGACGGCGCGGTGCGCGCCGCCGACGGCACCTCCACCCCGGTCTCGCTCCAGCCGCAGATCGCGCCCGACGGCACCTGGGGCGGCGCGCTGCTGACGCTTCCGGCGACCGTGGCCGACGGTTCCTACACGCTCGTGCTCTCCGGCACGGACTCGAAGGCGACCACCTCGGTCGCGATCACCCTCGACTCGTCCCGCCTGTGGTGGTGACGCGGCGTCGGTGACAACGCCTTGGGCCGCCGGGATTCTCCCGGTGGCCCACTTGCGATCCGTCCCCGTTTTCCTTTCTTCTCAACGGAGTTGACCAGATGAGCCTAAGACTCGCGCGCGTGCTGGCATCGTGCGGAGCCGGGCTGCTCGTAATGTCGGCCATGCCGACGCTCGCGGCGGCAGCCGACTCCGGCTCCCCGACACCGACGATCGTCGTCGCTCCGGGCACCGGCAAGATCGATACCAAGGTCACGATGAAGGCGACGGTGCCCTGTGCGGAACCGGCCGTCAACTTCCGGTGGACCGTGTCCGGGGGCACACTCACGACGCCGCGTCTGATCGGGGGCGAGACCGGCGATCCGCTTCCCGCCGATCGCATCCCCGACCGCACCGCGCCGATCCGGTTGTTCCTGGCGGCGACCGATCTCACGGGCACCTTCAAGATGACCGCGCAGTGTGTCAGCGAACTCGGCGAGTTGCTGAGTGAACCCGCGTCGGTCGACATCACCACGGCGGACGGACCGGACGGCAAGACGTGGAGCGTGGCCGCTCCGCCCACCTCCGAGCCGCCGACCACCGCGCCGCCGACGACGACGCCCCCGACCGGCGAAAACGAGACGCTCGTTCTCGATCCCACGAGCGGTGAGTTGGGGGCGCGGGCGAGCATCACCGCCGCGAAGGCGTGTCCTCAAGCAGCGACCAAGTTCCTGTTCATCATGACTCCTCCCGGGGGCGGCTCCGAGATTCGCATCGGCGGATTCTCCCCGCAGCCGCTGCCGGCGGACCGCAAGCCGGCGATTACGCCGAAGCCGATCAACCCGAACGGGGCGGCCGGTGACTACCGCGTCCGGGCCCAGTGCCTGGATGACGCCGGCACGGTGGTGGCGAACGACCTCGCGCGGGTCAACCTGAAGCTCGAGGGGACCACCTGGAAGGTGGTGGCCACGGTCGTCCCGACCGTGGGCTTCGACGAGGAGATCAAGATTCCCGACGCGGCCGGCGTCGAGGTCAACTACTCGCTCTCGTTGACGAACTTCCCCGCGAGCGTCCCGTTCAAGGCCACGGTCACCAAGAAGAACGACACAACCTTCCCTTCGGTCGATCTGGCCTCGGACCGGACGGACGCACAAGGTCTCTTCACCGCGGTCCGCTCCGTCTTCCCGCGGACCGCGGCCACGTGGACCGACGGCGACTACGTCCTGACGGTCACCGCGTCCGAGACCGGGCCCAAGGTCGAACGGCCCTTCAAGATCACGCTCGTGCACGCCGGAGCCACCAACGGATCGACCACCGGCACCACGACGGGCACCACGACCGGTACCACCACGGGCACCACCACCGGCACGACCACCGGGACCACCACCGGCACCACGGCCGGTGACACCACCGGAACGACCACGGGTACCACCACCGGCACCACGACCGGAACAACGACGGGCACCACGACCGGCACGACCACCGGAACGGCCTCCGGCACCAGTTCCGGTACCTCCGCCGGCAGCGGCAACGGAGGTGGCGGCGGTAGCCTCGCGCGCACCGGAAGCCTGCTGGACCCGCGCCTGCTCGGCACCGCCGGCGGCACGCTCCTGATGATCGGCGGCGTCATGTGGTACCGCGCACGCGGCACCCGCAGCGCGCTGCTCGCGGGCAGCGGTACCTTCGGCGACGGCGACGAGGACACTCCCGCGACCCCCTGACGACGGGGGAGCACACCGAACGGCCGCCCGCTGTGGCACTGGGGGCGGTGGGGTGAGAAGAGGGGCTCTGTCGCAGCGCACGGGCTGCGACAGAGCCCTTTCCCGTTCCCTCCGGGTCTCCCGGGGTCCCCGGTGCCCCTGGGCGTCCCGTTCACCCTCGGTTCGCCGGTTCAGCCGCCGAGCTGGGTCATCACCTCCGACGCGATCAACTCCAGGTGGTCCAGGTCGTCCAGGTCCAGGATCTGGAAGTAGATCCGGGTCGAGCCGATCTCGGCGAACCGGCCTATCTTGTCCACCACTTCGCCCGGTGAACCGGCGAGGCCGTTCTCCCGGAGCTCGGCGGGTTCGCGGCCGATCACCCCGGCGCGTCGGGCCACCTCGGCGTCGTCCTTGCCCACGCAGGCCACCAGCGCGTTCGAGAAGACCATGTCCTCCGCCTCGCGGCCGTGCTCGATCAGCGCGCCCCGGACCCGCTCGAACTGCTGCGCGCTGGTGTCCACCGACCCGAACGGGAAGTTGAACTCGTTCGCGAAGCGGGCGGCCAGCGCCGGCGTGCGCTTGGCGCCGAAGCCGCCGATCAGGATCGGCGGGTGCGGGTGCTGCGCGGACTTGGGCAGCGCGGGCGAGTCGGCCAGCGAGTAGTGCCGCCCGTCGTAGCGGAAGGTGTCGCCGACCGGGGTGTCCCAGAGCCCGGTCAGGATGTCCAACTGCTCCTCGAGCCGCCCGAACCTCTCGCGCGGGAACGGGATCCCGTAAGCGGTGTGCTCCTGTTCGAACCAGCCCGCGCCGATGCCCAGTTCGACCCGGCCCCCGGACATCGCGTCGACCTGCGCGACCTGGATCGCGAGCACGCCGGGCAGGCGGAAGGTCGCCGCCGTCATCAGCGTGCCCAGTCGGATGCGCTTGGTCTCCCGGGCCAGTCCGGCCAGGGTGATCCACGCGTCGGTGGGACCGGGCAGGCCGTCGCCACTCATGTGCAGGTAGTGGTCCGAGCGGAAGAAGGCCCCGAAGCCGAGGTCTTCGGTGGCCTTGGCCACGGTCAGCAGCGTGTCGTAGGTCGCGCCCTGCTGAGGTTCGGTGAAGATTCGAAGATCCATACGCCCATCCTCTCCCGAGCGCGCGAGTCGCACGGGAGCCGACCCCGCGCAGCACACGGAAGCCGAGCAGGCGCACCGCACGCGCCCCGAGCGAACGCACCGCACGGAGACGGTGCGGCCTCGGCGCGCGGGACGCGATCACGCGAGCCGCGCGGGGAAGGGCAGCACGTGCGCCGAACCGCGCCGCCGGCGTGGCGGGATCGCGGGGGCGTGCCGATGTGGTCGGCCCGACCAGGTCGCGGTCTCCTCGGCCGCGCGCAGCCGGACCAGATTGCGAAAGACAATCGCCCAGGCCGCCGCGCAGGCCCGGCGCTCGGCGGGCTCGAGCCGCGCCCAGTCCCCGCAGGGGTTGTCCGCCACTCCTTGCCGAGCCAGGAGCGTGAGCACCTTGGCCACTCGCCCGAGCACTCGGGCGGCGCCCGCGATCGGCACACTCGCCGGATCGCCGCCGGGCAGCGGAACCACCGTGTCGGCGTCCGGACCCACGATCCGGGCGACGATCTCCCGGGCGTCGCCGAGTTCGTCGGCGACCCGACACAGGCAGCCGCCCCGGTCCGGCTTGCCGCTCCAGGCGTGCACCACCTCCTGCACGGTGTGCAGCGCGAGGGCGACGGCGGCCAGCGCGCGTGGCGTGGAATCGACGGTGGCCAGTTCGTCGTCCAGTTCGGCGAAGGTCTCAATGGTGTGCATGATCGCTCCCTCGTGCGGTGCTCGTCCGGCTCGCCTGGTGTCGGTCCGGTGTGTTCACGACGCCTCCAGGTTGCGCCCGAGGGACGGACGAATCGCCCGTCACTGAACAATCTGTGGACAACCAAGCGGATTTTGGCGCGGTTTCACTCTCCGGAGTGACGTACTCCCCCGGTTGTCCACAGGACTTCGGCACGCAGAGTGACCGTGTGCCAACCTGATCGTTTCCCGGGAGGGTGCCTCGATCGATTCCCGACCGAGCACCGCGTTCCGGCCGGCCCGCGCCCGAGGGCGACCGGCGATCGAGCACACGGCACGAACACACATCAGGGGGTGGTGGCATGTCCCGCACCGACGGCGACGGCACGGCGGGCTACACCGTCGACACCGGCGAACTGCACGGTCTGGTCCGGCGTTTGCACAACATCGGCACCGACTACCTCGCGCGCGGCTGCTTCGCCGAACCCGCCCGGGTCGCGGCCGACACCGCACTGGGCACCGACGCCCTGGGCTCGCTCCCGGGCGCCGCCGAGCTGAGCGACCGGCACCGCCGCGCCTCGGCCCGGATGGTGGACCTCCTGACCGAAATCCGCGCCGAGTTGGCCGCGACCCGGGTCGAACTCGGCCGCACCGCCGACCGGTTCACCGACACCGAGGCCGAGGTCGGCACACTGCTGCGCACGATGGCGCCGCGATGACCGCCCCCGACGCCGTGGAAGCGTACGCGGCGATCCACGCGGCCCGGCCCGGTGAGGTCGGCGCCGCGGCCGACGGTTGGCGCCTGGCCGCCGCCCGACTGGCCGAACTGAGGGACGCGCTCGCCGAGACCGCCCGGCACGGCGCGCGGATCTGGACCGGTGGCGGCGCCGAGCGATTCACCGCCCGCTGCCACGCCCTGGCCGACGCCGCCGATCGACTCGCCGCCCAGGGCACCGCCCTGCACGAGCACCTCGGCGCGGCGGCCCAAGCCCTGGCCCTGGCTCAGGAGCACGCGTCCGACCCGACGGCCGCGCCAGCCGCCGCCACGCGCCTGGAGGACGTGTATCGCGACCTCGGCGACCGCCTGTGCGCCCTGCCCGACCCACCGAGCCCCGCCGACGCACCGAAACCCACACCATCGAGCGCGACCACGACCACCGACATCACCGACATCACCGACCGGACCTCACCCCGCCCATGCACAGCGGCCACCACCCCGGCCACCACCGATCCCGCTACTCCCGATCCCGCCACTCCGGACTCCACTACTCCCGAACCCACCGGCAGCGACCCCATCGCCCCCGCAGCCGACTCCATCCCGACAGCTGCGCCGGACGAGACCACACCCCCGCCACCCGCCGCCACAACGGCCTCGTGCGAGCCTCCCGAGCCTCCGACTCCCGAGGCCCCCTCGACGCTGCCACCGACCACAACGACGTCGACGACCTCGACGACCACGCCGCCCCCACCACCCCCGCCGACTCCGCCGACTCCGCCGACCACTCCACTGGCCACCTGCATGGCCACCACGACGCCGCCCCCACCACCGCCCGACGTCCCACCCCCACCCGCGTCCGCATCCGCTCCCGTTCCACCCCTCCCGCCACCCCCGAGCACCTGCGCCGCACCCCCATACCCGCCCGCCCCACCGGCCCCGCCCGTCGTCGGCACCCCGCTGCCCCACGAGCCCCGCCCGGTGCGCCCGGCCGGAATCGGTCCACACCTCCAACACACCGCGCCATCACCCTCGACCCCGGTCGCCCCGGTGACCGGCATCCGGATCGCACCCGGCCTACGCGGCGACGGCAGCGGCAACAACGACGGCCCGGCAAGCACCCACGACGCCGCGCACTCCGCCCCCGTCCCCAACCTCGTCGGCGGCACCGCCCACAACGGCACCCCCGCCATCCCCACGTCCCCCACGTGGGTGACCGCCCCCACCACAGCCGGCACCCCCGCCACCCCAACCCCCCGCACCCGCCCCGGCACCCGCTACGCAACCCATCCGGCCGAAGACTGGTGGACCACCCCACCGCCGCCCCAGGCACCGCCACCGGCCTAACCCAGCCCCGTCGCAACCCAACTCAACCCAACCCAGCCCCACACCCGAACACACGAAAGGGCCGCCCCGACCAAACCGGGACGGCCCTGCACCAAACACCTACACCTACCTACCTACTACCAACACCCACACACACCCACACACACCCACACACACCCACGACCAACCCCCACCACCCCACGGCCGATCACCGCCGCCCGCGCCCACCGTCCCGCTTCGCCGCACGCGGCGCCGGCTCCAGAATCGCCACCGACTCCACGTGATGCGTGTTCGGGAACAAATCGAACGACCGCACCGACCGCAGCTTGAACCCGACACCCGCGAAGTACGCCACGTCGCGCGCCAGCGCCGCCGGGTCGCAGGCCACATACGCGACCCGTCGCGGCGTCAGCCGCGCGATCCGCTCGACGACCGCCTTGCCCGCACCCGCGCGCGGCGGGTCCAGCACCACGATGTCGGCCCGGCGCAGGAAGCCCGGTCGGCTCAGCACCTTCTCCACCGTGCCGGTCTCGAACCGCGCGCCCGGCACGTCCCGAAGGTTGTGGATCGCGTCCTCGACCGCCTGCTTGGAGCTCTCGATCCCGATGATCGTGTCGCTGTCCGCGAGCCGCTCGGAGATCGCGCCCGCGAACAGGCCGACGCCGCAGTACAGGTCGAGTGCCAGGTCGCCCGGTCGCGGCTCCAGCCCTTCCACGACGGCCTGCACGAGCACGTCGGCCGCGGCCGGGTGCACCTGCCAGAAGCCGCCCGCCGAGACCTTCCAGGTCCGTCCCGCGGCCACCTCGCGCACCGCCGGTCGGCCGTGCACCTTGCGTACCCGGCCCTTGTCGTCGGCCCGGAACACCGACACCGCGCGGTTCAGCTCGACGATCGGCATCCGCCCGTCCGCGCCCTCGGCGGGCACCACGGTGACCGCGCGATCCAGCGAGCCGGTCGCCGAGATCGCCTCGACCGAGGCCACACCGGGCCACTCGTGCGCCTCGATGCCCAGTTCCTCGACGCCGGGCGCCGCGATCGGGCAGGAGTCGATCGGCTGCACGTCGTGCGAGCGGTGCTTGCGCAGCCCCGCGCGGCCGGTCGCCGGGTCCACGGTGAACTGCACGCGCGTTCGCCAGCCGAGGCCCTCGGGCATCCCTGGCGGGCTGTCCACGCCCTCGACCTCGACGTGTACGTCGACCTTGCCCAGCCGCGACAACTGCTCGGCCACCACGTCCGCCTTGAGCCGGCGCTGCGCGGCGGGCGTGGCGTGCTGCCAGTCGCAGCCGCCGCACATACCGGGACCGGCCACCGGGCACGCGGGGGTGATCCGGTCCGGCGAAGCGGCCAGCACCTCGACCACGTCACCACGCAGGAAGCGCGACGCGGGCCCGCCGTCGGTGATCTCCACGACGGCCCGCTCGCCCGGGAGCCCGTGCCGGACGAAGATGACGCGGCCCTCGTGGCGGGCCACGCAGTGCCCACCGTGAGCGACCGGGCCGATCTCGACCTCGTACCGCTCACCCCGCAGGGACTGGTCCGATTCGGGGGTGGTCGATCCGACAGGCACGGCACTCCTCATACAGCTCAGCTCGCACAGACATCGACAAGAGTTTCGGTGATCCCTCGGCCGGCGGCGCCTGACGGCGACGCCCGGGGACGACACGACGACACAAAGAAAGCGCCTCACGGCAGTGGGCGCGGTCCCAGGGTAGTCCCTACCCGAAGAACCCGCGCCCACCGTCGTGCCCCACGACCATGCCCCGGATCAACCGGCCCGCACGAGCCGACTCAGGAGCCCGACCCCGATCCCGACTCCCCCGCCGACCCGTCCGGCCGGGGCGCTCCGCCCGCTCCGCCCGGCCCGCCCGACTTGGTCGGTCCGCCCGAGCCGGCCGTCCCGCCCGACCCCCGCCGACCGTCCCCGGCACGCGGCGTGCGCGCCGGTCCGCGCCGTACCGAACCGGGGGCGACCCACGCCTTCGGCTCCTTGAGCCGCTCGGACGACTCCAACTGCCACGGCACCGAGGTCACCATGACCCCCGGCGTGAACAGCAGTCGGCCCTTGAGCCGCAGCGCGCTCTGGTTGTGCAGGATCTGCTCGTACCAGCGCCCGACCACGTACTCGGGGATGTACACGTTCACCACGTCGCGCGGGCTGGACCGGCGCACCGACTTCACGTACTCGATCACCGGGCGGGTGATCTCGCGATACGGCGAGTCGAGCACCTTGAGCGGCACCTCTATCCCGCGCTCGTCCCACTCCCGCCGCAGCGCCTCGGTCTCGGCCGGGTCGACGTTGACGGTGACCGCCTCGACCACGTTGGGCCGCGAGTAGCGCGCGTATGCCAGGGCCCGCAGCGACGGCTTGTGCAGCTTGGACACCAGCACGATCGCGTGCACGCGCGAGGGCAGCTTGGTGTCGTCGATCTCGACCGCCGCGAGTTCGGCGGCGACCCGGTCGTAGTGCCGGCGGATCTGCTTCATCAGCAGGAACAGCACGCCCATCGCCGCTATCGCGATCCAGGCGCCTTGGGCGAACTTGGTCACCAGCACGATCACCAGCACCGTGCCGGTCATGAACAGACCGAACGCGTTGATCACCCGGCTGCGCATCATCCGACCGCGCGCGGCCGGCTCGGTCTCGGTCTTCAGGTGCCGGGTCCAGTGCCGGATCATGCCCGCCTGGCTCATCGTGAAGGACACGAAGACGCCGACGACGTAGAGCTGGATCAGCTTGGTGGGCTCGGCGTCGAAGGCGATGATCAGCACGATCGCGAACGCGGCCAGCATGATGATGCCGTTGCTGAAGGCGAGCCGGTCGCCGCGCGTGTGCAGTTGCCGGGGCAGGTAGCGGTCCTGGGCCAGGATCGAGCCGAGCACCGGGAAGCCGTTGAACGCGGTGTTCGCGGCCAGGATCAGGATCAGGCCGGTGACCGCGAGCACGAGGTAGAACAGCGGCGACGCGAACGTGCCGCCGAAGACCGCGTCGGCGACCTGGGCCACCACGGTCTTCTGCTCGTAGTCGGCCGGCGCCCCCTGGATCTGACTGGCCGGGTCCTCCGCGAACCGCACCTTCGTCATGTTCGCCAGCGCCAGCATGCCCATCAGCATGGTCACCGAGATGGTGCCCATCAGCAGCAGCGTGGAGGCCGCGTTCTTGCTCTTGGGCTTGCGGAAGGCCGGCACGCCGTTGCTGATCGCCTCGACACCGGTCAGCGCCGCACAACCGGAGGAGAAGGTACGCAGCAGCAGGAACACGAGCGCGAAGCCGCTGAAGCTGTCCTCGGCCTCGATGTGGAAGCCGGCGCTCTCGGCCTCCATGTCCGCGCCGGTGGCGCCGCGGATCAGGCCGAACAGGGTCATCCCCAGAATGGCGGCCATGAACGCGTAGGTGGGAACCGCGAAGAGCTTGCCCGACTCCCGGACGCCGCGCAGGTTCATCGCCATCAGCAGCAGCACCAGACCGACCGCCAACAGCACCTTGTGTGATTGCAATGCGGGCACCGCGGAGGCCATGTTCGCCACCCCGGAGGAGACCGACACCGCCACCGTCAGCACATAGTCGACGAGCAGCGCGCTGCCGACCGTCAAACCGGCGTTGGGACCCAGGTTGACGCTCGCGACCTCGTAGTCACCGCCGCCGCTGGGGTAGGCGTGCACGTTCTGACGGTAGGAGGCGACGACGGTCAGCATGACCACGACGACGGCCAGACCGACCTTCCACGAGAAGTGGTAGGTCGCCATTCCCGCCATGGAAAGGGTGAGCAGGATCTCGTCCGGCGCGTAGGCGACGGAGGACAGTGCGTCGGAGGCGAAAATGGGCAGCGCGATGCGCTTCGGCAGGAGCGTCTCGGACAGCTTGTCGCTGCGCAGGGCTCGGCCGACAAGGATGCGTTTGGACAGATCGGTCAGTCTTGACACGCAGGTGATCGTAAGCCCATCGACTTTCGCCGGGCCGGGGGCATGCCGCAAGGCTCCCACGTGTAACGTCTCGGCGAGGTCTGCCACCCTGGTAACACCACAAACGAGCATCAGACCGGGCACAACGGACCAAATCCGGAAGGACGGCCGTGCACATCGTCATCATGGGCTGCGGGCGCGTGGGATCCACGCTGGCCCAGACGCTCGAGGAACTGGGGCATTCGGTGGCGGTCATCGACCGCGATCCCTCCTCGTTCCGCCGCCTGGGGTCGCACTTCTCCGGCCGCCGGATCAAGGGCATCGGTTTCGACCAGGACACCCTGCGCGAGGCCGGTATAGAAGAGGCCGGCGCGTTCGCGGCGGTCAGCAGCGGTGACAACTCGAACATCATCGCGGCGCGGGTAGCCCGCGAGACGTTCGGCGTGGAGAACGTGGCCGCGCGAATCTATGACCCTCGGCGCGCCGAGGTGTACGAACGCCTGGGCATCCCGACGGTGGCCACGGTCCGCTGGACCGCGGACCAGATGTTGCGCCGGCTGCTGCCCAGCGGCGCCGAGCCGCTGTGGCGCGACCCGTCCGGGAGCGTGCAGCTTGCCGAGGTGCACGTGAGCTCGACGTGGGTGGGCCACCGGATCACCCGGCTCGAACAGGCGTCGGGCGCGCGCGTCGCCTTCATCACCCGTTTGGGCGAAGGCATCCTGCCGACCTCCGAGAGCGTGATCCAGGAGGGCGACCTCGTGCACGTGGTCATGCACCAGGCGGATGTGGCCGCCGTCGAGGCGGCCTTCGAGAAAGCGCCGGAGGAGAGCTGATGCGGGTCGCAATCGCGGGCGCGGGTGCGGTGGGTCGCTCGATCGCGGCCGAGTTGTTGGAGAACGGCCACGAGGTCCTGCTCGTCGACAAGGCACCGGACGCCATCAAGGTGGACAGCGTGCCGCAGGCCGAGTGGCTGCTCGCCGACGCGTGTGAGATCTCCTCGCTCGACGAGGCCGCGCTACAGCGCTGCAACGTGGTGATCGCCGCGACCGGCGACGACAAGGTCAACCTGGTCGTCTCGCTGCTGGCCAAGACCGAGTACGGCGTCCCGCGCGTGGTCGCCCGGGTGAACAACCCGAAGAACGAG
The DNA here is from genome assembly GCF_045207655.1 of Embleya sp. NBC_00888. NCBI lineage: Bacteria > Bacillati > Actinomycetota > Actinomycetes > Kitasatosporales > Streptomycetaceae > Embleya > Embleya sp. NBC_00888. Next base: position 6,225,018 of record NZ_CP108784.1, on the reverse strand, counting down.
TGGCTGTTCAACGAGGCGTGGGGCGTGGACGTCGCGGTGTCCACGCCGCGCCTGATGTCGGCACTGGTCGAAGAGGCGGTCAGCGTCGGCGACCTGGTCCGCCTGATGCGGTTCAGCCAGGGCGACGCCAACCTGGTCGAGCTGACCCTTCCGGGCGACGCCGCCCTCGTCGGCACGCGCGTCGGTGACGTGGCGTGGCCCGAGGACACGGCGCTCGTGACGATCATCCGCGAGGGCCGGGTGCTGGTACCCGGCAAGGACGACTCGCTCGAGGCCGGCGACGAACTCTTGTTCGTCGCGGCGCCGCACCGCGAAGAGGAACTGGAGGAGCTGCTGTCGGCCTGACCGACGGCGCCCTTCGAACGACGGCTCAGGCGGCGGCCAGGTCACCCATGACCTGGTCCGCCTCCTCGCTGAACGCGCGCGCGATCGGCTCCCTGCCGTACGGGCGCAGCCGCCTGCGGAAGTCCGCGAGGAAGTCGTTGCACTGCGCGGAGGACAGATTGCCCGCGATCCGCAACGCGTCGGTGGCCTTGAGGCACGCCGCGTCCAGGTCGCCCTGGGCCAGGTGCGCCGCGGCCATGAAGGTGGTGTCCTGCGCACACCGGCGGGACGCGCCCGCCCGGCGCAGTTTGATCGACTCGCCCGCGAAGCCGTGGATCTTCTCCGGCAGGCCGAGGTCGCGATGGCTGTGCGCGAACTCGTGCTGGAGTTCCGACTCGTCGAAGTAGTTGCACCACGACGGGTCGTCCTCGATCGCGCCGGCCGCGTCCAGATGCCGCTCGGCGACCCCCATCGCCCGCTCGCACGCGCGCCGGTCGCCCATCGCCGCGTAGCCGCGCGCCTCCATCGCGGCCACGATCGCCCGCGCCCGCGGACCCAGCTTGTCGCCGGCCCCCTGACCGGCGGCCCGGGCCAGTTGCACCGCCTCCCAGCCGTGCCCCAGGTACACCGCCTGGCAGGCCATGTTGGCCATCACGTACGCCCCGTACGCCGGGTCGTCGGCCGCCTGCGCGAGCCGCAGCGCCTGGATGTGGTAGCGCTGGGCGAGCGCGTGCCGGCCGGAATCGAACGACAACCAGCCCGCCAGTTCGGTGAGTTCGGCGACCGCGCGGAACAACCGGCGACCCACTTCCTCGCCGTAGGAGCCGGCCAGCTTGGTGCGCGCGACGCCGTTGAGGTGGTTGACCACGGTGTCCCGCAGATCCCCGCCGCCTTGCGCGCGGTCGAGTCGACGAAAGGCCAGGACGGTCTGGTGGATGCGTAGTACGTCGGCGTCGCGCACGGTGGTGGGCCCGTGCGAGGTGAGTCTCTCGAGCTCGCCCTCGGCCCGGGACGTGGTCGACCAGAACAACGCGGGAGCGGCGAACGCCCCCACGCCGAAGGCCGTGTTGGCCAGGAAGGTACGGCGGTTCATGTCTCTCTCCGACAATTCGGCCACGGCGTGTCTGACTTCGGCCGCGGTCCGGGCGACGTTCAGCCCGTCGAAGGGGTCGGGGGTCGGTGGCCGCCGATCGCACAGCCCGAGGTCCGCGACCGTGAGTTCGCATCCCAGCCGTCGACCGAGAGCCTCGGCCAACAGTTCGGGAATCGGCCAGCGCGGCTGGGCGCCTTCCAGCCAACGAGCCACCGAGGTGTGGCTGCACCCGAGGTGCAGGCCGCGCCGTTCGGCGACCGTGTTGACCCAGCGGGCCAGTTCGCGCCGGGAGAAACCGGCTTCCGCTACCAATGCGATGAGGTCACCGTTTCCGGCCACCGTCCCCGCCTCCTTCGTCCACTGGAGGTCTAACGGGGACGCTAATCGCCCAGTTACGGGATCATGCGGGAATGGCTGATTGGACCGCACCTGGCCCAAATTCTCCGGAATCGACCGGGATGCGGTGATCGAATGATCACTCCGATGATCAACTCGCGACCGCAACCGGCGCACGCCACACGGCTCGAATCATCGGTCGTCCCACGCAACCGGAGCCGCCGATCGCACCGCGCAAAAGAAACGGGCTCGATCGCCGGCGCGGAGCCACCCATCGATCGGCCCACGCCCGCCCCCGGGGCCGCCCGACCCGCACCGGAAGCGCGCCGGGACGCGAACCGCACCCGCACCGCTCAATCCGCGACGCGGTCTTCCCGCCGCTCGTCGCGCTGCTCGACCACCGCCGACGCACCGCCGTCCACCGCATCGCCACCCGCCGCGGACCGCTCGCCGACACCGTCCGCGTCGTCCTCGTCGTCGTCCTCGTCGACGACTCGCACCGGCGGCGGCGCCTTCGACATGATCAGCCAGGTGATGTAACAGACCACCAGGAACGGCGGCACACCCAGCGCGACCTTCGCGATGCCCAACGCGGTGACGTTGCCGGTCCAGTAGATCGGGATCTGGATCACGATCTTCAGCACGAACATGATGAACCAGACCCAGGTGGCCTTGCGGTACGCCGCGTACCGGGCCGGGATCTGTCGCCACGTGAAGTTCTCACCGAGCGCCGGGCCGAGCACCACGCCGATGATCGGCCAACGCACCAAGAGCGAGATCAGGTACGCGAGCGCGTAACTACCGGAGAACACCATCCCGACCGCGTAGAAGTTCTCCGCCTTGCCTGACTTGACCGCGATCCAGCCGGCCACCGCGACGCCCAGGAAGCCCCCGAGTGCGTGCTGGAGGGTCTCACGGCGGGCGATCCGCACCACGGCGAACGCCAGCGCGACACCGCCGGCGGTCATCGCCGCGGTCCGGGTGGAATGGGTGATCGTGAAGGCGATCACGAAGACCAGCCCCGGCACGGTCATGTCGATCATGCCGCGCACGCCACCCAAGGCGGCGATCATCGAGGCCGCGCTGTCGGTGGGGGCAGGCTGCTCGGCGGCCGAGTCGGAGGCGGGCTTTTCCATGTGGGCGGTCACTCGTTCACTCTCGGCCGACGGGGCGCAGCTCGTACCTGGGGTTGAACAGGACGGGCCGCCCCTGAGTGGTGCTCACCCGCCCGTGGGCGACCAACTGCCGCCCCGGCTCTATCCCGGCTATCCGCCGACGACCGAGCCAGACCACCGACAACGCGGCCGAGCCGTCGTACAACTCGGCCTCCAGCGCGGGCACGCCCGCTCGCGGCCGAAACGTCACCGTCCGCAGCGTGCCGCCGACCGTGATCAGATCCCGCTCGACCACGTCCACGATCTTGGTACAGCCGAGCCGCTGGGTGTCGTGCAGCAGCTCCTCGGCGTGCAATTCCTCATGGGTCGACGTCCACCGATCCAGCATTCGCCGCAATCGCCCGGACCGACGCTCCACCCCGGCTGCGCTACCACTCATGCCGGCAAGGGTACCGCCTAACCCACCGCCTCCCGCTGCCCGAAATCACCCGCCGACGGGCCCGACCCGCTCGGCCGAACCGACACCCGGGACCGCACGCGGGCACAACGGACGCGCTAACCCTCGAACCGATACCCCATCCCCGGCTCGGTGAGCAGATGCCGCGGATGCGAAGGGTCGTGTTCCAGCTTGCGCCGCAACTGCGCCATGTAGACCCGCAGGTAGTTCGTCTCCGTCCCGTACTGCGGCCCCCACACCTCCTGCAGCAGCGCCCGCTGGCTGACCAACCGGCCCGCGTGCCGAACCAGCACCTCCAACAGATGCCACTCGGTCGGCGTAAGCCGCACATCGGCGCCGTCCCGGGAGACCCGCTTGGCCGCGAGGTCCACCGTGAACGAGTCGGTCACCACGACCGGCGCCTCCTCCTCGGGCACCGCACGCCGCACCGCCGCCCGCAGCCGCGCGAGCAACTCGTCCATCCCGAACGGCTTGGTCACGTAGTCGTCGGCGCCCGCGTCCAGCGCGGCCACCTTCTCCGCCGACGCGTGTCGCGCGGACAACACGATGATCGGGATCCGGGTCCAGCCGCGCAGTCCCTTGATCACCTCGACCCCGTCGATGTCCGGCAGGCCCAGGTCCAGCAGCACCACGTCCGGATGCCGGTCGGCGGCGGCGGTCAGCGCCGCCGTACCGTCCCCCGCGGTGTCCACGTCGTAGCCTCGGGCCTTGAGGTTGATGGCCAGGGCCCGCACGATCTGTGGCTCGTCGTCGACCACCAGGACCCGTGTCATCGTTGTTCCTCCAAAGTGGTTCGTTCCTCGGCCGCAGGGGTTCGCCCCTCGGCCGCGCCCGCGGCCGGCGACCCGGCCGTCCGCAGCGCCAGCACCATCGTCAGCCCGCCGCCGGGGGTGTCCTCGGCCATCAACGTGCCGTCCATGGCCTCGGCGAAGCCGCGCGCGACGGCCAGGCCGAGTCCCACCCCATTGCCCTTCGGCGCGTCGCCCAAGCGTTGGAACGGCTCGAAGATCCGCTCCTTGGACTCGTCCGGCACACCCGGGCCGCGATCGGCGACCCGCAGCTCGACCCGGTCCTTGAGCGCTCCCGCCGACACGTGCACCCGCCGGCCCTCGGGGTTGTGCTTGACCGCGTTCTCGATCACGTTGGCCAGCACCCGCTCCAGCAGACCCGCGTCCGCGCACACCGCGGGCAGCGTCTCGGGGATGTCCAGCGCCACCCGGTCCTCGGCGACACCGGCCAGCGCGCCCGGCACCACCTCGTCCAGGCCGATGTCGCCCATCAGCGGGGTCACCGTCCCGGTCTGCAGCCGGCTCATGTCCAGCAGGTTCCCGATCAGCGTGTCCAACCGGTCCGCGCCGAACTCGATCGCCGCCAACAGTTCGGCCTCGTCCTCCTCCGACCAGCTCACATCCTCGGCCCGCAGACTGGACACGCTGGCCTTGATCGTGGCCAGCGGCGTGCGCAGGTCGTGCGAGACCGCCGCCAGCAGCGCGGTGCGGATCCGGTTGCCCTCCTTGAGCCGGCGCGCCTGGGCCGCCTCGGCGACCAACTGCCGCCGCTCCAGGACCACCGCGGCCTGCGCGGCGAACGCGCCGAGCACCCGACGGTCCTCGGCGGGCAACACCCGGCCCGACAACGCCAGCGCCAGCGAGTCGGACACCGGCACGTCCACGTCCGCGTCCTCGGGCCGGACCGCCGGATGCGGCCCCACACTGCCCACGCACATCCACGGACTGTGGTGCTCCTCGCGTTGGAGCAGCGCCACCGACTCCATCGCGAACGTCTCGCGCACCCGGTCCAACAGCGCCGGCAGCGCCTGCTCGCCGCGCAGCACACTGCCCGCCAAGAAGCTCAGCGTCTGCGCCTCGGCCTGACTTCGCGCGGCCTGATGGGTGCGTCTGGCCGCCAGGTCCACCACTGAGGCCACCGACAGCGCGACCAGCACGAAGATGCCCAACGCGAGCATGTTCTCCGGGTCGTCGATGGTCAGGTTGTGCAGCGGCGGGGTGAAGTAGTAGTTGAGCAGTATCGAGGACACCACGGCGGTCAACACCGACGCCCACAGCCCGCCGATCAGCGCGACCGCGACGGTGACCGTCAGGAACAGCAACATCTCGGTGGACAGGCCGTGACTGTCACGTGTCGCGTCCAGCGTGTACGTGAGCGCGGCCGGACCGATCACCGCCACCGCCCACGACGCGATCCGCCGCCCGCGTCCCAACGGCGAACGCAGCGGGCGCAGCACCCGCCCCACACCCGCGTGCTCGTGCGTGACGATGTGCGTGTCGATGTCGCCGGACTGTGCTGCGACGGTGGCGCCCACACCCGGGCCGAACAGGTACTGCCAGGGCTTGCGCCGGCTGCTGCCCAGCACTATCTGCGTCGCGTTCACCCCGCGCGCGAAGGACAGCAGCGCGGTGGGCACGTTCTCGCCGACCACCGAGTGGAAGGTGCCGCCCAGCGATTCGACCAGCGCGCGCTGCCTGGCCAGCGCCTCGGGCGAGGCGCCGGTGAGGCCGTCGCTGCGCGAGACGTACACCGCGAGCAGCTCGCCGCCGGAGCCGCGGGTGGCGATCCGCGCCGCCCGACGCAGCAGCGTCTCGCCCTCCGGTCCGCCGGTGAGGCCGACCACGATCCGCTCCCGCGCCGGCCAGGTCGCGTCGATCTGGTGCTCGCTGCGGTACTGCTGGAGGTATTCGTCCACCCGGTCGGCGGTCCACAGCAGCGCGAGCTCGCGCAGCGCGGTCAGGTTGCCGACCCGGAAGTAGTTGGACAGCGCCGCGTCCACCTTCTCCGGCGCGTACACGTTGCCGTGCGCCATCCGCCGGCGCAGCGCCTCCGGCGCCATGTCGACCAGTTCGATCTGGTCGGCCCGGCGGGCCACCTCGTCCGGCACGGTCTCACGCTGCGGGACGCCGGTGATCGACTCGACCACGTCGTTGAGCGATTCGAGGTGCTGCACGTTGACCGTGGAGATCACGTCGATGCCGGCGTCGAGGATCTCCTCGATGTCCTGCCAGCGCTTCTCGTTGCGCGAACCGGGCACGTTGGTGTGCGCCAGTTCGTCCACGAGGGCGATCCTGGGTCGCCGCGCGATGACGGCGTCCACGTCCATCTCGGTGAACGAGCCGCCTCGGTGGGTCATCTCCCGCCGGGGGACGACCTCCAGACCTACCAGTGCCTCCTCCGTGGTGGGCCGGCCGTGGCATTCCACGAAACCGACCACGACGTCGCTGCCGCGCCTGCGCCGACGTTGCCCTTCGCCCAACATCGCGTAGGTCTTGCCGACACCGGGCGCGGCACCGAGATAGATCCGGAGCTTGCCGCGTGCCATGTCACCCATTCTCTGCCTGGGTTCGGGGAGTGCCGGCACCGGCACTCCCCGACCCCGCCCCCGTGGCCATCACGACTGCGCCGGATCAGCCGGCGAGCTTGGCGAGCGCGATGTTCAGATTCAGCACGTTCACCCGGTCCTGACCGAGGAATCCGGCGTTGGGTCCGTCCACGTGCTTGTCCACCAGGGCGCGCACCTCGGCCTCGTCCAGGCCGCCGCGCTCCTTGGCCACCCGCTCGACCTGGAGCAGGGCGTATGCCTTGGAGATGTGCGGGTCCAGGCCGGATCCGCTCGCGGTGACCGCGTCCACCGGCACCTTGTCCTCGCCCACGCCGTTGAACTTGGCGACCTGCGCCTTGCGGTCGGCGATGAGCTTGACGAAGACGGGGTTCTCGGGGCCGTAGTTGGACGCGCCCGAGGCCAGGCCGTCGTAGTTGGACGCCGACGGACGCGGCTGGAACCACTTGGGGTCGGGCAGCGTGCCCACCCCCTCGGCCTGCTCGGCGGTCAGCGCGCCGCCGCCTTGCAGGTAGGTGTAGCCCTCGCCGTCCGCCGTGGCGATCACCTCGCGACCGTCCGCGTCGAACTTGCGCGCGTTGCCGTGCGCGTCGACCAGGTCGAACGACTGGCCGATCAGGCCGGAGCCGACGTCCCTGCCGTTCACGCTCACCATCGATCCGTCGGCCTTGTCCTTGAAGAACGCCTGCGCGACGCCGGTCATGGACAGCGGATACAGGATGCCCAGGATCACGGTGAGCACCAGGAAGGCCCGAAGCGACGCGCCGAGGACTCGGATGCGGGTACTGAAATTGGAGGCCATCTGAATCAACCGATTCCGGGGATGAGCGAGACGAGCAGGTCGATGAGCTTGATCCCGACGAACGGGGCGATCAGGCCGCCGAGGCCGTAGATCCGCAGGTTGCGGCCGAGCAGCTTGTCGGCCGACATCGGCCGGTAGCGCACGCCGCGCAGTGCGAGCGGGATCAGCGCGACGATGATCAGGGCGTTGAAGACGACCGCCGAGATGATCGCCGACTCGGGGGTGGCGAGCTGCATGATGTTGAGCTTGTCCAGCGGGGCGAGCGCCTCGGCGCCCTTGATGCTCGCGAACATCGCCGGGATGATCGCGAAGTACTTCGCGACGTCGTTGGCGATCGAGAACGTGGTGAGCGCGCCTCGGGTGATCAGCAACTGCTTGCCGATCTCGACGATCTCGATCAGCTTGGTCGGGTTGGAGTCGAGGTCGACCATGTTCCCGGCCTCTTTGGCGGCCGAGGTCCCGGTGTTCATCGCCACGCCGACGTCCGCCTGGGCCAGCGCCGGCGCGTCGTTGGTGCCGTCGCCGGTCATCGCGACCAGCTTGCCGCCCGCCTGCTCGCGCTTGATCAGCGCGAGCTTGTCCTCGGGGGTGGCCTCGGCCAGGAAGTCGTCGACGCCGGCCTCGTCCGCGATCGCCTTGGCGGTCAGCGGGTTGTCGCCGGTGATCATCACCGTCCGGATGCCCATCCGGCGCAGTTCGTCGAAGCGCTCCCGCATGCCCTCCTTGACCACGTCCTTGAGGTGGATCACGCCCAGGATCCGGGCGCCGTCCACGTCCTCGACCGCGACCAACAGCGGCGTACCACCGGCGGCGGAGATGCCGTCGACGAGTTCGCCGGACCGGGCGGGCACGGTGCCGCCACGCTCGGACACCCACGCGTTGACCGCGGAGGCGGCGCCCTTGCGCACCATTCGCGCACCGTTGTCGTCGGTCAGGTCGACGCCGGACATCCGGGTCTGCGCGGTGAAGGCGATCCACTCGGCGTGCGCCAATTCGCCCTGGTGTCGCTCGCGCAGCCCGTAGCGCTCCTTGGCCAGCACCACGATCGAGCGCCCCTCGGGGGTCTCGTCCGCGAGCGAGGACAACTGCGCGGCGTCGGCCAACTCGGCCTCGGTCACGCCGTCCACCGGGACGAACTCGGACGCCTGCCGGTTGCCCAGCGTGATCGTGCCGGTCTTGTCGAGCAGCAGCGTCGACACGTCACCCGCGGCCTCGACCGCGCGCCCCGACATCGCCAGCACGTTGCGCTGGACCAGGCGGTCCATGCCCGCGATGCCGATCGCGGACAGCAGCGCCCCGATGGTCGTCGGGATCAGGCAGACCAGCAGCGCGACCAGGATGATCATCGACTGCTCGGCGTGCGCGTACATCGCGATCGGCTGCAGTGTGACGACCGCGAACAGGAAGACGATCGTCAGCGACGCGAGCAGGATGTTGAGCGCGATCTCGTTCGGCGTCTTCTGCCGGGCGGCGCCCTCGACGAGGGCGATCATCCGGTCGATGAAGGTCTTGCCGGGCTCGGTGGTGATCTTGACGACGATCCGGTCGGAGAGCACCTTGGTGCCGCCGGTCACCGCCGAGCGGTCGCCACCGGACTCGCGGATCACGGGAGCGGACTCGCCGGTGATGGCCGACTCGTCCACGCTCGCGACACCGTCGACGACGTCGCCGTCGCCGGGGATGATGTCGCCGGCCTCGCACACCACGAGGTCGCCGATGGCCAGGTCGGTGGCCGCGACCCGCTCTTCCCGGCCGTCGACCACGCGTCGGGCGACCGTGTCGGTCTTGGCCTTGCGCAGCGTGTCCGCCTGCGCCTTGCCGCGTCCTTCGGCGACCGCCTCGGCCAGGTTGGCGAACACCACGGTCAGCCAGAGCCAGACGGTGACCACCCAGGCGAACACGCTCGGGTCCTTGATCGCCATGACGGTCGTGATGACCGACCCGATCTCGACCACGAACATGACCGGGGTACGGACCATGACCCGCGGGTCGAGCTTGAGCAGGGCTCCGGGCAGCGACTTCAGCAGTTGACGGGGTTCGAACAGGCCGGCCGAGACCCGGCCGGAGCCGGTGGGGGTGTCGACGTGTTCCTCGGTGGGGCGTATCGCGGTGTCTGTCATGCCAATCCCTCGGCAAGCGGCCCGAGAGCCAGGGCGGGGAAGAAGGTGAGGCCGGTGATGATCAGGATCACGCCGACGAGTTGACCCACGAACAGGGGCCGATGCGTCTGCAGGGTGCCCGCGCTGTCGGGGACGCTCTTTTGTTCGGCGAGTCGACCGGCGAGGGCGAGCACGAGGCAGATCGGCACGAATCGGCCGATCAGCATGGCCAACCCGATCATCGTGTTGTAGAACTCGGTGTTCGCGCCGAGCCCGGCGAACGCGCTGCCGTTGTTGTTGGCGCCGGAGGTGAACGCGTACAGCACCTCGGAGATGCCGTGCGGCGAGTCGGAGTTGAGGATCGCCGCCTGTTCACCGGGCAGCGCGAGGGCGATGCCGGTGAAGGTCAGGATGGTGGCGGGCACCACGAGGATGTACATCGCGACCAGCTTCATCTCGCCGGCGCCGATCTTCTTGCCCAGGTATTCGGGTGTGCGGCCGACCATCAGACCCGCCACGAAGACCGCCAGGATCGCCATGATCAGGATCCCGTACAGGCCCGACCCGACACCGCCGGGCGTGATCTCGCCGAGCATCATGCCCAGCAGGGTGATCCCGCCGCCCAGTCCGGTGAAGGACGAGTGGAACGAGTTGACCGCGCCGGTGGAGGTCATCGTGGTGGACACCGCGAAGACCGACGAGCCGGGGATGCCGAACCGCTGTTCCTTGCCCTCCATCGCACCGCCGGCCAGTTCCGGGGCGGCGCCGTTGCCGTGCGCCTCGGTCCACCACATCAGCAGGACGGCGACGAACCAGATCACGAACATCGCGGCGAGGATCGCGTAGCCCTGCTTGAGGTTGCCGACGAGGCGACCGAAGGTGCGGGGCATCGAGAACGGGATCACCAGGATCAGGAAGATCTCGAACACGTTGGTGAACGCGTTGGGGTTCTCGAACGGGTGCGCCGAGTTGGCGTTGAAGAAGCCGCCGCCGTTGGTGCCGAGTTCCTTGATCACCTCCTGCGAGGCCACCGGACCGCCCGGGATGGTCTGCGTCCCGCCGGAGAGCGTCTGCACGGTGTGCGGGTCGGCCAGGTTCTGGATCGTGCCGGACGCGACCAGCACGATCGTGCCGATGATCGCGATCGGCAGCAGGATCCGGATCGAGCCGCGGATCAGGTCGACCCAGAAGTTGCCGATCTCGCCCGAGCGCACCCGGACGAAGCCGCGCACCAGCGCGATCGCCACGGCCATGCCCACGGCCGCCGACACGAAGTTCTGCACGGTCAGGCCGACCATCTGGACCGTGTGGCCCATCGCGGTCTCACCGGAGTACGACTGCCAGTTCGTGTTCGCCGTGAAGGACGCGGCGGTGTTGAACGCCTGGTCCGGTGTGATCGGCTTCATCCCGAGGTCGAACGGCAGGTGGTCCTGGAACCGCTGGAGGGCGTACAGGCCCAGCACCGAGAACATCGAGAACCCGAGCACGCTGCGCAGGTAGACGGTCCAGCGCTGCTCGGCGTCCGGATCGGCGCCGATCAGCTTGTACAGGACGCGCTCACCGCGCAGGTGCCTGTCGCTGGAGTACACGCGGGCCATGTAGTCGCCGAATGGGCGATGTACCGCGGCCAGGACGGCTATCAGCAGGGACAGCTGGAGTATCCCCGCGAGCGTGACGCTCACCTAGAACCTCTCGGGGAAGATCAGGGCCAGGACCAGGTAGCCGAGCAGGGCGATGGCGACGCTCAGGCCGACGATGCCGTCCGCGTTCACAGCTTCGCCACCCCCTTGGCGATCACGACGACCAGCGCGAAGAACGCGATCGTCAGGACTACGAAGGCCAGATCAGCCATCGCGGGTGCTCCTTGGGACGGACAGGCGCTTGATCGCCCGTAAGGAGGACATTGATAGCACTTCCAAGCCGCCAAAAATCCTCATAAATGGGGCAAACCAGAAAGCGTTGGCGGCGTCCTGACGCGCCCATATGCCTTCTTGATGCGCCCTTGACATCAAGATTCGAAGCACCCGGAACCGGACACGCGCGCGGACCACCCGAAACCCGGGGTCGACCACGCACGCGAGGCGCCCGAAACCGCGACCGGACACGCACGAAGCCCGACCCCGCCTTGCGGCGGGATCGGGCTTCGGTGTCTCGTACGGGTCTTGCGGGCAAGGGGGAGACGCCTTCGTGGGCGCCCCCGGGACTGGCGGACCTAGCGAACCTCGGTGATCTCCGGGCCGCGCTGGAACGGGTCCAGGTCGCCCGCGAAGCGGTCCTCGTCGGCGCCCTGCTGCGGCACGGCGAGCCCGCTGTTCGGGTCGACCTGGGCGTTCTCCGGCAGGCGCAGCAGGATCGGGTCGCGCGGCGCCATCGGTTCGTTGCCCCGGACCACGACGGTGTCGCGGAACATGGTCTCCAGGTCGGCACCGACGTTGGGGTCCACCGCCGCCCGACCGGAGATCACGCCGCGCAGGAACCAGCGCGGCCCGTCGCACCCGACGAAGCGCACCAACTGGTGGCCCTGGGTGCCGTCCGGAAGCTGGACCGGCACCTGGGCGCGCAGCTCCCAGCCCAGGCCGGCGTCCTGCTCGTCCACGATGCCACCCTGCTGGGTGATCCCGGAGGCGATCTCGGCACGCACCTCGTGCCAGATGCTCTCGTTGCGCGGAGCGGCGAAGGCCTGGAGCTGGAGACCGCTGTCCTCGAGGACCACCGTAGCCGCGATGATCAGGTCGTTGGAGACCTCGACCCGCAGCTCCATCCGCGGGTCGCTGGGAATCAGCATCCCGCCGAGGTCGATGCGCTCCTCGTGCGGGTCCTCGAGCTCGTCGAAGTCCCACGGACCGTCCGGCCGGGGCGCGGGCGGGATCGGTCGGCTCAGCTCGTCGAGGTCCGAGTCGTCGGAGCCTTGCGCGGCCCCGTCGCTCGACGCCTCGTCGGCATCGCCCTCGTCATCGATGATGTCGTCGAGGTCTTCGTGCTCCTCGACGGGCAGATCATCCTTTTCGCTGCGTCGGCGACGACCGAACACGTCACAGTCCTTCCCTGTCGGAAGCCGAGTCTTGCACGATGCCCGCGCTGCCCGCCGCGACGGCGCTCGAAACGCCCATCGCCGCGTGCCCGCCGGTGGATCCGAAGCCGCCTTCGCCGCGCCCGGAACCGGGCAGCTCGGCGACCTCGTGGAACCCCGCTCGCTCGACCCGTTGGATCACGAGTTGGGCGATTCGGTCGCCGCGACGAAAAACGACCGGCGTACGCAGGTCGTGGTTGACCACGACAACCTTGATTTCGCCACGGTATCCCGCATCGACAGTGCCCGGGGCGTTCACCAGGGATACTCCGCACCGCGCGGCGAGTCCCGAACGCGGATGCACGAACGCGGCGTACCCGTCCGGGAGCGCGATGGCGATGCCCGTGGGCAGCACCATCCGCTCGCCGGGGGCGATCTCGGCGTCCTGCGCGGTCACCAGGTCCGCCCCTGCGTCGCCCGGGTGCTCGTACGCGGGCAGCGGAAGACCGGGGTCGAGCCGACGCACCAGGATGTCCACACTCGTGCTCACGGGTTCACCTCGAACGCTCGGGCCGCCTTCATCAGGTCGGGGTTGTCCATGACGCGCTGTACGTCTTCCGCACGTCCATTGTCGACGAAGTGCGCGAGTCCGACGCTGACGAACAGTGCCGCCGCCTCGACCGCGATCGGCCCTTGCGGGGAGTCCAGCCGCCCGACCGCGCGCGAGTAGATCTTGCGGCCGGCCACCGCCTCGCACCACGCGTGGATGTACAGGGTGGACCCCACCGGCACCGGACGGCGGAAGTCCGTCTCCAGGTGCCCGGTCACCGCCGTGGTGTGCAGCATGTACCCGATCGCGCCGAGTGCCTCGTCGAACGCGCAGGTCAGCAGCCCGCCGTGGGCCAGGCCCGGGGCTCCTTGGTGCAGCGTGGTGACGGTGAACTCGGCGTCCACGGAGACGCCCTCGCCGGCGCGCGCGCGAATGCGCAGCCCGCCGGGGGCGGCCTCGCCGCAGCCGAAGCAGTCGCTGTAGTGCTCGCCCAGCTCGGTGCCGGGAGGAGGGGCGTCCGGGTGGGGCTGGGGCACCACCGCTTCCGGAGGCGGGGTCAGGGATGTTGGTCGACTCACGCCGAAGGACACTACCGTCGTTCCGACCGACACCTGCGCAGCGGCTTGGGAGCCGCCGGCGCCGCGGCCCGAAAGGGTCGCGGGACGGAAGGAAGCGCATGACCAAGAGCGTGGTCGTCACCGGGGCGACCGGTGGGATCGGCCTTGCCGTCGCCTTGGAGCTGGCGGGGTCCGGCTTCGACGTGATCGGCACGGCCAGGACCCAGGACCGGGCCGAGCGCCTGCGCGAGGCCGCCGAGCGCGCCGAGGTGGGCGTACGCACGGTCCTGCTCGACGTCGCCGACGCCACGTCGACGGTGCGGGCCTTCACCGAGATCGCCCAGATGACCGCCGGCGGCCCGTGGGCGGTGGTCAACAACGCCGGGATCGCGCAGCCGGGGGCGATCGAGGACGTGGACGACGAGCAGATCCGCGCCCAGTTGGAGACCAACCTGATCGCGCCCGCGCGGATCGCCCGCCTGGTGCTGCCGCAGATGCGCCAACGGCGGGACGGGCGGATCGTCAACATCTCCTCCGTCTCCGGCCGGGTCTCCAATCCGTTCCTGGGCTGGTACTGCGCGAGCAAGCAGGGGCTGGCCGCGATCACCGACTCGTTGCGGATCGAGACCGCCGGGTTCGGCGTCAAGGTGGTGCTGATCGAGCCGGGCAGCTTCGGCACCGACATCTGGGAGCGCGCCATGTCCCGGCTGCCGCCGCGCAAGACGTCGGCCTACAACGACTCCTACGACCTCGCCGACGACATGGTCCGGCGGGCCAAGGCGCTGCCGGGTCCGGCCCCGGTCGCACACGCGGTGCGGACCGCGCTGAGCGCGCCGCGTCCCAGGCCGCGCTATCTGGTGGGCAACGACGCCAGGGCCGGCGCGCTGCTCGATCTGTTGGCGCCCACCGCTCTCTCGGATTACGCCAAAGGGGTGGCGACGGGCCTGCGCACGCCTCCGGAGGGCGTCACCCGCGCCCTGGCCCGGCTGACCCGGCGACACGGCCCCCGCTGACCCGTGTCGGGCGCGCATGACAGGCTGGGCGCATGCAGGCGTACAGCGAACGACTCGGCGTGCCGGCCTCCTGGTGGGCCCTGACCGCCCTGATGGCCGTCTCCGGCGCACTCGTGGGGCTGGCCTTCGGGATCGTGCCGACCATCGTGCTGGCCCTGGCCCTGGGCGCACTGGCGGCGTGGGCCACCGGCGCCTACGGTGCGGCGCGAATCACCGTCACCGAGACGGAGTTGCTGGCCGGTCGGGCCCGGATCCCGCTCACCGCGCTGGGTGCGGGGGTCGCGCTCGATCCCGAGCAGGCCCGCTCGTTGCGGATGGAGAACGCCGATCCGCGCGCGTTCATGCTGCTGCGCGCCTACATCCCGGGGGCCGCGCGGATCGAGGTCGTCGACCCGGCCGATCCCACGCCCTACCTCTATCTGTCCTCGCGCAACCCGCAACGCCTGGTCGACGTCGTGGCGGCGTTGCGCGCCCGCGCCTGATCGGCGAGGGCAGGCTCGATCCCGGCTCGAAGGAGCCGGGAGTGAGCGAATCGTCCGGCGTCGCGATGCGGCGGCGGACGGCGGCGGACAGTCAAGAACGCCCGCCGGTGAATCGGCGGACGTTCGACTTCGTACGTCCTGCGTGCGTCTTCGGTACTTCCCACGATCCGCGTCATCCACCGCGTCCCGCGTCGTGCTCCCGCGTTCAAGGACGCTCGGCGAACGTCGACGGTCCAACTCCTGCCGGTACCCGTATGGCGTGTGCAGGGTTGCCGTTCATCGCCGGTCGTCCTCGACCGCACACGATCAGGCGCAGTCGCTGCAGACCGGCTGGCCGTTCTTCTCCTTGGCGAGCTGGCTCCGGTGATGCACCAGGAAGCAGCTTGAGCACGTGAATTCGTCGGCCTGCTTCGGGACGACCCGGACGGACAGCTCCTCATTGGAGAGGTCCGCACCGGGAAGCTCGAGTGATTCGGCCTGCTCGAACTCGTCGACGTCGACCGAACCGGCCGACTTGTCCACGCGCCGAGCCTTCAGCTCCTCGATGCTGTCTTCGTTGATGTCGTCATCGGTCTTACGCGGGGTGTCGTAGTCGGTTGCCATGTACCTCTCCCCCTCCGGGTGGATCTGCGGTGCTCAGTCGTGCAGACACCGCCCGTGAACCTGCTTGGACGATGCCTTCAGCGCACGTAACGCTTGAGGGGCCGGAGTTGTGCCCGACCCGAAGCGCAGATTTTGCCTTACATCAAGGCTCGTTACGCAATCGACACCCAACCGAACCCCCAAAGAGGTGACTTGGTTGGATGGGGGGCCACTGTAACCCCGTACCGCCCTGCACAACCAGGAGGAATCGTGACGGTCTACGCGCTGGGTGATCAAATACCCAAGGTGCACCCGGATGCTTATGTGCACCCGGATGCGGTCGTGATCGGCAGCGTGGAGATCGGCGCGGATTCTACGGTGTGGCCGGGGGCCGTACTGCGCGCCGATCACGGCCGGATCGTGATCGGCGAGCGCACGTCGGTCCAGGACGGATGTGTCCTGCACACGACGGCGCCGTGGCCGACGGTAGTGGGCGACGAGTGCGTGATCGGTCACATTGTGCATTTGGAGGGCTGCGTGATCGAGGATCGTTGCCTGGTCGGCAACGGCGCGGTGGTCATGCATCAGGCCGTGGTGCGCACAGGTGCCCTGGTGGGAGCGGGTGCGGTGGTCGGAAATCGGCTCGAGGTGCCGTCGTACGCGATGGCCTTGGGGGTGCCGGCGAAGATTCGCGAGAACGCCGTTCCGATCGGCGCGTTCGCGGAGACGGTGCGCAGCTACGTCGAGAACGGTCGTCGATTCCGCCGCGATCTGCGCCGGATCGACTGATCCACGCCCGCCGGGACGTGCACCCGGGTGTGTCGGATCGCACACGCGCGCCGCGGTTTGAACGCCCCGTTCGCCCCCGTATATAAGTGCGACACGGGGGCTGGAATATCACGGGGAGTGTCGTGCTCGAGTTGGCCGACCTGGACAAGCGATTCGGCGAGAAGGTCGTCCTCGACGGCCTGTCGCTGACCGTACAACCGGGTCAAATGTTTGGTTTCGTCGGCACCAACGGTGCCGGCAAGACCACGACCATGCGCATCGCGTTGGGCGTGTTGGCGCCGGACGCGGGGGACGTGCGCTGGCGGGGCGCGCCGGTGGACCGCGGCGTGCGCCGTCGTTGGGGCTACATGCCCGAGGAACGTGGTCTGTATCCGAAGATGCGCATCCAGGAGCAGTTGGTCTATCTGGCCGAACTGCACGGGATGACCCGCGCCGACGCGCGCGCGTCGGCCGAGCGCTGGTTGAGCCGGCTCCAGGTGGCGGGCGGGCCCGCGGACCGGCTGGAGACGTTGTCGCTGGGCAACCAGCAGCGTGTGCAGTTGGCCGCGGCGCTGGTGCACGAGCCGGAGCTGTTGGTCCTGGACGAGCCGTTCTCCGGCCTCGACCCGGTCGGCGTGGATGTGATGGCCGGCGTGCTGCGCGAGCGCACCGCCGCCGGCGCCTCGGTGGTCTTCTCCAGCCACCAGCTCGAACTGGTCGAATCGTTGTGCGACGCGGTCGGGATCATCAACAACGGTCGGATGCACGCCTCGGGCACCGTGGCCGAGCTGCGCGGGGACAGCCGCGCGGTGCGCTACCGGGTGCGGCTGGCGAACGCGCCGGCGGGTTGGGCGGAGGCGCTGCCCGGCCTGAAGGTGCTGTCCTCGGAGTCGGAGGGCGACACGGTGCTGGTCGAACTGCTTCCCGGAACCAGCGAGCAGGCTCTGCTCGACGGGGCCCGGGCGGCGGGCCGGGTGCTGGCCTTCGCGCCCGCGACCCCCTCGCTCGCCGAACTCTTCCGCGAGGTCGTCAACGGAACGGAGGTCGGCGCGTGAGCACCGGCGGCAGCACGTTTTGGTGCGCCGTGCGGCTGGTCGCGCGCCGCGAGTTCAGCGAGCGCATCCGGGATCGGGGCTTCCAGATCTCGGTGGCGGTGATGCTGGCGATCCTGCTCGCGTCGGTGGCCATCCCGGCCGCGCTCGGCGGCGGGTCGGACAAGTACGACGTGGCCTTCCTCGGGCCGCAGCAGACGCAGCTCGCGCAGACCGCGCAGCGCCAGGCGACGCTGCTGGACGTGGACGTGCGGGTCGGCTCCGTCGCCGACCGGGCGGCGGCCGAGAAGGCGCTCGCGGACGGGAAGCTGGACGCGGTCGTGGACAACGGCCGGATCCTGGTGGACAGCAAGCTGGCCGATCCGCTGGCGGCCGTGCTGCAGAGCTCGTGGGCCACGGTGGAGCGCGACCAGCGGCTGAGCGCGGCGAAGATCGACCCGGACGTGGTGAACCAGGCCTCGGCGATCGCACCGATGCCCAAGACCACCCTGGATCCGGACGCCGACCAACGCGACGCGCGCAAGGGCATCGCCTTCATCGGCACGCTCGTGCTCTACGGCATGCTCATGCTGTTCTGCATGTGGGTGGCCAGCGGCGTGGTCGAGGAGAAGTCCAGCCGGATCGTGGAGATCCTGCTCGCGACCGTGCCCGCCCGCGCGCTGTTGACCGGCAAGATCCTCGGGATCGGCCTGCTCGGCCTGCTCCAGATGCTGGTCACCGCGGTGGTCGGGTTGGCCGCGGCGTCCGCGATGGGCACCATCGAGTTGACCGGCGCGATGGTCTACCCGGTGGCGCTGGTGCTGCTGTGGTTCGTGGTGGGCTACGCGATCTACGCGTGCATGTTCGCCGCCGCCGCGGCCCGGGTCTCCCGCCAGGAGGACCTGCAGAACGTCATCACGCCGATGACCTCGCTGCTGATCGCCTCGTTCCTGGCCGCCGTCTTCCTCGGTCAGAAGGGCGGCACGCTCGCCCAGGTACTGGCGTACGTGCCGCCGTTCTCGGCGATGCTGCAACCGGCGCTGACCGCGGCGGACGAGGTCTCCGTGGTGGAGAACCTGGCCGCCTTCGCGATCGCGCTGCTGGCCCTGGTGGCGCTGGTGCGGCTCGCGGCCCGGATGTACGAGGGCGCGGTGTTGCGGATGGGCGGCAAGGTCGGCTTCAAGGAGTCGCTCGGCGGGTCGGCCCGCAAGCGCTGAACCGAGGCTTCGACCGGCGGGCGCCGAACCGGCGCGCACGACAGGGCCCGCCGCCCCCGAGGGGGCGGCGGGCCCTGTCGTGTTCCGCTCGGGTGCACTCAGCGGCGGTTGGCCGCCTTGCGGGCCTCCAAGGCGAGCCGGCGCTCCTCGAAGCGCACCACCTGGGAGTCCAGGCCGCCGAGGAACAGCGCGAGCTCCTCGCGGGCCTTCTCGCCCTCCGGGCCCAGGTCCGTGCGCTCCATGATCTTGAGGTGGCGCAGCACCGGCAGGATCACGTCGTTCTGGTGGATCGGCAGGTTGTACACGCCACCCACCGCGAGCTTGGCCGCCGCGCGCTCGAAGCCGCCGATCCCGTGCCCGGGCATCCGGAAGTCGGTGACCATCTCGGTGACCGCGCGCATCGCCTGGTCCGGGGCGATCTCGAAGGCGGCCTTGAGCAGGTTGCGGTAGAAGACCATGTGCAGGTTCTCGTCCGTGGCCACCTTCGCGAGCAGTTGCTCGGCGATCGGGTCGCCGCAGGTGCGGCCCGAGTTGCGGTGCGAGACCCGGGTGGCCAGCTCCTGGAAGGTCACGTAGGCGATCACGTGCAGCGGATTGTCCATGTGGTCGCCCTGGTAGCCGGCCTCCATGTGCTCCATCCGCGAGCGCTCCAGCGCGACCGGGTCCACCGCCCGGGCGGCCATCAGGTAGTCGCGGATCGCGATGCCGTGCCGGCCCTCCTCCGCCGTCCAGCGGTGCACCCAGGTGCCCCACGCGCCGTCGCGGCCGAACATCGCCGCGATCTCGTAGTGGTAGCTGGGCAGGTTGTCCTCGGTCAGCAGGTTCAGCGTAAGAGCTATCCGGCCGACATCGGTGAGCCCGGACTCCGCCGGAGTCCACGCCTCGCCGCCGAGCACGCCGTCGAAGTCGCGACCGGCGCTCCACGGCACGTACTCGTGCGGGAACCACTCCTTGGCCACCGCGAGGTGGCGGTCCAGCTCGACGGCGACGACCTGCTCCAACTCACGGAGCAGGTGCTCACCGGTCGGGGCGGGGGCGAGAAGGTTCATCGGCTCTCCAGGGCATAGGCAGACAACGTCGTACAGCGGCAGACACGGAGGACGACGCTGTGCATCGCCCGCACGACGCGTCCCTACGATTCCGTAACTTACGACAGCGTAGGTTGGTTCCACCCCAAGACGGAAATGTGATCCACGACTCTCGCACGTACGTACGATCGGTTTCGGCCCCGGCGACCGCCCGCACCGGGGCGGTCGCCGCCCGAAATCAGCCCGCCGGGAAGCCGATCCGCATCATCAGACCGCCCTCTTCCCGGGGCTCGACCTCGATCCAGCCGCCGTGCGCGCGCACGATCGAGCGCACGATGGACAACCCGAGCCCGACGCCCTTGTCGCTGGCGGTCCGCTCGGTGCGCAGCCGCCGGAACGGCTCGAACATGTTGTCCACCTCGTAGCCGGGCACCACCGGCCCGGTATTGACCACGGTGAGCACCGCGACACCCGCGGTGGTCTCGGTCGAGATGTCGACCGTGCCCTCGGCCCGGTTGTAGCGCACCGCGTTCTGGATCAGGTTCATCGCGACCCGCTCCAGCAGCACCCCGTTGCCCTGGAGCACGGCGGGGCCCAGCTCGTCGTCGAGCGTCACCTTGCGCTCGGCAGCCTCCGCGCCGGTCTGGTCCACCGCGCGGCGGGCCACCTCGGCCAGGTCGACCGGCTTGCGCTCGGTCAGCTCGTTGTCGCTGCGGGCCAGCAGCAGCAGGCCCTCGATCAGGCCCTCGCTGCGCTCGTTGGTGGCCAGCAACGTCTTGCCGAGCTGCTTGAGCTCGACCGACGCCTCCGGATCACCGAGCGCGACCTCCAGCAGGGTGCGGTTGATCGCCAGCGGGGTGCGCAGCTCGTGCGACGCGTTGGCGACGAACTTGCGCTGCGACTCCAACGAGCGATCCAGCCGGTCGAGCATGTCGTCGAAGGTGTCGGCGAGCTCCTTGAACTCGTCGTCCGGACCGTCCAGGTCGATCCGCCGGTGCAGATTGGATCCGGCCACCTCGCGGGCGATCGAGGTGATCCGCTCGAGCGGGCGCAGCACCCGGCCGGCCATCACGTAGCCGAACCCGAAGGCGATCACCGACAGCAGCAGCAGGGCCAGCAGCGACTGCTGGAGCAGCGAGTTCAGCGCGGCGTCGCGCTGGTGGATCTGTTGGATGGTCTGCCACTGCTCGAACTGGTCGGGCGTCATCGGCACGCCGTTGATGGTCATCAACGTGTTCGGCGCCAGGCTCAGATTCAGCCGGCCCTCGGTCAGGCTCTGCCGCACCAGCAGGTAGACGGTGCCCAGCAGGAGCACCCCGGCGATCAGGAACATCCCGCCGTACAGCGCGGTCAGCCGCATCTTGATGGTGGAGCGCAGCAGCGCGGGCAACTGCGAGGGGGCCATCCGCGACAGCCGCGACATCTCCGCCGCGTCGTCGGCGTCGCGGCCCAGGATCAGCCGGCGCCCGCCGGTGGCCGGGCGCTGGGGGTCGCGACCCGGCTCACGCACGGGTTCGCGGTTGGGCCTGGGCGGCGCGCCCGGTGGCGCGCTGGGGCGCGGCGGCTGGGGCGGTCGGCCCGGACGGGGCGGTGGGCCGGTCTTCGCCGCCGGGCCGGTCTTCGCCGCCAGGTTCGGCTTCGCGGGCGCGGTCGAGGCGCCCGCGGCCGGCTCCGCGGATCCGGCTGCGGTACTTCCGGCTTCCGCCGGGACGGCCCGAGAGCTGTCGTTCATGGCGGTCCTCAAATGCGGTATCCGGCGCCGGGCACCGTCAGGATGACGGGCGGCTCGCCGAGCTTGCGGCGCAATGTCATGACGGTGACGCGGACGACATTGGTGAACGGATCGGTGTTCTCGTCCCAGGCCTTCTCGAGCAGTTGCTCGGCCGAGACCACGGCGCCGTCGGCGCGCATCAGCACGTCCAGCACGGCGAACTCCTTGGGCGACAGATGCACCGGGACACCCTCGCGCAACACCTCGCGCCGGTTCGGGTCGAGCCGGATGCCGGCCCGCTCCAGCACCGGCGGCAGCGGGGAGACGGCCCGCCGGCCGAGTGCGCGCACCCGGGCGATCAGCTCGCTGAACGCGAAGGGCTTGGGCAGATAGTCGTCCGCTCCCAGCTCCAGGCCCTCGACCCGATCGCTGACGTCGCCGGCGGCGGTCAGCATGAGCACCCGCATCGGGATGCCCGTCTCCACCACCGCCCGGCACACGTCGTCGCCGTGCACGATCGGCAGGTCCCGGTCGAGCACCACCACGTCGTAGTCGTTGACGGCGATCCGTTCCAGCGCCGCCTCCCCGTCGTACACCACGTCGACGGCCATGGCCTCTCGGCGCAACCCGGTCGCGACCGCGTCCGCCAGGAGCTGCTCGTCCTCGACTACGAGAACCCGCACCGGCTGTGCCTCCTGCTCGATGAGTGGATGGATCCGTTGTCCATCTTCCCCCGCGCCCCGGTAAAGCCTCGGTAAGCCGGCCGGCCGGCCGGGGCGGGCGGGACCGACCCGGCGAGCGCGTCGCGCCGCGGACGTTACGGGACCCCCCGAAGGAGGGAAGGATTCCGGTAAGCCCCGGAAAGTCCGATCCCGGGCCAGCGGGCCGGAAATCGCTCCTGGTCACACCCTTCGGTCGAGCCCCGTCAAAGGCCCGGATCCATGGTTTCCCCGGCGTTGCACAGGGGGAGGACATCCGAAACCGGCGACGACGAGTGACATTGGGGCGGCCTTATGGACGAATTCACGGCCGGCGTACTGCGACGCATACGTGAGACCGAACAGGCTCTGAAGCAGGCCTGCGACACCGGTGACGACTTCCTCGTCGAGGTGGAGCAGTCCGAGTTGGACGACCTCCTGCGGATGGCGTCCGAGCACGGCGTGCGGGTGCTTCCCGAAAGCGCCTAGTCACACCGCTCGGGCGAGAGCACCCGAGCCACGCACGGACACACGGTTCTTGATCTCCCCCGGCGAGGTCCCCAGCGGACGCCGGGGGTTCGGCTGTCGGGCCGAGTTCGCGAAGGCCCGGATCCGGTGCGGAGCACCGGATCCGGGCCTTGCGCATGCTCGGGTCTACGCGTGCAGAGCGGCCAGCGCGGCCTCGAGTTCGGCACGCAGTCCGGCGGGCGCGGCCAGGCACAGGCTCGACCCGTCGGGCTCGGGCCACAGGTCCTCGATCACCTCGGCGCCGGCCTCGCGGGCGATCAGCGCGCCCGCGGCCACGTCCCACGGATTCAGGCCACGCTCGTAGTAGGCGTCGACCCGACCGGCGGCCACCGAGCACAGGTCGATCGCGGCCGAGCCGGCCCGGCGCAGGTCGCGCACGCGCGGCAACAGCGCGCCGATCACGGCGGCCTGCCGGGTGCGCCGCTCGGCGGTGTAGCCGAACCCGGTCGCCACCAGCGCCCGGGCCGACTCGACCGAGGCGCGGCAGTGGATCGGCTTGCCGTTGCGGTAGGCGCCGCCGTCGCGCACGGCGTGGAAGGTCTCCCCCACCACCGGCACCTCGACCACGCCCAGCAGGGTGCCCTCGGCGGTCTCGGCGGCGATCGACACACACCACCCGGGCAGGTCGTACAGGTAGTTCACGGTGCCGTCGATCGGGTCGATCACCCAGCGCACGCCGCTGCTGCCCGCGGTCGCGTCGCCCTCCTCGCCGAGGAAGCCGTCGTGTGGTCGGTGGGCGCGGATGCGTTCGATGATCAGCTTCTCCGCGGCCGTGTCCATCTCGGTGACCACGTCGGTGGGGCTGCTCTTGGTCGCCGCGACGCCGAGGTCGGCGGGACGCTCGTGCAACAGGAAGCCGCCGGTGTGCCGGGCCGCGTCGCGAGCGATGGCCAGGAGTTCCGCGGTGTCGATCGTCATGGACCCATCCTGCCGGCGGAGCCGCGCAGGGCCTCGCCGCGCGGCGACCGCGCGGCCGCCTCCGGGTCGGCGCGCAGCGCCCGGGGATCCGGGCAACAACCCACCGGGCACACGTCGTGCGCGGCGCCGAGCACACCGAGCGCGCACCGCGCGGGCGCCTCGCCGCGTACCGTCGCGGCGCGCTCCAGGAGCAGGTCGCGCACCGCGCCGGCGAACCTGGGGTCGGCGCCGGTGGTCGCCGCACGGGCCACCGGCAGCCCCAGCCGCGCGGCGGTCGCGGCGGCCTCGACGTCGAGGTCGTAGACCACCTCCATGTGATCGGAGAGGAATCCGATCGGCACCAGCACCACGGCCGGCGCCTTGCCGTCCTCGGCCGACGCCACGAGGTGGTCGTTGACGTCCGGCTCCAGCCACGGCACCTGCGGCGGGCCGCTGCGGCTGGAGTACACCAGGTCCCAGTCGTGCTCGCGCCCGAGCGCGCGCGCGACGCCCTCGGCGACCAGGCGCGCGGTCTCCCGGTGCTGCTCGACGTATCCGCCGCCGGCCGGGCCGGCGGTGCGCGCGGTGACGGTGGGGATCGAGTGGGTGACCATCACCAGTCGGGCGCCGGCCCGTACCGCCTCGGGCAGTTCGGCCAGCGCGGCCACCACATGGTCCACCAGCGGCTCGACGAAACCGGGGTGGTCGAAGAAGTGCCGCAGCTTGTCGAACACCGGCGCCCGGTCGCCGACCTCGGCCCGGGCCTCGATCAGGTTCTCGTGGTACTGCCCGCAGCCCGAGTAGGAGGCGTAGGCGCTGGTGACCAGGACCGCTGCACGGCGGATCCCGTCGTCGGCCATCCGCCGCACGGTGTCCGCGAGATACGGGCGCCAGTTGCGGTTGCCCCAGTAGACCGGCAGCCGCAGTCCGTGCGCGGCGAAGTCGGTCTCGATCGCCGCGATCAGGGCGCGGTTGTGCGCGTTGATCGGGCTGGCACCGCCGAAGTGGGCGTAGTGGCCGGCCGCCTCCTCGAGGCGTTCCCGGGGCACCCCTCGGCCCGCGGTCACGTTCTCCAGGAACGGGAGCACCTCGTCGGGGGCCTCCGGCCCGCCGAAGGAGAGCACCAGGAGCGCGTCGTACGGACTGGGGTCGGGGGCCTGTGTCGCGTGCATGCCTGTGATCCTCGCATCGCGGCCCCCGCCCGCCCCAACTCCCCGGCCCGCGCGCGGCGTGAGTTGCGGCCCATCGGGACCCGGCCCCTTCCCGGTCCGATGACCGGCGAGTAATGTCCGGCTGATCCCACGGCGACCCCAGGAGGAACCCGTTGAGCAGCGCCACCCCCGCCGTCTCCAAGACGCCGCCGATCTGGCGGAACTGGACCGGAAACCAGTCCGCGCGACCGCACTCGGTACTCACTCCGAGGTCGGCCGAGGAGATCTCGGCGGCGGTCCGCCGGGCGGCGGCACAGGGTCTGGCGGTCAAGGCCGTCGGCGCCGGGCACTCGTTCACCTCGGTCGCGGTCACCGACGGGGTGCAGATCCGCCCGGAGGGGCTGACCGAGGTGCACGCGCTCGATCGTGCGGCGGGCACCATCACGGTCGGGTCCGGCATGCGGTTGAGCGACTTCAACGCGCTGCTCGCCGGCTACGGCCTCGCGCTCGCGAACATGGGCGACATCGCGGTGCAGAGCCTGGCCGGCGCCACGTCCACCGGCACGCACGGGACCGGGCGGGTGTCCGGATCGCTGGCGGCGCAGATCCGGGGCATGGAGATCGTGCTGGCGGACGGCGAGATCACCACGTGTTCGGCGACCGAGAACGCGGAGTTGTTCGCGGGTGCCCGGGTGGGTCTGGGCGCGCTGGGCGTGGTGACCGCGCTGACGTTCGCGGTGGAGCCGAGTTTCCTGTTGGAGGCGCGCGAGGAGCCGATGCGGCTGGACGCGGTGCTCGCCGACTTCGACGCGCTGTGCGCGAACAACGAGCATTTCGAGTTCTATTGGTTTCCGCACACCGACAACTGCAATGTGAAGCGCAACAACCGGATCGAGGGGCCGGCGAAACCCCTGTCGAAGGCGCGTTTCCTGCTGGACGACGAATTGTTGTCCAACGGTGTGTTCTCGCTCGCCTGCCGGGTCGGCCGGGCCGCGCCCAGGACGGTGCCCACGATCGCGCGCCTGTCCAGCCGCGCGTTGTCGGCGCGGACCTATTCGGACACCTCGCACAAGGTGTTCACCAGCCCGCGCCGGGTGCGCTTCATCGAGATGGAGTACGCGCTGCCGCGTGCGGCGGCCACGGCCGCGCTGACCGAGGTGCGCGCCTTCGTCGAGGCGGCGGGCCTGCCGATCAGCTTCCCGGTCGAGGTGCGGGTGGCCCCGGCGGACGATCTGTGGATGTCCACGGCGTACGGGCGCGACACCGCCTATATCGCGGTGCACATGTACAAGGGCACGCCGCACGAGCGGTACTTCACCGAGGTGGAGAAGATCATGGTCGGGCACGGCGGGCGCCCGCACTGGGGCAAGATGCACACCCGCGACGCGGAGTACTTCGCCGAGCTCTACCCGAGGTTCGCCGACTTCACGGCGCTCCGGAACCGGGTGGATCCGGAGCGCCGCTTCGGCAACGACTACCTGCGTCGGGTGCTGGGCGACTGAGGCCGGCCGCGCCGGCGCCGGTCCGAGGGCTGGGCCCTGTCCGGCGGATCCTGGCGGCCTGATCCACCGGGATCCGCCGGACAGCGCCTAGCGGCCTGCGCCCGCGTTCGACCGCGAGTCGCTGTTCGCGCCGCCCTGGGCGGTGCCGCCGGCGTCGTTGCCGGCCGCCGCGCCGCCGTTCGCGGTGCCGGCCCCGCTCGAGCCGCCCGCCGGCGGGGTCGCGGGCGGCGCCGTGCTCGGCGGCTTGGAGTCGCTCGGGTCGGGCGAGGGGGTGTGGCTCGGTCGCGTGGACGGGGTGGTCGAGGGCACCGAGGTCGCTCCCGTGCCGTTCTCGCCGGTCGTGCCCTGGTCGCCGCTGTCGGGCCCGCGCGTGGGTGCGGGTGTGGAGCCGGTCGGCTGCGGGGTCGAACCGCCCGGCTGCTTGGGGGTGTCGTGCCGGGCGGGCTTGTCGTCGACGATCCGCGAGATGGTCGAGCCGCCCGCGTCGCCGTGTCCGAACAGGCTCGCGAACGAGCGGCCGATCGCGGTCTCGGTGAGCGTCACGACGCCCATCGCCACCACGAACACGAGCACCGCCCCGACCAGCGAACGGGCAAGCCAGACCCGCTTGTCGCCGGCAGTGCCGTCCGCGACCGGTTCGGCGTCGGTCCCGGCACCGCCGAACCGGCGCTGGGCGCTCGGCGAGCCCGTGACCGGCGCGGTCCGCGCATGCGCCTCGAACCGGGTGTAGTCCCCGACCGGCAGCAGCATCGTCTCGTCGGCGGCCGATCCCGGGTCGGCCACGCCCGTGGGTCGCTCCGGCACGGCGGTGGGGTCCGGACTCGGCCCGCCCTCGTGCGGCGGGATCAGCGTCGCCCGCACGTCGCGCAGTTGCTCGCCGGTGCGGCGGAACAGGTGCGCGTAGAGCGCGCTTCCGACCGTGGCGACCACGCTCGCGAGCGCGGCGCCGATCACCGTCCCGGCGACACCCAGCGTGGAGAGCAGGAACGCCGAGGAGATGGCCGCCAGGGCACTGCCCACAACCTGCACCGCGTTGACATCGATCCGGCGACGTTCATTCTCGGTCCTTTCCGGCATCACTTTCCTTGCCCGTCCGCGCACGGACGGTGGTTAATCATGAAAAACAGGACTTCACCCTGGTTACGACTGAACGGCCCATCGACATCGTTCCGATCGGCCCAATCTTGTGATCGACATCACCCCGGACGGCCGAAAACGACTCGTCCGAACGGGACGCGCCGATGCGGCGCGGTGTGTCCCGGTAGAGCCCCCGAATGGAGTACTGTTCACGCCAGGTTCCGGAACGACCTGTGCGCGAAGGGGGAGGCGACCGACCGCGGAGGTCAGGGTGGGGCGCCGCCCCGGTATCTACCCGAAATGGTGTAACCAAGGCAATTCGGCCAGTCAGGTAATAAATCCGACACGCCGGACAACTCGGTCAGGTTGTGGCCACGCCGAGGCTGGGCAGGTCACACTCGTAGCGGGAGCAACGACGCAGGTGACGTCGGCAGGCACCACCCGGGAGGTCCCCATGCCCGAACTGCGTGTCGTGGCCGTCAGCAACGACGGCACACGGTTGGTGCTGAAGGCTGCCGACGGCACTGAGTACATGTTGCCCATCGACGAACGGCTCCGTGCCGCCGTCAGGGGCGACCGCGCCAGGCTCGGCCAGATCGAGATCGAAGTCGAGAGCCAGCTGCGTCCGCGTGACATCCAGGCCCGGATAAGGGCCGGTGCCACCGCGGAGGAGGTCGCACAGCTCGCCGGAATCCCGGTGGACCGGGTGCGGCGTTTCGAGGGTCCGGTCCTCGCCGAGCGCGCCTTCATGGCCGAACGCGCCCGCAAGACCCCCATCCGTCGGCAGGGCGAGAGCACCGGCCCGCTGCTCGGCGAGATCGTCACCGAGCGCCTGCACCTGCGCGGCGCGGACTCCGAGTCCGTGCAGTGGGATTCGTGGCGGCGCGACGACGGCAGCTGGGAGATCCTGCTGCTCTACCGCGCCGACGGCGAGATGCGCTCCGCGAGTTGGAGCTTCGATCCGCCCCGGCGCCTGGTCACCACCAACGACGACGAGGCCCGTTCGCTGATCGGCGAGCACCCGGCGGCGTCCGAGACCCCGTTCCCGTTCCGACCGCGCCTGGCCACCATCCCGCGCGAGAGCGACGACGACGCGATCACCAGCCTGCTCGACGCCGTCCCGGGCCTGCGCGGCGAACCGCAGACCCAGTCGGCCTCGCCCGGTCCGATGCGCATCGACGTCACCGCGCTGGCCGAACGCCCGCGCGTGGGCAGCATCGAGCGAGCGGAACGGGCCGAGCGCCCGGAGCGGATCGAGCGCGTCGAGCGTCCCGAGCGGATCGAACGCGTCGAGCGGTCGGAACGCCCGGAGCGCGCCGAGCCGATCGAGGAAGAGGAGACCCAGGCCCCCGCCGCGGCGGCGGGCGCGGGCAGCGCGTACGAGAACGTCCTGGTGCCGCGCGGCGTGGTCGGCCCGCACCGCGAGCGGCTGGTCGGCAGCACCGACCGACAGGCCGAGGCCGACGGCGTGCGTCCCGGCCGCCGGGCGACCGTGCCCAGTTGGGACGAGATCGTGTTCGGGAGCAGGCGCAAACGCCGGGAATGATCGACGGGTACGACACAGACGGGTACGACAGGAGCCGAGGGTCCGCACGGGCCCTCGGCTCCTGTCGTGCGCTCGTCTCCGGCGCCGCGGTCCGAGCCCGCTATTCGCCGGTGGCCACCGGGCGTTCCGGGTCGGTGATCCAGTCGCTCCAGGAACCGGCGTACAGCGCGGCCGGCACGCCGGCCAGCGACAGTGCGAGCACCTCGTGCGCGGCGGTCGCGCCGGAGCCGCAGTACGCGGCGACCCGGGCACCGTGCACCGCGCCGCGGGCCGCGAAGTATTCCTTGAGTTCGGCGGGTTCGTGGAAGCGGCCGTCGGCGTGCGTGTACTCGGTCGCGGGCGCGCTGACCGCGCCGGGGATGTGACCGGCCTTCGCGTCGATCGGCTCGGTCTCGCCCCGGAAGCGCTCGGCGGCACGCGCGTCCAGCAGCACCCCGCCCGCGGCCACCAGGGCCGCGGTCTCGTCCGCGTCCAGGCGCGTCATCCCGCCCGGGCACGGGACGAACGCGCCGGGTGCGGCGGGTTCCGGCACCACCTCGGTGACCGGGTGCCGCTCCGCGGTCCAGGCCGCGAAGCCGCCGTCGAGCACGCGCACCCGGTCGTGGCCGAAGTAGCGCAGCAGCCACCACGCCCGCGCCGCGGCGACGCTCGGCCCACCGTCGTAGACGACCACGTCGGTCTCCGGGCCGATCCCCAGCCGGCGCATGCTCGCGCCGAACGCGGCCGGCTCGGGCATCGGGTGCCGGCCGCCGGCGCCGCCGGTGGTGTGCGGTCCGGACAACTCGGCGGCGAGGTCGACGAAGCGGGCGCCGGGGATGTGGGCGACCCGGTACGCCTCGATGCCGGGCGGGCCGCCGAGTTGCCACGTGACGTCGAGCACCAGCGGCGGCGACGAACTGTCCAGGGCGGCGGCCAGGTCGGCCGCCTTGATCAGGGAACTCATACCGGCATCCTGCCTCGTGCGGCGGTCATCGACGAGCACATGTCCGACCCCGGTGGCAGCATCGATGACGGATCATCCTGAATTGTCGGCATCTGTCGAGGAGGCATCGATGAGCGAGTGGACCTCGCGATATCCCACCGGGGTGCCCTGCTGGGTGGACCTGGCCGTCCCCGACGTCGAAGCCGGACTGGCCTTCTATCGCGGCCTGTTCGGCTGGGAGGGCGAGATCGGGCCGGCCGGGGTGGGCCACTACACCACCTGCACGCTCGGCGGTCGCCCGGTCGCCGGCCTGATGGGCCGCATGCCCGGACAACAGGGCCCGGTCGCCTGGACCACCTATCTGGCCGCGGACGACGCGGACGCGGTGATGCGACGGGTCGGCGCGGCCGGCGGCACGGTGGTCGCGCCACCGATGGACGTACTGACGTTCGGCCGCACGGCGGTCGCCGCCGACCCCACCGGCGCGGTGTTCGGCGTGTGGCAGGCGGGCGACCACAACGGCGCGGGCGTGGTCGACGAGCCCGGCGCGGTGGTGTGGAACGAGTTGTACACGCCGGACAGCGCACGGGCCAAGGAGTTCTACACGGCGGTCTTCGACTTCACCTACGAGGACATGTCCGACGCCGACTTCGACTACGCGACGTTCCACGTCGGCGGTGTCCTGCGCGGCGGCGTGGCGGGCGCGCGGAACGGCCCGCCGGCGCACTGGGCCGCGTACTTCGCGGTGCGCGACGCGGACGAGACCGTCGACCGGGTGGACGGCCTGGGCGGCAAGGTACTGCGCGGCCCGGAGGAGTCGCCGTACGGCCGACTGGCGGCGGTGCGGGATCCGCAGGGCGCGGTGTTCAACGTGATCGCGGTGGCCTCGAATCCGAATGATCCGCAATAGTCCATCCGGTCCGAATCCGCCTGCGGGAGTGCCGGGTTCGACCCGCCACTCCGACCGAAACCACTCCGCCCTTGAATCAAACGGGTGACGTAGAGTCGAGCGTGACGGGCTCCCGTCCGGAAACGGGGTCCGGGATCGGCGGGACCCGTGCGCCTACGTACACACGGATCACGTCGCCCGCGGCCTTCCTCGGCCGGGAGACGCATCTTCTTCGTCCCGACCATCGAGGGGGTCCATTTCCATGGGCAAGCTGTTCAAGATCGTCCTGTTGCTCGCCGCCGCCGCGGGCGTCGCCACGCTCGTCGCGTCGAAGCGGCGCAACCAGGCCTGAACCGGCCCGGGTTCATCGAAGGGACGGCCTCGTCCGGAGGCCGTCCCTTCGGCATGAGCGCGACGCCCGGGCGTGACGTGAGGACACACCCCTAGGCGCGCGCCTCCAGCAGCGGCACCAGTTGCTCCGCCGACGTCATCGAGCCGTGCACGCCGGTGAGGCGGGATTCGCCCGGTTCGCGGCGGGAGGCGACCACCGCGATGTCGCCGAAGGCCGCCGCGACGATGTCGCCGACGCGGGCACGGACCCGGTCCTCGACGACCGGGCCGAACCAGCCGGACTCGATCGCCTCCTCCCCGGTGACCACCCACATCTGGTCGCCGAGCATGTCGTCCCAGATCGCGTGCACGTCCCTGGTCGCACCGGGGCGCGTGTAGACGTGCCGCGCGCGCGACTCGCCGCCCAAGAGGGCGACGCCGGCGGACAGGGCGGGATCGGTGTCCACGTCGATCCGCTGCTCGGGCGCCACGTCGACCATGCCGTGGTCGGCGGTCACGTACAGGACCGAGTCGGCGGGCAGCCCCTCGGCCATCGCCCGCGCGACGCCGTCGATCCGGCGCAGCTCGGCGCGCCACTCGGGCGAGTCGACGCCCATGCCGTGGCCGCAGCGGTCGAGTTCGCTCGCGTAGGTGTACACCAGCACGGGTCCCGGTTGGGCGAGTTGTTTGTGCACGCCCTTGACCCTGGGCGCGCCGAACTCGGCGCCGATGTAGCGACCGCCGCCCAGCACCGCCCTGGTCAGCGGCGTGTGTTCGAACATGCCGTCGTTGACCTGCGCGACGGTGATCCCGGCGGCGGCGGCCCGCTCGAGCAGGCTCGGGTACGGCTGCCAGTCCCGCGGACGAACGTCGTCGACCCAACGCAGTTGGTTCATCAGCCGGTCCTCGCCGGGCACCGCCACCGAGTAGCCGACCAGGCCGTGTACACCCGGGGTGAGCCCGGTGCCGAACGACGCGAGGCTGGTCGCGGTGGTCGCCGGGAAGCCGGCCGTCAGCGGCCGGCCGCTGCCCGCGAACGATGTCTCCAGGAGCGAGTGCAGATACGGCGCCTCGACCGGATGCTCGCGCAGCAGATCCCAGCCCAGGCCGTCGATCAGGAACACGCACGCGGCGCGCGCGGGCGCGAGGCCGAGCGTGTTCTCCTCTCCGGGCATGCCGAGGGAGGCGGCTATCGAGGGCATCAGGTCGGACAACGCCCCGGTCCCGTAGCGAGGCAACGGGACCGGGGGTTGTTCGTCGAGCCAGACGGAGGCACTCACTGGTTGATGCCGGCCACTGCCTCGGACAGCGCGCGGGCGAACGTGAGGGTACGCTCCACCGCTTCGGGACCGTCGGCGGCCTCGCTGACCCGCAGCGAGAGGTCGTCGGCGGTCAACGAGCCGGTGTAGCCGTGGTCGACCTCACAGTTCGGGTCGGCACACCCGGCCGGTTCGAGGTCGATCCGGCCGACCGCGCCCCACCCGATGGTGAGCACGGCCTCGCGGGGCGGGGCTCCCGGGACGTACTCGGCGGGGTTGCCCACGACGCGACTGACCACGACCGACTCGAGGCGGTCGATCCGAACGGTCTCGGTGGACGTCGTCGCGTAGGGAGTGGGCGACGTGTCGTCGGGTGCGTGTTCGTCGGTGTGGCTGACCAGGAAACGGCCTGGCGTGAGCACCAGAACGGTGATGTGGCGGCGGACCTCATTGGAATCGAACGTGGTCTCCTGGTGCACCAGGAAAGCGTCGACCGGCTCGGTGCCGATCGTGGACTCGACCGCGTCGGCAACGAGGCTCGGGTAGTAACCGCTGCGCTCGATGGCCGTGCGCAGCCCCTGGGTCGAGGTGGTGGTCTTAGCCATACCCCCCATCCTGGCACCTCCAAGGGCACACGTGCGCCATCCGCCCCGTCCGAAGGTGGGGTTGCGTACCTGCCGTTGCCAAATGGTGACGGTTTGTCGATGTAATGACAGGACCGAACGGGTGAGGTGGATGCGCACCGTTGGTGTGACATCTACGGATCGCCACCGTGCGCCTTCCGTGCGCCCTCCCGGTGGACGCCTCGGCGGGGTTGACTCGTCTCCTGAGAGGACCGCCGGGGCAACAGGGACGCGCCGTCGACACGGTGGCACCGACGGAACTCTCGCGACACTCGCGTCCTCGAGGGAGGGAGCGAGTGACACCGCCTCACCGCCGGGGACACTCGGGGAAACGACCGGCGCGGGGCGGCCTGGTCCGGACAGCGTCGAACGGCATGAATTGCGCGGCCATGTGGAGGGCAGGCGCGGAGGGGCATGCCGCGGAGCGGATCCGGCCTGGAGCCGCCGCCGTACGTAGGTGCCACAGCTCGGGGTGGCATGTGAGTACGGCGGCGGTTCCGCATCTCCGGACGGCTTCCGCCGGGACAGCCGGGATCGGCGCGCCGCTCGACGCGCCGCGGCGCCGGCTACGGTCGGGACAGCGACCTGGGGCCGAGGTCGGTGCGAGCCGGCGGGCGGGACAGTCGGATCTGCGCGCCGAGCACGTGCGCGCCCTCCGCCGCCACGATCACCGGGTTCAGTTCGATGGACGTGACCTGGGGCAGGTCGTCGGCCAACCGGGACAGCCGCGACAGCACGTCCTCCAGGGCCGGCACGTCCACCGGGCGCGCGCCCCGGTAGCCGAACAACATCGGCGCCGCCCGCACCTCGCGGACCAGATCCGCCACGTCCTGATCGGTGGCGGGCACCAGTCGGTAGGCCGCGTCGCCCAGCAGTTCGGTGGCCGGACCGGCCAGGCCGAAGGACAACACCGCGCCGAACGACTCGTCGTAGGTGAGCCCGAGCACGGTGGCGATCCCGTGCGGCGCCATCGGCTGCACCACCAGCCGGGCCTGGTCCGGGCCGCCCAGCCGGGTGGTCATCTCCCGGAACACCCGGCGCAGCCCCGCCTCCGCGCCGATGTCCAGACGTACCCCGTCCACGTCCACGCGGTGTCGCAGGTGTTCGGCGATGGTCTTGAGCGCGACCGGGTAGCCCAGTTCGGTCGCCGCGCGAACCGCCGCGTCCTCGCTGTCCACCCGCACCGCGGGCAGCAGTTCGACGCCGTAGCAGGCCAGCAGGTCGGCGGCGTCCGCCGGGGACAGGCCCACCGCGTCCGCGGCGCCGAGTCGGGCGCGGACCAGCGCGCGGGCCTGATCGGTGCGTACCTCGGGGTGTTCGGGCACCGATCCGGTGGGTCGCCGGCGCCACGCGGCGTAGCGCACCACCTCGGCGAGCGCGCGGACCGCGTTCTCCGGGGCCGGATAGGAGGGCACCGAGCCGAGCGCGGGCACGCCGTCCGCGTCCAGCCGGCGCAGTTGTGTGGGCAGCCCCTCGTGTGCGAGGTAGGTGGTCAGCAGCGGCTTGCCGATCTGTGCCGCGTGCCCGGCCATCTCCGCGATCACGCTCGCCACCTCGTCGCCGGAGGTGGTCAGCGGCGGGATGAACACGGTGATCACCGCGTCCGTCTCGGCACAGGCCAGCGCGTCGGCGAGCGCGTCGCGGAAGTCGTCGGCGGTCGCGGAGGTGGTCAGGTCGACCGGGCGCCGGGGCCGAAGGCCCGCGCTCGCACACGCGTCCTGGGTGAGCAGGCCCAGTGAGTCGGAGTTGCCGATGATCGCGATCCGGTCGCCGGCGGGCAGCGGTTGGTAGGCGAGCAGTTGGCCCACGTCGAACAGTTCGGCGACGGTGGGCACCCGGATCACGCCCGCCTGGCGGAACAGCGCGTCGACCGCCGAGTCGGGCAGTGTCAGCGCGCGGGTGACGTGCCCGAGCGGGACGCCCTGGCTGTGCCGCCCGGACTTGACCGCGACCACCGGCTTGGCCCGGGAGACCCGGCGGGCGAGCCGGGTGAACTTGCGCGGGTTGCCGATCGATTCCAGGTGCAGGAGCACCACGTCGGTGGCCGGGTCGTCCTCCCAGTACTGCAACAGGTCGTTGCCGGAGACATCGGCGCGGTTGCCCGCCGACACGAACGTGGAGAGCCCGATCCCGCGGCCCACGGTGGACTCCAGGATCGCGATGCCCAGTGCGCCCGACTGGGCGAACATGCCCACCCGACCGCGACGCGGCATCCGCGGCGACAGGCTCGCGTTGACCCGCAGGTTCGGGTCGGTGTTCAGCACGCCGAGGCAGTTGGGTCCGATCACCCGCATCCCGCGCCGGCGCGCGGCGCGGACCAGGCGCCGCTGCCGCTCGCGACCCTCGGGACCGGTCTCGGCGAAACCGGAGGACACCACGACCAGACCGTGCACCCCCTTGCGCCCGCACTGTTCGACCACCTGCTGCACCGCGTCCGCCGGGACCGCCACCAGCGCCAGGTCCACTCCCCCGGGGATGTCCAGCACCGAGGCGTAGGTCGGCACGCCGTCGATCGGCTCGCTGCCCGCCTTCGGGTTGACCGCGTACACCTCGCCGGTGAACTCGCCCGAGCGCAGGTTGGCCAAGAGCGTGTTGCCGACCGTGCCCTCGTGCCGGCTGGCGCCGATCACCGCGACCGAGCGTGGGGTGAGCAGTCGGGCGATCGAGCGTGCCTCGGCGCGGTGTTCGCGCCCGAGCATGACCCCGAGCGAGGTCTCGGTGGGCGCGAGTTCCAGGGTGAGCCGGACCACGCCGTCCTCGAACGCGGACTGCTGGGTGTAGCCGGCCTCGGTGAACACCGTGACCATGCGACGGTTGGAGGGCAGCACGTCGGCCACGAAGCGCCGGATGCCGCGCTCGCGGGCGACCGCGGCGATGTGTTCGAGCAGGACCGACGCGACGCCCCGGCCCTGCTGGTCGTCCTGGACCAGGAAGGCCACCTCGGCGGTGGAGGAGCGGCCCTGCGGGCCGGTGCGTACCGCGCGTCCGTCCGGGCCGATCCGGTCGTAGCGCACGATCGCGACCATCTCGTCGCCGACGAACAGGCCCAGGCCGACCCGGTCGACCCAGTCGTGCGTGGTGAAGTGCCGCACGTCGCGGTCGGACAGCCGGGGGTAGGGCGTGAAGAAGCGCAGGTACTTCGACTCGGCGGAGACGCGCGCGTAGAAGTCGACGAGGCGGCCGGCGTCGTCCGGGCCGACGGGACGCACGTGGGCGGTGGCGCCGTCGCGCAGCACGACGTCGGCCTCCCAGTGCTCGGGCGGCTTCGGCGGCGGACCTGCGGTGTCGGTGGGCTCCACGTTTGCGAGGCTAGCCCCTGCGACGCGTCGCCGGCGGATTCGAGCCGCCCCGACTCGGTGGGTGTCCGTCGCGCCTGATAGACCATCAGATACCGTGCCCGGTCTCGCCGCAGGAGGTAACCCATGTCCGCTCAGGGCCTGTCCGCCGCTTTTCCCGTCGCCGACATGGCCGCGGCGGTGCGGTTCATGACCGCGGTGCTCGGTGCGGAACCGACCTTCGTCGACGGCGAGCGCTGGGCGCAGTTCGACGTGAACGGCGGCCGACTGGCGCTGGCCGGCACCGACCGCGAGGGCGAGTCGGCCTCGGTGATGGTCAAGGTCGCCGACCTGGAGGCGGCCCTGGCGCCGCTGCGCGAGGGCGGGTTCACCGTGGGCGAGTCGGTCGAGGGGCCGCACGAGGTGCGGGTACAGGTGACCGGGCCCGACGGCTGGGCCGCCGTGTTGTACCAACCGCGACGCTGACCACGGGTCGCGACGGGACGGCGGATAGCCATGATCATCGGAGTGTCCGAGCGCCGGGGCGAGGCCGAACCCCCGCGTCCCGGCGCGTATGCCCCGCCGCTGCCGCTCGCGCCCGGTAGCGTCCTACCGGTGAACGGCTTGCGGATCCTGCCGGAGGTCGCGGACGCGCTCGCCGCGGGCCGACCCGTGGTCGCCCTGGAGAGCACGATCATCGCGCACGGGCTGCCGCGCCCGGACAACCTGCGGATCGCCCGCGAGATCGAGGGACGGGTCCGGGCCGCGGGCGCGGTCCCGGCGACGATCGCGCTCGTGCACGGCCGACCGTCGATCGGGTTGGACGCCGAGACGCTCGAGTTCGTCGCCATGTCCCGGGACGTGCTCAAGGCCGGGATGCGTGACCTGGCCCTGGTCGCCGCCCGGGGCGGGCACGCCGCGACCACCGTGGGCGCGACCGCGCACCTGGCGCATCAGGCGGGCATCCGGGTGTTCGCCACCGGCGGCCTGGGTGGGGTGCATCGCGAGGCGCGGGAGAGCTGGGACGAGTCGGCGGACCTGATCGCGCTGACCCGCTGCGGGCTCACCGTGGTGTGCTCGGGGGTCAAGTCGATCCTGGACGTGGGCGCGACGCTGGAGCGGCTGGAGTCGCTCAACGTGCCGGTGATGGGTTTCGGTACGCACGCGTTCCCGGGGTTCTACCTGGCCGACTCCGGCCACCGGCTGGAGTGGCGGGTGGACACCGCGGACGAGGTGGCCGACGTCGTGCGCGCGCACGAGGCGCTCGGGCTGGGGCGGAACGCCCTCGTGGTGGCGAATCCGGTGCCGCGGGCCGATCAGCTGGACCCGGACCTGCACGATCGGGTGTTGCGTCGGGCGCTGACCGCGCTGGCCGACAGCGGGATCCGCGGCAAGGCGGTCACCCCGTTCCTCCTGGACGTCTTCCACCGCGAGACCGGCGGCGCGAGCCTGAACGCCAACATCGCCCTCATCCTCAACAACGCCGACCTGGCCGCCCGCATCGCCCAGGCCCTGACCATCGCCTGAGCGGCCCGATCGGGCGCCGGCGCCGCGGGCTCCGGGCCGATGCCGGCCGGGTGGGGCGCCCATCGCGGGGAACGTGCTCCTACCACCGTCCGGCGTCGATCTCCGACGTCGTGACCGCCGCCGGCGGGGCCGTCCGGACGGTGGAGCTCATCCGCAGGTGCAACACGCAGGCCACCGCCGCGTGCGGGTCCCCCACCGAGCCGCCCTTCGCGGCGAACGGCAGCCCGTCGTACGGCCCGCCGACCAGTCGCCCGGCCGGCACCAGCGGCTGCACCTCGGTCTCCACCGCGAGCCCGTCCGCGCCGAGCGCGATGCACACCGCGCCCGCGACG
Source organism: Embleya sp. NBC_00888 (assembly GCF_045207655.1). Lineage (NCBI taxonomy): Bacteria > Bacillati > Actinomycetota > Actinomycetes > Kitasatosporales > Streptomycetaceae > Embleya > Embleya sp. NBC_00888. The sequence goes on along the minus strand of NZ_CP108784.1, from coordinate 6,186,935 downwards.
TCCCCGCCCGTCGCGTACACCCCCGCGAACGGCGCGGCGGCCAACGCGCGCCCGATCGCCTCGCCGAGCAGCACCGGCAGCCGGGCGGCGACCACCGGATCGGCCCGGTCCGGGACGAGGGTGCGGATCCCGACCAGGGGTGTGCCGGTGCGGGCCAGCGCCACCAGGTCGGCCGCGACCCGGACCGGATCGGGCGCGTCGCCCACCTCCAGCCACCGCGCGCCCAGTCGGCGCCGGGTCCAGGCGATCTGCTCGCGACCGAGCGGGCTGAGGCTGCCCGCGACGCCGAGCACGGGTCGACCGGTGGGCACCGTGCCCAGCGCGTTCGCCAGCGCCGCGCCGAACGGCCCGGGATCCACCGGCAGCCAGCGCGACTCGCCCGCGAGCGCGCCGGTCGCCGCGGCCAGCGCGAGCGTCTCCACATCGGCGTCGGTGACCGCGTCGCAGACCAGCACCCGGGCGTCCGGATCGCACAGGGCCCGGACCAGGCCGGGCGGGTCGCCGCGCACGACATCGAGCGGGACGTGCGCGATCGGCCGATCGATCGTGTCGAACGCCTCGATCACGGCCGAGGAGGTCACCGGGCCGAACGCGTCGCGGGCGACTTCGCCGTCCGCGATCGGGACGCCGCGCGCGTGCGCGACGCCGGCCTCGAGAGGCCGGCCGGCATCGGGACGGGCCGGCACCACCAGCGCGCGCACCGGCGGCCCGGGACGGGCGTCGAGCACGTGCAGCAGCGCGCCGGTCTCCGCGCCGGGATTGCCGCGCAGCGTGCCGTCCATACGCTTGCCCACCAGCGTCGCGTCCGGGAACACCGACGCGCCCGCGACCACCCGCCGCGCGGCCTGCACCCCGGGCAGGTGCCGGGTGGCCAGATCGAGCACGAGTACCTCCGGCGCGCCGGCGCACGCCCGAGGCGGACCGCCGGTGACCAGCGTGCGCATCCCCCGCCGGGCGAAGCGCACCGCGGTGGCGTTGGCGCCGGTGAGGTCGTCGGCGAGGACGAGCACGCGCGGGCCGGATCGCTCCGTACTGTCTGTCAATTACGGTCCCGAATGTCGGATCAAGATCATCTTTGTGCGCTTGTTTCCGTAGCCTCCCGGAGTCTTGCGGCCCGGCGCCGCGAAGGTCAACGTGAGGAGCCCGGAGCCGGTCGTTGACCGCTCGAACGGGTGATGCGAGGGTGCGTTCCTGCACCGATGCAGCGGTGCTGCGGTAAGGCGACACCGCACGACAGACGGAGGAATTCGGCGATGACGGGTGCGACCGAGGCGTTTCGCGCAGCGCGCGACTTCCTGCTCGAACACCGCGAGGACCAGCCCACCGCGTGCCGGGACTTCCCGCGTCCCGAGCCGACCGAATTCAACTGGGCGCTCGACTGGTTCGACCCGAACGCGCGTGGAAACGACGCCACCGCGCTGTGGATCGTGGCCGAGGACGGCACCGACACCAAGGTCTCCTTCGACGAACTGGCCCGGCGCTCCGACCGGGTCGCGTCGTGGTTGCGGGCGCGCGGGGTGCGGCGTCGCGACCGGGTGTTGCTGGTACTGGGCAACCGGGTCGAGTTGTGGGAGGCGATGCTGGCCGCGATGAAGCTCGGCGCGGTGATCATCCCGGCCACCACGATGCTCGCGCCCGCCGATCTGACCGACCGGGTCACCCGAGGCGACGTCGCGCACGTGATCGCCGAGTCGGCGGTGACCCCGGGCTTCGCCGAGGTGCCCGGCGACTGGACCCGGATCGCGGTGGGCGAACCGACGCCCGGCTGGCTCGCGTTCGCCGACGCGCACGGCTCGCGGGGCACGGACGAGGCGGCGGACGAGGCGTTCGTGCCGGACGGGCCGACCGCCGCGACCGACCCGCTGCTGCTGTACTTCACCTCCGGCACCACCGCGCAGCCCAAGCTGGTGGGCCACACCCAGGCGAGCTATCCGATCGGGCACCTGTCCACGATGTACTGGCTGGGCCTGCGGCCGGGCGACGTGCACCTGAACATCTCCTCGCCCGGCTGGGCAAAGCACGCCTGGAGCAATTTCTTCGCTCCCTGGAACGCCGGTGCCACGATCCTGATCGTGCGTCAGGAGCGGTTCGCCGCAAGCCCGTTGCTGGACACGATGGTGCGTTGTGGGGCGACCTCGTTCTGCGCGCCGCCGACCGTGTGGCGGATGCTGGTCCAGGAGGACCTCGGCGCGTGGCGCACCGCGCTGCGCGAGGTGATCGGCGCGGGCGAGCCGCTCAACCCGGAGGTCATCGAACAGGTGCGGACCGCCTGGGGGTTGACCATCCGGGACGGCTTCGGCCAGACCGAGACCACCGCGCAGATCGGCAACGCGCCCGGACAACAGGTCCGGCCGGGCTCGATGGGCCGGCCGCTGCCCGGGTACACCGTGGCCCTGGTCGACCCGATCTCCGGCGAGGTGGTCACCGGCGAGGGCGCCGAGGGCGAGATCTGCCTCGACCTCGCGGCGCGCCCGCTGGGTCTGATGACCGGTTACCTCGACGACCCGGAGCGCACGGCCGAGTCGATGCGCGACGGTTTCTACCACACGGGCGACGTCGGCACCCGGGACGCGGACGGCTACATCACCTATGTGGGCCGCTCCGACGACGTGTTCAAGGCGTCCGACTACCGCATCTCGCCGTTCGAGCTGGAGAGCGTGCTGATCGAGCACGACGCGGTGGCCGAGGCCGCGGTGGTGCCCTCACCGGATCCGGTGCGACTCGCGGTGCCGAAGGCGTACGTGGTGCTCGCCGCCGGGCACGAGCCCACCCGTGAGACCGCGCTGTCCGTGCTTCGGCACGCGCGCGAGGTGCTCTCGCCGTACAAGCGGATCCGCCGGATCGAGTTCGCGGAGTTGCCCAAGACCATCTCGGGCAAGATCCGCCGGGTCGAACTACGGGGTCGCGAGCGCGAGTTGCACGAGGGCGACTTGGCCGGACGGGGCGCGCTGGAGTGGTTCGAGGAGGACTTCCCGGAGCTCAAGGGCTGACCGGACCGGGGCCGGGCCGCTGCCGGCCCGGCCCCGGAACGCGCTCAGATCTTGTCGGCGACGATCTTGGCGATCGCGATGTGCTGCGTACGTGGGAGGCCCTTCGCGGCGGGCGCGAGGGACACGTGCGCCTCGACCATCAGGTCGGTGCCGCGCGGCTTGACGAAGTAGACCTCGGGGACCGAGGGCGCCGGGTAGGCGCCGTCCCCGGCCACGTACAGCGTCGGGAACGCGCCGAGGTCGGTGATCGGCTTCCCGTACTTGGACGCGTCGTTCTTGGCCGCCACGCTCTCCGCCGTGCCCGAGAGCCTGCTGCTCTGGGTGAAGTACTGCACGGTCAGCAGCGACGAGTCGCCCGGGCCGTAGTACCGGCAGCTGTGCAGCGTGGGGTCGTTCTTGGTGCGCGGAACCTCGCTGCCCAGCACGCCCTTGAGCTCGGCGGGCGTGAGCAGGTTGCAGAAGTCCTTGGCGCCGACATCGACGGTGCCGGCGCCGGGCTTGCCGGTCTCCGGCGCCGTGGCGGGCGCGGTGCCCTTGCCTCCGCCGGGCTGCGTGGCCGGCGCGCCGCTCGCGCCGCCGGTCGAGCCGCCGCCCGCCTGGGGCGCGGCGGCGGCCGGGTCCTTCTTCTTGTCGTCGTCGCCCTTGACCTTGTCGACCAGACCGCATCCGCTGGACAGCGCGATGACGGATGCGGCGATCAACAGGCCCGGTACGGCAGGCTTGCGCAGGTACAACGTGGTTCTCCATCCCCGTGGGGCGATCGGCGCCTCCTCCACCCCCGTGGATGCGTGACGGAACGTCACGACGGCGCAGATCGCTCGATGTTGCCGGTGCGTGTGTGCGGCAGAGCGAGGCTAATGCACGAAATGGATGACCGCTGAAGTGCCGCGGGAGCGATACCGTGACGGCCGTGACGACTACGCCGAGTGAATCCGACGGGCTCGTACGCACCGCGACGTTCGGTTGGGGCGGGGCCCGGGCCGCGCTGGGCGTGGTCGCGCTGCTCGACCCGGTGCGGGTGTCCCGACCGTGGATCGGCGACGACGCGGAGCGCACCGGCGCGCTGGTCTTCGCCCGCGCGCTCGGCGGACGCGATCTCGCACTCGGCGCCGGCGCGATGTTCGCGGCGGGCCGCGGCGAACCGATCCGCGCCTGGGCGCTGGCGGGCTCCGCCGCCGACCTCGGCGACACGCTCATCACCTGCGCGTACCGCGGGAGGCTGCCGCGCGGACGGCGGGCCTTCATCGCGGGCCTGGCCGGGGGCTCGGCCGTGCTCGGCGTGGCCCTGGCCCTCGCCGAGCGGGGCAGGGCCCGCCGGGGCGTGTCCTAGGAACGCGGTGGCGGGCGGTCCGCCCGGGGCGCGGGCCGGGCCGATGCCCGTCCCGCGCCCGAGGCGCCTACGCGGCCACCTCGCTTGCCAGGCGGCGCTTGTTCCAGTAGGCGACGATCTCCAGCAGCACTCCGGCGGCCACCGCGAGGCCGACCGCGGTCCACGGCATCCGCGTACCGACCAGCTTGAGTTCGAAGAAGTCCTGGAGCCACGGCACCGAGATCACCGTGGCGAACCCGGCCCCCATCACCAGCACCAGCGCTATCCGCCACCACGTGTACGGGCGGGCGATGATCGCGAGCACCCACAGACCGACCAGGAACAGCGTCAGCGTCGCGATCGACGTCTCGGCCGTACGGGTGGCGTCCGTCGCGCCGTAGTGCGAGCGGGCCAGCAGGTACGCGGTGAAGGTCGCCGTGCCGGCGATCACCCCGGAGGGGCCCGAGTAGCGCAGCACCCGCTTGACGAAGCCGGGACGGGCGCGTTCCTTGTTCGGCGCCAGGGCCAGGAAGAACGCCGGGGTGCCGATGGTGAACCAGGCCAGCAGGGTCAGGTGCCGGGGCAGGAACGGGTAGGGCACGTTGGCGATCACGACCAGGATGGCCAGCAGCACCGAGTAGGCGGTCTTGGTCAGGAACAGGTTGGAGACCCGCTCGATGTTGCCGATCACCCGGCGGCCCTCGCCGACCACCGACGGCAGCGTCGCGAAGCTGTTGTCCAGCAGCACGATCTGCGCGACGCCCTTGGTGGCCTCGCTGCCCGAGCCCATCGACACGCCGATGTCGGCGTCCTTGAGCGCGAGTACGTCGTTGACGCCGTCGCCGGTCATCGCCACGTTGTGCCCGCGCGACTGGAGGGCGGCGACCATGTCCCGCTTCTGCTGCGGGGTGACCCGGCCGAAGACCGTGTTGGCCTCCAGCACGTCCGCCAACTCGTTCTGGTCGGTGGGCAGCGTGCGCGCGTCCACCGGGTGGTCGGCGCCCTTGATGCCGAGCTTGGCGGCCACCGCGCCGACCGAGATCGCGTTGTCGCCGGAGATCACCTTGGCCGCCACGCCCTGGTCGGCGAAGTAGTCCAACGTCGCGCCGGCGTCGTGCCGCAGCCGCTGCTCCAGCACCACCAGTGCGGCCGGCGTCACGTCGGCGCCGTCCGGGCCGCCGACGAGGGCGTCGACGGTATCCGCGAGCGAGGCGTCGGTGCGGACCAGCATCAACACCCGCAGGCCCCGCGCGCCCAGCCGTTCGGCGTCGGCGAGCAGTTCGCCGTGCGCCTGCGTGGTCACCAGCACCTCGGGGGCGCCGATCAACCACGTGGCGCGGGCGCCGGCCACCTCGAACGTCGCGCCGCTGTACTTGCGCGCGGACGAGAACGGCACGCTCTCCACCGAGGTCCAGCCGTGCTCGGCCGGGCACTCGTCGATGATCGCGGCCAGGCTCGCGTTCGGGCGCGGCTCGGTGGTGCCGAGCGCGCCGAGCGCGGAGCGCACCGGCAGGCCCTCGGCCAGTTCGCGCACCTCGGCGACGTTCATGCCGCCCTCGGTGAGCGTTCCGGTCTTGTCCAGGCAGACCACGTCGACCCGGGCCAGGCCCTCGATCGCGGGCAACTCCTGGACCAGGCACTGCTTGCGGCCCAGACGCACCACACCGACGGCGAACGCCAGTGAGGTGAGCAGCACCAGGCCCTCGGGGACCATCGGCACGATGCCCGCGATCATCCGGGTGACGGCCTCGCGCCAGGTGGTGTCCTCCAGCCGGTACTGGCTGATGATCAGCGCGATCGAGGCCGGGAACAGGATCCAGGTGACGTACTTGAGGATCGTGCTGATCCCGTTGCGCAGTTCCGAGGCCACCAGCGTGAACTTGCTGGCCTCCTCCATGAGCTGCGCGGCGTACGCCTCGCGACCCACCCGGGTCGCGGTGAACGCGCCGTTGCCGGCCACCACGAAGCTGCCGGACATCACCGGGTCGCCCGGGCGCTTGATCACCGGGTCGGCCTCGCCGGTGAGCAGCGACTCGTCGATCTCGAGGTTGTCGGCCTCGACGACCACGCCGTCCACCGCGGCCTTGTCGCCGGCGCCCAGCTCGATCACGTCGTCGAGCACGAGGTCCGAGGGGGACAGCGCGACGGCCCGCCCGTCCCGGCGCACCACCGGCTTGGACTCGCCGATCACCGCGAGCCGGTCCAGGGTGCGCTTGGCGCGCATCTCCTGGATGATCCCGATCCCGGTGTTGGCGATGATCACGAAACCGAACAGGCCGTCCTTGACCGACCCGACGGACAGGATGATCAGCCACAACACACCGATGACGGCGTTGAACCGGGTGAAGACGTTCGCCTTGACGATCTCGGACGTCGAGCGACTGGAGCGCACGGGAACGTCGTTGACGTCGCCCCTGGCGACCCGTTCCGCGACGTCCGCGGCGGTCAGTCCGACGCCGAGCGGCACGGGATCGCCTTGTTTCCCGTCGGGTCCGTCGACCGGCGGGATGGCTGTCGTCTCTCCGGGCCCGGCGCCCGGCAACGGCTGAGTCATGGGTCTACGTTAAGTGCCCCGGGAGATCGCGGTTGGCGGTGGGCCGCCCGTTGGGGTTTGCCCACCGCCGCACGCGCCTATTCGACGACCGTGACCGGTCCGATTTCGAGTGCTTCCAGCGGCTCGCGGATCTTGTCCGCGTCGCCCACCAGCACCACCACGAGGTGCTCGGGATCGAACGCGGCGGACGCCGACGCGGCGGCGTCCTTGGTGGCCACGTCGGCCAGCCGCAGGTAGAGCTCCGGCAGGTAGCCGTCCGGGAGCCGCTCGGCGGCCATGTCCGCGAGCGAGTCGCACACCGCGCGCGGCGTCACGTACTTGAGCGGCGCGACGCCCACGATGCTCTGCACCGCCGCGTCCCGCTCGACGTCCTCCAGGCCCTCCGCGGCCAGCGTGCGCAGCACGGTGACCAGGTCCGCGACGGCCGGCCCGGTGACGTCGGTCTCCACCGAGCCGTGGATCGCCAGCAGCGAGCCCACCGGCAACGACTGGTTGCCCGCGCGCACGCCGTAGGTGTAGCCCTTCTCCTCGCGCAGCACCCGGTCCAGGCGCGAGGTGAGCGTGCCGCCCAGGCAGTACGTACCGATGGTCAGGGCCGGCCACGAGGCGTCCTCGCGGCCCGGTCCGGTGCGCCCGACCAGCAGTTGCGTCTGCACGCTGCCCGGCCGGTGCACGATCAGCACCCGGGCGTGGTCGTCGGCGAGCACGGGGGCCGGTCGCGAGGGCTCGGCCGGCTCCGCGTGCCAGGTGCCGATCGTGCGCTCCAGCACACCGGTGACGTCCACGCCCTCGAAGTCGCCGACCACGACCAGGGTGGCGGTCTGCGGACGCACGTGCGCCGTGAAGAAGTCCCACACGGCCGCGCGGTCCACCCGCGCGACGCTCTCCGAGGTGCCGGCGCGCGGCCGGGACAGCCGCACCGAGGGGTCGAACAGCGTCGCGCTCAGCGCGAGCGCCGCCCGCCGGGGCGGACTGGCCAGCTCGTGCACGATCTCGTCCAGCCGCTGGCGCACCAGCCGGTCCACCTCGTCCGCCGGGAAGGCGGGCGCCCGGACCGCGTCCGCGAGCAGCCCCAGCGCCCGCTCCAGGCGCGAGGCCGGCACGTCCAGCGCGACCCGCACGCCCGGGTGATCGGCGTCGGTGTCGATCGTCGCGCCGCAGCGCTCCAACTCGGCGGCGAACTCCTCGGCGCCCATCTTGTCGGTGCCCTCGGTGAGCGCGCGCGCCATGATCGTCGCGACGCCCTCGCGCTCGGTCGGCTCGGCGGCCAGCGGCGAGTCGAGCACCAGCTCGACCGCCACCACCTTCTGGCCGGGTCGGTCCACGCGCAGCACCGCGAGGCCGTTGCCCAGCACCGAGCGCTCGGGCGCGGGGAAGGTCCACTCGCGGGCCGGGCCCGCGCCGGGGCGCGGGTGGAACACCATCTCGCCGGTCTGGGTCACGCGACCTGCTCCTCGTTCTCGTCCGCGTCGTCGGTCGGTTCGTACACGAGCACCGCACGGTTGTCCGGCACCAGGCGCTCGGCGGCGACCGCCCGCACCTCCTCGGCCGTGATGTCCAGCAGCCGGTCCAGCGCGGTGAACGCCAGGTTCGCGTCGCCGAACAACGTCGCGTAGCGGCACAGTTCGTCCGCCCGGCCACCGGCCGTGGCCATCGTGTCCAGGTAGGCCCGCTCCAACTGGGCCTGCGCGCGTTCGAGTTCGGCCGGGGTCGGACCCTCGGCCGCGAACCGCGCGAACTCCTCGGCGAGCGCCGCGTCGATCGCCCCGACCGCGCCCGACCCGGACGCCTTGACGTCCAACATCGCCACCGACGCGGTGCCGGACAGGCGCATCAGGCCGACCCCGGCGTAGATCGCCAGCTCGTCGTGCCGCACCAGCCGGGTGTTCAGCCGCGAACTCTCCCCCTCGCCCAGCACGGTCAGCGCGATGTCCGCCGCCTCCGCGCCCCGGGTGCCGTCGGCCGGCATCCGGTAGGCGGCCATCAGGGCCGGCGAGGGCACCTCCTCGTGCACCGTCTCGCGCACCTCGGCGCCCAGGACCGGCGGCAGCGTGCCGTCCGCCGGCACCGGCTTGCCGTCGTGCGCGGGGATGCTGCCGAAGTACTTCTCCACCCAGGCCAGGGTCTGCTCGGGATCCACGTCGCCGACGATCGCGAGCACCGCGTTGTTGGGCGCGTAGTAGGTCCGGAAGAACGCCTGGCAGTCCGCGAGCGAGGTGGCGTCCAGGTCGGCCATCGAGCCGATCGGCATGTGGTGGTACGGGTGGCCCTCGGGGAAGGCCATCGCCACCAGCCGCTCCCACGCGGTGCCGTAGGGCACGTTGTCGTAGCGCTGCCGGCGCTCGTTCTTGACCACGTCGCGCTGGTTGTCCAGGCTCTCCTCGGTCAGCGCCTTCAGCAGCCCGCCCATGCGGTCCGCCTCCAGCCACAGCGCGAGTTCCAACTGGTGCGCGGGCATGGTCTCGTAGTAGTTCGTGCGCTCGAAGCTGGTGGTGCCGTTGAGCGAACCGCCCGCGGACTGCACGAACTCGAAGTGCTCGTTGCCGTGCACGTTGGCCGAACCCTGGAACATCAGGTGCTCGAAGAGGTGCGCGAGGCCGGTTCGTCCGGGCCGTTCATGCCGTGAGCCCACGTCGTACCACAGGCAGACGGCGGCCACGGGGTCGACGTGGTCCTCCGAGAGCACCACGCGGAGCCCGTTGCCGAGGGTGTGCGTGGTCGCGGTGAACCCCAACGATGCAGTCGCCGGTCCTGCCATATGCCCAACCGTCCTCTCCTGGAGAGTGACCGCCGCGCCGGCGGCCACCCTCACCCTAACGACGCGCGGTGCCCGTTCGACTCCCGCTTTCGGGCTGTTCGCGATCGGCGAAGCCCGCCCGCGGGCGACTACTGCTGGTAGCCCTCCACCTCGCGCGTCGGCCGCGCCGCGGCCGTCGCCGGGTCCCCGCCGGCGTCCCGCAACGCCTGACGCTGCCTCAGCAGGTCCCAGCACCGGTCGAGTTCGGCCTCCACCTCGGCCAACCGGGCATGCTCCTGTCCGGACGAGATCACGCCTTGCGCAAGTTGGTCCCGCAGGGCACGCTCCTGCTCGACCATGTCGGTGATGCGTTCGCGGATCTGCTTGTCGTTCATCGGGAAACCCTTCGTTCTTCCTGCTCGGACGGCGGCCGGAGAGTGCGGCACAACCGTGGGCCAAAGGGCTGTCCTTCCCTCCTCGCACAGCCCTCAAGCACGGTGTCACCCGGGTCGATGCACTCACATGTCGCACCGGCGCGTCACAATGGGCACGCCGTGCGGGCCGTCCCCGGCCGCGCCGCCCTCGGGCGGACACGGGAGACACGGCCCGGCGCCGGCCCGAAGAAGCAAAGGAGCAACGCCGCGCATGGCCCGCCGTAGTACGAAAACTTCCGGTCCGCAGCCACCGGACGACTTCGAGGAACGCATCCTCGACATCGATGTCGTCGACGAGATGCAGGGCTCCTTCCTGGAGTACGCCTACTCGGTCATCTACTCGCGGGCACTGCCGGACGCCCGCGACGGGCTCAAGCCCGTGCATCGCCGCATCCTGTACCAAGCCGCCGAGATGGGCCTGCGTCCGGACCGGGGGTACGTCAAGTGCGCCCGCGTCGTGGGCGAGGTGATGGGCAAGCTGCACCCGCACGGTGACGGCCCCATCTACGACACCCTGGTGCGCATGGCGCAGCCGTTCTCGATGCGCCTGCCGTTGATCGACGGCCACGGGAACTTCGGCTCGCTCGGCGGCGACGACCCGCCCGCCGCGATGCGATACACCGAGTCCCGGCTGTCCTCGGCCGCGATGCTGATGGTCGACTCGATCGACGAGGACGTCGTCGACTTCGGCCCCAACTACGACGGCCAGGAACAGGAACCGGGCGTCCTGCCCGCCGCGTTCCCGAACCTGCTCGTCAACGGGGCGTCCGGGATCGCGGTCGGCATGGCGACCAACATGCCGCCGCACAACCTGGTCGAGGTGGTCGCCGCCGCGCGTCACCTGATCCGACACCCCACCGCCACTCTCGACGACCTGATGCGCCACGTCCCCGGCCCCGACCTGCCCACCGGCGGTCGGATCGTGGGCCTGGGCGGGGTCCGCGACGCGTACGAGAAGGGCCGCGGCACCTTCAAGATCCGCGCCACCGCGACGGTCGAGTCGGTCACCGCGCGCCGCAAGGGCATCGTGGTCACCGAGTTGCCGTACAACGTCGGCCCGGAGCGGGTGATCGCCAAGATCAAGGAGTTGGTGCAGGCCAAGAAGGTCCAGGGCATCGCCGACCTGAAGGACCTCACCGACCGCTCGCACGGCCTGCGTCTGGTCATCGAGATCAAGAACGGGTTCAACCCCGAGGCGATCCTCCAGCAGCTCTACAAGCTGACGCCGATGGAGGAGACCTTCGGCATCAACAACGTCGCGCTGGTCGACGGCCAGCCGCTCACGCTGGGCCTGAAGGAACTGCTCCAGGTCTACGTGGACCACCGCTTCGAGGTGGTCCGCCGGCGCAGCGAGTTCCGGCGCCGCAAGCGCCAGGAGCGCCTGCACCTGGTCGACGGCCTGCTCGTCGCGCTGATCGACATCGACCGCGTGATCGAGCTGATCCGCTCGAGCGACAACTCGGCGCAGGCCAAGGAACGTCTGATGGAGACGTTCTCGCTCTCCGATATCCAGGCGTCCTACATCCTGGACACCCCGCTGCGCCGGCTCACCCGGTTCGACCGGATCGAACTGGAGGCCGAGCAGGAGCGGTTGCGCGCCGAGATCGCCGAACTGACCACCATCCTGGAGGACGACAAACTGCTCCGGAAGGTGGTCTCGGACGAATTGGCCGCGGTGTCCAAGAAGTACGGCACGCCGCGCCGCACGGTCCTGCTCGAATCGGCGGACGTGCCCGCCGCGGCGGTCCCGCTCCAGGTCACCGACGCGCCGTGCACCGTGCTGCTGTCCTCGACCGGCCTGCTCGCCCGCACCTCGACCGGCGGCCCGCTGCCGCCCGAGGGGGCCAGATCCAAACACGATCTGGTGGTGTCCTCGGTCGCGGCCACCGTGCGCGGCGAGGTCGGCGCGGTCACCAGCACCGGCCGGTTGCTCCGGATCAACGTGGTCGACCTGCCCTCGCTGCCGGAGACCGCGACCGCGCCGAACCTGGCCGGCGGCGCGCCGCTGTCCGAGTTCGTCTCGCTGGAGTCGAACGAGCGACTGGTGTGCCTGACCACGCTGTCCGCCGACTCCCCCGGGCTCGCGCTCGGCACCGCGCAGGGGGTGGTCAAGCGGGTCGTACCGGACTATCCGGCGAACAAGGACGACCTGGAGGTGATCACGCTGCGCGAGGGCGACGCCATCGTCGGCGCGGTCGAGTTGCGCACCGGCGAGGAGGACCTGGTCTTCATCACCGACGACGCCCAGTTGTTGCGCTTCCAGGCCTCGATGGTGCGTCCGCAGGGCCGCCCGGCGGGCGGCATGGCCGGAATCAAGCTCGGCACCGGACAGTCCGTGCTCTCGTTCACCGCGGTGGATCCGGGCGCCGACGCGATGGTGGTCACGGTCGCCGCCTACAGCGGGGACGCGCTGTTCGGCTCGGAATACGGCACCTGCAAGGTCACCCCGTTCGCCGAGTATCCGCGCAAGGGTCGGGCCACCGGCGGAGTGCGCTGCCAGCGCTTCCTCAAGGGCGAGACCACGCTGCGCCTGGCCTGGGCGGGTCGGGCACCGATCCGCGGCTCGGACGCGAAGGGAGCGCCGGTCGAACTGCCCGCCCCGGATCCGCGCCGGGACGGCTCCGGCACGCCACTGGTCAAGCATGTCGAGGTGGTCGGCGGCCCTCCGGGCACCGTCTGAGCCGGCCCCGCACACCGAGGCCCCCGCGGCGTCCCTCGCCGCGGGGGCCTCGTCCCGTTCGATCGCCGGCCGAGCCGGCCTCGTTCGTCAGCGCGCGGCGAACTCCTCCAGGAGTTCGATCGAGCGCGCGTACTTGTGCCGCAACCGCACCTGCGTCGCCGCGTCGAGTTGCCCGAGTCGGGCCTCGGAGCGGTTGTCCGCGATGTCGGCCCGCTTGACCACGAGCGCGATCGGGTCCGCCGCCGCGCGCTCGATGCTGACCTCCAGCGGTTCGCCGGGCAGCTTGGACAGCGCGATCACCGCGGCCACCACCCGCTCCGGCACACCGGCCGCGCGCAGATCGTCCGCACCCACCGATGTGTCCTCGATCACGTCGTGCAGGACCGCCGCCATCTGCGTGTACGTGCCCTCGACCTGCCGCATCACCCGCAGCGGGTGCGTGATGTACGGGTGACCGCCCTTGTCCAACTGACCGTCGTGCGCGGCCCTGGCGAGCGCCACCGCGTCGTCCAACGTGAAGCCGGCTATCGCCGCTCTCCCGTCGGGCCGTCCCTGGGGCATGGCCGCCTCCCATCGTTACCGTGTGCAACAACCGTACCGGGATCATCGGATCCGGGCGCTCGGGGCGGGGCCGATCGGGCCGATCGGCAAGTGAAAGCTATACGGTGCACAGTCGTGGAAACCTGCGTCTTTCTTTCGCACGAACTCGCCGAGCCGATGGCCGGCACCGCTCCGACCACGCGCGGTTGGCTGCTGGTCGAGCACCCCGGACCGTGGGCCGCGAAGGCCCTGACCGGCAGTCGCGGGCTCGACGACGGAGTGGGCCGGGAGCTGGACGAGCGCGCCGGCAGGGCCGGTTTCCGCGCCGCCCTCATCCGCCGACCGGACCAGGCGGGTCGGCGACCGGACGAGGCGAGCCCCCGGGCCGACGACGCGGGTGGCCCGGCCGACGCGGGCACCGCCCCCGACGGCCCGCGGACCGTCTTCCTGGCCTGGACCGAGCCCGGCGGCACCTGGCTGCGCCGGTTGCGGGTGGCCCGCGCCGCCGACCTGCTCACGCTCGACCTCGCCGCGCTGGCCGGACCGGCCGAGCCCGCGCTGGGCGAGCCGGTCGCCGAGCCGCTGATCCTGGTCTGCACGAACGGCAAGCGCGACCGGTGCTGCGCGGTCGAGGGCCGCCCGCTGGCCGCCGCGCTCGCCGCGAGCCTCCCGGGGGCCGCCTGGGAGGTCACCCACCTGGGTGGGCACCGATTCGCCCCGACCGCCATCGTGCTGCCCCAGGGCTACCTGTACGGCCGCCTGGACCCCACCTCGGCCCGCGCCGTGATCGCCGCCGCGCGCCGCGGCGAGATGTTGCCGGACCGGTGCCGGGGCCGGGCCACCTACTCACGGGCCGGTCAGGCCGCCGAGCTCGCGGTCCGCACGGACTGCGGCGAGCGCCGGGCCGACGCGCTGTCGGTGTACGACGAGCGGGCCGAGGACGACGGCGGGTGGACCGTGCGGGTCGACCACACCGACGGCCGCACCTGGACCGTCGCGGTGGACGCGCGCCGGGAGGCCCCCGCCCGGCCGGAGAGTTGCGGCAAGGACGAGGGCCTCCCGACCAGCATGCGGGCCCGGCTGTTGACGCACCGTCAGTAGGCGCCCGCCCCGGTCAGCGAACGGACCTCCATCTCGGCGTACTTGGCGGCGTCCGCCTCCTCGTCCGAGCGCAGCGTGCCGATCCAGCCGCACAGGAAGCCGATCGGGATCGACACGATGCCCGGGTTCTCCAACGGGAACCAGTGGAAGTCGATCCCGGTCACCAGCGGCGTCTTGCCGCCGGAGACCACCGGCGAGAACAACACGAGCACCAGCGCCGAGCCGAGCCCGCCGTAGATCGCCCACACCGTGCCGTTGGTGTTGAACCGCCGCCAGAACAGCGTGTACAGCAGCGTGGGCAGGTTCGCCGACGCGGCGACCGCGAAGGCGAGCGCGACCAGGAACGCGACGTTGAGCTTTTGCGCGGACAGGCTCAGCCCGATCGCGATCCCGCCGATCACGATCGCCGAGATCCGGGCGGCCCGCAGTTCGCTCTTCTCGTCGGTCGCCTCCTTGCGGATCACGTTCGTGTACAGGTCGTGCGCGAAGGACGCCGAGGAGGCCAGGGTCAGCCCGGCCACCACGGCCAGGATGGTCGCGAACGCGACCGCCGCGATCACCGCGAGCAGCACCACGCCACCGAACGTGTCCGGCCCGCCGCCGAGTTCCTCCGCGAGCAGCGGCAGCGCGGTGTTGCCCGCCGCGTTCGACTTGCGGATCTTGTCCGATCCGAGCACCGCCGCGGCGCCGAATCCGAGCACGATGGTGAGCAGGTAGAACGTGCCGATCAGCGCGATCGCCCACATCACCGAGTGCCGCGCGGCCCGCGCGGTGGGCACCGTGTAGAAGCGCACCAGGATGTGCGGAAGCCCCGCGGTGCCCAGCACCAGCGCGATGGCCAGGCTGATGAAGTCCAGCCGACTGGTCAGGTTCTTGCCGTACTTCAGACCCGGCTCGAGGAACTGCTGTCCGTGGCCGCTGGTGTGCGCGGCGGTGTCCAGCAACTCGTCGAGGTCGAAGTGGAAGCGCAGCAGGACCAGGAACGTCATCAGGATCGCGCCGCCGAGCAGCAGCACCGCCTTGACGATCTGGATCCAGGTGGTGCCCTTCATCCCGCCGAAGGTCACGTAGACCACCATCAGCGCGCCCACCCCGACGATCGTCCAGGTCTGCGCCGAGCCACCGCTGTCCCCGAGCAACAGCGCGACCAGCGTGCCCGCGCCGACCATCTGCGCGATCAGGTAGAAGATCGAGACCACGATCGTCGCGGCTCCCGCCGCGGTCCGCACCGGCTTGCGGCTCATCCGGAACGCGACCACGTCGGCCATCGTGAACCGCCCGCAGTTGCGCACGAGTTCGGCAACCAGCATGAGCACGACCAGCCACGCGACCAGGAAGCCGATCGAGTACAGGAAGCCGTCGTAGCCGAACAGCGCGATCAGTCCGGCGATGCCCAGGAACGACGCCGCCGACATGTAGTCGCCCGCGATCGCCAGCCCGTTCTGGGAGGCGGAGAACTCCCGCCCGCCGGCGTAGAAGTCGTTGGCCGTACGGTTGTTCCGGCTGGCCCACACGGTGATGCCCAGCGTGATCACCACGAAGACCACGAACAACAGGCCGGTCAGGCCGCGGTGGCCGCCGGCCACCGCGAAGTACGCACCGTTCACCGGAACATCTCCTGGGTCTCCCAGCGCAGGTTGAGCGCCGCCCGGTCACGCTTGCCGCGCGCGTTGCGGGCGTACCACCACGTGATCAGGAAGGTGCTCGCGAACTGGAGCAGGCCGAAGGCCAGCGCGACGTTGAACGCGCCCAGGATCCGGTGCGCCATGAAGTCGCGCGCGAACGTGGACGCGAACACGTAGAGCAGGTACCACCCGAGAAACGCGAGCGACATCGGGAAGACGAAGTCGCGATAGCGCCGCCGGATCTCCTGGAACTCGGGGCTCGCCTGCACCCTCAGGTAGATGTCCGCGCGCGGATCCGGCTCCCGGTCGCCGATCGGCACACCCAGGGTGGGTGTGGGTCGGTACGAACTGGTCGTCACCGTAGCTCTCCTCGTCGATCGCCGAACCGCGCGGCTGCGTCCCGACTCCGAGCGCCCTGGACAGGCGTTCGACGGGACCGGTTTTCAGCATGGTCAGCGGGCGCGGGCCGCACGGCCAGGTTCTGCACAATTCACCTGTACGGATGAATCGCCGGCACAGCCGCACTCCTGGCTCCGCCATGCGTCGTGGAATCGCTTGGCCAACGAGATCGCGCGCGCCCCCGACACGGGAGACCGGTCGGTCACACGCCAATGAGTGACATTCGTCCTTCTATCGCAGATATACGGGCCGTTTGGCCCCGATGTCCCGATCATGAAAAAACGCCGGGCCGGAGGGACGAATCCCTCCGGCCCGGCGCATGCCCGGGTGTCCGGTTCGCTCAGACGTCGATCCGCGAGCGGTCGAGCAGCGACGCGGAGTTGGTGATGAACTCTTTGCGCGGCGCCACCTCGTTGCCCATCAGCAGGTCGAACACGCGCTCGGCCGCCTCGAGGTCGCCGAGGTTGATCCGGCGCAGCGTGCGGTGCCGGGGATCGACCGTGGTCTCCGCGAGCTGATCGGCGTCCATCTCGCCCAGACCCTTGTACCGCTGGATCGGGTCCTTCCAGGCGATGCCCTTGCGCTGGTACTCCAGCAGCGTGCGCTTCAGCTCGGCGTCCGAGTACGTGTAGACGTACTTCTCCTGGCCCTTCTTGGGCCGGGACAGCTCGATCCGGTGCAGCGGCGGGACCGCGGCGAAGACCCGGCCGGACTCGACCATCGGACGCATGTAGCGCTGGAAGAGGGTGAGCAGCAGGCAGCGGATGTGCGAGCCGTCGACGTCGGCGTCCGCCATGAAGATGATCTTGCCGTAGCGGGCCTGGTCGATGTCGAAGGTGCGCCCCGAGCCCGCACCTATCACCTGGATGATCGCGGCGCACTCGGCGTTCTTGAGCATGTCCGAGACGGACGCCTTCTGCACGTTCAGGATCTTGCCGCGGATCGGCAGCAGGGCCTGGAACTCCGAGTTGCGGGCGAGCTTGGCGGTGCCGAGCGCGGAGTCGCCCTCGACGATGAACAACTCGCTGCGGTCGACGTCGTCGCTGCGGCAGTCGGCCAGCTTGGCCGGCAGCGCCGAGGTCTCCAGGGCCGTCTTGCGCCGCTGGGCCTCCTTGTGTTGCCGCGCGGCGATCCGGGTGCGGGCCGCCGAGACGACCTTCTCCAAGACGGCGCGCGACTGCGCCTTGTGGTCGCGCGCGGTGGAGGTCAGGAACGCCTTGAGCTCCTTGGCCACCACGTTCTGCACGATCCGCGCGGCGGCCGAGGTGCCCAGCACCTCCTTGGTCTGGCCCTCGAACTGCGGCTCGGCCAGCCGCACGGTGACCACGGCGGTCAGACCCTCGGTCGCGTCGTCCTTGGTGATGTCGTCCTCGGCCACGCGCAGCAGCTTGGTCGAGCGCAGCACGTCGTTGACCGTGCGCCGGAGCGCCTGGTCGAACCCGGCGACGTGGGTGCCGCCCTTGGGCGTGGCGATGATGTTGACGAAGGAGCGCAGGGTCGAGTCGTATCCCGTACCCCAGCGCAGCGCCACGTCCACTCCCAGCTCGCGCTGCACCTCGGTGGGCACCATGTGCCCCTGCTCGTCGAGCACCGGCACGGTTTCCTTGAACGTGCCGGAGCCGGTGAAGCGCAAGACGTCGCAGAGCGCGCGGTCGGGAGCGAGGTATTCACAGAACTCGCTGATCCCGCCGGAGTAGTGAAATACCTGTTCGTCCGCTTCGCCCGGATTCGCACCATTACGCTCGTCGCGAACAACGATCGTGAGTCCGGGCACCAAAAACGCGGTCTGCCGGGCTCGCGAGTGGAGCTGCTCCAGGTCGAGCGCGGCGTCCTTGAGGAAGATCTGCCGGTCCGCCCAGTAGCGGACCCGGGTCCCGGACTTGGCCTTGGAGATCTTCTTGATCTTGCGCAGTCCGTTACCGGCGCTGAACGGAGCGTCCGCGCCGAGGGTGGCGAACTCGCCGGGCACGCCGCGCCGGAACGAGATGGCGTGGGTGTGCCCGCTCCGGTCCACCTCGACGTCGAGTCGGGCGGACAGGGCGTTGACCACGGAGGCGCCGACGCCGTGCAGGCCGCCGGACGCGGCGTAGGAACCGCCGCCGAACTTGCCGCCTGCGTGCAGCTTGGTCATGACGACCTCGACACCGGACAGGCCGGTCTTGGGCTCCACGTCGACGGGGATACCGCGACCGTTGTCCCGAACCTCCACCGAGCCGTCCGCGTGCAGGAGCACCTCGATCCGGTCTCCGAAGCCCCCGAGGGCCTCGTCCACCGAGTTGTCGATGATCTCCCACAGACAGTGCATCAGGCCCCGACTGTCGGTGGAGCCGATGTACATGCCGGGCCGCTTGCGGACCGCGTCAAGACCCTCGAGAACGAGGAGATGCCGCGCGGTGTAGTTCGAGTGGTCGGGCTCGCCCGCCAGGAGCGCGGTGGACTGCGCGGTCGTCTGGGCGGTCACGCGGTGCAACTCCTCGCATGTAGTCGCGTAGTCGGATCGCCGCGAACGCGTCGATCCGTGAGGCGCGTTCGCGGTGTCCGAGCCCACGGAAACGGGCCCGGTGATCACCTTCGTCGCGCCGGAGAGCAAGGCTACCGGGGCCGGAAGACAGCCCGGCGACGGCTCGCCGCCGCATCCTAGCCGGCATCCGAACACATCTTCGACCACCCGATCGGGTGGCCGGCATGAACCGTACGCGCACAGGGCACGTCCTATGCACAAGGAATGAGTTGCAGAAGGGGTGTGCCGAGAAGCTGTTGAACATGACACGATCACCCCGGGAACGTTCGAGGCTGATTTGATGTTGGACATCGATGAAGGCTTCGTCGAGTAGAGAAGAGGCGACGTGAATTCGGTTCTGACACCCGCCAGTCCGTTGACGGCCGCCGACCGTTGTGATCGGTGCGGCGCCCAGGCATACCTTCGGGTAGTCCTTTCCAGCGGCGGCGAACTGCTGTTCTGTGCGCACCACGCCCGTAAGTTCGAGCCTGAGCTTCGGAAGGTGGCCGTGGAGATACAGGACGAGACCGACCGCCTCACGGCGGTCCCCGTTACCGCACCGGACGACGACAACTGACCAGACAGCCGACCCTCTGAGATCCCGACGAGCAGACATCGCGCCGATGGCGGCCACCGCGAGGTGGCCGCCATCGGCGTCTGTCGTCGTCACCCGCGAGGGCGGTCGGCGCCCTCGCGGTCCGTGATATCCCTCACAATCCGGCGGCATCCCGGATGTCCCGGGCGAACGCGGCGACCCGGGTGTACACGCCCGGTTTACCCGCCAACGCGCATCCGTCACCCCACGAGACGATCCCGGCGATCCGGCCCGCCACCAGGAGCGGCCCGCCGCTGTCGGCGCTGCACGCGTCCTTGCCGCCCAGTCGCTCTCCGGCGCACACCATCGCGGCGGCGTCGTAGCTCCCGAATCGCCCGCCGGGGTACGCCGTGCGACAGGTCGCGTCGGAGACCAGCGGGACGGTGACCTGGCGCAGTGTCGAGGAGTAGTCGCCTCGACCCGTGGTGTCACCCCAGCCGACCACGGTCGACGCGGTCCCGCTCGCGTAGACGTCCGCGTCCTGTTCCACCATCGACGCGACGCCCGTGCCGAGCGGCTCGTCGAGGGTGAGCACCGCCCAGTCGCCGGAGATCAGGCTCGGATCGAAGTTCGGGTTCACGTACACCTCGCCGACCACCACCTCGCGGCCCTTCGTGGTGCGCAGGTCGGTCCGCCCCTGGATCACCTTCAGATCCGCGCGGTCCTCCCGCTTGCCGTTCGCGTCGTACATGCAGTGCGCGGCCGTCAGCACCTTGGTCGGCGCGATCAGCGTGCCGCCGCAGAACTGCCCCGATCGCGCGGAGCCGTACTCGGCGCGGCTGGAGAGGGCCACGGCGAACGGATAGGTCGCGGTGTCCGCGGGGCTCCCGCCGACCACCGCGCGTGGGGGCCCCGAGGGCGTGGCCCCCGTCAGGACCGCCGCCAGTGCGACCGCGGCGAGCGCGGCCATCGATCCTCGTGTGTACCGCCGGAAACTGCTGCGTCTGTTCCGCTCGGGCGCTCGCACCATCATGGGGAACCTCTCGCCGGCTACCGTCAGGTAGAGGCCGGTGCCCCAGCGTGGCTCTCCGGAATCCTCACTCCGGGCGAACGGGTGATTTCACGCGCGAACGCACACACGAAGGCCCCGGATGGTGTATCCGGGGCCGTTGACCTCCACGTGCGGTGCGGCGATCCCCGCTCAGTCGAGGTAGTCGCGCAGCACCTGGGAGCGGGACGGGTGGCGCAGCTTCGACATCGTCTTCGACTCGATCTGGCGGATCCGCTCACGGGTGACCCCGTAGACCTTGCCGATCTCGTCGAGCGTCTTGGGCTGACCGTCGGTGAGCCCGAAGCGCATCGACACCACGCCCGCCTCACGCTCGGAGAGGGTGTCGAGCACCGAGTGCAACTGTTCCTGGAGCAGCGTGAAGCTGACCGCGTCGGCCGGCACCACGGCCTCGGAGTCCTCGATCAGGTCGCCGAACTCGCTGTCGCCGTCCTCGCCGAGGGGGGTGTGCAGGGAGATCGGCTCGCGGCCGTACTTCTGCACCTCGATGACCTTCTCCGGGGTCATGTCGAGTTCCTTGGCCAGCTCCTCCGGGGTGGGCTCGCGGCCCAGGTCCTGGAGCATCTGGCGCTGTACGCGGGCCAGCTTGTTGATCACCTCGACCATGTGCACCGGGATGCGGATGGTCCGCGCCTGGTCGGCCATGGCCCGGGTGATCGCCTGGCGAATCCACCAGGTGGCGTACGTGGAGAACTTGTAGCCCTTGGTGTAGTCGAACTTCTCCACCGCGCGGATCAGACCCAGGTTGCCCTCCTGGATCAGGTCCAGGAAGAGCATGCCGCGACCGGTGTAGCGCTTGGCCAGCGAGACCACCAGGCGCAGGTTCGCCTCCAGGAGGTGGTTCTTGGCCCGGCGGCCGTCCTCGGCGATGATCTCCAGTTCCATCCGGAGCTTGGGGGGCAACTTGTCGCCGGAGCCCAGCTTGTCCTCGGCGAACAGGCCGGCCTCGATCCGCTTGGCGAGGTTGACCTCCTGCTCGGCGTTGAGCAGCGGGACCTTGCCGATCTGCTTGAGGTAGTCCTTGACCGGGTCCGCGGTGGCGCCCGCCGCGGCGACCTGCTGCGCGGGGGCGTCGTCCTCGTCGTCGGAGAGGATGAAGCCCTTGCTCTCCGGCTCGTCGGGCACCGCGTCCTCGACCACGACCTCGGACTCGTCCGGCAACTCCTCGGCGTCCGCGTCGGGTTCTCCGGCCTTGCCGGCCGTCTTCTTCGCGGCGGCCTTCTTCGGCGCGGCCTTCTTGGCGGTACCGGTGGCGGCGGTCTTCTTCGCGGCGCTCTTGCGCGGCGCGGCGGGCGCCGCCGGGACGGCCTGGGCGACGGCGGTCGGCGCGGGGCTCCCGTCGGGCGTGACCGGTTCCGCGTCCGCCGTCACGGTGACCGCGGTGGAGGCGCGGTTGGAGACGACGGTCTTGGTCGCGGTGCGCTTGGCGGCGCTCTTGGCCGCCACACTCTTGCGGGTGCGCTTGGGCGCCGCCGAGTCCGCGGCACTGACCATGATGGTCACACCCTCCTGGTCGAGGACCTGGTTGAGGCTGCGCAGGACGTTCTTCCACTGGGTGGCCGGAATCTGGTCGGCCTCGAACGCCTGGCGCACCTCGTCGCTGGCGATGTACCCCTGGGACTCACCCCGCTCGATCAACGACTTCACGTTGACGAATTCGGCGATCTCGGGCGGGAGCGAACGGGATGTGCTGGCCGACACAAACAACCTCTCGACGATCTGGACGGCGTCACGGCCTGGTGAACAGGCAGGCGCCGCCAAGCGAACGACACTCGGGCGGACAGCGTGGTTCCGGCAAACCGGTTGCACTCGAAGTCAGCGCATCGGCCTTTTTTGCTATTCCCGAACGGCTGCCACCTTCGTACTCATCGGGCCAGGCGGAGAAGTGTTACGCACCCGTTCGGTGGCGCAGCTCACACGATTCCCTCTTGCGGCGCGCGCCACACCCTGTGTGAGGGATCCGACTCATACGTCCCCGGTGATCCGCACCCCCAGGATGGTCACGTCGTCGTCCCGGTCCCGGTCGCCGAGCAGTCCGTCCAGGATGCTCGTCAACAGCGCCTCCAGGCCCCCGTTGGCCCCTCGGGCGACCTCCACGAGGTCGTCCAGACCCTCGTCGATGCCGCGTCCCCGGGTCTCCACGAGACCGTCCGAGAAGCCGATCAGGATGTCTCCCGGATCCAGTCGGATGGTGTGCTGCGTCCGATGTTCGGCGACTCCCAGCGGCGTCGACTCCTCGCCGATCTCGACGAGTTTGGCCTTGCCGTCGGCGGAGACGACCACCACCGGCAGGTGCCCCGCGTCGGCGAGCACGAGCAGCCCGGTCGCCGGGTCGATCACGGCGTACACCAGCGTGGTGAGCGACTCGTCGTCCTCGGTCGCGGTGAACAGCCGATCCAGGCCGGTGAGTACCGCGGCGGGCTCGGGGTCGGTGAAGGCGAGCGCGCGCAGCGCCGAGCGGACCCGACCCATGCCGGCCGCCGCGGTCAGCCCCTTGCCGATCACGTCGCCGACCACGATCGCCACCCGCTTGTCGGGCAGTTGGAACACGTCGTACCAGTCGCCGCCGACCTCGAAGTCGGGCGCCCCGGGCAGATAGCGGTAACCGAACTCGACACCGCGCACCGCGGGTAACCGCTCGGGCAGCAGGCTGCGCTGCAGGGCGACGGCGGTGCGGTGCTCGCGTTCGTAGAGCCGGGAACGCTCGATGGCGAGCGCGCACTGCCCGGCGAACGCCTCGAGGAAGATCCGGTCGTCCGGGTCGAACGCGCGTCCGTCGTCGAAGGTGTAGCGCAGCACGCCCAGCGGCGCGCCGGAGCCGACCAGCGGCAGGATCACCCGGGAGGCGCCGGAACCGTGGTGGGAGACGTACCGGGCGATCCCGTCGGTCACCGCGGCGACCAGGTCCGCCGACCAGTGCGCGGGCAGGCCGCGCCGGCGGGTGACGGTGCGCTGCGCCGGCACGTTCGGCCACGGGTACACCGGCGCCGTCTCGTCCAGCAGATACGCCTCCGAACGGGCGGCGGCGATGCCGATGCCGAGTTCGCCGACCACCTCCTCCACCTCGGGCACCCTGAGCGTGCCGGCGATCCGCGCGGTCATCGCCTGAAGCCTGGCGGTGCGCCACTGACTGGAGCGCAGCAGGTCCTCGCAGCGCCGCTGCTCGGTGATGTCGCGCACCACCAGGAGCACGCCGATCACCGGTCCGGTCTCCTCGACCGGGTCACGCACCGGCAACCACTGCGACTCGTACGCCCGTTCGCGTGCGTCGCCGCGGCTGGAACCGACCCGGTCGGCGGGATCGCCGTGGTCGCGGCTCACGTGTGTCTCGACGCACGCTTCGCCGCGGGTGAGCACCCGGGTCATCGTCGCCTCGATCCGGCGGGCGCGGGCCGGCGGGTAGACCTCGCCGGGACGTCGGCCGAGCAGGTCCTCGACCGCGAGCCCGGCCAGCCGGGCGAGCGCGCCGCTGACCCGCCGACAGTGCAACCGCCGGTCGTAGAACGCGAATGCCGTCGATCCCTGGCTGGTCAAGGTGGCCAGCAGCGCCGCGTCGAGCACAGCGGGCCGCTCGCATCCGACCTTGTCGTCGTTCATTGCCTCACAACCCCACCTGTTGGCAACTCCGGGCCGGCGAGTCAGATATCGAGAGTACGCACGCGAACCCCCTCACCGGGAGGATTGGCCTGAACTCTCCGTACATCGCCAAATCGGGCGGGTCGGACATACACGCGCCCCTTCGTCGACCCGTGCGACGGGCCGGCGAAGGGGCGATGCGTGCGTGTCCTCGGTTCCGGCCGGCACTGCTCCCTCGGCCCGCCGATCAGCCCTCGCGGGGAGCGGGGAACTGGCGGTCCACCTCGGGGTGTACGGCCAGCAGCGAGCGCATGGCGGCCTCGGCGCTCTCGCCGTCGCCGGCGGCGACCGCGTCGACCAGACGCGCGTGCAGCGCCACGGACGCCTCGGACAGGTGCTCGCAGCCGGCCACGTGGCCACCGGACACCTGGAGCGCGGCGGCCAGGATGCCGGCGAGGTGGTCGAGCATGCGGTTGCCCGCGACCTGGAGCAGCAGGCCGTGGAACTCCGCGTCGGCACGGCTGAAGGTCAGCGGGTCGGGCTGGGCGACCGCCCGCTGCATGATCTCCACGACGTCGGCGAGCCGGCGGACGATCTCGGGGTGGTTGCGGCACGCGGCCATGTGCGCGGCCAGCGGCTCGATGCCCCAGCGCAGCTCGAAGAGTTCGCGGCGCTGCGAGTCGCGTTGCGGGCCGCACGCGCGCCACTCGATCACATCGGGGTCGAGCAGGTTCCAGTCGCTCACCGGGCGCACCCGGGTGCCGACGTTGGGCCGGGCGCTGACCAGGCCCTTGGCCTCCAGGACCCGGAGCGATTCGCGCACCACGGTCCGGGAGACCTCGAAGCGCCGGCCGATCTCCTCGGGCACCAGCGGGCGTTCGGCACCCACCTCGCCCGCGACGATCATCTGGCCGAGCTGCTGGACGAGTTGGCCGTGCAGGCCGCGGCCTCGGCCGACGCCGGGTTTGCGCACGGCACGGGCCGGTTCGAGGTCGGGTCCGTCCCACACGTACGGCCGGCGGGACATCGGGTCGGTGCCGGCGGCGCCCGGCTCGCCGGCGCGGAACGCGTCGGCCGAGCCGCTCGCCGGGGCGTGGGTCATTGTCTGATGGGCAGCGATACTCACGCTCTCCATCTCGGCCTCGAACGGGTCGGGCTTGAGCAGCAAACCCGCTCTCGGCTGAAAAACACACGAAAGGGTGATCTACCTTGCGGGTCGATCGTCCGAAAGTGTGACGTCGCTCCGGAGCGCTCAGGCCCGGCGACGGACGAAGGTGATCAGCGCGAGCACGGTGACCACGAGAGTGACGCCGGCCAGCACCGCGCCACCCGTCACCGGCGACAGGCCGCCGCCGTCGGAGACGACGAGCATGCGGTCGGCGGCGCGGAAGGGGAGGTAGCGCACAAGGTCCCGATGCGCCTCCGGGACACCGGCCTCGATCGCCGCCGCGATCAGTCGTTCGGCCCCGGCGGGCAGCGCCGCGGCGGCGACCGCGATCAGCGCGGTGCCGCGCGAGAGGGTGCCGATCGCCAGGCCCAACACGGCGGCGAGCAGCACGTAGGCGACGAATCCGGCCAGGATCCGGGGTGCGGGCGCCTCGATCGCCGCGCGGTCGGGGAACGCGGGGCCGAACACGGCGCGGGCGGTGCCGACGCTCGCGCCCACCGCCAGAGCCGCGAGCACGACGGCCGCGAGCGCGGTGCCGACCACCTTGGCCAGGAACACCCGACCGCGTCGGGGCAACGCGAGCAGCAGCGTGGGCAGCGCGTCCCGCCGTTGCTCGCGCGCACAGGCGAGCGCCGTCATCAGCATGATCGCCGGGACCAGCACCGGTGTTCGGCCCGGACCCGCGGTGACCAGATGGGCCACCTCGCCGGAGCCGATCGGGACGGCGCCGGCCTGGCGGGCCGCCACCCAGGTCGCGCCCGCGCAGAGCGCGAGCAGGCCCAGCACGCCCCACCGGGTCGCGCGCAGGCTGCGGGCGCGCTTGAGTTCGTATCGGATCGCGCTCATACGCTTCTCACCTCGTCGGTCTGCTCGGCCCGCCCGGCGGAGCGCCAGGTGCGGGCGAATCGGCGCCTGGGCGGCAGTGCGGCGGGGGGCTCGCCGGGATCCGGCTCGATCCCGACGCCGGCACCGACGCCTCCACCGGCACCGAGCCTGTCGGCGATCGTGTCGACTCGGCGCGAGTGTGCCCCGCCGGACGGCGCGGTGTGCGGGTCGGTGCGACGGTCGATGTCGTGATCGGTGCCGCGGTCGGTGCCCTGGGCGCTCCCGTGGTCGAGGCCCTGGTGCGACTCGGTCGAGGCGGCGCACGCGGCGCCGGGTCCGGCTTCCGGCGCGGGGTGCGCTCGCGGGTCGGCGCGCCGGGGTTCGGCCGGAGCCGCCGCCCCGGCCTGCCGCGTCGGCGCCGGCCGGGGTTCCGGGTGTCCCGGCAGGGCCGGGTGCGGCTCGGCCGGTGACGGTTGTGTCGGTCGAGGCCGTGTCGGTCCGGGCCGGGTCGATCCCGGCTCGGCGTCGAGGTCGACGCGGCCGTCGACGAGAGGTGCCGGGTCGAGCCGGGTCGGGGATTCCAGGAGTACCGTCGCGGTGGTCGTCGCCGGGTTCACCCCCGCCACACGGGCGGGGTCGGCGCCGGGGACGGCGAGTTCCTCGGTGGCCCGGGCCGCCGAGACGGTCTCGACCGGCGGCTCGACACCGGCCCCGTCGACACCGCCCCCATCGGCGTCGGCCCGGACGCGCTCGCGCCGCTTGGTGATCACGTCGATGAACGCGTCGCCCACCCCGGGCTCGCGTTCGGCCAACTCGTGCAGCAGGATCCCACCGCGGAAGGCGATCTCGCCGACTCTGGCCCGGTCGGCGCCGAGCACGGTGAGCGCGGTGCCGCCGGGGCGGGTGGTGTGCACACCCTCGGCCCGCAGCAGCGCGGACAACCGGGCCACCTGCGGAGTGCGCACGGACACTCCCTCCCGCACGCCCCGGCGCAGGAAGTCGGTCGCCGATTCGTCCGCGACCAGGCGACCTCGACTGATCACCAGAACCCGGTCGGCGCACCGCGCGGTCTCGGCCAGGATGTGCCCCGCGACCAGGACCGTACGACCCTCCGCCGCGTAGGCGCGCAGGAAGTCGCGCAACCAGCGCAACCCCTGCGGGTCCAGACCGGTCGCCGGTTCGTCCAGGATCAGCGTGCCCGGGTCGCCGAGCAGGGCCGAGGCCAGCGCGAGTCGGCCGAGCGCCCCCGCCGAGAGCACCCTGGTCCGGGCACCGGCCACCGGGGTCAGCCCGACCAGGTCGAGCACCTCGTCCACCCGGCGGGACGGGATCCGGCCGGCCGACGCGAGCATCGCCAGGTGTGCGCGCACCCGCCGGCCCGGGTGTGCGCCGCCGGTCCCCACGCACGCGCCGACCTCGGTGCCGGGTCGACGCAGTCGGCGGTAGCGCCGACCGTCGTACCGGGTCTCGCCCCCGCCGCGTTCGAGATCGAGCATCAGCCGCAGCGCGGTCGACTTGCCCGCGCCGTTGGGCCCCAGCAGTGCCGTGACCCTGCCGGGGAGTACGTCGAAGGACAGGTCGTCGACGGCCACGATGCCGCCGTATCTCTTGGTCAGCGCACGTGCCTGGATCATCGCCATCGCCATTGCCATCGCTCCTCGTCACCCCGGCTGCGGGAGATCTATGGATCTTTGGCAACATATCGGTGAAACCACAATTTTCCCGGCATTTACCCTCATATCGGCGAGCTGCGGAAAAGTCCGCCGAACCTGGACAGGCCGCCGGTTCTTGGAGGACCATCGAGATACCGCCGAGTACCGCCTCTGGAGGTCGGCATGTCTCTTCCCGATCCGGGCGTCCTGGACGCCGTCCGCCGCAGGCGGGGCGACCTCGACGACGCGTTGTTGATCGTCCGTGACGGTCTGGTCACCGACAAGGCGGGCCCACGCCGGGTGGCCGCGTTGTGCGCGGGGCTACGGCAGTTGCGGGCCGATCTGTACGAACACGTCGCGGCCACCGAGGGCCCCGGCGGTCTCTACGAGGAGGTGCGCCACGCGGATCCCCGGTTCGAACCCGCGGTGTGGCGACTGCGGGGCGAGCACGCCCGGCTGGGTGTGCTCCTCGACGATCTGGTCGCGGGGATCACCCAGGGCGCGCAGGACGCCGCGGGCTGGCCGGCGCTGCGCCCGCGTGTCGTGGAGTTGCTCGCGCTGCTCGGCCGACATCGCAGCCGCGACGCGCAGCTCGCCTACGACGCGGTCGAGCTCGACCTGGGCGGCCAGGGCTGAACGAGCCGGGGCCGAACGAATCGGGGCCGAACGCGACCGTGCCGCGAGGGCGGGTCGGGCCTGTCCGGTCAGGCCTCGGGGCGCAACATCGGCGGGTTGAGCTTCTCCGCGGAACCGCGGCGGAACAGTTGGGCGGGCCGGCCGCCCTGGCGGGTGGTGGTGCCGCCCGTGGGCACCAGGAAGTCGGGGGTGCCGGTGACCTTGCGGTGGAAGTTGCGCGGATCCAGGGCCACGCCCCACACCGCCTCGTAGACCCGGCGCAGCTCGCCGACGGTGAAC
Source organism: Embleya sp. NBC_00888 (assembly GCF_045207655.1). NCBI lineage: Bacteria > Bacillati > Actinomycetota > Actinomycetes > Kitasatosporales > Streptomycetaceae > Embleya > Embleya sp. NBC_00888. The sequence goes on along the minus strand of NZ_CP108784.1, from coordinate 6,158,326 downwards.
TCCTCGGGGCAGAACGCGGCGGCCAGCGAGGAGTATTCGATCTTGGAGCGGGCCCGTTCGACGCCGTCCTCCAGGATCCGTCCGTGGTCGAACGCGAGCCGGCTGCCGTCGCCGAGCAGTTCGCCGACCGAGGACCAGCGCGCGCCGGCCGCGTCGCCGCCGGGGCGCGGGGTGGGCAGATCCGGGGCCAGCACCAGGTAGGCGACGCTGACCACGCGCATCCGGGGGTCGCGACCGGGGTCGCCGAAGGTGGCGAGCTGCTCCAGGTGCACCGGCAGTCGGTCCAGGCCGGTCTCCTCGGCGAGTTCGCGTGCCGCGGCGGCCTCCAGGCCCTCGCCCTCGCGCACGAAGCCGCCCGGCAGTGCCCACGCGCCCTGGAACGGTGGCTCGCCCCGGCGGATGGTCAAGGCACTCAGGGCGTGCTCGCGCACCGTGAGGACCACGAGATCCACGGTGACTCCGAAGGGCGGAAAGATCGAGGTCTCGGAGCGCGGCATGGGGCGATCCTAGTGCCCGGAGGGCACTAGCTGTCTGGCTGACGATAAAACGGATTCGGGAAGGTCGGCATACCGCGCGCAGGCGGGTGGTGGCGTCGCGTCACCGGGCGAGCCGGTTCAGATCGCCAGTTGCATGCCCGCCGCCGCCTCCTCCACGATCGCCTGACCGGCCCGGTTGACCCGGACCGTGAACGGCTCGCCGCCGACCCGCAGATCGCGCAGTTCGAGTTCGCCGACGTCCAGCGCGCCGGCGGGCCGCACGGTGATCCGGCCCGCCGGCGCGTCCGGGCGGATCCCGGCGAAGGCCACCAGGACCGGCAGGATCGCTCCGGCGGCGCGCGCCAGCGGGCGACACGCCAGAGGGTGGGCCACCGGAGCGTGGCCGGCCGCGCGCTGTTCGCCCGCGTGCATCTCCGGCAGTCGATACTGGAACCACGGCGCGGCGTGCAGCAGGCCGGCGAACAACCGCTGTGCGGCGTCGAGATGGCCCGCCTCGGCCAGGCCCGCGGCGGCCACGCAGGTGTCGTGGGCGCGCACCACGCCGCCCAGGGTGCCGAGCGGGTGGTAGCCCGGGGTCCGGGCCGAGGTGGCCCGCAGCCCCCATCCGCAGTCCAGGTCGGGCGCGGTCAGCCGGTGGGCCACCGCCCGGTTCCCGGTGTCGTCCAGGATGCCGCTGCCGGGCAGGTGGGCCATCGCGGACGAGGCCACGGTGATCGGTCGGCCGGCGGGATCCAGCGCCGCGGCGTAGAACTCCCCCGCCGCGTCCTCGGCCCGGAACGCCTTGCGGAAGGCGACGCCGAGGTGCTCGGCCCGCTCGCGCAGCGCGCCGCCGCCCGGCAGGTCGTACGCGTCCAGCAGAGCCGCGCCGTGCCGCGCGGCCTGGTAGGTCTGGGCCTGGAGTTCGCACGGCGCGGGTCCCTCGGGACCGAGTCGCACGAACTCGCCGGGTCGCTCGCCCAGCGTGCGGGACAGGTGCCCGAGCGCGCGGACGAGCGCGGGCAACAGCGCGGTGGTCTCGGCGGCCGGCAACCCCCAGCGCCAGGCCTCGCCGAAGAGCGTGACGAACAGCGCGGTCGAGCCCGCGCAGTCGTAGCGGGGCCGCTCGCCGACCCGGCCCAGGGAGTGCGGGATCCGCCCGGGCTCCTCTCCGTCGCGCGGTTGCGAGCGCACCCCCTGGCGCGCGGCCAGCAACCGCAACACGCCGCTCGCGAAGCGGGTGCCCAGCGGCAGCAACATCCGGGCGGTCCACAGCGCGTCGCGCCCGGTGGGGGCCAGCTGCCACGGCGCGCCGGCGGTGGGCATCGGCACGGTCGGCAGATCGGGATCGGGAACCACGAGCAGTGCCCGCAGGTCGCGCAGCCCCTGCTCGACCCAGGCCGCGACCCGCACGTCGTCGCAGCGCACCCGGGGTTCGGTCCACGGCGGTTGCCCCACGAAGGCGCGTGGACCGGGTCGGCCGGGCGCCGGCTCGGCGATCACCCGCAGTTCGACCGCCCACGAGCGGGCCGGCTCCAGGTCCACCTCCCAGCGCAGCGTCGCGGTGGCGGCCAGCGCGGTGTCCGGCGCGGGCTCGGCGCTCGTCCGCACGGTCATCCCGTCCGGCGCGCTCCACCCCAGGCCGGCTGCGGCCACCCGGGCGGGCAACTCGACCGATCGATGTCCGGCCCGGAGCGCGGCGAGCGGGATCAGGTCGGTGCCCAGGGCCAGTTCGACCGGGAAGCACAACGCGCGGCGGCCGGTGTTGCGCACCACGAGCCGCTCGCGGCCGTCGGCGTATCGGGTGCGCTCGACCACCAGTGCGGGGTCGGGTGTGCCGTCCGCGGCGAACCGACGCATCGCGAGGTAGCGCACCGCGCCCGCCGCGACCACGTGCCCGGACAGCGGTTCCGGTTCGATGCCGCCGATCGTGAGCACGTTGCGCGAGAGCGTGCGCCGCCCGTCGTGGTAGACGCCCGACACGCCCTGCCCGCGCAGTTGTCCGTCGCGCCCGCTGATCGCCATGCCGGGCGCGTCCACACAGACGAGTGCGTCGTGCGCGACGGGGTGGGGGATCGTGCTCACGGTCACCGCTCTCGTCTCCCGCTTCTCTCGTGGGTCTCGCGCGGGGCCGGGATCCGGACCCACCCGCACCGGAGTCGGCGGCCCGCCGCCTCCCGACGTCGACCGGCCGGTCGACACGTTGCCCCCCAGCCCCCCAACGGTCACGGCGCCCGGTTGGTCACGGCATCGCGGAAGATCCTTCGGCGCACCTCGGCGGCGCTCAGCGGACTGTTGATCGCCGAGTGCAGCAGTCGCGCCATCGTGTACCCGGCGTCCGCCCGCAACGCCCCGGTCACCGCGACCCGGGCCAGCACGCCGTCGCCGATCGTCCAGGCCGCCCACGCGGCGAGGGTGAGCGGCGGCGCGGAGGCGGGCGCGAAGGCCCGGCGGGCCAGCGCGGTCCACAGCGCGAGGAGCGCCGGGTCGTCGGCGTCGCCCGGCTGCTCGCCGTGCCAGGCCATCGCCTCGTCGCGTACCCGCGCGTCGCCCAACCCGAGCACCAGCCGCGCCGCCTCGGCCGGTTCGATCGTGGTGTCGCCGGCCCGGAACCGGGCCCGGTGACCGGTCAACGCGGTCAGCGTGCGCTCCACCGCGTACGCCTTCGGATCCCTTCGCGCACTCGTGTACGCCCGCATCATCACCTCGCGCATCGCGTACTCCGGCGGGCGGAAGCGGCGCACCAGTTCGGCCAACGAGACCGGCTCGGGCAGCCCCGCCCAGACCGCCGTCGCGGCCACCGTCGAGTCGCGCCGGGTCCGCAGCGGGGTGCCCTCGGGCGGGCAGCAGTCGGCGTCCGTACAGCCGTAGGACCACCAGCGATCGGCGGTCACGCACACCGCCTCGCGCACCTCGATCGTGTGGCCGACGCAGGCGCGGGCGATCGCCGTGTGCAGCGGCCGCAACCGCTCGACGGCCGGTGCCGGCCCGGCCTCGCCCGCCGCCGCCGACCCCGCCGGCTCCGCGCCGTCCGCGTATATCGCCACCGCCACACCCCGCGCGCCGGTGCGCACCAGCAGCCGCGCGAAGTGGTCGGCGGCCTGCTCGAAGTCGGCGGGCGGCGGCAGGTCGTGCCGCAGCACCGGTCCGACCCGACTGCGCTCACCCGGCAGGATGCCGAGCAGCACCACGCTCTCGGTGGGCCGCACCCCGATCAGATAGGGCACGGCCTCCACCAGATCGGCGGGCGAGCGCACCCGCAGGACGGACTGCGGGGACATCACCACGAAGGGCGTGCGGTCGAAATCATCGGTGTCGTTCATGCGGCGAGCCTGCGCCGGCTCCCCACCCGATTCCGTCACACATCGGCCTTCTGTGCATAAATCAGCCGCTGTGGATACCGATCTTGACAAAACAGGCCGCCGCGCCCCGGCCGGCCCCACGGTCAAGGCCGGAGGACGACAGCCGGCAGACGGCAGGCAGACGGCAGACAACCGTGCGATCCGACGACGGCACCCGCCTTACCGTGCCCGCGCCCCGCCCCGAACCCGCCCACACATCGCCGCCGACCCCCGCAACGGCGCGAAGACCTCCGCCTGCGCGGTCAGTGCCCGGTACTCCTCGTCGGCCAGCTCGATCTCCGCCGCCGCCACGTTGTGCTCCAACTGCTCGATCGTGGACGCCCCCGGAATCGCCACCACCGGGCCCCGATGCAGCGTCCACGCCAACGCGATCTGCGCGGGCGTCGCGTCGTGCCCGACCGCCACCTCGCGCAGCAACTCCAGCAGCGGGCCCACCCGGCGCAGGTTCTCCGGCCGAAACAGCGTGCTGTGCGCGCGGAACCCGGTCGGCCGGTTGTACTCGTCGTAGCGCGACCCGAGCAGTCCCCGGGCCAGCGGGGTGTGCGCGATCACCAGGCGCCGATTGTGCTCGGCCCACGGCACCAGCTCGCGCAGCGGTCCGGGCGCCGCGAGGCTGAACTCGACCTGGTCGGAGAGCACCCGCCGGCCCAGCGCGTGCTCCGCCCGGCGCCACCGGGCGAGGTCGTGATTGCTCACCCCGACCTCGTCGACCACCTTCTCGTCCTGCAACGCGCCCAGCGCGCTCATGACCGTGTCCATCGACACCAGCGGATTGGCGACGTGGACCTGATAGAGCGGGATCCGGTCCAGACCCAACCGGGCCATGCTGCGATACGCCCGGCCGCGCACCACCGGGGTCACCGGCAACACGGGCACGAACTTGGTGGCCACCAGGACCCGGTCCGCGTCCGCTCCCAGCGCCTCGCCCAGGATGCGTTCGCCCCGCCCGAGCCCGTAGATCTCGGCCGTGTCGAACAGCGTCACCCCCAGTTCGAGGGCCCGGCCGACCAGCGCGTGGGCGGTCACCGAGGCGTACGCGTCGCCGTAGCCCCACGCCCGGGAGCCGAACTGCCACGTGCCCAGTCCGATCCGACTCACCCGCGGAAATCCGTCCACTTCGAGGTAGCGCACGTCGCGCCTCCGTCGCCGTAGGGGTTTGGGTCCCTTCCACCATCGCGCGCCCGACGCGCCCGGCCAAGGTCCCGACCCGGGCCCGCCGGCGGCGGTAGCCGATACGTTTATGCACAAACCACCTCCGCTTCCTTTTCGCGATGTCGCCGATGGCGGCTACAAAGGGAGGCATGACCGAGGACCGCTCCACCACCCCCGACGCCCGCCCCGACGCCACGACGGACCTGCGCGCCCGCGCCGACGCCGTGCTGCGGGACCTGGCCGGCGGCGACGCGCGGCTGCGCGAGGACCAGTGGCGGGCGGTCGAGGCCCTGGTCGCGCACCACCGCCGCGTGCTGGTGGTGCAGCGCACCGGCTGGGGCAAGTCCGCGGTCTACTTCGTGGCCACCGCGCTGCTGCGCGAGCTCGGTGCGGGGCCGACCGTGATCGTCTCGCCGCTGCTGGCGCTGATGCGCAACCAGGTCGACGCCGCCGCCCGCGCCGGGATCCGGGCCCGCACCATCAACTCGGCCAACGTCGACGACTGGGACGCGGTGCAGGCCGAGGTGGCCGAGGGCAGCGTGGACGTACTCCTGGTCAGCCCCGAGCGGTTGAACAACCCCGACTTCCGGGACACCGTGCTGCCCAAGCTGGCCGCCACGACCGGCCTGCTCGTGGTGGACGAGGCGCACTGCGTGTCCGACTGGGGGCACGACTTCCGCCCCGACTACCGCCGGCTGCGCACCCTGCTGGAGGAGCTGCCCACCGGCGTCCCGGTCCTGGCCACCACCGCGACCGCCAACGCGCGGGTGAGCGCCGACGTGGCCGAGCAGCTCGACCCCGCGGGTGACGCGCTGGTGCTGCGCGGCACCCTCGACCGGGAGAGCCTCTCGCTCGGCGTGCTGCGGCTGCCCGACCCGGCCGACCGGCTGGCCTGGCTGGACACCCATCTGCCCGAGCTGCCGGGCTCGGGCATCGTCTACACACTCACCGTCGCGGCGGCCGAGGAGGTCACCGCTTTCCTGCGCTCGCGCGGACACGCCGTCGCCTCCTACTCGGGCCGCACCGAGGACGCCGAGCGCCGGGTCGCCGAGGCCGACCTGCTGGCCAACCGGGTCAAGGCGCTGGTGGCCACCTCCGCGCTCGGCATGGGCTTCGACAAGGGCGACCTGGGCTTCGTCGTGCACCTGGGCGCCCCGCAGTCGCCGATCGCCTACTACCAGCAGATCGGCCGCGCCGGGCGTGCCGTCGACCGGGCCGACGTGCTGCTGCTGCCCGGCCGCGAGGACGAGGCGATCTGGCGCTACTTCGGCTCGCTCGGCTTCCCCGCCCGCGAGCAGGTCGAGCGCACCCTCGCCGCGCTGACCGGCGCGGGCCGCCCGCTGTCCACACAGGCCCTGGAACCGCTCGTGGACCTGCGCCGCAACCGCCTGGAGCTGATGCTCAAGGTGCTCGACGTGGACGGCGCGGTCCAGCGCGTACGCGGCGGCTGGATCGCGACCGGCCGCCCGTGGGAGTACGACGCCGAGCGCTACGCGCGGGTGGCCGCGGCCCGCGAGCACGAACAGCAGTCCATGCGCGACTACCAGGCCGACGGCACCTGTCGGATGGAGTTCCTGCGCCGCTGCCTGGACGACCCGGGCGCCGCCCCGTGCGGGCGCTGCGACGCGTGCGCGGGACCGCGGCACGACGCGCGGGTGGATCCCGCCTCGCTGGACGCGGCCCGCGCGGCGCTCGGCCGGCCGGGCGTCGAGGTGGAGGCGCGCCGGATGTGGCCCACCGGCATGGCGGTCGCCGGCGTCGAGCTCAAGGGCCGCATCCCCGACGGCGAACAGGCCGCCGCCGGTCGGGCGCTCGGCCGCTCCTCGGACATCGGCTGGGGCAACCGGCTGCGCCCGATCCTGGCCCCCGGCGCCCCCGACGGGCCGATCCCGGACGCGGCGTTCGACGCCGTCGTCCAGGTGCTGGCCGCGTGGGGCTGGCAGCGCCGGCCAGGCGGCGTGGTGACCATCGCCTCGCACACCCGCGGCGCGCTGATCGACAGCCTGGGCGAACGCCTGGCCGCGGTCGGCCGGCTGCCCTGGCTCGGCCGGGTCGAGTACGCCCCCGGGGCGGGCGGCCCGGCGCCGCGCAGCAACAGCGCGCAGCGCCTGCGCTCGATCGCGGACGCGTTCGTGCTGCCCGACGAACTCGCCGAGCGGGTGGCCGCGCTCAAGGCCCCGGTCCTGCTGGTGGACGACCGCACCGACACCGGGTGGACGCTCACCGTGGTGGCCCGGCTGCTGCGCCGGGCCGGCGCCGTCCAGGTGTTGCCCCTGGTGCTCACGATGGAAGGGTGACTTCACGCGGGCGGACCCCGCGCGATCACACGGACGTACCGAATGATCACCTGTACGTGTTGCCGAGTTCGCGGGCCTCACGCAAGAATCGACAAGGCGTTCTCTTCACATTCCCGTGCGGGCCCCGTCGGCGCCGCTCCGCCGCGAGCAACCCGTAGTCGGAGCGTGCGCCCGCTCTCCGTTCCGGACGGAAGGAGGACCGTGCACATCGCCACCACTGCCTCCGCCGCGCCCACTCGCATCGGCGCCCCGACCGCCAGCCCCTCCCGCTGGCTGGACCCCGAATCCTGGCGTGCGCGCGGGATCCCGCTGCTGCGCGACCCCCGAACGCTGATCAAACGGCTGTACGACCTGCACCGGCCGGTCGCCCGCACGGCGGTGGTCGCCGTCCTGGATCGGTCCGAACGCCCGGTGGCCAGCGCCTCCTTCGCCTTCGGCGAGGGGCGCACCGACGGCTGGCGGTGCCGCAACATGATCCTGGCGAACCTGCGCCTGATCGTCCCGGACGACCTGCGCCGGGGCACCCCGACACACACGACGGTGCTGGCGATCCACCGCGAGGGCGCGCGCGAGTGGGAGGCGGACGACGGCCGCTGGATGTGGGGGCTGCACGACGCGTGCGTGCTGCACGGCCTGCGCTGCGGCGCGTTCGCGGTGGTCGCGCAGGACGGTTGGCAGCTCGTGGCCGACGGGCGTTCCGGGCGCACCCCCGCGCTGCGCACGGGCCGCGACGGCGGTCCCGGCGGCAGCACGCCGATCAGGGCAGCGGGCATCGCCCCGGCCCGCCCCGCGGCTGGACTGCCGCACGTGCGTTACCTGCCGGAGGCGGGGCCCGCTCCCCTGGTCCGACCTTCCGCGTCCTGACGGACGCGTCCGATCAGGCGGTGAGGCCGCGCGCCGCGAGCCAGTCGACCAGATCGGTCGTGACCGTCAACGCGTGGTCCTGGACGAGCTCCGGGCTCTGCAGCCGAGTGCGCAGATGTTGCGCGTGGAACGGCTTTATCCCGGCGATCAACTTGCGCACCCCGAACACGTTGCAGAACGCCCGGTCGTCACCGGCCGAGAAGGCGCGGTCCCATTCATGGCGTTCGGCCCCGATCAGGGTGATGTAGGCGTACCGGTTGAGATAGCCCGACAACATGTCGATGACGGTGCTACAGGCCCGGTACTGCTGTATTTTCAGCCGGTCCTCCTGGTCGCTGAGGAACCGGTCAAGGAGCTGCGCGATCGACGGCGATTCCGACATGGCAACGAACCGTAGCCGACCTTGGCGATTCGCGGGGCAGGGGGCCCGAGTTCGACCGGACCGGATACGGACGGGCCCCCTGCGTGCTACGACGTGCTATGCGACACCGGTGAGCGCCCGCACGCGCTCGATGTCGCCGCAGACCGTCACCGACGCCCCGGCGGTCAGCGCCGCGGTCAGGATCTTCGCGGCGTCGCCCTGGTCGGCGAATCCGTTGACCACGACGACGACCGCGGCCCGGCGCAGCGGACGCGAGGCGGGCAGCGACGCGTAGAAGACGTCCTTGCCCTCGTCGTACTGGCGCCAGTACTGCGCCGCGCCGAAGGTCTCCTCGTGCTGCTGCCACGGGTGCGGTCCACCCGTGGTCAGCACCAGGATCGACCCGGGCTCGGTGCCGGCCTCCAGGAGCGCGTCCACCGCGTCGTCGGCGGCGTCGAAGACGTTCTCCTCGGTCGCGGGGACCAGCGTGACGCGCGGCGCGGCCGGGGCGGGCCTCGCGGGCTTGCCGGGCTTCGTCGGGCCGGGTCCCGCGGCCGCGGTCGCCTGACGCGGCACGGCGGGCTTGGGCGGGCCGGGCTTCGGGCCCGGCCGAGGTCCGGGCTTGGGCACCGCGCCGGACGGGCGCGGCACGGACGGGGTTTCGGGTGCGGACTTGGCGTCCGCGGTGTTTTCGGCAGTCACCGGATTCACAGTCATGTCTGGGGAAGGCTCGGTTCGTTCGTGGCGGTACCGGGATGCCCGGCGGTGAGGAGACGCGGGGAGGGATCGGTGGAGTCCCGTTCCCCGGAGAACACGCGCGGCATGGTGGCAGTCCTATCAAAGCCGCGCGGGGCGTGCCCACCCAGGGTGCTCCTGGGGTGTGGCCCGGGCGTACGACGGCGCATCCTACGATGCCCCGTCAGCTCGGCCGGATCAATCGTCCACCACCACCCCGTGCTCGATCACCAAAGCTGCCAGGCCCTCCGCATAGCCCTGGCCGACCGAGCGCAGGCGCCAGGAGTCGCCGCGCCGATAGACCTCGGCCAGGATCATGACGGTCTCATCGCCTCCGCTCAACCGGAATTCGGCGAGTCGGCGGCAGGTCACAGGGTCGACGATACCGACGGTCACGGGTACCTGGGCGAAGGTGGTGCCACTCGTGGCGTCCAGCGCGAGCGCGACCAGGACCCGACTGCGGCCCGGGGGCAGCGTGGTGACGTCGATCTCGACCGAATCGGAGCCCGGTTCCACGTCGTTGGTGGTCCCGGTCTGCAACTTGCCGGCCAACCGCACGGCGCCGCTGGCGTGCACCGGTTGGTTGAAGAACACCAGGTCGCCGTCGTCACCCACTCGGCGGTCGTCGTCCAACACCAGGGCCACCGTGTCGCCGTCCGCCTGACCGGGCGCCCACCACGCCGCCTCGATCCGCACCGTGCCCGCGAACGGGCCCAGGTCCTCGATCGTGACGGCTTGGCCCCGGGTCAGCGCGCGCGGCGGCGCGTCCGCCGGCCGGGGCGGCACGACGGGCCGCGGCGGAACCGGCTCGGGCGTCGACGCGGGCGCCGACTCCGCGGCGGCCGGCGGCCGGTCCGGGATCGGCGGCACCGTCGGCATCGGCTGCGGCGGGGTCTCCGGGCCCGGCACCGGCGGCGGCGTGGTCGGCTGGGTGTCGTGCGTCGCCGGCACCTCGGGCGGCGGCGGGAGCACGTCCGGGACGGTGGCCTGGAGCACCTCGGCGGCCGAGGCCCCGGGCGCCACCGGCAGATCGGCGGCGGTCGGCGGCGGCGGGATGCTCGGCAGCGTGGCCCCGGTGCCCGGCACCGGCGCGGGCGTGGTGGCGGACGCGGAGCCGGACACCGGCGTGGCCGGCGCGGCCTCGGTGACCTCGAACGCCTCGGTCGGCGCGAACGCCTCCGTGGGTGTGAACGCCTCGGTCGGCGCGGCGGCTTCGCCCGCGGTGAACGCCTCGGTCGGCGCGAACGCCTCGGTCGGCAGCACATCCGAGACGCCGTCCACGGGCGTGTCGTAGGGCCGGTAGGGACTGGGCGCGAAGGATGCGGCGGCCGGCGCCGAGGTGTCCGGCCGGGGCAGCAGGAAGCCGCTGGTGGTGCGCGGCGCCCTGGGCACGGCGTGCGCGAGCGAGGCGGCGGCCACCTGGGAGGCCGCGTCGGCCGCGCTGCTGCGCCCGCGCTCGAGGTCGGCGAGCAGCGCCAGGAACACCGGCTCGATCAGCACCCGGATGCCGCGCTGGCGCGCCCAGTAGGTCCGGTCCGCGGATTCGTCCGGGTCGGCCACCACGAGCACGTCCACCCGATCGTGGATGCCGGACGCCACGGACAGGTCGGCCCGGGCCATCCGGCGTTCCAACTCGCCCCGGGTGACCGCGAGATAGCCGTGGAAGAGCACCGCCAGACCCGACTCCAGCGGGCGCCCGCGGGCCAGGATGCGCGGCCCGCCGCGGCCCTGCTCGACCGTGGATCGGGCCATCCCGACGATCTCGTCCAGCGCGATGCGCGGGATGCCCAACTGCGCGGCGACCCGGGTCAGGTCGGCCCGCTCCTCGCGGTCGACCGGTCCGGCCGCGACCATGGAAGCGGCCAGCGCGGTCACGTACAGCCGGTCCAGGTCCTTGCGCTGTTCCTCGGAAATGCCCAGGGACACCGCGAGTTCGGCCAGGTCGATGGCCTCCTGCGGGGTGATCACCCGGTCCTCCAGGGCCGCGTCGAGCACCGCGAGGTAGCTGTCCGGCCCCTCGCCCACACCGGTCGGCGGACCGTACGCGCGGGCCTTCTCCAGGTACGACACCGCGTCCCGGCGGCGCACCTGCTCGGCCTCCTCGCGCGCCCGACGGGCCATGTGCGCGTCGTCGCGGGTGAACACCCGCGGCGGATCGGCGCTGCGGCGCGGCCAGTTCAGCGAGGCCGCCACGGTCCGGGCCTGCTGCCAGTGCCGGGCCTCGCCCGCGCCCTGGCGCAGGTAGTGCTCCAGCAGTCGCGCGGTGCCCATCGCCTTGGCCGCGGCGCCGTGCCCACTGTCCACCGGCACCTCGGCCGCCTCGCAGCACGCGAGCAGCGTGAAGCGCGGCGCCTCGGGCAGGTGGTGCGGCGCCTCGCGCATCGTGCACAGGGTGGTCAGCGGCGGCACGGTGGGCCGGCCGCGGCGTTGGAACTCGCGCTCGACGAAGCCGATGTCGAAGCGCGCGTTGTGCGCGACCACGACCCGTTGCCGGAACAGGTTCACCAACCACGGCGCGACCTCGGCGAACGTCGGGGCGCTGACCACGTCGTCGTCGAACAGGCCGTGCGCCTGGAAGTCGCCGGCCGGACCCTGCGGGTCGAGCAGGGTCGTGAAGAACTCGGTCACGCGTCCGTCGAGATCGCATTGCGCGACCGCGATCTCGATGATGCGATGTCGATGCGGGGACAAACCCGTCGTCTCCACCGCCACCACCGAGTAGCCGGGGCATGCGAGGCGATCACCGATGCGCACAGTCACCCCCCAATGATGATGTGCCCGATGCGGCCTCCTTCAGTCGCATCCCGGCAAGCCCGACCTGCGGCGCGCGCGTCCACGGTACGCGCTCGCGACCGATGCGGGGTACGGCGCGACCGATCGGGCGTACCGTACCGCTGGTGACGTCTCATCAGATATGACGCAGGGTCAGGACGTACTCTCCGAGGGCTGCGGCGTGCCGACCTTGATGCCCTTGAGCACAGTGTCCAGCGTGGCCTTGTCCGGTGCCGAGGCGGAGATCTCCATCTTGAGCAGCACGCACGGGTATTCGCCGTCCGCGTTCTTCTCGTCGATCACCACCGCCTGCGCCCAGGCGGTGTCCGAGTCCAGGCTCAGGTCCTCGGGCTTGCCGCTGACCTTGGCCCGCAGCACGTAGCCCGGGTGACCGTCCACCGTGATCGGTTTGTCCAGTTCCATGGTTTCCACCTTGATCTTGCCCTTGCCACCGGTCACCTCCTTCTTCAGGTCGGCGATCACTTCGTCCAGGGAGTCGGCCTTGTGGGTCACCAGCTCCAGGCCGGCCCGATAGCACTTGCGCTCGGCCTGCAGCTTCGTCTCGGCTCCGGACCCGCTGCGGGTCGCCGACTTGCTGGGACAGGGGCGCTCCACCGCCTGGTCCGCGGGCGCGTCGTCGGGGTCGGGGGCGACCCAGCCCTTGAACCTGGGCACGGTGAGTCCGGTGGTGGGGTCGGTGACCGTGCCGTCCGTGGCCGCCGGCTTCCCGCCGGAGCCGCCGTCGTCCCCGCTCAGGACCACGATCAGCGCGGCGATGATGCCGCCCACCACGACCAGCGCCAGCGCGGTCAGGCCGATCGCCTTGCCGCGACCGGGCCGGGCGGCGCCCGGCGGTGGGCCGATCGGCTGGTAACCGCCGGGGTATCCGCCCTGGGGGTAGCCCGCCTGTATCGCGGCCGGCGGGGCGCCGACCGGCGGCGGCGGGATCTCGCCCTGCGCGCGGGCCCGGGTCGAGGCGGTCCACTGCGCGCCGTCCCACCAGCGCTCGGAACCGGGCGCGGACGGGTCTTCGTACCAGCCGGGAGGAATCGAGGCAGTCACCCGCGTGACGCTACAACCGGCCCGGGCGGCGCACGAGCGTCCCCCGGCAAACGTGACCGTTCGGAAACCGACGCCGATCAGCCCAGGTCGAAGCCGAGTTGGCCGTCGTCGACGACCTCGACCCGGGGTCGCTTGAGGTGTCGCCACGCGGGCAGGTCGTCCCAGTACGCCCAGGACATCCGGTGGTGCGGCGTGGGGCCGTACTCGGCCAGCGCGGCGCGGTGCACCGGCGCCGGGTAGCCGGCGTTGCCGGCGAAGCCGTACGCGGGGTACCCCTCGCCGATCCCGGCCATCATGCCGTCGCGGTGCACCTTGGCGAGCACCGAGGCGGCCGCGACGCTGACGCACGACTGGTCGCCCTTGATCACACAGCGCACCGACCACGGCGCGCCGAGGAAGTCGTGCTTGCCGTCGAGCACGATCGCGTCCGGACGCACCGGCAGCGCGGTCAGCGCGCGTTCGGCGGCCAGCCGCAGCGCGGCGGTCATCCCGAGCGTGTCGATCTCCTCGGGGTCCGCGGTCCCGAACGCGTACGCGCGCACCCACGGGTCGACCGCGGCGGCCACCTCCTCGCGGCGGCGCACGGTGAGCAGCTTGGAGTCGGTGAGCCCGGCCGGCGGCACGGACAGGTCGGTGATCGCCGCCGCGACCAGCACCGGGCCGGCCCACGCGCCGCGCCCGACCTCGTCCACTCCGGCGATCACCTGCGCGCCCCGGGTGATCAGTTCGCGCTCGACGTCGTAGGTCGGCGGCGCGATCCGACCGGCGGGCTTGCGCGGCCCGACGACCTTCTTGCCGGCAACCTTCTTCGCCACGACCGTCTTCGCGGCAACCTTCTTTGCGACCACCTTCTTCGCGGCAACCTTCTTGCCCGCGGCCTTCCTCGCCGCGGGCGTCCCCGGTACGGCCGGCTCGCCGGCGACGGCGCGCGCGGCGGCCTTCGCGGCGGCGGCCGTCCCTTCGACGACCCGCCGCGTGGTGGTCGTGTGCGCGGCGCGCGGATCGGCGTCGATCCCGGGTGCGTCCACGTGCTCGGTGCTCGACTCGTTCACCCCACCACCGTAGGTCAACGATCAGCGCCTGCCGACCACCGTCTCCCGCTCGCCGGCGGCGATCGACACCGGCGGCCGGGGCTCGTAGTGGGTCGAGACGCCGGCCGCCGCCAAGCGCTCGCGCAACGCCCTGGCCCCGGCCGACCCGGCGAGCGCGGCCTCGGCCGAGGCGGTCGGGTCCAGTTCGGCGCCGAGGTGGTCGGTGACGGTGTCGGTGCCGGTCCAGGTCGGCCGCAGCCGGCCGCGCCCGGACTCGACCCACGCGCGGGCGAGCAGCGCGGCCAGCGCGTCGGCGGCGCCCTCGCCGTGCGCGGCGATCAGTTCGTCCCCCCGGCCCTCGACCAGCAGCCCCAGCACGCCGCCCAGGGTCACCGGGTACTCCACGCCCGCACGCCGCGCGGAGATCCCGAGCGCGGCCGCCCGGCGGGCCTGGGCGAAGCCGACCACGTGCTCCAGGTACGCCTCCTCGGCCAGCTTGACCATGCCGTCCAGGGCGGCGAACGCGCGCGGACCCAGGTGCCCGTCGTCGTCGGTGACCAGCAGGTACGGGTGTACGTGCGCGAGCAGGCGAACCGGCTCGACCAGCAAGGTGCCGCCGGCCAGGTCGGTGCCGCCGGGAGTGCCCCGGCCGTCCGACGGCCGCGCGCGCAGCCGTTCGATCCGCGCCGCCGTCGCCGCGTCGGGCGCCGACTCGGCATCGCCGCGGGCGGCCCGGAAGGCCCGGAAGCCGGCGATCGGATCGCCGGGCACACAGCCCGCCTCGATCCCCAAAGTCACCAGGTCGTCCCGGAACCGGCCCCAGTCCGCCCGGACCACCGCCAGTTCGCCCAGCGCGTCCGTCACCGCCGCGGTGCCGTACGCGCGGGCCGCGGCCTGGTCCGCCGCGCGCTCCTCGAAACGCACCACGGGTGCGCACACCCGCTGGTAGAGCGCCGCGTAGCCGGCCGCCGCGCGGCCTCGGCCACCGCGCCCGTCGAGCGCCTCGGCCAGCCCGACCACCGCGTCCACCCCGTGGCACGCGATCCGGTCCGCGAGCGGCGGACGGCGCCGGCGACCGTGTCCGAGCGCGTGCGCGATCACCACCCGCAGTCGCCGGCCGGTCAGCACGTACGGCAGCGCGGTGCCCAGCACCAGATGATGGTGCAGCCAGGTCCCGGGGCGGCGGACCGCCCGCACCTCGCAGCCCGCACCGCCGGTCAGCACGATCCCGTCCGGCACGGGCACCCGCAGATCGGCGGCCACGTCCCGAACCAGTTCCCACAACACCGGCTGCGCCGCGGCGTCCACCGCGAGCCCGGCCGGAAGCCGGCGCGGACCGGTGAGCTCCACCAGCAGCGCGACCAGCGCGACCGCGCCGAGCGCCCACAACACGGCGGCGCCCGAGGTGAAGAACCGCCCGTGGTCGACGATCGCGCCGACCACGAACGTCACGAACAGGAGCGGCAGCGCGAGCACGACGTACAGCACGCCCAGGAGCACCACTCCGGCGAGTGCGCGAAGCCCCGTCCCTGCGCCCATGGATCCCCCTCGAAGCGATGACTCACCCGTTCGAGGACGACCCTAGGGCCTGTCTCTCGGCAACCGCCGGATCCCATCGCGATCCGGCCGCACCGGCCGCGTCATCGGATCCGGGCATCCGATCCGGGCACCGGATCCGGGCGCCAAGTCTCGATCACCGCATCGCCGGGGCGATGCCCCCGGTCGTCGGGTCCGCTCGCGTCACCCGGCGCACGTCACCGGCCCCGATCACCCGCTCAGGGCAACAGCGGCTCCAGCAGCCGGTGCGGCACCCGCATCGCGCGGGTGACCGCGTCGTCGCGGTGCAGCAGGTCGGCGCCGGGGCCCGGCGCCACCTCGGTCTCGCCCGGGGTGACCATCGCCGCGCAGATCGCGCAGACCCCGTTCGGGTCCACCGTCCCGCCGCAGCCTCGGTGCCGGAAGATTCGGCAGGCCACCCCGTTCTGCACGTGCTTCTCGCCCCAGCGGGCCATCGTGCGGATGATCGGCCACAGGTCGACGCCGCGTTCGGTGAGTACGTACTCGTCCCGCGGCGGGGACTCCTGGTAGCGGCGCTTGTCGAGCACGCCCGCCTCGACCAGCGTCTGCAACCGGCCCGAGAGCACCGCCCGCGGGATGTCCAGATGGGCGAGGAAATCGCTGTAGCGCCGGACGCCGTAGAACGCGTCCCGCACGATCAGCAGCGTCCAGCGCTCGCCGACGAGTTCCAGGGTGCGGGCGAGCGCACAGTCCTGCTGCCCGTAGTCCTTGCCCAAAGCCATACGAGCACTTTAACCCCGGGTCGGTTCATTCACCGAACCATCAAGTGCTACGTTCTCCGGGCAGCGTTGGTTCATTCAACGAACCGACTCGGCCAGGAGTCACGATCCGGGGAGCACCGCCATGTCCATCGCCACATCCATCGCACCGCGCACCGCGCACCGCGCACCCGAACCCGTCGCCGGCGGCGGCTCGCCCGGCGCGACCGTCCCGGTGGTGGCCCTGGGCACGCTGCTGCTGCTGGCCACCTACACGATGCCGATCGCGATCGTGCCGGACACCGTGCGCGACCTGCACGCGGGCCCCGGCGGCCCGGCCTGGATCCTCAGCGCGATCGGCCTGGGCCTGTCCGCGGCCCTGCTGATCACCGGCAGCCTCGCCGACGACTTCGGCCGTCGCCGGGTCTTCACCGCGGGCACGCTCGGCCTCGCGCTGGCCTCGGCGCTGACCGCGCTTGCCCCCTCGCTGCCGCTGTACGTGGTCGGACGCGCCCTCCAAGGCGTCGCGGGCGCGGCGATCATGTCCGCCGGGCTCGGCCTGCTGGCCCACAACCACCACGGCGCCGCGCGCGGCCGGGCGATGGCCGCGTACGGCTCCTCGATCGGCGCGGGCATGGTGGTCGGGCCGCTGATCGGCGCCGGACTGGCACTGGCACACCGGTCCGCGCCCTACTGGTTCACCGTCGTCGCCGCCCTCGCGGTGGCCGCGGTCGCCCGCCGGATGCCCGAATCGCGCGCCGAGCACCCGCGCCGGCCGGACGTGTGGGGCACGCTGACCCTGGGTCCGGGTCTGATCGCGCTGACCGCCGCGCTGATCGAGGGCCGGCAGGGTTGGCAACGACCGGTCGTCGACGCGCTGATGGTGATCGCCGTGCTCCTGCTCGCGGGCTACGTCGCGACCGCCCTGCGCGGCCGGGCACCGATGCTGGACCTGCGCATGTTCGCCCGGCCCGCGTTCGCCGTCGCCACCTTCGGCGCGCTGATCACGGGCGTCGCGGTGATCGCCATCGCCGCCTTCCTGGGCACCGTCTTCCAGGGCACGCTGGGCCTGAGCGGCCTGGGCGCCGCGCTCCTGCTCGGCCTGTGGTCGGCCGCCGCCGCGCTCACCTCGTTCGCGTTCGGCCGGGTGCGCGTGCTGCCCGACGCCCGACACCGCTTCGCCGCGGGCCTGCTCGTCGCCGCCGTCGGCTTCCTGGGCCTGTACGGCCTCACCCCCGCCGACTCGTGGGCGCGTGCGGTACCCGGCCTGCTGGTCGGCGGCTTCGGCGTGGGCCTGGTCAACACCGCGCTGGCCCGCCTCGCGGTGGAGAGCGTGCCGGCCGACCGGGCGAGCATGGGCTCCGGCGCCAACAGCACCGCGCGCTACATGGGCGCCTCGATCGGCGCGGCCCTGGTGGTCGCCCTGGTCGACGCGGGTGGCATGGACCTGGCGATCCTGGTCGCGGTCGGCCTGGCCGTACTCGGCGCCCTCGTCACCCTCACTCTTCGCCAAAGCGAATAAACCCACAAAAGTACTCATGCCGGACACCCACCGGCGACGCCGAGCGCCGCGTCTGGAAAACTCGGGTCATGTGACGAGCGATGTGCAGAGCCCAACGACGGAACGACCCGCAGCGCCGGCGGGTCGCCGTCGTTTTCGGGCACTCGGGAACGCGATAGTCGAACGTCCGTACCTGATCACCGCCGGCCTGATCGGCCTGATCATCGTCACCGGCGTGAACGGCCCCGACTGGCCGGCGCAGTACTTCCGGACCTGGCTGATCCGCGACCACGGCACCTACCTGTGGAACAACCAGTGGTACGGCGGCCACCTGCTGCCGGGCTACAGCATCCTCGCGCCGGTGATCGCCTCCAAGATCGGCACCGCGACGCTGACCGCGCTGTCCTGCGTGACGTCCGCGTGGGCCTGGGACAAACTCCGGGTCGGCGCGAACGAGTTCGCCCGCCGGGTGGGAAGCTGCTGGTTCGCGGTGATGTGCAGCGTCGACTACCTGATCGGCCGCACGCCGTTCGCGCTCGGCGTCGCCGCGGGCATGCTCGCGATACTGGCCGCCCGCCGCCGGCACCCGCTCTGGGCCGGCTTCGCCGCCCTCCTGTGCGGCCTCTCCAGCCCGCTGTCCGGCGCGTTCTTGATGCTGGTCGCGCTCGCCTGGGTGCCCAGGGAGCGGGTCTGGCCGACCCGACTGAGCTTCTCCCCCGCCGCGATCGGCCTGGTCGCCGCGCTCGCGTTCCCCAACGAGGGGATGTTCCCCTTCCCGTGGTGGCGGTTCCTGCCGATCCTGGCGTTCGCCGCGGTCGGCCTGCTGATACTGCCCAAGGAGCAGCAGAGCGCCCGGCGATTCCTGTGGCTGTACGCGGCGACCGCGGTGATCTTCTTCTTCGTGCCGACCTCGCTCGGCGGCAACCTGGCCCGGCTCGGCGAGCTGACCGCGGGGCCCCTGATGGCGGTCGTGCTGCTCTCGGTCGGCCGGCGCCGGCTCGTGGTGCTGCTGGCCCTGCCGCTGCTGATCTGGCAGTTCCAGTCCGCCGCGCTGGCCATCACGCACGACATCAAGGACTCGCCCGGCGAGAAGCCGCAGTACTACACGGGCATGCTCGAATTCCTGCAGAAGAACAACACCCACCCCGTGGGTCGGGTGGAGATCCCGTTCACCCGCGGGCACTGGGAGTCGGTGTTCGTCGCCGAGAAGATGCCCCTGGCCCGGGGCTGGGAGCGTCAACTGGACCGCAACTACAACGCGGTGCTCTACCAGAAGGACCTCACGCTCCAGGAGTACCGCGACTGGATCGACGACACGGGCGTGCGCTTCGTGGCGCTGCCGGACATCCCGATCGACCCCTCGGCGATTCCCGAGGCGGACCTGATCCGCAAGGGCATCCCGTGGCTCAAGCCGGTCTACACGGACGGGCACTGGAAGATCTGGGAGGTGGAGAACGCGACGCCGATCGTGATGGGGCCGGGCGAACTGACCGAGCTGACGCCCAGCCGGTTCTCCTTCGACGCGCACTCGGCCGGCACGTTCGTGGTCAAGATCCACCCGACCTTCTGGGTGACCCCCGACCGACCCGAGATCGTGATCAAGTCGACCGAGGACGAGTGGAGCGAGATCACCGTCGATCGGCCGGGCCCGGTCACGGTGTCCGCGCGCGACGCCAAGCTCTTCAAGGGCATGGGCGGCGGCAAACCCTGATCGAACCCTGATCCCGGCCGCACCCGCGGGCCGGTCCCGGGGCCGGTCCGCGCGGACCGGCCCCGCTCGCTCACGGCCTCGGCGGCGCCGCCGGGTCCAAGCCGCCCACCCACTTGGGCGTCGGGGCCCGCCACGCCTTCGCCTGGCCCAGCAGGTCCGCGCTGTCCCGCGCGACCAGCAGGGTCGAGCGCAGCTCCGGCTTGAGGAAGCCGTTCGCGGTCATCGTGTCCAGCGCGTCCAGGAGCGGGCGCCAGAAGTCGCCCACCTCCAGTAGCGCGACCGGCTTGGTGTGGATCGCCAGGTGTTGCCAGGTCCACACCTCGAACAGTTCCTCCAGCGTGCCCGCTCCGCCGGGCAGCGCGACGAAGGCGTCCGCCCGGTCCGCCATCGCCGCCTTGCGCTCGTGCATGGTCTCGGTGATCAGCAGCTCGGTCAGGCTACGGTGCGCGATCTCGCGCTCCACCAGCGAGCGCGGCATCACCCCGATCACCTCGCCGCCCGCCGCCAGGCACGCGTCCGCGACCGCGCCCATCAAACCCACGTGCCCGCCGCCGAAGACGATCCCGACGCCGGCCTCGGCGAGCCCACGACCGAGCTCGACCGCCGCCTCCCGGAACCCGGGCGAGGCACCCGACGCCGATCCCGCGAAAACCGCTACCCGCATGCCAGGCTCCCTGCGTTGCAGACCACCGAAGTGGTGTGTACCGAAATGCTTCGGTACGCAGTCTGCCAACCCGACCCCGACACGCCGATCCCGAATCCCGACTCGAATCCGATCCCGAACCCGAGCCGCGGACGCCGAGCGCCGGCCCCGGACCCGGCGGTGGACCACCCGCGCGAGCGTGTTCCGCGAGGTCGCCGAGCCGGTGTCGAGCCGGTGCCGAATCGATGGTGAATCGAGTCGATGAATCGCCTCTCTCGCGATATGGCGTCAGTACAGTCCCGGCATAGGCGGGCAAATTCGGCCAACATCGGCGGTGGTCACGCAACCCGACGTTGACGGGAAGACCCCCCGCCACGGCAGAATGCCCGCGTGCCCGCCACCGAGCGCCCTGCCTCGGACATCCCGTTCGAGCGGCTGTTTCCCGATCTCGACGACCATGGCCGTGAACGCCTGGTCGCCGCCGCTCAAGCGCTCGATCTGCGCCGCTCCCTCGACGATCCCGCGCGCTGGTTCTGGAACGAACCGGACCCGCTGAGTCCCGAGCCCGAGCCCGAGCCGTCCCCGCACATCCTGGGCACCGCGCTGCTGCTGTACGAGGCCGACGGCGACTGGCTGGAACTGGGTCTGGACGTGTGGCAACTGGACGGCCCGTTCGTCAGCGTCACCGCCACCGTCGAGGTCGCGTGCTGGTGCGACACCGACCACAACATGCACGCGGTGCAGCGCGCCGAGTGGCCGGCATCCACCGCGCAGGCGTTCCTGGAGGCGTTCCACACCGCCGCGCTCTCGGTGATCCGTCGGATCGAGGGCCCGCGCGACCCGCGCGACCTGCGCGCCCGTGCGGGGCTGCCCAACCCGCCCGAGCCACCCCCCGAGGATGACCCGTCCGGCCCCCCGCCGGACCCCTCGTCCGGCCCTGCGGTCTGAGCCGGCGTTTCATCCGAACGAAGGATTTTTTCGCACCGCACCGGTGATTCCACGGTGGACATTGCGCCATGGCACGCCATACATCGGACAATCCGGTGTCCTACCTCAGTGCCCACCTGCACCTCATCGACCCCGATCTGAAAAACTAAGCCGTCATGACACATGCTCTGGACGGCCGCATACCCCTCGGGGAGCCCACGTCGGATGCGGGCGACACCGCTCGCCGCACCCGGCGGCGGCACCTGCGCGGGGTCCTGATCGCCGTCGCCGAGCATCCCTACGTGATCACCCTGGCGCTGGTCGGCCTGCTGACCGTGCTGGGCATCAACGGCGCCGACTGGCCCGCGCAGATCTTCCGTGCCTGGCTGGTGCGCGACCACGGCGCCGTGTTGTGGAACAACCAGTGGTACGGCGGGCACCTGCTGCCCGGCTACAGCGTGATCACCCCGATCCTGGCCGGCGGGATCGGCACCCGCCTGCTCACCGCGATCTCCTGTGTCGCCGCGGCCTGGGCGTTCTCCCGGCTGCGGCTGGGCCGCGGCGACCTGGCCCGGCGGGTGGGCAGTTGTTGGTTCGCGGTGATAGTCAGCATCGAGTACCTGATCGGGCGGACCCCGTTCGTGCTCGGCGTCGCCGCCGGGCTGATGGCGATCCTGGGTGCCCGCTCCGGGCATCGCGCGTGGGCGGCGGTCGCGGCCGGGTTCTGCGGCCTGGCCAGTCCGCTGGCCGCCGCGTTCCTGCTGATGATCGCGCTCGCCTGGGTGCCCGCCGAGCGGGTGTGGGCGACCCGGTTCAGCCTCGCCCCGGCCGTGATCGGCCTGGTGATGTCCCTGGTCTTCCCCGGTGGCGGCGACTTCTCCTTCCCGCTGTGGCGGTTCGCCGCGATCCTGGGCTTCGCCGGTGTGGGGCTGGCCCTGGTCCCGCGCACCGAGGTCAGCGCGCGCCGCTTCCTGTGGTTGTACGCGCTGTCCTCCACCGTGCTGTTCATGATCCCCAGCGCGGTCGGCGGCAACGTGGCCCGGCTCGGCGAGTTGTGCGCGGGTCCGCTGATGGCCGTGGTGCTGCTCTCGCTCGGCCGCCGGCGCCTGGTGGTGCTGCTCGCCATCCCGCTGCTGGCCTGGCAGTTCTCCTCGGCCGGCAAGGCGGTGGCGTTCAACAACCAGGACAGCACCGCCAAGAAGGCCGGCTACTACACCGGCATGCTCGACTTCCTGGAGCGCGCCAACCTGCCGGTGGGCCGGATCGAGATCCCGTTCACGCGCGGCCACTGGGAGACGGTCTACGTCGCCGAGCACATGCCGCTCGCCCGCGGCTGGGAGCGCCAACTCGACCGCGCGCACAACGCGGTGCTGTACGGCCCCACCCTGGACGAGGGTCAGTACCACGCGTGGGTGCGCGAGACCGGCGTGCGCTTCATCGCGTTGCCCGATGTGCCGCTGGACCCCTCCGCCAAGCGCGAGGCGGAGATCCTGCGCGCCGGCGCCGACTGGCTGGTGCCGATGTGGTCCGACCCGCACTGGGTGATCTGGGAGGTCGCCGACCCGGTTCCGCTGCTGGACGGCCCCGGTCAACTCGTGGACATCTCGCCCAGTGGCTTCACCCTGCTCGCCCAGCAGGCGGGCACCTTCACCGTGCGCATCCACCGCACGAGTTGGTTCGTCGCGGACAAGCCCAACACGAGCATCGGCGAGACCGAGGACGGCTGGACCGAGATCACCGTCACCGAGCCCGGCGAGGTCACCATCACGGCGAAGGCGTCGGCCGTTCTGCCGTGACCGGGCCGGTAGGGTGATTCGGGTTCATGCCCTGGTGGAAAGGTAAAGCAAACCGATGGCCGAGCACCACGACCACTCCAGCCACGATCACCACGATCACGAAGAAGGCCGGATCTTTGTGATGGGCCGCCCGGTGGACGCGTACCCCGCCATGGCGCCCGAGGCCGCCCGCGGCAAGGTTCTGCGCGTCACCGTGGTCGGCGAGGACGTCCTGCACCGACCCTGCGCCGAGATCACCGAGTTCGGCACGGAAGAGCTGAACACGCTGATCGACGACATGTTCCTGACCATGTACGTCGCCGACGGCGTGGGCCTGGCCGCGAACCAGGTCGACGTCGGCATCCGGCTGTTCGTGTACGACTGCGTCGACGAGGACGGCCACCGGCACGTCGGCCACCTGATCAACCCGGTCCTGGACGAACTGCCCGCGACCGAGCGGCACCTGGAGGAGGCGGGCGAGGGCTGCCTGTCCGTCCCCGGCCCGCACGAGGATCTGGCCCGCCCCGACCGCGCGATCGCGCGCGGGGTGGACAAGGACGGCAACCCGCTGGTGATCGAGGGCGAGGGCTACTTCGCCCGCTGCCTCCAGCACGAGACCGACCACCTCAACGGCTACCTGTACATCGACCGCCTCTCCAAGCGCGAGCGCAAGAACGTGCTCAAGGAGATGGAGTCGATGCGCGACGAGGTCTTCGCCAAGCGCGACGCCAAGGCCAAGCAGCTCGCCGGCTGACCCACCGCGGCCGACCGGCCCTTGGCGGGTGACCGCGACGGCCACCGCACGAGGAACACCGAAGGGGGCGGGGAACCGGTATCACCGATTCCCCGCCCCCTTTCAGGCGTTCACCTCACCGACCTCGAGGTCAGCTGCAGCCGCTGGTCGAGCCGCAGCCCTCGCACACGTAGCAGCTGCCGGCCGGGCGCATCTTGATCCCGCAGGAGAAGCACAGCGGGGCGTCCGCGCTGCGGCCCTGGCGGGCCTCCAGCAGCTCGGTCGAGGAGTGCACCGCGGCCGGGACCGGCTTGAGGTCCGGGGCCTTGAGCGCGGCGTCCACCGGCGCGGACTGCGCGAGCGTGCGCATGTCCTCGGCGGCGGCCGGCTCGTCCGGCTCGTAGGAGCCGGTCTCCAGGTGCCGGGTGCGCTCCGCGGCGGAGTGGATGCCCAGCGCCGAGCGGGTCTCGAACGGCAGGTGGTCCAGCGCCAGCCGGCGGAAGATGTAGTCGACGATCGACTGCGCCATCCGCACGTCCGGGTCGTCGGTCAGCCCGGCCGGCTCGAAGCGCATGTTGGTGAACTTGGAGACGTAGGTCTCCAGCGGCACGCCGTACTGCAGGCCCACCGAGACCGCGATCGAGAAGGCGTCCATCATGCCCGCCAGGGTCGAGCCCTGCTTGGACATCTTCAGGAAGACCTCGCCGAGGCCGTCGTCCGGGTAGGAGTTGGCGGTCATGTAGCCCTCGGCGCCACCCACCGAGAAGGACGTGGTGATGCCGGGACGACCCTTGGGCAGGCGCTTGCGCACCGGGCGGTACTCGACGACCTTCTCCACCACGGTGGCCGCGGTCGACTTGCCGTCGTCCGCCTTGCCCTTGTTCTCGCCCTTGCCGGCCGAGAGCGGCTGGCCGACCTTGCAGTTGTCGCGGTAGATCGCCAGCGCCTTGATGCCGAGCTTCCAGCCCTGGAAGTAGATCTCCTCGATCTCCTCGACGGTGGCGTCCTCGGACATGTTGACCGTCTTGGAGATCGCGCCGGAGATCCACGGCTGGATCGCCGCCATCATCCGCACGTGACCCATCGGCGAGATGGTGCGCTCACCCATCGCGCAGTCGAACACCTCGTAGTGCTCGAGCTTGAGGCCGGGCGCGTCCACCACGTGGCCGTGCTCGGCGATGTGCTCGATGATCGCCTCGACCTGCTCGGGCTGGTAGCCCAGCCGGCCCAGCGCCCGAGCCACCGTGCCGTTGACGATCTGCATCGAGCCGCCGCCGACCAGCTTCTTGAACTTCACCAGCGCCAGGTCGGGCTCGACACCGGTGGTGTCGCAGTCCATCATCAGGCCGATCGTGCCGGTCGGGGCCAGCACCGAGGCCTGCGCGTTGCGGAAGCCGTTCTTGTCGCCGAGCTTGGCGACGTCCTTCCACGCCTTGGTCGCCAGGTCCCACACGGGGGTGTCCAGGTCGTCCATGCGCTTGCCGGCGTCGTTGGCCTCGGCGTGCAGGCGCATGACGCGCTTGTGCGGCTCGGCGTTGCGGGCGTAGCCGTCGTACGGACCGACGATGCCGGCGAGTTCGGCGGAGCGCTTGTAGGCGGTGCCGGTCATCAGCGAGGAGATCGCGCCGGCCAGCGCGCGGCCGCCGTCGCTGTCGTACGCGTGCCCGGTCGCCATCAGCAGCGCGCCGAGGTTGGCGTAGCCGATGCCCAACTGGCGGAAGGCGCGGGTGGTCTCGCCGATCTTCTCGGTCGGGAAGTCGGCGAAGCAGATCGAGATGTCCATCGCGGTGATGACCAGCTCGACGACCTTGGCGAACTTGACCGCGTCGAAGGTGCCCGCCCCGTCGTCATCGGTCTCGCGCAGGAACTTCATCAGGTTCAGCGAAGCGAGGTTGCAGGACGAGTTGTCCAGGTGCATGTACTCCGAGCATGGGTTGGACGCGGTGATCCGGCCCGACTCGGGGCACGTGTGCCACTTGTTGATCTCGTCGTCGTACTGGATGCCCGGGTCGGCGCAGGCCCACGCCGCCTCGGCCATCTTGCGGAACAGCGCCTTGGCGTCGACCGTCTCCAGCACGTCGCCGGTGAGCCGGGCGCGCAGGCCGAACTCCTTGCCCTGCTCGACCGCGTTCATGAACTCGTCCGAGACGCGGACCGAGTTGTTCGCGTTCTGGTACTGCACCGACGCGATGTCGGCGCCACCGAGGTCCATGTCGAAGCCCGCGTCGCGCAGCGCGCGGATCTTCTCCTCCTCCTTGACCTTGGTGTCGATGAAGTCCTCGATGTCGGGGTGGTCGACGTCGAGCACGACCATCTTGGCCGCGCGGCGGGTCGCGCCGCCCGACTTGATCGTCCCGGCCGAGGCGTCCGCGCCGCGCATGAAGGAGACCGGACCCGAGGCGTTGCCGCCGGAGGTGAGCAGTTCCTTGCTGGAGCGGATCCGGGAGAGGTTCAGGCCGGCGCCCGAGCCGCCCTTGAAGATCAGGCCCTCTTCCTTGTACCAGTCCAGGATCGAGTCCATCGAGTCGTCGACCGACAGGATGAAGCAGGCGCTGACCTGTTGCTTCTGCGCGGTGCCGACGTTGAACCAGACCGGCGAGTTGAAGCTGAAGATCTGGTGCAGGAGGGCGTACGCCAACTCGTGCTCGAAGATCTCCGCGTCGGCGGGGCCGGCGAAGTAGCCGTTCTCCTCGCCGGACTTGCGGTAGGTCTTGACGACCCGGTCGATCAGCTGCTTCAGGCTCCACTCGCGCTGCGGCGTGCCCACCGCACCGCGGAAGTACTTGCTCGTGACGATGTTGACCGCGTTCACCGACCAGGAGTCGGGGAACTCGACGCCGCGCTGCTCGAAGTTGATCGAGCCGTCGCGCCAGTTGGTCATGACGACGTCACGACGCTCCCAGACCACCTCGTCGTACGGGTGGACGCCGGGGGTCGTGTACACGCGCTCGATCCGCAGGCCCTTGCCGGGTCGTGACCGGCCCGAACCGCGTGCTGAGCCGCTCGTCGTCTCTGTCATGCCGTCTCCTCTTTTGAACAACGCCGTGGGCAGGCGGAATCGTCCCGGGGGATGTCCGCCGACCGGTCGGGTGGTCCGTCGTTCGTGTGCTACCGAAATTGATTTCTGGTGATCGCGATCAGTCCGAGGCGGGACTGTCCGCCGCGTCCACGGGCACCGCGGGCTCCGCGCGACCGGCGCGCAGCAGCGCGACCTCGGCCTCGAAGTCCTCCAGCGACTCGAAAGCCCGGTACACGGACGCGAACCGCAGGTAGGCGACCTCGTCGAGCTCCCGCAGCGGGCCCAATATGGTCAGGCCCACGTCGTGGGTGGTCAACTCGGCACAGCCGGTGGCTCGTACCGCCTCCTCGACCCGCTGGCCGAGCAGGGCCAGCGCGTCGCCGGTGACCGGGCGGCCCTGGCACGCCTTGCGCACCCCGGCGATGACCTTGTCCCGGCTGAAGGGTTCGGTGACGCCGCTGCGCTTGATCACCGTGAGCGAGGCGGTCTCGATCGTGGTGAAGCGCCGTCCGCAGTCGGGGCACGAGCGACGACGCCTGATCGCGGCGCCGTCGTCGGTGGTCCGGCTGTCCACGACGCGGCTGTCCGCTCGCCGACAGAAGGGGCAGTGCATGCGGTTCCCTCTCCCCCTCGTTGAGACGCAGGTCGTCCGTGTTGCTCGTGCGCGCCGCGCGCGGTATGGCGAGGCGTGCCCGGGTTGTTGCCGCGCCCTCGCCCCGGGGTCTCCGCGTGGGGCCCGTCCGGTGCGCTCCGGGAATATGGTATATACGGCAACCACAACTTGTGGGTTCCTTCAGCGACCTCGACCACAAGATGTAGTGGCTACGGTAGACCGCGACCCCGAGCGCTGCAAGCCGACTCGCAGACACTCGGAGAGCCCGTGGTGACCTCTCGTCATCCCCGCAGGTCACCGCCCGACGTTCGGCGAAAATTAACCCGGCCGGCCGCGTGTCGTGGCACACGAGCCGCGGATGCCACATATCGGGCAGTCGAAACGAGCGTTTTCCCCGAGCAGAATTCGAATGTATGTACGATTACTACAGCGGGAACCGAATGATCGCCACTGGATTGGCCTAAATTCACTCGAACGTGTGTTTGGCGCAACCTTTCGAACCCGACTACCGTTCTCCACGTGCGAGCAATCCGTCGAAAGGGCCAGCCGTGACCGGAGAAGCCACCGGAGCCATCCACCCCGGAATCCGCACCGAAAGTCTCCCCGTGAAACACCCGCACAGCACCACCGTGCCGCCGCCGGCGCCCGCCCCGGGCACCGAGAACGGGCAGGTCCAGGGTGGTTCGACGCGGCGTCCGGCGGGGGGGCTGACGCCGCGCCAGACCCGTGTCCTGGAAGTGATCCGCACCTCCGTGGAGACCCGCGGATATCCGCCGAGCATGCGCGAGATCGGCGAGGCGGTCGGCCTGTCGAGCACTTCTTCCGTCGCGCATCAACTGATGGCCCTGGAACGCAAGGGCTATTTGCGCCGTGATCCGCATCGCCCGCGCGCCTATGAGGTGCGTTCGCCGGACGGCGGTCGCCCGCTCGCGCCGGCCGGGCCGCACGCCGAACGCGGTGCGCAGGCCGCGTCCTACGTACCGGTGGTCGGCCGGATCGCGGCCGGTGGCCCGATCCTGGCCGAGCAGTCCATCGAGGACGTGTTCGCGCTGCCGCGCCAGCTCGTCGGCGACGGCGACGTGTTCCTGCTCAAGGTGAGCGGCGACTCGATGATCGAGGCCGCGATCATGGACGGCGACTACGTCGCGGTGCGCCGCCAGCCGGTCGCCGAGAACGGCGACATCGTCGCCGCGATGATCGACGGCGAGGCCACCGTCAAGCGTCTGCGGCACCGGGACGGGCACCGCTGGCTCATGCCGCACAACCCCGCCTACGAGCCCATTCCCGGAGACGAGGCGACCATCCTGGGCCGCGTGGTGGCCGTCATGCGACGGGTCTGAGATGACCGGGGACATCGACATACCGGCAGCGGGCGGTCGTACGGCGAGAGTTCGCCGTACGACCGCCCGTCTCGCGTTCGCGACACGGTGACGCTTCAGGCGCTGTCGTCCTTGTCGATCGCGGCCAGCGAGCGGCGCACCTGATCGCGGTCCTCGGTGTACCACAGCGGCGGCATCGAGGACCGGAAGAACCCGCCGTAGCGGGCGGTGGCCAGCCGCGGATCGAGCACCGCCACCACCCCCCGGTCGTCCATCGCCCGGATCAGCCGGCCGGCGCCCTGCGCCATCAACAGCGCGGCGTGCGTGGCCGACACGGCCATGAAGCCGTTGCCGCCGTTCTCCTGCACCGACTGCGCCCGCGCGCTCATCAGCGGGTCGTCCGGACGCGGAAACGGGATCCGGTCCATGATCACGAGCTGGCAGGACGGCCCGGGCACGTCCACGCCCTGCCACAACGACAGCGTGCCGAACAGGCACGTGCGCGGCTCGGCCGCGAACCGCCGCAACAGCTCCGCCAGCGAGTCGTCGCCCTGGCACAGGATCGGCATCTCGAGCCGCTCGCGCAGCGCCTCGGTGGCCGCCTCCGCGCCGCGCCGCGAGGAGAACAGGCCCAGCGCCCGCCCGCCGGCCGCCTCGATCAGCTCGGCGAGCTCGTCCAGGGTGTCCGCGCTCATCCCGTCCCGGCCCGGCGGCGGCAGATGCCGCGCGACGTAGAGGATGCCCTGCCGGGGGTAGTCGAACGGCGAGCCCACGTCCAGGCAGCGCCACGCCGCCAGGTCCGCGTCGGTGTCCGGGTCCGCGTCCTCGTCCGGCTCCTCGCCGTCCCCCGGATGCACCGCGACCTCGGTGGGCACCGGCGCGGGCTCGTCGGTGAGCAGCCCCTCGGCGGTCAGCCCCAGACTGCCCGCCACGCCGCGGAAGTCACCGCCGAGCTTGAGCGTGGCCGAGGTGAGCACCACGGTGCGGTCGCCGAACAGCGCCTCGCGCAGCAGCCCGGCCACCGCGATCGGCGCCACCCGCAGGGAGGCGCCGGTGCGCTCGTTGCGCTCCAGCCAGATCACGTCGTGCGGCGAGCCCTTGAGGATGCGCTCGCAGGTGTCGTGGATGTGCTCGACGCCGGCCAGCGCCTGCCGCCGGGCCGCGTCCTCGTTGCTCAGCGACTTATCCCGGACCTCGCCGAGCGAGGTGATCACGCCCCGGCTCGCGTCGCGTAGCGCGGACACCGTCCAGCCCAGATCCGGGTCCACCTCGCGCAGTCGGCCGGGCTCGCGCCCCTCCATGGTCTTCTTGAACGCCTCCGACGCGGCGTCCAGGTTGTCCACCGCGCCCTCGTTGGCCAGCTTGCCCGCGCGGCGCGCGGCGCGGTCCACCGCGCTCAGGCTCAGCTCGGCGGTGGCCACCCCGGTGGCCCGGCCGGCGAACTCGTGCGCCTCGTCCACGATCAACAACTCGTGCTCGGGCAGCACCGGCGCGTCCTCCAACGCGTCGATGGCGAGCAGCGCGTGGTTGGTGACCACGATGTCGGCCTGCTTGGCCCGCTCCCGCGCGGCCTCGGCGAAGCAGTCGTCGCCGTACGGGCAGCGCGAGGCGCCCAGGCACTCGCGCGAGGACACCGACACCTGGGCCCAGGCCCGGTCGTTGACGCCCGGGCTCAGGTCGTCGCGATCGCCGGTCTCGGTGTCGTCGGCCCACTCGCGCAGCCGGACCACGTCCTGGCCCAGCCTGCTCGTGGGCGCCGGGTCGAAGAGCACCTCGCCCTCGTCCGGCGGACCGTCGTGCAACCGGTGCAGGCACAGGTAGTTGCCGCGGCCCTTGAGCGTGGCGAAGGTCGGCGAGCGGCGCAACATCGGCCGCAGCGCCTCGACCGTGCGCGGCAGGTCGCGCTCGACCAGTTGACGCTGGAGC
This sequence comes from Embleya sp. NBC_00888, assembly GCF_045207655.1. NCBI lineage: Bacteria > Bacillati > Actinomycetota > Actinomycetes > Kitasatosporales > Streptomycetaceae > Embleya > Embleya sp. NBC_00888. Next base: position 6,127,774 of record NZ_CP108784.1, on the reverse strand, counting down.
GCGAGCGTCGCGGTGGCGACCACGACCTTGCGCCGCGCGGCGAGCGCGGGCACCAGGTAGGCCAGGGACTTGCCGGTGCCGGTACCCGCCTGGACCAGGAGGTGTTCGGCACGGGCCACCGCGCCGGAGACGGCCTCGGCCATGGACACTTGTCCGGGCCGCTCCGCTCCGCCGACGGCGGCAACGGCGGCGTGCAGGAGTTCGGTCAGCTCGGGACGGTCGGAGTCGCTCATCGGGCGACAAGCCTAGATGCTCCGACCGACATCGCCGACCGCGCGGCCCGCTTCGTCCGGCTTCTCCTGCGAGGTCGTGTCCCGGTGTCGGCCCGACCCGGACCCGGGTCAGCCGAGCTTGGCGAGCACGGCCTTGGACATGCCCTCCTGGCCGAGCGCGTTGGGGTGCACCTGGGCGCCGGGCGACTCGGGCTTGATGCCCTCGATCCACTTGGTGCCGACCGGCCGGCACACGTCGTGGCCGGCCGAGCCGGTGTAGGTGTCCACGTACTCCGCGCCCTGCTTGGCCGCCTCCTTGGCGATCATGTCGTTCAGCGCCGGCACCACCTTGCGCAGGTAGGGCAGGTCGCCCTCGGCGACCGGCACCTGGGCGGGGCACGAGGGACCGCTCTCCGGCAGGATCGTGGGATAGCCCACCACCAGGATCCGGGCCTTGGGCGAGCGCTCCTTGATCCCGGCGATGGTGGCGGCGATCTTCGGCGCGGTGTCCGCGATCCGCTTGGCCAACTCGTCGTTGCCGCCGCCGGCGTACTTGTCGGTGCACGGCTGGGTCGAGGTGGTGCTGCGGCTCTGGATCACGCACGTCGTGACGATCTCGGAGAAGCCGATGTCGTTGCCGCCGATGCCCAGGGTCACCAGCGCGGTGTCCGGGCGCAGCGCGTCGAACTGCGGCGGCGGCGAGCCCTGGGTCTGCTGGCCCGCCGTCATGTCCGGGGTCCTGGCGCCGCCGCAGGTGACGTCGACGAAGCCGGCGATGTTCTTCTGCTTGGCCACCAGGTGCGCGTAGTTGCTCTCCGAGCGGCTGCAGCCGGGCGGCGCGGTGGGCACGATCACGGGTATCTTCACACCCGCCGCGTACGAATCGCCGAGCGCGACATAGGTGGCCCCGCTCGCGGCAACCGGCAGCGCGCTCGGCGCGGTGCCCTTGTCCGCGGCGGGCACGCCGGCCTCCTTGTCGGCGGACGCCGCCTTGTCGTCGGAATCGTCCGAGCAGGCGGACAGCGCGACGAGCGCCGTCAGCGCGGCCAGACCCGCGATCGCCCTGCGAGTTGTGCGCACGTGCGCTCCCCTCCGTCGTGCCGGCTCCCGTTACCCGTCGGTAGGTCCCGGTCCGGTGAGACTAGGGTTTCCCGCGCGCGGTTTCCAGCGTCCGCCGGGCACGAGCCGGTCCGGGTTTCAGTCCAGCTTGATCGTCTCGCGCCGTTGACCGGTCCCCGGGCGCCGGGACGCGGGCAGGTCCTCCAGCATGGTCAGGCACTCGCGCGCGGCGTCGATCTCGATGTCCTGGAAGGTCGCGGCGACCACGTCCACCCGTTCCCCGTCCGCCTCGATCACCACCCGTCCGTCCGGCCCGTACACGCCGCTGCGGCCGCACGCCGGGCCGAGCACGGTGTCGCCGATGTGGTTGGCGACCACGGTGTAGCAGGTGTTCTCCAGGGCCCGGGCGGCGAAGTACAGATCGCGGCGGTGTTCGCCGTCGCCGCGCGTGTAGACCCCGGGACACAGGTACGCGTCGCATCCGTCGTGCACGGCGGCGCGTACGTGCTCGGGAAAGCTCACGTCGTAGGCGCTGCCCAGGCCCAGGCGCCAGCCGGCGATCTCGATCGTGCAGCCGTGGTCGCCCGGGAGGAACAGTTCGCGTTCGTCGTGCCACAGGTGCTGGCGGTCGTAGGCCACGTGCGCGTCGCCGTCGCGGCCGATCACCACGAGCGAGATGGTCCGCCCGCCCGCGCGGCGCACCGCGGCGCCGACCACCGCGACCGTGCGGGTGGCGTAGCAGGCGGCCTGGAGTTCACCGAGCCGGGTGTCGCCGGGCACGATGTCGCACGGTTTGACGTCGGGTCGGAACAGGTCGAGGTCATACCCCGACAGGAACAGTTCCGGCAACACCACGACATCGGCTCCGGCCGAGGATGCGAAGCGCACGAGTTGCGCGGCCGTGGCGACATTCGCGGGGATGTCACCCGGCCGCGCCTGGGCCTGTGCGGCGGCGACCCTCAGGGGTTGCCTCGCGTTTTCGGCGACGTCGGTCACCCGCCGCATTCTGGCATCGTGATGGGGATCACACCATCGGCAAACCGGACAGGTTGTTCGCGACCCGGTCGCGGCGTGCCGGGTGCCTCACCTGCACAGCGCGTTGGGCACGCTCCCGTGCGCGCCCACGTGCGGACGCGTGGGGCGGTCCCGGTAGCCGTCCAGAAGCAGCCGATTGCGGTTCAGGCACAGCCGCTCGATCCGCGGGGTGAGCAGGTCGAACAGCTCGTGCCGGTCCTTGAGTTCGGGGAACGCCGCCTGGTGGTCCAGGATCTCCTCGCGCACCAGCGCCCAGAAGCCCTCCTGCGGGACGCCCAGGTGTTGGGCCGCGAGATCGGCCAGGTAGCGGTGGTGGCCGACCAGCAGCGCGGCGTGGATGAACTGGCACAGGTAGTCCGGCCGTTCCCGAAGCAGCACCGCGGCGACCTCGGCGGGCAGTTCGGCCAGTTCGGGCAGCGGCTGATCGCTGATGTTGACGTCGTCGACGAAGTCCTTGATCGCGAGCCGGACCGGGACGTCGTGCTCGTCGAAGACCACGATCGCGTTCTCGCCGTGCGGGGAGAACACCAGGCCGTACTTGTACAGGCAGTGCAGCAGCGGCGGGAGCAGCGCGTGGAAGAGCCGGCGCAGCCACACCCGGGGCGCCAGTTGCGAGCGTTCGATCAGTTCGGCGACGAACGGCCGGCCGTCCGGGTCCACGTGCAGCAGCGACGCCAGCGTGCGGGCGCGTTCGCCCGGGTCCAGGCGCGGGGCCAGGGGTTCGCGCCAGATCGCGCCGAGCAGTTCGCGGTACTGGTAGGGCACGCCCGGCAGTTCCTCCAGGACCGGGTGGCGCACGGTGACCGACGCGGTCTCGCCGAGCATGATCACCCGGCACTCGTCGCGCAGGAACGGGTCCGCGTCGCGCAGCCCCAGCACCCAGTCGGTGACGGCGGGCGCGGCCAGCGTGCGTTCGCTGGGCAGGCCGCGCCACACCAGCGTGTTCAGCACCGACAGCGGCAGCTTGACGGTGCGTCGGGCCGGCCGGTCCAGGTTCAGGAAGGTACGCACCGACTGCTGCGCGAGGTGGTGGTCCTCCGCCTCGCCCAGCGCGATGATCGCGCCGGCGGCGATCTGCGGCGCGAACAGCGTCGCGATCGTCTCGTCCCACTGCCACGGGTGCACCGGCAGCCAGTGGAAGTCGTCCGGGTCCGAACCGCGCGCCGCCGGCACCCGACGAAAGCGCTCGATCGTCTCGGGGTCCAGTTCCTCGGCGTACAACCGCGCCCGGTCCAGCCCGGTCACCGCGCGATAGACGGCCAGGTCCCGGTGCACCGCGATCCACGGCAGCCGCAGCGGACGCCGCGCCTCGGGCGGGTAGCGGCGCGCGTCGCTCGCCGAGAAGCCGACCCGGCCCTTGTTCGGCACGATCCACGGATGGCCGGTCTGGTGGCCCTCCAACTCGGCGTAGCCCAGGTCGGCCAGCGTCGCGGCGCTCGCTGCACTCGCCGCACTCGCCGCGTCGGCGGCCAGCGTCGCGGTCAACTCGCGCACCAGGTGGCCCGCGGTGTCCCCGCTCAGCCCGATCACGGTGTGCGCGTCCAGCAGGAACTGGAGCATGTCCTCGGCCGGGTCGGCGCCGCCCTCCCATTCGCGCACCACCGAGGCGGGGTCCACGTGCCAGGCGTCATAGGCGCCGCGCCGGGCCCGGAAGCGGTAGTGCACGTCGCCGGCGACGTCCACGGTGTAGGTGTCGCCGTCGGCGACGGGGCCGAGCAGTTCCTCGTAGGCGAACTCGGCGAGCGCCTTGGCGATCATGTCCCGGTTGACCCGGCGCCACAGGTCCCGGTCACCGGCGGCGGCGCCCGGTCGCGCGCCGGGGACCCGGGACGCGGGCTCAGGCGCGGCGGGTCGGGTGCCCTGGTGCGGCAGTTCGGCCTCGATGGGCCCCGCTGCCGGGTTCGACTGCGACATTGCGTACCTCTGCGGGGTCGGTCGCGCTCCGTCGGTGCGGCCGGCGCACGGGCTCGGTGTCGCCCGCGGCCAGGCCGAACGTGGTGAACGCGGTGCGGATCGGCAGCCGGTAGACCGCGCTGCCGCACACGGAGTTGAGAATGGTCGCGGCCCGGTGCGCGCCCAGGCCCAGGTCGGGTGTGCCCACGCCGTGCGTGTGCAGCTCGGCGTTTTGCGCGTACAGCCCGCCGGTGACGTGCTCGGCGAGCTCGACGCGGTGGTCCAGGTCGATCAACGGCCGGCCGGCGTCGTCGCGCGCGATCAGGTCCTTGAGCGGATCCAATATCGCCGGATGCCTCGGCGCGTACCCGGTCGCCAGCACGACCCGGTCGGTGCGCACGGTGAAGGCGCGGTCCTGTTCGCCGTGCCGACAGCCCAGTTCCACCCCCTCGCTCGTGGTGCGCGCGGCGGTCACCGTGACATCGGGCATCAAGGTGGCGCGCACCCGCCCGCCCGCGATCCCGCGCTCGTAGAGCTCGTCGTGGATCGCGGCGATGGTGTCCGCGCTGATCGCCTTGTACAACTGCCACTGCTCGGGCACCAGGCGGTCGCGGACCGGCTCGGGCAGCGCGTGGAAGTAGCGCGTGTAGTCGGGCGTGAAGTGCTCCAGGCCGAGCTTGGAGTACTCCATCGGGGCGAACGCGGGCGAGCGGGTCAGCCAGGTCAGCCGCCGGCTCGGGCCGGTGCGCCGGCGCAGCAGGTCCAGGAAGACCTCGGCGCCGGACTGCCCCGAGCCCAGCACCGTGACGTCCTCGGCGTCGGTGAGGTCCGCCCGGTGCCCGAGGTAGTCGGCCGCGTGCAGCACGCTCTCGCCGAGCAGGCGCGCGAACGGCTCGGGCACCACCGGCTCGGTTCCGATGCCCAGCGCCACGTGCCGGGCGTGCACGTGGTGCCGCTCGCCGGTCCCCGTGTCGCGGAACTCGACCCGGTACAGGTCGCCTTCCCAGTCCACCGAGGCCACGTCGCTGCCGAACCGGCAGGCCGGCAGCGCCTCGGCGACCCACCGGCAGTAGTGGTCGTACTCGCGGCGGGGCACGTGCAGCCGCTCGGCGAAGTAGAACGGGAACAGCCGGTCGTGCGCGCGCAGATAGGCCAGGAAGGACCACGGGCTGGTCGGGTCGACCAGGGTGACCAGGTCGGCCAGGAACGGCACCTGGAGCGTGGTGCCGTCGAGCAGCAGCCCGGGATGCCAACTGAACGCGGGGGCCCGGTCCAGGAACAGCGTGCGCAGCGGCTCGACCCGGTCGGCCAGCGCGGCGAGCGCGAGGTTGAACGGCCCGATGCCGACGCCGACCAGGTCGTACACCACCGCGCCGGGATCGGGCGCCCGGCGCGGGGCGGGCAGGCGTTCGGTCACCGTCGGGCACCCGATTCCCGCGCGGTGCGCGCCCGCATCATCAACGCGGCGGTCTTGTCCGGGAGTTCGACGTCGCCGGCGTGCCGGAAGCCGGCCCGGGCGAAGGCCGCCAGCGACGCGTGGTTGCGCACGTCCGGTTCGGCGACCACGCGCATCGTGTCGGGGGCGGCGCGCAGCACCAGTTCGGCGACCGCGCGCAGCAGCACCGAGCCGATCCCGCGCCCGCGCCGGGCCGCCGGGCCGACCAGCAGGTGGATCCCCACGTCGTGCGGGCGCGCGGGGTAGTGCCGGGCCAGGTCGTCCAGGTCGGCGCGATACAGCTCCCAGTAGCTGATCGGCTCGTCGTCCAGGCAGCCCAGGTAGGCGTTGGTGTGGGTGTACACGGCCTGGGTGGCCAGGTGTCGGCGCACCACCTCCTCGTCCCCCGCCAACTCCCACCAGGGGGCGACGGCGGGGTCGTTCATCCACGCGTGCAGCAGCGCCAGGTCGCGCTTGGGGTGGATCTCGTGCAGCGAGAACCGGCCCACCGGAAGCGGGACCGCTCCCCAGCGCGCCGCCTCGGCGAGCGGTCCGGTCAGTCCCGCGCGCAGGTGCCGGGTGGCCAGGCGCACGGTCTCCGCCTCGGCGAGCGCCGGCTGATCGGTGGTGCGGGACGACAGGGATGACGGGCTCATACGGGGACGGAACCTCCTGGGGCCGGGCTCACGCGGGGGCGTCGGCGAGCGGGTTGCGGATGTGCACGTAGATCGACTGCGTCGCCACGGGACCGACGAGTTCGTCGAGGCCGTGCAGTCGGGTCAGCAGGTTGGCCTTGCAGCGCGGCCTGGGATCGGTGAGCAGCGAGCGCGCCGCGCCGGAGGTGGACGCGTGGCCGGCGAGCAACGCGCGCAGGCGGGCCAGCAGCACCGACTCCTCGACCAGGCCCTGTGCGCCGAACGCGCCGATCAGGCCGAGCAGGTTGTTCACGCCCAGGTAGTAGGCCAGCCGCTCGTCGGCGATCTCGTCCGCCACCACGGTGTCGCTGGCCACTCCCGCGGCGGGCAACCGGCGGGCCAGGTCGCCCGCGCGCGAGGCACGGAAGTAGTAGCCCTGGTTGTCCCGGTAGCGTCCGCCCACCGGCAGGCCGTCCGCGTCCAACAGGACCAGGGTGTTCTGCTGGTGCGCCTCCAGCGCGATGCCCGCGTGCCGGTCCAGCCACAACACCGGTTCGGCCACCACCGCCAGGTAGCGCTCGAACCACTCCTCGGCGACCGAGGCCGGTGCCCGCCCGGTGCGCTCGGCGAGCGCGTGTACGTATCCGGCCAGCCGCGAGGGGCCGATCCCGGGCCGTTCGGCCACCAGTGCGGCCACGCACGAGACCCGCTGGTCGACGGCGAACGGATTGGCCCGCAGCACCAACTCCAGGCCGGCCGCGGGTCGGTCCTGGCGCGGGTACGGCTCCGGCGGCGCCACCGAGATCCAGGCCGGGTCGCGGACGATGTCGAAGGCGGGGTGCACGGACCGCAGTTCGTGCTCCAGACCGGAGCGCAGCAGGCGGTGCACCTCGATCCCGCGCAGCAGTTCCTTGGGCAGGTTCTCCCGGCGCGAGTTGGTGATCCGCAGGCCCAGCGAGAGCTTGAGCATCACCTCGGCGTCGGGGCGGTAGACGGTGCGCACCGACGAGGTGGGATGCCACGGGGCGCCGGCCGGACCCAGCGCGCGCAGCCGACCCGCGTCGAACAGCGCCCGCAGATGCGGGCGCTCGGGCAGGTCCCGGGCCTGCCACGGGTGGGCGGGCACCAGCACGGTGCCCTCGGGCGCGCGCAACCCGCCGGCGAACTCGGCGAGCACCTCGGCCGCCTCGCGCTCCAGCGCGCTGTCCTGCGCGACCAGGTCGGCGTCCGCGGCGAACCAGTGCAGCGCGAAGGAGCCGCGCAATTCCGGCGACCACGCGGCGTCCTCGTCCGGGTCGAGCCGGTCTCGGCTCTTGGGCGTGGGGTGCATCGGATGGCCCAGCACCAGCGACTGCTCGGCGGCCAGGAACGGCGCCGTGCCGGGCGGGTCCTCGGGGTGCGCGCGGCGGTAGGCGATGTAGCGCTCGGCGCGGGTGACCGAGTCGGCCACCCGGATCGCGGTGTCTCCGCACGCCCCGCCCGCCTCGTGCGCGCCGGCCTCGCCCTCGCTCGCCTCCTGCGCGCTCGCCTCGTCGCCCAACAGCAGCGTCAGCGTGACCGCGTTCAGCCGGCCCTCGTCGACCAGGTGCGGGGCGCCGAAGCGGTGCCACCCCGAGGGCGACCAGTAGTGCACCGGCACCGTCAGGGTCCGGCCGATCGCGGGCAGATCGATGGTCAGCATGCTCGACTCCGGCTCGGGCAGCGCGCGTTCGCGCACCCAGCAGCGAAGCAGGCATTCGAGCGTCGCCCCGTCGGCGGCCCGCCGGGTGTCCGGCGCGTCGAGATGGTCCGTTTCGGGATCCGTCCGCACGGCGGACGGATCGGGACCCGCGATGGTCATCGCTGCTCCGTGTGGTGTCGATCGACCCGGTGGTCGATGCCCGTGAATGAGCGTGCTGTCGGGATGTGGAGATTTCGACCCGTGTCGATTGTTTGGCGCGAAAGGTCGCAAACATGCGAGGCGCGCGGAACCGAAGATTGTTGACGGAGCGTCAGCCCGCCGGGGCGCTTTCCGCGCGCCCCGCCTCGACCACGGCCGCGAGCAGCGCCGCCAGGTCCGTGCCGGTGGTGTTCGGGTTGAGCAGGGTGAGCTTGAGCCGGACCGCGCCGGGCCCCTCGCCCAGTTCGGTACGGCCCACCACCGCCCGCCCCTCGTGCAGCAGCCGACGGCGCAGCGCAGCGTTGACCCGGTCCACCTCGGCCCGGTCCGCGGGTCTGCGCCCGTCGTACCGGTCGGGGAGGTAGCGGAAGACCACCGAGGTGAGCACCGGCTCCGCGACCAGTTCCAGGCGCGGGTCGGCGTGGATCAACTCCGCCGCGTGCCGGGCCAGATCGTGGCAACGATCGACCAGCTCGCCCAGCCCCGAGCGGCCCAGCGCGCGCAGGGTGACCGCGATCTTGAACACGTCCGCGCGCCGCGTGGTGCGCGGCGAGTTGCCCAACAGGCTGAGGTAGCCGGCCTGTTCGTCGTCGTCCGGATTCAGGTACGCGGCGCGCTGCGCGAGCGGGCCCAGCAGCGCCGCGTCGCGCACCAGGAAGACCCCGGCGGCGATCGGCTGCCAGCCCAGCTTGTGCAGGTCCAGACCCACCGAGTGGGCCCGGTCCAACCCGACCAGCAGCGGCGCGAGCCGGTCCGAGAACAGCGCGCCGCCGCCGTAGGCCGCGTCCACGTGCAGCCACGCGTGCAACTCGCGGGCCACCGAGGCGATCGCCGGCAGCGCCTCGATCGCACCCAGGTCGGTGGTGCCCGCGGTGGCCACGATCGCCGCGATCCGGTCGTTGCCCGCCAGCACCCGCCGACCGGCCGCGGCCAGCGCGTCCGGGTCCATCCGGTGGTCGGCGCCGGCCGGCACGGTGACCACGGCGTCCTCGCCCAGGCCCAGCAGGCCCGCGCAGCGGCGCACCGAGAAGTGCGCGGCCTGCGAGCACAGGATCCGCCGCCGGCCCACCCCGGGCCCGGCGGCGTCGCGCGCGAGCAGCAGGCCCATCAGGTTGGCCTCGGTGCCGCCGCTGGTGATCGTGCCGCCGGCCACGCCGGGGGTGAAGCCGACCAGGCCCGCGAGCGCGGCGACCACCTCGACCTCCAGCGCGCTCGCCGCCGGGGCCTGGTCCCACGAGTCGAGCGAGGGGTTGAGCGCGGCGGCGACCAGGTCAGCCGCCACCGCGACGGCCAACGGCGGGCAGTGCAGATGCCCCGCGCAGTGCGGATCGGCCGGATCGGCCGTGCCCCACGCCAGCAGCGCGGACAACTCGCGCAGCGCGGCGGACTCGCCCACCCCGATCACCGGCAGCGGGCCCGGACCACCGCCGGCCGCCCCGCGCGCGCTCGCGAACGCCCCCGCCGCACCCGCGCCCAACGCGCCCGGGCCCAGCACCCGGGCCACCTCGGCCGCGACCACGCTCGGACCGCCCGCCGGCAGCGGCCCGCCCCGCGCGCCCACCCCGGCCTCCAGCGCGGACAGCGCGACCTCGACCAGCGCCCGCAGCTCGTCGGCTCCGGTGACCCCGCCCGCGAGCGCGGCCCCGACCGGATGTCCGACGTGCCGCGCGCCGCTCACGCCGACCCCGATCCGACCGCCGTGCCCGAGTGGCCGCGCCGGGCCGCCTCGATCGCGTCCGCCAGCCGCTCCAGCACCGCGTCCGCCTGCACGTCGGTCATCGTCAGCGGCGGCAGCAGCCGCACCACGCTGTCGTGTCGCCCGCCCAGTTCCACGATCAGCCCCCGGGCCAGCGCCTCGCGCCGGACCCCGATCGCCAACCGCGGCGCCGCGGGACGGGCCCCGCACGCGTCCGGGGCGGCGTCCGGCTCGACGATCTCCACGCCGAGCATCAGGCCGCGTCCGCGCACCTCCCCGATCGCGGGCTGATCCGGCATGAGATCGCGCAGCGCGCCCGCGAGTCGGGCCCCCAGCAGGGCCGCACGCTCGTGCAGTCGGTGCTCGCGCACGAACGCGATCGTCGCGGTGCCGGCGGCCATCGCGAGCTGATTGCCGCGGAAGGTGCCCGCGTGCGCGCCGGGCCACCAGTGGTCCAACTCGGCGCGGTAGACCACCACCGCCAGCGGCAGGCTGCCGCCGATCGCCTTGGACACGACCATCACGTCCGGCACCACGCCGGCGTGGTCCACACCCCACATCGCGCCGGTGCGGCCCAGGCCGGTCTGTACCTCGTCCGCGATCAACGCGATCCCGCGCTCGGCCGTCAGCCGGCGCATCTCGCGCAACCAGCCGTCCGGCGCGGGCAGCACCCCGCCCTCGCCCTGGACCGGCTCCACGATCATCCCCGCGGCGGCCGGCACCCCGCCGCCCGGATCCGTCAGCAGCGTGCGCGCGTAGTGCGCGGCGATCCGCTCGCCCTCGGCGCCGCCGGTGCCGAACGGACAGCGGTAGTCCTGCGGGAACGGCAGCCGCACGGTGTCGCCGGTGCCCGCACCGGTCGCGTCGCGGATCGCGGTGTCGCCGCCGACCGCGAGCGCCCCCTCGGTCATCCCGTGGTAGGCGCCGGTGAACGCGACCACCCCGCGCCGCCCGGTCGCGGTGCGCACCAGCTTCAGTGCCGCCTCCACCGCGTCGGTGCCGGCCGGCCCGCAGAACTGGATCCGGGCGTCGCGCGCCAACTCCGGCGGCAGCGTGGCGAACAGTTCCTCGACGAAGCGGTCCTTGACCGGCGTGGCCAGGTCCAGCACGTGCAGCGGTGCGCCGGTGTCCAACACGCCCCGGATCGCGGCGAGCACCACGGGATGGTTGTGGCCGAGCGCGAGCGTGCCGGCGCCGGAGAGGCAGTCCAGATAGCGTCGGCCGTCGGCCCCCTCGACGGTCATCCCGCGCGCCCGCACCGGCACGATCGGCAACGATCGCGCGTAGGTGCGGGCCGAGGACTCGCGGGCGGCCTGCCGGCGCAGGATGCCCGGCCCGTCGGCGACCGGCGTGCCGGCGCGCTGCCGACCGATCCGCCCGGCATCCGCGGGCACGGTGTCGGCATGAGCGGTTTCGGAATGAGCGGTGTCGGCGGGCGTGGTGTCGGCGGGCGTGGTGTCGGCAGGCGGCGCGGGCGGCGCCGGGTCCTCGGTACCGGAGCGGTCGTCCGGCCTGGTCAGGGCGGCGGTCATGACTGCGGCACCTCCACAAGGGCGATCGGAAATTAGGTAAGGCTTACCTTTAACTGACGACGGAAGGCAAACCCATCATCACAACGAGTGACTATCGCCGGATCGACGGCCCCTGCTGAAACAACGACCGAACCGCCGCCCGATCACGGCCGGCGGGCCCTCCGATACTGTCGGGCGGTCGAATACGGGGGCGCACACGGGGAGGTAGGCGCTTGACGCGCGGCGTTCGCACGCTGTTCGTCACGCTGACGGTGGCGGTGTCGCTGCTGGTGACGGGCACCGTCATGGCACTGACACTGGACGGCGCCGGCAACGACGACGGCAATGACAGGGCACCGGGGGCGCTCGCGGATCCGGGCGATCCCGCGCACTGGACCCCGGAACGCATGAGCCGGGCCAAACCCCGGGACCCCAAGAGCGACGAGGGCCCACCCGCACCCGCCGCGGCCCCCGAGGACCCGGACCCACAGCCCACCGGCGGCCCCCTGCCCGACGTGCTCGCCGAGGCCAAGCCGCCGCCCGTCCAGGCCCGACCGATCGCCCGCCCCTACACCGGCGAGGCCGGTACCGTCGCCGTCGGCAAACTCTTCTTCGAGGCCCCCGACGGCCCCTCGGTCTGCTCCGGCACCGTGGTCGCCGACCCCAAGCGCCCCGGCCGCAGCAACCTGGTGTGGACCGCCGGCCACTGCGTCCACGCCGGCCGCGGCGGCACCTGGTTCGGCAGCCTGCAATTCGTGCCCGCGTTCAACAGCAGCGGCCAGGCCACCCTGGCCAACCTCGGCAACCCCGGCCCGGTCGCGCCGTTCGGCCAGTGGCCGGCGACCTCGGTCGCCACCTCCGAGCAGTGGCGCACGGGCGGCACCGGCTCCGCCTCACCGGCCACCGCCCACGACTACGCGGTGGTCGAGGTCAAGAACCCCGACCGCGGCACGCGCAGCCTGGAGGAGGTGGTCGGCCGCGCCCTGCCGGTCTGGTTCGACGCCCCGCGCGACCTCCCCGCCGCCAGTGCCTACGGCTACCCCCAGGACGCCCCCTTCGACGGCCTGACCATGTTCGGCTGCACCCAGGCCCCGCGCCGGGTGACCGTCGACCCGAACGCGCCGCCGCTGCTGCGGATCGGCTGCACCATGACAGCCGGCGCCAGCGGCGGCGGCTGGTACGCCACCGCCCCCGACGGCACCCTGCGGCTGATCGGCAACAGCGCGCTCAGCGGCGCCGGACACACCTGGATCGCCGGCCCCTACCTGGGCCCGGAGGCCCGCCGGATGCTGGAGGATCCGGGCGGCAAACGCTGAGCGGACCACCGCACCCCGCGCCACAGCCGCACCCGGACACGACGAAGGCCCGGGCCACACACCGACATCGGTGTGCGACCCGGGCCCGAAGGTACCGAGGATCAGCGCTTGGCGACCACGAACCGCTCCAGCTCGGCCGCGAGTTGCCGGCCCACCCGGGCGTGCAGCCAGGTGCCCGCCTCGCGGTGCTCGGTGGCCAGCAGCTCACCGCTGCCGTGCACCTTGGCGACCAGATCGCCGCGCTCGTACGGCACGACCACCTCGACCTCCACGTCCGGACGCGGCAGTTCCTCGTCGATCAGCGCGAGCAGCTCGTCCATGCCCTGCCCGGTCCGGGCGGACACCACGATCGCGTGCTTCTCCCGACGCAACAGCCGCGCGAGCACCTCCGGATCGGCCGCGTCGGCCTTGTTCACCACCACGATCTCGCGCACCTTGTGCGCCTCGACCTCGGTGAACACCTCGCGTACGGCGGCCAGTTGGGCCTCCGGCGTGGGGTCGGAGCCGTCCACCACGTGCAGGATCAGGTCCGCGTCGGCGACCTCCTCCAGGGTGGACCGGAACGCCTCGACCAACTGGTGCGGCAGATGCCGCACGAAGCCGACCGTGTCCGCCAACGTGTACCCGCGACCGCTGGGCGTCTCGGCCCGGCGCACCGTCGGATCCAGCGTGGCGAACAGCGCGTTCTCCACCAGCACGCCCGCACCGGTCAACCGGTTCAGGATCGAGGACTTGCCGGCGTTGGTGTAACCCGCGATGGCCACCGACGGAATGGCGTTGCGACGCCGCTCCTGCCGCTTGGTGTCCCGGGCCTTCTTCATGTCCGCGATCTCGCGGCGCATCTTGGCCATCTTCTCCCGGATGCGCCGACGATCGGTCTCGATCTTCGTCTCACCGGGACCACGCGTGGCCATCCCGCCACCGCCGCCGCCACCCATCTGGCGCGACAGCGAGGCACCCCAACCGCGCAGGCGCGGCAGCATGTACTGCATCTGCGCCAGCGAGACCTGGGCCTTGCCCTCTCGGGACTTGGCGTGCTGCGCGAAGATGTCCAGGATCAGCGCCGTGCGGTCCACGACCTTGACCTTGACCACGTCTTCGAGCTGGATGAGCTGACCCGGGGTCAGCTCACCGTCGCAGACCACGGTGTCCGCGCCCGTGGCGATCACCACGTCGCGCAGTTCCCTGGCCTTTCCGGACCCGATGTAGGTCGCCGGGTCCGGCTTGTCACGGCGCTGGATCAGTCCGTCCAGCACCTGCGAGCCCGCGGTTTCCGCGAGCGCCGCGAGTTCCTTGAGCGAATATTCGGCGTCGGCCGCGGTCCCGTCGGTCCAGACCCCGACGAGCACGACTCGTTCCAGGCGAAGCTGCCGGTATTCGACCTCGGTGACATCGGTCAGCTCCGTGGAGAGACCGGCGATCCGGCGGAGCGCACTGCGCTCCTCGCGGTCGAACTGGTCGCCGTCGTAGTCGAGCGGACCGACCCCGACGTCATCGCCCGTTCCGAATCCGTCGAAGGCCGCTCCGTCGTCGAAGCCGTCGGCGTCGTCGAATGGGGGAGTCGAGTCCGTGTCGTCGTGTCCGGCGCGGTGTGAGCGAGAAGTCATATCGTCCTGTTCAACGTAGTCGGCGGGCCGCTCCATTCCCCGGGGCGGCCGTCACGATGGTCCCACGGCGGCCACCGCACGGGCATCCGGGTTTTCGGCCGGTTCGTCACCCGAGATCCGCGCACCCGGCCGACTCCCGGCCCGCCCGACCCGCCGCCGCGCCCGAGGCGCCCGCCGGAGGCGCCCCCTCGGGTCCACCGCGCGGGTCCACCGCGCGCCGCGACCTCACGAGGTGAGCAGTCGCGCCTGTCCCGCGTCGGTGTGCACCTTGATCTTGTGCTGCGACTGGTCGTTGCGCGAGACCTTCACGTCGGTGTCGCCGAGGGTGGTGGACACGTCCGCCGCGTACTGCTGCCCGCCCGGGACACGCACCGTGGCCCGGCCCGCGTTGGTCTTGGCGTCCACGTCGGTGGGCGGCTTGGTGAAGGTCAGGTCGATCGACCCGGCGCTGGTCTGCGCGGTCGCCTTCGCCGAGGTGACCCCCTCGCCGTCGATCTTGCCCGCGCTGGTGTGCAGGTTGAGCGTCCCGCTCACATCGCGCAGGGTCACGTTGCCGGCGTCGGTGCGGATGTCGAGCGCGGTTCCCCCGCGCGGGATGGTCACCTCGTACGCCACGAAGCAGGCCTTCTTGCTCGCGCAGTCGTAGTCCAGGACCAGTTGGCCGTTGCCGTCCACGTTGTGCGTGGTCGTCGGGGCCGTCTTGTCGTAATGCTGTTTCTCCGTCACCTTGACCGTCTTGACGTCGGCCTCGGTCACCTTGACGTTGCCCGCGTTGCTGTCCACCTTGACCGAGCGCACGTTCTGCGTGACGTCGTAGGACGTGGTCTTCTTCTCCGCCTCGTGGTCGTCGGTGTCCACGTTGAATTCGCACGCGGTGAGGACCAGCGGGAGCGCGACCAGCGGGGCCAACAGGGTCAGTCGGCGAGTGCGGGCAGACATGGGATCTCCTTGGGTCGGGGCGGGGTGCGCCGCCCGAACGCACGACCACTCCCCCGCTTTCCTGGTACCCCTCAGGCTAGGAATACCCGCCTCGTCCCGCGTCGGTCCGGCGTCGGGTACGGCGGGTCCTTCCCTGGCAGGAGAGAGCCCCGAGGCGCTCCACCTCCAGGAAGGACCCGCCTAGGGGTTCTCCCGGACCCCGGTACCGGGACCCACCGCCCGCGTCAGTGCGCCAGGCGCGCGCCCAAGGCCGGCTCGAGGGCGGCGAAATCGGCCGCCTCGGCCTCGTCCAGGACCGCGTAGCCGGCCGCCACCAGCTCGTCCGTGAGCTCCTCCGCGGCCTCCCGTCGGGCCCTCAGATCGGCCGTGACCTCGGGAAACGGCTTCCGGTGCCCGTAGAACTCCAGATACGGGCTCGCCTCGGCCGCCTGGGCCTCCACCGGTGCGAGACGATGCGCGGCCAACGCCAGGATGTGCAGCCCGCCGCGGTGCTCGCGCAGCGTCTGGAGGTTCTGCGCGAGCACGGCGGGCGCGTCATCCGGAAGAGGTACACCGCGCCAGGCCGCATAGAGCGGAGCCAGCCCACCCAGGTCGTTGGCCCGCACGATCCGGGTGGTGATCGCGGCGAGTCGCTCCACCTCGGGCAGGTCGGCCAGGTGCTCGCGACCCCACGCGCGCACGCAGTCCGCGTACAGTTCGCCGATCCGCGCGGGCGGCGCGACCTTGCGGCCCGCCTCCCACAGCGGGATCAGGGTCTCGGCGGTGAAATGGTGGAAGGCGCGGACCACCGTCTCGTCGTCCGCGTCACCGAGCACCCCGCCGCGACCGGTGATGTACAGGGTCACGCCGTCCAGGCCCAACTCCGCGCCGCGCGCCACCGTGTTCGGCGCGAAGAAGAAGGCCCCGCCCGCCTGCACCGTCTTCTTCACCGCGCGGGTGGTGGCGCGTGCCGTGTCCAAGCTGCTCATGTCGGTGTCTCCCCATGACGGTATTGCTTGACCAGGTCATGCAAGACCTATCACGGGGCGCCGGGCGTGCACAGGTGCCCGATGGCGCCGGCGACATCGCCGGCGCGGATGTCACAACCGGGCGAGGTCGACCCGTCCCTCGGCGACGATCACGGCCGGGCCGGTCATCTCGACATGGCCGTCCACCCGCTCGGTGATCACCAGCCGACCGCCGGGGACGTCCACCGTGTACGTGACCGGCTCACCGGTGACGGCCGGCTCCGCGCCGTCCGCCCGCGCCGCGGCGACCATCACCGCACACGCCCCGGTCCCACACGAGCGGGTCTCACCGGAGCCGCGCTCGTGCACCCGCATCGCCACGTGCCCCGGTCCCCGACGCACCACGAACTCGACGTTGACCCCTTCGGGGTAGGCCCCTTCCGGGGATACCGCGGGCGCCGTGTACAGCAGGCCCGCCTGGGCCAGGTCCTCGACGAACACCACGGCGTGCGGATTGCCCATGTCGACGTTGGTCGCGGGCCGCACCCGCCCCTCGACGTCCACCCCGATGCCCTCGGAGCCGGGCAGCCGGGCCACGCCCATGTCGACGGTGACCGGGCCCTCGCTCGGCGCGGTGACCACCTTGACCCCGCCGCGGGTGGCCACCCGCAACTCGCCCGCCTCGGCCAGGCCGCGCTCGACCAGGTGCCGGGCGAACACCCGCACGCCGTTTCCGCACATCTGCGCGATCGACCCGTCGCTGTTGCGGTAGTCCATGAACCACTCGGCCTCGCCGGCCAGATGCTCGGCGGCCGGGTCCTTCGCCGCGCGCACCACGCGCAGCACGCCGTCGGCACCGATGCCCGCGCGCCGATCGCACAGCGCGACGACCTGCTCGGCGGTCAGGTCCAGCTCGCCGTCCGCGTCCGGCACGATCACGAAGTCGTTCTCGGTGCCGTGGCCCTTGAAGAAGTGCAGAGTGCTCACCGCACCATCCTAGGCCGTGGCCGCGAACGCCCCGGGAGGGTTTCCACCGGGGGCGTTCGGGGTGTGCGAAGGGGCCGGGTCGGCCGGAGTGAGGCCCGTTATCGGAGGGCTCCCGCCCATCGGGCCCGATCAGTCGGGCCGGACCACACCCGCCGCGCCACCACCCCTGCGGGTCGGTTCCGCCACCGCCTGGACCCGGCCGCCCGGGAGGAACTCCAGCGCCGCGGCGGCGCCGATCTCCGGATTGGCCTTGAGCACGTGCCCGCGTTGCTCCAGGGCCGTGCGCAGCGAAGCCGGCACCCCGGGTTCGACCTCGGTGGCCGCCCCGTTGCGCTGGGACAGGCGCGGCGCGGCGACCGCCTGCGGCAGGGACAACCCGCGGTCCAGCCGCCCGGTCAGCACCTGGAGCACGGTGGTGATGATGGTCGCGCCGCCGGGCGAGCCGACCGCGATGAACGGCCGACCATCGCGAAGCACGATCGTCGGCGACATGCTGCTGCGCGGGCGCTTGCCCGGCGCGGGCAGGTTGGGGTCGAACACGCCGGGGGTGAGCGGCGCGAAGTTGAAGTCCGTCAGTTCGTTGTTGAGCAGGAAGCCGCGCCCGGGCACGGTGATCGCGCTGCCGCCGGTCTGCTCGATGGTCAGCGTGTAGGACACCACGTTGCCCCAGCGGTCGGCGGTGACCAGGTGGGTCGTGGACAACCCCTCGATCGGCTCGGCCGCCTCGGGCGTGCCGGTGGGCCGGCAGCTCCGGTCGTACGGTGCGGTGGGATCACCCGGCGGGACCGGGCTCACCGCGGCGTGGTCGGGGTCGATCAGGCACGCGCGCTCCCGGGCGTAGCCGTCCGCGAGCAGGCCCCGGAGCGGTACGTCCACGAAGGCCGGGTCGCCGACGTAGCGGTTGCGGTCGGCGAAGGCGAGGCGGGACGCCTCCAGGTAGTGGTGCGTCGCGGCGACCTCGTCCTGCCGGCGCGGGTCGGTGGTCTCCAGGATGTTGAGCGCCTCGCCCACGGTGGATCCGCCCGACGAGGACGGCGCCATGCCGTAGACGTCCAGCCCGCGGAAGTCGACCCGGGTGGGCCGCTGGTCCAGGACCCGGTAGCGGGCGAGGTCACCGGTTTCGATCAGGCCGGGCCGAAAGACCCGGTCCGCGCCGGGCGCCATCGGTGGCTGTTGCGCGGTGCGCACCACCTCGCGGCCGAGCCCACCCCGATACAGCCAGTCCACGCCGTTGCGGCCGAGCTGCTCGTAGGTCCGGGCCAGGTCCGGATTGCGGAAGACGCTGCCCACGACGGGCGGCTGTCCGTTCGGCAGGAACAGCTTCGCGGTCGGGGCGATGTCGTCGAACCGGCTCGCGTTCGCCGCGGTCTGGTCGTGGAAGGTCTGGTCGACCACGAACCCGCGCTCGGCCAGTGCCCGGGCGGGCTCCAGGGCCGCGCGCAGATTGGTGGTGCCCCACGTGCGCAGCGCGGTGTTCCAGGTCTGCGGGGTGCCGGGTACACCCACCGAGAGCCCCGAGTTGACCCCCTGGTCGAACGGGATCGGCAGCCCGGTGGCCGGGTCGAGGAACGCGCCCTCGCCCATCTTGGCGGGTGCCGTCTCGCGGCCGTCCAGGGTGCGCACGGTGCGGCTGCGGGCGTCGTAGTAGACGAAGTAGCCACCGCCGCCGATCCCCGACGAGTACGGCTCGGTGACGCCGAGCGCGGCGGCCGTGGCCACCGCGGCGTCCACCGCGTTGCCGCCGCGGCGCAGCACGTCCAGACCGATCCGGGTGGCGTCGGGGTCGACGCTGGAGACCGCGCCGCCCCACCCCGTGGCCACCGGCTGCTTGGCCGGTGGGCCGCCCGACTCGCCGGGGTGCGCGGACGCCACTCCCGGAATGGTCAACGCGAGCCCCAGCGCCGTACCCAGCGCCATGGCGCGACGAACAGAGCGGATCACGACCGCCTCCCCCGAGCAGGTTTGGGTGTGCCACGGACCCCCCACCGTGCCACGTGGGCCCCACCCGCAACACCCCTACTCGGGTCGGATCACCCGTTCGAGTGCGGCATCCAGCAGATCGGCCCGGGAGTGCTCCAGCCATTCGATCCGGGGATCGCGTCGGAACCAGGTGTCCTGCCTGCGGGCGAACCGGCGGGTGGTGCGCACGGTGTCCTCACGGGCCTCCTCGTCGGTGCACTCGCCCGCGAGCAGCCGCAGCACCTGCGCGTAGCCCAGCGCGCGCGACGCGGTCCGGCCCTCGCGCAGACCGGCCCCCTCCAGCTCGCGCACCTCCTCGACCAGACCCGCGGCCCACATCCGGTCCACCCGCGTGGTGATCCGCTCGTCCAGCACCGGTCGGGGTACGTCCACCCCGATCTGCACGCTGTCGTAGAACGAGCGGTGGGTGGGCAGCGTGGCGGTGAACGGCCGCCCGGTGAGCTCGATGACCTCCAGCGCGCGCACGATCCGTCGGGCGTTGCCGGGCAGGATCGCGGCGGCGGCGGGCGGATCGGCCGCGGCGAGGCGCTCGTGCAGCGGACCGGGGCCCACCCGTTCGGCCTCGGCCTCCAGCCGGGCCCGGATCTGCGGGTCGGTGCCGGGGAACTCCAGGTCGTCCAGCACCGCGCGCACGTACAGCCCCGAGCCGCCGACCAGGACGGGTGTCCTGCCGCGCGCCAGCAGGTCCTCGACCAGCACCCGCGCGTCGCGCTGGTACTCGGCCACGCTGGCGGAGACGGTCACGTCCCACACGTCGAGCAGGTGGTGCGGGACGCCTTCGCGCTCGGCGACGGTCAGTTTGGCGGTGCCGATGTCCATGCCCCTGTAGAGCTGCATGGAATCGGTGTTGATCACCTCCCCGTCCAGCGCGCGGGCCAAGGCGACCCCCAGATCGGACTTTCCGGCCGCAGTGGGACCGACGACGGCAATGACACGGGGACTCACCCCCCAAGTCTGCCGGATCACCACTCCCGGTCGTGCCGGGCGTGGCCCCGGGTCGCCGTCGCCACGCCTGCCGTCGCTCGTTGCGGTACGGCCGCCCGCGTGGTCGTGACCGGCACCGTTCGCTCTCGTTGATCTCCGGCGACCCATGTACTCCGGGCGGCTCGGCGGAACGTCCCCCCGTATTGCCGCCGAAATGCACGACAACGACCACAGACATACGGTCTAGGAGAAATTGTGAGTGTTTTCGACTGGTTCAAGCGGCGTCCGAGCACGTCGGAGGAGAGCGGCTCGTGCTGCTCGCACAACGCGGCGGGCACGGACACCGCCACGCTGGTCGAGGACCGGCCCGCGACGCCGGCATCGCCCGCCGCCGAGGCCGAACCGGTCGAGGCGACGGCCACGACGCCCGCTCCCCGGACCCCCGGGGACGCGGCCGGTGAACCGGTCGAGGCGGGCGCATCCGAGGAGGAGCAGGACATGGGTGTCTTCGACAACATCAAGGCCAAGGCCGAGGGCCTGCTGGGTCAGCACGGCGACAAGGCCGACAAGGGCGTCGACAAGGCCGCCGAGGTCGCCGATCGAAAGACCGGCGGCAAGCACACCGACAAGATCCAGGGCGCCTCGGACAAGGCCAAGGAGGCAGTGGGCAAGGCCGGCGGCGGCGCGCCCGACGCGACCGCCGAGGCGACGCCCGAGAGCCGGCCCCCGGCGGAACCCGGCGCCTGAGTCGCCCGCGGGCGGTGGTCACCGGATTCCGGTGGCCGCCGCCCGTCGTCATGTCCGGGGCCGCACGGCCGCCGCCGCCGTCACAACGCGGGCGCGGTCAGGACCAGAGCGCCACGAAGTAGCCGACGCCGTAGGGCGCCTCGGCATAGAGCAACCGGCTCTGCCGACCCGGACCCGCCGCGCCGGCCAGCACCTGGAGCGCGGGCCGGCCCGCCACCCACAGTTCCCGTGCGAGGGCCGGGTCCAGCTCCGCGAGCGCGACCTGGTCGGCCGCCTCGAGCGCCGCGCCGAGCGCGAGGTCGTACGGCTCGGCGCGCGCGTCGAGGTAGCCGGGGGCCTTCTCGGTCCGGCACGCGGACCCGTCCGCCACCACCAGGAGCGCGACCCGATCGGCGCCCGCGACCAGTTCGGCGCCCCGGGCCGCACAGCGCGCGGGCTCGGCGTCCGCGGCGATCTCCGCGCCGGTCACCGGGCTCGGCGCGGTCCCCGACGCGATCCGCTCGGCGGCCCACGGGGAGCGGCCGAGCAGCCACGCGCCGACGGTCAGCGCGGGCGACAGGCGGGCCGCGGCGCCCGCTCCCAGCGTCACCTCCAGGTCGACCCCGTACCGCGCGAACGAGCCGGTCCCGCCGGCCTCCAGCGTCGCGTCCGCCTCGCCCGCGCCGAGCACGATCAACCGGTCGGGTGCCGCCTCGGCCAGCGCGGCCAGGGCCTGATCACACGCGGCGCGCAGGCCGTCCAGCTCGGCTACGGCCCCGCGGGCCAGCTCGGGCACGATCATCGGGGGGCACGGGACTACCGCGGCGGCTACGAGCATTCAGGGAGAGTACTAAGCGCTCGCCGCGACGCCTCTCGGAGCGCGTGATGGGATGGATCACATGCCAGAACTGATGTTGGTGCGACACGGTGAGACCGAGTGGAGCAGGTCCGGGCGGCACACGGGGCTGACCGACATCCCGCTGACCCCGGAGGGCGAGGCCCAGGCGAAGGCGGTCGCGGACCTGCTCGCCGGGCACACCTTCCCGCTCGCCCTGACCAGCCCACTCGTCCGGGCCCGACACACCGCGGAACTCGCCGGGATCACCGGCGCGGAGGTCGAACCGGACCTGGTCGAGTGGGACTACGGCGGCTACGAGGGCATCACCACGAACGAGATCCGCGAGAGTGTGCCGGGCTGGTTCCTGTGGCGGGACGGGGTGCCCCCCGGCGACGCGGACCACCCGGGCGAGTCGATCGCCGACGTGGGCCGCCGGGTGGACCGGGTGCTGGCGCGGGTGCGTCCGGTGCTCGAGGGCGGCGAGGACGCGGTGCTCGTCGCGCACGGCCACCTGCTCCGCGTGCTCACCGCGCGCTGGCTGGGTCTGCCGCCGCAGGACGGGCGGCTCTTCCGACTGGAGACCGCCCGGCTGTCCACGCTCGGCTACGAGCGTGAACAGCCGGTCCTGCTCGGGTGGAACGTGACCTGAGCGGCGCTCAGTCGCAACAGGCGACCGCGGTCGGGGCGGCCCCGACCGCGGGCGCGCCGATCTGCGGCATGCCGAGCAGTACGCCGGCCTTGGTCGCGGGGGCGGCGGGGGCCGCGTTGCGCCGCTCCCACGCGTCGCCCGCGGGGGTGCGCCGGATCGCCGGGGTCGGCTTCTCCGCGAGCAGGTGGTGCGGCGCGGCGTAGGTGATCTCGACCGAGACCATGTCGCCCGGTCGCACGCCTTCGGCGGGGCGCTCGAAGTGCACGAGGCGGTTGTCCGGGGCCCGCCCGGACAACCGCGCGGTGTCGTGGTCCTTGCGACCCTCGCCCTCGGCGACCAGCACCTCCAGGGTGCGGCCGACCTGGGCGCGGTTCTCCGCCCAGGAGATCTCCTCCTGGAGCGCGAGCAGCCGCTGGTAGCGCTCGGTCACGACCTCCTTGGGCACCTGGCCGTCCATCGTGGCGGCCGGCGTGCCGGGGCGCTTGGAGTACTGGAACGTGAACGCGGCGGCGAACCGGGCCTCGCGCACGGTGTGCAGGGTCTGCTCGAAGTCCTCGTCGGTCTCCCCGGGGAAGCCCACGATGATGTCGGTGGAGATCGCCGCGTCCGGCATCGCCGCGCGCACCCGCTCGATGATCCCGAGATAGCGGTCCTGCCGGTAGGAGCGGCGCATCGCGCGCAGCATCGCGTCCGAGCCGGACTGCAACGGCATGTGCAACTGGTGCATCACGTTCGGCGTCTCGGCCATCGCCGCGATCACGTCGTCGGTGAAGTCGCGCGGGTGCGGCGAGGTGAAGCGCACCCGCTCCAGGCCGTCGATCCGTCCGCACGAGCGGAGCAGCTTGGAGAACGCCTCGCGGTCGCCCATGTCCGAGCCGTACGCGTTCACGTTCTGGCCGAGCAGGGTGACCTCGATCACGCCCTCGCCGACCAGCGTCTCGATCTCGGCGAGCACGTCCCCGGGGCGGCGGTCCTTCTCCTTGCCGCGCAGCGCGGGCACGATGCAGAACGTGCAGGTGTTGTTGCAGCCCACCGAGATGGCCACCCACGCCGCGTACGCCGACTCGCGTCGGGTGGGCAGCGTGGAGGGGAAGACGTCGAGCGACTCCAGGATCTCGACCTGGGCCTCCTGCTCGATCCGGGCCCGCTCCAGGAGCACCGGCAGCGAGCCCACGTTGTGCGTGCCGAAGACCACGTCCACCCACGGCGCCTTGCGCACGATGGTGTCCCGGTCCTTCTGCGCGAGGCAGCCGCCGACCGCGATCTGCATGCCGGGGCGTTCGGCCTTCGCGGGCGCGAGGTGGCCCAGGTTCCCGTACAGCTTGTTGTCCGCGTTCTCGCGGACGGCGCACGTGTTGAAGACGACCACGTCGGCCGGCTCCCCCTTGGGCGCGCGGACGTAACCCGCGTCCTCCAGCAGACCGGACAGTCGCTCGGAGTCGTGGACGTTCATCTGGCACCCGTAGGTGCGGACCTCATAGCTTCGCGCAGTCATAACACCCGACAGGGTACGGGGTTTGCTTCCTGACGTGTGTGGGCGTCCTCCATGGCAAACTCGCCGCCGTGCCCTCCTTGTCGTTCCTCCCCGTTTCCGTGCGCGACGCCTGCGCGCGCCGGCCCCGCCTGGTCCGGGCCGGGCTGGCCACGCTCGTGCTGCTGTGCGTGCTCGGGGGCTACGCGGTGCTCTCGACGGACGAACGGCCGACCCCGGGCGGGCCGGTCTCGTTGGCCACCGGGGTGCCGACCGGGGTGTACCACCGCTACGGCGAACTGTTGCGGCCTCGGCTGTCCGCGGACCTCAAGGTGCGAGTCGCGGTGAACTCCAGCGGGGGGTCGGTGGAGAACCTGCGCCGGGTGATCGACGGCGTCGACACATTCGGCATCGCCACCTCGGACGCGGTGGCCGACCTGGGGCCGGCCGACCGGGACGGGTTGCGCGCGGTGGCCCGGTTGTACGACGACTACGTGCAACTGGTGGTGCCCGCCGATTCGCCGGTGCAGCGGATCACCGACCTGCGCGGGCGCCGGGTGGTGGTCGGGCTGCCCGGATCCGGGGTGGAGTTGATCACCCGCCGGCTGCTGAGCGAGGTGGGCATGAACGACATGGAGCACGCCATCACGCCGGTCCGGATCGGCATCGGCGAGGCCACCCAACGGTTGCGCGACGGCACGGTGGACGCGTTCTTCTGGTCCGGCGGGCTGCCCACCGGGGCGGTCTCCGACCTGGCCGAGCACTGGTCGGTGCGGCTGGTGCAACTCGGCGACCTCGCGGGCAAGCTGCGCGATCGCTACGGGCCGGTGTACCGCGAGGCGGTGGTGCCCGCGGACGCCTATCCCGGTGGCACCGAGACGCCGACCATCGCGGTGCCGAACCTGTTGGTCACCCGGGCGTCGCAGGATTCGGTGCTGATCAGGCGGGTGACCGAGACGGTGATGGAGAACCGGGAGGCGATCGGACGCGAGGTGCACGCGGCGCAGTTGGTCGACCCCAGGACCGCGATCTTCACCGATCCGCTGCCGCTGCACGCCGGCGCCCAGCGCTGGTACCGATCGGTGAAACCCTGATCGGACAGATCGTGATGCCCAGGGCGTCGCGCGAAGCGGTCCCGATGGCACATGCTGGGTTCGTGTCATGGTGTTCGGGACCGACATCTACGCTCTGAGCTTGTAGGCCAGACCGTGCGCGGTCCCCGAACCGACGCTGTGAGCCGACCGGGGGGAAGGCCGCAATCATGGTCAGGGAGGCCCGCTTGCTCGGGAGGAGGGTGCGACCGCGGTGTCCGAGGGGGAGATCGGCCGAATACTGAACAATCGTTACCGCCTGAGCCGCAGTCTCGGCCGAGGCGGTATGGGCGAGGTCTGGCTGGCCGTGGACACCGCCCTCGGCCGCGAGGTCGCGGTCAAGGAACTGCTGCTGCCCAAGTCCCTGGACGCCGGGTCGCAGCGGTCCTGGCTGGAGCGCAGCAAACGCGAGGCGATCGCCGCGGCCCGCATCCGCCACGAGAACGTGGTGACGGTGCACGACGTCTTCGAAGAGGACGGTTTGCCGTGGATCGTCATGGAATTGGTGATTTCGCGCTCACTGGCCGACGTGATCCGCGCGGAGGGTCGACTCGACCACGCCGAGGCGGCCCGGATCGGTCTGGACGTGCTGCGGGCCCTGCGGGCCGCGCACGCCAAGGGTGTGCTGCACCGGGACGTGAAGCCGGCGAACGTGCTCCTGGGCATGGACGGCCGGGTGGTGCTCACCGACTTCGGCATCGCCACCTTCGCCGACGCGCCGCAGGTCACCCAGTTCGGCGAACTGCTGGGCACCCCCGGCTATCTCGCGCCCGAGCGCGCGGAGCAGTTCGCCCGGGGCCGGGCCCGCGTGCTCACCGACGACGCGTCGAGCGAGCACACGCTCGCCGACCATCCGGACGCGCTGGATCCGGCGTCCGACCTGTGGTCGCTGGGCGCGACGCTGTACGAGATGGTCGAGGGTCTCGCGCCGTTTCGTCGGGCCTCTCCCGTGGAGGTCGTGGACGCGGTGGTCAACGCGCCGCCCGCGCCGCCCCGGCACGCGGGTCCGCTGGAGCCGGTGATCATGGGCCTGTTGCGCAAGGACCCGACCCGGCGCCTGGACGCCAAGGAGACCGACGCGCTGCTGACCCGGGTCGTGCAGGACTCGGTACCGGTGACCTGGGGCGGCGACCCACTGCCCCGGCGCGCGGTCGAGGAGTGGGACGAGGACGCCGAGGCGACCTACGCGGGCGGGCCGCCGACCGACGAGCCGGCCCCGCGCCGCCTCGGCCGCGCCCGGTGGTGGCGGCGCACCCGGATCGCGCTGCCCGCCGCGCTGGCCTTCCTGCTGGTCGCGGTGGGCGCGTCCTGGCTCGCGGTGGAGAACAACCGGGCCGAGGGCGGCACACACGCGCCCGACCCGTTCGCCGATCTGCGTGAGAAGTCGCCCACCTACCGGGCGATGGTGGCCCGGGGGCGGATCATCGTCGGGGTCAAGCCGGACCAGCCGGGGTGGAGCGTGCGCACCGGCGATCAGGCGTACCAGGGCTTCGACGACGACGTCGCCCGGATGATCGCGGACGACCTCGGGTTCAAGGACCGCGTCACGTTCATGGACGTGGAGACGCAGAACCGCGAGTACCGGATCACCAGCGGGCAGGTCGACCTGGTCGTGGCCAGTTACACGATCAACGCCGCCCGGTCGCAGAAGGTCTCGTTCGCCGGGCCGTACTTCATCGCGGGCCAGGACTTCCTGGTGCGCACGGACGAGCCGGGTGTCGACGGTCCCGAGGACCTCGCCGACAGCGCGGTGTGCGTGGTGCGCGAGTCGACGTCGGCCGTCCGCGTCCGCAGCGAGTTCCCGACCATGAAGGTCCAGGAGCGCGGCAAGTACTCCGAGTGCGTGGACGAGTTGCTGGCCAAGAACGTGCGCGGGGTCAGCACCGACGACGCGATCCTGTCCGGCTTCGTCGCCCAGCACCCGGGCACGCTGCGCATCCTGGGCCGGCCGTTCTCGGACGAGCCGTACGGCGTGGGGCTGAGCAAGGGCGACGTCGCACTCGCGGAGGCGGTGTGCGGGGCGCTGAACCGGCACATCGCCAACGGTGACTGGCAGCGCGCCTACGACGTGCGACTGCGTCCGCTGGGCCTGCCGCAGCCGCGCGCGCCGCAGTGCCGGGTGGCCGAATAGCGCGGGTGCCCCGACGGCGGCCGGCGGCGCTCAGTCCGCCCTGGGCACGATCAGCGTGACGGTCAGCCCTCCGCCCTCGCGCGCGGCGAAGTCGATCGTGCCGCCGCTCGCGCCCAGCAGCGTGCGGGCGATCGACAGGCCCAGGCCGGAGCCGTCCACGTTCTGGTGCCGCGGGCTGCGCCAGAACCGGTCGCCCACCCGGCGCAGTTCCTCGAAGGTCAGTCCCGGGCCGCGGTCGCTGACCCGGATCTCCACGCGGCTGCCCACCGCCGAGCACGCGACGGTGATCGTGGTGTCCTCGGGAGCGAACTTGAGCGCGTTGTCCAGGATGGCGTCCAGCGCGCTGCCCAGGGTGACCGGATCCACGTTGCCGGTCAGCGCGAGCGGGCCCTCCTGCTCGAACCGACGACCGCGCGAGCGGGCCAGCGTCTGCCACGCGTCCACTCGCTCGTGCACCAGGGCCGCGACGTCCACGGCCCGGGCGGACGGGCGCGCGTTCTCGGCCAGCGCCAGCTCCAGCAGTTCGTCCAGGACGTGGGTGAGCCGACGGCCCTCGTCGCGGACCCCGTCCAGCGTCTCGCCGTGGCCGGGCGGCAACGACAGGCCCAGTTCCTCGATCCGCAGCAGCAGCGCGGACAACGGGTTGCGCAGTTGGTGCGAGGCGTCCGCGGCGAACGCCCGCTGCTGGTCCACGACCGTCTCCACGTGGTCCGCCATCTCGTTGAACGACCTTGCCAGGCGCCGGAGTTCGGGTGGGCCCTGGGCGCCGGCCACGCGGGCCCCGAGCCGGCCGGTGGCGATCTCGTGGGTCACCGAGTCGAGCACCCGGACCGGGCGCAGCACCCATCCGGTGAGTCGGGTCGCCAGCAGCAGCGCGGCGAGCACCGCGACCACCTCTCCGGCGAACAGAATCAGCCACACCCGCTGGATCTTCGAGCGCATCCGGCCGGTCGGCGAGTCGGTGAGCACGACCGCGACCACGTCGCCCCGGTGGATCACCGGGACCGCGACCACGATGCGATCGCGCTGCCAGGGCCACACCTGTCCGGGGTCGTCGCTGCGTCGCCCGGCCAGCGCCTCGGTGAACGCGGGCGAGCGCGGGTCGATCCGAAATCCCGGACGCGACACGGCGATCGGCTGACCGCGCCGGTCGAACGCGCCCACCCGGATGCCGTAGACGGCCTCGTAGCGCTCCAGTTCGGAGCGCAGCATGTCCAGGTCGGCGGCGTCCGGACCGGGCCGCGCCCCGCCGTCGGTCTGCGCGCGCACGGTGTCGGAGACCACGGTCAACTGGGTGTCCGAAACGAAGCGGGTGAGATCGTCCACCCGGTCCCGGATCAGCTCCTGCTGATGGGCGGACGCGCGGGAGATCGCCAACGGGATGCCGAGCGCGATGAGCACTGCGGTCATCAGGGCGAGGAGCAACGCGAGCAGGCGGGTGCGCACAGGAACCGGTGACGATCCTTCGGGAAGCCGGTGGGATCAGGCTTCGGGGACGACACGGTAGCCCACGCCGCGCACCGTCTCGACGATCGCGGGATTGCCGAGCTTGGACCGCAGCGACGCGACGTGCACCTCCAGGGTGCGGTTGTTGCCCGCCCAGCTCGTGTGCCAGACCTCGCTGATGATCTGCTCGCGCCGGAACACCACGCCCGGGCGCTGGGCCAGCAGCGCGAGCAGGTCGAACTCCTTGCGGGTGAGCACCACGTCGATGCCGCCGACGGTGACCCGCCGGGTGGCCGGGTCCAGTTCGATGCCGCCGGGTCCCTTGGCGGCCGGGGGACTCTCCGCGGCCGGCGCGTCACTGCGCGTGCGTCTGCTCACCGCGTGTATTCGGGCCAGCAGCTCGCCGATGTCGTAGGGCTTGGTGACGTAGTCGTCGGCGCCCAGGTTCAGGCCGTGTATCCGGGACCGGATGTCCGCACGCGCGGTGACCATGATCACCGGGACGTCGCACAGCCGCCGGATCCGGCTGCACACCTCGAATCCGTCGTGGTCGGGCAACGACAGATCGAGCAGCACCACGTCGGGGACGTCGTCGATCGCGGCGAGGGCTTCCTCGCCGGTGGTGGCGTGCCGCACGGTGAAGCCGTGCCGACCCAGGACCGCGCGTAGCGGCGCGGCGACTCGCAGATCATCCTCGACGAGCAGGAGGCGCACGTGGTTCCTCACATCTGACGGTCCGTTACCGACTCTTGACCTCAAGACAAGCTCAAGTGCACTGACTCGGGGGGTGCTGCCTGCCCTAGTGTCACGCACCACCCGGCGTCGCCGGGAGACTCTCGAACCCACCTGCCACCCGGTCGCGCAAAAAGATACGGGACGACTCTGGACGGAGCCCGCCATCGTGACGACGGATGCCTCTGACATCGCACCGAAGCCGCCGGTGCTCGCCAAGAGCGACACCACCAAGGACGCCCACCCCGGCGAGCCCCTCGTCGTGTTGGAGAACGTCAACAAGCACTTCGGCGCCCTGCACGTGTTGCAGGACATCGACCTGACGATCCACAAGGGCGAGGTCGTCGTCGTCATCGGTCCGTCCGGATCGGGCAAGTCGACCCTGTGCCGCACGATCAACCGCCTCGAGGCGATCGACGGCGGCCGGATCACCATCGACGGGAACCTGCTCCCGCAGGAGGGCCGCGAGCTCGCCCGGCTGCGCTCGGACGTCGGCATGGTGTTCCAGTCGTTCAACCTGTTCGCGCACAAGACGGTGCTACAGAACGTGACGCTCGGCCCACTCAAGGTGCGCCGGGAGAAGGCCGACGTGGTCACCCGTCGGGCGCACGAACTGCTGGACCGGGTCGGCGTGGGCAGTCAGGCGGACAAGTATCCGGCGCAACTCTCCGGTGGTCAGCAGCAGCGCGTCGCGATCGCCCGTGCGCTGGCCATGGAGCCCAAGGTGATGCTCTTCGACGAGCCCACCTCGGCGCTCGACCCGGAGATGATCAACGAGGTCCTCGAGGTCATGCGCGACCTGGCCCGCGAGGGCATGACGATGGTCGTGGTGACCCACGAGATGGGCTTCGCGCGCTCCGCCGCGAACCGGGTGATCTTCATGGCGGACGGCCGCATCGTCGAGGAGAACACGCCCGAGGAGTTCTTCAGCAACCCGCGCAGCGACCGTGCTCGGGACTTCCTCTCCAAGATCCTGCATCACTGAGTCCGTCCCGCCTCCCCTAGTCGCATCGGGCGCCGTCGGCGCGCCCGGTCCGATCGGCGGCACGACTCGCGCTTCGCCCCACGAGTTTCTGTTGTCCTCAGGCCTGTTTCGCCTCATTCACGCAAGGACGTTGATCATGAAGATGCGCTCATCCGTGGCCGTCGCCGGCATCGCCGTGCTCGCCCTGTTCGGTACCGCGTGCGGCAAGGACGGTTCGCCGGAGGCCAAGACGCCGGGCGGCAGCACCGGTGGTTCGCAGGGCGCGCCCGGCGCTCCCGGTGCCGCCAAGCCCGAGCTGCCCACCTACATGCCCAAGACGGACGTCGCGCTCACCGGCTCGAAGACCTTCGACAACGCCAAGAAGCGCGGCAAGCTGGTCGTCGGCGCCAAGGAGGACCAGCCCTTCCTCGGCTCCAAGGACCCGGCCACCGGCAAGTACTCCGGCTTCGACATCGAGATCGCCAAGATGATCGCGGCCGACCTGGGCTTCGGCCCGGACAAGATCGAGTTCAAGGCCATCGCGTCGACCAACCGTGAGAACGCGCTGGTCAACGGTGACATCGACTACTACGTCGGCACCTACAGCATCACCGACAAGCGCAAGGAGCAGGTCTCCTTCGCCGGTCCGTACTACATCGCCGGTCAGTCCCTCCTGGTCCGCAAGAACGAGACCGCGATCACCGGCAAGGACACCATCAAGGGCAAGACGGTGTGCTCCGCGAAGGGCTCCACGCCGCTGCAGAACCTGCAGACCAAGTTCCCCGACACCACCACCCGGGTGTTCGACACGTACTCGCTGTGTGTCGAGAGCCTGCTGTCGAACCAGGTCGACGCGGTCTCCACGGACGACGCGATCCTCAAGGGCTACGCGGCCAAGGACCCGGGCGCGCTCAAGGTGGTCGGCGAGCCGTTCACCACCGAGAACTACGGCGTCGGCCTGAACAAGGACGACGCGGTGTTCCGCAACGCGGTCAGCGACGCCCTCGAGGCACACGAGAAGAGCGGCGACTGGAAGAAGGCGTACGACGCCACGCTCGGCCTGTCCGGCTCCGCCGCCCCGGCCATTCCGGCGCTCGTCCGCTACTGACCGTCGACCGTCGTGCGCCGACCGGTCCCGGCTCCCCCGGGACCGGTCGGCGCACGACCCCTCCCGCTCCCCGCCGCACGTGACCGGGGGAACGGGCCGTCACCCCACCCCTGAACCCACGATCACGGAGAGGAGGGCTCGATCACGATGCTCGAGGTGATCCAGGACAACTGGGATCTCTTGCGGCACGGCTTCGTCGGGACGCTCAAGCTGACCGTCGTCTGTGGGATCGTGTCGCTTCTGCTCGGCACGCTGATAGCCGCGTGTCGGGTCTCGCCGGTGCCCCCGCTGCGCTGGTTCGGCACCGCCTACGTCAATCTGTTCCGCAACACCCCCCTGACGCTGATCTTCTTCGCCGTCGCGCTCGGCTTCCCCAAGCTGCGCTTCAACCTCTCCTTCTTCCAGTTCGCGGTCATCGCGCTGAGCACGTACACCGCCGCCTTCATCTGCGAGGCGATCCGCTCGGGCATCAACACCGTCCCGATCGGTCAGGCCGAGGCCGCCCGCAGCCTGGGCATGTCCTTCACCCAGACGCTGAGCCAGATCGTGCTGCCGCAGGCCGGTCGGGCGGCGGTCCCGCCGATCGGCAGCCTGCTGATCGCGATGGTCCGCAACTCGGCCATCGCCAGCGCCTTCAACGTCACCGAACTCATGGGCACCCAGGCGCAGATGGTGGAGAACGGCTACAAGTCGCTGTGGGTCCTGCTGTGGATCGCGGTCGGCTATCTGATCATCACCTTGACCATGAGCGCGCTCCTCGCCGCGCTCGAGAAGAAGCTGGCGGTGGTCCGATGAGCCGCGAAGCGAGTGTGCTGTTCGACGTACCGGGCCCCAAGGCGCGCCGGCGCAACCTGATCATCGGCGTGCTCGGCAGCGTGGCCCTGCTCGCGTTCATGGTCTTCGTGGTCGTGCGGTTCGAGGACACCGGCCAGTTCGAGGCGGCCAAGTGGGACCCGTTCCAGTACACGGGTGTCCAGCAGTTCATCTTCGACGGCCTCAAGGCGACCCTGAAGGCGTTCGCGCTGGCCGCGGTGTTCTCGATCGTGCTCGGTGCCTTCCTGGCCGCCGGCCGGCTCTCCGATCACAGGATCGTGCGCTGGGCCTCGACCACGTTCGTCACCTTCTTCCGCGCCATGCCGCTGCTGGTGCTGATCTTCATGCTCTACCTCGTCCCGGGCAGCCAGGGCTGGTGGAAGTGGGATCCGATGTGGCCGCTGGTGGTCGGCCTGACCATCTACAACGGCACCGTGCAGGCGGAGAACATCCGCGCGGGCATCCTCGCCGTGCCCAAGGGCCAGAGCGAGGCGGCCTACGCGCTGGGCATGCGCAAGACCCAGGTGATGACGATGATCCTGGTCCCGCAGGGCATCCGCACCATGCTCCCGACGATCATCAGCCAGGTCGTGGTGACCCTCAAGGACACCTCGCTCGGCTTCCTGATCACCTACCCGGAACTGCTCGCGGCGGCCAAGCTGATCGGTGGCTACCAGGACTACCACATGCCGTTCATCCCGGTCACGATCATCGTCGGCACGATCTACGTCGCGATGTGCATGCTCCTGTCCGCGTTCGCCACGTGGCTCGAGCGCAGGCTGCGCACCTCGCGCAAGGGCAAGCCGCCGGCCGCCGCCACGCCGGCGCCGGGCGAGTTGTCCCGCGACGCGATGGCCGTCTGACCCCGCCGGACGCACCGTCCCACCCCCGCACCACCGACCGACGCCCCGCGGTGAACGCCACCCGCGGGGCGTCGCTTTGTCGTCGAAGGGCCCCGGTGCCGGATGATGGGCGACGAGTACGACACGTCTTGCAACACTTGGGGGGCCACGATGGCGGGCAACGCTCCGCGCGCGGACTCGGTGATCATCGCGGGTGCCGGGCCCGCCGGTTTGGCGGCCGCCCTGGCACTGGCCGGGCGCGGGGTGCGTTCGGTCGTGGTGGACTCCGGCAACGGCACACCGCGGGCGGGCTCGCGCGCGTGCGCGCTCGACGGCGCGACGCTGGCCTTCGTCTACGACCTGACCGGCACCCGGCTCGACGGCGCCGCCGAGCCGTGGGGCGTACAGCGGATCCGCCGACGCAGCCGCGACGTCCCGCAGCCGGTCGACGAGCCGGCGGCTCCGGTTCGCTACGGGCTCTCCCAACAGCGCCTGGAACGCGCCCTGTTGGACGCCGTGCACGCGAGCCCACTGGTGACCACCGCGTGGCGGCATCGGATCGAGGGGGTCGAACAGGACGAGACCTCGGTCACCCTGCTCGCCCGCGGCCCCGGCGGCCCGGTCAAGTGGCGCGCGCAGTGGCTGGTCGCCTGCGACGGTTCGCGCTCGGTGGTCCGGCGCGCGGTGAACGTGCGCTTCCCCGGCCGCCCGCGGGTGGACCGCCTGTTGTGCGCGGACGTCAAGGTACGGCTGCCCCGCCGGATCACCGCGACCTCGCTGGTCCCACCGGATCCCTCGCTCGCCGACGAACCACCGACCCCGGACACGAGCGGGCCGGCCACCCCGTGGTTGTTCGTGGACCCGCCCTTCCACCGCGGCGGTACGGTCCTGGCCCAGCCGCTGCCGGACGACGTATGGCGACTGACCTGGCAACTCCCGATGGCCCACGGGGTGGCCAAGGCCGCCGAGGAGACCCGGGTGATCCAGGTCGTCGGCGACCTGGCCGACCCCAAGCGGGTCTCCGCGCGGGTGCGTTCGGTGTTGCGCACGCTGGACGCGCTCTCCCCCGACTCCGACGGGGCCGAGGATCCCGCGCACGACCTGCTGTGGAGCGGCGAGTACGAGGTGCACCAGCGGCTCGCCCGCCGCTTCCGGGTCGGCCGGGTGCTGCTCGCCGGGGACGCCGCGCACCTGGTCCACCCGTCCGCCGCGGACGCGGTCGAACTCGGCCTCCAGGACGTCCGCAACCTGGCCTGGAAGCTGGCCTTCACGCTGCGCGGATACGCCCCGATCCGGCTGTTGGAGACCTACCACGGCGAGCGCCGGGGGGCCGCCCGGCGACGGCTGGCGCTCGGCGAGGACGCGCTGCACTTCCTCGCGCCGGTGAGTCCGGCGCAGAAGATGGGCCGCCGGCTGACCCTGATGGGCGCACGCGGCAAGGGCACCACGTTGCGCCGGCTCGACCCGCGCGGTCCGGCCGCGAGCACGTCGGGCCCCGACTACACCGGCTCGCCGCTGCTCACCCCCGGCCCCGGGGTCGGCGAATGCATCCGGGACGTCCCGGTGGTCCGCGCGGACGGAGCCGACGGGTGGCTGACCGAGTGTCTGGACCGAGGACTGGTCGTGCTGTTGATCGCCCCCGGCATAGAGGTGTGGCACGGCGACCGCTGGCGCGAGGCGGGCCTGATGCCGCGGCTGCGCGCGCGCCTGGACAAGCTCGCCGCACCGGCCGAGTTGGTGGTCACCCCGGAGTACCCGGGCGCCGGCGCGCACACGATCCTGCTGATCCGGCCGGACGGCTACCTCGCGGCGCACCTGCCCCCCGAGCACCTGGACATCCTCGAGGAGACCATCGACCGCGCCCGCGGCGCGGGGCACTGACGCGGCGGCCGGAACCGCCTCGTCCTCGAACGCCGGGCGGGCCGACCACCGATCGGCCCGCCCGGCGTTCGAGGACGGCGGGCCGGGCCCGGATCAGATCCCGTAGTGCCAGGTGGTGAGCATGTACGCGCCGTACCACATGCCGAACAGACACATTCCGGCGAGCATCAGTGCCGCCGTACGCGTGCGGGCTCGCGCGAGCACCGTCGCGAGCGGGACGAAGAACAGCAGCGTGGGGATCATCAGCCGCAACTTCGAGTGGTAGTAGTTGCTCTGGCACAGCGTCATCACCAGTATCGACAGGCCGTACACCGCCAGCGGCGGCCAGATCCGTCGGTTCAGCGCGACCAGCGAGCCGACCACGGCCGCGATGATCAGCACCGCCGTACTGACCGCTATCCACTGGTCGCCGTTGCGCAGTGTGTCGGTCAGGAAGTCCCAGAGCGCCTCGCCGTTGTCCCACCTGGTGCCCCAGCCGGCGTCCTGGATGGTGAACCACGCGTCGGTCTCACCGAGCCGGGTGCCCACCCACAGCAGGTACATCGGCATGCCCAGACACGCGATCACACACGCCGCGATCGGCGGGTACAGCAGCCGCCGGTGTTGCCACATCTCCAACAGCGCGGCCACCCCCAGCGCGGCGATCGCCGCGATGCCGGCCGGTCGGGTGACGCTGGTCAGGCACGCGAGCAGGCCCGCGGTCATCCAGGCCCGTCGGTGCGCCGCGAGCAGCGTGCCCACCGCGAGCGCCAGGAACAGCGTCTCGCTGTAGGCCATCGAGAAGACCACGCCCATCGGCTGCGCACCGCCCACGAGCACCGTCATCACCAGCGCCGCGCGCCGGTCGTACAGGCGCTTCATGAACACGTACAGCACGCACAGCGCGACGGCGGTCGCGAGGTGTCCGGCGATCAGGCCGGCCGTCTCGTAGTCGGTGCCGGTCAGGTAGTGCACGATCCGGACCAGGCCCGGATACAGCGGGAAGAACGCGAGGGTGTTGCCGGTGAGATCGCCCTCGGGGGTGTACGTGAAGCTGTCCGGGTAGCCGTGCGCGGCGACGTCCACGTACCAGTGCGCGTCCCACTGCAACAGTCGGTCGCGCAGGCTCGGACCGCCCGCCGGGATCATCCACGAGAGCACCAGCAGTTGGAGCACGGCGGTGCCCGCGTACACCGCCAACGGCGGCCACAGCAGCCGGATGCCGCGCTCCGCGACCGACAGGGCCCCCGACGAGTTCTCGTCGGGAGCGCCCCGGCCCGAAGTGGAGGGCGGCGCGCCCGGTATCCGGGGCTCGTCGATGACGGTCAACACGTACTCCTCAGTGGGTTCCGGTTCTTCAACGTCGAGGGCAACTGACACGGTTGACGCCCTTCGCGCGTTTTCTGTGTGGCCTATGTCACGCGTTCGACTTCTGACGCCCTGTCAACTCCGGGTGCGAAGTTCTACTGTGCTGCTTCGTAGTCCGTTCGGAGGAGTCGCATGCCCGTCGCACCGCAGATCCAGCCGATTCTCGACGCTGTCGCCGCCGCGCCGCCCCTTCCGGCCGACCTGCCCCTGGCGGAGCGTCGTGCCGCGTCGAACAAAGCTCTCGAGTCGTCCATCCTCGCGTTCGTCGAGCCCGCGCCGGAAGGTGTGACGACGCGGGATGTGAACATCACCGTGAAGGAGCCCGAACCGGGCAAGATCACCGCCCGCGTGTACACGCCGGCCGGCGCCGCCCCCAGGGGCGGTCGTCCAGGCTACGTGTACCTGCACGACGGCACGTGGTGGCACGGCTCGGTGGACCGCTCCGACGCGCACTGCGCGCACATCGCCGCCGAGAGCGGCGCCGTGGTGATCTCGGTCGAGTATCGCCTGGCACCCGAATTCAAGTTCCCGTGGCCCCTGGAAGACGTGTACGCCGCGTGGATCTGGGTCCAGGAGCGCGCCTTCCAACTCGGCGTCAACCCGGACAAGGTCGCCATCGGCGGCGCGGGCGCGGGCGGCAACCTGGCCGCGGCCTGCGCGATCATGCTGCGCGACCGCCGCCAGCCGACCCCGCTCGCCCAGGTGCTGGACGCCCCGATCCTGGACCTGACCCTGTCCGGGGCCTCCGTGCAGGAGAACGGCGAGGGCCGGCTGCTCACCCGCGAGGCGCTGGAGGAGGCGATCCGGCTCTACCTGACCAGCCCGCGCAGCGAGCGCACCGACCCGCTCGCCTCACCGCTGCTCGCCGAGGACCTCGCCGGGCTGCCCACCGCGCTGGTGCTCACCGGCGAGTACGACCCGCTGCGGGACGAGGGCGAGGCCTACGCGAAGCAGTTGGAGGCGGCCGGCGTCGCGGTCGAGGCCAAGCGCTGGGACGGTTTCGTGCACGGCGCGGGCGAACTCACGGCGTTGTTGCCCGAGGCGCGCGAGTACCGCTCGACGATCGCGCGGTTCCTCGAGCGCACGCTGACCTGATCGGGCGGGGCCGCCTCACTCCGCCCCGCCCCGGACATGCGGCGGCCGTCCCGTCGGGCTTGCGCTCGACGGGACGGCCACAGGTCCACGGCCTTCGGGCGACAGCAGAAACATCCGGCGCGCGGACACTCCAAGTGTGGCCTGCATGATCGAATCCGGCCACCCCTCGGCCCCATTTTGATCATGAATCTCGCCGTTTTTGACCGGCTGCACGTGCCTACTCGTGCCCGGCCGGGCTGTCCTGTGCCTCGATCGCCTCTTGCACGGTGTCGTGCACGGCCACCATCAGGGTGAAGCCGGTCAGCCGCAGCACCCGCGCGACCGCCCGGGTCGGCGCGATGAGTTGCAACGAACCACCCGCCTCGCGGGCCCGCCGCTCGGCCCGGACCAGGATCCGCAGGCCGAACGAGTCGATGAACGCCACCGAGGACAGATCGAGCAGCAGCCGGGTCAGCCCGGCCGACACCTGTCGGCTCAGCGCGTCGTCGAGCACCGGACCGCTGTCCATGTCGATCTCGCCGTGCACGGTCACCAATGTGTGATCGGCTCCGACCGTCGACACCTGCACCAGGAGGGGACCACTCGCATCGTTCACGGGCGCATGCCTACCCTTCGTTCCCGGGAGCACACCTCATGTGTCCCGCAGGGATCGGCAAGACGCGCACGTCACCCGCGCTGCGGCCCGAACCGGCCCCGCGCACCCGACCGGACGGCGCTCGGGCACCCCGCTCAGCACTCGATGATGTTGACGGCGAGTCCGCCGCGTGAGGTCTCCTTGTACTTGACCTTCATGTCCGCGCCGGTCTCCTTCATGGTCTTGATCACCTTGTCCAGCGAGACGTGGTGCCGACCGTCACCGCGCAGGGCCATCCGGGCGGCGGTGACCGCCTTGACGCCGGCCATGCCGTTGCGCTCGATGCACGGGATCTGCACCAGGCCGCCGACCGGGTCGCAGGTGAGCCCGAGGTTGTGCTCCATCCCGATCTCGGCGGCGTTCTCCACCTGCTCGGGGGTGCCGCCCAGGACCTCGGCCAGACCGCCGGCGGCCATCGCGCACGCCGAGCCCACCTCGCCCTGGCAGCCGACCTCGGCGCCGGAGATCGACGCGTTCTCCTTGAACAGCATGCCGATCGCGCCCGCGGCGAGCAGGTAGCGGACGATGCCTTCCTCGTCCGCGCCCGGAACGGTCGCCACGTAGTGGTGCAGGACGGCCGGGATGATCCCGGCGGCGCCGTTGGTGGGCGCGGTGACCACCCGGCCGCCGGCCGCGTTCTCCTCGTTGACCGCCATCGCCCACAGGGTGACCCACTCCATCGCGTGCGTGGGCCGGTCCCCCTCGGCGCGCAGCGTGCGGGCGGTCCGCGAGGCACGGCGGCGCACCTTGAGCCCGCCGGGCAGGATGCCCTCGGTGGCCAGACCGCGCTCGACGCACGCGCGCATCACCTGCCAGATCTCCAGCAGTTCGGCGCGGATCTCCGCCTCGGTGCGCCACGCCTTCTCGTTCTCCAGCATCAGCGCGGACACCGAGAGCCCGGTCTCCCGGGTCAGCCGCAACAGTTCGTCGCCGGTGCGGAAGGGGTAGCGCAGCACGGTGTCGTCGGGCTTGACCCGATCCGCGCCGACCGCGTCCTCGTCCACCACGAAGCCGCCGCCCACCGAGTAGTAGGTCTTGGTGAGCAACTCGGTGCCGTCCGCGTCGCGCGCCCACGCGGTCATCCCGTTCGCGTGGTACGGCAGCGTCTTGCGTCGGTGCAGCACCAGGTCCCGGTCGCCGTCGAAGGCGATGTCGTGCACGCCGAGCAGCCGCAACGTCCCCGACTCGCGGATGCGCGCCAGCTCCGGCTCGACCTCCTCCGGATCGACGGTGCGCGGCGAGTAGCCCTCCAGGCCGAGCAGCACCGCGCGCGGGGTGCCGTGGCCGTGGCCGGTCGCGCCCAGAGAGCCGTACAGCTCGACCCGGACGGAGGCGACCCGGTCCAGGACACCCTCGCTCTTGAGCCGCTGCGCGAACATCCGCGCGGCGCGCATGGGACCCACCGTGTGGGAGCTCGACGGGCCGATCCCGATCGAGAACATGTCGAACACACTGATCGCCAAGGCGGATGGCCCTTCAAGCGGACGGCAGGGACGTGTGCGCGCCGAGGGACGCGCTTGTGGCGGTCCGACGGCTCGGACAACGCTCCCAGGCTAGGTCACCGACCGGGGCCGCGGGGGCCCGGATCAGACCGGTCCGTCCCAGGCTCGCCACGGGGTCTCGTCGCGGTCGCCGGCCTCGTCGGTCTCGGCCTCGTGCGCCAGCGCGTCCCGGACCACCCGCAGGGCCAGTCCCTCGCCGTATCCCTTGCGCGCGAGCATGCCCGCCAACCTGCGGATGCGCTTGTCCCGGTCCAGGCCGCGCGTGCCCGGCAACCGGCGGGCCACCAAAGCCCGGGCGGTCTCCAATTCCTGTTCCGGATCGAGTCGCGCGACCGCCTCGTCCACCACGACCGCGTCCACACCGCGTTGCCGCAGTTCCCTGGCCAGGGCGCGGCGGGCCAGGCCCTTGCCGGTGTGCCTGGTGTCGACCCACGCGCCCGCGAAGGCGGTGTCGTCGATCAGTCCCACGTCGGTGAATCGGCCCAGCACGTATTCGGCGACCTCGTCGGGCACCTCCCGACGGCGCAGCGCGTCCGCCAACTGGGCCCTGGTTCGGGCGCGCCCGGTCAACAGGCGCAGGCAGATCGCCCGCGCGGTGGCCTCCGGATCGGCGAGCGGTTCGGGCGCGGCATCGGCTCCCTCGGCGCCGTCGATGCCCTCGTCGTCCGTGTCCCGACGGGCCCGGCCCCGAGTCCCGGCCCGCTCCCGTGTGTCCCGTGTGCCGCGCTTGGCCCGACCGTCTTCGGACCGCCGACCGGCGGCCCGCTCGTAAGTCCTCGAGGCGGCGGCCCCCGAGCCGTCGTCCTCCGGGTCGTACTCCCGCGCGTCGCGCTCCGCGAGCTCGCGTCGCGTCGGGCCGGCTCGGCGCGCGGCACCTCCCTCGGCACCACCACGCGCGGTTCCACCCCCCGTCGCGGCACGCGCCGTGACGGCCGCCAACGCGGCCCGCAGTTCGGCGGCGTCGACCGGCGGGGAGACGGGTCCGTCCTCGGATCCGTCCCCCCACGTGTTCGACCACTCGCCGGCAGGGCGACCCACGGGCTCAGCCCTCCTCGGGTTCCGCTTCCGCCGGCACGTCGACCCGCGGGCCGACCCCCAGCTTCTCCTTGATCTTCTTCTCGATCTCGTCGGAGAGGTCGGGGTTGTCCTTGAGGAACTTCCGCGCGTTCTCCTTGCCCTGACCGAGCTGGTCGCCCTCGTACGTGTACCAGGCGCCGGACTTGCGCACGAAGCCGTGCTCGACGCCCATGTCGATCAGGCCACCCTCGCGGCTGATCCCGACGCCGTAGAGGATGTCGAACTCGGCCTGCTTGAACGGCGAGGCCAGTTTGTTCTTGACCACCTTGACCCGGGTGCGGTTGCCGACCGCCTCGGTGCCGTCCTTGAGCGTCTCGATCCGCCGGATGTCCAGTCGCACCGACGCGTAGAACTTCAGCGCCCGGCCACCGGTCGTGGTCTCCGGCGAGCCGAACATCACGCCGATCTTCTCGCGGAGCTGGTTGATGAACAGCGCGGTGGTGTTCGTCTGGTTGAGCGCACCGGTGATCTTGCGGAGCGCCTGGCTCATCAGTCGGGCCTGGAGGCCGACGTGCGAGTCGCCCATCTCGCCCTCGATCTCGGCGCGCGGCACGAGCGCCGCCACCGAGTCGATGACGATGATGTCGACCGCGCCGGAGCGCGTCAGCATGTCGACGATCTCCAGTGCCTGCTCGCCGGTGTCCGGCTGCGACACCAGCAGGGCGTCGGTGTCGACGCCGAGCTTCTTCGCGTAGTCGGGGTCGAGCGCGTGCTCGGCGTCGACGATCGCCGCGATGCCGCCGGCCCGCTGCACGCTCGCGATGGCGTGCAGCGCGAGGCTCGTCTTGCCGGAGCCTTCCGGGCCGTAGACCTCGACGACGCGGCCCCGCGGGAGGCCACCGATGCCCAGTGCCACGTCGAGCGAGATCGAGCCGGTGGGAATGACCTCGATCGGTGCGCGCGCCTCGTCGCCGAGACGCATCACCGAACCCTTCCCGAACTGCCGTTCAATTTGGGCGAGGGCGTTCTCCAACGCCTTCTCGCGATCCTGTCCTGCCATGCCTGCCGCCTTGCCGGTCTGTGGTGTTCGCTTCACACCTTGAACGCTAACCCGTCGCACCGACACGCAGGCACGACCGGCGTACGCCTGTGGACAACGTCGGGTCGAAGGTTAGCCCGAACCTTTGTTCGAATTCGATGCCGACACGCCACCGGAGCCGGCATCCACCCATACGGGGGACGGGCACCGGGCCCGTCGACGGCCGGATCAGGCCTGCGCCGCCAGTTCACGCGAACGGCGCACGCGGTGCCGGCGCAGGTAGTAGAAGGCGATGTTCCCGTCCAGCGCGGCGAGCAGCACGAACGGGACGCCGAGCCAACTGCCGCCGACGAAGGCCACCACGGCGGCGGCGAGCGCCAGGACGCACACGATCACGGCGAGGACGACGATGCGGGGCATGGCGGGGGCTCCAGACGGGCGCGGGCGAGGAACGGGTCGCGGGCGGTACGGGCGCGACGCGGTTCCATTGTCGCCCCCGCCGACCCGGCCGCCGGCACCGGCCGGCGACGCCCCGGGACGCCCGGGGGCACCCGAGGCACGCGCGCTGACCAGCGAAAGTTGAGCCGGCAACAAACCCGAGGTAGTTTGTTAAGCGTTCAACCAAATGCTTCCGCTTCGCCTCGCCGTCTCCACGGAGGAACCCATGACCCGCATCCTCGCCATCTCGGGCTCGCTGCGCGCCGAGTCGTTCAACACCGCGCTCGTGAACGCCCTCCAGCCGTTCGCGCCCGAGGGCATGCAGATCGAGGTGTACAAGGGCCTGGACGAACTCCCGCACTTCAACCAGGACCTGGAGGCCAACCCGCCGGCGTCCGTGGTGCGCCTGCGCGAGGCGATCGCCGAGGCGGACGGCCTGATCATCACCACCCCCGAGTACAACCGCAGCCTGCCGGGCGTACTGAAGAACGCGCTGGACTGGGCCTCGCGTCCGTACGCGCGGGGTGTGCTGGCCGGCAAGTCGATCGTCGCGATGTCCGCCTCGCCGGGCGTCCAGGGCGGCATCCGCGCGCTGATCCAGCTCAAGACGCTGCTCCGGGACCTGAACAACTTCGTCGTCTCCGGCCCGGAGATCTCCGTCCCCGAGGTGCACACCCGGCTCGGCGTCGAGGCCGACGTGCAGCACGTGCTCACCGACCCGGCCACCGCCGGCATGGTCACCCACGTACTGGCCGGCCTGCAGGACGCGATCGACAACAACGCCGGCGAGCTGGTCGCCCGTCCGCTGGGCGCCTGGGCCGCGTCGACGGCCTGACCGCGGGCGGCACCGAGGCGAGGCGAAACGGCGTGAGGCCCCGCACATCCGATGATGTGCGGGGCCTCACGCCGTTTCGGTCGAGTGCGTCGTGGGTCGCACCCGGGATCGCGGCCTCACACGTCGGTGACGCGCAGACCGGCGTGCGCCTTGTAGCGGCGGTTGGTCGAGATGAGGTTGGCGGTGAGCCCCTCGACCTGACGCGCGTTGCGCAGCCGTCCGGCGTACACCCCGCGCATGCCCGGGATCCGCGAGGCGAGCGCCTGCACCGCGTCGGTGGCGTCGCGTTGATCGCCGAGCACCATGATGTCGGTGTCCAGGGATTCGACGTTCGGGTCGAGCAGCAGCACCGCGGAGACGTGGTGGAAGGCGGCGGTGACGGCCGAGTCGGTGAGCACGGCGGCGGCCTGCTGCGCGGCGCTGCCCTCCTCGACGTCGAGCACGAACGCGCCCTGCTTGTCGAAGCCCATCGGGTTCACGCAGTCGACGACGATCTTGCCCGCGAGCTCGCTCTTGAGCGCGACGAGCAGGTCGCGGTGCCCCTCCCAGGGCACGGCGATGATCACGATGTCGCTCTCGGCCGCGCAGGTGGCGTTGTCGGCGCCGCGCACACCGGCGCCGAGCTCCGCCGCGGCGGAGGCGGCCCGTTCTGCGTTGCGCGATCCGATGATCACTTTCTGGCCGGCGACGGCCAGGCGGTACGCGAGGCCGCGGCCCTGCTCACCGGTGCCGCCGAGGACGCCCACGACCAGATGGTCGATGTTCGGCAGGTCACGCGGGTCGCGTTTGGGGGACGAGGGGGTTGTCATGGGCGCGATCCTGCCGGCCGAAACCGCAGAGGACACGGGGTGCGCACCCGGATGCAGTCGAGGTCACACTGGTTTTCGGCTGTGCGGGTCGATTCACTCCGAAATAGCACTTATATATGACAACCGGGACGAACCGTGTTTCCTTGGAAGAGAAAACTTTCTCTACGCTCTCCGAGGAGACGCAGTGCCGGCCAAATTCATTGTCACCAAGGGACGCTCCGGCAAGTACGGATTCGTCCTGGCAGCCGCCAACGGTTCGACCATCATCAAGTCGTCGCCCTATGGGACGAAGCGCGAGGCATTGACCGCACTTCGGTCCGTCCAGCGCAATGGCGACAC
Source organism: Embleya sp. NBC_00888 (assembly GCF_045207655.1). Taxonomy (NCBI): domain Bacteria; kingdom Bacillati; phylum Actinomycetota; class Actinomycetes; order Kitasatosporales; family Streptomycetaceae; genus Embleya; species Embleya sp. NBC_00888. Next base: position 6,083,972 of record NZ_CP108784.1, on the reverse strand, counting down.
CGAGACGGTCGACGATCGCACCGTCGACGCCCCGGCCTCGACCCGGGCCCGGATGTCGAAGTCCGCGGCCTCGCCCCGCCGGACGCCGGTCGCCCGGACCGTCGCCAAGCGCGGCGGCACGGTGCGCAAGAGCGCGCCCGCCAAGTCCGCCACGGCGAAGGCACCACCCCGAAAGGCGGAATCCCGAAAGGCCTCGACCAAGCCCTCGACCACTCGAAAGGCGGTATCGAGGACGACGGCATCGAGGACGGCGGTTTCCCGGACCTCCGCCTCGCGTACCCGAAAGGCGGTATCCACGCCGAGCGGATCGCGAAAGCGGACCATGGCCGGGTCGCGCCGCGCCTGACCCACGCCCACCCCTCCCTCGATCGCCGGTTTCCGGACCCCCGCGCGTAACCCACGGCTTTGTCCGAGGTCGTAGCGTGCGGGGACGGGAAAGCGGTCGAGCAGCCCCGGGACCCCGGTCCCGGGCGGAGGAGGTGGGCGCGTGGATTCCGGCACGACCCTGGCGGCCTGGTCGCAGTGGATCGCGCAGAGTCAGGGATGGACCCAGTTCTCCGAGCTGATGTTGTCCTTCGTGCTCTCCAGCGTGATCGGCGTCGAGCGCGAGGTGCGCCAGAAGAGCGCGGGACTGCGCACCCACGCACTGGTCGGCGTGGGCACCACACTGTTCATGGAGATCTCCAAGTACGGCTTCGCCGACGTGCTGCCCGCGGGCCACGTCGGCTGGGATCCGTCCCGGATCGCCGCGCAGGTGGTCTCCGGCATCGGCTTCATCGGCGGCGGCCTGATCTTCGTCCGCCGCGACACGGTGCGCGGCCTGACCACCGCCGCGGTCGTCTGGTTGACGTGCGCGATCGGCATGGCCTGCGGCGCGGGCCTGCCCTATCTCGCGATCGGGGTCACCACGCTGCACTTCGTGGTCGCGTACGGCTATCCGCCGATCATCCGCAGGATAAGCGGGCCGCGGAACCGGGTGGCCGAGGTCCGGATCGGCTACCTCCCCGGGCACGGTGTGCTCTCCGCGGTCCTGGTCGCCTGTACCGGCGCCGGGTTCACCGTGGTGGACGTGTCCGTGCACAACCGTGACCGCGAGGCCGCGGAGGACCCGGGGGAGACCTCCACCGAGCCCCGGGCCGCGGCCGTGGTCCTGCTCCTGGAGGGCCCGGCCGATCCCACCGAATTGGTGTCCGGCATCTCCGAGTTGCCCGGAGTGCTCACCGCGGGCGGCGGGCGGGTCCCCGAACCCTCCGAGTGACCCGACCGCCGCCCGAGTGGTCGGTTCAGCGGCGCCCGGGGTCGTTCCAGTTGGGGTCGTTCTCCCAGGCCTGATTGCGCGTCTTCGCGGTCTCCAGCGCGTTCGCCGCCTCCCGACGGGTGGCGTACGGTCCGAGCCGGTCGCGTGCCGGGCACTCCGGCCCCTCTTCGACCTTGGCGTGCTTGATGCAGTAGTACCACTCGCCGGCGCGCCCCTCGGCCTTGCGCCACAGTCTCAACCTCACGACCCGTCCTCCGCCCACTCGAGCTGCTGTCCGTCGTATCCGGTCGTATCCGTCGTATCGATCGATGCCTCGGTCGCGGCGCCGGCTACACTCGCTGGTTATGGCGATTCTCGTACCCGGTAAGGCAACCCCCATCCGCTCTGTTCCCGCCGACATCCCGCGGCCGGAGTATGTCGGGAAGCCGGCGCCGACCCCGTACACGGGGCCCGAGGTGCAGGACGCCGAGACGATCGAGCGCATGCGCGTCGCGGGCCGGATCGCGGCGGGCGCGATGGAGGCCGCCGCCGCGCACATCGCACCGGGCGTGACCACCGACGAGTTGGACCGGGTCGCCCACGAGTACGTCCTGGACCACCACGCCTATCCGTCCTGCCTGGGCTACCGGGGCTTCCCCAAGACCATCTGCACCTCGATCAACGAGGTGATCTGCCACGGCATCCCGGACACCACGCGCCTGAACGACGGTGACATCGTCAACATCGACGTCACCGTGTTCATCGGCGGCGTGCACGGCGACACCGACGCGACCTACCCGGTCGGCGACGTGGACGAGGAGTCGAAGCTGCTCGTCGAGCGCACCCGCGAGGCGCTGAACCGGGGCATCAAGGCGGTCCGGCCCGGGCGCCAGATCAACGTGATCGGCCGGGTCATCGAGTCCTACGCGAAGCGCTTCGGCTACGGCGTGGTCCGCGACTTCACCGGCCACGGCATCAACAGCTCGTTCCACTCCGGGCTGATCATCCCGCACTACGACGACGAGCGGGCGACCACCGTGATGGAGCCCGGGATGACCTTCACCATCGAGCCGATGCTGACCCTGGGCAGCTACGACTACGACATGTGGGACGACGGCTGGACCGTGGTCACCAAGGACCGCAAGCGCACCGCGCAGTTCGAGCACACCCTGGTCGTCACCGACACCGGCGCCGAGGTCCTGACCGTCGCGTAGCTTCGTGCGCTCCCGTGTGGTCGTGGTCGACACCGGGCGGGAGCGGTGCGGCACCGGGCGCGGGCAGTAAGGTTTCGCGAGATCTCCTCCTGCCCGCTCCCCTGGAAGAGTGCCGAGTACCGATGCGCATATCCCGCGCGGTGGCCACGGCCGCCGCTCTGCTCGTGACGGCGCTCACCGCCACCGGCTGTGTCGCCGTCCACGGCTCCACGACGCCCGTCGAGGCCCTGGACCGGCACGAGGCCGGCAAGGTGCTGCACGACTACGAGGTGCAGAACAACCAGGCCTACGCGAACCGCGACCTCCCGCTCAACGCGCGGGTGGAGACCGGTTCGCTCGGCGCGCTCGACCAGGCCGGTCTGAAGATCCTGAGCTTCACCGACCCGCGCGGCAATCTGGGCAAGGCCCCGATCAAGCACGAGCGGCCCGAGTTCCTGATCCCCAAGGTGATCGGCTGGCCCAAGTGGTTCGCCGTGCACAGCACGCCGAACTTCAACAACGCCAAGCCGCAGTTGCTCGTGTTCGTCAAGGCGAACCCGGACGCGGTCTGGCAGGCCGCGTGGGGCCCGACCCTGCAGAGCCCGTTGCCCGAACTGCGCCGGGACGCGGACGGCTACCTCGAACCGGTCGCCCCGAACGCCGCCGGACTGGCCGCCGCGCCCGGCGAACTGGCGCCCGCGCTCACCGAGTTCCTCAAGGACGGCAAGACCCGCGCCGAGTTGTTCGGGCCCGACCCGTACACCGCACAGTTGCGCAAGCAGCGCGAAGAGCCGATCGGTGAGGGTTTCGTGCGGCAGACCGTGGACGGCGCGGCGAACCAGTTCCCGCCGCTCGCGCTGCGCACGAAGGACGGCGGCGCGCTGGTGCTCTTCGCGCTCCAGCACAGCGTCAAGCTGACCGTGCAACCGCCGCGCCGGCTGGGCGACGTGGACCCCTCGACCCTGACCTTCCTGACCGGCAAGCCGACCAGGGCGGTCACCGAGCACCGGCTCTCCGAGTACGTCGCGGTGGTCCCCAAGGCGGGCGGCAAGGTGCAACTCGTCGGCTGGATGTACGGCCTGGTCGGCGCCGACGGCGAGTGATCCGCCGGCGCCGGGGTGGGCGGGCCGGGCTACATCCAGCGCACGTCGCCGGCGGTCGCGCCCACCGTGTCGCACGCGTCGGTGAGCACGTCCAGCACCCGCAGCGGGTCGGGCAGCGGCAGTTCGGGGCCCCGGATCCAGCGCACCTGCTGCCCCGAGGGGTGCTCTGCGGAGGGGACCAGCACATAGCTGCCCCGGCAGTGCCAGCGCAGGCCCGGATGCGCGTCCAGCGTCTCGGGATGGCAGTCCAACTCGCACGGCCACCATTCGTCCTCGTCGGCGGGAGTGCCGCGGGTCGCGGTGAAGAACAGCGTGCGTTCGGGGCCGCAGGAGGCCACCGGACCGATCTCGATGCCCTGCTCGGCGAAGACCGCGAGGGCGATCTCGCCCGCCCGCGCGGGTACGTCCAACACGTCGTGGCCCGCGCCGGTGGCGGTGACGAAGTTGGCCTCCGGATACAACTCCAGCCAGCGCGCCACCTGGACCGGGTCGGTGGACGCCTGGGTCTGCCACGCGAACGAGACCGGGTGCATGCCCGGCGCCGGACAGCCGACCCGGTCACAGGAACAGCCGAAGCCCACCGGGTGCGCCGCCGGACAGACGGGCCAGCCGCGCTCGACCAGGTCCATGAGCAGTCCGGCCCGCCGGTCGCGAACGGTGTCCGGATCCTCACGCGGTCGACGGCGCAGCCATCCGGCCATTCTGCCCATTCGCTCCATGGAACCCCTTCTTCCGCGTGCGTTTCGTACGCGCCCCACACGGCGCCTCTGCGTATACAACGCGGAAGACCGGCCCGGGCAATCCCCATCATCGCGGGTCGCCCGAGTCGATATGCCGACCGGGTTCGCAGGTGATCGGAAAAGCACCGGTACGACACCGCGAACCCGCGAGAAATGTACATCGCGGATCGCTTCGGTTCGGTGCGCCGCCCGCAACGACGACCGCCCCGTTCCCGAATGTCGGGAACGGGGCGGTCGCGCCGGCGGCGGGCCGCGGCGCGTGGATCAGCCCGCGTTGACGCAGGTGTTGCCGAACGTCGGGTTGAGCACGGCGATCAGGATGTCGACCGTGTTCCCGCAGATGTTGACCGGGACGTGCAGGTCGCCGGCGATCTGGTTGCCGGAGGCGACACCCGGCGACTCGACCGCCGCGCCCTCGGACTCGGCGCTCGCGGTCGCCACGCCGGCGCCCATGGCCGCGATGCCACCGGCCATGGCCGCCACGGCGGCGATCTTCTTCATGTTCGTCACAGCGTTGTTCCTCCACGTAACGTGCCGACCAGGTTCGGCACGCTGGTCAACGACGTGGTGGGTGGGCGGAAACGCGCGGCCGGCGAGATTCACTCGTTCACTGCGGGAGCATGGTGCCGCCGGCGAAATCGGGGGTCAGCGCCCGACCTTGCCGGACTGGTCCGGGCAGAACGCCGCGATCGCGCCGCCCACGAGCATGCCCTTCTCCTGCACCGCGCTCACCGCGGTCACCTTCATCGCGCTCTCGACCAGGGTCTTCCCGGACTTGAGGTCCGAGCACGCCTGCTTGCCCTGGGCGACGAGTTCGGCGTCCGGCTTCGACTTGGTGCCCGGGATGAGCGTGTGCACCGTGGTGAGGAAGTTGTCCTCGCCGAGTCCGCCGCCTCCGCCCGGGAGCGACGGCGAGTCCTCGTCCTCGGTGGGGTCGGGCGACGTGACGCGCTTGGTCGGCTTGGTCGACGGCGTCGCCGATCCGGACTTCGAGCCGGTCGACGCGCTCGCCGAGGACGTCGAGGACGCCGAGCTCTTCTTGTCGTCGTCACCGGACATACCGACCGCGACGATCACGCCGACGATCGCGAGCACCGCGACCACCGAGACGCCGATCCACAGGCCCTTGCGGCTGCGGCCGGGCTGGGGCGGGTAGCCGGCGCCCTGCGGGTAGCCGCCCGGGTATTGCGGCGGGCCGTACTGGCCCGGCTGACCCGGCGGGTACTGCGGTTGGCCGTACTGGCCGGGCTGCTGCTGCCCCGGGTACGGCTGTTGGCCGTATTGGGGCTGGCCGTACGGCTGGTTCGGGTCCTGGCCGGGCGGCGGCGGGTAACTCACTCATCCCCCATGGATGTCGGATCGTCGCCTCCGTCGAGCACGGCGCACGGATCATCCAAAAGTAGGACGAAATGCTTGGTTTTTGGCCCGCGGAGGAAGCGTAAGGATCATGAAGCTCTCCTCATTTGTCAAGGCGAGTCTTCTTTCGATCGCAATCGCACACATGCCGACCGTACTCAGACCGCGGCGACCACGATGTCCAGCGCCCAGGGTGTGCCCCCCTGCTTCGGTTCGGCCGTCTCCACGGTCCACCCCAGTGCGCGCAGCGCGTCGGCCAGTTCGGCCGGGTTGCGCGGTTCGGCGCCGGAGACCAGCAGGTCCCGGGTCACCCGGCCCTTGGTCGCCTTGTTGAAGTGGCTCACCACCGAGCGCTTGGCGACACCGTCCACGATCCGCTCGTGCAACACCCGTACCGTCGCGGTCCGCTCGGCCACCGCGCCGGTCGGCTTCCAGGCCGCGCCGTACGCCGCCGACCGCAGGTCCAGGACCAGTTCCTCGCCCGCGAGCCTGGGCAGCACCGGGGCCATCGCGGCGCGCCACTGACCCGCGAGTGCGCCGATGCCGGGCAGCCGCACACCCATCGAGCAGCGGTACGGCGGCACCCGGTCGGTCGGCCGCAACGCCCCCCACAGGCCGGAGAACACCAGGATCGAACCCGCCGCGCGCGCCGCCGCCGCGCCGGTGAGCGAGGGCAGGTCCAGCGCGTCGTAGAGCACACCGGTGTACAGCGCGGCCACCGTCAGCGCGGGCGCCTCGCGCAGGTCCAGGTTGCGCAGCACCTCGCCGCGCAGCTTCGGACCCAGCCCGAGCACCTCCAGCGCCTTGAGCTCGTCGCCCTCGCACAGCGTGATCAGCGAGTCGAGCACCTGCCGCCGCACGGAGTTCAGTTCCGGCATCGAAAGGCCCGCGAGATCGAGCGCGGGGCCCGTCCCCGCAGCGGCCTTGCCCTCGGAGGGCGGCAACAACACGAGCACGGGCGGGACTCCAAGCGGCGCGGGCGGAAAGGGGGTCGATCAAGTTTATGGGGAGGAGTCGGGCCGATCATGACGCAGCGGCTCCGGGCGCGCGGGCGAAAAGCCGGTGAAGTCCTTCGCACCGCAGCCGATCTTTCCTAAGCTCGACCCGTGCCTCGTCGCCATCTCCACATCAGGTCCGCGGACGGTGATCGCCTTCGCGCCGGTTTCACCCGCCTGCGTGCGGACCTCGGGCTGCCCGGCCCGTTCTCCCGCGAGGTGTCGGCGGAGGCGGAGGCGGCCGCCCGGCGCGGGCCGAGCCTGACCCGCCGGGATCTGACCGAACTGCCGTTCCTGACCATCGATCCGGCCGAGTCGCTGGACCTGGACCAGGCGATGCACCTGACTCGTCGGGACAGCGGCTATCGGGTGCACTACGCGATCGCCGACGTCGCCGCCTGGGTCACCCCCGGCGGCGCGCTGGACGCGGAGACCATGCGCCGGGTGGAGACGCTCTACCTGCCGGACGAGCGCATCCCGTTGCATCCGCCGATCCTGTCCGAGGCGGCGGCCAGCCTGCTGCCGGGGTCGGACCGGCCCGCGCTGGTGTGGGTGCTCGACCTGGACGAATCCGGCGACCTGACCGGCACCGACGTCTTTCGCGCGATGGTGCGCAGCCGGGCCCGGTTCGACTATCCCCAGGTGCAGCGCGCGATCGAGGCGGGCACCGCCGAGGAGCCGTTGGCGCTGCTCGCCGAGATCGGCATGCTGCGCGAGACGTTGGAGAGCGAACGGGGCGGGGTGAGCCTGCCGATCCCGGAGCAGGAGATCGTCGAGGACGGCGACACCTGGCGCCTGGAATACCGGGCGCCGATCCCGGCCGAGGGCTGGAACGCGCAGATCTCCCTGCTGACCGGGATCGCCGCCGCCGACCTGATGACCTACGCGGGCGTCGGCATCCTGCGCACGCTGCCCGAACCGGCGCCGGAGGCGCTGGCCCAGGTCCGCCGGGTCGGCCGCGCGCTCGATGTGGCGTGGCCCGACGGCGACACGTACGGCGCGGTGATCCGCTCGCTCGATCCGGACAACCCGCGGCACGCGGCGTTCCTCCAGGAGGCCACCGGTCTGCTGCGCGGAGCGGGCTACACCGCGTTCGACGCCGGGGTCCCGGAGCAGGCCGGGCACGCGGCGGTCGCCGACGAGTACGCGCACGTGACCGCGCCGCTGCGGCGGCTGGTCGACCGGTACGCGGGCGAGATCTGCGTGTCCCTGGTCGCGGGCACCGACGTGCCGGACTGGGTGGGTGCCCGGCTGCACGAGTTGCCGAAGGCGATGGAGACCGGCGATCGGCGGGCGCACGAGGTCGAGCGCGAGGCGGTCTCCCTGGTCGAGGCGGTCGTGCTCGCCGACCACGTCGGCGACGAGTTCGACGCGGTGGTGGTGGACCTGAACGAGCGCGGCGACGGCGGGACGGTACAACTCGCCGAACCCGCCGTGCGGGCCCGCTTCGACGGGCCGGGTCTGGGCCTGGGCGAGCGGGTCCGGGTCCGGTTGACCGAGGCCGACGACGCCCGGCGCAGGGTGCGGTTCGCCCCGGCGAAGGCGCCGGGCGCACCCGCTAGGATGGCGGGCACGACGGATGAGTCGGCCGGGCGGCCGCGTCGGGATTCCTCCTCGGAGGGTTCCGCCGAGGAACGTCCGGGCTCCACAGGGCAGGGTGGTCGGTAACACCGACCCGGGGCGACCCGCGGGACAGTGCCACAGAAAACAGACCGCCGACGTCCTCGGACGATCGGTAAGGGTGAAACGGTGGTGTAAGAGACCACCAGCGCCCGAGGTGACTCGGGCGGCTAGGTAAACCCCACCCGGAGCAAGGTCAAGAGGAGCACCGTCACACGTGCTCTGCGCGAACGTTCGAGGGCGGCCCGCCCGAGTTCGCGGGTAGACCGCTGGAGGCTGTCGGCAACGGCAGTCGTAGATGGATGGCCGCCTCCCCGGGCGCCGCAAGGCTCCCGGGAGACAGAACCCGGCGTAGAGGCCGACTCATCCGTCGTCTCCTTTTTCTCGCCCCTCCCCCGCCGACGCGGCTCGCCGGTCGGTGTCGTGGGAGGCGTCGGGCCGGCCGTGACGAGCCGTCCGGGGCCGGCCGGGCAAAGACGAAAGCCCCGGCCTGAACCCAGGCTCGGGGCTTTCGGAAGTTTGGTCCTCCGCGTGGTCCGCCCGGATTCCACTGGCGGGCACGCTGAAGGCGCTTCCGACTATGCCACACATCGGGCGGCGCCGTCAAACCTTTGTTCGACCACGCCGCCCGATGTCAGGCGCCGCGCAGGTGCGCGGTCTCGTTGAACACTCGCAGCGACGCGTTGCCGTCCGACCACCACTGGACCGCGCTGATCGCCGCGGCGGACAGTTCCATCCGGAACATCGACTCCGGCGGGGCGCCGAGCGCGATCCGTACCAGCGTCTTGATCGGCGTCACGTGGGTGACCACGAGCACGGTCCTGCCGGGGTGCCGGGCGATCGTCTTGTCCCGGGCCACCTCCACCCGGCGGGCCACCTCGGTGAAGCTCTCGCCACCGGGTGGGGCCGCGTCCGCCGAGGTCAGCCACGCGTCGAGGGCGTCCGGGGTCTGCTCGCGCGCCTCGGCGAAGGTGAGTCCCTCCCACGCGCCGAAGTCGGTCTCCCGGAAGCCGGGTTCCTCGCGCACCTTCAGGCCCAGTCGTTGTGCGACCGCCTCCGCGGTCTGCCGGCAGCGACCCAGCGGCGAGGACACGATCGCCTCGATCGTGCCGCGCTCGGCGAATGCCTCGGCCGCGCGCGCGGCCTGCCAACGACCGCGCTCGGACAGGTCCGGGTCGGCGCCGGTGCCGGAGAAGCGCTTCTGCGGGGTGAGCACCGTCTCGCCGTGTCGCAACAGCACCAGCGTGGTCGGGCGACCCAGGTCCGGGCCCCAACCGGGGGCGGTCGGGCGGACCTTGGTGGTGATCGGTTCCTCGACCACCGGCTCCGGGGTCCGGGGCGTGGCGAACGCGGTGGACTCCTGCGGGGTCCAGGCCCGGCCCTTGGCCGCCGCGTCCATCGCCTCGTTGGCCAGCCGGTCGGCGTGCTTGTTCTGCTCCCGCGGGATCCACGTGTAGGTGACCTGCCCGGGCGGGTGGATGCCCCGGGCCTTGGTCGCCAGGTCGCGCATGTCGGCGTGCTTGATCTTCCAGCGGCCCGACATCTGCTCGACCACGAGCTTGGAGTCGGCCCGCACCTCGACGGTCGCCGTCGGGTCGATCGCGTGCGCCGCGCCCAGGCCGGCGATCAGACCGCGGTACTCGGCCACGTTGTTGGTGGCCACGCCGATCGCCTCGGCCACCTCGTGCAGCACCTCGCCGGTCTCGGCGTCGCGCACCAGCGCACCGTAGGCCGCCGGCCCCGGGTTGCCCCGGGAACCGCCGTCGGCCTCGACGACGAGCCTCACAGGCCCGACTCGGCCGTGCGGACGAGGATGCGCCGGCAGTTCTCGCAGCGCACGATCGCGTCCGGCGCGGCCGCCCGGATCGCGCCGAGGTCGGTGATCCCCAGCTCCAGCCGACACCCCTCGCAGCGGCGCTGGAACAGCGGGGCCACGGCCACGCCGTGCGACTGCTCGCGGATGCGCTCGTACAGCTTCATCAGGTCGGCCGGGATCGCCGCCGCGATCACCGCGCGCTGCTTGGTGGTGGCGCTCACCTCGGTGTCGATCTCCGCCTCGGCGGCGGCCCGCCGGGACTCGGCGGCGTCGCGCGCGGCCTGCGCCTCGTCCCGCTCGGCGACCAGCTTGGCCAGCCGGCCCTGGATGTCCTCGCGGCGTTCCATCACCTCCAGGACGACCTCTTCGAGGTCACCCTGGCGCTTGGCGAGCGAGGCCACCTCGCGCTGGAGGTTCTCCAGGTCCTTGGGCGAGGTGACGTGGCCCGAGTCCAGTCGCTGCTGGTCGCGTTCGGCGCGCTTGCGGACCTGGTCGACGTCCTGCTCGGCCTTGGTCTGGTCGCGGGCCGCGTCGCTCTCCTCGGTCTCGCCCGCGACCACGAGGTCGCGCAACCGGGCGAGCCGGGAGCCGAGGCGGTCGATCTCCTCGTTCTCCGGCAGCGTGCGCTTCTTGTGGGCGAGCAGGTCGATTCGCGAGTCGAGGGCCTGGAGGTCGAGCAGGCGGAGCTGGTCGGCGGGCGCGGCGTTCAGCGGGGGCTCCTTGGATGCGGCTCGGGTGGGCGGGAGATTGCTTCCCACCCGCCCACCCGTTGCGTTTCGGTGGGTGGCTTCGGGTGTTGCGGACGACGGTCGGGCCGATCGGGCCACACGCGCGTCGTCACGGCGCTCAGCGGTGCGGTGTGTGGAACGTCCACGGGTCCGTGACTAGTTCCGACACGTGGGTTTCCACCGTAGTACCGGTCGCGGCGAGCGCACGGGTCAGTTCCTCGGCCGCGTACGCCAACCACGGCCACTCGGTGGCCCAGTGTGGGGCGTCCAGCAGCGCGGGGCCGCCGTGTTCCAGCGCCTCCGAGGCCGGGTGGTGGCGCAGGTCGGCGGTGACGTAGACGTCGGCGCCGCTGCGGCGGACCGCGTCGAAGAGGCTGTCGCCCGCGCCGCCGCACACCGCGACGGTGCGCACCAGGCGGTCCGGGTCGCCGGCCACCCGCAGGCCGGTCGCGGTGGCGGGCAGCGCCCGGGCGGCCCGGGCGGCGAACGCGGCGAGCGTCTCGGCGGCGGCCAACTCGCCGATCCGGCCGATGCCCCGGCACTCGCTCGGGTCGGCCGGGGCCGGGTCGAGCGGGGCGGTGACGGTCAGTCCGAGCGCGGCGGCGAGCGCGTCCGAGACGCCGGGGGCGGCCGAGTCGGCGTTGGTGTGCGCGACGTGCAAGGCGCAGCCGCCGGTGATCAGCGCATGCACGACGCGCCCCTTGAAACCGGTCGCGGCGACCGAGTGCACTCCGCGCAGGAACAGCGGGTGGTGGGTGACCAGGAGGTCGGCGCCGCGGGCGAGCGCCTCGTCGGCGACCGCCCGGGTCGGGTCCACGGCGAACATCACCGAGCGCACCTCGGCGTCCGGATCGCCACAGACCAGCCCCACCGCGTCCCAGGATTCGGCCCACTCGGGGTGGTAGATCCGTTCGAGGGCGCTGACGACGTCGGAGAGCTTGGGCACGAAGGGAGGTTACCGCTCCGAGGTCGCCGCCCCGGATTCGGGCATCCGGGGCGGACGGTGACGCAGCGCACCGGAGCACCCCCGGATTGTGTGAACTCGGTCCCATCCGAAGCGTTTGTGCGGTAGGCAGGCTCGCACTGTCGTACGACCGACGAGGGGGACGACGATGGTGCACTGTCTGCTGTGCGGTACGTCCTATCTGGAGACGGACGCGTACTGCCCGGGCGAACAATGCGGCACCGACCTGCACGGCCAGCGCATGGGCGATCCGGCCTGCGCGGTCCAGGCATGGTGCGAACCTCGTCGGATCACCGCGGCTGCCGGCGAGACGGTGATGGTGACGCTGACCCTGCGCAACGCGGGCAGCGCGCCGGACCGCTACGACCCCGAACTGCCCCGGGACGTCGGCCGGCGGATCGGCCTGGACCGCCCCGGCGCGCCCGATGTGTATCCGGGCGAGACCCGGATCTGGACGATCGTGTACACGGTGCCCCCGGACATCGAGGACCAGGTCGCGCCGAGCGGGATGTTCGGCCTGGGCGAGGTGGGCGCGGACAGTGGTGGCAGCGCCTTCGAACCGGTGTCCCGGGTGGTCGAGGAGAGCGAGGTCCCGGTGCGGGTGGTGTCCGCCCGGGACATGCGGGTGTCCGCGTGCGCGCCGTTCTCGGTGCGGGTGGTGTCCATGGACCGCGACCCGGATGGTGGTCGGCGACCGGGCGGCGCACCGGTGGATCCCTACCACGACGATCGTGAGCGTCGGGGCGGCAAGCGGCGGACCAGGATCGCCGGCGCCGTGGCCGCGACGGTGGCCGCGATCGTCGCGGCGCTGCTGATCGGCATGGCGATGGCGGGCTCGGACGACAAGAAGCCGGCGGCCAAGACCGACCCGACGGGGTCGGCGGGGTCCTCGGCCGCGTCCTCCCCGGCCGCCGTGCCGACCACCGAGGCGCCGGTGACCAGCACGCCCGACGTGTCCGACTCGGCCTCGCCGAGCACCGGCGCGCCCGGGAAGCTGACCGTGCCGAACGTGGTCGGGATGACCGAGGCGCAGGGCGTCGCGCTGCTGCGGGAGAAGGGTTTTCGCGGCGTCGTCAAGGGCACCGGCGGCACGATCGCCTCCACCGACCCGGCGGCCGGGAAGAAGGTGGACCGGGACAAGGCGGAGATCGTGGTGACGATGTCCGGGGTTCGGACCACGCCGCCGGTCACCCGGCCGCCGATCACGATCAGGCCCACCGATCCCGCCTCGTCGTCGGCTCCGGTGACGACCACGGTCCCGCCGCTGTCCGGCCTGACCGTCGCCGACGCGACCACGGCGCTGAAGAACGCCCGCCTGAACATCGGGCTGCCCGCCGGGGCCTCCCGGAGCGACGTGGTCACCGGCTCGACTCCGGGTTCGGGCGAGGTGGTGGCGATCGGCACGACCGTGGCGGTGAGCGTGGCCCCGCGCGCGACCGAGACCGGCCCGGGCTGACGCACGGCGGACGACCGGGGCCCGCGCACCGCACACGATCCATGCCGGCCCGCCGCGCCCAGCGGAACTGACTTACCGTCAGGTCCTCTGGTCGCCTCCCCTCTCCATGCAATAGCTTGCCTCAGTCAAGAACAGGCGAGGGGAGAACGCTCATGCTGGACCTCACAGGCGCGTCCGCGATCGTCACCGGCGGGGCCTCCGGGCTCGGCGAGGCGACCGCCCGCCGACTCGCGGCCGGCGGCACCTCGGTGGTGATCGCGGACAAGAACGAGGAGCGGGGCAAGGCGGTCGCCGCCGAGATCGGCGCCGGCGCCGTCTTCGTGGCGACCGACGTCACGAACGAGGAGCAGATGCAGGCCGCGGTGGACGCGGCGGTCGCCGTCGCGCCGCTGCGCGCGCTGGTCTCGTGCGCCGGCACCGGGATGGGCGCCCGCACGGTGGCCCGGGACGGCACGCCGCACCCGCTCGCCGCCTTCGAGTTCATCGTCCGGCTCAACCTGATCGGCACCTTCAACGCGGTCCGGCTCGCCGCCGCCGCGATGGCGAGCGCCTCGCCGCAGGCGGACGGCGAGCGCGGCGCGATCGTGTGCGCCGCGTCGGTGGCCGCCTTCGACGGGCAGATCGGCCAGGCCGCGTACGGCGCGTCCAAGGCCGGCGTGGCCGGCATGACGCTGCCCGTCGCGCGCGACCTGTCCGCGATCGGCGTGCGGGTCAACACGATCGCGCCCGGCACGATGGACACCGCGCTGTTCGCCGCCGCACCGCAGGCGGTCAAGGACACCCTCGGGCAGCAGGTGCTGTTCCCCAAGCGCATGGGCGTCCCGGACGAGTTCGCCTCGCTTGCGTACGAGTTGCTCACCAACAGTTACCTCAACGCCGAGGTGATCCGGCTCGACGGCGGGATTCGCTTTCAGCCGAAGTAGTGGGAATCGGCATCAATCAGGACGATCATCGCGCCGGTCGGCGCAGACGGTCGGCATGTCCGCCCCAATGATGTTGGGATGGGGGCGTGAGCGATCCGACCTCGGCGTGGCAGCGCCCCCTGCCCTTCCATCTCCCCGGCCTCGCGCCGCCGATCCGTCGCGACTGCGCGATCGGCGGCGTGGTCCTCGCGGGCGCCCTCGTCCTGCTCGTCACCAACTCCTACCTGATCTGGGGCGCGTGGGACCCGGGCCGGTGGTTGCGGCTGCTGCCGCTGCTGCCGTTGACCGTCGCCGAGTGCCATCGCAGCACGTCTCCGCGCTTCGCGGTGTTCCTGGGCATGGCCTGCGAGGGCGTGGACATCGCGCTCGGGCCCTCCATCGGCGGCCTGATCATGTGGTCCGACGTGCTGTACGCGGCGTGCCTGTACGGCACGTCGCGACTGGCGTTCGGGCTGCTGTACGGCAACGTGGTGGTGCTGATCCTGGGCGCGGGCACGGTCTGGGCGGTGACCCGCGAGTTCCGGCTGTTCGTCCTGTCCATCTTCTACATCGGACTGGTCGGCATCTCCCCCGTGCTCACCGGCTTCTCGGTGCGCGAACACCGCGAGAAGGCCGAGGTGGAACGGTTGCGCGCGACCCAGACCGCGCGGCTGGCCGAACTCGACCACCAGGCCGCCGTGGTCGCCGAACGTGCCCGGATGGCGCGCGAATTGCACGACGTGATCGCCAACCACCTGAGCGCGGTGGCGGTCCAGTCCACCGCCGCGCTGTCGGTCAAGAGCATGGACGAGGCCAGACTGCGCGAGACGCTGGAGGTGATCCGGGAGAGCAGCCTGCAGGGACTCACCGAGATGCGCCGGATGATCGGCCTGCTGCGCTCGGAGAACACCCCCGAGGAACCGGTGTCCGTACCCCGTCTGGCGGAGACCGATCGGCTGGTCGAACACGTGCGCCGGGCCGGGCTGATCGTCGACATCGAGGTCACCGGCGTGGTGCGGGAGTTGCCCACGCCCGTCGACCTGGCCGCCTATCGGGTGGTCCAGGAGACCCTGACCAACGCGCTCAAGCACGCCACACCGCAGCGGTTGCGCATGGTGTTCGCCTATCGTGCCGAGAACGTGGTGATCATCGGGGACAACGGGATCGATCCCGAGCACGTGACCCGACTGCCCGGCGCCCGTGCGGGACTGGTGGGCATGTCCGAGCGCGTCTCGTTGCTCGGCGGCGTGTTCGAGGCGGGGCCGCGCGACGGCAGATGGTACGTACGGGCCGAACTCCCGTGCGGTGACGACGTGGTGCGCGGCGCCGGAGACAACGCCTCGATGGGGCCGAAGGGTGGGACCGGGTGAGCGACATCGACACACTGCGCGTGCTGGTCGCCGAGGATCAGGCGGCGGTCCGGGCCGGACTGGTGCTGATCCTGGACGCGGCGACGGGCATCGAGGTGGTGGGCCAGGCCGTCGACGGCGAGAACGCGGTGGAACTGGCCCGGTCGTTGCGCCCGGACGTGGTGCTGATGGATGTGCGGATGCCCCGCATGGACGGGATCAGCGCCACCCGCGAGCTGACCGCGGAAGGCCTCGACGTCCTGGTCCTGACCACGTTCGACCTGGACGAATACGTGTTCGGCGCGCTGCGCGCGGGCGCCGCGGGCTTCCTGCTCAAGACGGTGGACGCCGAACGCCTGGTCGAGGCGGTCCGGTTGGTCGCGCGCGGCGACGGCTTCGTGGCGCCGGAGGTCACCCGCCGGTTGATCCACGCGTTCGCGAGCCCCTCCCGCCCGGGACCGGCGGACGGGCCCGAGGTGGGCGCCGAGGCGCTCGCGTCGCTCACGCCGCGCGAGGGTGACGTGCTCGCGTGCCTGGGCCGGGGCATGTCGAACCAGCGAATCGCCGAACACCTGGACATGGCCGAGGCCACGGCCAAGACGCACGTGAGCCGGATCCTCACCAAACTGGGCCTGCGCAGCCGGGTCCAGGCCGCGATCCTGGCCCAACAGCGCGGAATCGGCGAGTAACTCGATCAGCCCATTCCCAGCCGCATGGTTGCCCCCATGCCATCCCGTTGACCTGCGCCGATATCGACTGTTCGGAAATATGCAGATCAACTGACCAACCAACCCTCAATGCGGGTCACTTCACTCAAAGGGGTGAAGGCTGCCGCAACTCGTTGAGGTGGCCCGAACGCGCTGCGTACGGTCATGCCGTCCCGCCGGGGGGAGCGATCCGAGGCGGGGCGGCCATGTCGGCGACCGAGTCACAACGGTCGTTCGACAACCGTTTCCGGGCACCGGTCGACGAGCGCGACGCGCATCGCCGACCGGGGCGCGAGGGCACAGTCGAGGGGGAAGTCCAGGGATGGCGACGACGACTCGTGGGCACCGTGCGGAGCGCACCGGCGGCCACGGCGCGCCGGGTACGAACCTGGTCGACCGCGTCCGTGCGGCGCTCGACCGCTTTGCGGTCGGTGCCCGGGAACAGGATCACGACGGTCGGGCCGCCGGTCGGCCCGACCCCGCCGAGGCGGGCGCCGGGTGGGACGTGCGCTCGGACGACTTCTGGTGCACCGTACGACCGCCGGGCCACGCGGCCCGCGCCCAGGGCTGGAAGATCCACGTCAGCGCGCGCACCGGAGACGCCCCGCACGTGCTCGGCCGGGTCTGCGACGTGCTCCTGCCGCGCCGGGTCGCGTTCAAGTTCGCCGGCGACACGGAGCGGCTGCGGATGCTGAACTCGCGGGAGGCGGACCGGGCTTCGGCGGGCAAGTTCATCACCGTCTATCCCGACGACGACGAGCAGTTCATGGAGTTGGTGGACGCGCTCGACGAGGTGACGCGCGAGCTGAGCGGGCCGGGCATCCTCTCCGATCGGCCGTGTCGACCGGGCAGCGTCGTGCACTACCGCTACGGCGGGTTCGGCCGACGTGCGGTGCTCGGCAACGACGGCGGCTACCGGGCGGTGCTCACCGACCCCGACGGGCTGGCCGTGGACGACGCCCGGGAGGCCTGGTTCACCCCGCCGCCGTGGGCACCGGATCCGCTGGTGCGGCGGGCCCGTTCGGCGCCCGTCGCCACGCCCGCGCCGGCCCGGCCCCCGGGGGTGCTGATCGCGGGCCGCTTCGCGGTCACCTCGGCGCTGCGGCACTCGGCCAAGGGCGGCGTCTTCGTCGGCCGGGACACCACCGACGACAGCGATGTCGTGGTCAAGCAGGCCCGCGCGCACATCGAGGTGGACCGCTCCGGGCGGGACGCGTGCGCCGCGCTGCGGCACGAGGCGATGCTCATGCGGCGGCTCGCGCACACCGGCCTCACTCCTCGGCACGTCGCGCTCGTGGAGGAGGCCGAGACGATCTTCCTGGCCCAGGAGCGGGTTCCGGGCGAGCCGCTGCGCACCTGGGTCGGCCGACACGCGCAGGACCCGGACGTGCCCTGGACACGGGCCCGGGGCATCGTCGAGGAACTGATCCGGCTGGTCCGGACGGTGCACGACGAGGGCCTGGTGATCCGCGACCTGTCGCCGACGAACGTGCTGGTCGGGCCGGACCACGCCGTGCGTCTGGTGGACCTGGAGTTGGCCGCCGAGATCGGCTCCCGGGCGGGCGCGGCGGGTACTCCCGGCTATCGGGCGCCGGAGCAGCGTCCCACCGCCGACGGCGGGCATCGCGTGCACCCCGCCGCCGATCTGTACAGCCTGGGCGGCCTGTTCTTCCTGTTGGCCACCGGCGCCGACCCGGCCCTGCCCGAGGACGTGGGGGCGAGCCGCAGCACGGTGGAACGCCTTGGCGCGTGGCTGGAGTTGGCGGCAGGGCAGGGCGAGACGGCACGGCGGCTGGCGCCGGCGATCCGCGGTCTGTGGCACGAGGAGCCCACGGCGCGGTGGACGGTGCAGCGGTTGGGCGCGTACGTCGCGGGGGTGGATGGCGGGGTCGGGGCGGGCTCGGGCCCGAGTTCGGGAGCGGGCGTCTCCGGTGACGACGGTGACGACGGGGAGGGTGCGGACGGGGGTCGGGACGGCGGGGAGCGCGCGGACGGCGGGGATCGCGCCGCTGTCGGCCGGGACGGCGATGACGGCGCCGTGGCCGGGCGGGTCGGCGATGACGGCGATGCCGCCGGGCCAAAAGGCGGGAGTGGCGGGGACGGCGGTCGGGGCTTCGCGGGCGCGAGTGCCGATGCCGAGGTCGGTGTGGCCGCGCGCCAGGACGCGCCGGACGGGCCTCGGCCGCATCCGGACACCGAGGGCGACAAGGTCCCGCCGCATCCGCAGCCGCCGGAGGACGATCCGCTGCTCCTGGACGGGCTCGCCCACCTGATCGCGACGATGACGCCGGGGCGGGTGGATCGGCTGTGGCCGATGACGGCCGGCGCGGCGGCGATGGATCCGTGCAGCGTGCAGTACGGCGCCGCCGGTGTGCTGGGGGTACTGGCCCGGGCCGCGCACACCACCACGCTCGAACCTCGACTGCGCTACGCGCTGCATCGCGCGGTCGAGGACGGCGCGGCGTGGTTGCGCGATCGGGCGGCGGCCGAACCGGTGGTCCTGCCCGGCCTGCACTTCGGGCGTTCCGGCACCGCGTGGGCCCTGCAGGACGCGGCGGCCCTGCTCGGCGACGAGAAGCTCGCCGCCGCGGCCGTCGACGAGGCGCTGCGGGTGCCGATCACGTGGCCCAATCCGGATGTGTGCCACGGTGCCGCCGGGGCCGGTCTGCTCCAGGTCCGGATGTGGCGGGCGACCGGCGACGAGCGGTTCCGGCAGCGCGTCGTCGCGTGCGCCGACGCGCTGCTCGGCGCGGCCCGGCAGGCCGGTGACCTCACCCTGTGGCCGGTCCCGAAGGACTTCGACTCGCGCCTGGCCGGCGCGGCGCACCTCGGCTTCGCGCACGGCGTCGCCGGCGTCGGCACGTTCCTGCTGGAAGCCGCCCTGGCCACCGGCCGCGAGAGCTGCCTCGACGGCGCCCGGGCCGCGGCCCGCACCCTGACCCGGACCGTGCGCGCCGACGGCGACACCGCGTGGTGGCCGCAGGGCCCCGGCGATCCGGCGGGCGTACGACTGGCGCACTGGTGCAGCGGTTCGGCCGGTGTCGGTACCCTCCTGGTCCGGCTGTGGCGCGCGGACGGCGATCCGCAGCACCGCGACCTGGCCGAGCGGGCGGGCGCGGCGGTCCATCGGGCCCGCTGGCACTCGGGCACCGCCGCGTGCCACGGCCTCGCGGGCAACGGCGAGTTCCTGCTCGACCTGGCCGAACTGCTCGACGACGAGAGCCATCGCACTCGCGCCGCCGACCTGGCCGACCAGCTCCGGGCCCGGACCGCGCTGATCGAGGGCCTGCGGGTGCCCGCCGACGAGACCGCGATCGGCGTCTCCGCCTCGTACGGCACCGGCACCGCGGGCGTCCTCGGCTTCCTGCTGCGGCTCGGCCACGGCGGCGGCCGGCTCTGGTTGCACGGTGAGGACGCGTGAACACCATGGTGACGACGCGACCGCTGCGCCGGATCAGTTGGTCGTTCGCGGCCGACGGCGGGCACGCGGCGTGTCTGGCCACGCCGGGCGACGGCACCTGGCGGGTCGAGTCCTGGTCGTTGCGGCCCGGCCGGGCCAGTGGCGCGCTGCCGGTGGGCACCGGGGCGCCCGAGCGGCTGCACAGCCAGTTGCTCGCGCTGCCGGACGGCCGGGTGCTGATCTGCCGACACCAGCCCGGCCGGCACGAGTTGGTCCTGCTGGAGGCCGACGAGGCGGGCAGCGAACGGCACTTGAGCACGGTTCGGCTGCCCGGCCTGCGGCTGCTGCCGTCCCCGGGTCCGGACGCGCTCGCGCTCGCGCTCGGGGCCGACACGACGCCGTCCACCACGGTGTGGCTGGTCCGCGAGGACGGCCGGTTGGACCCCGTGGCCGAGTTGTCCGGCCTGTACGGCGGCGGGGTCCGACTCGAACCGGACGGCCGACGATTGGCGCTGGACCAGGTGCGCGACGGCCGGATCAAGACCGTCGTCCTCGACTTCGAGACCGCCACGGTGCGGCCCTTCCTGGAACTGACCGAGGCCAGCAACGACCGGCTGTTGCTGGCCGATCCGGGCGGCGGCCTGCTGGTCATCGCGAGTGACGCGCCGGGCGGCGACCGGCTGGGCTGGATCCGGCTGCCCGCCGACCGCGCGCAGGCGCCGGGGCGGGTGCGCTTCCCGGAGCTGGTACATCTGCCCGACGCGGCGGTGCGGCCGATCGCGATCGCGCCGGACGGCCGCCGGGTGGCGCTCCAACTCGATCGGGGCGCGATCTCGCGGCTGGCGGTGTGGACCCCCGAGGACGGCACGCTGGTGGAGGTCGCCACGCCGGACGGTTGTCTGGGCGCGGTCGGCCGGTGGACCGAACAGGGGCTGCGGATCCCGTACTCCGCGCCGGATCGGCCCAGTTGCCTGGCCCGGCTGGACCCGGATCGGCCCGGCACGTGGCGCCAGGACGGCGAACCGGGCCCGTTCATCGGGTTCGACGACGCGGCCCGGCCGGTCTGGCGCCCGGCCCACCTGGAGCTGCTGGTCGGCGGCACGGGGCCGGTCGAGTCGATCGTGTACGGCGGTCCGGACTGGCGCGCGGCCGAGCACGTGCTGCTCGCCCTGCACGGCGGGCCGGCGGCGGCGTGGCGGTTCGAGTTCGACCCGCTGTTGCAACGGCTCGCGGCGGCGGGCATCGCGGTGGTGGCGCCGAATCAGCGCGGCAGCACCGGGTACGGCGCGCAGTTCGCCCGCGAGTTGCACGGCGCGTGGGGCGGCCCGGACCTCGCCGACGTGACCGCGATCGGCCGCACGATCGGCGCCGAGCGGGCCGCCTTCGGACTCGCCCCGCCCGCTCTGTTCGGGGTCAGCTACGGGGCCTATCTCGCGCTGTTGGCCGCCTCGTTCGCGCCGAACGTGTGGTCGAGGTGCCTGGCCGTGGCGCCGTTCCTGTCCGGACCACGGTTGATCGCCGAGGCCTCGGTGCCGATCCGGGCGCTGATGACCAGACTCGGTGGCGACACCGAGTACGCCGACGAACAGGGGCCGCGCGACGTGGTCGCGGTGTGCGATCGCATCGCCGTACCGCTGCTGTTCGTGCACGGCGACCGGGACGACACCATCCCGGTCGGCCAGTCCCGGACCCTGCGCCACACCCTGCTCGGCCGCGGCCGGGTCGAGGGCACCGAATTTCGCTACCTGGAGCTTCCCGGTCTGGGCCACGACGTCCTGACCGGGGATGGGGCACCCGATCTCCACGCCCGCCTGACCGGTTTCCTGCAAACCGGCCGGGTGTGACGACAGGGGGGAACCGCCCCGCACCACCCGTCGCGGGCGACCGCTCGCGACGGCGGCACCGTCCCGAAGGAGAATCACCATGGAGCACATCGAGACCGACCTCGCGGCCCTGCAGCAGCTCCCCGAGACCGAGTCGGTCGAGCTGGGCGGCCACGGCGGCAACGGGTGTCAGTTCACCTGCCTGCTCGTCACCTGCCTGATCTTCACGATCAGCTAACTCCGGGATCGCGTCGCCGGCCGGTTGGGCGGTGTGCGCGTCGACGGACCGGCATCCGTGCGGTGAACCGTTGTTCGCAGCGGTGAGTCGGTGGTCGAGGAGCCGGTGGTCGAGCCGGTAAGTACGAACCCGGGACCGGGAGTTCCTGCCGGAATCAGGAGCTCCCGGTCTCGGGCCGATCCTCAGCATGGCAATCGCGGCCGGTTCCGGGCGGGCGGCACGCCGCTCGTGCTTCCTTCCTTCTTCGTCTCCTGGTCTTCGTCTCTCCTTCTTCGTCGTCCTTCTTCGTCGCGACGGCGCCGTTCGGGCGCCGCCCCGTTCCACGGTCCGCGCACCCGAGGAGTCATGCTGTGGCCGATGTGCCGATAGCCACGCAGACCACCCCGAAGCGGGTGGACCGCACCGGCACCGGGTTCCGTGCCGCGCTGCGCACCGCGCCCGGGGCGACCCTCACGCTCGCCTTCGCCGTCCCGGCCGGGTCGATCGCCGCGTTGTTGTTGCCCGCGGCCGTCGCCGGCTCCGTGGACGCGGTGGTGCGCGGCGACTCCGCGACGGGACCGACCGTGCGGCTGGTGGCCGTACTGGCGCTGGGGTTGCTCGCGGGTGTGCTGGCCGAGATGGCCGGTCCCGGATTGGCCGCCGACCTGACCGCGCGGTTGCGCCGGCGACTGGCGGTACAGGTCACCGATCTGGGCACCGGCGCGCGGAATCCTTTTGCCGCCGGGGATGTCACCTCCCGGCTGGTCGGCGCGGCGCCCGACGCGGCCGGCCTGGTCCCCTCGCTGCTCGGCACGCTGGGCGCGCTGGTCACCTCGATCGGCGGCATCGTCGCGCTGGCGCTGATCGATCCGTGGCTGGCGGTCGGCTTTCTCGGCGGCCTGCTGCCGGGGTTGCTCGTCGTACGGCTGTTCATGACCCGCGCGACCGCTCTGTTCACCGATTACCAGGTGGTGCAGAGCGGCCTGGCCGCCCGGCTGACCGACGCGCTCGCGGGGGCCCGGACGATCCGGGCCTGCGGCACGCGGGATCGCGAGATCGCTCGGATCCTCGCCCCGCTGCCCGAGTTGTCGGCCGCGGGCCACGGCTTGTGGCGGGCCCAACGCAACGCGGTCGCCCAGGTGTTGCTGCTCGCGCCGATGGTCGAGTTGACCGTGTTGTCGATCGCCGGCCGGCTGCTCGCGGAGGGGCGGATCCCGCCCGGCCAACTGGTCGCGGCGGCCGGGTACGCGGCGCTGGGACTGGGCTTCCTGGAGCAGGTCGAGGCACTCGTCGGGGTCGCCCACGCGCGGGCCGGGCGTACTCGGGCTGCGGAGTTGCTCGCGGTCGAGCCGGCCGGCTACGGGACGGCACGCACACTGCCGCCGGGGCGGGGCGAGTTGACCTTCCGGCGGGTGAGCGTGCGGGTGTCGGAACCGGGTCGGGACGCGGACCGGGTGGTGCTGGACGGGATCGACTTGACGGTGCCGGCGGGCGCGTGTGTCGCCCTGGTCGGGGTGTCCGGTTCGGGCAAGTCCACGCTGGCCGCGCTGGCGGGACGGTTGCGCGAGCCGGACGAGGGCGAGGTGCTCCTGGACGGGATGCCGGTGACCCGGTTGGCGCGCGGCGAATTGCGACGCGCGATCGCGTACGCGTTTCCGCGGCCGGTCCTGGTGGGCGCGGATCTGGCGGGGGCGCTCGCGTACGGGCGGCCCGGGGCGGATGCGGAGACGGTGACGGAGGCGGCCCGGATGGCGTTCGCGGACGACTTCGTCCGTCGGCTGCCGGCCGGCTACGCGACCCGGACCCAGGGGCTCGCGCTGTCCGGAGGCGAGGTGCAACGGCTGGGTCTGGCGCGGGCGTTGGTACAGGACGCGCGGGTGCTGGTGTTGGACGACGCGACCAGCGGCCTGGACACGGTCACCGAACACCACATCCACGAGGCGTTCCGCACCGGGCTCGCGGGCCGCACCCGACTGGTCGTCGCCCACCGCGCGACCGCGGCGGCCGGCGCGGACTTCGTGGCCTGGCTGGCCGCGGGCCGCATCAAGGCGATCGGCACCCACGCCGAACTCTGGAGCGACCCCGCCTACCGCGCGATCTTCACCACCCGCGTCCCCGACCCGAACACGACCCGATGAGGCACGGGGTCACATGACCGACGACACCAACGAACCTCCGCCGAACCGCCACCGCCCCACCGAACCCGAACCCCGGAACGAGCAACACGGCCACCCGGCACGAACGGAACACGCGGCGGACAGGGTCACGCGAGCCGCCTCGGACGGACCGCCGGGACGCGTGGCGATGGAAGGCGGCCCTGCGCGGGAGCCGCTGGGCGCGTGGACGGGATGTGCGGCAGAGGTGGGCGACACGGACCGGAGAGCACCGGGCGAACGAACGGGGAACGTCGCGCCGGGACGCGGGGCGGCAGGGGAGGCCGCGGGCGGCATACGGACGGACTGGACACCGGAGGTGGGCGGCGCTCTGCGGGACGGTTCGGGTGAGTGGGTTGGGCGCGCGGCGATGGCAGGCCCGCCCGAAGCCGACAGCGGGCAGGACGCCTCGGGTGAGCGGGTAGGGCACGCGGCGGATGCCGACGGCCGGCAAAGCACCCTGGATGGGCAGGCAGGGCGCGCGGCGGCGGACGGCGACGGCCGACAAGGCGCCCCGGATGAGCGGACGCGGCGCGTGGCGGCGGACGGCGGGGCGGCGATGGCGGGCGACGCGTTGCGGGACCGCCCGAGCGAATGGGCAGGGCGCGCGGCAGTGGCAAACGCGGCGGATACCGACGGCCGACAAAGCACCCCGGATGAGCAGGCGGGGCGCGCGGCGGCGGATGGGGGCGGCGGGCAGGGCACCCCGGATGAGCGGACGCGGCGCGTGGCGGCGGACGGCGGGGCGGCGATGGCGAGCGGCGCGTTGCGGGACGGCGCGAGTGAATGGGCGGGGCGCGCGGCGGCGGAGGGCCGGTCCGGCGAGTGGGCTTGGTGTTCGGCGGTGACCGTGCACGCGGCGCGCTCGGCGCTTCCAGGGAATGGGCAACGGGCGTCGATCGCCGCCGAGGACAGCACGGAGCCCGGCGATGTTGCCGAGGCCGAGGCCGAAGGGGGAAGCCGGATGACCGACGACGGGCCACAGGACGACCGAACCACGGAGCCGAACCCCGCCCCGGAACGACCCACCGGGCGACGCCGACGCGTGGTGGTCCCGGTATGGAACCCGAGTCGACGTCGCGCCGAACCGCCGGCCCCTGAGGGTCCCGAGGAGGTATCCCGTCCGGCTCGCGGCTCGGTGGGGAAAGGCTCGCGTAGGGAGCCGGGGTGGGACCCGGACCCCTCTCGTGCCTCGCACACCACCGGCCCGGACTCCGGCGATGCTCCGGCGACCGAGGCCCCCGACCCGCGTGTTCGGCGGTGGCGCTCCCGAGCCGCACGAGGGCGGAGCGCTCGGCGACGGGCGACGTGGGCAAGCGGGGCCCCGGAGACGAACACGGCCTCCTCGTGCGGGCCCACCAACGGCGGTGAAGGCACGGAGACCCCCGGCGAGGGCACACGCCGGCACGTGCCGTGGGCGGACGCGGACCCCGTGCCGAACGAAGACTCGTCCCTCGCTCCCGAAGACGACAGTGGCGCAGCCCCGGCTCCCGGTCGAGCCGGACGCCGACGACTGGTGTGGGCAGGCACCGGCCCGGAATCGGAAGAATCCCCTGCGGTTGCACCGGGGGACGACACAGACGCAGCTGCCCTCTCCAGCAGGAGCCGCCGACGGCGCCTGCCCTGGGCAGGCGCCGCCCAGGAATGGCAAGGACTCCCCGCACCGGCACCGGAGGAGCAGCCGGACGCGGCTCAGCCCCCCGGCCGAAGTGGACGACGGCGGCGGGTGTCCGGAGCAGGCGCCCACCCGGAATCGCAAAGACTCCCCGCACCTGCACCGGAAGAGCACGCGGACCCGGCCGAGACGCCCGACCGGAGTAGGCGACGACGTGTGGCCTGGGCAGGCACGGACCCGGGATCACAAGAACTCCCGGCATCCACAACGCAGGACAACATGGACCGGGCCGAGGTCCCCGACCGGCATGGGGAACGGCGCCCGTCCCGGGCAGGCGCGGACCCGGAATCGAAAGAACTCACCGCACCGGAACCGGAGGACGACGCCGACTCGGCTCAGCCCCCCGGCCGAAGTGGACAACGGCGGCGCCGGGTGTCCGGAGCAGGCGCCCACCCGGAATCGCAAGAACTCCCCGCACCGGCACCGGAAGACGACACGGACTCGGCTCAGGCCTCCCACCGAAGTGGACGACGGCTGCGCGTGTCCTGGGCAGGCGCGGACCCGGAGTCGGAAGAACTCCCGGCAACCACAGCCGAGGAGCACTCAGACGTGGCCGGGACCCCTGGCCGGAGTAGGCGACGACGTGGGCCATGGGCGAGCACGGGCCCGGAATCGCAGGGGTTCTCCACACCCGCGACGGAGGACGACGCGGACACGGCTCAGACCCCCGGTCGGAGTAGGCGACGGCGTATCTCGTGGGCGGGTGCGGAAGCGGAAGGGCTCTCGGCCGCGCCGGAGGAGGACGCGGACGCGGACGAGACCCCCGGCCGGGGTGAGCGGCGGCGGCGGATGTTGTGGGTGGGCGACGGCCCGGAGTCGGGAGGATTCTCCGTGCCTGTGCCGGAGGAGCACGCAGGCACGGCAGAAACTCCTGGTCGTAGTGGGCGGCGGCGGGTGTTGTGGGTGGGAGGCGGAGCGGAGTTCGGGGAAGACTCGGTGCGGGCGGACGCGTACGCGGCTGCGACGACCGAACCCGTCGCTCGCGGGCGCCGATGGCGGACTCGGGGGGCCAAACGGTCGAGTCACCGGGCCACCGTGAACGCCCCGCCCACCGGCGGGCCCTCGGCCGAGCTGCCTCGATGCGATGCGCCCCCGGCTGCGGGGATCCCGACGCAGGCTCCGACCCGCGGCAACCCTGGCACCACCGTGAACGCCCCGCCGACCGGTGGGTTCGGGATCGAGTCGTCTCGATGCGATGTGCCCTCGGCCGTGGGGATCCCGGCGCGGGAGCTGCCGAGTGGCGAGCCGGGCGCTGCCCTACACACCCCGCCCGTGACCGAGCCGTCTCGACGTGACGTAGCCCCGGGCGCCGCGAACCCGACCCACGTGGACACCCCACCCACCGGCGGCGCCGCGATCGAGCGGCCTCGATGCGATGCCCCTTCGGCCGCGGAGATCCCGGACCGTACTCCGCCCAGCGGCAGCCCGGGGACTCCCGCACACACCCCGCCCTCGATCGAGCCGCTCCGACGCGACGTGTCCTCGCCGCTGGGTCCGGTTGATGGTCCGTCGGGCGACGGCCGTGTTGGCCGTGGTGGGCCCGCTCGGCATCGGCGGCGTGGCGGTGGTGGGCGTCAGGACGGAGGTGGCTCTGGCGTGCGTGCGGCCCGCTCGTGGTGGGGACGGGGACGAGCGATGGGCGTCCGCGATGGTGATGGTGCCGCGGACGACGCGGGACGCTCCCCCGGCAACTCCTCGCACGGGCTTGGCGACTCCCCTCAAGGGTCCGACAGCTCTCCGCAGATGCCCGAGAACTCCGCACAGCCAAGCGGCGGTCCCGTGCCCGGGCTCGGCAGTTCCATTCATGGACCCGGCAGTTCCACACCCGGATCGGATATTTCCCCGGATGGGCCAGGCAACTCCTCGCATGGATCCGGCACCCATCTGCATGGGCCCGACACCCCTCCGCCCGGGACAGGCAACTCTGCGTCTGGGTTCGGCAGTTCCCCGGACAGGGCCGGCACCCGTCCACCCTGGCCGGGAAGTCCCGCGCACGGACCAGGCAGTTCCACGCCCGGGTCCGACATTTTCCCGCATGGGTCGGGCAACTCCGTGCTCGGATTCGACACATCCCCGCACGGACCCAGCACCTCCGCGCCCGGACCCGACGCTTCCGCACATGGACCCGACACCTCCGCGCACGGATTCGGCACTTCCCCGGATGGACCCGGCATCCCCCCGCACGGACCCGGCACTTCCCCGCACAGGCCTGACACCTCCCCGCCCGGGCCAGGCACCCCCGCGCCCGGACCCGGCACTTCCCCGCACGGGCCTGACACCTCCCCGCCCGGACCCGGCACCCCCCTGCCGGGGCCAGCCACCTCCACGCACGGGCCAACCTCCCCGCCCGGACTCGACACCTCCCCGCCCGAATCCGGCGCCTCCCCGCGCCGGCCCCGCAACTCCCCCCAAACCCCCCGCGTCCCCCGACCCCGCCGGCGGCACAGTGCCGGCCCCTACGGTGGTGGGTTGCGGGCCGGGCAGGCGTTGTTGGTGGGGTTGTTGCGGGCGCGGCGGGCGGCCTTGGGGCGGGTGCTCGGGTGGTCGGTGGCGGAGGGGATTCCCGCGCTGTTGTCGGGCGCGTTGCTCGCCGCCGCGCTCGATCGCGGGTTCCTGGCCGGGCGGCTCGGTGTCGGGTTCGTGCTGCTCGGCATGCTCGCGTTGGCGATGCTGATTCGGGCTGCCGCCACGTACGCGATGTTCCCGCACCTGGCGGCCGTGGTGGAGCCGATCCGGGACACCCTGGTGCGCCGGGTGGTGTCCGACGCCGTGCTGGACGCGACGTCCGGGCATCCCGGCGCGGGGATGCGCGCGGATGCGGCGGTGGCCCGGCTGACCGAGCAGGTCGAGAGCTGCCGCAACCTGACCGCGTCGCTCCTGCGTACGCTGCGCCAGCTCGGCGTGACGATCGTGGCCGCGCTGCTGGGCCTCGCCGTCCTCGCGCCCATTCTGCTTCCGCTCGTGTTGATCCCCCTCGGCCTGGCCACGTGGTTGTTCGTACGCCTGCTGCCGCCGCTGGCCCGGCGCCGGCGCGCCCTCGTACTCGCCGACGAGGAGATCGCCGCGCACACCGGTCGCACCGTCGCCGGTCTGCGGGACGTGGTCGCGTGCGGCGCACAGGAGCGTGTCGTGGCCGAACTGGGCGCCGCCGTGGACGCCCGCGCGCGCGCCGCCAAGCTGCTCGCCCGCGCCTCCTCGCTACGGCTGCTCGTGGTCGCCCTCGGCGGCCAACTCCCGCTGCTCGCCGTGCTGATCGCGGCGCCCTGGCTGGTCCGCGACGGCACCCTGAGCACCGGCGAGGTGGCGGGTGCCGCGTTGTACCTGGCCCAGCACCTGGAGCCCGCCGTGCGCGCCGCGACCGCGACCGTGGGCGGCTGGTTCCTGGAGCTGCTCGTGGTCGCCGGCCGCCTGGCCCAGACGACCGACCCCGCGCCGATGCCCGCCGCCCGCCCCGCGCCCGCCCCGTCCGGCTCCGGTGGTCTCGTCCTGGACCGGGTCACCTTCGGCTACGGCCCGTTCGCCGAGCCGGTCGTCCGCGACCTGACGATGACCGTCTCCGCCGGTTCGCATCTGGCGGTGGTCGGCCCGAGCGGCATCGGCAAGTCCACCCTCGCCGCCCTGCTGGCCGGCCTGCTGGCGCCGGATCAGGGCACCGTCGCCCTGGCCGACACCCTGCTCCCGAACTGGCCCGAGCCCGCGCTGCGCGCCACGATCGCGGTGGTCCCGCAGGAGGCGTACGTCTTCGCCGGATCCGTGCACGAGAACCTGAGCTACCTCGACCCGGACGTCGCGCGCGCCGATCTGGACCGCGCGGTGCGCTTGGTCGGCGCGGCCGAACTGATCGCCCGGCTCGGCGGCTACGACGCGCGGATCGCCGACCCGGGCGCGCTGTCCGCCGGCGAGCGCCAGCTGATCGCGCTGGCCCGGACGTACCTGTCCCCCGCTCGCTTCGTGATCCTCGACGAGGCCACGTGCCACCTGGACCCGCCCACCGAGGCGCTGGCCGAGGCGGCGTTCGCGACCCGCGCGGGCGCCCTGGTGGTGATCGCGCACCGGATCGACTCGGCGCGCCGCGCGGACCACATCCTGCTCATGGACGGCAACCGGCCGACGCTGGGCACCCATCACGAACTGCTCGCCGAATCGGCGCTCTACCGCGATCTGGTGGGCACGTGGGAGCAGCGGCCGACCGACCCGGTCGGCTGGTTCGAGCGCAAGCCCGCCCGCACCGAGGAGAACGCGCGGGGCCGGGTCCGACGCTGACCCGACCCGATCCCGCGCGCCCCGGGCCGTCGTGACTCGGGCGCGTCCCACACGCCGACTCAGGCGCCCTCTCGGGCACGTCCCACGCACCGACTCAGGCGCCGTCCCACGCGCCGTCTCGGGCACGTCCCACGCACCGACTCAGGCGCCGTCGAGGATCTCGGTGAAGCCGTACGGCTCGTGCGGGCCGAAGAACAACTGCTCGGCCACCCCGACACCCACCCGACCCGCGCCGGTCAGTTCGGTCACCCGGATCACCTGCTGCTGGTGCTGGCGGTCGAACTGCAGCGGGTCGACCTTGTCCAGCTCCCAGCTCTCGTAGCCGACCTTGAGCTCGCCCTGCCAGACCGCGTGGCCCCATTCGGAGTGCAGGTAGCCCAGGCCCGCGAGCAGCCCGCGGGTGCCGATCGGCTCGATCCGGTAGGCGAACGGCTCGCCCGCGCCGTCGGTCATGTGGAACTCGCCGCCCTGGATGCGCCGGGTGCCCGGGACCCAGGTGAGCGCGTGGTGATGCGGCGTCAGCTTCTCGAACACCGGCTGGTCCTCGGGGACCGGAACGTCCGCCGGGTCGGGCAGCGTGCCCAACGGTGTCGCGGCGACCCGCTTGCCGTCCACGTGGTACATGTGCCCGTCCGCGCGCTCGAAGGAGGCCCACAGGCTGACCTCGTCCGCCCAGTGGATCGGCGTCCACAACCACAGGATCGGATTGAACGGCTTGGGCGCGCCGCCCTCACGCTCGCCCACCGGCCGTACTCCCCACGAGCGGTCCCGGGTGCCCAGGGTGGTCGCCGGGTCGATCTCCAGGATCCGGCCGCCGGGCAGCGTCACCGTCCCCGACCACACGCCGAGCTGGGTCAACCTGGTCGAGTCCATGATCACGTGGTGCCCGTTGCGGGTGGTGGTGCGCTCCTCCTCGATCGCGGCGGCGCGCGCGGTGAAGGTCAGATCGCAGCCCAGCCCGTGCTCGTTCGGCTCGACGTACACCCGCAGCACCTTCAGCGGCGTGCGCACCTCGATCCCGACCGGGCCGACGGTGAGGTCGAACCGGTCCAGCGGCGCCCGGCGGGACGCGTGCAGGCTGTGCTGGACGCCGTCCACGCTGATCGTGAAGTGCGCGTCGGCGACGAACCGGTTCGGGTACAGGCCGTGCGAGAACGCGAAGTAGAACGCGCCGTCGCGGTCGTAGCCGTTGAACCAGTAGCGGTCGTACGCGTTGCGGTCCGAAGTGGCGGGCGTGGCCACCGGCTCGGGTGTCTGGTGGATCGGGAAGTCGTCGGCGGAGGTCAGCACGGGGAACCCCTTCTTGGTGCGGTACGAGAGATGCCCCTCGTAGCGGCGGCCGGCCGGCCGCGGCCCGATCGCGGTGATCCGCGCGGAGCCCTGCGCGGCCGCGTCACGACACGTGTCAACGGTGTGGGCGAAAGCGGGGCCGGGGGCGATTCCGCCGCCCCCGGCCCCGCGGATCGGGAATCAGCGCGGGTCGCGCTTGAGGAAGAGCAGGTCGTCGGCGGTGTAGCCGGCGCCCAGCTTCTTGTCCGCGTAGTGCGCGGAGAGCACCTGGTCCAGCTCGTCCGGCGTGAAGGTTGCCTGCTTCGAGTCGAACTTGGCCTGGAGCGTGGGGCGTTCGATCACCGCGACGAAGCCGCCGTGCACCACGAAGGCCTGGCCGGTGATCTGCTCGGCGGCCGGGCTGGCCAGGTAGGCGACCAGCGGCGCGACGTGCTCGGGCGCCAGCGGGTCCATCTCGCCCTCGGCGATGTTGTTCGCGCTCTCGCCGAACACGTGCGTGGTCATGCCGGTGCGCGCCCGCGGGCAGATCACGTTGGCCCGCACGCCGTACTTGACCAGCGCGTTCGCGGTGGACATGGTCAGGCCCACGATCGCCGACTTGGCCGCGGCGTAGTTGGGCTGCCCGGCGGAGCCGGCCAGCCACGCCTCGGACGCGGTGTTGATCACCCGCGCGTACACCGCGCCGCCGCTCGCCTTGGACTTCTCCCGCCAGTACTTCGAGGCGTGGTGGGTGGTGTTGAAGTGGCCCTTGGCGTGCACCGCCAGGACCGAGTCCCACTCCTGCTCCGTCATCGAGAAGATCATCCGGTCGCGCAGGATGCCCGCGTTGTTGACCACGATGTCGATCGAGCCGAAGGTGTCGATCGCGAGCTGGATCAGCTTGCCCGCCGCGTCGAAGTCGGAGACGTCGCCGCGGTGCGCGGCGGCCTTGCCACCGGCCGCGACGATCTCGGCGACGACGTCGTCGGCCGGGTTGGGGCTGCCTTCGGGGGCGAAGTCGTTGATCACGACGGCCGCGCCCTGCTTCGCGAGTTCGAGGGCTTCGGCGCGGCCGAGGCCCCGGCCGGCGCCGGTGACTACGGCGACCTTGCCATCCAGCGACGTGGTCATGCGGTAACTCCCGTGGGTCGGTGGCTTTGCTGCGGTCGCGTCTTGGTTGGCTTGGGCGTTGTCGTGCCCACCCGCCCACCCGTTGTCACGGGTGGGCGGGCTGCGGATTACGGCGCCGCTCGCTTTGGGGGCTCTGGTGCTGCTCGGTCAGAGGGTGACGATGGTGCGGATCGACTCGCCGCTCTTCATCAGGTCGAACGCGTCGTTGATGTTGGCGAGGGTGAGGCGGTGCGTGATCATCGCCTCCAGGTCGAGCCGACCGGCCCGCCACAGCTTGGTGATCCGCTCGTACTCGGAGACGATGTCGCCGCCGCCGTAGATGCTGCCGATGATGCGCTTCTGGTCGAAGAACAGCTCGAACATGTTGAACGAGACGTTGTCGTCCATCGCGCCCGCGCCGACGATGATCACGTCGCCGCCGCGGCGGGTGAGGTCGTACGCGCTGCGCGCGGTGAACGACTTGCCGACCACCTCGAAGACGTAGTCGAAGCCCTGATTGGCGGTCAGGTCGCGCTTGGCGTCCGCGGCCTGGTCCGGGGTGATCGCGTGCGTGGCGCCGAACTGCTTGGCCCACACGTGCTTGGACTCGGCCGGGTCGATGGCCACGATCTCGGCGGCACCGGCGGCGCGCAGACCCTGGATCACCGCGATGCCCACGCCGCCGGCGCCGATCACCGCGCAGGACGCGCCCGGCTCGATCCGCGCGCTGTTGAACACCGCGCCGACACCGGTGGTGACGCCGCAGCCGATCAGCGCCGCGATCTCGTACGGCACGTCGTCGGCGACCTTGACCGCGCACGGCGCGGCGACCACGACCTCCTCGGCGAAGGTGCCGGTGCCGGTGAAGCCGTACGACGGGGTGCCGCCGAAGGTGAAGTTCTGCGTGCCCGCGTTCATGAAGCCGGCCAGGCACAGGTTGGACTGGCCGCCGCGGCAGTAGTTGCACACGCCACACGGCGGCGCCCAGCAGATGATCACCCGGTCGCCGACCGCGACGGTGCTCACGCCGTCGCCGACCTCGACCACCTCGCCGGCGCCCTCGTGGCCGGGGACGAACGGCGCGGGCTGGGGCAGGACGCCGGTCATCGCCGACAGGTCCGAGTGACATACGCCGGTCGCGTGCAGCTTGACCCGCACGCGTCCCGGGCCCATGCCCACGGCCTCGACGTCATCCCGGACGTCGAGCTTGTCCTGGCCGGTCTCGTGCAGAACCGCTGCGCGCATGGGGGCTCCCTCGTCTTTCTGCGAACCAATACTTGGCCCGGTCAAGAACTATAACTTGTTCTCGTTTTGACTCAAGACCAATGACACGGTCAAGGTATCCGCCCCCACGAGAAGGCGAAAGGCATCCGGCCCGGGACAAGGCAAGGTCACACACCCGCCCGGCGAACACACGCCGCACGGCGCTGCGCTCACGGGCACGAACGACGCGGGGTGGGGGCAGCGCGGGCGGATGCGGCGGGCGCGGGGCGGGTGCGCACGACGGCGGGGCCCGGGCGACCCGCGCGGCGGGACGGGCGTGGCGGTTCAGGTGTGGGCGGGCGCCGGGCGCAGGCAGGGTCCCGAGCGTGGGCGGGTGCGGGCGGACGCGGGGTGTCAGCGCGAGCGGCGGCGCGGGGCGGATGCAACGGTGGCTGCACACAGCCCGTTGGCGCGGTCGCAGGCGCAGGCGCAGGCAGCGCAGGCGCGCCGGGTGCGATGAGCGCAGGGCAGGCGCGGCGCCAAGCTCGGCCGGCGGCCGGACGGGCGCGACGATGCGAGGCGCGGGACGGGCACGGCGTGGCACCAAGGCGAAGGCACGCAGCATGTCGTCGTGTTCTCAGGCGCCGGCAGCGCAGACGCGGCGGATGCGGAGCGCACGCGACGGCGGGCACACGCGCCACGCCGGCCGGCGGCTGCGCGGCTGCGCGGGAAACAGGGACTTCGACGCGCATGCGGTAAGCGCAGGCGCGCGATGTACCGGGGCGGGCGCAGCGGCGGACGGAGCGCGCGGCGGCGCGGGTGCGGGTGCAGGCAGCATGCCAATGCGGTCGCAGGCGCGGGCAGCGCAGGCACAGCGCGTGCAGGGCGGACACGACGGCGGACGGAGCTCGAGCGACTTGGTCGACGACTGCGCGGGGGCGATGCCGCGCGTACAGCGAGGACAGGCGCGCGAAGATGGGGACCCAAGAGGGCTCGGCGAGACGGGCCCGCACAGTCGAGGCGGACGGGGCGACAGGTGCGGGCGGCCTGCGACGTGGGCGGCGGTGCGTGGGGCGGGCATGCGGCGCAGGCAGGCGCGGCGGTGGCCCTGGACGGGCGCAGTGGCAGGGTCGGGCGGCGCGGGTCGGCGCGGCGGCGGGTGCGGGCGGCGGGTGCGCGGGGGCGGAGGTGGCGGCGGGCCTATCGCTCGGGCAGGCACGGTGGGGGCACCGGGTGCGGCGGAGATGCTCGGGCCGGGTGATGTGGGTCGGCCCCGGGTCGGGGGATCGCGGGGTTCGGCCACGAGGCGGGGCGTATCGCGGGGCGGAGGCGCGGGTGGCGCGGGGCGCCGGGGTCGCGAGGTCGGGGCGACCTCGGGTTCCCCGGCGTACCGCGCCGCTTCGGCAAAGACGCGTCGTCAGGACGTGTACTCCACCACCGTGTCGGAGAGCACGATCGCGTCGTCGCGCTCGACGGCGGAGGTGTTGATCAGCAGCTTGCCGTCCTCCTCCCAGACCCGGACACGCATCGTCTCGCCCGGGAAGAAGATGCCGGCGAACTTGGTGCGGTAACGCTTGACCCGCGAGACGTCGCCGCCCAGCACGTTGTCCACGACCGCCTTCAGGGTCAGGCCGTACGAGCACAGCCCGTGCAGGATCGGGGTGTCGAAGCCGGCCGCCTTGGCGAAGTCCGGGTCGGCGTGCAGCGGGTTCCAGTCGCCGGACAGGCGGTACAGCAGCGCCTGGTCCGCACCGGTGGGCACGTCGATGGTGTGGTCGGCCGCGCGCTCGGGCACGTCGATCTTGGTCACCGGCCCGCGCTCACCACCGAAGCCGCCCTCGCCGCGCACGAAGATCTCGGCGCGCGAGTCGTACAGCTTGGTGCCGTCCTCGAGTTCGGCCGACGACTCCAGCACGATCACGGCGGCCTTGCCCTTGTCGTACACGTCCGCGACCCGGCTGGTCGCCTTCACGCCCTTGGCCTTGGCCGGCAGCGGGTTGTGCACGACGATCTCCTGGCCGCCGTGCAGCACCGCGCGCAGGTTGATGTCGATGCCGGGCAGCGCGGAGAGGCTGCCGCCGACCTTGGTGCCCGCCACCGTCGCGAAGGTCGGCAGCACGTGCAGGTTCTTCTCGTACGTGTAGCGCAGCTCGTCCGCGCCCGTGGCGGGCGTGCCCGCACCCAGGCCCAGGTGGTAGAGGATCACGTCCTTGTTCGACCAGGCGATCTCACCCGTGCGGGGCTCGGCTCCGGTGGCCTTCGCGGCATCGATCGGCATGACGTCTCCTCTACTGTGACTGCGATTCCGTACGACGACGGCGCCGCCTGCGACGGCGGCCCGTCAAAACTAGAACTCGTTCTTTTTACATGCAATGATCGGCCATTCGCCCGGCCGAAGCCAGGCCACTCCGACCCAGGAGCCGTCATGACCGCCGCCGCCCGCGAACCCACGGACACCCGCGAGGCCGACGAGGCCCTCGCCCCGCCGCCGATACCGGACGATGTACTGCGCGAGTTGCGCCTGACCTGGACTCCGCGCCCGGACCCGGACAGCACCGGACGCGCGGCGCGACACCGGCTGGCCGAGGCGACCCGCCGCCTGATCGAGGCGGTGAAGTCGGTCGACCCGGAGGGCGCGGAGAGCTCGCTGGAAAGCGTAGCTGACGATGTATCAGATTTGGCGGATCGCATCGCCGCACTGGCCCGTGTGGGCGAGCGCACACCGACCTCGCGCGATCTCGCGCTGCACGAACGCGGCCCGCTCGTGGGCGCCGCGAACCCGCTCGCGCCGCCGCTGCACATCACCGGCGACGGGCAACTGGTGCGGGCGCATGTGACCTTCGGCGCCGCGTACGAGGGGCCGTACGGGCGCGTGCACGGCGGCTATGTCGCGGCGGCCTTCGACGAGGTGATGGGCTGCGCGCAGTCCGGCGCGGGGGCACTCGGGATGACCGGGTGGCTGACCGTGCGGATGCGTCGCGCGACGCCGCTGTACACGCGCATCGACTACGAGGCCGGCGTCACCCGCGTGGACGGGCGCAAGGCCTGGGTCACCGCCCGGTCGTACGCCGACGGCGAACTGGTCGCGGACGCCGAGGCGTTGTTCATCCGGGCCGCGCCGCGCGGCTGATCCGAGCGGCCCGCAACCGCTTCGGACCGGGTGCGGCCGGCCCGGATTCACCTGACACGACGTCAGGGACGTACCGTGGGTACGTCCCTGACGTGGCGTCACTTCACTGCGTCGGCTCGGCCGGCGTCGGATGCGACTACTTGAGCGCGATCCGGTCGAAGAGGATCAGGCCGTCCTCGAACAGCGCCAGGCCCTCGATCTTGGTGTTCTTGCCCTGGACCGCCGCCGCGAAGGACTTCTCGTAGGAGAAGAACGGGACCTCCTTGACGATCTCCGCCTGCACGCTCTGGTAGGCGGCCTTGCGCACCGCCGCGTCGTCGCTGTTGCGGGCGTCGTCGAGCGCCTTGTCCACGACGGGGTCGTTCCACTTGGTGCGGTTCTCCGAGCCCTTGGAGTGGGTGAAGTTGTACAGCACCGGCTCCGGCTCGTCGAAGGTGATCACGAACTCCGAGGCCTGGAAGTCGTTGTTGATCAACACCTTCTGGATGTAGGCCGCGCCCTCGAGGAACTCGGTCTTCATCGTGATGTTCTTCATGTTGCCGATCTGGGTGAGCCAGTACTCGGCCGTCAGCCGCGCGCTCGCGCTGCTGTTGGTCGTGTACGTGAAGTTCAGCGGCTTGCCCTCGGCGGCCAGTTCGTCGAGCAGCTTCTGCGCCTCGACCCGGTTGTTGGTGGCGTACACCGCGTCCGGGTTGGCGAACGGCGACGCGGGCTGGAACAGGGTCTTGAGCGTCTGGCCCGGCGAACCCTGGATGGTCTGGTTACGGTCGTCCGGGTTCATGATCAACGCGAACGCGCGGCGGGCGCGCGCGTCGTTGAACGGCGGCTTGGACGTGTCGAACATGGTCATGAAGCCACCGCTCTTGGGGTCGAGGGTGACCGTCATGCCGTCCTTGCGCGCCTGCTCGGTGGACGGGAAGTGCGCCGTCGTCATGAGCTGGGCCTGGCCCGAGGACAGCGCGGCCAGGCGCTGCTTCTGGTCCATCACCGGCTTGAAGATCAACTCCTTGAGCGCGGGCTTGCCCTGGCTCCAGTACGAGTCGTTGCGCTCCAGCGTGAGCTGCGAGTCGCGCATCCACGTCTTGAGTTTGAACGGGCCCGCGCCGACCGGCTTTTGCGCGAACAGCTTGGGGTCCGCCTTGATCGCCGTCGGCGAACCGATGAACGCCAGGTTGTGCGCGACGACCAGGTCGAAGTGGGCGTTCGGGGCGGGCAGCGTGACCTTGACGGTCTGCGCGTCGACCGCGTCGAACTTCATCCCCTTGACGGCGGTGAACTGCACCGAACGGTTCGCCGGGTCGGCGTGCCGCTCCCAGTTGAACTTGACCGCCTCGGCGTCGAGCGCGGAGCCGTCGGAGAACTTCACGTTGGGCTTGAGCTTGATCGTCCAGACCGAGTTGCCCTCGCCGGCGGTCGCGCTCTCGGCGATCTGCGGCTCGGCCTTGCCGGTCTTGGGGTTGATCCAGAAGAGCATGTCGAACACGGCCGCGGCCTGATTGCCGCCGGTCAGCGACGACACGGTGGTCATGATCGGGTCGATGCCCTTGGCCTCCTGCGTGATGAGCACCGTCATCGAGCCGGAGGCTCCGCTGCCGGCGTCGTCGTCGCCACCGCACGCGGTGGCACCGAGCGTGAGGCCGGCGAGGCCCGCGAGTACGCCCGCGCGGCGCACCAGGCGGGTTTTGAGGGGTGTCGAGTTCACGGTTCGCACGGGACGCTCCTGCGTTCGGGAAGCACAAGGCACGCCGTCCCGGGAGCGGGGTGGCGTCGTTTCCTTGATCCAGACGTGGATATACGGCCACGGTAAGGAGAAATCTGACGGTCCGTCAAATAACAATTCCGCACCGTCCGTGACGGTACCGCAGCCCCAATCCCCAAATTCCATCGACCAAGGTGACTCTCCGTCAGTTTTCCCTGACCCACCGACCGATGCCCCGATATCCCCCACCTCGGACCCCACTCCCAAGCCACATCACGCACCCCCGAGCCGATTCACGCACCATCCGATTCACGCACCCCAGTCCCGATCACGCACCACCCGAAGCCCCCGGAACACGACATGGACCACACCGGGAGGCGGACCGAAACGACCGAGGCGGGCAACGCGAGGCCGGGACGGGGCGGCCAGGACGGGGACGGGGACGGGGACGGGCGGGCCGGGGGACACGAGAGCCGCCGATCCGAGACCCCGAAGCCCACACGCAACCCGACGCGCGTGCGGGGCGGTCGCGGAGGCGGCGCAGGCGGGAGCAGACACACACGGGACCCACCCGGCAGGCCGCGCCGGCACGCAGCGGTCGCCGATCCGCACCCGTCGCGAAGAGGCGCGAGCGCGCGCACCGCACGGGGAACACGACGCGAGCGTGCGAGTCGCCGATCCACACCTGGACCAGGGCCGACGCGGCGCGGAAGAGCGCATGCGGAACATCTCGCAGTCG
Organism: Embleya sp. NBC_00888; assembly: GCF_045207655.1. Lineage (NCBI taxonomy): Bacteria > Bacillati > Actinomycetota > Actinomycetes > Kitasatosporales > Streptomycetaceae > Embleya > Embleya sp. NBC_00888. The sequence continues at coordinate 6,045,125 of NZ_CP108784.1, read as the reverse complement.
GCGTCGCCAATCCTCCCCCACCACGCCGGACCCATCGCGGGCACGAACCCGCACGCTGGAGCGCCTGGCGCGCATGCGCGTCCGCCGGCGGCCGATTCCGATTCCCGCTCGCGGCCGATTGGCGGGGAGGCACCCGGCCGCGACACCCACCAAGAGTTACGGCAGGTGGGAATACCGCCTTCGCCTGCGTGTGAAATCCGTCGGCTGCCGGCTGTGGCCGGCGTCGGCAGCCCTCAGAGCGTGTACACGAGGGTGAGCACCTGGAACCGGCGCTCCATGGCCTGCCCCGAGATGCCGGCGAGCCCGTCGGTCCCCGAGTTGGGGACGATGCTCCCGCCACTGCTCTGGTCGTCCCCATCGGCGAGCCCACTGTGCTGAATGACGAAGGTGCCCCGACGGCCGTCGAGGGTGCCCTCGATTCGCTCGGACGCCACGTACCCACCGCCGGCGGATCCTTGCACCGTGAGCACCTCGGCGACGCCCGTGCCCTCGATCACGCCGCTGTAGTGCTTTCGAATTGTGACCCGAGTCCGTTTTGGACCCTCGGCCGGCTCGTCGTACACCGTCTCGTCGAAGTCGACGATCTCGAACTCGGCCTCGATGGTGTGCTCCTGATCATCCATGATCAGCAAGGCTAACCGCGGCCGTACCACCGTTGACTGCCGGCTCACGACTGCCCTGGTGTGTTCGCCATGGTGGCCATCCGTTCATGGTGCCCGGACACCACTTCGGGGCCGGGGTCGCACTCGAGCGGACACGTCGGTGGCGTCACCCGGTTTCCCGCCGGGTACCACTGCGGCGGCCCGCGTGCGCAGCGCAACGCAACGCATCGCTCGACGCATCCGGCGAGAGGAACGTCCGTCGCCGACTTGAGGCCGGCGGCAATCCGTCCCTGGATTCGGTGCTTCACCGCATCGCCAACTGCCGGATCCGCGACATCGGTCGCGGCCGGGACCACTACCTGCGCATGAACGCGGAAGGAGACTCCCGCCGGGCCCGCAGGCCCTCAAGCGACGCTCTCGAACGTCATCTGTCGAATCGTGAAACGAGATCGACGCCAACGGCCCGCAGCGGCCACCCGACCCAAAGGCGCCGATCAGCGACCGGCACGCTCTATGAGATGGGCCCACGCGGCCGAGTTGACCGCGATCACCGGCGAGTCGGCGACCTTGCTGTCCCTCACTCCGACAGCGGCTCCCAGGGACGCCACCTCGACGCAGTCTTCTCCTCCACTGTGACTGCTGGTCTTCCATCGCCCGCGAGCATCCATGCCGTCTCCAATTCCGCGAGTCTCTGCGCAACGCGTTGCATTGACTCGTCCGCAGTGAGCGCTGCCGCTTGGAGTCGATCGTAGGCGAGCGAGTACGCAGCGAGACAGGCCGGCCGAGAAGTCCACGAGGCTCCGGTGAGGGCCTCGGCGTACACAACGCGCCTGTCCCCGAAGTCGAACAGCGTGAAGGGTCCGGCCATACCCGGATGACCGCCGGCGGACAGCGGCAACACCCGAAGTTGAACGTGAGGCAGCGCGGACGTCGTGACGAGCAGATGCGCGAGCTGCTTGCGCAGGATCGCTTCGTTGCCCACGGGACGATGCAAGACAGGCTCGTCGATGATGTACAGCAGCGCGCGTGATCCATCGGGGTGCGCTTGTAGGTCACCCAGTCGCTCGGTGCGCCTTCGCGCTCGCCGAATCACTTCGTCCTCGGGCAGTGCGGGCAAATAGGCGCGGATCGCCGCCACCGCATACTCATAGACCTGAAGAGGCCCGGGAATCAGGCTGGATGCGTACGTCCGCGTCACGACCGCCCGTTGTTCCACCTGGACAAGGCGATCGACCCGGGCGCCGGACCCTTCGTTCGGGTCGGTGCGCCACCACCCGGATTGCTCGCCCTCGTGCAGTCCTTCGACGATGTCGACGACCTGGGCGCTCGCGATCTCCTCCTCGAACCGGCGCGAGCCGACCGGTGGCGAAAAGCCAAGCATGGTCAGTGGCAGCCCGAACAGTGCCTCCAGGACCGTTTGGTAGTCGCTCGACGGCCACGGCGGTTCGGCACTCTCCCAGCGCCGGACCTGACGCACGCTGACACCGATGCGAAACCCGCATTCGACAGCCTTCTGCTCGAAGGCGTCCGCGAGCCGCTGCTGGGAGTGCCACCCACGCTGGTGCCGCGCGGCGACGAACGCCGGGTTGCCCGGCTCGATCAAACGTTTCACGACGCCCCCAAGGTGGTCACCAAACACACGGTAACCACCTTGATCAGCCCATTTCGCCAATTCATGCTTCTTCACAGGTGGCGGATGGTGGCGACCCGGCAGCCCGGCGCGGTTCACCGGGCGTACCCGATAGCCGATCCAGGGTCGCGGTCCCACCGATCCACAGCTTCACGCCCTCGGCATGGACGTAGACAAACGCGTCGCCGAGCGCGCCGTGGCACCGGTCGGATCGGCGGGGAACACTCACCGCCGATCCGCTCGCACGGGCACGGACTCCCATCGGGCCTGCTGCGGTCGGGCCTACTCCCCTCGAACCGCCGGAGAACACACGGGAGTTGCCGGTACGGGCGGGACCGATACCGGCCTGCTCGGCCCGCGAACGCCTCGGAGCGCGCTGCCGATTGCGGCCGGGGAGCGTCGGTGGTCGGTCGGGCGCGGGACTCGGCTCTCAGGGGCGGAGGGCCTTGAGAGTCAAGTCGACCAAGGCGTCGGCGTATTGCTCGGTGAGGGGGCCGGAGCGGAGGAGCCAGCGTTGGTAGAGGGGGGCGTAGAGGAGTTCGAGGGCCAGGTCGAGGTCTATGTCCGGGGCGATCTGGCCGGCTCGCTGGGCGCTGCGCAGGCGTTGCTTCTTGGCCTCGTCGACGGGGGCGGCCATCTTCTCGTGGTAGAGCCTGGCGAGCTTGGGGTCGTTGATGATCTCGGCGTTGAGTGCGCGGATCGGGCCCTCGAACGCGGGATCGGCGAACTCGGCGACGGTCTCGCGCATCAGGTACTTCAGGTCCGTCGCGATATCACCCGTATCGGGCAGCACAATGCCCTCCCCCGGGTCGCTCAACGCCAGGAACGCCTCGAAGACGACCTCGCCCTTGGAACCCCACCACCGGTAGATGGTCTGCTTGCCGACGCCCGCGCGCGCCGCGATGGCCTCGATCGTGAGCTTCGCGAAACCGAGCTCGGAGACCAGCTCCCGGGCCGCAGCGAGGATCGCGCGGCGGGACTGTTCGCTGCGCCGGGACGGGTTCGGCTTCGCGGCGGTGCCACCGCTCGTGTTGTCGATGCTCATGGGCACAGCATAGCCGATCCACGAGACGAACCGTCTCGTCTTGACATGAGCATCCGGGGCATGCATGCTCGAATCTCGAAGCGAGACGAACCGTCTCGTCTCACATGAGATTCGTCCCGCATGGCTCTCGCCGTCGCGTCCCCGAGGAGTTGTCGCTCATGTTCCGCACCCCGACCGCCGCCGCCCCGATCACCGCACCCGCGACCGACGCGAGCGACGCGTTCTCCGCCGTCGATGTCCGCACCGCGACCACGACCGGTCTGCGGATCTCCGCCGCGGCCGCGGCCGCCCCTCGGGTCGTGTCCCCCTCCGAGCCGCCCCGACCGCGCCACCGGCGTGAGGCGCGGATCACCGCACCTCGTCCCGCGCCGGCCGGCCGCCGCACGGCGACCTCGTCCGGCTACCGACCGAGGTGAGCCCGATCCCGACCACCGCACGAACCGCCCCGCCGGCGGCCTCCGAACCCTCCGACACCACCCACACGAAGGAGCCCACGCTCATGACCACCGCCACTGTCGCCGACGCCACCACCCCCGCCACCGAACCGACCGCTGTCACCGGCCCCACCGACCGCGAGCCCCGCGTCTGGTTCATCACCGGCGCGTCGCGAGGCCTGGGTCGGGCCTTCACCGAGGCCGCGCTCGCGGCGGGCGATCGAGTCGTCGGCGTCGCGCGGGACGTCGCGCCGCTCGGCGATCTCGCCGCCGAGTACGAGGGCCGCTTCGTGGCCCTTCCCCTCGATGTCGCCGACCGCGGAGCGGTGTTCCGCACCGTGGCCCGTGCCATCGCCACCTTCGGTGGGCTGGACGTCGTCGTCAACAACGCCGGCGTCAGTCTGATCGGCATGGTCGAGGAGGTGACCGAGGAGCAGGTCCGGGCGCACTTCGACGTCAACTTCTTCGGCGCGCTGTGGGTGACCCAGGCCGCGGCGCCCTACCTGCGTGAGCAGGGCTCGGGGCACATCCTCCAGATCGGTTCGATGGGCTCCGCCGTCGGCTTCGCGTCCACCGGTCTGTACGGCGCGGGCAAGGCCGCGCTCGAGAACGTCACCGGCGCCCTGGCGATGGAGCTGGCCGCCTTCGGGGTGCACGTGACCCTGGTGCAGCCCGGCGGCTACGAGACGGCGCTGTTCACCCACGGCCTGACCATGACCACCGAGAACGAGGCGTACGCGCCACTGCGCGCCGAACTGGCCGAGATGTGGGCCGAGTCGAAGGACGCCGACCCGGCCAGGGCGGCGGCGGTGCTGCTGCGACTCGTCGATCTGCCCGAGCCGCCCCGCCGGATCATCCTGGGCGGCGCTGCCTACGACATGATCGCCGAGCTGGACCGGGCCCGCCGCGAGGAATACGACCGCTGGGAGGCGATGAGCCGTGACGGCGACTGAGACCTCGGGGGCGCCCGGCCGCGCGAGGGGCGGATCCACTCATTCCGGATTGGCCCCTGACGGCAGGCCAATTCGCCAGTACCGTCTGCGGCATGGGTTCAGAACGACGCGGATTGCTCCTGGGCACGGCGGCCTACGTCATGTGGGGTCTCTTCCCGCTCTACTGGCCCCACGTCAAACCGGCCGGCGCGGTGGAGATCCTCGCGCACCGGATGACCTGGTCACTGCTGTGCATGATCGTCCTGCTCGCCGCGCTCCGGCAGTGGTCCTGGATCCGCGAGATCATGCGCGCCCCGGCCAAGTTGGCCACGGTCACGCTGGCCGCCGTGATGATCTCGATCAACTGGGGCGCCTACATCTACGGCGTCAACCACGACCAGGTCGTGGAGACTTCGTTGGGCTACTTCATCACCCCGTTGGTGCTGATCGGCATCGGTGTCGTGGTGCTCGGCGAGCGGCTGCGGGCGATCCAGTGGACCGCCGTGGGGATGGGCATCGCGGCGGTGGTGGTGCTGATCGTCGCCTACGGCCGAGTCCCGTGGATCGCGCTGAGTCTGGCCGCGTCGTTCGCGACCTACGGCTACGTCAAGAAGCGGATGAACCTCCCCGCCACCCACTCGATGACGGCCGAGACGGCGGTGATGTTCCTGCCCGCGCTCGGCTACCTGACCTGGTTGGCCTGGACCGGTGAGGGCACGTTCGGGCACGAGGGGACGCCGCAGGCGTTGATGCTGATGACGGCGGGGCTGATCACCGTGATCCCCATGCTGTGCTTCGCGGTCGCCGCGAACACGGTGCCGCTGAGCACGATCGGCATGCTGCAATACCTGGCCCCGATCATCCAGTTCGGGATCGGTGTCTCGGTCTACCACGAGCCGATGCCCGCGGCCCGGTGGGCGGGCTTCGCCCTGGTGTGGACGGCGCTCGCGGTGCTCACCTACGACGCGATCCGCCAGTCCCGCCGCAATCGGGTCGCCGTCCTCGTACCCGAGCGGGCACCCGAGGCCACTGTCACCACCGCGCCCCGGGAGACTGCGGTCACCGTCGCGCCCGAACGAGAGGCGACCTCGTGAGCGTCGAACAGTTGCGCCTGGCGGTCTATCGGGGCTTCGCCGACACCGGGCGGGCGCCGTCCGACCAGGAGTTGGCCGCGATCCTGGGGGTCTCGGAGCTCACCGTGCGCGCGGGGTTGTGGACCCTGCACGAGCAGCGGCACATCGTGCTGCGCGACGGGGCGATCGTGATGGCGCATCCGTTCAGCGCGGTCCCGTTGGGCTTCTCGGTGATGGGCTCGCGCACGTTGTGGTGGGGCGGCTGCGCGTGGGATTCCTTCGCGGTGCCGCATCTGGTCGACGAAGAGGTCCTCGTCGCGACCCGCTGCCCGGGCTGCGCGGGGGCACTCGCCTGGAACGTGGGTACCGAACAGCCGCCCAAGGGCGACGAGGTGGCGCACTTCCTGGTCCCGATCACCATGCTGTGGGACGACGTGGTGCACGCGTGCGGCAACCAGCGACTGTTCTGCGACGAGGGCTGCGTGGATCGCTGGCTCGCCCGCACCGGCCAGACCCGCGGCCACGTGCTCGACCTGACCACGCTGTGGCGCCTGGCCGAGCACTGGTACGAGGGCCGCCTGCACCGAGGCTACGAACGCCGCGACCCGGCCATGGCAGCGGCCTACTTCGCCTCGATCGGACTCGAAGGCCGCTTCTGGGGCCTGTGAGACGCGACGTCGTCGTCCCGACGGCGCCACCCGTCAACGCCGGTACGGCCCACCCGCGCCGGAACACGCCCGGCACCACGCCCGCGCCGAGCCCTCGCCGCGCACACGCAGAGGGCGAGGCTCACCACCCGATCCCGCACCCGCCCACTCGACCCCGGTTTCGGTTCCAGCTGGAGCCCCGGTTCCCGGCCCCGCCCCAACCCGGGCCCGGCATCGGCCGTCCGCCCCGGCCGTACGCGACCTCGCCCAAAACGCCCGCCAGGACTCGGTCATGACGACATGTCAGCACGTCGCGCGACGATCGCCGCCCGCCGCCGGGACCCTCGGGCGAGGCCGGCAGCATGACCGCATGGACGTGTTGACGCACCTCGCCTCGTTCGCCCTGGTCGCCGGGCTGCTGACGATCATCCCGGGCCCGGACACCGCGATCGTGCTGCGCGCCGCCCTCACCCGGGGGTCTCGGCACGGGTTCGCCACCGCGCTCGGCATAGGGTCCGGCACGCTCGTCTGGGGCGCCGCGGCGGCGGCCGGCGTCTCGGCGGTGCTGACCACATCCCGGGTCGCCTATACGAGCCTGCGAATCGTCGGTGCCTGTTACCTGTCGTGGCTGGCGTACGGGCTGCTGCGGGCCGCGTGGGCAAACCGGTACACCGATGTCGAGGTCGGCGTGGAGGCCGGCGCCAAGGCCGCTCCGGGACTGTGGTCGGCGTGGGGGCGCGGCGTGCTGACGTCGCTGACCAATCCCAAGGTCGGCGTCTTCTACATGGCGATGATCCCGCAGTTCATCCCGTCCGGGACGCCGCATCTCGCCTTCGGGATACTGCTCGCGCTGGTCCACGACATCGAGGGCATGGTGTGGTTCGCGGTGATCATCCTCGGCGCGAACAGCCTGCGCGCCAAGCTCCGCCGCCCCCGCTTCCGCCGCACCCTCGACGCCTCGACCGGCACCGTCATCGGCGCCTTCGGCATCGGCGTCGCCGCCTCCGACGGCTGAAAGCCGCGCCCCTCCCCCGCGCGCTCTCGCCCCGCCCCTACCCCTCCCGTTCCATCAGCGCCAAGATATGCGCCCGTCCCCGGTCGGCGAACGCCGTTTCCAGCGTCTTGCGATCAGCCTCGGTGAAGGGTCGGTACGGGCCGTCCTTCGCGTCGCGCCACCACAAGTCGTCCGCGCCGGTGTACCAGGCCTGGCGGACCAGGACGCGGGTCAGGATCTTGTTCGTGCTGGTCTGTGGGAGCGCCGCGGCGATCCGGACGTAGCGCGGATGCCAGGCCCGGGACAGGTCCGACTGGTCCGCCAACCACGCGGCGAACTCCGCCGGTTCGAAGCTCGCGCCCTCGCGCAGCACCAGGGCCGCCATCGCCTGGTCGCCCGCCGCCTCGTCGGCCACGCCGTACACCGTCGCCACCGCGACGTCCGGGTGCCGGGACAGGATCCGGGTGACCGGTGTGGCGCCGAAGTTCTCCCCGCCCACCCGCAGCCATTCACCGCTGCGGCCCGCGAAGAAGATCAGGCCGTCCTCGGTCCGGTAGGCCAGGTCGCCGCTCCAGTACCAGCCCTTGCGCATGCGCTGCGCGGTCGCCACCGGGTTGTTGTAGTAGCCCTCGAAGGAACCCGCGCCGCCGATGTTGACCAGCTCGCCCACCGCCTCCTCGACGTTGGTCATCCGGCCCTCGGCGTCGAAGACCGCCGGCGGGCACTCCTCGCGGGTGTCCTGGTTCAGGATCCGGATCTCGCCGTTGGGTCGGCCCAGCGCACCCGGCGGCATGCCCGGGACCGGTACGAAGGACAGGCCGCCCTCGGTCGAGCCGAACCCGTCCCGCACCGTGCAGCCGAACCGCCGGGCGAACCGCTCGACGTCCTGCGGCCCGCCCTCGTTGCCGAAGACGCGCGTGAGCGGGTTGTCCGCGTCGTCGGGCAGTTCCGGGGTGGCCAGGATGTACGACAGCGGCTTGCCCACGTAGTTCGCGTAGGTGACCTTGAACCGCCGCACGTCGGGCAGGAAGCCGGACGCGGAGAATCGCCGGCGCAACACCAGTTCGGCCCCGGCCGCGACCGCCGGCGCCCAGCACGTGATGACCGCGTTGGAGTGGAACAGCGGCATCGCGCAGTACGCGACGTCCGCGCCGGTGAGCCGTTCCATCGCCACCACGCTCGCCCCCTGCGAGGCGATCTTGCCCTGCGAGCAGATCACCGCCTTGGGATGCCCCGTGGTCCCCGAGGTGAGGATCAGCATGAAGGTGTCCTCGACCGCCGGTCGCTCCGCCGGCGGCTCGGCGTCCGCGTACGGCTCGAGCGCCGCCGCCCAAGACGGGTCGTCCACGCACAGCAGCCGGTCCGCCGGGAAGTCCGGCGCGGCGGTGCGTAGCTGCGCCAGGTGCGTGGCGTCGGTGATCACCAGCGAGCAGTCGGTGTGATCGATGTCGCGCGCGAGCTCGGAGCCGACCCGGGTCGGGTTGAGCCCGACGATCACCGCGCCGGACAGCGCCGCGGCACCCAGCAGCAGCGGAAACTCGGGGACGTTCTCCAGCATCACCCCGATGTGCCACGGCCGGCCCTCGACCCGCATCCCGCGCAGCAGCGCCGCCCGGCGCGCGGACTCGGCGACCACTTCGGCCCAGGACCACACCCGGTCCTCGGATCGGAGTGCGGCCGAGGAATCCGCGGCCCGCTCGCGCAGCAGTTCGTCCAGGGTGGTGGTCCAACGTCCCGACACGGCACGACTCCTGACGGACAGACACACGTACATGGCACGATCAAGCTTTCCCTTGGCAACCTAACCCGGGTGCGCGCGGATCGGAAGACGGCCAAGATCGGAACCGGACCGTAAGTGGCCTCGCTTGCCCGCACGTGACGCGTCGGACAGATTGAAGCCGTACGCATCGGGGGAGGCAGGCATGGACATGAGTATGGATTCGGGCATACCAGGCAGAATTCGCAGCGCGCTTTTTCTTGACTTTGACAATATTTACAGCGGGCTGCGCGAGACGGATCGGGCTTCGGCGGAGATTTTCGCCCGCAAGCCCTCCCAGTGGTTGGAGTGGTTGGAGAACGAGGCGACCGAGCGTGGCCTGCGCCGATCGTTGCTCGTGCGCAACTGTTACCTCAACCCGGTCATGCACGACCGTTACCGGGCCTTCTTCACGCGGTCGGCCTTTCGCGTGATCGACTGCCCGCCGCTGACGGGCCGGGGCAAGAACAGCGCGGACATCCACATGGTGATGGACGTCCTCGACACGCTCCAACACTCGACCCGGTTCGACGAGGTCATCATCATGAGCGCGGACGCGGACTTCACGCCCGTGCTGCTTCGGCTGCGCAGCCACGACCGGCGCACCATGGTGATCGCGAGCGGTCCGGCCGCCCAGGCGTACGTCGCGGCGGGGGACGTGGTGATCAGCGACCAGGAGTTCATCGAACGGGCCCTGCGCGACGAGATCGACGTCGCGCCGGCCGACGAGGGCGTGCGCGAACAGGTGATGGCACACGTACGCGAGCAACTCGGCGGGTCCGAGGAGCCGATCGTGCTCGCGACGCTGGCCCACTCGGTGCTCCAGCAGGTCGGCCGGGAGCAGGTCACCCGCACCCGCTGGGGCGGCGCGGCCACCTTCTCGTCCCTGCTCGAACTGATGCTGGAGCAGGGCTCCGACGAGAAGCTGCTGATCAGCCGGGTCCCCCCTGGATACATCTACGACCGGACCCGACATCAGCCGCCCTCGGCACGTCCCAACGGCCAGGGTCGGATGGACCACGTACGCGAGCCGGTCCGCGACCTGATCGACCGGGTGGCCACGGTCACGGGTGCGCCCCGGCTGTCCCCGGAGGAGTACCACGTGCTCTTCGAGGAACTGCACGCCGAGGTCAGCGAGAACGGCTTCCAGGGCAACCAGACCTCGGGCGCGGTCCGCGACCGGTGCGCCGAGCGCATGCAGACCATCGCCCGCAAGGCGATCGCGTTCGTCACCACGGGGCTGGTCTACTCCGGCTACTGGTCCTCCACCGCACACCCGGTCGCCTCCGCCGACGACCTGGCCGTCGCGTTCCTGCGCAACGTCGAGACGTTGTGCGCCAACGCCCGGCTGTACCTGAACGACACCGAGCGCGCCATGCTGACCGAGTGGCTGCACGGCAAGACCACGACCGCGAACCGAATGGCGCCCGACCTCACCATCGTCCCGGGCGCCAACGGCGGCTGACCGCACCCGACGACGGGTGCGGCCCCACGCCGCACCCGTCCCGATGCCGAGCCGCCCCACGGACGCCGACCCGGCGCGGCGAGAACGCGACAATCACGACAACCCGCACGACCGGAAGCGACTGGCGACGACCGGCAACCCACCACCGGCAAGCACCCGCCGCGACGGCAACGACCGGTGACAACCGGCAACGACTAGAACTGACCCCGGCGGTACAGCCCCACGACAGCCGCACCGCCCAGACCGATGTTGTGCGTCAGGCCGACCTTGGCGTCGGCGACCTGGCGCGCGTCCGCCAGCCCGCGCAGCTGCCAACTGATCTCGGCGGCCTGGGCCAGGCCGGTGGCGCCCAGCGGGTGACCCTTGGAGATCAGGCCGCCGGACGGGTTGACCACCCAGCGCCCGCCGTATGTGGTGGCCCCCTCGGCGACCAGCTTGCCGCCCTCCCCCTCGCCGCACATGCCCAGCGCCTCGTAGGTGAGGATCTCGTTGATCGAGAAGCAGTCGTGCAGCTCGATCACGTCGACGTCCTCGATGCCCAGACCGGACTGCTCGAAGACCTGCCGACCGGCCGCGGCCGACATCGGCTTGCCGACCACGTCGATGCACGTGTTCGAGGCGAAGCTCTCCTCGGTGTCGGTGGTCATCGACTGGGCCACGATCTCGATCGCCTGGTTCTGAAGACCGTGTTCGCGCACGAAGCGCTCGCTGACCACGAGCGCCGCGGCGGCACCGTCCGAGGTGGGCGAGCACTGGAGCCGGGTGAGCGGCGAGTGGATCTCCTTGGCGCCGAGCACCTCTTCGAGCGAGTACTCGACCTGGAACTGCGCGTACGGGTTGTTCACCGAGTGCCGGTGGTTCTTGACGCCCACGTGCGCGATCTGCTCGGCGGTGGTGCCGTAGCGGGCCATGTGCTCACGCGCCGCGTTGCCGAAGATCTGCGCGGTCGGCGGCGCGGTCATCGAGAACCCGTGCGCGTCGCCCATGATCTTGTAGTGCCGCGCGACCGGCGACGTGGAGAAGTCGCCCTCGCCACCCCCGCCCAACGATCCGCGCTTCATCTTCTCGAAGCCGATCGCGAGCACACAGTCGTTCAGCCCGCCCGCGACGAACTGACGGGCCATCATCAGCGCGGACGAGCCGGTTGCGCAGTTGTTGTTGACGTTGTAGACCGGCACGCCGGTCAGACCCAGCTCGTACACCGCGCGCTGGCCCGCGGTGGACGCCTGGAAGCAGTAGCCGACCGGCGCCTGCTCGACCAGGTCGTAGCCGACGCCCGCGTCCGCCAGGGCTTTGTCGCCGGCCTCCTTGACCATGTCCCAGTACTGCCAGTCGCGGCTCTCCGGCTTCTCGAACTTGGTCATGCCGACGCCGACGATGAACGCCTTTTGTGCCATGTCGCGAACTCCCACTGAAAGAGAACCACTGAACGGAACACCGAACGAAAGGAACTAACGGAACCAACGGAACCAACGGAACGAACTGAATGAACAAAACAGACAGACCGAACCGAACGAAACGAAGGAACTACTTCTCGGCCGGCTGCGGGTCCCTGGGCAGCCCGAGGATGCGCTCGCCGACCACGTTGAGCTGGACCTGGGTGGTGCCTCCGGCGATGGTCAGGCAGCGGCTCATCAGGAAGCCGAACGCCGCCTGCTGCCCCGCGCCCTCGTCCACCGCGCCCAGCGGGCCGAGCAGTTCGAGCGAGAGCTCGGACTCGCGCTGCTGGTGCGGCGTGCCGACCAGCTTGCGCACCGACGCGCCCGCGCCCGGCTCCAGGCCGGACAACCGGGCCAGCGTGGTGCGCAGTTCGATCAGCGCGAGCGAGGACGCCTCGGCCACCAGCGCGCCGAGCCGCTCGCGGAAGCCGCCGTCCACGAACTCGCCCGCCGGACCGTTCACCGCCGCGACCAGGTTCGCGATGCCCGCGCCGAACGAACTGCCCGCGCCCATGTGCACCCGCTCGTTGCCCAGCGTGTTGCGGGCCACCTGCCAGCCCTCGTCGACCTTGCCGACGACCATGTCGTCCGGCACGAAGAGGTCTTCGAGGAAGATCTCGTTGAACATCGCCAGGCCGCTGATCTCCTTGAGCGGCCGGATGTCCAGGCCCGCCGCGGCCATGTCCACGATGAAGTAGGTCAGGCCCTCGTGCTTGGGCTTGTCCGGCGAGGTGCGCGCGAGCAGGATGCCCCACTGCGACTCCCGGGCCCGCGAGGTCCACACCTTCTGCCCGTTGATCAGCCAGCCGCCCTCGGTCCGCGTCGCGCGGGTGCTGATCGCGGCCAGGTCCGAACCCGCGCCGGGCTCGGAGAACAGTTGGCACCACTGGATCTCGCCGCGCAGCGTGGGCGGCGCGAAGCGCTCCTGCTGGGCCGGCGTGCCGTACGCGATCAACGACGGGATCACCCAGTTGCCCATGGTGATGTCCGGCAGCCGCACGCCCAGCGCCTTCATCTCCTGCTGGATCACCAACTGCTCGACCGGACCGGCGCCGATGCCGTACGGCTTGGGCAGGTACGGCGCCGCGTAACCGAGCGGGGCCAGCCTGGCGCGCTGCTCGGCGCCGGACTCGCCGACCACCTCGGTCAGGATCGCGCGCGCGGTGTCGCGCAGGCCCTCCGCCTCCTCGGGCAGGTCCAGGACCAGTTCGCGGCGCGCGCCGGCGCTCGCCAACTCGCACACACGCAGCCGCCAGTACGCGGCGGGCCCGGCGTACTGGCGCAGCGTCAGACCGCGACGCAGGTAGATGTGCGCGTCGTGCTCCCAGGTGAAGCCGATGCCACCGAGGATCTGCACGCAGTCCTTGGTGGTGGTGAACGCCGCCTCGATCGCGTACGTGGCGGCGATCGCCGCGGTCAAGGACCGGGTCGGCGCGTCCGAGCCCGCGTCGATCGCGCGCGACGCGTCCCAGGTGACCGCGCGCGACTGCTCGACGCGCACCAACATGTCCGCGCACAGGTGCTTGATCGCCTGGAACTGGCCGATCGGCCGACCGAACTGCTCGCGCACCTTGGCGTATTCGGTCGCCGTGGTCAGCGCCCAGGCGGCCACCCCGCACGCCTCGGCGGACAGCAGTACGGCCACCAGGTCGCGGGCCAGGTCCTCGTCCACACCGCCGAGTACGCGCCCGGCCGGGACCACGGTGTCCACCGTGACCTCGGCGCTGCGTCGGGTCGGGTCCACGCTCTTGAGCGCCCGCACGCTCACGTCCGCGGCGTCCACCACCACGTACGCGGGCGTGCCGTCGGCCCGGCGCGCGGCCAGCACCAGCACGTCGGCGAGCGCGCCGCCCAGGATCGGCGTGGCCACGCCGGTCACCCGCAGGCCGCCCGCCTCCTCGCTCGCCGCCACGGTGCCGGGGCCGACCGCGACCGCACCGATCAAAGTGCCGTCCACCAGGCCCGGCAGCAGTTCCTTGGCCGCGTCGCCGCCGTCCGCCTGGATCAGCGCCGAAGCCAGGACGGTGGGCAGGAACGGGCCGGGCAGCATGCCCTGACCGGCCTGCTCCAGCGCCACGACGGTCTCCACCAGGCCGTACCCCGCGCCGCCGAACTCCTCCGCGACATGCATGCCGAGCAGGCCCTGTTCGGCCAGGCCGGCCCAGTGACCGGGCCGTTCCTCGGCCGCCGCCTCCAGCACCCGGCGCACCTCTCCGATGGGTGCAACACGTTGCACCCACCCGTGTACCGATTCCGCCAGGGAGCGGTGCTCCTCCGTGATGCCGATGGCCATATCGCGCCTTCCGTGACTCGGTCCAGTACTTGCGATAGTAGAACCCGTTTCAATTATTCGGGAGACCGAAGTGCCGTCGAGGGGCCCGATGTGGCCCCCGACACGGTGCCGCGGGCGCGGCTGCGGCAGCATGGCGGCCCCGGGGTCGCACCGACCCGGTGCGCCGCGCGCGGCTCGATCAAGGAGAACCCCAGGATGAGCACCATCGACCCCGCCGTGCGGGCCGCGTTCGAGGCCGCCACCGGATTCATGCCGGCGAACGAGGGCGACGCGCTGTACGCGGCGGCGACCGAGGCCGCCAAGGTCGGCCCGCTGGTCGAACTCGGCACCTACTGCGGTCGCTCGACGATCCTGCTCGCCGCGGTCGCCCGCGACGCCGGCACCGTGGTGGTCACCCTCGACCACCACCGGGGCTCCGAGGAGCAGCAACCCGGCTGGGAGTACCACGACCCGACCCTGGTCGACCCCGAGGTCGGCGTGATGGACACGCTGCCGCGCTTTCGGCGCACGCTGTACCGCAGTGGCCTGGAGCCGTACGTGGTGGCCCTGGTCGGGCACAGCCGGGTGATCGCCCCGCTGTGGAACACCCCGGTGGGCCTGGTGTTCATCGACGGCGGGCACACCGACGAGCACGCGCAGGGCGACTACGAGGGCTGGGCGCCGCATGTCGCGGTCGGCGGGCTGCTGCTGATCCACGACGTGTTCCCGGATCCGGCCGACGGCGGTCAGGCGCCGTACCGGGTCTACCTGCGCGCGCTGGCGTCGGGCGCGTTCGAGGAACTGCCCGGCGACGGGTCGCTGCGGGTGCTGCGGCGGATCGCGCCGGGCATCTGAGCGGGCCCGGGGACGGAAGCGGCGCGGACTCAGGACGGACCGAACCCGAGGCGACCCGGATCCGAGGCAACTCGGCCCCCAGACGCCTCACACCCGGGCAGATCGGCCCCATCCGACCAGGTCCGCGGCGACCGGGACCCACCACCGACCCGCCCCGAACCCGCCGGGTCGGCGGTCTGCCCCGTCGCCCCCACACACGCCCCGCGGACCCGGTCAAGAGAGAATCGAGCCTGATTCGATTTCCGAAAGCAATCGGATCCGGTCCCGCGCGGGTCCCGTTTGCTGGGACAATGCCGTTCCGGGAAGGACGCGGGGGGATCTTGATGTCCGATCAACAACAGCACGACGACCGGCCCGGCGAACCCGAGGCGGACGGCGAGCGGTTCGAGACCGTCTGGGACCGTTCGGCCAACGGCGGTGTGGGCGGTTGGGTCCGCCGCCGACCGGCCGCACCGCCGACCGTGGTGAACCCGGACACGCCGCCGCGACCGCACCACCAGCCGACGGCACACCTGCCGGCCGCGCCTCCGGGGCCGGCCGCACCGCCCACACCACCCGCGCCTCCCGTACCACTCGGGCCACCCCCTCCACCCGGTGCGCCTCGCTCGCTCGAGGACCAGGACACGGTGGACAACCCCGCCGCGCGCGGTCTGCCGGCCGGGCCGCCGCCGCCCGCATGGCCGGTTCCCGCCCCGCCGCCGCCCCGCCCGTCCGCGCCGCCGGGCGAACCGGCCCCGACCGCCGATTGGTTCCAGCACGAGCGCGGCCCCTCGCCGATGCCCCCGGGCGGCACCTTCGCCGACGCGGCGCACACTCCCGTGCACGGCTTCGGCGTGCCGCCGGCGCGGGACGTACCGGCCGCGCCGGACTGGTATCGCGCGGCCGGCCCGCCGCCGCCGGGACCGCTGTCCCCGACCCCGCCCGGCCCATCCTTCGAGCGCACGCTGCTGCTCGTCGTGGTCGCCGTCGTCTTCGTCGCCGCGCTGGGCACGCTGTTCGCGCTGCGGCCGTGGGAGGACGACAAGAAGGAACCGGCCGCGCACGGCTCGCAGAGTGCCGGACAATCCGCGGCGGCCTCCCCGACTCCCTCGGGCGACCGGTCGGGCCTGCCCCCCGCCCCGCCCCCGACGCAGAGCGCGGTGGTGACCACCCAGCCGCCGACCACCGCCCCGCCGGACGGCCGCACCCAGGCCGCGGCGCTGGACTCGCTGCTCTCGCGCAGCGGTTCGTCGCGGCAGGCGGTGATCGACGCGGTGAACAACGTCGGCTCGTGCTCGGCGCTGGCCGCGTCCCGCTCCGCGCTGCTCGACGCCGCCGCGCAACGCGATCAACTGGTCACCCAACTGGACGCGATGCGCTTCGACGGCGTCCCGGAACTCCAGTCCGCCGCACCGACGTTGCGCACCGCGTGGACCGCGTCGGCGCGCGCCGACCGGGCTTTCGCCGCATGGGCGCAGTCGGCCGCCGACTCGGGTTGTCCGGGTACCCGATCGCTCTACGACGACGGCGCCACGATCAGCGCCGAGGCGTCCACCGCGAAGAAGTCGTTCGTCGAGACCTGGAACTCGCTCGCGTCGCGGTACGGCCTCACGTCCAGGAGTGAACTTGACCTCTGACCGCCGTGACGACCGCGGTCGGCCCGACGACCCCGGCTTTCCGTACCGCCGAGGAGACGGCTTCTTCGGCCACTCCGCGTCGGACGAGGCCCGACTCGAGGCAGCGCGCGACCGGTTGCGCCGGCGTCGCCGGATCACCCTGACCGTGCTCGCGCTCGCGCTCGCCGCGACCGGCACCACGATCGCGGTGGCCTGGCCGGACGGACACGACAAGGCCCGCGCCGACGTCGGGCGGCCGATCCCGACCGCCGTCACCCCCGGCGCGCCGGCCGACTCCACCGACCCGGCGACCTCCGGCGGCGCGCCGGCCCCGATGGCGACCTCCTCGCCGGGCGGGCAACAGCCGTCCGACGCACCGCCGATCGGCGCGCCGGCGACCTCGGCCGGCCCGCCTCCGCGCGCCGGGACCACCGGACTGCCGCTGTCCGGCCGCGTGGTGATGATCGACCCGGGCCACAATCCGGGCAATGGCGGCCATTCCCGCGAGATCAACAAGCAGGTGTACGCGGGCGGGTTGTCCAAGGAGTGCGACACCACCGGCACCGAGACCGACAAGGGCTACACCGAGGCCGAGTTCACCCTGGACGTGGCACATCGCACCAAGCGGCTCCTGGAGGCCCAGGGCGCGACCGTGCTCTTCACCTGGGAGACCGAGGCCTGGGGTCCGTGCGTGGACGAGCGGGCGGCGCGCGGCAACGCGGCCCGGGCGGACGCGATCGTGTCCATCCACGCCGACGGCGGACCGGCGAGCGGGCGCGGTTTCCATGTCATCCTGCCCGCCCCGGTCAAGGACAAGAACGTCGACACCACCGCGATCCTGGCCCCCTCGCGCGCCTTGGGCGGCACCCTGGCCGCCGCCTTCCGGGCCGCGACCGCCACGAGCCCGGCGACCTACCTCGGCACCGACGACGGTCTGGTCACCCGCACCGATCTCGGCGGGTTGAACCTGTCCACCCGACCCAAGGTGTTCATCGAATGCGGCAACATGCGCAACGCCTCGGACGCCGCGCAGTTCACCGACCCGAACTGGCGCGAACGCGCCGCGTCCGGGATCGCGACCGGGATCACGGCCTATCTCCTGAAGGGGACGTGAGCCGCGAGTCACTCGTCCCCTAGGGTCTTCCCGACCGTTCTCGCCGCGCACGCGACGGTGACGGTCCCCGCTTCGCGGCGTCCACGCGCGCCGTGCACCACCGGACGGTTCCGGGTCGGGCCAACCGACCGCCGCGAGCCGCACGCTCGGGCCCGGCACGAGCCGTCCACGCACCGCACGTCCTACGGCGCGTCCGCGCCGTCGGCGTCACGTCCCCCTCCGTACCTCTAAGGAGAAACGTTGAACCGGAAAGGGATCACGAGGGGCGATGCGATCGTCATTCTCGCGATCGTCCTGATCTTCATCTTCTCGTTCTTCAAATACTACGAAATCAGCGCGTCCTTCGGCGGCGGCAGCAGCAGCAGCAGCGACGACGACGACCCGCTGGGCAGCGGCCGTAGTCAGAGCAAGGGCTGGAACGCCTGGACGGTCAACTTCTATCCGTTGATGCCGGCCGTGGTACTGGTGCCGCTGCTGGCGGTCCTGCTCATGGTGATCGGCCGCTTCGCGGCCCAACCGGACAAGCCGGTGCTCGGACTGGCCCCGCGCCAGTGGGCGATCGCGTTCGGCGTCACCGGCGCGATCAGCGGCTTCTTCGCCCCCTTCGGGGCGGGCGGCATGCTCGGCGACATGTACGAGGGCTCCGGTTCCTCCCGCTACTCGATCGACACCGGACCCACCGTCTTCGCGTGGTTGATGATGGTGGCCGGGCTCGTCGCGGCGCTCTTCCTGATCATCGGGGATCGCATCCCCAGCCTGGCCGCGCCGCTGTTCAGCCCGGTGCCGCAGCAGCCGTGGGGCTATCCCCCGCCGAACGGGACCGGCGGCTACCCGGCTCCGGTCGACCCGAACACCGGCTACCCGCTGCCGAACGCCACCGGCGGCTACCCGCCGCCCGCCTACCCGGCACCGGGCGCCACGGGCGCCGGCGCGCCGATGGCCGGCGTACCGGCCCACATGCCGCCGCCGGACGCCGGCACCGGCACGGGCACCGCGGTCGCCGGCGGATCCGGCCTCACGCCGGCCGCCACCGGGCAGCCCGCCCCGGCCGCGGCCGGCCAGGACGCGCGCGAGTTCGCGCAGTTCTGGTTCGCCGTACCGGAGGCCCGCCCGCTGGCACCCACCGAGGGTCTGTCCAAGACGCCGGTGGCCACCCTCCAGACCGGCCAGTGGTACCTCGCGGTCGCCCCGCACCCGGGCGGCGTCCTGGTCGAGGTCGACGGCGTCCGAGGGGTCCTCGGCGACGTCTCCGGGATCCAGCGCGGAGAATGACGGTACGTCAGGTGCCGGTGCCGGTGCGGTCACCCGCACCGGCACCGGATCGGCGCAGCAGACGCACGGCAATTCCGAGCAGTACGAAAAGCCCCGTCAGGGAGGAGCACGATGCCACGCAAAGGCGTCACCCGAGGTGATCTGATCGTCGCGGTGGCGGCGATCGGAGTTCTGGTCTTCTCGTTTCTCCCCTGGTACACGGTGACCACCAAGGGCAAACGCATCACCGAGGGGACCACCGACTATTCGGCGTGGATCGGCGACTTCTGGCCGCTCGCGCCCGCCGTCGTACTGTTGTCCTCGATCTCGCTGGTGCTGCTGCTGATCGGCCGGTACACGATCCGGCCGGGATCGCCGCAGCCGACCGAGATCCAGTTCGGCGGCCTGGCGTTTCGCCAGTGGGGCATCGCGTTGGGCGTCGCGTCGGCGTGGAGCGCGGTGTGGGCCGTGTTCGGCGCGGACGGCGGCTACGAGAAGTTGGCGCACGCCGCCGAGCGGATCGCCCGCTCCAACGGCGACGCGCAGGCGACCGTGGACGCCGGCCACGGCTGGGGCGCGTGGGGGCTGGCGGGCTTCGCCGTGCTCCAGGCGCTGCTGCTGCTGACCGTCGACCGGGTCGGCGGGCTCAACGTCCCATTGGTGCGTCCGCGCGAGAACAACTGGCAGGGCTACCCCGGCGGCGGCTTCCCCGGCGCTCCCGGCGGGTATCCGCCCGGCCCGCCCGGCACCGGCGGCTTCCCGGTCCCGCCGCCCGTCGCGCCGCCGGTCTACGGGTCGTCCGGCAACACTCCCCCGCCGCTGACGCCGCCGATGCAGCCGCCCGCCGTGCAACCGCCGGTACTGCTGTACAAGTCGGACGAACCGGAGCCCGCCCCGGTCGCGAACCCGGTCCACACCCCGGGGCCGGAATCGGGCGATCCGGGCACGTTCGAGCAGTACTGGCTGGCCGTGCCCGAACAAAGGCCGCTCCGGCCGCTCGACCACCCCGGTGACGCGGTGGCCACGCTGCACCCCGGCGTGTGGTATCTCGCGGTGGGCGTGCGAGACGGCGGCATCGTCATCGATATCGACGGCCTACAGGGCGTGTTGACCGATCTGACGGGCATTCAGCGGGGCGAATAGACATCTTTGAAAAAATGCCCCCATACGGCGCGTCGCGTGGGGTCGGGGTACAGATCGTTCCCCCGTCTGGCACAGTGTCCCCGGACCAATGCACCGGGGACGCGCGGGGGCGACGTCGGTGGCACGACTTGGGTCGCCCCCGTACGCTGTCGGCGCCCATCCCCCTCGGGAGGAGTATTAGTGGACGTCAGAAAGCTTTCGCGTGGCGACGCGGTCATCGGGGTCGCCGCCGTGCTCATCTTCATCTTCTCGTTCCTGGATTACATCGGTGCCAAGGACGGCCTCGGCCGTTCGTCCGACTTCACCTGGAACGCCTGGTCCGGGTTCCTGGCCCCGACCATCTCGGCGGTCGTCCTGACCCCGATCATCGCCGGCGTGCTGTTCATCCTCGGCGGGCTGCTCCCGCAACTGCGCGACCGTCAGATCCTCGGTCTGACCGCGCGCCAGTGGGCGCTGCCGCTCGCGGCGATCTCGCCGATCAACGCGCTGTGGTCGATCGGCGGCGCCGACGACGGCCTGGAGATGAAGTTCGGCGGCATCATCATCATCCTGCTGGTCCTCGTGCTCAGCGGGACCCTGATCGCCACCACGCTGGTGCCCGCCCTCCAGGCACCGCTGCTCGGTGCCGCCCGCCCCTCGGCCGGTCAGCCGGGTCAGTTCGGCGGCCCGCAGGGTCAGCAGCAGTACGGCGGCGCGCCCTACGGCGGCCAGCCCGGCCCCCAGGGTCAGCAGCCGTACGGCGGCGCCCCGCAGCCCGGCGGCTTCGGCGGCCCGGCGCCGCAGGGCCCCCAGGGTCCGCAGGGTCCGCAGGGTGGCTTCGGCGCTCCCGGGCCGCAGGGTCCCGGCGCGCAGCAGCCCAACCCGGCCGCGGCACCCGGCGGCGCGCCGTTCCAGCCCTTCTGGTTCTCGGTGCCGGACTCGCGGCCGATGCTGGACGAGCACACCAACCAGGAGAAGGGCGTCCTGAACACGGGCGTCTGGTACCTGGCGGTGGCCGAGCACCCCAACGGCCTGCTCGTCGAGGTCGACAACGTGCGCGGCGTGCTCCAGAACACGATCGGCATCCAGCGCTCGTGACTCCGGTGCTCCCGAGGAACCGGTAGTACCGAGACACGAACCGCGACTCGACAACAAGGCAAGGGCGTCGTCCACACCGGACGGCGCCCTTTCGCCTGTCCGGGGTACGGGAGTCCGAGCGCCTGTCCGGGACGCGAGTCCGCGCGCCCGTCCGGCAGCGGCCGGAAGTCCGCGCGAGGGGAGTCGGTCTCCCCACGAACTAAAACGTGTTCTAGTCTGCGGGGGCGATTCGCCGTGCAACTCCGTGGAGGTAACGCCATGAGGCTGGGTCTGACGTTCGGGTACTGGGGCCGAGGCCCGTCCGCCGACTTCGTCGAACTGGCGCGGGAGGCCGAACGACTCGGGTTCGACGCGGTGTGGACCGCCGAGTCGTGGGGCTCGGACGCGTTCACGCCGCTGACCTGGATCGCCGCGCACACGTCGCGGATCAAGCTGGGCACCGCGGTGACCCAGATGACCGCGCGTACGCCCACCGCGACCGCGATGCACGCGCTGACCCTGGACCACCTCTCCGGCGGGCGGGTGATCCTCGGCCTCGGCCTCTCCGGGCCGCAGGTGGTCGAGGGCTGGTACGGGCGGCCGTTCCCGAAGAGCCCGCTGACCTTCACCCGCGAATACGTCGACGTGATCCGCCAGGTGCTGCGCCGCGAGGGACCGGTGGTCGCCGAAGGACGCTACGCCCGGCACCCGTACACCGGCGAGGACGGCAGCGGGCTCGGCAAGTCGCTCAAGTCGATCACCCATCCGTTGCGCGCGGACCTGCCGATCTTCCTCGGCGCCGAAGGGCCCAAGAACATACACCTGACCACGCGGATCGCGGACGGATGGCTGCCGTTGCACTGGGCGCCGACCCGGCCCGAGGTGTACGCGGACGCGCTGCGCGACAAGCCGGACGGCTTCCGGATCGCGCCGATGGTGCAGGTCGCGCTCGGCGACGACGTCGAACAGGCGATGTTCCCGATCAAGGCGGCGATGGGCTTCTACGTCGGCGGGATGGGCGCGAAGAACAAGAACTTCCACGCCGACCTGATGCGCCGGTTCGGCTACGCCGAGGAGGCGGACCGGATCCAGGAGCTGTTCATGGCCGGCAGACGCGACGAGGCGATCGCCGCCGTCCCGAGCGGCTTCGTCGACGAGATCGCCCTGGTCGGCCCGGCCGACCGCATCCGCGAGCGCTACGCCGCGTGGGCGGCCGACCCGCACGTCACCGACATGATCGTCACCACCCGCAACCCCACGGCCCTCAAGCTCCTCGCCGAACTCGCGAGCTGACCGCCGCCCGGCCGTCGCCGCCCCGCGGCCCGCGGGCACGGGAGCGGCGGTCGGGTCCCGGGCCCGAGATCAGGGCAGCGGGGCCATGCACAGTTCCTGGCCGCGGGACGGCAACGGATAGTAGACCGGCGAGCGGCCCGGGCAACTGGTGGCGTTCGACGTGGTCATCGGGTGCACCTCGTCGATCCGCAGGCGCGCCGGGCGGTCCTGCGGAAGCGGCCCCTGGCACGGCACCAGCGAGGCCAGGAAGGCCCATTGCCGCCCGTCGCGCGTCTCGGCAGGGACACACTCGCCCGGGCGGAAGATCCGCTCCAGGCACAGCGCGGGCACGCCGGACGCCGCCGGCCAGCGACTGCGCCCGTCGGTACCCATGCAGTCGCTCGCGCCGCCGCCGGCCGAGGTACGCGCCAGCACCCGCTGCCGGGCCGCCGGGTCCTCACAGGGCAGCGCGCGGGGCGCGGCGGGTCGCCACCCGGGCGTGCCGTCGCTCGCGAAGTCCACACAGCCGCCCACCGGTACGCTCGCCACGAAGGCCGCGACCGGGTCGCCGGGCCGAATCGAGGGGCGGGCATCGGCCGCGCCCGCCTTGCCCCGATCACGATCCCCGCGCCCGCGCTCGTAGGCGACACCCGCGAGCAGGCCGCCCACGAGCGCGATCGCCACGAGCGCGGCGACCAGGAGCCACCCGGCCCCGCCGCCCTCGTGCGGCTCGGGCGGAACGGGCAGGTCGTAGGGGTCCTGGCGGTCGTCGCTGTCGTCGATCCGCGGCACCATCGCGTCGACGATCCGGGCGAGTTGCATCGTCTCGGCGGCGGCCTCCGCCGGCTCGGGCGCGCCTTCCCCGGCCCTGGCCGCATCGGCCTTCGCGGCCCCGCTCGGCACGGCCTCGCTCTTCGCCGGATCCTTCTTCGCCGCGGCGGCCGGAGCCGACACGGCCGCACCCTCCCGGGCCGACTCGGCGTCCTCGACCGGAGCGCTCGACTCGGCGGGCTCGGCGGGCTGGACGGCCTTACTCGGGCCGACCTTGTCCCCGACCGAACCGCCGTGTGCGGAACCGCCCTTCGGTCCGCCGCCGAATCGATCGCCGAGCGGCACGGTCGGCGGATCGCCGACCAGACGCCCACGCCGGTGGTACGCGTCGATCAGCTCCACCGCGGGTCCCGGCAACCACGACGCGGCACCGTACGCCCCCTGACGATCCGCCAGTTCCGCGGCCGACTCCTCCAACAGCGCGCGCGGGGTGGGCCGATCCTCCGGATCCCGGGCCAGGCAGGACCGGATCAGCTCGGCCAATTCCTCCGGCACATCGGCCAGTTCCGGCTCGCCGCCGGCCACACTGCGCCGGATCGCCGCCTCGCCCTCGCCGGTGTGCGGCGGCCGTCCGGTCGCCGCGAAGCACAACAACGCGCCCAGCGCGTAGACGTCGGACGCCGGCCCCGGCTCCTCGCCTCGGGCCTGCTCCGGCGCGAGGTACCCGGGCGCGGTCAGCGGGCTGCCCGCGCCCTCGATCCCGAATCCGGTCACCCTCGGTCCGTCCGAGGCCACCACTATCTGCGCGGGTCGCAGATCGCCGTGCGTGAGCGAGGCCTGATGGATCGTCACCAGACCCTCGGCGATCCCGGCCGCGAGCCAACGCACCGCGTCCGGCGGCAGCGGGCCGCACGAGATCACCAGATCCCCCAGCGACGGCGCCGGCACGTACACCGACGCCACCCACGGATTGCGGGTCGCGCCGCCGCTGCCGATCACCTCGATCACACCGGGCCCGCGCACCTTCTGGGCCCGCTTGATGCCACGCTGCTCGCCGTACAACATCCGCACGGCCATCGGCCGCCCGGCACCGGTCCGCGCGAGATACACCCACCCGGGGCTGCCGGCGCCCAGCAATCCCACCACCGTATAAGGACCTATCCGGTCCCCCGGCCCCAACCCAGCCGCCATGCCCACCCTCGTCACGCGAGTCGCCCAGCCCCCCACGCGAACCCTATTGCCGCCCCAACCAAGCCCAACAACCGAGTACACCCACGCCGACTACCAACCCATCAGGCGCCCAAGCACAAGCCCCACCACACCCACGCCCGACCCGACCGACCCCTTCGGCCCGTCCGGCGCTTGAGGAGAACCGGTCCAGCCCGTCCGGCGTCCGAGCACAAGCTCCGCCACACCCACACCCGAGCCAACCAAACCCTTCAGCCCGTCCGGCGCTTGAGGACAACCCTCCCAGCCCGTCCGGCGCTTGAGGACAAGCCCGTCCGGCGATTGAGGACCCCCGGCCTCAAACCCCATCCACGCACAGCTCCGAGCCACACCGCACCTGCTCGGGCGCCAGCCCCACCGGCAACCCGTCGCCCGCGAACGCCGAGCCCCCACCACCGAACACCGCGGTGGTCGCCGGCTCACCCCCCAGCACGGCCGTGGCCAGGATCATCGCCCCCGCCGTCCACGCCGTGCGCTCCACGGGCCAGATCGCGTCGTCCTCGAACACGTACCCGGTCCAGTACAACCCGTCCTCGTGCCGCAACCGCTGGATCCACGACACGATCTCCACCGCACGGTCGCTCTCGCCCAACGCCCAGAGCGCGATGGCCAGTTCGCAGCTCTCCGCACCGGTCACCCAGGGCCGGTCGGAGACGCACCGCACGCCCAGGTCCGGCACCACGAAGGTGTCCCAGCCGTCCTTGATCCGCTCGTTCGCCGCAGGCCCCCGCAGCGCCGTGCCCAGGATCGGGTAGTACCAGTCCATCGAGTAGCGGTTCTTGTCCAGGAACCGCTCGGGGTGCGACAACACCGCGTGGCCCAGCCGTCCCGCGGCCAACTCCCAGTCCGGCTGGGGCTCGCCGAGGTGCTCGGCGATCGCCAGCGCGCAGCGCAGCGCCTGGTACATGCTCGCCGAGCCGGTGAGCAGCGCGTCCGGCACCGGCACGCCGTGTTCGTCGCGCTTCCAGCGGATCTCGCCGCCGGGCGCCTGGAGGTCCAGGATGAAGCCCATCGCCGCACGCAGCTTCGGCCACATCCGGACCAGGAACTCCTCGTCCCCGGTGAGCAGATGGTGGTGCCACAGGCCGACCGCGAGGTAGGCCGTGAAGTTGGCCTCCTTGTTGCGATCGGTGACCACGCCGTCCACGTAGGCCGCGTACCACGAGCCGTCCGGCTCCTGCCGGCTCGCCAGCCAGCGGTACGCCCGCTCGGCCTCGTCGTGCCGGCCGGCCACGTCGAGCGCCATCGCGGCCTCGGTGTGGTCCCACGGGTCCAAGTGCCCGCCGACGAACCACGGGATCGACCCGTCCGGCCGTTGCACGGCGGCGATCCCGTCGATCGTCTCGGCCACCTGCCCGACGGTCAACACGCCTTCCAGCGCCAGCAGTTCGAGCGCCGACTCGGGGCCGCGACGGCGACCCGCGAGGCTCATGCGCGGGCTCCGGCGAGGTCGCCGTCGGCGCCTGCCGCGGTGTCGCCGTGCGGCCGGGGCTTGGTCGCGTAGACCACCAGGCTCTTGCCGATCAGCGGATCCAGCGCCTTCTCCGCGAGGCGGGTGGCCAGCGGGCGCTTCATGATGTCCCAGACCAGGAGCTTGTGCCAGGCCCGGACCGGGAGCGCCTTGTCGTTGTCCACGCCCACCGCGCACTTGATCCACCAGTACGGCGAGTGCAGCGCGTGCGTGTGGTGGGTCCCGTACGGCCGGAGCCCGGACTCGCGGATCCGGTCCTGGAACTCGTCGCCCTTGTAGATCCGGATGTGCCCGCCCTCGACCTCGTGGTACGCGTCCGACAGCGCCCAGCAGATCTTCTCCGGCCCGTAGCGCGGCACGGTCATCGCGGCCAGGCCGCCGGGCTTGAGCACCCGGAACAGCTCGCCCAGGACACCCTTGTCGTCCGGGATGTGTTCGAGCACCTCGGAGATGATCACCCGGTCGAAGCTGTCGTCCGGGAACGGCAGCGCCAGCGCGTCCCCGACGAGCGCCTCGGCACGCGCGCCCTCGGGAACCTCACCGGCGGCCAGCATCGAGGCGAACATCGCGTCCACCTCGGCGATGTCCTTCGCGTTCTGGTCGAGCGCGACCACGTCGGCGCCACGCCGGTATGCCTCGAAGGCGTGCCGGCCGCCACCACAACCCATGTCCAGGACCCGATCCCCCGGGGCCAGGGGAAAGCGGGAGAAATCCACGGTGAGCAAGTCGGCGACTCCGTCTCGTATTGCGCGAACCGGTTGCGGGGGCGGCCGGCGAGGGTGGGGTGTGGTCAGCGGTTTCCGGGGCCGGCGCCGTGCGACGCGGGCGGGGGCAGCCGGCGGCCGAACGGCGAGCGGCCGAGCAGGACGTCGCTCGCGCGCTCGGTGAGCCCGCGTCTACCGGCGCCGGCCGTGGTCGGCGCGGTGGGGCCGGCCTCGATCGCGGCCCGGTAGCGCTCCGCGGTCCGGACCGCGGTGTTGCGCCAGGTGAACCGCTCGAGCACCCGGGCGCGGCCCGCCTGGGCCAGTCGGGCCCGCAGTTCGGGGTCTTCCAGCAGTCGGGTGAGCGCGGCGCGCAGCGCCTCCGGGTCGCCCGGCGGCACCGCCAGGCAGGTCTCCCCGTCCGGCCCGGCGACCTCCGGGATCGCGCCGCCCGTGGTGGCCACGAGCGCGGTCCCGCAGGCCATCGCCTCGGCGGCGGGCAGCGAGAAGCCCTCGTAGAGCGAGGGCACGCAGGCGATCTCGGCGCTGCGGATCACATCGACGAGTTCGTCGTCGCTGAGATTGGACACGAAGCGGATCGCCGAGGTCAGTCCCAGCCGGTCGATCGCGCGCAGCACCGGCCCGTCGCCCTTGGGTCGGCCCACGACCACGAGTTCGACGTGGTCGTGGTCGGCGCGCAGCTTGGCGAGTGCCTCGACCAGGTGGATCAGGCCCTTGAGCGGCACGTCCGCGCTCGCGGTGGTGACGATCCGACCGGGCACCTTCGGGACCGAGGCGTCCGGCGCGAAGCGGTCGGTGTCGGCGCCCACCGGCACCACGGTGACCCGGCTCGGCGAGACGCCGAGGTGGTCGATGATCTCGGCCTTGGACGAGCCGGACACGGTGAGCACCTCGCTCAGCCGCGCGGAGACCCGCTTTTGCATGGTGGTGAACCCGTACCAGCGGTGCAGCGTGGCCTTGCGGCGCAGCGTGGTGGCCTCGCCGATCTCCAGCGCGCGGTCGACCGTGATCGGGTGGTGGATCGTGGTCACCAGCGGGAAGCCGAGTCGGGGCAGCGCGAGTTGGCCGTAGCCCAGCGTCTGGTTGTCGTGCACGACGTCGAACTCGCCGCGCCGGGCCGCCAGGTGCCGCCACGCGCGCAGCGAGAAGGTCAGCGGCTCGGGGAAGCCGGCGGTCAGCATGCCGCCGACCTCGAGCACGTCGATCCAGTCCCGGTACTCGCCGAGCCGGGGCAACCGGAACGGGTCCGGGTCGCGGTACAGGTCCAGGCTGGGCAGTGTGGTGAGCTTCACGCCCTCGTCCACGACCGCGTACGGGGGGCCGGAGATCACCTCGACGTGGTGACCGAGCCGGGTGAGTTCGCGGGACAGGTGGCGGACGTAGACTCCCTGTCCGCCGCAGTACGGATCGCCTCGGTACGCCAGCAGGGCGATTCGCAAGGGTCGCTCCGGGGAGGTCCGCGCCGGGTCCACCTGGGCATCCACAGCGGTTGCGGTCTCCCGTATCACGAATGGCCCCCTATCGCTGCCCTCGTCGGAGCATAGTAGTCGCGTAATCTAGAACAAGTTTCAGTATCTGCTCGTCGGAGAGCAGCCAAGATACCGCCGGGTACCCACTGCGACGAGCACCGCGTGACCCGTAACACACCAGCCGGCGAACCGCCGCGCACCGAGGGGCTGACATGACCACGTACACGAAGGCCGACCGGGCGCCGCTGACCGAGCGGCAGGAGGCGCGCCGCCGCCGGATCCTGCGCGCGACCACCCAGTTGGCCGCCCGGGGCGGCTACGAGTCCGTCCAGATGCGCGAGGTCGCCGAGCTGTCCGAGGTGGCGCTCGGCACGCTGTACCGCTACTTCCCGTCCAAGGTGCACCTGCTGGTGGCCACCATGTACGACCAGCTCGATCAGCTCCACGCCCAGCTCCGCCGGCGCCCACCCCGGAGCGCCGGCTCGCGCGAGCGGGTGGTGGACACGCTGCTGCGCGCGTTCAAGGGCATGCAGCGCGAGCCGCACCTGACCGAGGCGATGATGCGCGCGCTCCAGTTCGCGGACCGTTCGGTCGGCGCCGAGGTGGACACGGTCAGCCGGGAGACCACCACGATGATCCTGGAGGCGATCAGCGGCGACGAGCCGGCCGGGGAGCCGACCGCCGAGGACCTCGCGGTGATCCGGGTGATCACCCACACGTGGCACTCGTCGCTGATCGCGTGGCTGAACGGCCGCGCCTCCATCGCCCAGGTCCGCACCGACATCGAGACCGTCTGCCGGCTGATCCCCGAGGACTGAGCGCGCCCGTCGCCGTAGTGACGCCGCACGGCCCCGGTCGAGGACCGGGGACCCGCGGCTTCCGTGCCGGCTCGTCCGCGGCGACGTCGGACCGACGCGATGCCGCGGCGCGCCGACATCGCCGCGGGCCGTGCCCTAGTCCGGCGGGAACACCGTCTTCCCCGAGCCGACCTCGACGATCGAGATCGCCTCGACCGGGCAGCTCTCGGCCGCCTCCAGGATCGCGTCCGAGGCGTCCATCTCCTCGGCCCTGGGATGCGATTGCCGGCCCGCGTCCAGCTTGAAGTCGGCCGGGGCGCTGCCGATGCACATGCCCGAACCGATGCAGACGCTTCTGTCGACCTCGACGCGCCAGCGATCACCCATCAGAACACCTCTTCTTCGCTCGGCCCGGCAGGGCCTGGAACCGCCGGGCCCGCCCCGCGTGGAGGCGAGCCGGCGGCGACGGTCAAATCTGCGCGTCGTAGCCCGCGGGCAACGCGATCGACTTGGCCTCGGTGTACGCGCCCAGGCCCTCGATGCCGAACTCGCGGCCGATGCCCGAGTTCTTGAAGCCGCCGAACGGGCCGAAGAAGTCCAGGCCGAACGTGTTCACCGAGTAGGTGCCGGTGCGGATCCGGCGGGCGACGTCGATGCCCTTCTCGATGTCGGTGGTCCACACGCTGCCGGACAGCCCGAAGTCCGAGTCGTTGGCCAGCGCGATCGCCTGCTCCTCGTCGTCGTAGGGGATCAGCGCGACGACCGGGCCGAAGATCTCCTCCTGCGCGATCCGCATCGAGTTGTCCACGTCGCCGAACAGGGTGGGCTCGACGTACCAGCCCTTCTCCAGCGCCTCGGGACGGCCGCCGCCGGCGAGCAGCTTGGCGCCCTCCTCCTGGCCGATCCGGATGTAGTCGAACGAGCGCTGCTGCTGGCGCTTGGCCACCAGCGGGCCGACCTGGGTGTCGGCCGCCATCGGGTCGCCGACCTTGAGCTCGCCGACCCACGCGGTGAAGCGCTCGGCGATCTCGTCGTAGCGGGCGCGCGGCGCCAGGATCCGGGTCTGCGCGACGCACGCCTGGCCGTTGTTCATGTACGAGTTGGGCAGCAGCGTCGTGGCGGTGTGCTCCAGGTCGGCGTCGGGCAGGATGATCGCCGCCGACTTGCCGCCGAGTTCCAGGGTGACCCGGGTGAGGTTGCGCGCGGCGACCTCCATGATGCGCTTGCCCGCGCCGACCGAGCCGGTGAACGCGACCTTGTCGATGCCGGGGTGGGCGACCAGGTACTCGCTGACCTCGCGGTCGGCGGCGACGATGCTCAGCACGCCGTCGGGCAGGCCGGCCTCGCGACAGATCTCGGCCAGGATGTACGAGTCGAGCGGGGTCTCCGGGGACGGCTTGAGCACGATCGTGCAGCCGGCCGCGATCGCCGGCGCCAGCTTGGCGGCGGTGACGAACTGCGGGACGTTCCACGGCACCACGGCGGCCACCACGCCGACCGCCTCGCGGCGGATCAGCAGCGGGTTGAGCAGCCCGGTCCGCTTCTCCTCCCACTGGTAGTCGCGGGCGATCTTGGCCACCGTGTCGTAGATCATCCCGGCGCCGATGGCCTGCGCGAACAGACCCCAGCCGACCGGCGATCCGTTCTGCGAGGCGACCACCTCGGCGATCTCCTGCGACCGCGTCATGAAGCCGTCGCGGATCTTCTCCAGGATGGCGATCCGCTCGTCCAACGACATGCGCGGCCACGGGCCCTCTTCGAACGCCTTGCGCGCGGCGGCGACCGCGGCGTCCACGTCCGCGGTCGAGGCGTGCGGAACGCGCGCGATGACCTCTTCGGTGTGGGGCGAGACGACCTCGATCGTGTCCTTGCCAATGGGGTCGACCAGCTCTCCGCCGATGACCAGTTGGCTGTGCTCCACGATATCCGTCATCACGGTCCTCCTCGGTGCGGGCGTGCACACACGCTGCGCGATACAGGGGCTTGCGGGCTATGAGCAGAACTCTGACTAGAACAGATATCAGTTTGCCGATGAGGGAACAACGCATTCGCGGCTCGAATGAGACTGGAGTCTCATCGGCTGACAGGTAAGGATCGTACGTGCCGGATCTCGATCTGACGACCCCTCAAGTCATCGGCGCGGTGGTGTATGAGAGAACGTGTTCTATGGTGATCATCGAAGTCGGGCGCGCACCCGGCGTTCGACTGGCGCCACTTCGAGTACATCGAGAAGGAGGCCGCCCGTGACCACCGCATCCAGCCGCCCCACCCCACCGACGCCTCGGGTCGCCGATCTGGGCAACGGTGTGTGGACCGTCCCGGTTCCGATCCCGAACAATCCGCTCGGTTGCACCCTCGTCTATGTGCTGGAGACCGACGCCGGACCGGTCCTGGTCGACTCGGGCTGGGACGACCCGGTCTCCTATCGGGCGCTGGTCGACGGCCTGGTCGAGGTCGGCACCTCGATCGAGCAGGTGCACGGCGTACTGGTCACCCACGCGCACCCCGACCACCACGGGCTCTCCGAGAAGGTGCGCGAGGCCTCCGGCGCGTGGGTCGCGCTGCACGCGGCGGACGCCGAGCAGGTCGAACTGATCAACAACGCGCCGCGCTCCGCCTGGCTGCGCCACCACCTGGAGGTGCTCGCCCTCGCGGGCGCGCCGCAGGAGGCGCTGGACGCGCTCACCGGCCTGCGCGCCGCGACGGCCGGCAGCCGCCCACGTCTGCACTACGCGGTGCCCGACCGCGAGTTGGTGCACGGCGAACTCGCGCCCGCGCCCGGTCGCACGGTACGCACGGTGTGGACGCCCGGGCACACGCCCGGCCACGTCTGCCTGCACCTGGAGGGCGGCGACGGCCGGTTGCTCTCCGGCGACCACCTGCTGCCCTCGATCACGCCGCACATCGGGCTGTACGACGAGGCCGAGGAGGCCGACCCGCTCGGTGACTTCCTGGCCTCGCTGACACGTGTCGCGCGGCTGCCGATCACCGGCGTGCTGCCCGCCCACGAGCACGCCTTCGAGGACGCGGCGGGTCGGGCGGCCGAGGTGACCCGGCTGCACGAGGACCGGCTCGCGGCGCTGCACGCGCGCCTGTGCGCGGCGTCGCTGACCCTGTGGCAGATCGCCGAGGGCATGGACTGGAACCGGCCGTGGGCGCAGTTGGGCGCGCAGAACCGGCAACTGGCCCTCAGCGAGGCCGCCGCGCACCTGCGCCACCTGGTCAAGCGCGGACGTGCGGGCGCGGAGCCCGGCGGCGACCCCGTGCGCTATACGGCCCTGTGACCCTCGGGTCCGCGGGGGCGCACGGGTAGGGTGGCCGGGACCGTCGACCGTCGGTTTCGCGGTCCGATCCGCTCAGCGTTCAGCGAAAGGCACTGCATGCCCTCCCCCCGACGCCGCGGGCGTGCCGCGGCGGCCTCCGTGCTCACGACGGCGCTGTTGTGCTCGCTCTGGACGGGGGGTGTGGCCGCCGCCGCGCCGACACCGCCGCCTCCCGGCGGCTCGCTCGGGGCGGCCGTGGGCGACTCGGTGCCGCGCACCATCACCACCTCCGTGTCGGCCGTCCAACGCGTCTCGGTCGACAAGGCCCAGTCCGGACCGGTGCCGCTCGCGCTGTACGGCAGGAGTGATCCGACCTCGGACGGGGTCTACCGGCAGTCGCTGGCGATCATGGCCCTGGCCTCCACGGACAGCCAACCGGCCCCGACCGCGATCGAGTGGCTGCTCGGACAGCAGTGCGCGGACGGCGGCTTCACCGCGTATCGAGCCGATCCCGCCGCGCCGTGCGACGCCGCTCGGGAGGACACCGTCGCGACCGCGACCGCGATCGAGGCGCTGCACGCGCTGCGCACCTACGACACTCGGGTCGCGCGCGGGGTCGACTGGCTGCGGTCCAAGCAGCTCGCGGACGGCTCGTTCGCGACCGTACCCGCGCCCGACGCGACCGGTGACCCCGCCGCGACGGCGGCCGCGATCAGCGCGATCGTCACCGCCGGCCGCTCGCCGGAACTGCTCAGGTCGCCGCAGGGGCGTACGCCGACCGACGCGCTCAAGGCGACCCAGTCGCGCTGCGCCGCGCCCGAGCCGGATCGGGGCGCGTTCGCCGCGCGGCCGGGCGGTCCGGTCGATCCGACGGTGACCGCACGCTCGGTGCTCGCGCTCGGATACGGCACCCAGCCCGCCGTACCGGCCCCCTCCATCGCGGTCACCCCGCTGATCTGCCCCGGCGCCGAGCCGGGCCGGGCGTTGGCCGCGCAGGGCGGCGCGGCGTGGCTGATCGCGAAGCTGAAGGCGGGCGGCAATCACTTCGGCGGGCCGAGCGACTTCGACGCCACGGTGGCCGCCGTCCAGGCGCTGTCCGCGACCGGCCACCCGGCCGAGGCGGGCGCGGCGGTCGACTGGCTGGCCTCGGGCGCCAAGACCATGGCGGGCAGCGACCCGGTCCGGCTCGCCTCGCTGATCCTGGCGGCCGAGGCGACCAACCGCACGGTGACCACGTTCGGCGGCCTGGACCTGCCGAAGCTGCTCCAGGCCACCGGGCCGGCCGCGACGCCGACCCCGGACATGACCAACCAGAGCAACCTGATCGACGGCCCGGCGGACCACACCCTGCGGGACACGCTGGCCGCGGTGATCGCGGTACTGCTGGCGGCCACCCTGATCCTGGGCATGCGACGCAGCCGCCGCGAGGACTGAGCCGATCGCGCCGGTGGGCCCGGGACGGGAGCGATCCCGTCCCGGGCCCGACCGTTCAGTGCCGCCGGCCCGGCGGCGCCTGGTCGCTCTCCAGCCGGTGCGCCTCGTCGTCGGTGAACACCCGGGAGCGGATCAGGAATCGCCTGCCGGTCGGCGCCTCGACCGAGAACCCGCCGCCGCGACCGGGCACCACGTCCACGGTCAGGTGGGTGTGCCGCCAGTACTCGTACTGCGCCGCGGACATGTAGAACGGCTGCTCGGCGACCCAGCCGAGCAACACGTCCGCGTCGCCGACCAGGAACTCCCCCCTCGGGTAGCACATCGGCGAGGACCCGTCACAACAACCGCCCGACTGGTGGAACAACAACGGCCCGTGCTCGGCCGCGAGTTCGACCACCAGCTCGGCGGCGGCCGCGGTGATCGCGACCTTCTCGACCGAAGTCCCCGGCCGGGCGGGCGGGTCGGACACGCTCGGCGCCTGCGGCGACTCGGTCATCAGAAGAATCCGAGCTTCTTCGCCGAGTAACTGACCAGCATGTTCTTGGTGTTCTGGTAGTGGCCGAGCATCATCCGGTGGTTCTCCCGGCCCATCCCGGAGGCCTTGTACCCGCCGAACGCCGCGTGCGCGGGGTAGGCGTGGTAGCAGTTGGTCCACACCCGGCCGGCCTTGATCTCCCGACCGAACCGGTAGGCCCGCGTCGCGTCCCGGGTCCACACGCCCGCGCCCAGCCCGTACAGCGTGTCGTTGGCGATCCGCAGCGCTTCGGCGTCGTCGCCGAACGTGGTCACCGAGACCACCGGGCCGAAGATCTCCTCCTGGAAGATCCGCATGTCGTTGGTGCCCTTGAAGATGGTCGGCTCGACGTAGTAGCCGTCCTCGAAGCCCTCGACCACCTTGCGCGCGCCGCCGATCAGGACCTCGGCTCCCTCCTGCCGGCCGATGTCGAGGTAGGACAGGATCTTCTCCAACTGGTCGTTGGACGCCTGCGCGCCGACCATGGTCGCCGGGTCGAGCGGGTTGCCCTGCACGATCGCCCGGGTGCGCTCCAACGCGCGCTCGATGAACCGGTCGTAGATCGACTCGTGGATCAGCGCCCGGGACGGACACGTACAGACCTCGCCCTGGTTGAGCGCGAACATCACGAAACCCTCGACCGCCTTGTCGAAGAAGTCGTCGTCCTCGTCGGCCACGTCGGCGAAGAAGATGTTCGGGCTCTTGCCGCCGAGTTCGACGGTCACCGGGATGATGTTCTGCGACGCGTACTGGAGGATCAGCCGCCCGGTGGTCGTCTCGCCGGTGAAGGCCACCTTCGCCACCCGGTTGCTGCTCGCCAGCGGCTTGCCGGCCTCGAAGCCGAATCCGTTGACCACGTTGACCACACCGGGCGGCAGCAGGTCGGCGATCAGTTCGATCAGCACCAGGATGCTCACCGGGGTCTGCTCGGCGGGCTTGAGCACGACGCAGTTCCCGGCGGCGAGCGCCGGCGCGAGCTTCCAGGTGGCCATCAACAGCGGGAAGTTCCACGGGATGATCTGCGCGACCACGCCGAGGGGCTCGTGGAAGTGGTACGCGACGGTGTCCTCGTCGAGTTGCGAGATGGACC
This sequence comes from Embleya sp. NBC_00888, assembly GCF_045207655.1. Taxonomy (NCBI): domain Bacteria; kingdom Bacillati; phylum Actinomycetota; class Actinomycetes; order Kitasatosporales; family Streptomycetaceae; genus Embleya; species Embleya sp. NBC_00888. Next base: position 6,009,792 of record NZ_CP108784.1, on the reverse strand, counting down.
CTTCCTGGGCCCGGATCACCCCGGCGAAGTAGCGGAAGTGGTCGACGGCCAGCGGCAGATCGGCGGCCAGGCACTCGCGGACCGGCTTGCCGTTCTCCCACGTCTCGGTGACCGCGAGGCGTTCGAGGTTCTGCTCGATGCGATCGGCGATCTTCAGCAGGATCAGCGACCGCTCGGTGACGCTGGTCCGCCCCCACGCGTCGGCGGCCGCGTGCGCGGCGTCCAGCGCGAGTTCGACGTCCTCGGCGGTGGAGCGGGCCACCTCGCAGAACGGCTGTCCGGTCACGGGGGTGATGTCGTCGAAGTACCGGCCCTGCACGGGCGGTACCCACTTGCCCCCGATGTAGTTGTCGTACCGAGGTTCGAAATTGACGATGCTGTCCGGTTGGCCGGGCTGACTGTAGACCACACGAGCCTCCGCTTCCCTTGCCGTGCACTGGGCATGACGGACCATCAGCGGCACACACCCGACCGGGTCGCGGCTCGGGGCGCCTGCGGCCGACGCTAGTCGCCGGCGGGCCGAAGGTCACGGGTTCATCGCCGGGAAATGCCGGCTCCGGGGGTCGCCGCGGGCCGGGTCGCTCGTGGGCCGCCTGTCCCCGTGCCGTCCGTGTCCTGACCCTGTCGTGTTCCTGTCCCACGGTTCGCGGTGGTGGTCACGACGGCTGCTCGTCGGCCCCTTCGGCGGCCCCGATACCGGCGATCAGCGTGTCGAGGCCGCGCTTGATGCGGTTCACGTCCCAGCCGCGCTCGGTGCGCTGGAAGTCGAACAGGCCCGGCGTGAACGCCATCAGGAGCAGATCGGCGACATAGGCGGCGTCCACGTCGGGGGCGAGCTCCGCGACCATGCCGGCGATCTGCTCGTGGTGCCGGCGGAACGGGGCGCTGCGATAGCGCCCCGCCGGCGCGCTCCCCTCTGCGAGCAGCAGCAACTCCCGGTGATCGTGCACGAGTTCCGCCATGCCGTACAGGAAGGCGCGCAGCCGGTCGCGGGCCGGCGGGAGTCCGTCCGCGCAGTGTCGCGCGAAGGCCTCCTGGAAGCGGGTCTCGTTGTCCTCGATCAGCGCGTAGAGGCGTGGCCGAGCGGCTGTACGGCGACCTTCCGACCGCCGACCGGGAGATCGCCGCCCGCGCGCTCGCCCATGTCACCGCCAAGGCGAACGCCGAGCTCGCCGCCCGGTAGCCGACATGACCGCCGAGCTCCGCGAGCACGGCACCGACCTCCGAACCGACTTCCGATCCCCGTCGGGAACGATTCAACGTGGATCCATCTGGATGTCACGTGTGACATATGCCATTGTACTCAGCGTCGTGTTCTCACTGTGGACCACCGACCGTGGTCCGCCCGTGCCCGAAGGGCCGTACATGAGCAATCACGCACGCCACAGGAAGTGGTTTGCCACAAGCGTTCCCCTCTTGGCACTGGCCGTCGGTGTGCTGCCGATCGCAGCTCCGCCGACGGCCTCGGCCGGCCCCATCGCGAGCACGAATTCGCGGGTCGGGCAAGCGAACACGGCGACGGCGGCCGATCCGGGCGACGAGGTCGACCGGATCGGTTCGCCACTCTCGCTCGGTCCCGACCGGGGTCCGGGTCCGGTCGACGGGAGCAACGCGAAGCCGCCCGGCCGAGGCCCCTCCCCGGCGGACCTCCCGATCGGCCCGCCGGCGCACCTGCGAGCCCAGGCCGCCGCCCTGCCGGCCGGCTGCACGCTCGCCGAGTTCTCCGCGCTGTCCCCGCAGGCCCTGGCCGACTTCCTCACCCGCGCCGACGTCGGACCCGACTGCCTGCGCGGCTTCCTGTGGACCTACACCCCCGAGTTGGGTCGGGTGCTGACGCCGGCTCACCTCCAGGCGGTGCTGGCCCGGATCACCGCGCTGGCCCCCGGCTACGACGGCACGAACGCGTCGCACCTGTACGAACTCTGGTACTTCACCCACGCCGCGCTCTACCTCGACTGGGACAACCCGGCGATCGACCTGCGCGGGCCGGCCGTGGTGGCCGCGATCAACGCGGCGGCGGACGCCTTCCGCGCCGCATCGCACGCGTTCGACCTCACACCCACCTCGGGCGCACTGCTGCGCGAAGTGCTGATCAGCGCCGACATCGACGGCGTACGCGGGCGACAACTGCCGCTGCTGACCCGGATGTTCCGCGACATGGACGGCAGTACGGCGGCGTGGCAGGACGCGGCTCGGCGGAACGCGGTGCTCTCCGCACAAACCCTCGCCTACCACGGCATCTACAACGGTGACGCGGGCTTCATCGCCGCCGTACAGGCCGATCCGACCTACCGCGCCGGCCTGAAGGCGTTCGTCGGCTACCGGCACCTGAACACGCCGAGCACCTCCGGACTGCTCCGCAACGGCGTCTACGAGTACGGCCGACTCGGGCAGATCCCGAGTCTGACCGCCGAGACGATGACCGGGCTGAGCACGATGCTCACCGACACCGAGGGCTGGTACGGCCGCTTCTCGGTGCCGTGGAGCGAGGTCGCGCACTGGCTGGAGACCTACGGCCGCTGTCACGCGGCGGGGGTCTGTCGGGCCGACGTGGAGGCGGCCGTGTTCCCGAACACGTACACCTTCGACCAAGGCGACATCGAGGTGCACACGTCCCTCGACCGGGCCACCGTCGAGCAGTTGTACTACGCCTCCAAGCAGGTCAAGGAGCAGTTCTTCCGCACGGTGGGCACCGACCAGCCGCTCACGGGCGACCCGAACCACAAGCTGACCGTCCGGCTGTACGCGAGCATGGCCGACTACCACACGTACCAGCCGTTCCTGTACGGCTACTCGACGAACAACGGCGGGTTGTACATCGAAGCGGGCGCCACCTTCTACACCTACCAACGCGTCGTGCCGCGCGATTCCCTCCTCCAGCTGGAGGAGTTGTTCCGCCACGAGTACACCCACTACCTCAACGGCCGCTGGGCGGTGCCCGGTTCGTTCGGCGAGGGTCCCTGGTACGCGGAGAACCGGACCACCGCCTTCGACGAGGGCATGGCCGAGTACCTGGCGGGCGCGACCCGCGACCAGGGCGTGCAGCTACGCAAGTCGCTCGTCACCAAGGTGATCTCGGACGTGCGGAAGTACGGCAGTCGGCCGTCCGTCCGCGAGACGCTGCACTTCAAGTACGACGACGACGGCTACTTCTTCCGCTACTACGCCTACGCCGGCTCGTTCTTCTCGATGCTCGGCCGGGACCACCCGGACCTGCTCGCCGAGATGTACACCCACCTGCGGAACAATGACGTCGCCGCGTTCGACGCCTTCCTCGACCGGGTGAGCGGCCCGACCTTCCAGGTCGAGTTCGACACCTACCTCGACCGCCGAATCGCCGACGTGGACAACCTGATCGTGCCGGTGGCGAAGTACACCGCGCCCGGGAAACTCACCGCGACCGGCGCCGACCAGGTCCGCCGGGCCTTCCGTCGGGCCACCTCCAACAACCCGACGTCGTGCACCGCGACCCGCGACAGGCTCCCCCGCTTCACCTGCACCGGCGCGATCACCGCGAACATCGACTCGACCGATCCGGGCCGCATGCACACCGCCATGGCGGCCACGGTCGACTACTTCATCCTCACCCGCGCCGGCACGGCCCTCGACAACCTCGCCGATATGAACTGCCACTTCACCGCACCCGTCGCCTGGACCAACGCCCGGGCCGCCACCTCCACCTACACCTGCGAAGGCCCCCTCCGCCCCTGATCCACCACCCCCACCAACGACGGCCCCCGAGCGCTGCCCACCCCGCGCCCGGGGGCCGTCCCCTCCGCCCGCTCCGGTGCGAGGCGAGGCCCGATCGTCCGGCAGACTGGGGGCATGTCTGTGGTGAAGATCAACGCGCTGACCGTGCCCGCCGAGATGCGGGAGACCCTGGAGCAGCGATTCGCGTCGCGTGCGGGGATGGTGGACTCGCAGGACGGGTTCGAGTGGTTCGAACTGCTGCGGCCGGTCGAGGGGACCGACCAGTACCTCGTGTACACGCGCTGGCGCAGCGAGGAGGACTTCCAGGCGTGGATGGCCGGGACCATGAAGGCCGCGCACGGGCAGGGCGACGGCGGCGAACGGCCGAAGCCGGCTTCCACCGACTCGGCGCTGTGGTCCTTCGAGGTCGTCCAGAGCACCGGCCCGAAGGCCTGACCGCGGCACTAGCCTTGGCGCCATGCCACGCTACGACTACCGCTGCCGCGCCTGCGACATCACCTTCGAGCTCAACCGCCCGATGTCCGCCGCCAACGACCCGGCCACCTGCCCCCAAGGCCACGGCGACACCACAAAACTCCTGTCCACAGTCGCCGTAACCGGCACCGCCTCCACCCCCCGCCCCACCGGCAACACCGGAGGCGGCTGCTGCGGAGGCGGCTGCTGCAACTGACCCCACCCAGGCCCAACCCACCCCAACCGGCGCACCAATCAGCCCGGCCGGCGCTTGAGGCCAACCCAGCGGAGCCAACTACCCAAGGCCAGACGAACCCAATCAGCCCGGCCGGCGCTTGAGGCCACACCAGCCCGGCCGGCGCTTGAGGCCAAAAGCCCGCTACGCGGCCAAAGGCGCCGGCACCTCTTTGTCACACTCCCAGTGCGCCAACGCCGCGCGATCCAAAAGCACCACCCCCGCAGACGCCGCCACCGCCGCCGCCTTGGCCGAAAAGCACCCGGCCGTCGTAGCGAGCAACAACGCCCCGGACCCATCCCCGCCCGCGCCGGCCCCCGCAGCAGCCCCATCCCCACCCGCGTGAGCGGCGAGCGCACTCACGAAGTCCTGGACCACGCCCCCCGCCACCGGCCCCGGCCCCTCCGCGCTGCGACACCGCAACACCGCCGACGTCCCGTCGACGCGCCTCGCGTGGATGTCCACCGCGTACGCGTCCTCGACGACCCGCACCGTCTCCACCTCGGCCAGCCCGTCCCGCTCGCACAGGTCGGCCACGTGTTCGGCCAGCCGGGCCGGGTCCATCCGGTCCAGCCGCGCCTTCGCGTCCCGCAGCGCGGTGTCGTCGCAGCGTTCGACGAACTCGTCGGCCCGGGGCCGATATCCGCCCAGCCAGATCGCCGAGCCGAGCACCGCCGCGGCGCAGACGTAGACCACCATCATGCTGTCCGCCTGGTCGACCCGGATGCCCTCGAGGACGAACCAGATGCCGATGGCGAGGAGTTCGAGCCCGGCCACCAGGATGGCCAGATTGAGGTAGGCCCTCACCGTCGTACGTGCCATGTCCGTCGTCCCCCCGGTGACGCTGTGGCCGGTCGTACTCGTGTCGTTCACGCTGTCCCGATCCGATCGGCGTCACCGACTCCGCGGCCACGCCATCGTTCCCTCTTGCTGTCCCGACGTATGGGACACCTGCCCGGTTCCCGGCCCGAACAACAACCGGACACCCTACGAAATGCCGCTCACGCGCCATCGGGCAGGTTGGTCCAACCGCGACCGTCCGCCCGCCCGTACCACCCGCTCGCGGCGGTCGTACCGCCGTCCACCGGGATCAGGTGACCCGTCACATACGACGATGCGGCACTCGCCAGGAAGAGCACAACCTTCGCGTAGTCCTCGGGTTCGCCGAACCGCGCCATCGGCACCCACGAACCGATCAGCGCGGGGTCACGATCGCGCAATTTCGCCTCGTATGTCGTCTGCGGCGTATTCGCCATGTCCGGCGCGATCGCGTTGACCCGCACCCCCTTGCGCGCCACGTCGACCGCGAGACTCTTGGTGAACGCGATGATCGCGGCGTTGTACGCGGAGTAGACCGGGCAACCCGGAATGCCGCGCAGCGCCTCGACCGTGGACACGTTCACGATGCTGCCGGAGCCGCGCTCGATCATCTGCGGCAAGACCGCGTGCGTGACGCGCAACACATGTTCGAAGTTGATCGCGTGCAGCGCCCACCACTCCTCCTCCGTGCTGCGCAGGAACGTGGTCGAGGGCCGATAGTCGCCGACGTTGTTCACGAGTACGTCCGCGCCACCCGCCGCCAGCGCGGCATCGCGCAGCCTGGCCACCGCGGCCGGCTCGCGGATGTCGCCGAGCACCACCTCCACCCGCCCGCCGGCCGCCTCGATGTCCACCCGGGCCTGCTCGGCCCAGTCCGCGTCGATGTCGTTCAGCAGCACCAGCGCGCCCGCCCGGGCCAACAGCCGGGAGACCCCGCCGCCGATGCCCGCGGCTCCGCCGGTGACGACCGCGACCTGACCGGCGAGGGGTTCGGGATCGAGCATGAGTGGTGCCTCCCAGCAAATATGACGATGCGTCAGATCTGCGCATGCTCTCCCAGGTCGCGTGCGAGGTCAACGGCGGACCACCGACCGGAACGAGGGAGACGATCAAGTACTCCGGCCACCGCGACGATCGCCCTGGGTCGCACCACACCCGGGTATGCGTTCGAATGGATTCGAGAGAGAGTGTCGGGTCGGCATCCGCTTATCCGCACCACATCGAGGGGATCACATGGACATCGCGGTCGAGGACGTTCCCGCACAGAACCGCTTCGAGGCCCGGGCCGACGGCGACTTGGCCGGCTACGCCGAGTACATGACCACCGACGCCCTGATCGTGTTCACCCACACCGAGGTGGACCCGAGGTTCGAGGGCAAGGGCGTCGGCGGTGCGCTCGTGCGCGGCGCGCTCGACCTGGTGCGTGGCGGCGACCGCAAGGTGCTGCCGCTGTGCCCGTTCGTCAAGGCGTGGATCGGCAAGCACCCCGACTACTTCGACCTCGTATACGACGCCCCGCCGAGCACGGTCACGGACTGACCCGTCCGACGGTCCCCGCTCCGACCGATCCGAGTTGATTCAGATGAGCACCGCCCCAGGTCCCGACCGAGGCAAGGAGTATCCGGCCGAGGACATCGTCGTCACCTTCGACGCCAAGCGTTGCCTGCACTCCGGCGAGTGCGTACGCGGCCTGCCCGAGGTCTTCGACACCGATCGGCGGCCCTGGATCGACCCGGCGCTGGCTCCGGCCGAGCAGGTCGCGGAGGTGATCCGGCGCTGCCCCAGCGGCGCGCTGCACTACACGCCCACCGGCGGGGCGCCGGAGATGCCGACCCACCCCACCCGGGTGTACGTCGTCGACGGCGGCCCGCTGGTGCTGCGCGGTCATATCCAGGTGACCATGCCCGACGGCACGCACCGCCACGAGACGCGGGCGGCACTGTGTCGCTGCGGCTCGACCGGCAACGTGCCGTTCTGCGACCGCAGCGCCGGGTGCACGCTGACCGGCCGCGACTGGGGCCAATCGGACCCACCCGGCCGCCCGGCCCCCGAACCACCCGGAACCTGACCCACCCGACCGGGCCGCCCACCGCGCCCCGGTACCACCGAGCCCACACCCACCCGGCCCGGCACCGCCCGACCCGGCACCGCCGAGCCCGGCACCCGCCCGCCCCGAACCGACCGCGCCCCGCCCCGACCCGCCCCGATGACCGGCCCCCATGATGTACGGATGACCTCGCTGCTCTTCGTGTGCACCGGCAACGCCACCCGCTCGGTGATCGCCGGTGAACTGGCCCGCGCGGCCCGGCCCGATTGGCGCGTGGCCACCGCCGGCACCTTCGTCGTCGAGGGTCTACAGATCAGTTGGCGCACCCGCGCCGCGCTGGAGCGGCTCGGTCTGAACGCCGCAGGCCACCGCAGCACCCAGCTCACCGACGCGCACGTGACCGCGGCCGACCTGCTGATCACGCAGGAGTACCAGCACGTGCAGTACATCCGCCGGCACCACCCGGAGGGCGCCGCGCGCACCGCGACCCTGCGGCGCCTCGTCCGCGACCTGCCCGCCACCGGCCCGGCCGGCGAACCCCTGGCGCACCGGCTCGCCGCGCTCGACCTCGCCTCGGTCGAGCTCGAACCGGACTGGGAGGACGTGGTCGACCCCGGCGGCGGCGAAGAGGCCGATTTCGTCGCGTGTGCGCACGAACTGGCCGCGCTGATGGCGGATCTGATCCCTCGGTTGGGCGAGCGCGTACCCTCGCCGTAGGCTCGACTCCCGTGAACAGCCTGCGCATGATCGACACGTGGCCCGTCGGGAAAGCCGCTGCGGCCGTGATCACCCGGGACGGGGTGGTCAAGGGCGAGCACGGCCCGGTGGACGAGCCGTTCCGACTCGCCTCGGTGACCAAGTTGCTCACCGCGTACGCGGCGCTCGCCGCGATCGAGGAGGGCGCGATCGAGCCCGGGGACGCGGCCGGACCGCCCGGGTCCACGATCCGGCACCTCCAGGCGCACACATCGGGTCTGGCCTTCGACGAGGACCGTGTGCTGGCCGGCCCGGGCCGCAAGCGGATCTACTCGAACACCGGCTTCAACCTGCTCGGGGCCACCATCGAGAAGGCCTGCGACATCCCGTTCGACGAGTACGTCCGCCAGGCGGTCTTCGAGCCGCTGGGCATGACCGAGACCACGATCGGCGACTCCCCCGCGGCCGGCGGCGTGTCCACCGTGCGCGACCTGAGCCGGTTCGCGGCCGAGTTGCTCGCGCCGCGCCTGCTCGCGCCGGAGACGGTGCGCGAGGCCACCACCGTGGTCTTCCCCGGCCTGGACGGCGTACTGCCGGGCTACGGCACCCGACGGCCCAACGACTGGGGGCTCGGCTTCGAGATCCGCGGCACCAAGTCGCCGCACTGGACCGGGACCACCAACTCGCCCGCGACGTACGGCCACTTCGGCGCGTGCGGCACCTTCCTGTGGGTGGACCCGGAGCTGGACGCGGCCTGCGTGTGTCTGACCGACCGCGAGTTCGGGCCGTGGGCGGCCCAGGTATGGCCGGTGCTGAACGACGCGGTGGTCGCCGAACTGCGCTGAGCCGGCGAATCGGGCCGCCCGGTCCGGCAGTTCGGCGCACCCCGGGGGCCCACACCGGGAGGCCCATCCCGAGAGGTCGCACCGGAAGGCCACACCGGCCGGCCGCGCCGGGCACCATTCCCGGTCACCCCTTCGCACCGCCCGTCCTGCGCCGCGCGAGCCGGAACGACGCATACCGTCGAGCCGTGGTGTTCTCCGTGCTCGCGGCCCTGGCCGCCGCGCTCTGTTACGGCGTCGCGACCGTGCTCCAGGCGCTGGGCGCGCGGCGCACCGCGAGCACGAGCGGGCTCGACCCCAGGGTGCTGGTCCGGGCCCTGGGGCAATGGCCCTTCGTCCTCGGCACCGGACTCGATCTGGCCGGGTACGTCTGCCAGTTCGTCGCACTGCGGCAACTGCCGATCTTCGCCGTCGAGGCCGCCCAGTCGGCCAACCTCGCGGTCACCGCGGTGCTGGCGGTCCCGGTCCTGGGCGCTCGCCTGCACAGTCGCGAATGGGGCGCGGTCGCGGCCGTGTGCGCCGGCCTGGCCCTGCTCGGCGTCTCCGCGGGGCAGGAGGGCCCGGCGCACACCCACGCCGCGTTCCGCTGGTCGCTCCTGGGCGGCGTCGCCCTGCTCGGCCTGGCCGGCCGGCGCTGCGCGCGCCTGACCGAGCCGTGGCGCTCGCGCCTGCTCGGCCTGCTCTCCGGGCTCGGCTTCGGCCTGATCGCGCTGGCCACGCGCGTGATCACCGACCTGTCCCCGTCCGCCCTGGTCCGCGACCCCGCGTGCTACGCGCTGCTCGCCGGCGCCGCGTTGACCTTCCTGCTGTACACGGTCGCGCTCCAGGGCGGCGTGGTCACCGCGGTCGCCGCCGCCCTGGTGGTCGGCGAGACCGTACTGCCCGCCGCCGTCGGCATCGTCTTCCTCGGCGACCACAGCCGCCCGGGGCCGTACGTCCCGCTCGCGCTGATCGGCTTCGTGCTGGCCGTGGCCGGCGCGATCGCCCTCTCCCGCTTCGCCGAGGTCGAGCCCGGGCCGGCCGGTACGCCCGACCCGGACACCCGCGCGACGAAGGCGGGTCCGGCCGCCCCGGATCCGACCGACGAGCAGGGCGGGACCCGGGAATGCCGACGGCTCCCGCCGAGCGCGTGACGGGAGCCGATGCGAGGTGAACTGCCACGACCGGGCCGGGCCCGATCGCGGTCCGCTCACTCCTCCGGTTCGATGATCTGGTAGTCCAGCTCACCGATCGAGTGCGCCAGTTCGGCCGGGGTGTACACGGCACCGTCGTAGACGAACGCGGGCTCGATCGCGGTCTCGGTCAGCCCCTCGGCGCTGGTGTCGAGCACGACGATGGCCCAGCCGATGACGGGGCACAGAACGGCCTCTTCACCGGCCTTGGTCACCTCGACGTCCCACCCGGGTTCGGCCGGGGCGAGACTGACGACGCTGCGGCGGGTGTAGCGCATGGCGGGACTCCTCGGCTGCACGGTAACCGGCGGTCGGCGCCGGTTCGAACAAGCCTATGGTGCGGGTGTGACGGTTGGGGTCACGGGGCGTGTGCAGTGCGGCGGTCGGCTGGGTAGGTGTTCGCGGAACGCGCCCGCAGGACCCCGTCGACGCCCCGCGCGGTCGTCGCGGAGTCCCGCGGACGGGCTCGAGACAAGCCCAGGAATGCCCTCGCCCCCGCGCCTGTTGACAGCCACGTAGGCGCAAACCACGGGGCACGAACGTTTGGGAGGACGCATGGCCACGGTCGCACTGACCAAGGAGAACTTCGAAGAGGTCGTATCCGGCGACGGACTGACCGTGCTCGACTTCTGGGCGTCCTGGTGTGGACCCTGCCGATCGTTCGCACCGACCTTCGAGAAGGTCTCCGAGGCGACCCCGGACGTGGTGTTCGCCAAGGTGGACACCGAGGCGGAGACCGACCTCGCGCAGGCGTTCTCGATCCAGTCGATCCCGACCGTGATGCTGGTCCGGGACGGCGTCGTGGTGTTCTCGCAGCCGGGCGCGCTGCCCGAGGCCGCGCTCGTCGACCTGATCAAGCAGGCGCAGGGGCTGGACATGGACGAGGTCAGGCGCAAGATCGCCAACGGCTGACCGACGCCCGCGCCCACGGCCGGCGCGGCCCGCGGGCGCGGCCGACGCCCGAAAGCCCGCCGGATCGAATCCGGCGGGCGTTCGTGTCGCCTGCTCCAGGCAACCGGGGTGGCGGTGACCGGGGTTGCCGCGGTGTGCCGACCGCGATGACGCGGCCGAGAGGGGCCCATCCACTTCTCGCGGATCCTGATTGCGCGGTGCGCGGTCCGACTTCGATCGCTTCTCCGCGTCTATCTCCGTCGGACCCCTCTCGCTCCATCAAGTAGAACTCCACCGCCGCGAAGTTGCAAAAGATCCCCCGCCGGCGGGTGCGAATCCGGGGCGGCATCGAACTCGGCACACCAGAGGGGCTCGTGAGACGCAAGAGGGGCCCGGCGCGCGCCACGAGAGGGGCCGGGCACGGGAGGCGAGACCGGTGCCGACCTCCCGATCACGAAGGCGGCGCCGGTGTCCGCCCCGGCCATCCCGACGCATCCGCGACCGGCCTCGCCCGCAGGTGCGCCCGCAGCGTCGCGATCTCCGCGCGCAGCCGCTCGGCACGGGCCGGCGCCTCCGGGTCCGCACGCGGGATCCGCGCGGCCACGAGCGCCAGTTGGGCCTCCTCGATCTCCCCGATCAGCACCCGCGTCGGCCGCGGGCGCGGACCGGAGCGAGCCTGTCGCCGACCGTGGCGGCGCGGCAACAACGCGGCCTCCTCCGGCCGGATCGCGCCGCTCGCGGCCTCCTCGGCGGCCACCTGCCGGAACCTGGCCAGGTAGTGCCGGCGCGCGGCCCGGTAGACCAGCAGCGCGATCACCAGGTTCGCCACCACCTTCACCAACGTGCCACGCCATCCGAACACCGTCGGCGCGTTGAACGACACGTGCATTCCCATCGCGAGCAGCCAGCAGCCGAGCGCGACCGCCAGTCGCCGGGCGAGCGATCGACCGTCGCGCGCGACCAGGTAGCCGATGCCGGTGCCCGCCACCGCGCTCATCGCCCAGTGCGAACCCCACCCGGTGATCCCGACCCGGGCCGCGAACGACGCGTCCACGGACGCGCCCGGATCGGTCGCGCCGTCCAGCAGGATGGTGTTCAGCGCGTACAGCAGGTTCTCCACCACCTGGAAGCCCAGGCCGACCAGGGCTCCGTACACCCAGCCGTCGATCGGCGCGCGGATCGCGCGCGACGCGGCGAACGCGAGCAGCAGCACGCCGCACAGCTTGAGCGTCTCCTCGTTCAACGGCGCGGTCACCGCGGCGCCCCACCTGTCCGCGAAGTCGACCCCCCGGGTCTTCGCCCAGATCCCGCCCAGACCGGTGTTGGCCAGGATCGCGCAACCGGTCGCGGCGGTCATCCCCCACCCGACACACGCGAGCGAGGTCGCGTGCGGGGGCGCCACCACCGGCCGGATCCGGCGGGGCAGCAGATAGCCCACGCCCAGGGTGAGCACGAGCAGGAAGCCGGCGAGCGCCGCGGCGGCCGGGAACACCCGTACCGTGTCCCGGTATTCGTAGCCGATCACGCCGAGGCCGAACAGGCACGTGAGCAGTCCCACCGTCAGGGCGATCGGTGCGGGACGCTCGCCGGACGGTCGGACCGCGACAGCGCTCACGCGGCCTCCTCGGTGAACGTCAGCGAGCGCATCACGTCCCGTACCGGCAGCCAGTCCGGATCGGCGGTATCCGGCGGCGCGAGCGCGATCAGCCGGATCGCGAACGCGTCCTCGGGGCCGGGATAGATCACCGCCCGTCCGGTGTCGTCGCCCCGGTCCAGCGTGCCGACCATGCCCTGGGCCCCGGCGTCGGCGGTCAGCGGCCCCGGCGCGCCCAGCCGCGCGTGCCGGTCGCCGACCCGGACCGTGTCCCGCAGCCCGGTCCACAACGCGTCCGCGTCCTCGGCCCGAGGCAGCGAGATGTACGCGATCGACAGGTCCACGGCGCCGTGTCGCAGCACGAACACCCGCGAGGGTGTGGTCGCCGCCTGGTCCAACGTCCAGCCGGAGCCGACCCGGAACCACGCGCGATGGTCTTCGTCCGGTCCGACCCGAAAGACCGTGCCCGCCTGGACTCGCTTGTCGCCGGCGATCCACGAGCCGATCAGCGGCCACCCGCCGGCGAGGAGCACCACGATGGCGGCGACCGCGAGCGGCCCCCACCAGCGAGCCCGCCGCGGCCCGGTGCGGAAGCGGGCGTCGGTCATGTCACCAACGTCCGACGAAGCGGGGGATTCCGCCCGACGAGCATCGGCCGTCGGGCGGAATCGGTCCCTCGAAAGGGTTGGCGGACCCGCCCCGGTGATTGACGCGGATCCGTGCGGTCAGAGCCCGAACTCGACGGGGGCCAGGTCGAGGGCGAAGCACGCGTCGCGCACGACGGCCTGCTCGGTCTTGTCGAAGTGGCCGTCCGCGCCGCCGATGACGATGCCGATCTGGATCACCGCGCGCGCCTCGGTCGGCTTCTTCTTGACCTTGCCGATGTCCTGGAGCAGGGATACCTTGCCCAGCTCGAAGTCGGCGGTGAGCTTGGCCAGATAGGCCTCGAAGCGCTGCTCCAGGTCGCTCGCGGCGAAGTTGCGCAGCACGTCGTTGGTGGTGATCAGCGTGGTGACCCGCTGCCGCTCGGCCGGATCGATCGAGCCGTCGGCCGCGGCCACCAGAGCGCAGATCGCCATGCTCGCGTCCCGGAAGCCGCCGCTCTTGAGCTCGTTCTTCTTCGCCTCCAGCTGCCCCTGCATCGTCTGGGCCGACTGCTTGAACTTGTCCCACAGAGCCATCGGGATCCCCTGCCTCTCGCACACACGCGCTCGGACCTTGATCTACAGACTCGTAGAAGATACATGTCCTGCACACCACCCGCAGAATCCATTCGCCAACCGTCCGACGCGGCGAGGCACCCCGCGGACACGGCGCCGCAACGGCGCGTGCCCGCCCCGGGACCGAGGCGGGCACGCGGTATGGGTCGGCCGTGCGGTGGGCCGACCGGACGCTGCGGGCGTCGGGCGGAGAGGGCTGCTGCCGCAATGTGCGCCGGGGCGCGCAGGACGTCGGGGGGTGCGGCCATGCCGTCGCTGCCCGAGCGCAGCGGCGCGGTCGGGCGGGCCGGCGGATCGCCCAGCCCCGGCCCGGGTGCCGCGTCCCGGCACGAGAACCGACCCGGGGCCCGACCGGTTCGGCCGGGCCCCGGGCGTACCGGCTCAGCTCGCGAGGGCGCTCTTGGCCTTCCACTGGTCGTAGGTGAGCTGCCAGTTGCCGAAGCCGTTGCCCGGCTCGGTGGCCTCGGTGTTGTTCGAGCCCTTGACCACGACCGGGTCGCCGACCTGGACGCGGTTGTAGAACCACTCGGCGTCCGGGACGGTCATCCCGACGCAGCCGTGGCTGGTGTTGGCGACGCCGATGTTGGCGGTGTTCCACGCGGCCGAGTGGAAGAAGGTGCCGGAGGAGGTGAAGTGCACCACCCACGGGACGTCCGGGAGGTTGTAGCTGTCGCCCAGGCCGACCGTGGTCGAGTCGAGGGTCTCGGTGGCGTTCTTGTTCAGGATCACGTGCGTGCCGCCGCGCGTGGGGAACTCGTTCGAGCCGGCCGACATCTTGATCGTCTTGACCGCCGTGCCGTCCTCGATCACGGTCAGCCGCTTCTTGGGGACGTCCACCTCGACGACCCGGTTCGTGCCGACCGTGAAGGTGCTCTCGTAGTCGCGGGTGAAGTAGGCGCCCGGACCGCCGGCCACACCCGCCAGGTTCGCGTTGAGGGTGACCCTGGTACCACTCGGCCAGAACTCCCGTGGCCGCCAGTCGACCCGGTCCTTGCCGGACTGGTCCTTGGTCCAGCCCCACGAGCCCTCGACGTTGGGCGCGGTGGTGACCTTGAGGTTGCGCTCGACCTCGGCCTTGTCCTTGACCGCGTGGTCGAACATGATCGACACCGGCTGGCCGACGCCGAACGTGCCGCCGTTGGCCGGACGCAGCGTGACCTTGTTCACGGTGTCGGCCTTGAGCGTGCCGAACTTGCTGGTGACGGAGGTCTCCGCGCCCTTCTTGCCGCGCGTGGTGGCGGTCACCGTGTAGGCGGCGCCCGGTATGGTCCGCGTGGTCGAGGTCCAGGTGCGGCCGTCCGCCCCCACCGTGCCCTCGATCGCCCGGTTCTGCGCGTCCACCACGCGCACCGAGGCCAGCGTGCCCGAGTCGGCGGTCACCGTGATCGGCTTGCCCGGCGCGACGCCCTGGGTCCCGTCGATCGGATCCACGCTCACCCGTGCCGGTGTGTCCTTGGCCTCATTCCCGTCCGAGCCCGGTTTCGCCTGCGCCGCCTCCGACTTCCCCGCCCCTCCCGAACCGCATCCCGCGAGCAGGACGGCGGCCGCCGCCAGGGGCAGCGCGACCATGCGAAGTCCCTTGCGGGAGCCGGATATCAGGGGCTTGCGCACGTGCTGACCTCACGAACTTGGACGACCGGGGATCGTTCAACAGTAACAATGCGGATCAATTCCCCATGCCCGTCCGGGGTGTGACGGTTTCGACACCCTTGGGGCGCAACCGTCCGGCCCGGCACGAAGCCGCGCCCGGAGGAAATCCCGGACGCGGCTTCGGAGTTCTCGAAGGCTCGCGCGACGGTCGAGAACCGCGGTCGAGAACCGCGGCCCACCCGCCGCCGGCGAGCCCGACCGTCGCTACGCGGCGGCGGTGCGCCGGCGCGGGGCGCCGCCGCCGGTGGAACCGCCGGAGCGGCCCGAGGAGGCACCGGAGGCCGCGGCGGACGGACGACGGCCCGTACCGCTGCCGCCACCCTGGCCGGGACGACGGCCGCGACCGCGCCCACCGGCCGAGCCACCGCGACGCGGCGCCTCGGAGACCGGCGAGGAGATCACGACCGGGACGCCCGAGGGCACCTGGGCGCCGGTGACGCGGGTGAGTTCCTCGTCGCCCGAACGGACCTGGATGGTCGACGCCTCGATGCCGGCGATCATCATCAGCCGGGCCATCTCGCGGCGCTGGTTCGGCGTGACCAGCGTCACGACGCTGCCCGACTCGCCGGCGCGCGCGGTACGACCACCGCGGTGCAGGTAGTCCTTGTGGTCGGTCGGCGGGTCGATGTTGACCACCAGGTCCAGACCGTCCACGTGGATGCCGCGGGCCGCGACGTTGGTCGCGATCAGCGCGGTGACGTGTCCGCTCTTGAACTGCTCCAGGGTGCGGGTGCGCTGCGGCTGCGACTTGCCGCCGTGCAGCGCGGCGGCTCGGACACCGCTCTGCAACATCTGCCGGGTGAGCCGGTCCACCGCGTGCTTGGTGTCCATGAACATGATGACCCGGCCCTCACGCGCCGCGATGTGCGTCGCGGCGGTGTGCTTGTCGGCCTCGGTCACGTGCAGCACGTGGTGCTCCATCGTGGTGACCGCGCCCTGCGAGGGGTCGACCGAGTGCACCACCGGGTCGGACAGGAAGCGCTTGACCAGGCGGTCGACGTTGCGGTCGAGCGTGGCCGAGAACAACATCCGCTGGCCGTCCGGCTGCACCTGGTCGAGCAGCGCGGTGACCTGCGGCATGAAGCCCATGTCAGCCATCTGGTCGGCCTCGTCGAGCACCGTGATGCCGACCGCGTCCAGCCGCGCGTCGCCGCGGTCGATCAGGTCCTTGAGCCGGCCCGGGGTGGCCACCACGACCTCGGCGCCGTTGCGCAGCGAGCTGGCCTGGCGACCGATCGACATGCCGCCGACGACCGTGGTCATCCGCAACTGGACCGAGTTGGCGTACGGCATCAGCGCGTCGGTGACCTGCTGCGCGAGCTCGCGGGTGGGCACCAGGACCAGGGCGAGCGGCTGCTTGCTCTCGGCCCGACGGCCGGCGATCCGGGCCAGCAGCGCGAGGCCGAACGCGAGCGTCTTGCCCGAGCCGGTCCGACCGCGACCGAGCACGTCCCGCCCGACCAGCGCGTTGGGCAGCGTGGCCGCCTGGATCGGGAACGGCTCGGTGACACCCTGGCGGGTGAGCGCGGCCAGCATCGGCTTGGGCATGTCCAGCTCGGCGAACGAGCCCACCGCGGGCAGCGAGGGGGTCGTGCTGACCGGCAGCGCGAACTCGGCCACGGGGCCGGCGGTCATCGGCTTGCGCCGGTTGCCCGACGGGGCGCCACCGCGGCCGCGGCCGCCACCACCGCCGTAGCCGCCACTGCGGCCGGCGCTGCTGCTGCCGCCGCTGCGGCTGTATCGGTCGTTGGAGCGGGGGGTGCGATTCATGGAGAACCTTCCTCGATGCGGCGCGTATCGAGGACGTCTCCGCGGCATGACGCCGCACAAGGAGTCGCAAGAACGAGCCGAACTAGCTGAAAAAGAACCGACGTGGTGACTCGGGTCACTCGCGTCGAGATAGTGCGCAACGGTCGGGCGCCTGCCGAAGAGCGGCGGCCGATGTGCCGGACCGTGCGGGGCCGAGGCGACGAGGTCGCGTCGGGCAGGGTCCTGATCGGCGGATGTCGGACATCCGCCTGGAGTGTTGCACCGTGGCCTTCTCGGTCCAAGAACCGTCGACCCGGATGGGGCTGCGGGCCACGGGAAGGGCCCGCACCGTGCGGCGCGGGCCCTCGCTGCACGGCCGAAGCCGCGCCCATGAGCGGGTTCAGACGATGTTGATGTTCTCCGCCTGCGGGCCCTTCTGGCCCTGCGTGACGTCGAAGGAGACCTTCTGGCCCTCCTGCAGCTCACGGAAGCCCTGAGCGTTGATGTTCGAGTAGTGGGCGAAGACGTCGGGGCCGCCACCGTCCTGCTCGATGAAGCCGAAGCCCTTTTCGCCGTTGAACCACTTCACGGTGCCAGTAGCCACGTATCTTCCCCTTCGGGGCAGTACCGGGATCTCGCACCCTGCGAGACCCGAATCGTTGCTGATTACCCCGCCCGGAGTTGGACACCGGAAAAACAAAAGTGCACCTGTTGGCTACAACCAGCAGGCGCACAGAAAATTCCATGGGAACCACAGCAGCAATTAACGTTAGCACGCCAGGCGACCGGGCCGGCGGGATATCTCGATCTTGTGCCGGCCGGCGAATCCGGCCCCGAGCCGCGCGATGCCGCGCCGATCCGGCGCCGATCCCGCGATCGCACGCCGGGTGCGACCATGGACGCTCCTCCGCCCCGCCGGCCTCCCGGCGCAAGCTTCCCCGAAGGGTTCGCGTGTCCTCCTCCGACTTCCCCGCGTCCGACGACTTCGCCCAGCCGATCCCCCTGCCCACCGTCGGCACTCCCCTGAGCCTGGAGGACGTGAGCGCGGTCGGCGGCTGCGGCGACGGGTGCGGGTGCGCCGGCGGTGGTGTCGACATCGACGCCGATCTGCTCGACGCGTTCGTCACCGAGCAGGTGCTCGTCCGCCTCGAATCCGAGCCGGCCTTCGTCGCCCGGTCCATCGCGGCACTCGCCGCGACCGACGATCTGGACGCCGAACTGGCCGAGGAGATCGAGGAGTTGGAGTCCGACCCGGTGCTCCTGCTGGACGTGCTCGGGGCCACCCGGCAGACCCTGCCGGACATGGAGTCGGACGCCGTGGTGCTGCTCTTCCGCTACGTGATCGACCACGTCGCACTCGGCCCGGAGGAACTGCCGCTGGAGGACCGGGTGCTCATCGAGTGGCGGGTGCCGCCGGTTCAGGCCTGACCCGAACGCGTCCCGCGGGCCGGCGCGGAGCCGTTCCCGGCCGCCTCCGGGAGCGGCTCCGCGGCCGGCGGGAGCACGGCTTCGGCGGCGCGCGGCGCGCGCTCGGACGCGGGCCGCAACCGGCCCGAGAACAGGAATCCGGACCCGAGGCCGATCAGCGCCGCCGAGAAGTGGCCGATCGTGGTGAAGTCCGGGAGATCGCCGTACCACTGCGCGGACGAGAACGGGTACAGCAGGCACGCGAGCGCCCACCACGGCCGCAGCCGCACGGGCAGCAGCGGCGTGATCGCCGCTATGGCCGCCATCGAGGCGTAGCTCACCCCGTAGTCGAGCGTGTGCCGGGTGTCCTCCGGATAGGTCCCGTGGTGGATCGCCGCGATCAGCACCACCGCTGTGACGAGCGTCGCACCCACGTGCCCGAGCACCGTGATCCCCACCGCCCGCAGCGTGCCGATCCGGTGCTCCAGGAACGCCATGCACACCCCGATCCCGAACCCGATGGTCAGCAGGTTGCCCATCAGCGTGCCGTGGATGTCCGCCAGCATCAGGCTGCCCGCCATCGCGCGCAGCGGACGGTGGCCGAGGTTGTCGAGGTTGGTGCTGATGTCCGCCAGGAGGCGGTCCGCGGCCGCGTCGGACATGAGCCGGCCGACCACGATCCCGTCGATCGCGAGCAGGACCAGCACGGCGAACGTCGCCGGGCTGCGGCGCGGGTATCCGACGAGACCGCGCACATGGCTCGCGGGGTTCCGACTCACGGTGCGACTCTCCTTGTGCCGGCGCGGGGACGCGGCGGGAAACCACCATGCTGCATCACCAGGACGGGCCGGCGTGGCCCGGCCCCCGGATCCGGGCGGCCGACGATTCGGTGGGCGCCGAAACGACCCGCGCCTACCGTCGTGCCCGCAACCGAGTCCGCCGCCGGCGCGCACGCCGCGCACCGGCACCGCAGAGGGGTCCACACGATGTCGGATGTACGTCTTCGCCCGTCGACCGGTCCCGATCGGCGCGCCCTCGCGGCGGCCGGGGTCACCGTCTTGTTCTGGGCGTCCGCGTTCGTGTCCATCCGCAGCGCGGGCGAGCACTTCGCGCCCGGGGCGCTGGCTCTGGGGCGCATGCTCTGCGGTTCGCTCGTGCTCGGGGTGATCCTGCTCGTGCGCCGCGAGGGCCTGCCGCCGCGCGCCGCGTGGCCCGGCATCCTGCTCTCCGGGGTGTTGTGGTTCGGCCTGTACATGGCGGTGCTGAACTGGGGCGAGCGCAAGGTGGACGCGGGTACCGCGGCGATGGTGGTCAACATCGGCCCGATCGCCATCGCGCTGCTCGGCGGATGGCTGCTCCGGGAGGGGTTCGCGCCGCGACTGCTGGCGGGCATCGGCGTCTCGTTCGCGGGCGCGGTCGTGGTCGGCGTCTCGATGTCCGACGGCGGCGGGGCGCCGCTGCTGGGGGTGGGCCTGTGCGTGCTGGCCGCGCTGTCCTACGCGGCCGGCGTGGTCGCGCAGAAGCCCGCGCTGCGCCACGCCTCCGCGCTCCAGGTCACCGCGTACGGGTGCTTCGTCGGCATGGCGTGCTGCCTGCCGTTCGCGGGACAACTGGTCACGCAGACCACCGACGCCCCACCGGCGGCCACGCTCAACGTGATCTACCTGGGCATCTTCCCGACCGCGCTGGGCTTCACCACGTGGGCGTACGCGCTGGCCCGCACCAGCGCGGGCCGGATGGGCAGCACCACCTACGCGGTGCCGGCCGTCGTGGTCCTGCTGGCCTGGGTGTTCCTGAGCGAGGTGCCCGGCCCGCTGACGTTCGTCGGCGGCGCGTTGTGCCTGGCCGGCGTCGCGGTCTCGCGCGGCGGTGCCCGGCGGCCGGTCGCCGGGTCCGACCGCGAGGCCGCCGATTCGCCGCCGGTGGGGCAGGATCTTCCCGGACGGTGACGGGACGAGGGAGATGTCGTGACAGTGGTGGGCCGGGTCCTGACGGATCGGTACGAACTCGTCGAGCAGCGCGGTCGCGGCGGCCTCGGCCGGGTGTGGGCGGCGCGGGATCTGACCGAATCCCGCGACGTCGCGGTCAAGCTGCTGCACGGCCCGCCGGACGACGAGGCCGCGGAGGTGTTCGTGCGCGAGGCACGGGCCGCGGCGGCGCTGACGCACCCCAACCTGGTCCCGGTGTCCGACGTCGGGAAGGACACCGACGGCACGCCGTTCCTGGTCACCGAGTTGCTCACCGGTCGCGACCTGCGGGCGACGCTGCGCGCGGGGCTGCCCGAGGTGTCGAGCGTGCTCGCGTGGGCGACGCAGATCTGCGCCGCGCTCGAACACGCGCACGGGGCCGGCCTGGTGCACGGCGATCTCAAGCCCGCCGACCTGTTCGTGTCCGACGACGGCCGGGTGCGGGTGCTCGACCTCGGCTTGGCCGGTCGCCTCGCGGCGGTCGCCGCGACCGGCACACACCTGCTCGGGACCCTCGCCTACACCGCGCCCGAGCGCCTGCGTGGACAGGCCGCCGATCCCGGCTCGGATCTGTACGCGCTGGGCTGCGTGCTCTACGAACTGCTCACCGGGACCCCGCCGTTCGGCACCGGTGACGTGGCCGCCACGGTGTACGCCCAGCTCGATCGGGTCCCCGAACCGCCGGAGCGGCGCCGCCCCGAACTGCCGCCGCACGTGAGCCGGCTGGTCCTGGACCTGCTGGCGAAGGACCGCGCGCACCGCCCCGCCGACGCGGCCGCGGTCTCCGCGCGGCTGACCCAGGCACCGCCGCCCGCCCCCGCCGATCGCCCCCGACCGCCCGCCGCACCGCCGATGATGCCGCCCCCGCCTCCGCCCGGCCCACCGCTCCCCGCCGACCGCATCTCCTTGGCGAAACCCCTCCCGGCGGCCGTCGAGGCGCCCGCCGAGGAGGACGAGCCGCAGCTCCGCAGGGCGGCGGCGGCCGGCGATCCGGACGCCGCCGTGCAACTCGCCTTCCACCTCGCGGACACCGGCCGGCAGAGCGAGGCCGAGGCGCTGTACCGCGAGGCGCTGGCCCGCAACCACCCGGAGGCCGCGAACGACCTCGCCGACCTGCTCGCCGCGCAGGATCGCGCCGCCGAGGCCGAGGAGTTGTACCGCCACGCGCTCGCCCAGGGCCATCCGGACGCCGCGAACAACCTCGGCCTGTTGCTGGTCCGGCTCGGCCGGGCGCCGGAGGCGGAGATGCTCTTCCGGCACGCCTCGGCGCACGGTCACGACGACGCGGCGAACAACCTGGGCCTGCTGCTCGCCGGCTCCGGCCGCCTCGACGAGGCCGAGCGGTTGTTCCGGCACGTGTACGCGCAGGGCCACCCGGACGCGGCGATCAACCTGGCCGGGCTGCTGGGCGCGGGCGGCCGGTTCAAGGAGGCGGAGAAGCTCTACCGCCGTGCGTTCGCCGAGGGCCACCCGGACGCCGCGCTCGGCTTCGCCGGGCTCCTGGAGCGCCGGGGCCGCAACCGCGAGGCGGAGGAGATGTACCGCCGTGCCCTGGCCGAGGGGCATCCGGCGGCGGCCGGGCAGTTCGCCCGCTTCCTCGACCTCCTCGGGCGCGGCCGGGAAGCGATGTGGCTGCGCTCGTAGCACCCGCGCCCGGCGCCGGGCCCCGCCCGCCGCCGGATCGTCGGCGTCAGTCCGCGAAGACCTCACGGAGCTTGGCCTCCTGGTCGCCGGACAGGTTGCTGCGCACCAGTTCGGCCTGGGCCCCGCCGAACGCCTCGTGCACCCGGTCCACCACGGCGTTCGAGGTCATCACGAACAGCGCGGAGGTGCCGGGGGTGATCTGCTGCCGCACCTCGGCGACGAAGTCGTCGTCGATGCCGACGTCGCTCATGCTGCCGCCGAGCGCGCCCGCCGCCGCGCCGATCGCCGCGCCGAGCAGCGGCACGAAGAAGATCAGACCGAAGAGCATCCCCCAGAAGGTGCCGGACAGCGCGCCGATCCCGGTGAGGCTGTTGAGCTGCTTCGTCCTGGGCTTCTTCGCTCCCTCGGGCCACGACACCACGGCCGCGTCGTGTACCTGTACGAGTTCCTGCTTCTGGAGCGCGAGCAAGGTCTGTTCGGCGTCGGCGGCGCCGTGCGCGGTGGGGAACTTCCAGACGGTGAGCGTGGACACGGGACAACCTCCGGTATCGACAGGAATCCGCCACGCACGGGAGCCCGGGCGGGTCCGTGCGTGGCGGATGGTGCGGACGGTGAGGGGTCAGGCCATCGGTTCGTCCCGATCGATGTCCCTGCGGTGCGCGCCGGTCCCGGTCCGCTGGGCCTCGTCCCGGGCGCGCCATTCGGAGACGCTCTCGTCCGAGTAGCCCTGCGCGGCGCCCCAGCGGACGGTCAGCGCGAACAGGACCACCACGTCGAGTGCGATCACGACGACGGACCAGACCGGGTGTGCGGCCAGGAAGCCGATCTGGCCGATGATGTTCAGCATCGCCAGCGCCGTACCGACCACCCGGGCCCAGGTCGCGCCGGTGAGCAGTCCCATACCGACGAACAGTTGGAGCCCACCGAAGATCAGCAGGATCACGCCCCACGTGTCATAGCTCCACACCAGGAGCTGACCGGAAGCGGTGACGAAGTACCCGTCCTCGAAAAGTGCCGCGAACCCTTGGAAGAGGTTGAGCACACCCAGGACGAGCAGCGTGCAGGCGGCGAATGCCACCCATCCGGACCAAGCGCTCGACCTGCCCATTTTGCTGTTCATGGCCTACTCCCAACCCCGGCCGGGCAGCCGGGCGGTGTTGCCTCGTACCGCTTGCCTGCCGTCGTGGGGGTCCACGACCTTGCAACGCGGCTTCTCGCACTTTGACACGTAATTGGGCAATTTGCACCTTTATGATCCCCCTCCCCTCCGTACACCATTCGTCCGCCGTGAGTAGACGTCCGTTTTTCATGGAACTGGCTCGGGACGCAGGGTCACGAATGGTCATGAACGGTCACGAGCGGGAGGGCGCGCCCGATGTCCCAGTCAGCCGAGCAGGGCCGGAGCCGGCATCGATTGCGGCTCGCGGCGGCGTGTCTGCTGCTGGTCCTCGCGTGCGTCCTCACCCCGGTCGCGGTGGTCGCCGTGTGGGCCGACGACGAGATCGGCAACACCGATCGTTTCGTCGCCACGATGGCGCCGCTGTCCTCGAACGAGGCCGTGCAGGACGCCGTCGCCGACCGGGGCACCGCCGCCGCTGTGCGGGCGGTGGACGTGTCCGGCCTGAGCAACGCGCTGCGCCAGGCCCTCGGTCTGGACGCGAACAACGGGTCGGGGCCGGTGTCCGGATCGATCCGGGGCCTGTTGAACGAGGCGGTCGGTCAGGCCGCGCAGGCCTTCGTCACCAGCGACGCGTTCGCCGTCGTGTGGCGCGAGGCGCTCCGCACCGCGCACGCGTCCGCGCTGGCCGCGCTCAAGGGCGAGGACGAGGGCGCGGTGACCTCGACCGGCGGTGAGGTGGTGCTGGATCTGGGACCGGTGGTCGACGGGGTCCGCAAGAATCTGGCGGCCGGGGGCATCCCGCTCGCGACCGTCGTCCCGGACACCGATCGCCGGTTCGTGCTGCTGCACCGCGAGGGCCTGCGCAAGGGCCAGGACGTGTTCCGCGTCGTCGACGAGGCCGGGACCTGGCTGCCGATCGCCGTGGTGCTGCTCTTCGTCGCGGGCGTGTGCGTGGCACCCCGGCGTCGCCGGGTGATCATGTGGGCGGGTGTGGGCACCGTGCTCGCGATGATCGTGCTCGCCATCACGCTCGTCGTCTCCCGCCGGATCTACCTGGACGATTTGCCCCGGGACATCTCCCGGGACGCCGCGGCGGCGATCTTCGACGCGCTGATCCGATTCCTCCGCGATACCACCCTCACGCTGGCGATCGCCGCGGCCGCGGTCGCGATCGCGGCGTTCCTGGTCGGCCCGGCGCGGTCGGCCGGGAAGGTCCGGCGCGGGCTGGCCGCCGGACCCGACGCGGCGGGCGGCGCGCTGGCCCGGACCGGTGCGGGCACCGGGTCGGTGGGCCGGTTCGTGGCCACACGACGAGGCCCGCTGTACGCCCTGGTGGGCGTGCTCGGCGGGATCTGGCTGGTGGTGTGGGACCACCCGACGGTGGGCTCGATCCTGCTGGTCCTGGGCGTGGTCGTGGCCGTCGTGGCCGTACTGGAGGTGATCGCGGCGGCCGGGGCGCGGGAGCCGGTCGCGGCCGACCGGTGAGTGTGCGGGCACCGGCCCGGGGATTCGTGCCGCGACTGCGGGGCCGGGTCAAGGACCTGCCGGTGATGGCCTTCGTGGGTCGGCTGACCACCAGGTTCCTGGTGGTCAACAGCATCGAGGCGGCCACCACGCTGGCCGCGAAGATGTTCCTGGCCGGCGTCCCGGCGCTGTTCGTGTTCGCCGCGTTCGCACCGGAAGCGTTGCGCGAGGAGTTGCGCGACTCGCTGCGTGCCGTGCTCGGCCTGCCGGCCGGCTCCCTGGACGAGGTCGCCCGGGTCCACGACGCGGGCGCGCACCTGCGCCAACAGACCGGTGCGGCCAGTGCGCTGTTCACCCTCCTGATGGCGGTCCAGGTGGCCCGGTCGTTGCAACGGTTGTGCCGACGCGCGTGGTTCGTGCGCGCGACCGGCTTCAGTCTGCGGCTGATCCTGCGCTGGCTGCTGTGTATGTCGGTGTGGCTGGTCGCGCTGCTGCTCCAGTCGCAGTTTCACGAGGGGTTCGGCGTCGGGCCCTGGCTCGGCGTGGTGATGCTGCTCGTGGCCTCGATGCTGGTCTGGTGGTGGACCCAGTACCTGTTCCTGGAGGGCCGGATCGGCTGGTTGCCGCTGTTGCCCAGCTCGCTGTTGGCCGCGCTGGGCACGGTCGGCGTGCAGTACGGCTCACATCTGGTGATGCCCAGGGCGGTGGCCCGCAGCGTGGCCGAGTTCGGTCCGTTCGGACTGATGCTGACCCTGATGTCATGGCTGGTCGTGGCCTGCGCGGTGGTGGTCTTCGCGATCACCATCGGCGCGTTCCTGGCCGAGGAGGAGCCACTGCGCGGCCTGCTCGGGGCACCCGCGCCGCCGTCGAACATCGACCCCCCTCAATTCTGACCGGAGGTCTGTCCCGTGCGCCGGAACTCGGACGGCGACTGTTGCACGCGGCGGGAGAACAGCCGGGCGAAGTAGGCCGGATCGTCGTAGCCGACGTTGCGGGCCACCTCGTGGATGGACTGGTCGGTGGCCAGGAGCAGGCGTTTGGCCCGGGACAGCCGGGTGCGCACGATGTACTCCTTGGGGGTGGTGCCGGTCGCGCGCTGCATCTCGCTGCGCAGGCCCGCCTCGTCCAGGCCCAGTCGGCGGGCGTGCTCGCCGACGGTGAGCGGCTCGGTGGCGTGCTCGTCGAAGTAGCGGACCACCCGCGAGCCGTCCTCGTCGACCCGGATCGTCTTCAGGTCGATGATCAACTGGTGCACGATCGCCGAGGTGACCACCTCGCGGTTGGGCGCGCCCGGCTCCACCGCGGTCAGCAGGCGGTCGAAACCCTGGCGCAGCGGCCGCACCCCGCCCAGCGACATCACCGGCTCGGTCCGGTCCAGGAAGCCCAGGTCCTCGTACGCCGCGGCGGTCGGTCCCTCGAACAGCACCCAGTGCTCGCGCCAGCCGGTGGGGTCGGGGCTGTACGCGTGGTACTCGCCGGGGAAGAGCAGGAAGGCCGCGGGCGCTTGGACCGGGATCCGCGGCGCGTGTCGGTTGCCCGAGCGGAACCAGCCCGATCCGCCGGTGATCAGGGTGAGTTGGTAGCAGCCCAGCACCCGGCCCTCGAACAGCATCGCGGTGACCTGCTGCCAGCCCACGCCCAGGCACACCAGGCCGAGCCGCTGGTGTTCCCGGGCGGGTGTGAGGTAGCGCTCGAAGATCATGGTGCGCCGATCGTACGGCGGCGCATGTCGGGCGTGAAGGGGTTGTTCACGCCTTCACTCCGCCCGCCACCAGATCGGTGCGCCAGAACCGCTGGAGCGACCAGAAGGCGGCGACCAGCGGGATCACCGACACCAGCGCACCGACCACGACCAGGTTGGCGTGCGGTTGGGTGAGGTCGCTGTTCCACGCGTTCAGGCCCAGTGTGACCGGCCACAGGTGCTGGTCGTTGAGCGTGATCAGGGGCAGGAAGAAGTTGTTCCAGACCGCGACCAGTTGGAACAGGAAGATGGTCACCAGTGCGGGCGACATGATCCGCAGGCCGATGGTGCGAAAGATCCGGAACTCGCTCGCGCCGTCCAGGCGGGCCGCCTCGATCAGTTCGTCCGGCACCGACGCCTCGGCGTAGGTCTTGGCCAGGAAGACGCCGAACGGGCTCACCGTGGCGGGCAGCAGTACCGCCCAGATCGTGTCGACCAGGTGCACCTTGGAGAGCATCAGGTAGATCGGCAACGCGAGCATCGGGGTCGGAATCAGCACCGCGCCCAGGATCACCGAGAAGATCGCGCCCCGGCCGCGGAACCGGTACTTGGCCAGCGCATAGCCGGCCATCGCGGCCAGCAGGGTGGCCACCACGCCGCCGCCGACCGCGTACAGCACCGAGTTGAACATCCAGCGCAGGAAGATGCCGCCGTCCTCGGTGAAGAGTTGGCGCAGGTTGGCGCCCAGGTTCCAATCGGCGAACCAGAAGCCGTTGCTGCCGAACACGTCGCTGGAGGACTTGGTCGAGGAGACCAGCAGCCACCACACCGGCATCAGGAAGTAGGTGGCCACCAGGAACAGGAACGAGGTGGTCAGCACCTGCGAACGCATGGGCGTGGTACGGCCCTTGCCCACCTTGGTCGCGGGTCGCGGCGTACGTTCGCGAACCGGGCTCGCGGGCGGGGTGGTCAGCGTCGTCACAGCGAGGACCTGCCGTTCGTGAGCCGGGCGGAGAGCTTGAGGACCGCGAAGGACAACACGCACGTGCCCAGGGCGAGCAGCACCGAGACGGCGGCGCCCTGGCCGTAGTCGTTGTTCTCGACGGCCTTGTGGTACGCGGACATGATCGGGGTGTAGTCCGCGTCCACGGACGAGGTCAGCGGTCGCAACACGCGCGGTTCGGTGTAGAGCTGGAGCGTGCCGATCACCGAGAACACGGTGGTGAGCGCGATCGCCGGGGCCACCAGCGGCACCTTGATCCGCCACGCCGTGCGCCACGGCCCGCAACCGTCCAACTCGGCCGCCTCGTACAGCTCTTGTGGGATCGCCTGGAGCGCGGAGTAGATGACCAGCATGTTGTAGCCGGTCCAGGTCCAGGTGACCACGTTGGCGATCGACCACAACACCGCGTCCTCGCCGAGGAAGTCGGACGGCAGGCCGACCGCGTCGAGCATGCTCACCACCGGGCTGGAGCGGGGCATGTAGAGGAAGGCCCACAAGATGGTGGCGATCACGCCGGGAATCGCGTAGGGCAGGAAGTACGCGGTGCGAAAGAAGCCCTTGAGCCGGGCCGACTTCGCGTCCAGGAGCAGCGCGAGCACCAGCGCGAGGCCGAGCATCACCGGCACCTGCACCACGCCGAACAGCAACACCCGACCCACGCCGCGCCACAGCGCGTCGTCGTGCAGCGCCTTGGTGTAGTTCTCGAAGCCCGCGTACACCCGCTTCGGCGGGGTCAGGCCCAGGCCGGAGCGCCGCATCTTGTGCAGGCTCTCGACGATCGCGTAGCCGACGGGCACCGCGTACATCGCGGCGAACAGCACGCCGAACGGCGCGAGGAAGATCAGGGGTGCGGACCGCCGGCGCTTGCGCCGCGGGATCGGTGCGCTCAAGGGCGGGCTCCCGGTGGATGCTTCGGTTGGATGGAACCGGTGGGTGGGTGCGTGGGGCCGACGGCGGCGTGCCCGCCGTCGGCGCGAGGTGACGCGGGACGGCGGGACACGGTGCGAACCGCCCGCGACGTCGGGGTGTGACGGCGGGTCAGCCCGCGGCGGCCTTCAGGCCCTTGTCCTGGATGGCCTTGATCGTGCTGCCCTGGACGCTGGTCAGCGCGTCGGCGATCTTGCCGTTGCCCGCACCGGCCTTGCCGACCCGGTCGGTCAGGTCGGCGGAGACCTGGGTCATCGTGGGCCCCCACTGCCAGCCGGCCGGGGTCTGGGCGGCGGACTCCTTGAAGATGTCGTAGATCTTCGTGTTGCCGAAGTACGCGGACGGCTGCTGCATCACGTCCAGGCTCGCGCCGGACGTGGCGGCCGGGTAGATGCCCGCGTCCTTGACCAGCGTGGTCAGGCTCGCGGTGTCGCTGCTCATCCAGTCCGCGAAGGCGACCGCGGCCTTGGTGTTCTTGCAGCCCTTGAGCACGGCCGTGCCGGAGCCGCCGATGTTGCCGGTGGCCTTGCCGGACGCGTCCCATTGCGGCATCGGCGCGACCGCCCACTTCCCCGCGGCGTCCTTGGCGTTCTCCTCCAGCAGCGCGGTGAACCAGACCGGGCCGACGAAGCCGGCCACGCTGCCGTCGCTGAACCGCTTGTACCAGTCGGGGGTGAAGGTCGGGTCGGACGAGACGACCTTCTTGTCCAGCAACTGCTGCCAGTACTGGGCGACCTTCTGCGTGCCGGGCTCGGTGAGCGAGACCTTCCAGGTCTCGCCCTCGGGCTTGAACCAGCTACCGCCGTTCTGCCAGGCCATGCCCGCGTACCACCACGGATCGTTGCCGCCGAACGCCGAGTAGGCCACCGCCGGGTCGGCCGCGTGCACCTTGTCGGCCTGCCGGGCGAACTCGTCCCAGGTCTTGGGCGGGGTCAGACCGTGCTTGGCGAACACGTCGGTGCGGTAGAACATCGCCACCGGGCCGGTGTCCACCGGGATCCCGTAGGTCTTGCCCGCGACGCTCATCTGCGACCAGGCGCCGGCCGAGTACTTCGACTCGAGCGCCGCGGCCTCCTTGTCCACGTCCTGGAGGGCGCCCTCGACCAGGAAGCTGGGCAACGTCTCGTAGCCCATCTGCGCCAGGCACGGCGCGTTGTTCGCCTTCACCGCGGCGAGCATCTTGGCGTAGCCGCCCTTGGAGCCCGGCTCGACCTTGTTGTAGTTGACGTGGATGTCGGGATGTGCGGCGTTGAACGCGGTCACGGCCTTGTCGTAGGCCGGGTTCCAGCCCCAGAAGTCGAGCTGGGCGGTGCCGCCGCCCTGGCCCCCGGACGACTTGTCGCCCTGTGCCGCCTTGTCGGTCTTGTCGCCGGAGTCCGAGTCGGAACCGCAGGCGGTGAGCGTGGTCAGGGCCGCGATGGTGACCGCGATGGCGGCGCGGCGGGCCGTCTGACGGCCTCGGCGCGAAGAGCGCGAAGCGGAGCCCAACGAGGAGCGCGAAGCGCGGGTGCTACCCCACATGAGGTGGCCGTCCCTTCGGGAGACGAGCAGGGCCCGACGGAGCCCGGCGCGTGGTCGGAGGCAGTGGAGGCTGTCTGGCCGCCGATCATGTGCCCTGCTCGACGAGGCGTCAACGGGTTGCCGCCGCACTCCTGCTTTTGTCGAGGTGATCAACAAGAAAAGTCCAAGTATGTGGTCACCGGATGGCAAGGCGCGTGAATCCAGAGAGCATTCATCCAGGTGAGAGCCTCACAATGACGAGTCGATGGGTGCGGAAAAGTCCACGACGACGCGCAGAAGAGTTCAAGTTCGGGTGACACGCCTCGTGCAGGATGGTTCGGACCCACCGCACGGATCTGCCCGAGGAGCGTCTTGACCACCCCCAGCCTCGTCTCGACTCGAGACGGCTTCGCCCTCGACGGCAAGCCGTTTCGCATGCTCTCCGGCGCCCTGCACTACTTCCGTGTCCACCCCGAGCAGTGGGACGACCGGCTCGCCCGGCTGCGCGGCATGGGCCTGAACACGGTCGAGACCTACGTCGCCTGGAACGTGCACGAACCCACCCCGGGGCACTTCGACTTCACCGGCGGCAAGGACCTGGTCGCATTCCTGGGCGCGGCCGAGCGGCACGGGCTCAAGGCGATCGTCCGGCCCGGCCCCTACATCTGCGCGGAGTGGGAGTTCGGCGGCCTGCCCGCGTGGCTGCTCAAGGATCCGGGGATGCGGCTGCGGTGCGCCCACCCGCCGTACCTGGCCGCGGTGGACCGCTACCTGGACGCGGTGATGCCGCTGCTGGAGCCGCTGCTCGCCGAGCACGGCGGCCCGGTGATCGCGCTCCAGGTGGAGAACGAGTACGGCAGCTACGGCAACGACGTCGCCTACCTGCGGCACCTGGTCGAGGGGCTGCGCCGGCGCGGCGCGAGCGGGCTGCTGTTCACCTCCGACGGGCCCACCGAACCGATGCTCCAGGGCGGGACCGTGGCCGGCGTGTTGCCCACGGTGAACTTCGGCTCGCGCGCGAACGAGGCGTTCGCGACGCTGCGCCGCTGGTCGCCGGACGGGCCCCCGGTGTGCATGGAGTTCTGGAACGGCTGGTTCGACCACTGGCGCGACCCGCACCACGTGCGGGACGCGGCGGACGCGGCGGGCGTCCTGGACGAGATGCTCGCGGCCGGCGCGTCGGTCAACCTGTACATGGCGCACGGCGGCACCAACTTCGGACTGATGAACGGCGCCAACGAGGTCGAGGGCGTCTACCAGCCGACGGTGACCAGCTACGACTACGACGCGCCGATCGGCGAGGCGGGCGAGCTCACCGAGAAGTACTGGGCCCTTCGCGAGGTGATCGGGCGCTACGCGCCGCTGCCGGCCGAACCGCCGCCGGCCCTGCCGCCCCGGATCAAGCTCGGCGAGGTCGCGTTGCCCTCGGTGGCGGCGCTGCTCGCGCACGTCGAGGACCTGTCCACGCCCGTGTACTCGCCCGGCACGCTGACCATGGAGGAACTCGACCAGGCGTACGGCTTCGTCCTGTACCGCACGTGGGTCAGCGGCCCGCGCGAGGCGGCGCCGCTGCACGTGGACGGGCTCGCCGACCGGGCGCAGGTGTTCCTGGACGGGGTGCCGATCGCGGTGCTCGACCGCGGCGAGAGCGGCTCGGCCTCGTGCGAACTCGCCATTCCCGCGGGCGGCGCGCGCTTGGACCTGCTGGTGGAGAACTGCGGGCGGATCAACTACGGGCCCGGCCTGCACGACCGCAAGGGCATCACCCGCGGCGTGCGGTTGGAGCGGCAGAACCTGTTCGGCTGGCAGATGTACCCGCTGCCGTTGGACGCGCCGGGCGGGCCGGTGTTGCCGGACGCCGCCGGGCCGATCCCGGCGGGCGTACCGGTGCTGCGCTCGGGCACCTTCGAGGTGGAGGCGGTCGGGGACACCTTCGTCCGGCTGGACGGGTGGACCAAGGGGCTGGTCTGGATCAACGGCTTCCTGCTCGGCCGCTACTGGAGCGCCGGTCCGCAGCGCACGTTGTACGTTCCGGCGCCGGTGCTGCGCGCGGGGGCGAACACGGTGACCGTGCTGGAACTGCACGGCCCCGGCGGGGCGCAGGTCACCTTCACGGACACGCCCGACCTCGGCGAACCCGCGGCGGCGCCGATCGAATAGGCGGACGCGGTCGCCCGCCGGGTGGGCCCACCGGCGGCTCGCGCCGGCCCGGAGCCGCCGATCGTGCGGCGGGCCTCAGTCCGCGTCCGGTTCGCTGTGGCCGGCTCGGCGGGCCAGGTCGACGAACAGTCGCGCCGAGCGGGTGCGGGCGTTCTCCTTGCAGACCAGCATGATGCCGCGGCGCAGCGGCGGGTCGAGCGAGCGGATCACGGCCGAGTCGCCGAACACGTCCTCGGCCACGTCCCGGTACCAGATCAGCGAGCCCTCGCCGTTGAGGACGCCGGCGACCCAGTTGACCCGGTCGTTGTGCTCGCAGGCGCCGATCGGCCGCACGCCCATCTCGGCGAACATCGCCTCGAATTGCGAGCGCCGCTCGCTGCCGCGCTCCGGGAGCACCATCGGGAGGCCGTCCAACGCGCTCCACGGCACCGGGTCCGGCAGCCGCGTGTCCGGCGGCGAGACGAGCACCACCTCGGCGTCGGCCAGCCGATAGGTGCGCAGGTCGCCGGGCCCGGGCGCGTCCGCCACCCCGATCTCGGCGGTGCCCGCCCGTACCGCGGCCAGCACCGCGCCGCGCGCGTCGTGCCGGGTCACCTCGATCGGCGCCTCGGGGTGCTCCCCCGCGAACGCCGCGACCAGTCGGGCCACGCGGCCGATCGCGAGCGTGGATGTGGTGGCGACGGTCAGCGTCGGCTCGGAGACCGGGCCGGCCACCCGGCCGATGTCCTCGATCGCGGTGACGGTGTCGAGCACGGTCCGGGCGAGCCGGACCACCCGGGAGCCCTCGGCGGTCAGTCCCACCGTCCGGCCTTCGCGCACGAACAGTTCGGCGCCCAACTCGTGTTCGAGTGCCTTGAGCGCCCGGGACAGCGCGGACTGGGCGACGTAGAGGGCTTCGGCGGCGGCGGTCATGGTGCCGAAGTTCGCGACGGCGACGAGGTAGCGGAGCTGCTGGAGGGTCACGCGCCGTACCATAACGGTCACACCACCCATACCGGCAGGGTGCGAAACCGGCCAATTCCCGTTCACGGAACGGTGGTGTGGGTGGGTCGGGTGAATCTCCAGGGCATCGGTGTATGCCGAGCGGGCAAGGATCGATTTTGCCGAGACCGTGCCCGGGTCGGTCCGGCGGGGCGCTCGGCCCGTGTCCCGCTTGGGTGAACGGGGTCCCGAGCCGGACCTGCCGGAGCCTGTCCGGGCAAATCGCCGCGGCCGACCCGTCGTTGACTCCTCGTTGCCGGAAACCGACGATACGGCGCAGTGATTCGGCTACGGCCGATTTTTCGACCTCATACCGCTTTCGGATGCGGGGCGCGTTTTTTCGGCATCGGCGTGCACGCCGCGATTCGCCGTGCCCGAAGCCGGGTTCGCGTGTTCCTTCCACCGCACCGTTCATCCTGCCGCACGGTTACCGAACGGAGGCACGCCCCCATGACGTCGCAGTCCCCGCGTCGCGATCAGGTCCTCGCAGTGAGCCCCTTTGGTCGTCCCAACGCCCGACTCGTGATCGCCGCGCACCGGGCCGGCTCGCTCGGGGTGCTCGACCTCGGCCGCGATCGCGACGCGGCGCTCGGCGAGTTGGCCGAGGCGTCGGCGGTCCCCTCCTTCGGGGTCCGGGTACCGGTGGGCTGTCCGCTGGAACCGGGTGAACTACCCGCGCACGTGCACGTCGTGCTGCTGGCCCCCGATGCGCCGTGGGCACCGGGGACCATCGGGCCGGGGCGGCGGGTCCTGGTCGAGGTCACCTCTGCCGAACAGGCCCACGCGGCGGTCGCGGCCGGGGCCGAGGGGGTGATCGCGCGCGGCGCCGAGAGCGGTGGACGGTGCGGCGAGCTGACCACGTTCGTGCTGCTCCAGCAGTTACTCGCGGACGAGCGGGTGTCGGTCCCGGTGTGGGCGGCCGGGGGCATCGGTCCGCACACCGCCGCGGCGGCGGTCGCGGGCGGGGCCGCCGGGGTGCTGCTCGACACCCAACTGGCCCTGGTGGCCGAGAGTACGGTGCCCGCCGACGTCGCGGCGGCGGTGCGCGCGATGGACGGCAGCGAGACCGTGGTGATCCGGGGCCACCGGGTCTATCGGCGTCCGGACCTGCCGATCGCGCGGCTGGCCGGGCAGGCGGGCGATCCGGCCGCCGTGTCGGGCGCGGGCGGACTGCGCCGGGAGTTGCTCCCGGTCGGCCAGGACGGCGCGTTGGCGGGCCGCCTCGCCGACCGCTACGGCACGGCCGGCCGGGTGCTGCACGCGGTGCGCGAGGCGATCGTGGACCACGTGGCCTCGGCCGCCCGGCGCGGCGTGGGTCCCAGGCCGGTGCAGGGGCCGATGACCCGGGTCAGCGATCGGGCCGCGTTCGCGCACTCGGTCGCCCGGGCGGGCGGGTTGCCCTTCCTTGCGCTGTCCCTGCTGCGCGGCCCGGAGGTGGGCGCGCTGCTCGCCGAGACCGCCGAGGCCCTCGGCGACCTGCCGTGGGGCGCGGGCCTGCTCGGCTTCGCGCCGCCGGCACTGCGCGACGAACAGCTCGCCGCGGTGCTCGCCGCCCGGCCGCCGTACGCGCTGATCGCGGGTGGGCGCCCGGGGCAGGCCGCGCCTTTGGAGGCCGCCGGGATCCGCACCTATCTGCATGTGCCCTCCCCCGGACTGGCGGCGCAGTTCCTGCGCGAGGGTGCCCGGCGGTTCGTCTTCGAGGGCACCGAGTGCGGCGGGCACGTCGGGCCGCGCGCGAGCTTCCCGCTGTGGGAGGCGCAACTGGACGAGTTGTTGTCGTACGCCGAACGGCACGGCGGCGCGGCCGGGTTCGACGTGCTGTTCGCGGGCGGGATCCACGACGCGCGTTCGGCCGCGATGGTCGCCGCGGCGGCGGCCCCGCTGGTCGAGCTGGGCGCCTCGGTCGGCGTGCTGATGGGCACCGCGTACCTGTTCACCCGCGAGGCGGTGGAAGGTGGCGCGATCCTGCCCGGTTTCCAGGCCGCGGCGCTCGAGTGCGCGTCGACCACGCTGGTGCGGACCGCGCCCGGACACGCGACTCGCTGCGCCGGCACGCCGTTCGTGACCACGTTCGAGGACAGTCGGCGTGAGTTGGAGGCGCGTGGCGTGCCGCCTCGGCAGGTCTGGGCCGAGTTGGAGCAGCTCAACCTGGGCCGCCTGCGGATCGCCAGCAAGGGTCTGCGGCGCGAGGCGGGCGAGTTGGTCGCGGTGGACGCGGACGCGCAGCGTCGGGACGGGATGTTCATGCTGGGCCAGGCCGCGGTGCTGCGATCGGCGCCGACCGACGTCGCCACGCTGCACCACGAGATCACCATCGGGTCGACCGAGTGGCTGGCCCGCCGGGTGCGCGAGCTGGGCGGATCGCCGCGATCGGCCGCACCCCGGCCGCAGGATGTCGCGATCGTGGGCATGGCCTGTGTGCTCCCGGGTGCCCCGGACCTGGCGAGCTA
This sequence comes from Embleya sp. NBC_00888, assembly GCF_045207655.1. Taxonomy (NCBI): domain Bacteria; kingdom Bacillati; phylum Actinomycetota; class Actinomycetes; order Kitasatosporales; family Streptomycetaceae; genus Embleya; species Embleya sp. NBC_00888. The sequence goes on along the minus strand of NZ_CP108784.1, from coordinate 5,974,409 downwards.
CTGGCGCAACATCCTGGCCGGCGTCGACGCGGTGACCGAGGTGCCGCGCGAACGCTGGGACGTGGAGCGCTACTTCGCGCCGAGCTCCGAGCCGGGCGCGACCGCGCGCGGTTCGGTCAAGGGCGCCGGCCCCGGAGCGGTCCCGGCCGGGCGGACCCCGTCCAAGTGGGGTGGTTTCGTGCCCGCGATCGGGTTCGACGCGACCGGGTACGGCATCCCGCCCGCCTCGCTGGCCTCGATCGAACCGGCCCAACTGCTCGCGCTGCACGTCGCGTCGGGGGCGCTGGCGGACGCCGGCTACGGGCCGGGGCGGACCTTCGCGCGCGAGCGCACATCGGTGATCTTCGGCGCCGAGGCGGGTACCGATCTGGCCGGCGCGTACGGCTTCCGCGCGCTGTTCCCGGGCTGGTTCGGCGATCTGCCCGACGACCTGGATCGGCAACTGCCCTCCCCCACCGAGGACTCCTTCCCGGGTGTCCTGGCCAACGTGATCGCCGGTCGGATCGCCAATCGGCTCGACCTGGGCGGCGTCAACTACACCGTGGACGCCGCGTGCGCGGCCTCGTTGGCGGCGCTGGACCTGGCCTGCAAGGAGCTGAACACCGGGTCGAGCGACCTGGTGTTGTGCGGTGGCGTGGACACCCACAACGGGATCAACGACTTCCTGATGTTCGCCTCGGTGCGCGCCCTGTCGCCGTCCGGGCGGTGTGCGACCTTCGACGCCGACGCGGACGGGATCGCGCTGGGCGAGGGCGCGGTGTGCGTGTTGCTCAAGCGGCTCGCCGACGCCGAACGCGACGGGGACCGGGTGTACGCGGTGGTCAAGGGCGTCGGCGGGTCCAGCGACGGCCGCTCGCTCGGGCTGACCGCGCCGCGCCCCGAGGGCCAGCGGCGGGCGCTGGAACGCGCGTATCGGGCGGCCGGCGTCTCACCGGCCGAGGTCGGCCTGGTCGAGGCGCACGGCACCGGCACCGTGGTCGGCGACCGCGCCGAACTGGACACGCTCACCCAGGTGTTCGCGGAACACGGCGCGACCCCCGGGGCCTGCGCGGTGGGCTCGGTGAAGTCTCAGATCGGGCACACCAAGTGCGCGGCCGGCCTGGCCGGCCTGGCCAAGGCCGCGCTGGCGGTGCACTTCGGGGTCCGCCCGCCGACCCTGCACCTGCGCCGACCGCCGCACCCGAGCCCGTTCGTGTTCGACGACCGGGCCCGCCCGTGGAACACGCCGGTCGGCGAACGCGTCGCCGGGGTCAGCGCGTTCGGCTTCGGCGGCACCAACTTCCACGCGGTGCTCACCGGTGCGCCGCAGTCCGGCGAGCCCGGGGCGGGCGGTGCGGACGCCGCGTGGCCGGCCGAGCTGTTCTGCTTCCGGGGTGCGGATCTCGCGGCGACGCACGCGGCGCTCGACCGGTTGGCGGCTCGGCTGGACGCGGCGGAGGAGGTGCCGCTGCGCGGGCTGGCGGCGCTCGCGGAAGCCGACGCGGAGGTCGGTGTCGGGGTGGGTGTCGGGGTGGGTGTCGGCGGCGAGTCCGGAACCGACCTCGACACCGGGACCGGGACGGACGTCGGATCCGGTGACCCGGACCCGGTGTGGATCGCCTTCGTCGCGACCGATCACGCCGATCTGCGGGTCAAGCTCACCCTGGCCCGGGCGGGCGCGGTCGATCCCGGCGGCGAGATCTTCCACCGGACGGTGAGCGAGAACGCGGGCGGCACCGGGGCCGAGACCGGAGCCGGAGTCGGAACCGGGACCGAGGCCGAGGCCGAGGCCGAGGCCGGGGCCGAGGCCGGGGCCGGGGCCGGCACCGATCCGGCCGGGCGGGTGGCGTTCCTGTATCCCGGGCAGGGCAGCCAGCGGCCCGGAATGCTCGCCGACCTGTTCGCCCGATTCCCCGAACTGTGCGACGGCCTGCGGGACATCTCGCCGGAGTGTGTAGGGGCGATGTTCCCGCCCGCCGCGTTCGACGCCGCGGCGCGCGCCGAGCAGGTCGCCCGGATCACCGACACCCGGCACGCGCAGCCCGCGCTCGGCGTGGCGGCGGTCGCGCTGACCCGGCTGCTCGACCGGTTCGGGGTGTGGCCGGACCAGGTGGCCGGGCACAGCTACGGCGAAGTGGCCGCGCTGTGGTCGGCGGGCGTGTTGTCCACGCGCGATCTGGGCCGGCTCGGTGAGATCCGGGCGGCGGCCGTGCTGGCCGCCGCGGGTCCCGAGCCCGGCGCGATGGCGGCGGTGACGGCGGGTGCGGACCACGTCGCCGAGGTGCTGGCCGGCATCGACGGCGTCGTGCTCGCCAATCGCAATACCCCGACCCAGACCGTCGTGTCCGGCTCCGAGCGGGCCCTGACCGCGGCGCTCGCCGCACTCGACGGCGCCGGACTGTCCGCGCGTCGCCTGCCCGTGGCGTGCGCGTTCCACAGTCCCGTGGTCGCGGCGGCGGCCGACACCCTCACGGCCGCCGTCGCGGACCTGGACGTACGCCCGCCCGGGATCCCGGTGTGGTCCAACAGCACCGCCGCGCGCTACCCGGACACGCCCGCCGGGGTACGCGCGCTGATCGCCCGTCAGGTGGCCGAGCCGGTGCGGTTCGCCGAGCAGATCGAGGCGATGTACGCGGCGGGTGTGCGGATCTTCGTCGAGGTCGGGCCGGGTCGCGCGCTGACCGGCATGGTGCGGGCGATCCTCGGCGACCGGCCGCACACCGCCGTGCCCTGCGACGTGCCCGGCGAGGACGGCCTGCGCCGACTGCTCACCACGCTCGCCGAACTCGCGGTGGCCGGCGTGCCGGTCCGGGTCGCGGGCGGCCTGGCGGGCCGGATCCGGCCGATCGACGTCGAACCGGGTGCCCGTCCGGCCTGGACCGTGGACGGCCACCTGGTGCGCACCGCCGACGGCCGCCCGGTGCCCGGTGGGCTGCGCCCGGCGACCCCGGTGGCCGCGCTGCCCCTGGGGCCCGCGGCCGACGGCCCGGCCGAGCCGACCGGCTCCGCGCGGGATGCGGTGCTGCTCGAATACCTGGCCGGTGCCCGGGCCTCGGTCGCCGCGCAGCGCGAGGTGCTGCTCGGCTACCTGGGCGTGCCGGGCGGCGTGCCGGAGGCACCGTCGCCGGCTCCCGTGGCGTGGCCGACTCCCGCGCGAGTGCCGTCGGACCTCCCGGAGGCGACTCCCGGGGAGGCCGCTCTCGAGAACGCGACTCTCGGGGGATCGGCTCCCGGGGGATCGGCTCCCCCGATCGAGGCGCCGGCCGGACCGATCACGCGCGAGCAGGTGTTGGCCGTGGTGCTGGACATCGTGGGCACCCGCACGGGCTACCCGAAGGACATGCTCGACCCGACGCTGGACCTGGAGGCGGACCTGTCCGTCGACTCGATCAAGCGCACCGAGATCATCGGCGAACTGGCCCTGCGGCTGCGCTTGCCGGGCGCGGTCGGCGCGGTCGACGAGGCCGTGGTCGAGCGGCTGGCCAAGGTCAAGACGATCGACGCGATCGTGTCCGGCGTACTGGAGGCGGACACCGAGCCGGGCGCGGCGGCACAGCCCGCCGAGGTCGCCGAGCCCGCCGCGCACTCCCGGGAGGAGTCGCCGCCGATCGGTGACCGCCCCACCCGGCACCTGGTCGAGTGCGTGCCGATCGAGGATCCGCCGCCCGGCGAATCGGCGGACCCGCCGACCGGCGAGGCGCTGCGCGGTCGCCGGGTGGTCCTGGTCGAGGACGGCGGCGGGATCGCGTGGGCGCTGGCCGACCTGCTGGAGGCACACGGCGCCGTGGTCGAGGTCCGCGCCCGGGATCGGGCCGAACCGGCCGACGAGCACCCGGACCCGGCGCGGTCGCACGTCCCGTGGTCGGACGTCGACACGCTGGTCCACCTGGCCGCGCTCGGCGACGGCCCGGACCCGGTCCTGCCGGACGCCTTCCCGCTGCTGCGGGCCGCGCTGGTGGGCGGCGTACGGCAGGTGTTCCTCGGCACCGCCGGCGGCGGCGACTTCGGCCGCTCGTCGGAGCCCGCCGCCGGCCCCGACCCGGTACCGGGCGCGGGCCTGGCCGGGTTCGCCCGCTCCGCCGCGCTCGAATACCCGGACCGCGTGGTGCGCGTCCTGGACGTGGATCCCAAGGAGGAACCCGCCCGGCCCGCCCACCGTCTCCTGATCGAACTGGCCCGCACGACGAACCGGCCCGAGCCCGGGGCGCCGGTGCTGCTCGGTCTGGCCGACGGCCGCCGGACGACTCTGCGCACCCGGCCGGCGCCGCTGCCGGAGATCTCCGCCGCCGATCGGGACACGCTGCTGCGCGAGCGGCTGGGTCCGGACGCGGTGCTGCTGCTGACCGGCGGCGCCCGGGGGATCACCGCCCGGGCGGCGCTGGGCCTGGCCCGGGCCACCGGCTGCCACATCGCGTTGCTCGGTCGGACCGGCGACGGCGGCGAACCCGAGCCCGCCGCGCTCGCCGCCGCGACCGACGCGCCGGCGCTGCGGGCCGCGTTGATCGCGTCCGGGGTGCGTGAGCCGGCCCGGATCGAGGCCGAGCTGACCCGGGTGCTCAACCGCCGTCGGGTCCGCGCGACGCTGGCCGAGTTGGCCGAACACGCGGCCTCGGTACGGCTGCACGTCGCGGATGTCACCGACGCCGACGCGGTCCGCCGGGTCCTGGCCGAGATCGCCGAGCGGCACGGTCGGCTGGACGGGATCGTACACGGCGCGGGCGTGCTGGCCGACCGGCTCCTGGTGGACAAGACGCCGGAGTCCTTCCGAGCCGTGTTCGGCACGAAGGTGACCGGCGCGCGGGCCCTGGTCGCGGGCCTGCGCGCGCTGCGGCCGACCCTGGCGCCACCGGCGTTCCTGGCCATGTTCGGCAGCGTCGCGGGCGTGTACGGCAATCGGGGTCAGAGCGACTACGCCGCCGCCAACGACGCGCTGGCAACCCTGGCACGGCACTGGTCGGCGGGCTCCGGCGACACGCTCGCGCCGGTGGCGGAGCGGGTGGTGAGCATCGACTGGGGTCCGTGGGCAGCCGAGGGCGGCGGCATGGTGACGCCGGAGTTGGCCCGCGAATACGCCCGGCGCGGCGTCCCGTTGATCGATCCCGGGCACGGTGTGCAGGCGCTGCTCGCCGAGTTGGCGCTGGGCGCGGACCGGCAGGCCGTGTACGCGTGCGTCCCGGCGACCGGGCCGGTGTCCGGGTGAGCGCCCACACCGGCGGACCCGGTCCGCGACCGGACGACGCGGCGATCGTCGGGATCGGCGCGATCTTCCCCGGGGCGGCCGACCCGGCCGGCTTCTGGCGGCTGATCGAGGCCGGCGTCGACGCGATCACCGACGTGCCGCCGAACCGCTGGGACCCGGCGCTCTACTACGCGCCGGGCACGGCCGGCGAGCCCGCCCGCAGCGATCGCTTCTACTGCCGGCGTGGCGGCTTCGTGGACGATCTGGCCACGTTCGATCCGGTGCGCTTCGGCATCATGCCCGCGGTGGTCGCCGGTGCCGAACCGGACCAACTGCTCGCGCTGCGCGCCGGCGCCGAGGCGATCGCGGACGCGGGCGGCGAGGCGCGGCTGCCGGACCGCTCCCGGATCGGCGTGGTCTTCGGCCGCGGCGGCTACATGGGCGTGGCCACCGCCCGGCTCGACCAACGGGTCCGCACCGCGCACCAACTGGTCTCGCTCTTGGGCGAGTTGGCCCCGGAGCTGGATCGAGCCCGACTGACCCTGATTCGCGAGGCGTTCCGGGACGCGATCGGCCCGGAGCGGCCGGACGCGTCGATCGGCCTGGTGCCCAGCTTCACCGCGTCCCGGATCGCCAACCGACTCGATCTGGGCGGGCCCGCGTACACGTTGGACGCGGCCTGCGCGACCTCGCTGCTCGCGCTGGACCAGGCCGCCGCGGAGTTGCGCTCCGGGCGCTGCGACGCGGTGCTCGCGGGCGCCGTGCACCACTGCCACATCGCCACGTTGTGGAGTGTGTTCACCCAGTTGCGCGCGCTCAGCGCGAGCGAGCGGATCCGGCCGTTCGACCGGGCGGCGGACGGCACGCTGATCTCCGAGGGCACCGGTGCGGTGCTGCTCAAGCGCTTCGCCGACGCCGAACGCGACGGCGACCGGGTGTACGCGGTGGTGCGCGGCGTGGGCGTCTCCAGCGACGGCCGCGCGGCGAGCCTGATGAGTCCGCTGGTCGAGGGGCAGGTACGGGCCCTGGAGCAGGCCTGGCGGGTGGCCGGGCTCGATCCCACCACACCGGGCCTGCTCGGCCTGGTCGAGGCGCACGGCACCGGCACCCCGGTCGGCGACGAGGCCGAACTGACCACGCTGGGGAAGGTCTTCGGGCCGCGCGCGGGCGACGGCCCGGCCGATGTCGCGCTGGGCACGGTCAAGTCCAACATCGGTCACGCGATGCAGGCCTCCGGAATGGCCGGTCTGATCAAGGCCGCGCTCGCGCTGCATCACCGGACCCTGCCGCCGACGTTGCACGTCGAGGATCCGCATCCGGCCTTCGCCGGCACCCGGATGCGGCCTCAACGGCAAGCCCGGGAGTGGCCGGTCAATTTGCACGGAAGCCGGCTGGCGGCGGTCGACGCGTTCGGCTTCGGCGGCGTCAACGCGCACGCCGTGCTGGAACAGCCGCCCGCGGGCCGGGCGGTCGCGCTGCCCACCGGACCGGGTCGGCCGGCCGTGCCCGATGTGCTGACCCTGGCCGCCGATTCGGTGTCCGAGCTGGCCCGCCTGCTGGCCGAGGTCACCGCCGGACGACCGGCACCCACCGGACGGCCCGGACCGTGCCGAATCGCGGTCGCCGACCCGACCCCCAAGCGCCTCGCGCTGGCCGCCCGCGTCCTCGATCGCGGCGTGCCGTGGCGCGGCCGGGCCGAGATCTGGTTCACCCCGCGCCCGCTGCTGGGCCCGTACGCGCGCACGCCGGGTCGGGTCGCGTTCCTGTTCCCCGGTCTGGAACCCGAGACCTCGCCGCGCCTGGACGACCTGGCCGACGCGTGCGGCCTGCCCCGGCCCGAGCTGACCGGCGCCGAGGATCTGGTCGGGCGGGCCGTGGACGCGCTGACCGCCGGTCGGTTCCTGGCCGCCGAGTTGGAACGGGCAGGCCTGGTCCCGGATCTGCTGGCCGGGCACAGCATGGGCGAGTGGACCGCGATGGTCGTGGCCGGGATGTATCCGCGCGCGGCGGTGGACGGCTTCCTCGGCTCGCTGCGCCCGGACTCGCTGGCCGTGCCGGACCTGGTCTACGCGGCGGTGGGCTGCGGGGCGGACGTCGCGCGGCGGCGGGTCGGCGCCGGTCCGGTGGTCGTCTCGCACGACAACTGCCCGAACCAGAGCGTGCTGTGCGGCCCGCCCGACGCGGTCGCCGAGGTGCTGGCCGAGTTGCGCGGCGCCGGTGTCGTGGGCGGTGAACTGCCGTTCCGCTCCGGCTTCCACACGCCGATGTGGGCGCCGTATCTCGGGCAGGTGACCGCCGCGTTCGAGCGACTCCCGCTCCGGGCACCGCGGGTGCCGGTGTGGTCGGCGACCGCCGTCGGTCCCTACCCTCGGGACGCCGCCGCGGTCCGCGAGTTGACCGTGCGTCACCTCCTCGAACCGGTCCGGTTCCGGGAGTCGATCGAGGCCCTGTACGCGGACGGGGTACGGGTGTTCGTCCAGCCGGGCGCGGGCAGCCTGGTCGGGTTCGTGCACGACACGCTGCGCGGGCGCGACGCGCTGGCCGTCGCGGCGCACTCGACGCTGCGGCCCGGCCTGGCGGGATTCCGGCGGGCGGCGGCGGCGCTGTGGGTGGAGGGCGCGGCGATCGACCCGGCCGCCCCGACCGGCCCGGCGCCGGCACCGCCTCCGGTATCCGCCCCGGCGCCCGTCGGCCCGATCGTCCGGCTCGACCTCGGGTCGCCGCTGGTCGCGCTGGGCTCGGCCGCCGGGCCGCTGCGGTTCGCGGGCGGGCCTCGCCCCGCCCCGGCGGCCGGCGGGCATCCCGTCCTGGCGGCCTTCCACGCGGCGCTGGCCGAGGCCGACCGCTCGCTGACCGAGGTCGCCGACCTGGCCCGACCCGCCTCGGCGGCCTCCCCGCCCGCGCCGACCGGGGCTTCCGAGCGCCGCGCGTACCGGTTCTCCCTGGCCGAGCACCCCTACGTCCGCGACCACTGCGTCTACGAGCAGCCCGAGTGGTGGCCGGACGCGGCGGACCGGTTCCCGGTGCTGCCGATGACCACGCTGATCCGGCTCGCGGGCGAACAGGCCCACGCGGCGGCCGGGCCGGGGCGGGTGGTCGCCGGCTATCGGGACGTACGGTCCCTGCGCTGGTTGCCGGTCGCCCCGGCCACCGACACCGAACTGATCCGCACACCCCTGGCCGAGGACCGAGTCCGGATCGAGTTCGGCCGGTACATGTCCACCGAGGTGCTGCTCGCCGACGAGCACGCCGCTCGGCCGGCGCCGGCTCCCGACCGCACCCCACTCACCGGCGAGGGCCCCGCGCCGGTGCGCGCCGAGGATCTGTACCGGGATCGCTGGATGTTCCACGGCCCCGGCTTCGCCGGGGTCGAGCAGGTGTTGACCGTCGCCGACGACGGCATCCGGGGCATCCTGCGCGCGCTGCCCGCACCCGGCGCGCTGCTCGACGCCGCCGGGCAACTCCTGGGGCACTGGATGCAGTTGCGGCTGAGCACCGATCGCCTGGTGTTCCCGATGTCGGTGGCCGCGATCGACGGGTACGGGCCGCCCGCCGAGCCGGGCGCGCGGTTGCTGGCCACCGCGCGGATCCGGGAGATCGGCCCGACCACGGTGCGCGGCGACGTCGAACTGGTCGACCCGGCCACCGGCGTGGTCCGGATCCGGGTACGCGACTGGATCTACCGCCGATTCGCCGCCGACGAGCGGGTGTGGCCGATGAAGTTCACCCCGCACACCACCGGGATCGCCGAGCCACAACCCGAGGGCTGGTGCCTGCTGCGCACCCGCTGGCCCGACCCCGCGGCGCAGGAACTGGTCACCCGCCGCTACCTGGACACCGCCGAGCGGGCCGAGTTCGCCGCCAAGCCGCCCAGAGAGCGCCGGAGTTGGCTGCTCGGCCGGGTCGCGGCCAAGGACGCGGTGCGCCAGTGGTTGTGGGCCGCCGGGTACGGGCCGCTGTATCCGGCGCAGGTCCGGATCACCCCCGCCGGCACCGAGCGGCCGCTCGCGCGCGTGGTCGTGGCGCCCGGCACCCGCGAACCGGCCTCGCCGTACCTCTCGTTCGCACACAGCCATCGGCTGGGTGTGGCCGTCGCGAGCGCCGGAGCGACCGGCGTCGCCATCGAGCTCCTCGCCCCGGCGCCCGACTCGGCGGCGTCCGACTCCACGGCGCCGGGGCGCACGCCGTCGACCGACGACGAACGCCGGCTGCTGGACGCGCTCGTGGGCGCCCGGCCCGAGCAGCGCCGGTTGTGGACGCTGCGCTTTCGGTGTGCGAAGGACGCGGTCGATCGGGCGGACGGCACCGGACCGGCCGACCGCCCTACGGATCGGGTGGTGACCTCGGCCCGGCCCGTGGGCGCCCACGACGCCGAGGTGTCGGTGGCCTCGCGCGCACCCGGCGGCGACGAACACCTCGTGCACACCCGGGACGTCGAGGATCCGGCGCCCGACGGCACCCGGATCGACCGCTACGTGGTCGCGTGGACGAGCACGCGGCCGAAGGACCCCGACGCATTCCCCACCACCTCACATGAGAGCAGCCGATGAGCGCGGACCCGCACGCCGACCGGATCCTGGCCGAGGTCGCCGAGATGCTCGCCGAGATCGTCGGCGAGGAGCTGCTGATCGCCGCCGAGATCACCCCCGAGAGCGGATTCGACGACGATCTCGCCTTGGAGAGCATCGAGTTCGTCGCGCTCGCCGGGCGGCTCCAGGAGCGCTACGGGGACCGGGTCGACTTCATCGCCTTCCTCGCCGACCTGGAGATCGAGGAGATCATGGCGATGACCGTGGGCCGGCTCGTCGAATACATCGCCGCGCACACCCGCGCCGAGGCCGTCGGCGGTGCCCGGTGAGCGAGGTGTACGCGAACGGCCTGCGGTTTCACGTGCAACGGCTCCGAGCCACCGCCGACCGACCGACGCCGCGCACTCCGGTGGTCTTCCTGCACGGCCTGGTCCTGGACAACCTCTCCAGCTTCTACTACACGCTCGCCGCGCCGATCGCCCGCGCGGGGTTCGAGGTGCTGCTCTACGACCAGCGCGGTCACGGGCGCACCGAGCGGCCCAGGACCGGCTACGACCCGGACACCGCGGTCGCCGACCTGGCCGCGCTGCTCAAGGCGTGCGACCTGGCGACCCCGGTGCACCTGGTCGGCAACAGCTTCGGCGGTCTGCTCGCGCTGCACGCCGCGCGTACCCGGCCGGACCTGGTCGCGAGTCTGGTGCTGCTGGAGGGGCAGTGCCTGGACACCCCGGCCGGCGCCGAGCCGTACGCGGGCGGCTGGGTCGAGGAGTTGGCCAACACGCTCAACCTGGCCGCCCTGGGCCTGGAGTCGCATCGCGGCCCGGAGCGGCCGCCGACCGGGCCCGCCCGCAAGGTGGCCCGCCTTCGGGCCGGCGCCGACGCGCTGTTGAACGGCACCACGCTGATCGAGGACGTCACCCTGCTCCGCGCACCGACGCCGAGCGAACTGGTCGACCTGGCTTGCCCGGTCCTGGCGCTGTACGGCGAACTCTCCGAACTCCTGTCACCCGCCGAACAGTTGGCCGAGCTGCTGCCCGACTGCACACTCACCGTGCTGCCCGGCGTCGGGCACACCGTGCTGCGCGAGGCGACCGCGCCCGTGCTGAGCGCGCTGCTCGACTGGCTGCCCCGGCACGAGCCGGCCGCGACGCGGCCCGAGGTCGGCCGATGAGATTCATGTTCGTGGTCCCGCCGTTCACCGGGCACGTGAACCCCACCGTCGCGGTCGCCGCCGCGCTCGCCGAGCGCGGCCACGACGCGGTGTGGTGCGGACCGCCGGAGATCCTGGACCTGCTCCCGGTGGGGGCCCGGCTGTTCGCCACCGGCGAGGCCCCGGACCAGGTCGGCGGCTACGCCCGGCTGCACTCGAACTGGCAGCGGTTGCGCGGGGTGGCCGCGCTGCGCTTCCTGGTCGAGGAGACGCTGGTGCCGCTCGCGCACGCGATGTTGCCCGGGGTCACGGCGGCGGTGGCGGCGTACCGCCCGGATGTCGTGGTGGCCGACCAGCAGACCTTCGCGGGCGCGTTCGCCGCGGTCCGGGCCGGCGTGCCGTGGGCCACGTCCGCGACCACGTCGGCCGAGTTCACCCGGCCGCTGCTGGGCTTCCCCAAGGTCGCCGACTGGGTTCGCACCCGCATCGCCGGCGCCGCGATCGCGGCCGGCGTGCCGGCGGACTGCGATCCGCGCTTCTCCGCCCGCCTCGTGCTGGTCTTCTCCACGCCTGAACTGGTCGGCCTGACCGAGCCGGCCCCGGCGCATCACTGTTATGTGGGACCCGCGTTCGGGCCCAGACCGGCGGCGGTGGACTTCCCGTGGGACCGGCTCGACCCGGGCCGGCACCGGGTGCTGGTCTCGCTCGGCACGCTCAACCGCGAGGCGGGCGCCCGGTTCTACCCGGCCGTGGTCTCCGCCACCCGACCGCTCGCCGATCGACTCCAGGTGATCCTGGCCGCCCCCGAACGCCTGGCCGGCGAACCGGCCGAGCACGTCCTGATCCGCGAGTTCGTACCCCAACTCGACCTGCTTCCGCACCTGGACGCGGTGGTCACGCACGGCGGTCACAACACCGTGTGCGAGGCGCTCGCGTTCGGCCTGCCGCTGGTGCTCGCGCCGATCCGGGACGACCAGCCGATCGTGGCCCGCCAGGTGGTGGCCGCCGGCGCCGGGGTCCGGGTGCGCTTCGGCCGCGCGCACGTCCCGGAGATCCACGCCGCCGTCACCGACGTGCTGGACCGCCCCGACCTGCGCGCGGGGGCCCACCGGGTCCGCGCCTCGTTCGCCGCCGCGGGCGGTGCCCACGCCGCCGCCGACCGTCTGGAGAAGCTGTGCTGAGCCCTGTCGCCGGACCGTTCCCGTGGCTCGCCCTGTTGATCGGCCTCGGCCTGGCCGGCGGTACCCGCACACTGCGCCGCCGACTGCGCGCGCTGCCCGTACTGCCCGTCGGACCCGAACCGGCCGCGCCGCCCGTCGATCGACCCGTCGGCGCGTGGACGTGCGTCAGCACGCTCGGGGTACACCCGGACGAATCCACCGTGCGCGCCGCCGTCGGGCACGCCGAGCACGCCGGACTGTTGCTGCTCGACCTGGTCCCCGGCGACCTGCCCGCCGACGAACTGCTCACCCTGCTCGGCCGATTGGACCCGGACCGGGCCCGCCGCGACCCGCTCACCCGCGGCCGCGGCGCGGGCCACGCGCTCGTGGTGCACGACGACGTGCTGCGCCGGGCCGCCGTCCCGGCCGCCGACCTGGCCGGCCTGGACCCGCCCGGCCTGATCGAACTCACCGCCAGGCTGCGCCCGTTCGCCGCGCTGGAGACCGGCCACGCGGTCGCTCCCGGGCTGCCGGCGACGCCGCCGGATCCGGCCCTGCGCAAGCGCCGACTGCGGGCCGAGGGGGTGCCGGTGTGGCCCAACCTGATCGGCCGACTGGGCGAGGCCGCCGCCTACACCGGCGCGTGCGTGACCACCCCGTTCTGGGGCGCGCTGGTCTTCCTGGTCATGTGGGCGCAGCCGTACGCGGTGGTCGCCGGTCGCTCGCCGGTGCGCCCGCGCGACCTGGGTCGGGCCACCGCGCTGCGACCGTTCCTGGCCGCATGGCGCTGGGTGCGCGCGGTCCTCGGGCCTCGCCCGGATCGGGCCCGGACGCCCGCGATGGATCCCGCGGCGCTGCGTCCGGAGTACGCGCGCAGCGTCGCGCACGGCCTGGGCGCGTTCTTCGAGGAGCGCCGCGAGACGTGCCCGTGGTGCGGCTCGGACCGGCTCGGGGTGCACCGCCGGATCGGCGACCATCTCCAGGGCAAGCCCGGCCGGTTCACGCTGGAGCGCTGCCGGGACTGCGCGCACGTGTTCCAGAACCCCCGGTTGTCCCTCGCCGGTCTGGAGTACTACTACCGCGACTTCTACGACGGTCTCGGCGGCCCGGGCGCCGAGGCGCTGTTCGGCACCATGTCGCGCACCTACCGGGCCCGCGCCGAGTTGTTGCGCCGACACCTGCCGGCAGACACCGCCCCGCGCGCGTGGCTGGACGTGGGCACCGGACACGCGCACATGTGCGTGGTCGGCCGAAGCATGTTGCCGGACACCGCCTTCGACGGACTCGACCTCGGCGACGGGGTCGCGGCAGCCGAGCGGCGCGGCTGGATCCGGGCCGGTCATCGCGGCCAGTTCCCCGACCTGGCCGACGATCTGGCCGGCGGCTACGACGTGGTCAGCATGCACCACTACCTGGAGCACACCCGCGATCCGTTCGCCGAACTGGACGCCGCCGCGAAGGTCCTGGTGCCGGGCGGTCGGCTGCTGATCGAACTGCCGGACCCGCGGTGTTGGTACGGCCGGCTGCTGCGCGGCCTGTGGCTGCCGCTGTTCCAGCCCCAACACCAGCACCTGATGCCCCGGCGCAACCTGGAAGTCGCGCTCAACGCACGCGGGTTCACCGTGCTCGCCCACGAGAGCGGCCGGGCGCACCAGGGCAACGACTTCACCGGCGCGGTGTCCCAGGCGCTCACCGCGCTCGGGCCGAATCCGACGATGCCCTGGATCGCGGCCGGGCCGACCCCGTGGCGCCGGGCCCGTCGGGCCGCGCTGGTCGTGCTCTCGGTGCCGTGCTTCGTGGCGGCCGTACTGCTGGACGCGGTCGGTTTCCTGCTCGCGCGGGCCGCCGGCGACCACGGCGCCAGCAACGCCTACCGTCTCCTCGCCCGAAAGGACCCGGGATGACCCGCCCACGACCGCGCCCGCTCCCCCGCACGAGCCCGCGGGTCGGTCTCGGAACCGACCCGCGAACCGGCACACCGGCCGCCACGCGGACCGACCCGGCGCCGATCCGGCCCGACGCCGCGGCCCTGCCCGCCGAGCGCGGCGCCGCGCCCGTGCTTCGCCTGGTGCCGTTCGTGTTCGCGGAGGCGTTCGGCCGACCCCCGGCCGGTGTCTGGTCCGCGCCGTACGTGCTGCGCCTGTCCGGCTCGCGGTCCGGGCCGGGCGCGGCCGTGCCGCTGTCCTGGCGGGTCGTGATCGCCGCCGCGCCGCGCGCCGACGGGGTGGTCCGGGTCGGTTCGATCAACCGGCCACACGAGTCGACCGAGATCGACCCGGCCGTCGGCGTCGGCCCGCTCCCCGAGTGGGCCCGCCCGGTGTTCGCGGGCACCACCGGCGCGGGTGGGCTGGACCTGCTCGTACACACCGACCTGCCGGACAACACCGGCCTGTCCGCCTCGATCCCGCTCACCTGCGTGGCGGCGCTGGCCGAGACGGCCTTCCACGACCCGGCCGCCGGCACCGGTCCACGGGCCCGGATCCGGCTCGCCGACCCCCCGCTGGGCGCGGTCGCGCTGTTCGGCCGCCCGGGCCACATCACGCTGATCGAGGACGACGCGGGCGCGGTGGAGCACGTGCCGTTCGACCCCGAGCGGCTCGGCCTGCGGTTCGTGCTGACGGTGCCCCGGTGGGCGGACGGCCGGGCCGACGAGGACGCGCCGCCGGCCGGGGCGGACCCGGACCGAACCGCCGCCGCGTCCCCGGCCTGCCGCGCGGCACTGGCCTCGGGAGCGATCGAGGCCCACCCGCTGGGTGCGGGCGGGCCCTCGATCGCGGTGGTACCGGGCGCCGCGCTCGCGGCCGTGCGCCGGGCCCTCGTGGACACCTACACGCGCGCCGGCGAACCGGCCCCGCGCGTACTCAGCGCCTCGGTCGGATCCCCGTGCACTCGGGTCGCGTAGGGCGTGTCCTCGATCCCCCGTCGGGCGATGGAGGACACGCCCCGGAACGCACGGCACACCCGACGGGCATGGCGCCGATCCTCACACGTACTCGATCTCCTGGACGCCCTGACGGCGGCTGTAGTCGAGCAGCGCGCGCACCTCACGGCTGATCGGGCCGCGCCCGCGCACCAGGCCGACCGTCCTGACCAGCCTCGGACTCATCGACCGCACCGTGACACTGGACGCGAACGGCTGGGCCAGGTCGGCGTACCACAACACCGAGCCGTGCCCGGCCAGCACGCACGGGATCCACGCGCCGCGATCGTCGGTCTCCATCGCGACCGTCGGCCGCACCCCGGCCGTGGCGAACAACATCTCGAAGTCGGCCCGCCGCCCGCTGCGGCGGGACGGCAGGATCATCGGCAGCCCTTCCAGATCCGTCCAGGAGACCGGATCCGGCAGGCGGGTGCCCTTCGGCGAGACCAGGACCACCTCGTACGAGCGCAGCGGCAACACCTCGAAGCCGCCGGGCGCGGGCAGATCCACCAGCGCGATGTCGCTGTCGCCGGCCCGCAGCGAGGCGAACAGGGCCTCTCGGCTGTCCTGTCGATCCACCACGATGTCCAGATCCGGGTGCGTCTTGGCCAAGCCGGGCAGCAGGCCGCTGGTGCACTCGATGGCGAGCGTCGCGGTGGCGGCCAGGTGTACCGTGTCCGCCTGCGCGGGCTCCTCCGTCCGCACGAGGTCCTTGATCGCCTGCACGCCGCGGAGCACCTTGCGCGCGAGGGCGACCACCTGGACACCGGCGGCCGTCGGCACCAGGCCGCGACCGACCCGGGTGAACAGGACCACGTTCAGCTCGCGTTCCAGGCTCTGCAACGATCGGGACAACGCGGGCTGGACCACGAAGAGTTCCTGTGCGGCGCCGGTCATGCTGCCGTGTTCGGCGACGGCGATCAGGTAGCGCAGCTGTTGAAGGGTCACGGGGTATCCACGCCCCCGATCGGGAGCTCGACCCGATCGCGCGATCGGGTCCGGGCTCGTGCTCGGTGTGTCGCACGGTGGCTGTCGACCATGGTGTTCCTCCAGGGTGTGCCGTGGTGCCGGGGTGGGTGAAAACGCTGGCTGAACCTCGGTTCCCGGGGCGGCCGGACGGGCCGGCGCGGCGCCCGGGGCGGCTGCCCCGAGCGACACGCCGACCCATCCGGCCGGAGTTGTGCTCGCACTGTGCGCTTCGACTGTGGTTCAGAACCAGGTGACATTCCAAGGGAACGCGGCGGTGGCTTTCGCGCCGACCGCATCCGTCGCGGTCACCTCGACCGCGAACGACCCCACACCCCACGCCCGACCACTCACCACACACGTGAACGGACTCAGGAACAACCCGGCCGGGAGATCACGCGCCACACACGAATACGGCGCCGTCCCACCCGAGACCCGAACCGCCACGGTCACCCGCTGATCGAACCTCGACACCCGCGCCCCCGGACTCGCGATCTCCACCCCACCCGAGGGCGTCGCGGCCACCGTCCACCCGAACGACACCGGCGCCGACACCGCACCCACACTGTCCGCCGCCGTCACCGACACCTGCGAAGTCCCCGACACCGACGGCGAACCCGACACCACACAACCCCCACCCGCCGCCGACAACCCCACCGGCAAACCCTGGAACACACACGTGTACGGACCCGAACCCCCCGACACCACAACCGCCAACGACACCACCCGACCCACCACACCCGACTGCCCACCAGGACTCACCACCGACACCGCCGACGGACCACCCGGGATCGCCTCGGGCGGCAACGGAACCACCCACAGCGGGCTGTTGGCGCCCTCGGAACCGACGTACAACGACCTGCCGTCGGGCGCGTACATCAGCGACTCGCCCTGCGTCGTGCTCGGCGACGCGAACTTGGCGAGTTGTTGCCCGGGCGCCGCATAGACGGTGATGTCGGAGTAGTTGCGGATCGCGAACGAGCGCCCGTCCGGCGCGAACGCGCCGTCGGTCGCGGTGTCCGGCGCGGGCCCCACCGCGGTCAGGTCGTTGACCTGGTCGGTACGCAATCGCAGCGGCGCCGAGTAGAGCGAACCCGGCGCGCCGAAGAGTTTGCTCGCCACGTACAGCCGGTTGTCGCGCGGGTCGATCATCGCGGTCTCGGCGTCGTGTGGACCGTCGGCGAACCGCAGCGGGAAGCTCGTCGCCGGCAGGGTGGCATCGGCGAGCGTCGCGGGCTCGGCGATGCGGTACAGCGTGACCTGGGCGCGCGTACCGAAGTTGTTGCCGATGTCGGCCGCGAAGATCGCCGGGGCACCCGCGTCGTCCTTGCCGACCGCGATGGCCTCCCAGTCGGTATTGGTCACTCCCGACACGCGCAACACCGCGACGGTGCGGCAGGTGCTCGTGTCGATCGCGAACACGTCGGGCGTGTTCCCGCTGTCGTTGAGCGTGTAGGCGATGCCCGGGTGCCGGGAACTGGGCGCCAGGCCACTGGATTCACCGATCCGCGCGTCGGCCGGGTTGCACTGCACCCGGGGTGGATCGACGGCGTGCGCGGGGGTGGCGCCGGTGAGCGTGGCCAGGGCGGTGACCAGGGCCGCTACGCAAGCGGTACGGACGGTGCGGGTCGCACGGGTGGCACGGAGGCGGTCGAGCCGTCCGCGTTCGCCGCTCGGTGGACGGCTGTGCGACCTTGCCTGGGGACGTGGTCGATTCATGTTTCCAGGAGATGAGGCCGATCTCACCCACGTCCAATACCGGTCGAGCATGCATTCATGACGCACCGACATGAGTGCGCCGGTACCGCACCGCTTGGGCATCGGTGCATGAGCGCTGGGTCGGCGTACGACCGCGATCATCCGGCGTTTCGGGCGGAACGGCGCCCTCTCCCGGCCGGTCCGGGCACGGAAGTCGACGGCGGGACGTGCGGTTTCGGGTCGGGGTGAACCCATTCTCGGTGCCCGCGACGGGCGTTGCTTCCTCGGGGTGCCGATTCCACGCTGCGATTCCGCTTCGTCCACGCCCAAGGAGGCGCCAGGTCATGTTCGACTCCGGATCCGGGTCCCGGTCGAGGGCCCGGGGCAAGCCCCGATCGGCCACATTCGTCGCGTTGTCCGTCGCGATCGCGCTCGGCGCGATCACCGCCGTGACCACCCCCGCCTCGGCCGGTGCCCCCGACCGCCCGAAGGCGCAGGTCGTCGCCGCGATCCCGCGCTACGACCACGTGGTGGTGGTCGTGCACGAGAACGCCAACCACGAGGAGATCATCGGCAATTCGCAGGCCCCGTACATCAACCAGCTCGCCGCCGGCGGCGCTTCGTTCACCGATTTCCACGGCGAGACGCATCCCAGCCAGCCCAACTACATGGCGATGTTCTCCGGTTCCACGCAGGGCGTCACCGGCGACGAGTGTCCGCCGCCCGGCTCGCCGTACGCCGCGGACAACCTCGCCAAACAGCTGATCGACGTGGGCGCCACGTGGGGCAGCTACAACGAGGACTGGTCGGCGGCCAACCCGGGTGCCTGCACGAGTGGTTCGTACGCGCGCAAGCACAACCCGTGGTTGTCGTTCGCGAACGTGCCCGCCGCCACCACGTATCCGGCCACCGCGTTCCCCACCGACTACAACACCCTGCCCACGATCTCCTACGTCGTGCCGAACCAGTGCAACGACATGCACGATCGTCTGTTCAACCCGGCCTGCGGGATCTCCACGGGTGACACCTGGACCCGGAACAAGCTGAGCGGCTACGCGGAGTGGGCCAAGACCCACAACAGTCTGCTCGTGGTCACCTGGGACGAGGACAACTTCCGCAGCGAGAACCGGATCGCGACGGTCCTGTACGGGGCGCACGTCAAGCCCGGCCGGTACGCGGGCCGCAAGGACCACTACAGCCTGCTGCGCACCTTCGAGGACATGTACGGCACCCGGCGCTCGGGCCAGGCCGCGACCGCGACACCGATCACCGAGGTCTGGCAGGACGGTGGTCCGTCGGCGGTGTCGGTGGTGAGTCCTGGTGGGCAGTCGGGTGTGGTGGGTCGGGTGGTGTCGTTGGCGGTTGTGGTGTCGGGGGGTTCGGGTCCGTACACGTGTGTGTTCCAGGGTTTGCCGGTGGGGTTGTCGGCGGCGGGTGGGGGTTGTGTGGTGTCGGGTTCGCCGTCGGTGTCGGGGACTTCGCAGGTGTCGGTGACGGCGGCGGACAGTGTGGGTGCGGTGTCGGCGCCGGTGTCGTTCGGGTGGACGGTGGCCGCGACGCCCTCGGGTGGGGTGGAGATCGCGAGTCCGGGGGCGCGGGTGTCGAGGTTCGATCAGCGGGTGACCGTGGCGGTTCGGGTCTCGGGTGGGACGGCGCCGTATTCGTGTGTGGCGCGTGATCTCCCGGCCGGGTTGTTCCTGAGTCCGTTCACGTGTGTGGTGAGTGGTCGGGCGTGGGGTGTGGGGTCGTTCGCGGTCGAGGTGACCGCGACGGATGCGGTCGGCGCGAAAGCCACCGCCGCGTTCCCTTGGAATGTCACCTGGTTCTGAACCGCCGGCAGGTCACCTGGTCCCGACCGCCGATCCCTCCCCAGGTGGCCCGCTTCGAGTGTGCCGAGTGCCCGAGCCGGCGCTCGGCACCCAGCACTTGCCCGTTCCCCGCGCCGAGCCGCAGCCGGAGGCCCCGGATGTACCTGTCGTCCAGCCGTTCCGCCGACCTCGCCTCCGGGACGCGCGCCGCCCGCGCGAAGGCACCGCCCGCGCGGGGTGCGCCCCCGGCGTCGTCGCCGCCGCCCGGGCGGGGCGCCCGTCGGGTCGCGCCCGTGGTGCTCACCCTGGGCGTGGTCTCGCTGGTGACCGACATCTCGGCCGAGATGGTCACCGCGGTGCTCCCGGTCTACCTCGTGCTCGGACTCGGCCTCTCCCCCATGGCGTTCGGCATGTTGGACGGGCTGTACAACGGCGCGACCGCCGCGTCCCGGCTGCTCGGTGGCCATGTCGCGGACCGATTCCGCCGGCACCGGACGGTCGCCGCGGTGGGCTACGGCATCTCGGCCGGCTGCAAGCTGCTGCTGCCCGCCGCCGGCGGGGTGTCGGCGATCGGCGGGGTGCTCGCGGCCGATCGCGCGGGCAAGGGCCTGCGTACCGCGCCGCGCGACGCGTTGATCTCGATGGCCGCGACACCGGCGGACCAGGGTCGGGCCTTCGGTGTGCATCGGGCGATGGACACCGCCGGCGCGCTGTTCGGGCCGCCGGTCGCGCTCGCGGTGTTGTGGGTGACGGCCGACGCGTACGACGCGGTGTTCGTGGTGAGCTTCTGCCTGGCCGCGTTCGGTCTGCTCGTCCTGCTGCTGTTCGTCCGCGATCCGACGCCGGACGCGGCCGGCGACGCGGGCCGGCGATCGGGTCGCACTCCGGTGCGACTGCGCGACGCGGCGGCGATGTCGCGAGTGCCGGGCTTCGCCCGGGTGTGTCTGGCCGCGCTGCTGCTCGGCACGGTCACCATCGGCGACGCGATGCTCTACCTGGTGCTGCAACGGCACACCGACCTGTCGCCGCACCTGTTCCCGCTGTTGCCGCTGGGCACCGCGCTGGTCTTCCTGCTGTTCGCCGTCCCGGCCGGCACCGCCGGGGACCGGTACGGACGCGGCCGGGTCTTCCTGGTCGGCCACCTCGCGCTGCTCTGCGGCTACCTCGCGCTGCTCACCCCGCTGCCCGACCTCACGCTGATCCTGGCGATCCCGGGGCTGCTCGGCCTGTTCTACGCCGGCACCGACGGCGTCCTGATGGCGCTGGCGGCACCGGCCGCGCCGGCCCGACTGCGCGGCGGCGCGCTCGCGCTGGTCCAGACCGGACAGGCCGCCGGCCGGGCGCTGGGCGCGGCCGGATTCGGCGCCGCCTGGACGCTGTACGGCCCGCGCACCGCCGGCGTCCTGGCCGCCGTCGCACTCGCCCTCGCCCTCGTCGGCGCGACCGCGCTGCTGGCCGGCGGCACCCTCACGCCGGGCGGCTCCCGCCCGGCCGCGTCGAGAAGGGCATCCCGATGACCCGCACCACGCGCCTGACCGTTCTGGCCCTGGTCACCGCGCTGCTCGTCGGCCTCGCGGTGGTGTACACGCTGCGCGCGGCGGGCGACGCGCGGGCCGGCCGGGACGGCGACTACACGACGCTGCGCCTGGACCGGCCGGGCCGGATCGTGTTCCGCGGCACCACCGCCGACGCCGGCCGGGACCACGTCGCGGCGGTCGACGCGGCCCGTCCGGCACGGCGCGACGTCGCCTCGCGCCGCTGCCTGGTCTTCCACGCCGCGCACGGCACCGGCGTGTGCCTGCAACCGGCCACGCTCGCGCTCGGCACCTACGACGCCGTGCTGCTGGACGCGAACCTGCGCGAGAAGGGCCGCCACCCGCTGGCCGGGACACCCTCACGAGCCCGGGTCGCGCCCAGCGGACGACTGGTCGCGTGGACGTCGTTCGTCAACGGCGAGTCGTACGCGGGCCTGAACTTCTCCACCCGGACCGCGATCCTGGACACCCGGACCGGCCGCCTCGACGACAACCTGGAGTCGTACGCGCTGTATCGCGGCGCCGAGTCGATCCACGCGCCCGACGTCAACGTCTGGGGCGTGACCTTCGCCGCCGACGACAACACCTTCTACGCGACGGTGGCCACCGGCGGGCGCACCTGGCTGGCCCGGGGCGATCCGGCCGCGCGCACGTTGCGCACGGTGCGCGAGAACGCCGAGTGCCCGTCGTTGTCCCCGGACGGCACCCGCGTCGCGTACAAGAAGCGGGTTCCGGGCGCGGACGCCGACCGGCCCTGGCACCTGTTCGTGCTGACCCTGGCCACCGGCGTGGAGACCCCGCTCGCCGAGACCCGGACCCTGGACGACCAGGCGGAATGGCTCGACGACGGCAACGTCGTCTACAGCCTGCCGGGGGATCTGCGCGGCGACGTGTGGACCGCGCGCGCCGACGGGACGGGACGGCCGACCCTGCTGATCCCGCACGCGTTGTCCCCGGCCGTCCTGCGCGGCTGAGTCTCTCAGCCCGTCCAGCGCTTGAGGACACCCGAAAACCCACCAACCCACCCGACCGGGCAACCCACATCCAGCCCGTCCGGTGTTTGAGGACACCCGAGCCCACACCAACCCACCCGACCAGGCAGCCCACATTCAGCCCGTCCGGCGCTCGAGGACGAGCACGCCCCAACGAGCCCGACCCGGGCGGACCCATCCAGCCCGTCCGGCGCTTGAGGACGATCAGACCCCGTCCACCCCGTCCGCAGGACGACGATGCACGACCCGAGCCGACGTCTGATCCCGCGCCAGCACCAGCATCGAGTCGATGTTCACGTGCGGCGGCCGTGTCGCCACCCACCCCACACACTCCGCGATGTCCTGGCCCACCAGCGGCGTCATCCCCGCGTACACCGCCGACGCGCCCTCCGCGTCGCCGCCGAGCCGGTTGAGCGTGAACTCGGTCTCGACCATGCCCGGGTCGATCTGGCACACCCGCACCGGTTGCCCACGCAACTCCAGCCGCAGCACCCGCGTCATCGCGGTCACCGCGTGCTTGGCCGCGTTGTACCCCGCACCGCCCTCGTACGGCTCGCGCCCGGCCACCGACCCGATGGTGATCACCTGGCCGTCCCCGGACGCGATCAGCAGCGGCAGGAACGCCTTGGTCACCCGCAGGGTGCCGAGCACATTCGTTTCGTACATCGCGGTCCACGCCGCCTCGTCGGCCTCCGCGACCGACTCGGTGCCGCGCGCGATGCCCGCGTTGTTGACCAGCACGTCACAGCGGTCCACCGCGGCGGCGAACGCGGCGATCGAGGCCGGATCGGACACGTCCAACGGCAGCGCGCGACCTCGGCCCGCGCAGCGCTCGACCACCTCGTCCAACCGGTCCTTGCGGCGCGCGCCGAGCACGACGTCGTAGCCCAGACCAGCCAGATGCACGGCGGTCGCGGCCCCGATCCCGCTGCTGGCGCCGGTGACCACCGCACAGCCTCGGTACGGCGTCGTGGGGTTCGCGGTCTCGCCCTGGGTCATCGCGCGGTTCCTCTCATGCGTGGCGGCCACCGGCGAACCACCCGTGCGGTTCCCGACGACCACGTTGCCGGTCTTCCCGCACCGTATGCCGGATCGACGCGACCCCGCATCGCCGCCCCCACTTCGCCGCCCCCGGGTCGCCGACCCCGCCTCACCCCGAGGAGGATCCGCCGTGCCCCGACGCCCAGGGCCACCCCAGCCGACTCCGCCGCGGAGGCGACGCGTGCGGCTCGGGCGTCGCCGGCCCCGCAGACGCCCCCGATGACGCCGACGACCCCGACGACACCCTCGGCAACGGCGGCAGCTCCTCACGAAACAGCCATGCCTCGAACAACTCGTCCAACGGCCGCGAGGCATACCGCGCCACATGCGCGACGAAGTCGTCCGTCGTGACCACCCCGTGCCGGTGCGACGTCGCCCAGTCCCGCAACATCGCGAAGAACGGCGCGTCGCCGAGCGCACACCGCACCGCGTGTACGGTCAACGCCCCCCGGGCGTAGATCCGGTCGTCGAAGATCAGCTTCGGGCGCGGCGCCCCGAGCAGCAAATCCTGGGGCAGACTGGCCAGTTGCCCGTGCTCGACGGCTGCCTGCACGGCGGCCTTCCGCCCGCCCGAGCGCTCCGCCCACAACCACTCCGCATAGCGCGCGAAGCCCTCGTTGAGCCAGATGTGCCGCCAACTCGCCAACCCCACGCTGTTCCCGAACCACTGGTGCGCCAACTCGTGCGCGACCAACCGCTCGGAGCCGCGCGAGCCGTCGACGTGGTTCGCGCCGAAGGTGGCCAGTCCCTGCGCCTCGATCGGGATGTCCAATTCGTCGTCGGTGACCACCACGGTGTACTCGCCGAACGGGTACGGCCCGAACAACTCCTCGAACAGCGTCATCATCTCCGGCTGCCGCGCGAAGTCGACCAGAAAGCGCGGCACCAGCCGAGCCGGCACGTGCGCGACCTGCGACACTCCCACGTGCGGTTCCAGCGGCCCGATCGTGTCGTAGCGCCCGATCGAGACGCTGACCAGGTAGCTCGCGGTGGGCGCGGACTGCTCGTAGACCCACGTGGTGTTGCTCGCCCGGGTACTGCGGGTCAGCAGTCGGCCGCTGACCACGACGGTGTACACCGACGGCGCGGTGACCGAGATCTGGTACGCGGCCTTGTCGTCGGGCCGGTCGTTGCACGGATACCAGGACGGCGCGCCGATCGGCTGGCCGGCCACCAGCGAGCCGTCGGTCAGTTCCTCCCAGCCGACCCCGCCCCACGGACTGCGCACCGGCTTCGGATTGCCCGTGTACTGCACCTCGACGGTGAACGCGGCCCGCGCGCGGATCGTCGTACCCGGCCGCACCCGCAACTTGCCCGCACGGTGTGTGTAGTGCGCCCGGCGGCCGTCCACCAGCACTCGCCCGATCCGGAACTCCGCCAGGTCCAGCGCGAATTCGTTCAGCGGCCGATCGCCGGCCAGCGCGCCGATCCGGGCGGTGCCGGCCAGTCGGTTGGGTCCGGGTCGGTAGTCCAGGGTCAGTTCGTAGCGGTGCACGCGATAGCGCGGGTCGCCGTGTGTGGCGAAGTACGCCTCCCCGGCGCCTGAGCGCGGCCCCTGGTCGATCACCGATTCGTGCTCCGTCCCCGTCGCGCCCACCGTCACGGGACGGGCCGTTTCCCGCGACGCCGCCTCGAAACGCATTACCGTCGCCACGCCTCGATCGGATTGCCCAGCCAGCCGGTGTCCTCGGGAACCGTCTCGCCGCGCATCACCAGCGAGGCGGGACCCAGCGTGCTGCGCGCCCCGATCGTGCTGCCCGGCAGCACGATCCCGCGCGGACCCAGCGTGGCGCCCTCGCGAAGGATCACAGTATCCATCCGCATGATCCGGTCGTGGAAGAGATGCGTCTGGAGCACACAGCCGTGCCCCACGCTCACCGCGTCCTCCAGGGTCACCAGGTCCGCCTCCGGCAGCCAGTAGCTCTCGCACCACACACCGCGCCCGATGGATGCCCCGAGTCCGCGCAGCCACACGTTCATCACCGACGTGCCGGGCACCCGGCCGATCAGCCACGGCACGGCCAGTACCTCGACGAAGGTGTCGGCGAGCTCGTTGCGCCACACGAAGCCGCTCCACAGCGGGTGCTCCACCGGCCGGAATCGGCCGACCAGCAGCCACTTGGCCGCGATCGACACGACACACGCGAGCACGCCGCACCCGAGCAGGACCACGCCGGACAGCAGCGCGGCCAGGATCAGCGAGTGGCTGCCCAGCCAGGCCAGCGCGGCCAGGGTGAGCAGGGCCAGCGCGGCGGAGCACAACACCGGTACCGCGCGGCACAGCTCGACCAGGCCGCGCGCCCAGCGCAGCCGGGCGGGCGGGTCGTAGGTCAGGCCCTGATCGGCGACGTCCGCCGAACGCGGCAGGCGCATCGGCGGCATGCCCAGGTACGAGCCGCCCTTCTTGGTCTTCTTCGGCGTCGCCGACAACACGCCGACCAGGCCGCGGGCGGGCACCGAGCGGCCCGGCGCGGTCATCCCGGAGTTGCCCAGGAAGGCCCGCTCGCCGATCTCCGCCGCGCCGATCCGGATCCACCCGCCACCGAGTTCGTAGGAGGCGATCAGCGTGTCGTCGGCCAGGAAGGCCCCGTCGCCGACCGTGGTCAGGCTGGGCAGCGCGAGCACCGTGGACGCCTCGACCCCCTTGCCCACCTTCATCCCGAGCGCGCGCAGCCACACCGGCGTGAACAGACTCGCGTACAGCGGGAACAGCTTGTCCCGGGCCAGGTCCATCAGCTGGGTGACGGTCCACGCCTGCCAACCGATCCGGCCGTGCAGCGGGTGGTAGCCGGGCCGCAGACCCAGGCTGAGCAGCCGGACCAGGAGCACGATGGACAGCGCGTACACCAGCGCGAACGCGGCCACGGCGGGCACCAGCGCGAGCAGCGCTCCGGTGAGCGCGGCGCCGAGACCGGCACCGGGGTGTACGAACGCGCCCAGGATCGGCAGTACCGGCAGCGCGGCCACGATCGGCAGGAGGGTCGGCAGCAGCCCGCTCGCGCCGTACAACACCGCCCACCTCGTCTTGCGCGGCGGCCGTTCGCCGAGCCGGCTCCGGTCGACCTTGCCCAGTCGTATCGCCGGCACCCCGCCCCAGCGGCGGCTCGGCGGCACGTTGCCGGTGACCGCGGAGCCCGCCGCCACCTCGGCCGAGCGGCCGATCCGGGCCCCCGGGAAGAGCGTGCTGCGGGTGCCCACGATCGCGCCGGCGCCGACCTTTATCGCGCCGATCTCCAGTCGGTCGCCGTCCAGCCAGTGGCCGGACAGGTCCACCTCGGCCTCCACCGCGCAGCCCCGGCCGAGCTTGAGCAGGCCGGTGACCGGGGGAAGGGTGTGCAGGTCGACGTCCTGGCCGACCTTGGCGCCCAGCGCCCGGGCATAACGCAGCAGCCAGGCCCCGGAGAGCGCGGTCGCACCGCTGACGTCGGCCAATTGTTCGGCCGCCCACAGCCGCAGGTGCACACCGCCGCCGCGCGGATAGGTGCCCGGGCGCAGCCCGCGCAGCAGCAGTCGGGCGCCGCCCGCGGCGATGGCCACCCGGGCGGGCGGGCTGAACAGCGCCGCCCAGCCGGCCGCGACCCACCACCAGGACGCGGTGGGCGCCCACGGGTAGCCGCCGAACCAGGCCGCGACGTTGCCGAGCGCGAGCAGGCCGACCGTCCAGCGCAGCCCGACCAGGGTGAACAGCGGGATCAGCATGAGGAGCTGCGCGATCCGGGCCCGGGTCGGTGTCGGCACCACCTTGCGCGCCGCGCCCGCGTCCTGTGCCGAGCGCTCCAGCCGGCGGGCCAACTTGCGCAGTGTGGGCTGCTGGTAGATGTCCGCGACGGCGGCCGCCGGATATCGCTCGCGCAGCAGGGTGGTCAGCCGGGCGGCGGCCAGGCTGTTGCCGCCGATCGCGAAGAAGTCGTCCTGTGCGGTGTCCGGGGCGATGCCCAGCACGTCGGTCCACTGCTCGGCGAGCCAGGCCTCGGTGCCGTAGAGCTGTTCGGTGGGTCCGGCGTCCTCCGCGTCCGCGAGCGGCCACGGCAGCGCGTCCCGGTCGACCTTGCCGGAGGTACGGGTGGGCAGGTCGGCCACGGGGGCGAGCCGGGGCACCAGGGCGGCGGGCAGCTCGGCCCGCAGCCGGCGTACCGCCTCCTCGCGGTCCCAACCCTCGCCGGTCACCAGATAGCCGACCAGGAGCTGGTTGCCGCCCTTGACGGTACGTACCGCCGCCGCCGCGCCCACCACGCCGGGCAGCGCCTGCAGGGCCGCGTCGATCTCGCCGAGTTCGATCCGCCGGCCGCCGAGCTTGATCTGCTCGTCGCCTCGACCGACGAAGACCAGGCCCTCGGCGTCGGCGCGCACCACGTCACCGCTGCGGTAGGCGCGGTCCCAGCCCATCGATTCCAGCGGGGCGTACTTCTCCGCGTCCTTGGCCGGGTCCAGGTAGCGGGCCAGGCCGACGCCGCCGATCACCAGCTCGCCGGTCTCGCCCATCGCGACGGGCCGGCCGCCGGCGTCGACCACGGCCAGTTCCCAGCCGTCCAGCGGCAGGCCGATCCGGACCGGGCCCTCGCCGGTGAGCAGCGATCCACAGGCGACCACGGTCGCCTCGGTCGGGCCGTACGTGTTCCACACCTCGCGGCCCTCGGCGACCACGCGCTCCACCAGCTCGGGCGGGCACGCCTCACCGCCGAAGATCAGCAGCCGTACGTCCAGCAGCGCCTCGGTCGGCCACAGCGCGGCGAGCGTGGGCACCGTGGACACCACGGTGATCTCCTGCTCGGCCAGCCAGGGCCCCAGGTCGGCGCCTGAGCGCACCCGCGAGCGCGGCACGGTGACCAGGCACGCGCCGTAGCGCCAGGCCAGCCACATCTCCTCGCAGGACGCGTCGAAGGCGACCGACAGGCCCGCCATCACCCGGTCGCCGGGGCCGATCGGCTCCTCCTGGAGGAACAGACCGGCCTCGGCGTCCACGAAAGCCGCGGCGTTGCGGTGGGTGACCGCGACGCCCTTGGGCTTGCCGGTGGAGCCGGAGGTGAAGATGATCCAGGCGTCGTCGCCGGGGCCGGGGCGGGCGGACGGCGTGGGGTCGGCCTCCCGGGTGACCCGCAGCTCGCGGTCGGCACCGAGCACGGCGCGTACGCCGGCCTCGCCGAACACCAGGTCCGCCCGCTCGTCCGGGTCCTCGGCGTCCACCGGGACGTAGGCGGCGCCGGCGGCCAGCACGGCGAGGATGGCGATGTACAGGTCGTTGCTGCCGGAGGGCACCCGGACGCCGACCCGGTCCCCGACGCCGACGCCGGCCTCGGCGAGCCTGCGGCGCAGCGCCTCCACCTCGGCGGCCAGGGCGCGGTACGTCAGCGTCCGCCGGCCGTCGTCGAGGGCGGGCTCGTTCGGGTGGTCCCGGACGGTGGCGTCCAGGATGTCCACGAGGGTGCGGGGCGCGGGAGCGGGGCGCCCGGGGTAGACGGCCGGGGTCGGCGTCGGTGCGGTGCCGGACGGATCGTCCGCTCGTACTGGTAGCGCGATGGCCATGAATTCCTCATCATCCCTGGTCCCCGCTACGGCCCACTGGCAGGCGCCCGGGGAGGTGTCGCGTCCCCGGTCCCTGGCCGGCCGGGTCGCTTCTCGAGCGTGGCAACCCGACCGACACTAGCTCCGTTCGACGCGGATCGACGACCCGAGATGCGATCAACTACCGTTAAAACAAAGGCATCTGACGCATCGTCACATATGATTTGACGACCCGTCAGATGCCATCACCCCCTACAGAGACACTTCTTGACGACCCGTCAGCCCAGAACCCGACTTACGCACCACACCTCACTCCTGTGACCCACACCACACCGTAATCCCACCCCACCCACCCCGCCCCCGGAACTCCCCCGGACGGATGACACGCCGCACAAGCCCCCGAACGGGCTACAAACGGTGCCCGTCACGACACACGGGGTACGGGCGGGGCGGGCCGGCGGGCTGCAAATCGCGCGCCCACCCGGGGCACCGAGGGCACGATCGCCGGCCCGCGGATCGCGTCCTCGTGGGTGACCACGGCCGACGTGTACCCGACCACATCCGGTACCGACCCCGCGTCGGCCCGGACGGCCCGGGTGCCGCGCGCGCTCGGCAGCACCATCACGTTCCGTGGTCACCCCTGTCGGGCCGATTTCAGGCCGGGCGGAACGGGCCCTCCGGCGCCTTGTGGGGCTGCCCGGGCACCCTCGCTGGGCCGTCCGGGCGTCTCGCGAGGCTCACCCGACGGTACGACCGGCCGGCCCGATCCCGTTGCCGATCCCGTTCCCGGGATCCGCGCCGGCCGGTCCGGTCGTACCTCCTCCGCTCCGGAACGCGGTTTCAGCCGAGTCGGACGGCCAGCGGAAGGCGGTCCAGCCGCGCCGGATCGGCGATCACGTCGATCTCGGTGATCCGCCCGTCCACGATGGTCAGCCGCAGGACCAGGAACAACCTCCCGTGCGGGGCGATGACGATCCCCGGCCTGCCGTCCACGAGCGCCACGTCGCCCACCCGGGCGCGGTGCGCGAAGACCCGGGTCTCCTCGGCCACCGCCCGCGCGCCTCGGACATCGGTGGCCACCTCGTCCGTTACGGCGAGCCGGTCGGCGCGACGGACCACGTCCGGCGCCAGCAGCTCGACCAGCGTGTCCAGATCGCCACCTCGCGCGGCGGCCAGGAACGCGTCGACCACGCCGTAGTCCCGAGCAAGATCGACCTCGTCGACCGTCGCCACACCGCGCACCCGCTCCCGCGCCCGACTGGCCAACTTCTTGCTCGCCACCGACGACCGCCCCACGACCGGCGCGATCTCGGCGAACGGTACGGCGAACAGGTCGTGCATCACGAAGGCGACCCGCTCGGCGGGCGTGAGCCGGTCCAATACCACCAGTAGCGCCCGGCCCACCGATTCGGCCAGCACCGCCTCGTGCTCGGGTTCGACCCCGCCCGGCCGCTCCGACACCGCCTCCGGCATCGAGGCCAGCGGTTCCTCGCCTCGGGTCCGCCGGATCCGCAACATGTCCAGACACACCCGAGCGACCACGGTGGTCAGCCACCCGGCGAGGTTCTCGACGCCGTCCACGCCCGCCCGGTCGACCCGCAGCCAGGCGGCCTGGACGGCGTCGTCGGCGTCGTCCAGCGAGCCGAGCATCCGGTAGGCGACCCCGCGCAGGTGGTCGCGATGCGCCTCGAAACGCACCGCCAGGCCCTCGTGTCCGTTCATGGTCACCTTTCCCGTCACGCATTGGTCAAAAGGGGGGACGGACCACTTCGCACGACGCCGACGGCAAGGAGACAACAGGCGAGTTTACCGTCGCCGCACCCCCATCCACGCGGCCGTACACCCGGCTCACCCCATACCCGCCGGACCGGACCGAACCGGTTCGCGCGGCACCCCGTGCTGCCCGATCGGCGCCCCGGCGCCGCCCGATCCCCGCTCACCCGATCGGCACCCGCCGATCCACACACGCTCGAACCGCACACGCTCGAACCGCACACGCTCGAACCGCACCAAGGAGAAGCCCGATGAAGTTCTTCCGACTCGACTCCAGCATCCGCACCGAAGACTCGGTCACCCGAACCCTGGCCGATCTCGTCGAGGCGGAGTGGACCCGCGCCTACCCGGTCGCCGAGTTCGTCCGCCGTGACCTGGGCCGCCGACCGCTGCCGCAGATCTGGCCCGTCGCCGAGGCGAGCCGCACCACCGAGGAGGCCGCCCGTACCGACGAACAGCGCGCCGCCACCGCGCTCGCCGCCGAACTCACCGACGAGCTCCTCGCCTGCGACGCCTTCCTGCTGGCCGTGCCGATGTACAACTTCGGCGTCCCGCAGCAGGTCAAGGCATGGTTCGACCTGGTCATCACCGACCAACGGGCCGCCGACGTCACCCGGCCGCTGCTCCCGGGCCGCCCGGCCGTACTGGTCGAGGCCCGAGGCGGCGGCTACGCCCCCGGCACTCCGCGCGCCGGCTGGGACCACGCCACTCCGTACGTCCTTCGCATGCTCACCGATGTCTGGGGCCTCGACGTGGTCACCGCCCGCGCCGAACTCACCGCCGCGGACGTCAACCCGGCCATGACGGAACTCAGGCCGCTCGCCCACCGCCTCCTCATCGAGGCCGAAACGGCAGCGACCGAACACGCCCGGTCCATCGCCGAACGGCTGCGCACCGCACCGAGCGATCGCACCCCGGCCCCGGCCACCGCCTGACCCGGGCGGCCAGGTCCGGACGGCGCGGGCAGTCGGGGCTGCCCGCACCGCGAGGGGGCGAGACCTCGGGCATGCGGACACGGTCCGGCCGCCGGCGACCGGGACGAAGCCGCCTTCCTCTGCGATCGCCGGTCGTTGGAGACGCGCCGCCGTCATGACACGAGTCCGGTCATGTGCCGATCGACGAACTGCTCCTGCGTTCCCGGATCAGGCCGAGGAGGACACCGCCGATCGGTTCGCCGCTCCACTGATGCTCCGTCAAGGCCCGGATGGCGAAAGGCCGCTGCGCATCGATGCGGAGGAGTGAGAGCCTGCCGCGACCGAACGGGCGGGGCAATGACCGGGGTCCGCACCGGCCCCGGTCGGACTTCGCAGCGAGGGAACGCAGTTCATCGCCGATCCGTTAGCCGTCCAGACTCCGAGCCTCGGCCGTTCCCGCCTTTACCCGCTACGGGTGCGTTGTTACAGAGCCTGCGCGTTTCCGCGCCGACCGCGCGTCCAACCCGTTGCCGGGATATCCGGTGCGCCCTGGCGGAACCCGCGCGGCCTGTGGGTCGTTGCGGGCGTCCGGGGCGTGCCGGGATGTCCGCCGTTCCCTCTCGTGACCATGTCACCGGTCTGCGACAGCGGCGTCGTGGGACGACGACTCCCGTATCGCCGGTGTCCGCGGCCGTTTCATAGTGGATCTCGCAAGCAGCCGGGAGCCGAACCAGTTTCGGCCCGACCACTGGACACCAAGGGGTTCTCTTCATGTTCGGCCAACGTCGCAAGGCCATTCTCGTCTCCGCAGCCCTCGCCACCGGCGCCATGCTGATGACGGCGTGCCAGGACACGGACTCGGACAAGAACACCGGCGCCGCACCGCCCCCCGCCTCCGCACCCGCCGGCCAGGCCGGCAACGCAACCACCCCACCCGCCGCCTCCACCACGGGCGGCAACCAGAGCGGCGGCCAGGGCAGCGGTACGACCCCCGCCGGGAAGACCTCCGCCGGCCAGGGCACCACCGGCACCACCGGCACCACCGGCGGGGCCGGCGCCGGCGACAACGGCTCCATCGGCAAGTGCCGCACCGACGACCTCCAGGTCACCGCGCAGGACGCCACCATCGGCGGCGACACCAACCACACCGTCGCCGTGACGTTCAAGAACATCGGCCACAACTGCACCATGTCCGGATTCGCCGGCGTCGACCTGCAGACCAGCGCGGGACCGCTGTCCGCGAAGCGCACCGGCGCACCCGCGGACCCGTTCACCCTCAAGAGCGAAAAGTCGGTGTCCTTCGGCATCACCTACCCGGCCAACGACAGCGGCGGCTCCGGCGTCCGCGTCACCGGCCTCCAGGTGACCCCGCCCGGAGAGACCAAGTCCGTCACCCTGCGCTGGCCCGGCGCCGGCTCCCTGCCCGTCACCGACGGCACCGGCTCCCCGGTCAACGTCGGCCCCATCGGCAGCGCCGGCCAGGGCGGCTGACCCACACCCCCAAGACCAATGAAGACCTCGGGTACGGGCCCCACCGCGCACGCGGTGGGGCCCGTACCCGCGTGCCGTTCGAATCCGTCGGACACCCCGAAATCGGGTGCCCGTACCGCCGAATGTCGGCGGCTGCCGGAAACACCCGCGCACGCGGCGCGCGGGCAAATGCGGGCGCCGGTCGGAGGTTTTCCTGATGGCCCCCTCGGCGAGCGGCGCCCCGATCGCCCGAATCGACGATACGTAGGCAGCCCCGGCGGGTCAGCCCATCGTCTTCGCGCCGTCCAGTGATTCACGGAGGATGTCCGCGTGTCCGGCGTGCTGCGAAGTCTCGGCGATGACATGGAGGATGACGCGGCGCACGGACCACCGGGCGCCCGGCTCGAACCACGGGGCCTCGGGAAGAGGGTGGGACGCGTCCAGATCGGGCAGCGTGGCCACCAGGTCGTCGGTCGCACGTGCCACGTTCTCGTACGCGTCGAGCAGTCCGCCGAGCGTTTCACCCTCGGTCATGCGGAACTGGCCCTCCCAGTCGACCGGTTCGCTCGCCATGGCCTCCGCGCCGCCGACCGCGAATCGCATCCAGGACGCCTCGGTGCCGGCGACGTGTTTGATCAGCCCGCCGAGGCAGAGTCCGCTCACGGTGGTACGCGTCGCCGCCTGTTCGTCGGTGAGCCCACGGACCGTTTGGCGCAGGAACCCGCGATGCCTCGCCAGCGATTCCGTCAGGTCGGCGCGCTCACGCGTGGTCGCCGTCCGGTCGCCGCTCATGGTGCCTGCCCTTCGATGTCGTCCACCACCTCACCCCCGCGCCGCCCGACTATGCCACAACAGGAATGACTCGGAGCAGATCAACACGAAGCGGGCGGTGACGGGGCCGAGGGACGTCCGCGTGCCCGTGGGCCGGAAAGTCATCTCCTGCGCCCTGTGCCGCCGCGCAGGATCATGGAAGAGCGGGAGCGGCGGCTGACCGCCCCGGACCTGATCGCAGCTCGACCCGAGCAAGCGGTCGGGGACTCCCGGTCGCCGTGTGCTCGAAGCGGCGGCGCGGGGAGGTTGCGACAGCCGGCGATCGAGGGGCACGGAACGTATCCGCCGTCCCGCCGTCGAGGAGGTCACATGTATGCCGCAACGACCCAGCCCGTCCGGCTGGAAGCCAGGCTCGAAGCGGAACCGTCCCGCTGGCTGTGGGTGGTGAAGTGGTTCCTGCTGATCCCGCACGCGATCGTGCTGTTCTTCCTGTGGATCGCCTTTCTCGCGGTCAGCATCGTGGCGTTCTTCGCGATCCTGTTCACCACCCGATACCCACGCCCGCTGTTCGACTTCAACGTCGGCGTCCTGCGTTGGACCTGGCGCGTCTGGTACTACGGGTACGGCGGGCTGGGCACCGATCGCTATCCGCCCTTCACCCTCGCCGAACACCCCGAGTACCCGGCGCGATTCGACATCGTCTACCCCGAACGCCTTTCGCGTGGGCTGGTGTTGGTCAAGTGGTGGCTGCTGGTCCTTCCGCAGCTCGTCCTGGTCGGGATCTTCACCGCCGGTGCGTGGCGTTGGGGCGGGCTCATTCCCGCACTGGTTCTGTTCGCGGGCATCGCGTTGCTGTTCACCGGGCGCTACCCCAGGGGCATCTACGCGTTGGTGATCGGCCTCGACCGTTGGGTGCTTCGCGTGGTCGCCTACGAGGCCCTCATGACCGACGCGTACCCGCCGTTCCGACTCGATCCGGGCGGCGCGGAACCGCAACCCGAACCGAGTCCCCACCACGAGTGAACGAGACCGCGGCCGGACTCCGGGCCCTGCCGACGCTCCGGACCGCACCCACGCACCCACGCGGAGCCGTCGGCAGGTCGTGATCTCCACACCCCACGGTGTGCCGACCGTGTCGATCGAGCCTCGCGCCACTTCGGAAAACTACTCAAAGTGATGATACGATACTCTACGTATGCGATCGGAGCCTCGGGGTCCTTTACCCGGCGACGATGGCGCTCGGGGCAGTGGCAATGATCGCTACCTATTCATCCCCGGGAAGGCGCGTGATGGGCGAGACCTCGAGTGCGAGCCGCCCGTTCGCCCTGCCGCTTCGGGTACGCATATCCCGCCCGAACGCGAGCACGTAGACGTCGAAGATCCGCCGGTCATCCACGCAACGTCGTGACCATCCGGTTGTATGGAGCCATTCGGGGGCCATTCGTGATCCGCCGACGCCTCCACCACACACGTCCTCTCGGCACGCGATCCGCCACCTTCCGCACACGCGCCCCGGCCAAGGCAACCCCAAGGCCAAGACCTCCGTGCGGACACCACCGGCGCGGTCCACGCCTTCACGCCCTCCGTCGACACCCCGCGCCGGCCGGCCGCGAGAAGCCGCGGCCCGCCCGGCAGCAACCTGACCGGTCCGCCCTCGGGTACTCAACCGATCCCCCGTCCGAAGACTCTCGTCCCCACCTCAGGAAGTGCGATGAACAACTCCAACGGCCAAGGCAACGGTGCCGCCGGCCGCGCCGACCAGCAGACCTACCGGCAGCTCGCGCGCGAACTGCTGCTTGTCGGCCCCGAACCCGCCAACGAAGACCTCAAACTGCGCTACCTGGACACCCTCATCGACAACGGACTGCAACCGCCGCCGCAACGCAAGCGCGTACTGATCGTCGGCGCCGGCATCGCCGGCCTCGTCGCCGGCTCGCTGCTGACCGAGGCCGGGCACGATGTGACGATTCTGGAGGCCAACGCCAACCGGGTCGGCGGCCGGATCAAGACCTTCCACACCAGGAAGGGCGAGCCGTCCCCGTTCGCCGACCCCGCGCAATACGCCGAGGCCGGGGCCATGCGCGTACCGAGCTTCCACCCGCTCACCCTCGGGCTGATCGACAAACTCGGCCTGAAGCGGCGGCTGTTCTACAACGTCGACATCGACCCGACGACCGGCAACGAAGACGTGCGGGTGCCGCCCGTGTCCTACCGCTCCTTCACCGGCGAGGTGTGGACGAACGGCCCCGCCAGCCCCGAGTTCCGCGAACCGGACAAGCGCAACCACACCTGGATCCGCACCAACCGCGAGCAGGCCCGTCGCGCCCGCTACACCGAGCAGCCCTGCGTGCTCAACGAGGGCTTCCACCTCAGCGGCTACGAATCGCGGGTGACGGTGGCACAACTGGTCCACGACGCCCTGGAGCCGGTCCGCGACTACTACTCCGACCTGATCGACGGCCAACGGATCAACAAGCCCTTCGAACAGTGGCTCGACGGCTGGGCGGCGGTCGTCCGCGACTTCGACGGTTTCTCGATGGGCCGCTTCCTACGCGAGTACGCGGGCTTCAGCGACGAGGCCGTCGAGGCGATCGGCACCATCGAGAACATGACCTCGCGGCTGCACCTGGCCTTCTTCCACACCTTCCTGGGGCGCAGCGACATCGACCCGAAAGCCACCTACTGGGAGATCGACGGCGGCAGCCGGCTGCTCCCGGAGGCCCTCGCGAAGGATCTGCGCGACCAGATCGTCATGGGCCAACGTATGGTCCGCCTCGAATATCGCGACCCCGACCGCGACGGCTCGGCCGCCGGCGGGGGCCTCGTGGGATCCGGCGGCGACGCGGTCGTCATCCAGACCGTGCCCGAGGACTCCCCGTACGCCGAACCGCAAACCTGGACCGGCGACGTCGCGATCGTCACCATCCCCTTCTCCAGCCTGCGCTTCACCCGGGTGACCCCGCCGTTCTCGTACAAGAAGCGCCGCGCCGTCATCGAGACGCATTACGACCAGGCCACCAAGGTGCTCCTCGAATTCTCCCGCCGCTGGTGGGAGTTCACCGAGGAGGACTGGAAGCGCGAACTCGACGCCATCGACCCCGACCTCTACGACTATTACCAAAACCTGGGTGAGGACCCCGCCGAAGCCGCCCTGTCCGCGCCCTCGGTCGCGCGCGACCTGCCCACCGGGCTGCTCGGCGCCCACCCCAGCGTCGACGAATCCCGGATCGACGCCGAGCAGGTGGCCTACTACCGCAACACACCGCTGTACGACACCGGTGTGCGACCCGCCACCAACGCCTACGGCGGCGGCTCCACCACCGACAACCCCAACCGCTTCATGTACTACCCCTCCCACCCGATCGCGGGCAGCTCCGGCGGGGTCGTCCTCGCGAGCTACTCGTGGTCGGACGACGCCGTGCGCTGGGACTCGATGGAGGACGCCGAACGCTACGGCTACGCGCTGCGCAACCTCCAGTCCGTGCACGGGCTGCGCATCGAGGTGTTCTTCACCGGCGAGGGCCGGACCCAGAGCTGGCTGCGCGACCCCTACGCGTTCGGCGAAGCCGCCGTATACACGCCGCACCAGATGACCAGCTTCCACCTCGACGTGGTCCGGCCCGAGGGCCCGGTCCACTTCGCGGGTGAACACGTCTCGCTCAAGCACGCCTGGATCGAGGGTGCCGTGGAAACGGCCGTACGCGCCGCCATCGCCGTCAACGGCGCACCCGTTCCCGCCCTGCCCGGCACCGTCGCCGAAGTCGTGGACGCCGACGGTGTCCAGGTCGTGGACGGATCCGCGCAGCCCCACCGAATTCCCGAGGAGATGCCCGCGTCATGACCACCACCCAGGACTGCACGGTCGCCGAATACCTGGCGATCAGGCTCGAACAACTCGGTATCAAGCACCTGTTCGGCGTTCCGGGCGACCTCCTCGGCCCGTTCCTGACCACGATGCACGCCAAGTCCACGGTGCGCTGGGTGGGCACCCCCACCGAGGTCGGCGCCGGGTACGCGGCCGACGCGTACGCCCGGGTCACCTCGGCCGACGCCGACCTCGCACGCGGTGAGCAGGGCATCGCCGCGTGTGCCGTCACCTACGGCGTGGGCGCGTTCAACCTGCTCAACCCGATCGGTGGCGCCTACGCCGAATTCGTGCCGGTGATCGCGATCAACGCCGCCCCCTCCCACGAACAGTGGCTCAACCAGCAGGCGATCGGCCTGCTCACCACCCACATGATCCAGCGCCCCGAAAGCAACCTCGACGTCTACCGGCAGGTCACCGTCGATGCCCAGATGATCTCCAACCCCGGCCTGGCCCCCATCCAGATCGACAGCGCGATCACCGCGTGCCTGTCCCACCGCCGGCCGGTCTACCTGGAAGTCATGGCGGACGTGTGGTCGGCCCAGTGCCCCCCGCCGCAGGGGCACCTGACCAGGCGCGAACGGCCGTTCACCGAACCGAACCGACGCATGCTCGCCAAGGCCGTCGCGGCGACCCTGGAACTGATCCGCACCGCGGGCAACCCGATCCTGTGGGCCGGCGAGGAGATCGACCGCTTCCGACTCTCCGACGAACTCACCGCGCTGGTGCGGGAGACCCGCATCCCGTTCTGCACCACCATCGGCGCCAAGGCCGTCGTCTCCGAGGAGACCCCCGGCTACTCGGGCGTCTACAACGGCAAGGCCAGCGACCCCGACGTGTACAAGATGTTCCACGCCGCCGGCTGCCGGATCGGCCTCGGCTCGTGGGCGACCTCGAAGAACCTCGGCGGCGAACAGTCGATCGGCCCGGACTGGGCCGTCGCCGCCCACGAGGGGGTCAACGTCGGCGCCTCCTACTTCCCCGACGTGCAACTCGAACGGTTCATCCCGGCCCTGCGCGAGGCACTGACCGCGGAGTTCGGGGCCGCTGCCTTCGCCGCCGACTACTTCACCCAGGCACACGCGGCGGGGCTGGACGTCCCCGACACCACCGTCGCGTTCCTGGCGGGCCTGGTGGGCGGCGACTACCCGACGGACCTGACGTACGACAGCCTCTTCCGGCACGTCAACGCCTTCCTCCAGGACCAGGACAGCGGCCCGCCCGGTGCGCGCGTCAACCCGTTCACCGTGGTCTCGGACGCCGCATTCGCACTGATCGGCACGATGAACCTGCGCATGGTCGAGCGCGCCTCCTACGTGGCCCAGAACAGCTGGCTGTCCATCGGCTACTCGGTCGGTGCCGCCTCCGGAGTGGCCCTGGCCAGGCAGGATCCCGAGAAGCGGCCCCTGGTGTTCGTCGGCGACGGCTCCTTCCAGGAGACCTGCCAGGAACTGTCCACCCAGGTCCGGCACGGGCTGCGCCCCGTCGTGTTCGTCCTGGACAACGAGGGGTTCTACGGTATCGAGCAGATGCTCGTACACCCCTGCTACTACGCGGAAAACCCGTCCGAAGGCGCCGAGTTCTACAACAACCTGCACGTGTGGCAATACGAGCGACTCGCCGACGTCTTCGGTACCGACAAGCACCCGATGACCGGCGTGAGCGTACGCACCCACACCGACCTCGAAACCCTCCTGACCAAGGTCACCGACCAAAACGACCAGATCAACCGGGGCCCGATCCTGGTCCGGGTGCTACTCGACCGGCGCGACTACCCGAGGGCGATGCAATACAAGATCGACGAGAACTGTCGGTAGACGCACGCCACGTCGCCGGGAAGTCCGCATCGGGCCATCACCCACACAAGACACCGCGGACGCACTTCGCCCGGGCGCAACCCGCTACGAAAAGCAACAAAGCCCAGGTCAGCACGCTGACCTGGGCTCCGCTTCGGGTGGGCACAGACAGACTCGAACTGTCGACCCCTGCTTTGTAAGAGGAAAGCCCACTTCACGTATCCGCCCCGATGTTGCCTGGTCTTACGGGATCTTCCCTGGTCAGCGCGGCATCGGGGCGGCTGTCTTTCCCGATCCTGCCTTGTCTTACCGGATGTTGCCGGTGTCTTCCGGCCCCAATACGGCCCCAGTTGGATCCGCACTGGGGCCGCACGATGCCTGCGGCCGGATGTCCGCAAGGCCGGAGGGGACACACGAACGCACGGGCACCGCATTTCTCACGGCGTGCAAACGGCCCTCGATCCCCGGTGGGTTTGCGCACGCACTTGGTGCACCAGGGCGGGACTTGGAAGCCGGGTCAGCGGCCGTAGGGCTCGCTGTAGGCGGGCATGGTCTTGCTGACGTTCTCAAGGATCGGCGCCATGCGCCGTGCAGCCGTGTAGTGCCTCGCCCGGGCCTTGCCGTGTGGTTCCCCAGCCAGCCGTGGGCCACCAGTTCTCGCAGGTCTCGCACGGGTCTCGCACGGCGGATTGCTCGCTGATGTCGGCGTCGTGTTGGGATACGGGCCGGCGGACCTTCGCCCCGAATGCGGCAGACATCAGGGCGAACGCAACGCGTTCGTCAAGACCCGTCTGCTCGGCAAGTTCCGTGAGTTCACGCCGGATTCGAGCGTACAGGTCCACACGTCTACCGGCCGGCTGGGCTTGGCGATGGTGGGCTCCCACACAGAACCGGATCCAGGCGTGGGCGTCACGGGAAGGGGTCTCAGGACGGGCCGCCGACCTGTTGGAGGACTCCGCAATAGCCGTAGGTGTTCTGTCCGTATCCCAGCCGCTCTCGATGGAGGAGAACTCGGCGGGCATGAGCGCCTCCCGGGAGAACACCAGGGTGGACAGGGCGCGTGACATGCGGCATTGCCGTCGAGCCAGGAGCGGATGCTCACGAGGTTCAGGTGTGCCATGGAAGTCCGGACGTGCACGGGGGCGTCGGTGTCGCCATCGTTGAGCCACGTCACCAGTTCCCCCATCAGGGCGGGTTCGGGCGCGGTGTAGGTCGCGATGGTGGGGTCTTCCCGGGGAGGTTACGTAGACGGGGCCCTTTCGCCATCGTCCTAAACGTTTGGTCACGCGATGGCCCGATCGGTTCGCTTTCGGCACCGGCCACATCGCGCAGGCCACCGACGGGTGCCGATGGGGAGCGCCCTTGAGAAGTCATACCGGCTCGAATAGGGCACCATGCGTGGGAGGCACTACAGGTTGGCACCCTACGTCGAGCCCCAACGGCTCGCTCCGGCGCGGACAACTGCTCTCACCCGCCGCCGTTGATGTCATTGATGCCCGTTCCACTGCGTGCTGTCGGCGACAGACGTTAGCGTTGTCGACTGGGCTCGCCTCGCGCAGAGGCATATTGGACTCCGCCGCCGCCCGCGTCGGGGTTCGAAGGCAGGCGAAAGAGGATATCTATGTCAACGATGGCCAGACGAGGCGCGGCCGCAGTGATGGCGGTCGTAGCCAGCGCGGGAACGGGTGCCGTCACCAACGTCGCCACCAGTGGGGCCCCGTGGAGTTGGTGGCTCGCGCTCCTCGTCTTGGTCGCCGTGGGAGCGGCCCTCGCGTTCTACTTGAGCCGACCGTCCGGGCCGGACGGGCAGAGCAACGTGGCGGCGCTGGGCCCCGGATCCGTCGCGGTCGGCCGCTCCGCGCACGGCCGGATCACGACGAGGGCTACCCGTGCCGCGCCGAGCGCGCCGCCAGCGGCCGGTTCGGGCGGGGCGCAGGGCACCATTGCCGCTGGCCCCGGATCCGTCGCGGTGGGCCAAGACGTCACGGCACCGATCCGAACGGAAGCCTGAGGACAATCGTGATGCAGCGCCGCGGCGCACAAGCCTCAGGCAATGCGGCAGTGGCCATCAACGGAGACAACAACGGCGGAGTGATCACCAACCCGACGTTCATCACCGTCACGGCCATGCACGCGGACCGTTCCATGCGTGAACGCGTGTGTCTCCTTCCGTCGAAGCCTTCCGACTTCATCGGACGCGAAGCCGAGATCGATGCGTTGCGTCGCGACTCCGGCTCCGCTGACGGAAGCCTCTGGCCCCGGTTGGCCATCATCACCGGTAAACCAGGCGTCGGGAAAAGCACGCTCGCCATCCACGTCGCGTACGAGTCACGCAACGCCTATGCGGATGGGGACCTGTACGCCGACCTGCGCGGAGTGGACGATCGCCCG
This sequence comes from Embleya sp. NBC_00888, assembly GCF_045207655.1. NCBI lineage: Bacteria > Bacillati > Actinomycetota > Actinomycetes > Kitasatosporales > Streptomycetaceae > Embleya > Embleya sp. NBC_00888. The sequence continues at coordinate 5,932,970 of NZ_CP108784.1, read as the reverse complement.
GCGGAACCAGAGGAGATCATGGGCCGCTTCCTGCGGGCCTTGGGTCTCCCGGAGCAAGAGATCCCCGCAGACACGCATGCGCGCCTCGACACGTACCGCCGTATGCTCGCCGACCGGCCTCTCGTCCTGGTGCTGGACAACGTCGCCGACGAAAAGCAGGTACGCCCGCTGCTTCCGCCTGGGGATTCGGCGTTGGTGCTGATCACCAGCCGCAACCGGCTCCCCGGTCTGGAGGGGGCACACCGTACCGATCTCGACGTCTTCCCCCTTGCGGCCTCCCTGGAGTTCCTCTGCACCATCGCCGGGAACACTGTCGTCGAGGCGGATCCCGTCAATGCGCAAGACGTCGTCTCCTCATGCGGCCACCTTCCGCTCGCGCTGCGGATCGCTGGCAACAGGCTGGCCACAACACGCAATATGCGCATGGTCGACCTGGCCGCAGAACTGCGCGATCAACGGGTGCGCCTGCAACTCCCGGAGACCGGGGATCTCGCCGTTCGCGTGGCCTTCAACCTCTCCTACCGGAAACTCGGAAAGGGCGCGAAGAACGCGTTCAAGAGACTGTCCCTCGTGCCCGCCGAGGACTTCGGCGCCAGCCTGTGCTCGGCGCTCCTGGACTGCGACACCCGCCAGGCCGCCCGTCTGCTCGATAAGTTGTACGAAGCCAACCTGATCGAACCGGCCGCCGCCTTCGGGCGATTCCGCTTCCACGACCTGCTGAAGACGTACTCGCGAGACAAGGTGCAAGCGGACCCCGAGAAGTCGCGGCGGGTCGCACAAGGCCGCATGCTGGAGTGGCTGAAACGGTCCGCAGTCCGCTCACACCTCACCCTCGTCGGCATGACCGAAGCACCGGGAACCGGCTCACCCCGAGGCCCCGTCGTGACCGACACGGCATCGGCGCTTGCGTGGGCGAACGCGGAACTGCCAAACGCCGTGGCGGCCTTGCCCCTTCTGCTCGAGGACAAGGTCGCCGACGCCGCCGAGTTGGCGTTGGCACTCAGCGCAACCTGCGAGATCATCGGCCAGTGGTTGCACTGGGACGAAGTGATCAGACACGGGGTCACCGCTGCCCAAGCAATGGGCCAGCCTTTGCTCGAAATCGTGTTTCTGAATTCAAAGGCGAACCTCGCCCGCTCACGCCGAGAATTCATCGCTGGGCTGGAACTGGCGCACGTCGCCTACGCCAGGGCCGTCCAGATCGGGGACGAGCTTGTCATCGCATCCTCAGCCAATGTCTTAGGCTGCCTGCTAATGGATACTGGCTCATTGCCTGAGGCCACCCCGCTCCTGGAGCAGAGCCTGGCGCTCTTTCGCCGACTCGATATCAGGCATGAGATCGCGCAGGGGTTGTACAACCTCGGGACGATCCATCGGATGTCGGGCAATACCTCGGAAGCCATCAGACTCTTTGAAGAGGATCTGCGCGTCTGCACCGAAATGGGCGACGAATCCGGCGCTGCGGAGACCCTCAACACACTGGGCCTCGCCTACGGCGAGATCGGACTCCACGAAGAGGCCGAGGAGTTCCAGCGGCGCTCGCTGGCCGTCTTCGAGAAGATCGGCAACCCGCACAAGGTCAGTATGGTCTGCAATGATCTCGGGCTCACTCTCAGGCACTTGAACCGCGCAGAGGAATCACTCGTTCTGCACCTGCGGGATATCGAGATCTCGCGGCAGTGCGGGAACACCTCCGGTAAGGCACTCGCACAGGCCAACGCTGCGGAGACGCTCTACAGTCTTGGCCGCTCCGAAGAGGCCCACTCTCTCTTCGACTCGGCGCTCGCTACTCTCACCGACCTCGGTGACGAACTGCGACTTGCCCGGACGCTACTGGCCAGGGTGCCCTACTACTTCGACACCGGGGCCACGAGCGAAGCCATGGCCTATGCGGAACGCGCCATCGCACTGCTGACCCCTAGGGGAGAGTTCCGCGACGTGGCTACCGCCCACCAACTCATCTCCAAGCACAGCGGTGGCACTGGGGATTACGAGATGTCTCTGAGGCACGCACGCCAAGGGCTCCACGTCGGCGACGCCTTCACTGCTCCCGCCGTGCGCGCCATCAGCCTTGTCCAGGCTCTGGTTGCCTCTGAGAAGCTCGGCCACCATGACGAGGCACGCGACTACTCAGAGGAACTACGTACCCTCACTACCCAGCACCCGGGGTTGCTTCGCACGCTTTCGGGGGCGTCACTGAATACGTCAAATACCTCGTCGCGGTGAGCGGTGCAGGGTCACCTTCCAGACGACAGGCCCAGCAGCGCCCGAAAATGGCAGTGGCGATGGCCGCTTCCGCAAAGACCACAGGAGTGCGGTGCCGTAGCGGTCATGCAGAACCTCGTCATGGCCAGAACGCGCGCCATCGCGCTGTTGGTGTGGAACCTGGCAGGCGAACTTCCACTGCTGCTCAGCGTGACAGGGCACAAGGCATCGACCGTGCCAGTCGGCCTCAACACGCTACGCCTGCTTTGCGATGCGGCCCGACGCCGCGCTATGACATCGGCCTGACCCGGCGCCCGTCGACGCCGATCCGCAAGGCCGCCGGGCCTTTGACACCCACAAGCATCAATTTCTGGCGTCAGCACGGTCGGGCCCTGCCATGCCAGGGAAAGATGGCGGCGATGCCCGGCACCGCTGACCGTGCGGGGGGACCATGAACGTCATGCAGGGTCGATCACGGCGATACGGTCGGCCCGCCACAGGATCAGTTGCTGGGTCCCGAGGCCATACCAACCCCTGCCGCGGACGAATCGAAGGTTCGCGTCCTGTTCGAGCCACCAGTTGATGCGCTCCTTGAACTCCCTATTGACGTCGTACGGCGCGCTGGTGAGTGCCGCTGGTTTGCCGTCCTTGACCCAAGCCACCGCATGGTCGAGCCAGGCCGCGTCGGGCCGAACGTCATTCCAATAGCGGGTGCACTGACTGGCGGAGCACTTGCGGCTAACCTCGCGCTTAAGCCAGTTCGGGCAGCAGCCAGCATCCGACGCGCGAAATCCGTATCGCTCGGCCCATCTGACGATGGAGTTCTGGGCGTTCTTCGCTCGTGCGAGGGATTCCCGAGCCTTGTCGGCAGACAGCGTTTGGAGGTGCTCACGGCTGGGCGTGGCTAGTCCATAGGGCCAGGCCGCCACCCCATTGCGGCGGCCCAGTACCCGTACGGCGCGCTCTTCCAACGTAGCCATTGGCAACTCCAGGAGTTGTTAGAAGTGTGTGCTCACTCAGTTTGCCTCAACCACCAGGATGGTGTCGTCGAGCAATAGGGCCGCGACGGCCTATGGGAGTTACTGGAGTCCGTCACGGAGGCGGACGAGGACACCGGTGTCGGCCACGCAGTGGGCGCGTAGTCGTCGTGCCTCGACAATGGCGGCTTCGCCAAGGGCATCCTGGATGGTGGGCGCAAGGACGGCGGTTTCCATGGGAGTGGTGCGCAGGGGAACGCCGGGTCAAACACCGCGTGCGGTCAGCTCGAGGTCACCCGCCAGGTCCTGGCCCAGGCCCCGAAACGTCACCATTAGGGAAGAAATATGCACATACGAACGGATTCGGCCGGTGGCATCCGCGACTTCCTAACGTGGCGCTCCCGCCGGGGTCGGTGGTTGTCGTACTCGGTCGGGTTCACGATCACAGACCGGGTCCACGCGGCGATCCTCGCCGTCCCGCCGGTGGCGTGGACATCCGCCTACGACGCCGACGGTCACCCGCGTGAGAGCGCGTGGGTCGCGGAGGTCACCGACATGCTCGACCCCGTCGGGACGGCCGAAGGACATGCAGGTGCTCGCGCGCAAGGAACGCCCTCGCTCCGGCACGCAGTTGCGGATCACTGACGTCGACGGCAACCGCTGCGTGGCCTTCGTCACGAACACGGCAGACGGGCCGTTTAGGACCTTGAACTGCGCCACTGCCGACGCACACGCGCCGAAGACGACATCCGCCTGAGCTCGCGAGCAGAGCTATGCGGGCCCTGCGCCACCTGAAGACTCGACTCGACACCCATAACTGATCGCTTCGAGATCAGGTTGCCGCGGCCCAGGGGGACGATCAGTCTTCCAGACAGCAAACGATCTGCTAGCCCGCCAGCCTCTCGACCAAGCCGACGAGTACCTCAGCCATGCCGCCAACGCCAACATTGCGGTAATTCATCCGGAAAAGTTGTAGCGAGAAAACGCAGGCGCTGCATTGGTGTCGCTCGGCCCCAATACGGCCCCAGCTGAAGACAAAGTGGGCATCCATCTGGTTCGATGGATGCTCGCGCTGGGTAAACGTGCAGGTCAGACAGGGTGGGCACAGACAGACTCGAACTGTCGACCCCTGCTTTGTAAGAGCAGTGCTCTAACCAACTGAGCTATGCGCCCGGATGTGAGAGGACAGCCTACCGAATGTGCGGGGGTGGTTCGTGCCGCTCGGGCGTGCGGATGGTCACTGGGATCGGTCGGCCGGGCGGCATGGGGGTTGGACAGAAGCATGCAAAATCCGCAGGCATGAGTAGACATAAGCAGGCAAAAGTAGGCATGAGCAGAAGCGCACAGAAACACACGCCCACGTCGACACGCACGGATGCGCGCCGCGCAGACGGTCGCTGTCGATGGCCAACGCCGCCGGCAGCGACAAGGTCGGCATCAGTGGTACCTGGATCGCGAAGAACAGCGCGACCCGGGCCGGTCCGGCCGAGAACAGGTGGTCGCTCAGCGCCTCGAGTAGTTGTCGAAGCCGACGAAGACCGTGCCCCCGATCATCCGGTCCTCGTAGAGACTGAGCCGGAACGCGTAGGCGAGCGGGGCGGCCACGCCGATGACGAAGACCACCAGGAACGGGAAGAAGAAGGCGTGGCCGGTGAGGTTACGCCGCAGGGCGCCGCGTTTCACCGCATGCCCCGTCGCCGACATGGGATCGGGTCGACTCGCACGGAAGGTCCTCCGGAACACTCGGGGATTTCGAGAACGGCGGACGCGCGGGTGGTCACCACCGGCCCCGAATGTTTGCGCCAACATCGCGGCGCGTTTCGAGAGTGTTCCGTCAGCCTCAATGGCTGTCAATAGGCATCTCCTGGACATTCGTGCGGGAATCTTCCCGCAGGAATGTCGCTTTTGAGGACATTTGGCAATCCTTCGCGATCGTTCACGACACGCTGTTGACCCGGCATCATGTTCGCGCGAACATGAGCGCATCCGCCGCCCGGCGCGGGCGGCGTGAATGAAAGGATCGGGGCATGGCGAAGGACGGAGAGTCGGCGAAGCCCGGATCGGGCGGGTCGTCCGCGACGCGTACCCGGCCCCCGTCCATGGCCGATGTCGCCGAGATGGCCGGGGTCTCCAGCCAGACCGTCTCGCGCGTCGCGAACAACCGCAGCAACGTGGACGAGGCGACGCGCGAACGCGTGCTCGCCGCGATGCGGATGCTCGGCTACCGACCCAACACCGCCGCCCGGGCGCTGGCCACCGGCAAGTTCCGGATGCTCGGCGTGATCAGCTTCGGCCTCAGCGCCTACGGCAACGCGCGCACCCTCGAAGCCATAGTCGCCGCCGCGCAGGACGCGGACTACTCGGTGAACGTCGTCAGCGTGCGCGCGCAGACCGAGAGCGCCGTACGCGACGCCTTCGATCGGCTGACCATGCAGGCCGTCGACGGCATCATCCTGATCGAGGCGCAGATCCTCGACACTCCCGCGCTACGCCTGCCCTCCGGCCTGCCGGTCGTGGTGGTCGACGGCGAGGAGAGCCGCCGGCATCCGGGTGTGGACACCAATCAGGCGGAGGGCGCCCGATTGGCCACCACACATCTGCTCGACCTGGGCCATCCCACGGTCTGGCACGTGTCCGGGCCACAGGACTCGTACGCCGCCCGCCGGCGTGCCGAATCCTGGCACCGCACGCTCAAGGCGGCCGGCGCGCCCGTGCCGCCGCTGCTGTACGGCGACTGGAGCGCCGCCAGCGGCTACGCGGCCGGCCTCGAACTGGCCGCGAACCCGGAGGTGTCCGCCGTGTTCGCGGGCAACGACCAGATGGCGCTGGGCATCGTGCGAGCTCTGCACGAGGCGGGGCGTCCGGTGCCGAGCGAGGTCAGCGTGGTGGGCTTCGACGATCTCGCCGAATCGGCCTGGTTCATGCCCTCGCTCACCACCGTCCACCAGGACTTCGAAGAGGTCGGTCGGCAGTGCGTGGCGCTGCTGTTCGACCAGTTCCGCACCGGTCACGCCACCGTCCACGGCGCGACGCCGGTCGCCCCGACCCTGATCGTCCGGGACAGCACCTCGGCGCCGCCCGCTCCCTGACGGACGATCACGGCCACTCGCACACTCTGACGAACCGTCACGACCGAACGCACCCCTGACGGACCGTCACGGCCACTCCCACTCCCCGCCGACGGGTTCACGCCGCCTCCACGCATCGCCCGCCCGCCGCCCACTGTCTGCCGCCCACCGCTCGTTGCCCCTCCGGTACGACGAAAGCCCGCGCAGACGCGGTATGGCACGCCCCGGACCGGGCCGGTTCGGATCGGCGCCGAACGACGCCCGCCCTCACCACCCCTCCCGCGAACCCATTCGTCCTCACCGCCCCGAAGTGATCCCGAAGGAGAAGTGGCGCCCACCCGAGAGCACTTCGGCCGCGGCGTGCCACAACCCACCGATGAACGACACCACACACCGCCCCGCCGACCGGCAGGCCGCACTGCGCGCCCGCCTCGGCGGCATCGGCTTAGGCGCCGACTACAACCCGGACCAGTGGCCCGAGGCCACCCGCACCGAGGACCTGGCGCTGATGGCCCGAGCCGGCGTCACCGTGGTCAACCTCGCCATCTTCGCCGGGGCCCGGGTCGAACCGGCGCGCGACGCCTACGACTTCACGTACTTCGACCGCGTCATGGACGACCTCGCCGCACACGGCATCACCGCCGACCTGGCCACGATGACCGCCGCGCCGCCGCCGTGGCTGGTCACCGAGCACCCCGAGGTGCTGCCGGTGACCGCCGACGGCGTCGTCCTGTCCCCCGGGGGCCGCCGGCACTTCTGCCCGTCCTCACCCGTCTTCCGGGACCGCGCCGCGCGCCTGGTCGAGGCGGTCGCCACGCACTACCGCGACCACCCCGCCCTCGGTCTGTGGCACGTCGGCAACGAGTACGGCTGCCACGTCGCGGAATGCTTCTGCGACACCTCCGCCGCCGACTTCCGACGCTGGCTGGGCGAACGCTACAACAGCGTCGACGCCCTCAACGACGCCTGGTCCACCGACTTCTGGTCCCAACGCTACGCCTCCTTCGACCAGATCCTGCCCCCACGCACCGCACCGACCTACCCCAACCCCTCCCAACAACTGGACTTCAAACGCTTCGGCAACGACGCACTGCGCACCTGCTTCGAGACGGAAACCGCGATCCTGCGCCGGATCACCCCCGACGTACCCGTCACCACCAACTTCCTGGCCGGCCTCAAGAGCGTCGACATCTACGACTGGGCACCGACCATGGACGTCCTGTCCCTGGACAGCTACCCCGACCCGAATCGGGACCAGGCCCACATCGGCGCGGCGATGAGCTACGACACCATCCGCTGCGCGGGCGGCGGCGAACCATGGCTGCTCACCGAACAGGCGCCGTCCGCCGTCAACTGGCGCTCCCGCAACGCCGCCAAGTCCCCGGGCCGGACGCGGCTGTGGAGTTGGCAGGCGGTGGCCCAAGGCGCCGACGTGATCATGTACTTCCAGTGGCGACCATCCCGCGGTGGCGCAGAGAAGTTCCACTCCCGCATGGTGCCGCACGCCGGTCCCGATACCCGGGTGTTCCGCGACGTGGCCGATCTGGGACGCGAGTTGGCCCGCGTACCGGAGCTGGTCGGCACCCGGATCCACAACCGGGTCGCGTTGTTGTCCGACTGGCACAGCCGGTGGGCCCTCGAACTCGACTCGCACCCCTCCGACGCCGTCCGCCACTCGGACCGCGCACTCGACCACTACGCGCCGCTGTTCGACCTGGGCGTGGGGGTGGACGTCGTGCATCCGAGCGCCGATCTGTCCGACTACCGCCTGGTGATCGTGCCGAGCCTGTATCTGCTGTCCACCGAACACGCCGACCGGCTGTCCCGCTTCGTCGCCGGGGGCGGTTCGCTGGTCGTGTCGTTCTTCAGCGGCATCGTCGACGAATGCGATCGGGTGCACCTGGGGGGCTACCCGGGGCCGCTGCGCGAGGTACTGGGCATATCGGTCGAGGAGTTCCGGCCGGCCGACGCGGGCGTGGTGTTCCCCCTACAGGGGGTTTCCGGGTCGGGTGACGCGCCACCGACGGGTACCGGCGACCTGCGGCGCGAGGACGTCACGCTCAAGGGCGCTCGGGCCGAGGTGGAGTTCGCCGGCGCCGAATGGGCCGGCCGCCCCGCCGCGACCGTGCACACGCACGGCGCGGGCATCGCGCGGTATATCGCGACCCGCCCGGACACCGCGGCCATGCGCGGCCTGATCGCCCGAGCCTGCGCGGACGCGGGCGTCGAGCCGGTACTGCCGGTGCTCCCGCGCGGCGTCCAGGCAAGCATTCGCACCGGCGACGGGTACGACGTACTCGTCCTGCTCGACCACGCCGACCACGCCGACCACGCAGACGAAGTCGAACTCCCCACCCCACGCCGGGATCTGCTCGCCGACGGCCAACCGACGACCCGCCGCGTCACCCTCGCCCCCCAAGCCGTGGCCGTCCTGGGCTCGCACCCCACCGAGCCCGCACCCACCACAACCCCCGAGTCCGCCTGACCACCCCACAGCCGCACCACACCGGACGGCCGCGCACCGCAACAACCGCACCGCCGCACCGCACGGCCGCACCGCACGGCCACGCACCACAACAACCGCACCGTCGCACCGCACGCACCCCTCATCCCTCAATCGAGGCAGGTACCGATGCATCGCACCAGGCACCGACTTCTCACCCGCCGCAACCCTTCTCCCGCGGCCACCACCCGCCCCCGCGGCGGGCACCGACTACTCACCCGCCCCGCCCTCGCCCTGACCGCGCTGACCGCCATGGCCGCCGGCCTCCTGATCGGCCCCCAAGCCGACGCGGCCACCCCCACCGCACAGGCGACCGCGCCGACCGCCTCCCAGGCATCCGCCCTCGCCGCCTCCTGGACAGCCCCCCTGTCCGCGAGCGGCCGCTGGATCGTCGACGCGAACGGCAACCGATTCAAGCTGCGTTCGGCGAACTGGGCCGGCGCCCAGGGCACCTGGAACGGCTCGGGCGACATCGCCGACCCCGCGAACCACCACAGCGGCGAAAACGCGAACGGCATGCCGCTCGGGCTGGATCGGGCGAGCCTGCCCGCGATCCTGGCGGGCTTCCACGCGGTCGGCGTCAACAGCATCCGGCTGCCCTTCTCGAACGAGATGGTGCACGCCACCGCGACCGTCCCCGACGCGGCCGTCGCCGCCAACCCGCAACTGCGCGGCAAGACCCCGCTCCAGGTGTTCGACGCCGTGGTCGCCGCGCTGACCGCGGACGGCTTCGCGGTCGTACTGAACAACCACACCGGCACCACCCGTTGGTGCTGCGGCGTGGACGGCAACGAGCGCTGGAACACCTCGCGAAGCACCGCCGACTGGGTAACCGACTGGATCACCATGGCGAACCGCTACAAGACCAACAAGCGTGTGGTCGGCGCCGATCTGTACAACGAGGTCCGGCGCAACATCACCGACGACCCGAACTGGGGCTGGGGCAACGACAAGGACTGGCAGGCCGCGTCCCTGGAGGCGGGCAATCGCATCCTGACCGAGGCCAACCCGGATCTGCTGATCATCGTCGAAGGCATCAACTGGACCGGTGTCCCGGTCGACTTCCTGCCGCACGGCCGCCCCACGTTGACGCCGGTGCGCACGCTGTCACACACCCTGGTCGACCCGAGGAAACTGGTCTACTCGGCGCACTTCTACGGGTACACCGGCCCCAACCACAGCGGCGCGTACGGCCTGGGGGAAACCCACGACGCCCGCTACCAGGACCTGACGCGTGATCAACTGTTCGCCGAGATAGACCGATCGGCGCAGTACGTGACCACCGACGGGCAGCACCACACCGCCCCGGTGTGGATCAGCGAGTTCGGCACCGGCGCCGAGGAGAGCGATCCGGTCGCCCGTGCCTGGTTCACCAACTTCACCGACTACCTGATCGCCCGTGACCTCGACTTCGCCTACTGGCCGCTGGTCGGCTGGAAGGGCAACGGCCAGGGCGACTCGTGGGCCCTGCTGCGCTTCGACCCCAACGGCGTGCGCAGCGGCATCGCGGACGACCCGACCGACTGGCGCGCCGCCGCCTGGACCAGGCTGATCGGCGCGACCGGGCGCACCGGCACGATCGCCGCCTCCGCGCGCTGGAACATGCTCAACCTGGACCACGCCGACGCCCAGCCCTCGCTGCGGATGCGGACCCGTCCGGACTGGGACTCCGGCGCCCGCAAGGGCGTCTGCCCGGACGGCGAGCGCGTCATCGGCCTGGCACACACCGGCAACCGAGGGCTGTGCACCGACACCGGCGGCCCGGACCTGTCTCCGATCGGCGCCGGCTACACGGTCGTTCGCGACGAGTCGTACGTGCAGAACGACTGGGCCACGGGCTACACCAAGCTCGAATGCCCCACCGGCCGGATGATCACCGGATACAGCGTGCGCGGCGCGGCCGTCTCCGCGATCCTGTGCACCCAACCCACCACGACGCTCGGCACCTCGTCCCGCACGCTGTGGTTCGACCGGGGCGACAACCGCCCGGCGGGCAACCCCGGCGGCGAGTTCGCCCCCGGCGCGTACAAGGGCCAGTGCGGAGCCGACGAATACGCGGCCGGCGTCGCGTACACCGGCCGGATCGGCTCGGCCAGGACCCCCGACGCCCTCCTGTGCAAGCGCCTGACCTGACCCGACCGACCCATCCCGGCCGCGTCGCCCCGCCTCAGGGGCGGCGCGGCCGCGGGTGTGCAGGTCTCCGGTACCCGGTCCGGCCGCCTACGCCCTCGGCGGGCACCAGGCGGACCCTCCCGACACCCGCCCGCTCAGCGGGTCGGGGTCGGCGGCTGTGGTGGACCGGCGGGCGGCAACGCGGACGTCGGCGTCTCCCGCGTCCAGATCATGTCGGGATCGAACGTCACCGGCACGTCCTTGAAACCGATCAGCTTCCCCCGCGCGGCCAGATTGACCTCGGGGTCCACCCAGAGCTGCCAGAACGGCTTCAGGGTGAGCTCCTGGAGCCGAGAGAGCGGCAACGGCGGCTTCTCCGACGTCGCGACGGCACTGTTCCCCGCGTAGTCGGTCGTCTCCGTGATGGAGACCTCCACTCCGTCCGGACGCATCACCCGCACGGACCGGGTGATCTGTCCACCCAAACCATCCTTCCCGTTCCCGCCCAGGTAGGTCGGGATCGTTTCCACGGCGTATCCACGCGTGCCGTCCGGTTCGGCGATGGCCACACAGCGGCCGGCGACGCCTTCCGTGTCGGGGCAATCGGGTCCCGTGGTCTTCGGGGTGCTCGCCCACACCGACACCCGAAGCAGCGTCGTTCCCTTGCCGTTCTCCAACGTCACGACGGCGAAGGCGCCCACCCGGATCCCCGCACCGCCCGACTTCGGGGAAAGCGCGCTTCCGGTCGGAACCCGCTGCACGGCGCCGAACTCCGGCTGCTGAAGCAGTATTCGCGCGAGTTCCTGTGCCGAGACCGGTTCCTTCCCGGCCGGTGCGGAGATCCCGGATCCCGGCTCCGGGGTCACGCTCGGCGTCGGCGAACCGGTGGGCACCGCCGCCGCTCCCGACGCCACCCGGCTCCGCGGCGCGTCCTCCGCAGTGGCCGCCACCACCACGCCGGTGCCCGCCACGGCCAGCACCGCCGCGGCGGCGGCGCCCATCCGGATCCGACGGGCCCGCCGCATCCGCCGACCCCGAGCGATCCCTCCCGCGACCAACCCGGCCGGCAGCGCCAGTTCCGACGCCGCCGTCCGCATCGCGGCCGCCAGTTCCTTCTCCTCAGATCTCGGGGTTCCCATCGGCCTGCTGTCTCCTAGACGTCCGTTCGACCACGTGTCCTACCCCACCCGGAGGCCGTGCCGGCAGGCCACCCGATGCCCACTCGGATCGCGTGCCCGCACCGTTCCCGCCCGGCACGCCGCGATGCCCGCACCGTTCCCACCCGGCGAGCGTTCCAGCCAAGCCCGACCCGCCCCGCGTCGCACGCGTATCCACTAACTACAACGCAGTGGACCCCCCGGCCCGTCACGTGATTTCGCCCGGAATATCAAGTACGGCTCATATCCTGGCGACCGCACGAGACAACCGTGACCTGCCGGCCCGCCCCGGCGCCACGCCCCACCGGCTCCGGCGTCCACCAGGACGGCCGGATCCCGCCGCCTTGCCCCGAGGCGACGGGATCCGGCCGCTCGGGACCGATGACGGTGCGCCACCGCGGGAGTCTTACCTGCGGACCCTCGACCGCGTTCCCGCCCCAGAAGGTGACCCGATGACCAGCCCGGCAAGCAACCTGCGCGAACTCCTGAAGTCCCACGTCGACACCGGAGCGCTACCGGGCGCGGTGGCCCTGATCGCACACCACGACCGCGTCGACGTCCAGGCGGTCGGTTCGCTCGATGCCGCCGGCGCCCTCCCGATGGGCCGGGACACGATCTTCCGCGTCGCGTCGCTCACCAAGCCCGTCGTCGCCGCCGCGATCATGACCCTGGTCGAGGACGGTCGATTCGCCCTGGGCGACCCGATCGGCCGCTGGTTGCCGGAGTTGGCCGCGCCGAACGTGGTGCGTACGCCGGGCGGGCCGATCGACGACGTGATCCCGGTGACCCGTCCGATCACCGTGTTCGACCTGCTCACCTTCCGGGCCGGATACGGCTTCCCCGCCGACTTCTCACTGCCGGCGCTCGCACCGCTGTTCACCGAGTTGGGCCAGGGACCGCCGCGGCCGCAAGCGGTCCCGGACCCCGACGAGTGGTTGGCCAGGCTGTCCCGGATCCCGCTGCTGCACCAGCCGGGCGTGGCCTGGCTCTACAACACGTGCTCGGACATCCTGGGCGTGCTGATCGCCCGGATCTCCGGTCGGTCGTTGCCCGACTTCCTGGCCGAGCGACTGTTCGAGCCCCTGGGCATGGTGGACACCGGCTTCTCGGTGCCGGCCGCCGATCTCGACCGATTCGCGTACTGCTACCGCACCTCGCCCACCGGCGGCCTCGACCTGATCGACGCCCCCGACGGCCAATGGAGCAGCCCGCCCGCCTTCCCCTCCGGCGCCGGCGGCCTGGTGTCCACCATCGACGACCTGCACGCCTTCACCCGGATGTTGCTCGCCGAGGGCGGCGCCGCCGGTCGGCAGCTGCTGACCCCGGCATCGGTGCGCCGGATGACCACGGACCACCTGACCGCACCGCAGCGGGACGCGTCCCGGCTCTTCCTGGAGGGCCAGGGCTGGGGCTTCGGCGGGTCGGTCGACGTCGAGCCCGTCGACCCCTGGAACGTCCCGGGCCGCTTCGGCTGGGTCGGCGGCACCGGTACGGCGGCACACGTCGTCCCGTCCACCGGCACGGCGACCGTCCTGCTCACCCAGGTCGAACTCTCCGGTCCCACGCCCCCCACCCTGATGCGCGACTTCTGGCGCCTCGCCTCCGGCTGAGCCGACGCCCGCCGGCTCGCCGGGTGCCGGTCCTCCGCGGGCCGGCGACCGGCCGTCGGCGTGCTCCCGGCGCCCGACGGCCGGTCGCCGGCGCATCGTGCCGCCTCGGCCGCCGCGCGAGCGTCGCCCACCCCAGGAATGTCTCGTCGACACCGCGCGTTGGGCCACGACATGACGACACCGGACGCCGGAAAACCCCTCCGCTACACCGCCTTCTCCGCCGACCCGACCGGCGGCAACCCCGCCGGCGTCGTCCTGGCCGCCGACGGTCTCACCGATCCGGCGATGCTCGCGATCGCCGCCGAACTCGGCTACTCCGAGACCGCGTTCCTCACCCGGTCCACGGCGACCGACACCGACGCAAGGGTGGCCGAACCCGCCGCGCCGACCGCCGACGCCTCCCGCGTCTTCGACGTGCGCTACTTCAGCCCGCTGGCCGAGGTCCCCTTCTGCGGCCACGCCACCGTCGCCGCCGCGGTCGCCGTCGCCGAGCGGATCGGCCCCGGCGCACTCGTCTTCGCCACCCGCGCCGGCGTCGTCCCGGTCGACGTGATCGCCGAGCCCGACGGCACCCTGCGCGCCACGCTGACCAGCGTCGAGCCGCGGCATTCCGCGGTCCCGGCCGCCGATGTCGCCCAGGCGCTGGCCCTGCTCGGCTGGGCTCCCGACGACCTCGACCCGGCCATCCCGCCGGCCTACGCGTACGCCGGCGCCCACCACCTGGTCCTGGCCGCCGCCGGCCGGGCCCGGCTGGCCGATCTGCGCTACGACTTCGACGGCCTGGCCGACTTCATGCGGGCCCGCGACCTGACCACCCTCCAACTGGTCTGGCGCGAGAGCGCGGACACCTTCCACGTCCGCGACCCGTTCCCGATCGGCGGCGTCGTCGAGGACCCGGCCACCGGCGCCGCGGCGGCCGCCCTCGGCCACTATCTGCGGGCCCTGAACCTGGTCCCCGCGTCGGCCACGCTCACCCTGCACCAGGGCGACGACCTGGGCCGGCCCGGCGTATTGACCGTCGACCTCCGTGCCGACGACCCCCGGGTCCGCGTCTCCGGCGTGGCCGTCCCGATCCCGGACCCGCTCGGCTGAGGTCACCGACCGTGACCGGCCGCGGGGTTCGCCAATTTGTGCCGGCACAGGTCCAGACCATTGACCGCCTCGAAGCGCGGCTCCTAGCGTGATCGAGCGCACCCCGGTAACGAAGGCACGCGACTCGCGCAGGTCGCACCGAAGCGGTCCGCACCCGGACCGTGTGGCTGCACGTTCGGATGCGGATTCGACGGTCCCATCGACTCGACGACCACGCCCCGCGGTACCCGGGCGGGTCGGTTCGAGACCGCGCCGAGCGGGTCGGCCAGTCCCGGCACGACTTCGTTCACGAGGAGAAGTTCCATGCGCAAGAGGACCATCCTGGCCACGCTGAGCGCGGCGGCGGTCGCGCTGCCCTTCATGATGCTGCCGTCCTCGGCCTCCGCCCACGGGTTCATCTCCAGCCCCAAGAGCCGCTCCGCGCTGTGCGGCGAGGGCAAGGTCAAGAGGTGCGGCCAGATCCAGTGGGAGCCGCAGAGCGTCGAGGGCCCCAAGGGCTACCCGGCGGGCGGACCCGCCGACGGGAAGTTGTGTGCCGGCGCGGACGGCCGATGGGCCCCGCTCGACGACCCGCGCGGCGGCGCGTGGCCGACCACCGCGCTCACCTCCGGCGCCACGTTCAGCTTCACCTGGGAGATCGAGGCCCGGCACTCGACCAGCACGTTCCGCTACTACATCACCAAGCCGAGCTGGAATCCCACCCAGCCGATCAGCCGCGCGCAGATCGAGAGCACGCCGTTCCTGACCGTCCCGTACGGCGGCGCCCTGCCGGCCGCGCACACCGTGCACACCGGCACTCTCCCGGCCGGCCGCACCGGCCAAGCGCTGATCTTCGCGGTCTGGGACGTCGCGGACACCGACAACGCCTTCTACTCCTGCTCCGACGTCAAGTTCTGACCCGGATCCGCCGGTCCGGCGGCCACGCCACGCCATACTGCGCCGCGCCACGCCGCCGGGCCGGCCCCGGATCCCCGGGGACCGGCCCGAGATCCGCGCTCATCCCGGATACACCGCCTCCACCTCCACCAACGCCCATGCCGGGCAAGCGCGTTGAAGCCGACCATCGCTCACCTGATCGCAGCGCGCCGCGAACGCGCACCCGGCCGGCAGCGTGCTCGTCCCGGCGGCATTTCGGGAATCGGTACGAACTCCCGCGCGGGCAGCGCCGCGAGTAGCCCGCGCGCGCGTACGCATGCCGGGGCCCGGCCGCGCCGAAGAACGCGTCGGCCGGCGCCGTCTCGACGCCCCGCCCCGCGTCCTCACCGCACCGATCCGCAAGCCGCGCCGCCGCGGCCGGGTCGTGGGTGGCCGGGTCGTGGGTGGCCGGGTAGTGGGTGGCCGGCAACACCACGTGCTCCGCGTCCGCGAGCCGACGCGACTCGTCCGCGATCCGCTCAGGCCCACGCCCGCGTCGTGCGCGAGCAGGCCGCCGAAGAGCTTGGACGCGCCATCCTTGCCGTAGCCCGGGAGCGGGCTGAGCAAGTAGGGCTCCCAGCCCACCCCGATCACGATCGCGCGCGGACCCTTCGCCTCGCCCGTCGTGGGCGCCAAGCCCGCGCAGCCCGCCACCGCGAGGGTCGCGCCGACGAGCCCGACGGCGAGTACACCGCGTCGACGGTCGGTAAAGGAGAGGTAGCGCACGTTTCGCCCTCGGTCGGCGCCGGTGGTTGTCGTCGAGCCCGGGCGGTTACACATGGTTCGCACACGCAAAAGGGTTGGTGATGGGCGAGCCCCGCGCAGCCCATCCGCCCGGTCGGACACGCCCCGGGGGACGGTTGGTGGACCTCCATCGGACAGCACCTGGAAGGATGGGCAGGATGGAGTGGGCACGGTTCGCACGGTGACGGGAGCAGGCGTGGTGGTCGGATCCGCACGACGATCCCTGGGGGTCGGCCTTCCGCTGTCGATCACGCTCGCGCCGCTGCTCTTGGCCGTGCTCCCGGCCGCGTTCGCCGGCGGCGAGACGCGCCCGTGGCGTCGCCGCAAGGACGCCGCCCGCTCGGCCGCGCTGGCCGCGCGCGAGGCGGCGGGCGAGGCGTTCCTCCAGCTCGACACCGCGCAGCGGGACATGATGCTCTCGCTGGAGACGGTCCGGGCGGTCCGCGGCGCGCGCGGCACCGAGGACGCGCTGCGCGCCTTCGCCGCGGTGAGCCTGCGCATCGACGAGGCCAGCGCGGCGTACATCGCGCTGATGGACCGTCATCCGCTGGACGTCGAACTGGAGACCGACGAATACGAGGCGGCTCGCCGGGAGTTGACCGAGACCGCGCGCAAGCTCGACGCGGTCCGCCAGGACCTGGACCGGTTCGCCGGCTCGCTCGGCCCACTGCTCGCCGATGCCGAGCACGCGCTGGGTCAGTTGCCGCCGGCCGTGGATCGGGCCCGCCGCGCCGCCGCCGAGGCCGCTCGGGCGGTCGCCGACACCGAGCGGGCGGGACTGGGCACGAGCACGCTCACCACCCGCCTGGCCGCGATCCGCAGCGACCTCGCCGAACTGGACAAGGGCCCGGCCGCGCTCGGCATCCCGGGCACGCTGGAGGTGGCGGGCCGGATCGAGACGTCGGCCGGCGAACTGCGTGCCGAGGCGGAGCGGCTGCCCCGACAGCGCGAGGAGGTGACCAACCGGCTGTCCTCGCTGCGCACCCGCGCACAGGCCCTGGAGTCTCGACTGGCCGGCGTGGAACCCGCCCTGCATCGGCTGCGCCGCGACTACGTACAGTCCTGCTGGACCGACCTCGAGCAGGTCCCGGCCAAGGCCCGACAGTCACTGGGCGTAGCGCACGCCCGTCTGGAAGAGGCCGGCGCCTCGGCCGGTCGCGGGGAGTACGCCGACGCGGTGAGCCGATTGGCCACCGCGCGGGCCACCCTCAAGGAGGCCGACGAGGCGATGGCCTCGGTCTCCGACCGCCTGCGCGCGCTGGAGGAGGTGGCCCGCGACCCCGAGGCCGAGTTGGAGCGCACCCGGTTCGCGCTGCGCGACGCCCAGCGGCTCGCGCTCGGCGGTCGGGCCAATGCCGAGGAGCGCTACGCCCGCCGCCTGGACGCGTTGGTCTTCCGCTTGGAGGCGATCGCCGCCGAGCCGGAGCAGCCGCGCCCGAACTGGTGGCGCTTCCTCAGCGAGACCCGCGCCATCCGGGCCGAGGTCGCGGCCACGGTCCAGGTCATCCGTGAGGACCGGGCCGGCCCCGGACCGCACTGACATCACTCGGCATCACGTCGCGTCAGCACCGAAAATCGGAAAAGCGACATTAGCCGCATATAACACACTTTACGCAACTCAGCGTAGTGAAATCGTCGCCATGTTCGACCAGTCGGGTAAAGAATCGGCACCATCACCCACCTTCCCGAAATTTAAGGTTTAAAGTCGTCGGACCGGCCGACTTCGGGACCTTGATCCCGATTCACGGGTCCGACACCCCCGTGTGCCGCGCCGTCGACCACGATGCTGACACCGGGAAGTCGCACATGCCCGTGCTCTTGATGCTCTTGTTCGCGCTTCTCCTCGTCGTTCTCGCGCTGCCGAACCTGCGCGCGCTGCGGCGGGAGCCGCGGACCGCCCCCACGATGCCGCTGCACACGAACGACATGACCGACATGCATCGCATGATGGTCCTCGCCTACGAGGAGGAGCGCGCGGTACTGCATCGCCAGGCGGTCACGTGGCTGCACTCGCTCGGCCGCGGTCCGCTGCGGGTGACCGACGCGCAGGCGGCAAGCGGCAACCGGGGCTGCGATCTGGTGACCCTCGGTGACGGCACGGTGCTCGGCCTGTCCTCGACCGGGCTGGTGATGCACGAGCTGTGCGGCGCGCTCGACCGGTTCACCGAGGTGGCGCTGACCCGGGTACGGGCCGCGCGGGACGGCTTCGAGCTGACCTTCGACATGGAGTGCGGCCGGCAATTGCACGCTCGGGCCGAACTACTGACCGTCCGCGGCGCCTGCGTCTGAGCCGGCCGGCGAGCCCCGCTCCGAGGCCCACTCCGAGCGTCGCTACAAGCCCCGCTCCGGGTCCGAGCCGACGCCCCGCTCCAAGCTCGTCTCCCGGATCGGCGACTCCCCCGCCCACCGCTCGACCACCGCGTACCGCCCGAGCCCACGCAGCGCCACGGTCGCGGCATAGCCCACCCCCGGCGTCAGGTCGTACATCCGCACCGCCTCCTGCTCGCGGTGCGGATGTCGGCTTTCCGGGTCGGCCCACGCACTGCCCGAATCCCCCGCGGCCGGCACGGTCGACGGCGGATCCGGCCAGTCCAGCAGCCGAGGCGGCTCACCCGCACCGGACACCGTCAGCGTGCGCGGATCCACCGTCAGACCCAGCCCGTACACCTTCAGCAGCGCTTCCTTGCGGGTCCACCGGGTGATCGCGTCCACGGCCCGCGACCGCACCGGAAGCCGGGTCTGCGCGGCCAGTTCGGCCGCCGACAAGGTGCCCTCGACGGTGGCGATCCGCTCCACGTCCACGCCGACCTCGGCGCCCTCGATCACCGCGAGCACCACCCGCTCGCCGGCGTGCGAGATGGAGAAGTCCAGCTCGGCCGGGCCGCCGAGGACGCGCGGCTTGCCCCGGTCACACCCGCACAGCCGGCACGTGGTGTCGAAGCGCACGTCGCCCGGGGCCACCTCCAGCCGAGCCGCGAGCACACCCCGGGCCAGCGCTCGGGCGGTGGCGAACCTGGCCTGATCGGCGGGCCGCCGATAGCGCTCGTACCTGACCCGCTCGGCGCCGTCCAGCCAGGCCCGCGCGACCGCGTCCGGATCCGGCTCCGCCCACCACACCGCACACTCGGCAGGATCCACGGCGCCTCCTCTCCCTCGGCGCGGCCCATTCAACCGTGCCGGACCCGAGGCCGTGCCTTCAATCCTCCGCCGAGACCACCGCGATCACCGAGACCGCCGAGACCACCGCGATCACCGACCGCCGGCCGCCGGCCGCCGGCGCCGACCGGTGAGCACCGGTCACCGATCAGCGGTCACCGATCACCGCACCGGCGAACGGCTCCGCTCCAGCAGCCAGGCCGCGATCCGCTCGCCCGCCGACACCCCCTGCTCGGTGAGCGCCTCGACGTGCGGCGCACCCCAGTTCGTCTCGGCCAGCTCACCGTGCCCCGGGCGCACCCCGGCGTCCGCCGCGCGCAGCAGTTCGATATCCAGGAGCGAGTCGCCCGCCGCGAACACCGCGTCCGCGCCGGCCCGCCGGGCGACCTCGCGCACCGCGTCGCCCTTGGTCAGGGCCTCCGGGACGAAGTAGAGCTTGCGGCCCTGGAGCGAGACGCCGTAGCCGCGCTCGGCCGCCCACGCGGTCGTCTCGGGTACGAACTCGGGCGGCAGGTCCGCGCGTTCCACTACCAGGTAGGTGAACAGGTCCTCGGCCACCCGGAGTTTGTGGGTCCACTCGGGACGGGCGACCCGTTCAAGGTGGGCGACCACCTCGGGCAGCGGCGCGGCGTTCGCGGCCAGCGTCTTGCGCACACCCGCCTGCCAGTCCGGGTCGCTCTCGCCGTGCACGAGCAGGTGGCCGCCGTTCGCACAGATCGCGAACTCCGGTGCCCGGCCCGGCAGGACGATCCGCGCGTACTGCTCGCGGGTGCGGGTCGTGGTGGGCACGAAGGTGGTGTGCTCGGCCAACTCGGCAAGCAGCACGGCCGCGCCGCCGGTGACGAACGACATGGGCGCGCCGTCGTACACCTCCACGCATACCAGCTCGGGCGTCGGGTCCGTGGCCGCCAGGCCCAGTCGGGCGGCGGCCTGCGAATAGATGAGGGTGCGGTCCAGATCGCTGGCCACCACGATGCTCACGCGTTGCCCCCGTCCCGGCGAAAGCCCGGTTTGACCAGGCCCACGCACGAGTACGGCAGGTCGTCCACGTCGACCACCGGCACCTCGCGCTGGGCGGCGAGCATCCGCACGTGGTCCAACTCCGCGCCGACGCCCTTGCGGGCCAGGATCTGCCACGGGACCCGGCGCAGCAGCACCCGTGTGGTCTCGCCGACGCCGGGCTTGATCAGGTTGATGTTGTCGATCTCGTACTCGGCACCGATCCGCTCCACCGCGCGCCATCCCTCCCAGGTCGGCGACCGGTCGCTCGCGGCCAGCAGCGGCTGATCGCGCGCCACGTCCTCGGCCACCGCGCCGAACCGCGCCGTGACGGCATCCAGGAACAGACCGGAGACGTCGACGTCGGCCAGTTCGGCGTAGAACTTCGCGCCGTGGAAATCGTCCGGACCGATCAGGTCCTCCCGCAGCACGGTGCGCGAAACCAGCCCGGACACCGTCGAGTTCAGGCACGCGGACGGGATCAGGAAGTCGTCGCGGGTGCCGTAGGTGCGCACGCACGAGCCCGGGTCGGCGAGCACCGCCAGTTCCGGGTCGAAGCGCATGCCGGTGGTCTGGGCGGTCAGTTCCAGCGCGTCGGACAGTTCCCGGGTGATCGCGCCCTTGCCGGTCCAGCCGTCCACGAAGACGATCCGCGACGGGTCGAACTCGCGACCCAGCCAGCGCAGCGCGGTGGTGTCGATGCCGCGTCCGCGCACGATCGACACGGCGAAGTGCGGCAGCGTCAGGCCGTGCGCGCGCTCGGCCCAGCGGCGCATCAGCACGCCCACCGGGGTGCCCGCGCGGGCGAGCGAGACCAGCACCGCGTCCCGGCCGCGCTCGGCCAGGATGGTCTCGGTGACCACGCCGACCGCGTGCGCGATCCGGTCCGCCGAGGCGTCCAACGCGGCGTGGAACAGCGCCTGGTACTCGGGCGAGGGCTGGTACTCGATCGGCAGCGACTCGGCGTAGTGCGCGCCCGCGTGCTGGATCGCCTCCTCGCGCTCCTCCAGCGGTGCCTCCAACTCGACCGCGGACAGGTCCTTGAGCAGCCACGCGACCTCGTCGGCGGCGTACGAGGAGAACGCGGGCCCGTACAGCGGGTCCGGCAGCTTGCCGGTGTCGTGCCCGTGCGGGCTCGGCTGGTGGTTCATGACCTGCGCACCTCGGGGGTGAAGGAGGGGACAACGAGCAGACCGACGTGGTCGGTGACCCGGGACAGCGCGTCCAGCAGGCCACCGGGCGCGTGCAGTTCGGGGGTGTCGGCGACCGAGTCGACGACGATCAGCACCTCGTCGAACCGCCGCGCGGGGTCGGTGCCGGCCGCGACGTTGTACGCGTAGCGGGCGCCGGGACCGTCGGCGGGGTCGTCGTGGGACGGGAATTGCAGCCGGGTGCGGATCGCGTAGCCGGGATCGTCGACCGCGAGCACCGGCGAGCGGGTCGTGGTCGAGTAGCGCACCTCGGCGTCCGCGCCCACGTGTTCGGCCAGCGCGCGGGCCAACCGCAGCGGCGTGTACATCAGTTCCTCGAAGCCGAGCACCAGGATCCGCCGACCGAGCACCCGCTCGGCCAGCGCCGCGCCCAGCGCGGGCAACGCCGCCTCCAGCGCGTCCTGATCGGCCTGGGTGAACCCGTGCCGGCCGCCGTCGGGCAGGTCGGCGGGCCAGTCCAGGTCGAGCGTGCGCACGCGACCCGCCCCGCCGCTCTCGGACCGCTCGTCGTCGTGCGCGGCCACCAGTTCGGTACCGCGCACGAGCACGTCCTCGGGCAGCGCGACGGTGCCCGCGGCCAGGGCCACCACATCCACCCGGGCGCCGAGTTCGGCCGCGAAGACCTCGAACTCGGCCCGGTCGGCCGGGCCGCGCACGTCGATCAGCGCGGCGATCACATAGTGCGCGCGCGGCGCCACCGCGTGCAGCGCCCGGATGGTGTTGGCGACCGTTCGCCCGGTGGACAGTTCGTCGTCCACCAGGACCAACGGCGCGCTTCCGGCCAGGAGTTGCGGATCGCGCGGCAGGATCAGGTGCGAGGTGGCGTGCGAGTGCTCCTCCTCGAACGCGCCGAACTGCGCCACCCCGGCCACCGGGCGCCGGGTCGAGTGCAGGTAGGTCGCCCCGGGCAGCGCCTCGGCCACGCAGTGCCCCAGACCGGTGGCGGTCTCCGCGTACCCGAGCACCACCGGCGTAGGCTCGCCGGCCAGTACCGCCGCCACGCGCGCGCCCAGGTCGCGACCCGCGTCGTGGACCACCTCGGGTCGTTGAGGGATGTGCTTGCCGAGCACGGTGGACACCAACAGGTGGGCCCGGCGCGGGTTCCGCCGCAGCGCGAGCCCGACCAACGCGTCGAGTCCGTCCCCCGCGAGCGTCACGTCGAGCCGCTCGGCGACCCAACTCCCCGACCAGGTTTCCATCCGATGTTCCCTCAACCCACGAACCCGCTTCCCTGATACCCGATCGAATCCCACCGCCCCGGAACGCCCGGCCCCGGCGGACGGTTCACTCCATGCCGGCCGCGAGCAGGTCGACGAAGGTGACCTCCTCGCGTGCGACGCCGAAGGCGTGCGCCCGGCGCAATATCGCCTGGGCCCAGGCCCGGTGCGGCTTCACCTCGTTCATCTTGTTCGTGTACGCCGAGCGCAGCACCCCGCCGCCGGCCGCGCTCTCGGCCAGGATGTCGGTGGCGTCGCAGTACTCCTCGTGGGTGACCACGGACATCGCGTGGATCACCGCCACGTGGCTGGGGTGGATCGCGGTCTTGCCGAGCAGGCCGTTGGCCTTGTCCAGTTCGAGTTCGCGGATCAGCCCGTCCAGGTCGGCCGAGATCAGCCGGGTACGCAGCTCGACCGCCTCGTCCGGGTCCTCGGCCTCGGCGAACGGGGTGCGCCGCAGTTGCGGCTTGAACAGCCGCTCGCCCTGCGGGAAGTACTCCCACACCGGCCCACTGATCACGTGTCCGGTGCCGTCCGCGCGGCCGAACACGTTGACGATGTCGCCGATCAGACCGGCCACCAGGTGCACGTCGTACGCGGTCAGATCGCGCGAGCGGCGCAGCGCGTACGCCGACTGGAAGTCGGTGGCGCCGATCCGCACCGCCAGGATCCGGTCCCGGTGCGTGCCGATCAGCTCGGCGAGTTCGGCGAGCACGGCGCGCCGGTGTTCGATGTAGGCGATGGACGGCGATTCCAGCACCGGCATCGCGTACAGCGGGCGCCCGCTCATCGCGATCGCCTCGTCCAGGGCCTTGAGGTAGCGCGCGCCGCTGTCCGGCTCGAACTTGGGCAGCACGAACCCGGACAACACGCGCAGGGTGTCACCGAGCCGCTCGGTCAGGTCGGTGATCTGCTCCGGGTGCCGGACCCGGATGAACAGCAGCGGGCCCTCGACTCCGGAGCCTGCGAATGCGGCCAGTTGCTCGACCAGGTTCTGCTCGGCGCCGACCACCTCGCGATCGTCGATCGAGTCCTCGAGGCACAACACCATCGACGTCACACCGCGGGCCGCCTGCTTGACGATGTCCGCCGCGAGCGTGCCACGCGTCGCGGGGCTGTACAGCGTCGCGCCGAGCGCCGAGGCCAACACGGCGGGGTCGCTGTCCCGGTCGAAGGTCCCCGGCGGGCGGTGGAACAGATGATCGCGGACCGCATCGTCCAGGTAGCCGAAATGCCGCATCGTGTTCTGATCCCCCTCGACTGACGGTGGTGGTGGCAAAGGCGCGACGGGGCGGGAACCCGTACGCGCCCTGGTTTGTTCCGAAGGCGCATTCGCGCCGAGCCGGTGAGCCGCCGGCAGGCGCTGCCTACGGTAACCGAAAAGCAAAATCGAAGACGTACGATCCGGTTATAGGACCATGTGTTCACACAATCGTCACGAGCACGCCCCACGTTGAGCGCAGCTCCTTCGGGACGGCAGGATGGGCGCATGACCCAGGTGATGTCCAAGGGAGCGAATACGGCCCTCCCTGCCCGGTCCGTGCGCGTGGTGCTCGAATGGCGGCCGGGAGCCGGTGTTCCGGACATGGACGCCTCGGCTCTGCTGCTCGGCGCGGACAACAAGGTGCGCGGCGACCACGACTTCGTCTTCTACAACCAGCCCCGGCACCCGTCCGGCACGGTGGTGCACGAAGGCAAGAAGTCCGCGCCCGACCGCTGCACGGACGGCGTCCGGGTGGACGTCGCCGCCCTCGGCGCCGATGTGCAACATGTGATCGTGGCCGCGTCCGCGGACGGTGGCACCATCGGTTCGGTACCCGGCCTCGTCCTTCGACTGTACGACGCCGACGGCGGCGGCGAGCTGCTCAACTTCCCGATCGCCGGAGCCACCAGCGAGACGGCCTTCGTATTCGGCGAGATCTACCGGCGCGGCGACCAGTGGAAATTCCGCGCGGTCGGGCAGGGCTACGCGAGCGGTCTCGCGGGCCTGGCGACCGATTACGGGATCAGCGTCGACGACGAGCCGAGCGCCCCGGCACCGGCTCCCGTGCCGACGCCGCTGCCGCCGGTGCACCAGTCCCCGCCGAGCGCGCCCGCCCCGCCGCCGCCCCCGACGTACCGCGACGGCCCGCCCGCGCCGCCCTCGTACCAGGAGCCGGCTCCCACCGCCGTGTTGCCGCAGCCGCACTACGGCCAGGGCACGCTGCCCGCCCCGCCCGCGCACCGGCAGGCACAGCCGCAGGGTGTGCTGCCCATCTCCGGCAACACGCCGTACGGCGGCGCGCCCGTGCCGCCTCCGCCGCCGCGCCACGACGGCCCGATGATCCCGCCGCCGCCGGCCCCGCACACGATCGGCGGGGCGCCCCCCGGCTACCCGCACACCCCCTCCGGCGGCGCGTCGGTCCCGCCGCCCCCCGCGCACGGCGGCACGCCGCCCCAGGGCTTCCCGCCGCAGGGCACGCCGTCGCACGGGATGTCCTTCCAGACCCCGCCGGGCGTGATGCACATGCCTCCGGGCGGCCCGCAACTGCCCGCGCCGGGCCAGTACCCGCCCGGCCCCGGCGGGCCGGGGCAGCCCGGACCGTACACGCCCTCGCACGGCGCTCCCATGCCGCCCGGGATGACCCCGCCGCAGGGCATGGGCATGCCGCCCCAGCAGCAGTACCCGGGCACGCCGCCGCAGGGTCAGGGCGGTCCGCCCCAAATGCGCCGACTGGACACCCCGCCGCAGGGTCCGCAGTTCCAGGGCTGAGCGGACCACGCTCCGTGCGTGGACGCCGCCGCACACCCGGCGGCGTTCACGCACGGGTCCGCTACCGGCGGGCGGTCACCGGGGGAGCGGCCACCGGTCGGGCGATCACTTGTAGCCGCGCGCCCACAGCAGCCCCCACCCGTACTCACGGTCCAGCTCGGCCTGGTATCCGTGCACGTAGCGCACCTCGCGGCGCACCACGATCTCGTCGCCGTGGTTCTCCACCACCGCGACCGCGCACGTGTGCGCCTCGCGCGCGTGCTCGTCCAACCGCACCTCGATCGGCAGCCCCGAGTTGGGGAACAGCGTGACCACCCCGTTGACCTGGTCGAACGCCGGGATGCCCTCGTAGATGTAGACGAAGATCAACAACCGGCGCACGTTCCGCGCCTGGTCGATGTTGATGAACAACGTCTCGCCCGACGCCGAGCCGGACCGGTCGTCGGTGTCCAGCCGCACGTACGGCGGCTGGCTGAAGGTCCCGTAGAGGTTGCCCAGGGCCTGCACGACGCCTTTCGAGCCGTCGCTCATTTCCCACATGCAGCCGAGGTCGAGGTCGATCTTCTGCGGCAGCGGCGGCGACTGCACCGCCAGCGGCCGGAACAACCCGCCGCTGCGCTGGCGCGGCGGCGCCTCCTCGACCTGTGGATTCCAGTGCAGATTGACCCGCAGCGTCCCGGTCGCGGAACCCGCCTGGGTCAGCGAGACCTCGGGCGTCGAGCGAGTCAGCGCGACCTTGTGCCCGCCGTGCTCGGGCTCGCGCTCCATCAATCCCCGACGCCAGTCGAAAAGCGGCATCAAGCCCTCCCTGATCCCCCGGCCGGTGCGCGTACGCGTAGTGGCGGCTTCAGTACACAACATAACGGGGCCGGAAAAAACCGGTACCGCGCCCGGAACGGTGCTCGGGCGCGGTACCGGTCGTGATCCCGCGTGCGGGACGCGGGGTGCGGTCGAAGGCTAGGCGTCGACCTTCACACCGCTGTTGCTCTGCCCCGGGACATGGCCGATCCGCTTGTTGCGCATGATCGAGGAGACCAGCGCGACGCCGATGAAGCCGACCCCGACCAGGCCGGTGATCACCTCGTGGATCTCCCACTTGATCGACACCAGCAGGATGCTCGCCAGCGCGCCGATCGCGTACATCGCGCCGTGCTCCAGGTACACGTAGTCGTCCAGCGTGCCCTGGCGCACCAGGTAGACGGTGAGCGACCGGATGTACATCGCGCCGATACCCAGACCCAGCGTGATCATCAGCAGGTCCTGGGTGATCGCGAACGCGCCGACCACACCGTCGAAGGAGAACGACGCGTCGAGCACCTCGAGGTAGAGGAACATGAAGAACGCGGCCTTGCCGGCGGCGAGCTGCACGGGCTTGGGACCGCTGCGACCCCCGGCCTCGGCCGGCGCCGCACCCTCCTCGGCCTCGTCCTCGTCCTCCTCGTCGTCGATGTGCGCCAGCGTGCCGTGCGTCTCGAAGTAGTCCGAGAGCCCGCCGACGCCCAGGTACGCGATCAGGCCGAGCACGCCGGCCACCATGACCGTGCCCTCCTTGTGCGCGGGCGAGAGCGTCTGCGCGGTCACCACGAGCACGATCAGCGCGATCAGCGTGGACAACACGTCGAAGTTGCCGAGCCTGCCGGTGACGCGCTCCAGCGGGCCGATCCACTTGTGTTCACGCTCGTCGTCGAACATGAAGTCCAGAAAGATCATCAACAGGAACAGACCACCGAAGGCGGCGATCGCCGGATGCGCCTCGTCCAGGTGCTCCGCGTAGGTCATCCCGTCGATCATCTTGTCGTCGTGGAACGCGAGATCCACCACGTCCACCGGACCGATTCCGGCGGTCAAACTGACGATCAGCAGCGGGAAGACGAGCCGCATGCCGAAGACGGCGATCAGAATACCGACCGTCAGGAACATCTTCTGCCAGAAGGCATTCATTTTCTTGAGGATCGTGGCATTTACTACAGCGTTGTCGAAAGACAACGAGATCTCGAGGATCGACAGGATCAGCACGATGCCGAATCCGGTCGCCCCCCAGAAATACGCGGCGACGGCGAGACCGACCACCGTCACGCCGAACGACCAGCCGAACGTACGGATTACCACGGATGAGGTCCTTATCTACCTGGGGATTGCATCTCCGGGTGGGTCATCAGGAAGACCGGCCCTCACGCCCCCACCCGAGAGACTCGGAAAAGGCGTCAGGGCCGGCCCCACCGGGTGACCGACCCTGACACACACCGTCAGTACGTACTCATTGCACGCTGACGCCGAAGTCGAGTGCGATCCCCCGCAGGCCCGAAGCGTACCCCTGACCTACCGCCCGGAACTTCCACTCCCCCTGGTAACGGTAAAGTTCTCCAAAGATCATGGCTGTCTCGCTTGACGCATCCTCGGTAAGGTCATATCGCGCGAGTTCGTTGTTGTCCGCCTGGTTCACGATCCGGATGTAGGCGTTGCGGACCTGTCCGAAGGTCTGCCCGCGCATCTCGGCGTCGTAGATCGAGACCGGGAAAACCACCTTCTCGACCTGGTCGGGAACGGCCATCAGATCGACGAGGATCACCTCGTCGTCGCCGTCACCGTCGCCCGTGAGGTTGTCGCCGGTGTGCTCGACCGAAGCCTCGGGGCTCTTGAGGTTGTTGTAGAAGACGAAATAGTCGTCGCCGAGCACCTTGCCCGCACCACCGCACAGCAGCGCACTCGCGTCCAGGTCGAACGAGGCGCCCGTGGTGGCGCGCGCGTCCCAGCCCAGACCCACCAAGACATTGGTGAGATTGGGTGCGGCCTTGCTCAACGAGACGTTTCCGCCCTTGGCGAGGGTGACCCCCATCGATTCCTCCTGATCGTCGTACATTCGCTTCAACCTTGCCATGCCCCCGACCCGGCGGGACCCCCTTTTCGCACAGCTCACAGCGTGCGGGAGGGGGCGCTCCGACGGCGCCGCGCACGACCCCACCCCGGTCCGGGACGACGAACGCCCGCCGACCGCGGGTGCGGTCGGCGGGCGTTCGTGATGTCTCGCCTATCAGACGTTGACTCCGAAGTCCTTGGCGATGCCGCGCAGGCCCGAGGCGTAGCCCTGGCCCACCGCGCGGAACTTCCACTCCGCGCCGTTGCGGTAGAGCTCGCCGAAGACCATCGCGGTTTCCGTGGACGCGTCCTCGGTGAGGTCGTACCGGGCGAGTTCCTTGTTGTCGGCCTGGTTCACGATGCGGATGAACGCGTTGCGGACCTGGCCGAAGCTCTGCTGGCGCGTCTCGGCGTCGTAGATCGAGACCGGGAAGACGACCCGCTCGACATCCGCCGGGACACCCGCCAGGTTGACCTTGATCGCCTCGTCGTCCCCCTCGCCCTCACCGGTGAGGTTGTCACCGGTGTGCTCGACGGAGCCGTCGGGGCTCTTGAGGTTGTTGAAGAAGACGAAGTGGCCGTCGGACGGCGCCTGGCCACTTCCGTTGAGCAGGATCGCGCTCGCGTCGAGGTCGAAGTCCGTGCCGGTGGTCGTACGCACATCCCAGCCCAGGCCGACCAGAACAGCAGTGAGGCCCGGAGCCTCCTTCGAGAGCGAGACGTTGCCGCCCTTGCTCAGGCTGACGCCCACGAGTCCTCCAAAGGTTCATGGAGCAACTGGTGCCCCGGAATTTTCGCCTACAGACGAGACAACGCGCCGATCCTAGTCATGAGTTCCTGACCGGCGGGAGTCTCGCCGCGGCACGGGTACCCCGACCCGGCCCGACCTACGCCCGAACCCGCCGGAGAACCCCCGACCGCGCCGAATCAGACGCTCGCGAGCGCCTTCAGGTACTCCGCCTGGTCCCGCGCGTCCGGGATCGCGTTGACCACACTCCACTTGACCACGCCCTCCTTGTCGATGACGAAGGTCGCGCGCACGGCGCAGCCCTTGTCCTCGGCAAAGACGCCGTACGCCCGCGCGACCCCGCCGTGCGGCCAGAAGTCGGACAGCAGCGGGTACTCGTAGCCCTCCTGCTCGGCGAACACGCGCAGCGAGAACGGCGCGTCGCAGGACACGGCCAGGACCTGCACGTCGTCGTTCTGGAAGTTGGGCAGATCGTCGCGCAGCGCGCACAGCTCGCCGGTGCACACACCGGTGAACGCGAACGGGTAGAAGACGAGCAGGACGTTCTTCTCACCGCGGAAGTCCGCGAGCCGAACGACCTCGCCGTGCTGGTTCTTGAGCTCGAACTCGGGGGCCTTGCTACCGATCTCGACGGCCATGATGCGCATCTCCTTGTCCCGGGCGGCGACGTCCGCCTCTCGGCGCGAGCCTAGCCGGGGGCTTCGGGCGGGCTCGGGGCGGCCGGGGTGCGGCGTTCGGGCACCGGGCGAGCGGGCAGTATGCGGGCATGTCCTCGATCGAGATCGTGAGCGGCCCCTGGGGCACCGCCTCCATGCCCGCCCGAACGCAGCGCGAGCGGGCCCTCGCCGCGTGGGACGCCTTCCGTGACCTGGCCGCCCGGGTCGACCCGAACGCGCCGTCCCGGCTGCCGGGCTGGGACGGCCGCGCCGTGATCAGCCACCTCGCGTCCTGGCCGGACGCCCCGCTGCTGGCCCGCCTGCTCGCCGAGGCGAGCGGCCGACGGGCTCCCGACGCCGCCCCGATGGACCAGGACGACGTCAACGGTCACCTGGTCCGGGCACACCGCGACGCCGGTCTCGAGGACCTGCTGGCCGCGCTCGACGACGGCCGCCGGCGCCTGGCCGCCGCGTTCGACGCCACCGCCGCGGACCCGGAGCTGGCGCTCGCCCGCACCGGCTCACAGGTCGGCCCGGTCCCGCTGCTCACCCAGTTCGGCGCGATCGCCTACGAACTGGCCGTACACGCGCTGGACCTGGCCCCGTGCGGCGCCGGCGAGCCCGCCCCCGAACTGCTCGACGCCGGGGTGCTGGCGCTGGCCGACATCACCGGCGCGCTGGCCGCCCGGCACGGAGTCCGGACCCGGACCGGCCTGGCGGTGCCCGGCGGCGGCTGGGGCTTCGCCGCGCCCGGCACCGGCGGCATCGGCTGGGAGGTCTTCCCGCTCCCGCCCGGCCGGCCGAACCTGCCCGCCGTCGAGGCCCGCACCGCCGCCCTGCTCCTGGACGCCTCCGCCGGCCGCCGCGCCGCCCCCGCCCTGCTCGCCCGCCGCGACCTCAAGCCCCACAACCTGCCCGGCCTGCTCGCCCTGGCCCCCCTCCTGGACCACGTCCCCGGCCTCCCCGGCGGCCCCGCCCTACGCCTCACCGCCGGCGCCCTCACCAACGTCGCCCGCATGACCTCCCTACTCCCCACCCTCGGCCGCCCCCGCCCCTAACCCCACCCCAGACCCGTCAACGCCCCGACCCTGGCTCCAGCCCGTCAACGCCCCGACCCAGCCCCTCCCCACCGCACGCCCCACCCCAGGCGCGTCAGCGCCCCCGACCCAGCCCACCCCCGGTGATCGACGCGCGAAGCGCGGAGAGCGGCGGAGCCGCAAGTGTGGGCTTCGTGGCCCGGAGCGAAGCGGAGGGACACGAAGCCCCGAGCGAGGCGCCACCTTTTTTCTCGGAGGAGCGAAGCGGGGGAGAGAAAAAAGGTGGCGCCTCGCGAGCCGGCGACGAAGTCGCCCAAAAAACAGCAACGCCGCACCCACGACTCCGGCCCACCACGCCACACCCCCACCCACGACCCACCCCCACCCGCACCCCCACCCGCGAGCCCGCACCCCCCGACAAAGTCGCCCAACAAAGCAAGCCCCGCCCGGTGACCTTCATCACCGACCGGGGCCGCATTCGTCTGCTTACCGCAGTGGCATCGGGTTACTTCTTGCCGCTGCGCACCGCCTTGGGCGACACCAGACGGGTCGCCGACCAATCCTTGACGGCGCCGAAGCTCGTCGTGCGGGCCAAGCCCGCCGTCGGCGCGGCCTCACCGATGTCCGAGGGTTCTACATATCCGTCACGGCCGGTCTTGGGGGTCAGCAGCCAGATATGGCCACCATCCGTGAGCGTGGCGAGGGCATCCACGAGGGTGTCGACGAGGTCGCCGTCGTCCTCGCGAAACCACAACAGGACGACGTCCGCGACGTCTTCCTCGTAGTCCTCATCGACGAGTTCGTTTCCGGTGAGCTCCGCGATCTCCTCGCGCAGCTCCTCGTCCACGTCGTCGTCGTAACCGAGCTCCTGGACCACCTGTCCGGGCTGGAACCCAAGTCGAACGGCCGAGTTGGCCCGCTCTTCCGCGTGGTCCGCGGTCGCGCTCACGAATTAACCTCCCTTGTCCGGCCCCACAACGCTTCGGGGCTCACGCGCGTAAGTCCACACGCGCCAGGCTGTTCGCGCAAGTACCCAGGTCACGTACTCGCGCAAACGCCACACCGCGCCCTGTGCGGAAGCTACCCCCGCCAGGTGTGGATCACGCAACGTATTCGAGGGTCCAGCCTGACAGACGAATGCTCACCAGGTCCGCCGGGGCCGTCCCGCGGCCGGGTCGGCGCCGCCGGCGGTCTCGATCACCGCGTCCGCGCCGGGGATCACCAACCCGGTGTGTCCGTCCTCGAACCGCACCACATACGGCGGTGCCCCGTCCGGCCCCCTGACCTCGACGATCTCCCCGAATCGGTCTCCTCGACCGACCGTCTTCCCGTGCACGTGGAGCCGGTCGCCAATTCGTGCCCGCATCGGCTGTGACCTCCTTCTCGAACGGGTGCGAAACCACTCACACCCCCAGGGAACTACGCCAGTGCGCCGCGCGTAAGACAGTCGGCGTAAGGTCTTGGAGGTTCACGGTTGCATCACCCCGCAATCGCGAACCGCCGCGTGGAGCGTCCGGCGACAGTCGGACGATCAGGGCAGCTCCGCTCCTTTCGCGGTAACCGAACACGGATCGGGCTCGGTAC
Organism: Embleya sp. NBC_00888; assembly: GCF_045207655.1. Lineage (NCBI taxonomy): Bacteria > Bacillati > Actinomycetota > Actinomycetes > Kitasatosporales > Streptomycetaceae > Embleya > Embleya sp. NBC_00888. Next base: position 5,900,371 of record NZ_CP108784.1, on the reverse strand, counting down.
ATGTGGCGCAGGCGGGCACCCCGCCGGTCCATTACCGGTCGGTAGAGATGACGGATCCAACGTCCGGGTACCACGATGGGGACGGCGCGACACCGCTCAGGGTGGTCGACCCCGCTCTCGCGGGGAGGGTCCCCATCTACCGATAAGGCGAAGGAACAGCGTGGCTTCCGGACGAGAGCGCTTCTCGATCATCAGCGACGGCCTCCCGAGCCAGCTCCCCGACATCGATCCGAACGAGACCGGGGAATGGCTGGAGTCGCTGGACGCAGTCATCAACGAGCAGGGCCGCCAGCGAGCCCGCTACATCATGCTCAAGCTGCTCGAACGGGCCCGTGAACGACAGGTCGGCGTGCCGGGCCTGCGCAGCACGGACTACATCAACACGATTGCCCCGGAGAGCGAGCCCTGGTTCCCCGGCGACGAGAACATCGAGCGGCGCATCCGTGCGTTCGTCCGGTGGAATGCCGCGATCATGGTGTCGCGGGCGAACCGCCCGGGGCTGGGGGTCGGCGGGCACATCGCCACCTACGCGTCCTCGGCGAGCCTGTACGAGGTCGGCTTCAACCACTTCTTCCGCGGCAAGGACCACGGGGAGTCGGGCGACCAGATCTACTTCCAGGGACACGCGTCTCCGGGCATCTACGCACGTGCCTTCCTGGAGGGACGCCTCACCCAGGCCCAGCTCGACGGCTTCCGCCAGGAGAAGTCGGCCGCCCCGAACGGGCTGCCGAGCTACCCGCACCCGCGGATGATGCCGGAGTTCTGGGAGTTCCCGACCGTCTCGATGGGCCTGGGCCCGCTCGGGGCGATCTACCAGGCCCGGTTCAACCGGTACCTGCACAACCGGAACATCAAGGACACCTCGCGCAGCCACGTCTGGGCCTTCCTCGGCGACGGCGAGATGGACGAGCCGGAGTCGCTCGGCAACATCGGGCTGGCCGCTCGTGAGGAGCTGGACAACCTCACCTTCGTGATCAACTGCAACCTGCAGCGACTCGACGGTCCGGTGCGCGGCAACGGCAAGATCATCCAGGAGCTGGAGTCGTACTTCCGCGGCGCCGGCTGGAACGTGATCAAGGTCGTCTGGGGTCGCGACTGGGACCCGCTGCTGGCCCAGGACACCGACGGCGCGCTCGTGAACAAGATGAACACGACGCCCGACGGCCAGTTCCAGACCTACGCGGTGGAGTCCGGCGCGTATGTGCGCGAGCACTTCTTCGGCGACGACGCGCGGCTGCGTCGGATGGTGCAGGACCTGACCGACGAGGACATCCAAAAGCTCGGTCGCGGCGGGCACGACTACCGCAAGGTCTACGCGGCCTTCAAGTCGGCACGTGAGCACGTCGGTCAGCCGACGGTGATCCTGGCGCAGACGGTGAAGGGGTGGACGCTCGGCCCGAACTTCGAGTCGCGCAACGCCACGCACCAGATGAAGAAGCTCACCAAGTCGGACCTGAAGGCGTTCCGCGACCGGCTCTACCTGCCGATCTCGGACGAGCAGCTCGAAGGCGACGTCCCCCCGTACTTCCACCCCGGTGAGAAGTCCGAGGAGATGGAGTACATGCGCGAGCGGCGTGCCGCGCTCGGTGGTTCGCTGCCGCAGCGGCTGGACCGCTCCAAGCCGCTCAAGCTGCCCGGCGACCCGGTCTACAGCGTGCTGAAGAAGGGCTCGAAGCAGCCGGTCGCCACGACGCAGGCGTTCGTGCGCCTGCTCAAGGACCTGATGCGCGACTCCGAGATCGGCAAGCGCTTCGTGCCGATCGCGCCGGACGAGTACCGCACCTTCGGCATGGACGCGATGTTCCCGACCGCCAAGGTCTACAACCCGCACGGGCAGACCTACGACTCGGTGGACCGTGAGCTGCTCCTGTCGTACAAGGAGTCGGCGCAGGGTCAGATGTTGCACGACGGCATCTCCGAGGCCGGCTGTGTGGCGTCGCTGATCGCCGCGGGCTCGACGTACTCGACGCACGGCGAGCAGATGATCCCCGTGTACGTCTTCTACTCGATGTTCGGGTTCCAGCGCACCGGCGACCAGTTCTGGCAGATGGCCGACCAGCTCAGCCGCGGCTTCGTGCTCGGCGCCACGGCCGGTCGCACCACGCTGACCGGCGAGGGCACGCAGCACGCGGACGGGCACTCGCAGCTGCTGGCCTCGACGAACCCGGCCTGTGTCGCCTACGACCCGGCCTTCTCGTACGAGATCGCGCACATCGTCAAGGACGGTCTGCGGCGGATGTACGGCGAGAACGCCGAGGACGTCTTCTACTACATGACGGTCTACAACGAGCCCATCGCGCAGCCGGCGGAGCCCGCGAACGTCGACGTGGACGGCATCCTCAAGGGCCTGTACCTCTACCAGGACGGTCCCGCCAAGGAGGGCGCGCTGCGTGCCCAGATCCTCGCCTCCGGTGTCGGTATGCCGTGGGCGCTGGACGCGCAGAAGCTGCTCGCCGAGGACTGGAACGTGGTCGCCGACGTGTGGTCGGCCACGTCCTGGAACGAGCTGCGGCGCGACGCGGTCGCGGCGGAGGAGCACAACCTGCTCCACCCCGAGGCCGAGCCGCACATCCCGTACGTGACCCGAGTACTCGACGGCCGACCCGGCCCGGTGGTGGCGGTCAGCGACTGGATGCGGGCCGTACCGGACCAGATCTCGCGTTGGGTCCCGGCGGACTTCGCGTCGCTGGGCACCGACGGCTTCGGCTTCGCGGACACGCGCGGCGCGGCCCGGCGCTTCTTCCACGTGGACACCGAGTCCGTCGTGGTGGGTGTGCTGTCCGAGCTCGCCCGCCGCGGCGAGATCGAGCCCGGCGTGGTCGCGGACGCGATCAAGCGCTACGAACTCCTGGACGTCAAGGCGGCCGGAGTGGGCACGGTCGGCGGCGACGCCTGATCGGCACGTAGTCCGGCCGCGGCCCCGATCCTTGTCCTGGATCGGGGCCGCGGCCGTTATTGCCGAGCCTTCGGGATCGCCTCGGGTCTAGACTCGCGGGGCCGGCCGCGGGACTTCGGCTGCGACTTTCGGAATCGCCTCTTAAGCGTCACTTCGCTGTTCGCGCCTCCATTCCCCGGCCGGCGTCAGCTTTCGTCCGGCCGAGGGGACGCGTGGTGGATCGCCGGGAAGTGGCGGCGTGCGAAGACGTGGTGATGTTCGTCAACGCCGCGGTGACCGCCACCGGCCAGCGCGAGTTCCGCGACGACGCGGACGCGCAACGGCTGTCGGTCGGGTTCCTGCACGAGTACATCGCGGGCAACTACCGCGAGCTGTACGCCGCCACCCTCGCGCTGGACATCAACGACTTCAACGCCGCCCTGATCGTCCGGAACCTGCTCGAGAGCAGCCGCGACCTGGCTCCCGAGGTGCGCCGCCGCGAGGGCGAACTGATCGCGCGCCGGCTGGAACTGATGGCCCCTCAGCGGGTCTGGAAGCTCTTTCGCGAGTTGGCCCGACGCGGCGTCAACAACCGCCGTACGCGCGCGATCATGCGCGAGTGGACGGCGGGCCGCCGTGATCCGGTCTTCGACGCGGTGAAGTACCGGACCGGGGTCAAGGCCACGCTTCGGCACGCACACCTGCGCACGCCCGCCGAGACCGGCACGTTCCTGTTCACCGCGCCCCGCAAGGTGGCGGCCTTCGAAACCCCGCTGTTCGAGACCTGGCGCCAGGCGCACTACGCGCAGAGCGCGCTGTACGAACTGCCGTACACCGTCGCCGAGGGGCTCGCCTCCAAGCACCGCATCAAGCGCGCGACCTTCCTGGAGCGGATCGCCCCGCAACTGACCCGGCTGGAGCGGTTGCGGCTGCAGGGCGCCGGCGAGCGGGCCGAGGTCGGCGCGGTGCGGGCGGACCTCTCCCGGATGCCGCTGACCCGGCTGGCGTCCTACGTGTTGTCCCTGCCGCGCGCCGATCGCACCGCCCGATACGACGAGTTGCGGCACGCGCTGACCGAATCCGCGCGGCGGGCGGCGGGCGACGCCGCGGGAACCTGGGGCCGGGTCGTCGCGGTGCTCGACGACAGCTTCTCCTCGTTCGGGTCGACCGCGAAGCGGCAGCGGCCGCTGGCCGTCGCGCTGGCCTGCCGGTTCCTGTTGAAGGCGCTCGCGCGGGAGTTCACCGGGCTGTGGACCTCGGGGCTGCACGACCCGCTGCTGGTGCGACCGAGCGGGCCCACGCCGCTGGGCGAGCGGCTGATCGACGCGCTCGAACTGGCCCCGGACCGCCTGGTCGTGGTCTCCGACGGCTGGGACAACAGCCCGCCGGGGCTGGCCGCCGAGGTGTTGCGGGTGTGGCGCGAAAGGCTGGATCCGGACGGGGCGACCACCGTGGTGCATCTCAATCCCGTGTACGACGCGGACGGCTTCGACGTGAAGCGGCTGTCGGCGAGCGTGCCGACGGTGGGGGTGCGCGACGCGGAGGACGTGCCGGCGCTGGTCGAGTTGGCCCGGTTCGCCGAGGGGCGGGCCGGGTTCGAGGAGCTGCGGCACTACCTGGCGGATCGTCAGGACCGGTTCCGAGCCCGGAAGGCGGCGGTATGAGCGACACGTTCGCGACGACCGGCCTGACCGCCCGACCCGCACAGGTGTGGGGCGCGATCCGGCTGGTGCCGCTGGTGCGCGAGGAGCCGCTGGTGGGCCTGCGGCTGGATCGACGGGTGTACGGGGCCGGTGACCCCTCGATCGTCGACGTCGGCGACGGCACCTGCTACCAAGCCTTCATCCCGCACGCGTTCGTGGCGTCCTGGGGCACCGACGCCGACCCGTCGGCGGCGTTCGGCACCCAGCTCCAGGAACGACCGGCAATGCCCTCGAGCGCGCGGATGCGGGCGCCCCGGCGGGCGTTGCGACGGATGGCCCACCGGGAGAGCAGCAACCGGCTGCGTTTCCTCCCGATGCACCTGGCCATGGAGGGATATCTCGCGTTGCACTTCGGCGGGCCGTCGATCGTGTGGGAGGAGTGGACCGACCGGGCCGTGCGCAAGGGGTTGTCGCCGCGCACGGAGGAGGCGTTCTGCGGCTGTGTCGTGCGCGGTCTGGCCGACGCGCTCAAGGTGTTCGAGATCCATCGCGGACAGTGCGGGGTCGCGCTGTACGTCGCGGACACGCTCGCGAGCGTGTTCGTGGTGCCGCACCCCTCCGACTACCGGGCCCTGCACACCACGCTGCTCGAGGACCTGTACGGCGAGGTGCTGTTCCACTACGCCAACTACGTCGAGGCGGTTCCGGACTTCGTCGTGGCGATCGACGGCGAGCGGGTGTCCTCACTCGCGAACCTGCGCCGCGAGGCGGCGGAACAGTCCCGCGCGTGGGAGCGGTTCCATCACCTGATGCTGGCCGGCCTCACCGGCGAGGGTGCCTACACGAGTGAATCGGTGTACCGGATGGGCTCGTTCGAACTCACCCGGTTCCTGCCCTCGTTCCGGCTCGACGAGGAGAACCACATCGGCGAGCGCATCACCCACGAGGACGGCCGGCTCGCGTACTGCAAGACGTTTCGGCTGTCCCCCACGCAGACCCGCAGGGGCCACCTGCTCGCCAACCTGCGCGCGCACGAGTGGGATCTGGTCGCGACGGCGACCGCGTTGCACACCACGCCGTCCGAGTTGACCCGTCGGATCCGCGACTCGGGCTTCGACGGGCTGCTCCGGCAACACGTGGTGGATCGCCTCGATCGCGACGGACGCCGCCGCGGCTGAGGCCGCCCCGCGTCGGCGAGGCGGCCTCGGGCCGGTTCAGTCGCGGTCGTTGAAGGTGGCCGCCATGTCCGGGTACCGCGCGCCGGTGACCTGCCCGGCGATCGGCTCCAGCGCGGCCAGTTCGGCCTCGGTGAGCACCAGGTCGACCGCGGCCACGTTCTCCTCCAGGCGGTGCCGCTTGGTGGTGCCCGGAATCGGCACCACCGACAGGCCCCACGCCTCGGTGCGCGACTGCACCCACGCCAGCGCGACCTGCGCCGGCGTCGCGCCGTGCGCCCGCGCGATCGCCCGCACCGGCTCCAGGATCGCCGCGTTCGCGGCGGCGTTGTCGCCGGTGAAGCGCGGCTGGCGGCGGCGGAAGTCGCCCTCCGGGAGCGTCTCCGCCGCGGCCCAGGCACCGGTCAGGAAGCCCCGGCCGAGCGGCGAGTAGGCGACCAGCGCCGCGCCCACCTCGCGGGTGGCGGGCACCACGGAGTCCTCGATGTCGCGGGTGAACAGGCTCCACTCCGACTGCACGGCGGCGATCGGGTGCACGGCCGCCGCCGCGTGCAGCTCCTTGGCGGTCACCTCGGACAGGCCCAGATGCCGGACCTTGCCGTCGCGCACCAGCTCCGCCATCGCGCCGACGGTCTCCTCGATCGGCACCCGCACGTCGCGACGGTGCATGTAGTACAGGTCGATCACATCGGTGCGCAGCCGGCGCAGGCTCGCCTCGGCGGCCCGCTTGACGTAGGCCGCGTCGCCGCGGATCTCGCGCACGCCCTCGGGCGAGACGTGGATCGCGAACTTGGTCGCGAGGGTGATCCGCTCGCGCCGGCCGCCCTCGGCGAGGAAGGCCCCGAGCAGTTCCTCGTTGGTGTGCGGGCCGTAGACGTCCGAGGTGTCGAACAGGGTGACGCCCAGGTCGAGCGCGCGTTCCAGGGTCGCCACCGACTCGGCGTGTTCGGCGCCCACGTAGAAGGCGCTCATGCCCATGCAGCCCAGCCCCTGGGCGAAGACCTCGGGACCGTCGTCACCCAGCCTGAGAGTGCTCGTCTTGTGAGTGCTCATCGTCGTTACTCCGCTCCGCGTCCGCGTACGTCTCGATCTTGTAGTCGATGACGAGCAGGCAGCTCTGGAGATCGCTGATCCGGTTGCGGACCTCCTCGCGGTGGTCCTGCAACAGCTCTCGGCGCGCGGCCCGGGTCTCGTCGCCCAGGCGGACCAGCTCCGCGTATCGGAGCATGTCCGCCACCGGCATCCCGGTCAGCCGCATCTTGCCGACGAACTCCAGCCAGTCGAGATCGTGGTCGCTGTAGCGACGCCGACTCCCCCGCCCGTTCCCGTCTCGTCCCGTCCCGGGGCCCTGCCGGCTCACGTGCCGCATCAGGCCGATCCGCTCGTACCAGCGCAGCGTGTGCGCGGTCAGGCCGGTGCGGGCCACCACTTCGCCGATCGAGTACTTGCCGACCTCGTAGTCCTGGGGTGCGGTGACCTGCTGCGTGGCCGACATCGTTGAGCCTCCGGTGGGGAGCCCGCCCCGGTGGGGCGGGCACGACATGAACGCTACGGAGTTGGAGCGCACTCCAAGCAAGCACGAATCCTCACGCGTCGGTCAACCCGGCGTGCATCTCCCACACCAGCACCTCGGCCGGGCCGTCCGGGAAGGCGGTGATCCGCTGTCCCTGGGCGTCCGCCAGACGCACCGCGTCACCCGCCGCGAGCACGCCGGCGCCCTCCAGCTCGACGATGCCGCGCGCGACGAACACGTGCGCGAACGGCGCGTCCGGCAGCGTCGCGGTGCCGCCCGCGGGCAGTCGCGCCACATGCAGCGCGGCGTCCTTCCGGTGGATCCGGATCGCCGCGTCGTGCCCGGGTCGCCCGGACGCGATCGGCACCAGCCCGCCGCGCTCGAGCTCGGCCCGCACGTCGCGCTGCTGGTAACCCGGCGTGATCCCGGTCTCGTCCGGCACCACCCACATCTGCACGAAGTGCACCGGCTCGGCCGAGCCGGTCGCGTCGTTCTTCTCCGAGTGCAGGATGCCCCGGCCCGCGCTCATCCGCTGGGCCAGCCCCGGGTGGATGATCCCGTTGTGGCCCTCGGAGTCCTGGTGCACCAGGGAGCCGGAGAGCACCCACGTGACGATCTCCATGTCCCGGTGCGGATGCGTGTCGAAGCCGGTACCGGGCGCCACCACGTCGTCGTTGCTGACCAGGAGCAGTCCGAAGTGCGTGTTGTCCGGCGCGTAGTGCCGGCTGAAGGAGAAGCTGTGGTGCGAGTCGAGCCAGCCCGCGCGCGTATGGAAGCGGTCGCCGGCCCGGCGCACGTCGAAGGTGGTCATGCCGTTTTCAACCGCGGACCGGGCGCGTGCTGTTCCCGCGCCCGGTGGGGCCCGGGGCCCCTGGCGTGCGGGCGGATCACCCGCAAACCGGCCCCAATCACCGAGGGTGAACGGCCCCGTTGATATCGTTCGCGCGTCGGCGGCCGGTTTGTCGCCGACGGCGTCGAACGCAGCGAAGTCCGGTGGGATCCCGGCGCTGTCCCGCAACTGTGATGCCCCGCCCCTCTCCCGGGTGTTCGGGGACGAGCCAGGTCGCCTCGTCCGCGCCGACGACATCGGCCTCGCAGGAGGGGCGATCCGTCTCCACGGGTCCCGACACCTGCCGTGTCCCGGGACCTGGAGTTTTCGTTGAGATCCATACCCCTGCTTCGTTCCGCCGCCGCGCTGCTGCTCGGCGCGCTCGTCCTGACCGGGTGCGGTGACTCGGACGACTCGAAGGACGGGAAGCCCCAGGGCACACCCGCGGCGGCCGGCGGCTCCACCGGGTCGGGTCCCGACGCCAAGGCCTTCCCGGCGACCGTGGACTCCGGCGGCACCAAGGTCACCATCGCGAGCGCGCCGAAGAAGATCGTCTCGCTGACCCCCAGCGCCACCGAGATGTTGTTCGCGATCGGTGCCGGCGGCCAGGTCACCGCGGTCGACGACCAGTCGAACTTCCCGGCGAACGCGCCCAAGACCAAGTTGTCCGGCTTCAAGCCGAACATCGAGGCGATCACCAACTACACCCCGGACCTGGTGGTCGCCTCGGACGACATCGACGGCCTGGTCGCGGCGCTGAACAAGCTCAGGATCCCGGTCGTGCTGACCCCCGCGGCCAAGACCTTCGACGACTCGTACGCGCAGCTCACCACGCTGGGCACGGCCACCGGACACAGCCGGGAGGCCGGCGAGGTCGCGGCGAGGATGCGGACCGACATCGCGGGCATCGTCGCCGCGACGCCCAAGCCCGCGAGGCAACTGAGCTACTTCCACGAGTTGGACAACACGCTCTACACCTCGACCTCCAAGACCTTCATCGGCCAGGTGTACGCGCAGTTCGGCCTGAAGAACATCGCCGACGAGGCGGACAAGGCCGGCACCGGCTACCCGCAGCTCTCCGCCGAGTACCTCGTGCAGGCCAACCCCGACCTGGTCTTCCTCGCCGACACCAAGTGCTGCGGCCAAAACGCCGACGTGGTGGCCAAGCGACCGGGCTGGGACAAGGTGAACGCCGTGCGCAACGGCGGCGTGGTCGGACTCGACGACGACATAGCCTCGCGCTGGGGACCGCGCGTGGTGGACCTGGTCCGGGCCGTCTCCGGCGCGGTCACCAAGGCCGGCGCGACGCAGGGCTGACGGCCGGCTCGTGCGGGACCTCCTGCCCACCCGATCCCGACCGGCGGTACTGCCCCTGCTCTGCGCGGGCGTACTGCTGGTCGGCGTCGTCGTACTCGCGCTGACCGTCGGTGCGGCCGATCTGCCCGCGAGCGGGGTGGTGCTCGCGCTGCTGGACAAGCTGCCGTTCGTGGACCTCGACCACGGTCTGTCCCCGGTCCAGTACGCGGTCCTGATGGACCTGCGGCTGCCCCGGGTGCTGGCCGCGGTGACCGTGGGCGGGCTGCTGGCCATGGCCGGCGCCGGCTACCAGGGCGTCTTCCGCAACCCGCTGGCCGACCCGTACCTGCTCGGCGCCGCCTCCGGCGCGGGCCTGGGCGCGACGCTGGTGATCGTGTACGCGGACGGGGACAGCGTGGGCGGGATCCCGGTGGTGCCGCTCGCCTCGTTCGTCGGCGCGATGGGCGGGGTGCTGCTCGCCTACGGACTCGGCACGAGCGCGGGCCGCTCGGACGGCACCGCGAACCTGGTCCTGGCGGGGGTCGCGGTCGCCCAGTTCCTGGCCGCCGCCCAGACCTACGTGCAATCCGCCAACACCGACGAACTGCGCCGGATCTACTCGTGGATCTTCGGCCGACTGTCCGGGATCGGCTGGGCCGACCTGCGGATGATCCTGCCGTACGCGCTGGTGAGCACCGCGGTGCTGCTCGTCCACGGACGCCTGCTCGACGTCATGTCGGTCGGCGACGAGGAGGCCGCGGGTCTGGGCGTACGGGCCGGCCGGGTGCGCCTGGTGGTGCTGCTCGCCGCCTCCCTGGCCACCGCGTCGGCGGTCGCGATCAGCGGCCTGATCGGCTTCGTCGGCATCGTGGTGCCGCACATCGTGCGCCGCTTCGTGGGCGGCAGCTACCGCCGGGTCCTGCCCATGTCGCTGCTGTGCGGCGCGGCCTTCCTGGTGCTCACCGACCTGCTCGCGCGCACCCTGACCGCCCCCGGCGAACTGCCGATCGGCGTGGTCACCGCGTTCGTCGGCGCGCCGTTCTTCGTCTTCGTGCTGCGCGGCACCCGCAAGGTGGACGTATGAGCGCCCGGTTGCTGCTGCGCGACACCGGCGTGGACCGCGACCGGGTCCCGGTCCTGCGCGACGTGCACGCGGACGTCGAGCCGGGCGAGTGGCTCGCGGTGATCGGCCCCAACGGCGCGGGCAAGTCCACGCTGCTCAAGGCGGTCGCGGGACTGCTGCCCTATCTGGGCTCGATCAGCGTGGCCGGGCGCCCGGTCCGCGACATGTCCCAGCGCGAACTCGGCCGCGGCATCGCCTACACCGCGCAGAGCCCGGTGGTGCCGGCGCAGATGCCGGTGCACGAGTACGTCCTGCTCGGCCGCACCCCGCACCTGGGCTATCTGGCCCGTCCCGGGCGGCGCGACCGGGCGATCACCGACGAGGTGATCGAGCGGCTGGACCTGGGCCCGTTCGCCGGGCGGGACGTGGGCCGGCTCTCCGGCGGCGAGCGGCAACGGGTGGTGCTGGCCCGGGCGCTCGCCCAGCAGGCCCCGGTGCTGCTCCTGGACGAGCCGACCACCGCGCTCGACCTGGGCCATCAGCAGCAGGTGCTGGAGATCGTGGACGGGCTGCGCCGCGACGACGGCCTGACCGTGCTCACCACGCTGCACGACCTGGGCGTGGCCGCGCAGTACGCGGATCGGCTGCTGATGCTGGTCGACGGGCGGCCGGTGGCGTCGGGGTCGGCCGCCGAGGTGCTCACCCCCGAGTCGATCGCCGAGCACTACCAGGCTCGGGTGTCGGTCGACACCGGTCCGGACGGCCGCCCGCGGGTACACCTGGTCCGCCCCGGGCACCTGGGCCGGGACACCGCCGAGGGGTCTCCGTGAGCACCCTGCCCCGCCCGCGCGCGACGCCGGCCGCCTTGCTCCGCCCGCGAACGGTGTGGCGCGACGAGGACACCACCCGTCGCCCGTCCCTGCTGTGGCCGGCCGGGCCCGGTTGGCGCATGGCCTCCTCCGCACTGCTGGGCGGCGGCATCGGCGAACGCGCGTGGGTCCTCAACCTCCAGGTCCGCGCCGGCTACGACCGCATGGACCCGGTGACCCACCTGGAGGAGGTGGCCGCCGCACTGGACCTGACCGGCCCGGGCGTGGGCCTGATGACCGCCGCCGACGTCACCGCATGGACACACGGCGCGGACGAGGGCGTCGAGGCGGCGGTGACCACCGGCATCGGCATCCCGACCTGGGCCGCCGACCCGGCCCCGGGCCGCCCCGGCGCACCCCCGCCCGGCACGATCAACGTCCTCGCCGCCATCCCCGCCCCCCTCTCCGACGCGGCCCTGATCAACGCGGTGGCCACCGCCACGGAAGCGAAGGTGCAGGCCCTGCTGGACGCCGGCTACGCCTGCACCGGAACCCCCTCGGACGCGATCTGCATCGCGTCCCGCACACCAGTCCCCGGCACCCCCACGGAACCCTTCGGCGGCCCCCGCTCCCTATGGGGCGCCCGCCTCGCCCGAGCGGTACACACCGCCGTACTACACGGCGCCCACACCGACCGCCACCGCAGACACCACAAACCCCACGACACGCCCACCCCCACATGACCAACGCCCACCCCCCAGGCGCGTCAGCGCCCCCGACCCACCCCCACCCCAGTGATCGACGCGCGAAGCGCGGAGAGCGGCGGAGCCGCAGGTATGGACGGTGTGCCCCGGAGCGAAGCGGAGGGACACGCCGTCCCGAGCGAGGCGCCGCTTTTTCTTGGAGGAGCTTGCGGGGGAAAGAAAAAGCGGTGCCTCGCGAGCCGGCGACGAAGTCGCCCAACAAGCAGCAACGCCGCGGGACACGACTCTCGCCCGCCACCCCACGCCCCCACGACACCCGGCCCGGCCACCCCACGCCCCCACACCCCAGGCCCCGCCACCCCACGCCCGCCCACGACACCCGGCCCGCCACCCCGGCCCCCCCACACCCCAGACCCGGGCCATCCGCGCCTCACCCCCACTCCCACCCGCGAGCCGGCGACCGAGTCGCCCGACAAGCAGAGGATGATAGGCAAGGTGAGTTCCAAGCCCGATTTGCGCGCCGCGACCGTCCGCCGGCTCGAGAAGTCCGCCGGCGCACTGGCCGGCGCCGCCCTGGCGAGGATGGACGAGGCGCTCCCCTGGTACCGGAACATGCCCGCCGACAACCGCTCTTGGATCGGCCTGGTCGCGCAGGCCGGCATCTCCGCGTTCACCGAGTGGTTCCGGCATCCGGAGACCCCGCAGAAGGTCAGCGCCGACGTGTTCGGCACCGCGCCGCGCGAACTGACCCGCACCATCACGCTGCCGCACACCGTGGAGTTGATCCGCACCACGATCGAGGTGGTCGAGGCCGAGATCGCCACCCTGGCCGCGCCCGGCTACGAGCAGGCGCTGCGCGAGGCGCTGCTGCTGTACTCCCGGGAGATCGCCTTCGCGACCGCGCAGGTGTACGCGCACGCCGCCGAGACGCGCGGCGCGTGGGACGCCCGACTGGAGGCGCTGGTCGTGCACTCGCTGCTGCGCGGCGAGGCCGACGAGGGCATCCTCTCCCGCGCCTCGGCCCTGGGCTGGGGCTCGCCGGACTCGGTCATGGTCGTGGTGGGCAACGCCCCGGACGCGGACACCCAGGCGGTCGTGGACGGCATCCACCGGGCCGGCCGGCACGCCCGACTGAACGTGCTCACCGGCGTCCAGGGCGAGCGGCTCGTGGTGATCCTGGGCGGCACCGACGACCCGATCCGAGCCACCCGTTCGCTGATCGGCCAGTTCGGCCCGGGCCCGGTGGTGGTCGGCCCCGAGGTACCGGACCTGCTGGCCGCCGTCCGCTCCGCGCAGGCGGCGATGTCCGGACACCGCGCGTGCGTCGCGTGGCCGGACGCCCCACGCCCGGTGTCCGCCGACGATCTCCTGCCCGAGCGCGCGCTCGCGGGCGACGAGGAGGCCCGGGACCAGTTGGTGGAGGAGATCTACATACCTCTGCACGCCGCCGGCTCCGCGCTGCTGGAGACACTCTCCGTGTACCTGGAGCAGGCGGCGAGTCTCGAGGGAGCCGCCCGGATGCTCTTCGTACACCCGAATACCGTGCGCTACCGGCTGCGACGTGTGGTGGACGTTACCGGACTCGTACCGACCGAGACGCGTTCCGCGTTCACCCTCCAGGTCTCGTTGATCCTCGGCCGGCTCGCCGCGATCGAAAGCTGACCCGAACACCTTTTGTAGGAAACCCACAAAGTCGCCATCGGATCTTCGTCCCTGCCGATAAGGGGCTCACACCCCTGGCAGGAGAGAGGCTTGACCTCGTGCTCGTACTCGTCGCTCCCGGACAGGGTGCCCAGACGCCCGGATTCCTCGCTCCTTGGCTCGACCTCGACGGTGTGGCCGATCGGCTGCGCTGGTGGTCCGCCGTCACGGGGCTCGACCTGATCCACTACGGCACCAAGGCCGACGCGGACGAGATCCGGGACACGGCGGTGGCCCAGCCGCTGCTCGTCGCCTCGGGTCTGGTGGCCGCCCTCGCGCTCTTCCCGCACCCCTCCGACGCCTACCGCGTGGTCGGCGCCGCCGCCGGTCACAGCGTGGGCGAGCTGACCGCCGCCGCCGGCACCGGGGTGATCACCGCCGAGTCGGCGATGACCCTGGTCCGCGAACGCGGCAAGGCCATGGCCGCCGCGGCCGCCGTGACGCAGACCGGCATGAGCGCGGTGCTCGGCGGCACCCCGGAGGCGGTGCTCGCCAAGATCGCCGAGCACGGCCTGACCCCGGCGAACATGAACGGCGCGGGCCAGATCGTCGCGGCCGGCACCCTGGAGCAGCTCGCCGCGTTCGCCGCCGACCCACCGGAGCGGGCGAAGGTGCGACCGCTCGCGGTGGCCGGCGCCTTCCACACCGAGCACATGGCCTCCGCGGTGAGCCGGCTCGCCGAATTGGTCCCGGGCGTGACCGTGCGCGACCCGCGCACGCCGTTCATCTCCAACTCCGACGGCGCCGTCCTGCACGACGGCCGCGACGTGGTCAAGCGGCTGGTCACCCAGGTCTCCAACCCGGTGCGCTGGGACCTGTGCATGGAGACCATGAAGGACCTGGGCGTCACCGGCCTGATCGAGGTGGCCCCGGCCGGCACCCTGACCGGTCTGGCCAAGCGCGCCCTGCCGGACGTGGAGAGGGTCGCGCTCAAGACCCCGGACGACCTGGAGGCGGCCCGTAAGCTGGTCGAGCGGCACGGCAGCCCCAGCACGATCGACGCCTCGCCCACGTGGCGCCTGGTGGTCGCGCCGTTCAAGGGCATCGTCGAGCTCACCAACGTCAAGGCGGGCGACTCGCTGGTGCCCGGCTCCCGCGTCGCCACGGTGCGCTCGCACCGTGACGAGCAGACCATCACCGTCCCGCACGGCGGCACCGTGGTCGAGTGGCTCGTCGAGGACGGCGACCCGGTCGCGCCCGGCATGCCGCTGCTGCGCATCCACCCGCAGAGCTCGCTGTGACGTACGTCGTGACAGTCGCTCCGCACCCGGCCGCGAACCCACCCGGCCTCGAACCCGTACGGGAGGACCACGCGTGACCGCTACCATCACCCCCCGCGCCGGTGCCGCGCACGCGCGCATCCTCGGCGTCGGCGGTTACCGCCCGGCTCGGATCGTGCCCAACTCCGAGCTGGTGGACCGGATCGACTCGTCCGACGAGTGGATCCAGAGCCGGTCCGGGATCAAGACCCGGCGCTGGGCCTCCCCGGAGGAGACCGTCGCCGAGATGTCCATCGCGGCGGCCGGCAAGGCCCTCGCGCACGCCGGCCTGGACGCCTCGCAGGTGGGCTGCGTGATCGTCTCGACGGTCACCCACCTCAAGCAGACCCCGGCCATCGCGACCGAGATCGCGCACCGCCTGGGCGCGGGCGGCGGGCGGGCGGCGGCGTTCGACGTCTCCGCGGCCTGCGCGGGCTTCTGCTACGGCGTCTCGCTGGGCAGCGACATGGTCCGCGCCGGCAGCGCCGAGTACGTCCTGGTGATCGGGGTCGAGCGACTCAGCGACCTGACCAACCTGTCGGACCGCGGCACCGCGTTCATCTTCGGCGACGGCGCGGGCGCCGTCGTGATCGGTCCCTCGGCCACGCCGGGCATCGGCCCGGTCGTGTGGGGTTCGGACGGTTCGCAGTCCGAGGCGATCACCCAGACCGTCGACTGGAACGACCTGCGCGAGGATCGCGAGCAGGAATTCCCCACGCTCAAGATGGAAGGCCAGAAGGTCTTCCGCTGGGCCGTGTGGGAGATGGCCAAGGTCTGCGAGCAGGCCTTGGACGCCGCCGGGATCAAGGCCGAGGACCTGGACGCGTTCATCCCGCACCAGGCCAACATGCGGATCACCGACGCGATGATCAAGGCACTGAAGCTGCCCGCCGAAGTGCCGGTCGCCCGCGACATCGCCGAGAACGGCAACACCTCCGCCGCGTCCATCCCGCTCGCGATGGAGCGCATGCTCGAAAGCGGCGAAGCGGTCAGCGGAGGCACCGCCCTGATCATGGGATTCGGGGCCGGCCTCGTCTACGCGGGGCAGGTCATTACGCTTCCGTAGTCCCCCGTCGGTCGCCGCCGACCGGACGAGCAATATCAGCAGTACCCGTCACCGCAGAAGATTCGAATCAAGGAGCAACATGGCTGCCAGCCAGGAGCAGGTCCTCGAGGGCCTCGCCGACATCGTCAACGAGATCGCCGGCGTCCCGCAGGACGAGGTCGAGCTGGACAAGTCCTTCATCGACGACCTGGACGTGGACTCGCTGTCGATGGTCGAGGTCGTCGTGGCGGCCGAGGAGAAGTTCGAGGTCAAGATCCCGGACGACGACGTCAAGGGCCTCAAGACCGTCCGCGACGCGGTGGACTACATCGTCAAGGCCGCCGCCTAGGTCGAAAGCAGCGCCGGCCGTACCCCGGGCCGGACCCGCACCCGCGAGTCCGGCCCGGTCGGTCGCAGCACCACCGGCACCGGCACCCCAGCCGCCGGATCGCCCGAAACAACAGCGTGGGAGTGAGAAGACAGTGAAGTCGACCGAGCGCAACGACGCCGCGCGAACCGTGGTCGTCACCGGTCTGGGCGCGACCACGCCGGTCGGCGGGGATGTCGCGAGCACGTGGTCCGCGCTGCTCGCGGGCACGTCCGGCGCGCGGGCGCTGACCGAGGAATGGGCCGCGCAGTTGTCGGTCACCTTCGCCGCGCGCATCGCGGTCGAGCCGCTGGAGGTCATGCCGAAGGTCGAGGCGCGTCGCCTGGACCGCTCCGGCCAGTTCGCGATGATCGCCGCGCGCGAGGCCTGGCTGGACGCCGGCTACGCGGCGAAGAACACCGCGCCCGAGGACGCCCCGGACGCGCTCGTCGTGGACCCGATCCGCCTCGGTGTGGTCATCGCCTCCGGCATCGGCGGCGTCACCACCCTGCTCGACGCGTGGGACATCTTCAACGACAAGGGTCCGCGTCGCGTGGGCCCGCTCACCGTCCCGATGCTCATGCCCAACAGCCCGGCCGCCAACGTCGGCATCGAGCTGGGCGCGCGAGCGGGTGTGCACACCCCCGTCAGCGCGTGCGCCTCGGGCGCCGAGGCGGTCGCCTACGGCCTGGAGATGATCCGCTCGGGCCGCGCCGACGTGGTGGTCTGCGGCGGTACCGAGGCCGCGATCCACCCACTGCCGATGGCCGCCTTCGCGAACATGATGGCGATGTCCAAGCGCAACGACGAGCCGCAGCGCGCGTCGCGCCCGTACGACAAGGGCCGCGACGGCTTCGTGATGGGCGAGGGCGCGGGCGTCCTGGTCCTGGAGAGCGCCGAGCACGCGGCGGCCCGCGGGGCCCGCGTATACGCCGAGGTCGCGGGCGCCGGACTCAGCTCCGACGGCCACCACATCGCCCAGCCCGAGCCGACCGGCCGCGACATCGCCCGCGCGATGGCGCTGGCCCTGGAGGACGGCGGCCTCGCGCCGGAGGAGATCGTGCACGTCAACGCGCACGGCACCTCGACCCCGGCGGGCGACGTCACCGAACTCAGGGCGATCCGCGCCACGTTGGGCGACGCGGCGGCCGACAAGGTCACCGTCACCAGCACCAAGTCGATGACCGGCCACCTGCTCGGCGGCACCGGAGCGGTCGAGTCGGTCGCCACGGTGCTCGCCCTCTACCACCGCACGGCGCCGCCCACGATCAACGTGGACGACCTCGACGACGAGGTGGACCTGGACATCATCCGGGGCGAGCCGCGCACGCTGCCCGACGGCGACATCGCCGCGCTCAACAACTCGTTCGGCTTCGGCGGGCACAACGTCGTCGTCGCCTTCCGCCGGTTCGGGTGACCCCCGGGCTTCTCGCGCTCGTCCGCGACGCGCGCCGCCGGGCGGCACCATGCCCGACACGCGTGACGCGGCGGGCAGGACGGACCGTATACACGTGACCGTGATGGACAACCGACCCGGTGGCAAGGCCGCATCCGCGCCCGCCGCCAGGCCCACCCGTCCGCACCGCGACGACGACCCGCGCAACCCGAGGCTGCGGCTGCGCAACCTGGTGGACCCGGGCTCGTACGAGGAGATCTCCGCCTACGAGACCACCTCCGGCACCCTCGCGTGCGTCGGCACGATCAACGGCGCCCGGGTGGTCGCCTACGCCTCGGACCCCACCGTCCAGGGCGGCGCGATGGGCGAAGAGGGCTGCGCCATCGTGGTCGAGGCGTACGAGCGGGCGATGGCCGAGCAGGCGCCGATCATCGCGCTGTTCCACTCCGGCGGCGCCCGCCTCCAGGAGGGCGTGGCCAGCCTGCACGCGGTGGGCCGGATCTTCCACGCGATGACCATGGCCTCGGGCCGGATCCCGCAGATCTCGGTCGTGCTCGGCGCGGCCGCCGGCGGCGCGGCCTACGGGCCCGCGCTGACCGACATCGTGATCCTGGCGCCCGAGGGCCGAATCTTCGTCACCGGTCCGGACGTGGTCCGCTCGGTCACCGGCGAGGACGTCGACGCGCTGCGCCTGGGCGGCCCCGAGCCGCACGGCCGACGCAGCGGTGTGGTGCACGTGGTCGCCGATTCCGAGCAGGACGCGATCGACCGGGCCCGCGGCCTGGCCGACCTGCTGGCCAACCAGGGCGAGATCGACCCGACCGGCCCAGGCCGCCGCGAACTGGGCGCGCTGCTGCCCGAGTCCGCCAAGCGGGCCTACGACGTGCACCCGGTGGTCGAGGGCCTGCTGGACGAGCCCGGCCAGGAACTGCACCCCAAGTGGGCGCCGAACATCGTCACCACGCTCGGCCGGCTCGGCGGGCGCACCGTGGGCCTGGTCGCGAACAACCCGCTGCGCCTGGGCGGTTGCCTGGACTCGGCGTCGGCCGAGAAGGCGTCCCGCTTCGTACGCATGTGCGACGCGTTCGGGGTGCCGCTCGTGGTGGTCGTGGACGTGCCCGGCTACCTGCCCGGTGTGGGCCAGGAGTGGGACGGCGTGGTGCGCCGCGGCGCGAAGCTGCTGCACGCGTTCGGCGAGTGTGTCGTGCCGCGCGTGACGATGGTCACGCGCAAGGCGTACGGCGGCGCGTACATCGCGATGAACTCGCGCTCGCTGGGGGCGACCCGGGTACTGGCCTGGCCGACCGCCGAGGTCGCGGTGATGGGCGCGGTCGCCGCCGTGCGCATCCTGCACCGGCGCCGGCTCGCCGAGGTCCCGGACGAGCTGAGGCCGCAGGTGGAGCTGGAGTTGGCGGCCGAGCACGAGAAGGTCGCCGGCGGTCTGGAGCGGGCCATCGAACTCGGCGTCGTGGACGAGGTGATCGACCCGGACGAGAGCCGGATCGCGATCGCGAAGGCGATCGCCGCCGCGCCGCGCACCCGCGGCGCGCACGGCAACATCCCGCTGTAGGCCCGAAGGCGGAGACGCGTGGGGCCCTTCCGGATGATTCGGAAGGGCCCCACGCGTCGGTATGTCTATACGTATGTCTTCTCCCCGGCGGCTCCGGCCGCCGCCCCGGGTCCACCGCCCGGGCTCAGACCACCTGGTGCAGCCAGCGCACCGGCGTGCCCTCCCCCGCGTAGCGGAAGGGCTCCAGCTCGTCGTCCCACGGCTTGCCGAGCAGCTTCTCCACCTCGGAGCGCAGATCGACCTCGCCGCGGGCGGCCCGACCCAGAACCGCGCGCAGCCGGTCCTCGGGGATCAGGATGTCGCCGTGCGCCCCCGTGACGGCGTGGAAGATGCCGAGATCGGGGGTGTTGCTGTAGCGCTCCCCCTCGGCGTTGGCCGAGGGTTCCTCGGTGGCCTCGAAGCGCAGCAGGTGCCACCCGCGCAGCGCCGAGGCAAGGCGCGACGCGGTACCGGGCGCGCCCTGCCAGGACAGCTCGGCCCGCAACATGCCGGGCGCCACCGGCTGGCGGACCCAGTCAAGACTCACGCGCACGCCAAGAACGCCCGCTGCGGCCCACTCGACGTGCGGGCACAGCGCACGCGGCGCGGAGTGCACGTACAGAACTCCACGTGTCGTCACCGGGACCTCCAGGCTTCAAGGACGAGGTTCGCCTTCCCCAGCGGCCTCAACCCTTGTCTCGGACTGCCTGTTCGAATCCCGGTCTTCCATTGTGCCCCACAGACCACGGATGTACCACAGGCACCAGTTGCTGTCCGTAATCACATGTGGGCAATTGTCCGATGTGAAGGAACAATTCGTTACTCACCGTCTCGGAATGGTGAGCCACTGCACTCAACGTGCCCGGCCGTCGACAACGCCACTCCCGGCTTTGTCGGCCTTCACACGAAGGAGTGACGTACCGTCGATGGACATCGTCGTGTCGATGCTAGGGGTCGGGAGGGGCGGCGTGGGCGGGAAACGACGAGTAGGGGTGGTCACCGCGACGATGGTCGCGACGCTGTTGGCATTGTCCTCGTGCAACGACTCGGGTGGCGGCGACGCCGCCCCGGCCGCGGTCGGCGGTAAGCCGGCGGCCGAGCCGAGCGGAAGGCAAACCGGGAAACCCGGCAACCCGACCTCGGCCGAACAGCCCAACGGGAAGGCGGTCACCCCGACGCCGGACGCGCCGGCGACCGCGACCACACCGCCCCGACCGCGCTCGATGGCGGCCCTGGGCGACTCGATCACACGCGGCTTCGACACGTGCTCACCGCTCCAGGACTGCCCGGAGAAGTCGTGGGCCACCGGCACCTCGGCCGACGTGAACAGTCACGCCAAGCGGCTGGGACTGTCCGCGGACGCCGTGTTCAACAACGCCGAGACCGGCGCCCGGATGTCGGATCTGGCCGGCCAGGCCCGCAAGGCGGTCCAGGAGCGGGCCGAGTACGTCACGATCCTGATGGGCGCCAACGACGCGTGCCGGCGCTCCGAGGCCGAGATGACCTCGCCGGGCACGTTCGAGAGCCAGTTCCGCGACGCGCTGGACGTGCTGCGCGAGGGTCTGCCGCGCACGCGCGTCCTGGTGGTCAGCGTGCCGGACCTGGGTCGCATGTGGGAGACCGGTCACGACGAGATGATGGCCCGCGCGGTGTGGTCGATGGCGAACGTGTGCCAGTCGATGCTGGAGGATCCGCAATCGGCCAAGCCCGCCGCGCTGGATCGCCGGCAGCGGGTGCGCGACCGGGTGACCGCCTTCAACGCCAAGCTGCGCGAGGTGTGTTCGACCTGGTCCAACTGCCGCTACGACGGCGGTGTGGTGAACACCCAGCGCTTCGGCAAGAACGACGTCAGCCACTGGGACTGGTTCCACCCGAGCGTGGCGGGTCAGCGCACGCTGGCCGAGGTCACGTCACGCCAGGGATATACATGGGGATAGCCCGTACGAGTGATTTCCCTCCCGGAATCCCCACTGGGACCGCTAAGCTCTCACTCGACTACGGAAAAGAGTCGCTCGACGACACACAGCGACGAAGCCAAGCGACGAAAGCATACGATCGAGACATACGAGTGGGACACGCACAGCGAGACGCCGACCTGAACGGGTGGGGCGGGTGGGACTCGAACCCACGGCCAAGGGATTATGAGTCCCCTGCTCTAACCAGCTGAGCTACCGCCCCCGTGCCGTCCGCTGCCGGACAGCCTGACGCAGCATAACCGGTCAGGCGCGACCAACGCTTGGGGGGATCCTCACGAGCGTTGTCTCATCCTGCCCGAAAGTGTTCGCATCTCATCGCTCGATCGGGTCGAGGCCGCGTGCGCCGCATCGCGCCGTCGGGTCCGGGCCGCCCATGCCCGCCGGTCGTTTACGACGCGCCGCGCGCGGTCACTCGGGTGATCCCGGTCATCGTTGGAGTTCGTGCGAGGAGAGAACCACCATGCGCGCTGTCGCCGTGAACGAGTTCGGAGGCGACCCCAAGGTCGTCGACGTCTCGAAACCCACCCCCGCCAGGGGTGAGCTGTTGGTCGAGGTCGCGGCGGCGGCCGTCAATCCGTTCGACTGGAAGGTCGCGGACGGCATGCTCGCCGAGTCGATGAAGCACTCGTTCCCGCTCGTGCTCGGGGTGGACTTCGCGGGCACGGTCGTGGACGCCGGTTCGGACGCGGTCCGGTTCTCGGTCGGCGACAAGGTGTTCGGCTCGGCGCTGCGCGCGCCGGTCGGCGCGGTCGGCGCGTACGCCGAGTTCCTGACCGTGCCCTCGACCGGTCTGATCGCCTCCGCCGCCGATCTGGACCCGGCCCAGGCCGCCACGCTGCCCACCGCCGCGGGCACCGCGCTGGGCCTGCTGGAGGCGGGTGGCGTGCGCGCCGGTCAGACCCTCCTGCTGGTCGGCGCGGCAGGCGGCGTCGGCACCTTCCTGACCCAGCTCGCGGCGGCGCGCGACGTCCGGGTGCTCGCGGTCACCCGGGGCGTCGGCGCGTCGAAGATGGGCGCGCTCGGCGCCGCCCAGACCTACGACGCGACCGGCGGGATCGTCGCGGACAAGGTGCGCTCGGACTATCCCGACGGCGTGGACGCGCTGGTCGACCTGGTCTCCGACGCGACCGACTTCGCCGCCTACGCCCGGCTGATCCGGGACGGCGGAGTGGCGCTGACCACCCAGTTCGTGGCCGACGCAGGGGAATTGGCCGAGCGCGGGATCGAGGCGATCAACCACGACCAGAAGTCCACCGCGGAGCTGTACGACCGGCTCGCCGACGAACTGCGCGGGCACCGGATCACCGTGCCGATCGAGGCCCGCCTGCCGCTGAGCGACGCTCCCACCGCCATCGCCCGCAGCCGCCTCGGCGGCGCCCGGGGCAAGACGGTGATCATCCCGTAGTCCCGGCGGGGCGCCTCCCGCCGACCTCGCCCGAACGCCGCCCGACCCGTGCCCACGCGCCCGGGCGGCGGTCGGGAGCGCCCGCGCCGCGCCGTTCCGGCCGGCCCCGGGGGTCGGCGCCCGAATCACGCCACCAGCGGCGCCAGTCGCGAGCACAGCGTCGTCACGTGTGCGCGCGCCATCTCCTCGTCCATGCCGCTCAACGACGCGAAGAACCACACCGTCTCGATCGGCGTATCGGCCACGTACGCCCGGATCTCCCGGGCCGCGTCCTCGGGCGTCGCGTGCAGGAAGTGGCCCGGCGCGGCGGACAGTCCGCGTGCCCGCCACCGGTCCGGATCGATCGCACGCGGCGGAGCGGCGTCGGTGCCCTCGACCGCGTACCGGTGATAGCCGTCCCACTGGTGCGCCAGGTGTCGGGAGACCACGGGCCAGTCCCGCTCGGGGTCCTCGGTGATCCATCCGTTCAGCAGCCCGGCCATCCGGGCGCCGGCCGGGTCGTGGCCCGCCTCGCGCAGTCCGTCCAGGTACGGCGCGGCCATCGCCGGATTCGCGGTCAGCAGCGATTCGCCCAGCAGCCCGGCCCGCCGCGCGCCCTGCGGCCCCTGGTAGCCGAGCCAGATCCGCGGCCGGCCCTGGACCGGCCCCGGCGTGACCGTCCCGCTCTCCCACAATCTGCGGATCTCGCGCGCGCTCGCGTCGGTGGCCGAGAACCGGGTCGCGATCAGGTCGGACCGGTCGAACAGGTCGTATTCGGGCTTCCGGTAACCGGTGCCGATGCCCAGTTCCAGCCGGCCGCCGCTGACCAGGTCCACGATCGCGGCTTCCTCGGCCAGGTGCGCCGGGTGCCGCAGCGGCGCGATCGTGACGCCGGTGCCGATCCGGGCCCGCTTCGTGCGGGCGGCGATCGCGGCGGCCAGGGTGAGCGGCTGGCTGAGGTAGCCGTCGTCGAAGCCGTGGTGCTCGGTGGTCCAGATCGAGTGCACTCCGAGCCGGTCCGCCTCCTCGCACAACTCCAGCGTGAACGCGTACAGCCGGGCCCAATCCTGCCGCCACTCGACCGGGTTGCGCAGGTCCAGGTAGATGCCGACGTCGACCATGCGACCGCTCCCCACGGGTGGGTGCCGAACGCGCGGACCCGGGGCATCGTCCCGGCCGGGCATCTGACACGGTGATATCTGACTGACCGTCAGCTTACGGAGGCAGCATGTCGGACCCGATCACCACCCGGCTCGATCGCCTGGAGGCGCACGAGCAGATCCGCCAACTCGCCGCCCGCTACGCGCTCGCCCTGGACGGTCGGGACGTGCCGGCGCTGGCCGCGCTGTTCGTGGACGACGTCCGCACGGGTGACGGCGGGGTCGGCCGGGACGCGCTGGCCCGGTGGTTCGACCCGGTGCTGCGCCCGTACGGGATCACCTTTCACCTGATCGGGAACCACGTGATCGACCTGGTGGACCGGGACCACGCCACGGGCGTCGTGTACTGCCGCCCCGAGCACGAGGTGGGCGACCTGTGGGTGGTGATGCCGATGATCTACCGGGACCGCTACGAACGGCGGGACGGGCGGTGGTACTTCCGCAGCCGCAAGCCGAGCGTCTTCTACGCGGCCGACGTGCTGGAGCACCCGTTGGCCGTGCCCGACCGCTTCCACTTCCCGAACAACCCGATGATCACCGAGGCGGAGCTGCCCCAGGCGTGGGCGTCGTGGCGCGAGTTCTGGGCCCGCACCGGGAGCGAGTAGCCCGGCCGGGCAACGCGGAAGCGCCCACCAGGTGAACCTGGTGGGCGCTTCCGGTGGCTCCCGCAATTGGACTCGAACCAATAACCTGCCGGTTAACAGCCGGCTGCTCTGCCAATTGAGCTATGCGGGATTGCGTCGGACCGTTCGGCGGTCGCTGCGTGGAATACATTAGCGCATTCCGAGGGGTGGCCCGCACCAGGGTTTTTCCGGTAGGACCTCACAGGTTGCCTACGCACCGCGCCCGGGTAGGCGCTGACGTGCACGGGCGGGACACACGACCGCGGAGGACACCATGATCAACAAGCTCACCTTCGTCACCGGCCTCGCCATCGGCTACGTGCTGGGGGCGAAGGCCGGGCGTGAGCGGTACGAGCAGATCCGGAAGTTGTCCGGCACGGTGGCGGGCAGCCCGCCCGCCCAGAAGGCCGGGCACGCGGCGGCCGAACTCGGCCGCGGGGCCGGCGTCAAGGCCGGCCGGGCGATCGGCGAGCACCTGCCCGAGCGGGTGGGCCGGCACCTGCCGGACCGGTTCGGCCGGCACGGCGCGAACGGCACGTCGGTGACACCGCCGCGCTACGGACAGGGGCTGTAGTACTCGCAGGCACCCGACGCGGGGAAGCACCCGCGTCCCCGCAGTACCCGTGGCTCCCGCGACGGCCGGTGGCATCGGTCGAGCGGGGCCGCGGATCGGGCCCGTACGGCGCCGGCCGAGCATCCGTCGGCCGGCGCCCCGGCCGATCACCCCCGGCGGTGGCGCCCACCCGCGTCCGCGCCCTCGCGCGGCGGCGCCACCGCGCCCGGGTGCAGTCGATCACGCACCTCGCGGTACTGCGCCCGGACCGCGTCGCCGAGCGCCAGTTCCTCCTCGCCCGGTTCCGGGAACGCGCCCACCCCCGAGGGCCACGCCGGGAGCACGCCGAACAGCGCCCACGCGGCCTGCCGGGCCGCGCCCTGGGCCACGTAGCGCCCGGCGAGCGCCGCCGCGGGCACCGCCGTCGGCAACCCGAGCAGCGCCGGCGCGATCGTGGCCACCGCGGCCGAGCGCGCGCCCGGGCCGACCAGCACCACCCGGTCCACCGCCACGTCCCGATCGCGCAGCACGTCCAACGCGTCCGAGATGCCGCACAACATCCCCTCCACCGACGCCCGGGCGAGCGATGCCGGCGTCATGCTCTCCCGGCGCAGCCCGGTCAGCGTGCCCGCCGCGTGCGGCAGGTCGGGGATCTGCTCGCCTTCGAGGTAGGGCAGCAGCACCAGTCCGGCGGCGCCCGGGGTGGACTCCAGCGCGACCCGGTCGAACTCCTCGGCGTCCAGGCCCAGCATCGACGCGGTGCCGCGCAGCACCCGGGCCGCGTTGAGGGTGCGCACCAGTGGCAGGTACCGCCCGGTGGCGTCCGCGTAGGACGCGACCACCCCGGTCGGGTCGGCCACCGACACCGGGTGCGGTGCGAAGGCGGTGCCGGTGGTGCCGATCGCCACCACCACGTCGCCGTCGGACAACCCGGCGCCCAGCGCCAGGGCCGCCTCGGCGCCGGTGCCGGCGGAGACCAGCACACCTTCGGGAGTGCGCCCGGCGGCACCGCCCGGCGGCAGCACGAGCGGCGTGCGCGGGACCCGGCCGATGGCCAGGTGCAACAGGTCCTCGCGCCACTCGCCGGTAGTGGCGTAGTAGCCGGTCGTCGAGGCGTCCGCGCGGTCGGTGACCGGCTCCGGCGGGCAGCCGAGCAGTTGCCAGGTGACCCAGTCGTGCGGGAGCAGCACGGAGGCGATCCGGGCGACCGCGTCGGGTTCGAACCGGGCGAATCGGCGCAGTTGGGCGATCGCCGACGACGAACCGGGCACCGATCCGGTCGCGGCCGTCCACGCCCCCGGCCCGCCCAGCGCGTCCACGAGGTCCGCGGCGGCACCGGAGGCTCCGAGGTCGTCCCCGGGCAGCGGATGCCCGAGCACCACACCCTGCGCGTCCAACGGGACCGCGCCGTGGTTCTGCGCGGCCACCCCGATCGCCGCCACACCGTCGAGGAGGCCGCCCGCCGCGGCCTCGCCGAAGGCCCGCAGCCACGCGCCGGGCGTGGTCGCGGCGCCCTCGGCGTACGCGGCGCGCCCCTGGCGCAGGGGCGTACCGGTCGCGGCGTCGCAGACGAGGATGCGCAACTGGCGCGCTGAGCAGTGCACCCCGGCGACGAGGGTGGGTGTCGGGCTTGTCGGCATGGGCGAATTCTGACAGCAGACGAACCTCGGAATGGTAGGGATCAGTCGAGATAGCCCCGCAGTTGCTCCGAGTAGGACCTTTCGCGGAGTCGGGAGAGTGTGCGCGACTCGATCTGGCGTATTCGCTCGCGGGTCACCCCGAAGACCCGGCCGATCTCCTCCAGGGTGTGCGGTTCGCCGTCGGCGAGCCCGTAGCGCAGTTGCACCACCTGGCGTTCCCGGTCGCCCAGGGTGGACAGCAGCGCCTCCAGGTGCTCGCGCAGCATCAGGTAGGCCGCGGCCTCGGCGGGGGAGGTCGCGTCGCTGTCCTCGACGATGTCGCCCAGGAGCACCTCGTCCTCGCCGACGGGTGTGTGCAGCGACACCGGCTCCTGAGCCAGCCGCAGGATCTCGGTGACCCGCTCGGCGGTCAGGTCGAGGACCTCGCCGACGTCCTCCGCGGTGGGCTCCTCGCCGCGCTCCTGCAACAGCCGGCGCTGCACCCGGATGACCCGGTTGATCAACTCGACCACGTGCACCGGGACCCGGATGGTCCGGGCCTGGTCGGCCAGCGCCCGGCTCATCGCCTGGCGGATCCACCAGGTCGCGTAGGTGGAGAACTTGTAGCCGCGGGTGTAGTCGAACTTCTCCACCGCCCGGATCAGGCCCAGGTTGCCCTCCTGGACCAGGTCGAGCAGGCCCAGGCCGCGGCCGACGTAGCGCTTGGCGATGGAGACCACCAGGCGCAGGTTGGCCTCGATCAGGCGGCGTTTGGCCCGCTCGCCGTCGCGGACCAGGGTGGCCAGCGCGTCGCGGGCGGCGGGGTCGACGGGCGGGTCGTCGAGCAGGCGTTCCTCGGCGAACAGGCCGGCCTCGACCCGACGTGCCAGTTCGACCTCGTCCGCGGCGCTCAGCAACGGCACCCGGCCGATCTCGCGCAGGTATTGGCGCAGCAGGTCGGCGGACGAGCCGCCGGACTCGGCCGGCCGCGGGGTGTCGTCCGACTCGGCGTCGGTGTCCGATCCCGCGGTCTGCTCGGCCGTGTGCGACAGGGCGGCCGCGGTCGGTGCGGGTGTCGCGGGTGGCTCGGGTGCCGCGTCCGGCTCGGGTGTCGCGGGTGGCACGGTTCCTGGGGTGGCGTGCTGGGTGAGGACGGTGGCCGGGCCCGGTTCAGGCTCATCCGTCCGATCCGTGTGGGCGGGGTCGCCGCCGGGCGTTTTCCCCCGTCTGGTGTGCCGATGCACCTTCCCCAGTCTGCTGTACGAGGGGGCCTGTAGCCGAGAGCCAGGCGCGGAAATCTCGCCGGCGCACGGGCGATCGCGGCGATCGACGTGGCGCGCCGGTCCCGTCGGGGCGGTTTCCGGCCGGCGGGCGGCGGGCGGATCAGCCGCCGGGGGCGTACAGCGCCTCGGCGCCTCGGTCGACCAGCGCGCGCTTGTACGTCTCCAGCGTGGTCAGTTCCTGCCAGACCAGCGCGTACGCGTCCACGTCGCGGACCGGATCGATGCGCAGCAGACGGGACTTGGCGTCCGCGATCCGGCGTTCGGCGGAGAACACCCGCAGTCGGACCAGGTTGCCGTCGGCGTAGGCGCGGTCCGGTTCGGCGGTGCGGTGCAGGCTCTCCACCGCCAGTTCGGTGACCATGTGCCGGATGGTGTCGTCGGGTGCGGCGGCGCGCACCTCGGCGACCCAGTTCGGGGTCGGCGCGAGGTCGCAGGAGACGCCGCCGGCGGCCGCGATCGCGGCCCGGACGGCCGCGTACGCCGGGGCGGTGAACTCGTCGGCCTCGTAGTGGTCGAACGCCGGGGCCACCAGTTCGGGAGCCTGTAGCGCGAGCTTGAGCACCTCGCGCTGCACGGCCTGACACATGTCCCGCGGGTCCGGCCGGAAGCCGGCGGGTCGTTGCGGGGCCTGGGCCGGTCGGCCGGACTGCGGGGGCGCCTGACCCGGGCCCGCGCCGCGTTCGCCGCGCGCGGCGCGCTCGCGCTGCCACCGGTTGATCTGGGCGACCCGGCCGACCACGAACCGCTCGTCCAGGAAGCCGAGCATCGAGTCGAGCCGGACCGCGTAGGTGTGCCGCAGGGCCTGGTCCTTGATGCCCGCGATGACCGGCGCGGCGGCGTCCAACGCGGCCACCCGGCCCTCGGCGGTGGACAGGTCGTGGCCCTCGATCCGGCTCTTGATGGCGAACTCGAAGAGCGGGACGCGCCCGTCGATCAGGCCGAGCACGGCCTCGTCACCCTTCTCCAGGCGCAGGTCGCACGGATCCAGACCGCCCGGCTCGACCGCGACGAAGGTGCGGGTGACGAACTTCTGGTCCTCCTCGAACGCGCGCAGCGCGGCCTTTTGGCCCGCCGCGTCGCCGTCGAAGGTGAAGATCACCTCGCCGCGGAACTCGCCGGAGTCCATCAGCAGCCGGCGCAGCACCTTGATGTGCTCGTCGCCGAAGGACGTGCCGCACGTGGCGATCGCGGTTCCGGCACCGGCGAGGTGGCAGGCCATCACGTCGGTGTAGCCCTCGACGATGACCGCCCGCCCGGACTTGGCGATCTCCTTCTTGGCCAGGTCCAGTCCGTAGAGCACCTGGGACTTCTTGTAGATCGGCGTCTCGGGGGTGTTGAGGTATTTGGGGCCGTTGTCGTCGTCGTAGAGCTTGCGCGCGCCGAAGCCGATCACGTCGCCGGTGATGTCGCGGATCGGCCAGATCAGCCGGCCCCGGAAGCGGTCCATTGGACCGTTGCGACCCTCGCTGGCCAGGCCGCCCTCCAGCATCTCCTGCGGGGTGAAGCCCTTGCCGCGCAGGAAGCGCACCAGGTTCTCCCAGCCCTTGGGCGCGTACCCGAGCGAGAAGTGTTCGGCGGCGTCCTGCTCGAAGCCGCGGTCGGCGAGGAAGCGGCGGGCGGTCTCCGCCTCGGGGCCGGCGAGTTGGTCGGCGAACCAGCGCGCGGCGATCTTGTGCGCCTCGACCAGGCGGGTGCGCCGGCCCTGCTGACGACCCGGGGTGTAGCCGCCCTCCTCGTAGCGCAGCTCGATGCCGTACTGCTGCGCGAGTCGCTCCACGGTCTCCGAGAACGTGGTGTGGTCCAGGCGCATGACGAAGTCGAGCACGTCGCCGCCCTCGCCGCAGCCGAAGCAGTACCAGAGGTTCTTCGCCGGGCTGACCTGGAAGGACGGGGACTTCTCGTCGTGGAAGGGGCACAGCCCCTTGAAGTTTCCTCCGCCCGCGTTGCGGAGTTGCAGGTGTTGTTCGGCGATCTCCGCGATGCGTGCCGTCTCGCGGACCCGCCTGACGTCTTCCTCACGGATACGGCCGGCCACGATCGTCGAGTCTACGGGTCGACCGGACGGGCGTGGGCGGCGACCGGCGCGGTCACCGCGCGCTCAGCGTCGCGTGCAGGGTGATCGCGGCGCGGTCGGTGAGCGAGGCCACCTGGTCGATCAC
Organism: Embleya sp. NBC_00888; assembly: GCF_045207655.1. Classification (NCBI taxonomy): domain Bacteria; kingdom Bacillati; phylum Actinomycetota; class Actinomycetes; order Kitasatosporales; family Streptomycetaceae; genus Embleya; species Embleya sp. NBC_00888. Next base: position 5,870,390 of record NZ_CP108784.1, on the reverse strand, counting down.
CACGCGCAGCCGGGCCGCGTCGTCGGTGGCCTCGACCCAGTCCTCGCGCAGCGACGCGTCCAGGCTCTCCGGAGCGTCGGCGGCCAGCAGTTCGACCAGTTCGGTGAGCACCGCGCGCTGTCGTTCGCGCAGCCGCTCGGCGCCCTCGCGGGCCATCACGTAGCGCGCGGTGACCGCCTTGAGCACGGCGCATTCGAGCCGGATCGCGCGCGGGACGATCAGGTCGGCGGCGTAGCGGGTGACCGGCTCGGTGCCGTACAACTCGCGCGTGGCGTGCTCGGCGGCCAGGCAGAAGCGGCCGATCAGGCCGCTGGTGGCGTTCTTGAGCCGGGCCTGGGCGCGGCGCGAGCCGTCGTAGCCCGCCGGCCAGAAGTCGAGCGCGAGCAGCCGGTCCAGCGCCTCGCCGAGTTCGTCGGCCTCACAGTCGGGGCGGTAGCGGCGCACGGTGAGGTCGAGCAACTCGCGCCGCTCGCCCGGGTCGCGCAGCCGGACCAGGTCCAGTCGGTGCGACTGGACCGCGTCCTCGAGGTCGTGCACCGAGTAGGCGACGTCGTCCGACCAGTCCATCACCTGGGCCTCCAGGCAGCGGCGGCTCGGGTCGGCGTCCCCGCGCACCCAGTCGAACACGGCGCGGTCGTCGTCGTAGGCGCCGTAGGAGTGGGTGTCCGAGCGGCGCGGCCACGGGTACTTGAGCACCGCGTCCAGTCCGGCGCGGGTCAGGTTCAGGCCCACGCTGCGGCCGTCGGGGCCGAACGTCTTGGGTTCGAGCCGGGTGAGCAGGCGCAGGCTCTGCGCGTTGCCCTCGAAGCCGCCGCAGCTCTTGGCCGCCTCGTCCAGGGCTCGCTCGCCGTTGTGCCCGAACGGCGGGTGGCCCAGGTCGTGCGCCAGGCACGCGGTCTCCACCAGGTCGGGATCGCAGCCCAGCGCCTGGCCCAGCTCACGGCCGATCTGGGCGCATTCGAGCGAGTGGGTCAGCCGGGTCCGCGGGCTGTCCTGGCCCGCGGCGGCGGTCTCGCCGGGGACCACCACCTGGGTCTTGCCCGCGAGCCGGCGCAGCGCGGCCGAGTGCAGCACCCGGGCCCGATCGCGTTCGAACGCGGTGCGCCCGGGCCGCTTGTTGGGCTCGGGGACCCAGCGGGCCAGGTCCTCGGGTTCGTAGTGACCGCGGATCGATCGATCCGCGGTCACCGGTCGTCCCGCTCGAGATGCCGCCGTGCCTGCCGAATTGCTGTCCACTTGTCCACATTAAGGAATCGCACCGACATCCGACGACGGCCGGGCCGCGAACAACGCGCGAAACCTTCATCGCGCGTCGGACAACTTGCCGCGCAGTTGCAGCACCGCCTTGGTGTGGATCTGGCAGGTGCGGCTCTCGGTGACCCCGAGCACCTGGCCGATCTGGGACAGGGTCAGGCCCTCGAAGTAGTAGAGCGTCACCACGGTCTTCTCCCGTTCCGGCAGCGCGTTGACCGCCCGGGCGAGCAGGTGCCGCATCTCGCGGCTCTCGGCCACCTCGACCGGGTCGTCGGCGGTGGTGTCCTCCAGCGTGTCCACCAGGCTGAGCCGGTCGCCGCCGTCCTGGCCGGTGTGCAGGAGTTCGTCCAGGGCCATCACGTTGATCAGCGAGAGCTGGCTGAAGATCGCGTGCAGGTCCTCCAGCGCGATGCCCATCTCGCGGGCGACCTCGACCTCCGTGGGCGTGCGGTTGAGCTTGGCCTCCAGGCCCGCGTAGGCCAGTTCCACCGCGCGGGCCTTCTGCCGCACGGACCGGGGAATCCAGTCCAGCGCGCGCAGTTCGTCGATGATCGCGCCTCGGATGCGGCTGATCGCGTAGGTCTCGAACTTGATCGCGCGGTCGAGGTCGAACTTCTCGATCGCGTCGATCAGGCCGAACATCCCGTACGAGACGAAGTCGGCCTGGTCCACGTTGGCCGGAAGTCCGACGCCGACCCGCCCGGCGACGTACTTCACGAGCGGCGAGTAATTCAGGATGAGGCGTTCCCGCAGGGTGGGATCCCCCGAGCGCTTGAAGTCGCTCCAGAGGTTCTCGAGCGCGCGGTTGGAAGCGCCACCGTCCTCGACGGTGACGGCCGGTCCGTCCTCGGAGCCGGCCGCGGTGGCGCTCTTACGCCCTGGGGTTTGCTTGGGCATGCGTGGCCTTGTGTCGTTCCACGGAGACGTGCGTGCAAATCTGGGTATTCGCGAGCGTAGCGTGACCTGGCGAGTGCCGAGCGCTACGAAGATCGGGTCCGGCCTCGATCGGCCGGCTCGTGGCGGTGCGGCCGAGGTCGCGCGGATCGTGGTGCGCGCTCTCGGGCGGGCTCGCCGGAGCGGCTGCCGGGCGCCTTCGCGGCTCCGGGCGCAGCGCGCGCGGCCCGGGGGCGATCCGCCCGGCGGCGGGCCCCGCGATCGCACCCGCGTGTCGCCGCCCACCGGCGATGATCCACCGCCCGAGGGCGCGCGCGGGGCGCCGGTCCCGGGGCAGCGCGCGTGCTCGCCCTCGTGTGCCGGGCGGGTGCGCCATGGCGCGCCCGGGGGCGGCGCCGACCGCGCCGGCCCGGACGGGCGCACCCGCCGCGCCGCGGCGCCGTCCGGGGGCCGGCGAATCCGCGAGGTCGTGGGCCGGTACGGGCGTGTCGTCGCCCGTCGGGCCGATACCGGTCGGGCACGCGCGTTCGAGCCGGCCGGCTGTGGCGACGTGCCGGGCGCGCGGGTGGCGGGCCAGCCGGTGGGCCGGATCACGCTCCGTCGTTCGGGCGGATCCGACCGGCGGCGGGGCGATCCGGTCGGGGCCGCTCTCCTCGGCCACGCTCTCGTCGGTCACGGGGTATGGCACCTCCTCGATTGGGCCTCCCCTCACGGTGATGATCACTGCCGCCCCAGGTCAAGCACCGCCACGGCGACGCCACCCCTTCGAGGTGCGATCGACCAGTTCCCGGCCGACCAGGACGTCGAGGTGGCGGCGGGTGGCGGCGGGCGCGACGCCGGCCTCGCGGGCGATCAGCGCCGTGGACAGCGTGTCGTGGATCGGCACCGTCTCCAGGATCCGACGCGTCTCGGGCGCCAGGTCGTCCCCCGGCCGGACCGGACCGGACAACACCGGCGCGAGGTCGTCGCCGATCAGCCCCACCTCCTCGATCACCTCGGCCGCCCGGGTCACCAGCACCGATCCCGGCTCGCGCAGCAGCGCGTGCACCCCGGCCGAGCTCGGCGAGCCGATCGGCCCCGGCACGCCCATCACCCGGCGCCCCAGCCGCGCCGCCCGACGCGCGCTGATCAGCGCACCGCTGCGCAGCGCCGCCTCGACCACCACGGTGCCTCTGGTCAGCGCGGCGATCACCCGGTTGCGCTCGACGAAGCGGTACCGGGTCGGGTGCGCGCCCGGCGGCAGCTCGGTGACCAGCGTGCCCTCCTCGGCGATCCGGGCGAGCAGCCGCTCGTGGCCGCGCGGATAGTTCACGTCGATCCCGCACGCGAGCACCGCGACGGTACGCCCGGCCACCACCAACGCGCCCCGGTGCGCGGCGGCGTCCACGCCGTAGGCGCCGCCGGAGACCACCGTCCAGCCCGCCTCGGCCAGGTCGGCGGCCACGGTCGCGGCCACGTGCGCGCCGTAGTCGGTGCACGCCCGCGCGCCCACGACCGCCACCGAGCGCAGCGCGGCGAGCCGCAGCGGTGCCGCGCCGCGCACCCACAGGCCCAGCGGCCGGGCGTCCCCGAGGTCGTCGAGCTGGCTGGGCCAGCCCGGATCGCCCGGGACCACGAAGGCGCCGCCGAGCCCGGCGATCCGGGCCAGGTCCGCCCGCGGGTCGTGGCCGCCCAGCCGGACCCGGTAGCCCGCCGGATCCCGCCGGGCCAGCTCCACCGGCAGCGGTCCGGGGCCGCACAGGTCGCGCAGCAGCCGTGCGGCGCCGTGCGCGCGCACCGCGCGGCCGAACGCCGCGTCACCCGGCTCCACCAGGCGGGTCAGCGCGGCCCGGGCCACCCGCTCGTCCGCGCCGACCGCGCCGACCGCGCCGTCCTCGCCCACCGGGACCGCCGGGACCGCCGGGACCGCCGGGACCGCCGGGACCGCCGAAGCTGCCTGCGCTGCGTGGGCTCGGGCTGCCCGGACCGCCGGGTCCGCGTCGCCCCACGGCAGCGGGTCCGGCCCGGTCACCGGGCGGGCCCGTCGTCGCCGGCCGAGTCCCCCCGGACGATCCCGGTCCGCAGCTCCAGCGCCGCGTCCACGTCGTCCCGGCCGGGCCGCTCGTGCCCGCGCAGGTCGGCGACGGTCCAGGCGACCCGCAGCACCCGATCCAGGCCCCGGGCGGTGAGCAGGCCGCGCTCCATGTCCCGGGCGGCCCGATCCAGCGCGTCCGGCTCGATCCTCCAGCGGGTACGCAGCTCGCGTCCGGGCACCTCGGCGTTGACCGCCCACCCGGTCCCGGCCAGCCGCCGCGCGGCCCGCTCCCGAGCCGCGAGCACCCGCGCGGCCACCACCTCGGACCGCTCCCCCGTCCCCTCCGGCGCGAACAGCTCGGCCCGGGAGACCGCGTCCACGGTCACCCGTACGTCGATCCGGTCCATCAGCGGCCCGGACAACCGGGACAGGTACTTGTGTCGCATCAGCACCGAGCACGTGCAGTCCAGGCCGCGCCCGGAGAACCGCCCGCACGGGCACGGGTTGGCGGCCATCACCAGCAGGAACCGCGCCGGGAAGCACAACATCCCGCCGCTGCGCGCGACGGTGACCGTGCCGGACTCCAGCGGCTGGCGCAGCGCGTCCAACACCCGCCCGCTGAACTCCGGGCTCTCGTCCAGAAAGAGCACGCCGCGGTGGGCCAGGGACACCGCGCCCGGGCGCGGCAGGCCGTTGCCGCCGCCCACGATGGCGGGCATCGTGGCGCTGTGGTGCGGCGCGCAGAACGGCGGCACGGTCACCAGCGGCAGGTCCGGGCGCAGGGTGCCGGCGATCGAGTGCACCGCGCTGACCTCGAGCGAGGCCGGACCGTCCAGCGCGGGCAGGATCCCGGGCAGCCGTTCGGCGAGCATCGTCTTGCCCGCTCCCGGACTGCCGAGCAGGAACAGGTGGTGTCCGCCCGCCGCGCACACCTCCAGGGCCCGACGGGCCCGGCCCTGACCGGCGACGTCGGCCAGGTCGGCCGGCTGCGCACCCGCCGGCGCGGGACCGGCGGCCAGGGTGCCGACCACGGCCAACGGGTCCGGGCCCAGGCCGATGTCGGCCACCGCCCGCTCCTCGACCGGCACCGGCTCACCCCGCAGCAGCGCGAGCAGGTGCCGCAGCGAGGTCACCCCGCACACGGTGATCCCGGGCACCAATTCGGCCTCGCAGGCCACCACGGCGGGCACCACGACCCGCCCGCAGCCGGCCGCGGCGGCGGCCATCACCGCCGGCAGCACCCCGCGCACCGGCCGCAGGCGCCCGTCCAGGCCCAGTTCGCCGACCATCACCAGGTCCTCGATCGCGCGGGGGTCGAGCACGCCCGCCGCGGCCAGCACGGCGGCCGCGATCGGCAGGTCGAACCCGGAGCCGGTCTTGGGCACGGTCGCGGGCGACAGGCCCACCGTGAGCCGCCGCTGCGGCCACTCCTCGCCGCTGTTGACGAGCGCGGCGCGGACCCGCTCCTTCGACTCCACCAGGGTCTTGTCGGGCAGGCCCACCAGCGTGAAGGTGGTCACCCCCGGCTCCAGGTCGGCCTGTACCTCCACCACGACGCCGTCCACACCGAGCAGGGTGACCGAGCGTGTGCGTGCGAAGCCCATGCTCAGCCCACCCCTCGGATGTGCTCGACCAGGGCCGCCCCGCGCTCGGCCGGGACCACCGCGACCAGGTCGATGCGCACCTCGCGCCCCGGCGGGCCGCCGAGCGGATGGGCGAGCAGCCAGCGCTCCGCGAGCACCCGCAGTCGCCGCGCCTTGACCGCGCCGACCGCCTCCAACGGATGCTCGAAGCCGCCCGCGCGCCGGGTCTTGACCTCGCACACCACGAGCGTGGACCCGTCCCGCGCGACGATGTCGATCTCGCCGTCACGACAGCGCCAGTTCCGGTCCAGGACGGCCATCCCGGCCTCGACCAGATACCGGGCGGCGACCCGTTCGCCGTACCGCCCCACGGCGGTGTTCCGCGACTGCCGGGCCGGCGCGCCCCGACTCCGCGCACCCCCGCTCCCCGCGCCCGAATCTCCCGCACCCGGGGTCCCGGCGCCCGGGTGTCCCGCATCCCGGGGCTGTTCGCCCCGGTCCTCGCCGCCGGCCGCATCGGTCCGCACAACGACCACCTCCGGCCCCGACGGTGCCGGAACCGGAGGTGGTCGAGAGTCGTTCCGCGTCCGTCTGTGCACAACTCGGCCGCTGTGGACGCCGCCCTCGCGGGTGTGCGGGTTCGCTCAGTTGCCGAACCCTTCGTTGCCCGCGGGCATCTCGAACTCGCTCTTGGTCAGTTCCTCGACGTTGACGTCCTTGAAGGTAAGGACTCGGACATTCTTCACGAATCGCGCGGGTCGATACATGTCCCACACCCACGCGTCCGCCATGGACAACTCGAAGAAGACCTCCCCGTCGGCCGACCTCACGTGCAGCTCGTACTGGTTGGTGAGGTAGAAGCGCCTTTCCGTCTCGATGACGTACTTGAAGAGACCCACGACGTCGCGGTACTCGCGGTAGAGCTGCAGCTCCATCTCGGTCTCGTACTTTTCGAGATCTTCCGCACTCATGCGCGCCCCTCGCTCCTGCGCTTCGCTGACGTCTCCCATTGTGTACCGGCGACCCACGCGGCCACCGGCGCACCATGGCACAACCGTCCGGGAGCAGCCGTTCGGCCCGGATCCGCGGATCCCGGCCGCCCGGCGCGGCTCAGCCGTTCCAGCGCTCGAACGGCTCGTCGATCAGTTCGCCGGCCAGGAAGGCCGGCAACAACTCGGGCAGTCGTCCCGGATAGAACCGTGCCGGGGCCGCCGCGATCTCGGCCGGCGTCCACCACACCGCCTCCTGGTACTCGGCCAATTCGTCGGCCGTCCAGAGCGACCGATCCTCGCAGACCTTCGGCGTACGCTCGGCGATCCGCACCAGCACCACGAACTCGTGCTGCACCCGCCGATGCCCCGGTCGCACCCAGGTCACACTCCGCCGCCAGGTGGGCGGGCCCACATCCGCGGGCGCGATCCGCAGGCCGGTCTCCTCCAGAATCTCCCGGACCGCCGCGTCCACGTAGCTCTCGCCGGGGTCCAGGCCGCCGCCCGGCAGGTCGTACCACTGCTGCGGATCGGATTCGGGGACGTGGGTGCGAAAGAGCAGCACCCGATCATCGGGGTCGAGCAGCACCACACGCACGGCGCGGCGTTCCAGGTCGGGAGCCAGGTCGGCGGGGTAGTCCGGAACCGGCTCGGGCACATCTCCGGGCCATGACACGGGTTGAGTCGTCATCCACGGATTGTGCCCCGAACGCGTACGGCCGGGTCGCCCGGGAGAAGGATTCCCGAGCGACCCGGCCGTGCGCGAGAGCCCACGCTCAGGCGGGCGGCGCTCCCGAGGGATCGCGCGTGGTCACCCGCGCGTGCGACGCGTCGTCCGCCCCGGCCCGACGATGCCGCCGCCACAACACCAGCGGCACGGCCCCGATCAGCCCGGCCGCCATCGGCGTACCGCCGATCACGTCGAGCCCGAGACCGGGCTGATCGAACGTGCCCGGCACCCCGAGTCCGTGGATCCGGTTCAACGGCCACACCACGGTGAAGGCGCGCCCGATCACCTGGTCCTTGTCGACCGTCCCGTTGCCCGGCTGGTCCATGTGATAGCGCGAGTCGGAGGAGTTGTCGCGGTTGTCGCCCATCAGCCAGATCCGACCCTTGGGCACGGTCACGTCGAACACCTTCGTCGAGGGGGCCACGCCCTTCTTGAGGTACGAGCTCTCGTCCAAGGGCTTGCCGTTGACCATCAGGCGGCCCTGCGCGTCACAACACTGCACGCGGTCGCCGCCGACCCCGATCACCCGCTTGATCAGGTCCTTCTCATCCGCGGACGGCATCAGGCCGACCCAGGACATGCCCTTCTGCAGTCCGCGCACCACCGCGTTGTCGGACTGCTTCGGGGCCTCCTGGAGCCAATTGCCCGGGTCGTGGAAGACCACGACCTGACCACGCTCGGGCTCCGCGCCGAACCACGGCGAGAACTTGTTCACCAGCACCCGGTCGCCGACCTTGATGGTGTTCTCCATCGACTCCGAGGGAATCGAGAACGCCTGGACCAGGAAGGTCTTGATGAGCAGCGCCAGCACGATGGCGATCAGCAGCAGCAGCGGCAGCTCCCGCCAGAACGACCCCTTCTTCTTCCGCCGCTCGCCCGAGTCCGAGGCACCCTCGCCGTCGCCGGAATCCTGCGGCTCGTCCGATCCGCCGGAGCCGCCGGGACCGCCGGGACCGTCCGCGTCGGGCGGCGAACCGTCGCCCGGGCCGCCGCCGGGGGTGGGGGTTGGACCCGCCGGCGGGAAGATCGGCGCCGCGTCGGGGGCGGCGCCGTTTCCTGGTCGTTTCACCAGATCGGGCGACTGCGTCGGCCCGTCCCCGCTCGTTGGTTGGGTCGGTGGCGCTCCGGGATCGTGCGGCGCGTCGGTCGGATGCCGCTCGTGCGGCTCCCGCCCACGATCGTCGTCTCCACCAGCGGATCGCGCTCCGATCACGACTTCCCCCACGGCGCCTCCTCGTACCCGTGCAGGCCGGACGGCACCCGGTCGGGGCTGTCCACCGGCTGCCCACAGCTCTGTCTTGATGATTTCCGACCCGTGCCGCGCACGTCGCCGGGTCGATGTCGACCCCAAGGGTCCGGCATGCGCCGGCGCGAGCGTACACGTCGGCGTAGCAGGACCATCGGAACCGCACCCACCATTCCCATAACGACCGGGGTGGACGGGAGAATCGCAACCGACAGGGCTTTGTTCCCGAACGTCTCCGGAACGGGCAGTCGATGCGCCCGACCGAACGGCCAGGCCACCACGAATGCCCGGCCGACCACATCACCCTCCGGGATCGTGCCCTGATAGGGCCGATCCATATGTGCCCGCGAGTCGGCGGAATCACCGCGATGGTCGCCCATCACCCACAACCGCCCCTTGGGCACGGTCACGCTGAACCTCTTCTCCGAGGGTGCGTTGCCCTTGTACAGGTAGGGCTCGTCCAGCGGGACGCCGTTGACGGTGATCCGACCGGAGGGGTCACAGCAGGCCACCGTGTCGCCGCCGACCCCGATCACCCGCTTGATCAGGTCCTGTTCGTCGTCCGAGGGGAGCATCCCCACGAACACGAGGCCCTGCTTGACCTGCTTGAGTCCCGGCGGCGGATCGTCCGAGTTCTTCTTGCCCAACCACCCGCCCGGGTCCCGGAAGACCACCACCTCGCCGCGTTCGGGAGTCCACCCGAACCAGGGCGAGAACTTGTCCACCAGCACCCGGTCGCCGACGTTGATGGTGTGCTCCATCGAACCGGACGGGATGTAGAACGCCTGCACGAGGAACGTCTTGATGAGCAGCGCGAGCGCGAGCGCGATCACCGCCAGCATCGGCAACTCGCGCCACAGCGGCACCACCTTGTCCTTGCGCCGCGAACGCCGGCCGCGGCGGCGGCGCTTGGGCCTGCCCGTCTCCACCGACGGCGCCGCGGCTGCCGGGGGCGTCGCGGGTGGCGCGGGTGGCGGTTCGGCCTCGCCGAGCACCACCGCGCCGGCCGACCCCGGGGGCGGGACGGCGGCGCCGGTGACGTCCCGGCCCGCGCTCGGCCCGGAGGGGCGGGCGGCGCGGGCGCCCTTGGGTTTGCCGCGCTTACCCACGACGGTCGAAGTCCGACCGCTCGAACGTCTTCGGCCGGTCCGCGCCCCGGATCCGGCCGAACGGCCAGATGATCCACTGCGCGCGCCCGATCACCCGGCTCTCGGGCACCATGCCGCCGCCGGGCTCGCCGAGGTGATCGCGCGAGTCTGCCGAGTTGCTGCGGTGGTCGCCCATGACCCACAGCTTGCCCTTGGGCACCTCGGCTTCGAAGGGGAAGTCCGAGGGCTTGTCGCCCGGATGCAGGTAGTCGCCCTCGTCCAGCGGCACTCCGTTGACGGTGATCCGACCCTGCGCGTCGCAACACTTGACCACGTCGCCGCCGATCCCGATCACCCGCTTCACGAAGTCGTTGTCGTCCGGGTTCGTGAAGCCGAACACCCCGCCGAGCTTGCGCAGCGCGCCGGTCACCGGGTTGGGCTTGTCGGTGTCCTCGGGGGTGAACGAGCCGCGCCCGTCGAAGACGATCATGTCGCCGCGCCGGATGTCGCCGAACTCGTAGGCCAGCTTGTTGACCAGGACCCGGTCGCCGACCTGCAGCGTGTTCTCCATCGAACCGCTGGGGATCACGAACGGCTGGGCCACCCACGAGTTCACCGCCAGCACCACCACCATCGCGACCGCGACCAGCAGCGGCAGTTCGACCCACGCGGGCATCCGTCGCCGGCCCGGCGCGGGCGGCGCGTCCTCGTCCTCCGCGTCGGCATCGGCATCGGCATCGGCGGGCTCGTCCCGCTCCACCGCCGGATCGGCGCCGGAGCCGGCGTCGGGTTCCGCGACCGGATCCGCGCCGAGGTCGGCGACTGCCTCGGGCTCCGGGGCGGCGGCCGGTACCCGAGTCGGCTCCGCGGGCGAATCCTTCGCCGGGTGCGGGGAGTTGGCCGCCTCCGCGACCGTGGCGACCGCTCCCTCGGACCCGCTCCCGCCGCCGTCCGTGCTCCGTGCCCGATCCGAGACACGCGAAGGCCGCGCCTCCACGACCTCGGTGGACGAGGTACCGGCGGATTCCTCCGCCGTGGAGGCACGGCCTTTGCTCTGCTCTGCGTCGTCCATCACGAACGAGCCTAGCGTCCGGGTCGCCTCGACACGGTCGAGGCACCCCGGGTGGAACGTACGGGTCAGCGGCCCGGACGGTCCGTGCGCTTCTCCTTGATCTTCGCGGCCTTGCCGCGCAGGTCGCGCATGTAGTACAGCTTCGCGCGACGGACCGCGCCGCGGGTGACCAGCTCGATCTTCTCGATCACCGGGGTGTGCACCGGGAAGGTGCGCTCCACGCCGACGCCGTAGCTGACCTTGCGGACCGTGAAGGTCTCGCGGACGCCGTCACCCTGGCGACGCAGCACGAAGCCCTGGAAGACCTGGACGCGGGACTTGTTGCCTTCGATGACTCGCACGTGCACCTTGAGGGTGTCACCGGGACGGAAGTCCGGGACGTCGTCCCGCAGGGATGCGGCATCGATGTGGTCGAGCTTGTTCATCTCGCGTCGCTTTCTCGTGGGTGCCACAGGTCACCCACGGGTTTCGTGGTCACAGGTGTGGGGTCGCCGCTCCCGAGTGGCGCTCCCCCTGTGGCAGGGGTGCCGTCCGGCTCCCGGGGAACCCGGTCCGGATCGGGACATGGCAACAGCGTCTCAGTCTGCCACAGGTGCCTCGGCCGGCTGAAACCGGCCGTCCCGCTCGACCCAGCCGAGCTCGGCGAGGGTGGCCCGGTCCTTCTTGTCCACCGCCGCCGGATCGATCCTGGCGATCAGGTCGGGCCGGTGCGCGGCGGTCCGGCGCAGCGCCTCGTCCCGCCGCCACCGGGCGATCGCGCCATGGTTCCCGGACACCGTGATCGGCGGCACCTCGCGACCGCGCCACTGCGCGGGCTTGGTGTACACCGGCCCCTCGAGCAGGTTGGCCATCGCGCCGGGCGCGAACGAGTCGTCCCGGTGCGACTCGGCGTTGCCGAGCACGCCGGGCAGCAGCCGGGCCACCGCCTCGACCATGACAAGCACGGCCACCTCGCCGCCGGCGAGCACGTAGTCGCCGATGGACACCTCGTCCACCCGCATTCGGGTGGCCGCCTCGTCCAACACCCGCCGGTCGATGCCCTCGTACCGGGCGGGCGCGAACAACAGCCACGGCTCGTCGGCCAATTCGACCGCGAGGTCCTGGGTGAACGGGCGCCCGGAGGGGGTCGGCACGATCATCCGCGGCACGGCGGCGGCCTCGCCACGGCCCTGCTCCAGCACCGCGTCCAGCGCGAGCCCCCACGGCTCGGGCTTCATCACCATGCCGGGGCCGCCACCGTACGGGCTGTCGTCGACGGTCTTGTGCACGTCGAACGTCCAGTCCCGCAACTGGTGCAGGTGTACGTCGATGAGCCCCTTGGCGCACGCCTTGCCGACCAGGGAGACGTCCAGCGGCGCGAGGTACTCGGGGAAGATCGTGACGACGTCGATCCTCACGAGGGGTCCCGCTCCGACTCCGACGCGGCCCCCGGCTCCGGCTTCGGGTCGGGCGCCGGCTTCGCCGCGGCCCGGGCCGCCTTCGCCTCGGCCCGCTCGGCGGCCGTGAGTTTCCTCGGCTTGGTCCTCCTCGGCTTGCGCTCGCCCGGCTCGGCCTCGCCCGCCTCCGGGTCCGGCACCGCGAGCACCGCGTTCTCCGCGTCCAGCAGACCCGGCGGCGGGGTGATCACCGCGCGCTGGTTCTCCAGGTCGATCTCCGGGACGATCTGGTGCACGAACGGGATCATCACCTCGCGCCCGTCCGAGCGGCGGACCATGAGCAGGTCCTGCGACGGCAGGTGCACGACCTCGGTCAGCTCGCCCACCGCCTCGCCGTCGGCGGTGAACACGTCGAGTCCGACGAGCTGGTGGTCGTAGTACTCCTCGGGGTCCTCGGGGAGTTCCTCGGGGTCGACCTCGGCGATCAGCAGGGTGTTGCGCAGCGCCTCGGCGTCGCTGCGGGTGCTCACGCCCTCGATGGTCAGCAGCAGCCGGCCGCTGTGCACCCGGCCGTCGGCGATGGTCAGCGGGCCGACCGAGGGAGGGTCCGTCATCAGCACCGCACCGGGCGCGAGCCGCAGTTCCGGCTCGTCGGTGCGGACCTCGACGGTCACCTGGCCCTTGATGCCGTGTGCCTTGCCGATTCGGCCGACCACAAGCTGCACCTGCGACTCCTCAATCTCTGCCCGATGGGACCGATGGGACCTCATGCCCGGGGCAGGAGGGGAAAACGCCGGGAAGGCGGAAATGCCAAGAAGCCGCCCGGCGGAGGATTCCGCCGGGCAGCTCCCGGTTGGACGTGATGTCCGGGTACGTCAGCGAACCTGGTCGACGTCGACCAGGTCGACGCGGACTCCTCGGCCGCCGAGCGCGGTCACGACGGTGCGCAGCGCACGCGCGGTGCGACCACCTCGACCGATGACCTTCCCGAGGTCTTCGGGATGTACCCGAACCTCGAGAATGCGGCCGCGGCGGAGATTACGCGCCCGTACCTTGACCTCGTCCGGATGCTCGACGATGCCCTTGACCAAATGTTCGAGGGCTTCCTCGAGCATGGTCAGCCCTCGTCAGCGGCGGTCTCGGCGGCGGCTTCGCCCTCGGCGGCCGGAGTCTCGGTCTCGGCGGCAGCCTCGACCTTCTTCTCCTTCTTGGCCTTCGGCGTGGTGGCGCCGTCCTTGGGCTCGTCCATCGCCTCACGGGCGGCGGCCTCGAAGAGCGACTTCTTGTCGGCCTTCTCCGCGGCGACGAGCAGCGGGGCCGGGGCCGGCAGACCCTTGTGCTTCTGCCAGTCGCCGGTGAGCTTGAGGATGTGCGCGACCGGCTCGGTCGGCTGCGCGCCGACACCCAGCCAGTAGAGCGCCCGCTCGGAGTCGACCTCGATGCGCGAGGGGTTCTCCATCGGGTGGTAGATACCGATCTCCTCGATCGCCCGACCGTCACGCTTGGTGCGGGCGTCGGCGACGACGATGCGGTAGTGGGGCGAACGGATCTTGCCCAGGCGCTTCAGCTTGATCTTGACTGCCACGAGAGTGGTGTCTCCTGCATCTTGACGTGGGTGAACAGCCGGCATTCACGTGGGGACATGAGGCTCGGCTGATCGTGGACACGGTAAGCATGCGGAGAGAGGGTCCGGCAATGCCCCGGGTACTCAGCTCGCCATTCTGCCAGACATCCCGGCCCCGACCAAAGCCGGGCACCGATTCGGCCGGCCGAGGGCCGCGCGGCTTTTAGAATGCAAGCCGCATCGCCCTTCTCCCTCTTCTTCTAGTCGTTAGGTCGCCACGGTCTCATGCGTTGGTCCGAACTGTACGTACCCACCCTCCGCCAGGACCCCGCCGACGCCGACGCGGTCAGCCACCGTCTGCTCGTGCGCGCGGGGTACATCCGCCAACTCATGGCCGGCCACTACTCGCTGCTGCCGCTCGCGGTGCGGGTGCGGGCGAAGGTGATCACGATCATCCGCGAGGAGATGAGCCGGATCGGCTCGCAGGAGATGGTCCTGCCGACCATGCACCCGGCCGAGATCTGGCAGAAGAGCGGGCGCTGGGAGGTCATGGGCGACGAGATGTTCCGGCTCAAGGACCGCAAGGGCTCGGACCTGGCGCTGGGCATGACGCACGAGGAGATCTTCACCACCCTCGCGCACGAGCTCAGCTCCTACCGCGACCTGCCGCAGACCTGGTACCAGTTCCAGACCAAGTTCCGCGACGAGCCGCGACCCAAGAGCGGGCTGATCCGGGTACGCGAGTTCACCATGAAGGACTCGTACAGCTTCGACCTGGACGCCGAGGGGCTGGACCGCTCGTTCGAGGCGCACCGGCAGGCGTACGTGCGGATCTTCCAGCGGCTGGGCATCCCGGCGATCGCGGTGCAGGCGTCCAGCGGCACCATGGGCGGCAGCGGTTCGACCGAGTTCATGTGCCCGTCGACGGCCGGCGAGGACCTCGTCGTGCACTGTCCGAACTGCGACTACGCGGCCAACGTCGAGAAGGCGACCTCGCGGCTCGCGGAGATCGAGGACGGCGCCGGGCTCGACGTGCCGGAGCGGTTCGACACCCCCGGCATCAAGACCATCGAGAACCTGACCAAGGCGCACGGCGTGCCGGCCGACCGGCAGATCAAGACGCTGGTCTACATGGTCGGCGGGCGGCTCACCCTGGCCCTGCTGCGCGGCGACCACGCGCTGGTCGAGCAGAAGCTGATCGACACCACCGGCTCCACCGACGTGCGCCCGGCCACCGCGGACGAGATCAAGGCCGCGCTCGGCGCGTACCCGGGCAGCCTGGGCGGGGTCGGCGTGAGCGACCTGCCGATCCTGGCCGACGAGGCGCTGCGCGGTCGTCGGGACATGGTGACCGGCGCCAACGTCGACAAGGTGCACGTGCGCGGCGTGGACGTCGAGCGGGACATCGCCGTGGGCACCTGGGCCGACCTGCGCGAGGTGGTGGCCGGCGAGCCGTGCCCCGCGTGCGGCACCGGCCTGGAGGTCGAGCAGACCGTCGAGATCGGCCACATCTTCAAGCTCGGCTACAAGTACACCGAGGCGCTGGGCGTGAACGTGCTGGGCGCGGACGGCGAGCGGGTCACCCCGATCATGGGCAGCTACGGCATCGGCGTCGAGCGGGCGATGGCCGCGGTCGTGGAGACGCATCACGACAAGAACGGCATCGTCTGGCCGGTCGCGGTGGCGCCGTTCGAGGTCGCGGTCGCGCTGCTCGACGTGGACGACGAGAAGTCGCGCGTCACCGCCGAGGAGATCTACACCGAGTTGGTCCGGCAGCGGGTGGACACGATCCTGGACGACCGCGCCGAGCGTCCCGGGGTGAAGTTCAAGGACATCGAGCTGGTCGGCATCCCGTTCCGGGTCACCGTCGGCGCGCGCAGCCTGGCCGAGGGCAACGTGGAGATCGTCTCGCGGGCGAGCGGCGAGAAGGCGCTGGTCCCGGTCGCCGAGGCGGTCGACTACGTCCGCAAGCTGGTCCTCGACGCGAGCTGACCCCATTCCCGGTCGTGCGAGCGCCTCCGCCGGGTCGACCCGGCGGGGGCGCTCGCGCATGCGGGTACCGCCTCGCCCGCGGATCTCATCGCGGTGCCGGGATGCCCCTGCCGGCCGCGTGGGTGGGCTTCCCGTCGATCGGGATGGCCCAGCGGGCGATCTCCTCGACGTGCACCGTGTTGGTGCCGAACGTGCCCGGGGTGAGCGCGTAGGTGAGGTCGCCGATGTCCACCGCGCCGGCCACCGACACCGGGCCGCCCGGGCAGGTGCCGGTGACCGCGAAGTTGGTCGGGCTCGCGGGGGCGTCCAGGACGTGCCCGGACCACATCGCGGTGCCCTCGTCGTCGATCTCCACGGCGTCCTCCACGACCTTGACGATCACATCGGGGAACAGCCGCAGGGTGATCTGTCGAGGTGCCGGGGCGATCACCCGGCACAGGAAGTCGAAGTCCTTCGGCGACACGGCCATCGGCCCCTCGCGCAACACCCACGGTCGGGCCGGATCCGGCCCGACCGCCGACTCGCCGAGCAGCGTCGCCCCGGCCGGCCACGCCCCGCTCGGCAACGCAATCGCGCAGAAACCCGCCATCAGGGCACCGAGCAACCGTCGAGAAGTAGTCATGCCCCGATCAACGACCGACCCCGGCCGTCGTTATCGTCCAACGCGGGCGGCCGTGCCGCTCGCCCCGCCGACCGCGGCGCGCGCCTCAGCCGAGCCCGAGTCGGGCGCACTCCGCCGCGAGTTCGGCCGTGCACACCTCGCGCGGATCCACCGTGCCGGCGAGCAGGGGCAACATCTCCTTGAGGTTGGCCCGGGTCAGCGCGACCGGCGCGAGGGCCACCGTCGGCACCTGGGTCGTGCCGTTGTCGCGGGTGGCGTCCACGCGCGACAACGCTTCGCCCCGGCCCAGCGTGATCGCCATCTCGGCGGCGGCCTCGGCCTCCGGCCCGCCGGGCTTGAGCACCGAGACGGTCTGGGTGCCGGCGATGATCCGGCGCACCGTGGCCGGGTCCGGATCCTGTCCGGTCAGCGGCACGGGTGGGGCGACACCGGCGGCGGTCAGGCCGCGGAGCACGCCCGCGGCCATCGTGTCGTCCGCCGCGTAGACCCCGATCACCTGGGTCGGCCCGCCGAGCGCGGTCAGCGCGTCCGCGATCAGTTGCTGGGCCCGGTTCCCGCCGGGATCCTCGAGGTCGTACTCGCGCCCGATCGTCACCTCGCCGTCGAGCACGGCGTGTGCGCCACGCTTGATCTCGCTCCCGGCCCGGTCCCCCGCGCGGCCGTTGAGCATCACGATCGAGCCCCGTCGCGGTCCGCCCGCCGCGCGCACCGCGTCGAGCAGCGCCTGCGCCTGGAGTAGGCCCACCGCCCGGAAGTCGAACGAGACGTGCCCGGCCACGGGACCGGCGGCCAACTTGTCGAAGGAGACCACCGGGATGTCGTGTTCCCGGGCCCTGGCCACCGCCGACGCCGTGTCCTTGGGGTCCACCGGGCCCAGCACCAGCACCCGGACGCCGGCCGAGATCATCGCGTCGATCTGCGCGCGCTGCACGTCCGGCCGCCGGCGGGCGTGCTCGAACCGCACCGCGCAGCGGGGACACAGCTGTCGGATCCGCGCCTCGAACGCCGGTCGCACACTCGCCGCGGCCCGATCGTCGGGCAGCAGCAGGCCGATCCGGAACGCGGTGGGCGTGTTCGCGGTGCTCTGCGCGCCGCCCCCGAACTCGCGCCACACCAGCAGCCCGGCCGTCAGCGCGACCGCGACGGCCACCGCGACCGCCACCGCG
This sequence comes from Embleya sp. NBC_00888, assembly GCF_045207655.1. Taxonomy (NCBI): domain Bacteria; kingdom Bacillati; phylum Actinomycetota; class Actinomycetes; order Kitasatosporales; family Streptomycetaceae; genus Embleya; species Embleya sp. NBC_00888. The sequence goes on along the minus strand of NZ_CP108784.1, from coordinate 5,852,800 downwards.
TATCGCGGGCGGGTCGGTGGCAGTCGATGGCTTCCGCCCCGTGCCGCACCGAGCGCACGCGAAGCGCGCGGAGCGGCCGGCTCGGCCACGCCCGCCGCCTCGCCCGCCGCCGCGCCGAGCGCCTCGTCCGTCGCGTCCCGCGGCACCGCGTCCCGAGCCGGCTCGGCGCCGAGTCGGCTCGGCCCGAAGCCGACGGAGAAGCCGACGGAGTCGCCGGTGTCCTCGACCGCCGGGCCGACGAGCCCCGCGCCCGCCGGGTCCGCGGTCCCCTCGGCCGCCGGGCCGGCCGTCTCCCGGCCCACCGAGTCGGCGAAGTCCTCGGCGGGCGGCGAATCCGGCGTGCCCTCGGCGTCCAGCGCGCGCCCCGCGATCCGCAGCAGCGCGTGCGCGAGCGGCGCCGGCAACCAGCCGCCCGGCAGGTCCTCGTCCGTCCCGGTCGGCACCAGCGCGCGGGCCCCGGTGGGCGTCGGTCGGCGGTTCGGATCCTTGTCCAGGCAGGCTTGCAACAGCGGCAGGAACGCCTCCGGGGCGTCCTCCAGGTCCGGATCGCGGCCGGTCAGGTTGGCCAACAGGACCGGCCAGGGCCCGGATCCGAACGGCAGTCGTCCGGTGGCCGCGTAGGCGAGCACCGCCCCGTAGGAGAAGACGTCGCTGGCCGGCCCGACATCGGCCCGCTCGAACTGCTCGGGCGACATGAACCCGAGCGTGCCGAGTGTGTGCCCGGTGCGGGTCAGCGCGGTCGCCCCGTCCAGCAGCGCGATGCCGAAGTCGATCACGATCGGGCCGTCGACCGCGAGCAGCACGTTCGCGGGCTTCAGATCCCGGTGCACCAGGCCCACCGCGTGCATCGCGACCAGCGCGTCGGCCAGACCGCGGGCCACCGCGGCGAGCGTGTGCGCGGGCAGCGGGCCGAACGTGCCGACCGCCTCGCCGAGCGCCATCCCGGGGATGTACGCGGTGGCCAGCCACGGCACCTCGGCGTACGCGTCGGCGGCCACGACCGGCGCGGTGAACGCGCCCCGCACCCGACTCGCGGCCTCCACCTCGCGGGCGAATCGCTGCCGGAACGCGTCCTCGTCGTCCAGGAGTTCGACCCGCACCCGCTTGACCGCCACGGTCCGCCCGGCGGGCCCGCGGCCGAGGTACACCTGCCCCATGCCGCCGCTCCCGAGCCGGCCGAGCAACCGAAACGGTCCCACCCGACGCGGATCGTCGGTGCGCAATGCGTCCACTGGGGTTCCCCCGTCATCGACTCCGGCCGCCGATCCCACCCGACGGCCGCGGGCAAGATCCCACGCACGCCACACCCCGCGTGCGCGGCTGCACCCAATCGTTGCCGAACCGACCCCGCCACGCAGGCACACCGCACGGATGAGGGCGCCCGCGTACTCGACGCGCATCGTACGTACACCGTGCGCGCCGAGAATCGGGCCGGGTTCAGCGCAGCGTGAGCTCGGTGGGCTTCTTCGGTTGGGCCGGGTCGAAGAGGTCGAGCAGGGCGGCCGCCCGCTCGGGTGTGCCGGTGGTGGTCGTGGCGTCCCCGCCGGCCAGCGCGCCGCGCAGGTCGGTGCGACCCAGGTGCAGGGACTCCACGGTCTCACGCGGGAGTTCGAGGACCACCTCGGCATCCGCCGGGATCTCGCGCAGGAAGCGGGCGACGCCCCGGTGGATGTGCAGCGCGACCTCCTCCTCGCCGTGCACGCCGCCGCGGACCCGCCAGCCCAGCACGGCGTCCACCTCCAGCGCCTCCTCGGCCCGCAGCCGGGTCGTGTACAACTCGATCAGCCAGGCCGCCGGGATCCGGGCGACCAGGTCCCGGGGCGCGAAGATCGCCGCGAAGTTGATCAGCGGCAGAATCGGCTGGATCCGGTCCTCCAGTTCGTCCGCGCTGGTCAGGTACCAGTTCCGCCAGTTGATGTTGAGCTGCGCGTAGCCCAGCCGGCGAAACGCGGCGGCCTTGACCGAGCGCGCGTCCGCGTCCTCGCGGTCGATCCGGGTCAGGTGCGTGGCCAACTCGGCCGCCCACTGGTACTCGCCCGCCGTGTAGGCCTGCCCCGCCGCCGCCAGCACCCGCTCCCGGCCGCCCATCAACTCCACCGTCCGGCGCGCGTATTCCGCGCGGGGCAGCGGATCCAGATCCACCGGGTCGCCGCCGAACCAGCCCAGATAACCGAAGAAGATCTGCCGCACGGTGTGCTTGACCGTGCCGTAGTACTCCCGCGCGTACGGCGCGTACGAGGCCAGGTGCTCGGGCAGTTCGACGGTCTCGGCCAACTCGTCCGGGGTCAGCCCCTCGTTCATCCGGCGCACGGTCTGGTCGTGGATGTACTGGATGCAGTCCCGCTCCACGCCCAGCACCTCGGCGACCTTCGCCGCGCCGGACACCGGTTGCCCGTGGCTGGGGATCAGGTGCGCGGCCCGGTGGGCGCGCAGCGCGTCGATGCTGCGCACCCATTGCATCGGGTCGCGGTAGCGGCAACCGCGCAGGGTGTGGATGTTCGGCAGGGTCGGCCCCTGGATGGTGTCGCCGCACAGCAGGACGTCGCTGTCCGGGAGGTACACGCTGATCGCGTCGTCGGTCTCGCCGGGGTTGTGGAACAACCGCAGCCGCACCCCCGCGACCTCGGTCTCCAACTCGTCTCCCACCAGCACCGTGGGCATCACGAACGACGGTGTGCCGACCCCCGCGTGCGGGCCGACCGCGTCGTTGACGCCCTCGGTGTCCGAGGGGCCGAGCAGGTTGCCCAGCGAGTACACCGAGCGCAGGCCCATGATGTGCAGCGCGGGCCCGGACTGGTCGGTCAGCGCGGCCAGGAAGGTCCGGTGCGCGTACACGTCCACGTCCGGCGTCGCGGCCCAGTGGCTCAGCCCGTTGACGTGATCGGGGTGGTGGTGGGTGACCACCACGGCCCGGACCGGAGCTCGCGGATCGTCCAGATGCGGGCGTACCTCCGCCTCGATCACCGCGGCCAGGTCCGCGCCGCTGCCGGTGTCGACCACCACCAGGCCGCCCGGGCCCTCGATCACGGTCGCGTTGGCCGAGGACCAGCCCACGGCGACGTGTACATGCTCGGCCACGGTGTACACCCGCTTGGCGAAGTGCGCGGTGTGGGCGGCGAGTTCGGGATGAACGGCAGGCTCGACCTCGTACGTCATGGGCGGGCAGCCTGCCACGTCCGGCCCTACGAGGGAAGAATGGTCTTCTCCGCCCCGGGCCATTCCTCCGCGGTCAGCGCGAACCGTTCGTGGTCGCGCCACGCGTCGTTGAGAAAGAGCATGCGCGGCGTGAAGCCCTCGTAGCGAAAGCCCATCCGCCGCGCCAGCGCGATCGAATTCTCGTTCCCCGGCTGGACGTTGATCTCCAACCGGTGCAGCCCGAAGCCGTCCGCGGCGAACACCCGGTCGATCACCAGGGCGAGCGCCTCGGTCATCCGCCCGGTGCCCGCGTACGGCGTGTAGGCGTCGTAGCCGAGCGAGGCGTTGCAAAACCGCGAGCGCACGATGTTCGACACGTTGATCCGGCCGGCGAGCGCCCGGTCGGCGATGTCCACCGCGAGGAAGGTGCGGAAGGTGTCGCTCTGCCGGCGGATCAGGTCCGGCAGGTCGTCCGGGTCGGACGGGTTCCAGCGCGCGATGTGCTCGGAGCGGCGGATCGCCTCGGCGGACGCCGCCGCGTCCGACACCCGCGGCGCCCGGATGCCCACCCGGCAGCCGGGCACGGTGTACAGCTCCGGCGTCCCGACCACCCGCGTCCCCTTCTCGTCCTCGCCGACCGTTTCCCCGGGCGAACCCCCGGGGCACGGTCGGCCCGCGTCTCCTCCGAGCCTACTTCTGGCCCGGGGGCAGGAAGTTCTTGAACTCCTCGGGCAGTTCGAAGTCGGCCGCGCCGCCCGCGCCGCCGGCCGGCAGGCCGAACGGGTTCGCCGCGCGCTCCTCGCGCCGGGCCGCCTCGGCCGCCGCCTCCTGCTTGCGCTTCATCGGGTTGCCCGACTGGCGCTTGCCCTTGGCCTGCTTGGGCGCCTTGCCCTTCTTCTTGCCGGCGCCGCCGCCCATGCCCGGCATCCCGGGCATGCCCGGCATGCCGCCGCCCTTGGCCATCTGGCCCATCATCTTGCGGGCCTCGACGAACCGCTCGATCAGATTGTTGACCGCGTTGACCTCGGTACCGGCGCCCTTGGCGATCCGGGCCCGGCGCGAGCCGTTGAGGATCTTCACGTCGGCCCGCTCGGCCGGCGTCATCGACTTGATGATCGCCGCGACCCGGTCCAGGTCGCGGTCGTCGATGTTGTCGATCTGGTCCTTCATCGCGCCCATGCCCGGCAGCATGCCGAGCAGCTTGGAGATCGAGCCGAGCTTCTTGACCTGCTCCATCTGCTGGAGGAAGTCCTCCAGCGTGAAGTTGTTGCCGCCGCCGTGCAGCTTCTCGGCGGCCTTGAGCGCGAGGTCCTGGTCGTACTTGGCCTCGGCCATCTCGATCAGGCTGAGCATGTCGCCCATGCCCAGGATGCGCGAGGCCATCCGGTCCGGGTGGAAGGCGTCGAACTCGTCGAGCTTCTCGCCGCTGGAGGCGAACATGATCTGCCGGCCGGTCACCGACGCGACCGACAGGGCCGCGCCACCGCGCGCGTCGCCGTCGAGCTTGGAGAGCACCACGCCGTCGAAGCCGACGCCGTCGAGGAAGGCCTGCGCGGTGACCACCGCGTCCTGGCCGATCATCGCGTCGACGACGAACAGGATCTCGTCCGGCTTGACCGCGTCCCGGATGTCCGCGGCCTGCCGCATCATCTCGGCGTCGATGCCCAGGCGACCGGCGGTGTCGACCACGACCACGTCGTACTGCTTGGTCTTGGCGAACTCGATCGAGTCGCGGGCGACCTTGACCGGGTCGCCGACGCCGTTGCCGGGCTCGGGCGCGTAGACCGCGACACCGGCCCGCTGGGCGACCACGGAGAGCTGGTTGACCGCGTTCGGGCGCTGCAGGTCGCAGGCCACCAGGAGCGGCTGGTGCTTCTGCTCCTTGAGCCACTTGCCGAGCTTGCCCGCCAGGGTGGTCTTGCCCGCGCCCTGGAGGCCGGCGAGCATGATCACCGTGGGGCCGGTCTTGGCGAAGCGCAGTCGCCGGGTCTCGCCGCCGAGGATCCCGACGAGCTCCTCGTTGACGATCTTGACGATCTGCTGGGCCGGGTTGAGCGCACCCGACACCTCGGCGCCCCGGGCGCGCTCCTTGACGCGTCCGATGAACTCGCGGACCACCGGGAGGGCCACGTCGGCCTCGAGGAGGGCGACGCGGATCTCGCGCGCGGTGGCGTCGATGTCGGCTTCGGAGAGCCGCCCCTTGCCGCGAAGGTTCTTGAAGGTCGCTGCGAGGCGGTCGGAGAGAGTGTCGAACACGTCGGCAGAGGTCCTTCGTCAGATACGGGTGGTGTCGGGCCCAGCCTAACCGCCCGCCGAGCGGTCGTGGCGGGGGCACGCGTCCGGGCTTGGCCCGCCGGCCCCGGGAGCGACGCCCCGCGCCGCCTCGCCGCTCACCCGGCCAGCGCCTTCTCCAACGTCCTGGCCAGGCTCCGGGCCTCGCCGGCGGCCAGCGGCCGGCCGTTCGGGGCGACCACGTAGAAGGCGTCCACGGCTTCCGCGCCGTGGGTGCCCACCCGGGCCTGACGCACACTCACCCGGGCCTCGGCGAGCGCCTTGCCGATCCGGTGCAGCAGTCCGGGGCTGTCGTGCGCGCGCACCTCCAGGACGGTCGCGCTCTCGGACGCGTCCGCGATCACCTCCACCCGGGCGGGCGCCCGGGTGGTGCCGCGCCGAGGCGGGTACGCGGCCTCGCGCTTGGCCAGCCGGGCGGCCACGTCCAGGCCGCCGGCCAGGGCCTTGCGCACGTCCTCGCGCAGCGCGGCCGGGTCGGGCAGCCGGCCGAACTCGGTCTCCACCGTCCACACCGTGATGCCCAGCTCGTCGACCACGTCGATCGCGGCCGAGCGCACGGTGAGCCGGTGCAGGGCCAGCACGCCGGCGGCGAGCGCCATCAGGCCGACCCGGTCGGCCGCCGCGATGGTCACCTCCGCGCCGAAGGGCAGCGGTTCCAGGCGGACCACCGGGAGTTCGCCCGGTACGTCGGCGGTGACGGTCCGCTCGGGCGCCGCCGGGGCCGGTCGGCCGGCGAACACCGCCCTGGTCCGGGCGACGAGGTCCCGGACCAGGGCGTCCCGCCACTCGCTCCACGCGGCGGGTCCGGTGGCGGCGGCGTCGGCCTCGGTGAGCGCGTGGAGCAGTTCGAGGGTTTCCACGCCGCCCACCGCCTCGGCGAACGCCGCCACCGTGGTCGGATCGTCCAGGTCGCGCCGGGTCGCGGTGTCCACCAGCAGCAGGTGGTGGCGCACCAGGGTGCCCAGCACGTCCACGTCGTCCTTGGCGAAGCCCATCCGCGCGGCCGCCTCCCGCGCGATCACCTCGCCGCTCACGCTGTGGTCTCCCGGCCAGCCCTTGCCGATGTCGTGCAGCAGCGCGGCCACCAGCAGCAGGTCGGGCCGGGCCACCCGCCGGGTGTGCGCGGCGGCCTCGACCGCGGTCTCGATCAGGTGCCGGTCGACGGTGAAGCGGTGTACCGCGTTGCGCTGCGGGCGACAGCGCACCCGTTCCCAGTCCGGCAGCAGTCGGGTGATCAGCCGCTTGGACTCCAGCGCCTCCCAGACCGGCAACACGTCCCGCCCGGCGCCGAGCAGTGCCACGAACGCCTCGCGCGCGGCGGGCGGCCACGGATCGGCCAGCGGCGGGCACTCGAGGTCCAGCCGGTCCACGGTGTGCCGGGACAGCGGCAGGCCGGCCTGCGCGGCGGCCGCGGCGGCGCGCAGCAGCAGCACCGGGTCCCGGGCCGGCTGCGCGGCCTGGGCCAGCACCGCCTCGCCGGCGTACTCGACCACGCCCTCGGCCAGCGGCGTGCGCGCGGACACCCCGGCCCGGGCCCGGCGCAACCGACGCACCCCCGAGCCCGCCTCGCGCGCCGCGAGCACCCGGGAGACCTCACGCCAGGTCACGTCGCCCGCGTAGGTCAGCGCCCGCGCCGCCTCGGAGACCCGGCGCAGCAGCGTGTCCGCGTCCAGCAGCCCCAGCCGCCGGGCGACCGCGTCCTGCTCCTGGAGCAGCAGCCGGTCCGAGCCGCGTCCGGTGACCAGGTGCAGCGCGTCCCGCACGTCCAGCAGCGTGGCCCGCGCGGTGTCCACCTCCTCGTGCGGCGCGTCCGCGATCCACGAGGCCGAGATCGCCCGCAGCGCGGTGGCGTCGCGCAGGCCGCCCCGGGCCTCCTTGAGGTCGGGTTCGAGCAGGAAGGCGACCTCACCGTGCCGCTCGGCGCGCTCTCGGCAGGCCGCGAGCAGTTCGGGCAGCCGCTTGACCGCGGCCGCGCGCCACGCGGTGAACATCGACGTGCGCAGCGCGGCGGTCAGGTCGGCGTCGCCGGTGATGTGCCGGATGTCGAGCAGGCCGGTCTGCACCCGCAGGTCCTCGGCGGCGGCCCGGCGGGCCTCGTCGGGGGTGCGCACCGAGTGGTCCAGGGCGACGCCGGCGTCCCACACCGGGTACCAGATCGCGTCGGCGAGTTCGCCGACCCCGCGCCGGCCCTCGTGCAGCAGCACCACGTCCAGGTCGCTGCCGGGGGACAACTCGCGCCGGCCGTAGCCGCCGACCGCGACCAGCGAGACGCCCTGTGCGGGCGCGCCCGCGCCGGTGAACAGCTCGGTCAGCCAGCGATCCGACAGCGCGCCCAGCGCCTGTCGGCGGGCCGCGCCGGTGGGACCGGCGGGATCGGCCAGGAGGTCGTCCCTGGCCCGGGTGTAGCGCGAAGTGGGGGTCGGTTGCATGGGCCTGCTCCCTCGTTCACACGCGCCGGCCGAAGCGTGCCGCGACCAGAGCCGGGGCATGGCGGCCGAGCACCGCGAGCGGTCGACGCGAAGGCCGATGGCCGGACCCGTCCCCGAAGACTCGCTTCGGGGCGGGACCGGCCATCGGGGGTCCTACAGGGCTTCCGGGCCGCGTTCGCCGGTACGCACCCTGACCACACTGTCCACCGGGACGATCCAGGCCTTGCCGTCCCCGATCTTGCCGGTGCGCGCGGCCTTGACCAGCACGTCCAGCAGTTCCTCGGCGTCCTCGTCGTCCGCGACGACCTCGATCCGGACCTTGGGCACGAGGTCGACCTGGTACTCGGCGCCTCGGTAGACCTCGGTGTGGCCGCGCTGCCGGCCGTAGCCGCTCGCCTCGGTCACGGTGAGGCCGTGCACGCCGAACGCCTGGAGGGCGTTCTTGACGTCGTCGAGCCGGTGCGGCTTGATCACCGCCGTGATGAGCTTCACGCATCCACCTTCGTGTCGGCGGGCGCCGCGGCGCCCGCGCCCGTAGAGGTGCCGATGCCCGCCGACGGTCGGGTGGAACCGCCGAGTGCGGCGAAGTCGTACCCGGTCTCGGCGTGCTCGACGAGGTCGATGCCGGCCACCTCGTCGTCCTCGGACACCCGGAAGCCGATGGTCTTGTGAATGACCGTGCCCAGGATGAAGGTGACGACGAAGGAGTAGGCGAGGACGGCACCGACGCCGATCAGCTGCTTGCCCAGCTGGTCGAAGCCCCCACCGTAGAACAGGCCCTCGGCATCGTTTTGGATGTGGCCGGTGGCCAGGAAGCCGGGAGCGAGCGAGCCGATGATGCCGCCGACCAGGTGCACGCCGACCACGTCGAGCGAATCGTCGTAGCCGAGCTTGTACTTCAGGCCCACCGCCCAGGCGCAGACGGCGCCCGCGACCAGACCCAGCGCGATCGAACCGAGCGGGCTGAGCGCACCGCACGCGGGGGTGATCGCGACCAGGCCGGCCACCGCGCCGGACGCGGCGCCCAGGGTGGTCAGGTGTCCGTCGCGGATCTTCTCCAGGAACAGCCAGCCGAGCATGGCCGCGGCGGTGGCGATCTGGGTGTTGATCAGCGCCCGGCCGGTGACGCCGTCCGCGGCGAGCCAGGAGCCGGCGTTGAAGCCGAACCAGCCGAACCACAGGAGGCCGGCGCCGATCATCACCAGCGGCAGGTTGTGCGGGCGCATCGGGTCACGCTTGAAGCCCACCCGCTTGCCGATCACCAGGACCAGGGCCAGCGCGGCGATGCCGGCGTTGATGTGCACCGCCGTACCGCCGGCGAAGTCGATCACGCCCTTCTCGAACAACCAGCCGTCCGCGGCCCAGACCCAGTGCGCGATGGGGAAGTAGACCAGGGTGACCCAGAAAGCCACGAACACGGCCCAGGCGGTGAACTTGGTGCGGTCCGCGACGGCGCCGCTGATCAGCGCCGGGGTGATGATCGCAAACATCAGTTGGAAGGCCGCGAACACCGTCACCGGGATCGTGTAGCCGTCCCACAACTCCGCGACCCCGATGTCGCGCATGCCGTACCAGTCGAGGTTACCGACCAACCCGCCGAAGGCGTCCGTACTGAACGTCATCGAAAACCCGTAGAGCACCCACAGCACCGTCACGACAGCCAGGCAGATGAAGCTCATCATCAGCATGTTCAGGACGCTCTTCACGCGGACCATGCCGCCGTAGAAGAACGCCAGCCCGGGCGTCATGAGCATGACCAGTGCGGCGCTCAGGAGTACGAATGCGGTGTTACCCGTGTCCATACTCTGCCTCTCTTCTCCGTGGCCCCGGCCGACCTCCGGGAGCTCATGGGAAGGAGCTTCGGGGTGTGAGGTTTCACGCCGTGGCGCGACGTGTTTCGCCGACGTGACGCTTGTCGCACATGTGTTTCCGGCGGATGAACGTCCGCTCACGCGCCGAGCCGGCCGGATCGCGCCGCCCGCGCGGAGCTCGGGTCGCACGGCCGGGTGGCTCGGGGTCGCGCGCGCGACGCGTGTGTCGGTGTCCGGTGGGTGAGCGGCAGGCGACCCACACACAGCCCGTCGACGACATCTGACGCACCGTCAGTTAGTTGGCCTCCGCACCTTATTCGCGCAGGTCGACACGTGCCGACGGAGGGCAACCCTCCGGTTCGGGATCGACGTTTTCGACCCGCTAACGGTTGCGGTGAATCCATTGACATTGATCGCGCCCACTGCCGTAATTAATCACCGCGCTTAACTGACGACCCGTCAAGGCACGTGTCACCACAGGTGAACGGCCCTGTCCGGGATTCGGCGGTTTCGCGCGAACGCACCACCGCACGGAATGTTCAACAGACCTCGTCAACCGACCAGACCAGCGAGAGGGGGTGACACCGTCGTGTTGCGCCTGCTCGGTCGCAAGTTGCTGGCCCTGATTCCGGTGCTGTTCCTGGTCACGTTCGCGACCACGGCCCTGCCCGACCTGGTGGACGGCTCACCGGTCGCCCAGATGCTCGGCCCCGGCTCCACACCGCAGGACCTCAAGGACCTGGAGCACGAGTTCGGGTACGACAAGTCGCTGCCCGTCCGATACGTGACCTGGGTGGGCAACGCGCTCACCGGCGACCTCGGGGAGTCCCTGAAGACCCGGACCTCCGTCATGGACGGCATCAGCGAGCGGTTCCCGGTGACCCTGGAACTCGCCGTCTTCGCCCTGCTCATGGCCCTGATCGTGGCCGTGCCGCTGGGCGTGTGGACGGCCGCGAAGGCGGGCGGTCGCGTCGACCGCGTGATCGGCGGGCTCTCCTCGGGCCTGCTGTCGATCCCCACCTTCGTCAGCGTGTTCATCCTCGTCTACTTCTTCGCGAACCCGAACATGATGCTCGCGTTCAAGCCGACGGGCTGGGAGTACATCTCGGTCGACTTCGCCAAGAACATCGAGTTCGCGTTCCTGCCCGCCCTGGCCCTGGCCCTCGCGGAGATCCCGCAGTTCCAACGCCTGTTGCGCAGCGACATGCTCGCCACGCTCCAGGAGGACTTCATCCTGACCGCGCGGTCCAAGGGCCTGTCCACGCCGTACGTGCTCTTCCGGCACGCGCTGCGACCCTCGTCCTTCTCGCTGCTGACCGTCTCCGGCCTGACCCTGGGTCGATTGATCGGCGGTACGGTCATCGTCGAGTCCTACTTCGCCATCCCCGGCTTGGGGCAGGGCATGTACCAGGCGATCAACGGCAAGGACATCCCCGTCGTGCAGGGCACGGTCGTGGTGATCGCGATCATCTACGTGCTGCTCAACACGCTCGTGGACATCGGCTACTCCCTCATCGACCCGAGAGTGAGGGCCCGATGAGCACACTCGAAACCGCGCCCGAGCCCGCCCTGGGCGCCGCCGAACCCACCGGACTGCGCCCCTCGCAGGTCAAGCGGGCCAAGAGCGGCAAGGCCCGCAAGCGCCCCAGCATCCTGCTCTGGTTCGCCATCGCGTGGATGAGCATCGTGCTGCTCGGCGCGCTGCTGAGCCTGATCGCCCCCGGCGTCTTCCCGCACGAGTACGGCAAGGCGTTCGGCGAGGCGAAGCAGAAGCCCTTCGCGGCCTGGCCGGAGTTCCTCGGCACCGACGGCCTCGGCCGCAGCCACCTGACCCGGCTCGCCTTCGGCGCGCGCGTGTCGATGATCGTCGCGCTGGTGTCGGTCGTGGTCGGCGTGGTGATCGGCGGCCTGCTCGGTCTGGTCGCGGCCTACTTCCGCGGCGTCACCGAGATGATCATCGACCTGTTCTCCGACGCGCTGCTCGCCTTCCCGCCGCTGATCCTGCTGCTCGCGCTGTCCTCGGTGTACGAGCCGTCGCAGACCAGCATCACCGCCGGTCTCGCCGTGTTGACCATCCCCGGTTTCACCCGGCTGACCAAGGCGAGCGCGATCGCCCAGTCCAACCGCGAATACGTCACGGTGGCCAAGGCGATGGGAGCGGGTCCGGGTCGGATCATCTTCAAGGAACTGTTGCCCAACACGTTCCCGGCGGTGATGTCGTACTCGGTGATCGTGATGGCGGTGCTGATCGTCGCGGAGGGCTCGCTGTCCTTCCTCGGCCTGAGCATCCCGCCGCCGATGCCCAGTTGGGGCGGCATGATCAACGCCGCCAAGGACGACCTCTCGCTGTATCCGTCCCAGGTGTTCGTGCCGTGCGGCGTGCTCTTCCTGACCGTCTTCTCGCTCAACGTCATCGGCGACCGGCTGCGCGCGAAGTTCGACGTCCGCGACACCAAGCTGTAGCCGAGGGATCGGCGCCGGCCCTCGCCCCGAGGGCCGCCGTCGATCCCGTTCTTCGACCCCCTCACACAGACGGGACCGCTCTCATGGACGGGATCCAACAGCCGCGCGGCGCGAAGGTGGCGTGGTGACCATGGCGGAGCCGAAGACGACCGGCTCGCCCACGCCGGACGCACCACTGCTGCGGGCCACCGACCTGCGGGTCCACCTGGACACCCCGCGCGGGCTGCTCAAGGCGGTGGACGGGGTCTCCTTCAGCATCGAACGCGGCGAGACGCTCGGCCTGGTCGGCGAGTCCGGCTCGGGCAAGTCGATGCTGGTGCGCTCATTGATGGGCATCTGCCCCTCGATCGCCGACATCCACGGCAGCGTGCGCCTGGACGGCCGCGAACTGGTCGGCGTACCGCGCAAGGAGGCCCGCACGATCTGGGGCAACCGGATCGCGATGGTCTTCCAGGACCCGATGACCTCGCTCAACCCGGTGCTGCGGATCGACCGCCAGCTCACCGAGTCGATGCGGCTGCACCTGGGCATGGGCAAGAAGGAGGCCGGCGAGCGCGCGATCGAACTGCTCACGCTGGTCGGCATCCCCGAGCCGGTCAAGCGCGCCCGGCAGTATCCGCACCAGCTCTCCGGCGGCATGCGCCAGCGGGTGACCATCGCGATGGCGCTCGCGTGCGACCCCGACGTGCTGATCGCGGACGAGGCGACCACCGCGCTGGACGTGACCGTGCAGCGGCAGATCCTCGACCTGCTCCAGGAGATCCAGGCCGAACGCGGCATGGGCATGATCCTGGTCAGCCACGACCTGGGCGTGGTGGCCGGGCGGACCGACCAGATCGCCGTGATGTACGCCGGCCGCATGGTCGAACACTCGCCCACCGCCGACCTGTTCGCCCACCGCCGGCACCGCTACACCGAGGCCCTGCTGGGCGCCGTGCCGCGCCTGGACGTGCCCCGCGATCAGCGCCCGCGGGCGATCCCGGGCGCGCCGCCCGACCTGGTCACGCTCAAGTCCGGCTGCGCGTTCGCGGCCCGGTGCACGGCGGCGGACGACCTGTGTCGGACCGAGCGGCCGGAGTTGGGCGACGAGCTGGGCACGCACCGGTTCGCCTGCCATCACCCCGTCGGCGAGGACGTCGCCGTCGCCGCGGACGACGCGACCGGGCCGCCGTCCCTGATCAAGGAGACCTCCGCATGACCGCCGACGGCACCGCGCCGGGCGCGCTCGCCCTGGACACCAAGCCCGCCGCCGAGCCCGCGACCGGCACCGACCCGCTGCTCACGGTCACCGACCTGGTCCAGCGCTTCCGGGTGCCCGGCGGGATGATGAACGCCGTCGCGGGCGTGAGCTTCGAACTCGGGCGCGGCCGGACGCTCGGTCTGGTCGGCGAGTCCGGCTGCGGCAAGTCCACGCTGGCCCGGGCCATCCTGCAGTTGACCAAGCCGTCCGAGGGCTCGGTCCGGTTCGACGGGCAGGAACTGACCACGCTGCCCAAGGCCGGCCTGCGCACCATGCGCCGGCGGATCCAGATGGTGTTCCAGGACCCCATCTCGGCGCTGAACCCGCGTCGCAAGATCTTCGACATCGTCGCCGAGGGGCTGGTCATCTCCGGCCTGTCCGCCGAGGAGATCCGCCCGCGGGTGGAGGCGGTGCTGCGCCAGGTGGGTCTGGACCCGGAACTGGTCGCCGATCGACGTCCGCATCAGTTCTCCGGCGGACAGTGCCAGCGGATCGCCATCGCCCGGGCCATGGTGGTCGATCCCGACCTGTTGATCTGCGACGAGCCGGTGGCGTCCCTGGACGTGTCGGTGCAGGCGCAGGTGCTGGACCTGCTCGACGAGATGAAGACCCGCACCGGCGTGTCGATGATCTTCGTCGCGCACGACCTCGCGGTGGTGCGCAACATCAGCGACGACGTCGCGGTGATGTACCTGGGCACCATCGCCGAGACCGGCGACACCGCGGCGATCTACGACTCGCCCGCGCACCCCTACACGCGCGCCCTGCTCGACGCGGTGCCCGCGCCGGACCCCGCGGCGGCGCCGGCCGGTCCCTCGCTCAAGGGCGAGATCCCCTCGCCGATGAACCCGCCCAGCGGCTGCCGGTTCCGGACCCGCTGCCCGATCGCGCGCGACGAGTGCGCGGCGCACGTACCGACGCTGCGCGAGATCGCGCCGGGACACCGGGTCGCGTGTCACTTCCCGCTGGTGGGCGAGGCGGCCGTGTTCGACCGCGCCGTCTCGGCCGCGGAGCCCGACCCCAAGGCCGAGGCCCGCTCCGAGGCGCCGGCCGAGGCCGAGTCGAAGTCCGAGGCGGAGTCGAAGTCCGAGGCGGAGGTCGCGTCGAAGTCCGAGAGCGAGGTCGAGCCGGCGGCCGAGACGGAGACCGAGACCGAGGCCGAGTCGAAGTCCGAGCCGGTCACCGAGGCCGCGTCCGAATCCGAGACGGAGGCGGCGGCGGAACCGGCGGCCGAGGCCAAGCCCACGACCAAGGCCGAGGCGGCCGAGCGGGACTGAGCATCGACACCCGACGCGGTACGGCCGACCCGGCCGTACCGCGTCGCTGTCCGTGCACGGGCGTGTCCGGGCCGAGCGATCGGGGGCCGAATCGGGCATCCCGTCGACGATGCGACACGTGTCGACCTATAGCCTCACGGCGCTGACCGCGCTGACCGCGCGGCAGCCGGCCTTCGGCCGGCCTGCTCCATGCTTGAGGACGTTTCCAGTGGCACACGCACGAACCTTCGCCCTTCGGGCACGCCGTCGCACCGCCGCCGTGATCGCGGCGATCGGCCTCCTGGCCGCGGCCGGCTGTGGTGCCGAGTCCGGTGAGATCCCCAGCGCGGCGGGCACGCCCAAGGCCGGCGGCTCGCTGGACGTCCTGGCCACCGCCGACGCCCGCAGCCTCGACCCCTTCCTGCCCTCGTACGCCGCGCAGGCGGACGGAAACCGGATGGCGGCGCTGTACGACAGCCTGGTCTGGACGAACCCGGTCACCGGCTCGGTGCAGCCGCAGCTCGCCGAGAGCCTGGTCCCGGTGGAGGGCGGCGGCAACAAGATCTGGAGCCTGCGGATCCGGCCCAACCTCAGGTTCACCGACGGCACGGTCTTCGACGCCGCGTCCGTCAAGATCAACTGGGACACGCACGCGGTGCCCACCACCAAATCCCGGCAGCGGGACGCCACCGTGGGCATGAAGAGCCAGATCGGCGCCGACGCGCTCGAGCTGCGGATCATCCTGGACAAGCCGAACGGCAACTTCGACCGCCTGGTCGCGCGCAGCCTGTCCTTCATCGCGTCGCCCAAGGCGATCGCCGAGGGCGTCGACAAGCTGGCCGAACACCCGGTCGGCGCGGGCCCGTTCATGCTCCCCGAGGGCGGCTGGGTCAAGGGTGACCACCTGACCCTGGTGAAGAACCCGACCTACTGGCAGGGCCCGGCGAAGCCGTTCCTGGACAGCATCACCTTCCGCTTCGAGGGCTCCGGCAGCGCGGCGGTGGACAAGGTCAAGAAGGGCAGGGCCGACATCGCCAACGTCAGCGACGCGTTCACCCTCAAGGCCGCGCGCGACGCGGGCATCGGCGTCGAGTCGCTCGCGCTCTCCGGTGGCCAGTTGCTGAGCTTCGACACCTCCGGCGGCCCCACCGCCAACCCCGAGGTGCGCCGCGCGATCGTGCTGGCGCTGAGCAGCGAGGAGATCAACAAGCGCGTGTACGGCGGCGCGGGCACCCCCGCGCGCGGCATCTTCAACCAGGCCACCGCGCTGGCCAACCCGCAGTTGTCCGCGCCGGAGAACAAGCCGCAGCAGGCCGTCGAGTTGTTCGACAAGGTGACCGAGCACGGCGCCAAGCCGATGCGGATCAAGTTCTTCGCGCCCAAGAGCGGCGCGATCGACGAACTGGGCCGCTACATGAAGGAGACGCTGGAGCGGTACCCCGGCGTCGCGCTCGACGTGGAGACCGCCGACCTCTCCGAGTTCGTCAAGCGCTCCAACCTGGCCGAGGCGTTCGACGTCAAGGTCAGCCAGCTGCTCGCCGACGACCCCGAGCCGGTGGTCTACCAGTACCTGCACCGGGGCAGCCCGAGCAACTGCTGCTTCTACGGCGACGACGTGGTGGACCGGGCACTCGACGACGCCCGCAACACCACCGACCCGTCCCGGCGTCGCGCCGCCTACACGCAGCTCCAGCTCCAGTTGGACCGGGACATGCCGCTGTGGGTCTATCAGGAGGCCGTGGTGGCGGGGGTGTTCCGTTCCGGGGTGACCGGCGTGCAACTGTGCAACGACGGCATCTTCCTCTTCGATCGCATCGGCAAAAAGGACTGACTGGTCATCAGAAGTACAACAGTGACCCGATCTTGATGGACCAGATCGCCGGAAGGCAGTAGAAAGGGACGGCACCCTTACCAGTCGGTTCGTGGAGGCCGGGAATCACCTTCGTGATTCCCGGCCTTCACGTGTCTCGACTCCGGGCCGCAGACACCCGAGTAGCACGCACCACCGCACGACAGCACAGCCGCACGGACGCACCACCATGCTCCACCCGGGGCGCCGTCGCCCTCTCCCCCCGAGTCGGCCGACGTACCCGGCACCAAGCACGTCCGCCGCCCGGCCACGGAAGCCCGGGCGGTCCGTCAGGTGAAGGTTGGCCCTGCAGTGACTCGTACTTCCCCGTTGTCCCTTCGATCCACACGCCGTCCCCGTCCCCGGCGCCGAATAACCGTGTTGGTCGTCGCGACCGCACTGGCCACCGTCCTCGCCGGTTGCGGGGGCGACGACGAGACCAAACCGTCGGCCGCGGGCACGCCCAAGCAGGGCGGCTCGCTCACGATGAGCCTCCCGGGCGACTCCACCAGCCTGGACCCCTTCTCCACGTCGTACGTCAACGTCGCCGACGGCAGTCGCATGCAGGCGCTCTACGACTCGCTGGTGTGGGCGGACCCCACCACCGGCAGTGTGCGCCCGCAGGTCGCCGAGTCGTTGGCGATCAACGGCCCCAAGGCCGACACGTGGCGACTCAAGCTCAAGCCCAACGTGAAGTTCAGCGACGGCACGGTGTTCGACGCCGAGGCCGTCCGGTTCAACTGGGACCGCCACAA
The DNA here is from genome assembly GCF_045207655.1 of Embleya sp. NBC_00888. NCBI lineage: Bacteria > Bacillati > Actinomycetota > Actinomycetes > Kitasatosporales > Streptomycetaceae > Embleya > Embleya sp. NBC_00888. Next base: position 5,835,570 of record NZ_CP108784.1, on the reverse strand, counting down.
GGACCCCAAGGTCGGTTCCTTCCAGCGCGGCGCGGCGAGTGCGATCCTCTCGCTCGCCGTCAGCGACCCGCTCACCCTCGACATCAAGCTGGTCACCGAGAACGCGAACTTCGACCACCTGGTGACGCGCAACCTCGCCTACATCGCCTCGCCCACCGCGCTTCGGGCCAGTCCCACCGGAATCGGTGACAAGCCGGTCGGCGCGGGTCCGTACAAGCTGGTGAAGTGGGAGCGCGGGGTCAAGCAGACCTACACCCGAAACCCCGACTACTGGCAACTCGACAAGGGTCTGCCGCACCTGGACAACCTGACCATCACGGTGGACACCGACGTCAACCACTCGGTGACCGCGGTCGACGAGGGCAAGACCGACCTGACCGTCGCGGTGGACCCGCTCGCCACGGCACAGGCCGAGGAGAAGAAGCTGGGCGTGACGCGGATCGGGCTGAACGGCGGCCAGATGGTCGTGTTCAACCTCAACGTCGCGCCGTTCAAGGATCTGCGGGCCCGCCGCGCGTTCGTCTACGCGTTCAACGGGATCGACATCAACCAGAAGTTCTTCGGCGGCAAGGGTACGCCCGCCAAGGGCATCTTCGCGGCGTCCTCCCCCGTGGCCAACATCCAACTCGCGGCCTCGGAGAACGACCCGAAGCGGGCCAAGGAGCTCTTCGAGGACGTGACGGCGGGCGGCACCAAGCCGCTCAAGTTCACCTACTGGGTGCCGCAGGCCCCCGCGTCGATCCGGGTCGCCGAGTACATGAAGCAGGTCCTGAACACCTACCCCGGCGTCGAGATGGAGGTCAAGGTCGTCGACATCGCGACCTACGTCAAGACCGTCCGCAGCGGCAACACGGAGTGGGCCGCCGCTCTCGGTCAGCAATGGATCGACGACCCGGAGCCGGGCATCTACGATCTGCTGCACAGCAAGAGCATGCCGAACAACAGCAATTACGAGAACCAGGCGGTCGACACCGCGCTCGAGGACGCGCGCAGGACGACCGACCCCGCCCAGCGACGCGACGCGTACACGCGTGTACAGCTGCAGGTGAACAAGGACATGCCGTTCTGGGTCTACCAGGAAGCGGTCACCGCCGCGGTCTACAGCCCCAGGATCACCGGCATCCAGTTGGCCAACGACGGCGCCATCCTGTGGGACCGGATCGGCACCACCGGCTAGTGGATCCACCCGTCCCGCCCGGGCCCGTGTGCCCGGGCGGGACGTCCCTCCGTACCCCCGGGCCCGATCACGCCCGCCACGCGGACGCACCCGGTTCCGCCCCGAGTCGGGCGCGAGCCGCCGCACCACAGCGCTACCGCACTTCCGGAACGACTGCACGACTGCACCGACGCACGAGGCACGTTCGAACCCCACAGTGATAGGTAGGTAGGCCGGCAGTGGTAACCCACCCGAAGACACCCTTGCGACGACCACCGTGCCGCGGCCTGCGCCGCCGACTCGCCCTCGCTCTCGCGGCGGCGACGGTGCTGGCGACGGCGGGCTGCGGTCTGGACTCCTCCGACTCCGGGAGTTCCTCCGGTGAGCCCGAGCACGGCGGTTCGGTCACCATCCTGATGCCCGGCGAGGAGCGCGGCCTCGACCCGTTCACCGCCTCCTACTCCAGCGTCGCCGACTCGAACCGGTTGGCCGCGCTGTACGACGTCCTGGTGTGGACCGATCCGAGCACAGGCGGGGTGCGCCCCAAGCTGGCCGAATCGCTGGTCTCCGACCAGAGCGCGCGGATCTGGACCCTGACCCTGCGTCCGGACGTGCGCTTCAGCGACGGCAGTTCGCTCGACGCCGGCACGGTCAAGGCGAACTGGGAGGCGCACCGCGACCCCGCGGTGCGCTCGCTGGTCGGCGGTCCGCTGCGCGGGGTGCTGCTGACCGAGGTCTCCACGCTCCAGTTGCGGATCGAACTGCCCTCCTCGAACGCCAACTTCGACCACACCATCGCGCGCAACCTCTCCTTCGTCGCGCCCCGACGCCTGGTCGCCACCGCCGACGGCCGCTACGAGCTCAAGCACGCGCCGGTGGGCGCCGGCCCGTTCAAGGTGAAGAGCTGGGAGCCGGGCAAGGAGCTGCGGCTGGAGCGCAATCCCCAGTACTGGCAACGGAATCGGCCCTACCTCGACGAGGTGGTCTTCCGGGTGGACAAGGACGTCGAGGGCGCGAACAAGTCGATCCGGGCGAAGCGGGCCGACCTCACCCTGACCATCGATCCGCAGAGTGTGGCGCAGGCCCGCGCGGACGGACTGGTCGCCGAGGACGCCCGTCTCAACGGCGGACTGATGGTCGCCTTCAACGTGCGCAAGGGGGTCTTCCAGGATCCGGCCGCCCGCCGGGCGGTGGCGCTGGCGCTCAGCAGCGCCGAGATCAACCGGCGTTTCTACGGCGGCCGGGGCGAATCGGCGCGCGGCATCTTCGACGCCACGTCGCCGCTGGCGAACGTCAACCTGGCCGCGCCGGAGAATCGACCCGACGAGGCCCGCGCGCTGTTCGCACAGCTCACCAACAACGGGAAGAAACCGTTCGTCTTCCGCTACCTGGTGCCCGACAACGTCAAGATGCGCGGCACCGCCGAGTACATCCGGCAGACCCTGGAGGGCTATCCGGGCGTCACCGTGATCGTCGAGGTCACCGACATGGCCTCGCTGGTGACCCGGTTGGCGGGCAGCGACTTCGACGCCACCGTATGTCAGCTCTGGGCCGACGACGTCGAGCCGACGATCTATCAATTCCTGTACAGCAAGGCCGGTTTGAGCAACATCACCGGCTACGCGAACGACGTCGTGGACGCCGCCCTGGAGGACGGTCGGCGATCCACCGACGCGTCCTCGCGGCGGGACGCCTACACCCGGTTGCAGAACCAGGTCAATCGCGATCTGCCGTTCTGGGTCTACTCGTCGGCGGTCATCGGCGCGGTACACCGGGCCGACCTGGTCGGGATCCAGTTGTTCAACGACGGCCTGATCCACTTCGACGCCATCGGGCGGCGCTGATGAGCGGCTGACCCCCACAGACCCGGCCGGGTGGCCGGCGCGATCCGGTGTTCTCGGCGTCGCGCACACCACCCGGCCGTGCACCACCGCACCATCACACCCGATCCGAACGGGGATCGGATGTGCCTTGTGACAACGGAGGAGTCACATGAGCAGCAACCTCGGCAACAACGCACGAAAGCGCGCGGCGGCCATCGCCGGCGTTTCCGCACTCGCCCTGACCCTCGCCGCGTGTGGCGGCGGGGACGACGCCGCCGGCGGCAAGGCGGACCCGAACGCGTCCGCGGGCGCCAAGAAGGGCGGCAATCTGACCCTGCTCACCGTGTCCGACGCGCGCAGCATGACGCCGTTCAACGCGTCCTACGCGGCGGTCACCGACCTCAACCGCATGCTCGCCGTCTACGACGCGCTGTTCTACGTGGACAACACGCAGAACAAGGTGGTCCCGCAGATCGGCGAGAGCCTCAAGAGCGACGACGGCGGCAAGGTCTGGACGCTCAAGGTCAAGCCGAACGTCAAGTTCAGCGACGGCACCCCGCTGGACGCCGCCGCGGTCAAGTTCAACTGGGAGATGCACGCCAAGCCGGAGGTGCTCAGCCAGCACCGCCCGGCCGCGAGCGGCCTGGGGCTGGAGGTGGCCGACCCGCTGACGCTCAGGATCACCCTGCCGATGCTGAACGCGAACTTCGACCGCACGGTGGCCTCGGAGCTGTCCTACATCGAGTCGCCCAAGCAGTACGCGGCCGACCCCAAGGGCGAAAAGCCGGTCGGCGCAGGTCCGTTCGTCCTCAAGACCTGGACCCGGGACAGCCAGATGGTGTTCGAGAAGAACCCGAACTACTGGCAGGGACCGGACAAGCCCTACCTGGACACGCTGACCATCAAGGTGGTCAACGACGTCAAGCAGCAGGTCGACACGATCAAGGCCGGTGGCGCGGACATCACCTTCACCATCGACCCGCAGAAGACCAAGGCCGCGCAGGAAGGGGGCCTGGGCGTCACGCCGTTCACCCTCGACGGCGGCCAGATGATCGTCTTCAACACCTCGACGGCGCCGTTCGACGACGCTCGCGCGCGTCGTGCGGTCGCGCTCGCGCTCGACCCGGCCGACCTGAACCAGAAGATGTACGCGGGCACGGCGACCCCGGCCAAGAGCATCTTCCACAGCGGCAAGACCTTCACCGACGCCACCGCCGCGCAGCCGAGTCCGAACAAGGTCGAGGCGCAGAAGCTCTTCGACGAACTCGCGGCCGAGGGCAAGCCGGTCAAGTTCAACTACCTGGTCCCGGAGAACCCGACCTCCAACGCGACCTCCGAGTACACCATGACCGCGCTCAACGCCTTCAAGAACGTCGAGGTCAAGCTCGACAAGGCCGAGGTGGCCAGCTACTACCTGCGCCTGACGGTGCAGAAGAACTACACCGCGGCGCTCTACCAGATCTGGTCCAGCGACCCGGAACCGGTGCTGTTCAACAGCCTGTTCTCGCAGACCCCGTTGAACTTCACCGGGTACAAGAGCCCCGAGGCGGACGCGGCGCTGATCAAGGGCCGCTCCACCACCGACGAGGCGGCGCGCAAGGCCGCCTACTCCGACCTGCAGAAGGTGCTCGTCAAGGACCTGCCGATGCTCGCCTACCAGGAGGCGGTCACCAACATCATCTCCGGCCCCAGGGCCGTGGGTGTGGTGGGTGTGCAGGACGGTGGCATGCTGATGGACCGGGTCGGCCTGAAGTAGCCGAACGCCGGTCCCGGATCACCTCCGGCTGATCCGACGCACCGTCACCTCGGGTGTCCGGGAGGCCCGTTCGCGATCCGCGAGCGGGCTTCCCGGCCACCTCCGGGAGGCCGGGAAAGTCCGGTCTCCCGACACGATTCGACAACTGTCTGTAACGATGTAACAGATCGGCTTACAGGTCGTGCAAGTTGCGCCGAGTGGACCTACGGTGTGCCGCACGCAGTACCGATACGGCAGTGCCCGCTCCACAGCTCATGGCTCCCGGCACCACTTGTGTTGTTCCCGGCGGAGGTGGCAAGAACGTTGTCTGCACGACGCACGACCGCACGTCGCACGGCTCTCGTCTCGATGATGGTGGTCCTCGGTATCACGGCCACCGCGTGTGGCGGATCGGACGACTCCGGCTCCTCGGGCGGCAAACAGTCGACCGTCCAGGGCGAGGCCAAGTCCGGCGGCAGCATGACCATGCTGGCCGTCCAGGACTCCGCCTCGCTCGACCCGTTCAAGGCCGCGTCCGTCGCGGTGGCGGACGAGCCGCGCCTGGCGGCACTGTACGACCCGCTGTTCTACATCGACGCGGCGGACAACTCGGTCAAGCCGCACCTCGGTGCGAGCCTGGCCACCTCGGACAACGGCAAGACCTGGCAGCTCAAGCTCCGGCCGGGGGTCGTGTTCTCCGACAACACGCCGTTGAACGCCGAGGCGGTCAAGTTCAACTGGGACATGCACGCGAAGGCGGAGACCCAGTCCCAGCACCGCCAGATAGCCGCCGGGCTGACCAGCAAGGTGGTCGACGAGACCACGCTGGAGATCACCCCGCTGGGCATGCCGAACGCCAACCTCGACCGCGCGATCGCGATCGACCTGACCTACATCGCGTCGCCCGCGTCGCTGGCCAAGGGTCCGGACGAGTACCGCAACAAGCCGGTCGGCGCCGGCCCGTTCAAGCTGGAGAGCTGGACCCGCGGCAGCCAGCAGGTCTACGTCAAGAACGAGAACTACTGGCAGAAGGACAAGGGTCTGCCCAAGCTGGACAAGCTGACCATCAAGAACGTGCCGGACGTCAAGCAGCAGTACAACACCGTCAACAGCGGCGGCGCGGACATCTTCCTGAGCTCCGACAACGCCACCATCGCGCAGGCGGAGAAGGCGATCGGCGTCGTCCAGCGCTCGGTCGACGGCGGCCAGATGATCCAGTTCAACATGACCAAGCCGCCGTTCGACGACCCGCGGGCACGGCAGGCGATCACCCTCGCCCTGGACCCGGCCGGCATCCCCAAGACCCTCGCCAACGGCTACGTGCCGGCGAAGGGCTACTTCGCCCAGAAGTCGCCGTTCTACGACGCGGCGAGCGCGCAGGCCGCGCCCGACAAGGCCAAGGCCAAGCAGCTCTTCGACGAGCTCGAACGCGACGGCAAGAAGGTCGAGTTCAGTTACCTGTTGCCGCAGAACCCGTCCTCGGTCAAGGTCGCCGAGTGGATGCAGACCCAGCTCGCCGAGTACAAGAACGTCTCGATGAAGCTGGAACCGCTGGAGATCGGCGCCTACATCGAGAAGTACGCGTTCCGCCGCGACTTCCAGGCGATGCTCTTCCAGCAGTGGCTGGTCGACCCCGAGCCGCTGGCCTTCAACAACTGGTTCTCCAAGAGCCCGACCAACTTCATCGGCTGGAACAACCCGGCGGTGGACGCGGCCCTGGTCACCGGCCGCAACTCGACCGACCCGACCATCCGCAAGAAGGCCTACTCGGACCTGCAGAAGGCGATGTCCGCCGACCTGCCGGTGTGGACGTATGCCGAGTCCTCGATCGGGGTCCTGTTCAACAAGAAGGTCACCGGTGTCGTGCAGTACAACACCGGCGTCTTCTTCATGGACCGGGTCGGGCTGAAGTAGTCCCGCCTCAACGCCGTTCGGCCCCTGTCCGCCTCGCGCGGACGGGGGCCGACGCGCGTCACGCGGTGGGGAACGGCGCCTCGGGCAGCTCGCGGGCCACCCGGGCGGCCAGGTCGCGCACCGCGGGATCGCTCGGGAATCGCCCGGCCAGCGCCTCGACGGTGCGCCGCAGCCGCACGATCAACCGCTCCGAGCGCACCCGGGAGGCGATCTCCAGCGCCGCGCCGGCCTGCTCGACCGCGGCCGGCGGGTCGTTCTCGATCAGGAACACCGTGGCCAGCCCCACCCGGGCGAGCGCGAGGCTGCGGACGAACTCGTCGGTGCCCCGCAGCAGCCGTACGGCCTCGCCCAGCCGCTCCCCGGCCGGGGTCACGAAGGCCGGCCGGGTGTAGGCGAGATCGCGATACGCGTGCCCGCTCTCGGCGAGCAGTTCGGCCCGGTCGAAGTAGCGGATCCAGTCCGGCTCGGTCCCGGGCCGGCTGTCGGCCAGCGCCTGTTCGGCCAGACCCAGCGCGCGCCTACATCGATCCGCGTCGCCCAGCGCGGCGTACGCACGCCCCTCCAGCGCGCACAACATCGCCTGGAGCCCCGCTCCGCCGGTGTCCCGGCTGCCGTACTGGGCCAGGTGGATCAACTCCAGCGCGTCCTCGGGCAACTCGTAGTGGATCATCTGCCGGGACATCACGCCGAGCACATTGGCCCCGAACGGCGCGTCGTCGCATTCCTTCGCGGCGTGCAGCGCGAGCACCATGTACTTCTGCGCGCCCGGTTGCAGGCCGGTGTCGTAGGACATCCACCCGGCGAGCAACGCGAGTTCGGCGGTCAGGCCGAGCAGCCGGGCCCGGACGGCGGCCGACTGCTCGGTGCGCAACAGGTCGGTGAGCGCGTTGAGTTGTCCGATCACCGCCTTGCGCCGCAGCCCGCCGCCGCCCTGCATGTCCCAGCGCCGGAACAACCGCACCGAGTCGCGCAGGTGTTCGGTGGCGGCCACCGGCAGCCGCATCGCACGAGCCGGTCCCGAACCGTCGCCGACACCGATCGGCGGCGCGGTCGGCGTCGCGGGCAGCGGCGCCGACCAGCGCTGGAGCGGTTCGACCAGATCGCGGCCCGCCGCCAGGCGCAGCGCCGGACCGACGAACTCCTGTCGGCCCAGCAGCAGATCGCCGCGGGTGTACTCGCCGAGGATCTCCGCCACGGTCTCGAACGTCCAGGGCAGGTCCACGCCGAAGTCGCCGTGCGGCTCGTCCGGCTCGCGCAGGCCCAACTCGTCGATGCTGACCACCCGGCCGAACCGTCGGGTGAACAACTCGGCCAGGATCTGCGGTATCGGCTCGCGCGGTTGTTCCCCGTCCAGCCAGCGGCGCACCCGCGAGGTGTCGGTGCTCACGTGGGGAGCCGACATCGCCCGCGCGTGCCGGTTCACCTGGCGGGCCAGTTCGCCCTTCGACCACCCGCTGCGGGCGAACCACGCGGCGAGCCGGTCGTTGGGTTGCCGCCCGCCGTCCGGCTCGTGTTCGTCCGCGGACCCGTCGTCCCGCGTTCGCGTCGTCGCCACCGCATCGCCCCCATGCCCTCAGCGGTCCGGCCGGTCAGGCGTCGGGCCCCGATGGGAACCGTACGCGCAGGCCCGTTCGCCGAACGTATTCGCAACTCGCGCGCAGGCGTCGGTCGATGCGCTAAACGCCAGGCTTCGCCACCCCACGCGCCCGGGACGCGCCAGGGGGGAACCCGCGTTTGACTGATCGTCGACACAGCGTCGACGACGACTGCCGGTCCTGTTCATACCGCGCGGAGCCGACAGCCGTCGAGATGACGTTCTGCGGTCACAGCGTAACCAAAAGTAATGAGTGCCGTTGGGGAGGACATGGACATCATGCTCGGATCGCGCCGGCGTACGCGGGCCGCACTGTGGCAGGCGGTGGCCGAGTTCGCGGAGGAACGCGGCTGGCCGGTGGCCCAGGGTGCGCACCTGGTACGCGACGGACGCGGCACCCACTGTTCGTGCGGCCGCGTCACGTGTGCCGCGCCCGGCATGCACCCGGCGGACCCGCGCTGGTCGGAGCGGGCCACCGCGTCGCCGGCCGCGGTGCGCTACCTGTGGTCGCAGTGGCCGGACAGCACGGTCGTGGTCCCCACCGGTCGGGTCTTCGACGCGATCAGCGTGCCCCGCCAGGCGGGCACCCGGGCACTGGTCCGGCTGGAGCGCATGGGCACCCCGCTGGGCCCGGTGCTGGCCACGCCGACCGGGCGGGTCGCGTTCCTGGTCGCCCCCGGCGCGGCGGCCGAACTGCCGCACCTGCTCTACCAGATGGGTTGGGACGACGCCGTCCTGGACCTGCGCTGCCACGGCGAGGGCGACTACGTGTTCGCGCCGCCGTCGCCGATGGGCATGCTCGGCCCGGTGGAGTGGATCCGCCCGCCCGAGAGCGGCGACCCGGCGCTCCCGGAGGCCCGTCTGCTGCTCGGCACGCTCGCCTACGCGTGCCACCGCAAGGACGCGTCGTCGACCGGCCGAGGACTGTGGCTGGCGTCCTGACGCCGCCCGGGTCCGGACCCGAAAACGCCGGACGGGCCGTGTCGGCCCGCCCGGCGTCGCAGCTCGAACCCGCTCAGTCGCCGATCAACGCGTCCACGAACGCGGACGGCTCGAACGGAGCCAGGTCGTCGGGCCCCTCGCCGAGGCCGATCAGCTTGACCGGCACACCCAACTCGCGCTGCACCGAGACCACGATGCCGCCCTTGGCGGTGCCGTCCAGCTTGGTCAGCACGATGCCGGTGATGTCCACCACCTCGGCGAACACCCGGGCCTGGACCAGACCGTTCTGACCGGTGGTGGCGTCCAGGACGAGCAGCACCTCGTCGACCGGACCGTGCTTCTCCACCACCCGCTTGACCTTGCCCAGCTCGTCCATCAGGCCGGTCTTGGTGTGCAGGCGGCCGGCGGTGTCCACGAGCACCGTGTCCACGCCCTCGGCGATACCCTCCTTGACCGCGTCGAACGCGACGCTGGCCGGGTCGCCCGCCTCCGGCCCGCGCACCGTATGCGCGCCCACCCGCTCGCCCCACGTCTGCAACTGGTCGGCGGCGGCCGCACGGAAGGTGTCCGCGGCGCCGAGCACCACACTGCGACCGTCCGCGACCAGGACCCGTGCGAGCTTGCCGGTCGTGGTGGTCTTGCCGGTGCCGTTGACGCCGACCACGAGCACCACGGCCGGACGGTCGCCCCCCTCGCCGCCGGTGTGCCGGGCGGTCTTGAGGGTGCGGTCCAGGTCGGGGCCGAGCAGCGTGAGCAGTTCCTCGTGCAGCAGCGCGCGCAGCTCCGCGGGCGTACGGGTGCCCAGCACCTTGACCCGGGTACGCAGGCGCTCGACCAGCTCCTGGGTGGGCGCCACCCCGACGTCGGCGGTCAGCAGGGTGTCCTCGATCTCCTCCCAGGTGTCCTCGTCCAGGTGCTCGCGCGCGAGCAACGCCAACAGGCCCTTGCCGAGCGTGCTCTGCGAGCGGGCCAACCGGGCGCGCAGCCGGACCAGCCGCCCGGCCGTGGGCTCAGGCACCTCCAACGGGACGAGTTCCGGCTCGGCCGGCACGACGACCGAAGTCTCCGGCACGACGACCGACGTCTCCGGCAGATCGACCGTGTCGACGGTGCGCCGGGGCGCTTCGACGGGCGGGGCGGCCTCGTCGCCGACACCCGGCTCGACCGGTGTGCGCGGCGGCGCCGGCGGCACGCCCTTGCGGCGCGAGCCGACCACGAACCAGCCGGCGGCGCCGAGGACGACGAGGGCAATGACGACGATCAGGATCACAGTCTCCATAGGACCTCCAGTCTCCCAGACGGCCCGGCGCCGAACCGCGACCGGCCGCTCCCGGCGGGTCCGCGTCCGGCCGCCCGGCCGTGACCGGAAGACCGTTGAATCCTGACACTGCGTCAGATAGCTTGCCAGAGCCAAGCACCGTCCGGCAGATGACACGTGTCCGAGACGGCTTCGGCTCGACCCGGAAGGTGTTCACGCTCCATGGCTGTCACGAATCTGCGGTTCAACCAGGTCCTCCCCGGTCTCGACCGGCAGGAGATGTCCGCGCGTTATCGGGCCACCGTCGAGATGGCGGCCTTCGCGGACAAGAACGGGTTCGACATGATCAGCCTCGAGGAGCACCACGGCGCGGACAACGCGTGGAGCCCCTCCCCGCTGAGCACCGCGGGCGCGATCTTCGGCGCCACCGAGCGGATCGGCGTGATCGTCTGCGCGCTGCTCGCCCCGCTGTACGACCCGATCCGGCTGGCCGAGGACATCGCGGTCCTGGACAACATCAGCGGCGGCCGGCTCTCCCTGGTCGCCGGCCTGGGCTACCGGCCCGAGGAGTACGCGGCGCTGGGCAAGGACTGGAAGCGGCGCGGAAAGATCCAGGACGAGGTGCTGGAGACGCTGCTCAAGGCGTGGACCGGCGAGCCGTTCGAATACCGCGGCACCACCGTCCGGGTCACCCCGAAGCCGTTCACCGACCCGCACCCGATGGTCATGGTCGGCGGCACCGCCAAGGCGTCCGTACGCCGCGCGGTGCGACTGCGCCTGCCGTTCTACGCCGCGGCGCCGATCCCGGAGCTCGAGCAGTACTACTACGAGCTCGCCGCCGAGGAGGGCTTCGAGGGCGGCTTCGCGATCCTGCCCCCGGTCAAGACCCGGATGATCTTCTGCACCGAGGATCCGGACAAGGCGTGGGCGGAGTACGGCGAGTACTTCCTGCACGAGGCCACCACGTACGCCGGCTGGCAGACCCCCGACATAGCGTCGGTGGTCGAGTCCTCGGCCACCACGGTCGCCGCGCTGCGCGAGGAGGGCATCTACTGCTGCCTCACCCCCGACGAGTGCGTCGAGATCGGCCAGGCCGGCGGCCTGACCGACGCGCTGATCCTGCACCCGCTGGTCGGCGGCCTGCCGATCGACGCGGGCTGGGCCAGCCTGCAACTGTTCAACGACAAGGTGATGCCGCGCAACGTGCCGGCCGAGTAGCCCGGCGCCCCGCGCACGGCGGCGGTCACACCCTCGACTCGACCGGGGTGTGGCCGCCGTTCGTGTTCACCCGCCCGCGGCGACCCCGCTCATCGGCTCCGCGTGCTCGGACGCGACCCGACGGTCCTCCTGCCGCAGCCGCTGGCTGATCACCGTGGTCACCCCGTCGCCGCGCATCGAGACGCCGTACAGCGCGTCCGCGACCTCCATCGTGCGCTTCTGGTGGGTGATCACGATGAGCTGCGAACTCTCCCGCAGCTCCGCGAAGATCCCGATCAGCCGCTGGAGGTTCATGTCGTCCAGCGCCGCCTCGACCTCGTCCATCACGTAGAACGGGCTGGGCCGGGCCTTGAAGATCGCCACCAGCAGGGCCACCGCGGTCAGCGAGCGCTCCCCGCCGGAGAGCAGCGACAGCCGCTTGACCTTCTTGCCCGGCGGCCGGGCCTCCACCTCGATGCCGGTGCTCAGCATGTCGTCCGGGTCGGTCAGGATCAGCCGGCCCTCGCCGCCGGGGAACAGCCGGGCGAACACGCCCACGAACTCGCGCGCGGTGTCGTGGTACGCCGCCGTGAAGACCTGTTCGACCCGCTCGTCCACCTCCTTGACCACGGTCATCAGGTCGCGGCGGGTGTTCTTCAGATCCTCCAACTGCTCGGTCAGGAAGTTGTGTCGCTCCTCCAGCGCGGCGAACTCCTCCAACGCGAGCGGGTTCACCTTGCCCAGTTGCACATGCGCCTTCTCCGCCGCGCGCAGCCGCTTCTCCTGCTCGGCCCGGACGTAGGGCCGCGGCAGCGCCTCGGGCGAGTCCGGGTCGCGCTCCTCGCCCTCGGCCGGCGGCGACGGCGGCACGGGTTGGTCCGGGCCGTACTCCGCCAACAGGCCCACGGCCTCGATCCCGTGCTCCTCCAGGGACCTGGCCTCCAACTGCTCGACCCGCAGCCGCTTCTCCGCGCGCAGCATCTCGTCCCGGTGCACCGAGTCGGTCAGCTTCTCCAACTCGGCGGCGAACGCGCGGGACCTGCCGCGCTCGCGGGCCAACTCCGCCTCGTGCGCGGCCCGGGCGCCCTCCGCCGCGTCGCGCTCCGCCCCGGCACGCGCCAACGAGGCCTCGACGTGGCGCAGCAGTACGTCCGTGCCCGCGAGCACCGCGCCCGCGACCCGCGCCTCCACCGCCATCCGCTCCCGCCGCCGGGCGGCGCTCGCCCGCGCCTCGCGCTCGGCCCGCGCGCCCCGGTCCAGCGCGTCGGCCCGCCCGGCCAGCGAGCGCACCCGCTCCTCGTGCGTGCGCACCGCGAGCCGGGCCTCCATCTCGGCCTGCCGCGCGGCGCTCGCACCGCCCGCGAGCCGGTCCCGCTCGGCGGTGTCCGGCTCCTCGTCGCCCTCGGCCGCGTTGTACTCCTCGGCCGCCTCCAGTCGCGCCGACAGTTCCTCGACCTTGAGCTCCTCCTGGGCCCGCGCCGCCTCGGCCGCGGCCACCGCGCCCGCCAGCCGCTCCGCCTCGCCGCCCGCCGCCCGGGCCTGGCCGCCGAGCCGGCCCAACTGCTGTGCCGCCGCGGCGGCCTTGCGCTCCGCCTCGCGTCGTTGTGCCGTGATCCGCTCGACCGCGGCAGCCGCCTCGCGCCGGGTCGCCACCGCATCCGCCAGCGCGTCGCCCAGCCGCGCGCACCGCCCGGTCAGCTCGGCCAGCCGCTCGGCCGCCTCGTCCACCGCCGCCTGCACCTCCAACAGGCTCGGCGCGCTCGCCGACCCGCCGTGCGCGAAGCCCTCGCCGACCAGATCACCCGCCCGGGTGACCGCCCGCACCCCGGGCAGCGCCCGCACCAGGTCCGCGGCGGCGGCGAGATCCTCGACCACCGCGACCCGATCGAGCAGCCCGGCCACCGCACCGCGCAACTGCTCCGGTACGGACACCAGGCGCACCGCGTACACCGCGCCCGCCGGCAGTGCCGGCCACTGCGCCGGCCCCCCGGCCGCCGACCCCGCCTCCGCGACCCCGCCGAGCAGCAGCGCGGCCCGGCCCGCGTCGTCCTTGCGCAGCAGCCGCAACGCCTCCACGGCCGGCTGCACACCGGTCACCGCGATCGCGTCCGAGGCCGCGCCCAGCGCCGCCGCGACCGCCTGCTCGGCGCCGTGCTCGACGGTGACCAGCGCGGCCACCGTGCCCAGCACGCCGGACAACCGGTCCCCCGCCGCGAGCAACGCGCCCGTACCGTCCTTGCGCCGAAGCCCCAACTCCAGCGCCTCCTTGCGCGCGGTGACCGCCGAGCGCTCCCGCTCGGCCTCCTTCTCCGCGTCGCGGGTGGCCGTCAACGCCTCCTCGGCCTCGGCCAGCGCCTCCTCGGCCGTGCCCAACCGGGCCTCGATCACGGCGAGCGCGGACCCGCCGCCGTCCTCCGGGGTGCCCTCGACCCCGAGCCGGAGCAGCTCGTACTCCTCCTGCGCGGCCGCCGCGCGCTCGTGTGCCTCGTCGCGGGAGCCGACCAGCCGACCGATCTCGGCCTCCGCCGCGGCCACCCGGCTGCGCGCGGCACCGACCCGGCCGACCAGCCGGGCCAACCCCTCGCGGCGGTCCGCCAGCGCCCGGGCGACCTCCTTGAGCCGGCGCTCCTCCTCGACCAGGGCGCGCTCCAACTCGCCGCGCCGCTCCACCGTCTCGGCCAGCTCGACCTGCGCGGACTCGAGCGCGGCGGCGAGTTCCGCCTCCTGCTCGCGGATCCGCTCCGCCTCGCGCTCCATCTCCTCCGGGTCGCGCCCGCGCCGCTCGTCGGCGGGCGCCGAGGTCGCGTGCTTGACCCGCTGCCGCGCCAGCCCGGCCGTCCCGCGCACCCGTTCGGCCTGTGCGGACAGCGCGTACCAGGTCTCCTGGGCCCGGGCCAGCCGCGGCGCCATCGACCGCATCTCGGTCTCCAGGTGCGCCTCGCGTACCTGGACCGACCCGAGTTCGCGCTCCACGGCGGTCCGCCGCTCGCGCAACGCGGCCTCGTCCGCGACCTCCTCGGCCAGCGCTCGCTCGAGCCCCACCAGGTCGTCGGCGAGCAGCCGCAGCCGCGCGTCCCGCAGATCGGCCTGGATCGCCGCCGCCCGCCGGGCCACCTGGGCCTGCCGCCCGAGCGGCTTGAGCTGCCTGCGCAGTTCGTTGGTCAGGTCCTGCACCCGGTTCAGGTTGGCCTGCATCGCGTCCAGCTTCCGCAGCGCCTTCTCCTTGCGCTTGCGGTGCTTGAGTACGCCCGCGGCCTCCTCGATGAACGCCCGCCGGCCGGTCGGATCGGCCTGGAGCACCGAGTCGAGCCGCCCCTGGCCGACGATCACGTGCATCTCCCGGCCGATACCGGAGTCGGAGAGCAGTTCCTGGATGTCCAAGAGGCGACAGGTGCTGCCGTTGATCTCGTACTCGGATCCGCCGTTGCGGAACATCCGTCGGGTGATGGTGACTTCGGAGTAGTCGATGGGCAGCGCGCCGTCCGCGTTGTCGATGGTCAGGCTCACCTCGGCGCGCCCGAGCGGCGGTCGACCGGCGGTGCCGGCGAAGATGACGTCCTCCATCTTGCCGCCGCGCAACGTCTTGGCGCCCTGCTCGCCCATCACCCACGACAACGCGTCGACCACGTTCGACTTGCCGGAGCCGTTGGGCCCGACGACGCACGTGATCCCCGGCTCGAAGCGCAGCGTCGTCGCCGACGCGAAGGACTTGAAGCCACGCAGTGTCAGACTCTTCAGGTGCACGCGACGAAAGAGTAGTCGGGGGTACTCGGGCGATTCGTCCGCTCGGTCCCTTCCACGGCGTGTCGGGTGCCCCGGATGGGGGTATCAACCGCTGGAAGCGAGTGGGTGGGCGCAAGGGGGCATGGCGGGGACGGGCACAGGGGGAAGACCGAGGTACCGGCGCGCGGATCGTGGCGCGCGCCACAGGGGTCGCGCGGGACCCCGGGAGCGCGGGTGGCTCCGAAGTCGGGTTCGCAAGCACAAGGTTCGCAAACGCAATCGGCTTCCCGGACCGGGTGGTTCGGGGCGCACTGCCGTTCGGGAACCACTGCGGAAACGACAAAGGGACGCCGGAAGGCGTCCCTGGTTATCGCTTACGCGGACCTACGCTCGCGAAAGCGCGGGTTCCGCCGCGGAGACGTCGAAGCCGGCAAGCAGCTCGTCCGAAGCGGCGGCGTTGAGCGCGTCGTTACGCTCCTGGGCACGGACAAGTTCCGTTTCCAGGTCACGAACACGCTGCTGGAGCCGTCGATTCTCGGCGAGCAGTCGGGGATCGGGGCCACCGACGTAACCGAGAAGCGCCTTCGCCATGAGAGGGTCCTCCACGCTGAAAATGAATGACCACGCAGATTCGCGGGTCTAAATGTGGCACCCGGCCGCAAGGCTCCTGATAGGGTGCGCGGGCTTCCAGCGTCGCACCAAAAACGCAGGAGGTCAATATCATAACGGCACGATAACGAGACCTTCACCCGATCAAACGCGGTTCGACCGCGGATTGGGGTGACGGCTGTCGTGCTGGGTGTACGAGATCATCTTTCGACCTCCACCGTCAAGAAGATTCCGGTTGTCCGCCAACTCCGGACGACCGTGCCCTAGAGTCACTCCGGCACGACACCCGTTCGGGTGAACTGATATCCCCTGCCGGAAGGTGACTCAACCCTCCATGGCCCGGCACAGCCGCACCTCCTCGACCCCGGCCCGCCCGCGTCGACGACGCGCGAGGGCCCGCCGTCGACGCGTCGCCCCCCTGCTCGCCCTGTTGGCCCTCCTCGCGCTCGGCGGGACGGTGGCCGGCCTGGTCGTCTCGGATCGGGCCGGCGAGTCCTCCGGCAACCGGGTCGCCGGTGCCGACGGACCGTTGCCCGGACTCGGCGCCGACGGGTCCGGCCCGTCGGGCGCCGCCGGGGCCGACCGCACCGGCGACGGGGCGTCCCGAAGCCTGCTCCCGGGCGCGGCGACCACCGGCCGCACCGCGCTGCCCGGCGCGAGCGCCGACACCACGCCCTCCGCGAGCGCGGTGCCGAGCGCACCGACCACGAGCGCGGCCGGCACCCCGAGCGCGACCGCCTCGCCGAGCAAGCCCGCCGCCACCCCGAGCACGAGCACCCCGACCCCGTCCAGCGGCCCCGAGGACAAGGTGCTCGCGGCGGTCAACGAGGAGCGGGCGAGCGCGGGCTGCGGTCCGGTCAAGAACGACGCCAAGCTGGTCGCGCTGGCCCGTGCGCACAGCGCCGACATGGCCGCCCGCGACTACTTCGACCACAACACGCCCGAGGGGCTGACCCCTTGGGATCGCGCCGAGAAGGCCGGCGTGAGCTACCTGGGCGCGGAGAACATAGCGCGCGGCCAAAAGACCGCCGACGCCGTGATGCGCGCCTGGATGAACAGCCCCGGCCACCGCCGCAACATCCTCGACTGCGGCCTGACCAAGCTCGGGGTCGGCATCAAGGAAGGTGCCAACGGCCCCTGGTGGACCCAGGAGTTCGGCCGCTGACCCGACGGCACGGCCCGGGCGGACCCGGGCCGTGCCTCGGCGCGAGCCGAGCCGGCCGAGCGCCTCAGCGCGGCCCCACCCCGAGCCGGTCCGCGAGCAGGCCGAACACGTACAACCCGGATTCGCCCTGGCTGCGGGCGAGCACGAGGTCGACCGCCTGTTCGCCGGCCGCCCGACCCGCCGCCCGCGCCCAGCGCACCGCCGCCGTGACCACCTTCGGGCGGGCCCGGTCCAGCACCTCGCCCACCTCGTCGCGCAGTCGGGCATAGCGCTCGGGCCGACGCAACTCGCCGTCGTCGTCGAAGACCTCCGCGCCGGCCCGGGCCGCCTCCACCTCGAGCCGGCCCATCGCCAGATGCGCCGCCGCCTCACCCGGATTCAGCCACGCCTCCCACGCGCCCGCCTCGCTCACCCCCTGGACGTGCGCGACGTGCGTCTCGAAGACCCAGCACACCAACACCGGCGAGTCCGCCTTGGCCGCCAACGCCTCCAACCACGGCCGCTCGAAGGCGTACGGGTCGTCCTGGTGCCGCACGTGGGTCGCGGTCCAGCCGTCCGACGACTCCCACATCGTCCGGGCCGGGTGCGCCGCCGTGTCCACGTGCGGCGCGAACTCGGACAACGGCCGCGCCCCACGCACGACGACGATGTCCCCGTTGAATCCCATGACACGCGCTCCCTGGGTTCCGGTGCCTACGCCCCGGCCGTCGCCTTGCGTGGCGTCCGCTGACAGGTCGGACAGAAGTAACTGCTGCGATTCATGAACGAGATCCGCCGGATCGGCGTCGCGCACCGGTTGCACGGCTCGCCCTCACGGCCGTAGGCGTCCAGGCCGCGCGAGAAGTAGCCGCTCTCGCCGTTCACGTTGACGTACAGACTGTCGAACGAGGTACCGCCCGCCGCCAACGCGTCGGTCATCACGTCCCGCGCGGACGTGAGCAGCAGCGTGGTCTGCGCGAGGGTGAGTTTCCCGGTCTGCCGGGCACCGTGCAACCGGGAGCGCCACAGCGCCTCGTCGGCGTAGATGTTGCCGATCCCGCTGACCAGGGTCTGGTCCAGGAGCGCGCGTTTGACCTCGGTGTTGCGCCGGCGCAGCGCCGCGTGGAAGAGCGCGTCGTCGAACAGCGGATCCAGCGGGTCACGGGCGATGTGCGCCATCGAGGGCGGCAGTTCGGCGCCGCCGCGCTCGACCGCGAGCCCGCCGAAGGTGCGCTGGTCGACGAAGCGCAACTCCAGCCCGCCGTCGGTGAAGGCGAACCGCACGTGCAGGTGCTTCTCCCGGGGTGCCTCGGGCGGCTGGACCAGGAGTTGGCCGCTCATCCCCAGGTGTGCGAGCAGCGCGTCCTCGGGCGCCTCGGCACCGGGCGCCACCAACGGCAGCCACAGGTACTTCCCGCGTCGGCGGGCGGCGTGTACCCGGGCACCGGCGAGCGCGTCGGCGAAGTCCACCAGGCCCGCCGGGTGGCGCCGGACGGCGCGCTCGTGGGTGACCTCGACGTGTGCGATGGTGCGACCCACCACCCACTTCTCCAGTCCGCGACGGACGACCTCGACCTCGGGCAGTTCGGGCACCTTGCACTCCCCCTGGGGACGGCACAACCGGAGACGACACGACTGGAGAGAACACGAACGCACGGGACACGACACGGACGCCGGCCCGGGGCCGGGTCCGAGAATGCGAAAATGCCTGCCGGTAGGTGAGATCGTGCCGGGCGACCGTGAGGTCGGCGACCGGTTCGAACTTACCTATCGGCAGGCATTGGCTCGGAGACTACGCGGTGGCGGCCGGCGGCGTGCCGGAACCGTCTCCGTACTTGGCGCGGATCGAGTGCCAAGCGCTTTCGGCGGCCTGCTGCTCCGCCTCCTTCTTGCTCCGCCCGACACCGGTGCCGTAGTCGACACCCGCGACCCGGGCGAGTGCGGTGAAGGTCTTCTCGTGGTCGGGACCGGTCTCGGAGACCACGTACTCGGGGACTCCGATACCCGCCGCGGCGGTCTGCTCCTGGAGGCTGGTCTTCCAGTCCAGGCCCGCGCCGAGATTCGCCGACTGCTCGATCAGTGGATCGAACAACCGGTGGATCAGCTCGGTCGCCGCGTCGAGACCCTGGTCCAGGTACACCGCACCGAGGATGGCTTCGAGCGTGTCCGCGAGGATCGAGGACTTGTCTCGCCCACCCGTGCCCACTTCACCTCGGCCGAGCCGGATGAAGGCGCCCAGGTCCAGTCGTCGACTGACGCCCGCGAGGGCGCGCGAGTTGACGACCGCGGCCCGCAACTTCGCGAGCTGGCCCTCGGGCAGGTCGGGGTGCCTGCGGTACAGCGTGTCGGTGACGACGAGGCCGAGCACCGAGTCGCCCAGGAATTCCAGGCGCTCGTTGGTCGGGAGCCCGCCGTGCTCGTACGCGTACGAGCGATGGGTGAGGGCGCGTTCCAGAAGGGCGGCGTCGAGCGACCAGCCCAGCCGCCCTTCCAGATCCGCGTATTGCGCGAGTGATTCCGTCACCGGAACGACCACCGGCCTGATCAGACGTCGAGGACCTGGCGGCGGTTGTAGGTGCCGCAGCTCGGGCACGCGATGTGCGACAGCTTCGGCTCACGGCAGCGCTCGCAGGTCACCAGGTTGGCGGCAGTGGCCTTCCACTGGCTCCGGCGGTGCCGGGTGTTGCTGCGCGACATCTTCCGCTTCGGAACAGCCACGGCTACTTCTCCTGGTTCTCGTCGGCGCTGGACGCGCCGTCAACGTCGGCTTCGGCGGAAGGTCCGTCGAAGATGTTGGTCAACTTCGCCCACCGGGGGTCGGCGAGCTCGTGACTGTGGTCGGGGTCCTCCGCGAGCAGCGCTCCGCATTCGGAGCACAGGCCCGGGCAGTCCTCCCGGCACAGCGGCGAGAGCGGCAGTGCGAGCACCGTCGCGTCCCGCAGCACCGGCTCCAGGTCGAACAGGTCGTCCGTGAGCCGGAAGGCGTCCTCGTCGGCGTCCGCGTCCGGGTAGACGTACAGCTCCTGGAAACGCACCGTGAGCTCACGCTCGAGCGGTTCCAGGCACCGGACGCACTCACCGGTCAGCGGCACCTGCGCGACGCCGGTGACCAGCACACCCTCCATGACCGCTTCCAGCCGGACACCCAGCTGGATGGGGGCACCTTCGGGCGCGCCGATCACGTCTGCCACACCCATGTCCTTCGGGGCCGGCACGGAGCGGGACACCTTCAGCATGGATCCAGGCCGACGCCCCAGCTCGCGTGTGTCGACGACGAGTGGTTTGCGGTGATCCAAGCGGTCCAGGACGTCCTACCTCATGCAGTGCCACCCCCCGGGATGACGGGGGGCTCGAATGGTCAGGGTGCCGACCCTCGGGGCACGCGAAAAACACGCCTCGGGCAGGGTCGGTCCGTAAGAGTATCGCAGCCCGCGCGCCAGGCCCCAAACGGGGCCATTCGAGCGGGACGTTCGAGCGGCGATTCCCGCGGCGCCCGGACCGACCGGACGCCGCGAGCGGGCGCCGCGAGCGGCGGTGCCCGTCGCCGGACAGGGCCTAGCGCCCGCCGTCCTGCTGGAACTGGCGGACGTCGATCAGACTCGTGTCGAAGAAGCTGGTCTCGTCCAGCGACTGCGCGTACTGGGCCTGCGGGTCGTAGGCCTGCTGCTGCCCCGTGCTCGCCGGGTCGTGCTGCGTGGCGTACGGCTGCTGCTGCCCGTGCTGGTCGTACTGCGGCATGTCGTACTGGCCCTCGTAGCCGCCGGCGTATCCGGTGTCCGGTCCGGTGCCCTGCGCGTAGGCGGGCTGCCCGTAGGCGTCCTGGCCGTAGCCGTGCTGACCGCCGTAGGGGCCGGCCTGCGCGGGCACGGTCGGCGCGGCGGGCGGCGCGGCCGGATAGTCGGGCTGAGCGGGCTGCGCGGCGAACGTCTCCTCGTGCCCGTCGAGCTGCGCCTGGAGGCTGCCCGGCCGGCCCTTGGCCTGCGCGTCGGCCAACTCCTGCGCCTGCATGTACTCGCCGAGCTCGTCGGACGGACGGCGACCGCGCATCTTGTCCCGGCCGCGACCGATCGCGCCGAGCGTCTTGGTCAGCACGACCTCGAAGTTGGCCAGCTTCTGGTCGACGTAGTCGTCGGCCTCCTCGCGGATGCGCTGGGCCTCGCGGCGGGCCTCGGACAGGATCCGGTCGGCCTCGCCGTACGCCTCGCGGGCCACCTCGGTGTCCGCGATCAGCGAGCCGCGCTCCTCCCGGGCGGTGGCCAGCACCCGCTCGGCCTCGCGGCGGCCCTCCTCGATCACCGACTCGCGGTCGCCGAGCACCCGGCGCGCGTGGTCGAACTCCTCGGGCAGCAGGTTCTTGAGTTCCTCGAGCCGGGCCACCACGTCCGCACGGTTGACCACGCACGACGCCGACATCGGCATCGAGCGGGCGTTCTCGACCAGTGCGATCAGTTCATCGAGCTTGGGCTGCACGTCCACGGGCTTGCTCTCTCTCCTCAAACCGACGGTAGCCGTCGTGTTCGCCGGCATCGCGTGACGGACCGACTCGCCGCGGGCGGTCGGCCCGGCGACGAGGCACGTGCCCCGTCAGCCCTGCGCGAGCCGCTCGGTGAGCCGACGTAGCACCGTCTCCGGCACCAGGCCGGACACGTCGCCTCCGTACGTCGCGACCTCTTTGATGAGACTCGACGACAGAAAGCTGTAGAGGGGGTTCGTCGCGACGAACAACGTCTCCACCTCGGTAAGACCGTAGTTCATCTGTGCCATCTGCAACTCGTAGTCGAAGTCGGTGACCGCGCGCAGACCCTTGATGATCGCCGGGATCCCGCGCTCCTGACAGAAGTTGACCAGCAACCCCTCGAACGCCTCGACCTTGACGTTCTTGTACTGATCGACCACCTCGTGGAGCATCTCGATGCGCTCCTCGATGGTGAACAGACCGGAGCGCTTGGCGCGATTGAAGCCGATCGCCACGTAGACCTCGTCGTACAGGCTCGAGGCCCGTCCGATGATGTCCAGATGACCGTTGGTGACCGGGTCGAACGAACCGGGGCAGACGACTCGACGCAACGGAGGTTCCCCTCGAAATCGGGTGCCGACGGGTCCGGACCCGATGGTCCGCCCGCCTGGTCAGGCTTGCGCGGCGCGACCGTACCAGAGCGTTCCCTCGCCGTAGCGACGGGATCTGATCTCGGCGAATTCGGCGGGCCACGCGAATGGCCCCCCACGTGTGGCACGTTCGACCACGATCAGCGCCTCCTCGGCCAGCCAGCCGTGCTCGGCCAGCGCGCCGAGCAGCGCGCGCACGTCCTCGTCGGTGACCGCGTACGGCGGATCGAGGAAGACCACGTCGTACGGCTCGTCCGGGCAGGGCACGGCGGCGGTCTTCTCCGCGCGGGCCGGGCGCAGTTCCGCGCCGGGCAGCGCGACCAGGCGGATGTTCGCCCGGATCGTGCTCGCCGCGCGGGCGTCGGATTCGACCAGGAGCACCCGCGCAGCCCCCCGCGACAGCGCCTCCAGGCCGACCGCGCCGGAGCCCGCGAACAGGTCGAGCACCCGCGCGCCGTGCAGGTTGCCGCGCAGCGACCGGAGGGTGGAGAACAGTCCCTCGCGGGCCCGGTCCGAGGTCGGCCGGGTGCCCTCGCCCGGCGGTGTGCTCAGTCGTCGGCCGCCCGCCGCCCCGGCGATCACCCGGGTCATGCGTGCCCTCGCCGGTACCGGTGGGGCTCGCCGGTGCCCGGTGGGCCGGCCTGCGCGTACGTGTCCTGCATGGCGCCCACGCTATCGACTGGTCGCGGTGGACGAAATCCGGGCCCGGGCACTTTGCGCGACGTGTCATACACGCGGAGCCACTCGATCGTATGAGGGGTGTGCACGGCGGGGGCGCCACCGTCGTGCACCGGCGACACCGATCGCCGTCCAGGCACCGACCCCACCCGATTCCCACCCGATTCCCACCCGATCCGGGAGATCCGATGACGCTCCGCACCTTCCTCGCCACGGTCGTCGCCGGCGCCGCGCTGGCCGCGACCGGCATGGCCCCGGCGGTCGCCGAGACCGCCGCACCGCACACCCCCGCCGCGAACTGCTACGTCGACAGCAACGGCACCCTGCACTGCGCCAACGGCGCGAGCGACCTGCGCTCCGAGCCGTACTTTCGGGCACCCGTGGTCAGCCGGTTGAACACCACCTACAGCTACTTCAGTTGCTGGACCTCCGGCGACCCGCACTCGGGCGGCAACGACATCTGGTACTACACCGACGGTGACGACGGCGGGCACGGCTTCCTGCCCGCGCAGCGCGTCTTCACGCCGCAGGACCCGATGCCGGGCATGTACCACTGCTGACCGGCATGCGATGAGCCCACGTGGTCGGGGGACGGAGATCGTCCCGTCCCCCGACCACGTGTCCGCGCCCGCGCCGACCCGACTGCCCCCGGTCCCCCGGGATCCCGGCCGCGCTCCGCGGTCAAAGCGCGCAGTCGGGCACCTCGGTCTCGTTGCGGGTGCGGACGCCGGGCAGCCAGCCCTCGGCGTTGGTGCCCAGCACCACCACCCGGTACCAGTGCCGGGAGGCGACGCCGGTCTCGTCGGTGACCCGCGGGCCGTCCGTGAGCAGGCAGACCAGCAACAGCCGGTCGCCGTGCCACACCCGATCCGCGAGGTCGGCGGTACGCGAGGACAACTTCGGCTCCTTGAACACACCCATCGAACACTCGAGCGTGCGCAGCGCCCGGCACGGCACCTCGGAGTTGTGGACCTCGCTCTGCACGCTCGCCGCGCGCGCCGCGGGCGGCCTGGGGGCGGGTGCGTCGCTCGCGTCGTGCCGACCGACCAGGAAGGCGCCGAACCCGACCACGGCCGGGACGAGCACGGCGGCGAGCGCGATCGCGAAGGTGCCGCGCCATCTCGACCGCGGGGCCGGCCGGCGCAGCACTCGGACCGCGAGGCCGGGCGGTTCGACACAGGCGGCCTCCGCGTCGCGCAGCCGGGTGCGCAGTTCGTGGACCGCGTCGTCCGGGTCGTCGAGGTCGGGAGGCGAGGGGTTCACCGGGTGACTCCTTCGTGTCGATCCCGGCGGCGGAACCGGCCGGAGGGCCCGCCGAGGCCGGCACGCAGCCGGGTCAGGGCGCGCTCGCGCGAGCGGGACACCGTCCCCCGGTGCACGCCGAGGATCTCGGCCGCCTGATCGATCGTGTATCCGTCCAGGTCGACCAGGAGTACCGCCGCGGCCTGCTTGGCGGGCAGCGAGCCGAGCATCCGCACGGCCTCCCACT
The DNA here is from genome assembly GCF_045207655.1 of Embleya sp. NBC_00888. Taxonomy (NCBI): domain Bacteria; kingdom Bacillati; phylum Actinomycetota; class Actinomycetes; order Kitasatosporales; family Streptomycetaceae; genus Embleya; species Embleya sp. NBC_00888. The sequence continues at coordinate 5,811,202 of NZ_CP108784.1, read as the reverse complement.
CGGCCTCGCGCCGGGCGATCGGGTCGGCGGCGGAGCGGGCCCGCTCCCCCGGCTCGGGCGGTTCGGGCAGCAGGACCTGGCGGCTGCGCACGCGCCATATGTCGCGGGTGACACTCACCAGGGCCCGGAAGGCATAGGCGTAGGGCTCGGGATGGCCGAGCAGGCGGTCGGGTCTGCGGGCCAGCTTGAGGTACGTCTCGTGCACCGCGTCCTCGGCGCTGCCCTCGCCGGCGAGCAGCACGGCCCGCCGATACAACCGAGGGAGCAACCCGCAGAAGAGCGCGTCGAAGCCCTCGTCCCCCGTGCGTGCGTCCATGGCCCCCATTGGTAGCCAACCGACGGGGTGTTCCGCGTGCTCCGAACGGGTGACCGGTGGGGGCGCGTCGGAGCGGAGGGAGGGCGGTCAGCCCTTGTCGAGGTATTCCGCGCGCTCGTCGTCCAGGATGCTGGCGAGCGCGCTGCGCAGGTCGTGGTGCTCGATCAGGTCCGGGTCGTTCGCCACGATCGAGCTCGCCTCCTCGCGGGCGGCCACGATCAGTTCCTCGTCCCGCACCACCTCCAGCATCCGCAACGAGGAGCGCGAGCCGGACTGCGCGTCGCCGAGCACATCGCCCTCGCGGCGTTGCTCGAGGTCGATCCGGGAGAGTTCGAAGCCGTCCAGGGTGGCCGCCACCGCGTCCAGGCGTTCGCGCGCGGAGGTGCCGCCGGGCATCTCGCTGACCAGCAGGGTCAGCCCGGGGGCGCTGCCCCGGCCGACCCGGCCGCGCAGCTGGTGCAGTTGCGAGACGCCGAACCGGTCGGCGTCCATGATCACCATCGCGGTCGCGTTGGGCACGTTGACGCCGACCTCGATCACCGTGGTCGCCACCAGCACGTCCAGTTCGCCGGCGGTGAAGCGGCGCATCACGTCGTCCTTGTCGTCCGGCGCCATCCGACCGTGCAGCACCGCGATCCGCAGGCCGGCCAGCGGACCGGCGCGCAGCGACTCGGCGACGTCCAGCACGGCCAGTGGCGGGCGTCGCTCCTCGCCGCCCGCGGCGTCCGCGCCGATGTCCTCGGGATCGTCCAGGTAGGCCTCGGCGGGCAGGTCCTCGTCCCGCGCGGCGGCCTTCGCCTTCGACTTCGCCTTCTTCTTGGCCTTCGGGTCGTCCTCCCCGTCGCCGATGCGCGGGCACACCACGTACGCCTGGTGGCCCTTCTCCACCTCCTCGCGCACCCGCTGCCAGGCGCGGTCCAGGAAGTGCGGCTTCTCCTTGGCCGGGACCACGTGCGTGGCGATCGGCGATCGGCCGGACGGGAGCTGGGCCAGGATCGAGGTCTCCAGGTCGCCGAACACGGTCATCGCCACCGTGCGCGGGATCGGCGTCGCGGTCATCACCAGCAGGTGCGGCGGGCGCTTGCCCTTGCCGCGCAGCGCGTCGCGCTGTTCGACGCCGAAGCGGTGCTGCTCGTCGACCACGACCAGACCCAGGTCGTGGAACTCCACCTTGTCCTCGATCAGCGCGTGCGTGCCGATCGCGATCCCGGCCTCGCCGGTGACCAGGTCCAGGAGCGCGGCGCGGCGCGCGGGCACCCCCATCGAGCCGGTGAGCAGGGTGACCTTGGTGCCGATCTCCGACCCGCCGAGCATCCCGGCGCCCTCGGCCAGCGGCCCGAGCATCTCCACGATCGAGCGATAGTGCTGCTGCGCGAGCACCTCGGTGGGCGCCAACAACGCGGTCTGCCCACCCGCGTCCACCACGGTCAACATGCCCCGCAGCGCGACCAGCGTCTTGCCGGCCCCGACCTCGCCCTGGAGGAGGCGGTGCATCGGGTGTTCGGTGGCCAGGTCGGTCTCGATCTCGGCGCAGACCTCCTTCTGGCCGTCGGTCAGTTCGAAGGGGAGGCGGGCGTCGAAGGCGTCCAGGATGCCGTTCGCGCGGCGCGGGCGGGCCACCGCGGACTGGGCCCGGGCGTCCCGGCGGCGGCGGGCCAGGGCGATCTGCAGGACGAACGCCTCGTCCCACTTGAGGCGGTCCTTGGCCGAGTTCACCTCGTCCCACGAGTTCGGCCGGTGCACGTGCGCGAGCGCCTCGGCCAGTCCCGGCATGCCGCGCCGCTCGCGCATCTCGGCGGGCAGCGGGTCGCCGACCTCGCCGAGTGTGTCCAGCGCCATGCCGACGCACTGCGCGATCTTCCAGGACGGCATGTTGGCGGCGGCCGGATAGACCGGGATCAGCGCCCCCGCGAACAGGTTCGCGACACCGTCCTGATCGTCCTCGCCGATCAGTTGGTAGTCGGGCCGGCTGAGCTGGATCACGTTGTTGAACCGCCCGACCTTGCCCGCGAACAGGCCGCGCCGACCCGGGCGCAGTTCCTCCTCGCGCCAGGCCTGGTTGAAGAAGATCAGGGTGAGCTTCCCGCGCCCGTCGGTGACCTCGACCTCCAGGAGGTTGCCGCGCCGATTGCGGAATTGGCGCTTGTTCACCTTGGCGATCTCCGCCATCACGGTGACGTGTTCCTCGGGCTCCAGGCGGGAGAGGTCGGTCAGGCGCCCGCGCTCCGCGTAGCGCCGGGGGTAGTGGCGCAGCAGATCTCCGACGGTGTCCAGCTTGAGGGACTTGGCCAGCACCGTCGCCGTGCGGTCGCCGACGAGTTTCTTCAGCGGTTCGTCAAGGCGCGACATGCCGCCCAACGGTACTGGTCGAGGGTGTCATCGGGCCGTCCCAACCGCCGGACCGATCGCTACTCGACCCCGATGAGCAGCGGGTACACCTCCTGGCCGCCCTCGTAGACCATCACGTCCACCCCGAGCCGGGTGGCCCGCAGGTGTCGCTCGATCGAGGCGGCCAGGCCCGGCGGGCAGGCGCTGCCGGTGACCAGGGTGACCAGTTCACCGCCACCCGCGAGCATGCGGTCCACCACCACGGTGCCGGTCTCGCGCTGGTCGTGGCCGATCACCGCGATGTCGCCCTCGATCACGCCGAGCACGTCCCCCGCCTGGCACACGCCGGCCATCGTCCACGACTCGCGGACGGCGACGGTGAGCGCGCCGTAGCGGGTGGCGCCCGCCGCCGAGGTCATCCCGACGATGTCCTGGTCGAAGCGCCGGCCGGGCTCGTGCACGGCCAGCGCGGCCAGGCCCTGGACGGCGGCCTTGGTCGGGATCACCTGCACCCGGACGCCGTGCGCCTGTGCCTGCTGGGCGGCCACCCCGGCCACCGCGTGGCAGTCCGCGTCGTTGGGCAGCAGCACCACCTCGCGCGCCTCGGTCCGCAGGATCGCGTCGACGAGCACGCCGGTGGACGGCCGCCGGCCCGGACCGGCCTGCACGACGTGCGCGCCGTTGTCCGCGAACAGGGTGGCCAGGCCGTCGCCCTGGGCGACCGCGACGATCCCGCGCGTGGGGGTGGGCTCGGGCGCCGAGAGGCCGGCCAGGCCGCGCTCGAGGTGGGTGATCCGGATCCGGTGCGGCCGGCCGGCGGCGATGCCCGCCTCGACCGCCGCGCCCGCGTCGTCCACGTGCACGTGCACGTTCCACAGGCCCTCGCCGCCGACCACCACGAGCGAGTCGCCGAGCGCGGCGAGCCGTTCGCGCAGCTCCGGCAGCGCGGCGTCGGGCGCGTCGAGCAGGTAGATCACCTCGAACCCGGGCCCCTGGGTCGATTCGTTCGGCCCGATCGGCGCCGCGAACGGGACCGGGACCGGGATCTGCGCCTGGTGCGGGTGGATCCGGTACGCCGAGCGCTCACCGGTGACCACCGCGAGCAGCGCGTCCAGGAGCACGGTCAGGCCGCGCCCGCCCGCGTCCACCACACCCGCCCGGCGCAGCACCTCCAGTTGCTCGGGCGTACGGGCCAGCGCGCCGTGCGCGGCGGTGGCGGCGGCGCGCACCACCGGTCGGATCTCGCCGCCCGCGCCCGCCGCGGCGTCGGCGGCGGCCCGGGCCACGGTGAGCATGGTCCCCTCGACCGGCCGGGCCACCGCGGCGTACGCGGCGTCGGCGGCGGTGCGCAGCGCGTGCGCGATGGCCAGCCCGGCGGGCACCTCGCGGCCGGTCTCGACCGCGTCGGCCTGTTCGGCCTCCAGTCGCTCGGCCATGCCACGCAGGAGTTGGCTGAGGATCACCCCGGAATTGCCGCGCGCGCCCATCAACGCGCCGTGCGCCAGTGCCCGGAACGCGGTCGGCAGGTCGGGCTCGGGCAGGTCGCGGCCGAACAGCGCGTCGACCTCGGCGATACCCGATTCCAGGGTCAGGAACAGGTTCGTACCGGTGTCGCCGTCGGGCACGGGATACACGTTGAGGGCGTCGATCTCCTCGCGCGCTCGCCCCATCAGCTCCAGGGCGACGCGGCCCCAGCGGCGTACCGCCGGACCGTCCAGCTCTCCCAGCAGGCCCTGCACGCCCACCTCCTGTACGAATCCGTTGTGCGCGTCCCGTCCGCCGGCCACGTTATCGAGACGGGGAGCGGTAAAGCGGCCCACCCGGATGGGTTAGGCTTGGCGGGAAGCATGACGAGATCGGCTGATCGCCTATGCCCGGATCATCCCGGGTTCGCGCATCGCACGGTTCGTCGGTTACTCTTCTGCGGTTGTCCGGCATTCGCCGGCACGTGTTCGTACGCAATTCCCATTCGTCTTTGGAGTGTTCCCGTGGCTGCCAACTGCGACGTCTGCGGCAAGGGGCCGGGCTTCGGCAACAGCATTTCGCACTCTCACCGCCGGACGCCCCGTCGCTGGAACCCCAACATCCAGACGGTGCGCGCGATGGTTGGTGCCACGCCGAAGCGCCTCAATGTCTGCACCTCTTGCATCAAGGCGGGCAAGGTTTCCCGCTAGTTGCTCGATCGCTCGACATCGAAGGGCCGGTTCACCCCAGGGTGGACCGGCCCTTCGGCTCGTCCGGGACGGCCGCACGAACACGAACGGGTCCGCGCCGTCGGCGCGGGCCCGTTCGTGTTGGTGTTCGTGCGCCGCTCAGAACTCCTCGCGCCATCGCCACGCGTGGTCGACCGGCCCGATCCCCTCGCCCAGCGGGAAGCCCGCCCGGATCGCGCCGGTGACGTAGTCCTTCGCGGCGGCGACCGCGTCCGGCACGGTGTCGCCGACGGCCAGGCGCGAGGCGATCGCGCTCGCCAGCGTGCAGCCGGTGCCGTGGGTGTGCCGGTTGTCGTAGCGCGGGCTGGTGAACCAGTGCTCGTGGGTGCCGTCGAAGAGCAGGTCGGCGGGCTCGCCCTCCAGGTGTCCGCCCTTGACCAGGGCCCAGCGCGGACCGAACGCCAGCACCGCCTCGGCCGCGCCGCGCATGTCGGCCCGTTCGCGCACCTTGTGGCCGGTCAGCAGCTCGACCTCGTACAGGTTGGGCGTGACCACCGTGGCGACCGGCAGCAGGCGGGTGCGCAGCGTCTCCAGCGCCTCGTTCGCGAGCAGGGTGTCGCCGTGCTTGGAGGAGGCCACCGGGTCGACCACCACCGGCACGGACACCTCGGCGAGCAGGGCCGCGACCACCGCCACCAGGTTCGGCGACGCGAGCATGCCGGTCTTGATCGCCTGGACGCCGATGTCGTCCACGACGCTGCGGAACTGCGCCCGGACGGCCTCCGCCGGCAGTTCCCAGTAGCCCTGCACGCCGAGCGAGTTCTGCGCGGTCACCGCCGCGATCACACTCATCCCGTGCACGCCGTGGGCCAGCATCGTCTTGAGGTCGGCCTGGATCCCGGCGCCACCGCCGGAGTCGGAGCCGGCCACCGTCAGCACGCGTGGAGGAGTCTGCACCATGTCGGGCAGCCTATCCACGCCGCGAGCGCGCCTATCGACCGCGCCCGAAGTGGTCCCATCCGCCCGCCAGGCCCGGGTCCCGGCCGTCGACGGTGACGCCGCGGCCGGCGTGCACCCGCCCGATCACCCGCCAGCGCGCGGGCAGCGCGGTGCCCGCCGGGAAGGTGGCGACCAGGGCGTGGTCCTCGCCGCCGGTGAGCACCCAGTGCAGCGGGTCGGCGCCCAGCGCGCGGGCCACGTCGCGCATCTGCGCGGGCACGTCCAGCCGGCCGGAGAGGATGTCGATCCGCACTTCGGAGGCGCGCGAGAGGTGGCCCATGTCGGCGAGCAGGCCGTCGCTGACGTCGATCATCGAGGTCGCGCCGAGTATCGCCGCGCCGGGGCCGGCGTCGTAGGGCGGCTCGGGCCGGCGGTGCGCCTCCACGAACGCGCGCGGCGCGCGGTGTCCGTGGCCCAGTATCGCCAGCCCGGCGGCCGACCAGCCCAGCCAGCCCGCGACCGCGAGCACGTCGCCGGGCCGGGCGCCGGAGCGGACCACGGGAGCGCGGCCCTGGAGGTCGCCCAGCGCGGTCACCGCGACGGTGACGGTCTCGCCGCCGACCACGTCGCCGCCCGCCACGCCCGCGCCGACCACCGCGCACTCGTCGCGCAGGCCGTCGTACAGCTCCAGCGCCCACCCGGTGGGCAGGTCCGGCGGTCCGCACAGGCCGATCAGCAGCGCCGTGGGCACCGCGCCCATCGCCGCGACGTCGGCCAGGTTCTGCGCGGCGGCCTTGCGGCCCACGTCGTACGCGGTGGACCAGTCCCGCCGAAAGTGCCGACCCTCGACGAGCAGGTCCATGGTGGCCACCACGCGCCCGTCGGCGGCGGCGACCACGGCGGCGTCGTCGCCCGGCCCCAGGGACACGTGCGGCCCCGTGGGCACGCGGGCGACCAGCGCCCCGATCAGGCCGAACTCGCCGAGATCGCCAAGCGTCCCGCTCATCGCCGCTCTCCTGCCATGCCCATCAGCCCTGATCCGCCTCGTTCACCGTGTTCACCGTGTTCGGCCGTGATCCATCGGCTCCCGCTGTGGTCGCCGAAGCCCCGCCGGGCCGACAATGGTCGCAGCAGCGGGGATCACGTCAAGATCCCATCATCCTGCGCGCCGGGAGGCCGTGGTGGTACAGGCATACATCCTGATCCAGACCGAGGTCGGCCGTTCGGCTTCGGTGGCCCGACGCATCGCCGAGCTGCCGGGGGTGACCCGGGCGGACGACGTCACGGGCCCCTACGACGTGATCGTGCGGGCCGAGGCCGCCGACGTCGACCAGTTGGGCCGCATGGTGGTCGCCGAGGTGCAGCGCATCGACGGCATCACCCGCACCCTGACGTGTCCGGTGGTCAACCTGGGGTGAGACCCCCCGAGAGCGACCCGGCGCGGGCGCGACCCGGTGCCGTGCCCGGCAAGCGTTGCCGGGCACGGCACTAGGATCGAGGCCGTGCGCCCCACTCGACTGATCGCCTGCCTGCTCCCGGTCACCATGCTGACGGCGGTGGGGTGCGGCGGCGACGGATCGGGTCCGGTCCGGGTCGCGGTGCCGACCCCGCCGCCGGGGGCCGCGGCCGACGCGTGCCGGGCGCTGCACGACGCGCTCCCGGCGAAGGTGATGGACGCCGGGGCGCGGAAGATCTCTCCCGAGTCCACCCTGACCGCCGCGTGGGGCGATCCGGCCATCGTGTTGCGCTGCGGCGTGGGCCTGCCCGCGTCGCTGCGCGTGGTCGATCCGGCCAAGGCCGGTTCCGAGCCGGTCGACTCGGTCGAGGTCAACGGCGTGACCTGGGCCTTCGCGAGGTACGCCGACGGAGTGCGGTTCACCACGGTCTATCGGCGGGCCAACGTCGAGATGACCGTCCCGAAGAAGTTCGCCGAGCCGGCCGCGCCGCTCGTCGACGTCGCCGACGCGGTCGCCCGCACGGTGCCGGCCACCCTGGACCTGAGCAACGCGTAAGGGGCGGCCGGGAGGTCGACCGCCCCTGCGTGCGCACGGGTTCTAGCGCAGCAGCGCGTTGGGCCGCCGCAGCGCGGCCTGGATCAGCCGGTCGACCAGCTCCGCGTAGTCCACGCCGGTCGCCTGCCACATGCTCGGGTACATCGACACCGGCGTGAAGCCCGGCATGGTGTTGACCTCGTTGATCACGAAGTGGCCGTTCTCCAGCAGGAAGAAGTCCACCCGGGCCAGGCCCTCGCAGGACAGCGCCTCGAAGGCGGCCACCGCGAGTCGCTGCACCTCGGCGGTCTGCTCCTTCGTCAGCGCCGCGGGCACGTCCAGTTCGGTGCCGTTGTCCGGCAGGTACTTCGCGGCGAAGTCGTAGAACTCGTGCTCGCCGCCGACCCGGATCTCCGCGGGCATGCTCGCCCGCGGCCCGTCCTCGAACTCCAGGACGCCGCACTCGATCTCACGGCCCGTCAGCATGCCCTCGACGATCACCTTGGGATCGTGCCGGCGGGCTTCCTCGATCGCCGCGTCCAGGTCCTGGATCCGGTGCACCTTGGTGATGCCCATGCTGGAGCCCGCGCGGGCCGGCTTGACGAACACCGGGAAGCCCAGCGAGGACACCGCCTCGCGCACCGCGGCCGGATCGCGCTCCCATTCCCGGGGGCGGACCGTGGCGTACGGGCCGGAGGGCAGGCCGAAGCCGGCGAACAGGGCCTTCATGTACTCCTTGTCCATGCTCACCGCGCTGGCGAACACGCCGGATCCGACGTAGGGGACCTGGGCCAGTTCCAGGAAGCCCTGGAACGTGCCGTCCTCGCCGTAGGGGCCGTGCAGGAGCGGGAAGACCACGTCGACCTCGCCGAGCAGCTTGGGCAGCGCGCCGGGTTCGAGCACGGTGATCTCGCGTGCCGTGGGATCGGCCGCGAGTACGACGGCGGCGGTGGACTCCGCGACGTCGGTCACCGAGGGCAACCTGTCGCCGCGGATCGCCAGCCGTTCCGGGTCGTCGTCGACGAGCATCCAGCGCCCGTCGGTGCCGATGCCGATCGGCAGCACGTCGTACTTGGAGCGGTCGATCGCGGCCAGCACGCTGCCGGCGGTGACGCAGGAGATCGCGTGTTCGGAGCTGCGGCCGCCGAAGACGACCGCGACGCGGGGGCGCGAGGAGGGGTGCGGGGTGGCGGAAACGTCGTTCATGGTCGGACGACCCTATCCCGCCCGCCGTTCGAACGGGGTTATTGCCCGCCGGGCGCCCGGCGTTGCGCCGCCGGCGTGCCCCCGCCGTGCCTCGTCGCCGCCCGGGTCACCTCGCCTGTGTCGCGTCGCCGTCGCGTCTCGTCGCCGGCCGGGCGGAGAGCGCGGGTCCGGCCGGCGACGGTGGTCACGACGGGCGACGGTGGTTACGACTCGTAGCGTTCGGGCTTGGCGGAGCGCGAGAGCAGGGCCATGCCGACCGACGGGGGCTTGCCGCCGTGCATGATCGAGACCACCACGTCGGTGATCGGCATCTCGACGCCGTACCGGCGTGCGAGCGTCTGCACCGACTCGCAGGACTTGAAGCCCTCGGCGATCTGCCGGCTGTCCCGCACCGCCTCCTCGATCGGCATGCCCCGGCCGATCTTCTCGCCGAAGGTGCGGTTGCGCGACAGCGGCGACGTGCAGGTGGCCACCAGGTCGCCGAGGCCCGCCAGGCCCGCGAAGGTGTGCGCGTCGGCGCCCATCGCGGCACCCAGCCGGGCCGTCTCGGCCAGTCCCCGGGTGATCAGCGTCGCCTTGGTGTTGTCGCCCATGCCCATGCCGTCCGCCATCCCCACGGCGAGCGCGATCACGTTCTTGACCGCGCCGCCGAGTTCGCAGCCGACCACGTCGGTGTTCGTGTACGGGCGGAAGTAGGGCGTGTGGCTGGCCTCCTGGAGCCGCCGGGCGACCTCTTCGTCGGTACACGCCACCACGCTCGCGGCGGGCTGGCGCTGGGCGATCTCCATCGCCAGGTTGGGCCCGCTGACCACCGCGATCCGGCCCTCGGACACGCCGGTGACCTCGCGGATCACCTCGCTCATCCGGTTCGCGGTGCCCAGCTCGACGCCCTTCATCAAGCTGACCAGGATCGCGTCGTCGGGCAGCAGCGGCGCCCACGCGGTGAGGTTGCCGCGCAGCGTCTGGGAGGGCACCGAGAAGACCACGAACTCCGCGCCCTCGGCCGCCTTCGCCGGGTCGGTGGTGGCCTGGATCCCGGTCGGCAGCGCGATCCCGGGCAGATACTCGTCGTTCTCGTGCCGCGCGTTGATCGCGTCGGCCATTTCCGGGCGCCGGCCCCACATCACCACGTCGCAGCCCGCCTCGGCGAGCACGATCGAGAAGGCGGTCCCCCAGGAACCCATGCCGAATACCGCGCAGCGCGTCATGCGCGGCCATCCTCGGTGTGCTCGGTGCCGGCGCGCTCGCCCGCGGGCCGTTCGGTCTCGGTCTTCGCCGCCTCGGCCCCGGTCGGGACCTCGACCCTGGGCACCTCGACCTTGCCGACCTCGACCCTGGGGGTCGCGGTGCGCGGCGGCTCGGCGTGCGCCGGCTCCGGCGCGGTGGACCCGATCGGGTCGGTGCCGCCCGGCACCTCTCGACTCGGCTCGATCTCGGCCGGTGCCTCGCCCTCGTCCTCGCCCTTGCGGCCGGAGGTCTTGCGGACGCCGGCGTTCGGCGGAGCGGGCTCCTCGCGCAGCTCGGCGAGCAGTTCGGTCACCGCCTCCATGATCCGGTCGGTCGCTCCGCGCAACACGTCCGCGGTCAGCTCGCGCCCGCGGAACTCGTCCAGGTCCACCGGCGGCCCGGCCAGCACGTGCATCGTCTTGCGCGGCAGCAGACGCGGTCGCTTGCCGTACGGCGGCAACAACTCGTGCGCGCCCCACTGGGCCACCGGGATCACCGGGGCGCCGGTGGTCAGCGCGATCCGCGCCGCGCCGGTCTTGCCCGGCATCGGCCACAGCGCCTTGTCCCGGGTGATCGTGCCCTCCGGGTAGACCGCGACGCACTCGCCCTTCTCGACCGCCTCCACGGCCGCGCGGAACGCGAGCGCGGCGTCGGCGGAGTCCCGGTAGACCGGGATCTGGCCGGCGCCGGCCAGCACCCGACCCACGAACGGGATCTTGAACAGGCCGGATTTGGCCAGGAAACGCGGCACCCGGCCGCTGTCGTATTGATAGTGCGCGTAGGTCAGCGGGTCGACATAGGAGATGTGGTTCACCGCCGTGACGAACCCGCCCGACGTCGGGATGTTCTCGGTGCCCCGCCAGTCGCGTTTCGTGAACAACAACAGCAGGGGCTTGATCACCACGACCGCCAGGCGGTACCAGAAACCGATCCTTCGGCGGGCCACCGGCGTTCCTCCCGTTCATGTGTTTCAGATCCGTGCGTGTCGACGCGAAAGTCCCGCCTCGATGTTTCCGCCGCCGTGTCGCTCCTCACACCATCGACGTTCCCCGCGAGAAGCACGGAACATCGATTCTGGCGGAACATCGATTCTGTACGGCGGACCCCACAGTTTCCCCCGGGCCTTCCGCATTGTCGAGAAACGTCCTCGTCGACCGACGAGGATATGGGCTTACGGTACGGATGCGAGGATCTTGCCGATGTCCCCCGCGACGGATTCCACCGCCCGGCGCCGGCCCGCCGGCGACGCGCGTCCCGCTTCCTCCGGCACGCGCTCGTGGCGGCTCGTGGTGCCGGTGAAACCGCTGTCGATCGCCAAGAGCCGCCTCGCCGGCACGATCGGTCCCGGCCATCGCCCCGAACTCGCCCTCGCCTTCGCCCTGGACACCGTTCGGGCGGCCCTGGCCTGCGCTCGCGTGCACGGCGTGCTCGTGGTCACCGACGACGCGCGGGTCGCGGCGGCGATCCGCGCGCTGGGCGCGGACGTGGTCGCCGACGTCGGCGGCGGCCTGAACGCCGCGCTCGCGCACGGCGCCCGGGTGGCCGGCGAGCGCCGGCCGCGGACCGGGGTGGCCGCGCTGTCCGCCGATCTTCCGGCGTTGCGGACCCGGGAGTTGGATCGGGTGCTGGCCGCCGCGACGCGCGCGCCGCGGGCGTTCCTGGCGGACGCGGCGGGTGTGGGCACCACGTTGCTCGCGGCCGCGGCCGGCGTCCCGCTCGCGCCCGGCTTCGGCGGCCCCTCCCGGGCCCGGCACCTGGCCTCGGGGGCGGTCGAACTCACGCCCTACGACGTGGATTCGGTGCGTCGGGACGTGGACACCGGCGAGGATCTGCGGGCCGCGATCACGCTGGGCGTCGGTGCGGCCACCGCCGCGCTGCTCCCGTCCGTACCGTTTCTGCCGCGTGCGGCCGCCTCCTGACGCCGCGTCGGATCGACGGCGGTGCGTGCGGTCGCGGCGGCGGTGGGTGACAGGTGACGGACAGGCGAGAATGGGGTCATGCAGGGGACCGTGTACACCTTCGAAACCGACTCGCGAGAGGGCGTCGTGCTGCTCGACGACGGCTCTCCCGTGCCCTTCGACGCGGCGGCGTTCGACGCCGGCGGAATGCGGTTCCTGCGCCCCGGTCAGCGGGTGCGGATGACCATGGACGCCACGGGTGATCGGGTCGTGCTGGTGACGCTGTACACGTTGCCGGATCCGCTGCGCTGACCCCCGCGCCGGATGCCGGCACGCACGGCGACGGGCCGGAACCCCGAGTGGGATTCCGGCCCGTCGTCCTCGTCGGCCGTCGACCGGCCGCCGATGTCCGCCGCGTCAGGCCTTCTTGGCCGCGCGCTTGGTGGCGGGCTTCTTGGTCGCGGGCGCCTTCGCGGCGGCGGCGGGCTTGGCCGCGGCCGGCTTGGCGGTCGCGGCCTTCGGCGCGGCCTTGGTCGCCTTCGCCTTGGTCGCCGGAGCCTTGGCCGCGGCCGGAGTGCTCTTGACGGCCTTGGTGGTGGTGGCCTTGGTGGTGCCGGTCGCGGCCTTGGCCGTGACCTTCTTCGCCGCGGCCGGCTTGCTCGCGGCCTTGGTCGCGGGCGCCTTGGTCGCCTTCTTGGCGGCGGGCTTGGCGACCGCCGTCGTCTTGGCGGCGGCCGCGGTCTTGCGGGTGGTCGCGGCCGGGGTCTTGACCGCCGCGGCGCGCGTGGTGGCCGGCTTCGCCGGCGCCTTCTTCGCCGTGGTGGTCTTGCGGGTCGTCGCCTTCGCGGCGGGCGCCGTGGCGTCCGTCGCGATCACGCGCGGAGTCGGGCTGCTCTTGGCGGCCGCGCTCTTCACGTTGGGCTTGGGGAGCTTCTTCGTCCCGCTGGTGTAGTCCTTGAAGCCCTGGCCCGCGCGGAAGCGCGGCACCGAGGTCTTCTTGACGCGCACCCGCTCACCGGTCTGCGGGTTGCGGGCGTATCGAGCCGGACGGTCCACCTTCTCGAACGAGCCGAAGCCCGTGATGGACACCCGGTCTCCTCCCGTGACCGCACGAACGATGGTGTCGAGGACGGCATCGACTGCCTCTGCGGCGGCCTTGCGGCCACCCAGTCGGTCAGCGACCGCCTCGACGAGCTGCGCCTTGTTCACGTCTTCCCCTTCGGAAACCGATGCCGGGACAGTTCAGCCGGCATTGGGCACGCTAAGCATCCAAAAGTGCCGAAGCAATTACCGAACGGGCGAATCACCCTTGTGTCGCAACGGATTCAGGCTTCGGCGGTGTCCCGCGAACTCGCGGGCCCCGCGTCCAACTCGTCCATGAGCTTGGTCAGTCGCCGCGAGGCGTCCGCCAAATCATGCTTTGCCGCGTCGGTGATGACCAACAAGCGGCGTATTAGCGCCACTTTAGCCTCGTTCGGTAGTCGGAGCCTACGCACCCGGGCGTGGGCGACCTTCAACCGGGTGGCCAGTTCGGCGAAGAGTTCCACTTCTTCGAACTCGTTCACGTGTCGGCCTTGGTGCTCCACACCGCAATTGTGACAGCTCATCCGGCTATGGGCACAACGGGGCGCCCATTGGGGCGAACGCCGAACATGCGAACGGCGGGACGCGATCGCGTCCCGCCGTTCAATCCCCGCGAATTCCCTTGCCCTGCAAGGGAGTTCGTAATCAGCTCACCGGTTGGGTGCGCGGCAGCCAACTCGGCCGGTCCGCCTCGAACGAGGTGATGTCCTCCTCGTGACGCAGGGTCAGACCGATGTCGTCCAGCCCTTCCAGCAGCCGCCAGCGCGTGTAGTCGTCGATCTCGAAGTCCGCGACGAGGTCGCCCGCGCGGACCTGACGGCCCACCAGATCCACGGTGATCTCGGCGGTGGGATCGGCCTCGGTCAACGCCCACAGGCGTTCGACCGTCTCCTGCGGCAGCACGACGGTCAACAAACCGCCCTTTTGCGAGTTGCCGCGGAAGATATCCGCGAAGCGGGCCGAGATGACGGCGCGGAACCCGTAGTTCTGCAGGGCCCACACCGCGTGCTCACGCGAGGACCCGGTGCCGAAGTCGGGACCGGCCACCAGGACCGTGGCGCCGGCCCGCTCCGGCCGGTTCAGCACGAACTCCGGGTTCTTGCGCCAGGCTTCGAACAGTCCGTCCTCGAAGCCGTCGCGGGTGACCTTCTTGAGCCAGTGCGCGGGGATGATCTGGTCGGTGTCCACGTTGCTCTCGCGCAGCGGGACGGCCGTTCCGGTGTGGGTGGTGAAGGCTTCCATCGCTCAGACTCCTGCGGTGTTCAGGTCGGCGGGTGCGGCCAGGTGGCCCAGCACCGCGGTCGCGGCCGCGACCTGCGGCGAGACCAGGTGGGTGCGGCCGCCCTTGCCCTGCCGCCCCTCGAAGTTGCGGTTGGACGTGGACGCGCTGCGCTCGCCGGGGGCGAGTTGGTCGGGGTTCATGCCCAGGCACATCGAGCAGCCCGCGTAGCGCCACTCGGCGCCGAACTCGGTGAACACCTTGTCCAGGCCCTCGGACACGGCCTGGAGCGAGACCCGCACCGAACCGGGAACGACCAGCATCCGCACGCCGTCGGCGACCTTGCGGCCCTTGATGATGCCGGCCACCTCGCGCAGGTCCTCGATCCGACCGTTGGTGCACGAGCCGACGAAGACCGTGTCCACCGCGATCTCACGCAGTTTCTGGCCCGCCGTCAGACCCATGTACGCGATGGCCTTTTCGGCCGCCGCGCGCTCGACCGGGTCCTCGATCGCGACCGGGTCCGGCACCGAGTCGGCCAGCGGCGCACCCTGACCGGGGTTGGTCCCCCACGTGACGAACGGCGACAGTTCGGCCGCGTCGATGACGACCTCCTTGTCGAACACCGCGTCCGCCTCGGTCGCCAGGCTCTTCCAATACGCCAGCGCGGTGTCCCAGTCGGCACCCTGCGGCGCGTGCGGGCGACCGTTCAGATACTCGAACGTGGTCTCGTCCGGGGCGATCATCCCGGCCCGGGCGCCGGCCTCGATCGACATGTTGCACACGGTCATCCGGCCCTCCATCGAGAGGTTCCGGATCGCCTGACCGCGGTACTCGATGACGTAGCCCTGACCGCCGCCGGTGCCGATCCGCGCGATCACCGCGAGGATCAGGTCCTTGGCGCCGACCCCCTCGGGCAGGTCGCCCTCGACGGTGACCGCCATCGTCTTGAACGGCGCCATCGGCAGCGTCTGGGTCGCCAGCACGTGCTCGACCTGGCTGGTACCGATGCCGAAGGCCAGTGCGCCGAAGGCACCGTGGGTGGCGGTGTGGCTGTCGCCGCAGACCACGGTCATGCCCGGCTGGGTCAGCCCGAGCTGCGGGCCGACCACGTGCACGATGCCCTGTTCGACGTCGCCCAGCGAGTGGATCCGCACCCCGAACTCGGCGGCGTTCTTGCGCAGCGTCTCGATCTGGGCGCGCGAGACCGGGTCCGCGATGGGTTTGTCGACGTCGAGCGTCGGCGTGTTGTGGTCCTCGGTCGCGATCGTCAGATCGGTGCGCCGGACCGGCCGACCGGCCTGGCGCAGACCGTCGAACGCCTGCGGGCTGGTCACCTCGTGCAGCAGGTGCAGGTCGATGTAGAGCAGGTCCGGCTCGCCCTCCGCGCGACGCACCACATGTGCGTCCCAGACCTTCTCCGCGAGTGTCCGTCCCATCGCTGTCCCTCCGGCCGGCGCCATTGCCGGCGCTGTGTGTCTTCTGTCGCGCGGGTGCGGCTGATTCCGTATCCGCGGTCGACGCCCTGACGCGTGCCCGCGTCCCGACGGCTCCCGGCTGTTGCCCCGGTGCTCGGGTTCGGCGCGTTGCGCCACTGTGCCGGCACCGGCCTCGGTCGCGGACTTGCGTCTCGTAATCCGAGACGGCAATATCAAGGCATGGACAATTCTAGCGGAGTCGGCGTTCTCGACAAGGCCGCTGTCGTGCTGGCCGCGCTCGAAGCCGGTCCTGCCACGCTCGCGGGACTCGTCGCCATAACCGGTCTTGCCCGGCCCACCGCACATCGACTCGCGGTGGCCCTGGAACACCACCGTCTGGTCGCGCGCGACATGCAGGGGCGCTTCGTGCTCGGCCCGCGGCTGGCCGAGCTGGCCGCCGCGGCCGGCGAGGACCGCCTGCTGGCCGCCGCGCACCCGGTGCTCGCGCACATGCGCGACATCACCGGCGAGAGCGCGCAGCTCTACCGACGCCAGGGCGACATGCGCGTGTGCGTGGCCGCGGCCGAGCGGCTCTCCGGCCTGCGCGACACCGTCCCGGTCGGCAGCACGCTGCCGATGAAGGCCGGATCGGCCGCGCAGTGCCTGCTCGCGTGGGAGGAGCCCGAGCGGCTGCACCGCGGCCTGCAGGGTGCGCGGTTCACCGCGACCACGCTCTCCGGCGTGCGGCGCCGCGGCTGGGCGCAGAGCATCGGCGAACGCGAACCCGGCGTCGCGTCCGTCTCCGCCGCCGTGCGCGGCCCGAGCAACCGCGTGGTGGCCGCCGTGTCCGTCTCCGGCCCGATCGAGCGGCTGACCCGGCATCCTGGCCGCCTGCACGCGCAGGCCGTCATGGAGGCCGCCGCCAAGTTGTCCGACGCGCTGCGTCGGGCCCAGGTGGAGGTCTGACCGCCCCGCTCCCCGGGCGCCGACGGGCGTCCGGGGAATCACGCCGGATGTCGCGCCCCGAAGCGGGCACGCCCGCCCCCGCCGAACGAGTACGCCCCGAACCGCGAAGCGGCACGAACGACGAAGCCACACAACGAAGAAGACCTCCCGCGATTGCGGGAGGTCTTCTTCTTCGAGGTAGCCCCGACGGGATTCGAACCCGCGCTACCGCCTTGAGAGGGCGGCGTGCTAGGCCACTACACAACGGGGCCTCGTACCACTGGTGTTGCTCGTGCCGTGGAAGCCGCGAACGGCTGATCTGGTAGCCCCGACGGGATTCGAACCCGCGCTACCGCCTTGAGAGGGCGACGTGCTAGGCCACTACACAACGGGGCCAGATCATCAATCATGAACTTCTTCCAGCGACATCGCCCGAAGACGGACGATGCAGCTGGGGTACCAGGACTCGAACCTAGACTAACGGAACCAGAAACCGTCGGGCTGCCAATTACCCCATACCCCAATGCTCCGTCCTTCGCGTTACCCGGGGGCTTTTGCGAGGACTTCGCTCCGTGCCGCTCCCTTGCGGGGCGGCACGAGAAGAACTTTACCCGATGAGGCGCGCGTGACCAAAACGGGTTACCGGACCCTCGTTCGAACCACCACAAGTCCGGGTGTCCCGCCCATCATCGGCCGCGCGCGGCGGGTCATCCGCGTTTGATCACCGTGTTCGTGAGGGTGCCGACGCCACCCACGGTGACCGAAACCCGGTCGCCCACGTGCAGCGGACCGACCCCGGCCGGCGTACCGGTGAGCAGCACGTCGCCGGGCAGCAGCGTCATCGCCTGGGTCACGTGCACGATCAGCTCGGTGACGGTACGGATCATCTGCCCGGTGCTGCCGGCCTGGCGCACCTCGCCGTTGACGGTGCACGCCACGGTCAGGCCCTCGCCTTCGGAGACCTGGTCGAGGGTGATGTCGGTCTCCACCCACGGGCCCAGCGGGCAGAAGGTGTCCATGCCCTTGGCCCGACCCCACTGACCCTCGGCCCGTTGCAGGTCGCGCGCGGTCACGTCGTTGGCGCAGGTGAAGCCGAAGATCACCTCGGCCACCCGCTCGGCCGGCACGTCCCGGCACATCCGACCGATCACCACGGCCAGTTCGGCCTCGTGGTGCACATCGTCGGAGATCTGCGGGTAGGCGATCCCGTCGCCGTGCCCGATCACCGAGGTGGACGGCTTGAGGAAGGTGATCGGCGCCTCGGGCACGGCGGAGCCCATCTCGGCGGCGTGCGCGGCGTAGTTCCGGCCGATCGCGACGACCTTGCTCGGCAGTACGGGCGCGAGCAGGCGGACCGAGGACAGCGCGTGTTGCGCGCCGGTGGGTCGCAGTTCGCCGAACGGGTGGCCGGCGAGGGCGTGCACCACCAGCGACTCGGGCTGGTCGGCGTCGCCGGTCACCACCCCGAAGGAGACGGAGTCGTCGGTGGAGAACCTGGCGATGCGCAAGATGGGTCACCCTTGCCGGAGAGTCACGAACGAGACGTGCCCAAGGCTACGCGGGCACGGGCCGCCTCGGCGTGCGGTCCGGCGGGGTCAGGCCGGGGTGTCCATCAGGTTGGTACGCCTGGGGTTCGCGGTCCGCACCTCGGCGATGACCGACTGCTCGACGCCCGCCTCGGCCACCCGCTGCCGGGGCAGCACCACGTCCAGTTGGGTGCGCCGGGGGTTGGCCGTGCTGGGGCGGTGCGTGCTGATGTTGTCCACGGTTCCCGGTTCTCGCTCTTCCTCGTCCGTACGCGTCCACACGTGCGTGTCCACAAGTGCGTGCAGGGTGCAGCCTTGTTCTTCAAGATTACCCGTGGTTACGTCAGGGGTGGTCACGGGTGACCCGACGGCCTCGATCACCGACTGCGCATCACGGTTTACACCAGGTGTTCGAACCCCGACGTCAATATGTGATTTTCACCTCCTCGGAACATCAGCAAACGTGTGGCGTTTTGCCCCTGATTACCCCTTAATACCGGTCGTTTTCCCGGCGAAACGGCTTAACGGCCGACACCGGGTGCAATGGACATTTGTCCGGACCCCGCTATCTTGTTGCGGCCCCGTGGCTGTGCTGAAATGCCTGCGACCACGGGGGTGGTTCCCATCAAGCGGAGTTCCTTCACCTCGCCGCGCGAACGCGGCCGAGGTGCCCTGGGAAGACGCGAATCCAGGGATTAACGCACACGAGCCTCGCCTTACCGGCGGGTCTAACGACTGGTCACAAGAGGTTGCGACGCTAGTGCAGGGACGTCGGAAGAAGCAGCACGACTCCGCAGGGGCCCCGGCCACGGCCGGTCCCTCCACGCCGGAGGTGCGAGCCCCGCAGCAAGCCAGCGGACCCCAGGATGCCAACGAGCCCGCCGACTCCGTCGGGGACTCCATAGCCGGCGCCGGGGCAGCCCGGCCCGCCGGGACGGCACCGTCCCGGCTCAAGTTGCTGTTCTCGATCAGGAACTGGCGCATCCGTACCCGGATCACCGCGCTGCTCCTGCTCCCGGTCGTGGTCGCCGCGTTGCTCGGCGGCCTGCGTATCCAGTCGTCGATCGACAAGACGCGCGAGATGGACACGGTGCAGAAGGCCGCGGCCATCATCGACCAGGCGTCGACGCTGGCCGCGTGGCTGGAGCAGGAACGCGACCTGCTCGCGCAGGCGAGCGTGGCTCCGTCGGCGGATCTGACGGCCGAGGTGAACAAGGCCAAGAAGACCACCGACGACCAGGTCACCGTCTACAACGCGACCGTCGCGAAGATGAACACCGATTCGATGCCGGTGCTCGGCGCCACACTCAAGGACATCGGCCACTCGCTGACGGAGTTGAACCGAACCCGTCAGGACGCCTTCCGCACGAGCACCCGCAGCACGGTCGACGCCTACAACAAGATGATCCTGCAGTTGCTGCAGATCAACCAGGAGGCGCCCGAAGTCACCCGTGACGCCGACCTGATCCAGGGCGCCCGCGCGCTCGGGTCGTTCGGTGAATCGAAGGCGTACGCGTCCTCGCAGCGCGCCGCGGTGATCGCGTACGGCCTCAAGCCGAACGAGATCCCGCTGGAGGCGAGCGAGACGCTCGCGCGCCTGAACGAGGCCGAGCAGAACGCGATCCGCGGATTCACCAGCGTCGCGCCCGCCGACTGGAACGCCGTCTACAAGGCCAACGTCAGTCGGGACAAGATCACCGCCGTCGAGGAGCGCTTCCAGCTCTTCAAGGGCATGGTCGGCGCCGCGCTGTCGTCCAACAACAAGCCCAACGGTCTGGCCCGGCTCGAGAACGCGAACGACTTCACCACGCAGGAGTGGTGGACGCTGTCCACCGACAAGATCAGCGCGCTCGGCCAGGTCGAGGCCCAACTCGGGCTCAAGCTGGCCGCCACCGCGAAGGACCTGCGCGACGAGGCCCGCACCGACGCCCTGGTCAACACGATCCTGGTCGTCGGCGCGCTGTTGATCACCATCCTGCTCGGTGTGATCGTGGCGCGGTCGCTGGTGCGTTCGCTCAACACGCTGCGGCGCTCCGCGCTCGAGGTCGCCGAGGAGCGACTGCCCGAGACGGTGCGTCGACTCTCCGAGTCCGATCCCGGCGACGTGGATCTGGCGATCGAGCCGATCGGCGTGTTGTCCCGGGACGAGATCGGCCAGGTGGCCCGCGCGTTCGACGCGGTGCACGCCGAGGCCGTGCGACTGGCCGCCGAACAGGCCCTGCTGCGTGGCAACGTCAACGCGATGTTCGTCAACCTCTCGCGTCGCAGCCAGAGCCTGATCCAGCGTCAGCTCGCGCTCATCTCCGACCTGGAGAACCGCGAGGCGGACCCGGACCAGCTCGCCAACCTGTTCAAGCTCGACCACCTCGCGACGCGTATGCGCCGCAACGGTGAGAACCTCCTGGTGCTCGCGGGTGAGGAGCCCGGCCGTCGCTGGACCCGACCGGTTCCGCTGGTCGACGTGCTGCGCGCGGCGGCCTCCGAGGTGGAGCAGTACGAGCGGGTCGAGTTGGGCGCACTGCCCACCACCGACATCGCCGGCCGCGCGGTCAACGACCTCGTGCACCTGCTCGCCGAGTTGCTGGAGAACTCGACCACGTTCTCCAGCCCGCACACCAAGGTGCGCGTGACCGGCCACATCCTCCCGGACGGCCGCGCGCTCATCGAGATCCACGACAACGGCATCGGCCTGACCGGCGACGACCTCGCCGACGCCAACCAGCGACTGGCCCGCCCGCCGGTGGTGGACGTGTCCATCTCGCGCCGCATGGGTCTGTTCGTGGTCGGCCGACTGGCCACCCGACACGGCATCCGCGTCCAGCTCCGGCCGGGCGAGGGTGGCGGTACCACCGCGCTCGTCATGCTCCCGATCGAGCTCATCCAGGGCGACCGCCCCGGTGGCGGCGACGGGTGGAGCAAGGGCGGCGACAAGACCGCCGCGGCCGTGTCCGGTTGGTCCGAGGAACTGCCCTCGGCCGCGCCGGTCGCCCAGGCCCTTCCCGGGCCCCGGGTGGGCAGCCGCGCCGAGGAGCGCAACCGGCGGCGCGAACTGCCGCAGCGCGGAGCCGACGCACCGGCCCAGCCGGTCAACCAGGCCCCGCAGCCGACGCAGATCCCCACCAACCGGCCCGCGCAGCCTCCGGTCCAGCAGGAGCCCTCGTACGGCAGCACGCAGTCCTTCGCGGCCCCGTCCTTCCAGGACGGTTCGGCCGGGACGGACACGCCGTACCCGGGCACCGTGAACCCGTTCGCGAGCGAGCCGGGTGTCACCAGCACCGGCGCGCACCGCGCGCCGAGTTCGCCGCCGCCCGCCACGCCCGGTCGGGACAACCCGTTCGCACCGGTGCTGCCGCAGCCGCCGCAGCACCAGCCGCGACCGGACGACCCGCGCACCGGGGCCTTCCCCGCCGCGCCCTCGGCGCCGATGTTCGGCACCGGCGAGGACGGCCGCGAGGTCGAGTCGCAGCAGGCGCGATACGGGCAGGACACCGGGTCGTTCCCGGCCGCGCCGCAGCCGCAGGCCGGCTCCGGACGCGCCGGTGACACCTCGCAGTTCGCGTTCGGTACGCCCTACGCGGACGAGTCGCAGCCCGCAGCGGAGTTCGACCGGGGCGGTTACGAGCAACCCGCGCAGCCGTTCGGCGGCCCGGGTGCGGAGCTCGCGCCGCGGTCGCAGGAGCGCGCGCCGGCTCCGTGGGGCACCGAGTACGACGAGCTCGCCCCGGTGGCCCCGCTGCCGGTCGAGCCCGTCGCACCGCCGGCCGACGTGCCGTCGGCCTACGACGCGCCCCGTCGCGAGGAACTGACCCGTCGCGAGGACCTGCCGCAGCACGGCCAGGGCCCCGCGGACGGCCGGACCTCGACCGGCGACGCGTTGCCGGTGCTGCGCGGTCTGCCGCAGGCTCGTCCCGAGCCCGCGCGGCAGGAGCAGGACGAGCACACCCGGGCCGAGCAGGCCCGCGGCCCGCAGGGTGACGTGCGACCGGCGGTCTCGCCGTTCGCGCCCGCCGGACCGGGTCGTTCGGAGGGCTCGCCCTTCGCGCCGGTCGGTGGGTCGGAGAGCGCCGAACAACTGCCCGCTCCCTCCGAGTTGGACATGAGCGCGCCGCCGAGCACCGGCGATGACGGTAGGCTGCCGATCTTCGACACGCTCGAGTCCGACTGGTTCCACCGGCAGGGCAACCGCGGCGGTCGGATGCGTGCCGCACAGGTCCGTTCCACGCCGCGAGGCGGGGAGCAGGCCACGCCGGCGCGCGAGCAGGCGGAGCCGGAGGCCGGTCCGCTCGGTGGTCTCGACCGCCGGGTGCCGATGGCGACCAATCCGCCGCAGACACCGGCGCCGGTCGAGCAGGTCCCGACCTTCGGTGCCGGGCGTCCGCAGCCCGTCACCGACATGTTCGGGACACCGACGGAACCGGACGAGATCGTCGAGCAGTCCCCCGCGGTCGCACCCGCCGTCGGCCCCCAGGGTCAGCAGTCCGGCTGGTACTCCGCCGGTGACGACGGTTGGCGCGCGGCGGAGGCCGCTCGCGAGCCGTCCTCGGGTGGCACCACCGGAGCGGGTCTGCCCCGCCGCGTGCCCCGCGCCAACCTGGTGCCGGGCGGCGTCGAGCAGTCCGGCGGCGCCCAGGCGTCGGGTCACCCGGGTGCGGGTCCTGCCGCTCCCGGCACCCGTCAGGAGCAGCCGGGCCGGCAGGCCGCGCCGGGCGCTCCGGGCCTGTCCCGGTCGCCCGACGAGGTTCGCGGGCGTCTGACCAACTTCCGCCGGGGCATCCAGCAGGGTCGCACCGCCGGGTCCGGGGGATCCGCCCCTCGGCCTCGTGACGAGAACAACCAGGAGCAGGCATGACTGAGAAGTCGTTGAGCCAGGCCGCGCAGAACCTGAACTGGCTGATCACGAACTTCGTGGACAACACCCCCGGGGTGTCGCACACGGTCGTGGTCTCCGCGGACGGCCTGCTGCTCGCCCTGTCCGAGGGCTTCCCTCGCGACCGGGCCGACCAGCTCGCCGCCGTCGCATCGGGTTTGACCAGCCTGACCCAGGGTGCGTCCCGTATCTTCGAGGGCGGGCATGTGACCCAGACGGTCGTGGAAATGGAACGGGGTTTCCTCTTTATCATGTCGATTTCGGACGGCTCGTCGTTGGCCGTGCTGGCGTCGCCGGAGTGCGACATCGGCCTGATCGGCTACGAGATGGCCCTGCTCGTCGACCGCGCGGGTGCCGTGCTCACGCCGGCCTTGCGCGCCGAACTCCAAGGTGCACTGCCGCGATGACACCTCCGGATATGTCCGATCACGGGGACCAGGAGTTTCACGAGACCCTGGTCCGCCCGTACGCCATGACCGGTGGTCGCACCCGGCCTCGCTATCAGCTCGCGCTGGAGGCCCTGGTCACCACGACACCTCAGGTGGCCAACCCACCCGGCCTGTTGCCCGAGCACCAGCGCATCTGTGCGCTGTGTCGGGAGGTCAAGTCGGTAGCCGAGATCTCGGCTCTGCTCACCATCCCGCTCGGCGTCGCCCGCGTACTCGTCGCGGACCTCGCCGAAGCCGGGCTGGTGGTCATCCACCAGCCCGGGAACGACCAGGGGCAGCCGGACGTCACGCTGCTCGAAAGGGTGCTCAGTGGACTTCGCAAGCTCTAGCCCGGGCCCGGCCCCCGCCAGGTCCTCCACCACGTCGGCGAAGATCGTCGTCGCCGGCGGATTCGGCGTGGGCAAGACCACGCTCGTCGGTGCCGTCTCGGAGATCGCTCCGCTGCGTACCGAAGCGGTCATGACGTCCGCGAGCGCCGGTGTCGACGACCTGTCGGCGACGCCGGACAAGCAGACGACGACGGTCGCGATGGACTTCGGTCGTATCACGCTGGACGAGGATCTGATCCTGTACCTCTTCGGTACGCCGGGTCAGCACCGATTCTGGTTCATGTGGGACGACCTGGTCCGCGGTGCCATCGGCGCCGTGGTTCTCGTGGACACCCGCCGACTCGCCGATTGCTTCCCCGCGATCGACTACTTCGAGAACAGCGGACTGCCGTTCATCGTCGCGTTGAACTGCTTCGACGGATTGCAAACCCACCACGCGGAGGATGTCCGCGAGGCATTGCAGATAGGGCCCGACACACCGATCGTGAGCTGTGACGCACGGCGCCGCGAATCGGCCAAGTCGACCCTGATCACGCTGGTGGAGCACGCACTGATGGCTCGCCTGCGCTGACCTTCGGGTCCATCCACGCCGGTCTTCGGTAACTGCTCGAACCTGTTTTTTCGTATTGCGCACCATCTCACCTCAGGCGAATCCCATTGCGGGGTTCGCCTGAGGTGTTGTGGTCGCGAACCCCATGTGGCGGGATTCCCAAGGGCGTTCGGGCGCGGGCGTTCCAGAGATTCGACAAATGTGTGACAGGACTCCGCGACATGCCCGGCCGAGTCCCCGCCTCGACCCGCACATTGCTAAGGTCCTCCCATAGTCATCTGTTGCCCAATTGATATCAGAACGTTTTGAGGCGCAGGCCCAACAACGAACCGAGGTGGGTTCGGTGGACGACAACAGCAGGCGCGCGGCGCAAGCGGCCCGCCTTCCGATGGTCGACGGAACGACCGAGTCGGGGCTGCCGCGAAGGCCCCCGCAGGCGAACCTGCTGCCGGGTGCGGCGGCCGAGGAGTTCGGCCTCGATCGCGAGCTGTCCGTGTCGCGAGAACCGGAAGAGGTCCGAGGGCGGCTGGAACGATTCGCCGTCGGACGCGAGTTGGCACGTCTCGAAGAGAGCGAACCGCTGCTGCCGCCCAATCCGATGACCGCGGCGAGTCCGCTGGCCTCGTCGCCCGTCCGCCCGCCCGCCCCCGCGCCGGCTCCGCTGCAACCGCGGGCCGCGAAGCCCACCCCACCGGTCCCGCCGGTCCCGCCCGCGATGCCGTCGCCACCGCCGGGTTCGCTGTCGCCGCTGCCGGCGGGCTGGGACGAACCGTGGGGCGACGGATGGCGATCGTTCCGCCCCGGCCGCCCCTGACGGTTCATCACCTCTGGTTCTACGTACGGTCCGAACCCTCGGTGTCGTGGGCACCGGGGGTCAGGCCCGCCTTGAGCAGACCGTAGGTGTACGCGTCCTCCAGGGCCTGCCAGGACGCCGCGATCACGTTCTCCGCGACCCCGACGGTGCTCCACTCCTGCTTGCCGTCGGTGGTCTCCACCAGGACGCGGGTGATCGCGTCGGTGCCGTGCCGGCCCTCCAACAGACGCACCTTGTAGTCCACCAGCTCGAACGCCGCGAGTTGCGGGTAGATCCGCTCCAGGGCCAGCCGCAGCGCGCGGTCGAGGGCGTTGACCGGGCCGTTGCCCTCGCCGGTCGCCACGATCCGCTCGCCCTTGGCCCGCAGCTTGACGGTGGCCTCGTTCACCGGCACGCCGTCGCCGCGCTGCTCGCTGATCGCGCGCCACGACTCCAGCGCGAAGAAGCGCGCACGGCCCAGGCTCTCGTCGCGCAGCAGCAGTTCGAAGGACGCGTCCGCGGCCTCGTACGTGTAGCCGGCCGCCTCGCGCTCCTTGACCTGGTTGACCACCCGGCCGACCAGATCCTTGTCGTTCGAGAGGTCGTAGCCCAGTTCCTTGCCCTTGAGCTCGATCGAGGCACGTCCGGCCATGTCCGAGATCAGCATCCGCATGTCGTTGCCGACCAGCGCCGGGTCGATGTGCTGGTACAGGTCGGGGTCGACCTTGATCGCGGAGGCGTGCAGGCCGGCCTTGTGCGCGAACGCGGACACGCCCACGTAGGGCAGGTGCGTGGAGGGGGCCAGGTTGACCACCTCGGCGATCGCGTGCGAGATCCGGGTCATCTCGCGCAGCTTGCCCTCGGGCAGCACGCGCATGTCCTGCTTGAGCTCGAGGTTGCCGACCACCTGGAACAGGTTGGCGTTGCCGACACGTTCGCCGTAACCGTTGGCGGTGCACTGGACGTGCGTGGCGCCGCCCTCGACGGCCGCGATCGTGTTGGCCACGGCACAACCGGTGTCGTCCTGGGCGTGGATGCCCAGGCGCGCCCCGGTGCCCGCGTGCACGGCACCGACGATCTCGCGGACCCCGCTGGGCAACATCCCGCCGTTGGTGTCGCACAGCACGACCACCTCGGCGCCCGCGTCGTGCGCGGCGGCGACCACGCTCAGCGCGTACTCGGGATTGGCCCGGTAGCCGTCGAAGAAGTGCTCGCAGTCGACGAAGACCCGGCGGCCCTGGGCGCGCAGATGGGCGACGGTGTCCCGGACCATCTCCAGGTTCTCGTCCAGCGTGGTGCGCAGCGCGAGCGAGACGTGCTTGTCGTGCGACTTGGCCACCAGGCACACGACCGGCGCCTGCGAGTCGAGCAGTGCCTGGACCTGCGGGTCGGCGGCGGCGGTGGTACCGGCCTTGCGGGTCGAGCCGAAGGCGACCAGGACCGCGTGCGCGAGATCGAGTTCCTCCCGGGCCCGGCGGAAGAACTCGGTGTCGCGCGGTACCGCGCCGGGCCACCCGCCCTCGATGAAGCCCACGCCGAAGTCGTCCAGGTGGCGAGCCACGGTGAGCTTGTCGGACACCGTCAGGTTGATGCCCTCGCGCTGCGAACCGTCCCGCAGGGTGGTGTCGAAGACGTGGAAGGCGCTCGGGTCGGTCGTCGTGGGGTGCATCGGCCTCGGTTCTCCCGTCGATCAAGAAATGGCGGGCCCGTGCGCGCTCGCTCGCCGCGTGGGTGGTGCGGCCAAACAAAAAGACCCCTCGCGGTCGCGAGAGGTCTGCGTGCGGGCGGTGGGCGGTATGGCACCCCTTGTGGGAGGTCAACCCGTTGCCGGCACGCTGCGGCTAATAATGATCCACTGCTGCATACTCGCGAGTCTCGCACATGAGGTTGCGCGTGGTGCGAGGGTCTCACTATGTGGGCCATGGTCGGGGTACGGAGTTTCGTGTGCCCACCCGCTCCACCCGCTCCGCCCGTTGCGTCGAGCGGGCGGGTTGCCGTTTCGGGCGGAATGCCGCGTTGCGGCGGGCTCCGCGACGACAGGCGGGACGCGGGGCCGCTGCGGACTCGGCCGCTCCCCCCGGCGCGTCAGCGCCCACGACTCGATCGTCGACCGGTGATCGACGAGCCTGCCAGGAGAGCGGCCGGAGGCCGCCGGCACCGCGCGAAGCGCGGCATACAGCTCGGCTTACACCGCGTGCGTCCAGCCGTGGGCGTCCTCCGCGCGGCCGGTCTGGATGTCGACCAGCGCCTTGCGCAGTTCCATCGTGATCGGGCCCGCCTCGCCGGTGCCGACGGTCCAGTTCCCGGTGCTGGACTTGACCGAGCCGACCGGGGTGATCACCGCGGCGGTGCCGCACGCGAAAACCTCGGTGAGCGTGCCGTTCGCGTTGCCCTCGCGCCAGTCGTCGACCGAGATCAGCGCTTCCTCGGTGGCGTAGCCGCGGTCGGCGGCGAGTTGCAGCAGCGAGTCCCGGGTGATGCCGGGCAGCAGCGAACCGGTCAGTCGCGGCGTCACGATCCGCGCGTCCTTGCCCTCCCCGTACACGAAGTACAGGTTCATGCCGCCCATCTCCTCGATCCAGCGACGCTCCACCGCGTCCAGCCAGACCACCTGGTCGCAGCCCTGCTCGATGGCCTGGGCCTGGGCCACCAGCGACGCGGCGTAGTTGCCGGCGCACTTGGCCTCGCCGGTGCCGCCGGGCACGGCGCGCACGTACTCCTGCGACAACCACACCGAGACCGGCCGCACGCCGCCCGCGAAGTAGGGGCCGGCCGGCGACGCGATGACCAGGAAGAGGAACTCGTTCGCGGGGCGCACGCCGAGACCGACCTCGGTGGCGAACATGAAGGGCCGGATGTACAGGCTCTCCTCGGGCGCGCTGGGCACCCACGCGATGTCCTGGCGGATCAGCGCGTCCACCGCGGCCACGAACAGCTCCTCCGGCAGCTCGGGCATGGCGAGCCGGCGGGCGGAGTTGCGGAAGCGGGCGGCGTTCGCGTGCGGCCGGAAGGTGGCCACGCTGCCGTCGGGGCGGCGGTAGGCCTTGAGGCCCTCGAAGATCGACTGCGCGTAGTGCAGCGTCATGTTCGCGGGGTCGATGTCGAGTGACGCGTAGGGCGTGAGCTGCGCGTCGTACCAGCCGCGTCCCGCACTCCACTTGATGCCGACCATGTGCTCGGTGAACACGCGGCCGAAGCCCGGGTTCTCCAGGCGCGTGGCGCGCTCGGCGTCGCTCAGCGGGTGTGCGGTGGGCTTGAGGTCGATCGTCAGGGAAGCCTGGAGGGCGGGCTCCTGCGGGGCGGCAGTCGTCATGGCTGGTTCTCGTCCTTCACCGTGGAGTATGGCGGGGCCGGGTGCTGCTGGGACCCGGCTTCCCGTACCGGACGTACTGGAAGTGTTCCCGGGAACCGCACCCACGTTCCACCCGGTGAGACGTTAACGCAGTCGACCGGGATCCCGACAGGCGCGGCCCCTGACCCGCCGAACGACCGATTCGCCGGTCCGGCAGGGGGCACGCGTCGACGGTCCCGGTCGACGAACGTGATGGTGCCGGCGAATCAGCCGGCTACTCGGGCGGCGAGCGCGTCGCCGATCTGCGACGTGCTGCGGGTGCCCGGGCCGGCGCGCTCGGCGAGGTCGGCGTAGACCGCCTCCTCGACCCGGCGGGCCTGGTCGGTCAGGCCCAGGTGCTCCAGGAGCATCGCGACCGAGAGCACGGTGGCGGTGGGGTCGGCCTTGCCCTGGCCGGCGATGTCCGGCGCGGAGCCGTGCACCGGCTCGAACATGGACGGGAACTCGCGGGAGGGGTTGATGTTGCCGCTGGCCGCGAGGCCGATGCCGCCGGCGATGGCGGCGGCGAGGTCGGTGATGATGTCGCCGAACAGGTTGTCGGTGACGATCACGTCGAACCGCTCGGGCTGGGTGACCATGAAGATGGTCGCCGCGTCCACGTGCAGGTAGTCGGTGGTGACGTCGGGGAACTCGGCCGCGACCGCCTCGAAGATCCGGGTCCACAGCCGGCCGGCGAACACGAGCACGTTGTTCTTGTGCACCAGGGTCAGCTTCTTGCGCGGGCGGGCCTGGGCCCGGGCGAACGCGTCGCGCACGACCCGCTCGATGCCGAACGCGGTGTTGACGCTGACCTCGGTGGCCACCTCGTGCTCGGTGCCGGTGCGCAGCGTGCCGCCGTTGCCGGTGTACGGACCTTCGGTGCCCTCGCGGACCACCACGAAGTCGATCGCCGCGTCCGCGCCCAGCGGCGAGACCACGCCCGGCGCGAGCCGGGCCGGGCGCAGGTTGACGTGGTGGTCGAAGGCGAAGCGGAGCTTGAGCAGCAGGCCGCGCTCCAGGACCCCCGAGGGCACGCTCGGGTCGCCGATGGCGCCGAGCAGGATCGCGTCCTGGCCGCGCAACTCGTCGAGCACGCTGTCGGGCAGCGTCTCTCCGGTGCGGTGGTACAGGCGGGCACCGAGGTCGTACTCGGTGGTCTCGATCTTGATATCGGCGGGAAGTACGGCGCCGAGGACCTTCAGACCCTCCGCGACCACTTCCTGGCCGATGCCGTCACCGGGAACCACTGCGAGACGAATGCTGCGAGACATGCGGTGGACCTTACCTTCCGTCCCAGGGACTGATCATGTGCAGTCCGGATGATGGGACGCAACGGGGTGAATCGAGGGTCAGCGGTCCTCGTCGGCGGGCCTGCCGCCGTTGTCGCGACGGTCGAGGGCGCGCTGGAGGGCACGGGCTGCGTTGCGGCGCGTGGTTTCGTCCATGACTGCACTTCCTTCACAAGGCTCGGGTGTCTACACGGTGTGTGACGGACACGTGCAGGGGCCTTGTGGGCGTGCTGAAATTTCCTGCCGTACGGGGATTTCCGGGTACGGAAGGGCCGTCTGCTTTCACGGTAGGCGACGGGTCGCGTCGCTGTCTGCAATTTACTCGGAGTTCCTACTATCTGAGATCGACCGTCCGCCACGCGGCGTGGCGACGGGCCGCGACCACCCGCTCCCGGACATGCCGAAGGCCCGGGAACCACATGGGTTCCCGGGCCTCGTACGGCGTGTCGCGCGCCCGTCGCCGGCCGCGACCGGCGTCAGTCGTCCAGGTTCACCGAGCGCATGAAGACCGCGCCGATCTCCTCCGCGATGTCGGTGAGGATCTGCGGCTCGACGGTGGTGTCCACGGTGAGTGCCACCAGCGCCTCGCCGCCCTTGGCGGCGCGGGCCACCTGCATGCCGGCGATGTTGACGCCCGCCTCGCCGAGGTGCCGGCCGATCACGCCGACCACGCCGGGCTTGTCCGCGTAGCGCAGGAAGACCATGTGCGCGGTGAGCACCAGGTCCACGTCGTACCCGTCCACCTCGACGATCTTCTCGATGTTCTTGGGGCCCGCGAGCGTGCCGGAGACCGAGATCTCGCCGCCGTCGGCGAGCGTGCCGCGCACGGTGATCAGGTTGCGGTGGTCCGGGCTCTCCGAGCTCGTGGTCAGCCGGATCTCCACGCCGCGCTCCTGGGCCAGCAGCGGGGCGTTGACGTAGGAGACCGACTCCTCCACGACGTCCGCGAAGACACCCTTGAGCGCCGCGAGCTCCAGCACCTTGACGTCGTGCTGGGTGATCTCGCCGCGCACCTCGACATCGAGTCGGACCGCGACGCCGCCCGCGAGGGCGGTGAAGATGCGACCGAGCTTCTCGGCCAGCGGCAGGCCCGGGCGCACGTCCTCGGCGATCACGCCGCCCTGCACGTTGACCGCGTCCGGCACCAGTTCGCCGGCCAGCGCGAGCCGTACCGACCTGGCCACCGCGACACCGGCCTTCTCCTGCGCCTCGTCGGTGCTCGCGCCCAGGTGCGGCGTGGCCACCACGCTGTCGAACTCGAACAGCGGGCTGTCCGTGCACGGCTCCTTCGAGAACACGTCCAGGCCGGCGCCGGCCACCCGGCCCTCCTTGAGCGCGGACGCCAGCGCGACCTCGTCGACGATCCCGCCGCGCGCGGCGTTGACGATGCGCACCGTCGGCTTGACCTTGCGCAGCGCCTCGTCGCCGATCAGGCCGAGCGTCTCCGGCGTCTTGGGCAGGTGCACGGTGATGAAGTCGGACTGCTCCAGCACCTCGTCCAGGCTGAGCAGTCGCACGCCCATCTGCGCGGCGCGGGCCGGCTGCACGTAGGGGTCGTAGGCCACGATGTTCATCCCGAACGCGGACATGCGCTGGGCGACCAGGACGCCGATCCGGCCCAGGCCGACCACGCCGAGGGTCTTCTCGGAGAGCTCGACACCGGTGTACTTGCTGCGCTTCCACTCGCCGTTCTTGAGCGCGGCGCTGCCCTGCGGGATGTTGCGCGCGACCGAGATGAGCAGGCCGCAGGCGAGCTCGGCGGCGGTGACGATGTTCGAGGTCGGCGCGTTGACGACCATGACGCCGGCCTTGGTGGCGGCCGGGACGTCCACGTTGTCGAGCCCCACACCGGCGCGCGCGACCACCTTGAGGCGGTTCGCGGCGGCGATCGCCTCGGCGTCCACCTTGGTGGCGCTGCGGATCAGGATGGCGTCGACGTCGGCGATCGCGGACAGCAGCTCACCGCGGTTCGCACCATCGCAGTGGCGGATCTCGAAATCGGGTCCGAGGGCATCGACGGTGGCCGGGGACAGCTCTTCGGCGATGAGAACGACGGGCTTGCTCACGGTTTTCCTTCGCGTGCTGCGATGACGGGTGGCCGCGTGGAAGACGCACGACGGGGTGGCCTGACGCGTGGCCGATCCTACCGCCGCCCTTGTGAAGGACTTCACAGATGTCCGATGTGTGGACTCCGGACGGGCGGGGGCAACACTTCCGACCTGTCGTCAGATCAGCGGGTGGATCGGCTCGGGATCGATTCGACGCTCAGTCGGCGGCCAGGAACCACCCGATGGTGACCCGGCGCTGCCCGTTCAGGTCCAGGATGACCACCTCGCCGGAACCGGGGCTGGGCAGCGGCGCGGTGCCGCCGTAGGGCAGCGTGCGGGTCTCGCCGTCGTCCACCTGGACCTCGGCCACCGGCGCGTTCTGCGAACCGCGCCGCCAGGTGACCCACCACGTCGTGTCGTCGTCGCACTGGAATTCCAGGTGCACCCGGGAGACGAACAGCCAGTCGGCCGGCGTCACGAGATGGCAGCGGGTCGCGTCGCGACCGACCGCCAACGTCGCCCCCGGCCGGCTCGGCGCGCTGGCCATCAGCATGGCGACCGTCGCCGCGTCGTCCGCCCCCGAAGTCGACGCCATGTTGAGATCGAGCACCGGTTTCCTCCCCCACGCTCCTGGCCGTCAGTCCATCCACAATCGATCCCGCGTGCCGGCCCGCCGTGCGGCCGACCCCCCGTGGTTCAGTCGATCGATCCACCGCGACGTGCGCACGGGCACGGTTCGCGTCCCACAATGCCGCAGGTGACCGCCGTCTGGGCGATCAGGTCCCAACCTCCGTGCACATGCGGGGTGGTGTCCAGATAGTCGGGCCCCAGCAAGTGGTTCAATTCCGGGCAAAGTTCCGAGCTGTAGAAGTCCCGGCGCAGTTCCGTCTTGCAGCGCTCGACCGTGGCCTTGGCCATGTAGAGCATCTCGCACAGCTCGTCGGTGGTCTTGGGCCGCTTGGTGGCGCGGCCGTGGATCCAGTCGCAGGACATCGCCGCGAGCACCTCCAGCCGCACCCCGCTCAGCTTGGCGCGCAGTTCCTGCGGACCGATGTCCACCGTGTCCGGAGCGCTCCCGTCCAGCGACGCGGACGTCCAGGGCCGGACCGGCTGCATCGCCCGCCACGCGAGCACCACGCTGCGCCGCCGGGCCAGGTCGCTGACCAGGATGTTGCCGCTGGTGCGCGCGGGCAGCGGCAGGATCGCGCCGTACGGCATGTCCTGCGAGCTCTCGCCACGCTTGATCCGGACGATCGCCACCGGCGTGTCCCGCTGTCCGCGCGGCCACTCCACGGTCCAGCCGCGGTCCTCGCTGTACTCGAACACCAGGTGCTTGCGCGAGACGAACAGCCAGTCGTGCGGCGTCAGCAGCGGCCGGCACACGTTGGGGTCGCGCCCCACGAACACCCGCGTGCCCGCCACTCCGGGCTTTCGCACGCTCTTGGGGCTCGGCAGCGGATCGCGCTCCGCCTCGCGGCCGTCCTCGATCGCGACGAACGACATGTTCAGTTCGAGCATGATCCCCTCGCCCCCTCCCCGGTCCTACCGCTCACCTGGTACCCGCGTGCGGCGCGTCCGCACCACACGGGCACGGACCGCGTCCCGTTATGCCGTGGGTGACCGCGGTCTGCGCTATCAGGTCCCAGCCCCCGTGCACGTGCCGCACGGTGTCGAGGTAGTTCGGACCGAGCAGGGAGTTCAGCTCCGGGCACAGGCCCGAACTGTAGAACTCGCGGCGCAGCTTGGTCTTGTACCGCTCGACCGTGGCCGCGGACAGGTGCAACAGCTCGCACAGTTCCTTGGTCGACTTGGCCCGCTTGACCGGACGACCGTGCACCCAGTCGCAGGACAGCGCGGCCAGCACCTCCATCTCCGTCTCGGAGAGGCGGTTCTGCAACACGAACGGCGCGACGTCCTGGGTCTCGGGGACGCCCACGTCCGGTTCGGTGGGCTCCTCGCCCGGGCGTTGCGGCAGGGAGACTCGCCACTCCACCAGGACCCGTCGCCGTCGGGCCAGGTCGGTGACCACCACCCGGCCCGGGCGCAGCGAACCCAGCGGCAGCGTCGCGCCGTAGGGCACCGGTTCCGACACGCCCTCGCGATCGATCTGCACCAGCGCGACCGGGCGCGGGTGCGAGCCCTGGAGCCACTCCACGCTCCAGCCGCGCTCCAGGGAGTAGACGAACTCCAGGTGCACACGCGACACGAAGCGCCAGTCCTTCGGCGTGACCAGGCCACACCGCGACGGGTCCCGGCCGATCGCGATCTTCTTGCCGGGCTCGCTTTGCACCTTCACCGTGCGCGGCCGGGCCAGGTCCGACTCCTGCTGGTCGGCGTCGTCCGACGTCGCCACGGTGAGGATCAGTTCGAGCATCGCCATCCGTCCGGTCTCGTGCCCCGCCCTGGGGCATCGCCCATCTTCGCCCGGTGAACCGTCACCAGGCAGTCCCGCCGTCCGACCGTAGGGCCCCGGGGGCACTCGACGCATCCTCCGGTTGTTCCCGGGGGTCGGCGCCGGAGCGATGACCCGCCGGAACGGGCAGTGCGTCGCATTCGACCACGACCGCCGTCGCGTCGTCGTCACCGCTCTCGACGGCCGTCCTGGTCAAGGTCGTTGCCGCGTGGAAGGGGTCGCCGTGCACGAGGTCGGCCACCGTCTCGTCGGGCAGGTGGCCGACACCGTCCGTGGCGAGGACCACACGGTCGCCCGGGTGCAGTTCGATGCGTTGCAGTTCGGGGTCGGGGGCCTGGGAGCCGCCCAACGGGGTGGAGGTGAGCAGCCAGGGTCGGCCGAATTCGGCCGCGTTGCCCTGTTCGGTCAGCCGGAACGCCCGGCCGCCGCGCACCAGCCAGCACACGCTGTCGCCGCAGCCGGCCAGGTGCAGCCTGCCGTGTTGCAGGACGGCCGCCACCACGGTCGTGCGCATGCCCTCGTACTGCGCGACGCCGTGCCGGCGCACCGCCAGGTCGGCGACCGCGATCGCGGCGCTGAGCCGGTCGCTCCAGCCCGCGGCCAGGTCGGCGGCGGCGAGTTCGGCCACCAGCGTGCGCACCGCGACGTCGGCCGCGTACCAACCGGCGGGGTGGCCGCCGAGGCCGTCGGCGACGATGAACACGTCGCCCGTCGCGGCATACCGGTCGTCGTTGTCGCGGGCGGTCAGCTCCGGGCCCAATCCGCGCCGTTCGCGCCGCGCGGCGCGTCGCCGGCCGGGGTGCGAGGACGTGGACCACGCGGACGCCTGGACGCCCAGCGGCGGCCCGGTGTCCTCCGGGACGTCGCCCTCGGCCGCGTCGGCCCGACGCAGGCTGTCGCTGCGCGAGGTGGTGGGTACGTCCAACTCGTCCGCCTCCTCGACCGGTTCGGGCACCGGCGGGTCGGCCGGCAGCAGCCGGGTCTGCGGCTCGGGCACCGGCGGCGGCGAGGTGGGCATCGGCGGCACCGAGGGCGGCGGCGGCACCGCGTGCCCGGCGGCGAAGGTGGTGTCGGCGGAGCCGCCGGAGATCGTCGGCGGCGCGGGTACCAGTGGCGGCGCGGCCGGGATGCCGCCCTCCGGGCGGACCGCGCGCGGGGTCACCGTGTGCGGGACCGCGTCGGGCCCGCGCTCGGCCGCCTCCGGCCCGGTCGCGAACGTCTCGGCGGGCCGGGGCGCCTGGTCCCACAACGAACGCGACGCGGCCTCGGGCGCCTCGGCCGGCGCCGCCTCGGCATCGGCCTGCGGCCGGCCGGAATCCGCCGCCGGCGCGGGCGCCGGATCGTCCGTCGGGTCGGCGTCGTACCCCTCGTACGACGTGGCGGCGTCCGCTCGCGGCCGGCCGTCCTCCGGCTCGGATTCGGCCGCGAACTCGTCGGCCGAGCCGTTCGGCGCGGGCCCCGGCTCGTGCGTCGGCAGCGGCTGCGCCGGTCCGGTCCGCTCGGCCGGCTCGCGGGCGGGCGCGTCCTCGAAGTCGAGGTACAGGTCGCCGAAGATGTCGTCGTCCGCCGCCGGTGCCCGCTGGGCGCGCAATTCGTCCTGCCGCAGCGTCCGTTCCGGGAAGCCACCGCGAGCCGGCACGGTCGTCTCCCGACCCGAGTCCCCTCTGCCCCTCATGTGTCTCACGCTCCACGATGTCGGCCCGGAACGGCAAGTCCGGTGCGGCGATAGCACTGCCTCGTTCAAGCATGCTGCCTCGGATACGGCCCTGGCATGTGATCCGCAAGGCCAATTCCTTCGGGTTTTCCGGGCACCGCCGCGCGGATGAACCCGGATGGACCGCGTCGGGGCCTAGGAGCGTCCGGTCCGAACCGCCTCCGAACCGTCCGCGAGCAGGCCGGCGAGCGCGGCGCGGCCCCGGGACAGGCGGGCCTTGATGGTGCCCTCGGGCGCGCCCTCGTGCGCGGCGATCTCGGCCACCGACAGCCCGCCCATGTGATGCATCACCACCGCACGGCGCTGGGCCTCGGGAATCTGGCGCAATGCGGCGACCAGGGCCACGGATTCGGGGCCCGGCGCGGGCAGATCCCCGTCCGGGCCGTGCCGGATCCAGCTCTTGAGCGCGGTACGGGTGCGCCGCCATCGGCTGACCGCGATACGTTGACCGACCAGGCGGATCCACGCGACGGGGTTCTCGTAGTCGCTGATCCGCTCCCAGTCCTTCCAGGCCCGGATGTAGGTCTCCTGCGCGGCCTCCTGGGCCTCGCCGAAATCTCCGGTCAGCGCGTACAGGTGTGCGACGAGGGCGCCGTGGCTCTCCGCGTAGAACACGTCGAAGTCGGCGCGACCGCCCGTGTCCCGTCCCATCGTTCCCCCGCGTCCCGTCGCGGCGTGTCTGTCCTGCCGTGACCCGGTACTTTATCCGGCCCGGGGCGCGCACCCGATGTCGGTTCAGGTCGCGGAACACCCGCCTCGAGCGTCTCTCCCCCACCCACGCACACGACCGGGTGATCGGTTCCGTGCAACGACCAACCGGAGCCCCGAAACCACCACCACGATCCCGACCCCGACGCGCACGAGCCGCCGACGCCGACGCCGCGCGATCAACACCCCCACGGCCGGCCGCCCTCCGTCCGGCCGCGCACCGAGCACGCGCCGCACGTCCCGTTCGAACGCGCCGAACGCAACGGAAAGCGCCTCCTCCTCCCCCATGCCCCGCGTCCCCCGTCCCTCCCCGCGCCGCCCCAAGCGACACCCCCGGTACGGTCCACACGCACCCCACCCCCCACGGGTTGCGCCCGGCCGCCCCCAAGCCCCGACACCCCACACCCCCCGGCGCGTCAGCGCCCCCGACCCCCGCCCACCCAAGTGATCGACGCGCGCAGCGCGGAGAGCGGCGGAGCCGCAAGCGTGGGCTTCGTGGCCCGGAGCGAAGCGCAGGGACACGAAGCCCCGAGCGAGGCGCCGCTTTTTCTTGGAGGAGCTTGCGGGGGAAAGAAAAAGCGGCGCCTCGCGAGCCGGCGACAAAGTCGCCCAAAAAGCAGCACCCCGGACCGATCCCGGCCCGGGGCACTTCACACCGCCGAAGCGGCAGGCGACACGTCGAGGATCAGCCCTCGTTCGTCACCCAGCTCATCATCTTGCGGAGCTCCTTGCCGGTGGTCTCCAGCTTGTGCTCGGAGTCCGCCTTCACGTACTCCTTGTACTTCGGCAGACCCGCCTCGTACTCCGCCATCCACGCGGTCGCGAACGAACCGTCCTGGATCTCGGCGAGCACCTTCTTCATCTCGGCCTTGGTGTCGGCCGTGATGATCCGGGGGCCGGTGATGTAGTCGCCCCACTCGGCGGTCTCCGAGATGGACCAGCGCATCTTCTCCAGGCCGCCCTCGTACATGAGGTCGACGATGAGCTTCAGCTCGTGCATGCACTCGAAGTAGGCGATCTCCGGCTGGTAGCCGGCCTCGACCAGGGTCTCGAAGCCCGCCTTGACCAGCGCCGAGGCGCCGCCGCAGAGCACCGCCTGCTCACCGAACAGGTCGGTCTCGGTCTCCTCGGTGAAGGTGGTCTTGATGACGCCGGCGCGGGTGCCGCCGATGCCCTTCGCGTAGGAGAGGGCGAGCGCCAGGCCCTGGCCCGACGCGTCCTGCTCGACCGCGACGATGCACGGCACGCCGCGACCCTCTTCGTACTGCCGACGGACCAGGTGGCCGGGGCCCTTGGGGGCGACCATGCACACGTCGACGTTGGCCGGCGGCTTGATGAAGCCGAACCGGATGTTGAAGCCGTGCCCGAAGAACAGCGCGTCGCCGTCCTGCAGGTTGGGCTCCACGGCCTCGGCGTAGACCTTCGCCTGGACCGGGTCCGGGGTCAGGATCATGATGACGCTCGCCTCGGCGGCGGCCTCGGCGGGAGTGACGACCCGCAGGCCCGCCTCCTCGGCCTTGGCGCGGCTCTTCGAGCCCTCCAGCAGACCGACCCGCACGTCGACACCGGAGTCCCGCAGCGACAGCGCGTGGGCGTGACCCTGGCTGCCGTAGCCGAGCACCGCGACCTTGCGGTTCTGAATGATGGACAGGTCGGCGTCGTCGTCGTAGAACAGCTCGGCCACTTCGGGGTTCTCCTTCAAGACTGGGTTTTCGGGGCCGCGCCCCGCTCGTCATCTTCGCAAATCACGAACGAACCGCGTGCCGCCGGTTTGAAATGTGGACCATGACGGTCCGTCAGAACCGAGGTCCGGACATATCCGTCAGGCCGAGCGCTCCACCGACCGCAGCGAACGGTCGGTGATCGAGCGGCCGCCGCGGCCGATCGCCACGACGCCGGACTGGACGAGTTCCTTGATGCCGAACGGCTCCAGCATGCGCAACATCGCGGCCAGCTTGTCGGGGCCGCCGGTGGCCTCGACGGTGACCGCCTCGGGCGAGACGTCGACCGTCTTGGCGCGGAAGAGCTGGACGATCTCCACCACTTGCGAACGCGTCTCGTGGTCCGCGCGCACCTTGACCAGCAGGAGCTGGCGCTGCACCGACGCGGGCGGGTCCAGCTCGACGATCTTGAGCACGTTGACCAGCTTGTTGAGCTGCTTCGTGACCTGCTCCAGCGGCAGTTCCTCGACCACGCTGACCACGATGGTGATCCGCGAGATGTCCGGATGCTCGGTGGTGCCGACCGCGAGCGAGTCGATGTTGAAGCCCCGACGCGAGAACAGCGCGGTGATCCGGGCGAGGACACCGGGCTTGTTCTCGACAAGGACCGAGAGGGTGTGCTTGGACATGATCGCTGGACTCCTATGCCTTCCTGATGCCCTGTCGGCCTGTCAGTCGTCCGAGTCGCCGAAGTCGGGACGCACGTCGCGCGCGGCCATCACCTCGTCGTTGGAGGAACCCGCCGCGACCATCGGCCACACCATCGCGTCCTGGTGGACGACGAAGTCGATGACCACGGGAGCGTCGTTGATCGACATCGCCTTGTGGATGGTCTCGTCCAACTGGTCCGGGCTCTCGCAGCGCAGCCCGACGCAGCCCATCGCCTCGGCGAGCTTGACGAAGTCCGGCAGCCGGCGGCTCTGCAGGTCGGTGTTGGAGTAGCGCTCGTTGTAGAAGAGCGTCTGCCACTGGCGGACCATGCCCAGGGTGCCGTTGTTGATGATGGCGACCTTGATCGGGATGTCGTTGACCGCGCAGGTGACCAGTTCCTGGTTGGTCATCTGGAAACAACCGTCGCCGTCGATCGCCCACACCGTGGTGTCCGGCATGCCGGCCTTGGCGCCCATCGCGGCGGGCACCGAGTAGCCCATGGTCCCGGCGCCGCCGGAGTTGAGCCAGGTATACGGCTTCTCGTAGCGGATGAACTGCGAGGCCCACATCTGGTGCTGGCCGACGCCGGAGGCGAAGATCGTGTCCGGGCCCGAGATCGCGCCGAGCCGCTCGATCACCAATTGCGGCGACAGCGAGCCGTCCGCGGGCAGGTCGTAGCCCAGCGGGTAGGTGTCGCGCCAGCGGTTCAGCGCGGTCCACCACTCCTGGTAGTCGCCGAACCGGCCCGCCTCGTGCTCGGCCTGGACCGCGACCACCAGATCCGCGATCACCTCGCGGGCGTCGCCGACGATCGGCACGTCCGCGGTGCGGTTCTTGGAGATCTCGGCCGGGTCGATGTCCGCGTGCACGATGGTGGCGTGCGGCGCGAAGGTGTCCAGCTTGCCGGTGACCCGGTCGTCGAAGCGGGCGCCGAGCGCGAAGATCAGGTCCGACTTCTGCAGCGCGGTGACCGCGGCCACCGTGCCGTGCATGCCCGGCATGCCCAGGTGCTGCGGGTGGCTGTCCGGGAACGCGCCCAGCGCCATCAGGGTGGTGACCACCGGCGCGCCGGTCAGCTCGGCGAGGATCTTCAGCTCGGCCGACGCGTGCGCCTTGAGCACCCCGCCGCCGACGTACAGGACCGGGCGCTTGGCCTCGCTGAGCAGCCGGGCGGCCTCGCGGATCTGCTTCGCGTGCGGCCGGGTGACCGGGCGGTAGCCGGGCAGTTCGGGGGTGCCGTTCCAGACGAAGTCGGTGGTCGCCTGGAGCGCGTCCTTGGAGATGTCGACCAGGACCGGGCCGGGCCGGCCGGTGGAGGCGATGTGGAACGCCGCGGCGATCGTCGGCGCGATCTCGGCCGGATCGGTGACCAGGAAGTTGTGCTTGGTGATCGGCATCGTGATGCCGCAGATGTCCGCCTCCTGGAAGGCGTCCGTACCGATCGCGGCGCTGGCCACCTGACCGGTGATCGCGACGATCGGCACCGAGTCCATGTGCGCGTCGGCGATCGGCGTCACCAGGTTGGTCGCGCCGGGGCCCGACGTGGCCATGCACACCCCGACCTTGCCGGTGGCCTGCGCGTATCCCTCCGCGGCGTGACCCGCGCCCTGCTCGTGCCGGACGAGGATGTGGCGCACCTTCGTCGAGTCCATCATCGGATCGTAGGCGGGAAGAATCGCGCCCCCGGGGATGCCGAAGACCGTGTCCACCCCTGCGGCTTCCAGGGAGCGGATCAGCGCTTGGGCTCCTGTCACCTGATCGGTCATGCTTTCGTCTCTTCTCGATCTGAAGTCGGCATATCGAGTGGGGCGCGAGGCCCGGACCCGTCGGACTGCAACAAAAAACCCCCCGTGCCGTTAGGCAAGCGAGGGGGGCGCGCGAACCGACTCGGTGGTCAGTTCACGCGCTTCTCAAGTACGAGGATGCGGGTCTGCATGCCCGCGACTCTCCCTCCGCGCCCGTGTACGTGTCAAGCCGACTCTTCGCGCGTCTCAGTATTCGGGATTCTTTGTCCAGGACTGACGGGACGTCATGGTTTCGGCCGGCCCCGACGCCGCCTCGGGCGCCCCTGCGGACACCACCTCGGACACCGGCGCGGATACCGACACGGACGCCGGCGCCGCTCGGGGCCCGCCACGGCCACACTCAAAGCTGCGACCTGGGCACCTGAACCGGCAGCGGCACGCGCGCCTCCGGAAGCGGCTCCGGACGCGGGCCGCGCACCGCGCTGTTGCCCAGCGGCGCCTGGCCGAGCACATCGAAGATCGCGTCCCCGGACACCGCCGGGTGGAACCAGTTGCCCTGACCCCGCTGACAGCCCATCTCGCGGAGTATGTCGACCTGCGCGTGGCTGTCGATGCCGGCCGCCACCAGGGTCAGCCCGGATTCCAACCCGAGGCGCACGATGGTCGAGGTGAGCACGGTCAGGTGTGGACACGTGCCGACCTCGGCGACGAACGAGCGGTCGATCTTGAGCACGTCCACCGGCAACCGGCGCAGGTAGGTGAGCGAGGAGTGGCCGGTGCCGAAGTCGTCCAGGGACAACCGCACACCCAACCGGCGCAGCACCGCGATCCGGCTCAGCAGCAGTTCGTCGCCGTCCGGCAGCACGTTGTCGGTGATCTCCAGGGTCAACGCGCCGGCCGGCAGGTCGGCACCGCGCAGGGTCTCCTCCAGCACGTCCAGGAAGCCGGGGCCGGTGAGTTGGCGGGCCGCCAGGCCGACCGTGACGCCGATCTCGTGCCCGGCGGCCCGCCAGGTGGTCGCGGCCAGCGCGCTCTCCTCCAGCAGCCTGCGGCCCACCGCCGAGAGTCGGCCGTCCACGCCCGCGGTCAGCCGGACGTGGTCGGCCCGGCCCGGCACCACGCCGTCCTCGACCCGACACAGCGCCGCCTCCACGTCGCGCACCCGACCGGTGTCCAGGTCCACCACCGGCTGGTACGACACGGCCAGCCGGCCGTCCCGGTCCACCCGGCGGCGCCCGGCGGCGCGGGCCGCGCGGCGCTCCACGTCGGCGTCCATGTCGGGGGTGTAGACCTCGACCCGGCCCTTGCCGCCGTCCTTGGCCCGGTACATCGCGGCGTCCGCGTGCCGCATCAGGTCGGCCGGGGCGATGCCGGGCGCGGAGAAGGCGATTCCGATGCTCGCCGCGACGCGTACCTCGCCGTCGGCGATCCGGTACGGCGCGGACAGCGTGGAGAGCAGCCGTTCGGCGATCTCCCGGATCGCCCGCGGGGTGGGGTCGCCGACCAAAAGCGCGGCGAACTCGTCGCCGCCGAACCGGGCCACGGTGTCGCCGATCCGGACCGCGTGTTCGAGCCGGCGCGCGGCCTGCACGAGCAGTTCGTCGCCCGCGGTGTGCCCGTAGTTGTCGTTGACCGCCTTGAACCCGTCCAGGTCGACGAACAACACCGCGACGGTGGGGGTGATCCCGCGCCGCTG
The DNA here is from genome assembly GCF_045207655.1 of Embleya sp. NBC_00888. Classification (NCBI taxonomy): domain Bacteria; kingdom Bacillati; phylum Actinomycetota; class Actinomycetes; order Kitasatosporales; family Streptomycetaceae; genus Embleya; species Embleya sp. NBC_00888. The sequence goes on along the minus strand of NZ_CP108784.1, from coordinate 5,768,649 downwards.
GGCCAGCGCGTGCTGGATCCGGTCCTCGAACAGGGCCCGGTTGGGCAGGTCGGTGAGCCGGTCGTGAAAGGCGTCGTGCTCCAGTTGGGTCTGCAATTTGATCCGGTCGGTGACGTCGCGGCTGTTGAAGATCAGCCCGTCGCCGTAGCGGTTCACCGCCGACTCGGTGTGCAGCCAGGTACCGCCGGCCGAGCGGATCCGACATTCCACCCGCACCATCGCGGTGTCCGCCTCGCCCACCGGCACCGCGCCGTCCAGGAACGCGCGTAGTTCGCGCTGTACCCGCGCGCTCTCCTCGGGATGGATGAGCAACTCCAGCCGGGTGCCGACCAACTCCTCGGGCTCGAACCCGTACACCCGGCGCACCGCGTGGCTGACGTACTGGAGCACGCCGTCGCTCGCCGCGATCATGATCACATCGCTGGAGCCCTGCACCAGGGACCGGAAGTGGCTCTCCTTCGCCGACAGTTCCTGGGCCATGAACACGTTGTCGACGAGCGTGATGCCCTGCCGCAGGACCAGGGTGACCAGTACGGTCGCGCCGACCCCGAGCACCACCTTGTCCGGCGCGTGGCCGGCCACCGCGCCGCCGAGCACGCCCGCGGTGCACACCGCGGCGGCGATGTAGGGGGTGAGCGCGGACAACATCGAGATGGTGCGGTGTCGGGGACGCTCGTGCGCCTCGACCCGGTCGCCGGTCCACGGCGCGATCGCGAGCAGCAGGCTGCCCGCGAACCAGCCCGCGTCCAGCAGTCCGCCCGAGCGGTAGCCGCTGTTGAGTCCGGGTGTGGTCCACAGCGCGTCGCTCATCACGGTGACCGCGAGGCCCACCAGCGCCAGGTTCAGTGCCGCGCGATCTCCCGAACCGGCCCGAAAACGCAATCCGAGGACCATGCTGATCATCAGGATGTCGAGCACCGGATAGGCGAGGGTGAGCACGATCTTGAGGATGTCCGAGCGATCCCCGTTGGTACTGCGGGCCAGCGCGAGACTCCAGCCGAGCGTGAACAGCGAGCCCGCGATCAGCCACCCGTCCAGCGCCATGCAGGTCCACGCCGCGATGCCGCGCGGGCGCTGCGCCACCAGGAGCAGGCCCACGATGGTGGGCGGCGCGAACAGCAGGAAGATCACGTCGGTGGGACCGGGCGTGGGCACCGGGACGTCCAGGACGACCTCGTACCAGCCCCAGATCCCGTTGCCGAGCGAGACCATCGTGGCGGAGAAGGCGAACAGCGCCCAGGACAACCGGGCACGACCGGCTTCGCGCACGGCCTTGAACGCGCAGGAGATCGCCGCCACGGCCGCCGCGGCCGCCAGGCCGAAGTCGCCCATCGCCAGCGACAACGTCGGATTGCCCCAGCCCTGGAGCGCACCGATCGCGTACACGAGACACAGCGGCACGATCAGGTACTTCAACTGCCGCTGCGTAGGGGTGTCGGCCAAGATCAGCAGCCGCACCGGGTCGTCGTGGCTCGGCCACTCCGGCAGTGGTCCCCCGGCATTCCGCACTCCCCTCTGCCCGAAGTCGCCGCCACGGCGCTTCATGGCACTGCACCGGCCCTCACACCCCAGCCGTGAGGCGGGGCGGTCGGCGCCGGCGCGACGGGGGTGCGACACCCGACCGTGCGCGTCTCTCAACGCCCCACGACTCGGACGATACACCAACCCGTCACTGTGAGCTTGTCTTACTCAACACAGAGTAACTAATGATGGCCGGCATGGGAGTCCCTTCCCGTGCATTTGTGACAAAGTCCCGACACTGGACGGAAAAAGGGGCTCTGATCAGGGCAAACCTGGGAGTTTCAGCAATCGGCCGGCGGCCTTCGAGGGGTCCGGAAGGCGGGCCGAGGCCCCGCCGGGGGCTCGGCGGGGCCTCGGTGGGGCCGGATCGGTGGGCACTCGGGGTCGTTGACACGGCGCGGTCCGGCGACGCGCGCCGGCGACGCAGAACTCGGACGGCCGAGCGTGTGACCGGCGCGAAGGGCGCGGACGAGTCGCTCGGCCGTGGGCACGGGTGGGCGCTCGACCGCGCTCGGCTTTCGTGGCCCGCCGGTCGGGTGCCCGGTTCAGTCGCGCTTGAGCAGAACCGCGCCCGGTTCGCGCGCCACCTCGGTGAAGCCCTGCCCGATCAGGTACGCGATCCAGTAGCGGGCCCAGTCCTTGTTGTTGCCCCACACCTCGATCGCCGCGTACCCGCGCCCGGGCAGCAGGGTCGGGAAGTCGGTCACCCGCCCCGCCCGCGAGACCAGTTGCGGCGAGAAGCTCATCGTGGCCGACACCGTCGCGCCGTCCGGGACCCGGTCGAGCACCTTGTGCGCCGAGCGCACCCGGTCCGGCACCGTATAGGTGCGCTTGTGCAGCAGGTCCATCAGCGGGAAGTCGCGCGCGAACGCCAGCGACACCGCGAGCGGGACGATCGCGGCGTGGACCGCGTATCGACGCAGCCAATGCACGCGCGACGCGCGCAACCGGACCACGCCGTCCACGAACGCCGCGAACACGATCGGCATCAGGACCGCGCTGTAGTGGAAGTACGTGCCCCAGTAGTACTCGTTGCTGGAGGTGAACCGCCACAACATCGTCGGCACGATCATCGCCAGGATCGGTGAACGCAGCGCGATGAACCCGGTGGGCAGCAGCAGCGTGAACAGCGTCATCCACTTCACGCTGGGCAGCACCATCGACTTGGGCAGTTCGACGATCAGCTCGGAGATCGGCACCCGGCCCAACGGCGTGGTGGGATCCGCGTTGCCCGAGCGCTGGCTGGAGTCGAGGTTGCCCCAGAACGCGTACGTGTCGTTCGGGTTGATCGCCGGCAGCAGCACGAAGATCGCCAGCGCGAACGCCGACGCGCCGATCAGCACGTGCGCCGCGGCCATCTTCCAGCGACGCAGCAACAACAGCGGTACGGCCGCGGCGGCGAAGGTGAGCCCGAGGTCCTCCTTGACCAGGATCAGCGGCAACCACCAGGCCATCGCCGTGAGGTACCGGCCGAGCAGGAAGCGGTCCAGGCCGAAGGCCAGCAGCGGTACCGCGAAGGCGATCTCGTGGAAGTCGAACGAGACGGCCGACTGGATGCCCCAGGACAGGCCGTACGCGATGCCGAGCGCGGCCGTGCCCCACGGGCCGAACGCGCGCCCGGCGATCCGGGTGATCGGCACGACCGAGATCGCGATCAGGAACGCCTGGGCGACCAACAGCGTGCTCGGGCCGGGGAAGACCCGGTAGATCGGACCGAGCAGCGCCAGGATCGGGTGGAAGTGCTCGCCGAGCACGTTGAAGTCGGGCGCCCGGATGTCCGACACGGGCGCCTGGAAGTTCGAGTACGCCCGGACCACCTGCTCGAACAGACCCAGGTCGTAGGCGTGCGTCTCCATCCGGCGATGCCGCAGCAACGAGTGCGTCGTGTAGATCACGAAGAACAGCGCGGCGAGCAGGTACGGCAGGATGCCCGAGCCGATCCGTCGCCGGGCCCGCTCGACCACCGTGCGCAATCCGCGGTCGTGTTCACCCGTTCGGGGAGCGATCACCGCCGATTCGACGACCGCCGGGGCGGCGGGCGAGGCGGCCACCTCGACGGTGTCGAGGGCCTGGAACCGCCTGTGAACAGCGCCGGGCGCCGTCCCCCTGTCTTTCATGTCTCTCCGTCCGGGTCGGCGTGCGCGGGCACACCGTACCGGTGTCGGCCCTTACTCAAAGCAGAGCGCGACCGGACGGTTTTTGTTGCTCAATCACGCACGACGTTCGCCGGAGTCACCCCTTCGGACCAGCGTTCGAGCTGCTCGCGGATCAGTCGCAGGGCGCGTGGGAGGAAGGCGGACGAGCTGCCGCCGACGTGCGGGCTGATCAACGTGCCGGGGGCGAAGCGCAGGGGGTGGTCGGCGGGCAGCGGCTCGGGATCGGTGACGTCCAGCGCCGCGCGCAGGCGGCCGGCACCCAGTTCGGCGAGCAGCGCGTCGGTGTCCACGACCGGGCCGCGCGCGACGTTGACCACGAGCGCGCCGGCCGGGAGCCGGGCCAGGAAGTCGGCGTCGACGAGGCCGCGGGTGTCCTCGGAGAGCGGGACCGTGACGATCACCACGTCGGCCCGCGGGAGCAGTTCGGGCAGCTCGGCCATCGCCCGCACCGGTCCGTGCGCGCCGGCCCGGGCGCTGCGGGCGACCCGGACCACGTCCACCTCGAAGCCCTGGAGCCGGCGGTCCACCGCCTCGCCGATCGCCCCGTACCCGAGGATCAACACACTCTTGTCGGCCAGCGCCGGATAGAACCCCGACCGCCACTCGCCCGCGTCCTGGCCGCGCACGAAGGTCGGGATGTCGCGCAGCGCGGCGAGGGTGAGGGTGAGCGCGAGTTCGGCGGTGCTGGTCTCGTGGATGCCTCGGCCGTTGCACAGCAGCACGCCGGGCGGCAGGTACGGCAGCACGTGTTCGTAGCCCGCGGTCAGCGTCTGGATCATCCTGAGCCGGGGCATGTCCGCGATCCGGGCGAGCGGTTCGCGGTCGAAGGTGTACGGCAGGACGTACAGCTCGACGTCGGCGGCGGTGTCCGGAACCGGGCCGTCGAAGCCGTCGTAGACGTCGATGATCGAGGCGACGCGGTTGTCGCCGCCGTCGTCCTTGCCGGCGCCGCCGCCGAGTTTGCCGGGGAGCGGGGCGAGTTGTTCGAGGGTGTACGGAACCCAGATCCTGCCTTCGGTGACCATGGCAGGAACTCTAAATGTCGTATCGGCCCCCTCCCTCGCGGGCCCGGGCCGCTTAGGGTCGAGGTAACCCGAGAAGGTGGTGTTTCCGGTGCTCACACGCCGTCCCAAGGCTCGTTGGCCCGCCCTGGCGCTCGCCGTCGCGATGGCGGCCGGACTCACCGCGTGTGGTGGTGACGGCGGCTCGTCGGACGGCAAGGCCATACCGGGTGGCTCCTCCGCGCCGGTGGCCGGGACGCAGCCGCCGAACGTGCCGGCCGGGCCGACCGCGGCCAAGGTCGCCGAGCCGGTCGTGGCCGGTGAGTTGGCCCGGGATCTGAACACGCCGTGGGGCGTGGCGGTGCTGCCGGACAAGGACGCGCTGGTGTCCTCGCGCGACACGGGCACGATCACTCGCTTCGGTCCGGGCACACCGACGCCGGTGGTGGTGGGCACGGTGCCGGGTTCGGTGCATCGCGGGGAGGGGGGTCTGCTCGGGATCGCGGTGTCGCCGAGCTTCGCGACCGACCACTTCCTGTACGCGTACCTGACCACGGAGCAGGACAACCGGATCGTGCGGATGACGTACGTGCCGGGGCAGCCGTTGGGCGGCCCCGAGGTGCTGGTCTCCGGGATCCCGGCGGGCTCGAACCACAACGGCGGCCGGATCGCGTTCGGCCCCGACGGCATGTTGTACGCGGGCACCGGCGAGGCCGGCCGCAAGCCCTTGGCGCAGGACCTCTCCTCGCTCGGCGGCAAGATCCTGCGGCTCACCCCGGACGGCAAGCCGGCACCCGGCAACCCGTTCCCGAACTCCCCGGTGTGGAGCCTGGGTCATCGCAACGTCCAAGGTCTGGCCTGGGATTCGACCGGGCGGCTGTGGGCGGGCGAGTTCGGCCAGGACACCTGGGACGAGCTGAACCTGATCCGCTCCGGCGCCAACTACGGCTGGCCGGAGGTCGAGGGCACCGGCGACGACCCGCGGTACATGAACCCGGTCGCCCAGTGGGCCACCGACGACGCCTCCCCGAGCGGCATCGCGATCCTGGGCGATGTCGTCTACCTGGCCGGCCTCAAGGGCGAACGACTGTGGCAGGCCCCGATCCTGGGCTCCACGGTCGGCACGCCGAAGGCATACTTCCAGGGCAAGTACGGTCGGCTGCGCACGGTGCTGGTCGTCTCGGGCGAACTGTGGTTGACCACCAGTGCGACGGACGGCCGGGGCAGCCCGCGCAAGGGCGACGACCGCGTCCTGCGGCTCGTGTCGAACTGACCGCCGGGGTTCAACCGGCGGCGGCCGCGCACAGGTCGGCGAGTTCGGTCAGGGTGCCCTCGAAGTCGGCGGTCAGGCCGGCCAGGATCACCCATGCCTCCGGGTTGGGGCCGATCCGCTTGCCGAGTCGGGCGAGCGCCGGGCGGGCACTGCCCGGGGCCCAGTGGTAGGCGTCGATCGCGACCACGGCCTCGAACGCGTGCCGGGCCGGGCGGGCGTACCGAACGACCTCCTCGGCGTCCAACTCGCCGGAGGTGACCGCGGCGACGAGCCAGGAGTGCCACGGGTCGAGCGGGGTGTCGCGAAGCCGGTCGGCGGGTGGTCGGCGGTGCTCGGGTATGGGCGGTTCGGCACGCGGCCCCCGGTCCCAGCGGGCGCGCAACTCCCGGAGCGGGGTCGGGTCCTCGGCGGCCAACGCGGCCTGCGCGGTGACCTTGATCCGCTCCGGGAACAGCTCGCCGTGGCGGGCCAGGATGTCGGCGGTCACCGTCGAGTCGGCGCGCTCCCACAGGCTCAGCACGATGTCGATCCAGTCGATCCGGCGCAGCTTGCGCGCCTCGCAGCCCGGCAGCGCGTGGTCCACCAGCGCGGGATCGCCGGACAGCGCGTACGCCTCGGGCTCACTGCCGAAGGGCGGTTCGTTGAGCAATTGGCCGCGCAGCTCCGGGTGCATCGGGACGCGGGGACGGTCGGCCCGGCGGCCGGCGTAGATCTCGCGGCGCAATTCGGCGGTGACGCCGGAGCGGTTGTCCACCAGGAGTCGGTCGAGCCGGTCGTCGCCGAGGTCCTTGAGCAGGCCGGCGTAGTGTCGGCCGATGCTCTGGTGCTCGGCGAGCGCCGCGAGCAGCGCGTGGTGTTCGCAGCGCAGCGCCGCGTCGGCGACGTTCGGCAGCGGCGGGACGTTGCCGGGCAGCAGGGCGACCGCCGCCGCGTCGTCGAGGTGCGGTATGAGGGTGGTGAGTTCGTCGGCGGTGAGCCGGCGGAGCAGGAAGGCCATGGACGGCCGTACGGCTGCGGGCACCCTGATGGCGGCCTCGCCCGTGTGCGTCCTCGCGTCCGCGAACAGCTCGGGCAGGGTGCCGGCGTGGCGGCCGAGGGTGCGGGCCACGTGCGCCCAGGCGGCGGGGTTGGTGCCGAGCGTGTCGACCACCTCGGGCCGGAGCAGTTCGTGGATGGTGGTCTCGCCGGTGACGTAGGCGTGTTCGCGGGAGACCACGGCGAGCACCTGGGCGGCGACGCGGGCGGGTCGCATGCGGTTCAGGATCTCGCGCGGCGCCAGTACGCCGGCGCGCAGCGCGGGTCCCACCTGGTCGAGCGCCTCGGTCCGGGTGACGGGCACATCCGGCCGGTGCAACACGCTCACGGACCCGGCGCGGCGAGCGGTGTACGCGAGCAGCGGATGCGCGCGCAACAGTTCGAGCACGCGCTCCAGCGCCACCCCCGCGCGCCGCAACTCCCGCCGCCCCAGGTCGAGTACCTCGTTCGGACCGCCCGGCGGATCGAGAACCTCGTCCTCACCCTCCGGCGGAAACACCCAGGCCACCACCGGATACCCACCGGCCTCGATCAACCGACACAACTGCGCCGCGGTCAACCGCGGATTACCCGCGGCCCGCACCACCTCTTCGGCACTGCCACACGCGGCGATCGCCTCCACCAACGCGTCCGACAAACACACCTCATCCCCCACCCAGGCATCCACCCCCCGCACCCCCACCAACCGCGCAAACACCCCACCCGCCTCGTCCACACCCAACTCCCGCAACACCAGCCCCAGCCCCGGCCCCATGACTCCCCTTCCCTCCACCCCCACGCTAACCCCCACCACCCCCACCCCCACGGGCACGCCCGGCGGGCGCAGCGGGGCGGGGGAAGGTGTCGATCACGAGCCCGGCAGCGGCGACGGTAGCGCTGGTCATGGGCACGGCGACGTTGGCAGCACACGCGACGGCGCGCGGGCACGTGAGCGAGCGCAGCAGCGACGACGGCTGCGGCGGGCGGCGGCGGCCGGCGGGGCGGCGGGCACGTGAGCGGACGCAGCAGCGGCAACGGCTGCGGCTGCGGCTGGCGGCGGCGGGCCCGACGGCGAAGACCAGCCGGGACAGGCTTTCAGGCCGAAGAGGTGAAGCGACCCGCCCCCGGAAGTCGGGCCGACGCGGCGGGGAGCGCCTACGCGGACATGGCGCGGGACGGTCGGTGGCACGCAGCCCATCCCGGCAGCCCACCCCCCAGGCGCGTCAGCGCCCCCGACCCAGCCCACCCCAGTGATCGACGCGCGAAGCGCGGAGAGCGGCGGAGCCGCAGACCTTTGACTTCGTGCCCCGGAGCGAAGCGGAGGGACACGAAGTCACGAGCGAGGGGCCGCCTTTTTCTTGGAGGAGCTTGCGGGGGAGAGAAAAAGGTGGTGCCTCGCGAGCCGGCGACGAAGTCGCCCAACCAGAAGCAACGCCGCGGACCACGACTCTGACCGACCCACCACGCCCGCCCCGCGACCCCCGCAAACCGACCCAGCCTCACCCACAACCCCCACAACCCCCACAACCCGACCCAGCCTCACCCACAACCCCCACACCCCGACCCACCCCGCGCCCCCGCAACCCAGCCGTGCCGAGCCCACCCCGTGTGCCCCGCCGTCGGCACCAACGGCAACGCCACCCCGCACCTGCCCCCCAAATTCACCCATCCACCAAATGCAGCCGATGTGCCACCGCCGCCGCTTCACCCCGGCCCGTGACCTCGAGCTTGGCGAGGATGTTGGAGACGTGGACGCTGGCCGTCTTGACGCTGATGTAGAGCTCTTCGGCGATCTGGCGGTTGCTGCGGCCGTCGGCGACCAGTCGGAGGACGTCGATCTCGCGTGGGGTGAGGGTCGGCAGCGGGGTGCCGGGGTCGCCCTGGGAACTCGGGGCCATCCGGGCACGGCGGGTGAGCAGGTCGATGACCTCGCGCAGGGTCTTGGCGTCCAGCCGGACGGCCACCTCGGCGGCGGTGGCCAGCGGCGTCGCCGCGGCGTCGCGGTCGCCGGCGGCGAGCAGCGCCTCGGCGTGCCGGAATTGCGCCCAGGCCGTGCGATAGGGCTGCTCGGTCAGCTCCCAGGAGCACACCACCCGGCCCCACTGCTCGGCGTCGTCGGTGCCCGCCGCGCGGGCCAGTTCGGCCTTGACCAGTCCCGCGTACGCCGCGTCGAGCACGCAGTCGACCGCGAGCGAATCGGCCATCGCCGCGATCCGGTCGGCGATGTCCTGGCGGGTCCTGAGCTCGGATTCGCGAGGGCGCACGGTCGAGGTGCGCGCGTCCGCCTCGTTCCCGGCCGCGTCGGCGAGCAGTTGCCACATGTACCGCTGGTGGCCCGGCGGGCAGCCGACCCCCTCCAGCGCCGCCACCAGCGCCTCGCGGGACTCGTCCAGTCGTCCCTGGGCCTCGGCCACCCGGATCTCGGCCCGCGCCAGCGGAATCCCGTACTGCGCCTCGACGTAGCGCGATCCCGCGGCCAGCCGGGATCGCTTCAGGTGCGCGGTCGCGCCCCGTACGTCGCCCCGGGCCAGACACAGGTCGACCAGTTGCAGTTCGAGGTGGCGGGTGGTCTGCGGCCCGGGGTCGAGGTCGAGGGTCTTCTCCACCAGCGTCTCCAGGTCGGCCCAGTCGCCGGCCGAGAGCAGCGACTCGGCGAGGTTGCCCAGCGCGAACGAGCCGGAGGTGCGGGTGAGCCCGCGCTCGGCGGCGAGTTCCATCGCGCGCCGTGCGGCCACCGCGCTCTCCCGGTGCCGGCCCAACCCCTCCAGCAGCGAGGCCTTGTTACTCAGGATGTGCACCAGGCTGTCCGGCTCGCGGCTGCTGATCGCGCCCTGCTCGGCCAGCTCGAGCTGCGCCATGCCCTCCTCGATCCGGCCGATCTGCACCAGGCCGCACGCGAGGGTCTTGCGTGCCTCGGCCTCGATGTCGGGGCTGGCCACGGTGCGCGCGCGCTCCAGCGCGACCATCGCCTCGGCGATCGCCTCGTCGCCCTCGCCGTCGAGCATCCGGTCCCGCGCGATGTGCGCGAGCACTCGGGCCTGCTCCATCGACGGCGGCAGGCCCTCCAGGATCTCCTTGGCCCGGCGCAGCTCCGGCATGCCCGACGAGCGACACAGGTTGCGCAGGCCCTGGGCCTTCTCCCGCCACAGGAACGCGGCCAACTCCGGCTCGGCGACCGGGTCCACCAACTCGATCGCGCGCTTGCAGAAGTGGATGGTCAACTCGCGCTCGCTGCCCAGCCGGGCCGCGGTGACCGCCTCCATGTAGATGTCGAGCAGCCGTCGACCGCTCAGCTCCTCCGGGTCGGGCACCTGCTCCCACAACAGCAGCGCGCGCTCCAGGAGCCGGGTGCGCTCGTCGAAGGCGTACCGCTCCCGCGCCGCCTCGGCCGCCGCGAGCACCGCCGGCAGCGCCTTGACCGCCTTGCCGGCGTGGAACCAGTACGTGGCGATCCGACCGCGCAGCTCGTCGGCGGCCACCAGGTCCGGACAGCGCTCCAGCGCCTCGGCGAAGGTCGCGTACAGCCGGACCCGCTCCCCGGGCATCAGGTCCTCGCGAATGGCGGTGCGCACCAGCGCGTGCCGGAACTGGAACTCGTCCCCGATGGGCACCAGTACGTGTGCGGACACCGCCGTGCGCAGTGCCTCCTCCAGGCGGTCCGGGTCGAGCCAGGACACCTCGGTGAGCAGCCGGTGGCCGACGGTGACCCCACCGATCGCCGCCAGACGGATCACCTTCTGGGTGTCCTCGGACAACTCCTCGATCCGAATCAGCAACAAATCCCGCAAAGTATCCGAAATACCCGTGAGTTGCCCATCCCGAATGGAACAGGCGAGCTCCTCGACGAAGAACGCGTTCCCCTCGGACTTCTGAAAGATCTGTCGAATCAGGCGGCGCGGCGGATCCTCGCGCAGGATGCCGCGCAACTGGTCGCCGACCTGGGCGCGGGTGAGCCGGGCCAGGTCTATCCGGGCCACGTTATGCACCCGGTCCAACTCGGCCAGGAAGGACCGCAGCGGATGCCGCCGGCCGACCGCGTCGGCCCGATACGTCCCGACGATCAGGATCCGGCCGGTACGCAGCAGCCGGAACAGGAAGCCGAGCAGTTCGCGCGTGGACGAGTCGGCCCAGTGCAGGTCCTCGATCGCGATCACGAGGGTGCGGTCGCCGCCGAGCCGCTCCAGCAGACCGAGCATCAGCTCGAACAGCCGGACCCGGTCGAACTCGCCGTCGCGCGCGATCGTGCCCGGCGCGAGGTCGGGCAGCAGCCACGCGAGATCGCGCTCGCGGCCGGCCACGGCCTCGGCCAGCTCGGGGCCGATCCGGCGGGAGAGCGTGCGCAGCGCGGCGGAGATGGGCGCGAACGGCAGACTCTCCGCGCCCAACTCCAGACAACCACCGACGGTGGTCACCGCGCCCTGCGCCTCCGCACGCTCCAGGAACTCCTGGAGCAGGCGCGTCTTGCCGACGCCGGCCTCGCCCCCGACGAGCACCACGCCCGGCGTGCCCTCGTCGGCTTCGCGCAAAGCCGTGAGGAACCGCGCCATTTCCACTGACCGGCCTACGAACACGGGAGAAACAGAAGTACTCGCCACAGTGCCGAGCATGTCATGTCCCGCCGGTGCGCAGCCGGGGATTTCTCGCCCGGCGAAACCCGTTTGCGCAGGTCAACCAAGGGGTTTCGGTGGGCGTGTCCGGCGTCACGTACTCACCGGGCGTGCAGGTGGAGGCTTCCTATGCTCCACCCGGATACGCCGCGATCGGAACTGAGACCGCCGGCACCTTGGCCGCTTCGCCGCTCTTCGCGCCGGGCCACCCGCGCGGCCTTGGCCGCACGCCGACCGGCCTTCAGCGCCTCACGGACCATCCGGTCGTGGTCGGCGGTCGCCCGCAGCTCGCGCTCACGGGCCTGGAACAGTTCGTACTCCAACACGGTGTCGACCTCCTGGTCACCGAACCGGTCGCTCCGGCTCGTGGTACGAGCCTCGCGTCCCAGGGGGCCTTCGGGCATCGGTCGGATGCCGCATCCGAGTCGCTCACCTCGTCCACAGCCGATCTAAGGCGCCCGAGAAGAACCCGATAAGGGGGTCGAACAGACCTAGGGAGAACCCCGGCCGAACATCACCCGGTACCTACGGACACCCCCGGCACACCCCCACGGCCGACGACACACACGCCGAAGGGCCCCCGATCGCAACGCGACCGAAGGCCCTCCTCGACGAACCACGAACCACGAACCACGAACGGCGAACCACGAACGGCGAACGGCGAACACGTCGAACGCAACGAACCCGCCGAACCGCCGAACCGCCGAACACCGACGGGTCAGGACACGCCCAGGCGCTCCAGGATCAGCTCCCGTACCCGAGCCGCGTCGGCCTGCCCGCGCGTGGTCTTCATGACCGCGCCGACCAGGGCCCCGACCGCCTGCACCTTGCCGCCGCGGATCTTGTCGGCGATGCCCGCGTTGGCCGCGATCGCCTCGTCCACGGCCGCGCCGAGCGCCGAGTCGTCGGAGACGACCTTGAGCCCGCGCGCCTCGACCACCGCGTCCGGCTCGCCCTCGCCGGCGAGCACGCCGTCGATCACCTGGCGGGCCAGCTTGTCGTTCAGCTCGCCGCCCTTGACCAGCGCGGCCACCCGCGCGACCTGGGCCGCCGTGATCGGCAGCGTGGCCACCTCGACGCCGCGCTCGTTGGCCCGCCGGGACAGCTCGCCCAGCCACCACTTGCGCGCCGCGTCCGAGTCGGCCCCGGCGTCGATCGTGGCCAGGATCACGTCCAGGACACCCGCGTTGACCATCGACTGCATCTCGAAGTCGTTGACGCCCCACTCGGCCTGGAGCCGGGCGCGGCGCAGCGACGGCAGCTCGGGCAGCGTGCAGCGCAGTTCCTCGACCCACTCGCGCGAGGGCGCCACCGGCACCAGGTCGGGCTCCGGGAAGTACCGGTAGTCCTCGGCCTCTTCCTTGATCCGGCCGGCGGTGGTGCTGCCGTCGTCCTCGTGGAAGTGCCGAGTCTCCTGCACGATGGTGCCGCCGTCGGTGAGCACCGTGGCGTGCCGCTGGATCTCGAACCGGATGGCCCGCTCGACCGAACGCAGCGAGTTGACGTTCTTGGTCTCGCTGCGGGTGCCGAACTTCTCCCGGCCCTTCGGGCGCAGCGACAGGTTCGCGTCGCAGCGCATCTGGCCGAGCTCCATCCGGGCCTCGGACACCCCGAGCGCGCGGATCAGCTCGCGCAGCTCGGCCACGTACGCCTTGGCCACCAGCGGGGCCAGCTCGCCCGCGCCCTCGATCGGCTTGGTGACGATCTCGATCAGCGGGATGCCGCACCGGTTGTAGTCGAGCAGCGAGTAGTCCGCGCCGTGGATGCGACCGGTCGCGCCGCCCATGTGCAGCGACTTGCCGGTGTCCTCCTCCATGTGCGCGCGCTCGATCTCCACCCGCCAGGTCTTGCCCTCGACCTGGACGTCGAGGTACCCGTCGAACGCGATCGGCTCGTCGTACTGCGAGGTCTGGAAGTTCTTCGGCATGTCCGGATAGAAGTAGTTCTTCCGGGCGAAGCGGCACCATTCGGCGATGTTGCAGTTGAGCGCGAGGCCGATCCGGATCGCCGACTCGACCGCGACCGCGTTGACCACGGGCAGCGCGCCGGGCATGCCCAGACAGGTCGGACAGACCTGGCTGTTGGGCTCCGCGCCGAACTCGGTCGAGCAACCGCAGAACATCTTGGTCGCGGTGCCCAGCTCGACGTGGACCTCCAGGCCCATCACCGGGTCGTAGGTCTCCAGCGCGTCCTCGTAGGACATCAGGCTGGTGGTACTCACAGGGCGTCGGCCTCCGTCAGCTCTTCCTCGACCTCGCGCATCGCGCGGATCAGCAGCGCGAAGCCGGTGACCACGGCGGCGGCGCTGATCACCGCGTCGGCCAGCTCCAGCTTGTCGTTCTTGCCGCGGGCCTCCTTGATCTGCTTGATCACGCCGATCGCGCCGAAGAGCTGCATGCCGACGCTGAAGACCTTGGCGACGTTGCTCTTGGGGGCTTTCTTCTTCTTGGCCATATCGACTCCTCGGAAAGTCAGAGCGCGGGTGCGCGGTCGAGCAGCGGGGCACCCCAACGGGACAGGTAGGCGGCCTCCACGGCGGCGCCCACCCGGTACAGCCGATCGTCGGCCATGGCCGGCGCGATGATCTGGAGGCCGACCGGCAGGCCGTCCTCGTCCGCGAGGCCGCACGGCAGCGACATCGCGGCGTTGCCCGCCAGGTTGGACGGGATGGTGCACAGGTCCGCGAGGTACATCGCCATCGGGTCGTCCGCACGCTCGCCGATCGGGAACGCGGTGGTCGGCGTGGTCGGCGAGATCAGCACGTCCACCTGCCCGAACGCGGCCTCGAAGTCACGCGTGATGAGCGTGCGGACCTTTTGTGCCTGGCCGTAGTAGGCGTCGTAGTAACCGGACGACAGCGCGTACGTACCGAGCATGATCCGGCGCTTGACCTCGGCGCCGAAGCCGGCCTCGCGGGTCAGCGACATGACCTCCTCGGCCGAGTGTTCGCCGTCGTCGCCGACCCGCAGTCCGTAGCGCATCGCGTCGAAGCGGGCCAGGTTGGACGACGCCTCGGAGGGCGCGATCAGGTAGTACGCGGGCATCGCGTAGGTGAAGTTCGGGCAGGAGATCTCGACGATCTCCGCGCCGAGTTCGCGCAGCAGCTCGACCGCGTCGGCGAAGCGCGCCAGCACGCCCGCCTGATAGCCCTCGCCGCCGAACTCCTTGACCACGCCGATCCGCAGGCCCCGGACGCTGCCGCTGCGCGCGGCCTCGACCACGTTCGGCACCGGCGCGTCGATCGAGGTCGAGTCGAGCGGGTCGTGCCCGGCGATCGCCTCGTGCAGCAGCGCGGCGTCGAGCACCGTGCGCGCGCACGGGCCGCCCTGGTCGAGCGAGGACGAGAAGGCCACCAGGCCGTAGCGGGAGACGCCGCCGTAGGTGGGCTTGACGCCGACCGTGCCGGTGAGCGCGGCGGGCTGGCGGATCGAGCCGCCGGTGTCCGTGCCGATCGCCAGCGGCGCCTGGAAGGACGCGATGGCGGCGGCCGAGCCGCCGCCGGAGCCGCCCGGGACCCGGGTCGGGTCCCACGGGTTGCCGGTCGGGCCGTACGCGGAGTTCTCGGTGGAGGAGCCCATCGCGAACTCGTCCATGTTGGTCTTGCCGAGGATGACCACGCCCGCGTCCTTGAGCCGGCGGGTCAACGTCGCGTCGTACGGCGGCTTCCAGCCCTCGAGCATCTTCGACCCGCAGGTGGTCGGCACGCCCTTGGTGGTGAACACGTCCTTGAGCGCGAGCGGCACACCGGCCAGCGGGCCGAGCTTGTCGCCGCGCGCGCGGGCGTCGTCGACGGCCTTGGCGGCGGCGAGCGCGCCGTCCGCGTCCACGTGCAGGAACGCGTGCACCTTGGCGTCGACGGCCTCGATGCGGTCCAGGTGGGCCTGGGCGATCTCGACGGCGGTGACCTTGCCGTCGGCGATGGCGGAGGCGGTCTCGGCCGCGGTCCAGCGAATGGTCTCGGTCATGGCCGTCACTCCTCTCCCAGGATGCGGGGCACCCGGAAACGCTGCTCTTCGGCGGCCGGCGCACCGGACAGCGCCTCCTCGGCAGTGAGCCCGGGGCGGATGACGTCCGGCCGCATGACGTTGGTCAGCGGCAGCGGGTGCGAGGTCGGCGGGATGTCGTCGGCTGCGACCTCGGCGACGCGGGCGACCGCGCCGATGATGTCGTCGAGCTGCGCGGCGAGGTGATCAAGCTCCTCGGCCCCGAGCTCCAGCCGCGACAGCCGGGCGAGGTGGGCGACCTCCTCGCGCGTGATGCCAGGCATGCAGCGGGTTCCTTCGGTTTGACGGGTGTGATGCAGGCCAGTCTATTGGCCCGCCGGCCGACACCGGCGCGGCCCGCCGGCGCCTCGCGACCCGCCCGCCGGCCCCGATCCGGCGGTACCCGGGTGCGAATAATTCCGGCCGGATGGCACATCTCGTCGAACAACCCGGAAGTAACTTCACTCAAATGCCAACTTCCGTTACCGACTGGGTAAGAGAACCTTGCGAAGCCACTCTCCGGTCTGCGTCCCCCCGCGTCGATCGGCCCTTCGCACAACTCTTGGGCCCGGCGTCCGAGAGCGCGCTCGTCAAGGACTCGGGGCTTGGGAGGGGACACGATGGCCGCCATCGTGCTGGTACACGGGATCGCGCAGGAATACAGGTCGGCCCACACACTCGAGGAGGAGTGGGTCCCACGTCTGGCCCGGGGAGTGAAGGCAGCGGGATTTCCCGAGGTCGCGGACCGGCTGTGGAAGTACCGCCACACCCGTCGCGGAATCGACGCGCGGATGGCGTTCTATGGTGACCTGCTCCGCCGGCACCCGTCGCAGGGCGAGATGATCGACGAGGACATCCAGCACGAGGTGACCGCACGCATAGGTCGCGAATGGCTGGATCGCGCCGCGGTTCGCGGCTCGGTCCCGCCGGAACGACAGCGTGCGGCACGGGAGATCGCCCGCCTGGAGGGCGGGCCGGGGGAGACGGGGCGCACCGTCGTGCTCTCCCCCACCTGCGGACTGGCCGGGCTGCGCTGGTTCGCCGCCGACGGCCCGGGCTCGGCCGGCGGCTTCGTGAACAAGGCGCTGACCCAGCTCACCCGCTACCTGACGGATGATCAGACCCGCAATCGGGTGCTGGATCGGGTCGGCGCCGAGATCGGCTTCGACACCAAGGTGGTGATCGGGCACTCGCTCGGTGCGGTGGTCGCCTACGAACTCGCGCACCGGCTGCGCAGACCACTGCCGCTGTTGATCACGCTCGGGTCGCCGCTGGGCCCGGACACCGTCGTCGACTCGTGGGTGCGACCGCAGCCCGCGCAGCCGCCGGCGTTCGTGGAGAACTGGGTGAACCTGGCCGACCGCGACGACCTCGTGGCGGCCGATCCCACCCTGTCACGGATGTTCCCGGTCCCCGCGGAGGGCGGGCCGGTGCTGCGTGGTGGATACACGGGCGAACACGGCGCGGAGCCGCACAAGGCCTGTTTCTACCTCCAGCGGCGCGAGATAGGTCGGAGTGTGGGGTTGGCCTTCGGAGCCTGACGTCGGCGCAGGACGCGGGGCCCGGTCGCACGACGCAGGGCTCGTTCGGGACGGATCCGAGCGGGCCCCGCGTTGTGTCGGCCGAGGGGGCTCGGCGTCGGATCGGCGCTGCCCGCCGGTCGGGTCGGTGCCGCCCACCGGCGCGAGTCGCTCGCCCGCTCCGGGATCGTGACCGGGATCGTGATCGGACCGGGAGCGATAGCCGGACGGCTATCATCGCCGGCCATGGACCTGCTCCGACATCTCCGGTACTTCCGGACCGTCGCGGAGGAGGGACATGTCGGCCGGGCCGCCGAGCGCCTGCGGATGGCTCAGCCGTCGTTGTCCCAGCGGATCCAGCGGCTGGAGCGCGAACTCGGCGTGCGCCTGTTCGACCGGAACAGCCGAGGCGTCGTGCTGACCCCGGCGGGCCGGGTCGTGCTGGCCGAGGCGGGCGAGTTGCTCGGCGCCGCCGACCGGCTCGGCGCGGCGGTGGCCGGGCTGCGCGGTGGGACCACCGGTGCGATCCGCGCGGCGGTCCCACCCGATCTCGGTGGTGCGGCGGTCGCCGCGATCCTGACCGGCTTCCGGGAGCGTTCGCCGGGCGGCGCTTTGGAGTTGCGCGAGCTGACCACCACCCGGCAGTTGCGCGAGTTGGCGGCCGGCACCCTGGACGTCGGCGTGGTCCGGCATCCGTGCGCGGTGGCCGACCTGGAGGTGGGCCCGATGCTGCGTCAACCGCTCGGCGTGCTGTTGGCCGCCGACGATCCGCTCGCGACCCCGACCGAGGTCGCGCTCGCCGACCTGACGGGGTGTGAGTTGGTGCTGTTCCCACGAGAGTTCGCCCCGGCGCTGTATGACGAGACGCTGACCGCGTGTGCCCGGCACGGGTGTACGCCGGCGGTCGTGCACGACGTGCCCGGCGGCGACTTCGCCCGGGCCCTGGTGTTGTCCGGCGCGGCGGTGGCGCTGGTCCCGCAGACCGCGCCCGAGCCGGGCACGGTGTGGCGCCCGTTGACGGGCGGGCCGCTCGCGTGGCGGACCTCGACGGCCTGGCCCCGGGGCACCGACGGGCCGGCCGTACGCGCGTTCGCCGAGACCGCGCACGCGGCGCTGCGGCGGCATGCCGGTGTCCTGGCCGAGCATCCCGGGCGGCCGCTCTTTCCGCGTCCGGCCTCGGAGTTCCCGCTGTGACCCGGCCCGGATCCGCACCTGGCTCACCCGGCTCACCCGGCTCACCCGGCTCGCACGCCTCTCACGCCTCTCACGGCGGCCGGCGGCGTGCCGCGCGGGCTCGGATCGCCGACGCGTTCGCCGACGCGGGAGTGAGCGGTGTGCTGCACGCGGTCGACATCGACACCGGCGCCGAAGTCGATCTGGGTGCGGACACGCTGTACAGCACGGCGAGCCTGCACAAGCTGTGTCTGGTCACCACGCTGTTCCGGGAGGCGGCGGCCGGTCGGGTAGAGCTGACCGAGCGGATCGAGCTGCCCGCGGGCGCGGCGCGCAGTCCGGGCGGGACCGGCGTGGCCGCGATGCTGGACCCGGTCACCATGTCGCTGCGCGACCTCGCGTCGCTCGCGGTCGCGGTGAGCGACAACGCGGCGGCCGACGCGCTGTGGGACACCCTGGGCCTGGACACGGTCAACGCGACGATGCTCGAACTGGGCCTGACCCGCACGGTGGCGATCGAGCCCCTGCGCGAGATGTACGCCGGTCTGCGGGCGGACGCGGGGCCGGGCGGCCCGGCCGCGCTGGTCGACCCGACCGTGGTGGCCCGGTTGCGGGCGCTGGACCCGAACCGGTCCAACCGGGGTACGCCGCGTGACCTGACCCGGTTGCTGGGCGCGATCTGGCGGGACGAGGCGTGTGCCGGCGAATACGGGGTGGGGCTGCGGCGGGTGCTCGGCCTTCAGGCGTGGTCGCATCGGTTGGCGTCCGGCTTCCCGTTCGACGACGTGCGGGTGTCCGGGAAGACCGGGACGCTGCCCACGCTGCGGCACGAGGCGGGGGTGGTCGAGTATCCGGACGGCGGCCGGTACGCGATCGCGATCTGCACCCGGTCCGCCGACACGTCCGCGGCACTCCCGGCCGCCGACGCGGTGATCGGAACGGCCGCCAGGATGGCGGTGGACGCACTCCGGCTGGCGCCTCGCGAGGTCGCCTGAGCCGGTTGTCGCCCGAATGGCTCATGGACCAAGCGGCTTCCGGGCCGTCCTCGAACGCCGGACGGGCCGGAAGTGGCCTGCCCGGCGCTCGGACGCTGCGGACCCGGGCCCGCCGGCCGCCGGACCGCCGCGGACGCAGCGGAATCAACCGTGGTGGGCCCGGAGCAGGGCGGCCATCTCCTCGAGGGAAACCGACCCTTCGACGCCCTCGGATTCCGACTCGTCCGCCCGCGTGTTGAGCCAGGATTCCTCCACCCGGTCCGCGAGCCGCCGCAGGCGCTGGTACTCGTGGATATCGATCACGATGGCCTCCTCCTTCCCCCGTCGCGTGATGATCGTCGGCGTCTCGTCCCGCCGAGCGCGTTCGAGGACGTCCGCGAGGTGGCTGCGGACCTCGGCCATGGAGGCGATCACGGGCTCACTCATGTCATGAATGTGTCAGATGTACGCGCAGTACATGGCGAGCCCGTCTCGCAACGTCAGATGCCCAGGCGGGTGGCGAGGCCGTCGAGGATGCAGTCGAGGGCGGTCTCGAATTGCCAGCGCGGATCGTCCTTGTGCCGAGCGGCCCCGAGGTACGCGTGGAAGGTGGGGTAGCGGCCCGTGTTCATCAGGTAGGTCATCTCCGGGGCGAGCTGCGTTCGCAGGGCGTGACCGTCGGCCGCACCCCGCACCTCCATCAGCCGCCGGGTGGCCACCTCGGAGGCGGTGCGACCCTGGACGAACGCACCGACCGTGTCCACCGCGACCATCAACTCATCCGGCGGAAGGTCGAGCTCGGCCAGTGCGGCCATCCCCCACTCGACCACCGCCAGCCGGTTCGGGGTGAGCGAGATCGCCGCGCGCGCCGACGGCAACTGCACCAGCCACGGATGCCGCAGGACGACGTCGCGGGTGCTCGTCGCGAGCGTCCGCAGCGTCGCCCGCCAGCCCGCGCCGGTCTCGGGCGCGGGCAGTTCGCCGTAGACCCGGTCGACCATCAGCTCCAACAGGTCGTCCTTGCCCGACACGTACCGATAGGCCGCCATCGGCGCGACGCCCAGTTCGGTCGCCAGTCGCCGCATCGTCACCGCGTCGATGCCCTCGGCGTCGGCGATCCCGACCGCGACCTCGGCGATCCGCGCCGGGGTGAGCACGGTGCGCGGCGCGGGACTCGGGTTCTCCAGCCGTTCCCACAGCGAGACCCGGGGTTCGCCGCCCGCGTCCGACCCTGCCTCCGGCTCCGCTTCGGCCGCCGAGGCCTTCTTCTTCTGCCCGGCCATGAGCGCGGCCCTCCCGAAGTGCGTGGACGCGGCGATACGGCGGATGCCGCGGATGTGTTGCCGCTGTGCGTACAACGTATCAAGAGTGGACGTCGTACACCTGCCTGTGTACGTTGTATTTCGACGGATACGTTGTACACACAACATCGAGGAGCCGGCATGCCCGCCACCACCCCCCTGCGCCTCGCGATCATCGTCGGCAGCACCCGGGACGGCCGTTTCGCGCCCATCGTGGCCGAGTGGACGCGCGCCCACGCCGCCGGTCGCGACGATCTGACCGTGGACGTCGTCGACCTGATCGAGACCCCGCTGCCCACCGTGTTCCCGGCCTTCGGGCAGCCGCCCGCACCCGGCACCGCCGAGTTGCTCGCCGAGGTGTCGCCCCGGCTGGCCGCCGCCGACGCGTTCGTGATCGTCACGCCGGAGTACAACCACAGCTTCCCGGCCGCGCTGAAGAACGCGATCGACTGGCACAACCGGGAGTGGCACGCCAAGCCGGTCGGCTTCGTGTCCTACGGCGGGGTCTCCGGCGGCCTGCGCGCGGTCGAGCAGCTTCGGGTCGTGCTGGCCGAGCTGCACGCGGTCACCGTGCGGGACACGGTCAGCTTCCACGGCCACTGGGACAAGTTCGACGCCGACGGCAAGGCCGTCGACCCGGCCTCGGACGCCGCCGCGAAGACCATGCTCGACCAACTCGTGTGGTGGGCGCACGCCCTGCGCGACGCCAAGGCCGTCCGCCCCTACGCGGCCTGACTCCTCCTCACCCTTCGAGCCCGACGACCCTCCCCGAACCCGACGACACTCTCGAACCCGACCACCCGCCACGGGGGAAGCGCCATGTCACACGAATCCGAGACCCCACCCGGCAAAATCCCGTTCGGCGTCGTCGGCCTGGTCCTCGGCATGTTCCTGGGCATGCTCGACGGCACCATCGTGGGCACCGCGCTGCCCACCATCGTCGGCGAACTGGGCGGCCTGGACCGGCTGTCCTGGGTGGTGACCGCCTACCTGCTCGCCGCCGCCGCGACCACACCGATCTGGGGCAAGCTCGGCGACCTCTACGGTCGCAAGGGCGTGTTCATGGCCTCGATCGGCGTGTTCCTGGTCGGCTCGATGCTCTCCGGGATGGCCCGGGACATGAACGAGCTGATCGCCTTCCGCGCCGTCCAGGGACTGGGCGCGGGCGGACTGATGGTCGGCGCGTTCGCGCTGATCGGCGTGCTCGTACCGCCGCGCGACAGCGGCCGGGTGCAGGCGCTGTTCGGCGCGATCATGCCGATCGCGCTGATCGGCGGGCCGCTGCTGGGCGGCTTCCTCACCGATCACCTGGATTGGCGCTGGGCGTTCTACGTCAACGTGCCGATCGGCCTGCTCGCGCTCGCCGTCGTCGGCCTCGGCATCCGGCTCGACACCGTGCGGATCAGGGCCCGGATCGACTACGCCGGTGCCGCGCTGCTCACCACCGGGATCGTCGCGCTGACCCTGCTGGCCGGCTGGGCGGGCACCACGTACGCGTGGACCTCGCCGCAGATCCTCGGCCTGGCCGCGCTCACCGTCGTCACGCTGGCCGCCTTCGTCCCGGTCGAGCGCCGCGCGGTCGAACCGATCATCCCGCCCCGGCTGTTCGCCGACCGCAACTTCGCCGTCGCACAGGCGCTCGGCTTCCTGGTCGGCGCGGTGATGATGGCCGCGAGCAACTACCTCCCGCAGTACATGCAGTTCGTGCGGGGCGCCTCTCCCACGGCGGGCGGGCTGCTGCTCCTGCCGCTGATGTTCGGCATGCTCGGCGTACAGATCGCCGCCGGCCGACTGATCAGCCGCACCGGTCGCTACCGGGCGTACCCGATCCTGGGCGGCGCGGTGATGATCGTCGGCGCGCTCGTGCTGCTCGGTCTGGGCGTGCACACCCCCACGGCCGTGGCCTCGGCGCTGACCCTGGTGATCGGGGTCGGCGTGGGCTTCGTGATGCAGAGCACGATCCTGATCACCATGAACAGCGCCGACCCGCGCGACCTGGGCGCGGCGAGCGGTACCGCGACGCTCGCCCGGACGATCGGCGGCTCGCTCGGCGTCGCGCTGCTCGGCGCGGTGTACGCGCACCGCTTCGAGGCCGGCCTGGGACGCGACCACTCCGGCGGAGCCGACCCGACCCCCGCCGCGCTGCGCGAGTTGCCCGCCGCCACACGGGACGCCTTCCACACGGCGGTCACCGGCGGTCTGCACGGCGTGGCGATCGGGCTGGCGATCCTGTCCGCGCTCGCGTTCGCCTTGTCCTGGTTCGTCCGCGAGGTCCCGCTGCGCTCGGCCCCCGACGCACCGGCCGGATCCGCCGCGCCGAACACCACACCGGGCACCGCCGCGCCGGCCGCCGGCGCACGAGCCGCGTCGAACTAAGCTTCCGGGCGTGGACACCCCAGAACGTACTTCTCCCCGGCCACCCGGCAGCGCCACCGGGGTCGGTTCCATGCCCGGTGAGGACATCCGCGAGACCGTCAAGATGGTGCTCGGTCTGCTGACCGACCTGCCGCACCTGCCCGAGTTGCCCGCTCGCGGTCCGGGCGCCGACCTGACCGGCCGCTCGGCCGGGATGCTGGTCGACCTCTACACCGACGTACAGCCCTCCGGGTGGCGCTTCGTGGACCGCCCCGGGCGCGACCACCGCCGGGCCCGCTCGTACCTGGGCCAGGACCTGGACGCCCTGGAGGAGTTCACCCAGGGCTGGACGGGTCCGCTCAAGCTCCAGGTCGCGGGCCCGTGGACGCTCGCCGCCACGATCGAACTGACCTACGGCGACAAGGCGTTGGCCGACCCGGGCGCATGCCGGGACCTGGCCGTGTCGCTCACCGAGGGCATCCGGCTGCACGTGTCGGAGGTGGCCCGACGGATCCCCGGCGCCGACCTGATGCTGCAACTGGACGAGCCCGCGCTGCCCGGCGTGATCGCCGGCGACGTGCCCACCGCGAGCGGCTTCGGCCGGCTGCGCGCCGTGGACAAGGCGGTGGTCCGCGACACGCTGCGGGACGTGATCGCGGGCGCGGGTGTGCCCACGATCGTGCACTGCTGCGCACCCGGCACGCCGATCACGCTGCTGCGCCAGGCCGGCGCGGCGGGCGTCTCGCTCGACGTCTCGCTGTTGCGGCAGTCCCAGGACGAATCGATCGGCGAGGCGGTCGAGGCCGGCTTCCACCTCTTCGCCGGCGTGGTGCCGAGTCTGCCTCCGGAGAGCGACGCGTCCGAGGTCAAGCCCGGTGTGGGAGCGCGTCCACTGTCCGACCCGCCCGGTACCGTCAGGTCTGTCGGAACGTTGTGGAACAGGCTCGGTTTCCCGCCGGAGTCCCTGGCCGAAGCCGTCGTGGTGACCCCCACGTGTGGCCTCGCCGGTGCCTCTCCGGCGTACGCCCGGGCCGCTCTGTCCCACAGCGTGGCTGCCGGCCGGGTGCTTCGGGACGACCCCGAAGGCGCCATGTAGCGAAACGCGGCGGCGCGCCTCGGCGACCGCCCGCGGGACGCCGCGAACCTCATTCGAACTGGTGGCGCTGGAGGGCGACGACGTGGCTGGTGCGACGACCGGAGTGGACGAGATCCCGGCCGAGGTGCGCGAACGCGCCGCGACCCTCGCCCGTGAGCTGGAGGAGCACCGCTTCCGCTACTACGTGAAGGACGCGCCGGTGGTCAGCGACGGCGAGTTCGACGCGCTGATGCGGGAGCTGGAGGCGATCGAGGAGGAGTATCCGGCGCTGCGCACGCCGGATTCGCCGACCCAGAAGGTGGGCGGCACGTACTCGACCGACTTCACCTCGGTGGACCACCTGGAACGCCTGCTCAGCCTCGACAACGCGATGAACGAGGACGAGCTCGACGAGTGGGACGACCGGCTCACGCGCGAGTTGGGGACGGGGTCGTTCCACTATCTGTGCGAGCTGAAGATCGACGGGCTGGCCGTCAACCTGCTGTACGAGAACGGGCATCTCGTGCGCGCGTTGACGCGCGGAGACGGGCGGACCGGCGAGGACATCACGCCGAACATCCGGACGATCGCCGAGATCCCGACGAGGTTGCGCGACGACGGCGGGCACGACGTGCCCGAACTGGTCGAGATCCGAGGCGAGGTGTTCTTCCCGATCGAGAAGTTCGACGAGCTGAACGCGCAACTGGTCGCCGCGCGCACGGCGGCCGAGCAGGAGAACGA
This sequence comes from Embleya sp. NBC_00888, assembly GCF_045207655.1. Classification (NCBI taxonomy): domain Bacteria; kingdom Bacillati; phylum Actinomycetota; class Actinomycetes; order Kitasatosporales; family Streptomycetaceae; genus Embleya; species Embleya sp. NBC_00888. The sequence goes on along the minus strand of NZ_CP108784.1, from coordinate 5,743,955 downwards.
GGAACGGCGCGCGCAGGGTCTGGCCGTGAAGGCGCTTCCGCCGCAACCGTTCTCCAACCCGCGCAACGCCGCTGCCGGATCGTTGCGGCAGAAGGACCCCCGGGTGACCGCGTCCCGCCCGCTGCACATGATCGTGCACGGCATCGGCGCCCGTCGGGGCTTCGACATCGACTGCCAGTCGCACGCGTACGAACGCCTGCACGCATGGGGGCTGCCGACCGCGCAGCACAACAAGGTGGTCGACACGATCGAGGAAGTGAAGGAGTTCGTCCGCTACTTCGGCGAGCACCGCAACTCGGTCGAGCACGAGATCGACGGCATCGTGATCAAGGTCGACGAGATCCCGATCCAGGGCCGGCTCGGCGCGACGTCGAAGGCACCCCGGTGGGCGATCGCGTTCAAGTACCCGCCGCAGGAGGTCAACACCAAGCTGCTCGACATCGAGGTGGGCGTCGGCCGCACGGGCCGGGTGACGCCGTACGCGGTGATGGAGCCGGTGACGGTGGCGGGATCGGTGGTGGCGTACGCGACGCTGCACAATCAGAACGTGGTCAAGGCCAAGGGCGTCTGGATCGGCGACACCGTGGTGCTGCGCAAGGCGGGTGACGTGATCCCGGAGATCCTCGGCCCGGTCGCCGACCTGCGTCCCGCGGACGCCCGCGAGTTCGTGATGCCGACCGAGTGTCCGGAGTGCGGCACCGAGTTGCGGGCGATGAAGGAGGGCGACATCGACGTACGTTGCCCGAACGCCCGTTCGTGCCCGGCGCAGTTGCGTGAGCGCCTGTTCTATCTCGCCGGCCGCAAGGCGCTCGACATCGACGGCATGGGCTACGTCGCGGCGACCGCGCTGACCCAACCGTCGGAGCCGGCCGTACCGCCCGTGGTGAACGAGGGCGATCTGTTCTCGCTGACGGTGGAGCAGTTGTTGCCGATCAAGGTGGTCGTCCGCGAACAGCGGACCGGCATGCCCAAGATCGACGAGAAGACCGGCGAGCCGAAGGTCGTGACCTTCTTCGCCAACCAGAAGGGCGAACCCAAGCAGACCGTCGCCACGCTGCTCGAGGGTCTGGAGAAGGCCAAGACCCAGCCGCTGTGGCGCATCCTGACGGCACTGTCCATCCGACACGTCAGCGACACCACCGCCCGGGCCATCACGAGCGGCTTCCACGACCTCGATCGGCTCGCGGCGGCCTCCGAGGAGGAGATCGCGGCGGTCGACGGTGTCGGCCCGATCATCGCCAAGGCGGTCACCGAGTGGTTCGCCGAGGAGTGGCACCGCGAGATCATCGAGAAGTGGCGCGCCGCCGGCGTACGGCTCGCCGAGGAAGGTTCGGACGAGGAGAAGGCTCCCGGCCCGCTCGACGGAATTGTGACGGTCGTCACCGGAACGCTTGTCGGATTCACCCGGGACAGCTCCAAGGAGGCCCTGGAACAGCTCGGCGCCAAGGTGACGGGTTCGGTCTCGAAGAAGACCGACTTCGTGGTTGTCGGCGACAATCCCGGCTCCAAATACGACAAGGCCGTGCAACTGGGGCTGCCGATCCTCGACGACGAGGGCTTCGCGGTGCTCCTGGCCGACGGGCCCGAAGCGGCCCGTGCGTGGGTGGCCGAGCGTGCCGGCTGATAACCCTCCCTAGCGATGCCGGAACGACCTACCCTGGGCGGGAGCTTGCCCACCCGGCGGGCTCGGTGCCCCACAGGCGTACCCGTCCCGGCGCCCGGGATGCCGCCCGACGAGGCCGCAGGGAGCAGGCGCATGGGTCGGATCGGCAGGACGGACCTGTCGCGACTGGCGCGACCACGCGCGTTCTTCATCCACACCGGGTTGGTCGCACTGGTCGGCGTGTTCGCACTCGTCGTACCACCCACGATCGCCCTGGCAGACGGTCATTGTCCGGTCCCGCTGACACCCGGCGTGTGGATCATGCTCGCGTTGGTGTCGATCGACGGCGTGTACACGGCGCTCACGCGCCGGGGGTTGTACATCCCCGGCGCCATGCCGTCGATCGCCATCACGTTCGGCCTGCTGCTCGTGCACGGGTGGCAGGTCGCCGCGCTGTGGCAGGCCGTTCCGGTCCTGGTCTCCGGCCTGCTCAGAGGCGATTCGTGGTGGCGGGTCGGCTACACCATGGGCCACTACGTACTCGCCTTCATCGCCGCCGACGTGGTGCTCGGGCTGTTCGGCATCGAGCCGGGTCCGGACGAGGCACGCGGGCTGAGCGTGGTGGACTTCCCCGTGGTCGCGCTGGCCGGGCTCGCGATGGCGGCCGTGTCGCAGATGTCCGGATGGCTGGCCCGGGCGAGTTGGCGCGGGACGAGTGTGTTCACGCTCGTGCGCGCCGAGTTGCGGCAACGGGTGGTCTCGCACGGAGCGCTGATCGGCCTGTCCCCGCTGATCGCCGTCGTGGCCGCGGAACAGCCCTGGCTGCTGCCGCTGTTCGTGGTCCCGCTGCACACCCTCTACCGCAGCACGATGGTGCGTTTCGACCGTGAGCAGGAGTCACGGCACGACGCGCTCACCGGCCTGCCGAACCGGCGGTTGTTACTGGAGCGCGGCGAGGAGGCGCTGGGCCGGGCCGGCGGCCGAGGCGGCCGGGTCGCCCTGTTGCTGCTCGACCTGCACCGCTTCCACGAGGTCAACGACACGCTCGGACACGTCGCCGGCGACCGGCTGTTGCAGCAGGTCGGCGCGCGCCTGGAGACGCTGGTCCGCCCCGGGGACACGGTGGCCCGCCTCGGCGGCGACGAATTCGCCCTGCTGCTCCCGGGATTGGACATGGGCGCGGATCGGCAGACCGCGCAGGAGGTGGTCCTCGGGCTCGCCCATCGCATCGTCGACCGCCTCGGCGAGCCGTTCGACCTGGACGAGTTGACGCTGGACGTCGAGGCCAGCGTCGGGGTCGCGATCTTCCCGGATCACGCCTCCGACGTGCTGGGACTGCTGCAATTCGCCGACGTGGCGATGTACTTGGCCAAGCGCTCGCGCAGCGGCGTGGAGTTGTACGACGACTCGCGCGACGTGAACACCCGGGACAAGCTGCTGCTGCTCGGCGATCTGCGGCGGGCCCTGGACAACCACGAGGTCGAGTTGCACTACCAGCCGAAGATTCGGCTGGCCGACGGTCGGGTGGACGGCTGCGAGGCGCTGGTGCGCTGGCGGCATCCGACCCGGGGTCAGGTCTCGCCCGAGGAGTTCGTACTACTGGCCGAACAGACCGGGCTGATGCCCCGACTCACCCGCTACGTGGTGGACGTCGCACTGGACCAGGTGGCGCGCTGGCACGCGGAGGGCATCGACGTCCCGGTCGCGGTGAACATCTCCGCGCGCGACATCCATGTGCCCTCGTTCGCCGACTCGGTGGCGGCCGGCCTGCATGAACACGGGGTGTCGGCGGGCGCGTTGCAGTTGGAGATCACCGAACGGGTGCTCCTGGAGGAACCGCAGCGGGCCGCCGAATCGCTGGACGCGCTGCGCCGGTTGGGCGTGCGGCTGTCTCTGGACGACTTCGGCACCGGCTACTCCTCGCTCGTGCACCTGCGGCACATCCCGGTGAGCGAGATCAAGATCGACCGGTCGTTCGTGGCCCGCCTGACCATGAACGAGGAGGACGCCGCGATCGTCTGCTCGATCGTGCAACTCGCCCACTCGCTGGGTTTGCGCGTGGTCGCCGAGGGCGTCGAGGACGAGGCCACCTACCAGCGCCTGCGCGAACTGGGCTGCGACGCGGCCCAGGGCTGGTTGATGTCCAAGGCGCTGCCGAGCGACGAGGCCACCGCGTGGCTGCTGCGCCACGGTGCGGGCGCGCACGCCACACCCGCGGCGCCGACCGAGATCCACCACCACCGCCGGGCCGACGTGAGCTGAGTCCTTCGGCGCGGGCGGAGGTCCGGCGCCTCGCCGGTCCTCCGGTTGCCGCGCGTCGGTGCGTCGGCACATCGGCACGCGTCGGCGCGACCGGGGGCGCGAAAAAGATCCGTCCTCGGCCGAGCAACGATTTCCGGAATCGTCCCGTCAGGAGGGGTGGCCGGGTCGACGATCCGGCCCAAGTCACCTGCTCGGCACGACAATCGGAGCCTTCTGATGACGATGACCTCGACCACGCGGCGAAGCCGCACCCGCATACTCGTCGCCGCTCTCGGCGCGGCGGCCGTGGTCGCCCTGGGCGGCGTGGCGTTCGCGTCCGGCGACGACAACCCGGCCGATCCGACCGGTCCGCAGCCGACCCGAGTCGCCGCCGCGCCCGCCGCACCCGCCGCTCCCGTCGCGTCCTCGCCGGCGCGCGTGGTCGACCCCGAGGAGCGGATCGACGTCGGCGGCGGCAACTCCACGTGGCTCACCACGGAGGGCTATCACTTCGTCCAGAACGCGGCCCAGCATGGCGCACAGTTCGGCGAGGCCGTCCTCTTCAGGGACTTCCCGGTCGGCACCGTCGACATCCGCGCGTACGAGGGACGGGGGTCCAATCTGTACACCGGTGCCTACCGAGGCAACGGCGTGGTCGCCCGGGTGACCGTGGAGGTCGCGGGGCGGACGCTGGAGGCGAAGCTGCTGACCCTCGCGGGCTCCCCGGGCTGGTCCGCGTTCTACGTCGAGGGCCCCGTGGTGCCCCTCCCGCAGTCGAAGCTCGACCCCCCGTTCACCGCTCCCGTCAAGGTCTACGCGGCGGACGGCACCGTGCTCGCGAGTCTGTAGCAACGCTCGACCGGACCCCTCGACCGAACGCACGGGGGTTCGCACGATGACCTGCCGGTGGTGCGAGGCGAGCGCTCGCCTCGCACCACCGGCACGCCGTCCGATCTCCGGCGCAGCCGGGCCATCCAGTTGAGGATTCGCTTGAACACCACGAAGGACGCGGAGTTCCGGGACTTCATGAGCAGCCGCTGGTCGCACCTGCTGCGCACCGCGTTTCTCCTCACCGGCGGCAATCACCACGACGCGGAGGACCTCGCCCAGAGCACGTTGGCCAGGGTCTACGCGAAATGGGAGCGTGTCCGGCACAGCGAGAACATCGACGGCTATGTACGGCAGATCATGGTCAACGTGCACACGGACCGGCATCGACGACGCCGCGTCCGGGAGTGGATCACCGCCCGTGTACCGGACGTTGCCACCTCGGACCGAACCGGGCGGCTCGCCGACCGCGACGTGTTGCTGACGGCTCTCGCCCGCCTGCCCGCCCGGCAACGCGCCGCGGTGGTGCTGAGCTATTTCGAGGACATGTCGCAGGCGGAGGTCGCCGCGGCCCTCGGGGTCGGACTGGGCACGGCAAAAAGCCAGGTTTCCCGGGGGCTGGCGAAGCTGCGCCAGGACGGCGCGTTGCACGGCCTCCGGAACACGGACGCGCTGACGAAGGAAGAAGCCCGGTGAACGAGGACCACGACGTACTGCGCGCGATGCTCGGCGAATCCGCCGCCCGGGCCGCGGTCGGCGCCGCACCGATCGAGTCGACGATGCGCCGCGGCCGAGCACTGCGCACCCGGCGTCGGGCCGCCGGCCTGGCCGCGACGGTGGCCGCGCTCGGCGTGCTGGGCCTGGGCCTGGGCGGCGTACTCGACTCCTCGCCGTCCGCACACCGGTCGGCCGTCGCGCCGGAACAGACCCGCCGACCGCTCCCGCCACCCACCGTGCAGCCACTCGTGGTCGCCCCCGACCAGCGCGTCGACACCGGCTTCCGGCACAGCACGTGGCTCACCTCGGACGGCTACCACTTCGTGTCGAATGCCGCACCCACCGGCAATCAGTACGGAGAGGCGGTCCTGGATCCGAGGTCCCACCCCGACGACGCCGATCTGCGGGTCTTCCGAGGCCCCGACTCGACTCTGTACACCGGTGCCTATCGAGGCGCCGCCCCGGTGGGCCGAGTGTTCGTGACCGTGAACGGTCGCACCCTCGAAGCCCGAACCCTCACCCTCTCCGGAAAGCCCGGCTGGTTCGCGTACTACCTCGAAGTACCCACGGCCGAGACCCGCTTCCCGACGACCACGCCCGAGACGCCCGACGGCGCCGACGTCTACACCGCCGACGGCACATTCCTCACCCACACGTCCTCGACCGAACCGACCGTCAACCTGTGACGGGGCTGCGTCGCCCGGAAGTGGGCGGCGCAGCCGGGTGGTTCGTCAGGTTGGTCGGCGGGGGTCGACCCGAAAAAGCATCGCGGGCCGCCTCACTGCGCTTCGGCCGCCGCCGCCCGCTCGTGTTCCAGCACCGCGGCTCGGTCCGCCTCGCTCGCCTCGATGCAGAACTCGTTCCCGGCCGGGTCTCCGAACACGCTTGTCTAGGTGTTCTGGAGGCCCTGTTTCATGTCGGCATCTGTGCAGGTCAGCGCCACGGGGAAACCCTCGCTCCCCCTAGGGAATGTGGGCTCCGCAGAGCATTCCGGGCGATCGTTGATCCCTACAGAGGGTATGCAGCGCAATCCTTCGACCAGCGGCGAGTCATCACCGATCCCTTCATATCCCCGAGAGAACCTTTCGTCACAGGGGGACGGGCCAACGCTGACCGCTACCGACACACACGCCGTTCCGTCGCACAGGGGCGGGCAAGCACTGAACCCCACACCAGGTGTGGAGACGTTTACGTTGCGGGGCATCAGTGCCATCCGCCTTTCCGTACTGACCGATGAGACCACCTCACCCACCCGACAGCGTGACGCGAACGACCAGGCCGCCGGCGCGCTAAACATCGAATTCGTCGGGGAAGCCCTCGACCTGGACGTGAGCGCGTCCAAGACCACCCCGTTCGACCGGCCCGAATTGGGCGACTGGCTCACCCGCCCGGACGCGTACGACGCGATCGTGTGGTGGCGCTTCGACCGCGCCGTTCGATCCCAGCAGGACATGCACGACCTCGCGAAGTGGGCCATTGAACACCGCAAGATGCTCGTGTTCGCGCACGGGGTCGGCGGGGGCTTGCAGACGTTCGATTTCCGCAACCCGATGGACCCCGTCACGCGAATGATGCTCAATCAGTTCGCGTTCGCGGCCGAGATGGAAGCTTGGGCGATCAAGGAACGCGTGACCGGCGCGCAAGCCGCCATGCGCACCATGCCGCTTCGGTGGCGCGGCGCACGCCCCCCGTACGGGTACATGCCCGCCCCCATGCCCGCCGAGTTCGGCGGTTCCGGCCAAACCCTGATCCCCGACCCCGATGCCGTTGAGGTGATTGAGCGCATCATTCGCGAACTGATCTCCGGCAAGACCGCGAGTGCCATTGCCCTCGGGCTCAACACCGACCAGGTCGCCACACCGCGCGATCACTGGTCACTGAAGAAGCAACGCGCCACGGGCGGCAAGCCCGGCGGAGCCAAGGGCGAGAAGGGAGTCAGCCGCGAACGGTTCATGTGGAACCCAACGACCATCAAGCGACTGTTGACATCCCCGACACTGCTCGGCTGGAAAATGCACAAGGACAACCCGGTACGCAACGCCCAGGGCGCCCCGGTAATGGCGACCGCCGACCCGATCCTGACCCGCGCCGAGTTCGACCGAATCGGCGAGCTGTTTGCCGAACGTGCCATCGACAGCAGCGAACGCAAGGACACGGGTGCGCTGTTGCTGCGGGTTATCCACTGCCACACGTGCGAGGCACGCATGTACCAGTCGAACCCGACCCGCAAAGGCAATGCGGTGAACGGGCATTACAAGTGCAACGCCCATGCGCGCGGGGCAAGTTGTGACCTTCCGGCGAACGTTCGCGCCGATTGGGCGGACGCCTACGCAGAGCGCGAGTTCCTGCGCATGGTCGGCGGGATCGAGATACACACCGTGCGCGTCGTGCCCGGATACGACCCCGCCCCGGAGATCGCCGCGACACTCGCCGAGTTCGAGACACACCAGGAGGAGAAGGGACGGCAGAAGTCGAACGCCGGACGTGCGGCGTGGCAGCAGCGCGCGGACGCTCTCGACACCCGCCTAGCGGAACTGGAAGCCCGCCCCAAGGTCGAACCCGTGCGGGAAGTCGTGGGCACCGGGCGTACGTTCGCCGACGAGTGGGCCGGCGCCGACATGGCGGGCAGGCGCGCCATGCTCGTGGAGGCCGGCGCCCGGCTCACGGTCAAGCGGGGTACGCGTGGCGGGTGGCGCAAGCTTGACGAGTCCCGAGTCGAGTTCACCGTGCGCGGCGACCTGGACCCGGCGATAGAGGAGTTGATGGCCGTTGTCGAGGACTACTCGAACCCCGAACGCCCGGACGTGCCCACCATCGGGCGCGTACGGCTGCGCCTGATGGAGCCTGTAGCCGCGTAGCGGCCCCTGTGAGGCACCGGAAGCCCCGGCGGATCCACTTGGACCCCGGGGCTTTGTCATGCCCGCAGACGGGCGCGTGTGGCCGGACGGGGCACGGAGTGACGTGGTGATGTTCAAAGGGGTGTCCCTGGGATGCCTTAAGAACTTTCTAATACATCCCCAGGCAGGCCCTTCGAACATCACCACGTCACCCCCACCCCGCCGTGAACGAAGGTGAGACGGGGATCACAAGTCCGGATCGAGTGGTTCGGGACCTTTTGCGGACGACCACTGACCACTACAGGTAATGAGCCCCTTTCTCGACCTGCGATCGGGTGCGACGCGGATCACAAGTCCGGATTGAACGATTCGACCCGTATCGCAGGACATCGCAGCGCCCCACAATCCCGGGGGACAAGAGCCCCTGCCGACCCCACCCGGGGGGCAGGGCCGGACGGATGACGAAGTGACGCGGTGACGGGGGTCTGTTAAGTGCCAGGTCTCAAGTAGAGCCATGTGACTTGCTGATGTTGCATCAGTAATGGTCATAGCTCTTTTTAGTTGTGTGTTTCTTGCACAGGGCTTGCGAGTTGTCTGCTCCTGTCTTGCAAGACGGCGGGGGTACAGTGATTGAAAGGTGACCAGAAGTGAGAATCACAGTGTCCGATGTTCCCGTGATATCGGAAGTGTTGCGATCCGTCGCACACGGCATACGCCCCCCGGCGTTGTGGTGCCCCGTATCGCGCTGTTGGGTTCGGTCGGAACCGCCCCACGCGCCGTTGGACCCGGCCCTATGGCGTCCGGTGTTCGCCGACTACCTACGGGAATTGGAGCACGCAGGACCCGAGGTGTACGGCCTGCCGAACGTTCCTCTATCCCGCGACGGTCGGCCAGTCAGGACCGAGGAACTCCGCCCGGTTTCCTGGGGGTCGCTGGCCAAGGGTCTGCGGTACCTGTCCGGCCCCGTGGTCCGGGATCTCAAAGAGATCGTCTCGGGTGATCCGTTGTTTCGGCGCGAGTCGGCTATGTCGCCGGAGAGGTGGCTTTCGCTGTGCCGTCAGTCGGCGGGGGGTTTCGCGTCGCGCCGTGACTTGTTGGCAGCGTTCCGGCTTGCGTGCCCGGATGCGGTGATCGGGGATCGGGCTTTCCTGGTGTTGGCCCGGGGTGTTCTCGGCCGTGACGGTCGCTTCGGTCCGATGGGGGCGCGTGGCCCGTGGGGGTTCCGGGTTGTCCTGCCGGGGCGTGAGCACGGGATGGTTTCCGCCGCGTAGGCGATCGAGTAGCAGTAATCCAGTCTTCCCCTGAAAGTCCTTTCGGGGGTTTTTTCATGCGCACACATGGAGTGGATGAATGATTATGAAGGCCGAGCATTACTCGGAGAATCCGGATCGGCAGGCGACGAAGCTTCGACTTCGCGCCGGGCTTTGGAAGTACAGCGCGGAAATGGAACGTCTCGCCGAGTTGAGTGTCAGCAATCCGGACGGTGCGGGCCGATTGAGCCCCACTCTCCGGATGTCGCTCGGGTATTACCTGAACGACAAGAAGATCGCCGCGCAGAGCGGCCGTGACGTGTCCGCCGCTGGAAACGAGGGAGTGACCGCATGAGTTCCGAGGTTGAGAAGGCCGCCGAGAAGCTGGCCAAGCTGCAAGCACAAGCCGAGAGGTACTCGACTCCGCTTGCCGAAGCTCATGCAGCGCTAGAGGCCGCGCGAGTGGCGGAAACCGAGCGGCAGGCCGAGCGTCGTAAGCAGTACAGCCGTGACTACCTCAAGACGTATCGGGAGCGCGCCGACGCGGTGATCCAAGATGGGAAAGCCGCGCATGAGCGGTTCAAGGAACTGATCAGCGCCGAACCCTGGTTCATTGCCTATGCCGAATACCGCGCCGGGCGTGAGAAGCGCCGGCACGTTCTGGATGCCGCGCAGGCTGCTCAGACGGTATTGGGCGAGGTGAACACTATTCCGGAACAACGCTGGTACGAGTCGTCCCTACTCCAAGACATTGTGAAATTGGCGGATGCGAAGGCAACTGAGATCGGGGGCGAGTACGACAAGGAACTCACCGCCGAGCGCGACGCCTACGTGAAGGGCACGGACTAGCCATGGCCGTTGACGCGTTGGACCCCGGCCCGAACGGGGACTATCCGTACTTCCCCCGGGACGCATTGGGTCGCCCCGTGTGGAGTGACACCCCCGATTCCTTGCCGGTCGTGAACGGCGGGGCTCCGATGCCGCGCGGTATCCGTCGACAGCGTTCGGTCGATGACGGCCTGGCCTTGATCGACGTGACGCCGCTCGGGCCGGGCGGGGTGCCGATCGATCCGCCGGTCATCGCTCCGCGGAGGGGGGCGGATGCTTCGGGATCCGAGTAGGCATGTGAGCCCGTTCTGTTCGGTCTGTGGGCAGGGGGCGGACGTCTCGGCTCACTGGCCGTTGACTCGGCGCGAGCTGGTCTCGCGTGGCGTAGCCCGCCCGGACATGCCCGGCTACCGGCGGTCGTTCTGTGTGCCGTGCTACTCGGCCGCCGTGAAGGCACGTAAGGCCCGTACGGGCGCCACCTGACGGCAACGGGCCCGGGGGATTCACCACTGTCCCCCGGGCCCGGGAAAGGACCCCCCATGCCCCGCAAGCCCCGCCCCCCTTGCCCGATCCCCGGGTGTCCCGAGCTGACCTCGGGCGGGCAGTGCGCGAAGCACAGACGGCAGGCGAACCGACTACGTGATGAGGTGTCACCTCGGTACGACTCGGCCCGTTGGCGTCGCATCCGCCGCGCATACCTGTACGCGAACCCGTGGTGTGTGCTGTGCGCCGCGCCTGCCGTGGTTGCCGACCACTTCCCGCTCAGTCGCCGTGTCCTGGTCGACCAGGGCGTGACCGATCCCGACGCGCCCGAGCGTCTGCGTCCGCTGTGTGTGCGCTGCCACAACGGCGAGACGGCACGTCGTCAGCCGGGCGGCTTCGCTGCCGAGCGTCGCTCTGAGCGCGAGTCCGGGCTGAGTTGAGCGCGCAGCCCAGGCGGGGACCCCCTCCCTCCGGCCTGATTCGGCGGCAGGGAGAGAAGAAACCAGCGCGGCTCATTGGACCGTTTGTGTGGGGCCATACAACCGTTGCGAGTATCAACTATTGGTTTCGGATCCGCCCCACCGACCATGATCGCCGCACAACTTGCCTGATACGTAAGCGAGTTGGGTCTCTCGCCGAGCGTACGCACCGGCCTTGTCCCGCCGGACCGAGAGACGACGGATTCGGACATCTGGGACTAGTTCTCTGGTAACCCCACCGGGCTGCAACGTCACGCCGTTCGACCAGGCACCGAACCGCGAGACGGAAGGACCCGTGACACAGACAGGGCCCCGGAGTACGCCCCCAATTACGGGAGCGCACTCCGGGGCCCTTCTGTGTTTACTGTTCGTGATTGTTGTCGGCCCATCGATGCCAATGTACCGTCACGGTATGAGGCTGAATCCTGATGAAGCATGCACGCGCTTCCGTGAATCCCGCGTAGCCCGTTTGGCCACTGTGTCGGGTACTGGCGAGCCGCATATGGTTCCCATCACATTCGCATTCGAAGGAGGAATGTTGTATTTCGCCGTCGATCACAAACCGAAGGTTTCATCCAATCTACGGCGACTGCGTAATATCCAGGAGAATAGTCGAGTATCAATCCTGGTCGATCGATACGCCGACGATTGGTCTGAACTCTGGTGGGTCCGCGCCGACGGACACGCCGAGATTTGGGAGAACGACCCACGCCGCGCCGCACCCGTTGCCTTGCTGAGGGAGAAATATCCGCAGTACCGAGAGCACACACCGGAGGGTCCCGTAGTCGCGATCACGATTCACAGCCTGACGGGTTGGGCCTTCGCCGAGTGAGGCCACCGGTGAGATGGCATAGCCTTGCTTGCATAGCCAAGTGGAGGTGACGTTGTGATGCCCGATCGGGATGCCCCGCTGTTCCGAAGGATTGCCGATGACCTGCGCGCATCGATCCTGTCCGGTGAACTTGCTCCCGGTGCGCGGTTGCCTTCCGAGAACGACCTCAAGGATCGGTACGGCACAACCCGCGCCACGGTGCGCAAATCGCTCGCGTTGCTCAAAGCCGATGGACTCCTGATCAGCAACCAGGGCAAAGGCGTTTTCGTTCGCCCACGCCCGAACGTTCAGTTTCTCACGACCGGCACCAACTTCCGGCACCGTCGAGACACGGGAGTCGCAAATTATAACGCCGAGGCTATTGCGCAGGGACTCCGGGCGAAACAGGAAATCCTTGCCGTGGAGATCATCCCGGCACCGGCGGAAATTGCCGAGCGTCTGGGAGTCGAGACGGGCACTCCCGTTATCCTCCGTCGCCGCCGATTCTTCGTGAACGGCGAGCCAATGCAAAACGTGGACGGCTACTACCCTGCCGATCGATTCGCCGATACCCCTGTTGCGGAATCTTCGCGGATTCGCGGCGGCGTCAGTCGGTTGATCGAAGACCCCGAAGGACCGATCAAACAACGGATCGTTCAGTTCGTCGAAGACCTGGTCATCCGGATGCCGACTCCGAAGGAAACGGAAGAACTCGCGATTCCGCCAGGCGTACCGCTCGCACGAGTGTTCCGGAGCGCGCACGTCGCCTCCGGTGAGGTCGTGGAAGTCCTGGACTCGCGAGTCCCGTGCGACCGTCACGTCTTCCGATACGTGATCGACGTCCCCTGAAAGTTGATCTTGAGGCTCCGACCCCAGACTCGGCGCATCATCTTGCATATCCAAGTCACGAAGCCTACGGTGGGGATGACTTGGATATGCAAGTTGATCTGTCCGGGAAGGGAGTGGCATGAAGAAGTCGACGCATCCGACCGGCGCACTGCGGACGTTAAGCCCGGATCGGTACGCGATGCGGGAGTGGATCATCCGCCGCGTTCGTGCTCGGTATCCCCGGTTGGCTTCGCGGCGGCCATCCCTCGGCGCGGGGCGGTCGTCGTGAGCCGTGAAGCGGGCTTCGTCGTCGGTCCGGACGGGATCGCGGACCCGATCATCGTGGCGCGGGAATTGCCGCCACGCGAACGCCCGTTGCCACTGCGGTACGCCGTTGGCGATTGGGTCGCCCCGCGCCCCGGCATGAGCCACGACGCCTACCCCGCCGGACGGGTCGAACGAGCCGAGGACTCGCCCGGACTCGACAACGACCAAGTGGTCATGGTGCTTCCGCCGGGCGGCATGCCGTACATGCTGAAAGGCTCCAAGCTGTACCGGGCCAAGCCGCCGCACTGACCCCCACATTCGCCCCGCCCGATGCTCGGGGATGAACACCGGGCGGGGACTGCACAACCGGCAAGGCAACGCACCACGGGACTACACAGGAGGCGAACACATGCCCAAGTACGAGTACCGCACGTCAAGCCGCTGCGACTACAACAACAACAATCCCCGCTGCGTAGAGGTGGCCACCAACGTGAACGGCGTCGTCGCCGTCCGGCACAGCGTCACGGGTAGCGTTCAGGAGTACACCCCCGCCGAGTGGAACGCGTTCATCGAGGGCGCCAAGGCGGGAGAGTTCGACCTGACGGCGTAACACGCGCCGGGCAGCGAAAGGAGCGCCCGCGTGACCACATGCCCCGTGTGCGGTGCCGAGACCATGCCGGACCCGGAATGGCCCACCGCGCTGTTCTGCTTCGTCTGCGCGAAGGTGACCGGCACGCTTCGGCAACGGCACCCGATGATCGAGGCACCGCGCTACAGCGGGGCTACGCGAGCGCTCCGGGAACTACGCCGACCCACCTGACAGGGTCAAGCGCAACGGCCCCGCTCCCGTTCGGGGGCGGGGTTTTCGCTTTCTCGCTACTCCCGAGCTTCGACCTGTTCGCCGAGCTTGATGACGACCAGGTCGTAACCCACAAATGAAGAAGCCCCGGCGACCGCAGCAACGGTCCCGGGATCGGCCGACAGCTTTGAAGGAGCTGACGACGTGACCCACTTTATCGCTGCCATTTTCGGATGGCTGCGCCGACTGCTCACCCCGCCGAAGTCGGCCGGAAAGCACGCCCGATCCGCCGATCGGAAGCACCCCCGACCGGGCCATCCCACCAGCCCGAAGCCCCAGACCCGCCCACAGTGGCGCGACTTCGTACCGCCCACCCCCGCCGACGACGACCCGCCCATGCAGGACTCGGCGACCGTCGTCCGGCCTTATCTCATGACGCCGGACGAACTCGCTGAGTGGCGCCGGCAGTGCGCCGAAGCAGAAGCGGCCGAACAACGGGGACAAGCGGAAGCACGACACGCCGAACTCGCCGAAGCAACCGTACGACCCGCCCGTGACTGGACCGTCGCAGCACGCGCGGCGGGGGTGTTCGGGTGATACTCGCCCCGTCCTACCGCCACTGCTGCCGCTGTGAGAGCGCGACCGACCTTGTCCCGGTACAAGTGATCGAGTCCGGGCGCGGTGCGTCCGGGCGGACTCTGTGGGCATGCGCCGAGCACGCCCCGGCTTTCCCGCCGCTCGAACAGCCCGCCGCGCGCCACCTGCCCGAACGTAACCCGCTCCCGCCGATCACCCTCGCTGTCTAGCTCGCCCCCTTGCCCCGTCTGGCCACCGTGCCGGGCGGGGCTCTTTCGCGTCCCTGACCAGGGGGTATACGCTCAGAACTGGTAGTTCGACGTGTTCGGGTCCGCGAAGACCACCCAGCCCCGGCCGTTCGGCTTGCGCCGGTCGTCGACGATCACGCCACCGAGCGCGAGCACCCGCTCGACCTCCTCCTCGCGCGAACGCCCGGGCTCCAGGTCGAGGTGCACCCGGTTCTTCAGCGTCTTCGCCTCCGGCACCCGCACGAACAACAGCGTCACCTGTCCTGCGGGCGTGTCCAGACCGACCTCGTCGTCACCGGGCGAGTCGTCCGCGTCCACCGGAAGATCGAGTACCTGCCCCCAGAACCGCGCGAGTTCATAGGGCTCGTACGGCGGAGCACAGTCGAAGGTGATGTGCCGGATGGTGGAACCCACGCGATCTCCCAAGGCCGAGGAAGGAACCGAACACCCCCACCGAACACCAAAGCGAGCGATTCGGCTCGACAATTTCGCGAGCAACTCGGCTCGACAATTTCTCGGCACCGGCGCCAAGCGGCCGTGACAAGACCGACCGAGAGACGCACGATCGCGGGCGGGGTGGCCGGGTAATAACGACCGTACGGTGGGTCGCTCCGCCCGAACGCGGAGCGGCCGGCCGGGCCCTGAGGCCGGCTGCCTTGCCCGCCGCTCCGCGCCGGGTTGCCTGTCCGCTCCGCAGCCACGGTCCAGCAGCCGCTCCGCGCCGGGACGCACGTCCCCTACGGGGCCGGACGACGTCCGTGCGTTCGACCCTCCGGCCACCATTGCCCTGGGGTATCCGGGATGGCCGGATCCGCCGACTGACCGCTGCTCGGGGCCACACCCACAGCAGCGCGCCGAACGACAACGCAACCGAGCCCCAGGCCGGCCGCGCCTGAAGGCGCCGGGCCTGGGGCTCGGTTGCGTTGGTTCGTCAGGACCTGCGTACACGGTCCAGCAGGGCCGACCAGGAGGCGTGCGCGATGGTGAGGTGGCCGAGGGCGGGCGCCTTGCTGTCGCGGACGGGGACTGCCGCGAGGCCACCGGCGACCTCGACGCAGTCGCCGCCGTTGTCGCTGCTGTAGGTGCTCTTGCGCCACTGCTGGGACAAGGTCGCGTTAGTGATCATGGGCTCACAATTCCTTCAGCGCGGAGACGATCAGGTCTCTTGACCTTGTGGTCGAATGAGCCTCGGCAGTCAACAGATCGTATGCCCGCTGAGCTGCCTTCACCTCAGTCGGAGCTGCCAGGATCTGCCCCTGCAGGAATCCGTCCACATAGACCACGTCTGGTCCTTCGTCCAGCGTAAGCGCTGTGAACGGCCCGCCAACCCCGGCGTGGCCTCCAGCTTCGTAGGGAATTACCTGGATCACGAATCGAGGCTGCTGTGCGATCTCGATGATTCGTTCGAACTGTTCGCGCATGATTTCGGAACTACCCCAGCGGCGGCGCAGCAGGTTCTCATCCAGGACGGCACGAAACTCGGGAGGATCAGCGCGCTCAAAGATGCGTTGCCGCCGCATCCGAGCCGTGACCTGCTCTTCCAGTGCGTTCGCATCCGGGCGCCTCGCTGCCAGCACCGCGCGTGCATACCGCTCCGTCTGAAGCAGCCCGGGCACAACCTGCACCTGGAACGACCGAATGATCGACGCGGCCTCCTCCAGCTCGACGAACGGCCTGAACCACGCCGGGTACGCGTACCGGATGACCAACGGCCACAGCCGCTGGAACCGGTCGCCCGTTCCGAAGAGTTGGTCGGCCAGCTTCGAGAGGTCCTCCGTCGGCAACCGTTTGGCCGACTCGATCTTGTTGAGCAGCGATGGTGCCATCCAGGCTCGTTTGGCCATCGCGCGCTGCGTCATCCCGATCTTCTCGCGCTCGCGCCTGAACTCGGTCGCATAGAACGTGAGTACGGACGCCGAGGGGTCCAGTTCGGTGGCGGCGGACACATTGCCCCCATAAAGCGTTGAAAGCGAACGAAGTCAATCCCCGGCCCCTGCCGATCGTAAATGCCCACCGTCACGCTTGGCGTACAAACAGCAGCAATGAGTCCGCATGCCAACGAAAGGCGCATCGACATGAGCCACCCCCGCCGGGCGTCCGCCGCATCACAACTCGCCTCCACGGACGGCGATCCATACCCGGAACCGCCCGGCAGCGGCATCGTGATCGCCGTGTACTGGGTGGGGCCGGACGGCACGCGGGTCGTCGTACCGCCCCAACTCCACAAGCGTTCCTCGCGTGACCCGTGGCCGAGCACGAATCCGCCGTGTACGTGCTCGCCGGACTGCCCGATGCGGTGAACGACCCGTCGCCGCAGGGCGCACGACCCGCCGACCGGCCATGGGACCGGTGCGGCGGCCACCGCGCAGGCCGGCCGCCGACGGGCGCCCGGTGCGCGGCAGGGGGTCGGGCCGCAGACGTCGGGCCCGGCCCCCATTCGCCGTCGATAGTCCGGGCTTTCCGGGTATTTCGCGACTAGGGTGATGTCCCAGGGACCGACCCGAAGGGACGGGAACGACATGTTGGTGATCCGAGCCGCACGCGCCTTCGACGGCGAACGAGCGCTTCCCGGACCGGTGTCCGTCTTCGTGGAGGACGGTCGCATCATCGGGCTGGAGTCCGGCGCATCCCCGATCCCGGACGGCTGGCGCCTGATCGAACACCCAACGGCGACCGTGCTCCCCGGCCTGTTCGACCTGCACAGCCACCTCGGCGGGGACAGTCGGGACGGCGCGCTCGACCGGCTGCCGAACTACTCCCCCGACGAACTCGACGCCGTGATCACCGACTCGCTACGGCGCGAACTGGCCGTCGGGGTGACCGTGGTGCGCGATCTGGGCGACCGCGACTGGTCGGTGCTGCACCGGCGCGATCGGGCGGCGGACGGTCTGCCCACGCCGACCATCCTGGCCGCCGGTCCGCCGATCACCAGTGCCAAGGGGCACTGTTGGCGCTTCGGCAGCGAGGTGGTCGGGGCCGATCAACTGCGCGCGGCCGTTCGGGAGCGGGCCGAGCGCGGTGTGGACGTGGTCAAGGTCATGGGCAGTGGCGGCACGATGACCCCGGGTACCGACGTAATGCACTGTCAATTCACCTTGCCGGAACTGCGTCTGATCGTGGACGAGGCGCACGCCGCCGGGCTGCCGGTGACCGTACACGCACACAACCTGCCCGCCGTCGAACAGGCCCTCGCCGCGCACGCCGACGGCATCGAGCACTGCACATGCCTGACCGATCGGGGCGTGGAGATCTCCGACGACCTGCTGCACCGACTCGCGGCGCGGCGAATCGCCGTGTGTCCCACGCTCGGTACCGACCCGGACGCGCTTGCGCCGCCGTCGGTGCGGGAGTTGCTGGAGCGCATCGGAGCGACCCGCGAGGTCCGACTCGCCCACATGGCCCGCGCCCACCGGGCCGGGGTCCGCATCGTCTCCGGAGCCGACTCGGGGATCACCGCCGCCAAGCCGCACGGGAGCCTGCCGCAGGCGATCGCCGATCTGGTCATCGGGGGCGTCTCGACGGCCGACGCGCTCGCCTCGGCCACCTCCGTCGCCGCCGACGCGGTCGGCCTCGGCGGACGCAAGGGCCGGCTCCGCGCCGGCCACGATGCCGACCTCCTGCTGTGCGACGGCGACCCCCTCGACCGCATCGACGCGCTCACCGCCGTCACGGCGGTCATGGTCGGCGGCACCTGGGCGAATCTCGCCTAGGCCGTTCCCTTTTCGGTTCGTTGCCTTCATTTCTCCGGAACCGCCGCCGGAGCGCCGACCTTCGCCGGATCAGACCGGATCGCCTGACCGCGACCGATTCCCGGACGCCTCCTGGCGCATCCTCGTCGCCAGGGCCACGAAGACCGACAGATTCAGGACCGCCTCCGCAGGGAGCCTGGCCCACGGCTTCCTGTCGCCGCGCCGATGGATCTCCAGCCAACCCTGTTTCACCGTGACCCGGTCGACCTCGCGCCAGTCGAGCCGCTGATCGAGACACCCGACGCCGGCGGGATCGAGATGGGCCCCGAAGAAGTCGACCCGTTCGCCCGCCTTGAGCCGGTCCCTGTCCTGCGGCAGCCGTACCCGCGTGAATGCCTTGTCCAGCTCGTCGGCGAACCGGGCGGCCCCCTTGTACACGTCGTTCACTTCGATCTCGTCGCCCTCACGCGGAGACACCCAGAGTTCGTGGATGGTGGCGCTGGTGATCCCGGTCGTCACTTTCGCGCTGCGCCGCCGGATGCCGTCGATCTCGTCCCAGGTGTATGGCTCCGGCACCCGCCCGGCAACCTCCCGGACGATGCCGTGCTCGTAGTGGCCCACCCAGACCTGTGCCTGCCGTCTCATGAGTGCGAGGAAGAGGAAGTACCCGGCCGCACCGAATATGGCGGCCCCCAGAATGAGCAGCGGCAGCGAGTAGTACCAGGCGCCTTCGGTTCGCTGATCCTCCACGGCGAACGAGATCCCCAGCCAGAGCACCACCAGCCCGACCAGCGCCGGCAGCACGACCACGATCCACGGGAAGCTCTTGGGCTCGGTCCACACCAGCCCACGGCGCGGTCCGAGTTCGAAGTCCAGCGCGACTCTGCGCATGGCGGGCGGAACAGAGGTAGGACCACGATCCGACACGAGCCCCCCAAGGCCAGACGGCGAAGTGCCACTCTAGGGACGGCGGAACTCGCCCAGGAAGAGCGAACCGACGCGACGCGTCGATCTCCTCAACGTGCCCGACGGGGTCGTCAACTTTCGGATGGACCGTCGCCAACTTTCGGCGGTCCCGCCGCGGTGGTGCGGCCGGCATCGTCGGTGCCACATCGACCGCCCGCACGGCGTCGAAGGCGGTGCGGGCAGCGTTGTGCGGGCACCTGTCGGCCTCCGGGTACGACCCCCGGCCCGGGGGCCGACTTCGACGCGTGGCGTGGCGGTCGCGATTGGGTCGGCTTGGATGTGTGCCCACCCGCTCCACCCGTTGCCTCCGGTGCGGAGGTTGGGGGTTCACAGGCACCGAGGGAGCCTGCTCCGGCCCCGCGGCCCCCGGTGTGGCCGCCCGCAGCTTGGTGGACTGGCTGCGGGAACGAGTCGGGCCTTCCCGGGTCGCCGAACCCGGTCGCGCCCCGGCGCGTCAGCGCCCACGACCCCGGCGAGACCTCGTGATCGACGCGCGAAGCGCGGAGAGCGGCGGAGCCGCAGAATTTGACTTCGTGGCCCGGAGCGAAGCGGAGGGACACGAAGTCACGAGCGAGGGGCCGCTTTTTTCTCGGAGGAGCGAAGCGGGGGAGAGAAAAAAGTGGTCCCTCGCGAGCCGGCGACGAAGTCGCCCAACAAGCAGCACCGCCGCGGGACACGACTCTGGCCACCCCGCCCCGCACCCCCCGCGACCCAGCCCCCACCCCGCCACCCCCGCGACCCAGCCTCTACGCCGTCCCGTCGATCGTCGCCGACCCGATCACCCGCGTGCCGTCGTACAGCACCACCGCCTGCCCCGGGGCGATGCCTCGGATCGGCTCGGCCAACCGCACGCGGATCTCGTCGCCGACCGCTTCCGCGATCGCCGGCGTCTCCTCGCCGTGTGCTCGGACCTGGGCCGTGCAGGCCACCTCGCCGACCGGGGCCGGACCGCACCACCTCGGGCGGATGCCCACCAGGCGGTCCACGTCCAGCGCCTCGATCGGGCCGACCGTGACGGTGTTGTTCACCGGTGAGATGTCCAGCACGTACCGCGGCTTGCCGTCCGCCGCCGGGTGCCCGATCCGCAGGCCCTTGCGCTGGCCGATGGTGTATCCGTACGCGCCGTCGTGCTCGCCGAGCTTGGTGCCGCTCGCGTCCACGATGTCGCCGCGCTCGGTGCCCAGGTGCTTGGCCAGGAAGCCCTGCGTGTCGCCGTCGGCGATGAAGCAGATGTCGTGGCTGTCCGGCTTCTGCGCGACCGCGAGGTCCCGCCGCTCGGCCTCCAGACGTACGTCGCCCTTCGTGTCGCCGCCGAGCGGGAACATCGCGTGGGCGAGCTGCTCGGTGTCCAGCACACCCAGCACGTACGACTGGTCCTTGCCCATGTCGACCGAGCGGTGCAGCTCGCGCGAGCCGTCCGGGTGCTCGACGATCTGCGCGTAGTGCCCGGTGCAGACCGCGTCGAAGCCGAGTCCGAGCGCCTTGTCCAGCAGCGCCGCGAACTTGATCTTCTCGTTGCAGCGCAGGCACGGGTTGGGCGTACGGCCGGCCTTGTACTCGGCGACGAAGTCGTCCATGACGTCCTCGCGGAAGCGCTCGGCCATGTCCCACACATAGAACGGGATGCCGATCACGTCCGCGGCCCGCCGCGCGTCCCGCGAGTCCTCGATCGTGCAACAGCCTCGGGCGCCCTCGCGCAGCGTCGCGGGTTTCGCCGAGAGCGCGAGGTGGACACCGACCACGTCGTGTCCGGCCTCGACCGCTCGCGCGGCGGCAACGGCGGAGTCGACCCCGCCGGACATGGCGGCGAGCACCCGAAGGCGGCGGCCGTTGGCAGGGGGAAGCGTGTGATCAGACATAGCGCCTCAAGAGTACGTGGTCACCCCGCCGACCCCCGAGGGGATTACCCGAAGCCGAACCCGAGCCGAAGCCGACCCGAGCCCGAAGCCGAAGCCAACCCGAACCCGAGCCGAACCCGACCCGAGCCCGAGCCCGAGCCCAAAGCCAACTCGAACCCAACCCGAACCCAACCCGAACCCAACCCGAAGACACCCCGAACCCGACCCGAACCCCAACCCCCTCGCGGCCCTAGCGCCGCGACGTCACCGACCCCGCCGAGCGGGCTCGGGTGACCACCGGCAGGATCGCCTCGGCCAGCTCCGCGACCTCGGCCTCGGTGGTGGTGTGCCCCAGGCTGAAGCGCAGCGATCCGCGCGCCCGGGCGCTGTCCGCGCCCATCGCGAGCAGCACGTGGCTCGGCTGCGCGACGCCCGCCGAACAGGCCGAACCGGTCGAGCACTCGATCCCGCGCGCGTCGAGCAGCAGCAACAACGAGTCGCCCTCGCAGCCCGGGAAGGAGAAGTGCGCGTTGCCGGGCAGCCGATGCGCCGGGTCCAGTCGCCGATCGCCGTTGAGCTGCGCGTCCGGCACCGCCGCGACGATCCGGCGCACCAGTTCGTCCCGCAGCGCACCCACCCGCCGTGCGTACTGGGCCTGTTCGCGCACCGACTCCTCGGCCGCCACCGCGAGCGCGGCGATCGAAGCGGTGTCCAGCGTGCCCGAGCGCACATCGCGCTCCTGGCCGCCGCCGTGCAGTACCGGTACCGGCGTGATGCCGCGCCCGAGCACGAGCGCGCCGCAGTTGCCCGGGCCGCCGAACTTGTGTCCGGTGACCGTCATCGCGTCCAGCCCGGTCTTCGCGAAGTCGACCGGGATCTGGCCGACCGCCTGGACCGCGTCGGAGTGGAACGGGATGCCGAACTCGTGCGCGATCTCGACCAGCTCGGCGATCGGCTCGACCGTGCCGACCTCGTTGTTGGCCCACATCACCGACACCAGGGCCACCGACGCCGGATCGCGCTCTATCGCCGCCCGCAGCGTCTCCGGCTGTACCCGCCCGTCGGCGTCCACGTCCAGCCACTCGACCACCGCGCCGCCGGCCGACTCCAGCCACAGCACCGGGTCGAGCACGGCATGGTGCTCCACCGGGCTGACCAGTATCCGCCGCCGCGCCGGGTCCGCCGCGATCCGGGACCAGTAGATCCCCTTGATCGCGAGGTTGTCGGCCTCGGTGCCGCCCGCCGTGAAGACGATCTCGCTCGGGCGCGCTCCCAGCGCATGGGCCAGCGACTCGCGGGATTCCTCCACCGTGCGGCGCGCGCGCCGCCCGGACGCGTGCAACGAGGACGGATTCCCGAGGTGGGCAAGCTGTACGGTCATCGCCCGGATTGCCGAAAGGCGCATCGGGGTGGTCGCCGCGTGATCGAAGTAGGCCATCGCACTGTGCAGCTTAGTCGGGTACGCGTGGGCGCCGGCGCGGGCGGCCGTACACCCGTCCGTAGCGCGGCCCTCCTGGCAGGAATCGGCCGAGCCACAGGCGCCAGGTCGGCCGTGCGGCGCGGAGGTACGCGACGAGTCGCCGACGCCGGCTCCCCTCCTTCGGGTCTGGTTGTCTCGGCCGGTGGTCGTAGGTCAACGGCTGCTGGATCTCCCACACATCCTGGTGCAACGCGTGCCGGGGCCGGTTGGGCACGGTCCACTCTTATGCGTGGTGGCCTTCCGCCTGCCGGCCGAGCCTCCGGGACCGGCCGGCGAAGCCGTCCCGGTCTCGGAGACGGGGAAACGACCGGGTGTACGCGACCCTGCGAGCACAGCCCGGCGTTACGCAGCCCTGCGAGCACAGCTACGCAGCCCGGCGTACGCACCCCGGCGAGCACAACCGGCCGGCTCAACCGAGCGGACACACCCGGGCGGACCCCGCCGCGCCGACCGCCGTGGGCTCAGCTCTCCTCGCCGCTGGTGCCCGAGTTCCGGTGCCACGCGCGCGGCGCCCGCCAGCCGCGCCGGAGCGCGAGTACCCGGAGCAGGAACGCGAAGGCCACCGCCGCCGTGGCGGTGACCGGCCCGAACAGATCGAACTCGATCAGCGCGGCGGTGATCCCCGCGCCCAGCAGCGCCGGGAAGGTGTAGATCTCCTTGTCCCAGCGCAGCAGCGTGGGCACTTCTCGGGCCAGTACGTCGCGCATCGCGCCGCCACCGACGGCAGTGGTCACCCCGAGCGCCGCCGCCGGGATCGGATTCAGCCCGTACGCGTACGCCTTCGCGGTGCCGGTGACGCAGAACAGTCCGAGCCCGGCCGCGTCCAGCACGTCGATCGCGGACATGATCCGCTCGACCTGCGGATGCAGGAAGAAGACCAGCCCGGCGGCGAGCAGCGGAGTGGAGAAGGCGCCCAGGTCCGTGAACGCCGCCGGGGGCACCGCGCCGATGATCACGTCCCGGATCACCCCGCCGCCGAGGGCGGTGACCTCGGCGAGCAGGACGATCCCGATGACATCGAAGTTCTTCCGGACGGCCATCAGCGCGCCGGCCGCCGCGAACACGAAGATGCCGATCAGGTCCAGGACCTGTTGGAGCGTGTGGTGGAAGATCTCGGGCGGCACCTCAGGCGACATACCGGATGTTCTACACCGCCCGAGACGAGCCGATACTCATGGGGCCGGTGTGGGCGGTGTGTCCTTCCCATCGGGCTTCTCCGCCGCCTTGGGAGCCGGCTTCGGAGCCGCGCCGGGAGCCGCCTCGGAAGCCCCGTCGGAACCCTCCTCCGACCCCGCCTCCGAAGCAGCGACCTCCGCCGCCCCGGACCCCGCGTCCTCCGCCTCCGAAGCAGCCGCCTCCGAAGCGGCGACCTCCACCGGCTCACGCGCCGCCGGAACCGACACGACGGGCTCGGTCGCCGCCGGCTTCACCAACTCCACCGCCTCGCCCGCGCCCTCCCCCGTCGGCATGTTCTCCGGGAAGTGGCAGGCCACCTGGTGCCGCCCGGCCACCTCGGCCAATGGTGGCTCCCGGGTCTTGCAGATGTCCTGCACCTTCCAGCACCGGGTGTGGAACCGGCAGGCCGGCGGCGGGTCCATCGGGCTGGGCACGTCACCCTTGAGCAGAATGCGCTCGCGGGTCTCCCGCCGGGCCGGGTCCGGGACCGGTACGGCCGACATCAGCGCGACCGTGTACGGGTGCTTGGGCGAGCTGTACAGGTCCTCGCGGTCGGCGATCTCGACGATCTTGCCGAGGTACATCACCGCGACCCGGTCGCTGGTGTGCCGCACCACCGACAGGTCGTGCGCGATGATCAGATAGGTCAGGCCGAACTCGTTCTGCAGGTCGTCCAGCAGGTTGACCACCTGCGCCTGGATCGACACGTCCAGCGCGGAGACCGGTTCGTCGGCGACCACCAGCTTGGGCCGCAGCGCCAGCGCGCGGGCGATGCCGATCCGTTGCCGCTGGCCGCCGGAGAACTCGTGCGGATAGCGGTTGTAGTGCTCGGGGCTGAGCCCGACCAGCTCCAACAACTCCTGCACGGCCTTCTTGATCCCACCCTCGGGGGTGACCTTCTGCAACCGGAACGGCAGTCCCACGATGGTGCCGACGGTGTGCCGGGGGTTCAGCGAGGACTGCGGATCCTGGAAGATCATCTGGAAGTCGCGCCGCAGCGGCCGCAGTTGCCCACGCGAAAGATTGGTGAGGTCGCGTCCGCCGAACTCGATGGTGCCCTCGGAGGGTTCGAGCAGCCGCATCACCATCCGCCCGGTGGTCGACTTCCCGCAGCCCGACTCGCCGACCAGGCCGAGGGTCTCGCCCTCGCGGATGTCGAAGTCGAGCCCGTCCACCGCCTTGACCGTGCCGGCCCGGCGTCGGGTCATCCCGGATCGGATCGGGAAGTGCTTGCGCAGCCCGCGCACGCGCACCAACACATCCCGCTCCCGCGCGTCCGGGGACGCGCCTCCCGCCTCGGCGGCCTGCGCAGCTTCCACGTCGTCTCCCGCTCGGGCGCCCTCGGTCACTTCAGCGTTCCCGTTCCCTGTCCCACCCATGTGGCCGGCCACGTGCCCATCCGGTTTCGCGTTCGCCGTCCCGCTCACAGGCGCGGCCTGATGTCCTCGGTCCAGATCCGCTCGCGCTCCCCGAGGTCCAGGTGACACGCGGTGCGGTGGCCCGGCTCGATCTCCACGAGCTGCGGGACCTCGGTCTTCTCCCGCCCGTCGTTGTGGTCCGCGTACGGGCAGCGGGTGCGGAACGCACAGCCCGAGGGCAGCGAGATCAGGCTCGGCGGGCTGCCCTTGATCGGCATCAGCCGTGCCTGACGCTCCCGGTCGAGCCGGGTCAGCGAGCCCAACAGGCCCCAGGTATAAGGGTGTCGGGGCTGCTCGAACAGGGTCCGCGAGGGCCCGTGCTCGACCGCCCGACCCGCGTACATCACCAACACGTCGTCGGCGAGTTCGGCGACCACGCCCAGGTCGTGCGTGATCATCACCACGGCGGAGTCGAACTCCCGCTGCAGGTCCCGGATCAGGTCCAGAATCTGGGCCTGCACGGTGACGTCCAGCGCGGTGGTCGGCTCGTCCGCGATCAGCAGCTCCGGGTCGCAGCTCAGCGCCATCGCGATCATCGCGCGCTGGCGCATGCCGCCGGAGAACTGGTGCGGATAGTCGTCCACCCGCCGGTCCGGACGCGGGATGCCCACCCGGCCGAGCAGTTCCACCGCGTGGGCGCGGGCCTGCTTGCCGGTCACCTCGTTGTGCACCTGGTAGGCCTCGATGATCTGGTGGCCCACCGTGTAGTACGGGTGCATCGAGGACATCGGGTCCTGGAAGATCATCGCCATCCGGCGACCGCGCATCAGGCGCACCTGCTCGGCGGTGGAGCGCACCAACTCCTGGCCGTCCAGCCAGATCTCGCCGCCGATCCGGGCGCTGGTGTTGCCGTGCAGGCCCATGATCGCCAGCGACGTGACGCTCTTGCCGGAGCCGGATTCGCCGACGATGCCCAGCGTGCGCCCGCG
Source organism: Embleya sp. NBC_00888 (assembly GCF_045207655.1). Taxonomy (NCBI): domain Bacteria; kingdom Bacillati; phylum Actinomycetota; class Actinomycetes; order Kitasatosporales; family Streptomycetaceae; genus Embleya; species Embleya sp. NBC_00888. The sequence continues at coordinate 5,717,664 of NZ_CP108784.1, read as the reverse complement.
CTGGAGCGCGAAGTCGACGCCGTCGACGCTGCGTACCAGGCCGTCGTCGGTGGGGAAGTGCACGGTCAGGCCGCGCACTTCGAGGAAGTTTTCGGGGGCCGGCGGTGGTCCGGCCGGGGCGAGCTTGGCTGTTTCGGCCGCGGAGTCCCGCTTGCGGCGCGGTAGCAGACGGGGCATCAGGTCCTCACCCGGGGATCGACGACCGCGTAGAGCAGGTCCACGACGAGATTGGCCAGGATCACGAAGATGGCGGCGATCATGGTCACGCCGAGCACTTCGGGCAGATCCTGTTGCGTGATCGCCTCGACGGCGAACTTGCCGATGCCGTCCAGCGAATAGACCTGTTCGGTCAGGATCGCACCACCGAGCAGCAGGCCGACGTCCATGCCGAAGATGGTCAGGATCGGCGTGAGCGCCGCGCGCAGCCCGTGTTTGACGATGACGTCCCGCTCCCGCAGGCCCTTGGCTCTCGCGGTGCGGATGTAGTCCTCGCTCATCGTCTCGAGCATGCCGGCCCGGGTGAGCCGGGCGTACAGGGCCGCGTACAGGAACGCCAGGGTCAGCCAGGGCAGGACCAGGTTCCAGGCCCAGCTTCCCGGATTGTCGAAGAACGGCACGTAGTGCACGCCCTTGAAGATGGGCCATTGATAACTGAACAACGCCAGCGCCACCAGGCCGGTGAAGAACGGTGGCAGCGACACGCCCGCGAGCGCGAAGCCCATCGAGAAGCGGTCCCACAGGGTTCCGCGTTTGAGCGCCGAGACCACGCCGATGGACACGCCGACGACCAACCAGATCACCGCGGCGCCGGCGGCCAGCGACAGGGTGACCGGGATCCGGTCCTGTAGGCGTGGCCACACCTCAAGGTTGTTGCGGAAGGAGAAGCCCAGGCACGGCGGCGCGCAGTGCACCTTGCGGACACCGGTGTCGTAGTCCTTGCCGGCGATCATGCCCTTGACGAACCTGCCGTATTGTTCGGGCACCGACTTATCCAGCCCGAGGCTGTGCTTGACCTGCGAAATCGCTTCCGGGCTGGGCGACTTGCCGACATACCGCGCGGCGAGTTGGTCGCTTGTGGCGCCTCCCAGACGCGGTATCAGGAAGAAGATGGCGAAGACCGCCATGGTGACGATCAACAGGAGCACCACCGCTCCCGCCAGCCGCCTGAGCAGATAGAAAATCATGAGCCGGCGACCCGGTCCGGCGCGGGGAGCGGGATCACCACTCCCCGCACCGGAACTGACGGGCCTTCACCTCTCCTTCGGGCTACTGACCTCGTCGCAGGCTTACTGGATACCGATGTTGAGGTAGTCGTACATCCCGGAGTACGCGGGGGTGACGACCAGGTTGGTCACGTTCGGCGGGCGGTAGAGCAGCGACTTGGTCCAGGCGAACGGGACCATCACCGCCGCCTCCATGACCTTCTGGTCCAGTTGCTGCCAGATGGCCGCGCTCGCGTTCGGGTCGATCGTCCGCGTGGCCTGGTCGATCAGACCGTTGACCGCCGGGTCGTTCAGCTCGGACAGGTTCGTGCCACCGGCGGGCTTGATCGCCCGGCCGTCCACGATCTGCTGGAAGAAGCCGAACTGGGTGGGGAAGTCTGGACCCCACTGCATGAACATGATGCCGACCTTGTTGTCCGCCACCCACTTGGGCACACCGGCGAACTGGGTGAAGTAGTCACCCGAGGGGTACTGGCGGATCTCGATCTTGATGCCGACCTTGGCGAGCGCGTTCTGCACCGACGTGGCGCCCGCGACCTCCTTGGGCCGGTTGCTGCGCGCGGTGAGCACGGTGCTGAAGCCGTCCGGCTTGCCGCACTGCTTGAGCTCGTCCTTGGCCTTGGCCACGTCACCGGTGTGCTTGGCGCCGTTGGGGTACATGTCGGCGACCTTGGAGCCGGCCAGCGTCGGCGGCATCAGGTTGGTCGCGATGTCCGCGCCGACCTCGCCGCCGACCGCGCGCTGCATCTGCGACTTGTTCACCGCGTACTGCACGGCGCGCCGGCAGTGCACGTTGTCGAACGGCGGGGTCTTCGAGCTGATCGCCAGGTAGGCGAGCGCGCCGGAGACCGCGTCATCCGAGTTCCCGGCCAGCTTCTGGTCGGTGAGGATCTTGTTCTGCGCGGCGGCCTGGACACCGGTGCCGACCACGTCCAGTTGCGCCGTGTTGGCGAACAGGCGGTTGTCGACGTCGTTCGCGTCCTGCTTCTCCAGGAGCTCGATCCGGTCCGGCAGCGCCTTGCGCAGCGGGTCGGTGCTCGGGTCCCAGTTCGGGTTGCGGACCAGGTTGACCGCCTTGCCGGGCTCGTACTGGCCGTCGACCATGTACGCGCCGGAGGCGAGGGGGTGCTTGACGTACTCCTTGCCGGTGTCCTTGGCGCGCGGTACCGGCGCGGTCTGCGGGAGCGCGGCGAGGTAGTTGAAGTCCGCGAACGGCTCCTTCATCTTGAAGATGATGGTGTAGTCGTCCGGCGTCTCGATCGCGCTCAGGCCCTGCTTGTCCGCGGAGTCCTTGTACGGGCCCTTGTAGGTGCCGTCCGGGTCCAGGTACTGGGTGAAGTACGCCGGGCCGTTGGGCAGGATCTCCTTGTCGAAGGTCCGCTCCACCGCGTACTTGACGTCCGCGGCCTTGACCTCGGTGCCGTCCTCGTACTTGACGCCCTTGCGCAGGTGGTACGTCCAGGTCTTGCCGCCGTCGTCGGTCTTGCCCACCTCGGTGGCCAGGTCCGGCGCGAACTCGTAGCTCGCGTTGCCCGGGGCGGGCTTGAAGGTCAGCAACGGACGGGCCATCAGCCGGGAGAAGTTCCAGGCCGAGGCGTAGTACATGTCGCCCGGGTCGAGCGAGTCGAACTTGTCCGAGCTGACCAGCTTGAGCGTGCCGCCCTTCTTGGTCGACTGGTTGACGACCTCGGTGATGGCCTTGTTGCTCGGCGAGTACTTCTTCTTCGAGCCGCCGCCACCACCGCCACACGCGGTTGCGGCCAACGCGGTGACCGCAACGATGCCGATCAGCGCCTGGGCCCTGCGCCTGCGAGTTACCGGGTGTTTCATCGCTGGTCGTGCCTCCTCGTGGGGACTTGCCGGATATTCAGCGGCTGCGTGGGTCCAGGGCGTCTCGAAGCCCGTCGCCGAGCAGGTTGAACGCGAGCACGGTGATGAAGATCGTGACTCCGGGGACGACCATGAACATCGGGGCGTCCTCGTACCGCGGGACGGCGCGCGCGAGCATGCCGCCCCACGAGGCGGTGGGTTCCTGTACGCCGACCCCGAGGAAAGAAAGGGCGGCCTCGAACAGGATGTTCGTGGGAATGAGCAGCGTGGCGTACACCAGGATCGGGCCGACCAGGTTCGGCATCAGTTCCTTGAAGATGATGTGCCGGTCGGTGGCCCCGAGGCTGCGCGCCGCCTCGACGAACTCGCGTTCGCGCAGCGACAACGTCTGGCCGCGCACGATGCGGGCGATGTAGGGCCAGCTGAAGAACCCGATCACGAAGATCAGGACGGTGACCCGGAGCGTGTCGCCCTTGAGGCCGAACGCCTCGCCCTGGAGGCTGCTGCCGATCGCGATCGCGAACAGGAGCAGTGGGAAGGCCAGGAAGACGTCCATGGCGCGGCTGATCAGCGCGTCGACCCAGCCGCCGAAGTAGCCCGCGGCGGTGCCCAGTACGACGCCGATCACCACGGACAGGAGCGTGGCCAGGAAGGCCACCAGCATCGAGATCCGGGCGCCGTAGACGATGCGCGAGAAGATGTCCCGGCCGTTGACCGGTTCCAGTCCCAGTGGGTGGTCCCAACTGGCGCCGCCGAAGCTGCCGTTGGGGATGTTCAGCACCGGGTCGAGCAGGTCGTCGTGGTACTCGGTGGGATCCCCGCCGATGACCGAGGTGATCAAGGGCGCGAAGATCGCTACGAGTACCATGAAGACGATCACCACGCCACCGGCCATCGCGACCTTGTCGCGACGGAATCGGGCCCACGCGATCTGACCCAGGGAACGACCCTCGATGCGTACGCCGGAGGATTCGGCGATCGCTTCGGGGTGCGCCTCTCGGGCCACACCGGTGGTCTCGATCGGTGCCGTCATGGATCGACCCTCCCCGCTCACGGATGCGACGGCGGCTCGGGATCGCCGATCCCGTCGCCATACCCGGCATTGCGATCCCGATGATCTTCGGGATCTGTCGTCCGGGTGAGACTCCTCCGTGACGCGGGTCACCAACAGGGGTCGCGGAATACCTTTACTGAACCGTGATTACGTCGACACGATTCACTGGTTGATCCGCGTAGATCGGTCACGAAATCACAACAAGGCAGCGGTTGATGACGTGACGTCAGTTTTTTGGGGGCATCAGTGCCTGTTGCCCGCGATCGCCACTGTGTGCCGATCGTCGATCACCGCGTGTCGCGGGCGGCCTCGTCGAGCATGTCGATGCCGATGAAGGGGCGCGTGTGGTCGCGCATCCACTCGGCGACCGGATCGAACGGGTCGTCCAACGCGACCGAGGACAAGGTGAGTCCGGCCGGCGCCGCGGCCGAGGCGCGGGCCATCGCGTCCCGCATCCGCTGCATCGTGGCGGGCTGATTGTCCGTCAGGCGCAGGCCGATCACGAGGCGTTCGGGTCCCACCGCGGGCCGCACCCAGGCCCGGTGGGCGGCTCGCACCACCTGGGTCTGGAACAGTTGGCCGCCCAGCAGCGCGTAGAACGCCGGGTCCCACAAAGTGGGTTCGCCGACCTCCAGCGGTCCGGCCATCAACCGGTCCAGGCCGCCGACGATGCGTCGCAGGTCGAGATAGGGCACGCCGACGCCACCGCCCTGGGCGTGCGGATTCAGCCACAGGCCCCAGCGGTCGGTGTACAGCGAGGACGCGATCTCGGTGACCGGACAGACCTCGAACGAGCGGTCCCAGCCACTGAGACGCAGTTGTTCCTCGGACGTGAACGCCGGGGCGTAGCGCCACCCGGCCACGTCCATGTTCCCGTACTGCGCGTCCGGGCTGCCCGGTTGCCCCTGCCACAACAACATCCACACGTGGGCGCCGGTGAGCGCTTGGAGCAACCGCTCGTAGGCGTCGTAACGCCCGGGTGCCACCTGGCTGAGGGCCTGCTCGACCTGGTTCACGACGTCCTCCCCGAATCCGAACCGATGTACCGATGTACCGATGCTCCGATGTACCGATGTCGCGCTGTCCGACGCGGGCTCAGCGCTGGTCGACGCGCAGGTAGAACGGCTGGGTCCGCTCCAGCATCCAGTCCCCCACAGGATCCTGCGCCACGTCCAGGAGCACCACGTTCACCGGCCACGGACACGGGGCCCGGCCGAGCGCGCGCTCCAGGGCGCCGACCGCGGCCAGTCGGTCCTCCTCCTGCCAGCGGTCCAACTCGACGCCGATGAACAGGCACGGCGGGTCGTTCTCGATGACGCCCAGGCCGCGGCGGGCACTGAGCACGACCGGCACGTGGGTGAACTCGGCGGCGGCCGCGATCAGGAAGTCCATCGGCTCCTGGTCCGGCTCGTACAGCCGCACGCGCGCGCCGCGCGGGCCCGAGCCGGCCGGTCGGGCCAACTCCAGCACGCCGGGCGGCGGGATCGGGATGCCCACCTCGCCGCCGGGGTTGACCGCGATGCCCACGTGCGGCGGCATGCCGCGGGCGAACTCGCGCATCGGCGCGACGGTGCACGCCATCGGTCCGGCGATCCGCCGGAACTCCTCCTCCGAGGAGAACACCGGGACGTACGGCCGGCCGTCGATCTCGGTGGTGGGCAGGGTCAGTTCGCTGTCGGCCGGGTTGCCGCCCTCGGGCAGCGGCACCCATACCTCCGCCTCGGCCAAAGCCTCGAAGAGGGCCTCGGCCCGGGACGGATCGCGCATCGCCGCGACGAGCGCGCTCTCCACGGGATTGGCCGGGAACGGCATGGTGGTGCTCCTCTGGTGTCCGCCGCAGTTTACTTCTCGCCCGATTGCGGTCGCCGGGACTGTCCCGGTACGGGGTCTGCGAAAACGATCCGGCCCAGGTGCCCGGCGGCCGGTCGGTCGAGCAGCACGCACGAGGTGAAGCCGCCCGGAGCCGACGCCAGGGTGGGTCCCGCGTCCAGCCACGGCGACAGCCGGGCGAGCAACTCGCGCCATTCGCGGTGGTGCCGGGCGAACACCGGTGTGGACACCCCGCGCCCGCGTTCGCGTTGGCCGGAAAGCGCCTGCTGGGCGGTCACGTCCAGGAGCAGCGCGTGCGCGGAGCTGCCGCGCCGACGGGCCGCGAGCACCAGTACCCGACGCAGGATCGGGTTGCGGCCGCTGTCGTGCACGACCACCGCGCCGGGGCCGCGCAGCGCCCGGGCCACCTCGCCGTAGTGGGAGAGCCGCACCAGCGGCCGGTAGACCCGGTAGGGGATCCGCCCCGCCCGTACCGCCCAGCGGGCCCGGACCAGATCGGCGTCCAGGACGGCGACCCCGGCCCCGGGCGTGACCACGCGCGCGAGCAGCGTGCTCTTGCCGGCTCCCGGCAGGCCGGTGACCACGAGCACGCACGAGGCCGGATACGCCAGGACGTCCACGACCCGGTCGCCGATCCCCTCCCCCGCCCGATCGCGCTCCTCCCGGAGGTCGTGCACGGACCGGGGGATCAACACGCCGCCCGTCGCGGCGCCGGTATGCGCCCCCGCCGAGTCCGTCTCCACGAGTCCTCCCCTTGTCACAACCGTCATGCCCTGCGCATGGTGTCGCACCCATGGGTGCGCGCGCGTCCCGGTGATCCCTCGGACTCCGCGGGGCCCGGTCCCGGCGGGGTCCCGGTCCCGGCGGGGGATTGACGTCACGCGCTAGCATGCCGGGCACAACCTCATAACGGCCGTCGACCCCACGCGGAAGAGTCCCCGCCCACGAGCGGGGCGCCGAAGGAGCAACTCCTCCCCGGAATCTCTCAGGCACCGATACCGCATGGGTCAGGCACTTCTGGAAAGCAACCACACCGCAGGTGTGGTTCACCCACGGTGCAAATCGCGAGTTCGACGCGATGAAGCTCTCAGGTTCCGATGACAGAAGGGGAGGGCACCCCACTTTTCGACCGACTCTGGTCGAAAAGGGCTGAAAGCCGTGGCAGGGAGCCCCCTTTGTTGTCGTATTCGCCGCAGTACCCGTCACCTTCCGCGCCGGCCGAGCGCGCGGCCGTTCGCCATGCCCGCGACCGGCCCGCGCCCTTGGCGTGTTCCCGCCGGCGCCCCCTCGAAGGAGCCTTCGCATGACCACCGACCGCCGGACCCCGCTCGACGCCGTGCACGACGCGCTCGGGGCCACGATGACCGACTTCGCCGGTTGGCGGATGCCGCTCCGGTACGGGAGCGAGCGCGACGAGCACACCGCGGTGCGCACCACGGCCGGCCTGTTCGACCTCACCCACATGGGCGAGATCGAGGTCACCGGTCCGGACGCCGCCCGCGCGCTCGACCACGCCCTGGTCGGTTTCGTGTCGAAGATCGGGATCGACCGCGCCCGGTACACGATGATCTGCACCGAAGAGGGCGGCATCGTCGACGACCTGATCGTCTACCGGCTGGGCGACGAGCACTTCGTGGTGGTGGCCAACGCGTCCAACGCCGACGTGGTCGCGGGCAGCCTGGCGTACCGCTCGGAGAAGTTCGACGCCACCGTGCGCGACGCGTCCGAGGAGTACACGCTGCTCGCCGTGCAGGGCCCCGCGTCGACCGCGATCGTCGGCTCGCTCACCGACGCCGACCTGCCCGCGCTCAAGTACTACGCGATCCTGCGCACCGAGGTCGCCGGCGTGCCCGTCCTGCTCGCGCGCACCGGCTACACCGGCGAGGACGGCTTCGAACTGTTCGCCGCGCCCGGCGACGCGGTCGCGCTGTGGGAGTCCCTGCTGACCGCCGGCAAGCCGCACGGCCTGGTGCCGGCCGGCCTGTCCTGCCGCGACACGCTGCGCCTGGAGGCGGGCATGCCGCTGTACGGCCACGAGTTGACCCGGGACACCACGCCGTACGAGGCCAACCTGGGCCGGGTGGTCCGACTGGACAAGCCCGAGGACTTCGTCGGGCGCGACGCGCTGGCCGCCGCGCAGGAGGACGTGCGCCGCACGCTGGTCGGGCTCACCTCGCCGGGCAAGCGGGTCCCGCGCGCGGGCTACCCGGTGGTGGACGCGGAGACCGGCGAGAAGGTCGGCGAGGTCACCTCCGGCGCACCCTCGCCCACGCTCGGCGTGCCGATCGCGATGGCGTACGTGGGCACGGACCGGGCCGAACCGGGCACGCGCCTGGCCGTGGACATCCGCGGCAAGGCCGAGCCGGTCGAGGTGGTCGCACTGCCGTTCTACAAGCGGGGCTGAGGTCGGCCGACCGGCCGACCGACACAAACCGTCACAAAAACACCTGAGGGACAGACCCTCCGCATTCGAATGGAGAATGGACCCGTGCACGCACCCCAGCACCTGCGCTACAGCAAGGAACACGAGTGGCTCGACGAGGCGGCCTCCCCCGCCCTCGTCGGCATCACCCAGCACGCGGCCGACGCGCTCGGCGACGTGGTGTTCGTCCAGCTTCCCGAGGTCGGCCAAGCGGTCGTCGCCGGTGAGCCGTGTGGCGAGTTGGAGTCCACGAAGTCGGTCAGCGACATGTACGCGCCGGTCTCCGGCGAGGTCGTCGAGATCAACGACGCGGTCGCCGAGGACCCCGCCCTCGTGAACTCCGACCCCTTCGGGACGGGCTGGCTGTTCAAGGTGCGCATCGACGGCGAGGCCGAGGGCCTGCTGTCGGCCGACGAATACGCCGCGTTCTGCGGCGAATGATCGAGATCGACCCGATCGAGGAGCTGACAACCGTGACGATCCTGGACCGTCCGCTGAGCGAGGTGGACCCGCAGGTCGCCGCCGCCGTCACCGACGAGCTGCACCGCCAGCAGAACACCCTGGAGATGATCGCCTCCGAGAACTTCGCCCCCGTGGCGGTGCTGGAGGCGCAGGGTTCCGTCCTGACCAACAAGTACGCCGAGGGCTACCCCGGCCGGCGCTACTACGGCGGCTGCGAGCACGTCGACGTCGTCGAGCAGCTCGCCATCGACCGGGTCAAGGAGCTCTTCGGCGCCGAGGCCGCCAACGTGCAGCCGCACTCCGGCGCGTCCGCGAACGCCGCCGCGATGTTCGCGCTGCTCACCCCCGGCGACACGATCCTGGGCCTGGACCTGGCCCACGGCGGCCACCTCACCCACGGCATGCGGATCAACTTCTCCGGCAAGCTCTACAACGTGGTCGCCTACCACGTCGACGAGAAGGCCCACCGGGTCGACATGGAGGAGGTCGAGCGCCTGGCCAAGGAGCACCGGCCGAAGATGATCATCGCGGGCTGGTCGGCCTACCCGCGGCAGCTCGACTTCGCCGAGTTCCGCCGGATCGCCGACGAGGTCGGTGCCTACCTCATGGTGGACATGGCGCACTTCGCGGGCCTGGTCGCCGCGGGTCTGCACCCCAGCCCCGTGCCGTACGCGGACGTGGTCACCACCACGACGCACAAGACCCTGGGCGGCCCGCGCGGCGGCGTCATCCTGTCCAAGGCGGAGTACGCCAAGAAGATCAACTCGGCGGTCTTCCCGGGCCAGCAGGGCGGCCCCCTGGAGCACGTGATCGCGGCCAAGGCGGTGGCCTTCAAGGTCGCCGCGTCCGACGACTTCAAGGACCGCCAGCGGCGCACCCTGGAGGGCTCGGCCATCCTCGCCGAGCGGCTCACCCGCAAGGACGTCACCGACGCGGGCATCACCGTGCTCACCGGCGGCACCGACGTGCACCTGGTCCTGGTCGACCTGCGCGACTCGGAGCTCAACGGTCAGCAGGGCGAGGACCGGCTGCACGAGATCGGCATCACGGTCAACCGCAACGCGGTCCCGTTCGACCCGCGCCCGGCGATGGTCACCTCCGGTCTGCGGATCGGCACGCCGGCGCTGGCCACCCGCGGCTTCGACAAGGCGGACTTCGAGGAGGTCTCCGACATCATCGCCGAGGCCCTCCTCCCCGGCTTCGACGACGCCCGCAAGGCGGCCCTGGCCACGCGCGTCACGGCCCTGGCGAAGAAGCACCCGCTGTACCCGAACCTCTGACCCACGACCTCACGGCGTCAGGTTCACGAGCACGGCCGCGGGGCCGGCAGGGCGACCCCCTGCCGGCCCCGCGGCCGTTCACCCGCCCGCTTCTCGCGTCCGGGTGCGCGGTTCCCGCCTCGGGTAGGCCGAACAGGTGACGGAACCGCATCAACTCGTGAGTGTGGCCCGCGTGATCGGGTTCGACGCGTTGGGATGGAACCGCGGGGGTCCGCCACGACCCGATGAAGGTGCAGTCCCATGAACGACTCGCCGAACGACTCGTCCGACCCGACCGGCAACCCGTACGCTCCACGCCTGGTCGCCGCCGGCCAGACCTTCGACGTGATCGAGGTCGACGCGCGGCTGGGGCGCGAGGCGGTGAAGCAGTTGCGCGCGGCGGGAGTTCGGGTCGGCCCGGTGATCCACGACCGGCGCTGCGCCAAGATGGGCTTCCTGGTCCCGGTCACCTCCCCGGCCCGCACGCGCCTGCGCGACCAGCGCGGCCCGAGCCGGCACGGCCGGGGCGCCTGGGTCACCTTCCCGCCCGCGCGCGGTGAGAGCGGCCCGCTGGTCTGGTACATCGCCCCGACCGAGAACCCGATCCCCACCCCGCTCGCCCCACTCGACTCCGCCATCACCCGCGCCGCCGCGACCCTGATCGATCACACGTGACCCACCACCACCCTCGGCAAGCCCCCGAACACGGCGCCACGACGCGGGCTCCACCCCACCGCCCCGACCGAAAAACCCGACCCCCACCCCACTCGCCCTCGTCCCGCCCCCGAGCACCCCCCCCACGATGCGGGATCCGGTTCACCACCCCGCTCGCCCCACTCGCCCCCGCACCACCCGCCCCGCCGCAACCCCGACCGATCACACCCGACCCACCACCACCCTCGTCACGCCCCCGAGCACCCCCCCACGATGCGGGATCCGGTTCACCACCCCGCTCGCCCCACTCGCCCCCGCACCACCCGCCCCGCCGCAACCCCGACCGATCACACCCGACCCACCACCACCCTCGTCACGCCCCCGAGCACGCCCATACGATGCGGGCTCCGGTCTGGTGATGGGGGCGACGGATGGGTGTGGTGGGACGCAAGGTCGGCGAGTTACGCGGCGAGGTGATCGAGCACCTCTGGGTGCGGCGGCGGATCCGGCAGTGGATCTCGATCGGCTTCGTACTCGGGCTGTTGCTCGGCGCGGCGGCAGCCGCGGGCGTGGCGGCGTTGTACTGGCCGGAGCAGGACAAGCCGCTGAAGATGACGATGCGCGAGGGGGAGATACCGGTCAAGGCGCCGGCCGTGCTCAGCGGTCCGGCCACGCTCACCGCACAGGGGCTCAGCTGCGGCATCGAGTGGATCACCGGCACCCACGCCGAACACTTCGCCCAGGGTCGGTTGTGCCGGGTCAAGGTCTCCATCGCCAACAACTCGCTGGCCACGGTACGGATCGCCAACCTGGAGCAGCGCCTGGTCCTGCCCGACGGCACCCAACTGGCCATGGACCTCGAATCGATGGAGATCAAGCGCCAACTCCGCGAGTTCACCCTCGGCGCCTCCGACACCCTGGTCGAAGACCTCTGGTTCGACCTCCCCAAGGACGTCACCCCCACCGCCATCCTCCTGCGCGCCAACCCCGAAACCCCCCAGGGCCGCGCCGAACTCCCGCAAAAGGACTGGTCGAGGAAATAACGAGCCACCCCCGCGACCCGCCGAATCCGGACGTATCCGCCCCGTAGAATCAGACTTGTCCGGTCCATCGAAGGAGAGCCGTGAGCCTTCCCGCATTCGATCGCGTGTGGACGCCCGAAGACGTTCTGGAGATCCACGCCGACGGTTGGCGTGTCGAATTGCTGGACGGTGCGCTCATGATGTCCCCGGCTCCCTCGCGCCGGCACCAAATGGTGTCCCGACGCTTGGCCATGCTGCTCGAGGCCGCCGCGCTCGATGCCCGAGTCGACTGCGTCGTGTACGAGAACATCAACGTGCGACACGACAACGACTTCACCCAACCGGACGTCGTGGTGATCGACGGGGCCGCCGCCCGGGCGGGTGAGGAGTCCGGGGAGGACGACATCTGGCTCGACCCGGAGCACGTGTTGCTCGCGGTCGAGATCGTCTCGCCGGGACAGGCGGGGCGAGACGGGGTGGACAAGCTCAAGAAGTACGCGTCGTGGGGGATCGAGTTCTACTGGGTCCTGGAACCGAACGACTCCGTGCTGGAGGGCTTCGAACTGCGCAATGGCACGTACGCGTCGGTGACCCGGGTCGAGGGCGCACACGCGGCGACGCCTCCCGCGCCGTTCCCGGTGACCGTCCGCCCCGACGAACTGCGCCGGCTCCGCTGAGGCACCCACATTCGGGCGTCATCCCCGGTGCGACGGGATCGGTGTGCAACTCCTCGGCGAGGGTGTGGTGTTCGGCCTGATCATGGTGCCGGCGGGCGGTTCGGTGAGGGAAAGCGGGCCGATCGTGGATGCGTTGCGGGCCGTGGTGCGGGCTCTGGGCGACGACGACACCCCCTACCATCGGGGCGTGTCGGCGCCTGTACGGGGGCGCGTCGTCGAGAAAGGCGCACTTGTGACGCAGTCCTTCCACCCGCCCGGATCCCCCGGAGTAGACCGGAAGCCGATGTTCGCCTTCGGCTGGATTCCGCTGCCCAAGCGGGTCGCCGAGCGCTACTTCGTACCCGACTACCGGCTGATCGGGCGCGACGTGACCCTGGAGCGGGTGCGCGTGACCCGGTCCTGGCTCGGTCTGGGCGTGCTGGTGTGGATCGCGGCCACCTACGGCGGCGGCGAGGACGCCGCCCAGGGCCTGATGACCAGCTTCGTCGCGTCCGTGTTCGTCGCGATCATCGCGTGCCCGATCGCGGTGGCCATCATCGTCGCCCTGACCCGCTCGGACGTGCGCACCGAGACGCGCAAGAGCCTGATGTTGCCGCTGCGTTCGCTCGGGCTGTTCGTGCTCGTCTCGGTGGCCACGCTCGGCGGCCTGAGCGCGCTGGCGTACGGCTCCAAGGGGGTCAACGCCGGCGCCGGCGTGGCCTCGTTCTTCATCACGGCGCTCGGCCTGGCCGTGTCGCTGTGGGTGCTGCGCTTTTGGATCCTCGCCGTCCGCGCGATCCCGCAACACCTGTTCCGCGCCGTGGACGGGCACCCGCTACTGCCCGCGGTGATCGCGCCCTGGCTGTCGTGGTGTGGCGCGCTGATCGACCTCGGCGACGACGGCGGCAAGGGCGCGCTGCCGGTCGGCGTGCGGCTGGTCGGCACGCTCGGCGGCCCGGTCACCATCACCGTCATGTCGTTGTGGGAGATCCGCCGGGTTCGCAGCCGCTACGGCGTCACCTTCCGAGGCGGACCGCACCCCACCCGCAGGCCCGATCCGATCATGCCGCCGATGCCGCCGTTCCCGAGCCAGGCCAACCCGTGGCAGCAGGCTCCGCAGCCGCAGGGCCTCTTCCAACAGGGGCCGTTCCCGCCCACCCCGCCACAGGGGCCCCACTCGCAACAACACCCGGCCTGGCGGCAGCAGCCCGGATACCACCAGCCACCGCCGCCGCCGTGGGGCCCGCCGCGCGGCTGACCGCACCCGCCGCCGGGGGTGGCGACCGATCCGGCCCACCCCCGGACGCGCCGGCGGATGCCCGGTCCGTCGAAGACCTCAGTCCGTCGACAACCGCTCACGCAACCGCGCGACCTGCGCGTCGGTCACCCCCAGCCCGTCCCGCACATAGCCCTCGACCGACCCGTACAGCTCCTCCGCCGTCGAGAACGCCGTGTTCAGGTAGTCCTCGTGCACGTCGAAGACCGGCTTGAGATGCGCGGGGTCGAAGCCGCGCTCGGCGATGTGCCGCAGGATCTCGCCGTTCTTGTCCTTGAGGTGCTCGGTGCTGGCCAGGTAGTCCTCGAGCACGGTCGCCCGGGGTACCCCGAGCAGGGTGAGCAGCACCGCCGAGGTCCACCCGGTGCGGTCCTTGCCCTGCGAGCAGTGGAACACCGTCGGCGCGTCGACGGCCGCCATCCGCGCGAACACCTCGCGGTAGGCGGCCCGGGCGCCCTCGGTGGTCACGAACCGTCGGTACACCTCGCACATCAGCTCGCGCCCGGCGGTGCCGCCGAGCAGTTCGCCCGCGCGATCCGGGTCGGCGAACACCTCGCCGAACAGCTCGTCGTTCTGCCGCCCCATCACGTCCGCGATCAACAGCTCCGCGCCCTGCGGCACCCGATCCGGCTCGCGGTCGCGCTCGGTGTCCGAACGCAGGTCGATCACCAGGCCGATGCCCAGCCGCAGCAGCGTCGCGGCGTCCGCGGCGTCCACCTCGCCGAGGCCGTCCGAGCGGTACACGAGCCCAGTGCGCACCTTGCGGCCGTCCGCGGTGGCATGCCCACCCGCGTCACGGAAGTTCGGGGCGGTGACCAGGATCGGCGTCGGGGACGTCATGGTGCGCGGTCCTTCGCTTCGAGGAGATGCCGGGCGAGCAGATACCGGACGGGCGGCTGCCGAGTGAGTACCACCACCCTACGTGAGCGTACGGCGGGTTCACCCGGGACCCGTGCCCACGCCCACGCCCACGCCCTAGGTGGGTGCCCACACCGCGTGTTCGACCCGCAACAGCATGGCCGACCGCCCCGCCAGTCGCAGTCCGCTGCCACCCGCGACCGGCTCGCTGTACCGCGCCATCGGGTCGCCCTCCAGCGCCGTGTCCAGGACCACCTCGTAGCTGTGCGCCCACGGCTCGTCCGGCAGCGTGAACCGCATCGGCTGCGAGGACGCGTGCAGGATGAACAGGAAGCTGTCGTCCACGATGCGTTCGCCGCGCGGCCCCCGGCGGTCGATGTCCAGGCCGGACAGGTACATGCCCAGCGTCGCGGTCGGCGCGAACCAGTCCTTGCGGGTCATCTCCCGCCCGCCCGGGGTGAACCAGGCGAGATCGCGCAGCCCGTCCGGGGCGACCGGGCGGCCCGAGTAGAAGGCTCGCCGGCACAACACCGGATGCGCGCGCCGCAGGCGGATCAGCCGGGCGGTCAGGTCGAGCAGCGGGCGCCACTCCGGCGAGTCCAGCGCCGACCAGTCCAGCCAGGACATCTCGTTGTCCTGGCAGTAGGCGTTGTTGTTGCCCGCCTGGGTGCGGCCCATCTCGTCGCCCGAGGTGATCATCGGGACGCCGGTGGACAGCAGCAGGGTGGTCATCAGATTGCGGATCTGCCGCTTGCGCAGCGACACCACGTTCGAGTCCGACGTCTCGCCCTCGTAGCCGTGGTTCCAGGACCGGTTGTTGTCGGTGCCGTCGCGGTTGTCCTCGCCGTTCGCCTCGTTGCGCTTGCGCTCGTAGGTGACCAGGTCGCGCATCGTGAAGCCGTCGTGCGCGGTGACGAAGTTGATCGAGGCGTACGGGTTGCGGCCGTCGCGCTGGTACAGGTCGGACGAGCCGGACAGCCGGTACGCCAGTCCGCGCACGTCCGGGCGGGCGCCTCGCCAGAAGTCCCGGACCGCGTCCCGATACTGGTCGTTCCACTCGGTCCACAGCGGCGGGAACGCGCCCACCTGGTAGCCGCCCGCGCCCAGGTCCCACGGCTCGGCGATCAGCTTCACCCGGGACAACACCGGGTCCTGGGAGATCACGGTCAGGAACGAGGACAGCCGGTCCACGTCGTGCGGCGAGCGGGCGAGGGCCGCGGCCAGGTCGAACCGGAAGCCGTCCACGCCCATCTCGGTCACCCAGTAGCGCAACGAGTCGGTGATCAACTGGAGCACGTGCGGCTGGACCACGTTGAGCGTGTTCCCGCAGCCGGTGTAGTCGGTGTAGTGCCGGCCGCCGTCGGCCATCCGGTAGTAACCGGCGTTGTCGATGCCGCGAAAGCACAGCGTGGGCCCGGCCGGGCCGCCCTCGCCGGTGTGGTTGTAGACCACGTCCAGGATCACCTCGAGCCCGGCCGCGTGCAGCGCGTGCACCATGTCCCGGAACTCGTGCACCTGGCCACCGCGCCCGCCCGCCGAACTGTAGCCGGCGTGCGGCGCGAAGAAGCCCACCGTGTTGTAGCCCCAGTGGTTGGTCCGCCCGCCGCGCAACAGGTGTTCCTCGGACACGAACTGATGCACCGGCAACAACTCGACGGCGGTCACCCCGAGCCGGACCAGGTGGTCGATCGCGGCCGGATGGGCCAGGCCCGCGTAGGTGCCGCGCAGGTGGTCCGGGACCCGCGGGTGGCGCGCGGTGAAGCCCTTGACGTGCAGTTCGTAGATGACGCTCTCGGCCCACGGGATCTTCGGCCGGCGGTCCTGTGACCAGTCGGCGTCGTCCGCGACGACCACCGACTTGGGTACGTACGCGGCCGAGTCGCGATCGTCGCGCACCGTGTCGTCCCGGCCGCGCACGTGCCCGAACACCGCGTCGTGCAGCACGAAGTCGCCGTCCACGGCCCGCGCGTACGGGTCCAGGAGCAACTTGGCCGGATTCCACCGGGCGCCGCGGCCGGGCTCCCAGCGTCCGTGTACGCGGTAGCCGTAGCGCTGGCCGGGCCGCACGCCGGGCACGTAGCCGTGCCACACCCGGAAGGTCTGCTCGCGCAGCGGCAGCCGGGTCTCGCGCGCCGTCCCGTCCGGGCCGTCCTCGAACAGGCACAGCTCGACCGCGTCGGCGTCGCCCGCCCACAGCGCGAAGTTGGTGCCCGTACCGTCGAAGCGCGCGCCCATCGGCAACCGGCGGCCCGGCCAGGGCGGCGGCACGTGGCCGTTGGCCGTGGCGAAGCCGCCGAGCGCGCCACGCGCGTCGACCCCGGGGTCCGTCGATTCCCACTCGAGCGTCACGGCCCGCCTCCCCATCCCGCTCCCCAGGATGTTCCCGCCGTGCCCCCACGCCTACACGCCCGCGCGCCCATGCGTGTAAGCCGCCGCGGCGGCATCCCCCGAGGGATGCCGCCGCGGCGGGCAACGATCGGCCGGGTCGGTGCGGCCGATCGGGTCCGCTCAGAACCAGGGGTGCCAGTGGTGGATCGCGGTCGAGGTCTCGGCGATGTTGGCGTTGTCCTGGTCGATCACCACGACGCCCGAGTTGCCGTTCACGCCCGCGGTGTTGTTCTGGTTCGAGGCGCCCGCGCCGGTCGCGCTCTGCTGCGTGGCGTTGTAGTTGCCGTCGACACCGCCGAGCACGTTCCCGCTGCCACTGTTGGTGGTGGTGGAGGTCGTGGTCGACGCGTTCGAGCCGTTGTCGCCGACGGTGCCGTTGCCGCCGTCGGCACTGGCGGCACCCGCGCCCAGGAAGAGCAGACCGGCGGCGAGGGGCGCTACGGCGAGGGTGCCGAGCTTGCGGTTCATGTGGATCCTCCGTGTATCGCGGATCCGGGCGGGGCCCGGGCGTCATCAGGTACGGCATCAGGTGGTGCACGGGCCGTCGGGGAGGGCGAACGATCCGACCCCCGAGACGACTTCGTGTGACCAAGCTGTCGCAAACAGTGACAACAAATCCAGTCATCCGGCCCGGCTTCGCTCGGGAGAGTGACATGGGAGCCCCGAAACCCCAACGAGCGCCTGTACGGAGGGTTGCGATCCAAACAGGATTTCCACCGATTCGGCGTAGAATTTCGGCCATTGTGGCTGAATTTCATGGCTTTGTCGATGAACCGTGAGTGACCACACCGCAGTTCCCTACCGGCCGAGCGCGGACGAGCGCCTCAAGTCATCGCGTGGGACCCCATCGGGGGGCGCGCACTCCCGTCTTCACGCGAGCTTCACGAATACCGGGTTTGAGTTAGGTTGCCGGCATGCCTGTCGTCGTCACCGGAGCCGACCAACCCCTCGGTCGCGCCGTCGCGTTCGAACTCGCCGCCTCGGGGGCCGAGGTGCGGGTCACCGTCCGGGATCCGGGCGCGGTCGGCGCGCTGCGCGCGGCCGGCCTGCGCGTCTCGGTCGGCGACCTGTCCGACCCGCTGCGACTGGGCGCCGTGCTGGAGGGCGCGCACACCGTGCTGCACCTGGATCGCGGCGCGAACGGGGCCGGCTCGCCGGGTGACACGTGGGAGTGGTTGCTGGAGGCTGCCGAGGGTACGGATCTCCAGCGGATCGTCACGGTCCTGCCCCAACCTCCGACCCGTTCCCTCGCGCGGGGGTACGAATTGATCATCCGTAGGTTGCCCGCCGGCGACGCCGACGGGCCCGGATACCCGGATCCGGCGCTGGTCCGCGAGTTGGTCGAGGCCGATCGTCGGGCCCGGTGAGGGACGTCCGCGCGGGCGGGCGACGCGAGAGCACCGCCGATCGTCCGGGAGGATGGCCTTGATCACCGCATTTGCCCGTTCATGACCGGGAATTCGGAACCGCGGTGGATGTTCGATTCGTCGAATGGGTTGTGGGATGTGGCTCTCGGCTCCGGCCGGGCCGCGGCTCGGCCCCGGATGAAGGGACTACCCGTACATGTCAGCAGGATCGAAGCCGCTCTCGTCGAGGCGGTCCGGGGCCCGATGGCGCGTGGTGCCCGCACTGATACTCGGCGCGCTCCTGCTCGTGTCGGGCTGCTCCGACGACGGCGGTGACGGCGGCAAGAAGACCGACGGCGGGAACACCGCGACCGCCAAGGGCGACCAGAAGAAGGGCGCCGATCCGGCGGCGATCACGCTGACCCCGGCCGACGGCGCGACCGCGATCGACCCGCAGGCCCCGATCACGATCGCGGTCAACGGGGGCAAGCTCGGCGAGGTCAAGGTCGTCAACGCGCGGAACGAGCCGGTCGACGGCACGCTCGACCCGGACGGCAAGACCTGGAAGCCCAAGGTCGCCTTCACCCTCGGCGGCAAGTACACGGTCGACGCGACCGCCACCAACGCCGACAACACGCCCACCACCGCGCGCGCGACGTTCAACACGGTGTCCGCCGACAAGAAGGTCACCGCGAGGTTCAGCCCCGAGGACGGCGCCACCGTCGGCGTCGGCTTCCCGGTGTCGCTGACCTTCGACTACCCGGTCCGGAACAGGGCCGCCGTGGAGAAGGCGCTGTCCGTCGACGTCGAGCCCAAGGTCGAGGGCGCCTGGCACTGGTTCGACGACACCCGGGTGGACTACCGGCCCAGGGACTACTGGGCGCCCGGCACGAACGTGAAGGTCAACCTGAACCTGCGCGGGGTCGACGTCGGCAACGGCGCGATCGCCAACCAGTTCAAGAGCTACAGCTTCAAGGTGGCCGCCACCAAGCGGATCGCGATGGTGGACGTGAAGGCGCACACGATGAAGGTGTACGAGAACGACCAGTTGATCAAGACCATCCCGATCACGGCCGGCAAGTCGCCGAAGTACAGCACGTGGAACGGGAAGATGGCGATCACCGAGAAGTTCGAGAAGACCCGGATGAACTCGCAGACCGTGGGTCTGGGCAGCGAGTACGACATCGACGACGTGCCGTTCGCGATGCGGATCACCACATCGGGCACCTTCGTGCACGGCAACTACTGGGCCGACCCGAGCGTCTTCGGCAGCGAGAACACCAGCCACGGCTGCGTCTCGATGACCAAGGAGAACGCCAAGTGGCTGTACGACCGGGTGATCCCGGGCGACGTGGTGGACATCTCCGGCTCCGACGAGCGCGTGGTGGACCCGGACAACGGCTTCGGCGACTGGAACGTGCCGTGGGACAAGTGGGTCGCGGGCGCGACTCCGGGCAGCGGCGCACCGGCGACCACGACGCCGACGCACTGACGGCCGCTCCGACGACCACGACGCCCGAGCGCCGACCTCGACGCGCCGACCCGGGGCCGCGACCCACGCGGTGGCGGCCCCGCTCGCGGCCTCGCCCGGTGCCGGCGCCTAAGGTCGGGTCGAACCCATCAGGGCTGACCGAAGGAGAGCGTCATGGGCGAATTCGTGAACCTGGAAGTGGCCGACGGCGTCGGCACGATCCGGCTGAGCCGGCCGCCGATGAACGCGCTGAACCGGCAACTCCAGGAGGAGCTGCGGGCGGCGGCGCAGGAGGCGGGCGAGCGGGCCGACGTGCGCGCGGTCGTGCTGTACGGCGGTGAGAAGGTGTTCGCGGCGGGCGCGGACATCAAGGAGATGGCCGACATGTCCTACGTCGACATGGCCGACCGGGGCGCCGCGCTCCAGTCCTCGTTCACCGCGGTCGCCGAGATCCCCAAGCCGGTGGTCGCCGCGATCACCGGCTTCGCGCTCGGCGGCGGCTGCGAACTCGCGCTGTGCGCGGACGTACGGGTATGCGCCGACACCGCGAAGCTGGGCCAGCCGGAGATCACCCTCGGCATCATCCCGGGCGCGGGCGGCACCCAGCGGCTGCCCCGGCTGATCGGCCCCGCCAAGGCCAAGGACCTGATCTTCACCGGCCGCTTCGTCGCCGCCGACGAGGCACTCGCGATCGGCCTGGTGGACCGGGTGGTCCCGGCCGAGGACGTGTACGCCGAGGCGGTGAAGTGGGCGGCCCGATTCGCGAACGGCCCGGCCTACGCGCTGCGCGCGGCGAAGGAGGCGATCGACCGCGGCCTCGACGTCGACCTGGACACCGGCCTGGAACTCGAACGACTCCAGTTCACCGCGCTGTTCGCCACCGAGGACCGCGACACCGGCATGCGCGCCTTCATCGCCAAGGAAAAGCCCGAGTTCACCGGCCGCTGACCACCCCGCGCCTCGAACCGACCCCGCCCGCGGAGCCGGTGCCGCCATCCCCGGCGCCACCGGCTCCGCGGCCGCGGCGGCCCGGATCGCCGAGCGGCCTCCGGGGCCGGCTCGGCGTTACGGGCGGGCTCGGCGTTACGGGCGACCTCGGCGTTACGGCGTCCGGCCCGCCTGGACCACGCCGGATTCGTAGGCGAAGACGACGGCCTGGGCGCGGTCGCGGACGCCGAGTTTGGCGAACAGGCCCGTGGCGTGGTTCTTGACCGTCTGGACGCCGATGCTCATCGACGCGGCGATCTCGGCGTTGTCCAGGCCGGCCGCGATCAGCCGCAGCACCTCCACCTCGCGCGGGGTCAGGTCGCGCAGGGCGGTCGCCGAGGGCTGCGGGGCCGACGGGGCCTTGACGAAGGACTCGATCAGCCGGGTGAGCAGTCGCGGCGCGACCGCGGCCTCGCCCAGGTGCACGGTGTAGACCGCCGCGATCAGGTCCTCGGGCGACACGTCCTTGGGCAGGAAGCCGATCGCGCCCGCGCGCAGCGCGCCGACCACGTACTCGTCCATGTCGAACGTGCTCAGCGCGAGCACCCGGCACTCGGGCAGTTCCTCGGACAGCCGCGCGGTGGCCTTGACGCCGTCGAGCACGGGCATCCGGATGTCCATCAGGATCACGTTCGGGTGCAGCCGGTGTGCGGCCTCGACGGCCTGCGCGCCGTCGCCGACCTCGCCGATCACCTCGATGCCGGGGTCCGAGCGCAGAATCAGGGCCAGACCCCGACGCACGAGCGGCTGATCATCCGCCAGCAGCACGGTGATCGGGGGTGCGTCCAGGCTCATCTCGGTTCCAGTCCTCTCCAGGCTCCGCCGGCGGCAGCGGCACCAGCGCCGTCACACGGTAGCCGCCTTCCGGGCGCCTGCCCGCCGCCGGCGTCCCACCGTGCACCGCGACGCGCTCGCGCATACCCAGGAGACCGTACCCGCCGCCCACCATCGCCGACCCATCGCCGTCGCCGTCGTCGCCGTCGTCGCAGATCTCCACCAGGACCCGATCCGATCGGTACTCCAACCGGACGAAGGCGCGCGCGTTCCCGGCGTGTTTGCGCGCGTTCGTGAGCGCCTCCTGCACGATCCGATACAGCGTGAGCCCGGTGGCCGGCGGCAGCGACCGCGGCTCGCCGAGCACCTCGTACTCGGTGGGCAAACCGGCCGCGCACGAGTCGGTGATCAACCGGTCGATCTCCGCGATCCCCGGCTGCGGTGCCGAGGGCGCCTCCTCGACGACGTCGGTGCCGCGCAGCACGCCGAGCAGTTGGCGCATCTCGCGCATCGCGGTGCGACCGGACGACTCCAGCGTCACCAGCGCGGCCTTGGCGGTCTCCGGATCGCGATCGAGGGTGGCGCGCGCGCCGCCGGACATCAGGTACATCGTGGTGATGTGGTGCGCGACGATGTCGTGCAGCTCGCGCGCGATCCGCCGGCGCTCGTCGGACACCGCGCGATCCGCCAACAGCCGCCGGTTCAGCGCCACCTGGTCCTGCCGGCTGCGCACTCCGACGCCGACCGCGATCAGCAGGCAGATCGTCATCAGGTTGGGGAGCATCGCGAACGGCACCGACCAGCCGATCAGGACGTCGCGCGTCACCTGGGCGACGAGCACCGCGGTGCCGGCGATACCGGCGACACGGTACGAACGGAACCGGGCCACCGAGTACAGCCCGACCGCGAGCGCCAGGCCGAAGTTGTGCGTCGCCGGATCGGCGGCCCACACCGGCACCGGTTGCAGAGCGATCACCGCGACCAGTACCGGCACCGGATGCCGGCGTCGCACGATCATCAGCACACCGCCGGCCGCGAGCAGCAGCACGGCGAGCACCGACATGTGCGGGCCGGCGCGGTGGCCGGACGTGAGGTACGCGGCGACGTCGGCCGCCACACACGCGAGCGCGATCAGCAGGTCGTTCCGGGTCCACGGGAAGGCCCGGACCCGGCGCCGGACCAGCCGCAGCAGGCCCGTCGGCGGCCCGGGGTCGGGCGCCTCCGGATCCGGCCTGCTCGCCGACGCCGAGGCGCCCGGCGCGACGACGAGGTTCATGCACCCATTCCATCCTCTTCGACCCCGTTCCTGAACCTCATCGCAGACGATCCGCACCCCCGGACCCGAGTCCTGGTTGTGCGGTACTCCCGGACCGAGGTCCCGGTCCATTCCCCTTCCACCGGTCGATGTCCGAAGGGGAGTGCGCGTGATGACATTGAGCCAATCCGGAGTTCCCGCATCGAGCTCCCGCGTTTCGATCCGACGGCGGAGAAGGAAAATGATCCGTAGAACAACCGCGTTCGCCACACGTCATCGATGGATGACCATCATCGTCTGGGCGGTTTTCGGTCTCGCCCTGACCGCCGTCGGAACACCGTTGATGAACAGCGTCACCGATTCCTCGACCGGTGACTTCCTGCCGAAGAAATACGATTCGGCGGCGGCCATTCAAATCGCCGAGAAGAAATTCGACGAGAAGCCCGACCCGAACGCGGTGACCGTGCTGGTCGCCCGTGCCGACGGCGCCAGGATCGGCCCGCAGGACCAGAGGAAGATCGCCGACACCACGGCCGCGCTGGCCAGGAAGCCGATCAAGGCGAAGCCCGAGCAGTTCGCCGAGGACTTCTCGCAGACGCCGAGCTACGCCGTGGGTGTGGTCGCCCCGGACGGGACTTTCCAATTGGTCTCGTTGTCGCTGGACGGCAATATGAACGACGTCGGTCTCCAGGACGTCTACCGGGATGCCCGTGATCTGGCGAAGACCGATTACGAGGCCGCCGGATTCCGGGTCGGATTCACCGGTGGTATCGCGAACACGGTCGACAACCTGGACGAGGAAGAGGACACCCAGGCGCTCGTCGGAATTCTGACGATGGGCCTTATCGTCCTGCTGAACGTATTGGTCTTCCGCAGTGTCCTGGCCGCGATATTGCCGCTGCTCGCGGTGACGTTCATCGGCGGCGTGGCGACCGGCGCGGTGGCCGGCAGCGCGAAGCTCCTGGACATCAAGCTCGACCCGTCCGTGCCGTCCCTGATCACCGTCGTGCTCCTGGGCATCGGCATCGACTACTTCCTGTTCCTGATGTTCCGCTTCCGCGAGCAACTGCGCGCCAACCCCGATCAGGACAAGCGCGAGGCCGCCGCGATCACCGCCGGCAAGGTGGGCAACGCGATCACCTGCGCGGCACTGACCATCGTGGCCGCGTTCGCGACCCTGGGCATCGCAAGCTTCGGGCAGTTCAAGGTGCTCGGCCCGGCCATCGCGGTCTCGGTCCTGGTGTGCCTGCTGGGCAGCCTGACCCTGATGCCCGCGCTGCTCGCGGTGTGCGGTCGCGGGATGTTCTGGCCGGCCCGGGCGTGGAAGAAGGAGCGTCCGGCGGGCTTCGCCGCCCGTCTGGGCGAGAAGGTCAGCGCGCGTCCGGTGCGCTACCTGGCCGGCAGCCTGGTCCTGCTCGGCGTGCTCGGCGCCGGTGCGGTCGGCGTCAAGATGAGCTACGACCAGGAGGGTCAGCCCACCACCAACGCGACCAGGACCGCCGACGAGATCTCCCGCTCGCTTCCGGCGGGCGTGTCCGACCCGCACACGGTCTATGTGCAGACCAAGGGCGGCGGCAAGCTCGACGAGCGCTCGCTCACCGGGCTGACCGGTGCGCTGGGCAAGGTCGAGGGCGTGGGCCAGGTCGCCAAACCGGTGCTCAACCCGGACGGTTCGGCCGCTCGGATCGACGTGTTCCTGGCCGCGAAGGCCGACACCCAGAAGGCGCGTGAGCTGATCACCGGCCCGGTCCGGGGCACCATCTCGAAGCACACCCCGGACGGCGCCGAGGCGCACATCACCGGAACGGCGGCCATCTTCGCCGACGTCTCGGACGCGGTGGACAAGGACCTCAAGCTGGTCTTCCCGGTCGCCGCGATCCTGATCGCGCTGATCCTGTTCCTGTTGCTGCGCTCGCTGCTCGCGCCGCTCGTGCTGATGCTCGCGGTCGGCCTCGGCTTCGTGGCCACCCTCGGCGCCGGAACGCTGGTCTTCCAGCACATGCTCGACCGACCCGGCGTGTCCTTCACGCTGCCGCTGGTGCTGTTCCTGTTCGTGGTCGCGCTGGGCACCGACTACAACATCCTGATGAGCGACCGGCTGCGAGAGGAGATGGACAAGCCCGTCCCGGCCCGCAAGGCGGTGGCCGAAGCGGTCAAGCACACCGCGCCCGCGATCGCCACGGCCGGTCTCGTGCTGGCCGGCTCCTTCGCCAGCCTGGCGGCCAGCCCCGCGACCGCGGAGATCGGCTTCGCCACCGCGGTGGGCATCCTGCTCTCCTCGATGTTGCTCTCGATCGTGCTGGTGCCCGCGATCGCCGCGATCCTGGGTCGGGGCCTGTGGTGGCCGCGCCGGAGCGGCAAGGCCAAAGGGCACGGCGGCGGCACCGACGCGCAGGACGCGTACGGCCGGCCGGACCCGGACCGCACGCTCGTGACCGAGCCGCAGATGGCCGGCGGCTACGGACCCGCGCCGTACCAGGGCGGGCAGCCCTACCAGGCTCAGCCCCATCAGGAACAGCCCCATCAGCCCTACCGGGGACACCCGTACCAGGGACAACACCGGCAGCCCCACTCGCCGTACCGCCCGGACCAGCCGCACGGCTGACCGAGCGAGACCACCGCGGAGAAGGCACGTTCGGGCCCCGCCGTCGACAAGGACGGCGGGGCCCGAACGGTCGAGCTGGTGCGGTCAGCGCAGCGCGATGCCCTCCGCGAAGCCCTCACTCTCCGGCGGCGCCGCGATCAGGCCCAGTTCGGCCGGACCCGCGAGCAGCGGGTGGGTCGGCATCACCCGGACGGTGTAGCCGAACGGACCGGTCCGATCCAGGGCCAACGAGCCCTCGTAGAACCGGCGACCGTGCTCGTCCCGGTGCCCCGCCTTGAGCGGCGCCACCGTGCTCTCCACGATCCGGTCCGCGTCGTCGACCCGGCCGTGCACGACCTGGACCTCGACGTCGGCGGGCGCGAGTTCGCCCAGGGAGACGAAGACCCGCAGGTTCAGCGTGTTGCCGACCTCGGGGGCGTCCCCTATCCCGCCCGACTCCACGTGATCGACCCGGACGCCCGCCCAGGACCGCCGCACGTGCGCCTTCCACTCCGCCAACTCGCGCGCGGCCGCGCCGGTGATCGCCCGGCCGGACAACGCCGCCGGCGCGTACAGCACGTCGACGTAGTCCTTGACCATCCGGTCCGCGAGCACCTTGGGGCCGAGCGTGGCCAGCGTGTGCCGGACCATTTCCAGCCACCGGGTGGGCAGGCCCTCGGGCCCCCGGTCGTAGAACCTGGCCGCGACCGAGTTCTCGATCAGGTCGTACAGGGCCCCGGCCTCGAGGTCGTCCCGGCGGTCCACGTCGGTGATCCCGTCGGCGGTCGGAATCGCCCAACCGTTCGAACCGTCGTACCACTCGTCCCACCACCCGTCCAGGATGGACAGGTTCAGGCAGCCGTTCAGCGCGGCCTTCATCCCCGAGGTGCCACACGCCTCCAGCGGGCGCAGCGGGTTGTTCAGCCACACGTCGCACCCGGGGTACAGGTGTTGGGCCATCGCGATGTCGTAGTCCGGCAGGAAGACGATCCGGTGCCGCACGTCCTCGCGGTCGGCGAACCTCACCAGTTCCTGGATCAGTCGTTTGCCGCCCTCGTCGGCCGGGTGCGACTTGCCCGCGATGACGATCTGCACCGGCCGCTCGGGGTGCAGCAACATCCCGCGCAACCTGGCCGGATCCCGCAGCATCAGGGTGAGCCGCTTGTAGGACGGCACCCGGCGGGCGAACCCGATGGTCAGCACGTCCGGATCGAGCACACCCTCGATCCAGCCCAATTCCGCGTCGCCCGCGCCGCGTTGCTTCCAGGACGCGCGCAGCCGCAGCCGCGCCTCGGCGACCAGCTTCGCGCGCAGCGCCCGGCGCAGGTCCCACAACGAGCCTGCCGAGAGCCGATCGATGGCCGCCCACGCCGAGGGATCCTCGGTGAGTTCGACGCCCGCCTCGCGGCCGGCCAGGTCCAGCACGTCGGCGTCCACCCACGTGGGCGCGTGTACGCCGTTCGTGATCGAGGTAATCGGTACCTCGGTGGTGTCGAAGCCCGGCCACAGGCCGTCGAACATGCCCCGGCTGACCCGTCCGTGCAGCTTGCTCACGCCATTGGCCCGTTGGGCGAGCCGCAGGCCCATCACGGCCATGTTGAACACGCCCGGATCGCCGTCCGGGTAGGTCTCCGCGCCGAGCGCGAGGACCCGGTCCACCGGAACCCCCGGACAAGCGAGGCCGCCGCCGAAATGCCGCTGGATCTGATCGCGCCCGAACCGGTCGATCCCGGCCGGCACGGGGGTGTGCGTGGTGAACACCGTGCCCGCGCGGGCGGCTTCGAGGGCCGCGTCGAAGTCCAGCCCCTCGGTCTGGGTGAACTCGCGGATGCGCTCGATGCCCAGGAAGCCGGCGTGGCCCTCGTTGGTGTGGAAGACCTCGGGCGCCGGATGACCGGTGATCTCGCAAAATGCCCGCAAAGCCCGCACCCCGCCGATGCCGAGCAGCATCTCCTGATGCAAGCGGTGTTCGCTCGTGCCGCCGTACAGCCGGTCGGTCACCTCGCGTTCGGCGGGTTCGTTCTCCTCGATGTCCGAGTCCAACAGCAGCAGTGGCACCCGACCGACCTGGGCCTTCCAGATCCGCGCGTGCAACTCACCCGTCGGGAGTCCGATGACCACCCGTGCGGGTGCACCGTCGGCACCCCGAAGGAGCGTCAGTGGCAACTCGTTGGGGTCCAGGAGGGGATAGCGCTCCTGCTGCCACCCGTCCCGGGACAACGACTGCCGGAAGTACCCGTGGCGGTACATCAGGCCGACTCCGACGATCGGGACACCCAGGTCGCTCGCGGCCTTCAGATGGTCGCCCGCGAGGATGCCCAAACCGCCGCTGTACTGCGGAAGTGCCGCGGTGATGCCGTACTCCGGCGAGAAGTACGCGATCGCCGCCGGTGGCGCGTCGGGGCCGGGAGCGGCCTCCGACAGGGTTTGGTACCAACGAGGTCCGGTCAGGTATTCGTGCAGGTCTTCGGCCGCCACCCGCAGTCGGGCGAGGAAGCGGCGGTCGTCGGCGAGGGCGCCGAGTTTGTCGTTCGGCACGGTGCCGAGCAGGCGGACGGGGTCTCGGCCGACCGAGGCCCAGGTGTCCGGATCGATCGACTCGAACAGGTCGCGGGTCTCCGCGTGCCAGGACCAGCGGAGGTTCATCGCCAGTTCACCCAGTGGCTCCAGCGGAGCGGGCAGAACCGTACGCACGGTGAATCTGCGGATTGCTCTCACGCTGCGACCCTAGCCGGAAGGCGGCAGAACTTGCGACAGTGGATGCAGTGCGCTTGCAAAGCCGGCAAGATCTTGCGGATGGGTCTGGGGGCGTTTTTACACCATATGGACCGTGCCCCGAGCGACTTGACGATCGTTGAACAGCCGGGTCCTTCCGTCCCGCCGTATCGCGGACACACCAGACATCCACCGTCCACGATCGGGGGCCGGGCCCCACCCGGTCCCCGCCTGGTGGTCGCGTCACGAGCAATGGCCGCCGCGCAGCGGTGAGAGGTGGACCCGAGCGATCCCACCGGTCGCCGCCGGGTCGGTTTTCCGCCACTCCCGGGTCCGGCAATCGGGGTATCGAGTGGGTTTCCGTACGGGTGTATCGCGCGCGACGCGCACGGGATGCCCGTCCGTGGGTACAGGAGTTCGGCATGACCAGTTCGGCTGAGAAGGACCCCGGGGGCGCCCGCGCACCCCGGGCGGGGCAGGTCGCGGCCGACAAGGCCGCGGCACGGAAGACGACCGCCGGGAAGTCGAGGGCCGCGCGGCCCGAACCGGCGTCGGCCACCCGGCCGGCGCCCGGTGCGACGACGAAGCCGGCACCCGAGGCGAGCGCGACGAAGGCGAGCACCGTGCGGCCCGAGCCGGCGCGGCCCCTTGCCGCGCAACCCGACGCGCCGCCCGCCGCGGCCAAGTCACCCGCGCGCGCCGGGAGATCGGCCAAACCGGTGACGCCGCGGATCGGGCGCATCCCGATCCTGGACGTCGAGCCGGCCGTCGACGGCGGCACCCGGCCGGCCCGGGCGATCCCGGGCGAGACGTTCCCCGTGGCCGCCACGGTCTTTCGCGAGGGCCACGACGCGGTGGCCGCGGGCGTGGTGCTGCGCGACCCGCGCGGCCGGGCCGGCGCGCTCACCCCGATGCTTCCGGGCGCGCCCGGGACCGACCGGGTGCACGCGAGCGTCACGCCGACCTCCGAGGGCCTGTGGTCCTACGCGGTCGAGGCGTGGGGCGACCCGATCGCCTCCTGGCGGCACGCGGCCGGCATCAAGATCCCGGCCGGCCTGGAGGTCGACCTGGTGCTGGAGGAGGGCGCGCAGTTGCTGGAGCGGGCCGCCGCCGGCGTGCCCAAGAAGGACG
The DNA here is from genome assembly GCF_045207655.1 of Embleya sp. NBC_00888. Classification (NCBI taxonomy): domain Bacteria; kingdom Bacillati; phylum Actinomycetota; class Actinomycetes; order Kitasatosporales; family Streptomycetaceae; genus Embleya; species Embleya sp. NBC_00888. The sequence continues at coordinate 5,688,467 of NZ_CP108784.1, read as the reverse complement.
GCCTGCGGGCGGTCGTGCTGGCCGCGGTGGACGCGGTCCGGGACGAGGCGCGCAGCCCCACCGAACGACTCGCCGCGGCACGGTCGAGTGTGCTGGACGAGGTGCTGGCCAGGCATCCGCTGCGGGAGTTGCTCACCAGCTCGGCACGCCATCCGCTGCGGGTCGAGCGCGAGCGCGCGTTGTACGGGTCCTGGTACGAGTTCTTCCCGCGTTCCGAGGGCGCGGTGGTGGACCCCGCCGGCAACCACCCGCCGCGCGGCGGCACCTTCCGGACCGCGATGGAACGCCTGCCGCGGATCGCCGCGATGGGCTTCGACGTGGTCTACCTGCCGCCGATTCACCCGATCGGCCGGGCGTTCCGCAAGGGGCCCAACAACACGCTCGAGGCCGGCGAGCACGATCCCGGGTCACCGTGGGCGATCGGCTCGCCCGAGGGCGGGCACGACGCGATCCACCCCGACCTGGGCACGATCGAGGACTTCGACGCGTTCGTGGCCCGGGCCCGCGAGTTGCGGATGGAGGTGGCGCTCGACTTCGCGCTCCAGGTCTCCCCCGACCACCCGTGGGTGGAGAAGCACCCGGAGTGGTTCCGGCACCGGGCCGACGGCACCATCGCCTACGCGGAGAACCCGCCGAAGAAGTACCAGGACATCTACCCGATCGACTTCGACGCCGACTTCGAGGGTCTGGTCGCCGAGACGTTGCGGGTGTTGCGGCACTGGATGGCGCACGGCGTGCGGATCTTCCGGGTGGACAACCCGCACACCAAGCCGGTGATGTTCTGGGAGCAGGTGATCGCCACGATCAACGCGACCGACCCGGACGTGATCTTCCTGGCCGAGGCGTTCACCCGACCGGCGATGATGCGCACGCTGGCCAAGGTCGGCTTCCAGCAGTCGTACACGTACTTCACCTGGCGCAACGGCAAGGACGAACTTCAGGAGTACCTCACCGAGTTGACCACCGGCGAGGCGTCCTCCTACATGCGGCCGAACTTCTTCGTGAACACCCCGGACATCCTGCACGCCTACCTTCAGTACGGCGGGCCCGCCGCGTTCAGGATCCGGGCCCTGCTCGCCGCCACGCTGTCCCCGACGTGGGGCGTCTACTCGGGCTTCGAGCTGTTCGAGCACCGCGCGGTCAAGGCGGGCAGCGAGGAGTACCACGACTCGGAGAAGTACCAGCTCCGCCCGCGCGACTGGGCCGGGGCCGAGCGCGAGGGACGCTCGCTGGCGCCGTACATCACCACGCTGAACCGGATGCGCCGACGCCACCCGAGTCTGCAACGTCTGCGAAACCTGACCTTCCATCACGTGGACGACGATGCGGTCATGGCCTTCTCCAAGCGAACCCGTGTGGGTGATGTCGACGACCTGGTCCTGGTGGTGGTGAACCTGGATCCGCACCACACGCACGAGGCCACCGTCGCCCTGGACCTGCCCGCTCTCGGGTCGGACTGGCAGGACACCTTCGCGGTGCAGGACGAGTTCACCGGAGCCGGTTATCGCTGGGGTCGGCACAACTACGTGCGGCTGGATCCGGCGCACGAGCCCGCGCATCTCTTCTCGGTCCGGAGGAACAGCCCGTGATCGTCAACGAACCCGTCCGCGACACCTTCGACGACACCCCGTCGCGGGATCGCGATCCCCTGTGGTTCAAGCGAGCCGTCTTCTACGAGGTCCTCGTGCGGTCCTTCCAGGACAGCAACGGGGACGGGGTGGGCGACCTGAAGGGCCTGACCCAGAAGCTGGACTATCTCCAGTGGCTCGGTGTCGACTGCCTGTGGTTGCCCCCGTTCTTCGCGTCGCCGCTGCGCGACGGCGGCTACGACGTGGCCGACTACACCGCGGTGCTGCCCGAGTTCGGCGACCTCGCCGACTTCGTCGAGTTCGTCGACTCGGCGCACAAACGCGGCATGCGGGTGGTGATCGACTTCGTGATGAACCACACGAGCGATCAACACATGTGGTTCCAGGAGTCGCGGAACAACCCGGACGGGCCGTACGGCGACTACTACATGTGGGCCGACGACGACAAGGCGTACGGCGATGCCCGGATCATCTTCGTCGACACCGAGTCCTCCAACTGGACCTACGACCCGGTGCGCAAGCAGTACTTCTTCCATCGCTTCTTCAGCCACCAGCCGGACCTCAACTACGAGAACCCGCGCGTGCAGGAGGAGATGCTGGCCGGGCTGCGGTTCTGGCTGGACCTGGGCATCGACGGGTTCCGGCTGGACGCGGTGCCGTACCTGTTCGCGCGGGAGGGCACCAACTGCGAGAACCTGCCCGCGACCCACGAGTTCCTCAAGCGGGTGCGCAAGGAGATCGACGACAAGTACCCGGACACCGTGCTCCTGGCCGAGGCCAACCAGTGGCCCGAGGACGTGGTGGACTACTTCGGCGACGGCGACGAGTGCCACATGGCGTTCCACTTCCCGGTGATGCCGCGCATCTTCATGGCGGTCCGCCGCGAATCGCGCTACCCGGTCTCGGAGATCCTGGCCGGCACCCCGTCCATCCCGGACAACTGCCAGTGGGGCATCTTCCTGCGCAACCACGACGAGCTCACCCTCGAAATGGTCACGGACGAAGAACGCGACTACATGTACAAGGAGTACGCGAAGGACCCGCGGATGCGGGCCAACGTGGGCATCCGCCGTCGGCTCGCGCCGTTGCTGGACAACGACCGCAACCAGATCGAGCTGTTCACGGCGCTGCTGCTGTCGCTGCCGGGCTCGCCCGTCCTGTACTACGGCGACGAGATCGGCATGGGGGACAACATCTGGCTCGGCGACCGCGACGGTGTGCGCACGCCGATGCAGTGGACGCCGGATCGCAACGCGGGCTTCTCCACGTGCGACCCGGGTCGGCTGTACCTGCCGAACATCATGGACCCGGTCTACGGCTACCAGGTCACCAACGTCGAGGCGCAGATGTCCAACGCCTCCTCGCTGCTGCACTGGACCCGCCGGATGATCGAGGTGCGCAAGCAGAACCCGGCCTTCGGGCTCGGTGTGTACAACGAGCTGACCTCGTCCAATCCCAGCGTGCTGGCGTTCCTTCGCGAATACGAGGACGACATCGTGCTGTGTGTTCACAACTTCTCGCGCTTCGCCCAGCCCACCGAGCTGGACCTGCGGCAGTTCGAGACGTACGAACCGGTCGAGTTGCTCGGGGGGGTGACGTTCCCCGCGATCGGCGAGCTGCCGTATCTGCTCACCCTCGCGGGGCACGGTTTCTATTGGTTCCGCCTCACCCGTGGAGAAATGACGCTGTGACGGATTCCACCCGACCCCACGATCCGACTGCCTCCGCCGTGATCGCCGTGCTGCGCGACTGGCTGCCGCAGCAGAGATGGTTCGCCGGCAAGGGCCGACCTCTTCGTGGGGTCGGCGTGGTCCACAGTCTCGAAGTGGTCTCCGGCGATCCCGCGCTGCACCACGTGCTGCTGCGGGTCGAGCACGGTGCCACGCCCGAGCACTATCAACTCCTGCTCGGGGTTCGGGGCACCCTGCCGGACCGGCTCGCGCACGCGGCCATCGGCCGATTGCCCAACGGCAGCAGCCTCTACGACGCGGTGCACGACGCCGAGCTGACCCGGTGGTTGCCGGAACGGTTCGTCGCCGCGGACACCGTCGGCTCCCTGGCCTTCCACCGGCCCGGCGCGCAGGCCCCCGACCCCGAGCACGTCGGCCTGGTGATCGGCGCCGAGCAGTCGAACACGTCGATCATCTTCGGCGACGACGTGATCCTCAAGCTGTTCCGGCGCGTGGTGCCCGGCGTCAATCCGGACCTGGAGGTCTCGCTCGCGCTGGCGGGCGCGGGCTCGCGGCGGATCCCGGCGCCGATCGCCTGGTTCGACATGCCGTTCCCGGACACCGACGCCGAGCCGACCACGCTCGGCCTGCTCCAGGAGTACCTGCGCACCGGCACCGACGGCTGGGAGCTGGCCAAGACCTCGGTCCGCGACCTGTACGCCGGCCAGGAGGTGCGCGGCGCCGGTCCGCACGCGCACGAGACCGGCGGCGACTTCGCCGGCGAGTCCTTCCGACTCGGCGCGGCCACCGCCGAGGTGCACGCCGACCTGGCCCGCTCGCTGCCCACTTCGGTGGCGGGCGAGGCGGAGTTGGCCGCGATCGCGCAGGACATGGAGCGCCGACTGCACGCGGCGGCCGAGGCGGTGCCGGAGTTGGCGCCGTTCACCGACCGGCTGCGCGAGGCGTACCAGGACCTGGAGACGCTGGGTCGGGACGGGCATCCGGTCCCGTTGCAGCGCATCCACGGCGACTTCCACCTCGGTCAGGTGATGCGCACCGCCACCCGGTGGGTGCTGCTCGACTTCGAGGGCGAGCCCGCCCGGCCGCTGAGCGAACGACGCTCGCTGCACTCGCCGCTGCGCGACATCGCGGCGATGTTGCGCTCGTTCGACTACGCGGCCCGACACCTGCTCGCCGGCGGCGGCGGGTTCTGGGGTCGCGGGGCGCCCGCACCGCACCTGGTGCGCCGCGCGGAGGAATGGGCGACCCGCAACCGGGAAGCCTTCTGTGCGGGGTACGCCGACGCGGGTTCGTTCGACCCGCACTCCGAGCCCGTGTTGTTGCGGGCCTTCGAGACCGACAAGGCCGTGTACGAGGTCATGTACGAGTCGGGCAACCGACCCTCGTGGCTGCCGGTGCCGATGTCGGCGATCCGGCGGCTGGCCGAACGCGCACCGCAGCCGCACTGACGACCTGACGATTCCGTTTCAGCACCCACGTCTCAGGAGGTCCCATCCGTGACGGCCCGTCCGCACAGCACCGCGTCATCCGAGGGCGGCGGGGTCGCCGGCCGTCCCGCTCCGCGTCGGAGCACGCGCAGCCGCACCCGCCCGGCCGGCACCCCGGTGGTGCCGCCGCTGGCCGCCGACGAATTGCGCCGTCTCGTGGACGGCGGCCATCACGATCCGCACGGGCTGCTCGGCCCGCACCCGGAGGTACCCGGCGTCGACGGCGTGGTGGTGCGGGTGCTGCGGCCGTGGGCCCGTGAGGTGATCGTGGTCACCGGCGAGCACCGGGTCGAGCTGACCCACGAGGCCGAGGGCCTGTTCACCGGCCTGCTGCCCGGCTCGACGGTGCCCGACTACCGGCTCGAGGTCCGCTACGAGGGCACCGAGCTGCACACCGACGATCCGTACCGGTTCCTGCCCACCCTGGGCGAGTTCGACCTGCACCTGATCTCCGAGGGTCGGCACGAGCGGCTGTGGGAGGTGCTCGGCGCGCACGTGCGCTCCTTCGAGACCCCGAACGGGCCGGTCGCCGGCACCTCCTTCGCGGTCTGGGCGCCGAACGCGCGCGGTGTGCGGGTGGTCGGCGACTTCAACTACTGGGACGGCATCGCGCACCCGATGCGCTCGCTCGGCTCGTCCGGGGTCTGGGAGCTGTTCGTTCCCGACGTCGGCGACGGCACCAAGTACAAGTACGAGATCCTCGGCCGCGACGGGGTGTCCCGGCAAAAGGCCGACCCGCTGGCCTTCGCCACCGAACTGCCGCCCTCCACCGCGTCGGTCGTGCACACCTCCACCTACTCCTGGGCGGACAAGGAGTGGTTGGAAAAGCGCGCCGAGGTCACCCACCACACCTCGGCGATGAGCGTGTACGAGATCCACCTGGGCTCGTGGCGGCCGGGCCTGAGCTACCTCGAACTCGCCGAGCAGTTGCCCACCTACGTCACCGAGATGGGCTTCACCCACGTCGAGCTGCTCCCGGTGGCCGAACACCCGTACGGGCCGTCGTGGGGCTACCAGGTGTCCTCGTACTACGCGCCCACGTCGCGCTTCGGCAGCCCCGACGAGTTCCGCCACCTCGTCGACGCGCTGCACCGCGCGGGCATCGGCGTGCTGGTGGACTGGGTGCCGGCGCACTTTCCCAAGGACGCGTGGGCGCTGGCCCGGTTCGACGGCACGCCGCTGTACGAGCACCCGGATCCGCGCCGGGGCGAACATCCGGACTGGGGCACGCTGGTCTTCGACTACGGCCGGCACGAGGTGCGCAACTTCCTGGTCGCCAACGCGGTCTACTGGTGCGAGGAGTTCCACATCGACGGCCTGCGGGTGGACGCGGTCGCCTCGATGCTCTACCTGGACTACTCGCGCGAGCACGGCCAGTGGGCGCCGAACCAGCACGGCGGCCGGGAGAACCTGGACGCGGTGGCCTTCCTCCAGGAGATGAACGCGACGCTGTACCGGCGGGTGCCGGGGGTGTTGACCATCGCCGAGGAGTCCACCGCGTGGGACGGGGTGACCCGCCCCACCGACGGCGGCGGGCTCGGCTTCGGCTTCAAGTGGAACATGGGGTGGATGCACGACTCGCTGGAGTACATCCAGAAGGAGCCGATCCACCGCCGGTACCACCACAACGAGATCACCTTCTCGCTGATGTACGCCTGGAGCGAGAACTACATCCTGCCGATCAGCCACGACGAGGTCGTGCACGGCAAGCGCTCGCTGGTGGACAAGATGCCGGGCGACCGCTGGCAACAGATGGCCAACGTGCGCGCCTATCTCGCCTTCATGTGGGCCCATCCGGGCAAGCAGTTGTTGTTCATGGGCTCGGAGTTCGGCCACGGCGCGGAGTGGTCCGAGGCGCGGGGTCTGGACTGGTGGCTGCTCGACCACGCCGAACACCAGGGCGTCCAGCGGCTGGTCCGCGACCTGAACACGGTGTACCGGGGCAGGTCCGCGCTGTGGACCCAGGACACCCGGCCGGAGGGCTTCTCCTGGATCGACGGCGGCGACGCGGCGTCCAACGTGCTGTCCTTCATCCGCATCGGCGCGGCCGGTGAGCAGTTGGTCTGCGTGTGCAACTTCTCCCCGGTGGTCCGCGAGGGCTTCCGGGTGGGTCTGCCGCACGTGGGCCGCTGGCGCGAGGTGCTCAACACCGACGCCGGCGGCTACGGCGGCGCCAACGTCGGGAACCAGGGCGAGATCACGGCCGAGGAGGCGGAGTGGCAGGGCCGCCCGGCCTCGGCGACGATGACGCTGCCCCCGCTGGCCACGGTGTGGTTCGTGCCCGAATAACACTCGACGCGCCCCGGGACCACGTGGGTTCCGGGGCGCGTCGCGTGGCACGCCGGCCGGCGGACTACTTGATCCCGGCCTTGTTGATGCCGTAGCCGGGGATGTGCAGCCTGCCGCCCAACTGGGCGTACATCGAGCTCTCCACGTTCGTGAAGAACACGATCGGGATGTTGATCGGCGGCGGGCTCTCGGGCGTGAACGTGATCGGGATGATCCCGAAGATGTTGCCCTTGAGGTACTTCACGTACATCGTCGTCGGGATGTCCGCGTCCATCCAGGACTTGCTGCCCTCGTCGGACGAGATGACGATGTCCTTGCCGCCCTCCTCCTTCACCGTCATCGACATGTTCCAGATGTCGATGCCCTTGGACACGGTGAACTTGAGCGCGTTCTCCTCGGTCCCGGTGTGCGTCTTCACCTTGACCACGCCCTCGTAGTTCAGCCCGGCCATGGCCAGCAGGCTGGACTTCAGGACCAGCGGATCCTCCGCGACCGGCGGGAGCCCGCCGCCGCTCTTGGCGTTCACGGGTCCCTGCACCGGGCACGGGAAGGGCGACTTGCCGTCCTTGGGCACGGCCGAGGACGACGTGGCCGACGGCTTGGCCGACGTCGTCGAGGGCTTCGCCGAGGACTTGGCCGACGGCTTCGCGGATGCCGTCGGTGTGCTCGACGCCGAGCCGACCGGCGCGACCGGGGCCGCCGGGACCTCCGGAGCAGCCGGAGCAGCCGGAGCAGCCGGAGCAGCCGGAGCAGCCGGAGCGGACGACGCCGCGGACGGCAGCTTGATTCCGGGTAGTCCGAGTCCGGGCAACCCGGGCAGGTTCAGCTCGGGCAGCTTGAGTTCCGGCAGTTTCAACTCGGGCAGCTTGAACTCCGGCGCCTTGCTCGTCGGCGCCGCCGTGCTCTGCGCCGGCGTCGGTACGACGGGCGTGCCTTCGCCCGCCGTACCCTGCGCCGCCATCGGCTGAGCCGCCTTGCCGGCGGGTGCCGTGCTCGACGACTTGCCGGCGCCGGCACTCGGCGCCGCGCTCGACTTGGCCGGCGATGCCGATGCCGACGTCGAACTCGACGCACTCGTGGAGGCCGTGGCACTCGCGGGTACGCACGGCCCGTCCGCGTACGGGTTGTCCGGCAGCGGATCGCTGGGGGACGCGTGGGCGATGCCCACCACGCCCACCACACCGACCATCGCGGTGACGATCGCGGTCAGCGCGACGCGGGGCGAGGTCATCGCCCTGGAGGGTTCACCGGGCCGGCCGGTCGTCACCGACCCGGTGGGTGCTTCCCCCGAGGCATCGGGGGCCTTCCCGGTGAGCGCCTGGGCCGGGAAGCCGTCCTCGACGAGGGTGTCGTCGTGGTCGTCCCCGTCCGGCCCGGGCCGTCCGTCGTCGCCGTCCCGGTCGTCGTCGGCCGAGGACTCGGCCTCCTCCGCGTCGCTCGGCGGTTCGACGTACGCCCACGACACCGCGAGCATCCCGCCGATCAGACCGAACAACATGCCCAGCCCGAAGCCGCCGAAGGTGGCCACGATGAAGGACACCAGCGACACGATGATGGTGAAGACGCCGAGGTAGATCCGCACCTTCGGATTGAGCCAGGTGGCGATGCCGAGCATGATCAGGATCACGCCGATGAACAGCGCCGAGATGCCGCTGTGTTGCTTGAGCTGGACGGTCACGTCGCCGGCCTTGAGCGACGCGTACGGCGCCCACAGGATGGGTCCGGCGGCCAGCATGGTGAACAGCCCGGCCCAGAACGGCCGAACGCGCCGCCACCTCCCGAACGCCCGCCACCGGCGCACGAGCGCGTTGGGCTGCGGCTGTGCTGCGGTCACGAATCACTCCCTGAGGTGTTGCTCCGGTATGGCGGACCGGCCGCGAGTGGGAGACCCGCTCGCGGCCGACGACACATCAGAAGCAGACCTTGTCCTTGCCGCCGACCTTCAGGTGCAGGCCGTTGAGCTTGAAGTTGGTCGCCGTGACCAGCCAGGCCGACTGCTTGACGTTGGTGAACGTGGCCTTGGTCGCCTGCTGGCCGAACATGCCCGGCGCACCGTTGCCGATCGCCGCCGGCCCCTTGGCCCACGGCGATTCCGGGGTGCCCTTGGCCATCCGGGAAGCGTCGACACCGATGTCGATGTTCTCGAACTCGGCGTCACCGTCGAGCGCGTCCATCGCGAGCGTCATGTTCTTCGCGGTCGCCGGCGAACCTTCGCCACCCGCCTCGATGCGCAGGACCACACCGATGCCCGGGACCTCGACCGACTGACACAGCTTGGTGATCTTGGCGTCGCCGATCGCGGCCACGGCCACCGGCTTCTGACCACCCGGGCTCTTGACGAAGTTGCCGTACTGGGAGAACTCGTTCGCCTGCAGCTCCGCGGCGCTGACCTTGAAGCTTCCCCCGGACACCGCGATGTCGACCGGAATGGCGCCGTTCGCGACCCCCGCGAACATACCGACGGTCATCGCCGCGACCGGGACGAGCACGATGCCGAATCGCTTCCAGCGGGTCTTGCCGCTACCCGCCTGAACCTTCTTGTCCATGGTCCTCCTCGGGACAGAGTCCCCTCCTCATGCGGACCAGGGCCGCACGTGGCGGGGCATGGAGGGAGGGCCTGCCTGTCCTGGGACGGACCGGCACGGCCTGGATGGGGAGGTCCGCGTCCGAGCCACCGACCGGCTGCCGGGGCGAATGGGACACGGATCGAGCGGCCCGATCATCTTTCACGACCGGGTCGGCACACAAGAGGTTCGTTACCGGCGAGTAACGCGGACCTTCGAACGGCACCCACCACCGGATCACAGCGCGGTATCGACACCGACGTCGAGTGATCCGATTTCACGGTAAAAGTCCGTTAACGGATCACGCGGAGATCACCAAATGCCACGCAGGGCTAGGGAAATCACCCCGAGTCAAAGATGGGTAAAGACGAAGCCCCGATCGCTCTCGACCACGAGAACGACCGGGGCTTCATCGACAGAACGAGCGCCTGACGCAGGATCAGAAGAGCACGCCCGCAAGGGCCATCCGCGCCTTGGGCACCCTCGGGTCGTCCGCGCCGACGATCTCGAACAGGTCGAGCAGGTGCAGTCGCGCGGTGTTGCGCTCCTCGCCCGAGGTCCGCCGCACGGTCTCCACGAGCCGCGCGAAGGCCTCGTCCGCCCGGCCGTCCAGGATGTCCAGGTCGGCCGCGAGCGTCTGCGCCGCGACGTCGTCCGGGCGCTCGGCGGCGTCCGCGCGGGCCTTCTCCGCGTCCACCTCCTGGGTACGCCGCAGGAGTTCGGTGTTGATCAGGCCGAGCTTGGCCTCGGCGTGCGCGGGGTGGTCGGAGAGCACGTTGCGGAACGCCTGTGCCGCGCCGTCCAGATCACCGAGTTCCAGCGCCTCGTCCGCCGCCGCGAGCAGCGGATCCCCGGCCGGCTCCTCCTCGTCCTCGACGGGGGCCGCGGCGGGCTCACCGTCGACCGCGATACCGGTCAGGCCGAACCGCTCCTCCCCGAGCTGGACGAGTTGGTCCAGCACCTGCCGCGCCTGCGCCTCGGGCACCACGCCCTGGAACAGCGGCGCGAGCTGACCACCCACGACCGCCATCACGGCGGGAATGCCCTGGATGCCGAACTCCTGGGCCAGACGCGGATTCGCGTCCACATCGATCTTGGCGAGCACGAAGCGGCCGGCGTACTCCTCGGCCAGGCGCTCCAGCAGCGGGCTCAGCTGTTTGCACGGCTGGCACCACTCGGCCCAGAAGTCGATCACGACGGGGGCCTGTTGGGAGAGCGCGAGCACATCGGTCTCGAAGGTGGCCTCGGTGACGTCGATGACGACCCGTTGGGCACCGGACGCGGCGGCGGGCTTCCCGGCCGGCGCGGCCGCACGCTTGGCGGCGTTGTCGGCGGCGGCCTTGACCGCGCCGAGGTCGACTACTCCGCGCATGGACATGTTCCGTGGCTGCATGTAGACATCTTCCCCCGAGAGCAAGCCGAACGATGCACGGGGCGACCCACCGGCGCACGTTCGAAGTCTCGTCGCGTCCCGGTCCCCGCAGGATGCGGGCCCCGGGACGGACGACGACCCTTGACAGGTCGTCAGTCGCGATCGTGTGCTCGAATCCCCATCCAGGCACCGCGATTCGCTACGGCTCGTAGCGTAAGGGGAGCACCGGGGGGAATGCGACCGTGGGATCGGGAATGGCGGATGTGAGTTGTGCCACCGCCCCGCACGGTACCAGCCGGTAACATGACCGCCCGTGTACGACGAATCGGCGGGAGAGCCCCTACAGCGCAAAGGACGCCCACGCAGCGCCACCGCGGACGACGCGATCCTGGACGCGGCGCGAGCGCTGCTGGCCGACGGCGGATGGGCGGGCCTGACCATGGGCGACGTCGCCGCGCGCGCGGGTGTGGCCAAGACCACGCTGTACCGCCGCTGGCACTCCAAGCACGATCTGGCCATCGCCGCGGTCGCCGAGATGCTCGACACCCTCGACCTGCCGGACCAGGGCCCGGACCTGCGCGCGGACATCGAGGACGTGGTCCGCCGCTTCGCCGCGCTCCTGGGCCGCCCGGAGATGCGCACCGCGCTGATGGGCCTGGTCGCCGACTCCACCAGCGACCCGGCTCTGCGGCGGCGCATCCGCGAAGAGGTCGTCGACCCGCAAAAACGCCTCGTCGTCGAGGGCCGAGCCCGAGCCAAGGCCCGAGGCGAGATCTCCGCCCCGGGCGACATAGACGTGGACCTGATCTTCGACGTCATCGCCGGCACGGTGGTCCAACACGTCCTGGTAAGCGCCGAACCCGCCTCCGACGCCTGGGTCCAACGCTTCACCACCTTCGTGGTCTCCGGCCTCCTACCCACCAGCCCCGAGCCGATCAGCCCGGCCGGCGTTTGAGGCCAATCAGCCCGGCCGGCGTTTGAGGCCACCCCAGCCAACCCAACGCCCGACGCGAGCCGAACCCAATCCAGCCCGGCCGGCGCATGAGGCCAATCAGCCCGGCCGGCGTTTGAGGCCAAAGCGAGGCCGAAGGCGAGCCCACCAAAATCAGAACCGCGCCGGCTCCGTGTACGTCCCCCACTCCTCCCGAAGAACATCACAGATCTCCCCGAGCGTCGCCTCCACCCGAGTCGCCGCCAACATCGGCGGCACCAGATTCACCGACCCTCGCGCGGCAACCCGCATCTCGGCCAGAGCCGCGTCCACCGCCGCCTGATCCCGCGCGCCCCGCCGCAACCCCAGCGCCGAGACCTGATCCCGCTCCACCTCGTGGCTGACCCGCATGATCTCCAGGTCACCCGTCACCGAGCCCTCGTGGCAGTTGACCCCGACCACCCGCTTGTCGCCCTTCTCCACCGCCCGCTGGTAGCGGAACGCGGACTCGGCGATCTCCCCGGTGAACCACCCGTCCTCGATGCCGCGCAGGATGCCCGACGTCATCGGCCCGATCGGGTGCGGCGACGTCTCGCCCAGCTCGCGGATCCGCGCGAACGTCGCCTCCGCCTCCGCCTCCAGCCGATCCGTGAGCGCCTCGACGTACCACGACCCGCCGAGCGGGTCGGCCACCGCCGCGACCCCGGTCTCCTCCATCAGCACCTGCTGGGTGCGCAGCGCGATCTCCGCGGCCTGCTCGCTGGGCAGCGCGAGCGTCTCGTCCAGCGCGTTGGTGTGCAGCGAGTTGGTGCCGCCGAGCACCGCCGCGAGCGCCTCGACCGCGGTGCGCACCACGTTGTTGTACGGCTGCTGCGCGGTCAGTGAGACGCCGGCCGTCTGGGTGTGGAAGCGCAGCCATTGCGCCTTCGCGGTCTTGGCGCCGTACACGTCGCGCATCCACCGCGCCCAGATCCGGCGCGCCGCACGGAACTTGGCAATCTCCTCGAAGAAGTCCACGTGCGCGTCGAAGAAGAACGACAGGCCCGGCGCGAACACGTCCACGTCCATGCCGCGCGACAACCCCAGCTCGACGTAGCCGAAGCCGTTGGCCAGCGTGTACGCGAGCTCCTGCGCGGCCGTCGCCCCGGCCTCGCGGATGTGGTAGCCGGACACCGAGAGCGGCTTGTACGCCGGGATCTCGGCGGCGCAGTACTCCATCAGGTCGCCGATCAGCCGCAGGTGCGGCTCGGGAGCGAACAGCCACTCCTTCTGCGCGATGTACTCCTTGAAGATGTCGGTCTGCAGCGTGCCGTTGAGCGTGCCGATGTCCACGCCCTGACGCTCGGCCGCCACCAGGTACATGCAGAACGCCGGCACCGCCGGGCCCGAGATGGTCATCGACGTGGTCACGTCGCCGAGCGGGATGTCGCGGAAGAGCACGTCCATGTCGGCCGCCGAGTCCACCGCGACGCCGCAGTGCCCGACCTCGCCGAGTGAACGCTCGTCGTCGCTGTCGCGGCCCATCAGGGTCGGCATGTCGAACGCGACCGAGAGCCCACCGCCGCCGTTCGCCAGGATCATCCGGTAGCGCTCGTTGGTCTGTTCGGCGTTGCCGAAGCCGGCGAACTGCCGGATGGTCCAGGCCCGCCCGCGATAGCCGGTCGGGTACAGACCGCGGGTGTAGGGAAATTCGCCCGGCCAGCCGATCCGTTCGAAGCCCTCGTAGGGCTGATCGGCCGGCGGTCCGTAGACCGGCTCTACCTCGAGTTCGGAGAGCGTGGTGCGGCGCATCCCGTCGTTGCGGACCTTGTCGTACCGGTCCTGCCAGCGCCGCCGACCCGCTTCGATGTCCTCGGTGTTCACGTGGCTCCTGTCCGCTGCCGTCGTCGTAGGACCCATTCCCGCGCGGCACGAGAAAATTACTAGGACGTCCTAGTAAATGTCCACGACCCCGAAAACGCCAAAGCCCCCGACGGGACGTCGGGGGCTCGGGAAGCACTCGAAGCCGGGCACGCGGCCCGGTGGCGGCGACCGCTCAGGCGGTGGCGGGCGCGGCGGTCGGCTCGACCAGCTTGTGCTTCATCTTGTAGTCGAAGACGAACGGGCCGAACGGCGGGATCGCCGCGATGAACGCGAGCAGCGTGGTCTTGTTGTCCCACGACAGCTTGGTCCGCACATCCATCATGGCCAGCAGGTACAGGATGAACATGACCGCGTGCAGCAGGCCCAGCGGCATGACCAGGTTGATGTCCGAGATCCGGCTCAGCAGCGAACCGAAGACGAGCAGGAGCAGGAACGACGTGCCCTCGGCGATGGAGATCACCTTGAAGCGGCCGACAGCGGTGGAAAGCATGGGGATCCTCGGGGGAAGCGGGTTCGAAACGGGCTGACCCGAGCCGACCGACACATGCCGGGCCGGCCTCGGACGGGGCGAACGGCTCAGGCGGTGGCGGCGGCAGTGGCGGGCTCGCGCTCGCGGACCGCCTCGACGGCCTTGCGCTCGGCGTAGAACGACGCGAGCGGGATCGTGCCGGCGACCATCATCAGCAGCATGCGCTCGAACTTCCACTTCATCTTGCTGCTGAGGTCGAAGGTGACGACGAGGTAGATCATGAACAACAAGCCGTGGGCCTGGCTGACGTACAGCGTCGCCTTCTCGCCCGTGTCGAACCCGTACTTCAGGACCATGCACAGGCACAGGACCAGGAGCATGCACCCGGTGATCCAGGCCATCACCCGGTAACGGGTCAATACGACAGGCTTCACGGCGGCACCTTCGGTAACGGCGGCATCGACGACCTCGTCGACCGCTTTTCACAATGGCGCATGCAGCTTACGTCGCCGGCACCGGGGTCCCCGAATCCGCCCCCTCCCCACCGATATGTGCCCGCTACGCGCCCGCCGTGTCGCGCACCGAACCGGCCGGCGCCTGCGCCTGCCGCTCCTGCGCCGATGCCGCCTCGGTCCCGGCCGGCGTCTCCTCGACACGGAAGTCGCCCGCGTCCACCCGCAGCACCCGCAGCAGGTCGAAGATCTGGGCGCACTGCTCGGGGGTGTACGCGCCGAGCCCGAACTCGCGCGCGGTCAGGTCCCGGGTGGCCCGCTCGGTGACGTCGCGGCCCTTGTCGGTGATCACCGCGAGCACCCCCCGCCCGTCGCGCGGGTTGGGCCGGCGGGCGACCAGCTCGGCCTGCTCCAGGCGGTCGATCGTGTTGGTCACACTCGTGGGATGGACCATCAGCCGCTCGCCGATCCGGGACAGCGGCAGCGAGCCGGTCCGGCTGAAGGTGAGCAGTACCAGTGCCTCGTAGCGGGCGAAGGTCAGCCCGTACGGCTTGAGCACCGCGTCGGCGCCCGCGAGCAGGATCTGCTGGGCGCGCATGATCGAGGTGATCGCGACCATCGGCGGGCACTCCCCCCAGCGCTCTCGCCAGTGCTCGTCGGCACGCGTGATCGGATCGAAGGGGAGATTCAGTGGCTTCGGCACGGGCCGAGCGTAGTGGAGGTTACCCATCGGTCACGTGGCTGTCTCACGTCTTGCGCATACCCCCGCGCGTATGCGCGGGCGCGGCTCGCACACCCGCCCGTGCGGCGCGCCGCGGACCCGCGCACAACCAACAGGTCATTCAAGTTTCAACTATCTTCGGTATTCTCGTTACATGACCGAAGCCGAGCCCAGGTGGCTGAGCGATGAAGACCAGTGCGTGTGGCGCCAGATCATCGCCGTGATCAACATGCTGCCGCCGCGACTGGAGCGCGAGCTCCAGCGCGAGCACGGGTTGTCCCTGCACGACTACCAGATCCTGGTCCGGCTCTCCGAGCACCCGGACCGGGAGGTACGGCTGAGCGATCTCGCCGAGGCGACCCAGCAGTCCAAGAGCCGGCTCTCGCACCAGATGACCCGGATGGAGAACGCCGGCCTGGTCGCGCGCCGCAATTGTCCGACCGACCGGCGCGGCGCCTTCGCGGTCCTCACCGACCAGGGTTGGCGCGTGCTCGAGGCCGCGGCGCCCACCCATGTGGAGAGCGTCCGCGAGCACCTGATGGACGTGATGACCGCCGACCAGAAGCGGATCGTCGGCGAGGCGTTCGGCGCGGTGGCCGAAAAACTCCGCCCGGCCGCCCGCACCACGGCCTGCCCATCCCTGAAGCAACCCTGAGCCGGGACCCGGCCCGTCGGCGTTCGAGGACACCGAGCCGAGCCCGAGTCGACAGCGGCGCCACATCCGGCCCATCCGGCGTTCGAGGCGCTGAGCCGAAGCCGCCCGTTCGACACCAAGGCCGAGCCCGAACCCGAAACGGCACCAAATCCAGCCCGTCCGGCGTTTGAGGACGACGCTCCGAGCCGGGCCGACCCCACGATCGGGGCCGACCCATCAGCCCGTCCGGCGTTTGAGGACGACAAGCCGAGGTCGGCCCACACCACGACAAGCCGAGGTCGGCCTCAGGCCCCCAGCCCCGCGATCAACTCGTCCGCGGCCGCATACGGATCCAGATCCCCGGAGAGCACCCGCGCGGCCAGCGCGTCGAGCCGAAGGCCATCGCGCAGATCGCCGATCCGCGACCGCAGCGTGGTGACCGCGATCGCCTCGACCTCGTCCGCCACCCGGCGCCGTCGGCGCCGGGTCAGCTCGCCACCGGCCTCCATCCAGGCGCGGTGCTTCTCCAGCGCCTCGACCACCTCGTCCACGCCCTCGCCGCGCGAGGCCACCGTCTTGACGATCGGCGGACGCCAGTCCCCCGGCCCGCGCGCCTCGCCCAGCGACAACATGTGCCCGAGTTCGCGCGCCGTGGTCGCCGCGCCGTCCCGGTCCGCCTTGTTGACCACGTACAGGTCGCCGATCTCCAGGATCCCGGCCTTGGCCGCCTGGATCCCGTCCCCCATCCCGGGCGCGAGCAGCACCACCGTGCTGTCCGCCATCGAGGCGATCTCCACCTCCGACTGACCCACGCCGACGGTCTCCACGATCACCACGTCACAGCCCGCCGCGTCCAGCACGCGCAGCGCCTGCGGGGTGGACCAGGACAGCCCGCCCAGATGCCCGCGCGAGGCCATCGAGCGGATGTACACCCCGGGGTCGGTCGCGTGGTCCTGCATCCGCACCCGGTCGCCCAGCAGCGCGCCGCCGGAGAACGGCGAGGACGGGTCCACCGCGAGCACCCCGACCCGCCGGCCCAACCTGCGGTAGGCGCTCACCAGCGCGGTGGTGGACGTCGACTTGCCCACGCCGGGCGATCCGGTCAGCCCGATCACGTACGCGTTGCCGGCCAAGGGCGCGAGCGCGGCCATCACCTCGCGCAGCTTCGGCGACGCGTCCTCGACCAGCGAGATCAACCGGGCGACCGCCCGGGGCCGACCCTCCCGGGCCTGGGCCACCAACGTCGCGACATCCATCCCCGACCTCATGCGCCACCGCTTCCCTGCTCGGATATGCCGAAACGACCCCGGAGTCGACGCGGCCGCACACCGGGGTGTGGGCCACGCGACTCCGAGATCGTTTCAGGTGGGTAGGGCATCGTGAACCGCCCGGTCGCCCGCGTCGCCTCGGCCCCCGCCCGCGCCCGCGCCCGCGCGCGGCACGGCGACCGGTGGGCTCAGTTGCCCGGGACCGTCAGGATCAGCGCGTCGCCCTGGCCGCCACCGCCGCACAGCGCCGCCGCGCCGGTGCCGCCGCCGCGTCGCTTGAGCTCCAGCGCCAGATGCAGCACCACGCGGGCGCCGGACATCCCGATCGGGTGGCCCAGCGCGATCGCGCCGCCGTTGACGTTGACCTTGTCGGTGCCCACCCCGAGGTCGCGCATCGACTGCACGGCCACCGCGGCGAACGCCTCGTTGATCTCGATCAGGTCCAGGTCGTCGACGGTCAGGCCCTGCTTGCCCAGCGCGTGCTTGATCGCGTTCGAGGGCTGCGACTGCAGCGAGTTGTCCGGGCCCGCGACGTTGCCGTGCGCGCCGATCTCGGCCAGCCACTCCAGACCCAGCTCCCGGGCCTTGGCCTTGCTCATCACCACGACGGCGGCGGCGCCGTCGGAGATCTGCGAGGCCGACCCCGCGGTGATGGTGCCGTCCTTGGTGAACGCCGGCCGCAGCTTGCCCAGCGACTCCGCGGTGGTGTCCGGGCGGACCCCCTCGTCGGTGGCGAACACGACCGGCTCGCCGCGCCGCTGCGGGATCTGCACCGGCACGATCTCGGCGTCGAAGACCCCGTTCTTCGCGGCGGCGGCGGCCCGCTGGTGCGACAGCGCGGCCACCTCGTCCTGTTCCCGGCGGGAGATGTCGAGCTTGCCGTTGTGGTGCTCGGTCGACTCGCCCATCGGGATGTTCTCGAACGCGTCGGTCAGGCCGTCGTAGGCCATCGCGTCGAGCATCTCGATCGCGCCGTACTTGAAGCCCTCACGGGATTTCGGCAGCAGGTGCGGGGCGTTGGTCATCGACTCCATGCCGCCCGCGACCACGATGTCGAACTCGCCGGCGCGGATCAGCTGGTCGGCCAGCGCGATCGCGTCCAGGCCGGAGAGACAGACCTTGTTGATCGTGAGCGAGGGCACGTTCATCGGGATGCCGGCCTTCACCGATGCCTGCCGGGCGGGCATCTGCCCGGCGCCGGCCTGGAGCACCTGGCCCATGATCACGTACTGGACCTGGTCCCCGGTGATGCCCGCGCGCTCGAGCGCGGACTTGATCGCGATGGCGCCGAGGTCGGTGCCGGAGAAGCCCTTGAGGGATCCGAGCAGACGGCCCATGGGGGTGCGGGCCCCGGCGACGATGACAGAACCGGCCATGAGGGTGGCCTCCACAACTTGATGGTCGGGGTGCCATCGCCAGGCGGCCTGGGCGACGTGCGGCATCCCCGCGACGGACGTGAGGTTGTTCCGGAACCTACCCGCAAGGGCCGCGACCACGGCAGGGGGCTCCGATGTGACGGAACCCACCATCTCGGGCCACCCATACCGGGTGTGCTCTCACCCATAGTCTCGTTTCGACGGACCGGGTATCTACCCGCAGGTAACCCGGGTACTTCCCAGAGGCCTTTGGAGGCCATGGTGCTCACACGTATCGACCACATCGGCATCGCCTGCCACAACCTCGACGAGACGGTGGCGTTCTACCGGGCGACCTACGGCTTCGAGGTGTTCCACACCGAGGTCAACGAGGAGCAGGGCGTCCGCGAGGCGATGCTCAAGATCAACGAGACCTCGGACGGCGGCGCGTCCTACCTCCAGCTCCTGGAGCCCATCCGCGAGGACTCCACCGTCGCGAAGTGGCTCGCCAAGAACGGCGAGGGCGTGCACCACATCGCCTTCGGCACCGCCGACGTGGACGCCGACGCGGCCGCGATCAAGGACAAGGGCGTCCGGGTGCTGTACGACGAGCCGCGCCGTGGTTCCATGGGTTCGCGCATCACCTTCCTGCACCCCAAGGACTGTCACGGTGTGCTCACCGAGCTGGTGACCTCGGCCGCGAACCCCGCCGCGGAGCACTGACCGCCCACGTCACCGCACCAGCGCCCGGCCCGCGCCATCCGCGCCCGGCCCCGCCGCCTTCCCGGGCACCCGCCCGACCACTTGCGACCTCTCGTGAACCGACACATCGTCAAACGAGTGGCGGAGTTCCTGCGACTCCGCCTCTTGTCGGGTTTGTGCCGACCGCCTAACGTTACCAGCGGGTAAGTTCAGCGAAGTTCAGCAATCCCTCATGTTGTCTCATGCTTCAACCGCCGACCCATGGAGGCCGACGATGAAGGAGATCCTCGACGCCATCCTCGCGGGGGACACCCCCAAGGAGGCGTACGCAGCGCTCCCGCTTCCCGACTCGTACCGCGCCGTCACCGTCCACAAGGACGAGGAGACGATGTTCGAGGGCATGGAATCGCGGGACAAGGATCCGCGTCAGTCGCTGCACGTCGAAGACGTGCCGCTGCCCGAACTCGGCCCCGGCGAAGCCCTCGTCGCCGTGATGGCCAGTGCGATCAACTACAACACCGTGTGGACCTCGCTCTTCGAGCCGATCTCCACCTTCCGCTTCCTGGAGAAGTACGGCCGCAACTCGGAGCTGACCAAGCGGCACGACCTGCCTTACCACGTGGTCGGCTCCGACCTCGCGGGCGTCGTGCTGCGCACCGGCGCGGGCGTGAACGCCTGGAAGCCCGGCGACGAGGTGGTCGCGCACTGCCTGTCGGTCGAGCTGGAGAGCGCGGACGGGCACGCGGACACCATGCTCGACCCCGAGCAGCGCATCTGGGGCTTCGAGACCAACTTCGGCGGTCTCGCGCACATCGCGCTGGTCAAGAGCAACCAGTTGATGCCCAAGCCGGCACACCTGTCGTGGGAAGAGGCCGCCTCGCCGGGCCTGGTCAACTCGACGGCGTACCGCCAGCTCGTCTCGCGCAACGGCGCGGGCATGAAGCAGGGCGACAACGTGCTGATCTGGGGCGCCTCCGGGGGCCTGGGCTCGTACGCGACCCAGTTCGCCCTGGCCGGCGGCGCGACGCCGATCTGCGTGGTGTCCTCCGAGGACAAGGCGCAACTGTGCCGGGACATGGGCGCCGAGCTGGTGATCGACCGCCGGGCCGAGGACTTCCGGTTCTGGAAGGACGAGCGCACCCAGGACCCGCGCGAGTGGAACCGGTTCGGCAAGCGCATCCGCGAACTCACCGGCGGCGAGGACGTGGACATCGTCTTCGAGCACCCGGGCCGGGAGACCTTCGGCGCGTCCGTGTACGTCACCCGCAAGGGCGGCACCATCGTGACCTGCGCGTCGACGTCGGGTTACATGCACGAGTACGACAACCGTTATCTGTGGATGAGCCTGAAGCGCATCGTCGGCTCGCACTTCGCCAACTATCGGGAGGCGTGGGAGGCGAACCGTCTGGTGGCCAAGGGTAAGATTCACCCGACGTTGTCGCGCACCTACGCTCTGGAAGAGACCGGCCAGGCGGCCCGGGACGTCCACCGGAACCTGCACCAGGGCAAGGTGGGCGTACTGTGTCTCGCACCGGAGGAGGGCCTGGGGGTTCGGGACGCCGAGATGCGATCGCGGCATATCGACGCCATCAACCGCTTTCGTAACGTCTGACGGCGGTCCCTGGATCTGAGACCATTCTCCCTGGTAGTCAATGCGGTACGGGCGGTTCCGGATGTACATACGGGGTCGCGTCGTCACCAACCGGTCGGAAACGGCCGATATGCAGTACTGAAACGTACGCGGCCAGGGGATGGAGTGGGACCCCACAGTGCGGGGCTACGACCGCTACCAAGTCGACGAGCACCTCGAAGTACTCGACGACGAGATCAAGCGGCTGAAGAAGGAGCGCGACGACACCGTCGCACACGCGGAGGACCTCGGCTATCAGGTCGAGGTTCTCCGCGCGAAGCTGCATGACCTTCGCCGTCAACTCGCCACGCCCCGATTCGACAGCATCGGCGGCCAGGCCGAGCAGATGCTGCGCAACGCCCAGTTGCAGGCCGACCAGGTCCGCGCGGACGCCGAGCGCGAATTGCAGGAGTCGCGCGCGACCACGCAGCGCCTGCTCCAGGAGGCCGCCGCGCGCTCCGCCCGGCTGGAGGCCGACTGGCAGGCCGAGGTGATGGAGCGCCGCCGGCGCCTGGACGAGGAACTGACCCAGGCCCGCCAGGCCACCGAGGCCCGGGTCAACGAGAACGTCGCGTGGGCCGAGCAGTTGCGCGCGCAGGCCGAGGAGCGCTCGCGCCAACTCGTGGACAACGCCCGCGCCGAGGCCGAGCGGATCGCCGCCGCCGCGCGCGAGCAGGCCGCCGGCACCAGTGAGAGCACCCGCGCCGAGGTCGAATCCCTGCTCTCCCGCGCGCAGGGCGACGCGGACCGGGTGATCGCCGAGGCCAAGGCCCGGGCGAGCGCGGCCGTGGACCAGTCCGACCAGTTGCGCACCGAGACCCGTACCCGCGCGGAGAGCCTGGTCGGCGACGCCCGGGTCGAGGCCGCCCGGATCATCGGCGAAGCACGCTCCGAGGCCGAGCGGGTCACCGGCGAGGCCGGCGCCCGGGCCCAGGGCGCCTCCGAGAACACCGCGAAACTGCTCGAATCCGCCCAGCTGGAGATCGAGCGCCTGCGCGCCGAGGCGGCCGGCGAGGCGGACCGCCGCCAGGCCGAGGCGCAGCGCCTGCTCCAAGGTGCCGAGGCCGAGGCGAGCGAGAAGCTCGGCAAGGCCGCCGGCGAGGCCGAGGCGCACGTGGGCAAGGCCCGCGCCGAGGCGGACAAGCTCACCGCCGAGGCCCGTGCCGCCGCCGAGCGGCTGCGTGCCGAGGCACTCGCCGAGGCCGACCGGCTGCGCGACGAGGCGCGCGCCGAGGCCGAGGCGCTGCGCACGGACACCCGCGCCGAGTTGGACACCGCCCGCGAGGAAACCCTGGCCCGGGTCGACGAGTTGGAGGCCGGGGCGCGCGCGGAGATCGAACGCCGCCGGCAGGAGGTGGACCGACTGCGCGGCGAGGCGCAGCAGTTGCTCACCAACGCCGAGGCCGGCGCCGCCGAGCGCCTGGAGACCGCCGCCCGCGCCGCGGACGACCTGATGGCCAAGTCCCGGTCCGAGGCGGAGCGGGTACAGGGCGAGGCCCGCACCGAGGCGGACGAGTTGCGCGCCCGCGCGCAGGCCGACGCCGAGGCGGTGGAGACGCGCACCCGCGAGTCGAGCGATCGACTCGCGAACGAGGCCCGCGAGTACGCGGAGCAGTTGCGTGCCAAGGCCGCCGAGAGCGCCGAGGAACTGCTGGAGGCGGCCCGCGCCGACACCGGCAAGCTGCGCGAGAAGGCGGTTGCCGACACGCACCGTCTGCGCGAGCTGACCCAGCGCCAACAGGCCGAGGCCGTCGAGGAGTTGCAGCGCGCCCAGGACGAGGCGCAGAACCTGCGCGCCGAGGCCGCGGCAGCCGCCGAGCAATTGCGCGAGGAATCGAGCGCGCAGGCGGCGGAACGGGTCGAGGCGGCCCGCGCCGAGGCCGAGCGGGTATGCACCGAGGCGGCGGAGAACGCCGGCCGCGCGCACGCCGAGGCCGAGGAACTGGTGGCCAAGGCCCGCGCCGAGGCACAGAAGGCCGGCGCCGACGCGTCCCGCGCGGCCGAGGAGCTGATCCGCTCGGCCGAGCGGGCCGCGACCGAGCTTCGCGATCAGGCGGTGGCGCGCGCCGAGGCGATGCGCGCGGAGGCCGAGCGCCAGACCGCCGAACTGCGCACCCGCACCGAGGAACTGCGGGCCCGCGCCGAGCAGTCCGCCACCGACGCGGAGGCCGCGCTGGACCGGGCCCGGGCGGACGCCCAGGCCACCATGGAGCAGGCCCGCGCCGATGCCGGCGCGCGCACCCAGTCCGCCGCGGTCAAGGCCGACGAACTGATCGGCAAGGCCCGCGAGGAGGCCGAGAAGGTCCTCACCGACTCCCGCGAGGAGGCGGACGGCATGCGCTCGGCCGCCCGCCGGGACGCGGCCTCGATGCGCGAGGAGGCGGAGACCGAGTCGCGCACGCTGCGCGAGGTGACCGAGGCCACCGCGCTGGCGGTTCGCGAGGCGGCGGAGAACGCGGCCCGCACACTGCGCGAGGAGAGCACCGAACAGGCCCGCACGCTGGTGGCCGACGCGGACGCGGACGCGACCCGGATGCGCACCGAGGCCGAAACCGCCGCACAGGCGCTGCGCGAGAAGACCACCAATACCGCGCGCTCCGTGCTGGAGCAGGCCGACGCGGAGGCCGAGCGCATGCGCACCGAGGCCGAGACGACCGCCCGGACGCTGCGCGAGGAGACCACCGAGACCGCGCGCTCCGTGCTGGAGCAGGCGCACGCCGAGGCCGAGCGCATGCGCACCGAGGCGGAGGAGGCCGCGCGCACGCTGCGCACCGAGACCGCCGCCACCGTGCGCGCCGCGCTGGACAAGGCCGAGTCGGATGCCGCGCGGGTGCGCGCCGAGGGCGAGGAGACCGCGCTCGGCATCCTCGAGCAGGCCGACGGCGAGGCCCGCACGCTGCGCCAGGAGGCGACCGCCGCACTGGCCGCGGCCAGGTCCGACGCGGACGCGACCCGGACGCAGGGCGAGACCGACGCGGACCGGGCCCGGTCCGAGGCGCAGACCGCCGCCCGGGCGCTGCTGGAGCGGGCCGAACGCGATGCGGAACAGCTCCGCACCGAGGCCGAGACCGCGGCCCGCACACTGCGCACCGAGGCCGCCGAGGCGCTGGACGCCGCGCGTACCGAGGCGCAGCGCCTGCACACCGAGGCGACCGCGACGCTGGCCTCGGCGAATCAGGACGCGGGCACGCTGCGCGAGGAGGCGGCCGGCGCGCTGGCGGAGGCGACGGCGGAGTCCGAGCGCATGCGCAGCGAGGCGGAGACCGCGGCGCTGACCCAGTTGGAGCAGGCCGACACCGACTCCGCCCGGATGCGCGAGGAGGCCGAGGCCGAGGCGACCCGGCTGCGCACCCAGGGCGCGCAGGCGCTGGAGGAGGCCCGCGACGAGGCGGCCGAGCTGCGCGATCGCACCAAGGCGCGGGCGCGCGAGTTGCTGGAGAAGGCCGAGGCGCGCGGCACCGATCTGCTGGAGAGTGCCACCACGCAGGCCCGGCTGGCCAAGGAGGACGCCGCGCGCGCGGTGGCCGAGGCCCAGGCCGAGGCGGAGGCGGTGCGCGCCGCGGTGGTGGGCATCGAGGACGCCGCCCGCGAGGAGTCGGACCGGCTCACCGCGCTCGCCGAACGCGACCTGACCAAGGCCCGCGACGACGCCGAGACCACGCTGGTGCGCGCCCGCGCGGAGGCGGACGCCACGGTCACCGCGGCGCGCAAGCACGCCGAGCGGATGAAGTCCGACTCCGACCGGGAGGCCGAGAAGACCCGAACGGCCGGACGGGAAGCGGCGAACAAGGAGCTGCGCGAGGCCGAGGAGGCCGCGACCGCGCTGCGCGAGCAGGCCCGCGCGGAGCTGGACCGGGCCGCCAACGAGGCCGAGGATCTGCTGATCCGGGCCAAGGGCCGGGCCACCGAGATCGTCGGCGCGGCCGAGCGCAAGGCCGAGCAGCGCGTCAACGAGGCGAACGAGGCGGCGAACCGCCTGATCGCCGAGGCCGAGGCCGAGGACGAACGCCTGCGTGCCGAGGCGACCGCGGTGATAGAGAAGGCGCGCGGGGACTCGGACGCGATGATCAGCGAGACCCGCCGGGACACCACCACCACCCGCGAGCGCTCCGACAAGGAGGCCGAGCAGGTCGTCGAACGTGCCCGCCGGCAGGCCGCGGAGGGCCTGAAGCAGGCCGGCAAGCGGGTCGACGACCTGGTCGCCGCCGCGGAGGAACAGGTGAGCGAGGCCCGCGTGGACGCCGAGAAGATGAAGGTGGTCGCGGCGGAGGAAGCCGAGCGGATTCGTGACAAGGCCGGTTCCGAGGCGGATAGGGTACGGATTGCCGCGGTGAAGAAGGCCGAGGCGTTGCTCTCGGAAGCGGAACAGCGTCTCGCCGACGCCCAGAAGGGCGCGGACGACCTGCGGGCGAAGGTGGCCGAACAGGTGGCCGCCGCCCAGCGGGAGGCGCAGGCGGTTCGTCGCAAGACCGCCGCGGATGCCGAGAAGGTTCTCGACGAGGCGCGGAAGGAGGCGGAGCGACTGCGCACCGAGGCGCGCAAGGACGCCGACCGTCATCGCGCCGACGGACAGCGCAAACTCGACGAGTTGAACCGCAGACGCAAGGACATCACCGCCGAGATGTCGCGTGTGCAGGGCGTGCTGGACGCGCTCGCCGCTCCCGCGGGCCTCGCCTCCGGCAAGGGCAACTCCTCGTCGGGCAAGGGCCCCGCGGCGAAGGGTGCCGGTTCGTCGTCATCCGATTGAGCGATGCCGGCCGGTTCTTATCCCCCGGTCAGGTCGATGCTCCGCCCGATTCGTGCCAGGATTCCACCCGTCACCTCATTCACCGCACCCGTCATACGACAGGAACCCCATGAGCGACACTAACTCTCCGCACGGCTTCGACATCGTCCGCCGTGGGTACGAGCGTTCGCAGGTTGACGACCGCATCACGAAGCTCGTGTCGGACCGTGACAGCGCGCTCGCGAGGATCTCGGCGCTGGAGAAGCGGATCGAGGAACTGCACCTCGAAAGCCAGAACGCGCAGGCCCAACTCGCCGACGCCGAACCCTCCTACGCCGGTCTCGGCGCCCGGGTGGAGAAGATCCTCCGCCTGGCCGAGGAAGAGGCCAAGGACCTGCGCGAGGAAGCCCGCCGCGCCGCCGATCAGCACCGCGAGTTGGCCGAGGCCGCCGCGCAGCAGGTGCGTTCCGACGCCGAGCAGTACGGCAAGGAGCGCAAGGCCAAGGCCGAGGACGAGGGTTCGCGGATCCTCGACAAGGCCAAGAGCGACGCCGCGCAGCTTCGTGGCGAGGCGGCCAAGGACGCGTCGGCCAAGCGCGAGGAGGCCGAGGCCCTCTTCGAGGAGACCCGGGCCAAGGCCGCCCAGGCCGCCGCGGACTTCGAGACCAACCTGGCCAAGCGCCGCGAGCAGTCCGAGCGCGACCTGGCGGCCCGTCAGGCCAAGGCCGAGAAGCGCCTGTCCGAGGTCGAGCACCGGGCCGAGCAACTGCGCCTGGAGGCGGAGAAGCTGCGCACCGACGCCGAGCGTCGTTCGCGGCAGACGATCGAGACGGCGCAGCGCCAGGCCGACGACATCGTCGCCGACGCGCGTGCCAAGGCCGACCGGATCCGCTCGGAGTCCGAGCGCGAACTGGCCGCGCTGACCCACCGTCGGGACAGCATCAACGCGCAGCTCACCAACGTGCGCGAGATGCTGGCGACCCTCACCGGCGCGGCCGTCGCCGCCGCGGGTGTGAGCATCGATGACGACGACGACAAGATGCCGGGTGTGCCGGCGCAGCAGAGCCGCTGATCCTCCCTCGGGGGGCATCGGTACGGGCCGTAGCGGCCGTTTTCGGCGGCCGGGCGGCGGACGGGTTCCACGAGGACCCGCCCGCCGCCCGGCCGCATTTTCATGACGCCATCTCGGGGCGCGCGCCGATCGCGCGCCACGCCGAGTCGGCGGATCCGAACTGGTGGACGAGGGGCAACGGGGCATGGGTCGACTGGGCAACATCTGGCCGCGGCGCAGATCGGGGGCGCCCGCCGGCGGCACCGCCCCGGATCCGGGCGCGGGGGCGGACGGGGCCGCTCCCGACGCGCCGCCCGCGGCCGGTGCGGACGCGGCGGCTCCGGCCGATCCGGGCAAGCCCGGGACCGCGCCCACGACTTCGGCCGACGAACCGGCGCCCGCGCGGGTGCCCGCCCAGGTCGCGTCGGCGCAGCCCGGCTCGGCCGACGGCGGGCCGGGCCCGGCGGCACCGGCCGGCGACGACGCCGGGACCTCCGTACCGGTCCCGGCCGACGCCAAGGACCCGGCGTCCGCTTCGACATCGGCCTCGGGCTCGGGTTCGGGCTCGACCCCGGTCGAGCCGTGGACCGGGATCGGCTCGCGATTCGGCGATCCGGGCCGGCCGCTGCATCGGTCGTCGCCGTTCTACATCGGCTTCATCGGCGGACTCGGGCTGATCACCGCGTGGTTCCTGGCCCAAGCCGTGATGGGCATCCAGCACGTCCTGATCATCATCCTGATCTCGTTCTTCCTGGCCGCGGGCCTGAACCCGTTCGTCGAACGGCTGGAGCGTCGCGGCCTGCCCCGGCGCTGGGCGGTGTGCGCGGTGGCGTTCGGCTTCGTGATCGTGGCCGCGGGCTTCGCCACCGCGATCGCCCAGCCCCTGGTCGAGCAGACCTCGAACCTGATCAACTCGATCCCCGACAGCCTCACCGAGCTGCGCAACAACGAGAGATTCCGCAAGCTCGACGAGAAGTACGACATCGTCACCCGGGCCAAGGACTGGGCGGCCAACGCCAAGACCGCGGAGAACGTGGCGGGCGGGCTCTGGGGCTTCGGCAAGATGGTGCTGACCTCGGTGTTCGACACGCTCACCGTGATCGTGTTGACGCTGTACTTCCTGGGCGCGCTGCCCAGCATCAAGGAGCACCTGTACAACCTGTTCCCGAAGTCGCGCCGACCGCGGGTGCGGCTGCTCGGCGACGAGATCCTGTCGGGCATCGGCGGCTATGTGAACGGCGCCCTGATCGTGGCCAGTTGCGCGGGTCTGTCCTCGTTCGTCTTCCTGATGGTCCTGGGCAACGACTACGCGCTGCCGCTGGCCCTGGTGATCGCGTTCACCGACCTGATCCCGATGATCGGCGCCACCATCGGCGCCGCGGTGGTGTCGATCGTGGTCTTCTTCGACTCCCCCGGCAAGGCGCTCACCTGCGTGATCTTCTTCCTGGCCTATCAGCAGTTCGAGAACTACCTGATCTATCCGCGGGTGATGAACCGCGCGGTGAACGTACCGCCGGCGATCACGGTGATAGCGGCGCTGGTCGGCGGCGCGCTGCTCGGGGTGACCGGGGCATTGCTCGCGATTCCGATCGCGGCCGCCGTACTGCTCATACTTCGCGAAGTGGTCACACCTCGACAGGATCAAGCGTGAGCTTGTCAATCATCCTCGAGGATGACGCTGCGGGACTTCCCTCGAACTCGTGACCCAGCGCGGGCCCGACGCGCGGCGGCCGTGCTCGGCGGCGATTCGGCCTAAGCTCGAACCCTTCACAGACTCATGCACCGAAACCATCCTGGGAGTGCGGCAACAGATGATCGAAGCGAGAGGGCTCACCAAACGCTACGGAAACAAGCTGGCGGTGGATCAGCTTTCCTTCCAGGTGCGTCCGGGCTCGGTGACCGGCTTCCTCGGCCCCAACGGTGCCGGCAAATCGACCACCATGCGGATGATCCTCGGGCTGGACGCGCCGACCGGCGGCAACGTCACGGTCAACGGCCGCCCGTACGACCACGTCCAGGCCCCGCTGCGGGAGATGGGCGCGCTGCTGGACGCCAAGGCGATGCACGGCGGCCGTACCGCGTACAACCACCTGCTGTGCCTCGCGCAGAGCAACGGCATCCCCAATCGCCGGGTGGACGAGGTCTTGGGGATGGTCGGCCTGACGCAGGTCGCCAAGAAGCGCGCGGGCGGCTTCTCGCTCGGCATGGGCCAGCGGCTGGGCATCGCCTCGGCGCTGCTGGGCGATCCCGGCATCCTGATGTTCGACGAGCCGGTCAACGGGCTCGACCCCGAGGGCATCCTGTGGATCCGGAACCTGATGAAGCAGCTCGCTTCCGAGGGTCGCACCGTGTTCGTCTCCAGCCACCTGATGAGCGAGATGGAGGTGACCGCCGACCACCTGATCGTGATCGGCCAGGGGCGGATGATCGCCGACACCTCGATGCGCGACTTCATCGAGACCAACTCGCAGTCCTTCACCGTGGTGCGCTCGCCGCAGGTGGACCGGCTCAAGCCGCTGCTCCAGGGCAAGGGGGCGACGATCACCCCCGACCAGGCGGTGCCCGGTTCGTTCCGCGTGCACGAGCTGCCCCCGACGGTGATCGGTGACCTCGCCGCCGAGCACGGCATCGCGCTGCACGAGTTGTCGCCGCGCTTCGACTCGCTCGAAGAGGTCTACATGCGGATGACCCAGCACAGCGTGGAGTACCGCGCCGGGCTGCCGGGCGGTCCGCCGCCCGGATGGGGTCCGCCCGGGATGGCACCGCCGCCCGGTTATCCACAGCAGGGCGCTCCGCAGTTCGCCGGCCCGGCCGGTTATCCACAGCAGCAGGGTGCGCCCGGCGCACCGTGGGGAGCCCCCGCCGGGGCGCCGCCCGCCGGTGCCCCGTCCCTGTCCAAGCCGCAGTCCAACGGAAGCGAGGGCTGAGCGATGGCGCAGAACACTCCGCCCCCCATGCCGCAGGGCCAACCGCACGTGATGCCGCAGGCGCAGATGGCCGCGCCGCAGCAGACCCAGCAGTTCCCGCCGCCGGGGCAGCAGGCGCAACAGCAGTTCCCGGCGCCCGGGCACCAGGCGCCCTACCCGCCGGTCGGGCAGTCGCAGGTCGGCGGTCAGGTGGGCGGCGGCAACGCGGGCTTCGGCCGGGTGCTGCTGTCCGAGTGGACCAAGATCCGCACGGTCCGCTCGACCATGTGGACGCTGGTCGTGATGGTGCTGCTCATCCTCGGCCTGGGTGTGCTGCTCGCCGGCACGGTCAGTCCGGACGCCGACGACGACTACGTGAGCATCGCGCTGATCGGCGTGATCGTCGCGCAACTCGCCGCCGCGACGCTGGGTGTGCTGACCATCTCCGCCGAGTACACGACCGGCATGATCCGCACCACGCTGACCGCGTACCCGCGCCGGCTCCAGGTGCTGGTGGCCAAGGGTGTGGTCTTCGCCGGCCTGATGTTCGTGGTCGGCGTGATCACGATGGGCGTGACCGCCGTGCTCGGCAAGGCGATGCTCACCTCGCGGATCGGTGACTCCACCGCCGAGGTGGACCTGTTCCGCAGTGTCGTCGGCGGTTCGCTCTACCTGGCCGTGATCGGTCTGTTCGGGCTGGGCCTGGGCGTGCTGCTGCGGCACTCGGCGGGCGCGATCACCGCGTTGATGGGCGCCATCCTGCTGCCGATGATCATCGGCCCGTTCCTGCCGCATTCGGTCGGCGAGAAGGTCATGGAGTACTCGCCGATGTTCGCGCTGGGCAAGCTGATCGGCGGTGGTGGCGACAACGGCGGTCCGGGTCCGTGGCCCTCGCTGTTGCTGATCGCGGCGTACGCGGCGCTCGCGCTGATCGCGGGCGGGGTACGGATGCGTTCGCGCGACGTGTGACCCGTCCGGTCCGGCGGTTCGCCTGACCATTCGTCAAAAATGTTGGTCCGCATACCGAAAAGGTCTCGCTCGACAGTCGTCGGGCGGGGCCTTTCGGCCGTTTTCGGGGCGACTCGCGCAAGCACGGAAGATACATCCAGAGATAGTCCGACGATATGCTCACGTCCCATGTATGGGCAGGGGGATCCAGGAACACCCAACGCAGCGGACGCGGCATCTGTGCGCGTTCCCGCTCCCGTTCACCAGAGCCGGCGCTCCGGGGGCGGACTGGCGGCCGGGCTCGGTTCCGCGGCGGCCGTCTTCGCGTTGGCGGGGATCGCCACCGCCGTCGTCCTGCTGGGCAACTCCGAGACGGTGTGGGAGTCGGTGCTCGCGGGCACGCTGCTCACCACCGCCGTCGCGCTGTCCTCGATCGCCGCGTGGTTGCGCCATCGGGTCTCCGAGCGGCGGATCGCCCGACTCCGTGAGCTGACCGTGCGTCAAGCCGCGGAGAGCGCCCGGCTGGAGGCCGAACGCGCCCGGCTGGAAGCCGAACACGACGAGCTGTTGCGCGGCCGCGCGGCGCTCGCCGACGAGGAGACCCTGATGCGCGGCCGGGTGCACGACGTGTTCGTGAACCTGTCGATGCGCACACTGACCCTGGTCGAACGGCAGTTGGACCTGATCGAGAAGCTCGAACACGGCGAGGACGAGCCCCAGCGGCTCCAGGACCTGTTCCGACTCGACCACCTCGCCACCCGGATGCGCCGCAACAGCGAGAACCTGCTCGTGCTCGCGGACGCGGACGAACGGCGCGGCCGGCGCCCACCCATCCCGCTGCTCGACGTGGTCCGCGCCGGCGTCTCCGAGATCGAGCGCTACGAGCGGATCGACGTCGGCCACGTACCGCGCGCCGACGTGCTCGGGCGCACCGCCGACGACGTCGGCCACCTGCTCGCCGAACTCCTGGAGAACGCCGCCGCGTACTCGGCCCCCGAGTCCCGGGTGGAGATCGGCGGTTGGACGCTGGAGAACGGCGAGGTCGTGTTGTCGGTGGACGACAACGGGATCGGCGTACCGGCGGACCGGCTCACCGAGTTGAACTCGCAGATCGAGAAGGACAGCGCCGAGGAGGAGGCCGCCAGTGGCGGCGGCCTGGGCGTGTTCGTGGTCGGCCGGCTGGCCCGCCGACACGGGATCAGGGTGCAACTGCGCCCGCGCCCGCAGGGCGGCCTGAGCGCGGTCGTGGTGATCCCCGCCGCGGCCTTCCACGGGCAGGGCCCCTCCCCCGCCGAGTTCTCCGCCGAGCGCGACCGGGAGCAGGAGCGCGAGCGGGACCGGATGGCCATCCCGGGCGTGGCCCCCGGCGCGCGGGCGATCCCGCCGGGCGCGGCCCGACTGGCGCTGCCGGCGGCCCGACCGGTCGGCGCGAGCCCCGCGCCCGCCGTCGCGATCGAGGCCGCGGCGACCCGGGTCACGCCCGCGTCGCGCGGTCCGGTGGTGCCGCGCGAGGACGCCGCGCCGCCGGCCCGGACACCGAAGGGGCTGCCCAAGCGCACGCCGGCGGCCAACCCCGAGCCGGGGCCGGACGAGGCGGCGGCGAAACTGGTCGCGCCGGGTGCGCTGTTCCCGGCGGTCGAGGCGGTGATGGACGAGGACGGCGCCGAGGCGCCGCCGACCGGCACACCCCCGAAGGCCGCTGCGAACGGCTCGCGCGGCTCGGATGCCTCGAACCCTTCCGCCGCTTCGAACGGTTCGACCACGCCGGCCGCGTCGACTGCCTCGACCACGTCGGCTGCCTCGACCGCTTCCGCCGCCGCGAATGCCCGGGACGTGCCGCGGGTCGCGCCGCCCGCCCGCCGTACCGCGGCCGCCAAACCGCAGGCGCGGTCGGCCGCGCCCGCGAAGCCGCAGGCGGCCGCGAGCGGGGACGGAACGGGGCCCGCCGTCTCCTCGGTCGGCCGGACCCGGCGCGGGCTGCCCAAGCGCCTCGTGGCGGGCGACAACAGCGGTGCGATGCGCATCGTGCCCCCCGCGGAGGCGTCCCGGGACACCGGTACGCTCTCCGCCGCCGAACTGCGCAGGCAACTGACAGGCTTTCAGGAAGGTCTGGAGGCGGCCCGCCGGGAGGGCGACGCGACCGATCCGGTCGGGTCGTCCGACGAAGAACCCACCTTCCCGCCGGACGCGCGGGAGGAGACAGGAGGTGGAGACCGGTGACCGGGTCGAATGGCACCACGGCACGCGATGTCGACTGGCTGGTGGCCGGCCTCGCCGGGGATGTCCCGGGGGTCCGCGAGGTCGTCCTGGTCTCCTCCGACGGCCTGATGCTGGCCAGCGCGCGCGGCCCGGACGCGGCCGCCGCGGCGGAGGACGCCGAGGAACAGCTCGGCGCGATCGTCAGCGGCCTGGTGGCCCTGGCCGAGGGCACCTCGCGCGTGCTCGACATGGGCGCGGTCCGCCAGGAGATCGTCACGATGGCCGAGGGCTACGTCGTGGCGATGTCGATCAGCGACGGCTCCTGTCTGGGCGTGCACGCGGGCGGGTCCGCCGACCTCGGCGTGATCGCCTATCAGATGACCTCGTTCGTACGGCGCGCCGGCCACGTCCTGACGCCGGCCCTGCGCGCACAGATGCACCAGGACCGTGGAGGTGGTCGCGTTGGCTCCTGACGGCGGTTTTTCCGACTACGACACCGAGCGGGGATATCCGACCAGACCCGAACCGGGCGGTCGCACCTCGCGGGTACGCCCGTACACGCTGACCCGAGGCCGTACCCGTTACGGCCACGTACTGCTGGTGGAGACGCTGGTCACCACCCTGGACTGTCCGCAGGACGGCACGGGCGACATGCCCGAGGTCGCCAGGATCGTGCACCTGTGCCGAGGGGTGCGCTCGGTGGCCGAGGTGGCCGCGATCCTGCACATGCCGCTCGGCGTGGTCCGGGTCCTGATCAGCGACCTGGCCTCGCAGGGCCGAATCAGCGTGTACCAGGCCGAGCACGAGGCCGGCCGCCCCGATCGCGCGCTGCTGGAGAGGGTGCTCGGTGGACTACGCAAAATTTGATCTGGGTGGGACCGGCGGGCTCGGCGACGAGGTCCCGGCCATCCCGCTGCCCGCGGCCGGCGCCGGTGGTCGACGGATCGGCGAGGGACCGCCGATCACCTCGACGAAGATCGTCGTCGCGGGCGGCTTCGGGGTCGGCAAGACCACGCTGGTCGCGGCCGTCTCGGAGATCCCGCCGCTGACCACCGAATCGGTCATGACGGTGCTCAGCGAGGACGTCGACGACCTGTCCGGCCTGCCGGAGAAGCGCACCACCACGGTCGCGATGGACTTCGGCCGGATCACCCTGGAAAGCGACCTGGTGCTCTACCTGTTCGGCACCCCGGGGCAGAACCGGTTCTGGTTCATGTGGGACGACCTGGTGCGCGGCGCGGTGGGCGCGATCGTCCTGGTGGACACCCGGCGCCTGGAGGACAGCTTCCCGGCGGTGGACTACTTCGAGCGTTCGGGCATCCCGTTCGTGGTCGCGGTCAACCTGTTCGACGACGCGCCGCGCTATCCGGAGGAGGACCTGCGCGACGCGCTGTCGATCAGCCCGCGCACGCCGATGACCGAATGCGACGCGCGGGTGCGGGAAAGCGCGGTGGACGCCCTGGCCGAATTGGTCGTGCACGCGCTGGACCTCACGCCGTGAGGACGGACGGCGTCCTGGAACCCGTGGGCGACGTCACCGTGCGTGCGATCGGCCACGTGTCCGGCCCGCGGGTGGAACTCGTGGACGACCACTGGGGGAACGTGTCCTCGGTGATCCGCCTGGACGCCGGGCGGTTCGGCCCGGAAGCGCTCGCCGGCCTGGACGCGTTCTCCCACCTGGAGGTGGTCTTCCACTTCCACCGGGTGCCGGCCGAGGCGATCGAAACCGGCGCCCGCCGCCCACGCGGCAACCCGGACCGGCCCCTGGTCGGCATCCTCACCCCGGGAGTCCTCGCCGGCCTGCTCACCCGCACCCTGCTCCGCCCGGGTGTGGACCGGGCGGCGGTCCTGCGCACCGCCCTGTCCGAAGCCCGCGAACAACTGGGCACCCGACGGGATCTGCGCCGGCAACGAGCCGCCCGCCCATGACCCGGGACGCCCCGCGGCCACCGCCCATCCGCGATCGGGGCGGGGCAGGGTCCGCTCCGACACCCGAGTCGAGCCGCCCGCGCGCGGTTCCACCCCGGCGGAAGTTCGGCGCCGGGACCGGTCCCCGGGTGCCGAGGATCGGTCCCGGCGCCGAACCGGTCAGAACAGCTTCAGTTTGTCGTCCTCGGTGCCGCGTAGGGCGTTGTAGTCCAAGGTGACGCAGGTGATGCCCCGGTCGACCGCGAGCACGCGGGCCTGGGGCTTGATCTCCTGAGCGGCGAAGACGCCCTTGACCGGGGCGATCAGGGTGTCGCGGTTGAGCAGTTCGAGGTAGCGGGTGAGTTGTTCGACGCCGTCGATCTCGCCTCGGCGCTTGATCTCGACCGCGACGGTGGTGCCGTCCGCGTCTCGGCACAGGATGTCGACCGGGCCGATCGGGGTGGGGTACTCGCGGCGGATCAGGGTCCAGCCGGCGCCCAGCGCGTCGAGCCGATCGGCCAGCAGCTCCTGGAGGTGGGCCT
Organism: Embleya sp. NBC_00888; assembly: GCF_045207655.1. Lineage (NCBI taxonomy): Bacteria > Bacillati > Actinomycetota > Actinomycetes > Kitasatosporales > Streptomycetaceae > Embleya > Embleya sp. NBC_00888. The sequence continues at coordinate 5,653,170 of NZ_CP108784.1, read as the reverse complement.
CGACGCCGTCCTTGACCAGGCCGGGGTCCACGCCCAGTTCGTGCGACGTGTCGTGCAGTACTTCCTCGATCGTGATGATCAGCTTCTCGCCGGCCTTGTTGATCACCGTCCACACGCCGTCGCCCTCCTTGAGGGTGCACGGCGGACTCATCCAGTTCAGCGGCTTGTACGCGCGGTCGTCGGCGTGGATGGACACGCTCCCGTCCCGCTTGACGAGGATGAGCCTGGGGGCGGACGGCAGGTGGGCGGTGAGTCGCCCGACGTAGTCCACGGAGCAATGGGCGATGACGAGACGCATGCCCCGACGCTACCGCCTTCGCGACCCCTGCCTCGGCCATCCCCTTACCGGCGCCTCGACCCGTGTGACGCACGTCATGGCGGCGCCCGGTGCCGTCCGGCCGGGACCGAAGCCCGCCTTCGGCTCGCGGATCCGCCCGTACGAACCGCCGGGTACGGCCCCGGACCGGGCCGGAGGTACGGCCGGGCGGTCGCGCGTTCCGTGGTCGTGTTCACCGACCGTTCGCTATGGAGCAACGTGTGCCCGATGTCCTACGGTGAGTCAGGAGACGGTGCGGGCCGCGCGGATGGGCGTTCGGGGCGTGTCGTGATCGGAGCATGGGCGCCACCTGCTACGTACCGGACACGACCCGTACCGCCGGGCGAACTTGCGTACGTCCCGGCCGGAAGGAGCACCGATGTCGCTCGATGTGCCTCCGAAGTTGTTGGAACAGGCCGAACGCGGTGACGTGGACGAGGCCGAGTTTGTCGACTGCGTGCGCACCTCGCTGCCCTATGCCTGGCATCTCGTTTCCTCGTTGGCGACGCAACTCCGGGTGGATGGCGGTCCGTTCGCCGACAACCAGGTGCCGCCCGCCACCGAGACCGAGCGCGGGCAACTGCTTCGCGCGCTGGCCTCGGACGCGATTCGCGGCTCGATGGAACGGCATTTCGGGGTCAAGCTCGCGTTCCAGAACTGCCACCGGGTCGCGGTCTTCCCGGTCGAGGGCCTGGACGCGGACCGGTACGCCAAGTTCACCTCGATCCGGGGCCAACTGCTCAACCAGTCGCCGACGCTGCGCGACTGCTGACAGCGCTTCGGAAGCCTTCGGCGGCGCGGGCGGGCCTGACGGCGTGCCCGCGCCTCCGCGTACCCGGCTCCCCCGCGCACGCGCCCCGGACCCCCGATCCGGCCCGCGGATACCCGCGCACCCGCTCGCCCGCGCCCCGCGCAAATCGCACCGCACCGCCGCGTCATGCCGCCCACATGCGCGTCACGCCGCACCGCCCGCACCCACGCACCCCTCCCTCCCCTCCCACGCGAGGAGCAGTCCATGGGCATCACCCAGCCATTGCACCGATGGGCCCAGCAGACCCCGGAGCGCAAGGCCGTGATCGACGGCGGCACGGGCACCACGTTCCACGAACTGCGCGAGCGCGTCGCCAAGGTCGCCGGCGCGCTGCGCGGTCTGGGCGTCGGTGCCGACGACCGGGTCGCGATCCTGGCCCTGAACTCGTCCCGCTACCTCGAGTGTCTGAGCGCGATCCCGTGGGCCGGCGGCGTGCTGAACCCGGTGAACATCCGCTGGAGCGCGGCCGAGATCGCCTTCTCCCTGGACGACTCGCAGACCTGCGTACTGTTCGTCGACGACACCTTCGCCCCCCTCGTGCCCGCGTTGCGCGCCGCCTCGTCGAGCGTGCGCGAGGTCGTGCACATGGGCACCGCGCCGACCGGGCCCGGGACGCACGACTACGAGGAGTTGCTGGCGGCGGCCGAGCCGATCCCGGACGCGAACCGCGGCGGCGACGACCTCGCCGGGGTCTTCTACACCGGCGGGACCACCGGATTCCCCAAGGGCGTGATGCTCTCCCACGACAACCTGCTCGCGTCCGCGATGGGCGGCCTGGTCGCCACCGCCGCCTTCCGGATCGTGCCGGACGCGCGCGTGCTGCACGCCGCGCCGCTGTTCCACATCGCCGGGTTCGGGGTGTCGCTGATGACCTCGATCGTCGGGATCCCCCAGGTGGTACTGCCGTTCTTCGAGCCCGAGCAGGTCGCCGCGACCATCCGACGGGAGCGGATCACCGAGGTCTTCCTGGCCCCGACGATGCTGCAAATGGTGCTGGAACACCCGAGGTTCGCCGAGTACGACGTGTCCTCGCTGCGGCTGCTCACCTACGGTGCGTCGCCGATCACCGCCGCGCTGCTGGAGCGAGTGCTCAAGGCGCTGCCCGGCACCGCCCTGGTCCAGGCCTACGGTCAGACCGAACTCTCGCCGCTGGCGACGCTGTTGATGCCGCAGGACCACCTGGACGCGGACCCGATACGGCTGCGCTCGGCGGGTCGGCCGTGCCACCACGCCGAGGTACGGATCCTGGGCTCCGACGGGCGCGAGGCGGCGCGCGGCGACGTCGGCGAGATCGTCTCGCGCGGGGACCACGTGATGCTCGGCTACTGGAACCGGCCCGACGAGAGCGCACAGGCGCTGCGCGACGGCTGGATGCACACCGGCGACCTGGGGTTCATGGACACCGACGGCTACGTCACCGTGGTCGACCGGCTCAAGGACATGATCGTCACCGGCGCGGAGAACGTGTACAGCGCCGAGGTGGAGAACGCGGTCAACGCGCACCCCGACATCGCCGGCTGCGCGGTGATCGGCCTGCCCGATCCAACCTGGGGCGAGCGGGTACACGCCGTCGTGGTCCTGCACCCGGATCGCGAGCTGACCGCCGAGCAGGTCCGCGCCCACGTCAAGACCTTGATCGCCGGCTACAAGGCGCCCAGGAGCGTCGAGTTCGTCGACGCGCTGCCGCTGACCGCGGCCGGCAAGGTGCGCAAGTCCGTGCTGCGAGAGAGGACGAACCGGGCGTGAACCCGACCATGCAGACCTTCGCTTCGCTCGACCCGGCCACCGGCAAGGAGTTGGCCCGCTACCCGATCCACGACGCCGAGCACGTGCGCGAGGCGGTGGCCCGAGCCCGGGTCGGCGGCGCCTGGTGGGCCGGGCTCGCGCCCGTCGAGCGGCGCCGCCGGATGCGCGCGTGGGCGGCCGAACTCGTGTGCACCCGGCACGCGTTGGGGTCGCTGGTGCACGACGAGAACGGCAAACCGCAGGACGACGCGTTCCTGTAACTGCTCCTGGGCCTGGAGCACATCAACTGAGCCTCGGCACACGCGGCCCCCGTGCTGCGCCGCCGCCGCGTACCGAGCGGCCTGGCGATGGTCAACCACGCGGCGTACGTGGAGTACCGGCCGTTCGGCCTGGTCGGCGTGATCGGCCCGTGGAACCACCCGGTGTTCACCCCGCTGGGCTCGATCGCGTACGCGCCGGCGGCGGGCAACGCGGTGCTGTTCAAGCCGAGCGAGTACACCCCGGGCGTGGGCGTGTTCCTGGCCGACGCGTTCGCCCGGGCCAACCCGGACGCGATGTCGGGGGTGTTCGAGGTGATCGCCGGCGACGGCTCCACCGGCGCCGCGCTGTGCGCGGCCGGCGTGGACAAGCCGGCCTTCACCGGCTCGGCCGCCACCGGGCGCGAGGTGATGGCCGCGTGCGCGCGGACCCTGACGCCCGTACTGATGGAGTGCGGCGGCAAGGACGCGCTGATCGTCGGCGCGGGCGCCGACCTCGGACAGGCCGCCGAGGCCACCTTGTGGGGCGCGCTGTCCAACGCCGGGCAGACCTGCGTGGGCATCGAACGGGTCTTCGTCGAGCGCTCGATCAAGACCGAGTTCCTGAACCGGCTCCGGGCCGGGATCGCCGACCTGGTCCCGGCCGACGAACCGGGCGCGGCGTACGGCCCGATGACCATGCCGGCCCAGGTCGAGGTGGTACGCCGGCATCTCGACGAGGCGATCGCCGGCGGCGCGACGGCGGTGGTGGGTGGGGTCGGCGCGATCCGGCCGCCGTACATCGACCCGGTCGTGCTCGTGGACGCGCCGGACGACAGCGGCGCGGCCTGCGAGGAGACGTTCGGCCCGGTGATCTCGGTACGCACCGTCGAGGACCTGGACGAGGCGGTCCGCCTGGCCAACGGCACCGGCTACGGTCTGGGCGCGTCGGTGTTCGCCCGGACCGGGCGGCTGGGCATGCGGATCGCCCGGCGACTGCGCACCGGGATGGTGTCGGTGGACGCGGTGATCGCCTTCGCGGGCATCCCGGCGCTGCCGTTCGGCGGGGTCGGCGAGAGCGGTTTCGGACGCGTCCACGGCGCGGACGGGCTGCGCGAGTTCGCCCGCCCGCAGGCGATCACCCGGCGCCTGTTCAGGACGCCGCTGGAACCCACGTCGTTCGCCCGCACCCAGGGCACCATGAGGCTGCTCGACCGCTACGTCTCGCTGCGCTTCGGGCGACGCGGCTGAGCGGACCCACCGACCCGGCGCCCGGGACCGGCGCCGGGTCGACGCCTCACGCCCGGCCGGCGCCCCCACCGGACTCGAACGGACTCTCGACAAACCCGCGCCCAGCGGGCACGATCGCGGCTTATGACGGTGACCCGGGGGATCGTGACGTACGCGGCGGTCGTGACATTGACCTTCGAGGCGGTGGCCGCGGTCGTCGGCTGTGGCGTGGTCGCGCCGATCGTGCTCATGAACGCGCTGTCGGACCGGTACGCGAGCAAGGGGACCGCGGCCGGCGCCCTCGGGGCCGCCTTCTTCGTGCTGCTCGGCCTGGTGATCGTGATCTGGTCGGTCTGGGCGGTGAACAACCTGCGGGATCGGCTGCACACCGGATCGTCCTCCCGGGTCGGCCTGATCGGCGCGGCCGGTCTGCATGTGGCGAGCTCGGCGGTCGCGCTGATCTTCCCGATCGTGCTCGCGGTGACCCTGCCGGCCCTGGCGCTGCTGCTCGCGGCGACGCTGGCGACCCGCCCCCGGCGCCCGGCCGGTCGACGGATGGCCACGGGTCGGGACGGGGCCTCTACCGTCGCCGGGTGATCCGCCGGTGCCCGCGGCTGTTCCAGCACGGGCGATGCCAGTGCCGGCGCTCCTCGACCCGGCCGTCCGCGGACCACGCGACCAGGTGCGGCACGCCCGGCGCGATCTCGTGGTCGCATCCGGGGCAACGGTAGGTCTTGGTCGCGGCCTGACCGCTGATCGGTCGCACCAGCCAATCCCCGTCCATCCCCGACTCGCGCTCCTCGAAGCCGAGGCTGGGGTCGCGGGGTTCGTCCCGGTCGGCGGACCGGGAGCGGCTGGTGGGCTTGTTACGACGCGGCACACAAAAAGGGTACGGGTGCACGCGGCGCGTGCACCCGTACCCCTCTCGTACTACTTACTCCCGTCCGACCGCGACCGGTCCGGCGGCATCGCCCCGGCCCACAACTCTTCGGCCCACAACTCTTCGGCCCGTGACGCTTCTGCCCGTAACGCTTCGGCCCGCATCGCTCCGGCCCGCGCTACCGCTTCGCGTAGTCCCGGAAACCGCGCCCGGTCTTGCGGCCGAGGTAGCCCGCGGTCACCAGGTGCTCCAGCAGCGGCACCGGCGACCAGCCGGGCTCGCGGAACTCGGCGAACAGCACCCTCTGGATCGCCAGCGAGACGTCCAGCCCGACCACGTCGAGCAGTTCGAACGGACCCATCGGGTAGCCCGCGCCCAGCTTGATCGCGGTGTCGATGTCCTCGGCCGTGGCGTAGTTGGCCTGGAGCATGCGCGCCGCGTCGTTCAGGTACGGGAACAGCAGCGCGTTGACGATGAAGCCGGCCCGGTCGCCGCAGTCCACCGCGTGCTTCCTCGTGCGGCGACAGACCTCGTGGACGGTGGCCACCACGTCGTCCGTGGTGGCGACCGTACGCACCACCTCGACCAGCTTCATCACCGGCGCGGGGTTGAAGAAGTGCATGCCGACCACGTCGCCGGGGCGCGAGGTGGCCACCGCGCAGTCGATCACCGGCAGCGAGGAGGTGGTGGTCGCGAGGATCGCGCCGGGCTTGCAGATCTCGTCGAAGTTCTCGAACAGGGCCTGCTTGACCGACAGTTCCTCGACCACCGCCTCCACGACCAGGTCCGCGAAGGCGAGGTCGTCGAGCCGGGTCGAGCCGGTCACCCGGGCCAGCGCGTCGGCCTTGGCCTCCTCGGTCAGCCGGCCGCGCTGGATCTGCTTGTCCAGCGAGCGGATCAGCGCCGTGCGCACGCGCTCGACCTTCTCCTCGCTGCGCGCGACGTAGACCACGTCGTAGCCGGACTTGGCGAACACCTCGACGATGCCGGTGGCCATCGTCCCGGTGCCCACCACGCCCACCGCGCGCACGTCGCGCGGCGTGCCGGCGACCGCGCCGGTCTCGCCGGCCTCGGCCACCACGACCGGCGAGCCGGCCTGCTCGTAGGTGTAGAAGCCGCGACCGCTCTTGCGCCCGAGCAGGCCCGCGGTACGCATCTGCTTGAGGATCGGCGCGGGCGCGTGCAGGCGATCGCGCGACTGGCGATACATCTGCTCCAGGATCTCGTACGCGGTGTCGATCCCGACCAGGTCGAGCACCGCGAGCGGGCCCATCGGCAGACCGCAGCCGAAGCGCATCGCCGCGTCGATGTCCTCACGCGTGGCGTACTTCTGCTCGTACATCGACGCCGCGTGGTTGAGGTACGCGAACAGCAGCCCGTTGGCGATGAAGCCGGCCCGGTCGCCGGCGACCACCGGCGACTTGCCCAGCCGCTCGGCGAGCGCGACCACGTCGGCGAGCACCTCGGGTTCGGTGACCACCGTGCGGACGACCTCGACCAGCTTCATCACCGGCGCGGGGTTGAAGAAGTGCAGCCCCACGACGCGCGAGGAACGTGTGGTGGACACCGAGAGCTCGGTGACCGACAGCGAGGAGGTGTTGGTGGCCAGGATGGTGTCCGGGCCGCAGATCTTGTCGAGCCGGGCGAAAAGCTCCTGCTTCTGCTCGAGCTGCTCGGGTATCGCCTCCAGGACGAGATCCGCCGCGGCGACCGAGTTCAGGTCGGTGCCGAGGGTGATGCGATCGAAGATGTCTCGCTGCTGGTCCTCGGTCAGCTTCCCGCGCGCCGCGGCGCGGGCGGTCGACTCGGCGATCCGGGCCCGGCCACGCGCGATGGCCTCGTCGGAGACGTCCACGGCCACGACGGTGAGTCCCGCCCGGGCCAGGACCTCGACGATGCCGGCGCCCATGGTGCCCAGGCCGACCACGCCGACCGTGCTGATGTCACGGGTCATCTGCTGTGCTCCTCGCTGCTGAAATGGCGTCTCCCTACCGGGAGTACGCCTTGGTTACTGCGAAGTAGTACCGCGGGGTTTCAGGAGTATGGCAGCCCCTGTCGGACAGGCACAGACCGGCGGGATGTGCCGTTCGCCTCGATCCGTCCCGAATATGTGTTCGGGTGGGTGATCAAGCGTTCCCGTCGCCGACCACACGATGGCGCCGCCTGTCCGATAACCGCCCGGCCGGGTGGAAAACCATCACAGGTGAAGGATTACCTCCGAAGGCCTTCAAGCGTTGTCTTGTCTGTGGGCGCCCTGTCCCCACGTCCCGCTCCGCCCACCGCCGGTCCCGCCCGGCCGGGCCGACGGGGTCACGACGAGGAGGACGCGATGAAGTTGGGCATCTTCCTGCTGGCGGCACAGTTCGACGCGGGCGATCACGGTGGCGTGCTCACCGCTGCCATGGACGCGGGAATCGCCGCGGAGGAGGCCGGGTTCGACGAGGCGTGGATCGCCGAACACCATTTCGTGCCGTACGGGTTGTGCCCGTCGGCGGTCACGTTCGCCTCCATGCTACTGGGGCGTACCCATCGAATCGGGGTGGGTACGGCGATCAGTGTGCTTTCCGACCAGCACCCGGTCGCTCTCGGTGAGCAGGCCGCCCTGCTGGACCAGCTCTCCGGGGGGCGTTTCACGCTCGGTGTCGGGCGCGGTGGCCCGTGGGTGGACCTGGAGGTCTTCGGCACCGGCCTGCGGCGGTACGACGAGGCCTTCCCGGAGTCACTGGACCTGCTGATGCGCTGGCTCACCCACCCGAGGGTGGGCGCGGAGGGCGAACACTTCGCGTTCCGCAAGGTGCCGGTGGTACCGCGCCCGCGCACCTACCCACACCCGCCGGTGATCGTCGCCTGCACCTCGCCCGCGAGCGCCTCGCTCGCCGCCCGCCACGGCCTGCCGATGCTCCTGGGCATGCACGCCGACGACGAGGAGAAGGCCGCGATGGTCCGCACCTATGAGTGCGCCGCGTCCGCGTGCGGCCGCGACCCCAAGGCGGTCGAGCACGCCGCCGCGAGCGTCGCCTACGTCGCGGACACCCGCCGCGAGGCCACCGAGACCCTGCGCGGCGCGATGCCGAGGTGGCTGCGCCGGGGCCTGTCGGCGCACGTGACGGTGGACGACCGGCAACGCCGCATGCGCGACCCGGCGGAATACACCGACTTCCTGTGCCGCATCCACCCGGTCGGCTCCCCGACCGACTGCGTCCGCCGCCTCTCCCACACCGCGGAACGCACGGGCATCACCCGTTTCCTGCTGTTCACCGAGGGCGGGGGCGCGGCATCGACGACATTGGAGAACGTGAAGCGGCTGGGGAAGGAAGTACTGCCGGCGCTGCGGTGATGCCGCCGGGCGCCGGGCCCCGGCGCCCGGGATCCGGCGCCGAGGCCGCGTTCGTCGACCTCACGTGCCTTCGCCGGCCGCCGGGGGCTGGGCCGGGGCGGATGTGCTCGGCTGGGGTGGTGTGGTCGAGGCCGGTGGGGGCGCCGACGTCGTGGTCGGGGGCGAACTGTTGCCCTGGGACGCCGAGTTGGCCGGGCTGGACGAGCGCACCGTGTTCGCCGGGGCGGTGGTCGCGGGCGGCGACTCGCGGGTCGTCGTGGTGATCGTCGAGGTCGCGCTGCCGGAGCCCGGCTTGCGGCTGCCGGTCGGGGACGCCGGCTTGTCCCGGTCGGCCTTGGGATCCGCCTCCGGGCCCCGGTTGGGCGTGTTCGGGTCGAAGGCCGCCGAGCCGGTCGAGCCGACCGGATTGCGGTGGTCGATCCTGTCCGGCGAATCCGAGCCCATCGCGACCACGGCGGCCAGGGTCAGCACCAGGACCGCCGCCGCGCCCGCCGTCATCAGCACGCCGCGACGACCGATCCCGCCGCGCGCCGCGCCGCCCGTACCGTCCGCGCCCGCCGCCGCGACCGCGACCCGGTCGCCACCCGCCAGCGCCAGCACCCGGCGGTCCGCCGCGAGTCCGCGCTTGTCCGAGCCGACGTCGCGCATCCGGGTGGCCGCGACCGCCTCCTCGCGCGCCCCCCGGGTGTCGCCGGTGCACAGCGCCAGGACGGCCAGCTCGTGCCGGAACCACGCGTGATCGGACGCCGCCGAGGCGCCCGCCTCGCGCGCCGAGGCCAGACCCAGGTCGAGCACCTCGCCCCACGTGTCCCAGCGTGCCGAGGCGCCGAACGCGGGCGCCGCCGACCGGGCCAGCGCGCGCGCCGATCCGGCCTTGCCCAGCCGCTCCGACTCGCGCAGGCAGGCCAGGATCGTGTCCGCCTCGCGGGCGATCTCCACGGGAGTGACCGAGGGGTGCGAGACCCACCAGGTGAAGTGCTGTATCGCCGCGACGGCCCAGGAGGACGGCCCGCGCACGATCGTGGCGATCACCTCGGCGGTGCCGCCGGTGAGCCGATACCGGCCGAACTCGCGCACCGCGAGCCCGGCCGCGACCAGCTCGTCGGCCGCGCCCACCGCGTCCACCGCGCCGGTCAGGGCCGGCAGGTGTACCGGGTCCGGCAGTTCGCCGTCCAAGGCGGAGGCCAGCCGCAGCACCTGTTGCGCCGACGCGGACACCAGCGGCACCAGGCGCGGTACGAACTGCCTCGGCTCGCCGGGCGAGGGCAACTCGCCCGAGCTGTCCGCCGTGCCGTCGTCGAGCAGCCCGTAGCCGGACCGCCCGCGCTCGCGCCGCCCCAGCAGCGCGCCGGCCTGCATGAACCGGCCCGGATGGCCGCCCACCTGGAACCACAGCGCGGAGGCCCAGGCGAGTTCCTCGTCGTCGAGTTCCCGCCCGGCGATCCGCCGCAGCAGGTCGAAACACGCCTCCTGCGGGAGCCCGCCCAAGGTGATCTCGTGCAGCGGCGAGTCCCGGCGCGCGATCGGATCCGCCACTTCCGGACCGGCCACCAGGAAAGCGCATTCCGGGGCGATCCGCAGCAGTTCGAGCACGTCCTCCTGGCCCAGCTCCAGATCGTCCACGACCACGAGCGCGGCCACACCGGCCAGGATGATGCCCAGTTGCCGCCGGGTCGGCCGGTACGCGGGTCCGGTGAAGCACGCGTCGTGCAACTGCTGCAGCAGGTCGTCCAGACCGCGGCGGCGCCCGTCGAGCAGGACCACCCCGTCCGGCGCCTCCGCCGGGTCGAGCGCGGCCAGGTGCCGCAGCACGGTGGTGCGACCGCTCGACGAGGACCCGCCGATCCGCACCGACGTCCCGCGCTGCAACAGGCCGGTGAGCTCGGCGATCTCCACGTCGCGGCCCAGCGGCGGCAGGTCGTTCGTGGGCACCGAACCGGGCAGCCTGGAGGTCAGCGGCGGCCGGGCTCCGGCGGGCATCGCGCTCGCGTCGGTGCCGTCCGGTCCGCCGAAGGTCAACAGCAGGTCGCCCGCGATCAGTTGCAGCGCGCCCGACCCCGGTTCGTCGGCGCCGCCCCGGTCGACTCCCGGGACCGGGCCCGACCGGTCGTCGTCGAGCCGGATCGGCTCGGCGCCACCGATGCGCGGCGCGGACGCGGACGCGCGCGCCGAGCCGGACGCGAACCCGGGCGGCTCGGCCGCCCGCGCGTCACGCTCCTCGGCCGCACCCGGGCGCGGCCCGAACAATTCGTCCAGATACGCGTCGTCGCCCCAGGAGCCGCTCGCCGACCCGCTTCCCGAATCGGCCGCGGAGCGTGCCGAGGCGTCGGCGGGGAATTCGAGCGGGTCGTCCTCGAAGCGCTTTTCCCCGTCCTCTTCCGGCCGTTCCCTGCCGCCGCCGTTCATGCCACTCCCTGTGCTCCCCGTCGTGGTTTCTCGACGCACCGGTGCGGCCGGGGACAAGTCCGGCCCCGGGGGGCGGAAACCGGTGATCAGTGTGCCGGGCGCGGCCGGCACACCGATACTCGGTGCCGGGTTCGTGACAAGATCGTTGAGCACCGACGCGTCGAGCGGCGGGGCGACCGAGCATGGGCTGCGCGTGTCCCCTCCGTACCGCGTCCCACCTTGCCACCTCCCGCCGTCGAGTGGACCGGGTCCGGGCCGACCTTCGCTCCCTCTTCACAACAACGCGCGCGCCCCCCGAGTGGTCACGGGGACGATCGCGCCGAGCTGCCCCTACCTCGCAGGCCCCCCGAACGGCCGGTACGAGCGCGCCGAAGCGCCGGCGAGCACCCACCGAGCGGCCCACGCGCCCACCGCGGCGGGCTTGGCGAAAAGTCGGTGCATGCCCGTCGAGTCGCCCTATGGTGCACAAGGGGCGCCAGATCGGTCCGGCGCACAGGGGGATCAGGGGGACTCACATGTCCGGTTCCATACGTACGCGACGCGTGGGACGGCGGGTGAGTCGGCGCGAGACCCGGCTCGCGTGCGCCGTCGCACTGCTCGCCTCCTTAGCCTTGTCCATACCCTCGGCCGGCGCGTCGCCGGCCTCGTCCGCGGGTGTCTCGGACACCTCGTCCCGCCCACCCGGTCCCGAGTTGTTCGGCTCGGCGTCCACCGCACGCGCCGCGTCCGCGCAGGCGGCGGCGGTACCGCCGAAGTTCTCCGACGACGCGGTACTGACCGGCCTGACCCAACCCGTCGATGTGGCCTTCGCCAAGGACGGTCGGGTCTTCGTCGCCGAGAAAACCGGCGTCGTCAAGGTGTTCGACTCGATCACCGACCCCACGCCCACGGTGTTCACCGACCTGCGGGCCAAGGTGCACAACTTCTGGGACCGAGGGCTGCTCGGCTTGGCCCTGGCCCCGAACTTCCCGACCGATCCGTCGGTGTACGTGATGTACACGCACGACGCGCGCCCCGGCGGCTCGGCGCCCTACTGGGGCACCGCCGGCGCCCTGGACGACGGTTGCCCGGACCCGCCCGGCGCCCAGGCCAAGGGCTGTCTGGTCACCGGCCGGATCGCCAAGCTGACCGCGACGGGCGATACGGCGGGCCCCGAACAGGTGCTGGTCGAGGGCTGGTGCCAGCAGTTCCCGTCGCACGCCACCGGCAGTCTGGGCTTCGGCCCGGACGGCTACCTGTACGCCTCCGCCGGCGACGGTGCCAGCTTCGACTGGGCGGACTACGGCCAGACCACGGCCAGTGGCCCGATCCCGGGCAAGGACCCGATCCCGGCGAACCCGTGCGCCGACGGCACCAGTCCGGTGGGCACCGTGCCGACCGCGCCCACCGCCGAGGGCGGCGCCCTGCGCGCGCAGGACTTCCGTACGTCGGGCGACCCGTTCGCGCTCAACGGCAGCATCATCCGGATCGACCCGGCCACCGGCGCCGGCGCGCCCGGCAACCCGCTCGCGGGCAACGCCGACGCCAACGCCCGCCGACTCGTGGCGGCCGGCCTGCGCAACCCGTTCCGCTTCGGCTTCCGGCCGGGCACCGACGAACTGTGGGTGGGCGACGTCGGTTGGAGCACGTGGGAGGAGATCGACCGACTCACCCCGTCGAGCGCCGCCGTGGCCAACTTCGGCTGGCCCTGCTACGAGGGCTCGTCCCGCCAGGGCGGCTACGAGTCGATCGGCCTGAACCTGTGCGCCAACCTCTACGCCGAGGGTCCGTCGGCGGTGAAGACGCCCTACTACGCCTACCAGCACGGCGCCGTGGTGGCCCCGGGTGACGGTTGTCCGACCGGCAGCGGCTCGGCGATCTCCGGTGTGACCTTCTACTCGGGGCAGCGTTACCCGGCGGCGTACCGGGGCGCGATGTTCTTCGCCGACCACAGTCGGCGCTGCGTGTGGAGCATGCTGGCCGGCCCCGACGGACTCCCGGACCCGGCCACCCGCCAGGCGTTCGTGACCAACGCGAACCCGGTCCAGCTCACCACCGGCCCCGAGGGCGACGTGTACTACGTCGGCTTCGAGGACGGCGCGATCCACCGGGTCCGCTACACCGGCAGCGCGCCGAACGCGGTCGCCTCGGCGACCCCGACCACTGGCACGACCCCGCTGACCGTGGCGTTCACCGGCTCCGCGTCGACCGACCCGGACCCGGGCGAGACCCTCACGTACGCGTGGGACCTGGACGGCGACGGAGCGTTCGACGACTCGACCGCGGCGAACCCCTCGTACACCTACACCGCGTCCGGCACGTACACCGCCAGACTGCGGGTCACCGACCCGGTGGGCCTGACCGGCGTCTCCGCACCGATCACCATCTCGGCGGGCAACGCGCCGCCGACCCCGGTGATCGACACCCCGGCCGGGTCACTGACCTGGAAGGTGGGCGACCCGATCGCGTTCAGCGGACACGCGACCGACCCCCAGGACGGCACCATCCCCGGCAGCGGTCTGAACTGGCAGATCATCATGCACCACTGCACGACGCCCAGCACCTGCCACGAACACCAGATCACCGGGCAGGGCGGCGCCTCGGGCAGCTTCACGGCGGTCGACCACGAGTACCCGTCCTGGCTCGAACTGCGGCTGACCGCGACCGACTCCGGCGGCCTGACCGGGACCACCAGCGTGCGGCTGGACCCGAAGACCGTGAACATCACGCTCGCGTCCGACCCACCGGGCCTGACCCTGGGCCTGTTCTCCTCGCAGCGCCCGGCGCCCTTCACCAGCACGGTGATCGTCGGCGGCACGTCCTCGATCGCCGCACCCTCGACCCAGGTCCTGAACGGCAAGAACTACGAGTTCGTGTCCTGGTCGGACGGCGGCGCCGCCGCACACAACATCACCGCGCCCACGACGCCGGTCACGTTGACCGCCACCTATCGCGAGATCGACGGGCCGACGCCCGGGCTGATGGCCCAGTACGGCTTCAACGCGACCGGCGGCACGATCGTCACGGACGACGCCGGCCAGGGCAACAACGGCACCGTCACGGGCGGCACCTGGGTCCCCGGCCATTCCGGCAACGCGCTCTCCTTCAACGGCACTTCGTCGATGGTGACGGTGCCGCACAGCGCCCGGCTCACACTCACCACGGGAATGACCCTGGAGGCCTGGGTCAAACCCTCGGCGATCACGAACTGGCGCACCATCCTGCTCAAGGAACGCGGCGGCGGCCTGTCCTACGCGCTGTACGCGAACGGCACCGACGCGCCCAACACGTCCATCAACACCACCGGCACCAACAACGACACCTACGCCGACGGCACCGCGCCCCTGGCCGCCGGCACCTGGGCACACGTCGCGGCCACCTACGACGGCGCCACGCTGCGCCTGTACGTCAACGGCGTCCAGGTCCGAGCCACCGCGCACACCGGCCCGATCGTCGACGCCGGCGGCGCGCTCCGCATCGGCGGCAACACCGTCTGGGGCGAATACTTCACCGGCCTCATCGACGACGTCCGCATCTACAACCGCCCCCTGACCAGCACCGAAATATCCACCGACATGACCCGCCCCATCCCCTGAAACCACCGTGCCGGACGGGCCACCCACGGCCCGTCCGGCACCACTCCCAGCCCAACTCCGGCCCGCCCGACACCAATCCCAGCGCGCCCGGCACAAACCCCGGCCCGTCCGGCACCACTCCCAGCCCGACCGGCACCAACTCCAGCCCGTCCGGCGTTTGAGGACACCCGAGACCCGAGCACCCACCAACCACCGCTCCCCCGGAACCGAACCAACCCCACTCAGCCTGTCCGGCACCCACTCCAGCCCGTCCGGCGTTTGAGGACACCGGAAAAACCGAGCACCCACCAACCGCCGCTCCCCCGGAACCCGAACCAACCCCAGCCCGTCCGGCGTTTGAGGACAAGCCACGGCCGCAAGCCGGGCAACCTCACACCGAAACCGAAGGCACCGTCGCCAGGCCGTTCGCCTCGCGGATCACCTCCACGATCCGCCCCATGATGTCCGTGATCCCGAAGTCCTTCGGCGTGAACACCGCCGCCACCCCTTGCGAGCGCAGCGTGACCGCGTCGGCGGAAGGAATGATCCCGCCCACGATCACCGGCACATCCCCGATCCCCGCGGAGCGCATACGCGAGAGCACGTCCGGAATCAGCTCCAGGTGCGACCCGGACAGGATGGACAGCCCCACACAGTGCACGTCCTCCTCCACCGCCGCCGCGACGATCTGCGCCGGAGTCAGCCGAATCCCCTGGTAGACCACCTCGAACCCGACATCGCGCGCCCGCACCGCGATCTGCTCGGCCCCGTTCGAGTGCCCGTCCAGCCCCGGCTTGCCGACCAACAGCCGCAGCCGGCCGCCCAGTTCCTCCCCGGCCCGCCGCACGGCGCCCCGCACCTCGGCCAACCCCGCGCCGTCCTGCACGCCGACCACGCCGGAGACCCCGGTCGGCGCCCGGTACTCGCCGAACTCCTCGCGCAGCGCCTGCGACCACTCGCCCGTGGTCACCCCCGCCCGGACGCACGCCAGGGTGGCCGGCATCAGGTTGACCGCCGCCGCGGCCTTCCACGACCGCGCGTCCTCGCGCAGCCGGGCCATCGCCGCGTCCACCGCCTCCGGGTCGCGCGCCGCGCGCCACGCCGCGACCTTCTCGATCGCCGAGCGCTCGGCGTCCGGGTCGGCGCTCATGATCGCCGCGTCCAGGTCCGCGGTGAGCGGGTTCTCCTCGGTGGTCTCGAACCGGTTGACCCCGACCACCACCTCCTCGCCCGCCTCGATCCGGGCCCGCCGGGCCGCGTGCGAGCCGACCAGTTGCGACTTCATGTAGCCCGACTCGATCGCCGCGACCGCGCCGCCCATCGCCTGGACCCGGTCGATCTCCGCGCGCGCGCCCGCCACCAGGTCGGCGACCTTGGCCTCGATCACATGCGAACCGTTGAAGATGTCGCCGTATTCGAGCAGGTCCGACTCGTACGCCAAGACCTGCTGGATCCGCAACGACCACTGCTGGTCCCACGGCCGCGGCAGCCCCAACGCCTCGTTCCAGGCCGGCAGTTGCACCGCCCTCGCGCGGGCGTCCTTGGACAGCGTCACGGCCAGCATCTCCAGCACGATGCGCTGGACGTTGTTCTCCGGCTGCGCCTCGGTCAGGCCGAGCGAGTTGACCTGCACGCCGTAGCGGAACCGGCGCTGCTTGGCGTCCTGTACGCCGTAGCGCTCCAGCGTCAGCTCGTCCCAGAGCTGGACGAACGCCCGCATCTTGCACATCTCCTCGACGAACCGCACGCCGGCGTTGACGAAGAAGGAGATCCGCTGGACCACGTCGCCCATCCGGTCCGCCGGCACCTGGCCCGAGTCGCGGACCGCGTCGAGCACGGCGATCGCGGTGCACATCGCGTACGCGATCTCCTGCACCGGGGTCGCGCCCGCCTCCTGGAGGTGGTAGCTGCAGATGTTGGTCGGGTTCCACTTGGGAATGTGCGAGACCGTGTACGCCACGGTGTCGGTGATCAGCTTCAGTGAGGGCCCGGGCGGGAAGACGTAGGTCCCGCGCGACAGGTATTCCTTGATGATGTCGTTCTGCGTGGTGCCGGTGAGCTTGGCGATGTCCGCGCCCTGCTCCTCGGCGACGACCTGGTAGAGCGCGAGCATCCACAGCGCGGTCGCGTTGATCGTCATCGAGGTGTTCATCTCCTCGACGGGGATCCCGTCGAGGAGTTGCCGCATGTCGCCGATGTGCGAGATCGGTACGCCGACCTTGCCCACCTCGCCGCGCGAGAGTTCGTGGTCGGGGTCGTAGCCGGTCTGGGTCGGCAGGTCGAAGGCCACCGACAGGCCGGTCTGGCCCTTGGCGAGATTGCGCCGGTACAGCGCGTTGGACGCGGTGGCCGAGGAGTGGCCGGCGTACGTGCGCATCACCCAGGGACGGTCGCGCGTGATCGGTGCGGCCTGCTCGGCCGAAACGGCTCGCTCGGCCGAAGGGGAGGGTGGGGCCGCCGAAGAGGGCGCGGCCGGCTGCGAGGGCTGAGCTGAGGGCGTCTGGCTCGCCACGGAATACCTCCGGAGGGTTCCGGACCGACCGGGGTTCGGCGACTACCGGCCTGGGCTATCCCGCTGGTCCGCTGTCACCGCGCCTGGTGCGGCCCTGCTTACCACGGAGTGTACTGACGGGTAACCCTCCCGGACAGGGTGTGTTCGACCACAGCACGCAAGTCGTCGTCCGCCCGGCCTGACACTGTGTCGCGTCGGACGACCGATTCGCCCAGGTCAGGCGGCTGCCGGTTGGCGGAGCGTGAGGATGCGGTGCAATCGGGTCAGCACCAGCACCCGGTGCACGTCCGGGTTGACGCCGATCAGAACCAGCCGGCGCTCGCGCCGGCCCGCGCGTCGATGCGCGCCGACGATCAGGCCCAGGCCGGTGGTGTCCAGGGCGGGCATTCGGGTGAGGTTGAGAATCAGGTCGCCTTCACCGTTGTCCAGCGCCTCGTGCAGCGCCAACCGGACATCGGCGGTGGCCCGCACGTCGAGCGCGCCTTCCAAGTGCAACTCGCGCGGGTCGCCCCAAACGCGCATCGTCTCCTCCTGGGGGTCCGTCCGTTCGATGACGGTTCGACTTCCCAGAAGAACACCCAAAACCCGATAATCCTCACTCATCACATCGGACTTCACTCATACAGGTGACGAATCATCAGATGATGCGCCGACTGCGCACCCGCCATCGAGCCAACGGCCGCCCCGGGCCCCGGTGATCGGGCCCGGGGCCGAGTCCGGAATCGAACCCGGCCCAGGGCCCGGATTCGAGCCCTGGAGCGGCCGTCGAGCGCCCGCCGGGCAACCCGTATCGGCGGCGCCACCGAACCGACTCAGTAGTCGTAGAAACCCTTGCCGGTCTTGCGACCCAGGTCGCCCGCCGCGACCATGCGGTTGAGCAACTCCGGCGGCGCGAACTTCTCGTCCTTGCTCTCGGCGTAGATGTTGCTCGTCGCGTTGCGCATGATGTCCACGCCGGTGAGGTCGGCGGTGGCCAGCGGCCCCATCGCGTGGCCGAAGCCGAGCTTGCAGGCGATGTCGATGTCCTCGGCGGTGGCCACGCCCGCCTCGTACAGCTTCACCGCCTCGACGGTGAGCGCGGTGATCAGCCGGGTGGTCACGAAGCCGGCCACGTCGCGGTTGACCACGATGCAGGTCTTGCCCATCGCCTCGGCCAGTTCGCGGGCGGTGGCCAGCGTCGCGTCCGAGGTCTTGAACCCGCGGACCAGCTCGCACAGGCTCATCAACGGCACCGGCGAGAAGAAGTGCATGCCCACGACCGACTCCGGCCGAGCGGTGACGGCGGCGATCTCGGTGATCGGGATCGCCGAGGTGTTGCTCGCGAGCACCGCGCCGGGCTTGCAGATCCGGTCCAGGTCGCGGAAGACGTCCTGCTTGACCTCGACCTTCTCGAACACCGCCTCGACCACGACGTCCGCGTCGGCGACGGCGTCGAGGTCGGTGGTGGTGGTGATCCGGGCGAGCGCCGCCGAGGCGTCCTCGGCGGTCATCCGCCCCTTGGCGGTGAACTTCTCGTACGAGGCCGCGATCCCGCTCAGCCCACGCTCCACGGCGGCGTCGGTGACATCGCGCAGCACGACGTCGTAGCCGGCCTGGGCGGCGACCTGGGCGATGCCCGACCCCATGAGCCCGGCCCCGATGACGGCGATCTTGTTGGTCACTGCGCTACCTCTCCAGTACACGATCCCGAGCCGACGTCCGCACGAACGTCCTTCGCCCGGGAGCGTAGCCGCAGCGGTCGCCGCCGCCGACGGACCCCTACCTGACGGCCCGTCAGAAACGCGAGGTACTCTCCGGCTCCGGCTCCCGGACGATCTTCGCGCCCAGCGACTGGAGCTGCACCTCCAGCCCGGTGTAACCGCGATCGATGTGGTGCACCCCGCTCACCGTGGTGTCCCCGTCGGCCACCAGACCGGCCAGCACCAGACCCGCCCCGGCCCGGATGTCCGCGGTCAACACCGGTGCGCCGGAGAGCTGTTCGACCCCGCGCACGATCGCGTGGTGCCCGTCGGTGCGAATCGAGGCGCCCAGCCGCAGCAGTTCCTGCAGGAAGACGAACCGCGCCTCGAAGAGGTTCTCGGTGATCATCGCCGAGCCCTCCGCGATCGAGTTCATCGCGGCGAAGAACGGCTGCATGTCGGTCGCGAACCCGGGATACGGCAACGTGACCACGTCCACGGCCTTGGGTCGCCGGTCCATCACCACCCGGAAGCCGTCCCGTACGTGCGACACCTCGGCGCCGGCCAGGGTCAGCTTGTCGAGCGCGATCTCCAGGTGCTCGGGATGCGCGTTGCGCACCGTCACGTCGCCGAGCGTCATCGCCGCGGCGACCGCGAACGTGCACGCCACGATCCGGTCCGGCACGGTGCGGTGGCGTACCGGCTTGAGGCCCTCGACACCCTCGATCTCGATCGTCGAGGAACCCGCGCCCTCGATCCGCGCGCCCATCTCGGTGAGCATCGCGCAGATGTCCACGATCTCCGGCTCGCGCGCCGCGTTGTCGATCACCGTCCGGCCCTGTGCGAGCACCGCGGCCATCAGGATGTTCTCGGTCGCGCCCACGCTCGGGAAGTCCAGCCAGACCGTGGTGCCCTTCAACCCGTTCGGCGCCTTGGCGATCAGCACACCGTGCGAGTTCTCCACGGTCGCGCCGAGCTTGACCAGCCCCTCGATGTGCATGTCCAGGCCGCGCGAGCCGATCGCGTCCCCGCCCGGATAGGCCACGTGCACCTCGCCGCAGCGCGCGAGCAGCGGCCCGAGCACACAGATCGACGCGCGCATGCTGCGCACCAGGTCGTAGTCCGCCTCGAAGCGCGGCGCGGCCGGTACGTCGATCCGCACCGTCCCGGTGGTCTCCCCCTCGACCTCACAGCCCAGCCGCCTGAGCAGCTCGCTCATGATCTCCACGTCGAGGATCCGGGGCGCCTCCTCGAGCACCGTGGTGCCCTCCGCGAGCAACGCGGCAGCCATCAATTTGAGCGCGCTGTTCTTCGCGCCCGTGATCCGCACCTCGCCGAAGAGTCGCTGACCACCTGTCACCCGGAACCTGTCCATCGGAGAATCGTACTGATTCCCGGACCCCTCCACGGACCGCGCCAAGCACGGACGAAGCGCGCTCCGGGAAGCCCTTTCGGACGATCCGCGGCGGACCGGCACTAGGGTTCGGTCATGGTCAACCTCACCCGGATCTACACCCGCACCGGCGACGACGGCACCACCGCGTTGGGCGACATGTCGCGCACGTCCAAGACCGACCCTCGGCTCGCGGCGTACGCCGACGTGGACGAGACCAACGCGGTGATCGGCGTCGCGCTGTCCCTCGGCAACCTGGACGAGGACGTCGTCGCGCTGCTGACCCGCGTCCAGAACGACCTGTTCGACCTGGGCGCCGATCTGTCCACCCCGGTCGTCGAGGACCCGAAGTACCCGCCGCTGCGCGTGGAGCAGAGCTACATCGACGCGCTGGAGACGGCCTGCGACGAGTACAACGAGAACCTGGAGAAGCTGCGCAGCTTCATCCTCAACGGCGGCACGCCCGGCGCCGCGCTGCTGCACCAGGCCCGTACCGTCGCCCGCCGCGCCGAGCGCACCACGTGGGCCGCCCTGGAGGCACACGGCGACTCGATGAACCCGCTGACGGTGAAGTACCTCAACCGCCTGTCCGACCTGCTGTTCATCCTGGCGCGGCACGCGAACCGCGAGGTGGGCGATGTGCTGTGGGTACCGGGCGCCAACCGCTGACGCGAACACACCCCGGCGTGGGGCCCGGGGGTCGCCCCCGGAACAGGCACAGCGTCCTGGCGCGGCACGCGAACCGCGAGGTGGGCGATGTGCTGTGGGTACCCGGCGCCAACCGCTGACGCGAACACACCCCGGCGTGGGGCCCGGGGGTCGCCCCCGGAACAGGCACAGCATCCTGGCGCGGCACGCGAACCCCGAGGTGGGTGACGTGCTGTGGGTACCCGGCGCCAACCGCTGACGCGCGACGGCCGGGAGCGAAGCCCCGCTGTCGGGAGCGGAGCGCCCGCCGCTAGGCGACGTTGACCCGTTGCCCCGGCGGCGCCGCTTCCAGCCAGGCCAGGAAACCGGTCAACGCGTCCTCGCTCAGCGCGAGTTCGATCCGCGCGCCGTCGTGTTCGCAGACCAGGATCACCGCGCCGGCCAGCAGCGCCAGTTCTTCCTGGCCGGCCGGTTCCCGGCGGCCGATCACGTTGATCCCGCCGCGCTGCAACACCCGGCGCGGGCGGGGCGCGTAGCTGAACACGCGGAACCACTCGATCCGGTCGCCGCTGTACCGGGCGATCCCGAAGACCCAGCCCTTGCCGTGGTCGGGATCGGCCGACGGCGCCGCCGGATCCTCCTCGGCACCGCTCCCGACCGGCTCCGGGGACGACGACGCGGCGCCCCCCGGGGCCTGGTGCCCGGGTGACGCCGCGGAGGTCGAACCGGCCTCGCCGGATCGCGATACCGGTGGCCGCATGCGCAGCGAACAGTCGAAGGTGCCGCCGGGTCGCTGGATCAGCCGGCGACGCAGCGCGAACGCCGCGACGCCGACCACCAATACGACGACAACGCCCAGAATCACGCTCAGCACGACGAGGACCATCCGGATCGACCTCCTCGTTCGCGCGTTGAGCAGTGGTCCCGGCCGTGTGTCGGTCCGGGCTCTGGTGCTGCGACTGGCTTCTGGCTAGTCCCGCCGCTGGGCGGCGAGCAGCCGCGTCTCCGCGCGCCGCTCGGCGCTGGAGTCCTGCGCCGCGCCGGCGCGCTCGAGCGCCCGCTCCGCGCGGGCGACATCGATCTCGTCGGCCAGCTCGGTGATCTCGGCGAGCAGCGAGAGATTGTTGTCCGCGAACGAGATGAACCCGCCGTGGACCGCCGCGATGACGACCGAACCGTCGGCCTGACGGATCGTCACCGGGCCTGATTCGAGCACTCCGAGAACCGGCTGGTGACCGGCCTGGATGCCGATGTCGCCGTCCGCGGTGCGTGCGATGACGATGGTGGCCTCGCCGGACCACACCTTGCGGTCGGCCGCGACCAGCTCGACGTGCAGCTCAGCCAACGTGGCTCCTCATGTCGGGTCGAAGACACGCGGGTCTTCGCCTCCGCCCTCACGGGACGGGTGGTGTTCAAGGATAGTGGCCCGGACGGGCCTGGCTCCAACCGGCTCAAACGCCGGCGGGTTTCCGGAAGGGCCGGACGGCCCTGCCGGGAACCGACACGAGGGGCGGACCCGTTCGGGACCGCCCCTCGTCGATCAGGCGATCGTCAGCCCTTGTTGAGCTCGGCGATCTTCTTCTCGAGGTCGTCCAGCCCACCGAGCATGAAGAACGCCTGCTCGGGAGCGTGGTCGTACTTGCCGTCGGCGATCGCGTTGAACGCCTCGACGGTCTCGGCCAGCGAAACGTCCGAGCCGTCGAGCCCGGTGAACTGCTTCGCCACGTGGGTGTTCTGCGACAGGAACCGCTCGATACGCCGCGCGCGGTGCACGGTGAGCTTGTCCTCTTCGGACAGCTCGTCCATACCCAGAATCGCGATGATGTCCTTGAGGTCCTTGTACTTCTGCAGGATGTTCTTGACCCGCATCGCGCAGTCGTAGTGGTCCTGCGCGACGTAGCGCGGGTCCAGGATCCGGGACGTCGAGTCCAGCGGGTCCACGGCCGGGTAGATGCCCAGCTCGGAGATCGGCCGGGAGAGCACGGTCAGCGCGTCGAGGTGCGCGAACGTGGTCGCCGGGGCCGGGTCGGTGAGGTCGTCCGCGGGGACGTAGATCGCCTGCATCGAGGTGATCGAGTGACCACGCGTCGAGGTGATGCGCTCCTGGAGGGTGCCCATCTCGTCGGCGAGCGTCGGCTGGTAACCCACCGCGGAGGGCATCCGGCCGAGCAGCGTCGACACCTCGGAACCGGCCTGGGTGAACCGGAAGATGTTGTCGATGAACAGCAGCACGTCCTGCTCCTGCACATCGCGGAAGTACTCCGCCATGGTCAGGGCCGACAGTGCCACCCGCAGACGGGTGCCCGGGGGCTCGTCCATCTGGCCGAAGACGAGCGCCGTCTGGTCGTAGACGCCCGCTTCCTTCATCTCCTCGATCAGGTCGTTGCCCTCACGAGTACGCTCGCCGACGCCGGCGAACACCGACACACCCTCGTGCAGACGGGCGACACGGACGATCATCTCCTGGATGAGGACCGTCTTGCCGACGCCCGCACCACCGAAGAGGCCGATCTTGCCACCCTTGACGTACGGGGTGAGCAGGTCGATGACCTTGATGCCGGTCTCGAACATCTCGGTCTTCGAGTCGAGCTGGTCGAAGGCAGGCGCCTTGCGGTGGATCGGCCAGCGCTCGTTGACCTCGAAGGTCGCCCGGTCCACGTCGAGGACCTCACCGAGGGCGTTGAACACGTGGCCCTTGGTGACGTCGCCCACGGGGACGGAGATCTGCGCGCCGGTGTTCGTGACGATGGCGCCGCGGACGAGGCCGTCGGTGGGCTGCATCGAGACCGCGCGCACGATGCCGTCGGCAAGGTGCTGTTCGACCTCGAGGGTGAGCGTGGTCTTGCCCTCCCCCTCGCCCTGGCCCGTGAGGTCCAGGTCGACGTGCAGCGCGTTGTACATCTCCGGCATCGCGTCGACGGGGAACTCCACGTCGACGACCGGGCCGATGACGCGGGCGACGCGGCCCGTGGCAGCGGCCGTCTCAACAGTGGCAGTCATGATGTCTAATCACTCCCCGCGGTCGCGTCGGCCAAGGCGTTGGCGCCACCGACGATCTCGCTGATTTCCTGGGTGATCTCGGACTGGCGGGCGTTGTTCGCCAGACGAGAGAGGGTCCGGATGAGGTCTTCGGCGTTCTCGGTCGCCGACTTCATCGCCCGCCGGCGGGCCGCGTGCTCGGAAGCGGCGGACTGCAGCAGGGCGTTGAAGATGCGGCTTTCGACGTACCGCGGCAGCAGCGCGTCGAGAACACCCTCGGCCGAGGGCTCGAAGTCGTAGAGCGGGAAGGGGCCGCCGGCCGGCGGCTCGTCCGTCTCCTCGACCGCCAACGGGAGCACCCGTACCGCGACCGGGCTCTGCGTGAGCATGGAGACGAACTCGGTGCTGACGAGGTGAATCTCGTCGACACCGCCCTCGTCGGTGGGCGTCACGAACGCGTCGATCAGCTCACCTGCCACCTTCTTGGCGTCGGAGTACTCGGGGCGGTCGGAGAATCCCTTCCACTGCCCGGCCAGGTCCACGTCGCGGAACTGGTAAAACCCGATGCCCTTGGACCCGATCACGTAGCGGCTGACCGTCTTGCCCTCGTCCTCGAGCAGCTTGGTGAGCTGCTCGGCGGCCTTGATGGCATTCGAGTTGTAGCCGCCCGCGAATCCGCGGTCACTGGTTACCAGCAGCACCGCGGCCCGAGTGGGCCGCTCCACCGAGGTGGTCAACGGGTGCTGCGTGTTGGAGAAGGTGGCGACCGCGGAAACGGCGCGCGTCAGCTCGTCGGCGTACGGCTTGGAGGCCGTGACGCGCTGCTGCGCCTTCACGATCCGCGACGCCGCGATGAGCTCTTGGGCGCGCGTGATCTTCTTGGTCGCCGACACGGAACGGATCCGACGCCGGTAGACCCGAAGTTGGGCTCCCATTGGTCAGGGTTCTCCGTTCTTTACTCGGACTTGGCCACGTGACGGGTGATCTTCTCCTGGCCGACGTCTTCCTTCGTCAGCCCGGCAGGCGTCACGTCCTGGATCAACGGCTCGCCGTCGAACTTGGTGAACGTCTGCTTGAAGGCTTCCACCGCGTCGGTGAGCGCCATCACGGTGTCGTCTTCCAGCTTGCCGGTCTCGACGATCCCGGTCAGCAGGGCCGCGTGCTTGTGCTGCACGTACTCGTGCAGCTCCTTCTCGAAGCGGCGGATGTCCTGCACCGGCACGTCGTCCAGCTTGCCGGTGGTGCCGGCCCAGATCGAGACGACCTGGAGCTCGATCGCGAACGGCTCGAACTGACCCTGCTTGAGCAGCTCGACCATACGCGCACCACGCTGCAGCGAGGCCTTGGAGGTGGCGTCCAGGTCGGAACCGAAGGACGCGAACGCCGCCAGCTCACGGTACTGGGCCAGGTCGACGCGAAGTCGACCGGCGACACTCTTCATCGCCTTGATCTGCGCGGAGCCACCGACTCGCGAGACCGAGATACCGACGTTGACCGCGGGGCGCACGCCCTGCAGGAACAGGTCGGACTCCAGGAAGCACTGGCCGTCGGTGATCGAGATGACGTTGGTCGGAATGTACGCCGACACGTCGTTCGCCTTGGTCTCGATGATCGGGAGACCCGTCATCGAGCCGCCGCCGAGCTCGTCCGACAACTTCGCGCAACGCTCGAGCAGACGCGAGTGCAAGTAGAAGACGTCACCGGGGTACGCCTCGCGCCCCGGCGGACGACGCAGCAGCAGGGACACGGCGCGGTACGCCTCGGCCTGCTTCGACAGGTCGTCGAACACGATCAGGACGTGCTTGCCCTGGTACATCCAGTGCTGGCCGATGGCCGAACCGGTGTACGGGGCCAGGTACTTGAAGCCGGCCGGGTCGGACGCCGGGGCGGCGACGATCGTCGTGTACTCCAGCGCGCCGGCCTCTTCGAGCGAGCGGCGCACGGACGCGATGGTCGTGCCCTTCTGGCCGATCGCGACGTAGATGCAGCGAACCTGCTTCTTCGGGTCGCCCGAGCGCCAGTTGTCGCGCTGGTTGATGATCGTGTCCAGGCAGACCGCGGTCTTGCCGGTCTGCCGGTCGCCGATGATCAGCTGACGCTGGCCACGGCCGATCGGGGTCATCGCGTCGATCGCCTTGATGCCGGTCTGCATCGGCTCGTGCACCGACTTGCGCATCATCACGCCGGGAGCCTGAAGCTCCAGCGCGCGACGACCCTCGGCCGCGATCTCGCCCTGGCCGTCGATCGGCTGGCCCAGCGGGTCGACGACGCGACCCAGGTAGCCGTCACCGATCGGAACCGACAGAACCTCGCCCGTACGACGGACCTTCTGGCCCTCTTCGATACCGCTGAAGTCACCGAGGATGACGACACCGATCTCGCGGACGTCGAGGTTCTGCGCCAGACCGAGGGTGCCGTCCTCGAACTTGAGCAGCTCGTTCGTCATGACCGAGGGCAGGCCCTCGACCTTGGCGATGCCGTCGTACGCCTCGGTGACGGTACCGACCTCTTCGCGCGCGGCCGTCTCCGGCTCGTACGAGGCGACGAAGCGCTCCAGCGCGTCCCGGATCTCCTCCGGCCGGATCGTGAGCTCCGCCATCTGGTGTCCCTGCTCTCCTAGGTGGTGGGGTTAACGGTCCGCTGTCCGTCGCTTGTCGTACGGAACCGCGGTGCTGCTGTGGGAGTCGCTGTGCCGATCCGGGGGTTTTCCCCGGGCGGACGGCGACGCCCTGTCGTCCGGTGTCTCTCAGCCGGCGAGCCGTCGGCCCGCTTCTTCGAGACGTGTGGTCACGGTGCCGTCGATGACGTCGTCACCGATCTCCACGCGGACCCCGCCGATGACGTCGGCATCGATTTCCACGTTCAGGTGGACCTCGCGGCCGTACATCCGGCCCAGCGCCGCGGCCAAGCGGGTGCGCTGCTCCTCGGTGAGAGGCAGTGCGACCGTGACCAACGCGACCATGCGACGCCGGCGATCGGCGGCGAGGCGCGCGTACGACTCGAGCCCGTGTTCAAGGTTACGGCTACGGGGATGTGCGACGAGCCTGGTGATCAGTCGCCGGGTGACGGGCTGGGCCCGTCCCTCCAGCAGACCCGAAACCAGTTCCGCCTTGCGCTCGTTCGCGACGCCCGGGTCGGTCAGGGCGGAGCGCAGCTCGCGCTCGCCCACCACGATCCGGCCGAAGCGGAACAACTCGTCCTCGAGCTCGTCGAGCTTCCCGTCGCGCTCGGCGGCGATCAGCTCGGCGGACACCGAGAGTTCGGCGATCGCGTCGACCAGGTCGGTCGGCCGCGACCAGCGCGTGCGGACGAGTCCGCCGAGCAGATCCGCCGTGGTACCGGAGATCTGGCCGGACAGGAGCTGCGTCAGGAAGGCCGCGCGGGCCTCCCCGGAGCGCGTCGAGTCGGTGAGGACACGACGCAGCGACACCGTCCGGTCGAGCAGGATGACCACGGAGTCGAGCTCCTGGGCCAACTGGACCATGTCGGTACCGGTCGCGGTCGCGAGCGCGTCCAGGCGCTCACGAGCCGCGGCGAGGGATTCCCTGCTGGCGCCCTGCATCAGCGCACCTTCTCCGAGGTCGCCGCCGCGGCGGCCTTGGTCTCCAGCTCCACGAGGAAGCGGTCGACGACCCGACGCTGACGCGCCTCGTCCTCGAGCGACTCCCCGACAATGCGCGACGCGAGGTCGACGGCCAGCCGGCCGACGTCCTGACGAAGCGCGTTCTGGGCCTGGTTGCGGTCGGCCTCGATCTGGGTGTGGCCGGCGGTGACGATCTCGTCCTTGATCCGCTGACCTTCGGCGCGCATCTCGGCGATGGCGACCGCACCCTGCTCGCGGGCGTCCTCCGTGAGGCGACCGGCCTCACGACGGGCTTCGGCGAGCTGGTCGCGGTAACGCTCCAGCTCGGCCTGGGCCTCGGCCTGCGCCTCTTCGGCGCGCTTGAGACCGCCCTCGATGGCGTCCGTACGGTCCGCCAGCGTCTTCGCGATCTTGGGAAGGAGCATCTTCCACAGGAAGCCGAAGACGATGAGGAACGCCACGCCACCGATGATGATCTCGTCGAGCGGCGGGAGAAGAGGGTTCATCTTCTCTTCGCTGTTGGCGAGGAAAATCACGGTGTGAGGACCTTCCGTCCGTAGCGGATGAATCAGGTGCCGTAGACGAACGGCATGACGACGCCGATGAGCGCGAGCGCCTCGGCGAGGGCGAAGCCCAGCAGCATGTTCTGGCGGACCAGACCGGCAGCCTCGGGCTGACGGGCCATGGCCTGGACACCGTTACCGAAGATGATGCCGATACCGATACCGGGGCCGATGGCGGCGAGGCCGTAACCGATGGAACCGAGGCTGCCCGAAACGCCTTCGGCGGCGAGGTTCATCATGGGAACTGATCCTTTTTTCGAGGCCGATGGACGATCCACCGGACGACGGTCGAGGAGAGGGAAGGTCTGCGGGGTCTCTCAGTGCTCGGATTCGAGCGAGCTGGAGATGTAGGAGGCCGCGAGCAGCGTGATGATGTACGCCTGCAGCGCCTGGATCATCAGCTCGAACGCGGTCAGAATGACGACCACGATGAACGAGGTCGCCGAGAAGAGCGCCCCGATGTGGAAGCCGAGCAGGTACCAGGCGCCGACGCTGAAGGTGACGATCAGCATGTGTCCGGCGAACATGTTCGCGAACAGTCGGACCGCCATGGTGAACGGCCGGGTGATCAGACCCTGGAGCAGTTCGATCGGCGCGAGGAGGAAGTAGATCGCCTTCGGCAGACCGGGCGGGAACATCATGTTCTTGAAGTAACCGACGAAGCCCTGGTTCTTGATGCCCAGGACCAGGTAGGTCACGTACACGACGCCGACGATCGATGCCGGGAAGGCGATGCGTGAGGTCGCGGGGAACTGGGCGAACGGGATGATCGCCATCACGTTCATGACCCACACGAAGAAGAAGATCGAGAACAGGAAGGGGACGTAGGGGTCGCCCTTCTTGCCCATCGTCTCCCGCGAGATGTTGTCGCGAACGAACAGGTAGCCCAACTCGCCGACGTTCTGCGCGCCGCGCGGCACCATCTTGGGCTTGGCGAACGCACTCCAGAAGAAGCCGATCACCAGCAGCATCGAGATGAGCGCGAGCAACATCGGCTTCGTGAAGTCGAAGGCCCCGATGGAGAAGATCGGCTTGAACTCGAAGACGTTCAGCCCGGGCGAGGGGAAGCCGCACCCGGAGAACAGGTGACATCCGCTCTCGCTGGCGAGCGTCTGGACGTCAGCAGTCACCACCGACTCCTTCGTCGTGAAGCATGTTTTCGGCTACCTCGATGTGTCGGCGTGGCGAGGGGCCACGGAGCGGCACGCAACAGGGCCCGGTCAGGAGGACCTGCCGTGGCGGACAAAGACAAGAACAAGGGCCAGAGCGATTCCGACGACCAGGCCGATCGGCAGGAACAGTGCGGAGTGGCCGGTCCACCGGTCGATCAGCCAGCCGATTCCGCCGTAGACGAGCATCCCGCTCAGCAGATAACCGACACTCGACCATGCGGCACCGTCCATCGCCCGATTCTCTCGGTCCGGTGGACGGGGGCCTCTCTCGCTCATGACGCCCCGGACATTAGCAGTACCGGCGTCGCGTCTACATACCCGGCCCGCGAACCCCGTGTCGCTCGTGTCCGGCGTCGGTCGTATGTCATCGCTCTCCGTCCGGTTCGACGTAGGCGATCTTCAGTCGGGTGAAGATCCACACCTGCGAGGCGACCCAGACCAGCGTGGCCCCGAGGATGGTGAGTCCGAACACCTTCGTGTCGAACGCCTTGGTGTCCTTGAACAGGAACAAAACCAACCCCAACAGCAGGATCTGCACGATGTACGTGAAGAGCGCCATGTTCATCATCATGAGGGGGTTGTTGCGCGAGATACGCCCGATCGCCAACTGGCCGATCGCGAAGAAGACCAGGACGACGACAGTGGCGAGCACCGCGCCGAGCAATCCTTTGCCACCGGCCGCGAAGAAGGCCGCGATGGCCGCGATTACCCCGGCCCCGGTCGTGCACACGACCGAACCTCGGAGAAGGCGGACGTCATTGGCCTGCATGTCGGTGACTCCGGCATCAGTGGGGGGCAGAGGCGGATCTGTCGCCCGAGCACACGCTCGGGACGACGCAACGCTCGGGAATGGCCGTGGGGGATCAGAACCCTCGTTGCTGGGGGTTCATCGGCCGTTGATCCTGGTTCGTGAACGCTATCACAAACTATTTGAGCAGAGCTTTACCCGTTCGTGTGTACAAGCTCACAGCCTTCCACCACCCTTTCGCGCACCCCTGCCCGCAGGCAAATGCGCTGGTGGGGTGGGGTTTTGCGGATGACGTGTGGAGCCTGTGGCGCCTGTGGCGGATGCTCCGTTCAGCCGTACGCCGTCTGATTCGCCGGGAACCATCCGATCGACCGGAACGTTCGCGCCGCGCCGCCGCCGGCGCATCCGCCGATAGCGCGGCGGGACCACGTTGTACAGCTCGGTCGGCACGTGCGGCTTGAACCTCGGCAACATCAGGAACACCAGGCCGATGGCGATCAGACCCAGACCCACGTACACGATCGGACGCCGCTCCGGGCGGACCGAGATCAGCACCGTGAACGACGCGATCAGGCCGGACCAGAAGTACATGATCAGCACCGCGCGGCTGTGCGAGTGGCCGATCTCCAGGAGCCGGTGGTGCAGGTGGCCCTTGTCCGCCGCGAACGGCGAGCGCCCCGCCCAACCGCGCCGGCCGACCGCCATCACCAGGTCCATCAGCGGCACCACCAGCACCGCGAACGGCAGCACCAGCGGAATGTAGACGGGCACCAGCTTGTGCGTGGTGAAGGACATCGAGCCGTCGCTCTGCGCCGCGATCGCGTCCGGGTCGATCCGGCCGGTCACGGTGACCGCGGCGGCGGCCAGCATCAGGCCGATCAGCATCGAGCCGGAGTCGCCCATGAAGATCCGCGCAGGGTGCAGGTTGTGCGGCAGAAAACCCACGCACATCCCGATCAGCAGCGCGGTGAACAGCGTCGGTGCGGCGGCGCCCGAGACGCCGTATCCGAACCACAGCCGGTACGAGTAGCCGAAGAAGGCCAGCGCGGCGATGCACACCATGCCCGCCGCGAGGCCGTCCAGGCCGTCCACGAAGTTCACCGCGTTGATCGTGATGACCACTATCCCGATGGTCAGCAACGTGCCCTGGGTCGGCGTCAGGCTCACCGTGCCGTAGCCGGGGATGGGCAGCCACAGGATCACGATGCCCTGCCAGACCATCACGCCCGCGGCGAGCGCCTGACCGAGCAGCTTGATGATCGCGTCGACGCCCCATTTGTCGTCGATCACCCCGAGCACCGAGATCAGCGCGCAGCCGGACAACAACGCCTGTACGTCGGTCGAGGCGGTGAACACGTCCTCCAGCACCGGCAGATGCCGGGCGACCAGCAGACCCGCGCACAAACCGCCGAACATCGCCAACCCGCCCAGGCGCGGGGTCGGCTCCTTGTGCACGTCGCGCGCGCGGATCTCGGGCATCGCGCCGGCGGCGATGGCGAACCGGCGGACCGCGCCCGTCAGCAGGTAGGTCACCGCGGCGGCGACGAACAGCGTGAGCAGGTATTCGCGCAAGACTCAACCGTCCCCGGCTTCGGCACATCCCAGCGGCAGCACGGGCTTCAGACTAGACGTGCCGCCGCTCCCCGGGAGAATCGCCGAACCTTCACCGGCGAGGGACGATCGCACTGTGCTCGGTGGTGCCACCACCGGCCCGTCGCCCCACACGTAACCACAGTCTCCCTGGTCCCAGCCACCCCGGGCCGGGATTGCCCGGTGGGCGACTCAGCGGCGCGGGTAGGCCGGATGGGTCGCCACGAGGTCGCCGACCGCCGCACGCACCTCGCGCAGCACGCTCTCGTCGTCCTCACGCGCCGCCCGACCGATCAGCAGGGCGATCTCCTTCATGTCCGTCTCGGTCATCCCCTGCGTGGTCACCGCGGCCGTGCCGACCCGGATCCCGGAGGCGATCATCGGCTTCACCGGATCGAACGGGATCGCGTTCTTGTTCAGCGTGATGCCCGCGCGTTCGCAGCGGCGTTCCGCGTCGCTGCCGCTGACCCCGATCCCCCGCAGATCCAGCAGCGCCAGGTGGGTGTCGGTGCCCCCGGAGACCGCCCGCATGCCCTCGGCCTGCAAACCCTGCGCCAACGCCTGCGCGTTGGCCACCACGCGGCGCGCGTACACCCGGTACGCCGCCCCGGCCGCCTCGCCCAGCGCGACCGCCTTGGCCGCCACCGAGTGCATGTGCGGCCCGCCCTGGCTGAACGGGAACACCGCGCGGTCGATCCGGTCGGCGAGTTCCTCACGGCACAGGATCAGCCCGCCGCGCGGACCGCGCAGCACCTTGTGCGTGGTGCACGTGACGATGTCCGCGAACGGGATCGGCGAGGGCACCGCGTCACCCGCGACCAGACCGATGAAGTGCGCCGCGTCCACCATCAGGTAGGCGCCCACCTCGTCGGCGATTCGGCGAAATGCCGCGAAATCGACAAGCCGTGGATACGCGGTGGCGCCGCACACGATCAGCCGGGGCCGATGCGCCCGGGCCAGGTCCCGGACCTGGTCGTAGTCGATCCGCTCGTCGCTCTCGCGCACCCCGTAGGCGACCGCGTGGAACCAGCGGCCGGAGAAATTCACCCGGGAGCCGTGGGTGAGGTGGCCACCGTGCGGCAGCGACATGGCCAGGATCGTGTCGCCCGGCGCCAGGACCGCCGCATAGGCCGCCAGATTCGCGGCGGTGCCCGAGTGCGGCTGCACGTTGGCGTGCTCGGCGCCGAACAGGGCCCGGGCCCGGCGCACCGCGAGCTCCTCGGCGCGGTCCACCTCGGCGCACCCGCCGTAGTAGCGCCGTCCGGGATAACCCTCGGCGTATTTGTTGGCGAGCGTGCTGCCGAGCGCGGCCAGCACCGCCGAGGAGGTGAAGTTCTCGCCGGCGATCAACTGCAGACCGCCGCGTTGCCGGGCCAACTCGCCCAAAAGCACCTCGGCGATCTCCGGGTCCGCCTCGCACAGGGCGGCGAAGTCCGGTCCCCAGAAGGGAGTTGACGTGGAGTCGGGAGTGCCCATGGCACTGCTCCTCAAGGCCGCAGGGACCTCTCCACCATATGCCGGGGGTCGGGACACGGACAGGCTCTCGAGGGGCGGATTCGGGCCGATTCGGGCTGCTTGCCCGACGGGTGGATTCGCGCCGATTCGGGCCGATCGCCGGCCGCGCCGCGCGGGTGCGCGCGACCCGCGCGCCGAGATGTCGTCAGTGGCTGTGCGCGGGGTGCCCGGTGAGCGCGGTGAGCACCGGGTCCAGGGCCGAGCCGATGTCGGAGGCACAGGCCCGGAACACGCTCAGCGGCGCGCCGTACGGGTCGGCCACCTCGTCCCACTCGGGATCGGGCGCGGCCAGCCGCCCACGCAGCGCCGCGGCGGCCCGGACCAACGAGCGGCCGCGCTGGACCAGATCGCGCTCGGGATAGGGCGCGCGCTCCAGCACCGCGACCAGTCGGGTGAACTCCTTGAGCGTGAACGTGCGCAGGCCGGAGGCATGCCCCATGGACACCACGTGCGCGCGGTGGTCGAGCGTCGCGGTGAGCACCAGGTCCGCCTCGGCGACGTGCTCGTCCAGCAGTTCGCGGCCGTGGAAGTCGCCCGGGTCGGCGCCGTATTCGAGCAGCACCTCGGCCGCGTGCGGCTCCATCGGCGCGCCCTCGTGCCCCCAGGTCCCGGCGCTCTGCACGCTGAGGCGGACCGCGTCGTCGGCGGCGAGCCGGCGCTCCAGTCCCAGCCGCGCGAGCCGTTCGGCGATCGGCGAGCGGCAGATGCTCCCCGTACACACGAACAGGATCCGAAACGAGTCGGGCGCGGACCCGTACGGCCCGTAGGAGTGCCCCACGGGAGGTGGCGGGGTCAATTCACGCCCTCCAGGTCGGGTACGACCTCGCGCAACGTGTCCAACGACAGGGCACCCTCACGCAGCAGCCGGGGGCGGCCGGCGGTCAGGTCGATGATCGAGGACGGCGCGGTCGAGGGGCAGGTGCCGCCGTCCAGGTACACCGACACCGATTCGCCGAGTTGGGCCTCGGCCTCGTCGACCGTGGTCGCCGCCGGATTGCCGGACCGGTTCGCGCTGCTGACCGCCATCGGCCCGGTCTCGGTGAGCAGTTCGATCGCGACCGGGTGCAGCGGCATCCGCACCGCGACCGTGCCGCGCGTATCGCCCAGGTCCCACATCAGCGACGGCTGGTGGAAGGCGACGATGGTGAGCGCGCCCGGCCAGAACGCGTCGACCAGTTCCCAGCCCACCTCGGGGAAGCCGGTGACCAGGCCGTGCAGCGTGTTCGGCGAGCCCACCAGCACGGGCGAGGGCATGTTGCGGCCCCGGCCCTTGGCGTCCAGCAACGCGTGCACGGCGTGCGGGGTGAACGCGTCCGCGCCGATGCCGTACAGGGTGTCCGTGGGCAGCACGACCAGGTCGCCGCGCTTGATCGCCCCGGTCGCCTCACGCAGCCCGAGCCCACGGTCCATCGCGTCGGAGCAGTCGTAGCGTCGGCTCATCGGGCACTTACCTCCTGAAGCGGAACGGGCGAAGCGGGCCGTGCGGGCGAAGCCGAGCGTGCGGGTGCCGCGGGTGCCGCGTGTGGTGCCGAACGTGCGGGTGCCGCGGGTGCTGCGGGTGCCGTGGGTGGTGCGGGTGCCACAAAGGGTGTGGGCGGCACGGGCGAGGCCGGCCGCGCGGACGTGCGGGGCGCGCGATTCACGCGCCTTCCTTGCGTGCGGTGGTGAAGCGCGGGCGATTGGTCAGGTCGCGGTGGTCGGCCGCGTCCACCCAGCCGGCCTCCTCGTTGAAGATCCACGGCACCGCGCCGCCCTGGGTGTCCGCGTGCTCGACCACCACCAGACCGCCCGGGCGCAGCAGCCGGTAGGCGGTCTTGGACAGGATCCGGATGAAGTCCAACCCGTCCGGCCCGGAGAACAGGGCCAGTTCGGGGTCGTGGTCGCGCGCCTCGGGGGCCATCTCGTCCCGCTCGTCCAGCGGAACGTAGGGCGGATTGCTGATCACCAGGTCGACCGTGCCGTCCAGCTCCGGCAGCGCGGCGAGCGCGTCGCCCCGGTGCAGGATCACCCGCGAGCCGCTCGCGTTGCGCGCGGCGTAGCGGTACGCGTCCGGGTCCAGCTCGACCGCGTGCACGACCGAGCGGGGCACCTCCTGGGCGACCGCGAGCGCGATCGCGCCGGAGCCGGTGCACAGGTCGACCACGAGCGGTTCGGCGACGTCCATCGCGCGCAGCGCGTCTATCGCCCAGCCGACCACCACCTCGGTCTCCGGCCGGGGCACGAACACGCCGGGACCCACCTGGAGTTCGAGGTAGCGGAAGAAGGCCCGCCCGGTGATGTGCTGCAACGGCTCACGGGCCTCCCGGCGCGCGATGGCCTCCCAGAACCGCGCGTCGAAGTCGCCGTCGGCGACGGTGTGCAGGGCGCCCCGCTTGACGCCGTGCACGAACGCCGCGAGTTCCTCGGCATCGAAGCGCGGAGAGGGAACGCCCGCGTCGGCCAGTCGCAGGGTGGCCTGGGCCACCTCGGCGAGCAGCAGGTTCATCTCGTCTCCGTTATTGGTGGGCGAGCCGGGCGGCCATGTCGGCGTCCACACACGCCTGGATGACCGGATCGAGATCGCCGTCGAGCACCTGGTCCAGGTTGTACGCCTTGTAGCCCACGCGGTGGTCCGAAATCCGGTTTTCCGCGAAGTTGTACGTCCGGATGCGCTCGGAGCGGTCCACCGTGCGGACCTGGCTGCGGCGTACGTCGGAGGCCTCCTTGTCGGCCTCCTCCTGGGCCGCGGCGAGCATCCTGGCGCGCAGGATGCGCATCGCCGACTCCTTGTTCTGGAGCTGGCTCTTCTCGTTCTGGCAGGAGACCACGATGCCGGTGGGCAGGTGCGTGATGCGCACCGCGGAGTCGGTGGTGTTGACCGACTGGCCGCCGGGCCCGGACGAGCGGTACACGTCGATGCGCAGGTCGTTGGCGTTGATCTCGACCTCGACGTCCTCCGCCTCGGGCAGCACCAGGACGCCGGCTGCGGAGGTGTGGATGCGGCCCTGCGACTCGGTGGCGGGCACGCGCTGGACGCGGTGTACGCCGCCCTCGAACTTGAGCCGGGCGTAGACGCCCTCGCCGGGCGCGGGGTTGCCCTTGGTCTTCACCGCCACCTGGACGTCCTTGTAGCCGCCGAGATCGGACTCGTTGGATTCGAGGATCTCGGTCTTCCAGCCGGCCCGCTCGGCGTAGCGCAGGTACATCCGCAGCAGGTCGCCCGCGAACAGGGCCGACTCCTCGCCGCCCTCGCCCGCCTTGACCTCGAGGATCACGTCCTTGTCGTCGGCCGGGTCGCGCGGCACCAGCAGCCGGCGCAGCTTCTCCGCGCACTCCTCGCGGCGCTGCTCGGCCTCCTCCGCCTCGGCGGCGAAGTCCGGGTCCTCGGCGACCAGTTCGTGTGCGGCCTCGACGTCGGCGGCGGCACCGGACCACTGCCGATAGGCGTCCACGATCGGCCCCAGTTCGGCGTAGCGCCGCCCGAGGTTGCGCGCGCGCGTCTGGTCCGTGTGCACGGCCGGATCGGCGAGCTGTCGCTCCAGGTCGGCGTGCTCGGCGAGCAGGTCGTCCATCGCCTCGAACACTGGGGGCTCCTCTGGGGTATGGCCGCGAACTCGGCGGGATCGTGACGCGGTGGCGGGATCGGCGGGACGCCCGGACGGGCGGACAAACGAACGGCGCCGGAGGGGCGGGACGGACCTTGGACAAGGCCCACCGCTCCTCCGGCGCCGCGGGGTCGCTACTTGTTGCCGGCCACCGGCTGCTTGCCGAAGCGCTTCTCGAAGCGCGCCACACGACCACCCGTGTCGAGGATCTTCTGCTTGCCCGTGTAGAACGGGTGACACTGCGAACAGACCTCGACGCGGATCTGGCCGCTGGTCGCGGTGCTGTGCGTGGTGAACGTCGAGCCACAGCCACAGGTGACGGTGGTTTCCACGTACTCGGGGTGGATGTCGGGCTTCACAGGAGTCTCCTTGGGTTCGGGAGGGCGCCGGGTCGTACGCCCGAGTGGGCGTCACGTGAACCGGGGCCGACAGAGCAGTCTGCCAGGAGGGGGCGACCGGACCCAAATCAGGGTCTGTACCGCCCAACCACGACCGGGGTCGTGACATTCCCTCCTGGCCGACGCTGTGTCTGATCTTGCGTCTGAAAGTGGTGCGTCCTACGACTGGTCTTTACGACTAGTCGTTCGGCATCGGCGTCGTCTTCTGAATCTGCATCAGGAACTCGCCGTTGCTCTTGGTCTTCTTCATCTTGTCCAGAAGCAGCTCGATGGCCTGCTGCTGGTCGAGCGCGTGCAGCACCCGGCGCAGCTTCCAGACGACCGCGAGCTCGTCCGAGGCCATCAGGATCTCTTCCTTGCGGGTGCTGGACGCGTCCACGTCCACCGCCGGGAAGATCCGCTTGTCGGCGAGCTTGCGGTCGAGCTTGAGCTCCATGTTGCCGGTGCCCTTGAACTCCTCGAAGATCACCTCGTCCATCCGCGAGCCGGTCTCGACCAGCGCGGTGGCCAGGATGGTCAGCGAGCCGCCGTTCTCGATGTTGCGCGCCGCGCCGAAGAACTTCTTCGGCGGGTACAGCGCGGTCGAGTCGACACCACCGGACAGAATGCGGCCGGAGGCGGGCGCCGCGAGGTTGTACGCGCGGCCCAGGCGGGTGATCGAGTCGAGCAGCACGACCACGTCGTGGCCCAGTTCGACCAGGCGCTTGGCCCGCTCGATGGCCAGCTCGGCGACGATCGTGTGGTCCTCGGCGGGCCGGTCGAAGGTCGAGGAGATGACCTCGCCCTTGACCGAGCGCTGCATGTCGGTGACCTCTTCGGGGCGCTCGTCCACGAGCACGACCATCAGGTGGCACTCGGGGTTGTTCACGGTGATCGCGTTGGCGATCGCCTGGAGCACCATCGTCTTGCCCGCCTTGGGCGGCGCGACGATCAGACCGCGCTGGCCCTTGCCGATCGGCGACACGAGGTCGATGATCCGCGTGGTCAGCGCGCCGGAGTCGGTCTCCAGACGGAGCCGGTCCTGCGGGTACAGCGGGGTCAGCTTGTTGAAGTCGGAGCGCTGCCGCGCCTGTTCCGGCTCCATGCCGTTGACCGTGTCCAGGCGCACGAGGGCGTTGAACTTCTCCCGACGCTCGCCGTCGCGCGGCTGACGCACCGCGCCGACGATCGCGTCACCCTTGCGCAGGCCGTTCTTGCGGACCTGGGCGAGCGAGACGTACACGTCGTTGGAGCCGGGCAGGTAGCCCGAGGTCCGCACGAAGGCGTAGTTGTCGAGGATGTCCAGGATGCCCGCGACGGGGACCAGGACGTCGTCGTCGGCCAGCACGGGCTCGTTGGTCTCGAAGCCCTCGCGGCCGCCGCGGCGACGGTTGCGGTCGCGGTAACGGCCACGACGCCGACGGCCGCCGCCCTCGAAGTCGTCGTCCGGACCCATCGGGTCGTTGTCCTGCTGCTGCTGTTGCTGCTGCTTGCCGCGCTCGCCGCCGCGGTCGGCCCGCTCGGCGCGGTCGCCGCCGCGCTCCCCGCGCTCGTTACCGCGGTCGCCACGCTCGGCCCGCTCGCCGCGCTCCGGGCGCTCGGCGCGCTCGGTCCGCTCGCCGCCGCGCTCGTTGTTGCCGCGGTCGCCGCGGTCGCGCCGGTTCTGGCCGCGCTCGCGACGCTCGCGGCGGCCCTCACGCTCGCCACCCTCGCGCTGCTCGCCCTGCTCGTCGCCGGTGCGCTCGGTGCGCTCGCCACGACGGCGGGTCGGGGCCTCGGTGGCCTCGGCCGCCGGCTCCTGCTCACGCCGGGTGCGCCCGTTGGCAGGCGCCTCGGCGGCGGCCTGCTCCGGAATCTCGATCTGCGGGGCCTCGACCGCGACCCGCGTCCGCGCGGCGCGGCGGGCCCTGGTGGGCGCCTCCGCGACGGGCGCCTCGGCGGGCGCCGCGGCGGCGGCCTCGGCCGGTGCCGCGCCGTTGTCCGCGGCTGCGGCTGCGGCGGCGGCCTTCGCCTTGGTGGCCCGGGCCGGCTTCGTGGCTGCAGCGGGAGCGGCGTCCGAACCACCCTGCTTCGCCTGGATGGCCTCGATCAGCTGGCTCTTGCGCATGCGGCCGGTGCCGCTGATGCCGAGACCGGTGGCGACCTGCTGCAGCTCCGCCAGCACCATGCCGTTGAGGCCGGTGCCCGTCGAGCGGCGGCGCCGCGTGGCGGGAGCGGGGGCGTCCGCGGTGGCAGCCGCGTCACCCGAGGCGGACGCGGCCTGCGGCGTTGCGTCCATGAGTTCGGTGGTGTCGCTCACGAAGGGTCCTTCCCTGGAGCGGGCGTCGGCCTTGAGGGGGCTCGGCGACCGGTTGTGCTGTCCGTCCCGCTTCCAGTGCGGTCCGGTGCGGTGGTCCGCCGGATGGCGGGAATCATCGAAAATGTGCCCAGTACTGCGAGGATCGGGCTCATGTATGCCTGTGGGGGCTCGTATTCCTGTAGGGGCTCGATTTCCTGTGAAGGAACGGCCCTCGGGTCCCCGGGATGAGCTCGACGCGGCGCGGTGGTTCCGCCGGTCTGTATCGGGGAGCCACGTTCGTCACGAAGGACAGGCAGGAGGGGGAACTCCCAAAGGATCGTGGCCACAGAGCACCGAACGCGCCCAACCTATGCGGGTGGGGGATCTGGTGCGGTGATGACGCTAACACTACCGGACCCAAGAGACATTCCCCCACCCCATCGCTCCCCCGGCGCAGCCCATTTTTCCTGCGGTAGTGCAGTGGAGTGAACGGATCCACCACCGCTCGGACCGTTCGCCCGGCCGCGCCGGGTGTGCCGTCGGGTCCGTCTCCCGCCTACCGGGCGTACTGCCAACGAACAGCGAGTACGCAGGTCACGCCAGTGGCATGACGCTTGCTCCGGCCCCGTCCACTCCCAATTGCCGAACCACCCAATCGGGCCCGGCCATACCGATCGCCTCGTCGACCCGGTCGTGTGTGACCAGGGCGAGCACGGTCGGCCCCGCGCCGGAGACGACCGCGGCCATCCCCTGTGCGCGCAGCTTGTCGATCAATTCGGCGCTCGCGGGCATCGCGGGCGCCCGGTAGGTCTGGTGCAGCCGGTCCTCGGTCGCGGCGAACAGCAGGTCCGGACGCGAGGTCAGCGCGGTGACCAGCAGGCCGGCGCGTCCCGCGTTCGCCGCGGCGTCGCGATGCGTCACCTTGGCCGGCAGCAGACCGCGCGCGACCTCGGTGGACAGCGGGGAGGCGGGTACGAACACGACTGGAGATATACCCCGGTCGGGGGTCGATCGCACCGCCCGGGGGCCGTCCTCGTCGGTCCAGGCGATGGTGAAGCCGCCGAGCAGACACGCCGCGACGTTGTCCGGGTGGCCTTCCAACTCGGTCGCCAGGGCGAGTGTGGCCTCGTCGTCGAGCCGTTCGGCGCCGCCTATGGTCAGCGCCCGGGCGGCGATCACACCCGCGCAGATCGCCGCGGCCGACGAGCCCAGACCGCGTCCGTGCGGGATCCGGTTGGCGCATACGACGTCCAACCCGGGAGGTCGACCGCCCATCGCCTCGAACGCGGCGTAGGCCGCGCGCACGACCAGGTGGTTCTCGTCACGGGACAGGTCGTCGGCGCCCTCACCTGCGATGTCGATCGACAAGCCCTCGTCCGCGACCCGGACGGCGACGTCGTCGTACAGTCCGAGCGCGAGTCCGAACGCGTCGAACCCGGGACCCAGGTTGGCGCTCGTGGCCGGGATGCGAACCCGGACGGGGGCGGCACGGAATGCGGGGCCGGCCATACGCGTGGATACTCCTCCTCGTGGAGTTCCGGGCACCTTCGCGGGACGATCCGAACCGGTGGCGCGTTCGGGAAATCGCGGGTGCTGCGGAACGGCAGGAACAGACGCGAGACCCGGGCGGCATGCGCCGCGGAACGAGTGCAAGGCCGCGTCCGGTGATCAGCCTACCGAAGGTGCGTTCCCTCGCGGGACACCGTAACCACCGCGTCGTGGGATTGGTACCGGAAATGGGATCGAAAAGGACCGGGGGCGGTCGACGAGTGCCCGTCGACCGCCCGGATTCGATTCCGAAACGATTTTCACACCGGTGAATGTGGCGAATGGGCGACGTTCCACCGGTGCATCGATCGATGGCGGCCGAACGGGTCAGCCCAGGCCGAGTTGGGCAGCCGCCGCGGACGCGTCGATCGGCACGACGACCGGCTTGGGCGCGCCGGCCACGGCCCAGTCCGGGTCCTTGAGGCCGTTGCCGGTGACCGTGCAGACGATCCGCTGGCCCGGATCGACCCGCCCCTGTTCGGCCGCCTGGAGCAATCCGGCCACACTCGCGGCGGACGCCGGCTCCACGAAGACGCCCTCCCGGGCGGCCAGCAGACGGTACGCCGACAGGATCTGACGATCGGTCACCGATTCGATGTGACCGCCGGAATCGTCCCGCGCGGCGATCGCGAAGTCCCACGACGCGGGGTTGCCGATCCGGATCGCGGTGGCGATCGTCTGCGGCGAGAGCACCGGCGCGCCGTTGACCAG
Organism: Embleya sp. NBC_00888; assembly: GCF_045207655.1. Classification (NCBI taxonomy): domain Bacteria; kingdom Bacillati; phylum Actinomycetota; class Actinomycetes; order Kitasatosporales; family Streptomycetaceae; genus Embleya; species Embleya sp. NBC_00888. The sequence continues at coordinate 5,611,774 of NZ_CP108784.1, read as the reverse complement.
CGGCGCCGAACCGGCCGCCTGGTAGCCCCACATGCGCGGGCGGCGGGCGGCCAGGCCGTCGGCCGCGTACTCGTTGTAGCCCTTCCAGTACGCGGTGATGTTGCCCGCGTTGCCGACCGGGAGCACGTGGATGTCGGGCGCGTCGCCGAGCATGTCCACGATCTCGAAGGCGGCCGTCTTCTGGCCCTCGATGCGCACCGGGTTGACCGAGTTCACCAGCGCGACCGGGTACTTTTCGGCCAGATCGCGGGCGAGCGTGAGGCAGTCGTCGAAGTTGCCGTCGACCTGGAGGATGCGCGCCCCGTGCACGAGGGCCTGGCCCATCTTGCCCAGCGCGATCTTGCCCTGCGGCACCAGCACGGCGCAGACCATCCCGGCGCGCACCGCGTACGCGGCGGCCGAGGCCGAGGTGTTGCCGGTGGACGCGCAGATGACCGCCCGCGCGCCCTCTTCCTTGGCCTTGGAGATCGCCATCGTCATGCCGCGGTCCTTGAAGGACCCGGTCGGGTTGGCGCCCTCGACCTTGAGGTGAACCTCACATCCGGTGCGCTCGGAGAGCACCTGGGCCGGGACCAGCGGCGTACCACCCTCACGCAGGGTGACCACGGGTGTGTTCGCCGAGACCGGCAGACGGTCGCGGTATTCCTCGATGACCCCGCGCCACTGAGTGGTGCGGACGCCTTCCTTGAGCGCGCTCACGGTCCCTCTACTCCCCTTCGACCCGCATGATGCCGGCGATGTCACGGACGATGTCCATACCGCGCAGATCGGCGACGGTCGCCGCGAGCGCGGCGTCGGTGGCGGTATGGGTGACGATCACGAGTGTGGCATCCCCGTCCCGGCCCTGTTGACGGACCGTGTCGATGGACACGTCGTGCTGGGCGAACACCGCGGCCACCTGGGCCAGCACACCGGCTCGGTCGGAGACGTCCAGGCTCAGGTGGTAGCGGGTACGGGCGATGCCCACCGGCTGCGGGGTCAGTCGGGCGTACGCCGACTCGCCGGGCCCGGTCGCGCCGGAGAGCTTGTTGCGGCAGACCGCGACCAGGTCGCCGAGCACCGCGCTCGCGGTCGGCGCGCCACCGGCCCCGGGGCCGTAGAACATCAGCTGTCCGGCCGCCTCGGACTCGACGAAGACCGCGTTGTACGCCTCGCGCACCGACGCGAGCGGGTGCGAACGCGGGATCATCGCCGGGTGCACGCGGGCACTGACGCTCTGCCCGTCGGCGCCGCGCTCGCAGATCGCCAGCAGCTTGACCACGCAGTCCATCGCCTTGGCACTGGCCACGTCGGCGGCGCTGACCTCGGTGATGCCCTCGCGGTAGACGTCGGCGGCGGTCACCCGGGTGTGGAAGGCCAGACCGGCCAGGATCGCGGCCTTGGCGGCGGCGTCGAAGCCCTCGATGTCGGCGGTGGGGTCGGCCTCGGCGTACCCGAGCGCGGTGGCCTCGTCGAGCGCCTCGGCGAAGCCCGCGCCGGTCGAGTCCATCCGGTCCAGGATGAAGTTGGTGGTGCCGTTGACGATGCCCAGGACCCGCTCCACCTTGTCCCCGGCGAGCGACTCGCGCAGCGGACGCAGGAGCGGAATCGCGCCGGCCACGGCGGCCTCGTAGTAGAGGTCCACACCGTGTTTCGCGGCGGCGGCGTGCAACGTCGAGCCGTCTTCGGCGAGCAGCGCCTTGTTGGCGGAGACCACCGAGGCGCCGTGCTCCATCGCGGACAGGATCAGGCCGCGGGCGGGCTCGATGCCGCCGATCACCTCGACCACGACGTCGATGTCGTCGCGTTTGACCAGTTCCACGGCGTCCGTGGTGACCAGCTCGGGGTCGATGCCCGCGCGCTCGCGCCCGGCCCGGCGTACCGCCACGCCGGCCAGCTCGATCGGGGCCCCGATTCGGGCGGCGAGGTCGGTCGCGTGCGTCGTCATGATGCGGGCCACTTCGGAGCCGACCACACCACAACCGAGCAGCGCCACCTTCAGCGGCTGCGTACGCATCATCCGACCTCACTTCTCGAAGACAAAGGTTGTCCGAGTCTGCCGTCCGGGGGATTTCCGGAGTCGGGCAGTGCCGACAAGTGTCGCTCGGATCATTCTCCGAACCAGGGCTGGTCCAGGATCCGAGACGACAATTCTTGCGGCCTCGCATGGCGGCCACGGGATTTTCTCCCGAGCCCGGGGGCCGCCGCGTGGCGACCCCCGATCGTTCCGTCGTTCTTGTTCCGGTGTTCCTTGTTCTTTTGTGCCGGTGCTCTTGTTCCGGTGTTCTCGCTCCGGCGGGGTATTGCTCCGGTGTTCTCGCTTCGGCGGGGGTCGTGCGCCGGAGTCTTGCCCCCGGGGTTCGGTTCCGGTGTTCGTGTTCGTGTGCGTGTGCGTTTTTTCGTGCCGTGATGCTCTCGTACGGCGGGCCCGGATGTGGTCGTTCAGCCGATGTCGAGGCGGAGCAGGTCCTCTTCGGTCTCGCGCCGCACGATCACGCGCGCGCTGCCGTCGTGGACCGCGATCACCGGCGGGCGGGTCACGTGGTTGTAGTTGCTCGCCATCGAGCGGCAATAGGCACCGGTGGCGGGTACCGCGAGCAGGTCGCCGGGGGCCAGGTCGGCGGGCAGGTACGCGTCCTTGACGATGATGTCGCCCGACTCGCAGTGTCGGCCCACCACGCGCGAGAGCATCGGCGCCGCGTCGCTCTCGCGTGAGACGAGCGTCACGGTGTACTCGGCGTCGTAGAGCGCGGTGCGGATGTTGTCCGACATGCCGCCGTCCACGCTGACGTAGGTGCGCAGGCCCTCCAGTGGCTTGATCGTGCCCACCTCGTAGAGCGTGAACGTGCCGGGCCCGGCGATCGCGCGGCCGGGTTCGACCGACAGCCGGGGCGCGGCCAGCCCGGCGGCGGCGCACTCGCGGCGCACGATGTCCAGCAGCGAGGCGGCGATGATCGCGGGCGACTGCGGGTCGTCGGCGGAGGTGTAGGCGATGCCCAGGCCGCCGCCGAGGTCGATCTCGGGGAGTTCGACGCCGTGCTCGTCCCGGACCGCGACCAGCAGGCCGACCACGCGGCGCGCGGCGACCTCGAACCCGGCGGTGTCGAAGATCTGCGAGCCGATGTGCGAGTGCAGGCCGATCAGTTCGAGCGAGTCGAGCTTGCGGATCCGGCGGACCGCCTCGGCGGCCCGGCCGTCGGCCAGCGAGAAGCCGAACTTCTGGTCCTCGTGCGCGGTCGCGATGAATTCGTGGGTGTGCGCCTCGACGCCGACGGTGATCCGGACCAGGACCTTCTGGGTGACGCCGCGCCGGTCGGCCAGGAACGCCAGCCGGCTGATCTCCTCGAACGAGTCGACCACGATCCGGCCGACGCCGACCTCCAGGGCGCGTTCCAGTTCGGCGCTCGACTTGTTGTTGCCGTGGAAGGCGATCCGGGCCGGGTCCATGCCCGCGGACAGCGCGACGGCCAGTTCGCCCGCGGTGCACACGTCCAGGTTCAGGCCCTCCTCGGCGATCCAGCGCACCAGCGCGCGACACAGAAAGGCCTTGCCCGCGTAGAACACGTCCGCGCCCTCGAACGCCTCGCGCCAGGCACGGCAGCGGGCCCGGAAGTCCGCCTCGTCGAGGATGTACGCGGGAGTGCCGAACTCGCGGGCGAGCTCGCGCACGTCCAGGCCGCCGATGGTGACCACGCCGTCGGCGCCGCGCTCGGCGTTCGTGGGCCAGATCTTCGGGTCGAGCAGGGTCAGGTCCTCGGGCGCGATCGGCGGCGCGCCGTCGGGCAGGACGTCCGCGTGGCGGGGACCGGCGGGGTGGGCGGAACGGCTCATGTCGTGGTGCTCCCCGGGGGGTGTGGGCGTCGGTGTGGGTCTTCTGCGGGGCGGGTGCGGCGGCCGGCGGCGGGCCGGGAAACGCCGAAGGCCGGGCATCCGCCCGGCCTTCGGCCTGTCGCCTGCGTTGTGACGATCCGTCACATGCGCTCGGGGGCGGACACCCCGAGCAGGGCGAGGCCGTTGGCCACCACGGTTTTCGCGGCTTCGGCCAGCCACATTCGGGCGTACGTCAGGTCGGTGACCTCTTCCTCGCCCTTGGGCAGGATCTGACAGTGGTCGTAGAAGCGGTGGTACGTGCCGGCCAACTGCTCCAGGTAACGCGCGACATGGTGCGGCTCGCGCATCTCGCCGGCCTTGGCGACCACCCGCGGGAACTCGCCGAGCATGCCGAGCAGGTCGGACTCCCACTCGGTGGACAACAGCTCCGGCGTGAACTCGCCCTTGACGATCCCGCGTTCGGCCGCCTTGCGCTCGACCGAGGACATCCGCGCGTGCGCGTACTGAACGTAGAACACCGGGTTCTCGTTCTTGTGCGACGTGAGGATGTCGATGTCGAGGGTGATCGTGGAGTCGGTGGACGAGCGGGCCAGCGAGTAGCGCGCGGCGTCGACACCGATCCACTCGACGACGTCGTCGATGGTGATGATGTTGCCCGCGCGCTTGGACATCCGGACCTCTTCGCCGGCGCGCATCATCTTCACGAACTGGCCGACGATGATCTCGATGTTGTGCTCGGGGTCGTCGCCCGCGCAGGCCGCGATCGCCTTGAGCCGCCCGACGTACCCGTGGTGGTCGGCGCCGAGCATGTAGACGGCGACCTCGTTGCCCCGGTCGCGCTTGTTCAGGTAGTACGCGGCGTCGGAGGCGAAGTAGGTCTTCTCGCCGTCCGACTTGATCAGGACCCGGTCCTTGTCGTCCCCGTAGTCCGTGGTGCGCAGCCAGATCGCGCCGTTGTCGTCGTAGACGTGGCCCTGCTCGCGCAGCCGCTCGATCGCCTTCTCCACCGCGCCGGACGCGTGCAGCGTGGTCTCGGAGAACCACACGTCGAAGTGCGCGCCGAAGTTCTCCATCGAGCGCTGGATCTCGGCGACCATCAGCTTGAGCCCGGTGGCCCGGAAGACCTTCTCCTGCTCGGCCTCGGCCAGGCTCAACACGTCGGGACGCTCGGCGACGATGTCGGCGGCGATGTCGTTGATGTACGCGCCGACGTAGCCGTCCTCGGGCACGGGGCGCTCGTTCGCCGCCGCCATCAGCGACTTGCCGAACTTGTCGATCTGCACGCCGGCGTCGTTGATGTAGTACTCGGTGGTGACGTCGGCGCCGGACGCGCGCAGGATCCGCCCGAGCGAGTCGCCGACGGCGGCCCAGCGCACCCCACCGATGTGGATCGGCCCGGTCGGGTTCGCCGAGACGAACTCCAGGTTGATCTTGAGCCCGTCGAACGCGTTGTTGCTGCCGTACGCGGCGCCGGCCTCGACGATGCTGCGGGCCAACTCGCCCTGGGTGGCCGTGTCGAGCGTGATGTTCAGGAACCCGGGGCCGGCGATGTCGACCTTGGCCACACCGGTCGCCTGCGCGATCCGCGCGGCCAGCAGCTGGGCGATCTCCCGCGGCGGCCGCTTGGCCGGCTTCGCGAGCTGCAACGCGATGTTCGTCGCGTAGTCCCCGTGCTCGCGGTTCTTGGGTCGCTCCACCGTCGTGCTCTCGGGCACGGCAACGGCGAGCTCGCCCGCCTCGACGGCGGCACGAACCGCGGACAACACTGACTGCGAAAGCTCTGCGGGGGTCACGGGGACAAGGGTAGGCGACCCGCCGACCAACCCGCCCGGCGGGCGGCGTCGGTCATTCGGGTGACACTTCCGAAGCCGGCTCGGGCTCGGCTTCCACTCCTGCCGCGGCTCCCGGTGTCGCTCCCGCTTCCACTCCTGCCGCGGCTCCTGTTTCCGTTTCCGGCGACAACGCCCGCACCAACCGAATGAGCTGCTCGGGATGAAACGGCTTCGTCAAATACCCGTCCACCCCCACCGCCCGAGCCCGCGAGAAGTCCTCGTCCTGAGCACAGGCACTGATCATCAGGATCTTCAACCCACTGGTCCGAGGATCCGCCCGCAACCGAGCCGCCGTCCCGATCCCGTCCAGATGCGGCATCACCACATCGAGCGTGACCAGATCCGGCCGCACCTCATGCACGAGCCGCAAGCACTCCTCACCATCCCGAGCAGTGCTCACCACAAACCCCTCCAGCCGCAGATTGACCGCGATCAGCTGCCGAATCACCTCGTCGTCATCCACGACAAGCACCCGCGCCGCCTCACCACCAATCCCGCCCACGCCAGTGAGGTTAGGCCCCCCACACCCACCTCGGGGCCCGATCCGCACATCTCATCCCGCACCTCCCCCGCCCCCTCCCCCCAACCCCTTCGCAACCCACTCCCCAGAGCTGGTAATGTTCACGTCACCCGAGCCCCTGTAGCTCAGGGGATAGAGCAACGGCCTCCGGAGCCGTGTGCGCAGGTTCGAATCCTGCCAGGGGCACACAGAGACTCGAAGCCGCTCGACGCACTGCGTTGAGCGGCTTTTTGAGTTCTTGGTGGCCTAACCGTTCTGTCGGACGCCCGCTCCACGTCATAGCCTTTCCCGGTGCGGTCGACACGACGTGCGGCGTGTGGGATCCGCGGTGGAAGGTGTGGTGGTCGGCAGTGGCGGCAGCAGGCGGCTCGGGGGCGCCCAGGCCTGGTCCTCCGAGGGTGCAGCGGTGGCATCAAACCCGTCCCTCGCCCTTTCCGTGGGAGCAGGACGGGCTCGACCACGTCAAGGATCGGATGCCGCCCACCGAACCGCATCGCGCTTGGGCGACCTTCTCGTTCACCGCGCAGTCGGGCCGGATCAACGAGTGCGACCTGTTCATCGCGGTCCCGCGCGGGCTGTTTCTGGTCGAGTTGAAGGGCCACCCGGGCCGGCTCACCAACCGCGGCGAAAACTGGAGCTTCCGGGACGCGGACAACAGCGTCCGCACCCTCCGCAACCCGTTGCACCTCACCGACTTGAAGTCGAAGGAACTCAAGGGCCAACTGGAGTGGGCCGCGCGGAGCCTGCGCCTGAACCTGCGTATCCCGCGGGTGAACCCGGCGATCTTTCTCTCCGCTCCGACGTTGGAGAGCCACCTCGACGCCGTGCAGAGCGTGAACGTCTACGGGCGCGACGGGATCCGGACGGGCCTGCCGGGCGTGTGGGACGACTTTCTCGGTGTCGCTCCGCAGCGGGAAGAGGATCGCAGGATCGTCGCGGACTTCTCCCTGAAGCTTCCGGAACTGATGCGCAAGATCGGTGTCCGGGCGTCCACCGCCCACCTCGACTTCGGGGACCACTGGAAGCTCGCGCCTCGCCCGCTCGACGCCGGCCCGACCTGGGAGGACCGCCTGGCCGAGCGCCAAGGCATGGTCCACGAAGAGGGGCGGGTCCGCATCTACCTGGTCGAACAGCAGGCGACGCAGGAGCGGCGGCGCTCGACCGACCGCGCCGCGAAGCGTGAGTATCAGGTGTTGCAAGGCATCAGCCACCGCGGAATCGCCCAGGCCGTGGACATCCGCGAGCACCAGGGTGGGCCCGCGATCCTGTTCCGGCACCGGTCGGCCGATCTGCGTTTGGACAGCTACCTTGCGCTGCACGGCGACTCGTTGTCGGACGCGGTACGGCGGGACATGGTCCGCCAACTGGCCGAGGCGCTGCGATACGCCCACCGCCGCTCGCTCTACCACCGGGCACTCGCGGCGCGCTCGATCTACGTCACGGCGAAGACCGACGGTTCCGACCCGGTGCTGCGGATCATCGACTGGCAGACCGCCGCCCGCGACTTCGACACGACGTCCCTGCGCTCGCTCGGGGAAAGTCCACTGGGCGGCGAGCACATCGAGGATTCCGCACAGCTCTACCTGGCTCCGGAGGTCGACCAGCAGTACGTCGACCCGGTCGACCTGGATGTCTTCGGACTGGGAGCGGTGGCCTACCACATCCTTACCGGAGTAGCGCCAGCCGAGACTCGCACCGCGCTCATCGGGCGGCTGGCGGAAGAAGGCGGGTTGCACCCGTACGCGGTCAGCGATTCGATCGCGCCCGGGCTGGACGACCTGATCTACGCCGCAACTCGATCGACGCTCGAAGACCGCCTCGCAAACGCCGAAACGTTCTTGGACCTGTTCGACGAGGTACAGCAGGAGAACGCCGAGCAGGCTGCCGCAGTGGCGACCGACCCGCTCGAGGCGAGTGTGGGTCAGCCGGTGGACGGCGACTGGACGGTGCGACGCGTACTCGGTTCCGGCGCCACGGCCCGGGCGCTTCTGGTGGAGCGGACGAGCGAGGACGAGCGTGGGCGGGCGGTGATCGAGCAGTGCGTGCTCAAGGTCGCGCTCGACGCGGACAAGGACGCTCGCCTGCTCGCCGAGGCCGCCGCGCTGGAGCAGGCCGGTGGCGGTCGGATCGTGCGGTTGCTCGCGCCGGCGTACACGATCGGCGGCCGCATGGTGCTGCGCTTGGAGTACGCCGGAGAGGAATCGCTCGGGCAGCGGTTGCGGGCGCAAGGGCGGCTCTCGTACCAGGACTTGGCGTCGTTCGGTGAGGACATGTTCACCGCGCTCGGCGACCTCGCGAGCAAGGGGATGCGCCACCGCGACCTCAAGCCGGACAACTTCGGGATCGCCACACCGCCACACGGCGATCCGCAGTTGATGCTGTTCGACTTCTCGCTCGCGGACGCCTCCGATCGTGATCTCAAGGCCGGGACACGCGGCTATCTCGATCCGTTTCTTGACGAGGTGCGCCGGCAGACGTTCGACGATCAAGCGGAGCGGTACGCGGCGGCGGTCGTGTTGCACGAGATGGCTTCTGCCGACCGGCCGGTGTGGGGCGACGGGGTCTCCGATCCGCGTACGGCGACCGACGAACTCCCGCGCCTGTCGGTCGAACTCTTCGAGCCGGTACTGCGGCCTGGGCTGACTGCCTTCTTCGAACGCGCGTTGCATCGCCACACCAGCCGACGCTTCGAGACGCTCCGGCAGATGCGCGATGCCTGGCGGGCCGTCTTTACGGCTGCGGATGCCACCGCGCCCGCACCGACTCCGGCGACTGCGGGCGTACTCGGGCAGACCTTGGAGGAGACTCGCGACCTGGTCGCCGCGGCGGCGAGCCTGGACACGCCGCTCGACCACGCAGGTCTGTCGCCGCGCGCGGTCGCGGTGGCGGGCGAGTTCGGCGCGTCGACGGTCGAAGAGATGCTCGATCTGCCGTTGTACAAGTTCGGGCGGGCCCGGCGGGGGACAGGCGCGGTGATCCGGAAGGAACTCACGCGCAGGCACCGCCAGTGGACGGCGGCTTTGCGGCAGAAGGCCGTACCGGTGGCCACTCGCAAGTCGCCGGATCCTCATCCGGTCGCCGACGGGCAGGCGGAAGAGCCGACGGCGTCCGAACATCTGCGCCCCGTCGAGGAGTTGGCGCGGCTACTGGTGCCGGCACCGGCCGGGCGCAAGGACAACTGCCTTCCGCAGGTCATCGCCACCATGCTGGGGCTGCCTGTTCCGGGCAATACAACGGACGCGGTCGCCGCGCTCGAGGAGTGGCCGACGCAGAAGGACGTTGCGGTGGCCTTGGGCATCACGCAGGTCACTGCGTCCAAACACCACACCTCGGTCGCCAAGGAGTGGGCGGCCACCCCGTGGCTGGCCAATGTGCGGGATCACCTGACGAAAATCGTCCGCGATGCGGGCCGCGTGATGACCGCCACCGAACTCGCCGTCGAAGTACGCGCGCGCAACGGTTCGGACGACAGCGGCGCGGACCACGGAATGTCGGAGGCGCTCGCGATCGTCCGCGCGGCGGTGACCGCCGAAACGCTGTTGACCGGGCGCGACGAGGAGCACGAGCCGCGGATAGCGGTGTTGCGGCGACGCGGGCGCGTGTTGATCGCGCTGGAGTCACTGGGCGGCTCGAACGCCCCGACGTCGGACGAATTGGCCGGGTACGCGCTCGCGCTCGGGAACAAGGCCGACGAGATCGCGGCCACCGAGCCGCTGCCGGATCACGCGGCGGTGTTGCGTGACCTGCGGGCCGTCGCCGCTCCGGCCGGCCTTGATCCGCTGACGGAGGCGCGATTGGTGGGCCTGGCTGCGGCGGCATCGACATCGGCTGCTGCTTCGCCGCGCCTTGAGCTGTATCCGCGCTCGTTGGAGCTTTCGCGGGCATTTCGGATCTCGCAGGCCGCGGCGGGTGTGCGGCCTGATATCGGGATCAGCCTCGACGGATTGTTGGCACGGCTGCGTTCACGCTTCCCAGGGCTGTCGATCGGGAGCCCGACGTATGTGGAGGTGGAGGACGCGCTCAACCAGGCCGGCTTCCCGCTGGAGTACGACGTCGCGACAAAGCGCTTCCGGCCGCCGTCGCCGCTGGGGCCGCATGGAGGGCCTTGGTCGTCGTCCTCGATGAGCAGGGTCTCGGGACTGTCTGCGTTCGGAGCAGCGGCCGGGCGGGATCCGGTGGCTTTGCTGTCGGCCAAGCTCACGTCTTCGATCGAGCGTGGCGGATTCCTGGCGTTGAACGTGGACGTGCGGAATCTGCGGGGAACGGTGAGCGCTCTGGCCGACGCCTTCCCGGTGGTGCCGGTGAACCTGGCACAGCTCTTCCTCGCCGAGTTCCGCGCCCTTGCGGGCGAGCAGGGCACGGAGTGGTCGAAGGTGCTGGGCGCGGACGCGCGCTTCACGCAGAGCGGCACGTTGCCCAATGGGCTGCGGTCGTATGTGAGCCGCGTGTGGCCGCGGGTCGACGAGCAGCTCACAGGCCTCGCCAAGCGGCGGACAGGCGAGGTGCTGTTCGTGCACACGGCCGGGTTGATCGGCCACTACTACGAGGCGGGCGGGCACGACCTTTTGGTCGGGCTGCAACGGTCGGCGCGGCAGGCGGGCTCGACGCCGCATGGGTTGTGGCTGCTGTGTCCTTCGCACAGCCCGCACGAGGTTCCACACCTGGATGGTCGGATCGTCGAGATCACGGGCGGGGACGCGGAGCGGGCGATCGTGACGGGGCCCTTCCTGGGGCACTTGGCCGGGAATGCGGTGGGGGCCACCGAGGCCTGACGGTTGTCAGGGTTGGTGGAGAATTGTCCTTGCGGGACTGCTGACGAACATGAAGACGACGAGGGGTACAGCAACGGTGGCTGCGCGCGGCGAGACGAACCAGAACGGCCTACTGCTGAAGGACCTGCGCAAGCAGGTCACGGCACTGGAGGACGATCTCCGGGCGCGGTGTGAGTCGGTGGACGAGTATCGCGAGAAGCTGCGGGCGGAGTACGCCGGGGCCAGGGATGCGGAGCGCACGGCGGCTACGTATGGGTCGTGGCTGGAGGAGCGGATCACGCAAGCGGCGGTGGCTTGGGTGCTGGCGTGCGTGTTCGTACGGTTCTGCGAGGACAACCGACTCATCGCAGACCCATGGATCGCAGGGCCCGGTGAACGGCTGCGCGACGCGGAGGAGCACCACGAGGCGTTCTTCCGGAAACATCCGGAAAAGAACGACCGGGACTGGCTGGTGTCGGCGTTTGAGCATTTGGCGGGGACTAACTCAACGGTGGCGGGGCTGTTCGACCGCAACCATAACCCTCTTTGGGAGCTCGCCCCTTCATACAAAGGTGCAGAAATCCTGCTTAAATTCTGGCGGACCGTAAATGCGAACGGTGAGATCGTTCATGGCTTTGAAGACCCCGAACTTGATACACGATTTTTGGGTGACCTATATCAAGATCTAAGCGATCACGCCCAGAAAACCTACGCACTACTACAGACACCGGTTTTCGTTGAAGAATTCATCCTTGATCTGGCATTCAAGCCGGCGCTGGAAGAGTTTGGCCTTACCCCGATTGTGGAAGTTCACGAAGCGGACGGTACGGTGCGTACTCTTCCGCCTGGGCTGCGGACAATCGACCCAGCCTGCGGATCCGGCCACTTTCTACTCGGGCTGTTCGACAGACTCCTTTCGGAGTGGCGCAAAGTAGCCCAAGGAGAGAACGATTGGACTCTTATCCGGCGAGCACTTGACTCTGTACACGGTTGCGACAAGAATCCATTTGCCGCCGCTATTGCCCGATTCCGACTCTTGATGGCTGCCCTGAAAGCCGCAGGCGTACGGCATCTAAATCTCATGCCGTCATTCCCGATTCACGTCGCTGTGGGCGACTCTCTACTCCACGGTCGCGGCGCATCTGGAAGGCAGGGAAATTTTTCGGGAACCGAAGTCTTTTTTTACAGACATGAAGACGTCTACGAGTTCGCCGAGCGATCTGATCTACTTGGACGCGGTTCATATCACGTAACAGTCGGCAATCCTCCGTATATCAAAGTCAAGGATTCTGCCGAAAGCAGCGCATACCGGAAAGCGTACGATACTTGCGGAGGAACTTATGCACTTTCAGTTCCTTTTGCCCAGCGAATTTTTGAACTCGCGATTCGAGCCAACGGCTCCAATCGCTCAGCAGGATATACGGCGCAGATCACCGCCAACTCCTTCATGAAGCGCGAGTTTGGAAAGAAACTTGTTTCCTGGTTTCATCAAAAGGTAGATTTGACACATATTATTGATACATCTGGCGCATATATTCCCGGTCATGGTACGCCAACTATAATTCTGGCTGGCCGCAACCGTATTGCTTTCCAGGGCGAAGGAATCAAAGCAGTCCTCGGAATTAAGGGAGAACCTGCACAACCCGAAGACCCGACCCAAGGTTTCGTGTGGTTGGCAATACTCGACGCCTATAATAAGCCTCGTATGGATTCCCCGTGGGTGTCCGCTTCAGTCACGAGTCGTGCTCGATGGTCCATTCACCCGTGGTCTCTCGGTGGTGGGCTGGAAAACATGATGCTGGCGAACCTCGGTGGCGAAAAAAGAAAACGCCTTTCGAGCATGGTCAGTCTGATTGGAAGAACTGCACATACAGGATCAGATGATTCATATCTTGCACGACCGGGTGACTGGGAACGCAAAGGGGTCGACGCTCGTCACATCGTCCCTCTGGTAGAAGGCGCGAACATCCGAGATTGGCATCTCATCCCGCAGGTAGAAGCACTCTTTCCATACACAAGTGACCTCACTCCCGATATCACGGACCCTGCCAGCGCACGTCATCTCTGGACTCACCGCCAGCGGCTGCGTGATCGTCGTGAACTCGGTGGAACACACGAGGAAGTTGGCCTCACTTGGTACGAATGGAGTCGTTGGCATCCTGAGCGCTTCCTAGCCCCACTCGGAATTTCCTATGCGGAAGTGGCAACTCATAACAACTTCGTGCTCGACCGAGGCGGCAAAGTATTCAAACAGACAGCACCTACGATCAAACTTCCTAATGGGACAAGCGAAGACACGCACCTAGGCCTTCTCGGTATCCTCAACTCGTCGACTGTCGGGTTTTGGCTCCGTCAGACGTGCCACATCAAGGGCGGAAGTGGAATCGGACGAGGAATTCAGGACGAGTTCTGGGAGAGTCGCCATGCATTCAACTCAACGCGTGTAAAAGAAATTCCAATCCCCAAATCACTTCCCGTAGAAGTCAGTCGCACCCTTGACGATCTGTCGCAACGCCTGGTCGCAAACGAACCATCTGTACTATTCGCCAGCGAATCAGTGCCAAATCGACACGATCTGGATGTCTCTCGTTCTGTATCAGAATCCACTCACCTGCAAATGATCTCGCTCCAGGAAGAGTTGGACTGGCAAGTCTACCGATGCTACGGATTGCTATCTGACTCCGAATGTGCTCGTTTGATCCTGCCTTCTACATCCCCCGCACCCGAAGTGCGTCTCGGTGAGCGCGCTTTCGAGATCGCTCTCGCCAGAAGGCAGGAAAGTGGCGAAATTGAAACTTCATGGTTCCAGCGCCATGGTTCGCAGCCAGTAACTGAGATTCCGATGCGCTGGCCAAAATGGTACCGCGAAATTGTCCAAGCACGATTGGAAACCATCACTGCACGCCAAGATATCGCCCTTTTTGAGGTGCCTGAATACAAACGTCGATGGACCACTGATGACTGGGCGAACAAGGAGCGATTGGCCCTAAAGAATTGGCTGCTCAATCGTTGTGAAGATCGCGATCTGTGGTTTCAAATGCGCGATGGATTTGAGCAACCGCGCACACTCACGATCAGTCAAATTGCAGACAGGATTTCTACAGGCAAGAGTGCCGCCGATATCAAGTCCACTGCCAAGCTCTACGCGTTTCATCTAGGAAGGCCGAATCTGTCACTCGAACAGGTCTTGCATGAAATCTTGGAAGACGAACACGTCCCGTATCTTTCGAGCCTTCGCTACAGCAAATCAGGGATAATCAAGCGAGTCGAGTGGGAGAATATTTGGGAATTGCAGCGAAAAGAAGACCGTGAAGGTGTAGTTGTCAGCTCTGCGGTACCTCCTCTGTACGGCTCATCCGACTTTTCTGCTCCTTCATACTGGTCCAACCGCGGCAAGCTCGACGTCCCCGGGGAGCGTTTCATCTCCTACCCTGGGGCGAGCCCCGACTCCGACCCGACCCTTCTCCTTGGCTGGGCTGGTTGGGACCATCGCGACCAGGCGCAAGCTTTGCTCAACATCATCAACGACCGCGTTGAGCAATTCAGCTGGGGCGGAGTGAAACTTACCCCACCACTCGCCGGGCTCGCTGAGTTGATGCCGTGGATTAAGCAGTGGTATAGCGCCCAAGACGACGAATGGGGCGGCAATGCAGCGGAGGAGTACCAGGCCTCCTTGGAGAGCCTCATGTCCATGCACCAGCTGACTACTGCCGATCTCACCACGTGGCGCCCTGTGCCCGATGCGCACGTTCGTAAAGCAGCCAGAAATCACCGGGGGAACTGATGAGCAACGACGGCGAGCAGTATCTGCGGGACGTGCTGGACCTGCCCGAGGCAGTGCTCTCCGGCTCGTTCAAGGTCGAGCTCTCCGGTGGCTTCAACGACATCGCCGAGCGCGTGGACGAGTACGTCGTAACCGATCAGTTGGAGAAGTCGTTCCGCAAGGCACTGACGATCGTTCGCGAGTCGGTGCGCACGAACTCCGCGAACGCCGCCTACCTGCACGGCTCGTTCGGCTCCGGCAAGAGCCACTTCATGACCGTGCTGCACGCCATCCTGTCCAACCATCCGGCGGCCCGCTCCAAGCCGAGGCTGCAACCGGCGATCCTGGAAAACGACACCTGGCTGCGGGACCGCAAGTTCCTGATGGTGCCGTATCACCTCGTCGGGTCGTCCACGCTGGACTCGGCAATCCTCGGCGGCTACGTGGGCGCCATCCGAACACGCCACCCCGAAGCGCCCGTCCCCCCGGTGTATCGCGCCGACGCCATGCTCGAGGATGCCCGGCGCACGCGGCGCGCCTTCGCCGACGACACCAAGTTCATCGCGTGGCTCGGTGACGCAACCGGTCCCGGAACAGCAACGGCGGATGCATCGGGCCCCGCCGATGCGGATGACCTCGACAACCTTGACAAGCTGGATGCCTGGACCCCGGCCGATCTCGACCGCGCCTTCGCCGCGCCCCCCGGCGACCACCTCCGCAATGCCTTGGTTTCCGCACTGCTCTCCGGCCCGCAGTCCTCCTACGCCCGCGGCGCACTCGGCGACAAGGACGCCTTCCTCCCCCTGGAAGACGGCCTGTCGATCATCGCCGAGCATGCCAAGTCGCTCGGCTACGACGGCCTGATCCTCTTCCTGGACGAGCTGATCCTGTGGCTCCAGGCCCACCTGTCCAACCGCGAGATGGTCAACGACGAGGTCAACAAGCTCGTCAAGCTCATCGAGTCCGGCACCGGCCAACGCGCCCTCCCGATCGTGTCGTTCATCTCGCGGCAGCGTGACCTGTCCAAGCTGATCGGCGTCGACGTCGTCGGCGCCGACGTGAAGAACCTCGAACAGCAGGTCAAGTACCTGGCCGAGCGCATCGACACGATCCCGCTGGAGGACCGCAACCTCCCCGCGATCGTGAAGGAACGTGTCCTCAAGCCGAAGAACGACGAAGCAGCCGCCGCTCTCCTCGCCGCGTTCGCTCGCGTCGAAAGTTCGAACCAGTCGGTACGCGATGTCCTCCTCGACTCGGCCGGCGCGACCGACGCCGACTGGGACGACTTCCGCTCGCTGTACCCCTTCTCCCCCGCGCTCCTGAACGTCCTGGTCGCCCTCTCCGGCGCACTCCAGCGCGAGCGCACCGGTCTGCGGCTGCTCAAAGAGATGCTGCACCGACGCCGCGACGACATGAAGCTGGGTCAGCTGATCCCGATCGGCGACCTGTGGGACGTGCTGTCGGAAGGAATGGCGGAGGCGTTCACCGACCAGCTCCGCCGCGAGGCCGAAGAGGCGACCCGCTTCCACGCCAAGGTCCACGAATACCTCCTCACCAAGTACGGCTCGGCGGAAGACCCGAAGTTCAAGGCGGACGACCGCTTCGTCAAGACCCTCCTTTTGGCCTATCTCGCCCCGCAGGTCCCCGCCCTCACCCGACTCACCGGCGCCCGCCTCGCCGCGCTGAACCACGGTGAGATCCGCTCCCGCACCGGTCAGACCGGGCAGATGGTGATCGCTCGACTGCGCGAGTTGCAGGGGCAGTTCCCGGGCGAGCTGCGCAGCGAGGGCACTGAGGACCCGGTCTTCACCCTGCACCTGTCAGACCTGGACGTCGAGCCGCTGCTTGAGGCGGTTGCCGAACAGGACAAAATCGGCACACGCAAGGTGTGGGTCCGCAATCACCTGTGGAACGAACTGGAGCTGACCGATCGCGGTGAATTCGTCACCGAGAAGGAAATCGTCTGGCGCGGTACCCGCCGCGTCGCCGAGTTCGTCTTCGAGAACGTCGCGGACCCGGCCGAGTTGCCGGACCAGCAGTTCGAACCGTCGGTCGACGGTCGGATCCGGTTCGTCATCGACTATCCCTTCGACGAGCACAACTACCCGAGCGCGGACGCCAACCGCATCGAGGGCCTGCGGCGCGCCGGCAAGCACGCCGCGACGATCGTGTGGTTGCCGTCCTTCGTCTCCCCACAGCGCGCCGGGCAGCTCGGTCGCCTCCTCAAGATCGAGTACCTGCTGCTCAGGGACCGCATCAAGGACTTCGCGCCGAACCGCTCGGCCGACGACCAGGTGCGGATGAAGCACCAGTTGGAGGCGCAGCGCGAGACCCTCACGTTGGCGCTGACCGCCGTCCTCAAGCAGGCGTACGCGATCGCGAAGCCCGAGGAAGGCAATCTCGGCGCGGAGGTCCCCGAAGGTCGGCACATCCACTCCCTCTTCTCCGGGCACAACCCCGACGAGCCGCTGGGCGGTGCGGGCTTCAAGCTCGCAATGCTCAAGTTCGCCGACGGGATGTTCCACGAGCTGTACCCGAACCACCCGAACTTCGATACCCGTGACGACCGCAAGGTGGTCACCCCTGCCCAGTTCAAGAAGGTGTACAGCTGGATCGGCCGGGCCATGGACGACGGCACTCGGCGGATCGTGGTGGACAACGCCGACCTCGTCCTGGTCAAACGGATCGTGCACGCGCTGAAGCTGGGCGAGGTCCACGACGGTCCGCTCAACGTCAGCGCCGACTGGCGTAGGTGGATCGAGCAGCAGGCCGGCGCCAATCAGGTCACCGGAGACTTCTCCGTCGAGGAGATCAGGCGGTGGATCGGCGAACTGGGCTGGACCGGCCTGGACAAGATCGTCGGCAACCTGATCATCGCGTCCTACGCCCTGATCGCCGATCGCTCCTGGGTGTTCAACGGTTCGCCGCGCTCGGCACCGGAGTTGGACCAGATCGGCCCCGGGTGGGCTCTACGGGCCCAGGAACTGCCCGGCGACGAAGAGTTCGCAGCCGGGCACACCCGTGCCGCCGCGTTGTTCGGTGCCAAGACCAAGCCGGTCCCGTGGGCGCGCAACGTCCAGGCGCTCGCACTGGAGGTACGCGAACAAGCAGCCGCGTGGGAAGCCGACGTGAACGGTCTGCGGCACTCCCTGGCCAAGCACCGTGCCCAACTCGGAGTATCCGGTGACGCACCGAGCGACCGCGAACGGTCGGTACGCGACGCGTCCGACCTCCTTGCCCGGCTCCAGCAGCGGCACGACGCCACCGCGCTGGTCCGCGAGTTGGCGTCCGCGACGTACAACAGCACCGACGTCGAACTCGGTAGGGCAATGTCCTCGGCGCACGAGGTACTGAAGGCACTCGACTCCACCCAATGGACGCTGCTCAACGGCGTGCGTGGCCTGACCGGTCGCGGAGACGGTCTGTCGGACCGGGCCGAGCGGCTGCTTTCGCAGGTCGCCGATGCCGCGCGGAAAGACGAGTACAGCGCCCGTCTGGCGCCGGTCCTGGTCGCATCCCACGACACGGCCGTGAAACTGATCACCGATGCGAGCAAACTCGCCACTGTCACACCGGTACCCGGTCCGGCCTCCGACCCTGTGCCCGACCCCCCGGCCCCGACCCCGGACCCCGACGACATCAGCCTGACCCGGCACGGGAGCCCGACGGTATCCGGCACACCCGGCCAGGAGGAGAACCCCGGGGACGACACGCCAGTCGTCCCCGGCCCGACTCAGCCCGGCCGGATCCATCGCGTGGCCACACCGCCCAGTCGGGTGGAAGCCGTGCTCGCCCAGGTCCTGACCGATGTGCAGGACGAGATCAGCGCCTTCGCGCTCGCCAATCCCGGTGTGGCGATCGAGATCACCTGGCAGGTTCGCGAGGCCTCGGCCGAAGGTGGGAACTGATGCCGACCAGCGGCCCCGACCTCAATCGGCGGATCGTGGCCGGGCTGCTGGCAACGTACCTGTCCAAGGCCAAGGACCGCCGCCTGTTCCTCGTGCACGGTCGCTACCCGGCAGCCGAGCCCGCCGAGTTCAGCCTCCCGACGAGTGACGGCAAGCGCCGCGGCGTCCGGGTCGCGCACGCAGGCTCGGTCCTGGCCATCACGGATGCCTGGCAGGCCCACCAGGCCCAAGACGCCGATCTCCTGGTCGTCACCACCGACGTGAGTGACGAACAGGTCGGCCTTGATCTGCTCGGCCAGATGGTCGGCTCGCGCACGATCACCGTCGACAGGCCTGACATCGTCAAGCAGCGTTTCGGCGCCACCGACCTGGACCCGCGCATGTACCGGGAACAGTGGCAGTGGCTGCTCGACGCCCTGATCGAAGCGGAGCCGGCCGACAACTGGCCGCAGCGCGGCGCTGTATTGACTCTCGACGCGGCGGTGCGGGCACTGGTCGGGGTACGGCTGTCCCTTGAGTCGGTCGTCAACGGCGGGTCCGTGGACATGGACGCGTTGCTCGGCTGGTCCCGTACCGAGCTGGGCCCCCAGCAGTTCGCGGCCCTGGCTCCGGATGAGCGGGCCGGTATCACCGCGTGGCTCGCCGAAGCGGCCGGCGAAGCGGCGCCGTTGCTGCTTCGGCTCGTGGAGAGCGGGCGCGGCTCGGACGCGACCGCGTTGGGCGTACTCGCGTCCGTGCTGTCCGACAAGGAAGCGACAGCCGAGACCGCAGTAGCTCTCGGCAGCCTGTTCGGTGGCGTGGGTCTGCGGACATCCGAGCTGCGTGCCTACACTCGCGCGGTGGAGGGCGTGCTCGCCCGCTGGATCGGCGACGCGGCGGCACCGGGCGGGGCGGGAGAGTCTGCGCGAGCCCGAGTCCTGAACGTGGTCGATCGCGCGGACGAACTCGCCGCCTCCGCACACCTGTTGCCCGCTTTGGCCAAGAACCCCTTGCTGCCGTCCGGTTTTCGGGCCCGGCTGCATCGCCTGGCCCAGGGATTGGTCGATGGCCACGAGGCGGCCCAGGCCGCCCTGCACGACCTCTGCGAGCACCAGTTGGCCGCACACTTCTTCCCGGAGCGGGTGCGACTCGCCGAAATGGCCGTACGCCTCGCGCGCTGGACCGCGACGGCCGAGACGAACGTGGTCTCTGTCGAACAGGCCGTGCACGCGCACGCCGCCGACTGGGGCTGGGTCGACCGTGCTTTGGCCCAACTCTGGGTGGGCGATGCGACGGACGATCCGATACTCGATCAGGCCTATCGCAACGTGCACGACGCGGCCCGAGCCCGTCGGGCCCGACTCGACGAGGAGTTCGCAGCCGTCCTGGCACCGTGGGCCCGGCACGCCTGTTCGACGAGTTCGGCCGGTGCCCTGCTCATCGAGGACGTCCTGCGCAAGGTCGTCGTCCCGCTGGCCAAACGCCGGTATCCGCTGATTCTGGTCCTCGACGGGATGAGCAGCGCGGTCGCGGCGCAGCTCGGCGAAGAGCTGACCACGACCGGCCGCTGGGTCGAGCTGGCACCGGTAGCGGGTCGACGCACCGCCGCCGTTGCGATGATGCCGTCGGTCACCACCATCAGCCGAGCCGCCCTGCTGTGCGGACGCCCGATGAACGGTGGGCAGTCCGTAGAGAAGGACGGCTTCTCGTCGTTCTGGCGACAGCAGGAGCACAAAGAAGCCCAGTTGTTCCACAAGGGCGACATCCCCGGCCCGGCCGGACACCGCCTCGATGCACAACTCGTTGCCGCCATCGCTGCCGAGGAAGTGGTGGGTGTCGTGCTCAACACGATCGACGAGAGCCTCGATCACGGGCAGCAGAGTTCGGTGGCCGACTGGACCGTCGACAGCATCAAGTACCTCCCCGAACTGCTGAACGCAGCCCGCGGGCAAGGCCGACCGGTCGTCCTGGTCTCCGACCACGGGCACGTCCTGGATCGCACGCCGCGAGATGCCGGTCCCACTGCGGCCACCGGTGTGGAGTCCGCGCGGTGGCGTACCGGAACGGCCGCACCGGGTGAGGTCGCGCTGAACGGCCCACGGGTATCGGACGGCGGCATCGTCGCCGCGTGGTCCGAGGACATCCGCTACACACCTCGTAAAGCGGGTCACCACGGCGGCGCGTCCCTCGCCGAGCTGACGGTCCCGGTACTGGTGCTCGCGCCGACCGCCGAACTGGCTCCTGCCGGTTGGTCCGTCCTGCCCCGCGAGTCGACCCAGCCGACCTGGTGGGAGGAACCGGGCGCCGCACCCGCAGCCGCCATCGTTGCACCTCCCAAGGCAACCAAGCCGAAGGCGCAGGCCCAACCCGCCCTTGCAACAACCACTTCTGGTTCGGCCACTTCCGTTCCCACATCGGAGCCGACGCCTTCGGCCGGTGCGACCCTGGGCAAGCAGGTCGTCGCCACGAAGATCTACGAGTCTCAGCGGGTCTACGTCCGCAAATCTCCCGACCGCAAGGTGGTCGCCGCGGTCATCGACGCCTTGGACGCGGCCGGTGGCACGCTGTCCCTCGCGGCGGTCGGCGCCGCCGTCATCGCTTCAGGCGGCCGGGCGCAAACCCGTTCGGAAGGCTTCGTCACCATGCTGACCCGGTTGTTGAACGTCGAGGGATACGACGTGATCAGCCTGATCGACGCCCGCACCCGGGTACAGCTGAACCGAACCACGCTGCGTGAGCAGTTCGAACTACCGAAAGCAACCGAATGAGCACCGGAGCCGCATTCCCGTCGGTGAGCCCCGCCCGGCGGCGCGAAGTGATCGACGCACTGCGTCGAGGCACTGTGCCGCAGTCCGGGCTCGACCTGTTCGCGGTCGGCCTGGACCGGTTCGCGCCAGCGCTCGATGAGCGAATCGGCACCATCGGCTCGGGGGCCGCGGCCTTCCACGCGATCCGCGGTGAGTACGGCTCGGGCAAGACGTTCTTCGCCCGCTGGCTCGCCGAACGGGCGAAACGCGCGGGGATGGCAACGACGGAGATCCAGATCTCCGAGACGGAAACGCCGTTGCACAAGCTGGAGACGGTCTATCGGCGGCTCACCGAGCGCCTGACCACGTCGACCGAGCCCGCAAGCGCGCTGCGGGCCGTCGTGGACGCGTGGTTTTATACCCTCGAAGAGGAAATCGGCGAAGCACAGCCCGAACTCGACGAGGACTCCGACGCGTTGGAGACCGCCGTCGGCGAACTCCTCGAAGAGCGACTTCGCGGCGTCGCCCAGACCACACCCGCCTTCTCGGCCGCGCTGCGCGGATATCGGCAGGCGACCCTGGCCGGTGACGCCGCGACAGCAGAGGCGGTCATCGCGTGGCTGGGCGGGCAGAAGTCGGTCGCGGCGTCCGCGAAGCGGCTGGCGGGCGTACGCGGCGATCTCGACCACTTCGGCGCGCTCGGGTTCCTTCAGGGCCTGCTGACCGTGCTGAAGGACTGTGGGCATCCCGGGCTGCTCGTGGTGTTGGACGAGATCGAGACCCTGCAACGCGTCCGTGGTGACGTCCGCGAGAAGGGCCTCAACGCCCTGCGGCAGTTGCTCGACGAGATCGACGCGGGCCGATTTCCCGGTCTGTTTCTGGTGATCACCGGCACGCCGGCGTTCTTCGACGGACAGCAGGGGGTACAGCGGCTGCCTCCGCTCGCACAGCGGTTGGCGACCGACTTCTCCACCGATCCGCGGTTCGACTCCCCACGTGCGGTACAGCTGCGGCTGACCGGATTCGACGTCGACAGGCTCGGCGAACTCGGGCGCTCAGTCCGGGACCTGTACACGGGTGCGGCCCGAAATCCACAACGGATCGCCGACCTCGTGGACGACGCGTACGTCAGTGAGCTGGCCATCTCGATGGCCGGCCGGCTCGGCGGCAGGGCAAGCATCGCACCACGCCTTTTCTTGCGCAAGCTCGTTGCCGATGTGCTCGACCGGGTCGACGAGTTCGACGACTTCGACCCGCGCAAGCACTACGCACTGACGATCAGTGCGACCGAACTCAGCGACGTGGAGCGCAACGCGGCGGCTGCCGGCGCCGACGAGATCGAGTTGGAGGTGGAGTGACCGGCGCCCCCGAGCCGCTGGACCGGCTGCACCCGGGCCTGGTCCACCACATCGTCAACACCCTCGGCTGGACGGGTCTTCGCCCCTTGCAGGAGGAGTCGATCGCTCCGCTGCTCGACGGTTCGGACACCGTACTGCTGGCGCCCACGGCAGGTGGCAAGACCGAGGCGGCGGCGTTCCCGCTGCTGTCCCGGATGGCGGCGGAGAACTGGACCGGCACGTCCGTGCTGTACGTGTGCCCGCTCAAGGCATTGCTCAACAACTTGCTGCCACGCCTGGAGACGTACACCTCGTGGCTCGGTCGGACGGCTGCCCTGTGGCACGGCGACGTCTCACAGCCTCGACGCAAGGGCATCCTCGCGGCGCGCCCGGACGTACTGCTGACCACCCCGGAGTCGCTGGAAGCGATGCTGGTCAGCGTCAACGTCGACCATCGAGCGTTCTTCGCGGGTCTGCGCACGATCGTGGTGGACGAGGTCCACGCCTTCGCGGGAGACGACCGCGGGTGGCACCTGTTGGCCGTGTTGGAGCGCTTGGAACGGGTGGTCGGGCGTCCGGTGCAGCGGATCGGGCTCTCCGCCACCGTCGGCAACCCTGACGACCTCCTCACCTGGTTGCAGGGTTCCGGTGCAGGGCACCGACCCGCGCGCGTGGTTGCGCCGCACCTGCGTCCCGGTGCGGAACCCGTGCCAGTCGCGGCGGGGGACATCCAACTCGACTATGTGGGCTCGCTCGCGAACGCGGCGACAGTGATTGCCGGGCTGCATCACGGCGAGAAGCGTTTGGTCTTCTGCGAGTCGCGCAAGCAGGTCGAGGAACTCGGCGAGAGTCTGCGGGCCAAGGGTGTGACCACGTTCCTGTCGCACGCCTCCCTGTCAGTGGACGAGCGGCGTCGAGCAGAGGAGGCGTTCGCCGACGCTCGGGACTGCGTCATCGTCTCCACCAGCACTCTCGAACTCGGCATCGATGTCGGCGACTTGGATCGGGTCATCCAAATCGACGCACCCGGCACCGTCGCCTCGTTCCTGCAACGGCTCGGCCGGACCGGGCGCCGGCCCGGCTCCACCCGCAACTGCCTGTTCCTTGCCCTCGATCGGGACGGCCTCGTGGGCGCTGCCGGCCTGTTGCTGCTCTGGTCGCGGGGTTGGGTCGAGCCGGTCGTGCCGCCACCCGAGCCGAGGCACATCGTCGCGCAGCAAGTCTTGGCGCTGTGCTTGCAGGAACACCGGGTCGGTGACCGGCTGTGGCAGGAATGGTGGGGTGGGCTGGGCCCGTTCGGTCCGGCTGCCGAGCCCATCGTCCGGCACCTGGTCGCGGAGGGCTATCTCGACCAGGACGGCGGAATGCTGTTCATCGGCCCGGAAGCCGAGCGCCGCTTCGGCCACCGGCACTTCATGAACCTGACCGCGGTGTTCACCGCGGCCCCCGAGTTCACCGTCCTGTCGGGACGCACCGAGATCGGCAAGACCGACCCGGCCCTGCTGACCGAGGAGGTCACCGGGCCACGCCGCTTGTTGTTGGCCGGTCGGAGCTGGCAGGTGACGTACATCGACTGGACTCGGCGTCGTTGCTTTGTCGAGCCGGTGGAAGGTGGCGGCAAGGCCCGGTGGGGTGGGGTCGGCTTTTCCCGAACCGCCTCGTACCACCTGACCCGCGCGGCACGTGAGGTGCTGTTGGGCACCGATCCGGACGTACTGCTGACCCGCCGTGCGCAGGCGGCACTGACCCAAGCGCGCGATGAGAGCACCGAGTTGGTGCACGCGGGCGGAACGGTGATCGTGCGGGCGTCGACCGGCTCGGACGTGCGCTGGTGGACCTGGGCGGGGGCCAGGGCGAACGCGACCCTGGCGGCGA
The DNA here is from genome assembly GCF_045207655.1 of Embleya sp. NBC_00888. NCBI lineage: Bacteria > Bacillati > Actinomycetota > Actinomycetes > Kitasatosporales > Streptomycetaceae > Embleya > Embleya sp. NBC_00888. The sequence goes on along the minus strand of NZ_CP108784.1, from coordinate 5,587,252 downwards.
GCCTCGCGTCCGTGACCGATCCGCTACAACGCTCGACGGATGGCTATGTGCGCCTTCGCGAAGATCTGACGCCGGAACAATGGCGGGCAGCAACAAAGGACGTGACGAACCACCTGTGCCTACCTCACGTGGACAGTCGCGCGTTGAACGGCCTCAAGTTCAGCACGGCGCTGCCACAACGGCTGGCGGAGGCGACGCTCGCGGCTCGCTTGGCCGACCTCGACGGCGCGGCGGCGGCCCTGGGGGAATCGGTCAGGTTCACGTCCCTGTAGGGCTGCCGCCGCGCGTGTGAGTCAGCGGGCGGTGGAGGCGAGGAAGCCGGTCCAGGCGTTGGGGGCGAAGGTGAGTCGGGGGCCGTGTGGGGCTTTCGAATCACGGACGTGGGCGGCCTGCGGGGCGGCGGCGAACTCGACGCATTCGCCGCCCTCACCACCGCTGTGGCTGCTCTTGCACCAACGCAGCTCCGCGGTACGATTCGGGGCAGTTTCGATACTCATTCCTCTCCCAACATCTTCTCGATCCGCACCAAGGACTCGCGAGGCGTGAGCGCTTGTCCCCGAATGCTGCCGTAACGTGCCGCCAGAATACGGACCTCTTCAGGATCTGTGATCAAGCGGCTGACACTCTGAACTTCCACGTACGCCACCTGCTGACGGCCCTTCGGCGTGAGCAAGGTGAATGGGCCATCGATACCGGCGTGGTCTTCACAGTCCATCGGCAGCACTTGGAGCGTCGTACTTCGCAATTGCCCCAGATGCAACAGGCGTTCGATCTGCCCTTGATGGACGTCCCTCCCACCGATGGACCGACGCAGGACAGACTCATCGAGTACTGCGCTGACCATGGGCGCAGGCCAACGCGTCAAGATCTCTTGGCGCGCCAGCCTGGCGGCAACCCTCTCCTCGATGGTCTTCTCGTCGAGAAGAGGTTGGCGGGCAGTGAACGTCGCTCGCGCGTACTCCTCTGTCTGGAGCAGACCGGGCACAGTCACCATGCTGAAGTAGTTCAGCTCGACGGCATCCGCTTCCTGCCGCGCGTAGTCCCTGAACCAAGCCGGGTGTCGTACCCGCGTCTTCGCCTTGGCCTTCGCCAAGTCCTCTTTCGTTGCGGTCAACAGACCATCTGCGCCCAACAGGGCGTCAGCCGAATCCAGGAACTCCGGCTGGGGCGTGCGCCGTCCACGCTCCACCGAGGAGATCTGCTCCTCGCTATACCCGAGTCGGTCGCCCAACTCCTTCTGCGTCAGCCCCGCCCGCTCGCGCAACAGTTTTACCTGCTTGCCGATGGCCCGGAAGAAGTCCGCAGCGCCATCCGTATCCTCCGGCGGCTCGGGCCTTCGCTCCCGTCCCACTTCGTCTTCATCATTCGCGCCGACACCCACCACAGCGTCCACCGCCTCACATGCGCGCGTGCGTCATCGGTCACGGCCGACAGCCCGGACAACCGACCGCGTCCGCCCGTACGCATACGCTTCGTACCGACTTCGCCCCTGGTCACGGTACGTCCGCAGAGCAACGCTCTGTGCCATGAAGCCTGAAATCTCCCCCATCCGGCTCGCGCCCTCCACTGCGGATTTCGTTCGCCGGTTCGCCTCGACCACCTTCGGTGCCCGCGCCGCCCGTCTCGTCGCAATGGAACAACTCGCCGCGTGGGGCCGGCCGCAGGAGTCGGATGCGTCCCGAACGGTTGCCCTGCTCGTGGCCGAACTCGCCGCGAACGCCGTGATCCACGGGAGGGGATCCGATCACGGCTTCGAACTCCGCCTGGCGATCGAGTCGGCTTGGCCGGGGCCGGCTACTTTGCGCGTCGAGGTCTCGGACCGGCATGACGGGATGCCCACCTTCTACTCGACCCTTCCCGTGGACACCGCCGAATCGGGACGAGGTCTGCTCCTCGTCGACGCTCTTGCGACCAGCCGAGGCGTCGAACGCAGGCACCCCACTGGCAAGACCATCTGGGCGGAGCTCGAACTGCCCGCACTGGCGAACCCCACCTCGTACTGATCCGCTCGGCGGCGGTCAGAGCAGGGTCGGGCTGTCATCCGATCGGGCCGAATGGGGGAAGTTCGCTCAGACGTTGCAGGGCCTCAAATGAGGCCGCGGTGGGCGAGTTCGGTTGTGAGATTGCGTTTGCGGTGGTGGGTGGTGCGTAGGGTGGTGAATTCACTTGCCATTGGGGCTCGCGGTTGGCTGCTTGGGCGGTGTCGCGGGCGGGCCAGGGAGGTCTGCGGTTTGGGCGTAGGCGTGTTTGGTTGTGGTTTTGATGAGTTCGGTGGCTTCTCGCAGGTAGATGGTGAGTGCGTCTTCCGGGCGGGTGGTTCGGCAGGCGTCGGCGAGGTGGAGCCATTGGGCACGGGTGGCGCCGAGGGTTTCGGCTGCCTGCCAGGCCTCGGCGAAGCGGTCCTCGGTGAGGAGGATGTCGATCAGGGCTCGGGCCGCTTGGATGCGGGTCCGCCGTTGTTCGGCCGCGTCGCATAGTGCTTGGAGGGCCCTGTCTCGGTAGTGGTCGGCTTCTCCGGTCGCCTCTGCGACTTTGAGGAGTTGCCGGTGCGACGGGACGCCGAGTTGGTGTCGGAACTGGTCCCACCGGATCTTCAGGGCGTCGGAGTGGCGGCCGGCGGCGGTGTACTGCCCGGTCAGGTGGTCGGCGAGTCGGGAGTCTTCCGGGTGTTCGGCGAAGCCGCGTTCGACCCAGGTCAGGGCCTCGGCATCGCGGCCGGCGGCGGTGAGTGCGTCGGCGATGCGGAGGTAGGCGTAGCCGTGGGTGAGGTCGGGGGTGAGTGCTTCGACGAATGCGTCGGTGTCTTTCTGGGCCTCGGCCAGGTCTTCCCGTAGGTGCTGAATCAACCATCCGTCTCGGTTCGGAGCGGACCCGGCTTCGCGCAGGCACGTGGCGTAGTACGCGATGCCCGCGTCCCCCAGTGGCTGCGTGTAGTCCTGGATCGCCAGTTCCGGCCAAACGTGGTTCGCGAGCGCGAATCGCCGTGATGTCTGGCTGGCGCCGCCGTCGATACGCGCGGCGCGCAGGTTGAGGCGGCGGCGCAGATCCGGATCGCTGCCGGCCGCCTCATCGAGGAGGTCGACGAATTCGCCGTGGTCGAGCGAGGCGAGGTAGGCGCGCAGGTCCATCCCGGCGCCTTGGGGTTCCCCGACCGGACCGGCCTTGGCTGCGCGGAGGAAGACCAGGCCGACCGCCGCGCGACACAGTGCTTGCAGAATTGACATCCTCCCCGGCCTAAGGGCCGGGGATTCCCGCCTGCTCCCACCGCAGGGTGGTGGGTGGCTTCGGGTGGGTTCCTGCTTCGCTGCGCGGTGCCGGGATCGCTCCCGGTCTTACCTGCGCTCCACAGGCTGATACCGCCAGTCCGGCGGCCTTGGCGATGTTGACCGCCGCGTTGATGTCCCGGTCCAGGACAGCCCCGCACGCCGAGCACGTCCACGTACGGACGTCAAGGGGCTTGGGGCCGTCCTTCATGCCGCACCGTGAGCACACCTGGGATGTGGGCTCGAAGCGGCCGATCCGGGTGAAGGTGCGCCCGTACCGGGCGGCCTTGTACTCCAGCATCATCACGAACGCGGACCATCCGGCGTCGTGGATGGACTTGGCCAGGCGTGTGCGGGCGAGTCCCTTGACCGCCAGGTCCTCCACGGCGACCGCTTGGTTCTCGCGGATCAGCTTCGTGGAGAGCCGGTGGTGGAACTCGCGCCGCGCGTCGGCCACCCGCGCGTGTGCGCGGGCGACCTTGAGGCGGGCCTTGGTCCGGTTGTTGCTGCCCTTGGCCTTGCGGCTCAGGCGTTGTTGTTCCCGTTTGAGTTTCTTCTCCGCCCGGCGCAGGAAGCGTGGGCTGTCGATCTTCCGGCCGTCGGAGAGGACCGCGAAGTGCGTCAGCCCAAGGTCGATCCCGATCGCTCCCGTGGCCTCCGGCGGGATCTCCGTGTCGTCGGTGTCGACGACGAAGCTTGCGAAGTACCGGCCCGACGAGTCCTTGACCACCGTCACCGTGGACGGGGTGGACGGCAGTCTCCGGGACCATTTGACCTTCACATCGCCGATCTTCGGCAGACGCAGCTTCTGCCCCGGGGTGATCGACCAGCGGGCGTTCGCCGTGAACCGCACCGCCTGCCGGGTGTCCCTCTTCGACTTGTACCGGGGCGCGCCCATGCGCGGGCGCTTGCCCTTCAGACCGTCGAGGAAGTTCCGGTAAGCGGTGTCCAGGTCCCGGAGGGACTGTTGGAGGAGGACAGCGGACACCTCGCCCAGCCATTCCCGTTCCGGGGTGCGCTTGGCCTCGGTGATCAGCAGCTTCGACAGGTCGCCGGTCTTCGGGAACGGCAGCCCCTCGGAGCGGGCGGTCTCCCGAGCCTTGAGGGCGTCGTTGTAGACCACCCGCGCACACCCGAACGCCCTCGCCAGCGCGGTGCGCTGACCGGCGCTCGGGTACAGGCGGAAGCCGTACCGAAGCTGCACATCGTGATCGTACTACGCTTGGTTTATGGCTGACATACAGAACATCCGCACTGGTAGGCACTGTGTTTTCGCCCTTCACGCGCATTTGGTTTTCGTGACGAAGTACCGGCATCGGGTCTTCAACGATGCGCACCTCATGCGGATGGAAGAGATCATGCGCGCGGTGTGCGCCGACTTCGAATGCGAACTGGTCGAGTTCAACGGCGAGAACGACCACGTCCACCTGCTCGTGAACTTCCCGCCCAAGGTCGCCCTGTCCAAGCTGGTGAACTCCCTCAAGGGCGTGTCCTCGCGCAGGCTCCGCCAGGAGTTCCCCGATCTCGTCCGCCACTACTGGCGGGCGCAGCGCCTGTGGTCCGGCTCCTACTTCGCCGGGTCCGTCGGCGGCGCGCCGCTCAGCATCGTGAAGCAGTACATCGAGCAGCAGAACCGGCCGCTCTGACACAGCCGAGGTCAACACTGCGGATCCGTGCCGACATCTGAGGCCAGAGCAGTTCTCAGATTCGCTTCACCACCGGACTGAAGCCCGGTGCACTGCGAATAGACCCAGTAGCCCTGGTCGCCGTACGGACAATCGCATTCACCGGCGAGATCGTCCGGCCCGAATTCGAGGACGACATCGTGGAGGACGACGTCGTAGGTGTCGTTTCCGTACACCACGGCGGTGATGACGCCGGGGCCGTTCTCGGTCGGATTCGCGACCGCGTCGAGGTGGGCCTCGCCGTGCTCGAACGACTTCGATCCGGCGGCGTCGAGGAGGTTTTGCTCGGTGAGTATCGGCAGGGCCTCCATCAAAACGCTTTCGGCCCGACCGGCGGCCTCGCTTCTACTCGCCGGGTGTGCCGGACAGCCGGCGGAGCGCCTTGAGCAGGTTCGCGCGGTCGGGGACGTCCGCGAAGAAGGTGGCGTCCGCCGCTTCCACCGCCTGCATGGCCTTGGCGGCCAAGTCGGTTCCGGGGGCGGTGATGTGGAGGAGCTTCGCCCTGGTGTCGGCCGGGTCGGTTGCTCGGGTCAGGTAGCCCTTGGCTTCCAGGCGGCGCAGGACGGGGGAGACGGTCTTGACGTCCATGCCGGCGTGGGCGGCCAGGGTGAGTTGGTTGGGCTTGGCGCCCTGGGTGTCGAGCCAGTACAGGCTTGCCAGGAGCACGAATTGAGGGTGGGTCAGGTCGAGCGGGCCGAGGGTGGCCGCCATCGTGCGCTGCCAGCGCAGCGTGGTGTGCCACAGGAGGAAGCCGGGGCTGTCTTCGGGGGTCAGCGCCATGTCGGTCCTTTCGACGTCGGGATCGGCCTCGGGGTCAGGATCCGAGGTGATTATCTGTGCGTCGACTATCTCTGTCATGGGTATCTTGACATGGCGGTGGGGTGGACATCGTCTCCTCCGCAGACGACGCCCACCCCGGTCGGATACCGGCCCCGGTCGGGTGCCCGCTACGCGAGCAGGTTCCGCACCGCCTCCGCCGCGTCGTGGCCCGAGAGCACCGCGCCGTCCATGTAGCCCTGGGAAGTGCGGGCGATGTCGCCGCCCGCCAGGACCACCCGCCCGTACGGCTCCCGCGCCGCCGCGAAGAGCGGCCACTGGCCCGGGCGGGGGGCTACCCACGTGCCCCGCGCCAGTGGGTCGGCGGACCAGTCGTGGGCGAGCACCTCCAGGATGCGGGCGTCCGGGTACAGCTGCCGCACCGCCGTCTCGATCGAGGCCCGGTCGGTCGGGTCGAAGCTCTCGGCGAGGCCGAAGACGACGCAGACGTCCTCCCCCGCGTTGTACACGGCGAGGATGCCGGGCGGCCAACAGCCCGCCTTGGCGTCGACGGGTATCCCGGTCGCCCGGGCCGCCACCTTCACCGAGCGGCCTGCGTGGCCCTGCTCGGCCAGTGCCGCCACCGCCGGCGGCAGCGCGGGCTCGAAGGCGATCGCCGCCCACGTGTTGAGCGGTGCCGCGACCACGGCCGCCGCGGCCGTCACGGCGCTGCCGTCGGCCAGCCCGAGAACCACGCCCGGCCCCTCCTGACGCACCGCCACCACCCGCGCTCCGAAGCGCAGTTCGGCGCCGAGCGAGGCCGCCATCGCCACCGCCAGCGCGTCCGCACCGCCCGCCGCCCGCTGATCCTCGGCGCCGAACGCCGCCGCCGGGTCGCCGCCCAGCGCGACGATGTCCTCGATCACGCCCACCGCCGAGTACTCCTCGGGGCGCGCGCCCATCAACGCGGCGCCGAGCACCGACAGGTACGCCACCGCACGCGCCGGCAGGCCCTCGAGCAGCTCGCCGTACGCCACGTCCAACCCGTCCGGCGCCTGCGCAGGCGTCAACTCCGCGGCCAGTGCGGTGAGTTCCGTGACCAACCGCTCGCACGCGGCCAGGTCCGGACCGGCCAGCGGCATCGCGCCCTCGGACGCCTCACCGTCCAGCAGCCACACCTGCCGCGTCGCGCTCTCCCGTGCCGGGACCAGGTCCACGCCGTAGCGTTCGTACTCGGCCATCAGCGCCCGGTGGTACTGCGCCGAGATCCACTCCGCGCCGAGATCGACCCGAACTCCCGTACCGGGGAAGACCTTCGACCACGTCCGGCCGCCGACCCGATCGCCCGCCTCCAGGACCACCACGCGCAGCCCGGACGACGCGAGCTCCCGCGCCGCCACCAGACCGGCCAGGCCCGCGCCCACCACCGCCACGTCGTAGGCCGCGGCCAGCGGCCCCTCCCCCGCGGTCACAGACCCTCCCCCGTGTACACGGGCGCGCCCTCGACATACGTCCCCAGCACGCGCGTGTCACCGATCTCCGCCGCCGGGCCCGCGTACGGGTCGCGGTCCAGGACGACCAGGTCGGCGAGCTTGCCCACCTCGATCGTGCCGGTGTCGTGGTCGCGGTGGTTCACGTACGCCGTGCCCACCGTGTACGCCGCGAGCGCCGCCGTGAGGTCGATCCGCTGCTCGGGCAGGAAGATCGTGTCCGACGGCTCCGCGACGGCCGGCAGCACCCGGTTGACCGCGGTGTGGATGCCCCACATCGGGTCCGGCGCGCTGACCGGCCAGTCGCTGCCCGCCGCGAGCGTCGCGCCGGAGCGCAGCAGGTCGCCGAACGGGTATTGCCACGCCGCCCGTTCGTCACCCAGGAACGGGATGGTCAGCTCGTCCATCTGGGCCTCGTGCGCGGCCCACAGCGGCTGGAGGTTGGCCGTCACGCCCAGCTCCGCGAAGCGCGGAACGTCGTCGGGGTGAACCACCTGGAGGTGCGCGATGTGATGCCGGTGATCCGCCCGCCCATTCGCCGCGAGCGCCTGCGCGAAGCCGTCCAGCGCCTCGCGCGCGGCCCGGTCACCGACCGCGTGCACGTGCACCTGGAAGCCGTGCGCGTCGAGCAGCGTCACGTGTTCGCGCAGCGCCGCCGGGTCCACGAAGCTCAGTCCGCTGTTGCCGGTGTGGCAGCCGCAGCCGTCGAAGTACGGGTCGTTCATCGCGGCCGTGAAGTTCTCCGCGACCCCGTCCTGCATGATCTTCACGCTGGTGGCCGCGAACCGCCCGACGGACGAGGACGCGCGGAGTTCGAGCAGCCGCTCCAACTGCTCGGCGCCCTGGTCCCGTTCCCACCACAGCGCGCCCACGACGCGCGCGGTCAGCTGCCCCGAACGGGCCGCGGTCAGATAGGACTCCAGCGGGTCCAGGCCCGGATGCGCCGAACCGACCATCGCGTCCTGCCACGCCGTCACGCCGACCGAGTGCATCCGCGCCTGGCCCGCGAGCAGCGCGCGCAGGCCGTCGGCCGCGTCCAGGCCCGGGACGAGGTCGCCGACCAGCGCGGTCGCGCCCTCGTGCAGGGTGCCCTGCGGGGTGCCGTCCGGTTCGCGCTCGATCCGCCCGTCGGCCGGATCCGGGGTATCCCGTCCGACACCCGCGAGTTCGAGCGCGCGGGTGTTCACCCACGCGCCGTGGCCGTCGGCGTTGATCAGGAACGCCGGGCGGTCGGGCACGATCGCGTCCAGTTGCTGCCGGCTGGGCGTACCGCCGGCGAACGCCTCCATGTTCCAACCGCCGCCGCTGATCCACTCCTCGTCGGGCCGGGCGGCCGCGTACGCGCGGATCAGGGCGAACGTCGAGTCGGCGTCCCGCGCGTCCGAGAGGTCGCAGCGGATCAGCGTCATGCCCGCGAGGGCGGGGTGTACGTGCGAGTCCTGGAAACCGGGTACGAGCGCGCGGCCGGTCAGGTCGATCACGTCGGTGCGCGAACCGATCAGCCCGCGCACATCCGCGTCGTGCCCGACGGCCACGATCCGCCCGTCGCGCACGGCCACCGCCGTGGCCCGGCGACGCGCGGCGTCGATCGTATGGACCGAACCACCGCGGAAGACGACATCGGCAGGGGTGGACATGGAACTCCTTGCACCGAGTTGCATCGAAAAGAGTGAAGAGAAGAAGACGGAACGCGACGAAGACCGAACGCGAAGAGGACGCGAACGGCGAAGGGAAGAAGAAGGAGCACGTCGAGCAGCCCGGGCCCGATCGGTACATCGAGTCCGACCGGCGCCAACACGCCAACGAACCCGAGCGCGCCGAAAGACCCCGGGCCGACCCGGCTCAGAGCGCCGGAATACCCGCACCCACGTAGTCCCACGGCCGCACCCGCTCCAGCGCCGCCGCCACCCGGAACACCGTCGCGTCGTCGTAGAACCGCCCGACGACCTGCACCCCCGTCGGCACCCCGCTCGACGCGTGGCCCGACGGCACGCTCAGCACCGGACAACGGCTGGCGATGTTGAACACCGTCGTGAGCGACGCCTCCAGGTAGTGCTCCAGCTCGACGCCGTTGATCGTGACCTTGGTCGAGGTGTAGTCGTCGTCCGCCAGGTACGCGGGGATCCCGGCCGTCGGGCACAGCAACACGTCGTACCGATCGAGTAGTTGCCCCAGCTCGGCCTGGATCGCGGCCTCGCGCTCCAGGCCCGCGAGCAGCCCGCCGCGCTCGGCGGCGGCGACGGTTTCCTCGGCGAACCTGAGCGTGTACGCGTTCAGTTGGTCGCCGTACTCCTCGGCGACCCCGCGCACCCATGACCCGAAGATCGCGCCGAAGTGGATCATCGCGGTGTCCATCACATCCCGCCGGGTGATGTTCACCGGGACCTCCTCGACGATCGCGCCCGCCGCGCGCAACGCGTCCGCCACGGCACGCGTGTTCGCCTCGACCTCGGGGTCGATCAGCCAGTCCCCCAGCGTGATCGAGAGCGCCACGCGCAGCCCCTCGATGCCCTCCGGCGCGGTGGGCAGGACCAACTTGGGGCTGAGCGCCACACCGTCGAGCGGGTGGGGACCGGCCAGCACGTTCTGCAGCAGCGCGCAGTCGGCGACGGTACGCGCCATTGGGCCGTCATGGCAGTACGTGTCCAGGTTGAACGGCGGCATCGCCGGAACCCGGCCGTACGGCGGCTTGAACCCGACCGTGCCGGTGAACGACGCGGGGATGCGGATCGAGCCGCCGATGTCCGAACCGGTCGCGAGCGTGGTACTGCCGGCCGCGAGCGCCGCGCCGGCGCCACCGGACGAACCTCCCGGCGAGAAAGCCAGGTTCCACGGGTTGCGGGTGATGCCCCACAGCTCCGAGCGGGTGAACGCCGCGCAACTGAACTCGGGAGTCGTGGTGCGCGCGTGCACGATGCCGCCGGCCGCGAGCACCCGCTCGACCACCGGGTGCGTGGCGTCGGCGATCTCGGCCGCGAACGCCACCGAGCCATCGGAGCTGATCCGGCCCGCGATGGGCTGTTCCTCCTTGGTCGCGACCGCGAGCCCTTCGAGCGGTCGTGGCGCGTCGCCCTTGCCGGCGTAGCGGGCCTCCGCCGCCCGCGCGCCGGCCATGGCTTCGTCGTAGGTCCGCTCGGCGAGGCAGTTCACGCTCGGCTCGACGGCCTCGGCCCGCTCGATCACTGCGGTCATCAACTCGACCGGCGAGAGCGAGCGGTCCCGAAAGCGCCGCAGCGCCTCGGTCGCGGGCAGGTAGGCCAGCTCGTCGACCACAACCGGGGCGCGCTCGGTCCCCGCGGCGAAATCGGTCTCATTGCTCATGACTGGGTCACGTCCTTCCAGGTCACGTCCTGCACAAGGTCACTGCAAAAGGTCACCGCGAGGTCACCGCACAAGGTCACTGCGCGAGGCCGGCAAACGAGGCCGGCAAACGAGGCCCCCGAGCCCATCGCCCGAGCTCACCGCGCGCCCTCGGCGGCCAGCGCCCGGCGATCGGCCGCGATTTTGGCCGGGTCCCACCCGACCCGCGGCACGGAGTCGAGCAGCAGCCGGGTATACGGGTGTCGAGGATTCGTCAGCACCTCATTGGTGCCGCCGGCCTCGACGATCCGGCCGGCCCGCAGGACGACCACGTCGTCGGTGATGTGCCGGACGACCGCGAGGTCGTGGCTGACGAACAGGAAGCCCACCCCCGCGTCCCGCCGGATCCCGGCGAGGAGTTCGAGGATCTGCGCCTGGATCGACACGTCGAGCGCGGCGACCGCCTCGTCGAGGATGAGCACCGTCGGCTCGGCCGCGAGCGCGCGGGCGATCGCGACTCGCTGGCGCTGACCACCGGACAGCGCCTTGGGCAGCGCGGTCGCCTCGCGCGCGCCCAGGCCGACCTGGTCCAGCAACTCCGCCACCCGGGCCGCCCGCTGATCCTTCGTCAGCGTGCCGAAGTGCAGTCGCAGCACCTCGTCGACGCACTCCCCGACGGCGATCCTCGGATCCAGGGACAGGTACGGGTCCTGGAAGACCATCTGGATCTCGCGCGCGCGGGCCAGTCGTTCGGCGCGATTGCCGGTCCGCGTGGCGCGCTCGTGGCCGCCCACCCGGATGCTGCCCGAGTCGGGCGTGGCCAGACCGACCAGCATGCGCGCGGTCGTGGTCTTGCCGCAGCCGGATTCGCCGACGATGCCGAGCGAGCCGCCCGGCGCGAGCGTGAACGAGACCCCGTCCACGGCGGCGTGGTCGCCGAACGTCTTGCGCAGGTCGGTGACTTCGAGCGTGGTGTCGGCCGCGCCCGCGGAGCGGTTCGTCACGTCAGGATCCCCTCGTCGGCGCGGAAGCAGGCCGCGTAGGCGTCGTCGTGCCGGGTCAGCGCGGGTGCCTCGGCCGTGCACCGCGGCTGTACATGCGCGCAGCGCGCGGCGAACGCGCAGCCGGTGGGGGCCTCGGCGAGCGAGACCGGGCGGCCCGGAATGGGCTTGGGTGGTCCCGCGTCCGGATCGAGCCGCGGCGTCGAGGCGAGAAGGCCGGCGGTGTACGGGTGCCGCGGCTTCGCGAACAGGCCCTCCGCGGTCTGCGTCTCGACGATCCGGCCCGCGTACATGACGTAGACCCGATCGCAGACCGCGGCGGCCAGTTCGAGGTCGTGGGTCACGAACAGCATGCCCGTGCCGCGCTCGGCCTGGAGTCGGGTCAGGATCCCGATCACCTCGGCCTGGGTGGTCACATCCAGCGCGGTGGTCGGCTCGTCGGCGAGCAGCAGCGACGGCTCACCGGCGAGGGCCGCGGCGATCACGACCCGCTGGAGCATGCCACCGGAGAAGTGGTGCGGGTGGCGCCGCATCGCGCCCTCGGGGTCGCGGATGCCGACCGCCTCCAGGAGTTCGAGCGCGCGCGCCGCGGCGATCGTGGGCGCGGTGCCGGCGGCGCGCATGCCCTCGGTGAGGAAGTCGCCGACCCGGCGCATCGGGTTGACCGACGCGCGCGGGTCCTGGAAGACCATCGCCACCTCGCGCGAGCGCAACGAGCGCAGGCTCGCCTTGTTCAGGCCGAGCACGTTCCGCCCGTCCACCCGAACCTCGCCGCTCACCCGGGACTTCGCGGGCAGCAGCCCGAGTACGGACCGGCACGCGACCGACTTGCCCGAGCCGGACTCGCCGACCAGGCCCACGCTTTCGCCCTTTTCGACCCGCAGCGACACGCCGTCGAGGATCGGGCGCGCGGCCCGCCCCTCGGGCAGACGCACCGTCAGGTCGTCGATTTCCAGGAATGCCATGGGATCACCGCTCCCGCTTCGCGACTCGGTCGGCGATGCCTTCACCGACGATGCCGAACGCGACGACCGCGACGACGATGCACACGCCCGGGGCGAACGACGGCAGCAGCACGTTCTGGAGCAGCGCCGATTGGCCCTCGTTGATCATCGATCCCCAGTCGGACTCCGGGGGTTGCACGCCGAAGCCGAGGTAGGACAGCGCGGCGAGGTCCATCAGCGCGTAGCCGAAGTTGATCGCCGACTGGGCCAGCACGGTGGGCGCGATGTTGGGGATCAGGTGCTTGACGCAGATGGTCCAGCCGGACCAACCCTGGACGCGATAGGACTCGATGTACGGCCGGGCCTTCTCCTGCGTGGCGACCGAGCGCACCAGACGCCCGACGTACGGCGTGTACGCCACGCTCATCGCGATCACCGGCGCGGTCAGCCCGCCGCCGAAGACCGCCACGAACAGGATCGCGATCAGCAGGCCGGGGAACGCGAACATCATGTCCATCGAGCGGGACAGGACCGCGTCGATCCAGCCGCCGCGCCACGCGGCGGCGACGCCGAACACGATGCCCAGGGCGGTGGACAGCACCACCACGAGCAGCGGACCGAGCAGGCCGGTGCGCGCGCCGTGGATAAGCCGGGACAGGATGTCGCGGCCCGACTGGTCGGCGCCGAGCAGGTGGTCGGGCGTCGAGCCGGCCAGCGTCGCGGACAGGTCCACGGCGTTGGGGTCGTACGGCGCGATCAGCGGCGCGAACACCGCGACCAGGACGAGCAGCGCCAGCACGACCACGGCGCCGACGAACAGCGGGCCCTGGCGCAGCGCGCGCAACGCACCGAAGCCGGGCCGGCGAACGACGCCACCGGTCTTGCCGATTCGACCGGGCCGATCGCCCGTGCCGCTCACCGCGGCCTCGCCGCTGCCGCCGGAGCCACCGTCCCCGCCGGTCTTGTCGATCGAAATCTTGGTCACGAGGCACCTCGCCCGGTCAGGGAGACCCGGGGGTCGACGAGCGGTTGCAACAGGTCCACCAGCAGGTTGACCAGGACGAACGCGGCCACCGTGAGCAGCGTGATGGCCTGCACGACGGGGAAGTCCTTGACGTTCACGGAGGTCACCAGGAGCGAGCCGACCCCGGGGACCGAGAACGCCGTCTCCACGATCGACGTGGTCACCAGCAGGCCGGCGAGCATCGTGCCGCCGACCGTGACGATCGGGCCGAGCGCGTTGCGCAGCACGTGTCGCCGAACCACCTTGGACTCGGCGACGCCGCGCGCGCGGGCCACCTCGACGTGCTCGCGCGAGAGTTCGTCGAGCATCGAGGAGCGGGTCACCCGGGCGAGCAGTCCGGAGAGCGTGAACGCGAGCGCCACGGCCGGCAGCGTGAGGTGCTCGACGCGCCCACCGAAGCCCGAGCCGCCACCGAAGGTGGGGAACCAGCCGAGCTTGACCGCGAACAGCGAGACCAGGCCGATCGCGGCGACGAACGCGGGGGTCGCGGTCGCGACACCGGTGCCGATCAGCACGAGCTTGTCCACGAAGCCGGGGCGCAGCGCGGCGAGGATGCCCAGCAGCACGCCGGAGACGATCACCAACACCGCCGCGTAGCCGATCAGGAACGCGGTCGTGGGCAGGCGCGAGGAGATCAGGTCGGCGACGTCCTGGCGGAACTGCACCGAACGGCCGAAGTCGCCGGTGCACACGTCGCCGAGCCACTGCGCGTACTGCGACAGGAACGGGTCGTCCAGGTGGTACTGGAGACGCACGGCTTCCTTGGCCTCCGGCGTCGCCGGGTGGCCCTTGAGCAGGAAGGTCACCGGATCCCCGGGGGCGAGGTGGATCGCGCTGAAGACCAGGAACGAGGTCACCAGCAACACCATCGCCAACCCGAGGAAACGGCCCAGGAAGTAACGCGCCATCAGCCTGCGGCTCCGACGGTCGCGGCCCACGGCCAGTACAGCTGCGCGATCCCGGGCGCGGCGCCCGTGATTCGCTTGTTCATGAACACGTTGTGCGGCGGCTCGAAGAGCGGGATCGCGGTCAGGTCGCGCAGCGCGATGTCCTGGAGTTTGGCGGTCAGGTCCGAGCGGGCCGCGGGGTCGGCGGTGCCGGCCGCCTGCTCGTAGACCTTGTCGTACTCGGGGTTGGAGTAGTTGCCGTAGTTGGCGAACGCCCCGGTGACCATCGACTCGTAGAACTCCAACGGGTCGGGCGTGTTCGTGTAGCCGCTGGTGACGACCAGGTCGATGCCCTTGCGTGCCTCGGGGTCGGTGAACAGCGCCGTGTAGGCGTCCGGGGTGACGGTCTTGAGCTCGATGTCGAGCCCGATCGACTTGCCCGCGGCCTGGATGGCGTTGGCCGAGACGGTGATCTCCGGCGCGAGCGGGCTGGTCGCGAGCACGATCTTCTTGCCCGCGCCGCCCCCGGCGTCCGCGACGAGCTTCTTGGCCGCGGCGAGGTCCTGCTTCACCGGCGGGAGGGTCGCGAAGTAGGTCGGCGCCTTCTCCGGGGCCAGGCCCCACGCGCCGATCGGGGTGAGTCCCTTGGCCTCGTTGGCGACCCCGCCCGCCGCGGCCTTGATCAGGCCGGTGCGGTCGATCGCCAGGGACAGCGCCTGACGCAGCTTCAGGTCACCCATGGTGCCCTGCAGGTTGGTGACGGCGAGCAGGTAACTGCCGGTGTTGGGACCGAAGTACAGCTTGCCGTTGGGGGTGTTCCGCAGGCGCCCATAGGCACTGGAGGGCACCATGTAGCCGCCGTCGACCGAGCCCGAGACCAGCGCGTTCACGCGCGCGGACGGGTCCTGGATGAAGACGAACTTGAACGCGTCGGCCTTCGCGACCAGCTTCGCGTCCCAATACTTCGGGTTCTTCTTGAGCGTGATCGAGTCGCCCGGGGTCCACTTGTCCAGCGCGAACGGCCCGGTGCAGTTCACCCCGCCCTGCGGGTTGCCGTAGTCCTTGCCGGCCTTCTCGATCGAGGCGGCGCTCTCGACCGTGCCGGGCGAGGCCGCGAGCATCGAGTTGAGCAGCGCGTCCGGCTTGGTCAGCTTGATCGTGACCTGGAGCGGGCCGGTGGCGTCGATCGAGGCGACGTTGCGGAAGGCGGTGCCCCAGGCGGACGCGAGTTCGGGGTCCAGGTGCCGCTTGAGGCTGGCGACCGCGTCGGCGGAGGTCATCGGCGTGCCGTCGTGGAAGGTGACGCCCTCGCGCAGGTTGTACACCCAGGTGAGCGGGTCCGGGTTGGTGTACGAGGTGGCCAGGCCGGGCTCGATCTTCATGTCCGGAGTGGTCCGCAGGAACTGCTCGCAGACGTTCGCGAGCACGGTGTTGATCGGGTAGTCCCAGGCGTACAGGTAGTCGAGCGTCTGCGGCTCGGCGTACAGCGACCAGGACACCGAGGGGATGTTGCCCTTGGCCGCGGGGGTGTCCGGACTCACCTGGAAGCCGCCACCGGGATTCGCGTTGTCGGACTTGCCACCGGAACAACCGGCCACGGCCGCGGCCGCGACGGCGACTGCTGCGACGGATCGGAGCATGCGCAAGAGAACCCACCTCTTTCCAGGGGGTAGCGGGGCGCTGGAGTTCTGTGGAGTATTGATGCGGGAACGTTCCCGCACAAGGGTTTGCGGGAACGGTTTTCTGAAGGTCATGGCGCTGTAACAGGAGCGTGACTCAGGGCTCGGCAGCCGGCAGCATGTGGCGTCATGAGCACTCCACCGCACGGCGGCGGCAAGCGTCCCGCGCCCGTACCCCGGGTCCGCCTCGTCGACGTGGCCCGTGAGGCGGGGCTGTCCAAGACCACCGTCTCGGCCGCCCTGAACGGCACCGGCCGGCTCTCCGACGCGGTCCGGCTGCACGCTCAGGAGACCGCACGCCGACTGGGCTATCGGCCGAACGCGACCGCCCGCCTGTTGCGCGCGGGGCACGCCCGACTGATCGGGTACGCGGTGCGCGAGTACGTGGAGACACCGTGGTCGTACATGGAGTCGCCCTACTTCGCCCAACTCACCAGCGCCACCGCGCAGGCCGCGCTCGCCCACGGGTACGCGCTGGTCCTGCTGCCCACCCACACGGCCCGGGACGAGTGGGCGGACCTGCCGCTGGACGCGGCGGTGGTGGCCGATCCCCTCGCCGAGGACCCCTTGGTCGAGGACTTCCTGGCGGCCCGGATCCCGGTCCTCTCGGACCGCCGCATGGAGGGCACGGCCGGCGCGCACTGGGTGGACATCGACCACGAGGCCGCCGTCCGCGGCGTCCTGGATCACCTGGCGGCGGGCGGCGGGCGGCGGATCGGCGTGGTGGCCGCACACTCCACGTCGTTGTTCTACGAACAGGCTCTGACCGTGTATCACGCGTGGTGCGCGGAACGGGGGTTCACTCCCCTCGTGGAGCGGACCCGGCGTCCGGGCAACCAGGCCACGCGTGCCGCGATCGACGACATGCTGGCCCGACCCGACCGCCCCGACGCGCTCTTCGTACTCACCGAGGCGAGTCCGCCGCTGATCCTGGAGACCGTCCGGGCCCGCGGCCTGAACGTCCCGCAGGACCTGCTGATCGTCTGCGTCAGCGACGATCCGACCGCCGCCCAGACCGACCCGCCGATCACCACGCTCAGTCTGCGACCGACCGAAATCGCGGCTGCGGGCGTCGAGTTGCTGATCAAGGCGTTGGAATCCGGCGACCCGACCCCCACCGGCCGAGTCGTCCCGACCCGGCTCGAGATCCGGGACACGTCACGGCGAAGCGGGGATCATGGATAGCCGGACGCGGTCGGCAAAGCCGTTGCCCCGTCGCCGAGTTCCACCTTCGACGGCCGTCCCGGCGGGCTCCGCCGGATCGCCGCGGCCCGAGTCGCCCGAGCAGGGCCGCGCGGCGCCGAGACCGCACCATGCCTGACCACCCCTCAGGCCTTCGTTCGTCCGACCCGGAGGAAACGCCGTGATCGAGTCGACCCCGACTCCCACCACCGCCGCGCCGACAGCCGTGCAGGGGTACAGCCCGCGCACCGGGGCGCCGGTCGGTGAGCCGCTGCCCGCCAGTACCGGCGCCGAGGTCGAGCATGCCGTCGCCGCGGCGAGGGCGGCCGCGCCGGCGTGGGCCGCACGCTCCGGCGCCGAGCGGGCCGAGGTGCTGGAGGCCGTCGCCGACGCGCTCGACGCGGCGCGCGCCGAACTGGTCGCCGTCGCGGACGCGGAGACCGCGCTGGGCGAGCCGCGGCTCACCGGCGAGGTCGGCCGCACCTCCGGCCAACTGCGGATGTTCGCCGGCCTCCTGCGCGCCGGCACGCACGTGGGCGCGGTGCTCAGCCCGGCCGATCCGGCGCTCGGGCGGCCCGACGTACGTCGCATGCTCCACCCGATCGGCGTGGTCGCGGTGTTCGCCGCGAGCAACTTCCCGTTCGCGTTCTCCGTCGCCGGCGGCGACACCGCGTCCGCGTGGGCGGCCGGCTGCCCCGTGGTGGTCAAGGCCCACGAAGCGCACCCGGCCACGTCGTTCGCGGTCGCCCGCGTGGTGCGTACCGCGCTGACCGCCGCCGGCGCGTCCGCCGACCTGCTCGGCCTGGTCGCCGGTCGCGCCGCGGGCGGCCCGCTGGTCACCCACCCCGGGATCGCCGCCGTCGGTTTCACCGGCTCGCTCGCGGGCGGCCGGGCCCTGTTCGACCTGGCCTCGGGCCGCCCCGACCCGATCCCGTTCTTCGGCGAACTGGGCAGCGTCAACCCGGTCGTGGTACTGCCCGGAGCCGCGGCCGAACGCGCCGACGACCTCGCCGCCGGCTACCTCGGCTCGCTCACCCTGGGCACCGGACAGTTCTGCACGAACCCCGGGCTGCTGTTCGTGCCCGAGGACGGCAAGCTCCTGGACGCCATCGCCACGCGGGCCCGCACCGCGACCGGCGGCCCGATGTTGTCCGCCCGGATCCGCGACGCGTACGAGGGCGGCACGTCGGCGCGCGCGGGCCGAGAGCTGGCCCGAGGCACCGCCGTCGAGGGTGCCTGGGCGGTGGCGCCGGTGGTCTGGCACGCCGACCTCGCCGAGTTCCTCGCGCACGCGACCGAACTGACCGAGGAGACCTTCGGCCCGGCCGGCCTGGTGGTCACCTACGCCGACGAGGACGCCCTGCTCGCCGCGCTGGACCGCCTCCCGGGCAGCCTCACCGGCTCGGTGCACACCGTCGAGGCCGACCACCCGCTCGCCGCCCGGGTCGGCGCCGCGCTGCGTGCACGCGTCGGCCGGCTGATCCACAACGGCTGGCCCACCGGTGTCGCGGTGTGCTGGGCGATGCACCACGGCGGTCCCTGGCCCGCCACCACCGCGCCGGCACACACCTCGGTCGGCGGTGGCGCGCCGGCGCGCTGGTTGGTGCCGACCGCCTACCAGGACTGGCCCGACGCCCTGCTGCCTCCGGAGCTGCGCGACGCCAACCCGCTGGGCGTGCCGCGGGTGACCCAGCCCTGAACTCGCGGCACCGCCGGGCCCGGGAGAGGCCCGGCGGGCAACCGGGGCTGCGTATGGGGTGGGCAATGGGCCGCGTCGTCCGCACGGCGGGCGGCGGGCGGCGGGCGGCGGGCGGCGTTGTCCACGGAGCGGACGGCGTTGTCCACAGAGGGGCCTCGGGTGTCACCGACAGCTCTTAGACTGCTCGGATGACAGCGCTCGACGACGGTCCCCAGATCAGCGAAGCGCTGCAGGTTCTGCATCGCGTCTTCGGTTACGACTCGTTTCGCGGGAGTCAGCAGGAGATCATCGACCACGTGATCCAGGGCGGCGACGCGCTCGTCCTGATGCCGACCGGTGGCGGGAAGTCGCTCTGCTACCAGATCCCGGCCCTGGTGCGAAAAGGCGTCGGGGTGGTGATCTCGCCGCTGATCGCGCTCATGCAGGACCAGGTGGACGCGCTCACCGCACTGGGCGTGCGCGCCGGATTCCTCAACTCGACGCAGAACCCGGACGAGCGGCGCATGGTCGAGTCGGAGTTCCTGGCCGGCGAGCTGGACCTGCTCTACCTCGCGCCGGAGCGGCTCAAGGTCGACGCCACCCTGCGGCTGCTGGACCGGGGCACCGTCTCGCTGTTCGCGATCGACGAGGCACACTGCGTGGCGCAGTGGGGTCACGACTTCCGGCCCGACTACCTCACCCTCTCCCAGCTCCACGAGCGTTGGCCGGACGTGCCCCGCGTCGCGCTCACCGCGACCGCGACCGAGGCCACCCACGCCGAGATCGCGTCCCGGCTGAACCTGCAACAGGCCCGGCACTTCGTGGCCAGCTTCGACCGGCCCAACATCCAGTACCGGATCGTGCACAAGGACAAGCCGCAGAAGCAACTGCTCGAACTGCTGCGCGCCGAGCACGCCGGCGACGCGGGCATCGTGTACTGCCTGTCCCGGGCCTCGGTGGAGAAGACCGCCGCGTTCCTCGTCGACAACGGCATCGAGGCGCTGCCTTACCACGCGGGCCTGGATTCGCGGGTGCGCGCCGCCAACCAGTCCCGGTTCCTGCGCGAGGACGGCATGGTGATGGTCGCCACCATCGCCTTCGGGATGGGCATCGACAAGCCCGACGTGCGCTTCGTCGCGCACCTGGACCTGCCCAAGTCGGTCGAGGGCTACTACCAGGAGACCGGCCGTGCCGGTCGCGACGGGCTGCCGTCCACCGCGTGGCTGGCCTACGGCCTCCAGGACGTGGTGCAGCAGCGCAAGATGATCGACGGCTCGGAGGGCGACCTGGCCCACCGCCGCCGGCTCGGCACGCACCTGGACGCGATGTTGGCGCTGTGCGAGACGGTGGAGTGTCGACGGGTGCGCCTGCTCGCCTACTTCGGCCAGCAGAGCACCGCGTGCGGCAACTGCGACACGTGCCTGTCGCCGCCCGCGTCCTGGGACGGCACGATCGCGGCGCAGAAGGTGTTGTCGACCGTGTGGCGGCTCAAGCACGAGCGGCGTGGGCAGAAGTTCGGCGCGGGCCAGATCGTGGACATCCTGCTCGGCGCCAAGACGGCCAAGGTGATCCAGTTCGACCACGACACGCTGCGCGTCTTCGGCATCGGCACCGAACTGGGCCGGACCGAATGGATGAGCGTGGTACGGCAGTTGCTCGCGATGAAGCTGATCGCCGTCGAGCCCTCGTACAACGCGCTCGTGCTCACCGAGGAGAGCGAGGAGGTGCTCGGCCGGCGGCGCGAGGTGATGTTGCGCCGGGAGCCGGAGCGGCCCGCCCGTGCGGCGAAGGCCGACAAGGCGGCCAAGGGCGGCAAGGGCAAGGCCGCGCCGATCGAGCTGCCCGCGGAGGCCGCGCCGATCTTCGAGGAGTTGCGCGCGTGGCGGGCGGCCACCGCGAAGGAGCAGGGCGTGCCCGCGTACGTGATCTTCCACGACGCGACGCTGCGCGAGATCGCCGGGACCCGGCCGAGCACCCTGGCCGAGCTGGGCACGATCAGCGGCATCGGCGAGAACAAGCTCGCCAAGTACGGTCAGCCGATCCTGGACACGCTGGCCGGCTCCACGGCGGCCGGCCCCGCGCCGGCGACCGCTCCCGTACCGGCGCCCGCGTCCGCCCGCTCGGCCGCGTCCAGGCCCGCACCCGCCGCCGAACTCACCCGTGAACCGGTGCCCGAGCTGATCCGCGAACCGCTGCCGGACTACCAGCCCGACTACCAGAACGACTACGAGCCGGACTTCGAGCCGGAGCCGGAGTACTCCCCGGAGTTCGAGCCGGACCCGGACTACCGGGGCTGACCGGTCCGGGCGGGCCCGGCGGTGGGGCCGGCCGGTAGCGGGCGCAACCCCGGCCCTGCCCGGGGCCGGCCGTCCCCCGAACGCGAGAGTGGCCGGCCCCGGGAGTCGATCCCCGGGGCCGGCCACTCTCGAAGCCGATGTTCGGTCAGCCCTTGTGCGCCGGACCGTCGCCGCCCTGCCCCGCGTCCAACTCGGCCAGCTCCGCCAGGAAGCGCTCGATCACGTCGCTGTCGGCCACCAGCGTGCCGACCGGCTCGCCGAGCACCTTGCCCGCGAGCTCCGTCCCGATCAGGCCCAGCTCCGCGTGCAGCGACGCACTCGCCAGGGCGATGTCCGCGTCCAGCCGCTCGTGGCCGGAGGTGACCAGCTCATCCTTGATCCGCTGCCCCTCGGCGCGCGCCTCGGCGATCAGCCGGGCCCCCTCCTCGGAAGCCTGCTGCCGGACCAGCGCGGCCTCCTTACGGGTCTCGACGATCTGCGCGCGCAATTCGGCGAGCGCCGCCTCGCTCTCCCGCTGGAGTTCCGCCGCCCGGTCGAAACCGCCTTCGAGCGCCGTGTGCCGCTTGGCGATCGTGTCCGCGATGCGCGGCAGCAGGATCTTCGCGAGGATGGCGAAGACCAGCACAAAGGTGATGAATCCAAAGATCAGTTCGGCAATATCCGGCTTGAGAGGTCCCATGCCTCGAAATCCTCGAACACGGCCGAGAACAAATCAAGTTCCGATCACCCCCGCGACCACTCCCAGTGTTCGCCGAACTCCGCCGCGCAGCCGCCCAGCCGGGCCGCGGCCCTCGTACGGCCCACGTACGTCCTGCCTACGGCCCGCGGAATCGGTTCGCCGGATCGCCTCGGCGAACCCGACCCGGCCCCCCGTCACGCCCGCCCGGCCGGGAAATCCAGCAGCACGATCGGCTCCCCGCTCGGCTCCGCCGATCCGCCCGGCGGCTCCACCGTGACCCCGACCCCCGACGCCCGGTCGATCGCCGACGCGAGCAGCGCCGTACCCGGCCGGATGACCCCCATCGAACGCATGTGACCGTTGTCGTTGTACCAGCCCTGATACACCCGCGCGTTCGGCAACGTCGGCAGGCCGGACATCAGCAACACCGTCCGGTCGAGCGCGCGGGAGACGATCACCCGCGCCGTACCGCCCCCGGCCACCGGCGCCGACGCCTGGACCGCGTCCGGCGCGGCGAGCACCGCCTCGATCCGCGCACCGCGCTCGCGCTCCGAACTCACCGCGCGCTCGGCCCTGCGGGCGTCCTGGTACTGGTCGACCGCGACACCGCCGAGCGCACCGAGCGCGGCCAGGCACGCGGCGAGCACGAAGGCCGTGAAGCGCCGGGCCCGACGGGGCGCGGTCCCCACGACCGGCAGTCGCACGGGCACCTCGGGCGGCAGTTGACGTACGGTCACGATGCCGTCCAGCACCCGCCGCCTGAGCTCCGCGGCAGGCGTCTCGGCAACCGCCGCGGCCAGCCGCGCGGCGGTCTCCCGGAACCCCCGAACCTCCTGCGCGCAGGCCGGGCACACGGTCAAGTGCTGCTCGAATTCCCGCTGTTCGTCCTCGTCGAGGGCGTGCACGGCGTACGCCCCGGTCATCGTGTGCAGGTCGGCGGGGGTCATGTGCCCACTCCCAGGCAGTCGCGCAGGCGGATCAGGCCGTCCCGCAGGCGGGTCTTGATGGTGCCCAACGGCACGTCCAGGAGGCCGGCCACCTCACGATGGGTACAGCCTCGGTAGTACGCCAGGGTCACCGACTGCCGCTGCAACTCGGTCAGGGTGCGCAGGCAACGCCGCACCTGCTCGCGTTCGAGCCGGGCCTCGACCTCCTCGGTCACCTGGTCGTACTCGGGCGTGTGGTCGCGTACCGCGGTGCGTTGTTCTCGATCGGTGGCCGCCTGGGCCGAGCGCACCCGATCGACCGCGCGGCGGTGCGCCATGGTCAGGATCCAGGCCATCGCGCTGCCCTTGTCGGGCCGGAAGCGGGCGGCGGTGCGCCACACGTCGAGCAACACCTCCTGCGCCACCTCCTCCGATTGCGCGGGATCGCGGACCACCCGGCGCGCGACCCCGAGCACCGCGCCGATCACCGCGTCGTACACGGACGCGAAGGCCTCCTGATCCCCCTGCGCCACACTCGCGAGCCGATCCTCCAGGGTCGGCCCGCGACCATCCGACGAGGCGATGTGCACGACGGTCCTCACCCGTCCTCACCACACATCCCGACGCCACGGGTCACGACGCCACGCGCCGCGTAATCGCACAGCCCGGTGCCGCGCATCGCGAACCCGCGCACCCCGAAGCCGCGAGTCCCAAAGCCGCGGGGCCCGAGTCCATGCCTCCCGACACCGCGCCCGGCGCCGGCGCCGGTGCCGCAGCCGCGGCCTGTGCCGCCGTCCGCCCCCAGGCCGGATCCGTCCGCGGCCGCACAGCCGCCCCGGCGGCGGTGCCCATACCGATCACCCATGTCCCACTCCCGCTCGCGCCGCCCCGAGGACGTCACTCGTGGGGGGATTGCCCGAGCACTCCCGAACCACGCGTCCGTCCGGCACCGGATGCGGCTCCGATCGAACCGCGTCACACCGGCGTCCGCCCCGTATTCGATGCCGAACGTCGAACGGATTGGTGCCCACGCCGGTCGATTTCCGCACCACGGAAAACGGCCCGGCGCACCCACGCCCCTCGATCGCATCGGCCCGACCCGATTCGGGTGAACGACCAATCCGCACGACCGTCGGTCGCGAATGGCCCGACGTGAAGGAAATCGGAACTCGCCGATGGATGCGGACCGGACTGGGCGCGCTGAGCGGACTGCTGTCCGCCGGCGCGGCGCTGGCCGTCGCCGAACTCGGCGCCGCGTTCGTCCGGCCCGAGGCGAGCCCCCTTCCGGCCGTCGGGGGAGCGGTCATCGACCGTACTCCCCCGGCGGTCAAGGACTGGGCCGTCCGGGAATTCGGCAACAACGACAAGTTGATGCTCCGGTTGGGGATTCTGGTCATCCTCGCGCTGATCGCACTCGGCCTCGGCCCGTTGTCGCTGCGGCTGCGTCGCACGGCGATGGCAGGCGTGTTCGGGTTCGGGCTGCTCGGCGCGTTCGCCGCCTACCACCGGGCCGGCGCCGGTTTCGCGGACACCGTGCCGTCCCTGCTCGGCGGGGTCGCCGGCGCGGCCGCGTTGTGGTGGCTGACCAGGCCGGTGGTCCGGGTGCGTGCGGAGGATCGCGCGTTCGACCGTCGGGCCTTCCTGATCACCGCCGGCGCGGTGGCCCTGGGCTCCGCGGTGGCCGGCACCACCGGTCGGATGGTCGGCAACGGGAAGCGGGCCTCGATCGCCGCGTTCCGCGACCGGATTCGACTGCCCACGCCCGCCGAACCGGCCCCGCCGCTGTCGGCCGGCACGGATCTGCGGTTGCCCGGCATGTCCTCGTTCACCACCACCAACGCCGACTTCTATCGGGTGGACACCGCTCTCGTGGTGCCGCGTGTGAACGTCGAGAACTGGTCGCTGCGGATTCACGGCAAGGGCGTGCGTACGCCGTTGACCTTCTCCTACGACGACCTGCTCCGGCGCCCGCTGATCGAGCGCGACATCACCCTGACCTGTGTGTCGAACGAGGTCGGCGGCCCATACACGGGCACGGCCCGGTGGATCGGCGTACGACTCGCGGACCTGCTGCGGGAAGCGGGCGTACGGCCGCCCTCGCGCGGCGGCCCCGCCGATCAACTCGTCTCCCGCTCCACCGACGGAATGACCATCGGAACGCCGGTCGAGGTCGCCATGGACGGGCGGGACGCGCTGCTCGCGGTCGGCATGAACGGCGAACCGCTGCCGTTCGAGCACGGCTATCCGGTCCGAATGGTGGTGCCCGGACTGTATGGATACGTGTCCGCGTGCAAGTGGCTCGACGACCTCGAACTGACCACGTTCGCCGCGTACGACGCCTACTGGGTCAAGCGCACGTGGTCGCGGGAGGCGCCGATCAAGACCCAGTCGCGGATCGATACCCCGAAGCCGTTCGCCCGCCTTCGGATCGGCACGCCGGTGCCGGTCGCGGGCATCGCGTGGGCCCAACACCGGGGCGTGTCCGCCGTCGAGGTCGGCGTGGACGGCGGCCCGTGGCAACCCGCCCGGCTCGCCGAGGTGCCGAGCGTCGACACCTGGCGCCAGTGGGTGTGGGAGTGGACGCCGACCACGGCGGGCTCACACCGGATCGAGGTCCGCGCCACCGACGCCGGCGGCGCCGTACAGACCGACAAGCGGGTCGGCACGGTGCCGGACGGCGCCACCGGCCGGCATTCGGTGGTGGTCACCGTCGCCTGACCGTCGCCCGAACTCGGAGCGCAGCACTCAAGCCCAACACCTCACCCTCACCCCCACGCCTCAAGCCCCATGCCTCACGACTCACGGCTCACGGCTCACGGCTCACGGCTCAAAGAAGGAAGTCCCCTGATGACCACCATCCGTCTCCCCCGCACCATCGCCACCGTCGCGACCGTGGCCGCCCTCGCGATTCCGCTGGCCGCGTGCGGCAGCGACGACAAGGACGACTCGGCCAAGAAGACGGAGACCTCCGCGCCGGCCGCGGCGCCCGCGTCGGCCGGCTCCCCCTCGTCGGCCGCCGGCGCCCCCGGCGGCACGAACCCGGCCTCGGCGCCGTTCGGCAGCGCGTGTTCGGCGGTACCCGCCACCGGCGCGGGCAGCTTCACCGGCATGGCCACGGACCCGGTCGCCACCGCCGCGTCGCACAACCCGGTGTTGTCCACCCTGGTGACCGCCGTTCGGACCGCCGGGCTCGTGGACACCCTCAACACCGCGCAGAACATCACCGTGTTCGCGCCGACCAACGACGCGTTCGCCAAACTCCCCAAGGAGACCCTGGACAAGGTCCTGGCCGACAAGGCGATGCTCACCAAGATCCTGACCTACCACGTCGTCGGTCAGCGGCTCGCGCCCGCCAAGCTGGACGACGGCTCGTTCGAGACGTTGGAGAAGCAGTCGCTCACCACCAAGGGCTCGGGTGAGACGTACACCGTCAACGGCACCTCGAAGGTGGTCTGCGGCAACGTGCAGACCGGCAACGCGACCGTGTACCTCGTCGACACCGTACTGATGCCGCCGGCCTCCTGACCGGCCCGTCGGGCCGGCCCGACCCATCCGGCCCGGCCGAATGGTGGCCGACGGGCGGTCGTGTCCCCGCGCGTGGGGACACGACCGCCCGTCGGCGTGCCGAGCGCCCCCGGGCCTCTCCCTCCCAGGTCCGCGGGCACCGGCCGCCGAGCACCGGTCGGAACCGCCCCCATCGGTCGGCCTACACGACCCGGCGCCCCGAGTGCGTCTCCACCCACCACGTCACCGAGGCCGGCTGACCTCACCGTCGAAGCTGAAGCCTCTGTCCAGCCCCCCGCGCCGGACAGTCGTCTTCCGCGTCTTGGGCGGGCTCACCGGTTGATCGGTATCCGTGGCGGGTGGACGTTGATATCCGGGCACGTACACCCACGCGGTCTCGTCGACCTCCTTGGCTCGCACGTGCACCTCCCCGTAGGTCGCGCTCTCCAGGCCGCCACGCTCCGGGACGACCACCGCCTCGTGCCAGGAACCGGACACGATCAGCGCCAGACACGCGCGCTCGGCGGCGGCCAGCACCGCGCGCAGCGGGTCGGCGTTGACCAGTCGGCAGGCCGTGTTGATCGCACTGCCCGACCAGCCGCGGATGTCCTGCACCACGTCGCCCGCGTGCAGGGACACCCGCAGTCGGATCCGCGCCTCGTCGCTGGCATGCCGGTCGTGGTTGCGCAACCCGGCGTGCAACCGGTCGATGAACAGATCGGTCAGGTCCTCCTTGGGCACGTTCGCCGGGATCAGCAGGATCGCGCCGTCGCCGCGGTCCTCGACCACGCACGCGTCCCACGCGATGCCCGCCGATTCGAGTGCGGAGTGCAGCAGTTCGTACAGCCGCCCGCGCACCCACTCCTGCGTCACGTCCGAACGCCGGCCGAATCGCTCGACGTCGAGCACCAGGATCGACATGTATCGCGACTTGGCTCCCACGGATTCCCCCAACCGCCTACCGCGCCGTGCGCTCGCGCGCCTCGCTACCTGCCTCTCAAGGAGTACTCCGGCGGCGGCCGGTTGTACGCGTCAGATGACACACAACGCGTTATCCGTCGGCCCATTCGCGCAGCGCGGGCGGATCGGGCACCACGATGCTGCCGCGCCGGGTCCGCACCAGCCCGGACTCGTACAACACGCGCAGTGCCCGGACCACGGATTCGCGCGAGATGCCGATCGCGTCGGCGAGTTCCTGCTGCGTGGTACGGATCACGTACGGCCCCTCGGCGCTGCCCAGGGTGCGATCCGCCAACGCCCGGGCCACCCGGCGGCCGGTGGCCAGCGCGCCGTACTCGACCCGCCAGCGGTCCGACTCGCGGATCCGGGACACCGTGCGGATCAACACCGCGTACACCAACGGAGCATTCGTGTTGAGCAGTTCGCGAAACCGGGACAGCGGCACCAGGACGGCCACCACCGGACCCAGCGCGACCACGGTCGCGGACCGGCCCCGCCCGTCGATGCAGGCGAGCTCACCGACCAGCTCGCCCGGTCCGCGGACCGCGATGGTGACCGCCGAACCGTCCGAGGTCGCCCGTTCGATCTTGACCTGACCGTGTTCGATCAGCACCACGTGACGCGGGTGGTCGCCCTCCATGAACAGCGCGTCGCCGCGGTCGTAGCCCAACCGCCGGCCGGACTCGCGCAGGACGTCCCGGAGTTCCTTGGGCAGTGCCCTCTCGTCCTCGGCCACACCCGCTCCTCCGTCGCCCGTGCCGCCAGAGCTTAACCACGCGCATTCCGATTGGTCAGGCGTTCCCGGATCCCGCCGACAAGGCCGGGATCGGGGTCGGCCCGACCGCTCCCGAGCCGTCCGCGTGGCGTGGTCGGCCCTTCGGTGGGTGTACCCATCCGGGCCCACCGGACCGATCGGGCGGGAGTGGATCGGCCCGTTCCCGGGGAGGGATAGGACTCGCACGCGGGCGGAGGCCGGCGACCAGGAATCGACGAGTCGAACGGTGGCACGATGGACGCACGGATGCTCTACACCCAGGTCGTACAGGACCTGACCACGGGATCCACGAACCGGTTCGTGGACCGGGCCGAGGCCGGCCCGGTCGAGGCCGAGGCACTACGCCGGATCGCCGGCGAGGAGTATCGGATCATCCTCAGCGATCGGCGCTCGTTCGCGTTGCTCGCGGCCCGATTCCCGGACGCCGCGCCGCTGTTTCTGGCCCTGGCCGGCGGCGAGGGCCGAGCCCTGCAACTGCTGATGCCGTACGCGGAGGCGGTCGGCCTGACCGCCGCCGATCTGCTCGGATACGCGCCGAACGCCGCTGCCCAGGGCTACCCGCATCACCTGGCCTGGCTCGCCCAGTTCGGCTCACGCGCCGAGGTGGCCCTCGCGTTGTTGGCCAACTTCGGCTTCTGGGGCGGATATTGCGAGCGGTTCGCGCGGGCGCTGCGCACCCACCACGAGTTGACCGAGGATCAGGTCGCGTTCTTCACCTTCTTCGCGGAACTGCCCCCGGGCTTCGAGGACGCCGCGCTGACCCTGTTGCAGACCGGACTGGACGCGGGTGACGACCAGGAGGGCGCCAAGACCGCCGCCCGCCTGATGCAGAGCTACGAACTGGCCTTCTGGGACGCCCTCCCGACGTCCTGACGCAACGAGCGCGGCCGGTCGGCCGACCGCACCGCGCCCGTGCGTGCTACTTCGCCTCGGTGAGCCCCGCCCCGGCCGCCCCCTCGGAGAGCACCGCCTCCACCACGCTCGAGCGCGCGGCCTCCAGCAGCACCCGGGTGTCCGCCGGCGTGCCCGGGTCGGCCAGCGCCTTGTTCACGTCCAGGATCCGGAACGGCGGCCCGGGGTGCGAGTACAGCGGGCGGAACCGCGCATCGGTCACGCTCCACGTGCCCGCCGCGTCCCGGGAGAACGTGAACAGCCCGGCCGAGCTGTAGTTGCCGCGCGGCTTGTCCGGGAAGTTGGCGAGTTCGTCGCCCATCCCGTAGATCACCCACGTGCCGTTGACCTTCTCGTAGGCCTGCGGCACGTGGTTGTGCGTGCCGATGATCAGGTCGATGTCCTTGCTGCCGTTGTTCGTCGAGGCGGTCAACTCCCGTGCCAGGGTGCGCTGTTGCTCGTCCGGCTCGCGCTGCCACTCGGTCCCCCAGTGCACGCTCAGCAGGACCAGCTCGGCACCGGCGGCCCGAGCGGCCCGGGCCTGGGCGATCATCCGCTGCTTGTCGATCACGTTGACCGACCACGGCTTGCCCTCGGGCAGCGGGATCCCGTTGGTGTCGTACGTCCAGGACAGGTGCGCGACCTTGACTCCCTTGACGTCCAGGATGGTCGGCGCGGCCTCCTGCTCGCTGCGCGCGCTGCCCGCGTGCCGCACCCCCGCCGCGTCCAGCGTGTCCAGCGTGCGCTGGACGCCCTTGAAGCCGCCGTCGAGGGTGTGATTGGACGCGGTCGAGCAGCCGTCGTAGCCGGTGTCCGCGAGCGTGCGGGCGATCTGCGGCGGGGCGGCGAAGATCGGATAGCCGGTGAACGGCCCCTCGGGCGGGGCGTACGGGGTCTCCATGTGACACAGCGCCAGATCGGCCTGCTGCACCAGCGGCACCACGTCCGCGAAGATCTTGTGGAAGTCGTTCCCGGAGCCGCCCGCGTCCCGCTCGGACTGGGCGATGATCGTCGGGTAGGCGAGCACGTCGCCCGTGGTGGTCAGGGTGAGGGTCATCGGCTGCCTGCCCGGAGCCGCGGCCGTGGGCGCGGGCGCGGTGGGCACCGAGGCGGCCGAGTCCTTGCGTGCGCCGTTCCCGGTCCGGCTCGAGTCCCAGACCAGGGTGATCAGCCCTGCCAGCAGACCGAGTGCCACCAGCGCGATCGCGGCGCCGTATCTCTTGCGTGACGTATCCATGGCCGCGTATTCCCCCCACGCGAGCGCCGCAGCGAAAGAGCCGCCGATTGGCGGAACTCTGCCGGCCCGCTCGCGACCGGCCAACCCCTGATCCGCCCGGCCGTATGCGGGACGTCGAGGAGCCGCGGCGCACGTCGGATCACTCGCCCGTCCGGATCCGGAGGCGGGCCGGGGCAACCCGAATCGGCGGCGCATGGCACGGGGGGAGCCATGCGCCGCCTCGCGGGGCGCGCGGCCGAATCCCGGGTGGGGACAGGATCGGGGCCTGTCCCGGGGATCTCGGCTTGGTCCGCGCCGCCCGGCATGGGCCCTAGCCGCAGGCCTCCAGGTACTTGTGCAGGACCAGCTTCGCGACCGAGGTGTGCGCGCCGATCGGCTCGGCCGCCGTACACCCGGCCTGGGCCGCGACCTCGGCGATCCGACCGGCCTCGACATCGGGACCGAGCACGTGCGGCGCGAGCGCTATCGAGGCCGCGCCCATCTCGCGCAGCCGCTCGGCGGCCACCGACACCGTCTTCGGGTCGCCCAGGTCGGCGGTCATCACCGGCAACGCGAGTCGGGCCGCGAGCAGCACACCGGTCACCTCCGCAGCGGCGACCGCCTCCGGACCACCGTCGGTGACCAGCACGATCCCCTCGGCGGCGGTGGCGACGCTGAACAGACGGGCCCGGTCGGCCCGGGCCAGGCCGGCTTCGGACAACCGCTCGTGCAGCACCTCGGCCAGCAGCGGGTGCGGACCGAGCACGCCGCAGCGCAGGAACTCGCCTTCCGCGGTGTCGAGAACGGCCTCGGTCCGAGCCGAGGCCTCGGCGTCGGGACCGAGCAGGAGCGGGACGACGACCGCCGACGGCGCGCCGCGCAGGACGGCGGCGAGGTCGGTGCCGCCCTCCTCTATCACCACCGGCCGGATGTCGAGTCCGGGCAGATCCGCGCCGGCCAACAACGCGACCTCGCTCACCAGGGCGAGCAGGTCGGGGTTCGCCGGGCCGGGCACGGCGAGAATCAACGGTTTGGCGGCCTCCGGGAGTTCGTGGGAATCGGGCCGACGGTGCCGTCCGCCCTGACGGGGTTGCGGCACCCGGGTGGGCAGACCTGGAGTGCGGGCGGGCAGCGGGGACGCTGCGTCCGAGGAGGAGCTCATGGGACCGAATTTTATGGAATCCGGCCAAAGCCTTCACAGCAGGACGACAAGAGCAACAGGACTGTTACGGCCATGATCACCGCCGGCGCCGCCGGCGGCCCGGATTTTCGCGGCTCCGGCGGCGGCCGATCCACCGTCGATCGGGTGCCCGCCGCGCTCAGATTCGGGTGGCCAACTGTGGATAGTCCACCACCAATCCCTCCCGATCCACGAGCAGATCGCTGCGGAAATCACCGGACTCGTAGCGCACCCGAGCCCCGTCGGGTTCCACGCCCAGGTGCGTGTACGTCTGCCAGGACGGTGCCACCACCAACTCCGGCACGGCCACGAAGGCCATCAGGAAGCGGTGCCGGCCGGCCTCCTCGTGCAGCCCGTGACGCAGGATGGGCATCGTGTTGGTGAGCGGACACAGGCCCAGGTCGCAGTCGAGCGCGTCGGCCAGGTCCGGCCGGGGCACGCCGTCCGCCGTCCAGCCCTCGGCCGTGCGCCGCAGGTCCAGCCGTCTGGTCTCGCCCGCACCCTGCGCGACCACCCGCAATCGGGTGGTCACGTAGTCCTGCCCCGTCTCCAGCTCGTAGGTGAGCCGGTACGACCGCGGCGTCGTGCCCAGGGCCTCGCCCCGCGCGGAGAGCCACGACTCCCCCAACTCGACCCACGAGGTCTCCTGCCCGCCGCTCTCGGTCACCTGCCACGTCAGTACGCGCTCATCCGTCACGTGTGCATCGGTACCCCGATTCGGCCGTCCGCACCAACGCTTTTCCGACCTCGGCGCGGGCCCCGTTCAGCCGGCCGCGGCAGCCGCGGTGGCGAACAACTCGGGCAGTGTCCCGGCGAACGAAGGGGCCATCCGCGCGGCGATCACCCGGGCTTCCAGGCCCTCGCCCAGGTATTCGCGGATGTACTCGGGCATCCGCGCGCGCTGCGCGGCGGCAAGCTCCGGTTCGGGCGCGTAGCGCTGGATCCGGTCGTACAGCTCCAGCGCCCGCTCGGCGGGCGTGCCGGCGGTGAACACCCGCTCGGCCAGATCCGGAATCTTCGTCAGCTCGACACGCAGCCGACGCACCGCCTTCGTGTAGATGGCGTCGTGCGGGTACACCCGACGCCATCCGCCGCCGACCGGCCACCGCTCGCGCAGCGCCTCGCCGTCGTCGGCGGCCTCGGCGATCGGGGCCGGACAATCCGGAAGCGCGGTCAGGTAGCGCGCGGTCGCGGCGGGCAGCGGCGCCTTGGCGTGCGCGGCCTCCAGGGCCGACCAGGCGGCCCGCAAATCCCAGGGCGCGCCGATCAGGAAGCCCTGCGGCACCCGCGGGGGATCCGACCGGGGCGACCGCCGGGCGAGGCCGCGCTCGTACTCGGCCCGCAGCCGCGCACGGCCCTCCTCGCCGGCCTCGAACATCGCGCGCAGCTTCGCCGCCGGCCCCTCCCGCAGCGGCAGGTCCTCGACCAGACTCGCCGCCGCCGCGACACCGTGCCGATCCCACAGGGCGAGCAACGCGCCGAGCAGGACCGCACGATGCACGGGCACCACGAACGGCTCGTGCTGACTCCTGTTCCCGAAGGTGTCGCGGAACAGCGGGCGCAGCGCCTGTGTCCCGCCCTGCTCCCACGTCTGGATACACGTGGCCACGCTCACGTTCGCCTGCCGCACCCGCAACAGCGCGGCCCGCACGAGCGTCGGATCGCCGGACCACACCCCGGGGCGCCGGTAGCGGGTGTTGTCCGACCGCAGCGCCCGCGTCCTGGTGTCCGGGTCGAGCGGGACGGTGCCGGCGGCGGCCATGATCCGGTTCCGTTCGCGGTCGCCCGCCCTGGGGTTGTTGTAGATGGCCGCGTTCACCTCCGGGACGCCCAGATCGATCAGCGCGTCGTGCGCCTCGGCGCGCACCGATCCGGCGGCGGCCAGCGCGAGCCGCTGCTTCGGCGTCGCGCGGCGCACCACCTCGGCGACGATCGGCCCCGGCAACAGGGCGCCGAAGTGCACGAGGTCGAGCACCGTACGCGGGCGCAGGTGCGGCACGAGCGCGGTCAGCGACTCGGGGCGGGCCGACAACAGCAGTTGCCGCCATTCGGTGGCCACCGTGCGTGGCGGGGTCGGGATCGCCTCGGTGCCGCCCGCACCGGCGCCGGCCGTCTCGACGAGTTCGGCCACGGTGCCCTGGCAGTCGGGCAGCAGTGCCAACAGCCGTGACCACGCGCGTGGGTCGGCCCCCAGGTGCCGCTCCAGGAGCGTGGTCACCTCGGTGGTCGGCCGCAGGTAGGAGAAGGCGTCGTGCGCGGCGCAGTGCCGGAGAAAGCGCAGTGCCGCGACGGCGGGTCGCGCCTCGGCGAGAACCTCGGTGGTCACCCGGATGTTCGGGTTGCGCGCCGCGGCCCGCATCACGTCGGCACCGATGTCGTAGCGGATCACCGAGGTGATCAGCGCGGCCGGGAGCCCGCGCACCTCGCCCAGGTGCGGGGCGTAGGTCCCGCGGACCCGGGCGAACACCTCGCCGTCGGCGTTGTCCAGGGCGGCCAGCAGCGCGAACGCGGAGGCATAGTGCATGTCGGATGCCCTCTCGGAAGTCGTGGCCCACTCGGGGACGAAGGGTGGTGGCACACACGGGGACGAACGGTGAGGCCCGCCGGCGGAGCCGACGGTGGTGGCCTGCCCGGGGCGACGAACGGTATTGGTCCGCCGGGGCACGAGCGGTACGGGGACGGACGTGCGGGTCAGCCGCGGGCGGCACCGGCCGCGGTGGCGACCAGTTCGGCCAGGCTTCCCTCGAAGTGCGGGAGCAGGCGCAGGGCGACCACCGCGAAGGCCGCACGATCCGCCGGTTCCACCTGACTGTCGATCAGTTCGCGGAATCCGTCCCGGAGTTCGCAGGCCGTTCGAGTGTCGGGAAGGATCGTCTCGCGCAGTCCGAGCAGTTCCGCGCCCACGGTGGCCCGCTGATCGCTCAGGACCGCGGCGATCGGCAATCGGCCGGCGGCCAGGTCGCTCGCGATCCGGAACTCGGCGTCGCCGCGCCGCTGTGACCTCTGGTCCCACCACTGGACGGGGGCCGGCCAGGGCCCGCACCGGCTCGTGTCCGCCGAGGGCGGGCCGAATTCGACGTCGTGGCGCAACTCGTCCGGACAGCCGTCCTGTTCGGCCAACAGCGCCAACGACCGGTGCGGGAACGCGCTGCGGCGGTGCGCGCGCAGGATCCGCGCCCAATCGGGGGTGCTCGTCTCCAGCATCGGCCACTCGAAGGCGGGCACGTGCCGGCGCAGGCGACGGACCAGCGGTGGGTCGCCGATCGACCTGGCTATCCACGCGCGCAATTCGGTGTCCGCGCCGGGTGAGGCCAGCAGATCCCGACAACGGTCGGCCAACCGGGTCTCCAGTTCCAGTTCGTCCACCAGGTCCAGCGCGGCGCGAACTCCGGCGCACTCGTACAGCCGCAGCAGGGCGATCAGCAGCAACGAGCGATAGCGCGGCTTCCGGAACACCCGCGGCCGGGTGCCGTCCGCACGCGGCGGCTGGTTCCCCAGGTGCCGGCGCAGCCCCTCGATGCCCTTGTCCTGCCAGATGGTCAGGCACTCGGGCAGGGTGATCGCCATCGCATCGCGGTTGAGCAGCGCGGCGCGCACCAGGAGCGGATCGCCCGACCACAGCGCGGGCAGACGGATCGTGCTCGCCCAGTCGTTGCACACCCGCTCCACCAGAGTCGGGTGCAGCGGCGTCGAGGACGCCATGATCCGGGCCCGGATCGCCTGCCCGGTACGCGGGTTGAGGTAGAGCGCCGCGTTCGTCGCGGGGTCCGCCAGGGTGAGCAGCGCGCCGGCCACCTCGGGCCGGGTCCGCCGGGCGCGGGCCAGCGCCAGGCACTGCGCGGGGGTGGCCCGGGCGATCACGTCGGCGAGCACGGCGTCCGGCACCCGGGCGCCGAACCGAAGCAGGTCGCGCACGAGGTACTGAGGCAGCGCGGGCAGGAGTTCGGCCAGGCATGCCGGCGGCGCGAGCAGCAGCAGGTGGCGGAATTCCACCCGCAGTTCGACCGGTACGCGCAGGCCGGGTGCGTCCTCGCCCGCGCCCGCCGCCTCGATCGCCGCGCTCAGCGGCCCCGCGAAGGTGGGCAGCGACGCGAGCAGTCGGCCCCACGCGGGTGCCGAACCGCCCAGGTGCCGCGCCATCGATTCGCGGATCCCGCGGGTGGCCTCGGTGTAGGCGCGCGGATTCCCGGGCGCGAGCGAGCGCAGCGCGCGCAGGGTCGGCAGCGCCGGGCCGGTGTACAACTCGGGCAGCGCGCCGCGCGGCAGGCCCAGGTTGCCGGCGATCGCGAACAGCGCGGCGTCGTCACCCGCCCGCAGCGCAGCGTGCACCACCGAGGGCGGCAGCGCCTCGGTGTCGCGAAGCGCCGCCGGCATCTCGTCCCGGATCCGTGCGAAGATCATTCCGTCGGCATCGTTCATTTCGGCCAGCAGCGCGATGATGGCGGTCTTCGACACTTGTGCACCCTCCGTGGCGTCTTCACCTGGACGCTACGGGGTCCGGCCGACAACCACTCGGCCGAGGTGCACCCACGCGCCCGGCGCGCGCTGGTGCACGCCGCCCGGCCTCGATCGCGCGCTGTCGCGCACCGGCCCCGGTCGGCGCGGGCAGCCCCGCAGGCACCCGGGTGGATGTCGAAGTCGAGGATTCTCATGGGCACATGGCGTGGCCGGCGCACGCCTCGATGGTGTCCACCACGCCGGAGAACCGCCCCCTCGACCGGCGCCGCGCCCGGGATCGGGTGCGGGCGCGCTGCGGGTGACCGACCCCGGCGGCCGACCCGCGAGTCGGATCTGACGCATGGTCAATTCGACGACTCCGTGGTTCCATCGCGCTGTCGATCACCACCTTCGGAGGTCTCGTGGCGGAACGTGTTGCCCTCGTCGTGGGAGCGGCCGATCTCGGCGAGGCGGTCGCGCACCGGCTCGCCGCGGACGGTTGCGAACCGATCCTGTGCGATCCGGGCGATCCCGGCCCGGCCGCCGCCCGGATCGCGGCGGCGCGCGGCGGGGCGGAGCCGGCCACCGTACGCGCTGCGCCGGCAGACCCGGACGAGTTCCGGACCGCCGTCGCGGCGGGCCTGCGCGCGGCCGGACACGACGCGGTGGACGTGCTCGTGTACACGCTGCTGCCGGCCGACGCCTTGTTGCCCCGGCCGCTGGCCACGCTTACCGAGGCCGAGTGGCACCGGCTCGCGGAGGACCCGGTCCGGCACGGCCTGACGGTGCTTCAGGTGGCCCACGAACTGCTTGCCCCGCGCCGGGGCCGGTTCGTCCTGGTCGTGCCCGCCATCGCCCTGGAGGGCGCCGCCGACCTGGTGCCCGCGGCCACCGCCGCCGAGACGCTGCGCGCGCTGGCCAAGTCGGCGGCCCGGCGCTGGGCGGTCGACGGGATCACCGTCAACATCGTCACCCCGGACGTGTTTGCCTACGGCGCGGAGCACTTGCGCGGCACCGACGTGGACCGGGGCGAGGCGGTACTGCCCGGCCCGAGCACCGCGCGGGACGTCGCGGACGCGGTGTCGCTGCTGCTCGCCCCGGCGGCGGCGCGGCTGACCGGGACCACCCTGATCGTCGACGGAGGAGCGCTGATGACGCCGTGACCGAACACGTGGCGTTGGTGACGGGTGCGGCAGCCGGCCTGGGCAAGGGGATCGCGCTGGCCCTGGCGGCGTCCGGTTCCACCGTCGTGGTAACCGCGCGCCGACTGGCTTCCGCGGCCGAGGTGGTCGAGGAGATCACCGCGCGCGGCGGCAGCGGGTGGGCGACCGAGTGCGACGTGACGTCGGCGGAATCGGTGCGTGCCGCGATCGAGGCGAGCGCGGCCCGGTTCGGCGGACTGCACGCGGTGGTGCACAACGCGACCTCGCGCCGCTCCAGCGAGCCGGTGGACTTCGAGCGGGCGCGTCCCGAACTGTGGCGCGAGCACGCCGACGTCTCGCTCACCGGTTCCTTCACGGTGGCCCACGCGGCCTACCCGCGGCTGTGCGAGACGCGCGGCGCGCTGTTGTTGCTCACCTCGCCCGCCGGCATGCGCGGCAGCGCCAACCTGTCCTTCTACGCGGGCGTCAAGGGCGCGCAGCGCGGCTTCGTCAAGGCGCTGGCCCGCGAATGGGGTCCGAGCGGCGTCCGGGTCAACGGCCTCGCGCCGCTGGCCGTGACGCCCGCGCTCGCGTCCGCGTTCGAGGCGGACCCGACCATGGAGTCACGGATAGCGGACAAGGTCCCGATGCGCCGAGTCGGCGATCCGGAAACCGACATCGGCGCCCCCGCGGTCTTCCTGTGCGGCCCGGGCTCGCGCTACGTCACGGGGCAGACGCTGATCGTCAACGGGGGGCGGGATACTTTCTTGTAGGGCGACTTCGTCGCCGGCTCGCGAGGCACCACTTTTTCGCTCCCCCGCTTCGCTCCTCCGCGAAAAAGCGGCGCCTCGCTCGTGACTTCGTGTCCCTGCGCTTCGCTCCGGGGCACGAAGTCAGAACGTGCGGCTCCGCCGCTCTCCGCGCTTCGCGCGTCGATCACGAGGTCTCGCCCGCGTCGTGGGCGCTGACGCGCCAAGCCGCAGCCGGGTCCGGCGGCCCGGGGAAGGCCCGACGCGTCACCGGAGCCAACGGCCGCCCAGGGAAGCCCAACCCGTGTCCGCAGCCGCCGTCGCCAACGGCGGGCGGCCACGCCGGAGGACGCGGGGCCGGAGCAGGCTCCCCCGCCGCCTGTGAAACCCCAACCTCCGCGCCGGAGGCAACGGGTGGAGCGGGTGGGTACACAACCCAAAGCGACCCAACACGCAACCGCAGCACACCAGCCGAAACCGGACCGTACGTAGCACGACCACGCCTATCCCCACAAGGGAGAACACCGTGTGGTAACCGGCCGATCACACGTCTAGCCTGTCCGGATCGCCGAGCGGAACGAGGGGGCGCCCGTTCCATGTCCAGCACCGCGCCGGCACCGACCGCGCCACACCGAAAGCACCGCCCGAAAACACGTCTGCCCTCGTCCACGCCGGGCCGCCTCGTGGCGCTGGCGCTGCTCGTGGTCCTCGCCTTGGTCCCCGTGTTCACGCTGTCCGTGCTGATCGCGAACCGCTCCGAGGCGACCGCCGCGGACCTCAAGGACCGGCGCATCCCGGGCGTACTGGCCCTGGACCAGGCCGCGTCCGCGCTGACCGAGGCCGATCGGGCGACCGCGACCAGCCTGGTGTCGGGCGCGTTCTCGTTGACCGGGCCGGGGCAGGACTACCAGGACGCGGTCAAGCGGGCGAACCAATTCCTCACCCTGGCCACGGATTTGCACCGGAGCGATACGAGCGCGCGGGCGCGGCTGACCGGCGTCAACGCGCTCATGGTCGAGTACACGATCATGGTCGGCCTGGCCCAGACCGGCGGCGACGGGCCGCTGTCCCTGGCCAACGTGTTCTACGCATCCGACCTGCGGCGCTCGATCGTGACCAGTCTGTACGAGCAGCGCCAAGCGGACCTGGCGGACATCCGCGCGGCCCGCTCGACCTGGTGGGTGGGCGCGTACGTGGCGGTCCCGTTCGGCGCGACCGCGTTCGTGGCGCTGCTGCTCGTCCTGGTCGCGCACGCCTATGTGCGTCGCCGCTTCCGGCGCCGGACCAGCCCGCCGCTGCTGCTCGGCGCGGCGGCGTTGGCCGCGCTGATCGCCTGGACCGTGCTGCACGCGCAGACCACGCACGACCGGCTCGCCGAGGGTGCCGGACGCCGGGTCACCGAGCAGTCCGCGCTGTGGCAGGCGCGTACCGCCGTGCACGAGGTGGTCGGCACCGCGGCGCTGGACATCGCCTCCGGCAGCGTTCCGCGCGCGACCGACGTGAAGGCGGGCCTGACGTTTCGGGATCTGGCCGACCCGCTGCCGTCGGCGGCCGAGATCGACGGCGTCAAAGCCGGCGCGGATCCCAGGTTCGGCGGTCTGATCGCCACCGCCCTGGCCGAGGACCACTCGCAGGCGCTGCGCGCGGCGGGCGCTCGGACGTTGACCGCGCTCACCGCGCTGCGCGACGCCGCGGAACGGGCCCGGGCGCAGGCACCGCCCGGTGGCACCCGGGACGGCGGGCCCGGAACCGCGCTGCTGACGGGCCGGGCATCGGACCGGGTGTCCGGCGCGGCCGACGACGCCGACACGGCGTTGACCGACGCGCTGATCATCGGCCGTGCGGCGGCCGACGAGGCGTTGGCGGAGGCCGCCGACGACGGCGGGCTCGCCCTGGGCGGCCCGGTGCTGTGCGCGGCCGCGCTCGTCCTGACCCTCGCGGGCCTGCTGGTCCGTCGTTTCGAGTACGGGAGGCTGCGGTGACCCGAACCGGCTGGCCCAGGTCGGTGTTCGGTGCCCTGCTGCTGCTCGCCGGGGCGCTGGCGCCGGTGGCGTGCGCGGCCGACGATCCGCCCCGGGTGGTGCACGTGCTGGGCACCTGGGAGGGCACGGAACAACAGGCGTTCGAGGACGTGGTGGCGCCGTTCGAGCGGAAAACCGGCATCGACGTGCGCTTCAAGGGCACCCGCGATGTCGCGGCGGTGCTGGCCGGTCGGGTCGACGAGGGCGATCCGCCGGAGATCGCGGTGCTCAGTTCGCCGGGCGATCTCCTGCACTACGACAAGATGAACAAGCTGACGCCGCTGGACGGGATCCGGCCGGGCTACGCGCCCGAGTGGTTGGCCCCGGGTCGGGTCAACGGTCGGCAGTTGGCGGTGGTGCTCAAGGCCGCGCTCAAGAGCACGATCTGGTTCAATCCCACCAAACTCTCCCGCGCGGGCGAGCCGGTGCCCACCTCGTGGGCGCAACTCCAGGCCACCACCGCGAAGTTGCGCGCCGCCGGGACGACCCCGTGGTGCATGGGGCTGGCCTCCAGCACCACCTCGGGTTGGGCCGGCACCGACTGGATCGAGGATCTCGTGCTGGCCCGCTCGGGCCCGGACATCTACGACGCCTGGGCGCGCGGCCAACTCTCCTGGCAGGCACCGGAGATCCGGGCCGCCTGGCAGAGCTGGGGCGAGTTGCTGAACACTCCGGGCAGCGTCCTGGGCGGACCGATCAACGCCCTGTTGACCGGCTTCGACAAGTCGGCCGAGCTGCTCGACGCGCGCGGTGGTTGTGTGTTCGACCACCAGGCCTCGTTCGTGTCCGGCGGCTACGCGGCCCGGACGCCGCCCGGGGCCGGGCGAGAGTACGACGTGTTCGCCTTCCCCGGCTTCGACACCCCCTCCCCGCGCGAGGTGGCGGGCGACGTCGCGGCGATGTTCCACGCGACCCCGGCCGCGCGGCAACTGCTCGACTACCTCACCGGTACGCAAGCGCAGGAGCTCTGGGTCCAGTCCGGCACCGCGCTGTCCCCGGACGCCAACGTGTCGCCGAACGCCTACCGCGACGACGTGACCAGGCGACTGGGCACCGCGCTGGCCGGCGCGCCCTCGATCCGCTTCGACGCGTCCGACCTGATGCCGACCACGATGCGCAGCGCGTTCCAACGGGCCGTGTTGGCCTACGTGTCCACGCCCGCGGACCTCGGCCGGATCCTGGACGACCTCGATCGGGTGCGGGCCACCGCGTACTGACCGGCGCCGGAACCGGCCGTCCCGGCACAGGTGTCGACCGGGCCGTCGGTCGGTGGTGGGGTGGGCGGCTCGAGGCGGTGTGTACACGCCCCGGCACTGCCGGGAAGGGACGACGCGGGCCCGCCCCGGCCGGGCCCGCCTCGTCTCAAGGTGTTCGCCACGCTCCCTGGCGAACACCTGCAATCTTGGCCCCTCAACCGGCTACTCATGCGTATCCGGGGTGAAGTTCTTGATAATTTTACCTTTCCCCGCACAACCATCGAGGTATTTGTCCCGATTTTCGGGGTTCGTTCCAGGCGGAACCTCACTCCTTCAGCGTGTC
Organism: Embleya sp. NBC_00888; assembly: GCF_045207655.1. Classification (NCBI taxonomy): domain Bacteria; kingdom Bacillati; phylum Actinomycetota; class Actinomycetes; order Kitasatosporales; family Streptomycetaceae; genus Embleya; species Embleya sp. NBC_00888. The sequence goes on along the minus strand of NZ_CP108784.1, from coordinate 5,546,047 downwards.
CTGGGCAATGTCTGCCAAACCGGTTACCAGGGACACGATCCGCGCCCGACGCACACCCGACGGATTCGCCCCGCGACGCAGCGCACCCGCGCAGACGATCGCCAGCTTGATCACCGCGAAGGCTTCCCAGAACGGGATATGACGGATGTTCAGCTCGTTTCCGGCGAATCGCCGGGCGGTCTCGGCGTACTCGGCGACCAGTTCGCCGGCCGAGGGCAACCCGGGATTGGCGTCCGGCAGATGCCCCCCGCGTTCGGCGAACAACAACCGGCCGGCCGGACCCCAGTAGGCGAGCAGTTGACCGAGATCCGCCGCCGGCGGCCCGAGCGCGGCCATTTCCCAGTCGAGCACCGCCAGCACCCGATCCGGGCGGTCCCGTTCGTACATCACGTTCGCCAGGTTGTAGTCGCCGTGCACGATCCGCTCCGCGCCCGCGTCGGGCAACCGCTCGGACAGCACGCTCATTACCCGGTCCACCACCGGCACCGGATCCGCGCCGGAGGCCGCCCACTGCCGCCGCCAGCGCCGCAACTGGCGTACCGGGTACGGCTCGGGCCGCGCGTACGAGGCCAGTCCCACCGCGAGGGGATCCACCGCGTGCAGCGCGGCCAGGGTCCGGGCCAGCGCCCGGCCCGCCGCCGCGGCGACGTCCGGGGGCACATCACGCACGGTCTCGGCCCGCGCGTGCACGACCCCGTCCAGCCGGCCCATCAGGTAGAACGGCACCCCGATCACCGACGGGTCCGCACACGACGCCACCATCGGCGCGACCGGCACCGCGCTGCCCGCCAGCGCGCTCTGGAACCGGTACTCGCGGTCCATGTCGTGCGCGGTGGGCAACCCGCCCCGCACGGGCGGCGTACGCAGCACCAGGTCCGCGTCGCCGCCCCGGACCCGGTAGGTCGGATTGGACGACCCGCCCGCCAGCGGCTCGATCCGCACCTCGACCCCGGGCGCGAGCACACCGCACGCCACCGACCACGCGGTCAGCGCCCGCACGTCCGGCGTCCCGGGCGCCCCGGGACCCACCGCCGTCACGGCAGGTCCAGCCAGGTCGCGTAGCGCTCCTCCGCGGCGGCGCGGCGGGTCGGGACGTGCTCGCTCGGCCAGCCCTCCACCGCGGTGTGGCCGCGCAGCGCGAGCTTGGCGACCTGCGCGACGTGCACCTCGTCCGCGCCGTCGGACAACCGGAAGTTGCGCGCGACGCGGTACATCTCCTCCAACGGCAGGTCGGTCGAGTAGCCCAGCGCGCCGTGCACCTGGATCGCCCGGTCCAGCACGTCGTGCAGCACCTTCGCACCCCAGTACTTGACCTCGGAGACCGCCTGCCGGGCCGCCTTGGGGCCCTGGTGGTCCCACGTCCACGCGGCCTTGAGGGTCATCAGCCGCAACGCCTCGATCCCGATCGTGGACTCGGTCACCATCTGCTGCACGAGCTGGTGCTCGGCCAGCAGTCGGCCGTGCGAACGGCGGGACAGGGCCCGCTCGCAGAGCATGTCGAAGGCTCGGCGGCACTGCCCGATCCAGCGCATCGTGTGGTGGATGCGGCCGGCGTTGAGCCGCTTCTGGGCCAGCGTGAACGCGTCGCCGGGAGCGCCGATCAGGTGCGCGTGCGGCACCCGGCAGCCCTCGAACCGAATCTCCGCGTGACCGCCCAGGTGTGCGGTCTCGGCGCCGTCGTAGGGGTGGTGCATGGTGTGCACGTCGCGCACGATCCGCATCCCGGGCGTGTCCCGTTCGACCACGAACATCGACGCCCGGCGGTGCGGTTCGGCCTCGGGGTCGGTGACCGCGAAGACAAGCACGAAGTCCGCGCGGCGCGCGTTGGAGGCGAACCACTTGTGCCCGTCCAGCACCCACTCGTCCCCGTCCCGCACCGCCCGGGTGCGGATCCCGGTCGGATCTGACCCGGCCGTGTGCGGCTCGGTCAGCGAGAACGAACTGGTCAGCCGGCCCGCCAGGAGCGGCCACAACCAGCGCTCCTTCTGCGCGTCGGTCGCGCCCACCGCGAGCAGTTCGCCGTTGCCCGAGTCCGGCGCCTGGTTGCCGAAGATCGCCGGGGCGGACGGCGTACGACCGAGGATCTCGTGCATCAGGGCCAGCCGGACCTGGCCGAAACCGCCGCCGCCGAGCGCCGGGTCCAGGTGCGCGGCCCACAGGCCGCGGTCCTTGACCGCCTGCTTGAGCGGGTCGGTGACCGCCCGCCAGTTGTCCGCGCTCATCCGGGCCCGGACCAGGTCGAGCGGTTCGATCTCCTCGACCACCAGCCGGCGGATCCAGTCGAGCTCGGCCGCGACGTCGGGGTCGGTGCTGAAGTCCCATGCCATGATCGGACGTTAACCCGGTTAATTAACAGGGTCAATCATCTTCTCGGGCGAGGTGGGCGAGGTGTCCTCACTCCTCGTCGAGCGGCCCGCGCAGGTCCGCGACCAACCGCTGCATGCGATCGGCCAGATCGTTGAGTTCCTCGGCCGTCCAGCCGGCCAACTGCCGGGCCAGCATCGTGTCGTTGGCGGCGACGAACATCCGGTACGCCTCCCGCCCGCGCTCGGTGGCCTCCAGGAGCGCGACCCGGCCGTCGTCGGGGTCGGTGACCCGGACCGTGTAGGCGCCCTCCTCCAGGATCCGGATCTGCCGGCTCAGCGCGGCCGGTTGGATGTCGGCGCGCTCGGCCAACTCGGTCGGCCGGATCGGCCCGAAGTCGATGATGCGGTGCAGCACACCGATCGCGACCAGGCTCAACGGCACGCCGGAGCGCTCCACGTGCAACGCGTCCAGTCGGCGGCTGCTCATCAGTCTGCGGATCGAGCTGATCGCCTCGTTGATCCTGCGTCGGCTCTCCACGTCGGTCATGGGCGCCAGCGTACGGCCGCGCCGCCGGTCACGAACACGCGCCCGACAAGCCGGTCGAACCGGGCCGCCGGCCACACGTTCGAGCCAATCGACGCCGCACCTCTGTCCGGACCGGGCCTTCGTCCCCAAGACTGATCATCGTGCATGCCGAGGTGGTCGTCGACGACCCGCGAAACGATTCCGGGGCGCGCGCGTTCGCGCTCACCTCGCCCGAGGCCGCCGTGGTCGTGGCCGCCGCGCTGACCGAGCCCGTGGGCGGGTGCGGGCACGGCATGGACTGGTTCCTGCGCCGGCTGGGCGTACATCTGCTGGCCCGGTTGACCGACCGCCCGGACCGGGGCATCAGCGACTGTCTGGCCGACACCATCGCCGAGACCGCCGCACTGCACGGGGCCCGCTGCGACCTCGCGCACAAGGCCACCCCGGCCGCCTCGGTGGTCGCCTGTCGGGTGCTCGGGCACGACCTGCAATACCTGATCCTGGGCCCCGGCGTGGTCGAACTGCGCCACGCCGGCGGCCCGCCCAGCCGGATGACCGGCCCCGACGGCCCCCTCGCGGCGGTCCGGGCCCGCCCGAGCGTCGCCGCCCACGCCGGCACCGGCACCGCCCGCCTGCACACCCTCACCGGCGCCGCGCTGACCGCCGACGCCACCGCTCGACCGGGCGCCCGGATCACCCTCACCTTCCGACCGGGCACCGCGTACCGCCCGGCCTAGCGAGAGGGGCTCGAGGCGCCGGCCCCGAGCCCCACCACCGCCCTGCCGCGCCGCTATCCCGCCGCGGGCAGCTTGTACTCGTGCGCGGCCGGCACCTCGAACGCGTCCTTGGCCACCACCAGGTTGCCCGGCGCGGCCTTGCTCGGCTTGAGGATGTACGACTTGTAGCTCGCCGGCTTGGCCGGGTCGGAGAAGTCCTGCGCGACGCCGAGCCCGGTGTCCATCTGCTTCTGCTTGCGGTGCGCCGCGATGATCCCGGCGTGCGAGAGGTCCTTGTCGGCACACGCCGCCTTGAGGTCCTCACCGAAGATCTTCATCGCGTTGTATCCGGAGATCACGCCCTGATCGAGCGTCCCGTCCGGGTACTTGGCCTTGTAGTCCGCGGCCAGCTTCTTCACCGCCGGCGTGTCGGCCCCGATCGCCGGCGCCGCGCTGACCACGTACAGGAGTTGCTCCAGTGCCCCCGCCGCGGCGCTGGCCATCACCTGGGGGTGGAAGCCCGGCGCGCTGGTGAGCACCGGCACCCGCAGACCGGCCACCGCGCCGAAGCCGACCAGGGTCGCGGTCTGGGTCGGCCCGGCGCTGATCAGAATCGCCTTGACCCCGGCGCCGCGCAACGCGGCGATCTGCGCGGTGAGATCGGTGTCGGTCGCCTTGATCTTCTGCTCGACGATCTGCACACCGGTCTTGCCGGCCGCGAACTTCGCGCCCGCCAACGCGTTCTCGCCGTACTCGCCCTCGAAGTAGACGTGCCCGACCTTGTCCCCGGACTTGAGCTGGGCGGCCTGGCCCAGGAAGTCCATCGCGTTGATCATGTCGATGTCGTACGTGGTCCCGACGATCTGGATCTCGCGCCGATTCAGCAGCGTGGCGGCCCACGCCTGCGGAAAGGTGAGGATCTGATCCTGTTTCAGACTGTCCTGCAACGCGGTGACCACGGCCGAGCCGATCACCTGCGGGAAGCCCGCGACGCCGCCCTTGATCTCGGTGTAGGCGGCCACCGCCTTCTGTACGTCGTAGCTGTGGTCGCGCACCGTCACGGCCAGTTTGCGACCGCAGATCCCGCCCTGCGCGTTGATCTCGTCCACGTACAACTGCTGCGCGTTGACGATGCTCTTGCCCAGCGGCGCGTACGGACCGGACAGGTCGGTCAGCGCGCCGAGCGTGATGGTGGTGTCGGTGATCCCGGGTCCGGTCTTGACACCACCGGACTGCTTGTCCTTCTTGTCGTCGTCACCCTTGGTGCTGCACGCCGTCGCGGCCAGCACGAGCGCCGCGAGCGCCGCCCCCACGCGCACGCCATTCCGGAGCCTCACTGTGTTACCCCTTCGAGCCGGTACGGATGGAGCCCTTGGTACGTCCGAGTCGTGCGGTGCGGCGGCCCGCGGGACCGCCGCCGGGCCGGCCGCGCAGCAGGCCCACCAGGCCGCCGGGCGCGAACAGCAGGACGAGCACGATCGCCGCGCCGTACAGGTAGCGCGCGGCCTCCCCGGGGCCCACCCCGGAGTCCGGGCTGCCCGGCGCCACCACCAGCGGAAGCGTGTCGGCGTACTTGCTCAGCACCTGCGGCAGCATGGTCACGAACACCGCGCCCACCACGGCGCCGCTGACCGAGCCGAGACCGCCGATCACGATCATCGCGAGATAGTCGATGGACAGCGCGAGCCCGAAGTAGTCCGGCACGACGCGGTTGAAGATCATCGCGATCAGCGCGCCGGCCAGACCCGCGTACATCGACGACACCACGAACGCCGCCGAGCGGTAGCGGGCCACCGGAACTCCCATGACGGAGGCGGCGATCTCGCTGTCGCGCACCGCGCCCAGCGCCCGGCCCGGACGTCCGCGCAGCAGATTGTGCGCGGTCCACGCGGCGACCAGGACCAGCACCAACGCGAAGTACCAGAGCCGCTCGAGCTGTCCGAACGGGATGCCGAGCACCTCCAGGCCGTCCGGGTCGCCGTCGGTGAGCGTGAAGCCGCCGAACTCCATCGGAGTGACCGAGCGTCCGTTGAACCCGCCGGTCACCGACTTCGCGTTGAGCATGACGTGGTGTCCGATGAACACCAGGGCCAGCGTGGCCACGCCGAGGTACATCCCGCGCAGCCGGCCGGAGATCGGGCTGAACAGGCCGCCCACGATGCCGGTCAGCAGGACCGCGAGCACGAGCGCGACCAGCGGCGGCAGCCCCACCCCGCTGAGCTGTTGGATGCCGACCTTGCCCGAGTCGCCCGCGAACCACACGTAGCCGTAGGCACCGCACGCGAGGAAGAACGCGTGCCCGAGCGAGAGTTGGCCGGTGGTGCCGGACAGCAGGTTCAGGCCGATCGCGCCGATCGCGGCGGCCATCGCGAACAGGCCGGTCTGCAACCAGAACGCGGTCACGTAGAACGGCAGCACCAGCAGGACCAGCACCACCGCCGCCAGGACGCCGGGGCGGGCCAGCCGGCGCAGTCCCGAGGGGGCGGTCGAGGCGTGCCGGCTCGGCATCGACTCCGCGGGCCTGGGCACCGTCGGGGACAGGCGGTCAGACACGGGCACGCTCCTTCGAGCCGAGCAGGCCGGTCGGCCGCCAGATCAACACGAGCAGCATCACGACGTACGGGGCGACGTCGCCGAGATTGGCGCCGAGCCAGGTCATGTCGCTCTGGTAGCCGGCCATCAGCGCGGCGGTCAGGCCCACCACGAGGCTGCCCACCAGCGCGCCGGCCGCCGAGTCCATCCCGCCCAGGATCGCCGCCGGGAACGCGGCGAGCGCGATCTGACCGGTGGAGCGGTCCAGGCCGGCCGAGGGGAACGCGGCCAGGAACACCGCCGCGACCGCGGCCAGCGCGCCCGCAACACACCACGCGATGAGCTGCACCCGGCCCAGCCGGATGCCCATCAGCGCGGCGGCCTCGCGGTCCTCGGCGGCCGCGCGCATCGACAGGCCCCACGCGGTGAACCGGAACGCGGCGAAGAACGCGCCGATCAGCACCACCGCCACCACGATGCACGCCAGTCGGGCGTCGGCGACATGCACGCCGCCCCAGTCGCGCACGCCGGCCTTCCACGGATCACCCGTGCCCAGCACGTCGGAACCGATCCGGCGGGTGAGTTCGGTGGTCAGCAGGATGTCCACGCCGATGGTGAGGATGGTCAGGGTGTGCACCTCGGTGCGCCCCAGGCCGCGGATGAACAGCACCTCGACCAGTCCGGCCACCGCGGCCGTCACCAGCACCGCGACCAGCAGCGCGAGGGCGAACCCGAGGTCCTCGTGCAGCTTGGCGACGGTGAACCCGCCGAGCAGCAGCAGCGACGCGTGCGCGAAGTTGATCACCCCGGACGCCTTGAAGACGACCACGAAACCGAGCGCGATCAGGGCGTACACGGACCCGAGGGCGAAGCCGTTGAGGATGATCTCGGCGAGCTTGGTCATGTCGGGACCTCCCGGTCGGTGGGATCCGCGGCGACGCCGCCGGCGACCTCGTCGTCGGCCTCCTCGCCGGTCCCCAGGTAGGCGCGGATCACCGCCGGGTCGCGCTGGACGTCGGCCGGCGCGCCGCTCGCGATCCGGCGGCCGAAGTCCAGCACGGTCACCTCGTCGGCAATCCGCATCACCAGGCCCATGTCGTGCTCCACCAGCACGATCGAGATGCCCAACGACTCACGGATCGAGGCGATCGCGTCGGCGGTCTCGGCCCGCTCCTCGGCGTTCATCCCCGCGACCGGCTCGTCCAGCAGCAGCACCTTGGGCTCCATGCACAACGCGCGGGCCATCTCGACCCGTTTGCGCATGCCGTACGGCAACAGCCCAACCGGCATGTCGAAGACCGCGCCGAGGTGCATGAACTCGGCGATCTCGCGGGCACGTTCGCGGTGCCGCCGCTGCTCGCGGACGGCCCTGGGCAGCCGCAGCGCGGTGGCCGCGAACCCGGAGTCGGTCAACACGTGCCGGCCGAGCAGCAGGTTGTCCGCGACCGTGCCCTGGGTGAGCACGATGTTCTGGAAGGTACGGGCCAGGCCCAGCGCGGCGATCCGATGCGGCGGCAGCCTGGTCAGCTCGTGCCCACCCAGGTGCACGGTGCCGCGGTCGGCCCGATACACCCCCGAAAGCACGTTGAAACAGGTCGACTTGCCCGCGCCGTTCGGGCCGATCACCGCGTGGATCGTGCCCGGCGTGACGGTGAAGCCGACCGCGTCCAGCGCGACCAGGCCGGCGAAGCGCACGGTGACCGCGCGTACGGTCAACTCGGGCACGTCGAATTCGTGCCCGTCGGCGGTCACGGTCGTGGCGGCGGTCATCCCACCCACCTCCGAAGCGGCTTGCGCGGGGTCGGGCGGGCGGGCGCGGAAGCGGCGTCCGGGGCGGCCGTCTCCTCCTCGCCGAGGTACAGCCGGCGCACCTCGTCGGTGCGCGCGAGGTCGGCGGACGAGCCGGCCAGCCGGACCTCGCCGACGTCGAGCACATAGGCCTTCTCGGCGAGATCGAGGGCCACCGTGACGTTCTGCTCGACGAGCAGTACCGCCACGCCCTGCGCGGCGATCTCCCGAATCACACCCGCGATCCGACCCACCATCCGCGGCGCGAGACCCAGCGAGGGCTCGTCCAGCAGCAACAGGCGCGGCGAGGCCATCAACGCCCGCCCGATCGCCAACATCTGCTGCTCGCCCCCGGACAACAGCCCGGCCCGTTGCTCGCGCCGCTCGGCCAGCACCGGGAACAGGTCGAAGACCCGCTCGCGGTTGCTCCGGATCAGCGCCGAGCCGCGGGTGCTCAGCGCCCCGGCCTGGAGGTTCTCGTCCACCGAGAGATTGGCGAACACCCGTCGCCCCTCCGGTACTTGCACCACGCCGGCACGCACGATCAGGGCCGGATCACGACCCGCGAGCCGTTCGCCGGCGTAGCGGATGGTGCCCGCGGCGACCGCGCCCCGATGCAGGGCCAGCGTCCCGGAGACGGCCCGGAGCAACGTGCTCTTGCCGGCCCCGTTCGCCCCGAGTACCGCCACCACGCCACTCGCAGGCACATCGAGCGATACGCCGCGCAGGGCCCGCACCGACCGTCCGTAGACGACCTCGAGCCCCTCGACGAGGAGCGCTCCCGATTCCATCGCACCCCTCCCCCGCTGTTGGAGTGACCGCGATCTCAGCACGGGCCACGATGGGAGTCCAGATCCCGGCCGCACAACGGGGCAACCGACCAACCCGACGGCAACGCTTCTGTGCAGCGGCACAGAACGGGCTTGGTGCGCGGGTACGGGGTCGGTGGCAAAAGTAGGTGCGCCGCTCGGCCCACCTTCGCCGGAGCGTGGGTCGGGTCGGCGGCTCAGGTGCTCAGGCGGTGCGCGTCCAGAGCCAGGGCCAGTTCCACCAGGTCGCGCGGCAGGCCGAGTTCACGGCCCGTGAGCTGTTCCAGCCGGCGCAGCCGATTGAGCACGGTGTTGCGGTGGCAGAACAGCCTGCGGCCCGCGCGGACCGCGGAGCCGCCGGAGTCGAGCCAGGCGCCGAGCGTGCCGAGCAACAGATCGCGGTCGACCGGGTCCAGCGCGAGGATCGGCCCGAGCACGCGCGCCGCGAGGTCGTGCGCCAGGTCGGGCTGCGAGGCGACCAGCGCGGCGGGCAACCGCTCGTCCAACCGGGCGCACTCACCGTCGGCGGTACAGGTGCGCAACGCGATCTCGGCGAGCCGCCGGGCCCGGCCCAGCGCGGCGAGCCCGTCGACGATCGGGCTGATGCCGGCGCGGGACCCGGCCGCCGGGCCGAACGTTTCCGCAATCTCGTCCAACCCCGCCGTGCCGAGCAGGACGACCGCGAACTCCCCCTCCGCGCGGGCCCGCCAGACCACCCGAATCCCGCTCGGCGCCACCCGCCGAGGCGTGTCGTGCACCCCGGTTCCGGGCAGCGGATGGCGCAGCGCGACCACGGCGTACCGACCGCGCTCCGGCAGATCGAGCACGGCGGCAGCGGCGGCGAGATCGGCCGCCGGTGCCCGGCCGTCCAGGAGGGTGTCCAACAGGGCGTGCACACGCTCGTCATGACGATTCGTCAGCTCGGTCTCGACCCGCCGATACGCGTCGGCGATCGCGCTCGCGTGCCGATCGACGAAGTTCCACACGTCCGTGGCCACATGCACCAACAGCCGCACCTCGTCCGGCTCCTGCTCCGCGGCGACCTCGACCAGGGTCTGCCACAACAGCACGCCGCCGAGCCGATAGGCGTGCAACAGCGCGTCCAGCGGCACCCCTTGCTCGGCCCGCCGACGCGCGAGTCGCCCGGACGCCCATTGGCTGCCCTCCAACTCGCGCGGCCACACGGCGAGCGCGCCCACCCCGACCCGCAACGCCTCGTGCGCACTCTGCCAAAGCTCGTCCGGCGGCACCCCGCCGTCCAGATAGGCGGGTTCGAGCACCTGTAGCTCCGCCACGAGCCGATCCGTCAACTCCGGCAACCGCTGCGGCAACACCCGAGCGGCCCGACGCAACAACGCGGTATGAGCAGATCTGTCAGACAACTCGGCCCTCTCCCTATTTGGGCGACTTCGTCGCCGGCTCGCGAGGCACCACCTTTTTTCTCTCCCCCGCAAGCTCCTCCAAGAAAAAAGGCGGCCCCTCGCTCGGGGCTTCGTGTCCCTCCGCTTCGCTCCGGGCCACAAAGCCCAAACCTGCGGCTCCGCCGCTCTCCGCGCTCCGCACGTCGATCACGAGGCCTCACCCACATCGTGGGCGCTGACGCGCCAAACCGCAGCGCCCTTGTCGGGCGACTTCGTCGCCGGCTCGCGAGGCACCACCTTTTTTCTCTCCCCCGCAAGCTCCTCCAAGAAAAAAGGCGGCCCCTCGCTCGGGGCTTCATGTCCCTCCGCTTCGCTCCAGGCCACAAAGCCCAAACCTGCGGCTCCGCCGCTCTCCGCGCTCCGCACGTCGATCACGAGGCCTCACCCACATCGTGGGCGCTGACGCGCCAAACCGCAGCCGAACTCGGCGACCCAGGGAAAGCCCACCTCGTTCTCGCGGCCAACCCACCCACCCGCGAGCAGCCCAACCGCCGCCAGGAAAGCCGACCCAGCCCCCTCGGCCACCCTCAAACGCCCACGCCGACCCAGGCCCGACACCGCCCCGAAATCCCCAACCACACCGGGGATCCACGGAGCCGAGGAACCGACCCCGGCCCCCACGCCACCCTTGAAGCCTCGGTAACCGCCGCCGGCCACATCGGAGGCCGCGGGGCCGGAGCAGGTCACGCCACCGCGCCTGAAACCCCAACCTCCGCACCAAACGCAACGAGTGGAGCGGGCGGGTACACAACCCAAGGCAACCCCACACCAAACCGCAGCACGCTGCACCCGACCCCGGAGCCACAGGACATGCTCACCGGGCCGGACCGCGCCCACCGGTCGCCCAAAGAACCGCAGCCCTCGAACGCAAACGCAACGGGTGGGCGGGTGGGCACACCATCAAAGCCAAGTGCCTCGCGAGCGCAGCCAAGCGAACCCGAGCCCAGTGGACCCATCAGGGCCACGCGGCCACGAGCATGGCTACCGGGGCCAAGCGAAGCGCGGAGCGCGTCGTTCCGTGAAGGCGGCCAAGCCCTCCCGAACGTCGGCCGAGCCGCGGGATTCGCGCTCCCACGTGTCGCGCCACGCGTCGAGCCGCGTCGGGTCCGTGGTGTCCGTCGCCAGGAGGTCCTTGGCGGCCCGGATCGTCAGTTGGGAGCGGGACGCGATCGTGCGGGCGAAGCCGTAGACCTTCTCGTCGGCCTCGGTCGGGTCGAAGACGTCGTCCACCAGCCCGACCCGGAGCGCGTGGGCCGCGTCGATCAGTTCGGCCGAGAACAGCAGGTACTTGGCCGTCGAAACGCCCACGAGTCGGGCCAGCCGTGCCGTGGAGCCCGCGTCGTAGACGATCCCGAGCTTGGCCGGCGTCACCCCGAAGCGCGCCGTCGTGTCCGCGAAGCGCAGGTCGCAGGCCGCCGCCAACTGGCATCCGCCGCCCACGCACGGGCCCTGCACATACGCGATCGTGGGCTTCGCGAACGCCGCCAACGCCTGCTCCGCGGCCGAGTTCAGCGCGTGATAGGCGTCCGCCGCCTCGGCCGTCGCGTAGTGCCCGCGCAGTTCGCGGATGTCGGCCCCCGCCGAGAACACCCCGTCGGTGCCGGTCAGCACCAGCACGCTCACCTCGGGGTCGGCCTCCAGCGCCGCCAACGTCCCCGGCAGCGCCTCCCACATCGCGGCGGTCAACGCGCCGCGGGCGTGCGGGCGATCGATGCGCAGCGTCGCCACCTCGCCCTCGACCTTGACCACAAGCCCATCGACCCCGGTATCCATCCCGCCGCCCTTTCCTCACCGCCGCACAACCGACGCACATCCGCGGCCACGCTACGGGCCACCGACCCCCACCCGCCCGGCGCCCCGAACCGACTCGTCCGTCCGGGCCGGCCGAACCTCCGGGCCCCGCCCGCCGACCCGAACCCCGGGTCGCCGTGCCATCGGCGATCACCCGACCATGCTCGACCACGACGATGTCGCCCGCCCACCGGTCGGTCCCGCCCCCGGCACGGGCGTGGTTGGGGACACCGCAACTCTCTCGGTCAATGTCGGCGGCACCGTGCCCCCTCGTCCCGAACCCGATCGCGCAACGTCCGCCATCCACCAAGCGTCATCCGCCACCCGCCGCACCCGACCGCGACCGCGCGGGCGCCGCACGTCCCTACCGCCCCGTCCCCACCTCCTCGTGCCCCGGATCCAGCGGCGGCCCGGCCATGTCGCAGCCGATGCGCACGCACGGCTTGGCCCGCTCGGCCTCCGGCTCGGTCGGGGCCAGCGATTCGGGCGTGATGGTGAACCAGGCCACCGCCGAGCCCAGCACCAGCAGACCCGCACAGATCCACAGGGCGCGGTCGAAGCCCGTGTCCACCACGCCCGGGTCCCGATATCCGTCGCCGGACAGGCCGACCAGGGCCGGGAGTCCGGCGACCGTGAGCAGGCCCGCCGCGCGGGCCGCCGCGTTGTTGACGCCGCTCGCGATGCCCGCCCGACTGACGTCCACCGACGCCAGCACCGTCGCCGTCAGTGGCGCGACCAGCACGGCGAGCCCCAGACCGAAGATCAGCACGCCGGGCAGTACGACGGTCGGGTAGTACGCGTCGGGGCCGATCCGCAGCAGCGTCAGCAGGCCGCCCGCGCACACCAGCGGGCCCAGCGTCAGTTGCGGGCGCGGGCCGATCCGCCGTGCCAGGTCGCCCGACCGGGCCGAGAGCAGCAGCATGACCATGGTCACCGGCAGCAGCGACAAGCCGGCCTGCTGCGCCGAGTACCCCGCCACCGTCTGGAGTTCGAGCACCAGCAGCAGCAGGAACGCGCCCAGCGCGCCGTACACGAACAACGTCACGATGTTGACCGACGTGAACAGCCGGACCCGGAAGATGTCCAGCGGCAACATCGGCTCGCGCGTGCGCTTCTCCACGGCGACGAACACCACGGCCGTCGCGACCCCGGCCGCGCCCGCGAAGGCCGCCGCCACCGGAGTGGTCTCCGCCTGGACCAGGGCCCAGGTCACCCCCGCGAGCGCCAGCGCGGCCAGCACCGCGCCGGTCACGTCGAAGCGGCCCCGGGGTTGCGGGTCGAAGGTCTCCGGAACGGTACGCAGCGCCACCACGATGGTCACGGCCGCGAGCGGCAGGTTGATCAGGAAGACCCAGCGCCAACTGACCGCGTCCACGAGCCACCCGCCCAGGAACGGCCCGATCGCGCTCGCCACGCCGCCCAGGCCCGACCAGGTGCCCACCGCACGGGCCCGGTCGTCGGCGTGGAAGGTGGCCTGGATGATCGCCAGCGAACCGGGCGTCAGCAGCGCGCCGCCGATGCCCTGGAGCGCACGGGCGGCGATCAGCATCTCCACGTTCGGCGCGATCCCGCACAACAGCGAGGCCGCCGCGAACCAGGCCACGCCGATCACGAACACCCGGCGCCGCCCGTACCGGTCCCCGAGCGCGCCACCGAGCAGGATCAGTCCGGCCAGCGTGAGGGTGTACGCGTTGATCGTCCATTGCAGCGCCGCGAGCGAGGCGTCGAAGGAGCTCCCGATGCTGGGCAGCGCGACGTTGACGACGGTCGAGTCGAGCATCGCCATGCCGGAACCGAGCACGGTGGCCAGCAGCACCCACCGGCCGGCCGGCGTCTTGGCGCGAATGCCCCCGGAGGGGAAGGTGACGGGCATCTGAGCATCATGCCCACCGCGACGGCGGGGAACTCGGACCCACTCGATCGGCCGCAACCGGCGACCCGCGGGTTCGACCACGACCGGCGGCGCCCGCCCACGCCCTCGCGGCCGGGACCTGTCCGGGGAACCGCCCCCGGTCCGCCATCCGCGGCGCCGGGGTCCGGGAACCGCCCCTAGCGCGCTATCCGCGGCGCCGGGATCGGCCGGATCAACCCGCGCTGCGTGGCCCGATCCGGCCCGGGCAGTACGGCCAGCGCGAAGATCATCAACAGCACCGCCACCACCGCGTCCATCCAGTAGTGGTTCGCGGTCACCACGACCACCAGCAGCGTTATCGCGGGGTGCAGCCAGACCGCCCAACTCGCCACCTTGCGGCCGGTGCCGGCCGCGTTCCACACCGCCGCGACCCCGAGCGCGACCACCACGGCCCAGCCCACGTGCAACGACGGCATCGCGGCGAACTGGTTCGCGATCTTGGCGCCCGCGCCGGAGTACGGCGAGTCGCCCGCGTCCATGCCGGTGTCGGTGAAGCCGGGCATCTTCCGCGGCGGCGCGAGCGGGACCAGAATGTGGATGATCAACGCGGCGCCGGTCATCATCGCCAGTATGTTGCGGACCCACTTGTAGTGCTCGCGATGGCGGATCCACAACCACAGCAGGAATCCGACGGTCGCCGGGAAGTGCACGTAGGCGTAGTACTTGTTGCAGAACGTCACCGCCGCGTGCGACTGCATGAACCAGTCCTGGATCGCCGCCTCGTCCGGCAGGCGCAGGTCCTTCTGCATGGTCAGCAACTGCTTGGCGTTGGAGAACGCGGTGGTGGTCTCGCCCGACGCCAGGCCGCGCCCGAGCTTGTAGACGCCGAACAGCAGCGCGACCAGGAACAGCTCGCGCGCCGCGTCCTTGAGCGTGCGCATCCGGCGGGCCTTGGCCTCCGCGGCCTGCACAGCCGGGTCGGCCGCCGCCCGGTCGGACTTGCCGACCCCCGTCACCGAAGCCGCCTGCGTGGCCGGCGGCGCCTGTTCGCGCCGATCGACCTCGTGGGCGGGGCCCTCCGTGACGTTGCGCCGCACCAGATCCCCCATGCTGTCGGTTGTCTCGGTCTACCGTCGTCGGTCGGCCGCGTTCGATCCGCGCCGTCGCCACCCGGGTCGTGGACCACTGCCCGCACCCGCGCCCCGGATCAGGGGTGCGGTGTTCGGCGGCAACGCTTGAGCCAGGGTAGACGGATCAGGTTAGACCGATCCTCCCCCTGAAGTACCAATCGGGGCCGGCTCCCGCGGGGTACTCCGGTCCTGCCTCTCTCCTCTGGACGTCGTAGCGGCCTCCCCGGTTCGAGGGAGCCTCACCAAGTCGCGCACACGGCCCGCCGACGGTACGTAGGCTGCGGGTATGACCGACCCGACGGGGGAAAAGCGGCTCGTACTCGTGGTCGAGGACGAGCCCATGATCGCCGACGCGGTGGCCGCCCGGCTGCGGGCGGAGGGCTTCGGCGCGATCACCGCACCCGACGGCCCCTCCGCGCTGACCACGGCCACGACCACCCGGCCCGACCTGGTCGTGCTCGACGTGATGCTGCCCGGACTGGACGGCCTGGAGGTGTGCCGTCGACTCCAGGCGCTGCACCCGGGCCTGCCGGTGATCATGCTGACCGCGCGCGACGACGAGACCGATCTGCTGGTCGGCTTGGCGGTGGGCGCCGACGACTACATGACCAAGCCGTTCTCGATGCGCGAATTGGTCGCCCGGGTGCATGTACTGCTGCGCCGGATGGAGCGCGCCGAGGCGGCGGCCCGCGCGGTCTCCCCCGAGGCCGCGTTGAACCTGGGCCGGTTGCGGATCGACCGCACCCAGCGCCGGGTCCGGCTCGGCGTGGACGAGGTGCACCTGACCCCGACCGAGTTCGACCTGCTGGTCTGCCTCGCCTCGCGCCCGCGCGCGGTGCTCTCCCGCGAGCAGTTGCTCGCCGAGGTGTGGGACTGGGTGGACGCGTCCGGCACACGCACCGTGGACAGCCACGTCAAGGCGCTGCGCCGCAAGCTCGGCGCCGAGTGGATCCGGACCGTGCACGGCGTGGGCTACGCGCTGGAGGCACCGTCCTGAACCCCGCCGATTCGCGCCCCGCCCGGCCCCGCCCACGGCCCCGGCGCCCGCGCCTGAGCCGCGGCAACCTGCGGCCGCTGGATCGACTGCGCTCGATCAAGGCCAAGCTCGGCGTGCTCGTGATCGCGTCCGTGTTCGTCTCGACGCTGCTGATCATCCTGGGGCTGCGGGCCGAGGTGCGGTTCCGGTACATGCTCGTGTTCACCTCGCTGGCGTGCCTGGCGGTGACTTTGGTGCTCGCGCACGGGATGACCTCGCCGCTGCGCGAGATGACCGCCGCCGCTCAGGCAATGGCCCGCGGCGACTACTCCCGCCGGGTGCGCGCCACTTCGCGCGACGAGGTGGGCACCCTCGCCGGCGCGTTCAATCGCATGGCCGCCGACCTGGAGGCGGTGGACCGGCACCGGCGCGAACTGGTCGCCAACGTCTCGCACGAACTGCGCACGCCCATCTCCGCGCTCCATGCGGTTTTGGAGAATCTCGTGGACGGCGTGCAGAAACCCGATCCCGACACGCTGGGCCTCGCGCTCACCCAGACCGCGCGCCTGGGCCGACTCGTGTCACAACTCCTCGACCTTTCCCGGCTGGATTCGGGGGCCGTGCCGCTCCAGGCGCGCGAGTTCGCGGTGGGGCCGTTCCTGGCCGCGCTGACCGAGGAGACCGGGGCCCTGGGCAGCGACGTTCGCTTCCGGGTCGACGTACGACCGACCGATCTCACCGCGACCGCCGACCCCGAGCGACTGCATCAGGTTGTTACCAATTTGGTGGCCAATGCCTGCCGGCACAGCCCCTTCGGTGGCACCGTGAGTCTGCACGCACGACGCGACGAGGGCCCCGGAAGCCTGTGCCTGGAAGTCCAGGACGAGGGACCCGGGATCCCGTACGGCGAGCGCGGTCGGGTCTTCGAACGGTTCACCCGCGGCGGCGAGAGCTCGTCCACCGACGGGGGTACCGGACTGGGCCTCGCGATCGCCCGCTGGGCCGTGGACCTGCATGGGGGTGATATTTCCGTAGCCGAGTCGAGCCATGGGTGCCGTATCCGAGTGCTCCTGCCCGGTGACCCGAAGTAATCGGGTGATCGGACACTTACTGCACGGGACGATCCCGACATGACGTTCCGTGACCACCAATACGGCGGGAAGCAACAAACGCGACTAAACAGTCAACCGTTTGTGATCTACGCGACGCGGAGGCCGAGGGGCCTGCGCGACACTGGTCAAAGGGCGTAGCCTTGTTTCCCGCTGTCCACCACCCCAGGAAGCGGAAGAGGGCGGTTGCCGCCGTGTCGTCACAGTCCCCTAGCAACCCGATGGCCAGCTTCGGCCCCAACGAGTGGCTCGTCGACGAGATTTACCAGCAATATTTGCAAGATCCCAACTCGGTGGATCGTGCTTGGTGGGACTTCTTCGCCGATTACAAGCCCAGCGAGCCGTCGACGCCGTCGACGCCCGCCGGCCAAGCCACCGTGGCAAGCCCGAGCGGCCCCACACCAGTGAGCGGTACCACGAACAACTCTGGAAGCATCCCCGCGCCGAGCCCGGCGCAACCCCCCGTGACGGCGGCAGTGTCGTCGACCGCGACGGGGACGACGACTCCGGCCCCGGCCCCGAGCCACCCGATAATGACGAGCGGTGTACAGGACGCGGCACCTTCGCCCGCTCCCGTCCCGGCCGCCGATCCGGCTCCGGTCCAGGCCGCGCCCGCCAAGGTCGCCGCACCGACGCCCGCGCAGGCACCCGCCCCCAAGGCGGCCGCCGCGCCCGCGAAGAAGCAGCCCGCCGCGCAGCCGGACGCCGTCCAGCTCAAGGGCCCGGCGGCACGTGTCGCGATCAACATGGACTCGTCGCTCGCCATCCCCACCGCGACCAGCGTGCGGGCCGTGCCGGCCAAGCTGCTGATCGACAACCGGATCGTGATCAACAACCACCTCAAGCGCGCTCGCGGTGGCAAGGTCTCGTTCACCCACCTCATCGGCTACGCGCTCGTCCAGGCGGCCAAGTCGATGCCGTCGATGAACCACTCCTACGAGGAGCGCGAGGGCAAGCCGTTCCTGGTCAAGCCGGCGAACGTCAACCTCGGTCTGGCGATCGACCTGACCAAGGCCAACGGTGACCGCCAGCTCGTGGTGGCGGCCATCAAGAAGGCCGACGAGATGGACTTCTTCGCCTTCTGGCAGGCGTACGAGGACATCGTCCGGCGAGCCCGCTCGAACAAGCTCACGGTGGACGACTTCGCCGGGGTGACGATCTCGCTGACCAACCCGGGCGGCATCGGCACCGTGCACTCGGTTCCGCGGCTGATGCCCGGTCAGGGCACGATCGTCGGCGTGGGTGCGATGGACTACCCGGCGGAGTTCGCGGGTGCGTCCGCGGACACCCTGTCCCGCCTCGCGGTCAGCAAGACACTCACGCTGACCAGCACGTATGACCACCGCATCATCCAGGGCGCCCAGTCGGGCGAGTTCCTGCGCCGGATGAACCAGTTGCTGCTCGGTGAAGACTGCTTCTTCGAGGAGATCTTCCGTTCGCTGCGCATCCCGTACGAACCCGTGCGCTGGGTGCAGGACATCTCCGCGACGCACGAGGACGACGTCAACAAGACGGCACGTGTGCAGGAGCTCATCCACTCGTACCGGGTCCGCGGTCACCTGATGGCCGACACCGACCCGCTCGAGTACAAGCAGCGCCGGCACCCGGACCTCGACGTGGTCGAGCACGGGCTGACGCTGTGGGACCTCGAGCGCGAGTTCGCGGTCGGCGGCTTCGCCGGCCAGGCGCTGATGACCCTGCGCGACGTGCTCGGCGTGCTGCGGGACACCTACTGCCGCACCGTCGGCATCGAGTACATGCACATCCAGGACCCGGACCAGCGCCGCTGGATCCAGGAGCGGGTCGAGGTTCCGCACGCCAAGCCGGACCGCGAGGACCAGCTCCGCATCCTGCGCCGGCTGAACGCGGCCGAGGCGTTCGAGACCTTCCTGGCCACCAAGTACGTCGGCCAGAAGCGCTTCTCGCTGGAGGGCGGCGAGACCACCATCCCGCTGCTCGACGCGATCATCTCGGCCGCGGCCGAGGACGGTCTCGACGAGGTCGCGATCGGTATGGCGCACCGCGGCCGGCTGAACGTGCTGACCAACATCGTCGGCAAGTCCTACGCGCAGGTCTTCCGCGAGTTCGAGGGCAACATCGACCCCAAGTCGATGCACGGCTCGGGCGACGTGAAGTACCACCTCGGCGCCGAGGGCACGTTCTCCTCCGAGGACGGCGCGCAGGTCAAGGTCTCCCTGGTGGCGAACCCCTCGCACCTGGAGGCGGTCGACCCGGTCCTGGAAGGCGTCGTGCGCGCCAAGCAGGACATCATCGACATGGAGGGCGCCGACTTCCCGGTGCTCCCCCTGCTGCTGCACGGCGACGCCGCGTTCGCGGGCCAGGGCGTGGTCGCCGAGACGCTGAACATGTCGCAGCTGCGCGGTTACCGCACCGGCGGCACGATCCACGTGGTGATCAACAACCAGGTGGGCTTCACCGCCTCCCCGGCCTCGTCCCGCTCGTCCATCTACGCGACCGACGTCGCGCGGATGATCGAGGCGCCGATCTTCCACGTCAACGGCGACGACCCCGAGCAGTGCGTGCGGATCGCGCAACTCGCGTTCGAGTACCGGCAGACGTTCCACAAGGACGTCGTGATCGACCTCATCTGCTACCGGCGCCGGGGTCACAACGAGGCCGACAACCCGTCCTTCACGCAGCCGCTGATGTACGACCTGATCGACAAGAAGCGCTCGGTGCGCAAGCTCTACACCGAGGCCCTCATCGGTCGTGGCGACATCACCGTCGAGGAGGCGGAGCAGGCGCTCAAGGACTACCAGGACCAACTGGAGAAGGTCTTCTCCGAGGTCCGGCAGGCCACCGCGCCGCAGGCTCCGCAGGCGACCCCGGCCGCGCCCGCGGCGGACATCGCCTTCCCGCGGATCGACCCGACCGGGATCCCGCACGAGACGGTCAAGCGGATCGTCGAGTCGCAGGTCTCGCTGCCCGAGGACTTCGCCGTGCACCCGCGCCTGCAGCCGCAGTTGCAGCGCCGCGCGGCGATGGTCGAGGACGGCACGATCGACTGGGCGATGGGCGAGACGCTCGCGTTCGGCTCGCTCCTGATGGAGGGGCGCCCGGTGCGCCTGGCCGGTCAGGACAGCCGCCGCGGCACCTTCGGCCAGCGGCACTCGGTCCTGGTGGACCGCACGTCCGGCGCCGAGTACACGCCGCTCGCGCACCTGTCCGACGACCAGGCCAAGTTCACCGTGTACGACTCGCTGCTCAGCGAGTTCGCCGCGATGGGCTTCGAGTACGGCTACTCGCTGGCCCGGCCGCAGTCGCTGGTGTTGTGGGAGGCGCAGTTCGGCGACTTCGCCAACGGCGCGCAGTCGATCATGGACGAGTTCATCTCCTCCGCCGAGCAGAAGTGGCACCAGCACTCCGGTGTGGTCCTGCTGCTTCCGCACGGCTACGAGGGCCAGGGCCCGGACCACTCGTCCGCGCGCATCGAGCGCTACCTGCAGATGTGCGCGCAGAACAACATGACGGTGGCCGCGCCGACCCTGCCGAGCAACTACTTCCACCTGTTGCGCTGGCAGGCGCTCAACCCGCACCACAAGCCGCTGGTGGTGTTCACCCCGAAGTCGATGCTGCGGCTGAAGGCCGCCGCGTCGAAGATCGAGGAGTTCACCGGCGGGCAGTTCCAGCCGGTGATCGGGGACACCACGGTGGACCCGAGCAAGGTCAAGCGCGTGGTCATGTCCTCCGGCAAGTTCCACTACGACCTGGCCGCCGGCCGGGCCAAGGCCGGTCGCGACGACGTCGCGCTGGTGCGGGTGGAGCGGCTCTACCCGCTGCCGGTGGCCGAGCTCAAGGCCGAGCTGGAGCGGTACGGTCTGGACCGCTACGGCAAGGACCTGGAGCTGGTCTGGGCCCAGGAGGAGCCGACCAACCAGGGCGCGTGGCCGTTCATCGCGCTCAACCTGGTCGAGTACGGCCTGCCGGCTCCGCGTCGGATCGCGCGTCCGTCGTCCTCGTCGCCCGCGGTCGGTTCGGCCAAGCGGCACGAGGCCGAGCAGCAGGGTCTGGTCGAGGAAGCGATGAGCTGATCCGCGGCTTTCGCTGATCCACCGACTCCGCCCCGGCCCGCGTACGATGCGCGCCGGGGCGGAGTCGCGTGCTGCGGGTGCCGCGCACCCGCACACCCACCGGACACACACGGGACACACACATCGGAGTCGGAGAGCATGTACTTCACGGACCGTGGCATCGAGGAGCTGGAGAAGCGACGCGGCGAGGAGGAGGTGTCCCTCGCGTGGCTCGCCGAGCAGTTGCGCACGTTCGTGGACCTGAACCCCGAGTTCGAGACCCCCGTCGAGCGGCTCGCGACCTGGCTCGCCCGGCTGGACGACGACGAGGACGACGAGTAGCCGAACCCCGGCGCGGGCCGAACCCGGCCCGCGCGTCGGCGGGCCGGGCCGCGATCCGCCGGGTCCCCGGTCAGGCGTCGCCGGCGCGCCGGAGCGTACGGGTGTGCCACAGGGCCCAGCCGGCGCCGTACAGCACCAGCCCCACCGCCAGGCCGCGGCCGAAGCCGGTCGCCGCGCCGAAGCCGAGCACCTCGACGGCGGGCACCCGCCCGTCGGGGAACGGCAGCAGCGCCTTGGCCGCGCCGAGCGCGCCGACCAGCACCAGCGCGCCGAGCACCGCCCAGCGCCCGGCCACGGGCATCCGCAGGCCCGTGATCGGCCGTGCCGGCAGCCGGCCCACCCAGCGCCACGTCCACACCGCGCACGTGGTCAGCCCGACCACCGTGCTGACGTGCTGGAGCAGCACGTAGCCCGGCCGCAGGCCGAAGAACTCCCGGCGCAGCTCGGGCAGTACGTGTGCGACGCCCGGGTCGTCGTGGTGCGTCCAGGCGTCCCACGCGATGTGCGAGAGGCCGCCCAGGATCGCGGAGACCACGAACCACACGCCGACCGCGAGGGTCTCCCGCAGGAACGGCCGCCCGGCCCGCGCGGCGGCGTACAGCCGGCCCGGCAGGCGCGGTCTGAGCGGCTCCTCCAGGGCCGCCCGGACACGATCCGGGCACAGCACCAGCAGCGGTCTCGCGAGCAGGTGGAAGGCGAGTACGAGCAGCGCGGTGAGCGCGATGTTCAGACCCAGCACGCCCGGCCACAGTTCGTGGGTGGCCTGCCGGTCGGCGCGCATCGGCAGGAAGTCCAGGGACACGAACAGGATCACGTCCGGTGCCATCGCCCCGAAGGCCAGCGCGGAGGCGATCAGCGGCCCGTGTCGGCCCGCCCCGTCCCCGGCCGTGGTTCCGGTACGGGTGGCGCCCTGGAGCGGCAGCACCGCGGCGATGTGGCTGAGCGTGAATGGCATGCGTGGTGCCCCCGTGCTGGATGCCGTAGGCGGGCGCGCCCGCTCGCGCGCACGCGCGCCACGGGCACGACGCGCGGATGAGCGAAGTCCCTCGGCTTCGAGAAACGCGGAAAGCAGACCCGATGGTTCCCTTGACGTGCGGCAGACGCGATATATCGTGAATGACAGAGCTTCGCGATATATCGCGTTCGGCACTCCGACCCGAAGGGGAGGGTCCATGTCCCGATGGATGATCGAGGAACCACAGGACCTCACACTCGACCCCGTGCGCGTGCTCCGCGTGCGCACGATCGGCGGCCTGGTCGACGTCGTGGGCACCGACGGACCGCCGCGCCTGGAGGTGCACGCCGTCGAGGGGCCGCCGCTCCAGGTGACCCACGACGAGGTGAGCGGCGAACTGGTCGTCTCCTACCCGGACTTGACCGGGAAGCACCTGATGAACTGGTTCCAGAGCGCCCGGCGGCGGGCCGACTTCAAGGCGTTCATGGCGGACGGGCGCGCGCTCGGTCGCCGGCACGCCGAGGTCTCGCTGGCCGTGCCGTGGGACTGCACGGTGGAGATCGGCGTGGTCTCCGCGCACGCGACCGTCTCCGGCATGCACGGCGACACCACCGTGCGCAGCATCGGCGGCGACGTGACCCTGGTCGGTCTGACCGGCACGGTCGACGCCAACACCGTCTCCGGGTCGGTGGACGCCGAGTCGATGGCCGGCGACCTCGGGGTGGTGACCGTGGCCGGTTCGCTCACCGTGATCGAGGGCACCGGCGGCCGGGTCCGGGCCAACTCGGTCTCCGGCCCGATGACGCTCGACCTGGACGCGGTCGGCCGCAGCCACGTGCAACTGAGCACCGTCTCCGGCGAATTGACGGTACGGCTGCCGCACGAGGGCGACATGCACGTGGACGTGCGCAGCGCGGCGGGCTCGGTCGACTCGGTGTTCGACGAACTGACCACGAGCGCCAGGTTCGGCGCGAGCCACGTCAGTGGCAAGCTCGGCGAGGGCTCGGGACGGCTCCGGATCAACTCGGTATCGGGCCCTGTGACGTTGTTGCGTCGCGCCCCGGAGGGAAAGGTGATCGCATGACCCCGGTCTTCGGGCACGGCCGCCTGCGGCTGTACCTGCTCAAGCTGCTCGACGAGAGCCCCCGACACGGCTACGAGGTCATCCGGCTGCTGCACGACCGCTTCCTGGGCCTGTACGCCCCCTCGGCGGGCACGGTCTACCCGCGCCTGGCCAAGCTCGAACAGGAGGGCCTGGTCGAGCACGACGTGGAGGGCGGCCGGAAGGTCTACCGGATCACCGCCGCCGGCCGGGACGAACTGGCGGCTCGCCAGGAGGAATTGGCCCAACTGGAGGCGCAGATCCGGGAGTCGGTCTACGAGCGGGCCCGGGAGATCCGGGACGAGGTGCGCACGTCGGCGCAGAACCTGCGCGAGGAACTGGGCCGGGCCGCCCGCGAGGTCCGCAAGACGCCCCGCGCCGCGACCGAGGAACGCACCGAGCCCAAGGGCTGGGAGCCGATCTTCTCGCAGCGCATGGCCGATCTCGCCGAGGGCCTGGCGCACAACCTGGTCGACCTGGCCGGCAAGCCCGGCCTGCACGACCTGGAGCGCGAACTACGCCGCCGCTTCGGCGCCACCGACCCGGAACCCACCACCGCCCGCGCCCGCGCCGAAGACGCCTGGTCCAAGGAAACCGACCGCCCCACCCGCGGCACGGACACCTTCGACCTCGAAGCCATCCTCGACACCATCCGCACCGAACTGACCCCCCTGGCCCACCGAGCCGGCATCACCCCCGACCAATTCGACCGAGCCCGCACGGTAGTGATCACCGCAATAACCGACCTCCGCCAAATCTTCACCGAAGACCCCCCACCCTGACCCCACCGAGCCCTCACGCAAGACACCCAGCCCGGCCGGCGCTTGGGGCCACCCAGCCCGGCCGGGGCATGAGGCCACCCAGCCCCGCCGGCGCTTGAGGCGAACCAGCCTGGCCGGCGTTTGAGGCCAACCCAGCCTGGCCGGCGTTTGAGGCCAATCAGCCCGGCCGGCGTTTGAGGCCAAACAGCCCCGCCGGCGCTTGAGGCCAAACAGCCCCGCCGGCGCTTGAGGCGAACCAGCCCGGCCGGCGCATGAGGCCAAACAGCCCCGCCGACGCATGAGGCCAAACAGCCCCGCCCAACCGAGTTCAGCCACGCCGATGGAGCGTCGCCAACCCCACCCGCCCCAACCCCATTTGCCGCGCGTCCACCGACTCGACCCGCCCACTCCGCCCGACCGCGACCTTCGGATACACCGGCGGCAACACCACCGCGTCGCGCGCCACGATCTCCCCCGCCACCCGCGTGAGTGTCGCCCGCCGAGCGGTATCCGCCGTCCCCCAGGCCTGCTCGACCAAGCGATCCAACTCGGGATTCACATACCCCGTGCTCTCCGGACTCGTCGACACCGCCGCCGACAACACCGCGAACCCCGTCCGCCCCACCGCGTACGCGGACCCGCGCAGATCGACCAGCGCGACATCGAAGTCCCCGACCCGCCGCCGCGCGACCCACGTCGCCGGATCCACCCGCTCGACCGTGACGGTGAACCCGACCCGGTTCCAGCCCTCGGCCAGCACCCGTGCCACGTCCGGGAGTTCCGCCGCCTCCCCGACCACCGCGAGCAGCGTGAACCGCACCCCGGGCGGCACCGGCGCCTCGCCGAACATCGCGGTGACCCGCTCCGGCTCGACGGTCGGCCCGGCGGTCGCACTCGGACTCGGCTTCGGGGACGCGGTCGGACTCACCCCGCGGCCGTACGGCGTGTACTCCGGGTCCCACCCCTCGTTGCCCGGCCCCAACGGCCCCTGCCCGATCACCGCGTCGCCCCGGTACACCTCCTGCGACACCCGGGTGCGATCCATCCCGAACGCCAGCGCCCGCCGCACCGCGACGTTGTCGAACGGGGGCCGGCGCAGATTGGGCAGCACCACCAGGTCGGCCGGCCCGCTCGCGGTCTGCACGTACGTGTCGTCCGCCCGCCGCAATCGCCGCACCTGGTCCGGTGTCGGACGCGGGTACACCGCGAGCCGACGCGCCTTCAGGTCGGCCACCGCGTCGGCCGAGGCACGGAAGTCGATGCCCTCCAACGGCACCGCCTTGCCGCGGTAGTCCGGATCGCGCCGCAGCGCCACCACCGCCCCGTCCGCACCCGCGAGCCGGAACGGCCCGGTGCCCACCAGCGCCCGCGGATCGCCCAGCGTCGCCTGGTGCGGGATCGGCAGGCAGGCCAGCAGGGCGCGCAGCGCGCCGAACGGCCGCGGCAGCTCGATCCGTACCGTCCGCACGTCCGGCGCCTCGATCGCGCCGAACCGGCCCGCCAGCCACGGCGCCCAGTCGCCCGCCGTCGCCGGATCGCCCACCCGGCGCAGACAGGCCACCACGTGTTCGGCGGTGAACGCGTCCCCGCCGTGGAAGCGCACGTCCGGCCGCAGCCGGATGGTCCAGCTCAGCCCGTCCGGCGCGATCTGCGGGTCGGCCCCGGCGAGCACCGGCCCGATCGTGGTGTCGTCCCGGTAGGTGTAGAGCGCCTCGACCACGGGGTCGGCGATCCAGCGCACCGGCTCGGCCGTCGCGTACACGGGGTTGAGCACATCCGGCAGGCGGGCCACGCCGACCGTGAGCGTGCCCCCGGAACGCAGTTCCCGGCCGGTACAGGAGGCGAGCAGGCCGGCGGACACCGCGGCCACCCCCGTACCGGCCCCGAGGGCTAGTACGCGGCGACGGGACAACGGCATCCGGCGGTCCTTCCGAGACGACCCGGGCACGTGCGGACCGGCGTGATGATCAAGGGGTGAGGACGATCTTGCCGAACAGATCGCCCCGGGCCAACCGCCGGAACCCCTCGCGCGCCTCGGTGAGCGGCAGCACGGTGTCGATCACCGGTCGCACCCCGCCGTGCGCGCACAGCCGGAGCAGGCCCGCCAACTCGTCCCGGTCGCCCATCGTGGAGCCGACCACGCGCAGCTCCTGGAAGAAGATCCGGGTCAGTTCCGCGGCCGCCGGCCGGTCGCCCGAGGTGGCGCCGGAGATCACGATCGTGCCGCCGGGCTTGAGGCTCTTGACCGAGTGCGACCAGGTCGCCGCGCCGACGGTCTCCATCACCGCGTCGACCCGCTCGGGCAGCCGGGCACCGGACGCGAAGGCCGCGTCGGCGCCGAGTTCGATCGCCCGGGCGTTCTTCGCCTCGTCCCGGCCGGTCACCCACATCCGGTAGCCGGCCGCCTTGCCGAGCACCACGAGGGCCGTGGACACACCGCCGCCGGCGCCCTGGACCAGCACCGTGCCGCCCGGGCGCACGCCCGAGTTGGTGAACAACATCCGATACGCGGTCAGCCAGGCGGTGGGCAGACAGCAGGCCTGCTCGAAGGACAGCTCGGCGGGCTTGGGCAGCAGGTTCCAGCGCGGTACGGCGACCTTCTCGGCGAAGGTGCCCTGGTAGCGCTCGGTCAGGATGGAGCGGGGCTCGTCGGTGCCCGGGCCGCCGATCACCGAGTGCACGACGACCTCGTTGCCGTCCTCGTCGATCCCGGCCGCGTCGCAGCCCAGGATCATCGGCAGTCGGTCCTCGGTGATGCCCACGCCCTTGAGGGTCCACAGGTCGTGGTGGTTGAGCGACGCGGCCTTGACGGTCACGGTCGTCCACCCCGGCGGCAGCCCGCCGTCGTGGCCGGGCTCGGGGTGCTCCCCGAGCCGGAGGCCGGACAGGGGGTCCTGGGCATCGATGCTCACGGCGCTCACGGCAAACATGGGAGGCACCCTACTGACGACGTGTGCGGTCCGCCCGGTCGGGCGGACCGCACACGTCCACGGGTCGCCGTGGATGCGATCGCGTCGTCGGACGGTCGGCGAGGAGCCGTCGGACGATCACCGATCCACGGACCGCGGCTCAGATACGCGCGACGCCGTCCTGCCGGGCGGCCTCGGCCACGGCCTTGGTCACCGCCGGCGCCACCCGCTCGTCGAACGGCGACGGGATCACCTTGTCGGGCGAGAGCTCGTCGGCGACGACCGCGGCCAGCGCCTCGGCGGCGGCCACCTTCATCCCCTCGGTGATGCGCTTGGCACGCACCGACAGGGCGCCGGCGAACACGCCCGGGAAGGCGAGCACGTTGTTGATCTGGTTCGGGTAGTCGCTGCGCCCGGTGGCCACCACGGCCGCGTACTTGTGCGCCAGGTCCGGGTCGATCTCCGGGTTCGGGTTGGCCATCGCGAAGATGATCGCCTGCGGCGCCATGGTCGCCACGACCTCCTCGGGCACCTTGCCCGCGGACACCCCGAGGAAGACGTCGGCGCCGCGCATGGCCTCCTCGATGCCGCCCTTGAGCTTGGCCTTGTTGGTCAGCTCGGCGATCATCCGCTTGATCTGCGTGAGGTCGTCCCGCCCCTCGTGCACGATGCCCCGGCTGTCCACCACGCACAGGTCGCCGATGCCCGCCTCGATCAGGATCTTGGCGATCGCGATGCCCGCCGCACCCGCGCCGGAGATGACCGCGCGCAGGTCGGAGAGCCGGCGCCCGGTCACCGTGGCCGCGTTGCGCAGCGCGGCCAGCGCGACGATCGCCGTGCCGTGCTGGTCGTCGTGGAAGACCGGGATGTCCAGCCGCTCCTGGAGCCGGCGCTCCACCTCGAAGCAGCGCGGCGCGCTGATGTCCTCCAGGTTGATGCCGCCGAAGGACGGCGCGAGCCGGGCGATGGTGTCCACCAGCTCGTCCACGTCGGTGCAGGAGAGCGCGAGCGGCACGGCGTCGATGCCGGCGAACTCCTTGAACAGGATCGCCTTGCCCTCCATCACCGGCAGGGACGCGGCGGGACCGATGTCGCCCAGGCCGAGCACCGCGGTGCCGTCGGTGACCACGGCGACCGTGTTGGACACCCACGTGTAGTCGTGGACGAGTTCCGGGTTCTCGGCGATGGCCGTGCACACACGTGCCACACCGGGCGTGTAGGCGAGGGACAGATCGTCCCGATTGCGCACCGGGACGGTCGAGCGAACTTCCATTTTCCCGCCCCGGTGCAGGGCGAAGACCGGATCGAGTTCGTCCGTCGCCGTGCTGTCCGTGGGGATGATCTCCGCTGCCACAGTGACCCCTTTGTAGACATTGTCAGTAGAAGTGCAGCTCTCGGAGCGCGATCGCAGGCTGCATGCCTCAGCGACATCGGCGCTTCGTGCAGCGCACATGATCCGGCTGAGGTTACGGGGGTCACCCGTGACGCCGATTTTGGCATACCCCCCGAATGGCGGAGCGCCGGGGCGATGAACCGATTACCACCTGTTTGTGATGGCGCGTCAGACCCCTTCTCGCAACTGGCCAAGACGCTAGCGCCACGCGCAGTAGGCTGACAGTAACCGCCGCCACATCCGACCCCGTCGACCCGTGCGAACCTCGGGCGCGACAGCGCGCGGAAAGCACGCGCCCGGAGCGAAGGCGGCGACCGCGACCGAAGGGCAGTCGTTGGATCTCTCCTCCTACGCCGAGCACGCGGTCCGCCTGGTCAACACCGAACAACCGGCGCGCGGCGAGGACCTGCTGCGCTCCCCTGAGGACGTGCTCGCGCTGATCGCACCCGTTCGGCGGATCCCGCCACGGGTGACCGACGCCGACGTGACCCGGCTGCGTTCGGTCCGCACCCGCCTGCGCGCGGTCTTCGTGGACGCCGCCGCCGGACGCGAGGCGGACGCGGTCGCCACCCTCAACGGCCTGCTCGCCGAGTTCCCCGTACATCCGCGCCTGACCGGCCACGACGCGAGCGCGTGGCACCTGCATCTGGCGGGCGACGCGGTGGGCGCGGCCGAGGGCTTCGCCGCGATAGCCGGCATGGGCCTGGCGGTACAGCTCACCGCGCACGGCATCGACCGCCTGGGCGTGTGCCAGGCGCCCCCGTGCCGGAACGTGTTCCTGGACCTGTCCGCAAACCGCTCCCGCAGGCACTGCTCGGACCGCTGCACCTCGCGCACGAACGTCGCGCTGTATCGGGCCAGACGCCGGGCCCGCGAGCCCGAGCCCGACCGACATACCTGACATTTGCGGGTTGGCGAGTCGCGGACTGTGGCACATGTACATGGACGGCGTGATCTCGCGGTGCGAAATTACCAAACTCCGGTACACTACGTACTCGTCAAATCACATATCGTGACGTACGGTCGTGTACACAGCAGCCTCGGTCGTTCCCGCACCCGTTCCCGCATCGGTGACGACAGTTGTCGGCCGGCGCGGTAGCGTCGCTGGGGTTCCCCCGACATCGGTGGTGACCGCCCGCGGCGGCGGCCACCCACAGCAGCACCTTGGAGGTGAGGGTGTCCCAGCGATCCGCACACACGGCGGACGAAGCCGGCACCGGACAGCGGGACTTCGTCGAGGTCCGACTGCCTGCCGAAGGTGCCTATCTCTCCGTCCTGCGCACCGCGACGGCGGGCCTCGCGGCCCGGCTCGACTTCACTCTGGACGAGATCGAGGATCTGCGCATCGCGGTCGACGAGGCGTGCGCGATGCTGCTCGACCAGGCGGTGGCCGGCGGAGTCCTCTCCTGCGTGTTCAACCTGGTGGGCGACGCGCTGCACGTCACCGTGTCCGCGCCGACCACCGACGGCAGAACACCCGCGCGCGACACGTTCGCCTGGACCGTCCTGTCGGCACTCGCCGGCGAGGTGGACGCGACGGTGGACCAGGACAAGGTGGTCAGCATCAGCCTGCACAAGAAGCGCGGTGGCGGGCCGGAGCAGACGTGAGCAGTGGTGTTGAAGGCGCGGCCAACGAACCGCAGCCGAGCGCGGCCTCACCCGACGAGGCCGCCGGGCGCGGCCGAGGGGAGGGTGAGGGCATGGTGAGCGACGCGAGCATGACGATGGACGGTGGCGTCGAGGCGGCGGGGCCGGACGGACCGGCTCGACCTGCCGGATCCGCCGGATCCACGGGTCCGGCGGTGCCGAACCGGCGGCGCGCCGGTTCCGAACGCCACGCCCACGACCGGGAGATCGCGCGCGGGCTGTTCGCGCAACTCGCGGTGCTCGAATCGGATCCGCCCGCGCGGGCCGCGGTGCGCGATCGGCTGGTGGAGATGCATCTGCCGCTGGTGGAGCACCTCGCCCGCCGGTTCCGCAATCGCGGCGAGCCGTTGGACGACCTGATCCAGGTGGCCACCATCGGCCTGATCAAGTCGGTGGACCGATTCGACTCGGATCGCGGGGTGGAGTTCTCCACGTACGCGACCCCGACCATCGTCGGCGAGATCAAGCGGCACTTCCGGGACAAGGGCTGGGCGGTGCGGGTGCCGCGCCGGCTCCAGGAACTGCGGCTCGCGCTGACCTCGGCCACCGCCGAGCTCTCCCAGCGCAACGGTCGCTCCCCCACGGTCGCCGAGCTCGCCGTGCAACTCGGGATCTCCGAGGAGGAGGTGCTCGAGGGCCTCGAGTCGGCCAACGCCTACAGCACACTGTCCCTGGACGTACCGGACACCGACGACGATTCCCCGGCCGTCGCCGACACGTTGGGCGCCGAGGACGACGCGCTCGAAGGCGTCGAATACCGCGAGTCGCTCAAGCCGCTCCTGGAGCAGTTGCCGCCGCGCGAGAAGAAGATCCTGCTGCTGCGCTTCTTCGGCAACATGACGCAGTCCCAGATCGCGCAGGAGGTCGGCATCTCGCAGATGCACGTCTCGCGGCTGCTCGCGCGCACCCTCGCGCAGCTGCGCGAGCGCCTGCTCGTCGAGGAGTAGTTGCTTTGTTGGGCGACTTCGTCGCCGGCTCGCGAGGCACCCGTTATTTGGGCGACTTCGTCGCCGGCTCGCGAGGCACCGCTTTTTTCTCTCCCCCGCAAGCTCCTCCGAGAAAAAAGCGGCGCCTCGCTCGGGACGGTGTGTCCCTCCGCTTCGCTCCGGGCCACACCGTCCACACTTGCGGCTCCGCCGCTCTCCGCGCTTCGCGCGTCGATCACCGGGGTGGGGGTGGGTCGGGGGCGCTGACGCGCCGGGGGGGGTGGGCCGGCGGGGGTTCAGGCTCGGCGGGCCTGGTGGCGTGCTTCGAGCGCGTGGTACATGCCGGGTGTCGCGAGTGCGCCGATGGTGACCACGCCCGCGATCATGGTCAGGATGCCGATCACCAGTTGGTCGGCCTTGATCAGATACCAACCCATGCCGACCACGATCAGGTTGGCGGTGATCGCCGGCGATCGGCTCCAGCGTCGGCCGCGCAGCATGCCCACGAACGCGGCGACTATCCCGGCGGCGAGGATCAGCAGGTAGATGCCGATCGCGACGCCCTCGGACGCGTTGGTCGGATGGCCGAACTCGCTCCGGAAGGTCAGATAAAGGGAGTACCCGAGGAGTGCGAACGCCTCGACGCCGACCACTGCGGTGCAGATGCGCCAAGTGAGGGGGAGGGCCCCGGCGGGGTCCGACTGGTCCTGGGCGGAAGGGCTCTCGGTCACCACACGACTGTAACCGGGGCGTGCGCCCGTCCGGCCCATGGGAGCCCTACCCGCCGGTAGATACGCTGGAGGGTATGCGCGCCCTTCTCGTCGTGAACCCCAAGGCCACGACCACCAGTGAGCGAACCAGGGACGTCCTGGCGCACGCGCTCGCCGGCGACCTCAAGCTCGACGTGGTGAGCACCGAGCACCGGGGCCACGCGGCGGAACTGGCCCGGCAGGCGGCCGACGACGGTCTGGACCTGGTGATCGCGCTGGGCGGCGACGGCACGGTCAACGAGGTGGCCAACGGCCTGCTCGTGGCCGGGCCGGCCCCCTCGTTGCCCGCGGTCGCGGTGGTCCCGGGCGGCAGCACCAACGTCTTCGCCCGTTCGCTCGGCATGCCCAACGATCCGGTCGAGGCGACCGGTTTCCTGCTGGAGGCGCTGCGCGCCGGCCGCAGCCGGGAGATCGGTCTGGGCCTGGCCGACGAGCGCTGGTTCCTGTTCTGCGCGGGCCTGGGTTTCGACGCCGAGGTGGTAGGCCGGGTGGAGAAGCGCCGGGCCGGCGGACGGCGGGCGACGCCCGGACTGTACGTACGGTCCGCGCTGCGCCGGTTCTACGGCGGGCGGGACACCCGCAAGCACGGGCCGCTGACGCTGGAGGTGCCGGGCCGGGACCCGATCGAGGGAATCTGCCTGGGGATAGTGCAGAACACGGTGCCGTGGACGTTTTTGCGCGACCGGCCGCTGAATCCTTGTCCACAAGCGTCATATGACACCGGATTGGACCTCTTCGCGCTCACCCGGATGTCAACACTGCCCACATTGCGCCATCTGGCCCAGATGCTGGGCTCCACGGGTAATGCTCCACATGGGCGTCACGTCGTGTCCCTGCACGACTGCGATGCGTTCACTCTTCGGACTGAAGAACCTGTTTCCCTTCAGGTCGATGGGGACCATCTGGGAGAACATCGGAGTGTGACCTTCCGGGGGGTTCCCCGTGCACTGCGTGTGATTGTGTGAGTGGAAGGGCCTTTTGACCTTTCACTCGAACGCTCACCCCGGGTTAATCCCTTCGATGTAGTGGTGTGACCTAGTCGACACCGATGATTTAAAAAATCCTGGCCCAAGGGGGTTGTATCGGCGGCCGAGGTTTGTAAGGCTCTACGAGGCGGCAGGGACGTGGCCGAAAGGTCATCTTCACCGCCCGAATCCACTGCCAAACCTGGGGACCGACTTCGTCGGCCCCTTGCTTGTCGGGGGGTTCGTGAAAGCGTTCACATTCACAAGCCACAGCGGGGCCGGAAGCCCCCGCTGACCCACGAGGAGTTGGACCGCATGGACTGGCGCCACGTTGCTGCCTGCCGTGACGAAGACCCGGAGCTGTTCTTCCCGATCGGCAACACCGGTCCCGCTCTGCTTCAGATCGAGGAGGCGAAGGCGGTCTGCCGCCGTTGCCCCGTGATGGAGCAGTGCCTGGGCTGGGCTCTCGAGTCCGGTCAGGACGCGGGTGTGTGGGGCGGTCTGAGCGAGGACGAGCGTCGCGCTCTCAAGCGCCGCGCCGCCCGCAACCGCGCACGCGCCTCCGCCTGATCAGTACGACAGGCTGAACACTCCGGAGACTCAATCACCGGAACACCAAAGCATTGCCCGCAGTTGCCCCGCCAGGGTCCGATCGGACCAGGGCGGGGCAACTGCTTTCCCGGGTTCGGGTGTTCCTCGGCGCGGCGCGATCTTGTCGGTGGGTGACCGCGGCGTCGGTGCCTCGCCGGC
The DNA here is from genome assembly GCF_045207655.1 of Embleya sp. NBC_00888. Classification (NCBI taxonomy): domain Bacteria; kingdom Bacillati; phylum Actinomycetota; class Actinomycetes; order Kitasatosporales; family Streptomycetaceae; genus Embleya; species Embleya sp. NBC_00888. Next base: position 5,512,540 of record NZ_CP108784.1, on the reverse strand, counting down.
GCCGGCGAACTCGGCGCCGGGGAGCTCAGCGGCGTTGGCGGATCTGTAGGTCCAGCGTGACGATCGTGCCGCCGGCCGGATTGGGCACCATGTCGAAACGGCCCGCGAGTTCGCTGCCGACCAGGGTGCGCACGATCTGCAGGCCCAGGTTGCCGGAGACCTGCGGATCGAAGTCGGCCGGCAGGCCGATCCCGTCGTCGGTGACGGTGATCAGCAGGCGTTCCGCGCGGCGTTCGGCGTGCACCTCCAGCGTGCCGGACCGGTCGGTGAAACCGGGATCCTCGAACGCGTGCTCCAGGGCGTTCTGCAACAGCTCGGTCAGCACCATCGCCAGCGGCGTCGCGGTCTCCGCGATCAGTTCGCCGAAGTTGCCGTGCCGGGCGGTGCGGACCCGCACCGAGGACGCGGCCACCTCGGTGACCATGGACAACACCCGGTCGGCGATCTCGTCGAAGTCCACCCGCTCGTCCAGCGTCTGGGACAACGTCTCGTGCACGATCGCGATCGAGCCGACCCGGCGGACCGCCTCCTCCAGCGCGGCCCGGGCCTGCGGCGCGTCCATCCGCCGGGCCTGGAGCCGCAGCAGCGCGGCCACCGTCTGGAGATTGTTCTTCACCCGGTGGTGGATCTCCCGGATGGTCGCGTCCTTGGTGATCAGCTCGCGCTCGCGCCGGCGCAGCTCGGTCACGTCGCGCAGGAGCATGATCGCGCCGATCCGCTGGCCGCGCGGCTTGAGCGGGATCGCGCGCAGTTGCACCACCGCCGCGGGCGTTTCCACCTCGGTCTCGCGCGGGGCCCACCCGCTGGCGACCGCGGAGATCGCCTCGTCCACCGGTCCCTCGTGCGGCGCGAGTTCGGCGGTGATCCGGCCGAGGTGGCAACCGACCAGGTCGGTGGTCAGGCCGAGCCGGTGGTAGGCGGAGAGCGCGTTCGGGCTGGCGTACTGCACGATGCCGTCCGCGTCGAGGCGGATCAGCCCGTCGCCCACGCGCGGCGACGCGTCCATGTCGAGCAGCTCACCCGCGTGCGGAAACGTCCCTGCGGCGATCATCTGCGCGAGGTCCGCGGCGCTCTGGAGGTAGGTCAATTCCAGCCGGCTGGGAGTGCGCGCGGTGAGCAGGTTGGTGTTGCGCGCGATCACGCCGATCACCCGGCCCTCCCGGGAGACCGGGATCGCCTCGACCCGCACCGGTACGTCGTCGCGCCACTCCGGATCGCCCTCGCGCACGATCCGGCCCTCGTCCAGCGCCGCGTCCAACATCGGCCGCCGCCCGCGCGGCACGAAGTCGCCGACCAGGTCGTCCTGGTGCGAGGTGGCCCCGGTGTTCGGCCGCATCTGCGCGACCGCGACGTACTGCCCGTCGCCGGTGGGCACCCACAACACCAGGTCGGCGAAGGACAGGTCGGCGAGAAGCTGCCACTCGGACACCAACAGGTGCAGCCACTCCAGGTCGGCGGCGGGCAGCGCAGCGTGGCGGCGGACGAGATCGTTCATCGAGGGCACACCGGCAGCGTACTTTCCGACCGGCCTGCGATCCTGGGCGCCCCACTCCGCCGCACCTGTGAGGTCTCGATGTCCACCGAATCGCCCACGTCCCGGCAGTCCCTCAGCGGCGGTGATCACCCGCTGGACTGGCTCGACGTACGGGAGAAGGAGCGGGTCGAGGCGGGACTGCGCCGCCGGCTGCGACCGCGCGCGGCGACGGCGGGCGGGTTGGATCTGGCCGGAAACGACTACCTGGGGCTGTGCCGCGACGACCGGGTGCTCGAGGCGACGGTCCGCGCGGTACGCACCTGGGGCGGCGGCTCGACCGGGTCGCGGCTGGTGACCGGGTCCACCACGCTGCACGCCGAGTTGGAGACCGCGTTGGCCGAGCACATGGGCGCCGAGGCGGCGCTGGTGTTCTCCTCCGGCTACCTGGCCAACCTCGGGGTGATCACCGGCCTGGTCGGCAAGGGCGGCCTGGTCGTGTCCGACGCGATCAACCACGCGTCGATCGTGGACGCGTGCCGGCTCTCCCGGGCCCGGGTGGCGATCACCGGGCACCGCGACGTCGAGGCGGTGGCCCGGGTGCTGGCGGAACGGGCCGAGGAACGCGCCCTGGTGGTCGTGGACGCGGTTTTCTCGGTCGACGGGGACATCGCCCCACTCGCGGAGCTCGCGGCCGTCACACGGCGATATGGCGCCGTGTTGCTCGTGGACGAGGCGCACGGCCTGGGCGTGGTCGGTCCGGGCGGCCGGGGCGCGGTGCACGCGGCGGGGCTGGCGGGGGCCGACGACGTGGTGCTGACCGCGACCCTGTCCAAGGCGCTGGGCTCGCAGGGCGGCGCGGTGCTCGGGCCGGCCCGGGTGATCGAGCATCTGGTGGACGCGGCGCGGCCGTTCATCTTCGACACGGGGTTGGCGCCGGCGTGCGCGGCGGCGGCCCTGGAGGCGTTGCGGATCCTGCGTGCGCAGCCGCGTCTGGCCGACGCGGTCCGGGCGAACGCGCGCGCGCTGTCGGCGGGCGCCCGGGAGGCGGGTCTGCGGGTGACCGAACCCGAGGGCGCGGTGGCGTCGGTGCTGATCGGCGACGCGCAACTCGCCTTCGACACCGCCGCGCGCTGCGCGGCGGCCGGAGTCCTGGTCGGCTGCTTCCGCCCGCCGTCGGTGCCGGACGGCATCTCCCGACTGAGGCTCGCGGCCCGCGCGGACCTGACGGCGGCCGACATCGCTCGGGCGGTGACGGCGCTGGAGGCGGCTACATCGATGTGAGCGTGCCGCCCGGCCGAGCACCGTGGTTCGGCGCCGCGTCGGGGCCTCGGGTCGTCACGTGCGGGCCCCGCGCCGGTGAGCCCTGCACTTGTGCGCCCTGCGGTTCGTCAATGTATGACCCGATAACAGCAGGTATACGTGGCATGTCCCTCGACATTGGTCTAGACAACTAGGATTGGTCTGAACCAAAATGGGCGACGGCCTCCCGGCCCGCACCGGGAGGCCGCCGAACGTTCGGCCGCGTAGCGGTCCCGCAGGGAAGGAAGGGCACGCGTGGCCGGCATTGGGGCACCTCGCGTGCTTGTGGACGGGACGCTCGTCGGCCCGGCCGAGGTGGGTGTGGAGCAGGGCCGGATCACCGGCGTCACCGAGGGCCCGGGCGGGCCCGACGGCCTGCGACTGCCGCACGGCGTGCTCACCCCCGGCCTGATCGACCTCCAGCTCAACGGCGCGTTCGGACACGACTTCGTGGCCGCCGACGCGACCGCGTGGCGCGAGGTCGCCGCGAAGCTCCCCTCGACCGGGGTCACCGCGTTCTGCCCGACCTTCATCACCGGCGACCTGGATACGCTCACCGCGGCCCTCGTGCGGGCCGCGGAGCTGCGCGCCAAGTTCGCCCAGGAACCGATCGCCCGCGACCTGGGCGTGCACCTGGAGGGGCCGTTCCTGTCCCCGGCCCGGGTCGGTACGCACCCGCCGCAATACCTGCGCGAGCCCACCGCCGAACTGGTGGACCGCCTGCTGCTCGACGACGCGGTCCGGGACGCGCTGACCCTGATCACCCTGGCGCCCGAACTTCCCGGTGCGCTCGAGGCCATTCGACGCATCGTCGCCACGGGGATCCGAGTCTCGGCCGGACACACGGACGCGACCGCCGCCGAGATGTCCGCCGCCGCGGACGCGGGCGCGACCATGGTCACCCACCTGTTCAACGCGCAGCGCGGCCTGGGCCACCGCGAACCGGGCGTGGTCGGCGCGGCGCTGAGCGACCCGCGCCTGACTCCCGGCCTGATCGCCGACCTGCACCACGTGGTGGGCCCGGTCTGCTCACTGGTCCTGCGCGTCGCCGGTGAGCGCACCGCGCTGGTCACCGACGCGATGGCCGCCGCGGGCATGCCACCGGGCCGCTACCGCCTCGGCGACGTCGACGTGACGCTGGTCGAGGGCGACGTCCCGCGCAACCCCGACGGCACCATCGCCGGCTCCGCCCTCACCCTCGACGTCGCCGTCCGCAACCTGATCGGCCTGGGCAACCCCCCGGCCCGCGTCCTCACCTCCGCCACCCGAGTCCCCGCCGACGCCCTCGGCCGCACCGACCTGGGCCGGCTCACCCCGGGCGCCGCCGCCGACCTGGTCTGGTGGAGCGACGACTGGACGGTGCTCAAGACGTGGGTCGGCGGCGTGGTGGCCTACGAAGCGGGCATCTGACCGCCGCCGCCGCCACACCCCTCACCGGCCGAGCCGCCGGCGTGGACCCGCCCTCCCGGGGCAGCCGCAGGACATGAACACGACTGCCAAGGCACTGCCCTATCGCCCGATCGGCCTGCTCGCCGGCATCGGCGCGGGCATGCTCGCCGGAAAGCTCGCCGACCACACCTGGACGACCCTCACCGGCCGCGACGACGCAGCCGACGCGTGGGACCGCGACCGGGGTTGGACCGAAATCCTGCTCACCGCCGCAATCGAGGGCGCGATCTTCGCCGTCGCCCGCACCGCGGTCGAACGCGCAGGCGCCCTGGGGGTGAAGCGGGCCACGGGATCGTGGCCTGGGGCGTGAGGGGGCCGTGGCCTGGGGTGACGGGTTTCTCGGGCGCGGGGAGGGAGCGCGGGCGGGCGGAGTCGCAGGGGCGAGGAGCGGACGCGGCCGAAGTCGCAGGGGCGAGGAGCGGACGCGGCCGAAGTCGCAGGCACGGCGTTGCTGCTTGTTGGGCGACTTCGTCGCCGGCTCGCGAGGCACCACCTTTTTTCTCTCCCCCGCAAGCTCCTCCGAGAAAAAAGGCGGCCCCTCGCTCGGGGCTTCGTGTCCCTCCGCTTCGCTCCGGGCCACGAAGCCCAAGTTCTGCGGCTCCGCCGCTCTCCGCGCTTCGCGCGTCGATCACGAGGTCTCAACCGTGTCGTGGGCGCTGACGCGCCGAACCGCAGCCAAGCTCGGGGCCCAGGGGAAGCCGATTCCTCACCGCGGCCAACCCACCCAACCCCGGGCAGCCACACCGGGGCCGCAGGGACGGGCCGGGTCGTCTCGGCTCTCCAAGCCCCCACCCGCCCGACTTCGTGCTCCACGCTTCTCGCGTCGGTCACGAGGTCTCGCCGGGGTCGTGGGCGCCGGCGTACGAACCGCGGCGCGAGCTCGGCGACCCGGGCAAGGCCCGATCCCCATCGCGGCCAACCCACCCATGTGCGAGCAGCCGCACCGGAGACCGCCGCGGGCAGGACCGGGCGGCTCGCCACCGCTCCGGAGGCCGCGGGGCCGGAGCAGGTCACGCCGCCGCGCCTGAAACCCCAACCTCCGCACCAAACGCAACGAGTGGAGCGGGCGGGTACACAACCCAAGGCAACCCCACACCAAACCGCAGCACGCTGCACCCGACCCCGGAGCCACAGGACATGCTCACCGGGCCGGACCGCGCCCACCGGTCGCCCAAAGAACCGCAGCCCTCGAACGCAAACGCAACGGGTGGGCGGGTGGGCACACCATCAAAGCCAAGTGCCTCGCGAGCGCAGCCAAGCGAACCCGAGCCCAGTGGACCCATCAGGGCCACGCGGCCACGAGCATGGCACGAGGTCAGTGGGTCTCCGTGACCTTCGCGAGTGCGCGAGGCGCGTCCGGGTCGAGGCCGCGGGCCATGGTGATTTCGTAGGCCAGGAGTTGCAGCGGGATGATCTCCAGGATGGGCTGGACCTCCTCGGCGACGCCTTCGGGGAGGGCGAAGCCCGCCGAGGCGCGGGCGACCTGGTCGGCGGTACCGATCACCATCAGGTCGGCGCCGCGGCCGCGGAGGCGTTCCAGGACGGGCTGGAGGGCGTCGCCGCCCTTGCCGTCGGGGACCACCGCGATCACCGGGCTGACGTTGTCGACCATGGCCAGCGGCCCGTGCAGCAGGTCGGCGCCGGAGAACGGCTGGGCCGGGATGTAGCTGGTCTCCATGATCTTGAGCGCGGCCTCGCGGGCCGTCGGATAGCCGTAGCCGCGCGAGGTGATCACCAGGCGCTGTGCGAAGCGGTACCGCTGGGCGAGTTCGGCCACCTCGTCCCGGCGGTCCAGGACGTCCTGGGCCAGCGCGGGCAGCAGGTCGGCCGGCGAGGTGTCGCCGGCGCGCAGGCCCTCGACGAAGAGGTACAGCGCGAGCAGTTCCGCCGTGTACGTCTTGGTCGCCGGCAGCGCCTTCTCCGGGCCGGCCAGCACGTCGATGTGGAACTCGGAGACGGCGGCCAGGGCCGATTCCGGGTTGTTGGTCACCGCGAGGGTGATCGCGCCGGCCTTGCGGGCCGCCTCGGTGGAGGCCACCAGGTCGGGCGAACCGCCCGACTGGGAGACCGTGATCACCAGGCAGTCGGCCAGGTCCGGCTTCGCGCCGTACGCGGTGGTCGTGGACATCGAGGTCAGTCCCGCCGGCTTGCCCAGCAGCACCTCGATCAGGTACTTCGCGTACAGCGCGGCGTTGTCGCTGGTGCCGCGCGCCGTCAGCAGCACGAAGCGCGGGTTGCGCGCGGCGATCTCGGCCGCGATGGCCCGGATCGCCGGCGCGCCCTCGGTCAGGATCCGGCGCAGGACGGCAGGCTGCTCCGCCATCTCGGCGGACATGATGGTGCCCCGGTCGGGTCCCAGGACGTCACGGTCGTCGGTGGCGGACATGGTGCGGCCTTCCGTTGATTCCACGTGCTGATGGTGTTCGGTGTCGGCGGTTGTCGCGGGTCGGGCGTTTGGTGCTGCGTGCGGCGGGTCGAGTGCCGGGTGGTCGGTTGGCGCTGCCGGCGGGCCCGGAGGAATCCCGGCGCCGGTCACGGACGCGGATGCGGCCGGAGCCACGGCCCAACCACCGCTCCCAGTGTCCGCCGGCCCCGTGTCCACTCGGTTCACACCGTCCGGACGCGCCGTGTCCAACCGGTTCACAGCGTCCGGACGTCACGGCGTCCGGACGCTTCGTGCCCGACCGACGTGCCGAGCGTGCGTCGGCACGCTCAGCCCAGCCGCCGCCCCGTCAGGATCTCCGTCGCCGCGATCCCGCAGACCGTGGCGGCGCCGTGCGTGGCGAGGTGGGCGGCGCCCGGAGTGGCAGCTCCGGGGATGCCCATCTCGACCACGACGGCGTCCGGCCGGGCGGCGAGCAGGCTCGCCACGATTTCGGTCGCCCAGTCGTGGTGGTCCAGATTGCGGACCACCAGGACCAGGGGGCGGTCGGTCGCCGAGCGCAGCGCGTCCTCGACCAGTCGCGGGTCGGCGGTGCGGGCGCGGGTGACCGTGGTGCCGGGCAGGGCCTCGGTCAGGACCGGGGCGATGCCCCACGGGGTCTGCTCGCCGACCGCGATGTTGGCGGTCGGCGAGAGCTCGACCACGTGTGCGGGGGTGGTGATCGGGACCACCGTGCCGGTCACCCGGATCGCGCGGCGGGCCGCGTCCAGGCCGAGTGCGTAGTCGACCGGTTCGGCCGCGCCGACCTTGGCCCACGTGGCCAGCGCGTGTACCCGGCCGGCCGCGTCGACCAGGCGTTCCTCGGCGAGCCGGCCCTCGCGGACCGCGGTCACCAGCGCGTCGCGCAGGTGCAGCACGGTGTCCTCGTCGCACAGGCCGCCGCCCACGCACACCGCGTCGACGCCGGCCGCGATCGCGCGTACCGTGCCGTCGGCGATGCCGTAGGTGTCGGCTATCGCGCCCATCTCGATCGCGTCGGTGACGATCAGGCCGGTGTAGCCCAGTTCCCCGCGCAGCAGGCCGGTCATGATCTTGTGCGACAGCGTCGCCGGGAACTCGGTGTCGTAGGCCGGCAGCAGGATGTGCGCGCTCATGATCGCCTTGCTGCCCGCCGCGATGCTCGCGTGGAACGGGACCAGCTCGCGCGTGGCCAGCGTCTCGCGCGAGACGTCCACGAGCGGCATCCCGTGGTGCGAGTCCATCGCGGTGTCGCCGTGGCCGGGGAAGTGCTTGACGCACGCGGCCACTCCGGCCGCCTGCAGGCCGGTCACGTACGCGGCGGTGTGCCGCGCGACCAGCTCGGGGTCGGACCCGAAGGAGCGCACACCGATGATCGGGTTGTCCGGGTTGGAGTTCACATCGGCCGACGGCGCCCAGTTGAGGTTGACGCCGCACGCGGCCAGCTCGCGCCCGAGCCCGCGGGCGACCGCCTCGGTGGTCGCGATGTCGTCCACCACGCCCAGCGCCAGGTTGCCCGGCCAGTGGCTGCCCGTGTTCACGTGGATGCGGGTGACGTCACCACCCTCCTCGTCGATCGCGACGATGAGGTCGGGGTTCTCCCGGCGCAGTTCCTCGGTCAGTGCGGTGACCTGCTCGGTGGTCGCGATGTTGCGACCGAACAGACCCACCGAGCCCAGCCCGCCGGCGATGTGTCGGCGCAGCCACTCGGGCGCGGTCAGACCGTCGAAACCGGGCTGCAGGACGGCGAGCGCGAGGCGCTCGAGAGGTTCGGACATGGTCGATCAGCCCTTTACCGCGCCGGAGGTGAGACCGCCGGTGACCTTGCCCTGCAACACCAGGAAGATCGCAAGTACCGGAAGCATGAACAGGGTGGAGGCGGCCATGATGGCGCCCCAGTCGGTGGTCAGACCGTTGCTGAACGAGTTGAGCCAGGTCGGCAGCGTGCGCTGGTTCGGGTTGTTGATCAGCAGCGCGTTGGCGAACGCGAACTCGTTCCACGCGGTGATGAAGCCGAACAGCGACGTGGACAGCAGGCCCGGGGCCAGCAGCGGGAAGACGATCTTGCGGAACGCGGTGAACCGCGAACAGCCGTCCACCCGGGCGGCCTCCTCCAACTCGACCGGGATGCCGCCGAGGAAGCCGCGCAGGGTCACGATCGAGAAGGGCAGCGTCATCACGAAGTAGATCGCGGTGAGCATCGGCAGCGAGTCGAGCAGGTCGTTGTCCCGCGCGATCAGGTACATCGGGATCATCAGCGCTTCCCACGGCGCCATCTGCGCGATGAACACCATCAGGATGAAGGGCGCCCGACCCTTCCACTGCATGCGGGCCACCGCGAACGCGGCGAAGCACGCGACGACCAGGGCCAGCAGTACGCCGACGCCGGCCACGATCAGGCTGTTGCGCCAGTAGTCCCAGAAGAACGGCTGGTGGGTCGCGGTGTCGAAGTTCTTGAACGAGATCGAGCTCGGCCAGAATTTCGGGGTCGGCGACTGCACGTCCTTGGCCGGCTTGAACGCGGTGAGGACCATCCAGTAGACCGGGAAGATCGACACGGCGAAGACCAACAGCGCCGCGACGTTGAGCGGAATCCGCTTCAGGGTGCGCGCCTTCACTTGTCGGCCTCCCGCTCCTGCTTGAACATCTGACGGAAGTAGAAGACGAGCATCACCACGAGGATCAGCACGGTGATCGTCGAGATCGCCCCGGCCATGTCGAACAACTTGAGCGACATGCCCTGTTGGTACGCGTACACGGGCAGCGTGCGCACGTCGTTGATCGGTCCGTTCTCGCCCGCGATCGCCCAGATCTGGGCGAAGCACTTGAAGATCCAGATCACTTCGAGCGAGGCCACCAGCGCGAAGATCGGGCGCAGGATCGGGAAGGTGATCGAGCTGAAGATCCGCACCGGGCCCGCGCCGTCGAGCCGCGCCGACTCGTACACGTCGGTGGACACGGTGGTCAGGCCGGCGTAGATGGTCAGCGTCGCGAACGGGATCGACTGCCACACGATCAGCAGGGTCACCACCACCAGCGTGGAGGTGCCGTGCGCGAACCATGTGTAGTTCTCGTAGTCGAAGCCGAGCTTGACCAGCGCCCAGTTGACCACGCCGTTGTCCGAGCGGAAGAGCCACTTGAAGATCGTGGTGGCCGCGATCACCGGGGTCGCCCACGCGGCGACCAGGCCGATCAGCACGAGGATGCGCATGAACTTGCCGAGCTTCATCAGCATCAGCGCGCACAGCGTCGAGATCACCATGATCGCCACGACGTTGACCGCCGTGAAGTAGAACGAGCGCCGAGTGACTTCCCAGAACTCGCTGTCCTTGAAGACGGCGTCGTAGTTCTCCCAGCCGACGTACTCGGCCGACCGCGAGATGAGCTGCTTGAAGCGGTAGTGCTGGAACGACAGCATGACGTTCCGGACCACCGGATAGAACAGCAGGAAGGCGATCCCGAGGATCGCGGGCGCGACAAGCAGGTAGGGGGTGACCAGCTTGGCGATCCCCGACGGCTTGCGCGGGGGCTTCGTTGCGCGTCTGGCACCGGTCGGTGCCGCTTTGCGCGGGGGCTGCGTAGGTGTCGCGACCACCGCATCTGCCTTGGAGGCTGACACAGCTGCCTTCCCGTTGTTCGGTGTCGGGGGTCTGCGGCCCGTCCGGCCCGGTGGCGGGACGTGGCGAGAGCGCGGAGCCGGCGGCGGGGAACCGCCGGCGGGCCGCGCCGAGTGGGCCGAGCCGGTCCCGCCGCGAGGGTGTACCCCGCGACGGGAGCCGGTCGTTCGGCCCGGTTGCGCTTCACCCGATGCGCTCGGCGGTTCGGGTGCACGCGCCGGGTCAGTTCTTGGTGTTCAGCGTCTTCTCGATCGACGCGTTGGCTTCCTTGCCGGCCGCGGCCGGGTCACCACCGGTCAGCGCCTTGGTGAGGTACGCCTTGATCGGGTTGTTCTCCTCGACGGAGGCCCAGTTCGGCGAGTTGGGGGTGGCGAAGCCGTTCTTCGCGCCCTCCATCATCGCCGCGCCACCCGGGTCGGCCGTGACGGCGCTGCCGAGCGTGGTCTTGTTCGGGAGCTGCTTGGTCGCCTGCGCGAGCTTGGTCTGCCACTCGTCGCTGTTGATCAGCTTGATGAAGTCGTAGGCCAGGTCCTGGTTCTTCGACGCCTCCGGGACCATCAGGTCGGAACCGCCGGTGAGCACCGCGCCGGCCTTGCTCGCGTCCTTGCCCGGGATCGGGAAGAAGCCGAACTTGTCCTTCAGGGCCGGGTTGGCCTTGGCGATGGTCTCGGCCTCGGCCGGCACCGCGACGAACTGGGCGATCTTGCCGCCGTCCGCCGCGAGGACCTCGGGCTGCGTCTTCTCGTCGCTGTCCTTGGGGCCCTTGCCGAGGGCCTGGAGCTCCTTGTAGAAGTTCGCGGCGGCCACGGCCGGGGCGGCGTCCAGGTTGGCCTTCCAGGCGCTGCCGGACTTGGTGGCGATGTCCGCGCCCTCGTCCTTGAGCAGGCCCGCGTAGAAGTACCAGTTCTGACCGGGCAGGTAGATGCCCTGCTGGTCGCCGGTGTTGAGCTTCTTGGTGTTCTCGATCCACTCGGCGCGCGTCTTCGGCGGCTGGACGCCGGCCTTGGCGAAGAGCTCCTTGTTGTAGATCACGACACGGTTGGCGGCGTAGAACGGGATGCCGTACGTCTTGCCGTCGACCTTGCCCGGGTCGGACAGGCCGGTCAGCCAGTCCTTGCCGGCGAGCTCGGTGACCTTGGAGCTGAGGTCCTTGAGGCCGCCCGAGGCGCCGTACTGGGCGATCTGGGTGTTGCCGGCCTCGATCACGTCGGGCGCGTCGTTGCTGGCCAGCGCACCGGTGACCTTCTGGCCGATGCCGTTCCACTGCTGGATCTGCACGTCCAGCTTGGCGCCGGGGTGGTCCGCCTCGAACTTCGCCTTGAGCGCGGCGATGTAGTCGTCGGGCGCGGAGCCCTTCATCAGCCAGACGCGGACGGTCTTGCCGTTGCCCGCGGCCGGCGCGTTGGACGCCGCCGCCGGCTTGTTGTCCTTTTTGTCATCGCTGCTGTCGGATCCACAGGCGGCAACACCGGTCAGCGCCGCCGCGACACCGGCCGCGACGAGAAGACGACGCTTCACTACATCCTCCTCAGGATGTCGGGCACCGCAGTTCGGTTTGGAGTTGCCGATGTCCCCCGTCGGATCCGTGAGGTGCGCGGACCGACCGAGCCCCCCACTGGGGAGGGGACTCGAATGGGAGAACACTGACGCACCAGGGACGAGGGTTGCGCGGTGACCATCAATGGTTTAGACCATTTCGGAGGTTGGCATAGACCAATTGGGGTGTCAAGGTTCCGTAGACGGCGAACCCGCGCTGTTATCGGACCGACATCCGCACTCCTGGTCCTGGGGGGATCGGTGGTCGTGCCACGATGGGGACCGAACGTGTCAGGAGGGCACCGGTGACGGCGGAACACGCGATCACGACCGCGGCGGACAGTGCGATGGCAGGAGGCGACGCCGGCCTCGAGTCGAGCGCGCGCGTGCCCAAGTACTACCGCCTCAAGCGCCATCTTCAGGAGCTGACCAACACCCAGCCACCGGGCACGCCCGTACCGCCGGAGCGCACCCTCGCGGCGCAATTCGACATCTCGCGCACCACCGTGCGCCAGGCGCTCCAGGAACTGGTCATCGAGGGCCGGCTCGAGCGTGCCCAGGGCCGGGGCACCTTCGTCGCCAAGCCCAAGGTCGCGCAGAGTCTCCAGCTCACCTCGTACACCGAGGACATGCAGGCCCAGGGCCTGGAGCCGACCTCGCGACTGATCGAGATCGGCTACATCACCTGCGACGACCACCTCGCGGAACGGCTCGCGATCCGGCCCGGCAACCGGGTGCTGCGGATAGAGCGCCTGCGGCTGGCCAACTCCGAGCCGATGGCGATCGAGACCACACATCTGTCCACCAAACGATTCCCGGGCCTGCGCAAGCATCTGGCCAAGCACAACTCGCTCTACCGGGCCCTGTCGGCCGGCTTCGACGTACACCTGGCCGAGGCCGAGGAGACGATCGAGACCGCGATGGCCACCCCGCGCGAGGCGGGCCTGCTGGGCACCGACGTGGGCCTGCCGCTGTTGCTGCTGTCCCGACACAGCTTCGACACCGAGGGTGAACCGGTCGAGTGGGTCCGGTCCGTGTACCGGGGGGACCGGTACAAGTTCGTCGCCCGCCTGCGTCGCCCCCAGGAGTGAACCCGGCGGCGATCGGCCCCGCCGCATGCCGTCGGCCCGGGCGATCCGGGTCCGCCCGGGCCGCCCGGCCGATCGCCGGAGCAATGCCGTTCGCTCCCACAGCCCCGTGCAGCGGGCCGCCGATTCGGCGCGTGACGCGGCTCCGCCGAGCCGCACACCCATCACCTTCATCATGCGCCCGTCCCCGGGTCGCCCACCGGGGCCACAGGTCCGCGAACCGCAGGCCCAAGGTCCCTCTAGGCTGAACCGCCATGAGCGTTCTCGTGGTGACCGGTACCGACACCGGGGTGGGCAAGACGATCGTCACGGCGGCCGTCGCCGCGATCGCGGCCGTGCGCGGTGGCACGGTGGCGGTGGTCAAGGCCTCGCAGACGGGCGTGGCACCGAACGAGCCCGGCGACCTCGCGGACGTGCGGCGCCTGGCCGGGGTGACCGACCTGCACGAGTACTCCCGCTACCCGGACCCACTCTCCCCCGCCGCCGCGTCCCGGGTCTCCGGCCTGCCGCCGGTGGACCTGTACGGCGTCGCCGACCGGGTGCGCGCCCTCGCCAAGGAGACCGACCTGGTCGTCATCGAGGGCGCGGGCGGCCTGCTCGTGCGCTTCGACGACGACGGCACCACGATCGCCGACCTCGCGCACGAGCTCAAAGCGGGCGCGCTCGTGGTGGCCCGGCCCGACCTGGGCACGCTCAACCACACCGCGCTCACCCTGGAGTCGATGGCGCACCGGGGCGTGGACCTGGTCGGCGTGGTGATCGGCTCCTGGCCCGCCGAACCGGACCTGGCGATGCGCTGCAACGTCCGGGATCTGGAGACCCTGGCCGCCCGCCCGCTGGCCGGTGTCCTGCCCGCCGGCGCGGGCTCGCTGCACCCCGCCGACTTCCTGCTCACCGCCCGCGCGAGTTTGTCCCCCGCCCTGGGCGGTACCTTCGATCCGGCCGCGTTCCGCGCCATACAGGATCCGACCGCGAGGTGAGCGACATGACGGAAACCCTCGACAGTGACCGTACGCAGACCGTGAACGACGACATCCTGGCGGTGGCCCGGCACCAAGTCCTCGACGAGGGGCGCGGCTTGCACGCCGATCAGGTGCTCGCCGTGCTGAACCTCCCGGACGACCGCCTGGAAGAGCTGCTCCAACTCGCGCACGAGGTCCGGGTCCGGCACTGCGGCCCCGAGGTCGAGGTCGAGGGCATCGTGTCGGTCAAGACCGGCGGCTGCCCCGAGGACTGCCACTTCTGCTCGCAGTCGGGCCTGTTCCCGTCCCCCGTACGGGCCGCGTGGCTGGACATCCCCTCGCTGGTGCGGGCCGCCGAGGAGACCGCCGCGACCGGCGCCACCGAGTTCTGCATCGTGGCCGCCGTACGCGGCCCGGACGAGCGTCTGATGAAGCAGATGCGCGAGGGCGTCGCGGCCATCCGCGAGGCCGTCGACATCAACATCGCCGCGTCGCTGGGCATGCTCACCCAGGAGCAGGTCGACGAACTCGCGGACATGGGCATCCACCGCTACAACCACAACCTGGAGACGGCCAAGTCGTACTTCACCAACGTGGTCACCACCCACACGTGGGAGGAGCGCTGGGACACCCTGCGGATGGTGCGCGCGGCGGGCATGGAGGTGTGCTGCGGCGGCATCGTCGGCATGGGCGAGTCCGCCGAGCAGCGCGCCGAGTTCGCCGGTCAGCTCGCCGAGCTGGAGCCGGACGAGGTACCGCTGAACTTCCTCAACCCGCGCCCGGGCACCCCGTTCGCCGACCAGGAGGTGCTGGAGCCGCGCGAGGCGCTCAAGATCATCGGCGCCTTCCGGCTCGCCCTCCCCCGGACCATCCTGCGCTACGCGGGCGGCCGGGAGATCGCGCTCGGCGACCTGGGCACGCGTGAGGGCCTGCTCGGCGGGATCAACGCGGTGATCGTCGGCAACTACCTCACCACCCTGGGCCGCGCCGCGGACGCCGACCTGCAGCTGCTCGAGGAACTGAGCATGCCGGTCAAGGCGCTCAACCAGACCCTGTAGGGCCCCGGCCCGAGCCGCCGACGGCCCCGACCCGGGGCCGTCGGCGGTCGCCCCCTACTGCCCGGTAGCGCACGCGGATAGGTTTTCCCTCCGGCACGACGGTGGCGGCGTCTACGGCGACGGAGGCCGGGCATGCGCGCACGACGAGGGGACCGGGAACGCGAAACCGGCGACGAGCGGGTCGAGGGACACGGTGGCGCACTGGCCGTCGCCGCCGCCCGGGCGCACGGGATCGACACGATGTTCACGCTGTCGGGAGGCCACGTCTTCCCGCTCTACGACGCCGCGGTCGACGCCGAGCCGCCGCTGCGGGTGGTGGACGTACGGCACGAGCAGACCGCCGTGTTCGCCGCCGAGGCGACCGCCAAGCTCACCCGCCGACCGGGACTGGCGGTACTGACCGCGGGGCCCGGCGTCACCAACGGGATCAGCGCGGTGGCCACCGCCTGGTTCAACGGCTCGCCGATGCTGGTGCTGGGCGGCCGGGCGCCCGCGTTCCGCTGGGGCTCGGGCGCACTCCAGGAACTGGACCACCCGCCGCTGCTCGCGCCGATCACCAAACGCGCGGCCACCGTGCACGACACCGACCGGATCGCCGCCGAGGTGAACGCCGCGCTGACCCTGGCGAACAGCCCGCACCGGGGTCCGGTCTTCCTGGACGTGCCGATGGACGTGCTCTACGACCGGGCCGAGGTGACGCTGCCGCCCGTCGAGCCGCCCGCGCCGGTGCCTCCCGACCCGGACGTGGTCGCCGAGGTCGCCGACCTGCTCGCCCGCGCGCTGCGACCGGTCCTGGTCCTCGGCCAGGACGTGTGGATCGGCGGCGCCGAGCAGGCCGCGCGCCGCGCCGCCGAGACGATCGGCCTGCCGGTGGTGGCCAACGGCATGGGCCGCGGCGTACTGCCCACCGGCCACCCGCTGCTCGCCGGCCGGGCCCGGGCGGCCGCGCTCGGCGACGCCGACCTGGTCCTGGTGGCGGGTGCGCCGCTGGACTTCCGCCTCGGCTACGGCAGCTTCGGCGGCCGGGCCGGCGGGCCGCCCGCCCGCGTCGTGCACCTGACCGACTCCGCCCCGGGGACCGGCCCGCACGCGCACTGCGCGGTCACCGCCGCCGCCGACCTGAGCGCCCTGTTCGACGCGCTCACCGACGCCTGGGCGCGGGTCGGCCGGGTCGGCATGTACCGGACCTGGTCCGCCCACGTACGCGCCGCGGCGCACACCGCCGCGCAGTCCGACGCCCCGCTCCTGGGCAGCGCCGGCCGGCCGATCCACCCGGCCCGCGTGCACGGCGAACTGCTCCGCGTCCTCGACGAGGACGCGGTGGTGATCGGCGACGGCGGCGACTTCGTGTCCTTCGCGGGCAAGTACATCGAGCCCGCGCGCCCGGGCGGCTGGCTCGACGCGGGCCCGTACGGCTGCCTGGGCACCGGCCTGGGCTACGCCCTGGGCGCCCGGCTGGCCCGGCCCTCGGCCCAGGTCGTGCTGCTGCTGGGGGACGGTGCGGCGGGCTTCTCGCTGATGGACGTGGACACCCTGGTCCGGCACCGCCTCCCGGTGGTGCTGATCGTGGGCAACAACGGCTGTTGGGCGCTGGAGAAGCATCCGATGCGGATGTTGTACGGCCACGACGTGGCCGCCGACCTGGCCCCGGCGACCCGCTACGACGACGTGGTGCGGGCGTTGGGCGGCGCGGGCGAGACGATCACCCGGCCCGAGCGGATCGCCCCCGCGCTGCGCCGCGCGTTCGCCTCCGGCGTGCCGTACCTGCTGAACGTGCTCACCGATCCGGAGGCGATCTACCCGCGCGCGACCATCGGGGTGTGATCCGCAGCGTAAACTGGACGGCTATGAATCCTCCTGTCTCCGCCGCCGCGGCCCGACCCCACGATCGGCACCCCGCTCCCACCGGCGTCCACATTCGCCAGGCCCGTCCGGAGGAGTACGAGGCGGTGGGGGAAGTGACCGTCGCGGGCTACGCGGGTCTGCTCGCCGCCGACCGGGACTACGTCGAGGATCTGCGCAAGGCCGCGCACCGCGCGGAGAACTCCGAACTGCTCGTGGCCGTGGACGAGGCCGACGGCAAGATCCTGGGCACCGTCGCGTTCGTGCTGCCCGGCAGCGCGTACGCGGAGGTCTCCCGGGAGGGCGAGGGCGAGTTCCGGATGCTCGCGGTCGGTCCGGACGCGCGGGGGCGCGGCATCGGCGAGGCGCTGGTCGAGGCCTGCCTGGAGCGGGCCCGCAAGCACCACTTCACCGCCGTCGCGATCTCCACCGTGTGGGACATGCGCGCCGCACACCGCCTCTACGCGCGGATGGGCTTCCACCGGGCGCCCGAGCGCGACTGGTGGCCGGTGCCCGAGGTGGAACTGATCTGCTACCTCAAGGACCTGCGCGAGACCCCGCAGACCTGACCCGGCCCGCGTGCCGCGGTCGCCGGGAGGGCCGGTCCGGCGATGGGGGCGCAGGCCGTAATCTACGGCCGTGACCACCACTGCAGCCTTCTGCGACCACTGCGGCGAACAGCTTGCCGGCGCCGCGCACGACGACTGTGTGCGGCGCCGCGAACTCGAACCGCCGCGCTACTGCGGACAGTGCCGGCGGCGGATGACCGTACAGGTGACCCCGCGCGGCTGGACCGCCAAGTGCGTCGAGCACGGAGTGCTCACGTCGGCCTGACCGGCACGAGGGCCCGGTGCGCTCGGCTCGGCCCGGTGCGCTCGGCCCGGTGCGCTCGACCCGGGCACAAGCGGTCCGCCCGGCCCGGCCGGGGCGCCCCCCGCAGGACACCTCGGCGGGGGCGGCTACTCGATCACCGCGATCGGGTCGCCCTCCTGGATCACGTCGCCCTCGGCCACGGTGATGCGGGCGATGGTGCCCGGGAACTCGTTGAGGACCGGGATCTCCATCTTCATCGACTCCAGAATGACCAGGGTGCTGCCGGCCTCGACCGTGTCCCCCTCGTGGGCGACGACCTTGGCCACGTTGGCCACCATCTCCGCCAGGACCTGCTCGGCCATCGTCGTTCCTCCTTCGGGCCCGGGTCGGGCCGTTGTGAAGCGCGTGTCGGGCGGGGCGCGATCGTGCCCCGCCCGAAATCCAACCACGGGAAGCCGCCCGCGGCGGGCGTCATCGACGACAAGGCCGACCCGCACCGGCACCGGGGCCTCCCGCTCAGTCGGTCCGCTCCAGCACCTGCGCCAGCGCCTCGACCACCCGCGGGTCGTACGCCCCGGCCGCGTCGGCGCGCAGCCGCGCGAACACCTCGCGCCGCGCCCGCGGGTCGTCGGTCGGCGCGATCAGGTCGTCGTAGGCGTTGACGACCTTGATGATCCGGCTGGCCAGTGGTGGCGGCGGCCCGGCCGCGTCGTCGTGGTAGGGGTCGGCCTGCGCGGCCACGATGGTGGCGACCCGGTCCAGCACGCCGCTCTCCCGGATCACGTCCGCGCCCAGTCGGGCGATCCGGCGCTGTTCGGCCTCGGGCAGATCCAGCGTGGTGCCGCCGGGCACCGGGTCGACGAGCGCGAGTTGCCCGATGTCGTGCATCTTCGCCGCGTACGCCAGCTCGCGCAGCTCCACCTCGCCGAGCCCGAGGTCCACCCCGACCGCGTGCGCGAGTTCACCCACCCGGGCCGCGTGCCCCGGCGACCCGCACCCGGCCGCCTCCGGCAGCCGGGACAGCGCGTCGACGGTCTGCCGATGCACCATCCGAGTCGCGGTGTAGCGCCGGAAGGACAGCAGCACCAGCAGTGACGGGACGCAGAACACCGGCACCGCCCACAGTCCCAACGCGCTGGTGGACAGCGCGATCAGCATCCCGGTCGCGCCCACGGCGGTGCCGATCCCGGTCAGCCCGCAGGCCCTGTTCCCGGTGCCCTCACCGTCCGGCCCGATCCGCTCGGTGGGACTCAACCCCGCGCACAGCGCCCGCAGTTCGGCCAGCAGTACGGGGCAGAACGGACCGCCCACCCGCACTATCGCGGCCGCCACCGCGTCGCACAGCGACGTCAACAGCACCACCAGGACCAGGAACGTGCCATAGGCCCACCCGCGCGCCATCACCGGATCGAGCCCGCCGGTCGCGTACAGCGGCCGAAACAGCGTCGCCGCGAAGCCCGCCGCGAGCAACCGGCGCGCGACGTACGCCGGCGCCGGCGCCCGACCGCGCGCGACGTGCGGCAACGTCCCGGCGAGCAGCGCGACCCCGACCACCGCGACCACCTGGAGCACACCATGCCGCGACACGGTGCCGTGCACGTCCGGGAGCAGCGCGTACGCGAGCGCGCCGGCCGCGCCCAGCGGAGCGGTCTCCCGGCCGTCCGGCAGGGTCACCCGGGCCATCTCGCCGACCGCGATCACCGTGCCGAACACCAGCGCGTAGGACGGCTGCACGACGCCTCGGGCCGCGGTGGCGGCCACCGCGGCGACGGCGGCGAGCGCACCGAGCACGAGCACCGCGGTACCGGTGTGCGCGCGCAGTCGGCCGGCCGTACCGCCCTGTTCGGGCCGGACCTCGGTCGCCGTCACGAGTCGCCACCGACCCGTCCGCGGGCCACCGAGTGGGTGTCGGCGGGCGATTCCCCGCGCGGCCCGGGCACCCGGTCGCGCACCCCGCCCGCCGGCTTCGGCGTCCGGACCGGCTCGCCGCCCTCGGCGACCTCGCTCTCCGGCCAGCCGTGCCGGTCCAGTGCCTGGGCGAGCGCCTCGACCATCCTGGGGTCGAACTGGCTGCCGCTGCACCGCCGCAGTTCGGCCATCGCCGCGTCCGCGCCGCGCGCGGGCCGGTACGAGCGGGTCGAGGTCATCGAGTCGAACGCGTCCGCGACCGCGATCACCCGGGCGAACTCGGGGATCTCGGCACCGACCAGGCCCGCCGGATAACCGCGCCCGTCCATGCGTTCGTGGTGGTGCAGGATGCCGCCGTGCGCCTCGCCGAGGAAGGTCAGGTCGGCCACCATCTCGGCGCCGCTGACCGGGTGTCGCTGCATCTCGCGCAGTTCGTCCGCGTCCAGCCGCCCCGGCTTGGTCAACACCCGGGTGGGCACGCTCAGCTTGCCGACATCGTGCAGGATCCCCGCGTAGCGCAGCCGGACCACGCGGTCCTCCCGCATGCCCAGCCGCCGGGCGATCAACACCGAGGCCCGGGCCACCCGTTCGCTGTGGCCCCGGGTGTAGCCGTCCTTGATCTCCACCGCGCGCACCAGGGTGCGCACCGTCGCCTCGTGCGCCGCCCGCTCGCGCGCCTGCTGGGCGTAGGCCCAGAAGGCCACGTACAGCGGGAGCAGCACGAGCACGGCCGCGAACACGCCCAGCCGCTGCTGCCACAACACGGCCATCATCAGCGCGATCGGCACCGAGCCCAGCCGCCAGCCGGCCGAGCGCACGAACACCTCGCGCAACACCGGGAGTCGGGCGGCGCCCTGGGTCGCGGTGCAAAACCCGGCGTCCAGCAGCCCGCTCACCACATACAGCGCCACTCCCGCCGCGGCCGTCGGCACCAGCTTGGCGGGTAACTCGGACGCGGTCGGATATCGCGACCCGTCCAGGAGTTCGTACACCCGGGAGGCGACCGCGACGGACAACACCAGATGCGCGGCGTTGACCACGGGAGTGACCGGGTCGGCGGCACGGGCCCGCGCGATCAGTACGCCGGGCACCACGATCGCCGCGGCCGCACCGCCGGGCAACAGCGGCACGGCCGCGCACACCAACGGAAAAAGCGCCCCGTCGGGGGCGCCGCCGAGGCCGGTGAGTCGGGCTCGGGCCACCGCCCCGAAGGCGATGAACAACACCGCCAACGCGCCCAGTCGATCGATGTCCACGCCCGACCACGGCAGCAGGATCAGCGCGGGCACGGACCCGCCCACCACGATCCCGACGTGGATCCGGGCGCTCGGCGGCAGCGTGCGCATGCGACTCCTCGGCTGGTCGCTCGGACCACCGAGAATAGGGCGCCCCACCAACGGCCGAAGGGCGCATGCCCGGTTTATCCCGGCCATGCGCCCTGTTTTAGCTCGTTCGGGTCAGCCACCCGCGCGGGTCGATCACTCGATCGGGTCGAGGACCCGACGGCACCGGCGCGTCGATCGGGTCAGGACCGACCCGGTCGCTCTATCTCGACCACGGTCTCCTCGACCGAGACCCGCTGCGCGTCCACCTCGACCCGCACCAGCTTGATCCGCTCCAGCACCTTGTTGCGCAGCTCCGAGGGGACCTCGTCGCGCCCGCAGCAGCGGTGCACCAGCTCCTTCACCTGCTGCTCGAGCCCGTACTTGTCCAGGCACGGCGAGCACTCGTCGAGGTGGGTGCGGATGCTGGTGCAGTCCGCGTCCGCCAACTCGTTGTCGATGTACTCGTACAGGTGCCCGAGGATCTCGGAGCAATCCACCTCGTGGTGGTCACCGCAGCTCATGAGTCCGAGCCTTTCCGGTCGGTGCCTGCGGGGACGAGGCCGCGCTCACGTGCGTAGTCGGCCAGCAGATCGCGAAGCTGGCGCCGCCCGCGGTGCAGGCGCGACATCACGGTCCCGATGGGAGTACCCATGATGTCCGCGATCTCCTTGTACGCGAAGCCCTCGACATCGGCGAGGTACACCGCGATCCGGAACTCCTCCGGGATGGCCTGCAGGGCCGTCTTCACGTCGGAGTCCGGCAGGTGGTCGAGCGCCTGCGCCTCGGCCGAGCGCAGTCCGGTGGACATGTGCGACTCGGCGCGGTGCAGCTGCCAGTCCTCGATCTCCTCCGCATGCGATTCCAGCGGCTGCCGCTGCTTCTTGCGGTAGGAGTTGATGAAGGTGTTGGTCAGGATGCGGTACAGCCAGGCCTTGAGGTTGGTGCCCTCTTTGAACTGGTGGAACGACGCGTACGCCTTGGCGAACGTCTCCTGGACCAGGTCCTCGGCATCCGCCGGGTTGCGGGTCATCCGCAGGGCCGCCGAATACAACTGATCGAGGAACGGCAGGGCGTCCCGCTCGAACCGCGCGTCTTGCTGCTCCAAGGTCTCCGGTACGAGACCCACCTCCTTCAAGCCAGGAGTCGACGATATCGCCCGAGGCTGATCGGTGCCCGCACCCCACTCGGGCCAGGCGAGAAACGGTGCCTCGTTTCGGACAACCGAACCGGCGGCCTTGAGCATGGGAGCGACCTCCACTCGTCGACGCTTGACAGTTGGGGGAACACGTCGCCGACACGGATCATTCCCGCCCGCTCGCGGCCACCAGCCAATCGCCGACACCCGCTGTGATCAGGGCCAATGCCGCTTCCTGGGTGGTTGCGGCACGCTTGGGCACGGCAAATCCGTGGTCCGCGAACGGCACCGCGAGCACGCTCGGACCCTCCTCCGGGAACTCCGTCGGACCCCCGAACGAGTCGCGTTCGCCCTGGACGACCAGGGTCGGCACGCCGGCGCCGAGCAGTTCAGCCAAGCGCGAACGCTCCGGCCGACCGGGTGGATGCAGCGGGAAGGCCAGCGCGACCACACCCGCCACACCGGTCTCGCCCGCCATCCGGCACGCGACCCGCGCACCGGCGCTGCGGCCGGCCCCGAACACCGGCAACCCCTCGGCCCGGTTGCGCCGGGAGATCTCGGTCAGCACCGGTCGCCAGCCCGCGTCCAGGGTCTTGGGCGCGGGAGCCAGTCGGCGGCCGGCGACCCGCCACGGCTGTTCCACCAGGGCCACGTGCATGCCGCGCGCGGGCAGCGCCGCCGCGAGCGCCACCAGGTCGCGCGCCTCGATCCCGCCGCCGGCGCCGTGGCTCGCCACGAACCACGCCCGGGCCGGGCCGCCCCTCGCGCGGTGCACGCTCACCCGCGCGGCGCCGACCGGCGTGTCCACTTCGAACACCTCGGGCGCCACGGCCCCCCGGGTCGCCTCGGGCGCGTCGGCGGCCGTCTCGACGCCGACGGTCTCCACGCGGACGGGCCGGGTCGGATCAGAAGAGCGTCGCGTCAACGGTGACCTCGTCCTCGGGAATCGCGTCGAGCAGGTGGGGCGCGTTGTTGCGCACGTTGTTGACGTCCGTCGAGACCGGGCGGGCGGTCATGAACCCGGTGGGCGGCGGCACCAACAGGCCGCGGACCTCCTCGGCCTCGGTCCACGCCGGGTCCAGCCACTCGTCCCACTTGTCCCGGGTCAGCACCAGTGGCATCCGGTGGTGGATCCGGGACAGCTCGGGATCGGCGTCCAGGGTCAGGATCGTGCACGTCCACAACCACGCGAGCGGGTCGTCGTCCGCGCGCCCCCGGTCCCGCCACCACTCGTACAACCCGGCGAAGGCCACCTCGGAGCCGTCCGCCGCGTGGATCCAGTACGGCTGCTTGCGCGAGGCGCCCTTGGGGCCGTCCGGCGCGGTCTCCGGGGTGTGCCACTCGAAGTAGCCGTCGGCCGGGAGCAGACACCGCCGCGCGGCGAACGCCTTGCGGTAGGCCGGCTTCTCGTGCACGGTCTCGGACCGGGCGTTGATCATCTTGGCGCCCATGCCGGGATCCTTGGCCCAGGACGGCACCAGGCCCCACTTGACCGTGCGCAGTTGCCGGGCGGGCGGGCCATCGGACTCGACCGCGCGTTCCAGGACCGCGTAGACCTGTTTGGTCGGCGCGATGTTCCAGTCGGGTGGGAGTTCGTCCGCGGGGTCGAAGCGATCGACCTCGAACATCTCGACGAGGTCGTCGGGGCTCTTGCTGGACGCGTACCGGCCACACATGGCGTCCAGGGTGCCACGTACCGAAACGAAATCGGGGGCGGGCCCGCAAACGACTAGGCTTGGACCGTGATGTCTGCGTTGTGGTCTGCCCCTGTCGCCTCCGCTCCCGTGACCGCCACCGTCGAGGTGCCCGGGTCCAAGTCGGTGACCAACCGCGCCCTCGTGCTGGCCGCGCTGGCCGACGGTCCCGGCTATGTCCGCCGCCCGCTGCGCAGCCGCGACACGCTGCTGATGGTGGCCGGCCTGCGCGCGCTCGGCGTGGTGATCGAGGACCGCGGCCAGGACTGGTACGTGCTGCCCGGCGGGCTGACCGGCCCCGCGACCGTGGACTGCGGCAACGCGGGCACGGTGATGCGCTTCCTGCCGCCGGTGGCCGCGCTCGCCGACGGGCCGGTGCGCTTCGACGGCGACCCGCGCTCGTACGAGCGCCCCCTGGGCGGCGTGATCAACGCGCTGCGCGACCTGGGCACCCGGATCGACGACGAGGGCGAGGCCCGGCTGCCGATGACCGTGCTCGGCGGCGGCGGGGTCGAGGGCGGCGTGGTGCGCATCGACGCGTCCTCGTCGTCGCAGTTCGTCAGCGCGCTGCTGCTGTCCGGGCCGCGCTTCAACCTGGGTGTCGAGGTCCGGCACACCGGCAGCTCGGTGCCGTCGATGACGCACATCGCGATGACCGTGGACATGTTGCGCGCGGCCGGCGCGCGGGTCGACGACGCCGAGCCGAACGTGTGGCGGGTCGCCCCGGGCGCGCTGCTGGGCCGCGACATGGTGGTCGAGCCGGACCTGTCCAACGCCGGGCCGTTCCTGGCCGCCGCGCTGGTCACCGGCGGTTCGGTGACCGTGCGGGACTGGCCGGAGTACACCACGCAGCCCGGTGACCGGCTGCGTTCGATCTTCACCGCGATGGGCGGCTCGTGCGTGCCGACCTCGGCGGGCCTGACCCTGACCGGCGGCACCGCGGTGCACGGCATCGAGGCCGATCTGCACGACGTCGGCGAACTGACCCCGGTGATCGCGGCGGTCGCGGCGCTGGCCGACGGCCCCAGCCGGCTCACCGGAGTGGCCCACCTGCGCCTGCACGAGACCGATCGGCTGGCCGCGCTGGTCAAGGAGATCAACGACCTCGGCGGCGACGTGAACGAGATCGAGGACGGCCTGGAGATCCGGCCGCGCCCGCTGCACGGCGGCGTCTTCCACACCTACGACGATCACCGGCTCGCCACCGCGGCCGCCGTGCTGGGCCTGGTGGTCCCGGGCGTGGAAGTGGAGAACGTGGAGACCACCGCGAAGACGCTGCCCGACTTCACCGGCCTGTGGACGCGCATGCTGAGCGCGCGACGCGGCTGAGGGGCTCGGGACGATGGCGGGACTCGGCTCCAACCGACGCAAGGACCTCGACGAGGACGACATCCGGATCCGCCCGGGCAAGCGCGGCTCGCGCCCGCGCACCCGGACCCGGCCCAAGCACGAGGACGCCCGCGAGGGCCGGGTGCTGACCGTCGACCGGGGTCGGTACACCTGCCTGCTGGAGGACGAGGACGCGCCGGACCGCTCGATCACCGCGATGAAGGCCCGCGAGCTGGGCCGCAAGGGCGTCGTGGTCGGCGACCGGGTCGGCATCGTCGGCGACCTCAGCGGCGAGGACGGCTCGTTGGCCCGGATCGTCCGGGTCGAGGAGCGCCGTAGCACTCTGCGCCGCACCGCGGACGACGACGACCCGTACGAGCGGATCATCGTGGCCAACGCCGACCAGCTCGCGATCGTCACCGCGCTGGCCGACCCGGAGCCGCGCCCGCGCCTGATCGACCGCTGCCTGGTCGCGGCCTACGACGCGGGCCTGGAGCCGCTGCTGGTGTTGACCAAGGCCGATCTCGCCTCTCCCGACGACCTGTTGGAGATGTACGGCGCACTCGGCGTCGAGTACGTGGTCACCAGGAGCGCGTCCGACTGGGACCTGAACCCGATCCGCGCGCGCCTGGCCGGCAAGATCACCGTCTTCGTCGGCCACAGCGGAGTCGGTAAGACCACCCTGGTCAACGAGCTGGTCCCGGATCACCAGCGCGCGGTCGGACACGTCAACGAGGTGACCGGCCGCGGCCGACACACCACCACGTCGGCGCTGACCCTGCGGCTGCCCCCCTTCGCGGGCGAGGCGGCCGAGCCCGGCGAGGGCCGCGGCTGGGTCGTGGACACCCCGGGTGTGCGCTCGTTCGGACTCAACCACGTCGACCTCAGCCGGGTGATCAACGCGTTCCCCGACCTCGCGGCGGGCACCGAGAACTGTCCGCGGGCGTGCTCGCACGACGAGCGGGACTGCGCGCTGGACGCGTGGGTCGAGGCCGGGCACGCGGACCCGGCCCGGTTGTATTCGCTGCGCCGGCTGCTGAGCACGCGCGAGCGCGACGAGGGCGACTGACTCCGGGTGTCGCCCCGGGGGTCCGCGCGGGTCAGCGCGGCGCCGCGAGGCTGTTCTGCACAGTGGGTTCCCAGACCGCCTTCGAACCGGACTCGCCCACCCGCACCACCTGGACGACCGCGAGCACCGCGGCCACCACGGTCAACGCGGCCACGATGGGGACCACGATCGGCGGTATCGTCCGCGGCCGGAAGGTCGCGGCGGCCCGATGCCGGGCGACCAGCAGCAACACCAGCGTGACGCCGAGCAGGCCGAGCGCGTACCAGAGCATGTCCGCGCCCCGGTCCACGTGCGTCTGCACGGCGGCGTTGCGCGTACCGTCGCCGAGCCGGTCCAGTCGGGCGAGCAGCTTCTCGCCGCTCTCCTTGGCGACGAAGGTGGTCAGCGCGGCGGCGGCGTCCAGGCCGACCACCCACCACCCGGCGCGCAGCAGCCAGGACCGGCGGACCGCCACGAGCACGCTCGCGATCGCCGCCACCGGCACGATGACCACCGCCAAGTGCACGACCAGGACGTGGAGGGGCAGGCCGGAGACGGTGTCGAACATGAAACGGCACTCCTAAGCGGTCGGGACCCGAGGGCGGGAACGACCCTCGCACAGACCAACGGCTCCCAGAGTGCCCGGGTTCAGCGGGTGTCGAACACTCGCCCCGCCCGACCCGTCACGGTCCGCTCAGGGGGGCCAGCCCTACCCCCGGTTCGGGTGACCGCCGGATGCCGGGCCCGGGCCCGCCGCTCATACAGTTTGGGCAGCTTCGGATCACCTGTCGGGGAGAGTGTCATGAAAAGGCCGCTACGGACGTCATTGATCTTCTTCGGTGGGGTGTTCGCCATCGGAGGGATCCTGCTGGCGGCGTGGACCGGGATCACCGTGCTCTCCAGCCACGACGTGCGCGACCAGAAGGCCTTCGCGCTCGGCAGCGGCGATCTGGTCATCGACACGGACAACGGCGGGGTCACCCTCGAACCGGGTGAGCCCGGGAAGATCACCGTGGACCGCAAGGTCACCCACAGCATCAACGGCCCCGACCCGAGCTGGACCCTGGTGGGCAACCGGCTCGAGCTCCGCCTGCACTGTCCGGGCTTCGTCAACGTCAACTGCGAGGGTTCCTACCGGATCAAGGTCCCGCTCGACGTGCCGCTGCACGTCTCCACGAACAACGGCCGGATCAGCGCGAACGGGCTGCGGCAGGACATGCGCTTCGATACCGACAACGGCGGCATCGACATCAGCGACAGCACCGGGAACCTGACCCTGGGCACCGACAACGGCGGCGTCTCCGTGGCCCGGGTGAACGCCGGCCGGATCTCGGTGGACACGGACAACGGCGGCGTCCGCCTGCGCCTGGACACCGCGCCCACGAACGTGAAGGTACGCACCGACAACGGCGGCGTCCGGATCAGCGTGCCCGACGACGAGAACACCTAC
Source organism: Embleya sp. NBC_00888 (assembly GCF_045207655.1). NCBI lineage: Bacteria > Bacillati > Actinomycetota > Actinomycetes > Kitasatosporales > Streptomycetaceae > Embleya > Embleya sp. NBC_00888. The sequence continues at coordinate 5,485,112 of NZ_CP108784.1, read as the reverse complement.
CGGGTCTCCACCAAGACCGACAACGGCGGAGTGCGCAACGACGTCGACAACGACCCGCGCTCGAACCGGGTGATCGACGTGGCCACGGACAACGGCGGGATCGACATCGAGCGGGTCCCGGCCCGCTAGACACAGCGCGCGGGCTTCGGCCCGCCGAACCCATCGCGCGGGCGGGCCGTTCAAACCACGAACGACCCGCCCGTGCGCCAGTACACCCCGCCCTCGCGGCCGAGGAAGCCCTCGTCCACGAGGTGCCTGCGCAGCGCGGCGTGGTCGTCCATGAACCGGTGCAGCGTCTCCTCGATCTCGGCCTCGTCGTAGCGCACACCGGGTTCGAAACTGCTCGCGACGTGATCGAGGACCACCAGCCGCTTGGCCCGCTGCACGGGCAATTGGCGGACCCGGCCCCGGGCGAGGTAGGTGCGCAGCACCGCCGCCTCGGCGGGGCCCCGGTCGGCGAACGCGTCGTCCGGTTCCTCGCCCATCCCGGCCGCGGCCTGGGCGAGCGCCTCGGGACACGCGTGCCAGCCGTCCCCGGCCCGCGCGACCAGCCCCACCGACTCCAGCCGGGCCAGCGCCTTGATCGCCTCCCGGAGCGAGAGCCCCGTGCGATCGGCGATATCGGAGCTGAGACGGGCCTCCAGCACCAACGCGGCGAACACCTTCAACCGGGTGTCGTCGGCGAGGAGACGGAGCAGTTCCGCAGGTTCGTCGGCCGGACCCATGTCTCCAGGGTAGGACGTCGGGCTCCGGCCGGGACGCGTTGCCGGACAGGATCACCCGGATGCCCGGGGCACGGTCAGTCGCCGCGTACGCCCAGTTCGTCGATGTGCGCGAGCAGGTCGCCCGGCTCGTCGTAGACCCGGAAGGCGTGCGCGCGTTCGAGCTCGTCCGCGCCGTAGCCGCCGGAGAGCAGCCCCACGCCCAGCGAACCCGCCCGGCGCGCGGCCAGCAGGTCCCAGATGCTGTCCCCGACCACGACGCACTGGGCCGGGTCGACCCCGAGCTTGGCGGCGCCGGCCAGGAACAGGTCGGGGTCCGGCTTGGCCCGGGCCACCTCGTCACGGGTGACCATCGCCAGGTCGGCCGGCGCGCCGAGCTTGGCCAGCATCGGTTCGGCGCCGGCCCGCCGCCCGCTGGTGGCGATGGTCCAGGGGATGCCCACCCTGGTGAGGTGGCGCAGCAGCTCCGGGGCACCGGGCAGGGGCTCCACGAACGGCACCCGAGCGGCGTAGTTGCGCCCGTGCGCGTCGGTCAGCGCCTCGACCTGCTCGGGTGACAGGTCGATGCCCGTCTCGCGCTGGATGCCCTTGACGAACAGCCCGCCGCTCATCCCGACCTTGCGGTGGATCCGCCACATCGCCAGGTCGATGCCCGCCTCGCTGAGCGCCTCCTGCCACGACATGACGTGGTGGTAGACGCTGTCGACGAGCGTGCCGTCGAGGTCGAAGACGAAGGCGGGCGGACGGGAACGCACAAGATCGGTCATACCGAAAATCTAGCCCGCTCTAGTCCTGAGCGCCCAGGTCCACCATGTCGGTGACCTCGGCGGCCCGGGCCCGTTCCTCCGCGCGGATGCGCCGGTCCCGGTCCAGCGCCTCGGCCTGGTCCTCGTCGTCGCGCATCATCCGCTCGACGTTGGAATCGCCCATGTCCAGCACGCCCATCTCGGCGAAGGTCTCCCGCACCCTGGGCCCCCACAGGCCGATGTCCTTGATGCACGGCACGATCCGACTGAACAACAACCGGCGGAACTCGCGCAGGTATTCGGAGTTCTCGGTGGCCTCGCGCGCCTCGACCTTGTCGATCTGGAAGTTCTCCCACACCTCCTCGTCGCGCAGCCGGTCGCGCATCAGGTAGCAGCCCTCGACCACGAACTCCTCGCGCTCGCCGCGCTCGGCGTCGGTCAACTCGCGGTAGTAGTCGCGCAGCGCCATCCGGCCGAACGCGACGTGCCGGGCCTCGTCCTGCATCACGTAGGCCAGGATCTGCTTGGGCAGCGCGACCGTGGTCAGGTCGCGCAACATCCCGAAGGCGGCCAGCGCCAGCCCCTCGATCAGCACCTGCATTCCCAGATAGGGCATGTCCCAGCGGGCGTCGGACAGCGTGTCGTCGAGCAGCGACTTCAGGCTCGGGTTGATCGGGTAGTACAGCCCGACCTTGTCCTTGAGGAAGCGCGCGTACACCTCGGCGTGCCGGGCCTCGTCCATCACCTGGGTGGCCGCGTAGAACTTCGCGTCCAGGTCCGGGACCGACTCGGCGATCCGCGCGCTGCAGATCAGCGCGCCCTGTTCGCCGTGCAGGAACTGGCTGAACTGCCAGGCGATGGCGTGCCGACCCAGCTCGTCGCGCTCCCGCTGGGACATCATGTTCCAGCTCCGGGTGCCGTACAGCGTGTGCAGTTCCTCGGGCATGCCCAGCGGGTTCATCGGGTCCACCGGCAGATCCCACTCGATCCGCCGGGCGGCGTCCCACTGCTTGTCCTTGCCCTTGGCGTACAACGACAGGAGCCGGTCGCGGCCCTCGTCGTACTCCCAGTTGAAGCGGGCGGCCCCCGACGCGGGGACCTCCCAGACGGTCATGTCGGCGGGCAGCGCGTACAGGTCGTGCGTCGACACGGGCGTTCTCCTCGCGGCAGACGTGTGACGTGCGGGCGGCGGTAGCCGTGTACCGCTGTCCTACGCCCTCATCGCGCGGACCGGAACCCCTTCGGGACGATCGATTACCAGCGAGTAGCCTGACCGGTCCGCGATCCGCCCTTCGCCTCGGCCCTGGGCGCCCCGGCCCCTTCCCCGCCCGGCACCGGGGGCGGCGTGCCCGGCTTGGCCGGTATCGACACCGCGGTCCTGGCCTGCGCCGGGATGGCCGCGGCGGGTCCGGCAGCGGTGCCCAACCGACTGCGCAGCCGCTGCCGGCGCCGGCCCAGCGATCGGGTCGCGGCGGGATTGGCCCGGCGCACCTCCTCGGGCAGCGCGAACCACACCTCGACGACGGCCAGCGCCTGCGGCCGCTCGCCCGCGCGCTCCAGCAGGTCGGCCGCGCGCTCGTAGGTCCACGCGGTGCGCATCTCGGCCCCGACACCGTGCAGCAGGGTGCCCAGTTCGCGCAGATCCTCGCGCTCGAAACGGTCCGCGAGCGGGGTGCCCTCCAGCGTCCAACCGTCCAGACTTCGACGCGGTTGGACGAGACCGGGTCCCGGTACGGCCTCTTTGCCGTGTGTCGCTCTGCGCCCGACCCCGAACAGTGCCATCGCGGTCCCGCACCCCCTCCGCCATCGACTCGTACTCGTAACACGCGCACGACCGACGAACGGTTGTCGACTGTCGCCGGCCGCGCTTCCTTGTCTGCCTAACGAGCGTACGAGGCCCCGGCGACGGCGCGTAAGTGTGTCCCTGCGCGCGGGGCGCGCGGACACCCGGGCGAGCCGCCGGTACTGTTCGCTCATGCCCGGCTATGACGACGACCTGCGCTTCGCCCACGTTCTCGCGGACGCCGCCGACGCGACCACCATGGACCGCTTCAAGGCCCTCGACCTGCGGGTCGAGACGAAGCCGGACATGACCCCGGTCAGCGACGCGGACAAGGCCGCCGAGGAGATCATCCGGCATCAACTCGGGCGCGGTCGGCCGCGGGACGCGGTGCTGGGCGAGGAGTTCGGCTCGAGCGGCCACGGCCCCCGGCGCTGGGTGATCGACCCGATCGACGGCACCAAGAACTTCGTCCGCGGCGTACCCGTATGGGCGACGCTGATCGCGCTGATGGACGGCGACGAGTCGGTGATGGGCGTGGTCTCCGCGCCCGCGCTGGGTCGCCGCTGGTGGGCCGCGAAGGGCGCGGGGGCGTGGACCGGCCGCAGTCTGTCCCAGGCCTCGCGCTGCCGGGTGTCGAAGGTGGCCGCGATCGAGGACGCGTCGTTCGCGTACTCGAGCATGGGCGGTTGGGAGGAGCGCGGCCGGATGGACGACTTCCTGGACCTGACCCGGGCCTGCTGGCGCACCCGCGCCTACGGCGACTTCTGGTCGTACATGCTGGTCGCCGAGGGCGCGGTGGACATCTGCGCGGAACCCGAGGTCAACCTGTGGGACCTCGCGCCGCTGTCGGTGATCGTCGAGGAGGCGGGCGGGCGGTTCACCTCGCTCGGTGGCGCTCCGGGTCCGGCCGGTGGCACCGCGGCCGCGTCCAACGGCCTGTTGCACGACGAGTTGCTGGACCGGCTCGGCGACCCGCACGGGCACGCCTGAGCGGATTCCGACGAATCGTCGGGTCCCACCCGAGCTACTCCCTTCGAGTGAGTTGCCCGCTATACCTTCCCTTGACCTTCCCGGGCATGTGACCATGTGAAAACAGGGCTTGTGAACTTGTGAATTCTTTCTCGAGCACACCCCCCGCCCTGACATCCACGCCCCGACGGAGGTGGTGTCACATGTTCGTCCGCGACGGCATGAGCACGATCGTTCTGACCATCGGCCCCGCCCACACACTCCGCGCCGCGGCGCGCCTGATGTCCGCCCGCCAGATCGGCGCCGCGGTGGTGATCGACCCGGACACATCCGGTCTGGGCATCCTGACCGAGCGGGACATCCTGATGTCGATCGGCGCGGGCCAGGATCCCGACACCGAGTTCGCCGGCGACCACCTCACCTCGAACGTGGTCTTCGCGACCCCGTCGTGGACCCTGGCGGACGCGGCGGCGGCGATGACGCGCGGCGGCTTCCGCCACCTGATCGTGCTCGACGGTTGCGACGTGCTCGGCATCATCTCGGTCCGCGACATCGTGCGCTGCCAGATACACGAGGCCCAGCGGACCCAGGAGTTGGTGGGCTGAGCGCGGCGGGCGACCGGTCGCGGCCCGGTCGCCCGCGTCGGCCTCAGCCGACTCGCTCCCCGACGGCGCCCTCCCGGGCCCGGAACAGCCGGGCGGGCAACGCCCGTTCGAACACGCGCGAGTGGGTCGCGGCGAGCGGCCCGAGCACCGCCATCACCAGCACATAGCCCGCGATGAACGGCGCGAGTCGCGCGTCCAGACCGCCGGCTCCCGCCGCGAGGGCGGCCAGGACCAGCGCGAACTCGCCTCGGGACAAGATCGTGAACACCACGTTCGAGGCCTGCGACCGGTCGAGTTCGCAGATCCGCGCGGCGGCCACCCCGGCGACACCGTTGAGCAGCAGGAAGACCAGGCCGATCGCACCGAGCAGTTGCAGGTCGGCCGGGTTGTCGACGAGGGCGATGCCGGGGGTGTTGGGGCCGAACAGGATGCCGGCCGGCATGAACAGCGGGATGGTCGGCAGCCCGATGCGGGCGCCGGTGCGGGCGAGGATTCCGGCGGCGAGGAATGCGCCGCCGAGTGCGATCAGGGCCTCCGCGAGATGCACGAAGATCACCGTCCTTCCGGGGCGGTGGTCGGGTCCGGGCGTCGTCGGGGACGGCTGGCGTCGGCTGGGCCCGGTCCGGCGGATCCCGGTGGATCGGGCCGCGTCGTGAGCGCAGCGAGGAGCCCGAAGGGCGGATGCCGTGCGTCGGCGTGCCGGAGAGGCAGCCGCACGGTGGTTGCATTCGGCTGTTTCTCCGGTGCGGCGAGGCGCGGTGCCAGGCGGCGCGGACCGACCGGGATCAGCCGGACAGGGCCTGGGGCCGAGCGTCAGGTCCCGGCGCGGACCGGTGGTGCTCGTGCGGGAGGCGGGCGCGGGCCGCGGCCGGCGGGCGGATCGGTGCGCGTCCCGGCGACGGGCGGCACGGGGTCGGCCGCGGCAGGCACGCGCCGGCGGCGACGAACGTCGCGAGGTCGGGGTGCGGGTACGGGTCCGCCTCGGGCCGATCGAGTTCGCCGGCCGCGGGCAGCGCGGAGGTCGCCGAGGCGGGTCGGCAGTCCTGGGGCCGTTCGGGGCCGGGCGACCCCCCGGGCACCGGGGTCGCGTGCACGTTGGCCGCGGCCACCGGCAACGATCCACCGGCTCCCTCGCCCCGGGCGAACCCGGCACCGAAGGCGGCCACCAGGGAGAGCACGAAGAGCAACGCGACGACCGGCGCAGACCGGCGGTTCGGCCGCTGCGGCACACGTGCTCCCCTCCGTCCGGCGGGGCGCGTTCGATCGACTTGGCGAAAACTTTACCATCCGACGATCGGCGGGCCGGATCCGCGTACGAATGAGCGCCGCCCGGTACCGATTCGCGGCTCAGGTACCGGGCGGCGGTTCCGGGGGGCGATCAGGCGCGCAGGTCCTTCACGGCCGCCGCGATCCGGTCGCCGTAGGCCTGGTCGGCGGCCCGGAAGTGGCCGACGACGCGGTCGATGATGTCCTCTCGCGAGACCTGCGCCAGGAAGCCGGAGATGTTGGCCACCAGGCGGGCCTGCTCGTCCGCCGACATCAGCCGGTACAGGTCGCCCGCCTGCGCGTAGTCGTCGTCCTGGGCGTGCGCGGGGGCCTCGTGGGTCCCGGTCGCGCCGGCCACCCCGGTCGGCGCCCACAGCGGCACACCGCTCTCGTACGGGCCGCCGAAGCTGTTCGGCTCGTAGTTCTTGGCCCGACCACCGGGGTTGGTCGCCATCTGCCCGTCTCGCCCGTGGTTGCGGGCGACCGTGGCGCGCGGCGCGTTGACCGGGAGCCGGGTGTGGTTGACGCCCACCCGGTAGCGGTGCGCGTCGCCGTAGGCGAACAGCCGGCCCTGGAGCATCTTGTCCGGGCTGGGGCCGATCCCCGGCACGAAGTTGGCCGGGTTGAACGCCGCCTGCTCGACCTCGGCGAACACGTTCTCCGGGTTGCGGTCCAGGGTCAGCCGACCAACCTCGATCAGCGGGTAGTCGGCGTGCGGCCACACCTTGGTCAGGTCGAACGGGTTGAACCGATAGGTCGCGGCCTCCGCGACCGGCATGATCTGCACCTTCAGCGTCCACGACGGCGCGACGCCGGCGTCGATCGCGTTGAGCAGGTCGCGCTGGTGCGAGTCGGCGTCGGCGCCCGCGAGCGCGGCGGCGGTCTCGGCGGTCAGGTTCCTGATGCCCTGGTCGGTCTTGAAGTGGTACTTCACCCAGAACGCCGCACCCTCGGCGTTGACCCACTGGTAGGTGTGCGAGGAGAAGCCGTCCATGTGCCGGTACGACGCGGGGATGCCGCGGTCGCCGAACAGCCACGTGACCTGGTGGATGGCCTCGGGCGAGTGCGACCAGAAGTCCCAGACGTTGTCGGCCTCGTGGATGCCGGTGTACGGGTCGCGCTTCTGGGTGTGGATGAAGTCCGGGAACTTCAGCGGGTCCTTGATGAAGAAGATCGGGGTGTTGTTGCCGACGAGGTCGTAATTGCCCTCCTCGGTGTAGAACTTCACCGCGAACCCGCGCGGATCGCGCACCGCGTCCGCCGAGCCGAGGTTGCCGGCGACGGTGGAGAAGCGGGTGAACACCTCGGTACGTCGGCCCGGTTCGGCCAGGAAGTGCGCCCGGGTGAACCGGGACACGTCCGCGGTGACCTCGAAGTGGCCGAACGCGCCCGAGCCCCGGGCGTGCACCACACGCTCCGGGATGCGCTCGCGGTTGAACCGGGCCAACTTCTCGATCAGGTACTGGTCCTGGAGCAACAACGGCCCGCCGGGGCCCGCGGCCTGGCTGTTCTGGTTGTCGGCCACCGGTGCGCCGGATTCGGTGGTCAGCGTGTTCGGCTGCTGCGACATGGTCTGCGTCTCCCCTGGCGTTGCTCGTGCTGCGGTCCGACGCCCAACCTAGAGCCAAGTTTGGACTTTGTCCAGAACAGTATTTAGACCAGTTCCAATCATGGACGTGTATCTTCGTTCCCATGAGCGACCTTCCGGAGCGACTGCGCGCGCGGGGATGGCGCCTGACCGCGCAGCGTCGTGTGGTGGCCGAGGTGCTGAACGGGGACCACGTGCATCTGACCGCCGACGAGGTGCACGCGCGGGCCGGCGAACGACTGCCGGAGATCAGCCGGGCGACCGTCTACAACACGCTGGGCGAACTCGTCCTGCTCGGCGAGGTGCTGGAGGTGGGCACCGACGGGCGCGCGAAGCGGTACGACCCCAACGCCCGCATCGCGCACCAGCATCTGGTGTGCGGCGCGTGCGGGACGATCCGCGATGTGCATCCGGACTGCGACCCGGTCGCCGGCCTCCCCGAGGCCGAGCGCTTCGGCTTCGACGTCTCCGGCGCCGAGATCACCTTCCGCGGCATCTGCCCGGACTGCAAGCGCCCCTGAAGCGGGGACCCCGGCGCCCGGGCCGGCGCCGGGGCACGGGTCAGGGGGACGTGGTCCGGCGGACCAGGTGGACCGCGCCGGCCCGGGCCGCCCGGCGCAGCGCGGACCGCTCCGCGTCCAGGTGCGCGTGCAGGATGTCCAGGTCCTCGTCACCGCCGCACTCGGCGAGACCGAGCAACATCCCCGGCGACGCCTGGGCACGCAGGAAGTCCCGGTAGGCGGCGGCCGGATCGGTGCCCCCGGCCCGCAACCTGCGCCGCGCGGCGTCACGCACCTTGGGCGAACGATCCGCCAGGGCGCCCGCGAGCGCGGCCGGTTCGGTCCCGGCCGGCAACACCTCGACCGCTCGCTCACGCACCCTCGGGTCGGGCACCCGCAGCAGCCGCAACGCGACGTGATGCCGGTCCCGACCGCGCAGGCGGGCCAGCAGCGCATGCCCGGCGGCGGTCCGGCACGCGTGATCCGCGTCCCGCAGCGCGATCGCCAACAGGGCCGCCTCGTCCAGGAGTTCAACTCCCAGGCGACGCACGCTCGGCTCCTTCTCGGCGGCCAACGCACGACCCACGGCGTCCTGACGCGGATGTGCGAGCAGCGCCTGGCGATAGGCGTCCAGCACACCCTTGGACCGGGCCCGCCCACTGAGGGCGTCGAGCACGGGTACCACCGCCCGCACCTCGTCCGGCTCGTCGTGCCAGCGCAGCGCGGCCAACGCCCGCTCGCGCACCGAGTCCACCCAGTCGTCGGTGCGCAACGCCAGGAAGACCGCGGCCAACGGCCCGGGCTCGGCCGCCAGCCGAACCACCGCCTCCTCGCGCAGCCCACCGTTCTCGTCCATGCTCGACACCGCGGCCACCAACGGATGCGGACGCGTACGCAACAACACCCGGGCCGGCCCCAAACCGCCGAGCACCCCCACCGCCGACCTCGGCCGAGCGGCCCGATCCACCCGCACGAGGGTGCCCGCGGACAACCCGACCACCCGCGCCACGACCGCGTCCAGGTCCCCGTCCCCCGTCAGCGCCACACCCCGCAAATACGCCACCAACTCCCCCGGCCCACCACCTCGGGGCCACTCCCCCACAACAATCCCCGCGTCCCCGACCCCCCGCCCCCGCCACAACCGCCCACGCCCCATAGCCCGCCTCCCGTCAAACCCCGAACCCATCCCCCAGCCCACCACACCCCCGCCCCCAACAACCCACCGCCCCCACCAAATCCACCCCACTCGCCCCCCAACCACAACAACCCACCCGACCACACCAAATCAGCCTGTCCGGCGCTTGAGGCCCCCCGACCCGGCAACACCCAGCCCGGCAACCCACCCCGACCGCACCACAGTCAGCCCGTCCGGCGCTCGAGGACACCCGAAAACCGCAGCGCACCCACCAGACCCACCCAAAATCCAGCCCGTCCGGCGTTTGAGGACACCCAACCCAGCACAACACCCAACCGCAGCCGACCCACCCGACCACACCAAATCAGCCCGTCCGGCGTTTGAGGACACCAAAGCCGCGCAACACCCAGCCGCAGGCCAACCCACATCGCGGAGCCAACGGTCAACTCGCCAGCGACTCCGCACGAAACGCGTCGAGCAGCCGCTGCGCCTTCGCCGCGACCTCCGCGGGACCGTGCTCCACCGCCGGCCCACACCAGTGCTCCGCGTCGGCCAGATCCCCACGCCGCAGCGCCAACACCACCAGCCGCAACGCCGCCCGCCCGTGCCCTCCGCGCGCCGCCACCGTCAGCCACGGCTCCGCGCCCTCCGGGTCCCCGTGCCGCAGGTGCAACAGCGCCAGGTTCCACGCGCCCGAGACACTGCCCGCCTCGGCCGCGACCTTGAACCGCCGCGCCGCCGACTTGTCCTCGCCGCGCCGCGCACACAGCACCCCGCAGCGCAGCGCCGCCGTCACGTGCCCCGCGTCCGCGGCCACCCCGTACCAGCGCTCCGCCTGCTCGCCCGCCCCCGCGTCCGCGAGCATCGCACCGAGCCGAAACGCCGCCGTCGGCCGGTCCGCCCGCGCCGCCGTCTCATACGCGCGCGCCGCCCCCTCGGCATCGCCACGACGCTCCAGCAACAGCCCCAACTGGAGTGCCGCGTCCGCGTGTCCGGCCTCCGCCGCCCGCTGCCAGCACGTCTCGGCGGCGTCGTCGAGACCGTTGCGCGAGTGCAGGATGCCCAGGTTGTACGAGCCGTCCACGCTGCCCGCCTCGGCGGCCCGCGCGAACCATATCCGCGCCTCCTCGTCGTCCCCGCGCTCCAGCAACAGCCCGGCCAGCGCGTTGGCCGCGTCCCCGTGCCCCGCGTAGGCGGCCATCCGGAACCAGCGCTCGGCGCCCGCCACATCCTCGTGCTCGGCGTGCAACAGGCCCAGGTTGAAAGCCCCGTTGCACTCGCCCGCCGCCGCGGCCCGCTCGTACCACCGGGCCGCCTCACCGGCGCGCCCACCGGCGGCGAACCACGCCCCGAGCGCGTTGGCCGCCGTACCGTCGCCGGACTCCGCGGCGACCTGCCACCACCGCACCGCGCCCTCGACGTCGCCCGAGTCCTGCAACAGGAACCCGAGCGCCCGGGCGCCCTCGGCATCGCCCTCCTCGGCCGCGAGCCGGTACCACCCGATCGCCTCCGCGGTATCCCCCGCCCGCTCCAGCGAGGTCGCCAGCCGCACCGCGGCCCGCACATGCCCGCACGAGGCCGCGCGCAGGAACCACGTCGACGCCGCGCGCTCGTCGTCGCGCTCCTGCCCCATCCGGCCGAGCCGATAGGCCGCCTCGGGATGCCCCGCCTCGGCCGCCCGGCGATACCACCGCTCGGCCCCGGCCCGCCCGGTCAGCTCGAAGAACTCGCCCAGCGTGAGCGCGGCCCGCACATGCCCCGACTCGGCCGCGTTGCGCAGCCAATAGACGCCCTGCCCGGACAGATCGTGGTACTCGCCCACGCCCGCGCCGGCACCCGCCCGCGCCGCGTCGGCCTGATCCAGCAGCAGCGCGCCGAGCGAGAACGCCGCGATCCGGCTGCCCGCCTCGGCCGCCCGGTGCCACCACAACGACGCCGCGTCGTCCCGCCCCTGACGGTGCATCAACACGCCGAGGTTGGTCGCCGCGCCCCGGTGTCCCGCCTCGGCGGCCCGGTGCAACAACTCGGCGGCCTCGTCCTGTTCGCCCCGCTCGAGCAACATCAGCGCGAGGGTGTTCGCGGCGGAGGGGCTGCGGCCGGCCCGCTCGCGATAGCGTCGCTCGAGTTCGGCCGACTCGTGTCGATCCAGCGCCTCGTGCCCCTCGACGCTGCCGCCGGGACTACGCCGGCGCGGTCGGAACGGAACCAGGACCGCGTAGTCGTCGGGATGCGCGGGAGCGGTCGCGGCAGCGGCTCGACCGCGGTCCAGGACCACGGTGTCGGGGCCCTCCGGCACCGCTTCGAAGACGTCCGGATCCGGCGGTGGGTGCTCCCCCCGCCGTCCGCGATGTCCCTTCCACGCCCCCATGAGTCCATCGTGGCATCTCGGGCCACATCCATGCAGTCGCGATTCGGCAACGACCCACCCGACTCGGACCGAATTGTGGCGGAACACACCTTGTCGGCGCACGCACGAAGGGCCCGGTCGTGAGACCGGGCCCTTCGATGTGGTAGCGGGGACAGGATTTGAACCTGCGACCTCTGGGTTATGAGCCCAGCGAGCTACCGAGCTGCTCCACCCCGCGTCGGTAGACCCAACTGTACGACAGCGCCCCGGGGCAGGCAAATCCGCTCCGAGGCGGCCCCGGGCACCCGACCCGGCGCCTTCGACCCGCGCGCATCGGCACGTCCCCCGGGAGAGCGGCCGGATTCAGACCATGGGGTGAACATGCGCGCGCCCACCCCGAGCCCCGCGTGCTTCCCCTTTGACAGCAATTACCCCTGGTTGCCCAGGAGTTCGATTGCGCCACAACCGGGTTGCCGGCCAATCCGAAACACGATCGGGTCTCGACATGGGGCCGGAAGCCGTCACGGCGTCCCCCCGATGGGGTACGGTCTGCGTCGTGGTCATATCAGGAATGGACCATCCGAGCATGCCGCGCCGAGTCCCGGTTCCGCCGATGGACGTAGGCCGAAGCGGCGTGGGCGAGCGCCTCGAGCGGCACCTCGCCCTCATCGGCCATGCCACGACGCAGGAGACGGCGAACAGCCTCGAATCGGCCGCCATCATCCAGAGCCTGGCTCCGCGCAACGATCAGCGCGGCACCCATCGGCTGGCACGCGTGACCCTGATGGCTCCGCTGCGCGCCAAGCGCCGCCGCCAGATCGCGCTCTAGTCCGACACCCTCAAGTCCGTGCGCCTCCGCCCGACTCTCCGAGTCGGGTCATGTCCCGATCCGGATCACGGCCGACCCGACCGATCCGGCCCGCGGGCATCGAGCAACGCGGCACGACCCGCAACTCCCGGCACACACAACGCGAGAGGCCCGGTTCCCCAAGGAACCGGGCCTCTCGCGTTTTCATCGAGTAGCGGGGACAGGATTTGAACCTGCGACCTCTGGGTTATGAGCCCAGCGAGCTACCGAACTGCTCCACCCCGCGATGCGTTGTGCCTTGAGCTTACGTGACCCGAGGCCGCACACCAAATCGATAACGCGACAGGCCCGCCCCCGGAGGGGACGGGCCTGCGTCACGCGTCACGCACCGGCGGTCACGGCTTGGGCGCCGTGGAGGCCGGTGGCGTCCCGCTCGCGGGCGGCGTCGACGCCGGCGGGGTGCCCGCCGGCGGCTGCGCCGCCGCCTGCTCGGCCGCGATGGCCTTGTTCACGGCGGCCTGGAGCCGCTTCTGCGCCTCGCCGTACTTGGCGAAGTCACCGGCCTTCATGGCCGCGTCCGCGTCCTTGAGTGCCTGGTTGGCCTCATCCAGCGCCTGCTTGACCGTCGGGTTCTCGGTCGTCGGCGGCGGCGTGGTGCCGGTGCCCGGCGGGGTGCCGGTGGACGGCGGCGTACCGGTGTCGGTCGGTGGCACCGTCGTGGTCGGCGAGCCGCTGAACACCTTGCTCAGGGCCTGATCCAGAGTGTCCTCGAAGGCGATGCTGCCGCCGTAGGAGACCAGCACCTTCTGCAGCACCGGATACGACCCGGCGGCGTTCGCCTGGACGTACACCGGTTCCACGTACAACATGCCGCCGCCCACGGGCAGGCTCAGCAGGTTGCCGTAGACCACCACCGAGTCACCGCGCTGCAGGATGTTGATCACCTGGGCGACCGCGGCGTTCGACTTGAACTGGTTCTGCATCTGATCCGGACCCAGGATCGCCGTGTTCGGCGGCAGACTCAGGAGTCTGATCTTCCCGTAGCCCGGTGACCCCGGTTCGGAGTTCACCGCCATGAAGGCCGCCAGGTTCTGCCGTTCCTTCGGCACGAACGTGCTGGTCAACTGGAACGACTGCTGCGCGTCGGGCGCACCGCCCGGCGTCGCGGACGGCATCTTCATCGACAGGTAGTACGGCGGCTGGTCGCCCGAGCCCGGCACCCGGCCCGTCGGGTCCTTGGGGACCTTCCAGAAGTCGGAGCCGTTGAAGAACGTGCGCGGGTCGGTCACGTGGTACCGGGTGAGCAGATCACGCTGCACCTTGAACAGGTCCTGCGGGTAGCGCAGGTGCTCCATCAGGGTGGGCGGGATCGTGTTCTTCTTCTTGATCGTGTTCGGGAAGGCCTTCATCCAGGTCTTCAGAACCGGGTCCTGCTCGTCCCACTGGTAGAGCTTGACCGAGCCGTCGTACGAGTCGACCGTCGCCTTCACCGAGTTGCGGATGTAGTTGACGTTGCCGGTGTTGCCGACCGCCCCCCGGGCCCGGTCCTCCGCGTTCAGCGAGTCCGCGGTGGCGTCGCCCAGCGTGGTGCGGGTCGCGTACGGATAACCGTTGCTGGTCGTGTACGCGTCGACGATCCACTGCACCTTGCCGTCTATCACCGCCGGATACGGGTCACCGTCGATGGTCAGCCACGGCGCGACCGCCTCGACCCGCTCCTTGGGCGTGCGGTTGTACAGGATCCGGGAATCCTTGTTGATCGTGTCGGAGAGCAGGATGTTGCCCTCCTGGAACTTCGTCGCGTACAGCAGCTTGTTGAACATGCCGCCGATCGGGACGCCGCCCTTGCCGTTGTACGTGTAGGTGGCCTGGCCGGACGCGGTGTCGGTCGGGTAGTCCACCTCCGTCGGCGTGGTGTTCTTCGGCGCGCCCACGATCGAGTACTCGGTGGTCGACTCGCCGAAGTAGATCCGCGGCTGGTACGGGCCGAGCGGGCTGGGCGTCTCCGCCTCCTGCGCGTCCGTACGGATGTTGCCCTCGATGTAGACGGGCTTGCCCTCGCGGTCCACCCGGGTGCCCTCGGCCGCGACGACGCCGTAGCCGTGGGTGTACTTGGTGTGGTCGTTGACCCAGTTGTGGCTCTGACCACCCCTCGGGTTGAGCTCGCGCAGCGCGATCACGGTGTCCTGCATCTTGCCGTCGATCATGTAGCGGTCGACGTCGAGCGTGGTCTGGAAGCCGTAGTACTGCCGCAGCTGCTGCATCTGATTGAACGTCGGCGAGACGATGTTCGGGTCGAGCAGGCGGATGCTGGCCGTGTTCGCGGCCTGGTCCTTGAGCTCGGGCTTGGCCTCGACGTTGCCGTCGTACCTCTCCGGCTCCACCTTGTCGATGCCGTACGCGTCGCGCGTCGCCTGGATGTTGCGCTCGATGTACTTGGCTTCCTTGGCCTGCTGGTTCGGCTTGACCTGGAAGCGCTCGACGATGGCCGGGTACAGCCCGCCGATGAGCACGGCGGAGAGCACCATCAGGCCGAAGCCGATGATCGGCAGCGCCCACGTGCGGCGGAAGACGTTGACGAAGAACAGCGTCGCGCAGATCAGCGCGACGATGAACAGGATCGTCTTGGCCGGCAATACCGCGTGCGCGTCGGTGTACCGCAGGCCGGTGAATTGCGAGGCCTGCTTGAAATCACCGGACGAGACCGCGAGCGAATAGCGGTCCAGCCAGTACGCGACGGCCTTGAACAGCACGAAAAGGCCGAGCAGCAGCGAAAGATGCGCCTGCGCGGCCGGTGTCGCCCGCGACCCCGGGCTCTGCACCCGAAGTCCGCCGTAGAGGTAGTGCGTGATCACCGCGAGGACGAGGCCGACGACGACCGCGACGAACGCGAAATTGATCAGGAACCGATAGAACGGCAGGTCGAACGCGTAGAACGAGACGTCCTTGTGGAACTGCGGGTCCTTGGTCCCGAACGAGACCCCGTTCACGAACTGGAGCCACGTCTTCCACTGTCCCGACGCCGACGTGCCGGCGATGATGCCGATGATGACCGACAGGCCGATCAGCAACCACGTGCGGAACGGGGTGATGGCCGACCGGTATCGGTCGAGACTCTGCTGCTCCAGCGACATCCCGCGAAAGGCCGGGCGCAGTCGATAGGCGACATACACGTTGGCGCCGACGGCCCCGGCCATGAGCAGACCGAACACCAGGAACAACCCGATGCGCGTCCACAGCTTGGTCGTGAATACGTTTCCGTAGCCGACCGACTTGTACCAGAGCCAATCCGTCCAGAAATTCGCGAACAGCACCCACGCGACAACGATCACCACGAGGATGGCCAGCGTCAGGAGCAGGGTTCTGGACCTGCGGGACGGAGCTCCCATTCTGATCCGACGGCCACCTGAGCCGCCTCGTTCGGGCATCTGAAAAACCAAGGGTGCGCACCTCGATCATTACCTGGACGCGCCCGGTCGGCGCTCGATGGGTCAACTTACCGAGACAGGACGTGGTTCCCCACAGACACGGCCGATACAGGCTCGTGATCCGCCGTGGGGTGAAGACGGGAAGATGGGGCCATGACCGTTGCACTCACCCAGGCCCTCGTCGAGATCGAACGCCACGTGGCGGCGTACGGCTGGGACCAGCAGGCCCGCCTCTACGCGCTCGTGGACACCGCGGAATTGGCCCGTACCGAACCCGACCTCGCGGCACAGCTCGGCTTGTCCGCCGACCGTGACGCGCCCATCGACACCCTCACTCCGATCGAGCAGGAGGAAGTCCCCGAGAACGTCGCGATCGACGAGTTCCTGGCCAGTATCGCGTGGCCGGAAGCGGTGCTCGGCTGCGCGCTGGTGGTCGAGCGGCTGATGTTGCCGCCGGCCGCCGAGGCGACCATGCCCGCGGTGGGCAGCGATCGGGAGATCCACGAGTGGGTGGCGTCGCACCCGCAGCGGCAGGAGGTCCGGCTCGCGGTCGGCGTGCTGCGCGACGGCTCGCGCGAGTCGGCGGTGCGGCTGCGGGACAAGGACGACGACTCCGAGGTGCTCTCCGGCGCGGATCTGGTGCCGGGGCTGGCCGAGGCGCTGCTGGCCACGTTCGGCGAGGGAGACGAGGACGAGGACCGATAGTCCCCGAGGGGGTCCGCACCGGTCACGCATGACATTCCGTCAGCGTGCCCTGGCCGGTGCGGATCGTCTCCAGGGCCTTGAGCGCGTCGTCCAGGGTCTCCACCTGGATCAGGGTCAGCCCGCCCGGCTTGGTCTGCGCGGCGGCGGCGCAGTTGGCCTTGGGCGTCAGGAAGTACTTCGCGCCCTGCCGGCGGGCCCCGATGGTCTTCATCTGGATGCCGCCGATCGCGCCGACCTTGCCCGCGTCGTCGATGGTGCCGGTGCCGGCCACGAACTTGCCGCCGGTCAGGTCGCCGGGGCTGAGCTTGTCCACGATGCCGAGCGCGAACATCATCCCCGCGCTCGGGCCGCCGACGTCCTCGAGGTGGATCTCCACCTTGAACGGGAACTTGGGCAGGATGCCCGGCGTGATGCCGACCAGGGCCCGGCCGTCGTCCTCGGCCTTGCGGGTCACCACCTGCACGTCGCGCCGGGTGCCCCGGGCGTCCGCGGGATCGACGGTGAGCGTGACGCTCTCGCCGGCCTGGTGCCTGGTGATCGCCGCGGCGACATCCTCGGGCTTGCCGATCGGCGTCCCGTCCACGGCCAGGATGATGTCGCCGGCGTGCAGCTTGCCGAGCGCGGGCGCGTCCTTGGCCACCGTGGACACGATCACCTGCTTCTCGATCGGGATGCCCAGCGCCGCGAACGCCGCGACCTTGGCGTGCTCCTGCGACGAGCTGAACTCCTCGGCGTTCTCCCGCTCGACCTCGGCCGCGGACTTGTCGTCGGGGTACAGCGACTTCTTGAGCACGACGTCCGAGTCGCCCTTGACCCAGCCGGCGAGCGCGTCGAGCAGCGGCATGTCGTAGGACTTGTTGGTCACCGACACCGTGGTCATGTTCAGGTGGCCGCTGGTGGGATACGTCTCGTGGCCCGAGATCTCGATGACCGGCTTGCCGCCTTCGTCACCGAGCGTGTTGTACGTGGGCCCGGGGCTCAGCTCGGCGTAGGGCACCGGCGCGAACAGGACGGCGCAGGCCAGGGCCAGCAGCAACAGCCCCGAGACGACCAGTGTGGCGGTGCGGCGCGACATGCGCCCGACCCTACGGCACCCGGGTTTTCCCGGTGCGGCCCGGGCCGTCACGGGGTTTCGCAGCCCGGTTCCTGGGCCGGTCCCGCGACATCGTCGGGGGTGGGTTCGGATTGCACCGGGGTCGCCGTGCGGACCCGGTCCAGGGCCGCGCTCCATTCCGCGAAGTCGGACATCGACTCGTGCATGCTCGGCGTCCGGAAGGACCGACAGGTCCACGCCGCCCAGCAGACCGCGAGCACGAGCGCGACCCCCGGAATTGCCCACCACCACGCGACAGACGCCATGACGTACTCCGTCCACAGGAGGGGGAGGGTGACGGCTTAAATCATATGTATGTGGTGGAGATGGTGCATTTCCGCCGCTCCGAGGTGGGTGTGACCTCGGGGACGGGTGGGATCGGAGCGGGTGTCCGGGCCGGGTTCAGCAGGCGCCGACCCAGTCCGAGTCGCCGTCCACGAAGTGCTGGAGCTTCCAGATCGGCACCTCGTGCTTGAGCTCGTCGATCAGCCGCCGGCACGCGGTGAACGCCTCCGCGCGATGCGGGCAGGAGACGCCGACCACGACCGCGAGGTCGCCGATCTCCAGTCGGCCGACCCGGTGCACCGCGGCCATCGCGCGCACCGGCAGGTCGGCGGCGATCTTCTCCATCACCCGACGCAGCTCGGCCCGGGCCGAGGGGTGCGCGGAGTACTCCAGCGCGGTGACCGAGCGTCCACTGTCGGCGTTACGGACCGTACCGACGAACAGGCTCGTGCCACCGGCCGACGGGTCGCCGAGCGCGGCGAAAACCTCGTCGACGGACAACGGCGTGTCGCGGATCTCGGCGATGCGGATGACGTCCATACCGGGCAGTATCGCGCGCGACCGGTCGGGGGCGATCATCCCGGTCCCCTCGCGCACGTGTGCGCGCCGTCCGCGAGTGCCGGGCCCGCCCGCCCGGCACTCGCGGACGGGCCGCTCGCGGACGGCGAGGTCGGCGAGGTCGGCGAAGGTCAGAAGCCGCGGCGCCGGCGCCGAACCTTGCGCACGATCGCGGCCGTGCCCACCAGGGCCACGGTCGCGCCCGCCGCGCCGAGCGTGGTGGCGTCCTTGCGGCCCAGTCGGCGGGCCACCAGCGCGTGCCGCCCGTCGACGTCCTCCAGCAGCACCGCGAAGGCCGCCTCGTTGGTCCACACCGGGCGCCAGCCCGCCGCGCGCAGCCGCTCGGAGGGCACCACCCAGCCGTGCATCGTGTACGCGAGGTCGCCCGCCGGCGCGGGCGTGATGCCCAGTCGGTGCAGCCGTTCGGCGGTGCCCAGGGCCAGCGACGCGGGCAGCTCCATCCGGCGCATGCCGGACAGCTCCTCGATCTCCTCCTGTTCGAGCCAGCCCTCGGAGCCGACGGTGACCACACCCTCGACCCGGCCCAGCGCGGCGAACTCCAGCGCGGAGGCCAGGTCGTCGAGGTGGCAGAACTGCCAGCGCGGCTGCCCGCCGGAGACCACCAGCAGGCGCGGCGCCTCGAAGTGCCGGGTCATCACGCTGTCCGCCTCGGGCCCGCCGACCAGCGTCGCCGGGCGCACCACGGTGACCTTGACGTGCGGGTGGGCGCGCGGGGTGCGCTCGGCCAGTTCCTCGATCTCCAGCAGATCGCCGACCAGCGACGCGTCCGCCGTCGCGCGCAGCGGCGCGTCCTCGGCCAGTGGTACGGCGTTGTCCGGCAGCGCGCCGTAGACCATCGCCGAGGTGCACAGCACCACCCGGGGCACCCGGGCCGCGGCGGCGGCGGTCAGCACGGTCTGGGTGCCGCGCACGTTGCGGGCGCCGCGGGCGCGGGGTTCGGAGTCGAGCGACATGTCGAGCGCGAGGTGCACCACCACGTCCACGCCCTCCAGCCGACCGGCCAGGGCGGGGTCGCGGACGTCCATGATCCGCCACTGTGCGCCGGGAATCTCACCGCGCCGCTCGTCGATCGCGATCAGACGTTTGACCTGGTCGTTCGCGGCCAGAAGGGACGCGACGCGATGACCGAGGCCGGCCGCGGCACCGGTGACCGCGATGACCGGGCGCACCCGGGGCACACTCTTGTCCGAGGGCTGGTCCGAGGCCGAGGGAATGGGCTCCGGAGCGGTCTCCGAGGCATCGGTCCCGGTGCCATCGCTCGTGCTCTCCCGCCCGCTCCGCCCAGAGCGAACGCGTGGGGGCTGGGAACTCACTGGCGGTCTCCCGTGGTTAGTTTGGTACGAGCGGTTCGTCAAGAAAGGTACGCGCGACTGCTTGCCTTTCCTGTCAGTGTCCGCGATCCATCCTGCCGGAGGTGTTGTTGTGATCTTCACGCCAGGCGCGTTTCGGCCTTCGCGCGGCGTCGCCTCCGACCGGGACGGCGGACCGGCCGAGCGAGACGAGGTAACCGTGAGTCAGCATCGAGTGGTCGGGCCCGAGGGCACCACACACCTGGACAACGTAGAGGGGCCCCACCATGGCTGACTTCCCCTTCGGCTTCGGCAAGCCCTCGGGCGACGACGATCCCGATCGCCCCGGCGGCGGTTCCGGCGGCTCGAATCCGAACGACCCGTTCGGCTTCGGCGCGGCCGGCGGTGACCCGAACAACCCGTTCGGCGCGCTGTTCGGGCAGATGAACCAGGCCGACCTGGGCGCGGCCTTCCAACAACTGGGCAAGCTGTTGTCGTACGAGGGCGGCCCGGTCAACTGGGACCTGGCCCGCGACATCGCCCGGCAGACCGTGGCCCAGCAGGGCGACGCGTCGATCGGCGCGGTCGAGCGGTCGGGTGTCGAGGAGTCGGTGCGGCTGGCCGAGCTGTGGCTGGACGAGGCCACCTCGCTGCCCTCCGGTGTGCACACCACGGCCGCCTGGAGCCGCTCCGAGTGGATCGAGGCGACGCTGCCCCAGTGGCGCGCGCTGGTGGAGCCGCTGGCCACCCGGGTGGTCGCGGCCATGGGCGAGATGATGCCCGAGGAGATGCAGAGCATGGCCGGGCCGCTGCTCGGCATGATGCGCGGGATGGGCGGCGCGATGTTCGGCGCCCAGGTCGGGCAGGCGCTGGGCGCGCTGGCCGGCGAGGTGGTCGGCTCGACCGACATCGGGCTGCCGATCGGGCCCGCGGGCAAGGCCGCGCTGTTGCCGGCCAACCTGACCGCGTTCGGTGAGGGCCTGTCCGTGCCGCAGGACGAGGTGCGGTTGTACCTGGCCCTGCGCGAGGCCGCGCACCAGCGACTGTTCGCGCACGTGCCGTGGCTGCGGCAGCACCTGTT
This sequence comes from Embleya sp. NBC_00888, assembly GCF_045207655.1. NCBI lineage: Bacteria > Bacillati > Actinomycetota > Actinomycetes > Kitasatosporales > Streptomycetaceae > Embleya > Embleya sp. NBC_00888. The sequence continues at coordinate 5,464,183 of NZ_CP108784.1, read as the reverse complement.
CGGCGCGGTCGAGGCGTACGCGCGGGGCATCAAGGTGGACATGAGCAGGCTGGAGGAGGCCGCGGGGCGGATCGACCCGAGCAACCCCGAGGCGCTCCAGGAGGCCTTCTCGCAGGGTCTGTTCGAGCCCGAGGAGACGCCGGAGCAAAAGACCGCGTTGTCGCGTCTGGAGACGGCGCTGGCGCTCGTGGAGGGCTGGGTGGACGCGGTCGTGCACAGCGCCGCCGCACCCCGGCTGCCCTCGGCGGGCGCGCTGCGCGAGACGCTGCGGCGGCGGCGCGCGACCGGCGGTCCGGCCGAGCAGACCTTCGCCACCCTGGTCGGCCTGGAACTGCGCCCGCGCCGGTTGCGCGACGCGGCGCGGCTGTGGGCCTCGCTCGCGGACGCGCGCGGCGTCGACGGCCGGGACGCGGTGTGGCAGCACCCCGACCTGCTGCCGACCGCCGACGACCTGGACGACCCGGACGGCTTCGTGCACCACGCCGAGCTCGACCTTTCCGGCCTGGACGCCGAGCTGGACGCGGACCTGGACAAGCTGGAGTCGACCGGCGACAAGCCCGGCGACGACAAGGCCGGCGACGAGCAGGCAGGCGACGACAAGCCGGCCGGCGAGCCGGGTCGCGGCGAGGACTCGAAGGGCGAGGACGACGGGAAGAAGGGGCCCGGCGCGTGAGCCTACGGCTCGACGCGGTCGACGTGCTGTCGAAGTGGAACGCGCCCGACGACCGTGCGGACCGACTGCGCGGGGCGTACCTGGAGCACCTGGCGGCGCACGAGGACGGCATGCTCAAGGCCTGTCGGGACGGGCACGTGACGGCGAGCGCGGTGATCGTGGACGCGGACCGGGCCCGGGTGCTGCTCACCCTGCACGCGAAGATCCGCATGTGGTTGCAGACCGGCGGGCACTGCGAGCCGGTGGACCGCACGCTGGCCGACGCGGCGCTGCGCGAGGCGCGCGAGGAGTCCGGGATCGCCGGGCTGAGCCTGCTCGCGGGCGGTGCGCCGGTGGGCCTGGACCGGCATCACACGCCGTGCGCGGTGCACCTGGACGTGCAGTACGTCGCGCTGGCCCCGCCCGGCGCGACCGAGCTGATCAGCGAGGAGTCGCTGGATCTGCGCTGGTTCGCGTTCGACGCGCTGCCCGCCGACACGGACGACGCGGTGCGCGCGCTGGTGGCCCGGGCCCGCGAGACGGTCTGAGCCGCGCGAACGCCACGAGGGGCGCCCGACCGTCGACGGTCGGGCGCCCCTCGGCGTACGTGTTCCCGGATTGCTACTGGCCCCAGGTGTTGCCCTGGACTCCGCCGTTCTGGCCCAGGCCGCGGTTGGCCAGGTAGCCGCCGGAGGAGATGAAGTCGACGGGCGGCAACATCTCGCTGGGCTGGACCACCACGTAGCCCTCACCCATGAAGGCCATGTTCCAGCCCTCGCCGGTGCCCCGGCGGCGTCGGTAGATGCGCGCCGAGTTGGTCTGCGCCTGCATGCTGATCGACAACCGGGTGCTCCACGCGATCACCGCGTCGGCGTCCGCGAACACCTCGGTGCCCTGGGTGACCCGCATGATCAGCGGCTTGCCCGAGGTCATCAGCGCGATCTTGCCGTTGCCGCTGATGTCCAGGTTGTAGGAGCCGGCGCCGGCGACCGACTGCGCGCTCTCGATCGCCACCACGTTCCAGCTCAGCGAGCTGTCCAGGGCCAGCACGTACTCGCCGTCCACGGTCAGGCCCTCGAAGTCGAGGTCGAGTACGTGGATCGACTGGGCCATGTTGGCCAGCCACATGGTGCCGGTGCCGTGGGCGCGCATCAGGTTGAGCTGTTCACCGGTGGCCGCGGCGGCCTGGCGTTCGGCGCCGGAGCGCATGTTGCCGTCGAAGTCGATCGCGCCCTGGTAGGCGACCATCGAACCGACCCGGGCCAGACAGTGGTCGGGCAGCCCGTTGCCGAGCTGGACCTTGAGCATGTGCGGGTTCTGCAGACTGAACCGCTCGGGCGTCTGCACGGGCGCGTGGCCGAAAAGCGAGCTTTGCACGGTATTCCTCCTTCGCTCGCGGTCAGCCGCGCACGTGGAAACGGTCGGTGGCGTCCTCGGCCGGCTGCACGACGACGAAGCCGTTGCCCTTGAAGGACACCTGCATCGCCTCGCCGGAACCGCGCCCCACGATGCCGCCGAGCCGCATCGAGCGCTTGGTGCCCACCTTGAGGCTGGTGCTCCACGCGACGAGGGCGTCCGGGTCGACGTAGGTCTCGCGTTCGGACGGGTTGAGGACGACCGGCGTGCCGCGCGTGGTGATCGCGACCCAGCCCTGGCCGGACAGCTCCATGTTGAACAGGCCGTTGCCGCTGAACTTGGCGGTGACCCCGCTCACCATCTTGATCCGGTGTTCCAGGTTCTCGTCGAACGCGAGGATGTTGCTCGCGTTGACCGACAGCCCCTCGTTCGGGTTGAGCTGCATGATGGCCACGTCCGCGCCGTAGTCGGCGAAGTAGATGTCGCCCTGGCCGGTGCACTTCATCAGTTGCATGCGCTCGCCGGTGATGCCGCCGGTCATCCGGCGCTGCATGCCCTGGCCGTGGCCCTCGAAGCGGATGTAGCCCTCGTAGGCGATCATCGCGCCCTGCTTGGCCAACACTCCCGGCGAGTTGGGCTGGATGTTGACCCGACAGATCTTGTTGCCGTGCGCGCTCATCCGAGCCTGGGGTGCGGTCTGCCCGTACGCGGCGATCAGTTGCTGATCCATGTTCCCCTCACACCTCGTAGGGCTGGACGACGATGAAGTTGTTGCCGCCCGGCGGGCAGCGGAACTGCAGGTTGACCGTCTCGCCGCTGTGGCCGGGGAAGGCCGTCCTGCGCAGCCGCATCTGGGTCGTGGTGGAGACGTCCATGTCGGTCCACGCCACGATCGCGTTGCTGTCCGCGAAGGTCGGGCCCTGCACCGGGAGCACCAGCGGGATGCCCTGGGTCTTGATCACGATCGTGCCCTGGCCGCTGAAGGTCTGCGCGAACAGCGCGCCGCCGGGGATGCCCACGCCCTCGACCCGGGCCGGCTCCATGGTCAGGCCCTCGTCGAAGGCGAGCACGTTGGCCACGTTGACGAACAGCTTGGTGCCCTGGAGCTCGACCAGGTGCAGGTGCGCGGCGTCCTCGGCGAAGAACACCTCGCCGTTGCCCTCGCAGCGCATCAGTTCGAGCGACTGGCCGGTCTGCCGGTTGTCGAAGCGGCTGCGCAGGGTCTGGCCCTGGAACTTGAACTTCACGTCGCCCTGGTAGGCCACCATCACGCCCTGGCGGGCGATCACCTTGCCGCCGGAGACGTCGACCCGGACCATCTTGGCGTTCTGCTGGGTCCAGCGACCGCCGGCGGGCACCTCGCGGTACTGCTCGACGCCGTACTGGAAGGCCGGCTCGGCCGAGGCCACGCCGACACCCTGCATGCCCTGCGGCGGGGCCGGCGGGCCGCCGGGCACCGGCATCTGGAGCGTGGGCTGCATCTGGCCGGGCTGACCGCCACCCGGATAGCCGCCGGGGCCGGGGCCACCGGGCGGCGGGTAGCCACCGGGGCCGGGCGGCGGCGGGTAGCCGCCGGGCTGACCCATGCCGGGATGCGCGGGCGGCGCCATGTGGCCCTGGTGCGGGGTCTGGTTCGGGTAGCCGCCGGGGCCGGGCGGACCGGGCGGCGGCGGGTAGCCTCCCGGCGCGCCGTGCGGCGGTGTGCCCTGGGGCTGGTTGTATTGCGGCGGGCCGGGCGGCGGCGGATACCCGCCGGGAGCGCCGTGCGGCGGCGTGCCGGGCTCGTTGTACTGCGGCGGGAGGGGCGGACCGCCCTGCATCGAACCGACCGGTTGCGGCGCGCCGGGCGGCGGACCGAAGTTCGGCGCGGGAGCGGGCGGCGGCGGGCCGCCCCCGGGCGGCCCGAACGAGGGCGCGGGCTGCTGCGCCGGAATCCCGCCGCCGGGCGGGGCGAAGCCCGGGGCACCGCCGGGCGGTACCGGGGCCGGCTTCGGAGCCTCGTCCGGCTCGTCCTCGGCGACCTCGCCACCGAAGTTCTCCAGGAGCGCGCGCAGCCCGCCGTCGAAGCCCTGCCCGACGGCGGAGAACCGCCAGACGTCCTTCTTGTAGATGTCCGCGATCATCACGGCGCGCTCGGTGCTGAACTCGCGCCCGGTGAACGCGTAGCGCGCGACCTCCTGGCCGCCCGCCACGATCCGCAGGTAGCCGGAGGCGACCTGGGACATCACGCCGTCGCCGTCGATGGTCGCGGTGAACGCGAGCTTGTTGACGTTCGGCGGTACCCGGTCCAGCGTCACGCGGAAGGACTCGGTGTCACCGGCCTGCGCGCCCAGGAGCTGGATCGATTCCTCGGGCGACTTGGGCTGGTTGAAGAAGATGAAGTACCGATCGTCGGACAATCGCTCACCCGCGTCCAACCCGAAGCACGCGATGTCGAACGTCAGCCCGGGACTGTCCAGATGTACCCCGACATACAGATCGGTCCCCGCGGTCAGGTCGGACAGCTTCGACTTCTGTCCCTTCCTGAACTCGACCACTGTGTGGCTCCCTTCCCCGCTTTTCCGCCGCCGGCGGTGCGGGCGCCCACCACCTGGGTCCCCGCCGCGCACGGCACGCTACAACATCGGATCCGCCCCGGTCCGGGTACGGCAAAACGCCCGGCGGCAGTCTCGTGCTTGCGACGAGCGATTGCCCGCGACCGGTTCCCGGCTGTGTACGCGCCTCACGCTATACGCCCGAATCCGGCACCGCGACGACTCTCGCGCGCCGGATCCGGGTCAGCCGCGGGGCTTGCGGGCGGTGCGATCGCGCGTTGTCCCGGCGCGCGTACCGTCCGCAGCGGCGGTGCCCTTGCGAGCCGCTCGACCCCCCGCCGCGGCGGCTCGGCCGCGGGTCGGCGGGGCCGGTTCCGGCACCGCCGACTTCGGGGCGCCGGGCGCGGCGTCCACATCGTCCTTGTCGTCGCTCATCGCGAGTCCGCTCGCGGCGGCGACACCCTCCAGATATCCCCGCGCGCGTTCGGTCCGCGGATATGCGGCGAGCAGTGTCCAAAAACGCGGTCCGTGGCCGGGCACCAGCAAATGCGCCAACTCGTGCAGCAATACATAGTCGACGACATACGTCGGCATGCCGCGCAGCCGGGTGGAGAGTCGGATCGTGCCGTCGATCGGCGTGCACGAACCCCAACGGGTGTTCTGGTTGCCCACCCAGCGCACGCTCGCGGGCCGGGCCCGGCCGTCCAGATAGCGGGCGGACAGCTCCAGTGCCCGCGCGGCGAGATCCTCGTCACTGGGCCGCCGGCGCCGCTCCTGGGCGGCCAGGCGCTCCAGCATCACGCCGACCCAGCGTTTCTCCTCGGTCTGCGTCATCCGGCCGGGGAGCAGGACCACGGTCCGATCCCCGTCCCGGTAGGCCGACACGGTTCGTCTCCGTCGGGCGCTGCGACGCACCTCGACGGCACCCTGGTAGGGGGCTCCGGACCGCATGTCGTGTCCGGCCCCGGGATCCGCGACCATAACCAGGACGTTAACCGACGGCACCGACAGGGCGCCGCCGCTTCGGGCCGGCCGGGGGATATTCGACACCGCTTCTCACGGGCATAAGCACTATTCGTTCGATTATTCCCATTCCATTCTTCTCGGCCTAATATTTCCAAATAGCATATTCATACGCGGGCTGTGGACGACGAAATACCCGGCGCTTCCCGGGCGGGCACGCTGGGATCGGCCGAGTCGCCCCGCGCGCCCGGTCGCCGTCCCCGTTCCCGGTGCACCGCTCCTCCGGAGGCCCTCTCATGCGCCCGCTCCTCAAGCCCGCCCTGCGTCGGTTGTGGCGCGATCGACAGACCCTGCAACTGGGCCTGGATCCGCGCCGGGCCGTGCTGGTGGGCGGCCTGGACCCGACCACCACCCGCTTCGTCGAGCAGTTGGACGGCACCCGGGACCTGGAGCGCACCTGGGAGCTGGCCGAACGGGTCGGCCTCGCTCGCGCGCACGCCGAGGCGGTGCTGAACCTGCTGGCCCGCGAGGGTGTGCTGGAGGACGCCTCCGGGCGGCCCACCCCGGTGCCCACGCTGCCCCACGAGCGCGCCCGGCTGGGTCCGGACCTGACCTCGCTCGCGCTGCTGCACGGCAGCGGCGAGGCGGGCCTGGCCGCGCTCGACCGACGCGCCCGCGCGGTGGTGGCGGTGCACGGCGCCGGTCGGGTCGGCGCCGCGGTGGCCGGCCTGCTCGCCGCCGCCGGGGTGGGTCACGTGGTGCCCGCCGACCGCCGTCCGGTGCGCCCGGGAGACGCCGGGCCGGTGGCGTTCGGCTGGGACGACGAGCGCCCGCGTCGGGAGACCACCGTGCGGGCCGCGCTGCGTCGCTCCGCCCCGGGAGTGCGCTGCGCGCTGCCCGCCGGACGCGGCACGCCCGACGTCGCGGTGCTCGTCCCGGAGGGCCGCCCGGATCCGGAGCCGGGCGCCCGCCTGATCCGGCAGCGGGTCCCGCACCTGTACGCGGACATCCGCGAGACCACCGGGGTGATCGGACCGTTCGTGCTGGTGGGCCGGTCGGCGTGCGGGCGCTGCCTGGACCTGGCCCGCAGCGATCGCGACCCGGGCTGGCCGCGCCTGCTGGCCCAGCTCGCGGCGGCGCCCGGCCCCGGCGAGACCCCGTGCGATGTGGTGCTCGCCACCGAGGTAGCGGCCCGGGCGGCCCTTCAGGTGCTCACCTTCCTCGACGGCGCGCTGCCCACCACCGTGGACGGCACCGTGGAGATCGAGCTGCCGGACGGCCTGACCCGGCGCCGGAGCTGGTCGCCACACCCGCGCTGCGACTGCCGCGCCACCCACGCGGCGCAAGAGGTGGGCCCCATCACACATGCCGCGTCGCCGAGTCGGACACAATGGGTCGCGTGAGCGATCTTCCGCGTAGGGCCGTGACCCGCACCGCCAAGCTCGCGTCCCTCCCGCTGGGGGTGGCGGGCCGGGCGACACTGGGCCTGGGCAGGCGTATCGGCGGCAGACCGGCCGAGATCGTCGCCGCCGAACTGCAACAGCGCACCGCCCAGCAGCTCTTCAAGGTGCTCGGCGAGCTGAAGGGCGGTGCGATGAAGCTCGGGCAGGCCCTGTCGGTGTTCGAGGCCGCGCTGCCCGAGGAAGTGGCCGGGCCCTACCGCTCGGCGCTGACCAAACTCCAGGACGCGGCGCCGCCGATGCCCGCGCGTACCGTGCACAAGGCGCTCGCGGAGAATCTCGGCGCGGACTGGCGCTCGCTCTTCGAGGAGTTCTCCGAGAGCCCCGCGGCGGCCGCCTCGATCGGCCAGGTACACCGGGCGGTGTGGCACGACGGCCGCACCGTCGCGGTCAAGATCCAATACCCCGGGGCCGGCGACGCGCTGATCTCCGACCTGAACCAGCTCGGGCACGTCGCGCGCTTCGCCGGCGCGCTGATCCCGGGCATCGACGTCAAGCCGCTGATCGCCGAGCTCAAGGCCCGGGTGGCCGAGGAGCTGGACTACCAGCTCGAGGCCGAGGCGCAGACCGCGCACGCGGTGGAGTTCGACGGCGACCCGGACATCTTCGTGCCGCACGTGGTGCACCAGACCGAGCGGGTGCTGATCACCGAGTGGATGGACGGCAAACCGCTGTCCCAGGTGATCGACAAGGGCAGCCAGGAAGAGCGCGACCGGGCCGGGCACATGCTCAGCCGCTTCCTGTTCTCCGGTCCCGCCCGCACCGGCATGCTGCACGCCGACTCGCATCCCGGCAACTTCCGGCTGCTGGACGACGGGCGCCTGGGCGTCCTGGACTTCGGCACGGTCAACCGGTTGCCCGAGGGGCTGCCCGAGCCGATCGGCCTGGCATTCCGACTCGCGCTGGAGGGCGACGCGGACAGCGTCATGCAGGTGTTGCGCACCGAGGGCTTCGTCAAGCCGTCGATCAAGCTCGACGCCGCCGAAGTCCTGGACTATCTGCTGCCGTTCCTGGAGCCGGCCGAGGCCGAGGAGTTCACCTTCACCCGGGCCTGGATGCGCGAGCAGGGCGCGCGGATCGGCGACCCGCGCAATCCGGCGTCCGCGCTGGCCCGCCAGCTCAACCTGCCGCCGAGCTACCTGCTGATCCACCGGGTCACGTTGAGCACGATCGGCGTGCTGTGTCAGCTCGGCGCGACCGCGCCGTTCCGCGATGAACTGGCCACCTGGTTGCCCGGGTTCGTCGACGAGGACTACGAGGCCGAGGAATTCGACTTCTCCATCGAGGACATCGAGGAGATCGAAGACGTGGAGGACGCGGAGGAGACCGACAACTCCTAGGACACCGCCGGGCGTCAGGGCCCGTCCGCGCCGCCGCGAACCGCCGAAGGGCGGGCACCCCTCGAGGGGTGCCCGCCCTTCGGCGTGCCGCGTACCGGTCGGGCGACATCGGCGGCTTACATCACCGCGATGGCCAGCGCCCGGCGCGCGCGCATGGAGGCGACCTCCGCCCGACGACGCATCCTGCGCGCCATCCGGACGTGGTACGCCCTGCGTTGGAGCTCCGCTTCACGGAGCTGTTGATCCATCTGAGCCCTCGCGAGGGCTTCGTTGATGAGATGCAACTCCCTGCTCCTGTCATTGGGCAAAACGGCGTTCGTGTCGTGAATGTGCTTCATGGGTTCCTGCGCGTACGTGGTGTGTCGGGTGCTCGTGCGTCGGGGTCCCGCCGGCGGGGTCACGCGGCGACCTCCGTCTTGCGCGGACGGCCACGGGGACGCTTGCGGGCGACGACGACGCCCTGCACGAAGAGCTCGCCACCCCAGACACCCCAGGGCTCGCGGCGCTCGAGCGCGCCCTGCAGGCACATCTCGCGCACGGGGCACTCACGGCACAGGGCCTTCGCGTACTCGACGTCCTCGGGGGACTCGGCGAAGAAGACCTCCGGGTCGTAGGAACGGCAGGGGATCGTCGACTCGAGCTGCTCGACGTCCTCGAAAGCGGTAAGGGTCATCAGGTCTACCTCCGATGTCGCTGTGGCTGTGCTGCCGGGTGCGGGGGGTTTGCCGTGGGGCACGTGGTGCTCCTGTGATTCGTGGGACTCGGGTCCCCGGTGGTCGCTACTCGGTGCTGCTGACAGCCGACAAAAGACAAGGGCCGCGGATCCCGGTGTTCGGGATTCCGCGGCCCTGGAGGGTGCCGACCTGACGTTACGTCAGGTCCTGTTCCTCCAGGACGGATACCCGTTGTTACCGGCAAAGGCCGCCATGGTCATTCCATTGGCCTGCTGCGATTCCTGCGTCTGCGCCTGCTCGCAAGCCGCCGCGTTCGACGGTCGCTCGTTGCGACGCGTCGCCGCTGCCTGCTCGCCTTGCCACGGACCCTCGGCGCTGCCCGCCAGACCGACGAGACCTGAGGCGCTCGCGACTGCGGACGCACCACTGCCGTTGCCGCGCAGTCGCGCGGAGGCGGTGATCAGGGCATCGGTCCCGGCATAGGACAGATCCGTGGGGAGCCCGGCCAGGCCGGACTTGGACAGGGAGAGATCGGCATGCGACAGCTTGGCGGAGCCCACCGACACCACGACCGAAGCGGCGGTGAACGCCTGACGCTGGGCTTTCAAGTTCCTGGTAATCACGACGTTCACCTCCTTTCGAGAGGGTTCGGGGAACACCGCAGAGGTGTTTCCAGGTTTCATGGACGAGCACGGTCGAACGTTCCGACCGTGCTCGTGAGCGTAGATGCGGTTCGGAGCGAGACGCAAACGATTTATTGCATGGTCCTCGTCACTCGAGGGAAACCCCTCGGATCTCACTCCCCGGCAGGAGCATCCTCGTCCTCCGGGATGTGCCCGAAGTCCTCCGGCGCGGGCTCGATCGCGAGGTCGTGACCGGCACACAGCGCGAGCACGTCGTCACCGAATCGCTCCAGCTTGGTCCGGCTCACCCCCGGAATCCCGGCCAGTTGCCGCTCGTTGAGCGGCCGGGTCTCGGCGATCGCGGTCAACGTCGCGTCGGTGAAGACGACGAACGCCGGCTGGCTCTGCTCCTGTGCCCGCCCCTGCCGCCACACGATCAACTGCTCGAGGAGGAACTCGTCGACGTCCGAGGGGCAGTCCAGGCAGCGCCCGATCTTGCGCTCGGCGGCGTCCTGGAGCGCCCGGGCGCACACCCGGCAGCGCACCGGGCCCACCTTGCGCCGGGGCCGGACCGTACCGTCCGGGCCGCGGGCCGGTGAACGGAACGCGTCGGGCAGCGCGGAACCCGGGCCGCGCGAGCCGTCCGCGCCGCGCAGGCCGTCGAGGAACCGGGACGCCTTGCGGCCCCGGCCGCCCGGAGTGCGGGCCAGGGACCAGGACAGGGTCAGCCGCTCGCGCGCCCGGGTCACCCCGACGTAGAGCAGCCGGCGCTCCTCCTCGATCTTGTCCGGGGTGTCCGCGTAGGCGATCGGCATCATCCCCTCGTTGAGGCCGACCAGGAACACCGCGTCCCACTCCAGGCCCTTGGCCGCGTGCAGCGAGGCGAGGGTGACGCCCTCGACCGTCGGCGCGTGTTGCGCGCTCGCCCGCTCGGCCAACTCCGCGGTGAAGTCGCGCAGCGTCGCCTCCGGCCACTTGACCTCGAACTCCTCGGCGAGCCGCAGCAGCGCGGCCACCGATTCCCACTTCTCCCGGGCCTGGCCGGATCCGGCGGGCGGCTGTGCGCTCCACCCGGTGTTCCCCAGCACCGCGCGCACCTCGCCCGCGAGCGGGCCGCGCTCGGCCTCGGACCCGCCGGAGATGGCGTGCGCGCGCAGGAAGCCCATCGCCTGCCGGACCTCCGCCCGCTCGAAGAACCGCTCGGCGCCCTTGAGCAGGTACGCCACGGACTGATCGGCCAGCGCCTGTTCGTAGGACTCGGACTGCGAGTTGGTACGGAACAGCACGGCGATCTCGGCGGGCCGCACGCCCTCCTCGATCAGCGCGCGGATCTGCTTCGCGGTGCTCTCCGCCTCGGCCTGCTCGTCGGCGTGCTCGACGAAGCGCGGCGCCGGGCCCTCGCCGCGCTGCGAGATCAGCTTCAGCCGGTGCTTGGCGGCCTCGCCCGTGGCGTGCGCGAGCAGCCGGTTGGCCAGGCCCACCACCTGCGGCGTGGAGCGGTAGTCGCGGACCAGCTCGACCACCTCCGCGTCCGGGTAGCGGCGGCGGAAGCCGAGCAGGTAGGCGGGTGTGGCGCCGGTGAACGAGTAGATGGTCTGGCTCGCGTCGCCGACCACGCACAGGCTGCGCGCCTCGTTCGCCCACAGGTCGAGCAGCCGCTGCTGGAGCGGGTTGACGTCCTGGTACTCGTCCACGGTGAAGTGCCGGTACTGCGCTTGGACCGCCTCGCGCACCTCGGGGCGCTCGTCGAGCAGGCCGATGGTCAGCAGCAGCGCGTCCTCGAAGTCCATCAGGCCCTTGCCGGACTTGATCTTCTCGTAGGCCGCGTAGACGTGGGCGATCTCGGCCGCCGCGCGCGGCGGCTTGCGGCCCGCCGCGAGCACCACGCGCGGATAGTCGTCCGCCGCGGTCTGGGTGGCCTTGGCCCACTCGATCTCACCGACGATGTCGCGCAGCTCGGCCCGATCGGCCCGCAGCCGGCAGTGCTGCACCGCGTCGCGGGCGAGCGGGAACTTGGTCTCCACCAGTTGCGGCGGGGCTCCGCCGAACACTTTCGGCCAGAAGTACGAGAGCTGGCGCAGCGCCGCCGCGTGGAACGTGCGCGCCTGCACGCCGGGCACGCCCAGGTCGCGCAGCCGGCCGCGCATCTCCCCCGCGGCTCGCGCGGTGAAGGTGACCGCGAGCGTCTGGCCGGGCTGCATCGTGCCGGTCAGCACGCCGTAGGCGATGCGATGGGTGATCGCGCGGGTCTTGCCGGTGCCCGCGCCCGCGAGCACGCACACGGCGCCGTCGACGGCCTTGGCCACCCGCCGCTGCTCGGGATCGAGCGCGTCCAGGACGTCGTCGGGGGAAGCGATCATCGGCCCATCCTCTCAGGCATCCCCTCGGCCCGAGGCCGGTTGTGCACAGCCCCCGGTGATCCGCACAGGTGTGGAATCAAACCGACCGCGCACATGTTGCCGATGTGGACAACCGTTCCCGGACCGGGCGAACACAAAGGAGTGCATGACGATGTCGGCCCCCGTGACGATGTACAGCACGACGTGGTGCGGCTACTGCCGCCGGCTCAAGAGCCAGATGGAGCGCGAGGGCATCGCCTACACCGAGGTGAACATCGAGCACGACCCCAAGGCCGCCGACTTCGTGATGAGCGTGAACGGCGGCAACCAGACCGTGCCGACGCTGGTCATCCTGCCGCCCGACGGCGGGGCGCCGCTGTGGACCGCGACCAACCCGAGCCTGGCCCAGGTCAAGGCCGCCGTGGCGGAGCTCGCCGCCTGAACCCGGGCGAGCCGCACCCCGGCGCAGCGGCGGCCCGCGACGGATTCCCGTCGCGGGCCGCCGCACGTGCGGGCCGCGGCTACCAGTGGTTGTCCTCGTCCAGCGCCTCGCCGTACCACTTCTCGATCAGGTGGCGGGCAATCGACAACGCCCCGGGCAGGACCACCTCGCCCGTGTCGATCGCCTCCTTGAGCTGCGCCCGCGAGTACCAGTGCGCCTCGGAGATCTCCTCGCCGTCCACCCGCACCCGCTCGTCCACCGCGTAGGCGAGGAAGCCCAGCATCAGGCTGGACGGGAACGGCCAGGGCTGGCTGGCGACGTACTCCGTGGACGCGGTACGCACGCCGACCTCCTCGTGCAGTTCGCGCGCGACGGCCTGTTCGAGCGACTCGCCGGGCTCGACGAAGCCGGCGAAGGTGGAGAACCGCTTGTCCGGCCAGCTCGCCTGGCGGCCGAGCAGGCACCGGTCGTCCCGGTCCAGCACCAGCATGATCACCGCCGGGTCGGTGCGCGGGTAGTGCTCGGCCCCGCAGGCCGGACAGCGCCGCACGTGACCGGCCGCGGCGATCTCGGTCGGCTGCCCGCAGCGCGCGCAGAACGTGTGGGTGCGGTGCCAGTGGTGCAGGCCGGTCGCGTGCACGAGCAGGCCCGCGTCCCGGTCGTCCAGGAGTGTGCCGAGTTCGCGCAGGGTGCCCTCGCGCACTCCCGCCGCGGGCTCGGCCAACTCCCCCACCGAGACCGCGAAGTAGCACACGCCGGCCGCGTCGACGCCGAGCAGGTAGCGCTCGCCCTCCGGCGCGTGTGCCGGATCGACCAGAACGAGGTGCGGCGCGCCCGTGTCGCCCGACCAGTGCGCCCGGCCCTGTCCCAGGACCAGCACGCGCGTCTTCGGCGCGCGCCAGGCCCGATCCAACCACCCCTGGTCCAGGCGGTGTTCGGCCGCCCGGTCGAGGGCGGATCGGGCCAGTGCCTGCCCGGCGACAGGCTTGGGGTGGATCAACTGACGTCCCTCCCGGATCGTGCTTCGTGCCAGGTCGCCGCGAGGTCCTCCCAGAGGTGCGCGGCGGCCTCCGCGCCCTTGAGGAGCAGCGGCTTCTCCACCTTCTCATCGACCGAATGCCAGCCGTCGTCGGGCAGCGAGACGCCGAGGAAGACCACCGGCGCGCCCAGCACCTCCTGGAGGTCCGCCTCGGGCCCGGAGCCGCCCTCGCGGGTGTGGAGGATCTCGGTGTCGAACGCGCGGCCGAGCGCGCGGACCACCGAGCGCAGCGCGGGGTGGTCCAGCGGGGTCAGGCACGGCCGGACGCCGGTGCCGAAGTCGAGTTCGCAGCGGATCCCGGCGGGCAGCCGCTCGGCCACCCACGCGCGCACGACCTGCTCGATCCGCTCCGGGTCTTGGCGGTCCACCAGCCGGAAGGAGATCTTCGCGTGCGCGGAGGCGGGCACGATGGTCTTGCGACCGGGGCCGGTGTAGCCGCCCCAGATGCCGTTGACCTCGGCGGTGGGGCGTGCCCACACCCGCTCCAGCGTGCTGTAGCCGGCCTCGCCGCTCGCCGCGGCGGACTTCGCGTTGCCCAGCCACGCGGCCTCGTCGAACGGCAGTTTGGCGAACAACTCCCGCTCGCGGTCCGTGAGTTCGCCGACGCCTTCGTAGAAACCGGGGATCGCGACGTGGCCGTCCTCGTCGTGCAGCGCGGCGATCAGCCGGGCCAGCGCGGTCGCCGGGTTGGGCACCGCGCCGCCGAACGAGCCGGAGTGGATGTCCGAGGTGGGGCCGAAGAGGTCGATCTGCATCTCGGCCAGGCCGCGCATGCCGGTGCAGGTGCTGGGCGTGTCCGCGCCCCACATGCCGGTGTCCGAGACCACCACGACGTCGCAGGCCAGGCGGTCCCGGCGCTCGCGCAGCAGCGCCGGCAGGTGCTCCGAGCCGGACTCCTCCTCGCCCTCGACGATCAGCTTGAGGTTGACCGCGGGCGTGTCCCGCCCGGTCGCGGCCAGGTGCGCGCGCACGCCGAGCAGGTGGAAGAGCACCTGACCCTTGTCGTCGGCCGCGCCGCGCGCGTACAGCCGATCGCCCACGTCGGTGGGCTCGAACGGCGGCGTGCTCCACCCGTCCGCGAGCGCCGCGGGCTGTACGTCGTGGTGCCCGTAGACCAGCACGGTGGGCGCGTCCGGGTCGGCGCAGGGCCATTCGGCGAACACGGCCGGCAGCCCGGACGTCTCCCACACCTCGACGGTGGGGAAGCCGGCGTCGCGCAACGCGCCGCCCAGCCACCACGCGCTGCGCTCGACGTCGGCCGCCGCGGCCGGGTCGCCGGAGATCGACGGGATGGCCAGCCAGGTGCGCAGATCGGCGAAGAAGTCGGCGGCGTGCGCGTGCACATAGGCGGAGATGTCGCGGTCGGGGATGCTCATGGATTCGACCATATGCCCGCCGCCCGGGCGGGTGGCACCGGGCGCCGGCGCGCCGATCGCCGCACGCTCCGCACCCGGTGGGGTTACCGTCGGGCGATGACCACGTTGCGTGTCGCGACCTTCAACCTGCTGCACGGCATGGACCTGGCCGACGGCGAATCCGACCCGGAGCGGCTGCGCGCCGCGCTGGCCGATCTCGACGCGGACATCGTGGCCCTCCAGGAGGTCGACCGGCATCAGGAGCGCTCGGGCGGCGCGGACCAGGCGGCGATCGCGGCCGAGGCGCTGGGCATGTCGCAGTGGCGCTTCCTGGCCTCGGTGCACGGCGTGCCGGCGCCCGTGTCCGGCTGGACCGAGGACGATCCGGTACCGGACGAGCGTCGGGTGTACACGGCGGACGAACGGGGCGAGGGCGGCCCCGGGTACGGCATCGCGCTGTTGTCCCGGCTGCCGGTGTCGCGCTGGCGGGTCCGGCGTTTCCCGGCCGCGCCGCTGAGCCTGCCGCTGCGGGTGCAGGGCCGGCCCGGCCTGACCCGCGTGCCGGACGAACCCCGCGGGGTGCTCGCGGCGGTCGTGGAGGGCCCGCACGGACCGTTCACGGTGCTCGCGGCGCACCTGTCCTTCGTGCCCGGCTGGAACATCTCCCAGCTCGCCCGGATCCGCCGCTCCACCGCCGACCTGCCCGGTCCGCAGTTGCTGCTCGGCGACTTCAACCTGCCCGGGCGCATCCCGCAGGCGGTGGTGGGTCGGCGCGGGCGCGGCGCGGGGGCGGGAGCCGTGCGCTGGCGATCGCTGGCCCGGGTGCCCACGTATCCCTCGTATCACCCCAGGGTCCAGTTCGACCACGTGCTCGGACACGGGATCGGTCCGGAGGCGGTGCGCCGCACCGAGGCGGTCCGTCTGGGCGTCTCGGACCACTGCGCGCTGGTGGTGGAGGTGAACGTGGGTTGAGCGCGCCGGGGGTTCAGGCGCTCAGGCGCGCCCCGCGCAGCCCGTCCTGCCGGGCGAGCACGGGCCGGTAGCGCAGGAGCACCATCGCCGCGTCGTCCTGGAGCGGGTGGCCCACGTGCCGCTGCACGTCCGCCTCCAGCCGGTCCAGGGTGTCCTCGACGCCGGGCAGGCTGTCGGGCGCGCGGTCGGGCAGCGGGTAGAACTCGCCGGCCGCGTTGCGCGCCTCGATGATCCCGTCGGTGTACAGCAGCAGCCGGTCCTCGGGCTGCAACGGCACGCGCAGCACCGGCAGGTCCGACTCGCGCAGGTCCAGGATGCCCAGCGGCGGCGTCGGGGCCGGCGGGTCCAGCGCCTGCGCGTGCGCGGCGCGCAGCAGCAGCGGCGCGGGGTGGCCGCAGTTGAGGATGTCCACGCACGCGGGTTCGCTCGGGAAGCCGAGCAGGATCAGCGTGACGAACTCCTCGTCGTCCTCGCCGAGCCGACGCTCCAGGCTCGCCGAGAGCCGCCGCGCCACGCCCGGCAGGTCCGGCTCCTCGTACGCCGCCTCGCGGAACGCGCTGAGCACCGCGGCGGCGGTACGCACCGCGCCCAGCCCCTTGCCGCGCACGTCGCCGATGGCCACCCGGACACCGAACGGCGTGGGCACCACCTCGTACAGGTCGCCGCCGATCCGCGCCTCGGCCGCCGCCGCGCGGTAGCGCACACCGACGGTGAGCGAGCCCATGGACCGGGGCACCTGGGGCAGCAGCACCTCCTGGGCCGCCTCGGCGACGCTGCGCACCTCCTCGATGGTGCGTTCCTGGCGCATTCGCACATGTACGCCGGCCCACGCGGTCGTGGTCACCAGCGCGATCGACACGAGCGTGATGAACGGCTCGCCGCCGCCTCGGCCCTGGCCGAGCGCGGTCAGCGCCACCGCCACCACGGCCGCCACCGCGCCGGTGATCAGCGGTCCGCGCGGGGCCGTCTGGGTGAGTCCGGACAGCGCGGGCGCGACCGCGAGCAGCGGTCCCACGTGCACGTTCTCCGGCGTCGCGGCGGCCAGCACCACGACCGCGAAGATCACCAGGAACGACAGCAGGCGCAGGACCAGGCCGATCACCGGCAGCAGGGGGCGATCACCCGCGACGCCGACAAGCCGCAGTGCCCGTCTCGTCTGTGCTGTTCCGCGCACCGGTGCCGTTTCCCGTCCCGTTCGAAGTTCGCCGTACTGCCGATCCTCATAAACCATACGAGTGTCGGAAACCGGCCGCATCGGGCCCATCGTCACCCGACCGGGGTTTCCTCCGGATCAAGAACCCTGGTCCGGGCCCGGTTCGTCACCTTCCGTGAACAACTGTTCCAGTTCGTCTCGCCCGGGCAAACCCTTGGGCCGGACGAGTTCCCCGGTGCGCACGTACAAGAACGCGGCGGAGACCTCCTCGATCGGCACGTCGGCGTATTCGGCCCAGGCCAACCGGTAGACCGCGAGCTGGAGCGGGTCCGCGTTCTGCACCCGGTTGGTCTTCCAGTCGACCACCTCGAACCCCGTGCCCTCGCGATAGACCGCGTCGATCCGGCCGCGCACGATCCGGCCGCCGAGGAAGAGCTGGAAGGGCGCCTCCACCCGGTAGGGGGCGCGCTGCGCGTAGGGCGTGCGCAGGAACGCCTCCTGGAGCGCGAGCAGGTCCGCCTCGTCGGTGATCTCCTCGTCGGCCGCGCCCGGCAGGTCGTCCGGTTCCAGCAGGGGGCGCTCGCCGAACAACGACTCGACCCACGCGTGGAAGCGGGTGCCGCGGCGGGCCGCGGGGGCGGGCGGGCGCGGCATCGGCCGGGCCAGTTCGCGGGCGAGGCCGTCCGGGTCGTTGGACAGGCGCAACATCTGGGACGCGGACAACGTCGCGGGCAGCGGCACCTCGCGCACCCCGGATCGGCCGCGGCGCAGTTCCTCGGCCAGCCGGACCAGGTCGCGGTCCCACGACTCGATCAGGGCCAGTTCGTCCGGGGTGGGCTCGAACCGGCCGGCGGCGCCGGTCGCGGGGCCCTCGACCGCCGGGTGCCCGGCGCGCACCTCGTCGGTGTGTTCGCGGGCGTCGTCGTGATCGCGCGAGGGCAGGTCGCGGGCGGGCGGCCCGGGGTCGTGCTCCGGCGGCGGCGCCTCGTGCTCCGGGTCCGGCGGGATGTGCGCGTCGTAGACCTCGACCGGCACCCGCTCGTCGTCGGTCGGAGCCGTGGCGACCGTGAACTCGGGCTCGGGCTCGGTCCGAGGCTCGGACTCGGGCTCGGACTCGACCGACGGGTGCTGCATCGCGTGGTCGACCCGCCGGGCGGCCTCGCGCCGGGCGAGTTCGGCGAGCACCGCGTCGGCCGCCCGGCGGCGCTCCACCAGCGCGGTCGGGTCCAGCGGCAGCGGCCAGGCGTGTTCGAGGGTGTCCGCCAGATACGGGTTGACCGGCTCGGCGGGTTCGGGCGTCCACACCTCGACAGTGCCGTTGCCGGCCCGGCAGTGCTCGCGAAGCCGGGTGAGGAACGCCGACGGGCCGCGCGGCTTCTTCTGGGTCGGCCCCCACCAGTGGCCGGACGCGATCAGCAGTTGTTTGGGGCGGGTGAAGGTCACGTAGCCCAGGCGCAGCTCCTCGGTCGCCTGGTGCTCGCGCATCGCGGCGTCGAACGCCTTGAAGCCCTTGGGCGTCAGGTCCGGCAACACCGCGAGCGCGTCCGCGTCGCCGCGCAGCGGGTGCGGCAGCGCCTTGCCGTTGGTGATCCACTTGGTCTGCGTACGCACGCTCGGGAAGACGCCCTCGATCAACCCGGGGACCACCACCACCTCCCACTCCAGGCCCTTGGACTTGTGCGCGGTGAGCACCTTCACCGAGTCGCCGGCCGTGGGCAGGCTGCCGTCCAGCCCCTTGTCGTGTTCGGCGGCGGTGCGCAGGAAGGCCAGGAACGCGGTGAGCGAGGGGTCGCCGTCCAGGTCGGCGAAGCCCGCCGCGACGTCCAGGAACGCGTGCAGCGTCTCCCGGCGGCGCGCGGCCAGCGCGCCGGGCGACGCGGACAGCTCGACCTCCAGGCCGGTACCGGCCAGCACCCGGTGCAGCAGGTCCATCAGCGGCTCGCCCAGGTGCCGGCGCAGGTCGCGGATCTCGGTGGCGACCCGGGCGAACCGGCGGCGCGCCTCGGCCGAGAAGGGGTGGTGCTCGCCGGGGTCGGCGAGCGCGTCGGAGAGCGAGACCACCTCGGTGGGGTCGATCCCGGCCACCGCCTCCTCCAGGCGCGCGTCCGCGTCGTCGGCGCCGGCCCGATCGACGCGAACCAGCTCGGCGGCCCGGCGACCGAGCAGGGCCAGGTCGCGCGGCCCGATCCGCCAGCGCGGCCCGGCCAGCAGACGCACCAGCGCGGAGTTGGCGGTGGGGTCGTCGAGCACCTCGCACACGGCCACCAGGTCGGCCACCTCGGGCAGGTGCAGCAGCCCGGACAGGCCGACCACCTCGACCGGGATGTCGCGGCGCACCAGCGCGGCGTGGATGTCCGCGAAGTCGGCCGCGGTGCGCGCGAGCACGGCGACGTCGCCGGGGGTGATCGGGTCGCCGTTCTTGTCCAGGACGGTGCCGATCGCGGTACCGATCCGGTCCGCGAGCCAGTCGATCTCCGCACGGTGGGTGGGCAGCAGCGCCGCGACGGCCCACCCCTCGTGTTCGGCGCCGGGACCCGGGCGCAGCGCCTCCACACCGCTCTCGGGGGTGCGCAGCGGCTCGGAGAGGTCGTTGGCGAAGGCCAGGATCCGGCCGCCGCTGCGCCGGTTCTCGGACAGCGCGTAGCGGGCCGCGGGGGTGCCGTCGCGCTGCGGGAAGTGCACCGGGAAGTCGTGGATGTTGGCGACCGAGGCGCCGCGCCAGCCGTAGATCGCCTGGCACGGGTCGCCGACCGCGGTCACCGGGTGGCCGTGCCCGAACAGCCCCTGCAGCAGCACGCGTTGGGCCACCGAGGTGTCCTGGTACTCGTCCAGGAGCACGACCCTGTAGGTGTCGCGCAGGATCTCGCCGACCTCGGGCCGCTCCCCCGCGATCCTGGCCGCGTAGGCGATCTGGTCGCCGAAGTCGAGCAGGTCGCGGCCGCTCTTGGCGTGCGCGTACGCGTCGACCAGGCGGGTCAGGTCGAGCCGGTTCCGCGCGGCGTCGGCGGCCTTGCGCGCGGCGGCGGAGGGCTTCGCGGCGGCCTCCACGTCGGCGACGAAGGCCCGGTCCCACTCCTGGAGCCGGTCGACGGGCACCAGGTGCTCGGCGAGTTCGCCGCCCAGGTGCAGGACGGAGGCCACCACGTCGGGCAGCCGGCCGGTCAGCGTGGGGAACGGGCCCCGCGCGGTGCGCGCGGCCCGGGCGGCGAGCTGGTAGCGCGTCGCGTCGGCGAGCAACCGGGCGGAGGGTTCCAGGCCGATCCGCAGCCCGTGCTCCTGGAGCAGCCGGCCGGCGAACGCGTGATACGTGGACACGGTCGGCTCGCCCGCGTCCTCGTCGGCCGGGATCTCGCCGCCGCGCAGTTGGGCGATCGCCTTGCGCACGCGCTGCGCCAGCTCACCGGCGGCCTTGTTGGTGAAGGTGAGGCCGAGCACCTGGTCGGGACGCACCGCACCGGTGCCCACCAGCCACACCACCCGCGCGGTCATCACCGTGGTCTTGCCGGATCCGGCCCCGGCCACGATCACCCCGGGGCTCAGCGGCGCGAGCACCGCGTCGAGCTGCTCCGGTGTGAAGGGGATCCCCAGGAGGCGACACAGGTCGTCCGGGTCGGTCAGTACGGCGTGCACCGGAGGAACACTAGCCCCGCACGGCGACAGGAGCGGTCGCGGTGCGGGGCCGGTGTGGGCGCGGGACCGGTGTCCGGGCGGGGCGCCCGATCACGCGTCCTTGAATCGGCCCTTGAGTTCTTCCTTGGTGATCGACTCGGCCGGCGCGGTGGGCTCGCACTTGCTCTTGCCCTTGGTGAACTTCACCGACATGTCGCCGTCGCCCTCGGACTTGGCCAGGTAGGGGTAGGGCTTGCCCTTCTCCCGCACGTAGACGGTGGTCGTGACGCCGTCCTCGTCCTTCTTGCCGAGCGGGATCACCTTCACGCCGTCGATCTCGACCGGCTCGCCCTTGCTCACCCCGTCGGTGGAGCCGTCGAAGAGGTCGGCCATGCTGCCGGGGCCGCCGTCCTCGTCGTCGACCGGGGTCTTGACCCACTTGCCGGACACCAGCGCCACGGCCCGATCCAGGACCGCGGCCGGGACGGAGTCGCTCATCGACTTCTTCCAGAAGGCCGAGCCGGCCTTCATGTACTGGTCCTTGCCGACGATGATCATCTCGACCGGGTCGCCGTCGATGACCATCTTGCCCTGCACGTCCGCGCCGTTGCGGATGCACAGGTCCCACTCGATCCTGGTCTCCTCGTCCCGACCACCGCCGACCATCTTGTAGTCGGCGACGGATTCGAGCAGTCGCTGCGCCTCGTCGGCCAACACCTTGGCGTCGGTTCCGGCGTTCGACTTCGCCTCCGAGCCGCCACAGGCGGTCAGCCCGGCGAAGGCGACAGCGACGACGGGGACGATCGCAAACATACGTGCAGTGCGCACGAAACTCCTTGACTCGGGGACCGGAGTGACCTGCGCACGAGTATGGCCATGGCAAAGAAAGCATGATCAACCGCCCCGATACGTGCGGCTTCACAGGGAAATGCCGGCCGGCGGACGCGTCGAAACCGGCCGGCACACCGGCTAGTCGACCGTCATCCGTCCCTCCGGACGCGCGCTGCAACACTTGCGGAAATCGCACATGTCGCAGTGCGAACCCGTGCTGGGGGTGAACCGCTCGCCGATGATCCGGCCGGCCACGTCCGCGAGCAACCCGCCCACCCACGTCCCGCCGTCCGGCCCGGGCAGCGGCGGGTCCTGGGCCAGCACCAGCGGCTGCTCGGCGTCGCCCTTCTCCGACGTGCGCAACTGGATCAACTCGGCACCGCCGGAGGCCGGTCGCCCGCCCTCGAAGCCGGGCAGATCGTCGAGCGCGCCGGCCGCGACCGCGACCTGGTACACCGCGAGTTGCGGGTGGTCCTCGATCTCGGTGCGGGTCGGCGGCCGACGCCCGGTCTTGAAGTCGACCACGTACGCGAGGCCGTCCTCGCCGCGCTCGACCCGGTCCATCGAGCCCCGGATCACCACCCGGTACTCGCCCGCGGTCAGCTCGACCTCGAAGCCGTGCTCGGTCGCCGCGACCACCCGGTGCCGTTCGTGGGTGTGCCAGGACAGGAACCGCTCCAGCGCCGTCCGGGCCTCGTCCTTCTGCTGCTCGGACTGCCACGGCGCGTCGAACGCCAACGCGTCCCACACCCGGTCCAGCCGGTCCATCAGCACCGGCAACTCGGCCGCGGTCGCGCCGGTACCCACCTCGTCCGCGAGCGCGTGCACCACGTTGCCGAAGCCCAGCGCCGCCGAGCGCGGCGAGTCCGCGTGCACCTCGCTGCCCAGAAACCAGCTCAGCGCGCAGTCGCGCACCTTGGCCACCGAACTGCCGGACAGGCGCACCGCGCCATCCGGATCCCGGATCGGCACCCCCGGATCGGTCGGCGCCACCAGTCCCCACCACCGATCCGGGTGCGCGGCCGGCACCAGCGGATGACCCTCGTCGTCGCGCAGGTCCGCGAGCGCGGCCAACCTCCGCGCGGCGGCCCGGCGCAGCACGGCGGGCGCCAGCGGATCCACCGCCGCCGACCGCAGCTCGGCCACCAGCGCCGAGGTGGACAGCGGACGCCGGGGCCGCTCCTTGACCTCCACCGGCGTGACCCCCAGCTCCTCCAGGAAGCGCGAGGGCTGATCGCCGTCGTCGTAGCTGGAGTCGACCGCGGTCACCACCAGCCGCTCCTTCGCCCGGGTGACCGCGACGTAGAACAACCGCCGCTCCTCGGCGAGCAGCGCGCCCGGCGACAGCGGCTCGGCCAGGCCGTCCGAACCGATCCGGTCCGCCTCCAGCAGCGAACCCCGACGACGCAGGTCCGGCCACAGCCCCTCCTGCACCCCGTGCACCACCACCAGGCGCCACTGCAGGCCCTTGGCCCGGTGCGCGGTCAGCAAGCGCACCGACTCGCCGCGCAGCGCGCTGTCGTCGAGCCGGTCGCCGGGGATCTGCTGGGCCTTGAGCTCGGCCAGGAAGTTCAGCGCGCCCCGATGGCCGGCCCGCTCCTCGGCCTTGGCGGCCACCTCGAACAGGGCCACCACCGCGTCCAGGTCGCGGTCCGCGTTGCGCCCGGCGGTACCGCCGCGCAGCACCGCGCGCTCCAGCCGTCCGGGCCACGGCGTGCCCTGCCACAGCTCCCACAGCGCGTCCTCGGTGCTGCCGCCGCCCGTGAGCACCTCGCGCGCCTTGCGGACGAGCATGCCCAGGCGCAACGCGCCGCCGCCGACCCGCTGCTCTATCCCGACCAGTTGACCGGGCTCGGCCAGCGCGTCCCGGATCAGCTCGGCGGAGGGCCGGGTACTGGTCACCGAGGCGCCCGACGCGGCCCGCTCCTCGGCCCGCAGCGCCCGCCCGAGCAGGCGCAGATCGCCCGCGTCCAACCCCCCCAGCGGAGACTGCAACAACGAGCGCGCGGTCTCCGCGTCCAACACGTTCGGATCCGCCGCCACGTGCAGCGCGGTCAACAGCGGCGACACCGCCTGCTCGGCCGCGATCGGCAACTCGTCGCCGGCGATCTCCAACGGCACCCCGGCGGCCGACAGCGCCCGCCGCAGACCCGGGATCGAACGTGCGCCCGAGCGCACCAGCACGGCCATCTCCCCCCACGGCACACCCTCCTCCAGGTGCGCGCGGCGCAGGATGTCGGCGATGTTGTCCAGCTCCGCGCCGGGCGTGGGATACGTGTACACCTCGACCCGGCTCGGGT
Organism: Embleya sp. NBC_00888; assembly: GCF_045207655.1. NCBI lineage: Bacteria > Bacillati > Actinomycetota > Actinomycetes > Kitasatosporales > Streptomycetaceae > Embleya > Embleya sp. NBC_00888. Next base: position 5,440,541 of record NZ_CP108784.1, on the reverse strand, counting down.
CCCGCTCACCCGACACCGACGGGATCAACTCGCGGTGCGCGCGCACCCGGTCGCCGGGCAGCCGGCTCAGCGGCATGCGCTGGGTGACCACCCGGGACGCGGCCAGCAGCCCGGCCGGCGCCCGGCGCGAGGTGCGCAGCACGACGATGTCCGCGGGCTCGCCGTCGGCACGCGGGAAGCGGTGCGGGAAGTCGAGGATGCCGTTCACGTCCGCGCCGCGGAACGCGTAGATGGACTGGTCCGGGTCACCCACCGCGATCAGGTCCCGCCCGTCCCCGGCCAGCGCCGCCAGCAGGCGCACCTGCGCCGGGTCGGTGTCCTGATATTCGTCGACGAACACCGCCTTGTAGCGCCCGCGCAGGATCTCGGCGGTCTCCGGCCGCTCGGCGAGCAACACCGCGCGATGTACCAGTTCGGCGTAGTCGACCACGCCCTGCGCGTCGATCACGTCCAGGTACTCGGCCAGGAAGTCGGCCGCGGCCCCCCAGTCCCGGCGCCCGGTGTCCTTGGCGAACCGGGCCAACGCGTCCGGATCGAGCCCGAGTTCGCGGCTGCGCGCGATCACCGCGCGCACCTCGTCGGCGAAGCCCCGGGTGCCCACCGCCGCACGCAGCTCGGCGGGCCAGCTCTGGCTGCCCTCCTCGACCCCGCCCGCGAGCAGTTCGCGCACGAACACGTCCTGCTCGGGACCGGTCAACAGGCGCAGCGGATAGCTGAACAACTCGGCCGGCTGGTGTTCGCGCACCAGTGCGTAGCAGAACGAGTGGAACGTGGTCGCGGTCGGCACCGCCGCGGTCCGCGCCCCGGCGGCGCGCAACCGCGCGGTCAACCGGTCGCGCAGTTCGCCCGCCGCCTTGCGACCGAAGGTCAGGACCAGGATCTCCTCCGGCCGGATCCCGCGCGCCACCCGCTCGGCGACCGCCTCCACGAGCACCGTGGTCTTGCCCGTGCCGGGACCCGCGAGCACGAGCAGCGGCCCGCCGCGGTGCTCGACGACGGCACGCTGATAGTCGTCGGGGATCACGGGCGCGGGCGGGGCCACGGGGGTGCGCCGCAGGCGGTACGCCGGGGTCGGGGTGGTCATCTGGCCGAAAGTGCCTTCGGGTCGCCGTCGAATCCTGTGTCTGCACGGGCCGCGCCGTCGACAGGTCGGACAGCGGTCTCGGTCGCGGTGGGTCGGCCGCGCCCCGGTCGGCAGGGCGCGGCCGATGCCCATCAGATCACACCCGGCCCGCTCGCCCCGGGAGCACACAGGACTTCCGGGACCGGATCGGGGCGCGACCACTGTGACCCGGCCCACCCCGCACGGTCAGGAGATCGGCGGATCCTCCCGGTCGGCGGGCGCCTCCGCGGGCACCTCGTCGGGCGCCGGCACCCAGCGCGCCCGCCCGATGTCCACCCGCTCGCCGCCCGAACGCAACGGCGTGCCCTCGGCCCGGTAGTGCCCGGGCGCGCGCACCGCGTGGCTCGGCGGCAACGAGCCGTCCGCGCGCACCACCCGCCACCAGGGCACCCCGCCGCCGTACAGCGCCATCACGCGGCCGACCTGCCGAGGGCCGCCTTCCTGGAGGGCCTCGGCGACGTCCCCGTAGGCCATCACCCGCCCGGGCGGGATGCGCTCGACCAGGTCGAGCACCCGCTCGGCGAAGGGGTTAGGGTCACTCATCCGCACATGGTGACAGAGTCGTCGGACACGGGGTCGGACGACCGCCCGCCCCTTTCGGCCGCACTACGGCGCGGCCGGGCGCAATCCCGGGCGCGGGTCGTGGCACCATCGACGCGGTGGTGACGGGTGATTCGAGAGCATGACGAAACGATCGCGACGGGGGCCCCCGGGAACGGGCGCGCCCTCGTAGTCGAGCCCTCACAACCGCTGCGTGTGCACCGATCGTCCGATTTGATCCGAGTCCTGCTCGGTGTGCTCACCCTCGGCGTCGTCTTCTTCCTGGCCAGTATCGCCCGGCAGACCACCTCCGGCCTGGAATCGGACATCGTCCGCGGCGCCCAGAACAGCACGCCGCACCTGCTGCTCAACCTCTCCGGCGGGGTGTTCGCCGTCGCGGTGCTCGTGGTGCCGGTGGCCTACGGGATCGAACGCCTGATCAGCCGGGACGGGTTGCGGGTCGCCGACGGGGTGATCGCCGCCGCCATGACCTACCTGGCCTCGCTCGGCCTGGACTGGTGGATCACCGGCCCCGGCCCCGAGGCGCTGCGCGACGCGCTCACCCGCCCGCTGCCGCTGCCGCGGAGCGGCTGGACCGACCCGGTGCACGGCTACCTCGCGCCGATCGTCGCCTACGTCACCGCGGTCGGCCTGGTCCGCAGACCGCGCTGGCAGTTGGTGGTGTGGACGCTGCTCCTGCTGAACGCGGCGACCGTCCTGGTCGGCGGGTACACCACCCCCGTCGCGCTGCTCACCAGCGTGTTGTTCGGCCGCACCATCGCCTACGCCACGCTGTACGCGGTCGGCCTGCCGAACACCCGGCCGCCGGCCGAGTCGGTGGTCGCCGCGCTGCGCCGGTTCGGCCTGGTCGCGTTGTCCTGCGTGCGCACCGACGACGGCCCCGAGGAGACCCGCCGCTACGCGGTCCGGCTGGCCGACGAGCGGCTGCTGGACGTCACCGTGCTGGACCGCGACCAGCAGGCCTCCGGCGCGATCTACCGCTTCTACCGCCGCCTGGTGCTGCGTGGGGTCACCCAGCGCCGCACCGTGTTGTCCACCCGCCGCGCGCTGGAGCAGGAGTCGCTGATGGCGTACGCCTGCGCCGACGCGGGAGTGCGCGCGCCGCGGCTGGTGGCCACCACCGAGGTCGGCCCGGACGCCGCGCTGCTCGCCTACGCGCACGTGCCCGGCCGCACCCTGGAAACCCTCGAGGACGACGAGCTCACCGACGAGCTGCTGGCCCGGCTGTGGGGGCTGCTGGGGCTGCTCCAGGCACACCGGCTCACCCACCGGCGGTTGGTCGCCGAGAGCATCCTGGTGGACGGCACCGGCGAGCCGTGGCTGGTGGACCTGCGAGCCGGCGAGATCGCCTCCAGCGATCTGGCGCTGCGGATCGACACCGCGCAGTTGCTCACCACCATCGCGCTGCGGGTGGGCGAGGAGCGCGCGGTGCACACCGCCGCGGAGGTGCTCGGCGCGGACACCGTGGCCGCGTGCCTGCCGCTGTTGCAGAAGGTCGCGCTCAGCCGAAGCACCCGCGCGGTGCTGCGCAAGGACAAGAACCTGCTCTCCCGGATCCGCGAGCAGATCCTGGAGTTGCGTCCGCAGGCCGAGGTCGAGCCGGTCCGCCTGGAGCGGGTCCGCGCGCGCACCCTGGTCACCGTGGTGGCCAGCGCGTTCGCGGGCTACTTCCTGCTGTCCCAGCTCAGCCACGTGGACCTGGGCGAGATCTTCGACAGCGCGAACTGGGGCTGGGCGGCGATCGGCCTGCTGGCCTCCTCGCTCAGCTACGTGTGCGCGGCGCTGATGTTGCTCGGCTTCGTCCCGGAACGGCTGTCGCTGTTTCGTACCACTGTGGTGCAACTCGCCGGCTCGTTCGTGAAGTTGGTCGCGCCACCGGCGGTCAGCGGCGTCGCGTTGAACACCCGCTACCTACAGAAGGCGGGCATCCCGCCCACCCTCGCCGCCGCGAGCGTGGGCGTCTCGCAGTTGGGCGGCCTGGTCTTCCACGTCGGCCTGTTGGCCTTCTTCGGCTACATCGCGGGCACCGCCGAGACGCCGTCCTTCGCGCCGTCGGGCGCGGTGATCGCGGGCCTGTTGGTCCTGGCCCTGGTGACGCTGCTGGTGATGGCCGTACCGCCGCTGCGGCGCTGGATCGTCAAGCGGCTGCGCCAACTCTTCTCCGGCATCGTGCCGCGTCTGCTGGACGTGCTCCAGACCCCCACCAAGCTCGCGGCCGGGCTGGGCGGCACGGTGTTGCTCACGCTGTCCTTCATCCTGTGTCTGGACGCCAGCGTGCGGGCCTTCGGCGGCTCGGCCAACTTCGCCGCGATCGCGGTGGTCTTCCTGGCCGGCAACGCGATCGGCTCGGCCGCACCCACCCCTGGCGGCATCGGCGCGGTCGAGGCGGCCCTGATCGCGGGCCTGACCAGCACCGCGCGCCTGCCGTTCGAGACCGCGACGGCCGCCGTCCTGCTCTACCGCTTCCTGACCTTCTGGCTGCCGGTCCTGCCCGGCTGGCTCGCCTTCACCCACCTGCAACGCAAACAGGCGATCTGAGCCCTCGCCACGGCTCGAAAAAACGCCGGACGGGCCGATGGGAATCGGCCCGTCCGGCGTTCGAGGATCATCCGGCCGAAGCCCGATCCCGTCCGGCTCGTCCGGCGTGTGCGGACGCCTCGGCCGCAGGTCGGGTCCGACCCACGGCCGTCCGGCCCCGAGGACCTAGTAGACCGGCTTCTCCGGCTCGATCTGGTTGACCCACCCGATCACACCGCCGCCCACGTGCACCGCGTCGGCGAAGCCCGCGCTCTTGAGCACCGCCAGCACCTCGGCCGAGCGCACGCCCGTCTTGCAGTTGAGCACGATCCGCTTGTCCTGCGGCAGTTCCTCCAGGGCCCGGCCCATCAGGAACTCGTTCTTCGGGATCAGCCGCGAACCCGGGATCCTGACGATCTCGTACTCGCCCGGCTCACGAACGTCGATCAGGTCGATGTTCTCGCCCGCGTCGAGCCATTCCTTGAGCCGGCGGGGCGTGATGGTCGAACCGAGCGCGGCCTCCTGGGCCTCCTCGGAGACCACGCCGCAGAACGCCTCGTAGTCGATCAGCTCGGTCACGGTCGGGTTCTTCCCGCACACCGCGCACTCGGGGTCCTTGCGCACCTTGACGGTGCGGTACGTCATCTCCAGCGCGTCGTAGATCATCAGCCGGCCGACCAGCGGCTCGCCGATGCCCATCAGCAGCTTGATCGCCTCGTTGACCTGGATCGAGCCGATCGAGGCGCACAGCACGCCCAGCACGCCGCCCTCGGCGCACGAGGGCACCATGCCGGGCGGCGGGGGCTCCGGGTACAGGCAGCGGTAGCACGGGCCGTGCTCGGACCAGAACACGCTGGCCTGGCCGTCGAAGCGGTAGATCGAACCCCAGATGTACGGCTTGTTCAGCAGTACACAGGCGTCGTTGACCAGGTACCTGGTGGCGAAGTTGTCCGTGCCGTCGACGATCAGGTCGTACTGCCCGAAGATCTCCATCACGTTGTCGGCCTCGAGCCGCTCTTCGTGCAGGACGACCTTGGTGTACGGGTTGATCTCCTTGACCGAGTCGCGCGCGGACTCGGCCTTGGAGCGACCGATGTCGCTCTGTCCGTGGATGATCTGACGCTGCAGGTTCGACTCGTCGACGGTGTCGAACTCGACGATGCCGAGGGTGCCGACACCGGCCGCGGCGAGGTACATCAGCGCCGGCGAGCCCAGGCCACCGGCGCCCACACAGAGCACCTTGGCGTTCTTCAGCCGCTTCTGCCCGTCCATCCCGACGTCGGGGATGATCAGGTGGCGCGAATAACGACGGACCTCGTCGACGGTCAGCTCGGTGGCCGGCTCGACCAGGGGTGGTAGCTGCGACACGGAAACTCCGATGGTCGGACTGTTCATCTCGGCTCTTTTCCTACCGCAACAGTGCCACGCTCGTCCCGATTCCCGGGCATCGGGTCCGGTCCGTGAGATTCGCGCGCGCGAGGGCCTTCCGGGCGCCTTCGACGGCGCCCGGAGCGGCTCGGCCGGCCCTACTTGGTGAGCTTGCCCGTCGGGTACGGCCACGGGTTGGCCTCGCAGGTCTCGCCCTTCATCGCACCCTCACTGGCGACCCGGGTCTTGGTCTGCTGCATCATCACCGGGGCCAGGTTCGAGCCGATGCCGCCCGCACCGCAGGACTTCTCGTGGTTGTGCCCGAGCCGGTGCCCGACCTCGTGGTTGATCAGCATCTGCCGGTAGCCGACGATGTCGTCTCCGTAGGCGGTCGAGCCCTGCGCCCAGCGCCACGCGTTGATCATCACGTACCGGGTGCCGTACGCGTCGCACGAGACGTTGTCCGCGCTGGTGTCGCCCACGAGCGGGGTGCACGCCTTGTGCACCGACTGCGGGCTGGCCAGCCGCACCACGAAGTCCGCCTTCGGCGAGTTGTCGGTGCGCTCGAAGGTCAATCCGCCGGTGGCCCAACTGCGCTTGTCGTTCAGGGTCTTCTGCACCGTCGTGGCGAACAGCTCGCCGTCCAGTTGCAGGCCCTGCTCGATCTCCACGGCGTACGTGTACTTGCGACCGGGGCCGGGCGCGGCCTCCTTGCCGGGCACCGTGTCGAAGCTGCCGCTCAGGCCGAGCTTGGGATCGAGCGGGAAGCGCACGGTGAGCTGGTCGGTGGTGGTCGGCGACGCGGGCGTCGGCAGCGGCAACGACGAGGCGCCGCCCTGCGCGACCGGGTCGCGATCCGAGGAGCGCGACGCGGCCTGGTCGGTCGGCCGGGGCGCGGCACCCGGCCCGGCCTGGTCGTCGCCGGAAGCCTGGCTGGAGGTGCCCTCGTCGGGCATCTGGAGCACGACCGCGCCGGCGAGCACCGCACCGGTGACCACCGCGCCGCTCGCCGCGACCAGCGTGCGCCGGCCCTTGCGGGGCGCGGGACGGTTCGCCCGCCGGGACTGCGCGCGGCCCTTCGGCGGGGCGCTCCCGGCGTCCGGCTCGAAGCCGTACTCCGGCTCGGGCTCCACCGCGTACGCCGACTCCGACTCCGCGTCCGCGAAGTCCTCGCCCGGTTCGGTCGCGAACGAGAGTTGTTCCAGGTCGAGTTCGGGGGCCGACACGGCCCACGGCTCGGCCTCCATCGCATACTGCCCGGCACCGGGACCGGCCGCCTGCGCCGACTCTGCGGGCATCTCGTACAGCGCGTCCACCAGCGGATCGCGCACGGGCGACACCGCCTGGTAGGCGCCCGACGTGTCGTAGCCGTAGCCGACGAAGCTCTGCGGCTCGAACGTGGTGGTGTCGTACATCGGCGCGGCGGGCGCCTCGACGACCGCGTGCATGCCACTGGGGTAGCCGTCCGCGGCGTACAGGTCGTTCGCGTGGCCCACCGCCGTGTAGCCGCCGGTGGCGTACGGGTCGGCGCCGTAGGAGTCCGCGCCGTAGGCGTCACCGCCGAACGAGCCGGTCGCGAACGCGGTCGCGCCGAACGTATCGGTGCCGAACCCATCGGTGTTGAAGGTGTCGGTGTTGAAGGTGTCCGCGCCGAACGTCTGTGCCGCGTAGCCGCCCGAGGCGGCCTGCGCGCCGTACGGCTCCAGCGGGTCGTCCCAGTGCGCGGGCTCGCCGGGCATCGTCCCGGTCGCAGTCCAGGTCCCGGAGCCGGCCTCCGGCGCGGGGTGCTCCCAGCCGTGCTGCTGCCCGCCGTCGTACCCGAGGCCGCCCTGCGGAGCGGCCTGGTAGCCGCCGTAGCCGGGGTCCGCGGGGTAGTCGTGGTAGCCGGTGTCCTGCCCGGGATACGCGCCCGCGTACGAGGTGTCGGCCAGGCCGCCGGCGTATCCGTCCTGCTGCGCCTGTCCATATGCGCCCTGCTGCGGCACCGCGGCGTAGCCGCCGGACAGTGCGTCGTCCGGCAACCCCTCACCGCCGTACTGCACGCTCGTCTGCGTTCCCGAGTGACGTCCCATGAGTCTGCGTTCACCCCACCACGTTCGACGGCGATAGGGCCCCGTCGAGAAGTTCGCGGAAACCCCGGGCCACCACGCGGGGGTGTTCGAGCATGGCCACGTGCCCGGAGTCGGGCACCACCAGCAGTCGTGCGTCCGGGAACGTCTCGGTCGCGCGCTTGGCCATGCGCGGGTCGACCAATCTGTCCCGGCGCCCGTAGACGAGCAGCGTCGACGCCCGCACGTCGGCCGCCTGCCGCCACAACGCCCGCTCGCCGCGCTCCAGGTAGGCCCCGATGACCGACCGGGTCGAGTGCGAGAACGCGTCCATCATGTACGGGAGTTCGAGTCGACGCCGGTACTCGGCGGCGGCGTCGGCGAAAGCCTTGTCACCGACCGTGTCCGGGTTGCCGTACATCATCGCGATCGACATCCGGGTGCGCTGCTCGGGCGTCATGTTGCGGCTGAGCCGCAGCAGCGCGCGACCCACGCCGGGCACGCCGAGCATCGCCGTCGGCAGCACCGACGTACGCACCCGCAGGTCCGGCAGCGCGGGCGAGATCAGGGTCAGCGTGCGGACCAGGTCCGGGCGTCGCGCGGCGAGCCGGGTGGCCACCGCACCGCCCATCGAATTGCCGAACACGTGCACCGGGCCCTTGCGCAGGGACAGGATCGCGCCCTCGACCGCACGACAGTGCGCGGAGATCGAGTAGTCCCCGTTCCGCGGCGGCGGCGAATACCCGAACCCGGGCAGGTCGATCATCTCCACGGAAAGATCCGACCGCAGTTCGGCGGCCAGTTCCGTCCAGTTCAGGGAGGAGCCGCCGAGGCCGTGGATCATCATCGCGGGCGGCAGGTCGGCGTCGCGGAGCGCGTCGCGGCGCACCACGACCTCGCTGCCGGTGGCGACTTCGACCGTACGCGCAGGCCAAGGCGTCGCGTCGGCTTCGCTTGCGGGGCTGATGGTCGTCACGGTGGGCAATATTACGAGATGATCACTGAGACGGAAGGGCGGATGCCTCGACCGGCTTCGTCGGCCCGGGTGCTCTCGGCTCTTATGCCCTGTTTCATGACGTCACTGTAAACGCTTCCCACATCACGTTTCGACATCGATCCCGAAAGTGCGGCAACACACGCCGGGCGGATCATGGACTTGCGGGAAGCCCGCATAGCGGCGCGCCGCACGGGCAGGGAGGCCGTATGTACCGCATCGACGAAACCCCCGAGTTCGAAGACGTCACCGAAGGTGACGCCGCACTCTCCGACGAGACGGCCGACGACCCCGAGATTCCGGTTCCGGACGCGGTGGATCAGCACACCGCGGTGGTGGCGGACGACGGCGACGGCGATCCCGTATGGGAGTCGGTGCCCGATGGCGTGGACCCCGCGGACGCGACCGAGCAGCGCCGGGGAGTCGGGCGCCGGGAGGACGACGACTATCGCTGAGGGTCGGTTCCCGCGCCGCAGCCCAGGGCTCGCGACCACCCTCCGCGCACTTCACGCGCCCCCTTGCGGGGGTCGTCACAGGCGCGGGATCCTGTTTCGTTGCGCCACGAAACTTACGCCCTGGGTTACCCGAAAGTAGGATGACGTGGTGGAGAGACCCGCCGGATCACCGAACCATCCGGTGTCCGCGACACGTTGAGCGACACCTTGAGGAGCCCCGTGACAGCCATCCAGGATGCGGACCCCCGTCCTCGCGGTACCCGGCTGCCCCGGCTCGCGCGCAGGACGCAACTCCTCGGCGCCGCCCAGGAAGTCTTCGTCAAGCAGGGCTACCACGCGGCCGCGATGGACGACATCGCCGAATGCGCCGGCGTCAGCAAGCCCGTGCTGTACCAACACTTCCCCGGCAAGTTGGAGCTGTATCTGGCGCTGCTCGACCAGCACTGCGAGGCGCTGTTCGCGGCGGTGCAGCGCGCGCTGGAGTCGACGCACGACAACAAGTTCCGCGTGGCCGCCACGGTCGACGCCTACTTCGCGTTCGTGGACGACGACGGCGGCGCGTTCCGTCTGGTCTTCGAGTCGGATCTGACCAACGAGAGCGCCGTGCGCGAGCGCGTCGAGCGGGTCAGCGAGATGTGCGCCGAGGCGGTGAGCAAGATCATCGCCGAGGACACCGGGCTCGGTCAGGAGGAATCGATGCTCCTGGCGATCGGCCTGACCGGCATGGCGCAGGTCACCGCGCGCTATTGGATCGCGCGCGGCGCGACCATCCCGCGCGACGCCGCCTCGCTACTGGTCTCGTCGTTGTCCTGGCGCGGCATCTCGCGGTTCCCGCGCAAGGACGACCCGCAGCACTGAACGCCCGCCGACCTGCGGCGTCGGGCCGGGGACGCGCTTGTTCCCGTCCGGCGTTCGCGTTCGGCGTACCCGTCATGGCGTTGGGTGACCCCGGCTCTCGACTAGCCTGCTGGAATGGGTACGGCCCGCGGTCGTCGCGGCGCCGATCTCCAGAATTTCAAGGCCGGAGGGACAGCCGTGGAGATCAAGATCGGCGTACAGCACGCCGGGCGGGAACTGGTGCTGGAGAGCACGGACAACCCGGAGGACGTCGAGCGGGCCATCGCCGACGCGCTGTCGGGGGCGTCCAAGCTGCTGTCCCTGACGGACGAGAAGGGCCGCCGGGTGATCGTGCCCGCCGACCGTCTCGCCTACGTCGAGATCGGCGAGTCGTCGGCGCGCAAGGTCGGCTTCGGCGCCAACGCCTGAGTGCCGGGTGCCGACACCGGCACCGCACGACCCGAGGGTGGGTGGATCCGCACGCGGATCCACCCACCCTCGGGTTTTCGGCAATGTTTTTCGGGATCCCGCTCCGGGTCAGGACGCCAGCCCGAGCGCGGCCATCCGCTGCTGGTGCGCCTCGGTGATCCGGTTGAACATCCGCCCGATCTCGGCCAGGTCGAATCCGGGGCCCGCCCCGCCGCCGATCAGCATCGTGGACAACACGTCCCGCTCCGCGGCCACCCGCTGCGCCTGGCTGAGCGCCTCGCCCATCAGCCGCCGCCCCCACAGCGCGAGCCGGCCCGCCACCTTGGGGTCGCGCTCGATCGCCGAGCGCACCGCGTCGACCACGAAGGCCGAGTGCCCGGTGTCGCGCTGCACCTCGACGATCAGATCCCGGCTGACCTCGTCCAGGTGCGCGGCCACCTCGCGGTAGAAGTCGGCCGCGATGCCGTCGCCCACGTACGCCTTGACCAGGCCCTCCAGCCAGTCGGCGGGCGCGGTGTGCACATGGAACTCGTCCAGTGGCGCGATGAACGGATCCATCGCGGCGGCGGGGTCCGCGCCCAGCGCGGCGATGCGGTCGCGCAGCAGCGTGTAGTGCTGGAACTCGGCCACCGCCATCGCGGCCAGCGCGGCCTTGTCGTCCACCGTCGGCGCCATCTTGGCGTCCTCGGCGAGCCGCTCGAAGGCGGTGATCTCGCCGTAGGCGAGTACGCCGAGCAGTTCGATCACGGCGGCCCGCATCTCCCCGGTCGGCTCCGTACCTGCGCTCATGTCGGCCCCTTCGTCCGTGCCCGCCGCCCCAGTGTTCACAAGTACGCAGCGTAGTGAGCGCACCATGGTCACGGGGGCACCACGTCCGGGCGGAGTCGCCCATCTCCGGACAAGCAGTAATGAGCATCACCCCACCGGCCGCACCTCGCCGGGTACAGTGGTAGTGAACGCGGATGCCCGGTCGGAGGACGACTGGCTCCGACCGACCCGCTCGGGTGGCCGCCCGAAGGCGAGAGGTCCCGTGGAGCGCCCCGCAATTTCGGTGGGCGCCATGGTCTCGACCCGCTTTCGGTACGGACGGCCCCCAAACACACAGAAGAGGCTGGACCCCTGACAACTTTTCGCGAACTCGGAGTACTTTCGGAGACCGCCGAGGCCCTCGAGGCGCTCGGCATCATCGAGGCCTTTCCCGTCCAGGAGATGACCCTTCCGGTCGCTCTGTCCGGCAACGACGTGATCGGCCAGGCCAAGACCGGAACGGGCAAGACCCTCGGCTTCGGCATCCCACTGCTGCAGCGGATCACCGTCGCGGCCGACATCGAGGCCGGCCGCGCGCCCGCCGGCACGGTTGCCGGGCGTACGCCGCAGGCCCTGGTCGTGGTGCCCACGCGCGAGCTGTGCGTGCAGGTCACCAACGACCTCCAAGCCGCGGGCAAGCTGCGCAACGTGCGCGTGCTGGCCGTGTACGGCGGGCGGGCGTACGAACCGCAGATCGACACGCTCAAGAAGGGCGTCGACGTCGTCGTCGGCACCCCGGGTCGACTGCTCGACCTGGTCGGACAGGGTCACGTGAACCTGTCCGAGGTCAAGATGCTGGTGCTGGACGAGGCCGACGAGATGCTCGACCTGGGCTTCCTGCCCGACGTCGAGAAGATCGTCGAGCGCCTCCCGGCCCGCCGCCAGACGATGTTGTTCTCGGCCACCATGCCGGGTCAGATCATCACCCTCGCGCGCCGCTACATGAGCCGCCCCACGCACATCCGCGCGTCCGAGCCGGACGACGCGGGCGCCACCGTCAAGTCGGTCCAGCAGCGCGTCTACCGCGCGCACGGCCTGGACAAGCCCGAACTGATGGCCCGGGTACTCCAGGCCAACGGGCGCGGCCTGGTGATGGTGTTCTGCCGGACCAAGCGCACCGCGGCCGACTTGGCCCAGGGCCTGGCCGAGCGCGGCTTCGCCTCCGCCGCCGTGCACGGCGACCTCGGTCAGGGCGCGCGGGAGCAGGCGCTGCGCGCGTTCCGCAACGGCAAGGTGGACGTGCTCGTGGCCACCGACGTCGCGGCCCGCGGGATCGACGTCGAGGGTGTCACCCACGTGGTGAACTACCAGTGCCCCGACGACGAGAAGACCTACCTGCACCGGATCGGTCGCACCGGCCGCGCGGGCGCCTCCGGCACCGCGGTGACGCTGGTGGACTGGGAGGACATCCCGCGCTGGAGCCTGATCAACAAGGCGCTGGACCTGGGCTTCGCCGAACCGGTCGAGACCTACTCGACCTCGCCGCACCTGTTCACCGACCTGGACATCCCCACCACCGTGGGCAGCGTGCTGCCGCGCGCCGACCGCACCCGTGCGGGCCTGGGCGCGGAGGACGTCGAGGACCTGGGCGAGACCGGCAAGAACAGCCGGGGCAACTCGGGCCGCAAGGGCACCGGTGGGCGCAGCCGCAGCGGTCCCGCCACGTCCGGGCCGGCCGCCTCGGGCCCGTCCTCGGCCGACGCCGAGGCGAGCGACCCCAGCCGCCGTCGGGCACCGGGCTCGCGCCGTCGTCGTCGCGTCAACGGTGAGACCGGCGAGGCCGTCGTGCTCGACCCCACCGCGACGTTCGTCGAACCGTCGGCCGTGCCCGCCCAGGCGGCTCCCGTCGACGGCCCGGCCGTCGTCGCGGACGCGGACGCGGACGGCGAGCGCGCGCCGCGCCGTCGCCGTCGCCGCACCCGTCGCCGTCCCGAGGGTGCCGAGGCCGGCGCCGTGGCGACCGACGAGGGCTGACCCACGAGGGCCGGCGCTCGACCACCGGCTCGAAGGTCGGCCGAACACGAGGCCGACGGCCTCCGGTGTGGAGTGTGGACGATCACGTCCGCGCTTCGCGGCGGAGGCCGTCGTCGTACCTGTGGGTAAGTAGGCTCGCAGCCGTGAGTACGCCACGCTTTCTGACCTTGCCCGGGACCGTCCGCTCCCGTCGCCTGGCGACCGGGCGCGGACGATTCGCCGTCCTGGAGTCCGCCCCGCCGACCGCCGCGCCGCGCCTGGGCACCGCCGTGCTGGTACCCGGGTTCACCGGCAGCAAGGAGGACTTCATCGCGCTCGGCGACCCGCTGGCGCGACGCGGCTTCCATACGGTGTCCGTGGACCAGCGCGGCCAGTACGAGACCGAGGGTCCGACGGATCCGGCGGCGTACACCCGCGACGCGCTCGTGGCGGACGTGCTCGCGATCGCCGACGCGGTGGCCCCGGGCGAGCCGATCCACCTGGTGGGGCACTCCTTCGGCGGCCTGGTGTGCCGTTCGGTGGCCCTGCGCGCGCCGCACCGACTGGCCTCGCTGACGCTGATGAGCACCGGGCCGGCGGCGATCTGCCCGGACGAGATCACCCGGCTCCTGCTGCTCGAGGAGGTGCTCCCGGTGCTCTCCCGGCAGGAGGTGTGGGACGCGATGCGGGCCATGGAACTCGAGGAGGGCCTGCTGCCGCCCGCCGACCCGGTGATCGCCGAGTTCGTGCACGCCCGCTGGCTGGGCACCACCCCCGAGGGCCTGCTCGGCATGGCCGAACAACTGCGCACCGAACCCGACCGGGTGGCCGAACTGGCCGCGCTCGTGACCGCCGGCCTGCCCGCGCTGGTGGTCTCCGGCGTCGAGGACTACGCGTGGCCGCTGCCCTGGCAGGCCGAGATGGCCGACCGCCTGGGCGTACCGCACGTGGTGATCCCGGACACGCACCACTCGCCCAACGTGGAATCGCCCGACGCCACGGCGGCGGCCCTGGCCGACTTCTGGACGAGCGTGCCGGCATACGCGGATCGGGCCTGAACCCGGACGCGAGCGGCGACGGGTCCGAGGTCTCGGGCCCGTCGGATCGGGCGTAGCGTGGCAACGGAGACACTTCTCTCACCACGGGCGTCGCCCGTGCTCTCGGTGTCCGGACATCCGGGGAGACCACCCCGGCACGCGGGGGGCGGCGCACCCACGGCGGCTCCCGTCGAGCCGACCGACCGGGAGTTGCCATGACCGTCATCGACGTCGACCCCGCGCGACAGGAAGCCTTCGCGGGACGGATGCTCAACATCTTCGACAACGCCTGTCTGGCCTTCCTGACCAGCGTCGGCCACCAGACCGGGCTGTTCGACACGATGGCCGGGATGCCGGCCGCGACGAGCGACGAGATCGCCCGGTCCTGCGGGTTGACCGAGCGCTACGTGCGCGAGTGGCTGGGCGGAATGGTCACCGGCGGGATCGTCGAATACTTCCCGGAGACGGCCACGTATCGGCTGCCGCCCGAGCACGCGGCGTCGCTGACCCGCGCGGCCGGGCCGGACAACCTGGCCGGCCTGACCCAGTACCTGGCGCTGATGGGCGAGGTCGAGCAGCAGGTCGTCAACGCGTTCCGGCAGGGCGGTGGCGTGCCGTACTCGGCCTACCCGCGCTTCCAGGCGCTCCAGGCCGAGGAGTCCGGCCGGATCTGGGACGCGGCGCTGGTGCAGGGCGTACTGCCGATGGTGCCCGGGCTGACCGAGCGCCTGACGGCGGGTATCGACGTGCTGGACGTGGGGACGGGTCAGGGGCACGTGGTGAACGTGCTGGCCCGGGCGTTCCCGAAGAGCCGGGTCAAAGGCGTGGACATCTCCACCCAGGGCATCGCCGCTGCGCGCCGCGAGGCCGAGCAACTGGGCTTGGACAACGCCGAGTTCACGGTGGTCGACGCCGCCGAGCCGCTCGGCTCGCACGATCTGATCACCGCGTTCGACGTGATCCACGACCTGGCCCGGCCGACCCGCACGCTGGCGGCGGTCTCCGACGCGCTGCGCGAGGACGGCGTGTTCCTGATGGGCGAGGTCAACGCCTCCAGCCGCTTGGAGGAGAACCTCGACCATCCCCTGGGCCCGGGGCTGTACACGTTCTCGGTCTTCTACTGCATGACCGTCTCGCTGGGCGAGGGCGGCGAGGGCCTGGGCACGGCGTGGGGCCGACAGGCCGCCCGCGCCGCTCTCACGAGCGTCGGCTTCACCGACATCGAGAGCCACTCCCTGGAGGGCGACTTCCTCAACGTGTATTACGCGGCCCGGAAGGGCTGACCGGCCCGACCAGACGAGGCGAACGGTGGGAGCGACGGTCCGCGACCATGCCTCCCCGCAAGATCCGGACGACTCCCGGCCGCACCTGTCGACGTCGCCACACCCCATGACCTACGTCACTGGTCCGCCTCTACTGAACTCACCGGTAACGTCCCTATCCTCGGAGCCATCCGCCGACGCACTCGCCGAGCCGTCGTCACCCGACCCACCCGGGCGGGTATCCGACCGGGGCTCGACGATCGTCGGACGCGAACGTCCTGATCGATGTGCCACCAGGTGAGAGGGGACCGACATGCAGTTCGGCCGCTACTACGAAGAGTTCGAGGTCGGTGCGATCTACAAGCACTGGCCCGGGAAGACCGTGACCGAGTACGACGACCACCTGTTCTGTCTGCTCACGATGAACCATCACCCGCTGCACATGGACGCCAACTACGCCGAGAACACCACCGATTTCGGCAAGAACGTCGTGGTGGGCAACTACATCTACTCGCTGCTGCTCGGCATGTCGGTGCCGGACGTCTCCGGCAAGGCGATCGCCAACCTGGAGATCGAGTCGTTGCGGCACGTGGCACCCACGTTCCACGGGGACACCATCTACGGGCAGACCCTGGTGCTGGACAAGTGGGAGTCGAAGTCCAAGGACGACCGCGGCGTCGTGTACGTGGAGACCAAGGGCTACAAACAGGACGGCACGCTCGTGTGCGTGTTCAAGCGCAAGGTCATGGTGCCCAAGGAGAGCTACGGCGAGAAGCGTGGCGGCGAGCAGCCCGGACGCCCCGAGTTGATCGAGGGCTGATCGGTCGCCGATCGGTCACCGACCCGGGGGTCCGATCCCGGAATCGAACGCGGGCGGGTCGCCCAGGGACGGCGCGGCCCGCCCGTCTCCGCGTCCCGAGACGGCCTTCGCGGTCCGAGGCGGCCTTCGCGGCCCGCGTGGCCTTCGCCCTACGGCAGTTCGTCCGCCGTCGGGTACGACGACTGGGCGCCCGCGCTCCGGACCGCCGCCGCGCCCACCCGGACCGCGTACCGGGTCGCCGCGACCGGATCGTCGCCGGCCGCCAGCCGCCAGGCGAGCGCGCCGGTGAAGGCGTCGCCCGCGCCCGTGGTGTCGACCGCGGCCACCTTCGGCGCGGCCACGTGTACCGCTTCCGCGTCGCCGACCGCGACCAGCGCGCCGCCGCCGCCCAGGGTGAGCACGATCGAACGCGGACGCGGATCGAGCGCGCGCAACACCTTCAGCGCCTCGCCCGCGTCGCCCGCCTTCGCGCCCGTCGTCACGCTCGCCTCATGCTCGTTGAGCACCAACGGATCGCACACCCGCACCACCGACGCGGACGTCAGGACGTCCGCGGCCACGACCGGCGACAGGTTCAGCACGACCCGGGTGTCCACCGCCTCGCAGCGCCGGATCACCGCCCATACCGTGTCGAGCGGGATCTCCAACTGGAGCGAGACGACCGCGGCGGCCTCGATCGCCGGTGCCAGGTCGGCCACGTCCGCCGGCCCGAATCGCCCGTTCGCCCCGGGCGCCACCGTGATGGTGTTCTCGCCCGCGTCGTCCACCGTGATCAAGGCCACCCCCGAGGTGCCGGGGACGGTACGCGTCGCGTCGGTCCGCACACCCTCGCGGCGCAGCGTCGCCCGCAACATCCGGCCGTGGTCGTCGTCGCCCACCCGCCCGGCGAACGCGACGTCGGCGCCCAACCGGGCCGCCGCGACCGCCTGATTGGCGCCCTTGCCGCCCGGGTGCACGACCAGGTCGCCGCCCAGAACCGTCTCTCCCGGCCGCGCGTGCCGGGGCACCCGGACCACCAGGTCGGCGTTGATCGAGCCGACCACGAGCAGCCGCGCGTGGTCGCCGCTCACGCCACCCCCGGCACGTTCCACTCGCGCAGCGCGTCGAGCAGTCCGTCGACCAGGTCGAGCCGACTCAGCTCGCCGGTGGCCACCCACCGCACCGCGTCCGCGTCGTCGCCCGCGCGCAGCGCCCCGCCGTGCGGCGTGCACGCGTAGTCCCTGATCTCGTACGTCCCACCGCCGGGCGCGGGCCGCAGCACCGACCCGACCAATGGTCCGACGGTCACCTGTAGCCCGGTCTCCTCGACCATCTCGCGGGCGAGCGCGACCGCGTCGGTCTCGCCGTCCTCGACCCGCCCGCCGGGCAGCGACCACTGCCCCTCGCCCGGCATTTTCGCGCGTTGCACCAGGAGCACCCGCCCCTCGGAATCGAGGACGATCGCGCCGACGCAGGGAATGAGCCGCATGCCTGCCGAGCCTAGTCCCCGGCGCCGACGTGCAGCGGGACATCGACCGCGGGCCGCGCGGCGCCCGGCAGCGCGAGGGCGCGCGGCCCGGCGCGCGGGGCGTGTCTTCGATCCCCCGCCGAGTTCCACGACGCCCGGCACCGCATCCGCCCTTCGGGCTCCTCGCTGCGCTCACGCGCGGGGCCCGACGGGGATCGATGACACGCCCCGGCGCTCCCGTACGCCGGTCGGGGGTGTGGGCGCACCGAAGGAGTGATCGTCCTTGACGCGGGGCCCCGGGCAGTGGACCGTCTAGTCCTATGAAGGGCGAGCCGAGCTGCCCCCGCTGCGGCGGCCGGGTCCGCGCTCCGGGTCTGTTCTCACAGACGTGGGAGTGCGAGATCCATGGCGCCGTTCCCCCGCTGCAACCCGTCGTGCCGCCCAGCGTCGAGGCGCTGGACGCGGTGGTGCGCCGCTCACGGGTCCCGGTCTGGCTGCCGTGGCCGCTGCCGGTGGGTTGGTTGTACACCGGCGTCGCGCACGCGGGCGACGATCGGGACGGCTCGCGGGCGGTGGCGGTGGCGTGTACGGGTCCCGCGCCACTGGGCGGACGCGGCGAACTGCTGCTGATCGCCGAGGAGGTGGGCGTCGGACTCGGTGCCCGGTACGCCGGGTTGACCGGGCACGACCCGGGCGGCGACTTCGTCAAGTCCGCGCCCGCGAAGGTGATGGCGGCCGGCCGGCCGACCCCGCTGTGGTGCGTGATCGACGCACCGGCCGACCGCGCGGTGTACGCGGGCGAGGCGATGGGCCTGTGGTTGTGGGCGATCCTGTGGCCGGGCAAGGCGGGCCATCTCGTCTACGACGACGTGGTGCTCACCGATCTGCGCGAGGCCGGCGCCGAGTTGCAGTTGTTGCCGTGCGGCGCGCTGTCCCCGCAACTGCTGGAGTACTGACCGCTCCGGGGCGGGAGGGCCCGCACCCGAAGGCGCGCGGGCGGGCCGGCGACGGGCGCCGCGAGCGGGACGGCGGCCACCCGGACCGCACGGCCGCCCCATGAAGGCGCTCGGCCGAGGTCGTTAGGGTCGTGAGCGTCCACATCGACCCTCCCGGCAGACGAGGTCAGCGTGCGCATCGACCTGCACACCCACAGCACCGCATCCGACGGCACCGACACGCCCGCCGAACTGGTCGTCAAGGCACGCGCCGCCGGCCTGGACGTGGTCGCGCTCACCGACCACGACACCACCGCCGGCTGGACGGCCGCGGTCGAGGCGCTGCCGGACGGGCTGACCCTGGTCCGGGGCGCGGAGATCTCGTGTGTGGCCGAGGGCGGGATCAGCCTGCACATGCTGGGCTACCTGTTCGACCCGACCGAGCCGGAGTTCGCCCGAGCCCGCGAACTGGTGCGCACCGACCGGGTCCGCCGGGCCGAGGCGATGGTCGAGCGCTGCCGCGAACTCGGCGCGCCGATCACGTGGGCCCGGGTCCGAGAGATCGCCGGCGGCGGCGCGGTGGGTCGGCCGCACGTGGCCACCGCGCTGGTCGAGGCGGGCGTGGTCGCGGACGTGTCGGGCGCGTTCACCGCCGAGTGGCTCAAGGACGGCGGGCGGGCGTTCATCGAGAAGTACGAGATCCACGCAATCGACGCCGTCCGACTGATCGGCGGCGCGGGCGGGGTCGCGGTGTTCGCCCACCCCGGTGCGGTGGGGCGCGGTCGGACCGTCTCGGACGCCACGATCGCCGAACTTGCCGATGCCGGTCTGGCCGGTGTCGAGGTGGACCACATGGATCACGACGACGCGATGCGGGCGCACCTGCGCGGGCTGGCCGGCGAACTGCGGCTGATCACCACCGGTTCGAGTGACTACCACGGCACCCGCAAATCGATCGACCTCGGGGAAAACACCACGGATCCCGATGCGTACGGGGCGATCACGGAACTGGCGACAGGAGCAAGGCCCATCACCCCGTGAACCGGTTCGACGTCACCGTCTTCGGCTCGTCCTTCGTCGCGCTCTTCGTGATCACGGAGAGCGGCGTGCTTCGGTGACCCGGCTCTCCGGCCTCCGGCTGTCCGCGATCGCCGTACGACTTGTGCGCGGACGGGGTCCGGGGCTTCATCGAGGCGAAGCCATAAGGTGCGAAGCGGAGCATCCAGCGGTTGGGGAGAGGCGGAGGACATGAGCAAGTCGGTACGCGGCGTCGTCGCGCGCGGCAAGGGCGCACCGGTCTCGATCGAGACCATCGTGGTGCCGGACCCGGGTCCGGGCGAGGCGCGTGTGAAGGTCCAGGCGTGCGGCGTGTGCCACACGGACCTGCACTATCGCGAGGGCGGCATCGGTGACGAGTACCCGTACCTGCTCGGCCACGAGGCCGCCGGCGTCGTGGAGTCGGTCGGCGAGGGCGTCACCGAGGTGGCCGTCGGCGACTTCGTGATCCTGAACTGGCGTGCGGTGTGCGGCGATTGCCGCGCGTGTCGACGCGGCCGTCCGCAGTACTGCTTCGCCACGCACAACGCGAAGCAGAAGATGACGCTGGAGGACGGCACCGAACTGAGCCCCGCGCTCGGCATCGGCGCGTTCGCCGAACTCACCCTGGTCGCCGCCGGACAGTGCACCAAGGTCGACCCCGAGGCGGACCCGGCCGCGGCCGGCCTGCTCGGCTGCGGGGTGATGGCCGGCCTGGGCGCGGCGATGAACACCGGCAACGTCGGGCGCGGCGACACGGTCGCGGTGATCGGCTGCGGCGGCGTGGGCGACGCGGCCATCGCCGGTGCCCGGCTCGCGGGCGCGGCCCGGATCATCGCCGTCGACCTGGACGACCGCAAACTGGAGTGGGCGCGCCGGGCCGGCGCCACCCACACGGTGAACTCGAAGGCCGGCGACCCGGTCGAGGCGATCCGCGAACTGACCGGCGGCTTCGGCGCGGACGTGGTGATCGACGCGGTCGGCCGCCCGGAGACCTACAAGCAGGCGTTCTACGCCCGCGACCTGGCCGGCACCGTGGTCCTGGTGGGTGTGCCCACTCCGGAGATGACCATCGAGCTGCCGCTGCTCGACGTGTTCGGCCGCGGCGGCGCGCTCAAGTCGTCCTGGTACGGCGACTGTCTGCCCTCGCGCGACTTCCCGACACTGATCGACCTGTACCGCCAGGGGCGCTTCGACCTGGACGCGTTCGTCAGCGAGCGGATCACCCTGGAAGACGTCGAGGCCGCGTTCGAGAAGATGCACCACGGCGACGTGCTGCGTTCGGTGGTGATCCTGTGACGCGGATCGACCACGTGGTCACCTCGGGCGTCTTCTCGCTCGACGGCCAGGACTTCGACGTGGACAACAACGTGTGGATCCTCGGCGACGACCGCGAGGTGGTGGTCGTGGACGCCGCGCACGACGCGGCGGCCATCGCGGCCCGGGTCGGCGATCGTACGGTGACCGGCATCGTGCTCACCCACGGCCACAACGACCACATCAACGCCGCCGCCGAGTTGGCCGAACTCACCGGTGCGCCGATCCACCTGCACCCGCGGGACCGGATGTTGTGGGACGTGGTGTACCCGGACCGCGCGCCGGACGTCGCGTTGGCCGACGGCGAGGTGATCACCGTCGCGGGCACCGAGTTGCGGGTGGTGCACACGCCCGGCCACGCGCCGGGCGCGGTGTGCCTGTACGCCCCGGAGCCGGGTGTGCTCTTCTCCGGCGACACGTTGTTCAAGGGTGGCCCGGGTGCCACCGGGCGCTCGTTCTCGTCGTTCCCGGTGATCCTCGATTCGATCAAGGCTCGCCTGCTCGCGCTGCCCGAGGGCACGCGCGTGCTCACCGGACACGGCGACGAGACGACGATCGGCACGGAGGCGAAGGACTACGACGCCTGGGTGGCCCGAGGCCACTGAGCCGGCCCGACGGCCTGCGGACATGGCGAGGGCGCTTCCCCCACACGGGGAAGCGCCCTCGGTTCATTCGCAATCAGCCGGCTTCCGCCACCTTGACGGGGCGGATGTACAGGCGCTCGCCGTATGCCTCGGCTCGTTTGAGAGCCGCTTGCACGGTGTCGATGTCGGCAGCGCAGCTGACCGGGTTGGACCCGGTCTTCTCCTGGGCTCGGCTGAGGTTCGTGATTCGGTAACGCATACGCGTCTCCCTTCCCTCCGGTCCGAAGTCGCACGGGGCCGAATGGTGCTACGGCCTCGTCTACAAGGATTGGGTGCCGGGATCCGTACGGATCGGCAAAGACCCGGCAGGGGTCACTACCGGCACCGCACTGAACAACAGCGGTCACACCGATAGCATTCCCTTGACTGAAATGTTCCTTTCCTGACTCTCCCCGGGTTACACGTGACGCATGACGCGACATCACGCGCCGAGCAAGCGAGGACGCGACGGCGACCGGCATAGGACAATGCCGGTCTGACAGATATCGGCCGGACGCCGATCGGGCAGCAGCAGCCATGGGAGGACGAGAGACTTTGCACGATCCGGGAGAGGACGACGTCCGGACTGGCGCGACGGCCGTCTTCGGCGCCGTGGTGCACGAATCCGGCGGGGACCTCGGCACCGAGCACGGTGGTCCGCTCGAGGACCACCCGGTCGCGGGCTTCGAAGCCGGACCCGGACCGCTGCCGGACCTGGCGGAACCGTTCACCCGACCGGCCGTACTGGTCCAGTCCGTCTCGCCGCCCCTGCACTTCGGTACGCACGCGCTGTTCGTCGACGTCGGCTACGTGTACGCGGCGATGGGCCTGCTGGTGGCCGGCTCGGCCGAACGTCGCGCCTTCCGGGTGGACGCCGAACAACTGATCACCGGCCTGATCGACGAGGCGCGCCGGGTCTTCCCGGAGGGTCGACTACTGCGGGTGTACTGGTACGACGGCGCGCGCGAGCGGGTGCACACCGTGGAGCAGCGGCAGATCGCCGAGCTGCCCGACGTCAAGGTCCGGCTGGGCAACCTCAACGCGCACAACCAGCAGAAGGGCGTCGACTCGCTGATCCGCAGCGACCTCGAATCGCTGGCGCGCAACCACGCGATCGACGACGCCGTGGTGATCAGCGGCGACGAGGACCTGGTCTCGGCGGTCGAGGCCGCGCAGTCCTACGGCGTACGCGTGCACCTGTGGGGCGTGGAGCCGGCCTACGGCACCAACCAGGCCGACCCACTCGTGTGGGAGGCCGACGTCACCCGGATGCTGCATCGCGAGTTCTGCGAGACGTGCGTGACACCGGTGATGCTGCCGCCGTCGCACGCCGGCGCGCTCGCGGTCCAGCCGGGCGGCCCGCCGACCGCCGACCAGGCGTGGCGGATCGGCCAGGAGATCGCCAAGCGCTGGCTGGTGGTGCGCGGCCGGGAGAACCTGGCCGACCTGATGCCGGGCCCGATGTTGCCGCAGGCGATCGACCGGGGCCTGCTCGTGGACGCGGAGAGCGTGCTGCAATATTCGCTCCGCCCGCACGAGGACCTGCGCCGCGCCCTGCGCAACGGCTTCTGGGACCGCCTCAACCAGGAATTCGGCCTCCCGGGCACGGAACTGACGGAGGGCTGAGCGGCCGGCGGCGCCGGACAGTCGGGAGCAGGCAACTCGCCGGCAGGCGAAGCGCGGGCGCTGCTGCGCTGCTGACCGAGGGGCGCGCGGCTGACCCCGAGCTCCACCCGCCGCGCCCCCGGACGCGGACCTCGCGCCCGACCTCGCGAAACGCGAGCTTCACCGCACCGGCCCCGTACCGGCTGCTCAGGCCCCGTACGCATTAGGTTCGCGGTATGAGCCATGCAGGAGATCTGCGCACCGAGGCCATCGACGCAGTCCTCGATCGTGTCGCACGCGGCTTGGACACACGTCTCGACATGGCCACCATGGTCCGCAAGCGGCGATCCATCGGCAGCGCCACCGACCGGGGCACGTGGGTGCGTATCGAGCGTCGCTCCTTGTCCCGGATCGAAGGTCAGGGCTGGAACGGGATCGAGGCCGCCGCAGTCTTGGACGGCGTTCTTCAACCGAGATGGATTGCCGGCATGTCTTGGAGGGATGACGAAGCGCGGGCAATGTGGCGGGTGGACGAGACCGAGTTGGTGACCGCTCGGCCGGTGAAACCGGGCGGGAGGCTCCTCCTCGATCCGCTGTTGCCCGATGCATGGTGGGAGTCGCTCAACGGGTCACTCGACGCCCTGGCCTCACAAAGGACGACAAGGGTGGCAACGCCGGACACTGTGACGATCACCCAGGATCTGGTCTCGAAGACGATCCGAGAAGCGTTTCCGCAGCCCATCGACACGACAGTTCACACATGGTCAGCGGCACATGCCGACTTCCACTGGGCGAACGTAACGTCGTCGTGCAAGTGCTGGATTCTGGACTGGGAAGACTGGGGCATGGCCCCCCGCGGCCTGGATGCCTCCACCCTTTGGGGAACCTCGCTTGCTCTCCCACAGTTGGCCGAGCGCGTACGCCGTGAGCGTCGGGCGGATCTGGAGAGCGCGGAGGGCCGGGTGATGGCTCTGTTCTTCTGTGCCAAGGTCGTC
The DNA here is from genome assembly GCF_045207655.1 of Embleya sp. NBC_00888. Taxonomy (NCBI): domain Bacteria; kingdom Bacillati; phylum Actinomycetota; class Actinomycetes; order Kitasatosporales; family Streptomycetaceae; genus Embleya; species Embleya sp. NBC_00888. The sequence goes on along the minus strand of NZ_CP108784.1, from coordinate 5,416,373 downwards.
GGCGGATACGGCGATCCCGCCGACCCCCTGTACGAGCCCGCTCGGCATGAGGCGGCAGGGCTGATCAAAGCGCTTCAGGCCCCCTGCTGAGCCCGTGCTCGCAGCCCGATTCGATAGGCGGAGGGCCGAGGCACTCGGGCCTCCATGGGCAATGGTCCGAGCCCGGCGACCGCACTGCCGTCACCCGGCCGTGCCGGCCGTGGGGAACTCCATAGCCCCCGCCGAAGCGGGGGCTACGCAGTTCGACCAAGACGCTATCCGGCGTAGGGCGGGAAAAGCCACTCCCCTCCAGTGCACTCGACTGACACGGCGCGTGTCCCGTCGGGGGCAACCGCGATTCGATACGCACTGCGCGACGGGTGCCCATGCGCCTGGTAGTCACCCCAGAGGCGGCCCAGTAGATCGGCCAACCGGCGCGGCCCCGCTTGGCGTGCGATTCCCTCGACGGTGACGGTCGCAATCGAGCCATCCCGGTGCCAGAGGGTAAGCACACCCGGTGATGAGGCATCGGTCAGGACTTCGTCCGGACTCAGCCACAGCGAGACCAGGAACGTGAACTCGCTGTCCTCCCAGGCCGTCACCGGCATCGCGCAGGGCTCCGCAGGCCCCTTGGGGTCGTCGGGACGCCGCATCAACGGCGCGCCGTCGGCCGGGCGCAGGCTCATGAAGTACGCCCCGGTCGAAAGGAACCGGCCCTGGACGCCGTGCTCCTTGTCGACGTCGAGGACGGCGATGCCGGCGCCGAGTGGAACGACGATGAGTCCGCCGGGATGAACGGCCCGGCGCCACGCGGCCGGGAGACGATTCACTCCGCAGGTCGCGATGAGTCGATCGGTGCTGTCGGGCTTGACCACGCTGTCGCTTCCGCCGTCGCCGCAGACAACGGTGATCTCGCCGTGCCCGGTGGCTTCGAGTGCGGCTCGGGCGTCGAAGACCAGTTCCGGGGCAACGTCGATGGAGAGGACGTTTTCGTCTCCCACGAGCCGACCCAGAAGGCCCGCGTTGTATCCCGTCCCCGTGCCGATTTCGGTCACCGTCATCCCCCGCCGCACATCGAGCGCATCGAGCATGTCGGCCATGAGCGAAGGCACCGTGGACGAGGACATGCTGGGCCAGGTCGAGGTGAGAAGCACCTGGTCGCGGTAGACCTCGTCGAGCCAGTCCGGGTGTCTGCGATCCACCTCCTCGGACACCCACGAGCCGTCCTCGACCCGACGACGGCGCGTGAACCGAGGTACGTAGACGTGGCGCGGCTCCTCCCGGAACGCGTCGACCACTTCCTGCCGGAGCGCGTGGCCACCGGCGATCAACGCGTCAACCATGGCCGTGCGCCGTGGGACTGCTTCTTCTCCTTCGAGAGTCGTCATGTGGTTGCGGCCTCCTCCAAACAGTCGGCGATGGCCCGGCAGATGTCGTCGCGGTCGGGTGTGAAGGCCCACTGCCCGTTCGGGTTCATTTCGAGTGCCCAAACCCTGCCCGCAACGTCCTGTACGAGGTCCCATGCGGCAAACACCAGACCGAAGCCGCGGGTTACGGTACGAATGCCCGTCTGTACCGCCTCTGGCAGCGTCGCCGGCGTGTAGGTGACCGCGTCCCGGCCGGCCGCGCGGATGTCGAGGTACGGCACGGACGAGTGCGCCTCGCTGATGAACAGGCGGTCCGCCACTACGGCCACCCGGTACTCGACCACCTTGTCGCGGATCTCGTGTTGGAGGAAGTTGGCAGTCGCTCGCGCTCGCGGATGCCCTTGATGCTCCGGCGGAATCCGCGAGACGTACAGCACCTGGTACCCCTCGGGCCCGTCGTAGGCGATCGGGCCGAGTGTCTTCGATACGGCCGATTCCTCCACACAGAAGCTGCCGTGATCCTGCGGGACATTGCCGATCCAGGTGGCCGGAACGAGTAGACCGGCCGTAGCGAACGCGGCAAGTTGCGCCGGCTTGGTGCACGCCATGATCGCGAGAGGGTGGTTCACCCATGCGACATCGGGGAGCGAGTACAGCACGCCCATCATGCCGCTACGGGCCTCCCGGGAGGCGAACTCCCGAGAGGGGCCCGCCTCGACACTGTCCGCCGGAAAGTTCGACGGACGACGCCAGAGGACCGCACGCAGGTCTTCCAGGCGCACGGTCCTGGCACCCTCCGAGAGCCGGCCACGCCAGCCGTCCTGCCCGAACGTCGCCGACAGGTCCACCGAGTCCGGGAACGCGCCGGTGTCGATCCGTGCGAGCGGAATTCCCCGTCGATTGAGTTCTTCGACCACGAAATCGGCGGTGGCGTCGAACGAGCCGGTGGCAATGAGGATTCGCGGGTCAGGCATTGGGGGTGGCGTCGTCCGGCTGGCCTTGGTCGATCGCGCCCTGTTGTCCGTCCAAGTGAACGTCGGAGGACGTGATGGCCATGCGCACGATCAGCCCGCTCTCGATGATCGGGACGCCGTCCACCAGGGCGATCTGCCGGCGCTCGTCCAGGGTCACGGCCCCCGGAAACGGAGTCTCGTTCGATACCGACATGCCGTAATCCAGGTGGAGCGGGACGAGGAGATCAGCATCCGGCGTCTGCTGCGTAGGAGCCTGTGCCTCGATGGTGTTGTGCATTGTCGAGTGTCCTCTCTGGTAGCCGATGTTCGGTGTCTCTGCCTCTCGGGCAGTGACTCAGGGGTGGCTTGCGCGCCTCTGCGCCGATCGACCACGTTTCCGCCGGATGCCCTGGGCTCAGCCCGGTCCTGGGTCGAACTGCCCGCGTTTCGGATTGGGTTCGGACTCGGTTCGCGAGCGCATTGCGGGCGTGAACCCGCAATCTCCCGAAGGCGCAGCCGTGTGGTGGTTCAAGGGGGAGGCGGCCAGGTGATGCGGCCTGTGGGGTAGTCGGGCACCAGGTCGTCCGGATGGCCGACCCGGGTCGGCGTGCCGTCGCAACGCTGTACGACCGCGCTCGGGCCGTCCGGTCCGGCAAGGACGCACAGGTAGATGCCGACCGGGTCCTTGGTGTCGCGGTGGCGCACCGGTTGTCCCGCACGTGGCGCGGGCAACGTGTCGATCACCAACCGGCGCACCGGGACGACGAATTCGATTCCGCTTCGGGTTCGCACCCATGCCTGTCGACCGTCGACGGCGGTCAGTTCGCCTTCGCGCCCGGTGGGACCGCGCACGTCCTCGTGCACCCGTGCCCCGAGGTAGCGATATGCCAGCACTCGCCCGGCCATCCTGTCCGCTTCGGTGGTCTCCTCCATGCGCACGGCGTCACCCGCTCTCGCCGCATGGGGTCAACACCGCGCGGGCCGTGTCACCGGTGGTGACACCCACCAGGTGCCTTACGGAGCAAGCGACCTCCAGCCCCTGCCGAGTCCGCAACACGGCCAGGAGGCCCTCGACTTCGCGGAGACGGCCGACGGTTCCCCGATACGGATCGCGGAACAACTTGCCGTAATGCCGAACTCCCCATCTGGCGATCCGGACCAAGGTCCAGTCCACCGCGCCGGGCGCGGCAGCCGAGCCTGCGGTGTCGGTCGTGAACATGCCTTCGCCTCCGGTTGTCGTCAGTACGGCTTCGGCCACGGCATCGGCAACTCGCTCTGCTCGCCGTTTCGCAGTTGGGGCAACGACCTTGAAGCATCGCCGAGTTCGAAGTCTTCGCGAGGCTTGATGTCCTCGCGTTCCCCGTTGGGGTAGAGGCGGTAGACGCGCATGGTCATCCGGCTCTCGCCCTCTCGCACACCCATGGGTCTCTCCTGACGAGGTACCGATCCGAGCAGGCGCAGCGGATCGAACTGCTTCTGTGTGTGACCGTTCTGCTACTGAGAGAACACCCTTGGGTCTACCTTGGGAACGGTGCAGCGTTCAGCAGTGGAATCTGAGGGATAGGCGCGCAATGCCGGCAGCGAAAGATCTTGACCCGGAAGCCTCGATGTGGGCCCTGTTCGGCGCTCACCTGCGATTTCTCCGCAAACTCGCGGGCAAGACGCAGCAGGAGTTGGGGGGCGACCTGCATTCAACAGGGTCTTTTGTTGGACAGATAGAGACTGCCGAGCGGCGGCCGAGCTCCGAGTTCGTGGCCAACCTTGACGCGGTCCTGGGCGGGACCGGTCTGCTGATCGCAACGGCATCGCACGCATACCGCTTGGCGGAGGCACAGCCTGGCTGGTTCGAGACCTTTGCGAAGACCGAGCAGGAGGCCGCGCGCATCCGCACGTTTCAGCCGCAGGTAGTTCCGGGACTACTCCAGTGCGAGGAGTACACGCGGGCCCTACTACAGCGAGCGAGAATTGCGCCGGCAACCATCGATTCTTTGGTCACACGACGACTCAAGCGGAAGCGGCTGCTGACCAAGATGGAACCGCCGCAGTACTGGGCCGCCGTCGACGAGGCCACCCTCATCCGGCTGAAGCACGACGATCCGAAGGTTGCCGAGCCGCAACTCGCCCATCTGCTGGAACTGAGCGAGTTGTCGAACGTGGTACTCGAAGTAGTCCCGATGGACTGTGGCCTACATCCGTGCATGGATGGCGCGTTCGTCCTGCTCTCGATCCCTGGCCGTGGTGAGTGCGCCTATGCAGAGGGCATGTTCAAGGAACAGATGGTCGCCGAGGGCCACGCTGTGGTGGAAGTGCAGCGCCGATACGATCTACTGCGAGCTGAGGCTCTTTCACCCTCGCGTTCACACGCGCTTCTGCGAGATCTCTTGGAGAGCAAATGAACAAGGCAGAGCCCCAGCCACGCCATTGGCGGAAATCAAGCTTCAGCGGTCAGACCGCCCCAGAGTGCGTCGAGGTGACACAACTCGACGACTTCGTTGGCACCCGCGATTCCAAGAACAGATCGCACGGCCATCTGGCCATATCACCGGCCGCCTGGGCGGCTCTGACGCAGTCCATGAAACAGTGATCCGACGTCACGGGTAAGAGGCGCATGTGCGCGAGGAAGTCAGCTGTGGGCCAAGGCTGATGGTCATGCTCGCCGTCTCGGTCATCGTGCATGATCGGGCGAACAAGCGAGTCGTACTCCTGCGTCGGGGCAACAAAAAGGCGTTCGCGCCCGGGATGTGGAGTCTGCCCAGCGGCAAAGGAGCGCCCGGGGAACCCATCACGCACACGGCCGTTCGCGAACTCCGTGAAGAGACAGGCCTGGAGGTCAAACCGCAGGCGTTGCGCCTTGCCCATGTGACGCACAGCGTGGACAGCCCGGAGGCGCCGGAGGGGTTCGTCGTGCTGGTCTTCGCTGGGAGGAGTGGGACGGCGAAGCGGTCAACGCCGAGCCGGGCAAGCACTCGGCCGTGGCCTGGGTCGACACCGGCGACCTGCCGAACGATTCGTTCCGTCGACCCTGCACGCGTTGGAGCGGTACCTCACGGGTGAGCGCCCCGAGGTGGCCATCGACGGGTGGGACGGCGCATGAAGCCGTTCGCTTAAAGCCGTTCGCCTGCCCGCTCCCGCAACCCGACCGGCCGACCCGCACCCCCTGCGCCACCCACACCGCACCCGCACCCGCACCGGACCGGTTGCCGTGTCGGCCGCGTAGCGGACGGGCGTCCCGGCGCGGAGCGAGCGGCCCGACCCCGGCTGCGGAGCAGACGTGCGTCGGGCCACGGAGGACCCGTGCCGGCGAACGCGACCCCCGTCACCCCCCCCCCCCAAGCCCGTCTCGCGCCGACCACTCCCCCGCCACGCCCGCGGACCTGCGCCACGCCCCCCACTCCTCGCCACGCCGCCTCACACCAACCCGCCCCGCCCACCGGCCCTCATGATTCGGGCCTGTCTCTTGCCGCACGCCCACACATAGATGTAGATTACATTTATTAGCCAAGCTAACAAGCATGTCCAGTGAGTGCGGAGGTCTCGCATGCGGTCCCTTTCCGACGGCGGGCAGACCCGGGGCAATACCCAGGCCGAGCACGCCCCCGAACACGCCCCCGAGCAAGGTCGCATCCTCAAACAGCCGATGGCCGTGTGGGCCACCGCGTTCGCGGCCGTGGTCGCGTTCATGGGGATCGGCCTGGTCGATCCGATCCTGCCCTCGATCGCCAAGGGGCTGGACGCCTCGCCGAGCCAGGTGTCGCTGCTGTTCACCAGCTACTTTCTGATCACCGCCGTGGCCATGCTGGTCACCGGCTTCGTCTCCAGCCGGATCGGCGGCCGACGCACGCTCCTGCTCGGCCTCGCGCTCGTCGTACTCTTCGCCGGACTCGCAGGCACCTCCGGATCCGTCGGCGAACTGGTCGGCTTCCGAGCCGGCTGGGGCCTGGGCAACGCGCTGTTCGTGTCCACCTCGCTGGCCGTGATCGTCGGCGCCGCGAGCGGTGGTTCGTCCGCCGCGATCCTGCTCTACGAATCGGCGCTCGGCCTCGGCATGGCGTGCGGCCCGTTGCTGGGCGCGGTGCTCGGCGACGCCAGTTGGCGCTACCCGTTCTACGGCACCGCCGCGCTGATGGCGATCGGCTTCGCGCTGATCGTCGCCCTGCTCCAGGAACAGCCCGGGCCCGCCCGCAAGGTCGGCCTGCTCGACCCACTCAAGGCGCTCGGCCACAAGGGCCTGGCGACCACCGCCGCAGGCGCGTTCTTCTACAACTACGGATTCTTCACCGTGCTCGCGTTCACCCCGTTCGTGCTGAACATGAGCCCCTACCGCAGCGGCGCGGTGTTCTTCGGCTGGGGCGTCCTGCTCGCCGTCTGCTCGGTCCTGGTAGCCCCTCGGCTCCAGGCCCGGTTCGGCTCCGCGAACGTGGCCGCCGTGAGCCTGCTCCTGTTCGCCGTCGACCTCGGCGTGCTCGCGTACGGGTCGAAGGCCGTCATTGTGACCGGTGTCATCGTTTCGGGAGCCTGCATCGGTATCAATAACACCGTGTTCACCGAGATGGCGCTCGAAGTCTCGGACTCGCCGCGACCCGTGGCGAGCGCGGGGTACAACTTCGTCCGCTGGTTCGCCGCCGCGGCCGCGCCGTTCCTGGCGCCGAAGCTGGAGGAACACTTCAACGTGCACGTGCCGTTCCTGGTCGCCGGCGCGACCTGCCTGGTCGCCGCCGCGGTGCTGTTCGGCGCGCGCCGCACACTGGCCGCGGTCGACCACCACGACACCGCGGCGGTGCGTGCGCCGCAGCCGGTCCCGGCAGCCGCCTGACCCGGCCGCAGCCCGACTCGGCCGAGCGAGTACACATAGTTCGATATCCATAAACCTGTGGAAAAGGAAGTGCACGACATGTACGAGCGGATTCTGGTCGCGGTGGACTCCACGCCCGAGGCCGACGAAGTCCTGGCGCACACCGCTCGACTGGCGACCGCCGGCGGCGCCGCCGTCCGCGTCCTGCACGTACAGACCCTGGACGTGGTGGACGGCGGCGGAGTGGGCGGCGTCGTCGAGGACGAGACCGCCGACGCGGCGGTCAAGGTGGTCACCGCCGCCGTCGACACGCTCAAGGCGGCCGGCGTGACCAACGTCGAGGGCTGGACCGAGGAAACCGTGCGCGGCGACGTGCCCAACGCGGTCCTGGACCAGGCCCGCGCGTTCGACGCCGACCTGCTCGTGCTCGGCGCCCGCCGACACGGCGGCGTGGCGAGCCTGTTCCTGGGCAGCGTCAGCGACGCGGTCGCCCACCGCTCGGCGTGCCCGGTCCTGCTGATCCCGTAATCCACCGCACACGAAAAGCCCACACGAAAAGCGCACGCGCACCCGGAAAGCACTCCCAAAGCGCACGCGAAGGGCGCACCCGCCCCCGCAAAGGCCGCCGGCCCCGGAGGAATCTCCCCACGAGACCCCCGGGGCCGGCGGCCCGAACACACCAACCCGCCCCTCAACCCAGCGGCACCGCACGGCGGTTCGGATCACGAAGGTCCGTGCCCGCGCGGAGCCATTTCTCCTGGAGCGCCTCCGCGCCCTGGGCCCGCTTCCAGGCGGCCTCGGCCGGAGTCATCGGCAACAACGGGAAGAAGCGGACCGCGTCGGCGGGTTCGGGCAGCGGCAGGTCGGCCAACAGGCCGCCGGGCTCGGCCACCAGCACCGCGTGGAAGCCGGCGCCGTCCCACAGCGGGCCGCCCAGGTCGAGCGAGGCACCGGGCGCGATCACCAGGCCCTCCACCTGCGGGGTCGCGCCCAGCACGGCCAACGGCCGCAACACCGAGTCGTGCCCGCCGCGTACCGAGAGCACCAACTCGGCCCGCGGGCCCGCGATCGGATCGGCCAGCACCGCCGCCGGATCGGCCATCGGGGCCCGGGACATGCCCAGCGTCGCGTACCGGACCACGCCGCCCGCGTCGGGTCCGAAACGCAGCACCTCGATGCGATCCGCGCCGACGAAGGTGACACCGGCTCGGCCGGTGGGGTCGCCGAACGCGGCCGTCAGATGCGCCTCGACCTGCGAGGTGGGGTCGACCGGCTCGGGTCCCGGCGTGAAGTCGAACATGCCTGCATGCTAATTCGCCGTCAGGAGCCCTTCGCATACCGGCCATTGCAGCCGGCGTCCTGGTGTACTCTACGTAGTCGGCCCGCGGATGTGGACATCCTCGCGCGCCATCGGATGACGGACTCGCCCTCGCCTCGACCCACCCGGTCGACGAGCGAAGGCTTTCCCCCAGCGGGGACCGGCCGTGGGAGGTGATCGTGGTGCATACCAGCACACCGTGCAGTACCGGCGGCTCACCCGATCTTCCCCGATCCAGTCGCACGCCCCGCCCTTTCTGAGGGTTTCCGAGACTTTCGCCGAGTGCCGGCCACCGCATCGCGACCCGGTACCCGATCTCCGAATTTCCTCCGTGACGGGGCGTCAGGATCTTTTGCCGTTCTTTCGGTGATTCGTTCCGCTCGCCCGTGTCGACGCTCCCCGCGGCCTGCCCGCCGCGGCGTGGCGGCGTCGGCGCGTGCCGGTCAGTGCAGGAGACCCGTCATGTCGATGATCCGCGACCTCCGCGCCGCAGTCCGCCCGTCCCGCCGCACCCCGCTGCCGTCCACCACGCCCGTGGCGACTGGGAACTGTGTGGTGGATTGCGCCGTGTACCGCGACGGCCGGCGCCTGGACGGGTACGCGAATCCCGACTCGGCGATCCACGAGGTGCGCACCGGCGGCGGCTTCGTCTGGATCGGCCTGCACGAGCCCAGCGCGCTCGAACTGTCCGGTATCGCCGAGCGGTTCGGGCTGCACCCGCTCGCCGTCGAGGACGCCGTGCACGCGCACCAGCGGCCCAAGCTGGAGCGCTACGACGACACCCTGTTCGCGGTGTTCAAGACGGTGACCTACGTCGAGCACGAGCAGCTCTCCGCGACCAGCGAGATCGTCGAGACCGGCGAGATCATGGTCTTCCTCGGCAACGACTTCGTGGTCACCGTGCGGCACGGCCGGCACGGCGCGCTCGCCGACCTGCGCTGTCGGCTGGAGGACGGCGGCGAACTGCTCGCCGCCGGGCCCTCGGCGGTGCTGCACGCCGTCGCCGACCGGGTGGTGGACACCTACCTCGACGTCGCCCAGCTCATCCAGGACGACATCGACCAGGTCGAGAACGACGTGTTCGGCGGCGGTGGCGCGGGCGACGCGGGTCGGATCTACCAGCTCAAGCGCGAACTGCTCGAACTCAAGCGCGCCGTCGCGCCGCTGGCCCGCCCGCTGCACGCGCTGGCCGAGCGCCCGATGCGCCAGGTGCACCCGGACATCCGCGAGTACTTCCGCGACGTCGAGGACCACCTGTCGCGCGTCGGCGAGCAGGTGGCCTCGTTCGACGAACTGCTGACCTCGATCCTGCAGGCCAATCTCGCGCAGGTGACCGTCGCGCAGAACGAGGACATGCGCAAGATCTCCGCGTGGGTGGCGATCTTCGCGGTGCCCACGATGCTGGCCGGCGTGTACGGCATGAACTTCGAGCACATGCCGGAACTGAAGTGGCGGTACGGCTACCCGATGACGCTGTCGGTGATCGTCGTCGTGTGCACGCTCATGCACCGGGGCTTCCGTCGCAACGGGTGGTTGTGACGCACACGCCGCACGTACACGCCGCACATACACGCCGGCCGCGCACGTACACCGACCGCGCGCGGACGCGACGGCCACGCGCGGGCCCGCGCCGGCCACCCGGACGGACGCGCCCCTACAGGTCGAGCCGGCCCACCAGATTGCGGGCCCGCTCGGCCAGGTCCGGACGCACCACCACGTCGTAGCGGGAGGCCACGATCTGGCTCGTGGAGACGAAGTCCCGGCGCCCGCCCAGGGCCTTGTAGCCCAGCCAGCCGAACAGCGCGCCCGCCGCGATACCCCAGACCAGGCCCATCAGCACCAGCCAGAGCCAACCGTGCGCGCGGACCGCGAAGATGCCCAGGAACAGTCCGATCATCAGACCGAACCACGCGCCGCTGGCCGCGCCGGACGCCGCCGCCTTGCCCGCGGTGAGCCGGCCGAGCACGTTCTCGACCATCCGCAGGTCGGCGCCGACGATGGCGGTGTTCTCCACCGGGAACTCGTTGTCGGACAGGTAGTCGACCGCACGCTGGGCACCCGCGTAGTTCGTGTACGACGCGATCACCTGGCCGGTGTTGGCGAGGTCGGGGCCGGGCGCACCGGCGCCCGGGGGGAGGTTCTGCTGACCGAACATGGGTGTGCCGCCTCGCATCGATGCCGGGTGGTGGGCCGGGTGGTTGTTCGACCCGATGCGTGTACCCGGCGAAATTGGTCACAACACGTGACCAATCCATAGAAATCGATCAATCGGACAAAACCTCGCGCACCGCATCGGCCACCGCGTCCGGGCGGTCCAGCATCACGAAGTGCGCGGAGTCGTCCAGCACGTCGCAGCGCCCGCGCGGGGACAGGTTCGCCAGCGTGCGCAGCGCGCGCACCCAGCGGGCCCGCGCGGCCAGGCTCTCGTACCCGCCGGCGGCGGCCAGCACCCGCAACGGCACGTCCGGCAGCGGTGCGACCCGGCGCAGATCGGCGAGCTCGGCGGCGACGTCGAAGTAGGTGGCGTTCTCGGTCAGCGCGGTCGCGAAGAACCGGCCCGATCCGTAACTGCCGCGCACCCAGCGCGCGTCCGCCACGTCGCGATGCCGGCGCGACTGGGTGAACAGGATCGACCGGCGCGCGGCGGGGCCGATCGCCCGGGCCAGCCCACTGACCCGCATCGCTCCCCCGGCCAGCCGCGCGGCCCGCACCCGGGCCCGGCGGGCGGGTCGGGACCTGGGCTTGTCCTCGTTGCTCGGGTCCACCAGCACGAGTCCGGCGGTGCGCTCGGGAAACAGCCGCGCGAAGCCCTCGACGTGGAACGCGCCGAGCGAGTGGGCGAGCAGGACGTACGGGCCGGGCAGCGCGAGCGCGTCGGCCAGCGCGGCGATCCGCTCGGCCTCGCCCGCCAGGGTGGGCGGTCGCGGGTCCGGCTCGGAGTAGCCCAGGCCCGGCCGGTCGAACCGCACCACCGTGCAGTCGGCGGTGAGCAGCGGCACCACCGGATCCCAGTCGAACCACGCGCCCCCGAGCCCGCCGGTGGCGATCACCACCGGTCCGGTGCCCTCGCGCACCACGTGCACGGCGGTCCCGTCGATCCGGACGAATGTGCCGGGCGGTACCGGTACCGGGCGTCTCGCGGCCATGGTGGGCTCCCGATCACTGGCGGTTACACGTATCGCCATCATCGGCCGCCACCCCATCCTCGCCCCGCAACGACGCGACCACTACGCCGACCAAGCCCATACCGGACCCGGTTGGTCGCACACACGCGCGCAGGGCACCGAGCCGAGTTCGGCGTAACGACACGGGGACCCGCTCGTTGGGCTGGTTGCGCCGCACTTCGAGCCCCGCGCTGCGGGGATGGTTCCGAATTCGAAATGGAACGGCTGTATAGGGACGCGTCGGCCCCGCGCTCGCGGGTATGGGTCGCTCCCGCCCCGAGATCCGAGGCGGGAGCGCTGCCCCAGGCGTCAGCCCTTGAGCTTGTAGTCCTCCAGCAGGCGCCGCCCGATGATCATCTTCTGGATCTCGGCCGTACCTTCGCCGATCAGCAACATCGGGGCCTCGCGGTAGAGGCGCTCGATTTCGAACTCGCGCGAGAACCCGTACCCGCCATGGATCCGGAACGCGTCCTCGACGACTTCCTTGCAGTACTCGGAGGCCAGGTACTTGGCCATCCCCGCCTCGAGGTCGTTGCGCTCGCCCGCGTCCTTCTTGCGTGCCGCGTTGACCATCATCGCGTGCGCGGCCTCGACCTTGGTCGCCATCTCGGCCAGCTTGAACTGGATCGCCTGGTGGCCGGTCAGCGGCTTGCCGAAGGTCTCCCGCTGCTGCGCGTACCGGATGCCCAGCTCGAACGCGCGATGCGCGACCCCGCAGCCGCGCGCGGCCACGTTCACCCGGCCCACCTCGACGCCGTCCATCATCTGGTAGAAGCCCTTGCCGGGCACCCCGCCCAGGATCCGGTCGGCCGGCACGCGACAGTTGTCGAGCACCATCTCGGTGGTGTCGACGCCCTTGTAGCCCATCTTGTCGATCTTGCCGGGGATGGTCAGGCCCGGCCGGGTCTCGCCGAAGCCGGACTCCTTGTCGATCAGGAACGTGGTCATGTTCCGGTAGACCGACTCCTCGCCCAACTCGGTCTTGGTGAGCACCGCGACCAGGTTGGCGCTGCCGCCGTTGGTCAGCCACATCTTCTGACCGTTGAGCACGTAGAACTCGCCGTCCGGCACCGCCTTGGTGCGGATCGCCGAGACGTCGGACCCGCAGTGCGGCTCGGACATCGAGAACGCGCCGCGGATCTCGCCCTCGGCCATCTTCGGCAGGTAGTACGCCTTCTGCTCGTCGGTGCCGTGCTGCTTGATCATGTACGCGACGATGAAGTGCGTGTTGATGATGCCGGACACGCTCATCCAGCCGCGCGCGATCTCCTCGACCACCAGCGCGTAGGTCAGCAGCGACTCGCCGAGGCCGCCGTACTCCTCCGGGATCATCAGACCGAACAGGCCCATGGCCTTCATGCCCTCGACGATCTCCGCCGGATACTCGTCCCTGTGCTCCAGCTCCGTGGCGACCGGAATGATCTCCTTGTCCACGAAGGTGCGCACGGTGGCGAGGATCTCCCGCTGGACATCGGTGAGTCCGTCGGTCTGTGCGAGGCGGCCCATGGGCGGCGCTCCTTCCGTCTGCGCATGTCCGGGCCCCACCACCGGGGTCCCGGCCACGCTTCTGGTTGAGAGAGTTACCGGGGAGTATCCACGAGCGCGGCGGGTCGCGACAGAGGGGGTCCGTAACGCGGGCACGTCGATTTCGAACGGTCTGTCGGACGCAGGCCCCGGGGAGTGCCCCGACCCGTGCCCCGACGGTTACCGCCGGTCAGACCCGCACTCCGGCGCGCCACACCCCGCGCACCAGCGGCACCCCGGGCCGGTAGGCCAGGTGTACGTGCGAGGGCGCGTCGAGTTCGACCACGTCGGCGCGCGCGCCCGCACGCAGGACGCCCACATCCTCGCGGCGCAGCGCGCGGGCGCCGCCGGCCGTCGCCGCGTACAGCGCCTGGTCCGGCGTCATGCCCATGTCGCGGACCGCGAGCGCGACGCAGAACGGCATCGACGTGGTGTAGCTCGATCCGGGGTTGCAGTCGGTGGAGAGCGCGACGTCGACGCCGGCGGCGAACAGCCGGCGGGCGTCGGGGTAGACCGCGCGGGTGGAGAACTCGGCGCCCGGGAGCAGCGTGGCGACCGTGTCGCCGGCGGCCAGCGCGTCCACGTCGGCGTCGGTGAGGTGGGTGCAGTGGTCGGCCGAGGCCGCGCCGAGTTCGACCGCGAGCTGTACGCCGGGCCCGTGTCCGAGCTGGTTGGCGTGCACGCGCGGGATCAGGCCCCGGGCGACGCCGGCCTTCAGGATCGCCCGGGCCTGGTCGCCGTCGAACGCGCCGCGTTCGCAGAACACGTCCACCCAGCGGGCGTGCGGGGCGCACGCGTCGAGCATCGGGCCGGTGACCAGGTCGACGTAGCCGGCCACGTCGTCCGCGTACTCCGGCGCGACGATGTGCGCGCCCAGGTAGGTGGTCTCGGGGGTGAACGCGGACGCGATCCGCAGCGCGCGTTCTTCGTCGGCGACGGTGAGGCCGTAGCCGGACTTGATCTCGATCGTGGTGGTGCCCTGGCGGGCCGCCTCCTCGATCAGCCGCGCGGCGTTCGCGGCGAGGTGTTCGTCGCTCGCGGCGCGGGTCGCGGCCACCGTGGTGCGGATGCCGCCCGCCCGGTAGGCCTGTCCGGACATCCGCGCGTCGAATTCGGCGGTGCGGTCGCCCGCGAACACCAGGTGCGCGTGCGAGTCGACGAAGCCGGGGTGCACCGCGCGTCCCTCGGCGTCGTGGCGGGTGTCGGCGTCCGGGGCACCCGCGGCGGCCCCCACCCACGCGACCCGGTCGCCGTCGAGCACGAGAGCCGCGTCCTCGATCAGGCCGAGCGGGCCGGTGCCGAGGTCGGGGTCGTTGGTGACCAGCGAGCCGATGTTGGTGATCAGGGTGGTGGCCACGCGCGAGTGGTCCCTTCCGGTTCGAGGGGGATCGGCCGCTCCGGGGCGGAACGGCCGCGGATCAGCCGAACAGGCCGTGGATGGCCGTGCCCAACGCCTGCGGCACCGCGTCCACGAGCTGGTGCACGCCGTCGCGGACGATGGTGCGTCCGCCGACCATGACGTGCGTGACGTCGCTCGCGGTGGCCGCGAACACCGCCGCCTCGGTGGCCAGCCGCGGAACCGTGCCGGCCAGTCGGACCGAGTCCAGGCCGATCGTGGTCAGGTCGGCGAGGGCGCCCGGTTCGATCCGGCCGGCGTCCGGCCAACCGAGCGCGCGGTGGCCGGTGCCGGTGGCGTACGCGAGCAGCGCGGCGGAGGTGAAGTGGCCGCGCCGGCCGGTGCGCAGCCGCTCGTCGAGTTCGACCGCGCGGGCCTCCTCGAACAGGTCGATCACCGCCTGGCTGTCGCTGCCCAGGGACAGCGGCACGCCAGCTCGGGCCAGCTCGCCGGCCGGGCCGATGCCGTCGGCGAGGTCGCGTTCGGTGGTCGGGCAGAAGCACACGCCGGCTTCGGCCCGGGCCAGCGCGGCGATGTCGGCGTCGGTGAGGTGGGTCGCGTGCACCGCCGTCGCGTTCGCGCTCCAGAAGCCGTGCGCGTCCAGCAGCCCGGTGGGGGTCAGCCCGTGGTGCGCGACGCACGCCGCGTTCTCGGCGGGCTGTTCGGACAGGTGCACGTGTACCGGGACACCCTCGGTGCGCGCGGCCCAGGTCGCGTAGCCGTCCTTGGTGTCGAACGCCCGGACCGAGTGGATGGCCGCGCCGATCCGGGTGTTGTCGTCGCCGCGCAGCGCGCCCCAGCGTTCGTACCAGGCGTCCGAGCCGCCGTCGCCGAATCGGCGCTGCACGCCTTCCAGCGGCCGGTAGCCGTCGGCGGTGAGGCCGCCGTGCAGGTAGCAGGTGTCCAGCAGGGTGATCCGGACGCCGGCCTGGCGGGCCGCCTCGATCAGCGCGTGGCCCATCGCGTTGGGGTCGTCGTACGGGGTGCCGTCCGGACCGTGGTGCAGGTAGTGGAACTCGCCGACGGAGGTGATCCCGGCGAGCGCCATCTCCGCGTACACCGCGCGCGCGAGCGCGAGGTAGCTGTCCGGGTCCAGCCGGCCGGCCGCCTGGTACATCTGGTCGCGCCAGGTCCAGAACGTGCCGGTGCCGGTCTGGGTGCGTCCGCGCAGCGCCCGGTGGAAGGCGTGCGAGTGGGCGTTGGCCAGGCCCGGGATGGTCAGCCCGGGCAGCACCGAGGCGCCGCCCGGTGCCGGGCGGTCGGGGGTGACCGACGCGATCCGGCCGTCCTCGACCACGAGCAGCACGTCGCGTTCGATCCCGGTGCGGGTCTGCACCAGTTCACACCAGTACTCGCTCACCCGAGGTCCTCGCTGATCAGGTCGGTCACCACGTCGGCGAGCGCCGTGACGCCCGCAAGGCAGTCCACCATCTCGGCGCTCTCCGCCGGCGAGTGCGACACGCCGGTCGGGTTGCGGACGAACAACATCGCCGTGGGTACGCGCGCGGACAGGATGCCCGCGTCGTGTCCGGCGCCGGTGGGCAGGATCGGCGCACCGCCGAGGTGCTTGGCGATCCGGTCGCGCAGCGGGCCCTCGAACTCGACGACCGGCGTGAACGACTCGCGGGTGACCTGTACGGCGACCCCGTCCCGGTCGCCGCGCTCGCCGGCGGTCCGGATGATCTCGGCGACCAGGTCGTCCAGCGTGTGCTCGTCGGCGGCCCGCGAGTCGAGCCAGCCGCGCACCTCGGAGGCGATCGCGTTGGCCGCGCCGGGCCGCGCGTCGACCTTGCCGAAGGTGGCCAGCGCGCCGGCGAGGTGGGCCTTCTTGCGGGCCGTGAGCACGGTGTTGGCGTAGGTCAGCATCGGGTCGTGCCGGTCCTCCAGGCGGGTGGTGCCCGCGTGGTTGGCCTCGCCCCGGAAGTCGAACCGCCAGCGTCCGTGCGGCCAGATCGCCGAGGCCACGCCCACCGCGCGGTCGCGGTGCACCAGGTCGCGGCCCTGCTCGACGTGCAGTTCGACGAACGCGCGGATGCGGCCCAGCCGCTCCGGGTCGGCGCCGATCCCGGCCGGGTCGACACCGGCGCGCTCCATCGCGTCGCCCAGGAAGACGCCGTCGGCGTCCTTCAGCGCACGTGCCTGATCCGGCGTCAGCACCCCGGCGGACAACCGGGATCCGACACACGCGACGTTGAACCGGGCGCCCTCCTCGTCGGCGAAGTTGACGATCCCCAGTGGCCGCGCCGAGTCGGCGCCGCGCTCGCGCAGCAGGTCGAGCGCGGCGAACGAGGAGACCACGCCGAGCGGTCCGTCGTAGGCGCCGCCGTCCGGCACCGAGTCCAGGTGGCTGCCGATCACGATCGCGTCGGCGCCGGGCGCGGTCCACGCCCACTGGTTGCCGTTGCGGTCCTCCTCGTAGATCAGGTTCCGGCTCTGGGCCTGTTCGCGGAACCAGGCGCGGCACTCGGTGTCCGCGTCGGTCCACGCGTACCGGCGGTAGCCGCCGGTCGTGGCGCGACCCACCGGAAGCAGGTCGCGCCACATCGCCTCGAAGCCGGTGCTCACGCGTCGCCTTCCCGCATCGGCACCCGCACGCCGCGCTCGTCGGCGACGTCGACGGCGTGGTCGTAGCCGGCGTCCACGTGCCGGATCACGCCCATGCCGGGGTCGTTGGTGAGCACCCGGCGGATCTTCTCGCCCGCCAGCGGCGTGCCGTCCGCGACGGTGACCTGGCCGGCGTGGATCGAGCGGCCGATGCCGACACCGCCGCCGTGGTGGATGGACACCCACGAGGCGCCGGAGGCCACGTTGACCATCGCGTTCAGCAGCGGCCAGTCGGCGATCGCGTCGGAGCCGTCGAGCATGCCCTCGGTCTCCCGGTACGGGCTGGCCACCGAGCCGCAGTCCAGGTGGTCGCGGCCGATCACGATCGGCGCGGCCAACTCGCCCGAGGCGACCATGTCGTTGAAGCGCTCGCCGGCCTTGTCCCGCTCGCCGTAGCCCAGCCAGCAGATCCGTGCGGGCAGGCCCTGGAAGTGCACCTTCTCCTGGGCGAGCTTGATCCAGCGGGCCAGCGACTCGTTCTCCGGGAACAGGTCGAGCACGGCCTTGTCGGTCTTGGCGATGTCGCGCGCGTCGCCGGAGAGCGCGGCCCAGCGGAACGGGCCCTTGCCCTCGCAGAACAGCGGCCGGATGTACGCCGGGACGAAGCCGGGGAAGTCGAAGGCGCGGGTGTAGCCCGCCAGTTGCGCCTCGCCGCGGATCGAGTTGCCGTAGTCGAAGACCTCGGCGCCCTTGTCCTGGAAGCCGACCATCGCCTCGACGTGGCGGGCCATCGACTCGCGTGCGCGGTCGGTGAACTCGGCGGGCTTGGTGCGCGCGTACTCGGCCATGTCCTCGAACGCGACGCCGACCGGCAGGTAGGCGAGCGGGTCGTGGGCCGAGGTCTGGTCGGTGACGATGTCGATCGGGGCGTCCATCGCGAGAAGCTGCGGGACCAGTTCGGCGGCGTTGCCCAGCAGGCCGATGGACAGCGGGCGGCGGGCGTCGCGCGCCTCGACCGCGAGCTGGAGCGCGGCGTCCAGCGTCTCGACCCGGGTGTCGCAGTAGCCGTGCTCGATCCGGCGGTCGATCCGCGAGGGGTCGCAGTCGATACAGATGACCACGCCGCCGTTCATGGTCACCGCCAACGGCTGCGCGCCGCCCATGCCGCCGAGGCCGGCGGTCAGCGTGATGGTGCCTTCGAGGGTGCCGCCGAAGCGCTTGGCCGCGACCGCGGCGAAGGTCTCGTAGGTGCCCTGGAGGATGCCCTGGGTGCCGATGTAGATCCACGAGCCGGCGGTCATCTGGCCGTACATGGTCAGTCCGGCCGACTCCAGCCGGCGGAACTCCTCCCAGTTGGCCCAGTCGGGCACCAGGTTGGAGTTGGCGATCAGCACGCGCGGGGCCCACTCGTGGGTCTGCATCACGCCGACCGGACGGCCGGACTGCACGAGCAGCGTCTCGTCCTGCTTCAGCGTGGTCAGCGTGCGGGTGATCGCCTCGAACGAGCGCCAGTCGCGCGCCGCCTTGCCGGTGCCGCCGTAGACGACCAGCTTGTCCGGGTGCTCGGCGACCTCGGGGTCGAGGTTGTTCAGCAACATCCGCAGGGCGCCCTCCTGCTGCCAGCCGCGGGTGGTGAGCGTGCTCCCGCGTGGTGCGCGAACCTCGCGCGGTCCTGCGGTGTGGTCCGACATGGCGGCGCCCCTTCTGTCTCCGTGCACGATCTCTGTATGAAAACATTCAGTCCGTTCGAGAGTGAATCTATCTGTTCTGCAAGGCGTCGCCAAGAGAGCCGGCCCAGTGGGTGGTGTGGGCAGCGCGACATCGAGGGACTTGACCCATTCGGTGCCATTTCATGCGATCGGCGGTCGGCGCGGACCGGCGCCGGGTAGCCGGTCGGCATGGATCTGCAGGAGGTGCTCTGGGCGATCACCGCACTGGGCGCGTTCGTCGCGTTCGCGGGCCTGGTCATGCTGGTGCGCGGTCGAGGGCGCGAGCCGGGCGTGGTGGCCCTGGTGGTGATGATCGGCGCGCTGCTGTGTACCGGCGGCTTCCTGCTCAGCATCCCGCGCTACGCGGAGACCGCGCTGATCGCCGGCGGCGCGGCGCTCGTCGGCGTACTGGCCATGCTCGGCGCCATCTCGATCATGCCGGCGCACCGCGGCCACAACGGCGCGTCCGGCGTTTGAGGTCACCCGACGCCGCGCGACACCCGACCCCGGCACCGCACCCGGTCACAGCAAAATCAGCCCGTCCGGCGTTTGAGGACAAGCCGGCCGCCACCGCGAGGCTCACACGTCGAACAGCCCGCGCTCCCCCGCCTGCTTCTCGAACTCCTCCAACCGGGCCTGCGCCCGCGCAGGCTCGATATCGCACATCGCCTGGAGCAGGATCTGCCCCATCAGGATCGGTGCCCCGTACGAGTCGAAGACCAACTGCGAACCGACGCCCGCGATCAGCACCGCGTCGGACAGCGCCGCCGCCGGCGCGAACGGACTGTCGGTGACGGTGACGATCCGCAGGCCCAGGTCGCGCGCGACCCGCAGGCCCTCGCCCAACTCCCGCGGATAGCGCGGCAGCGCGAAGCACAGCAGGCCGGTGGCGCCCGCCGCGCGGGCCTGGTCGAGCCGGTCCACCAGGAGCGAGCCGCCCTCGTCCAGCACCCGCACCTCGGGCAGCACCTTGGCCGCGAAATAGCCGAAGCCGCGCGCCGGCGCCATCCCGGTCCGCAGGCCCAGCACCACCAGCGGGCGCGAGGGCGCGAGCAGCGCGGCGGCGCGGGCGATCGGGCCCGGGTCGGCGAGTTGCTCGGCGACCCGGGTCAGGTTGGCGATCTCGGCGTGCACGGCGCCGACGTACTCGTTGCGGTCCACCTCGGCGGAGGACTCGGACGTGGTCGGCAGCCCGAGTTCGCGCAGGTGTCGGCGCAGTGCCGGGTAGCCGTCGAAGCCGAGCGCGACCGCGAACCGGGTCACCGAGGGCTGGCTGACCCCGGCGAGTTGGGCCACCTCGACGCTGGAGAGGAACACCGCCTCGCCCGCGTGCCGGACCAGGCAGTGGGCGATCCGGCGCTGGGTGGGGGTGAGCCGGTGGCGCTCGAAGAGGGCGAGCAGGCGGGCGGAAGGGCTCGCTTCGTCGTCGGCCACCGACATGTCTCCTCGTTGCTGGGTCGTCGCCGTTGCCGGCGCGTCGCTCGGGCGCGCCCACCGGGTGCGGCGGGCCCGGCTGCGGACGCTGCGGGAAGGCGCGGACCGCCGCGGGTGGCGGCGGTCCGCGCCAGGCAATCCTGCCCGATCCGACGCCGGCTCGGATCGGCGCGCTCGGGGTCGGTGCGGCGCGCGGGGGTCAGTTCAGCTCGCCGGCCGCCGAGCCGACGGCCTCGATCACCTTGCCGGCCCGGACGAAGGCGTCGGCGGCCTCCAGGTCGGGGGCCAGGAAGCGGTCCGGGCCCACCCCCTCGGCGCCGCTCGCACGCAACGCGGCGATCACCGCGGCGGTGGCGGGCGCGGGCGCGCCGAGGCCGGCGGCGACCCGCATGTCCAGGGCGCGGGCGGCGGTGGTGAGCTCGATGGCCAGGATGCGGTTGAGGTTGTCGATCGCGCGGCGCAGCTTGCGGGCCGCGCTCCAGCCCATCGAGACGTGGTCCTCCTGCATCGCCGAGCTGGGGATCGAGTCGGCCGACGCGGGCATCGCCAGGCGCTTGCACTCGGAGACCAGCGCGGCCTGGGTGTACTGCGCGATCATCAGGCCGGAGTCGACGCCGGGGTCGTCGGCGAGGAACGCGGGCAGGCCGTGCGAGCGGGAGGGGTCGAGCAGGCGGTCGGTGCGGCGCTCGGCGATCGAGCCGAGGTCGGCCACCGCGACGGCGAGGAAGTCGAGCACGTAGCCCACCGGCGCGCCGTGGAAGTTGCCGTTGGACTCGATCCGGCCGTCCTCCAGGATCACCGGGTTGTCCACGGCGGAGGCGAGTTCGCGGTCGGCCACCAGCAGCGCGTGCGCGAGGGTGTCCCGGCCGGCGCCCGCGACCTGCGGCGCGCAGCGCACCGAGTAGGCGTCCTGGACGCGCGGCGCGGCGTCCTGGTGGTGCCCGGTCAGCGCGGAACCCTCCAGCACCCGCAGCATGTTCGCCGCGCTGGCCGCCTGGCCCGGGTGCGGGCGGATGGCGTGCAGCGCCGGGTCGAGCACGCGGGAGGTGCCCAGGAGCGCCTCCATCGTCATCGCGGCGGTGATGTCGGCGGTGGTGAACAGGCGG
The DNA here is from genome assembly GCF_045207655.1 of Embleya sp. NBC_00888. Classification (NCBI taxonomy): domain Bacteria; kingdom Bacillati; phylum Actinomycetota; class Actinomycetes; order Kitasatosporales; family Streptomycetaceae; genus Embleya; species Embleya sp. NBC_00888. The sequence continues at coordinate 5,395,087 of NZ_CP108784.1, read as the reverse complement.
GCGAGGTCGGCCCCGGCCATCAACAACATGCCCAGCATGCCGTCGGTGCCGTTGATCAGGGCCAGGCCCTCCTTCTCCTTGAGCTCGATCGGCTCCAGCCCGGCCGCGGCGAGCAGTTCCGCGGCGGGTCGCACCACGCCGTCGGGGCCGGCCGCCTCGCCCTCGCCGGTGAGCACGAGCGCGCAGTGCGCCAGCGGCGCCAGGTCGCCGCTGCACCCGAGCGAGCCGAATTCGCGGACCACCGGCGTGATGCCCGCGTTGAGCAGTCCGGCCATGGTCCGCGCGACGATCGGCCGCACCCCGGTGCGTCCCGAGCACAGCGTCTTGAGCCGCAGCAGCATCAGCGCGCGGACCACCTCGTCCTCGACCCGGGGGCCCATTCCGGCGGCGTGCGAGCGGACCAGCGAATGCTGGAGTCGGGTGCGCAGTTCGGGGCTGATGTGCCGGACGGCGAGCGCGCCGAAGCCGGTGGACACCCCGTACACGGGTTCGGTGCGCGCGGCGAGGCCCTCGACGACCGCGCGTGATGCGGCCATCGCCTTGATCGCGCTCTCGGTGAGTTCGACGCGCGCGCCGGCGCGGGCGACCGCGAGGACATCCTGCGGGGACATCCCGGCCTCGCCGATCAGGACGGTGGCGGGGGCGGTCTCTGGGGCGCTGTGCAGATCATTATTCACTCGAACATTATGTGCATGGATCGCGACAACGCCAGGGCGGCTACCGTGCCGGGAGGCGTACGGCACGTTCGCGGCGTTTCCGTGCCACCGGTCGTGCGCCGTCCCGGAGCGGATCCGACCGCCCGGAGAGAACCGAGGAAAGGCAGTGCCGTGGGTCGGGTCACCTCTCGCCACAAGGTCCTGCGACTGGGCGGCGACGCACCGGCCGTCACCCGCACCGACACGCTCGTCGCCGAGGAGCCGCTGGACATCCGGATCGGCGGGCGCACGATCACGGTGACCATGCGCACACCGGGTGACGACTTCGACCTGGTCGCCGGGTTCCTGGCGGCCGAGGGCGTGATCGGCGCGGCCCGGGACCTGACCGCGATGCGCTATTGCGCGGGCACCGACGAGGAGGGCCACAACACGTACAACGTGGTGGACGCGGTGCTCGCAGCGCACGTGCCCGCCCCGGATCCGGGCCTGATGCGCGGGGTGTGGACCTCGAGCGCGTGCGGGATCTGCGGCAGCACCGGGATCGACGGGCTGCGCCGGATGTCGCGCTTCGACGTGCTCGCGGACCCGGTTCGGGTGGACGCGGAGGTGCTGTACGCGTTGCCCGATCGGCTGCGGGCGGCGCAGAAGGTGTTCGCCAGCACCGGTGGCCTGCACGCGGCGGGCCTGTTCACCGCGGCCGGCGACATGGTGTGCGTGCGCGAGGACGTGGGTCGGCACAACGCGGTGGACAAGGTAGTCGGCTGGGCGCTGCGCGAGGGCCTGCTGCCCCTGGCCGGCCACGTGTTGATGGTCAGCGGGCGGGCCTCGTTCGAGCTGACCCAGAAGGCCGCGATGGCGGGGGTGCCGGTGATGGCCGCGGTGTCCGCCCCGTCCGGACTGGCGGTGGACCTGGCCGCGGACGCGGGGGTGACCCTGGTCGGCTTCCTGCGCGGGCGCTCGGCGAACGTGTACAGCCACCAGGATCGGGTGACGGTGCACTCGTCCCGGCCGTCGGCCTGATCGCGGGGGCGCTCCGAGCCCGGCCGCCCGGGTCCTTGCGACGGTCGCGGTCGCCGTGTCGGCGAAGGGCCGGTCCGTGCGGTCGCCCCGGAAGCCGGGCGCCCGTCCGCGCCGTCACTCCGGGAGCGAGGCGCCTCCGGTCAGCGCGACCGCCACCAGCGCGCGCAGCACCGGGGCCAGGCCGGTGACGCTCAGGCTCAGGTCGTCGGCGTAGATCTCGACCAGCCAGCCGCCCGCCGCGTTGCTGCCGCCGGCCGCGACCATCGCCTTGTAGCCGCCCACCAGGAGCAGGTCCTCCTCGGCCGGATCGGTGCCCGGGTCACCGAGTTCGGCGACGAAGCTGCCGCCCTGCACCGCGTGCGCCGTGGCCGGATAGTGCGCCAGGTCGTATTCGGCGGTGACCGCGTCGTAGCGCTGCCCCGCCTGGCTCTGCACGCCGGTCAGGCGGTGGATCGAGTAGCGCACCGTGCGCAGCACCCGGCCGCCCGGTGGCAGGTAGGACACCCACCACGCGACCCCGTCCAGCATCCGCGCGAAGGTGTCGGCGACGATTTCCAGCCGGCCCAGCGTGTCCGCGCGGTGCACGCTCTTGGGCTCGCGCTCGTCCAGGACCGCGAGTACCGCCGCGAGCAGCCGGCCCGGTTCGGCGTTGTGCAGCGCGCCGCGGAACCGGCGGCGGTCGCGGTGCGGGCCGGGGCCCTCGGCCTCCGCGTCGTCCTGCGCCTCCCGCGCCAGGGACAGGGTCAGGTCGGGCTGTTGCCCGCGCCCGGCGACCACCGGCCGGGTCGAGCGCGAGCCCTTGGCCCGGTACTGCGCCGCGTCGGCGAGCCGGAACAGGCGGTCCGCGCTGGTCACCGGGCCCACCGGATCGCCGGTGGAGGCCACACCGCAGGCCACGCCCTCGCCGTCGTGCATCCGCAGCGCGCGCCGACACAGTTCCTCGGCGACCGCGACCACGTCGTCCGGCGGATAGCCCTCGGCGAGCACGCAGAACTCGTCGCCCCCGAGCCGGGCCGCCATCGCGCCCGGCAACATCGCGCCGCACGCGGAGAGCTGGTCGGCGAACCGCTCCAGGAGGCGGTCGCCGACGTCGTGGCCGCGCTCGTCGTTGAGCCGCTTGAGGCCGTTGACGTCGCAGACGATCAGGCTGACCACGACGCCCTCGCGGTAGTGCCGGGCCATCGCCTCGTCCAGCCGGGCGTCGATCGCGCGCCGGTTGGCCAGGCCGGTCAGCGGGTCGGTGAAGGCCAGCTTCTCGATCCGCTCGAAGTGCTCGGCCTGGGCCAGCCCGGCCGAGATCTGCGCGGCGAGCACCCCGGCGAACTCGGCGTCCACCGGCTCGAACCGCGACTGGTCGGAGCGCCGGGCCAGATACAGCTCGCCCCACACCCGGCCCTCGACCATGATCGGCGCGACCATGCAGTCGTGCCGGCCCCGGCGCAGCATCGCCGCGACCCGCTCGGGGTCGCGCGCGTGCTCGGGATCGTCCACACAGCGCGACCACGTGGTGGGCCAGGACTCGGACTCGATGATGTCCGGGAAGTCGGTGACCGGATACGTCTCCGCGGCCGGCAGCGGTTCCTCGCCCTCGGCGAGTTCGCCGTCGTTGACCAGCACGCGCAGCCGTCCGGTGTCCCGCTCCCAGACCGAGATCGAGGCGTGCGCGGCGCCCATCGCCGACCGGGCCTGGGCCGCGGACACCCGGACCACCTCGAGGAAGTGGTGGGTGGTGGCGAGCGTCTTGGCCAGATGGATGATCGCGTGCAGCCTGCGGGCCGCGTCCGGCCCCTCGACCAGGGCGACGGGTTCCGGACACGTGTCCCCGGGCATACCGGGCAGATCGTCGGGCAGGCCGCCCGAGCCCTCGGTTCCGGGAGCGCTCGAATCGGGTCGCGAAGCTACGGTTCTCACCCCCAATCCACCAGCACCGAGACCAGAGGATATGTCAGATATTGCCCGATTTATGGCAACGTGCACCCGCGTCATGCCGCCACCTCGACGGGTCGCTGTTCGCGTGTGTTCCAAGTTGTGGGCCCCGGCCGGCGCCGACGTGGCCGCCGTGCGCCCGCGCGTGAGCCCGGGGGCTCGCTCCGGTGCGAGCGAAGCGCTTGTATACCCCGGCTTCGCGTCCTGCGCACATTACTCCTGTGCCTCGCGCCCGCAACGCCCCGTGTCCGCTCCGTAGCGCAGCAGGGCGCATCGGGGCGAGAGGTTGTGAAGACAACGTGGAGGGGTCCCACGATCTCGGCCGAACGAGTACGGTCGCGGGCACAGCCCGAAGGAGCGACGCGTGCCCACGCTTTCCGTCATCGCCGCGATCGACGTACCGGCCATCCGGATCTGGGAGGCAGTAGGAGACTTCGAGGACCCGTCCGGGTGGTACCCGTGGCCGGTGGACGAGCACGACGGGAACGAACGACGCGTCCGCAGACCCGACGGCTCGACCGTGCGCGAACGGCTGGTCTCGCACGACGCGGCACACCACACCTATACCTACCGGGCGCTGGACGGCCTGCCGCTGCTCGGCCGGCTCGCACTCGAATCGATCGCCGGCGGCACGATGTGCCTGGTGGTGTGGTCGGTCCGGTTCGAGAGCACGCCGACCGAACAACTCGCGGTGCTGCGCGAGCTCGAACACGTGGTGATGCGACCGGCGCTGCGCGACCTGCGGGCGGCCTTCGCCTGACCGCGTCGCGGACACCGGGGCGCCGGGTGTCCCGGGCCGGATCCGGGCCTCACCCGACCGCCGGGGCGAGCGGATCGGGCAACGGGCTTCCCGGGCGGCAGACCGTCCAGGGTTCGACCAGGCCCAGGCCGCGCACCGGGCGGCGCCACATCGGGTGCAGTTCGTAGCGGTTGTCGCCCTCCAGCGCCGCGGCCAGTTCGCGGTCGACCACCACCGCGTCCTTGGGGCTCAGCGCGGTCAACCGGCTGGCCAGGTTGACCGTGGTGCCGAACACGTCGCCCATCCGGGAGAGCACGTGGCCGTACGCGATCCCCACCCGCAGCGCGGGCAGGATCTCCTCCTGTGCCATCGCCTCGACCAGCCGCAGGCCCAGCTCGACCGCCGAGTCCGGCGAGAAGGTCACGAACAGCACCTCGTCGCCCAGCGTCTTGACCAGCCGCCCGCCCTGCTCGGCGATCACGTCGACGGCGGTGTCCTCGAAGGTCTGCACGAGGCGGCCGAGCTCGGCCTCCTCCAGGTTGCGCGACAGCCGGGTGAAACCGACCAGGTCGGCGAAGCCGACGGCCAGCGACTGGCCCACCGTCTGCGGATCGGTCAGGCCCTGCATCGCCCGCGAGCTGGCCGCGGCCAGGTGTCGCCGCCAGGCGTAGATGACCAGCGGTTCGAGCTCGAGCATCACGTCGCCCGCGGTGGTGACCACCTGCTCGGAGCGGCTGCCGGTGAGTTCGTTGCCGATGTACTCCACCCACGCCTCGGTCTGCCATTCGGCGAACCGGGCCATGGTCTGGCCGACCGAGCGCACGAACTGCGCCGCGACCGTGGCCGGCAACAGCCCGGACTCGGTCAGCTCGCGCAGGTGCTTGAGCGCCGCGACGTCGGCGTCGGTGAACGCGCGGGCCGGACCGAAGTCGGCGAAGCCCAGGCCCCGCCACAACCTGCGGGCCTCGTCGAGGGGCACTCCGACCAGGTCGGCGACCTGGCCCGAGGTGTATCGCCGTGGTGCGCCCAGGACGACCTGCTCGACGTCGGCGATGGTGTTGTTGACCGCCTCGATGTCGGACAGGTCGGGCAGGGCGTGCTGATCGGCCGCGTCGGCCCCGGCGCCCGCGCCGGGCTCCACGCGGGTCCGTTCCTCGGGCATGTGGCTCCACCGGTGTGCGAAGGATGGTCTCGTCGGAGCCACACTACGTGTCGGGGGTCACAAAGGTTCGGGGTCGGGCGGAGCCACCTGCTTCCCGCGCTCGGCGGCGGCCCGCCGCACGAGCACGAGCAGCTCGCTCTGCAGCCGCACCACGCGCGGCAGACCGGGCAGTTCGAGCTGGTCCCGGTCGCCGACCGGCACCAGCACGAGGGTGCCCGCGCCGAGCACGCGGTCCGCGAACGACTCGTGCTCGACCAGTACGTCCTCCACCCGGGCGAACGGAACCACCCGGATCTCCCGGGTCACCGTGCCGGTACGCACGGTCATCCGGTCCGCGGCGACCGAGTACAGCGTGCCCAGCCAGGCCAGCCACGGGACGACGCTCCAGCGGATCAGCACCGCGAGGCCGGCCAGGAGCACGGCGGGCTGGATCCAGCCCGCGGCGGCGTTCGGCGGGGTCAGCGCGGCGAGGAAGCCGGTGACGGCGACGGTGGCGAACAGGGCGAGGGCGGGGCGGACGAGGTGCATCCAGTGCGGACGCACGACGAAGAGCGTGTCGTCGTCGACCTCGGCTGTGATGGGGAACACCGGGCCTCCTGATGGGTCACCCACGATTGTGCGGGTCTCCTGGGCGGAGGGCCGGGAGGCATGCCGAAGGCATGGTTTTTGCGCCCACCCGCTTACCCGTTGCGCAAGGTGCGGAGGCTGTGGAATTCGGGCGAGAGGTGGAGCCGGGACGGCCTCGCGGCGCGGGTGGCGGGTAGGGACGAACACGCGACCCGCGACCGGCGGTGGCCGAGCCGCGGAATTCGGCCGGGGAGTGGAGCCGAGCCGGCCTCGCAGCGCACGTGGCGGGAAAGGACGAACATGCGATGCGCGGCCGGCGGGCGCGGGTGGGGCGGGTGGTCAGTCGGTGGTGGGACGGACGTGGACCACGTCGCCGGCGCCGACCGCGGTGGGGCCGTCGGTGGTGGTGACCAGGAGCCGGCCGTCGTCGTCGATGCCGGTGGCCGGACCCTCCAGGGTGCGGTCCGCCGGGAGTTCGACCCGGACCCGGCGCCCGATCGTGGCGCACGCGTCGGTGTAGGCGGCGAGCAGGCCGCTCGTACGCGCGTCGCCGCCGGCCAGCCGCCAGCGGGTGTACCAGTCCTCCAACTCGCGCAGGATCGCGCGCAGGATCGGATCCCGGTCGATGCTCTCGGCCCCGGCCAGCAGCAACGAGGTCGCGGTCGGTACCGGCAGTTCCTCCTCGCGCAGCGAGACGTTCAGGCCGATGCCCAGCACCACGCCCGCGCCGGCCCGCTCGGCCAGGATCCCGGCCAGCTTGCGTTCGCCCACCAGCAGGTCGTTGGGCCACTTCAGCCGCGCCTGCACACCGGCCACCCGGGACACCGCCGCGGCCGCGGCCACCCCGGCCAGCAGCGGCAGCCAGCCCCAGCGCGCGACCGGCACCTCGTTCGGCGCCAGCGTCACCGACACCGCGATGCCCGAGCGTGGCGGCGCGCTCCAGCGCCGGTCCAGCCGGCCCTTCCCGGCCACCTGCGACTCGGCGACCAGGATCAGGCCCTCCGCCTCGTCCGCCCTGCGGGCCAGGTCGACATTGGTCGATCCGGTCTCGGGCAGCACGTCCACCTCGCGCCACAACCCACCCGGTACCAGCAGGGCCCGGCGCAGCGCCGCCTCGTTCAGGGGCGGGCGGTCCAGATCCGTGAAAGGAGAGTCCATCCGATCACCCTAGAAGGCACCGCGGGGCAGGGCGGTGATGCTCGCCGGCGTGGCGCGGCTACGCTACCGATCGCCGCCGTTCGACTTGACAGGAGCCAGCACGATGGACCCAGTACAGGGCGATCCCGACATCCACACCACCGCCGGGAAGCTGGCCGACCTCGAGCGTCGCATCGACGAGGCGGTTCACGCCGGAAGCGCCCGAGCGGTCGAGAAGCAGCACGCCAAGGGCAAGATGACCGCGCGCGAGCGGATCGAGTACCTGCTCGACGAGGGCTCGTTCGTCGAACTCGACGAGTTCGCGCGGCACCGCTCGACCAACTTCGGCCTGGAGGCCAACCGCCCCTACGGCGACGGCGTCGTGACCGGTTCCGGCACGGTCGACGGTCGCCAGGTGTGCGTGTTCTCCCAGGACGTCACCGTGTTCGGGGGCAGCCTGGGCGAGGTGTACGGCGAGAAGATCGTCAAGATCCAGGACCTCGCGATCAAGACCGGCGTCCCGCTGGTGGGCATCAACGAGGGCGGCGGCGCGCGCATCCAGGAGGGCGTCGTCTCGCTCGGCCTGTACGGCGAGATCTTCCGTCGCAACGTGATCGCCTCCGGGGTGATCCCGCAGATCTCGCTGATCATGGGCGCGGCGGCCGGCGGCCACGTGTACTCGCCCGCGCTCACCGACTTCGTCGTGATGGTCGACCAGACCTCGCAGATGTTCATCACCGGTCCCGACGTGATCAAGACGGTCACCGGCGAGGACGTCACGATGGAGGACCTCGGCGGCGCGCGCACGCACAACAGCAAGTCCGGCAACGCGCACTACATGGGCGCGGACGAGAAGGACGCCCTGGAGTACGTCAAGGGCCTGCTGTCCTACCTGCCGAGCAACAACCTGGAGGAGGCCCCGTCCTTCGACGAGGCCGCCGACCTGGAGACCACCGACCACGACCGCGAGCTGGACACGCTCATCCCGGACTCGGCGAACCAGCCGTACGACATCCACACGGTGATCGAGCACGTCTTGGACGACGCGGACTTCCTGGAGGTCCAGCCGCTGTTCGCGCCGAACATCGTGGTCGGCTTCGGCCGGGTCGAGGGTCGATCCGTGGGCATCGTGGCCAACCAGCCGATGCAGTTCGCCGGCACGCTGGACATCGACGCGTCCGAGAAGGCCGCGCGCTTCGTGCGCACCTGCGACGCGTTCAACATCCCGGTGCTGACCTTCGTGGACGTGCCGGGCTTCCTGCCGGGCACCGACCAGGAGTGGAACGGCATCATCCGGCGCGGCGCGAAGTTGATCTACGCGTACGCCGAGGCCACCGTGCCCCTGGTGACGATCATCACCCGCAAGGCGTACGGCGGCGCGTACGACGTGATGGGCTCCAAGCACCTGGGCGCCGACGTCAACCTGGCCTGGCCGACCGCGCAGATCGCGGTGATGGGCGCGCAGGGCGCGGCGAACATCCTGCACCGGCGCACCATCGCCGCCGCCGACGATCCCGAGGCGACCCGCGCGCGGCTGATCCAGGAGTACGAGGACACGCTGTGCAACCCGTACGTGGCCGCCGAACGCGGCTACGTCGACGCGGTGATCCGCCCGTCCTCGACCCGGGCGCACGTGGTCAAGGCGCTGCGCGCGCTGCGCGGCAAGCGCGAGACGCTGCCGCCGAAGAAGCACGGCAACATCCCGCTGTAGTCGGACCACACCGAGTCGGTCCCGCGGCGCCGTGCGCGGCGGGCCGACCCGGTCAGGGCCTGGAGGTCCCCATGATCAAGGTGGTGCGGGGTGAACCCACCCCGGAGGAGCTGGCCGTGATCGTCACCGTGGTGGCGGCCAAGGCGCGCGGCGGCGGCGTCGCGCCGGAGCCGGCGGCGCCCTCGCAGTGGAACGCGCCGGCCCGGCTGGTGCGCCGGCAACTGCGTCCCGGGCCGGGGGCCTGGCGCGCGAGCGCCTGGCCGTCCTGACCGGGACCATTTCTGCGACGATCGACAATTCGGTCCATCGGCATATGCGTTGTCGGCCTATCGCACGACCCGACTTGAGTACCCGTACTCAAGATCGCACCGTGATGCGCGGCCCACGATGGACGCATGCGTGAGCGTGACGAGTTCTCCGAGGAAACCCGGCGCGCCGTGGCCCAGCTTCGGCGCGCCGTGTGGATCCTGCCCGTGGTGGTGATCCTCGGCCTGCTCCTGCTCGGACTGTGACCGGCCCGCGATCCGGCGCCCGGTACGTTGGCGGCATGACCGACCGCACCCCCTCCCGTTCCCTCGTGCTCGCCTCGGCCTCCCCCGCACGCCTGAAGCTGCTGCGCGACGCCGGGCTGGATCCGAAGGTCGTGGTCAGCGGCGTCGACGAGGACGCGCTCACCGCCGCCTCCCCGCGCGAACTCGCGCTGCTGCTCGCCGAGGCCAAGGCCGACGCGGTCGCCGCCGACCTGGGCGGCGACGAACTGGTCCTGGGCTGCGACTCGGTGCTGGAGCTGGACGGTCGTGCGCTGGGCAAGCCGGTCGACGCCGCCGACGCGCTGGCCCGCTGGCAGGCCATGCGCGGACGCTCCGGGGTGCTGTTGACCGGGCACTGCGTGATCGACCGCCGCAGCGGCCTGCGGGTGTCCGACGTGGGGGCCACCACGGTGCGGTTCGGCACGCCGTCCGACGACGAGGTCGCCGCCTACATCGCCACCGGCGAACCGCTGCACGTGGCGGGCGCGTTCACCCTGGACGGGTACGCGTCGCCGTTCGTGGACGGCATCGACGGCGACCCGGGCAATGTGATCGGCCTGTCGTTGCCGCTGCTGCGCCGGCTCCTGGACGGCGTGGGCGTGCGGATCGTCGACCTGTGGACCTGATCGGGCGATGCGGCCCGGGGCGCTCCCGCCCCGGGCGCTGACGTGTCCTCAGGAGCCGGATCCGTCCGGCCGGTTCAGGTCCCGGCGGACCGGGCCGGGGCCCAGGTTGGGCAGCCCGGACGACGGCGGTTGCGGTTGGTACGAGCCGGCGTTGGGCTGCTGCGGCAGATAGGGCTGCGGGGCGGGTTCGGCGTAGGCGTTCGGGGCCCACGGACCGCCACCGGGCACCGGGGCGCCGACCGGGCCGGATCCGGGCCCGCGCCCGCGCCCGGGACCGGATCGCGGGGGCGGCGTGGGCGTGCCGCGCATCCCGGCCAGGACCGCCAACGGCAGCGCGATCGCCGCGAGTACGAGCAGCGGCAGCGGTACGCCGCCGGGCTTCCTGGTCAGCCACTCCACCCACTCGTAGTCCGCCGACGCGGCCTGCAGCTCCGGCCACACCGGTCCGCACGCCGCGCCCAGCCCGAACCCCGCGATCGCGGCCTCCGGGCGCAGCCCGCCGACCACCACACCGATCGCCGCCGCGCCCGCGCAGCGCACCGCGAGCTGATGCCCGGAGCCGGCCGCCGGACCGATGAACTCGGCCAGGACCAGGGCGAGTGCGGCCAGGCCGATCGCGTACGACCCCAGCATGCGGGCCGCGACCGCACCCACGATGCCCGCGACGGCGAGACCGAGCAGCCACGGCACGTATTCGCCCGGCCCGTCCAGGCCCAGGCCCGGGTTGCCCTCGGTGCGGTCCCAGGCGAACAGCGCGGCCGGGAACGCGGCCAGCCCGACCGCCATCGCCAGCAGCGCGCCCGCCACCGAGCGGATCCCGTCCACCCGGTAGGTCAGCAGCGCGGCGACCAGGCAGCCGGCCAGCGCCACGATCGGCCACAGACCGAGCACGCGGGGCTTGTCGTCGCCCATCACGACGGTCGCGGCGGACACCCCGACGCCGGCCAGCCCGAGCAGGAACACCCCGCCGAAGGCGCCCGCTTGGGACTCCTGCCAGCCGCGCCCCGGCGGCACCAGGACCCGACCGGTGGGCAGCAGGATCAGCAGGTAGCCGAACGCGGCGAGCGGCAGCCAGGTCTGTAGACCGGCACCGGACTCCCACATCGGGTCGAGCACGTCCCGCCCGCCGAGCACGAACAGCAGCGGCACACCCGCCGCGAGCGTCGCCGCGAACGCGGCGTTCAACGGCGCCTGGTGCCGGGGCACCGCCAGGTGGATCCACAACACCACGCCGACCAGCACCTGGACGGCGAAGCCGAACCGCAACAGGTACACGAAGCCGAGCCAGCGCGCGTCGCCCGAGCCGTCGTAGTGCGTGGCGATCGGGTCGAGCGCGGTGGTCAGCGCGGCACCGGCCAGGCCGATCACCAGCACGCCGCCGACCGCGCCGCGGCGGTGGGTGAACACGCTGTCGGTGAGCCCGACCCCGCCGATCACCAACGGCACCGCCCACGGCAACAACACCGCGATCAGGTCCCACACCGACCAGTCGCCGGCGCCCGGGCTCACCGGCGCCGGCGCCGATCCGTACGTGTCCGGGTCCGCGACGGCCGGGGCCGGTGCGGACGGGTCGATGCCGGCCCGGAGCAGTACCAGGGCGGCGGCCGTGCCGAGCACGACCAGCAGCACCCCGGGCACCCACTCCAGGGACAGCCGGCCCACCGGTTCGGGGCGCCGCGCGCGGCCCTCCGCGAATCCGGCGCCGGCCTCGTAGGCCTTGCGTACCACTCCGCCGGCCATGGCCGTCTCCCCCGGGTCGATTTACACGCAGCTTAGGGAAGGACGACGCTCGTCCGCTCCCGAAGCGGGAGACGCGGACCCGCCTGTTTCGGATTCGCCGGAAGTCCCTCGACCATCCCTCGGAACGTCCGTGCGCCGGCCCCCGCGCGGGCCCGTCGATCGCCGGACATTACCTCGGAGGGAATCGACCGCCCTACCCGGTCTCCAGCACAGTCGTCGATGTCGGCAATCGACCCTGGAGGATCCCATGAGCGCCCAGTCCCTGCACTCCACACTCGCGGCCGCCGATTCCGGCGAGGACGGCTCCGTCCGCGGCGACACCGGCCTGTTGCGGATCGCACTTCGGCTCGACGCGATCGCCACCGGCGCGGTGGGCCTGGCCGCGCTGGTCGGCTGCGCCGCCTTCGACGGCGCGCTCGGCCTGTCCACCGCCTTCCTGGCCGGGCTCGGCGCCTTCCTGGTGCTGTACGCGCTCGGCGTCTGGCGGGTGGCCACGCGCGCCACGCCGCATCGCACCGCGGTGCGCGTGGTGATCGGACTCAACCTGCTGTGGTTCGCGGACAGCGTGCTGACGGCCGTCGCGGGCTGGATGGACCCGACCGGTCTGGGCACCACGTTGATCGTGCTCCAGGCGATCGCGGTGCTCGGCTTCGCCGACCTCCAGATGTTCGCCCTGCGCAAGGCACGCAAGTCCGTGCGATGACCGTACGCAGAGGAGCCGGCGGACCGTTCCGGACACACCGCGCCGAGATCGTGGAACACCGCGTACGGTCTGGTGCCATGAGTTCGGGAAGCGCAAGCGTCGTCACCGAGCGGCCCGCCGGCCGGCGGTCGAGCGGCGAGCTGATCCGCCACTGGCGGCAACACCGGCGGTTGAGCCAGTTGGAGTTGTCCGTGGAGGTCGAGGTGTCCACCCGGCACCTGAGCTTCATCGAGACCGGTCGCGCGGTGCCCAGCCGGGACATGGTGCTGCGGCTGGCCGAATACCTGGAGGTCCCGCTGCGCGAACGCAATCGCATGTTGCAGGCGGCGGGCCACGCGCCGGTGTACAACGAGAGCCGCCTGGACGCGCCGGAGCTGGACGCGGTGATGGCCGCGATGCGCCAGATCCTGGTCGGGCACGGCCCGTTCCCGGCGGTGATCGTGGACCGGGCGTGGAACATCGTCGACGCGACGCCGAGCATCGCGCTGTTCACCGAGGGCGTCGCCCCCGAGTTGCTCACCGACCCGCTGAACGCCTACCGGGTGAGCCTGCACCCGGAGGGCATGGCGCCGCGGATCGTCAACCTCGCGCAGTGGCGCGCGCACCTGCTGCACCGGCTGCGTCGGCAGGCCGCGATCACCGCGGACCCGCTGGTCCGGGCGCTGTACGACGAGGTGAGCGGCTACCCGGGCGGCGAGCCGCCGAACGCGGCCGGTCCCGGTGCGCCGGCGATCCCGCTGGGCATCCGGTTCGGCGGGGAGGTGTTGTCCTTCGTCAGCACCGTGGCCACGTTCGGCACCGCGGTCGACATCACCGTGGCCGAGATCTCGATCGAGTCGTTCTATCCCGCGGACAAGCGCACCGGGCAGATCCTGCGCGAGTTGCACGGCGACTGACCGCGGGCGGCGCGGACCCTCTTACGGCGACCGACCGCGGCGGCACGCACCGGAGCCCCGGGTTCAGGCGCGGATCCGGTACCCCCACACCTCGGCGGGCTCGGTCGCCGGGTCGGGTTGCCACTCGCCCAGCCGGGCCCAGTCCCAGGAGCGGAACGCGGCGAGCGCGGCGTGGTTGTCCCGGTGCACCCGGACCGCGGCGAACTTCGCGTCGGTGCCCGCGAGCAGCCTCTCCCGCATCCGGCCGGCCAGCCCCTGCCGCCGGTGCTGTGGCACGACCATCAGGTCGACGATCACGAACACCTTTCCGGCCGAGGCCAGTTCGGCCACGTCCTCGGGCAGATCGCCGTGAAAGCCGGTCCACCAGCCACTCGCCCGTCGAGGCGGGAAGCCGTACGTGCAACCGGCCGCGCCGGCACCGTTCGCGACCACCATCTCGAACCCCGGCTGCTGGATGTGCTCGGCATAGCGCCGCAGGAAATCGGGGCGGCCCGGCGGATCCTCGCCGTAGCTCTTGACGTACGTATCCGCGACGGATTCCCGCTGTTGGTCGGCCTGCCAACGGGTCAGCCGGCGCAAGAACACCTCTGCCACCAGTACCTCCTGCCCAGGCATGGGATGCCGTAGACGCTCACATCGTGGCAGCCGGCCCCGCCCAGGGGAAACACCACGGCCCGAATACCCCCCGGTCGAGCAGCCGACCCACACCCGCACCCCCGCCCGAGTCGCGCACGAGCGCGACCGACACCTTGCCCGTCCGCCGGACGTCTCGGCCACGTCCGGCCCCCATCCGCAGCCCCCGCCGCGACCCGCTCCCGACGAGCCGCACGTCCCACCGCCCCCGCGCCAGGCGATCCGCGCGCGCCACTCCGGCCCACGAACCGCGCCAGGCGTCGGGCCTGCCGCGCGCCCCACCCCTGCTCCACCCCCGGCCCGCCGCCGGGCGATTCGCGCGTTTCGGCCTCCGTCGCCCGTGCGCGCTCGTAGCCTGCGCACGACAGACGCGAGGAGAGGGCGAATGACGCGAGACGTGCGGGAACCGGGCAACGCGTGGGACATGTGTGCCGAGGGTCACGACGACCACGAGTGGGTGTATCAGTACGGGCCCGACGGACCGACCGGCAATCCGTGGGCCAAGGCCTGCAAGCACTGCGGGAAGATGGCCGGGGCGAACGTACCCGAAAGCGGACTGCTCGGACACGCGTCCGGCGGCGATTGCCTGGGCGGCTGACCGGACCCGACAATAAACTGAAACACGTTACAGCCGTACCCGAGCGTCGGCGCCGACCTCGTCCGGAGTACGTTGACCCCACCGGCAACGTGGCCGGCAGCTCCACCGATGGCCATGAACGTGGCGGGTAGCCGTACCCATGACGAGGTGGGGCGGCCGAGGGTGCCCGCCTCCGAATCCCTAGACTCTCCGCAGTTGAGGAGGGAGCCAGATCGTGCGCAAGGTACTCATCGCCAACCGTGGGGAAATCGCGGTCCGCGTCGCCCGAGCATGCCGGGATGCCGGTATCGCCAGTGTGGCCGTCTACGCCGAGCCGGACCGGGATGCTCTGCACGTGCGGGTGGCCGACGAGGCCCACGCGCTCGGCGGGAACACTCCGGCCGAGAGTTACCTGGACGTGGCCAAGGTATTGCGGGCCGCCCAGGACTCGGGCGCGGACGCCATCCACCCCGGATACGGGTTCCTGTCGGAGAACGCGGAATTCGCCCAGGCCGTGCTGGACGCCGGCCTCACCTGGATCGGACCGCCGCCGCAGGCGATCCGCGACCTCGGTGACAAGGTGGCCGCCCGACACATCGCCCAGCGGGCCGGCGCGCCCCTGGTCGCCGGCACCCCGGACCCGGTCTCGGGTGCCGAGGAAGTGGTGGAGTTCGCCAGGGCCAACGGCCTGCCGATCGCCATCAAGGCCGCCTTCGGCGGTGGCGGGCGCGGCCTCAAGGTGGCTCGCACCCTCGAAGAGGTCCCCGAGTTGTACGACTCGGCGGTGCGCGAGGCGGTGGCCGCGTTCGGCCGCGGCGAGTGCTTCGTCGAGCGCTACCTGGACAAGCCGCGGCACGTGGAGACGCAGTGCCTGGCCGACACCCACGGCAACGTGGTGGTCGTGTCCACCCGCGACTGCTCGCTCCAGCGCCGGCACCAGAAGCTCGTCGAGGAGGCGCCCGCGCCGTTCCTGTCCGACGAGCAGAACGCCGAGCTGTACCGCGCGTCCAAGGCCATCCTCAAGGAGGCCGGCTACGTCGGCGCCGGGACCTGCGAGTTCCTGGTCGGCCAGGACGGCACCATCTCCTTCCTGGAGGTCAACACCCGCCTCCAGGTCGAGCACCCGGTCACCGAAGAGGTCACCGGCATCGACCTGGTGCGTGAGATGTTCCGGATCGCCGACGGCGAGGTGCTCGGCTACGACGACCCGCCGCTGCGCGGGCACGCGTTCGAGTTCCGGATCAACGGCGAGGACCCGGGGCGCGGCTTCCTGCCCGCCCCCGGCGAGGTCACCACGTGGCTGCCGCCGTCCGGTCCGGGCGTACGCCTGGACTCGGGCGTCGAGCAGGGCTCGGTGATCGGCCCGGCGTGGGACTCGCTGCTGGCGAAGCTGATCATCACCGGCCGCGACCGCGAGCAGGCGCTCCAGCGGGCCAAGCGCGCGCTGGACGAGTTCGTCGTGGACGGCATGGCGACCGCGCTCACCTTCCACCGCGAGGTGGTGGTGGACCCGGCGTTCGCGCCCGAGCTCGACGGTTCGACCGACGCGTTCACGGTGCACACCCGGTGGATCGAGACCGAGTTCGAGAACACGATCGCCCCGTTCGGCGGCGGCGCGGACGGGGCCGACGAGGCCGGCGAGCGCGAGACCGTCGTGGTCGAGGTCAACGGTCGGCGGTTCGAGGTCACCCTTCCGGCGGGCCTCGGCGCGTCCGGCGCGGCGGTCCCGGCCGCCGGGAAGAAGGCGCCCAAGCGCGGCGGCGGCAAGAAGGCCGGCGCCGCGGCGAGCGGCGACTCGCTGGCCAGCCCGATGCAGGGCACCATCGTCAAGGTCGCGGTCGAGGAGGGCCAGGAGGTCGCCGAGGGCGAGCTGATCGTGGTCCTCGAGGCGATGAAGATGGAGCAGCCGCTCAACGCCCACCGGTCCGGCACGATCAAGGGCCTGGTCGCCGAGGTCGGCGCGACGGTCACGTCCGGCGCGGTGCTCTGCGAGATCAAGGACTGACCCGGGCGCACACCCACCGGGATCAGCCACGATCCCGACGCACGCCACGATCGCCCCCGCCCGACACGTCGGCGCGGGGGCGATCGTCCATGCGAGCGTCGGAGGGGGTTCGGCTCGGACCACTGGTTCCCGATCGCCACCGCCATCGCGGCCGGCGGCGCCGGAGCCGCCCTGGGCGTGCGGTGGTCCGATCGTCGACGTGGCGCCCGGTCGTCGCATCCGCCCTTGCGCGCCACCGCGTCGGGTGAACCGGCCGTCTTCTCGGTCCCGCCCGAGTTGCTCGAGCGGGCACGGTCCGAGTCGGTCGCGTGGCCGCGCGAAGACGTGATCGAACGACTCGCCGAGTCGACCCGGCGCACGCAGGCGCTCGTACCGGCCGAGCGGCCGGCCGCGTTGGCGGCACAACTGCGGGCCCTGGACGCGGGCGAGGCGGCTTCGTGGGTGCTGCGGGACGCCGACGATCTCCCCGATCTCCCCGATCTCCCCGATCTCGCGGGCGCGTGGGTATTGGTGTGGCACGGAGTCCGGGCGCTGGAAGTGGCCGCGGCGGCCGATTCCGTGGACGAGGTCGGCCCGGATCGTCGGTTCGAGGTGTCGGTGTGTCCGTTCGATCCGTTGCACGGCGCCGCGCACGCCACGATGCGGTGGGCGATGCGAGGACCGGCCGCGCCGGTACCGGCGTGCCGGCCGTGTCCGGTCGCCGGAAGCGAGCGCACGATGCCGGACATCCTCACCGCGCGGGTCGCCGACGGGGCGTACCTGCCCTACTACGAGGTCCCGGCGGAGCGGAGCGTGTGGTCGGCGACGGGGTTCGGTGCCTTCGGCGGGGACCTGGTCGAACAGGTGCGGCGCGCGTTGCCCGGGGGGCGCCGGGCGGTCGGCGGGTGACACCTGGCGGCAAGGTCCTGCTCACTGGTCGGGCATCACCCCCGGGACGCGCATGTCGCGCATCCGCTCCCCGTTGAACTCCGCACGGGCGCCGGGGACGGCTCGCTGCGGAAGGGGGGCGATGTGCACCTGTGCGCCCAGCTCGGCCAGGGCCTCGCTCTCCGGACCGGGAGCGTCCTCGTCGGTGACGAGGTGGGTGATCCGCTCGGGGGCCACCGTCTGGAACATGGTGTCCACACCGATCTTGGTGTGGTCGACCATGACGACGACCTCGTGGGCGGCCTGGATCAGGGCGCGGTCCACACTCGCGGACAGCATGTTGGGGGTGGACAGGCCACGCTCGGCGGTGAGCCCGTTGCCGGACACGAACGCGCGGCGCACGCGCAGACCCGCGAGGGCCTGTTCGGCTCCGCTGCCCACCAGCGCGTAGGACGACCCGCGCAGCGTGCCGCCGGTCATCACGACCTCGACCCGATTGGCGTGGGCGAGGACCTGCGCGACGAGAAGGGAGTTGGTGACCACGGTCAGGCCCGGGATCCGGGCCAGCCTGCGGGCCAGCTCCTGCGTGGTGGTGCCGGCGCCCACGACGATCGCGTCCCCCTCGTCGACGAGGGAGACCGCGAGGTCGGCCATGGCCGCCTTCTCCGCCGCCGCGAGGTGGGTCTTCTGCGAATAGCTCGGCTCACGGGACAGCCCACCGGGCAGTACCGCTCCACCGTGCCGACGGTCGAGCAGCCCTTCGGCTTCCAGGGCCCGCACGTCCCGCCGAACCGTCACCTCGGACGTCTGGACCACCCGGGCGAGTTCCCGAAGGGACACCGCTCCGTTGGCCCGCACCATTTCAAGAATCAGTTGACGACGCTCTGCTGCGAACACGTGACGAAGGTAACGCGAACGACCGGCTCTTATCAGCCGCTTGCGACTCTTACCCGAACTTGTTCATCAAAGTGATAAGACCGCTTCGGTTTCCGGGCGCAGCGAAGCCGCAGCGTTCGCGAGGGCCAACCATAACGCTGCTCACCGGGAAGCGGATAGCACTGCTGTACACAGATTTTGATTCCGCGTCAGCCGGACTCGACGGACGCCGAACACACCGCGAGGAGGCGATCACACCCGGTCCGATTCGAGTATGCGCGGCGGCCCCGAAGGACAGCGGATGTTCGAGAAAAGCCACCCGTAAGTGGAGTGCACAGGGGCGCGGAATCCGAATTACGCGCGCCCCCCGCGCGCCGGAGCCACCCGGCCCGGGCTGCGATGATCTTGACATCGGGGCCGCCCGGGGTGTCCCGCGCCGATAAGGATCGACCCGACACCCCGGGATCCACCCGGCGGATTCGACCCGGCCGATTCGGCCCCGGGTCAGGAACGCTCGCGCCGGTGCAATTGCCGGGCGGCTTCCGCGATCGAACCCGAAAGCGAGGGGTAGACGGTGAATCCGCTGGCGATCTGGTCGACCGTCAGGTGCAGGTCCACCGCGAGGGCGACGGTGTGGATCAACTCGCTCGCGCGCGGCGCCACGATCACACCACCGACCACGATGCCGGTGCCCGGCCGACAGAACAGCTTCACGAAGCCGTCGTGAATGCCCTGCATCTTGGCCCGCGGGTTGCGCGACAGCGGCAGCTTGACGCCGCGCGCGTCGATCTCGCCCGCGTCGATCGCGGCCTGGGTATATCCGACCGTGGCGATCTCGGGGTCGGTGAACACGTTCGAGGACACTGCCTTGAGGTTCAGCGGGGCCACCGCGTCGCCGAGCATGTGGTACATCGCGATCCGGCCCTGCATCGCCGCCACCGACGCGAGCGCGAACACGCCGGTGCAGTCGCCCGCCGAGTACACCCCGTTCGCGGTGGTGCGCGAGACCCGGTCCACCCGCACGTGTCCGGTGTCCTTGAGGAAGACGCCGGCCTCCTCCAGTCCGATGCCCGCGGTGTTGGGGATCGCGCCGACCGCGACCAGGCAGTGGCTGCCCTCGACGATCTGACCGTCGGTCAGGGTGACGATGACGCTGTCCCCGTCCCGCTTGACGCTCTCCGCGCGCGAGCGCGACATGACCCGCATCCCGCGCCGCCGGAAGACGCCTTCGAGCACCTCGGCCGCGTCCGGGTCCTCGCCCGGGAGCACCCGGTCGCGACTGGAGACCAGGGTCACCTTGGAGCCGAGTGCCTGGTACGCACCGGCGAACTCGGCGCCGGTGACCCCGGAGCCGACCACGATCAGCTCGCGCGGCAGCTCGGACAGGCCGTACATCTGCTTCCAGTTCAGGATCCGCTCGCCGTCCGGCTCCGCGCCCGGGATCTCGCGCGGGTGGGCGCCGGTGGAGATCAGGATCGCGTCCGCGTCGAGCGTGCGCTCGGAGCCGTCGGCGAGGTCGGCCACCACGCGGCGCGGCCCGTCCAGCCGGGCGGTGCCGCGCAGCACCCGCACGCCGGCGCGGGTGACACTCTGCGCGATGTCGTTGGACTGGGCCTTGGCCAGTTGCAGCACGCGTCGGTTGACCACGCCCAGGTCCACGCCCACGATCGGGCGATCCAGCGTGCCCGGCGTGCCGTCGTCGACGTAGATGCCGAGCTCGTGGTGCGAGTCGGCGAAGTTCGTCATGACCTCGGCCGTGGCGATCAGGGTCTTGGACGGGACACAGTCCGTCAGTACCGCCGCACCACCCACCCCTTCGCGCTCTACCACCGTCACCTCGGCTCCGAGCTGTGCCGCGACCAAAGCCGCCTCGTACCCGCCGGGTCCTCCGCCTACGATCACAATCCGAGTCACGGGTGTCATTCTCTCCCATGACCGCGCGTCGCGTAGGCTGCGGCCATGCCCCTCTACGCCGCGTACGCAAGCAACCTCGACGCGCGGCAGATGGCTCGGCGTGCCCCGCACTCCCCTCTGCGCCACACCGGTTGGCTGCCCGGCTGGCGGCTGACCTTCGGCGGCGAGCAGTTGGGCTGGGACGGATCGCTGGCCACGGTCGTCGAGGACGAGTTGTCCCAGGTATTCGTCGCGTTGTACGACCTGGCCGAGATGGACGAGCCCGACCTCGACCGGTGGGAGGGCATGCCGTTGGGCCTGTACCGCAAGGTCCGGGTCCGGGTGGAGTCCCTGTTCGGCGAGCAGGTCGCGTGGCTGTACGTGCTCAACGACTACGAGGGCGGCCTGCCCTCGGCGCGCTACCTCGGCATGGTCGCCGAGTCGGCCGAGTCCGCCGGCGCCCCCGACGACTACGTCAAGGAACTCCGCAACCGCCCCTGCACGTAGCCCGCGGCGCACCCGGCCGGCCCGAGGACCGAACCGGCCGGCCGACCGGGCCGGAGGCGGCCCGCGGCCGGCCGACCCCGGGTGTGCACACCCGCCGCGTCGAGGTCGCGCGCGTCCCCGAGTGGCGAGCGACACGATCCCGGTCCGACCCGATCGTCTGAACGGACGTATCGCCACCAACCCACACCAGTCGACCCCCGCTGTCATTGCGGTCGTATCACAGTCTTCTACGCGCATAGACCCCGCCCGCGCCCTTTGCGGGTGCAGCATTTACGCTCATCGATGTGAACGTATTGGATAGCCACGACCCGTACACGGCCGCCGCCGAGGCCGCCGAAAGCCTTCAGCGGCTCACCGGTGCCGCGACGCACGACATCGCGCTCGTCATGGGCTCTGGCTGGGTGCCCGCCGCCGACATGCTGGGCGACCCGGAGCACGAGTTCCCGGTCACCGAGCTGCCCGGCTTCCCGCCGCCCGCCGTCGAGGGCCACGCCGGCACGGTCCGCTCGCTGGTCATCGGCGACCGCCGCGCGCTGGTCTTCCTCGGCCGCACCCACCTCTACGAGGGGCACGGCGTCGCGGCCGTCGCGCACGGCGTGCGCACCGCGGTCGCGGCCGGCTGCAAGGCCGTCGTACTGACCAACGGCTGCGGCGGCCTGCGCCCGTCCTTCGTGCCCGGTCAGCCGGTGCTGATCAGCGACCACATCAACCTGACCGCCGCGTCGCCCATCGTCGGGGCCAACTTCGTCGACCTGACCGACCTTTATTCGCCGCGGCTACGCGCGTTGTGTCGCGAGGTCGAGCCCGACCTCGAAGAGGGCGTGTACGTGCAGTTCCCCGGCCCGCACTACGAGACCCCGGCCGAGATCGGCATGGTCCGCGCGATCGGCGGGCACCTCGTCGGCATGTCCACGACCATCGAGGCGATCGCGGCGCGCGAGGCCGGCGCCGAGATCCTGGGCATCTCGCTGGTCACCAACCTCGCCGCGGGCATGACCGGCGAGCCGCTCAACCACGAAGAGGTCCTGGCCGCCGGACGCGCGTCCGCCGAGCGCATGGGCCGACTGCTGACCCAGGTGCTGCCGCGCATCTGAGCGCCCGCAGCACCGTTCCCGTCCTCTTTGATCATTCCGCACCGAGGAGTCCGTGTTGAGCGACGTCATCGAGATCGCACGCGCCTGGCTGGCCGAGGACCCGGACCCGGACACCCGGGCCGAACTCGAGGCGTTGCTCGAGGCGGACGATCGGGAGGGCCTCGCGGATCGTTTCGCCGGGTTGCTCCAGTTCGGCACCGCGGGGCTGCGCGGCGAATTGGGCGCCGGGCCGAACCGGATGAACCGCGCGGTGGTGATCCGCGCGGCGGCGGGTCTGGCCGCGTACCTCAAGACCGCGTACGTCACCAACACCGCCGCGCCCGCCGCGACCCGCAACGCGGTGGTGATCGGGTTCGACGCACGGCACAAGTCCGACGTGTTCGCCCGGGACACCGCCGCCGTCATGGAGGCGGCCGGGCTGCACGCGCTGCTGCTGCCCCGCCCGCTGCCCACACCGGTGCTGGCCTACGCGATCCGGCACCTGGGCTGCGTCGCGGGGGTGATGGTCACCGCGAGCCACAACCCGCCGCGCGACAACGGCTACAAGGTCTACCTCGGCGACGGGTCGCAGATCGTGCCGCCCGCCGACGCGGAGATCGCCGGGCACATCGCGGCGGTCCGCTCCCTGGCCGACGTGCCGATGGCCGAGGACGGCTGGGAGACCCTCGGCGAGGCGTTGATCGACTCCTACCTCGACCGCGCCGTGACCGTCGTCGACCCGGCCGGGCCGCGCGACGTGCGGATCGTGCACACCGCGATGCACGGCGTGGGCACCACCGTGATGCTCGGCGCGTTCGACCGCGCGGGCTTCGCCGACGTTCGACCGGTGCCCGAACAAGCCGATCCGGACCCGGACTTCCCGACCGTGGCCTTCCCGAACCCGGAGGAGCCCGGGGCGATGGACCTCGCGTTCCGCGCCGCGCTCGCCGAGGACGCGGACGTGGTGATCGCCAACGACCCGGACGCCGACCGGTGCGCGGTCGCGGTACCGGACCCGGCGGTCGCGGGCGGCTGGCGGATGTTGCGCGGCGACGAGGTCGGCGCCCTGCTCGGCGACGAGGTGGCCCGCCGGGGCACCGACGGCGTGCTGGCCACCACGATCGTGTCCTCCTCGCTGCTGGGCGCGATCGCGCGCGCGAACGGCATCGCCCACACCGAGACGCTGACCGGCTTCAAGTGGCTCGCCCGCGTGCCCGACCTGGCGTTCGCGTACGAGGAGGCGCTGGGCTACTGCGTGGACCCGGTCGGGGTGTGCGACAAGGACGGCGTCACCGCCGCGCTGATGCTGGCCGAACTCGCGGCCCGCGCCAAGCGGGACGGCCGCACGCTGCCCGACCTGCTGGACGCCGTCGCGACCCGGTACGGGCTGTACGCGACCGACCAGTACTCGGTGCGGGTGGACCGTCTCGAGTCGATCGCGGACGCGATGCGGGGGCTGCGCGAGCGGGCCCCACGCACGCTCGGAGAGCTGGCCGTGACGAGTGCCGAGGACCTGTTGCACCCGCCGGCCGACGGCCTGCCGCCCACCGACGGCCTGCGCTACACGCTGGCCGGCGACGGCGCGGACCTGCTCGCGGGCCGCGTCGTGGTGCGTCCCTCCGGGACCGAACCCAAGCTCAAGGCCTACCTGGAGGTCGTGGTCGACCCGAAGCGGATCGCCGAGGTCGGTGTCGACGGCGCCCGCGCGGCGGCGCACGCGGCGTTGGAGCGGCTGAAGCGGGACCTGGCCGCGACGCTGGGCATGTAGGACGCCTCCCGGCCGACGCGGACCGGTGGGCGAGCGGGGCGGGACGGTCGATCGACCGTCCCGCCCCGCTCGCGTACGACCCGAGGCCGAGCCGTTCGGAGGACGGACCCGGGGGCGCGTGGTACCGCGGTACGGGGCGGAGCCGGCCCTTCGGGTGGATGTGCCCGAACCGGTCGCCGGCGGATCGTGGAGGGGTCAGTCGATCCCCCGGCTCCCAGAGGACGCCATGAGCACCCTGTCCGAGTTCCCCGCCCCGAACACTGCCCCGCGCATCCGGCCGCGGCACGTCTGGCAGTGGGCGAAGGCCGGGCGTTCCGTCCCCGCGCTCGCGACCTTCGTCGGCCTGCTGATCCTGCCGGTGCTCGCGTTCGTGTCGGCCTATCCGCTGTTCTCGGGCGTCGCCGACGCCCTCTTCGACACCTCGGCGGGCGATCTCGCCGCCGGACGCGGCTTCGGCGGAGCGGTGGTCGAGCCGGTCACGGGCGCCGCGCTCGCCGTCACCGCCGCTCTGATCGTGCTCTACAGCGCCGCGCGCGTACTGCGCCGACGGGGTCGTTGAACGCGGCCGAACGACCGACGCGCACCACTCGCCGACCGGGCCCGCGCAGGGCTCGGTCGGCGTTCGTGTCCTCCCGGACCCGATCGGATCAGATCAGGCCCAGCACCAGCGAGGCCGCGCCCGAGAGCACGAGGCCGCCGAGGATCTCCATCGACCACTGGACTCGGACCGGGCCGGTGGACTTGGCGGCGAACTGTTCGCTCATCCCGCGCAGGTCGTCCACGACCTGGTCGGCGCGGGAGAGTTGGGGCAGGTCGTGCGCGCCGTGGCCGTACGGGTCCTCCGCCGCCGAGCGGCCCTGTTGGCGCAGCGCCCGCTTGCGTTCGCGCAGCGAGACCGGGATGGCCCAGATGTGGAACGACTTCTCGTCCGCGCGCACCTCGATCGAGTACTCGGCCCGGACCCGCTCCACCGCGCCCCAGGGCACCACGATGGTGCGGAACGGGTTGCGGATCACCAGGTGCTCCGGCCCGACCAGCACCGCCGAGCGCAGGGTGAGCGCGACCACCAGGACCGCGAAGAAGACCACGACGGCGACGGCGAGCCACTTGGTACTGCCTTCGCCGCGGATCAGCGTGTCGATCACCATCCACACCCCGGCGGCGATCAGAAGCACCCCGACGGCCATCGCCGGCCGGGAGCGATACGTGGTGATGTCCTCGTCGCTGCTCATGACCGGTGATTGTGCCGCACGGGACCGGTCGGGTTTGGCTCGACCGGACCACTGGGCCCGACGCTACGCGAGTAGATATGCTCGTCTTGTGAGCATGCCGTCTGCAATTCTCGCCGACCCGGCCGAGGTCACCTCGTCCGAAGCGGCCCTTCGACGCTTTCTGCACGGGCTTCCCGGCGTCGACAGGGTCGGGACCGAAGCGCGGGCAGCAATGCTCGCCACCCGCTCGATCAAGAACGAGGCCAAGGTCGCCGCGATCGACCTCGCCATCAAGATGATCGACCTGACCACACTGGAAGGTGCCGACACCCCGGGCAAGGTCCGGGCCCTGTGCGCGAAGGCGCTGCATCCGGACCCGGGCGCACCGGACGCGCCCCGGCCCGCCGCGATCTGCGTCTACGGCGACCTGGTCGCCGAGGCCAAGGCCGCGCTCGGCGATTCCGGAGTGCATGTCGCGGCCGTCGCGACCGCGTTCCCCTCCGGACGCGCCGCACTCGACGTGAAGCTGGCCGATGTCGCCCACGCGGTGGCCGCCGGCGCCGACGAGATCGACATGGTCATCGACCGGGGCGCGTTCCTGTCCGGTCGCTACCGGGCCGTCTTCGACGAGATCGTCGCGGTCAAGGCGGCGTGCGCCCGCAGCGCCGCCGCCGGTGGGGGCAGCGCCCACCTCAAGGTCATCCTGGAGACCGGTGAACTGTCGACGTACGACAACGTCCGCCGCGCGTCGTGGCTCGCGATGCTCGCGGGTGCCGACTTCATCAAGACGTCCACGGGCAAGGTCGCGGTCAACGCGACACTGCCGGTGACGCTGGTGATGCTCCAGGCGGTCCGCGACTTCCGCGAGGCCACCGGTACGCAGGTCGGCGTCAAGCCGGCCGGTGGGATCCGCACCACCAAGGACGCGATGAAGTACCTCGTGCTGGTCAACGAGACGGTGGGCTCGGACTGGCTGGACCCGGACTGGTTCCGGCTCGGTGCCTCCAGCCTGCTCAACGACCTCCTGATGCAGCGCCAGAAGCTGGCCACGGGCCGCTACTCCGGCCCCGACTACGTGACGGTGGACTGACAGCCATGGGCAACCCATTCGAGTACGCGCCCGCGCCCGAGTCGCGCGCGATCGTCGACATCGCCCCGGCGTACGGGCTGTTCATCGACGGAAAGTTCGCCGACGCGGCGGACGGCGGTCGGCTCAAGACGGTGAACCCGGCGACCGAGGAGGTGCTGGCCGAGATCGCGGTCGGCGGCGAGGCGGACGTGGACCGCGCGGTCAAGGCCGCGCGCAAGGCGTTCAAGTCGTGGTCGGCGTTGCCCGGCGCGGAGCGGGCCAAGTACCTGTTCCGGATCGCCCGGCTGATCCAGGAGCACGGGCGCGAGCTCGCGGTCCTGGAGTCGATCGACAACGGCAAGCCGATCCGCGAGTCGCGCGACGTGGACATCCCGCTGGTCGCGGCGCACTTCTTCCACTACGCGGGGTGGGCCGACAAGCTCGCGCACGCCGGCTTCGGGTCCGACCCGAAGCCGATCGGCGTGGCCGGTCAGGTCATCCCGTGGAACTTCCCGCTGCTGATGCTGGCCTGGAAGGTGGCGCCGGCCCTCGCGGGCGGCAACACCGTGGTGCTCAAGCCGGCCGAGAGCACCCCGCTGACCGCGCTGCGGTTCGCCGAGATCTGCGTCGAGGCCGGGCTGCCGGACGGTGTGCTGAACATCGTCACCGGCGCCGGCGAGACCGGTCGCGCACTGATCGCTCACCCGGACGTGGACAAGGTCGCCTTCACCGGCTCGACCGCCGTGGGCAAGGAGATCGCCCGCACCATCGCGGGCACCCGCAAGCGGGTCACCCTCGAACTCGGCGGCAAGGCCGCGAACATCGTCTACGACGACGCCGCGATCGACTCCGCCGTGGACGGCATCGTCGAGGGCATCTTCTTCAACGGCGGCCAGGTCTGCTGCGCCGGCTCGCGGCTGCTGGTGCAGGAGTCGGTGGCCGAGGAACTGCTGGCGAGCCTGACCCGGCGGATCAAGACGCTGCGCGTGGGCGACCCGCTGGACAAGAACACCGACGTCGGCGCGATCAACTCGGCCGCGCAACTCTCCCGGATCCAGGAACTGGTCGCGGCGGGCGAGGCCGAGGGTGCCGAGCGCTGGTCTTTGGCCGGCGAGCTGCCCGGCAAGGGCTTCTGGTTCCCGCCGACGGTGTTCACCGGCGTCACGCAGGCGCACCGGATCGCCCGGGACGAGATCTTCGGCCCGGTGCTCACCGTGCAGACCTTCCGTACCCCGGCCGAGGCGGTGGAGAAGGCGAACAACTCCGCGTACGGCCTGTCCGCCGGCGTGTGGACGGAGAAGGGCGCCAAGGCCCTGTGGACCGCGCAGCGGTTGCGGGCGGGCGTCGTGTGGACCAACACGTTCAACAAGTTCGACCCGGCCTCGCCGTTCGGCGGGTTCAAGGAGTCGGGCTTCGGCCGCGAGGGTGGCCGCCACGGGCTGGAGGCCTACCTCGATGTCTGAGCGCCTTGAGGTGTTGAAGACCTACAAGCTGTACGTCGGGGGCAAGTTCCCCCGGTCCGAGAGCGGGCGGGTGTACGCGGTGACCGACAGCAAGGGCCGGACCCTGGCGAACGCGCCGCGCGGCAGCCGCAAGGACGCCCGCGACGCGGTCGTCGCGGCGCGCAAGGCATTCCCGGGCTGGTCGGGCGCCACCGCCTACAACCGGGGCCAGATCCTGTACCGGATCGCCGAGATGCTGGAGGGTCGGCGCGAGCAGTTCGCGACCGAGGTCGCCGCGGCCGAGGGCATCGGCCGGACCAAGGCGCTCGCGTCGGTGGACGCGGCCGTGGACCGCTGGGTCTGGTACGCCGGGTGGACCGACAAGCTCGCCCAGGTCGCGGGCGGCGCCAACCCGGTCGCGGGTCCGTTCGCGAACTGGTCCACCCCCGAACCCACCGGCGTGGTCGCGGTGATCGCCTCGCAGCGCTCGTCGCTGCTGGGCCTGACGAGCGCGGTCGCGCCGGTGATCGCCACCGGCAACACCGCCGTCGTGCTCGCGGCCGGCGCCTCGGCGCTGCCCGCGTTGTCCTTCGCCGAGGTGCTCGCGGTGTCCGACCTGCCGGGCGGGGTGATCAACATCCTGACCGGGCACCCGGCGGAGATCGCCCCGACGCTCGCGTCCCACCAGGACGTCAACGCGATCGACCTGACCGGCGTGGCGCCGGACGCGGGAGTCGCGTCGGCGCGCGACCTGGAGATCGCGGCGGCGGACAACCTCAAGCGCGTGTTGCGCCCCGAGGCCAAGGAGCCGGACTGGTCGGCGGACCCGGGCACGGGTCGGATGCTGGCGTTCACCGAGATCCGCACGGTCTGGCACCCGACCGGGCACTGATCGCCGGACCGCTCCGGGCGGCGAGAGCGCGAGGACCGTCACCCACGCGGGTGACGGTCCTCGCGTCTTCAGGCCGCGAGCACGCGGTCGGCGCGGCTCTGCGTCGCCGGGCCCTTCGTGTCGGCGGGCCGCCGGGTGGAGAGCTTCCAGGTGGCCAGGACGCGGGCGATCACGACGACGGCGAAGAGGGCGAACAGAGCGGACATGCGATCAGATCCTCGGAGTTGCGAAAGTGCGGTCGCCGGGCGAACCGCCTTGCGAGACTCGACGCCAGCCGCGCGCGGCGACCGTCTCGGGCCTGTTGACGCGGCATCGACGCGGGTGAGGGCACTCCTGACGGGATCTTGACGAGTGGTCAGCGCAGCGACACCTCGGCGATCACCGCGGCGTGATCGGTGTGCGGCACGCGGTGTTCGGACACCGAGACCACCTCGATCCCGCCCGTGACCAGCACGTGGTCGATCCCGAACAGCGGCGGCAGGCCGTGGAAGTACGCCATCGGCCAGGTGCGCGCCAGGATCCGGCCGCGCTCCTCGTGCGCGTCCCGCAGCCCGGCGCCGGTGAGCGCGCGGAACGAGGCGTTGTCCGAGGTCGCGTTGAAGTCGCCGAGGAAGATCGCGGGCAGGGTGCGCCGCTCCGCCTCGCGGCGCAGCGCGTCCATGTCGTGGGCCCACTTCCCGGCCTGCCCGCGCATCGGCGGGATGGTGTGCACGCCCTGGATCCGGACCGGGCGCCCGTACACCTCCACGGTGGCGCCGGGCATCGGCATCGTGGTGCGCTCGGGCAGCAGCCGCTCCTCGGTCAGCGGCCGGCGTGCGTAGATCGCCAGTCCGGCCGCGCCGGGCTCGCCGGTCCCGGCCGAGTACGGGAGTTCCCGGGTGAGGCCGGCCCGCTCCAGGCCCGCCGCCAGTTCGGGCGTCAGCTCCTCCACGGCCAGCACGTCCACCCGCTCGCGGCGCACCAGGTCGGTGATCCGTACCGGATCCGCCTTGCCGAAGTAGGCGTTCGAGGTCATCACGCGCAACCGCGCGCCGCCGGGCGCGGGGCCGTCGGCGGGGGTCAGTCTCGGCAACATCCACAGGGTGTGGACGACCACCAGGCCCAGCGCGACGAGCAGGGTCAGCCGCATCCGCAGCAGCGCGGCCCCGAGCAGCACGAGCACCGAGGCCGCCGCCGCGTACGGGGCGAACACGGTCACGATCGCGACCGGCCACATCGCGTCGAACACGAGCAGCCGCGCTCCCGTCACCAGCACCGCGCCCGCGAAGATCAGGCCGACCACGCTGCGGCCGAAGGTGCGGGTGCGCCGGCGCACCCGCCACAGCCGAGGCGGCGGCGGGATCTCCCGCGCCGACTCCGTCTCGACCTCGGCGGTCACGGCCGGGTCCCTCCGTGCGTGGGCGGCGCCGGCGGAGCGGCCGGCCGGGGCGGCACGGCCGGGGTGCCGGTGCCCGGAGTGCTCGCGGACACGACGGTCCGCGGGCCGGTCTCGGAAACGGCGGTCCGCGGCCCTGTCGCGGCGCCGTGCGGCGGCGTGGACGCCGGCTCGGCACTCGGTTCGGCACTCGGTTCGGAACCCCTCGCCCGGGTCCGGTCCACGTCCGTCGGCGTGACGTGTTCACCGGTGGACCCGGCGTACCGGGTGCCCGTCCCGGAGTACGCCGGGTACTGCCCGGACGTGCTCACCGGTTGGCCGGCGCCCGTCGCGTCCCGCCCGTGCGAGAGCCACTCCCGATGCGGCAGCGACTTGCCGCGGGTGACCGTCGGCGTGACCGGCGCGCCCAGAACCACGATCAGGAACCAGGCGCACAGCGCGAACATCACCAGGACACCCACGTTGATCGTGCTCTGTTCGACCCGGGCCCCGGCCGGTATGTCGGCGAACCCGCCGCCGTCGTAGGCGAGCCCGCCCAGCGCCGCGGTGAGCCCCACGGCGCCCTGTACGGCGAGCACTCCGAGCGCGACACGTGTGATCACCCGGGCCCTGGGCGTGGGCCGGCCGGCATGGGTCGCCAGCAGCACCGCGCCCGCGAGCAGCACCGGCGTGAGCACGTCGAGCAGGGCGGACTGACCGCCGTAGGCACGCGCCCGGAAGCCGTGCACCCCCGAGCCCACGCCGAACAGGACGCGCAACGCGTCCACCGCCAACTGCAGTGCCACGAAGCCGACCAGCGCCCAAGCCGCCGGTTCCCGCAAACGATCCGTTTCCTGCCGCATCCGACTGCCTCCCCGTGGCCGTGTTCGCGGCTCAGGGTAGACGGGCGCGGGCCTCGCGGCAGGGCGCCGACGGGCGCCGGGTGGGGTGGCCGGCCGGCTCAGAGCCGATCGAGCGCTTCCTGCACGGTCATCCCGTCGGCGAGGTCGCCGGTGACCAGGCTGGTGCCGACCGGCATGTCGCCCACGTCGGTGCCGACGCTGTTGGACAGCGGGTTCAGACCACCGCCGTTCATCGGGTTGAGTTGCGCGCGCTCCACGACGCCGAGCACGGCTCCGGTCGCCGCGGCGGTGCCCTGGCCGGCCGCGGGCACGTCGGTACGGGAGATCTCGTCGGGCACGACGGGCGCGGCCGTGGCGCTCCCGGCGATGCCGAACGCGGCGGCGGCGCCGAGGGATGTGGCGGCGAGCACGGTGCGAAGAACGGAGGACATGGCGATGGCCCTTCCCAGTCGACTAGGAGATTGACCACGCAACGTAGCCACTCGGCTACGTCGAGCGCAATTCGGCGCCCCGGGCGCCGATGTCCCGAATTCGCTCCCAATTCGACGGAACCGTCACAGCCCCATCCGCCGTCCCTGCCGATGACACACCTTCGGCCCGGGACACATCGACACCGGTACGACGCACAACCGCACGGCACAACTGCACAGGGGAAACCGCGACACGAGAGAAGGACGCGGGCGAGCGAACGGGTGCGCGCGGCGCACGCGGATCGCACCGGATCGCGAACGCGAGTACGAGTGGAATCGGCCGGCGCGGCTCGGGCGACGAAGCCCCGGGCTCAGGCGACGAGTTCGGCGAACGCCTCGTCGGCACCGAAGCTCAGCGCGTCGTCCTCGCGCAGCCGGCGCAGCGCGCGCCAGATGCTCGACTTGACCGTGCCGACGCTGCATCCGAGCACCTCGGCCACCTCGGGGTCGGTGCGACCCTCGTAGTAGCGCAGCACCAGCATGGTGCGCTGCGGCTCGGGCAGCTTGGCCAGCGCGCGCCAGAGCACCGCACGCAGCTCGGTGTCGCCCATCGAGTCCGAACCGTCCGGACGCTCGGGCAGCTCCTCCGAGGGGTACTCGTTGATCCGCCGACGACGCCAAGCCGATATGTGCAGGTTGGTCATCGTGCGGCGCAGGTAACCGCCCAGTGCGGCCTTGTCCTGGATCCGACCCCACGCCTGGTACGTGCTCATCAGCGCGCTCTGCAACAGGTCCTCGGCCTCGTTGCGGTCACCCGTGAGGTGATACGCGGTGGCGAACAGCGCCGACCGGCGCTCACGGACATACGCGGTGAATTCGTCGTCGACACTGTCCGTGCACGAAGCACTACGCGCGTTGCCGTTCAGCGGGGCAAGGGCGACGACGGTACGGCGGTTGTCCTTGCGGATGCCCTGCGACTGCGTCTGGGACTGCATGACTTCTCCCCCGGTTCGGCGCTCGTTCACGATGTACAGCCTGCTGGGCGGGCTTCATCGTCAGGTCGGTGAGCTGTCACAGGTATGCAACAGCGACCTCGGGCGGCGAACCGGAAGGGGCCTCCCCGTGTTCTTCCCAGCCGTGACGTCAGACACAATGGCCTGCGTGCCCTACCTGCTGCTTATCGAGGATGACGAGTCCGTACGAACCGGACTCGAACTCGCCCTGGGGCGCCAGGGCCATCGCGTGGTCACCGCTGCCACCGGTGAGGCCGGCCTGGAACGGTGGCGCGAGCAGCGCCCCGACCTGATCGTGCTCGATGTGATGTTGCCGGGCATCGACGGCTTCGAGGTGTGCCGGCGGATCCGCCGCACCGACTCGCTGCCGATCATCCTGCTCACCGCGCGCAACGACGACATCGACGTGGTGGTCGGCCTGGAGTCCGGCGCCGACGACTACGTGGTCAAGCCGGTCCAGCCGCGCGTGCTGGACGCCCGCATCCGCGCGGTGTTGCGCCGCGGCGAGCGCGAGGTGTCCGACGCGTCGGTGTTCGGCGACCTGGTGGTCGACCGGAACGCGATGACGGTGACCAAGGCCGGCGAGGAGCTCCAGCTCACCCCGACCGAGCTGCGGCTCCTGGTCGAGCTGAGCCGGCGGCCCGGTCAGGCGCTCTCCCGGCAGCAGTTGTTGCGCCTGGTGTGGGAGCACGACTACCTCGGCGACTCGCGCCTGGTGGACGCGTGCGTCCAGCGGCTGCGCGCCAAGGTGGAGCAGACCCCGTCCGCGCCGACACTGATCCGTACCGTCCGGGGCGTCGGCTACCGCCTCGACCCGCCCCAGTGACGGGCCGGCCGCCGCTGGTACGCCGGATCGTCCGCCGGGTCGCGCCGACCCTGAAGCTGCGCTCGTTGCGGTTTCGGGTGCTCGTCGCCTTCGCGCTGGTCGCGTTGATCGCCGCGGTCGCGGCGTCCGGCATCGCCTACTGGCTGACCCGGACCGCCGTGCTGGAGCGCGCGCAGGACTCGGTGCTCACCGAGTTCCGGGACAACCTCGGCCGGGTCTCCGCGGGTCTCCCGGAACACCCGGACCAGGCCGATCTGGGGCCCGCCGTCGACCAGATGCGGGAGAGCAGTTTCGGCTACTCCGTGGTCCTGGTCGGCACCGACGGCCGCCCGGTCGCCTCCGACCCGACCCGGTTCCCGCTGGAGCGGGTGCCCGCGAGGCTGCAGCGCATGGTGCAGACCGCCGACGGCGGCGGCGGCTTCCACATGTACTTCCAGCGGATCGACATCGAGGGACAGCCCTATCTGGTCGGTGGCACCCGGGTGGTGCCGAACGGGGCCACCGGCTACATGTTCAAGTCGCTCAAGGACGAACAGGCCGACCTCAACTCGCTGGCCCGCTACCTGATCGTGGGCACCCTGCTGGCGCTGGGCGCGGCCGCGGTGGTCGCGCTGTTCGCCGCGCGGCACATCCTGCGCCCGGTGCGCCGGCTCGGGCACGCCGCGCGCGAGCTGGGCGCGGGTCGCCTGGACACCCGGCTGGACGTGCGCGGCTCGGACGAACTCGCCGACCTGTCCCGGACGTTCAACGACGCGGCGGAGAAGCTGGAGCGCAGCGTCGCCGAGCTGCGCGCGCTGGAGTCGTCCTCGCGCCGCTTCGTCGCGGACGTCTCGCACGAACTGCGCACCCCGTTGGCGGCGATGACCGCGGTCAGCGAGTTGCTCGAGGAGGAGGCGGACAGCCTCGGCGAGCAGGGCGCGCCGGCCGCCCGGTTGGTGGTCGCCGAGATCGAGCGGCTGGCCACGCTGGTCGAGGACCTGATGGAGGTGTCCCGGTTCGACGCGGGCACCGCCGCGCTGGTCGCGGACGAGGTGGACATCACCGACCTGGTCACCGCGTGCCTGGACGCGCGCGCCTGGATGGACGCGGTGGACCTTCGGGCACCCCGGGGCATCCTGGCCCGGGTGGACCCGCGCAGACTGGACGTCATGGTCTCCAACCTGGTGGGCAACGCGTTGCGGCACGGCGGCTCGCCGGTGACCGTCGAGATCCACCACGAACCGCGTGTGGCGATACCCGGCACGCTCGCCGGTCCGGAGGAGGATCTCGTGATCGAGGTCTCCGACACCGGGCCGGGCATCCCCGAGGACGTACTGCCGCACGTGTTCGACCGGTTCTACAAGGCGGACAGTTCGCGGGCACGGTCCGAGGGCAGCGGGCTGGGGCTGTCCATCGTGATGGAGAACGCGCGGATCCACGGCGGTACCGCGTACGCGTCGAACATGCCGGGCCGCGGTGCGAAGTTCACCCTGCGCCTGCCGCTGGTGCCGCCCGAGCTCGAAGAGATAATCGACCCGGACGAGGGCGTCGAGGACGACGGTGTGCACGCCGACCTGGACGCCGAGAACGCGGAGCACCCGGAGCACGCAGGCGCCGACCTCGGCGGCAACGGTGCCGGCACGCACGACGAGCGAGGAGACAGGCGTTGAGACCCCGCCGGCGGCTTCCGATCGTGATCTTCGCGACGACCGGTGTGCTCGCCGCGCTCACGTCGTGCGGGATCCGGCCGACCGAGGGACCGGTGGGGGCCGGGAAGCCGGCCAGTCGTACGGCGCCGTCCGCGCAGAGCCGGCTGCCCGGCTCGGAGCGGCACATCGTCTACCTGGTGAAGGACAACCGGCTCCAGGCGCTGCCCCGGGGCGGCCGGTTGGTGCTGCGGCCCGCCGAGGCGGCGCCGGACAAGCCGCGCACCGACCAGGTCAACCAGCTCCTGGAAGAGTTGCACCTGGGCCCCAACGACGCCGAGGCGTTGGAGGGGTACACCACCGCGCTGCCCGCCGGCGGCCTGGTCGCGGCCGACCGGCGCGAGGGCGACCCGCCCACCCTGTTCCGGCTGGACGCGCCGCTGTCGGCACTGGCCACGATCGCGCTCGGGCAGGTGGTCTGCACGCTGCAGAGCGCGTCCGGCGGCGACACGGTGCTGCTCGCGGGTCGGCGCACGCCGCCGGAGAGCTACCGGTGCGAGAACTACCTCGACATCAGCCGCAAGACCACGGCCACGCCGTCCCCCGCCGCCCGGGCCTCCGGTCCGCCGTCGGCGTTCGACAAGGACTGGCCGCAATCCCGCCCCTCCGGGAAGACCCTTACTCCCCAAGGCGGATGAGCAAGCCGGGTCCTGCGACGGATGTGGCCGGGTCCGAATCGTCCTACCTTCGAAGTACGACGACGCCGCGTCAGGCGCCGCCGCATCGAGGAGGAACCGCCATGACCATGAGCACCGCGACCCTCAGTCGCCCGCGTCACGGCCGCCGGATCGCCGGCGTCTGCGCCGGCATCGCCCGCCGCTACGGCTGGTCCGTCACCACCGTCCGCGTGGTGTTCGTGCTCTCCTGCCTGCTGCCGGGCCCGCAGTTCCTGCTGTACATCGCGCTGTGGATCCTGCTGCCCCAGGACTGAGCGAGGCGGGACGGAGCAACGGCCCGACCGCGCCGGCGCCTATCATCCGATCAACGGATGGGTAGGCGGTTCGATCGAGTGGTCTCGCGGGACCGGAGGGTTCCGGGCCGTGCGCTCGGTCGGGGGGCGGGGACATGCAACCGGGAAGCACGCACAACAAGAACCTCATCATCACGATGTCGGTGATCGCCGGCGTCCTGGTGACCCTGGTCGGGCTGGTGCTCAGCGGCACGCTGGCGGTCGAGGCCGGGCGCACGCAGGCGATGAACTCGAAGCAGTACAGCGACAGGGACATCGAGGACACCCGGGGGTTCTGGGACCAGGACCGGCAGGACGAGGCCAAGCCCCGGGGCGCGGAGATCTCGCCCGACCAACAGCCGCCGCAGTTGCCCGACCAGGAGCAGCAGCGGCCCGAGGCGGACTACCGCCAGCCGCCGACGATCCAGGCGCGCCGGGTGGCCTCGCCGTACACCGAGCCCGACACGGCGATCCGGGGCAAGATCTTCTTCCGGACGCCGGAGGGCGTCGCCGAGTGCAGCGGCACGGTCGTGCACCACCCCACCGGCAACATGGTGTGGACGGCGGCGCACTGTCTGCACGGCGGCCGGGACGGGGACTTCTACGACAAGGTCACCTTCGTGCCCGGGTACAACGGCGCGGGTCGCACTCCGGCGGAGCGCGAACCGTACGGACGGTGGCCGGCCCGGCGGATCACGGTGAGCAACCAGTGGGCGCAGAACGCCGATCCGGGCGGCAGGGACGCGAGCGCGTCACCGTTCGACTACGGCGCCTTCATCGTCGACTCGCGCGGCGGGCGCACTCTGGAGGACGCGGCGGGAGCGGGCGCGGACGTGCTCTGGAACGCGCCGCGACACCTTCGCGTGCAGTCGTTCGGCTACCCGGGTGACACGCCCTACGACGGCACCACGCTCTACACGTGCTCGTCGCCCACCACGGACTTCCGTGAGGACGGCTGGCCGCAGCCGGACATGTTGTGGATGGGCTGCACGATGACCGGCGGGTCCTCCGGCGGCGGCTGGTTCGCCGAGGTGAACGGGCGAAGTTACCTGGTGAGCAATGTCTCGCTGGGGGTGACCACGCGGAACTCGCGCACCATGACCGGGCCGTATCTGGGCGATGTGGCAAAGGACATGTACGACTCGCTGTGACGGGTCGCCGGCCGGTGACGGGTCGGCGGCGTGTAACGGGTCGGCGGCGTGCGATGGGTCGGGGGCCGGCGGGCCGAAGCCGCACGGGCACGACGACACCGTGCGTACGGCACGACGAAGCCGTGTCCTCGCGCAGGATCGACACGCGATGGACACGGCCCGTGGCACGACAGGACCGACCGGTTCCGCGCCGACGACCCGGCCCGGCGGCAGGTGCGGAACCCGATGCGGGTGTCAGAGAGAGAGGCCACCCAGCGGCAGGTCCCCGAGCGGCGAGGACTCGCCCGTCGGCAGCGTGTCGGTGGGCAGCGCGTTGAGCGGCGAGCCCAGGCCGCCCTTGGCCTGGCCGTCCTGCGCGGCGAAGCCGCTCATGCCCTGCTCCATGCTGCGGGCCATGGTCCCGGCCGTGTGACCCGGGGTGAGCACCTCGCCGACGGGGAGCTTGTCGGTGACCTGGGACAGCGGGAACGGCGCGGCGGCATCCGGCAGGGCCGCCTGGGCCGTTGCGGCGGCCGGGGCCAGTCCGTCGACCAGGTCGGTCACCGGCATGGCGCTCGCGGAGCCTGCGGCGCCCGCTGCCATTGCCGCGCCGAGCCCGGCCGTGATGGCCGCCTTACGCGTTACCGATCGCATGTGCATCCTCGGTTTCTCGATTCGGGCGGGGCAAGACACACCCCGTTACGAAGTGAGACCGCAACGTAGCGAATCGGACGCGGAATGCGCAAAACACCCCCTTCGGGTCAGGTCAGGCCGTTCGCCCGAACCCGGAGGGGCCTCGGGGTGCGCCCGCGATCCGAACCGGTCCGAATCGGTCGGGCGCACCCGCGAAAGGTCAGTTCCGACCGAAAAGCCATTCCGACTTGAGCGCGGCATAGCCGGGCTTGATCACCTCGTTGATCATCGCGAGCCGCTCGTCGAAGGGCAGGAAGGCGCTCTTCATGGCGTTGACGGTGAACCACAGGAGATCGTCCAGGCCGTAGCCGAACGCCTCGACGAGGTGCTCGAACTCCCGGGTCATCGACGTACCGCTCATCAAACGGTTGTCAGTGTTCACGGTCACCCGAAAATAGAGTCGGCGCAGTAGGCCGATCGGGTGATCCGCGTAGGACGTGGCGGCGCCGGTCTGCAGATTCGAGGTCGGGCACATCTCCAGCGGGATGCGCTTGTCGCGCACGTACGCGGCGAGCCGGCCGAGTTCGACGCTGCCGTCGTCCTTGACCGTGATGTCGTCGATGATCCGCACGCCGTGGCCCAGGCGGTCCGCGCCGCACCACTGGAGCGCCTGCCAGATCGACGGCAGGCCGAACGCCTCGCCGGCGTGGATGGTGAAGTGGTTGTTCTCCCGCTTGAGGTACTCGAACGCGTCCAGGTGGCGCGTGGGCGGGAAGCCCGCCTCGGCGCCGGCGATGTCGAAGCCGACCACGCCCATGTCGCGGTGTCGGTTGGTGAGTTCGGCGATCTCCAGCGAGCGGGCCGCGTGCCGCATCGCGGTCAGCAGCGCGCCGACCTTGATCCGGTTGCCCGCCTCGGCCGCGCGGCGCTCGCCCTCGCGGAAGCCCGCCTCGACCGCCTCGACCACCTGGTCCAGGGTCAGGCCGGCTTCCAGGTGTTGTTCGGGGGCGTAGCGGATCTCGGCGTAGACCACACCGTCGGCGGCGAGGTCCTCGGCGCATTCGGCGGCGACCCGGAACAGGCCCTCACGGGTCTGCATCACCGCCACGGTGTGGTCGAAGGTCTCCAGGTAACGCTCCAGCGAGCCGGAGTCGGCGGCCTCGCGGAACCACGTGCCGAGCGCCTCGGGGTCGGTGCTGGGGAGGCGGTCGTATCCGGCCGCCTCGGCGAGTTCGATGATCGTGGCGGGACGGAGCCCACCGTCGAGGTGGTCGTGGAGCAGGACTTTGGGTGCGCGCCGGATCTGCTCGACCGTGGGCGAGGCAGCGGGCGTGTTCGGGTGACTGCTGTACATGAAAGGACTTTACTGCCTACGCGCGTAGATCATGTGCTCTTTGTCGGGCCGGTTTTGCGGGTGGCCTACCGGGCGGCTTGCGGCGGGGCCGGGTCGCGGGGGGTGGGCTGGGCGTGCTCGGGGTGCAGGAGCCGGCCGCGGCGGCCGAGCGCGAATTCGCGGAACAGGCGTACGGGGGTGGTTTCGGGGCGGGCCGGCATCCAGGCGAGGCCGATCGTGCGGAAGGCGCGGGGGGCCGTGACGGCCAGATGCACGGTGCCCGGGCGCGGGGCGTCGGGGGCGGGCAGCAGCGACACGCCCAGGCCCGCCGCGACCAGGCCGCGCAACGTCTCGGCCTCCTCGCCCTCGAAGGCGATCCTGGGCACGAACCCCGCCTCGGCGAACAGCGCGTCGGTGATCCGGCGCATCCCGTAGCCCGGCTCCATGCACACGAACACCTCCTCGGCCGCCTCGGCCAACCGCACCCGGCGGCGGTGCGCGAGCCGATGGTCGGCCGGCACCACCAGGTAGAGCCGCTGATCGTCCAGCGCGCGCACGGCCAGGTCCGGCGCGTCCGGCAGCGGCGCGGTCAGGCACAGGTCGAGTTCGCCGGCCCGCATCCGGTCCAACATCGCCGAGGCGGAGTCCTGGACCAACTGGAACCGGATCCCGGGGTGGTGTACCCGAAAGGCGCGCAGCAGGCCGGGCACCGCCTCGGGGCCCATCGTGTGCAGGAAGCCGAACGCGACCTTGCCGCGTGCCCCGCCCGCGTCCTCGATCACCTCGTCCAGCCCGCGCTCCAGCAGCGCGAGTGCCTGTTCCACATAGCCGAGCAGGGTGTGACCCTGCCGGGTGAGCGTGACCCCGCGCCCGGTCCGGGCCAGCAGCGGGACACCCACGTCGGCCTCCAGTCGGGCCATCGTGCGGCTGAGCGTGGGCTGCGGAACACCCAGTCCGGCGGCGGCCCGAGTGATGTGCTCCTCGCGTGCGACCGCGGCGAATTGCGTCAGGAGCGGGGCGATGGCCGCGGAAACCTCGGCTGATCTGCTGTCATACGACACAGCATGGATTCTCGCCTAAACATGCATTGGACGCATGAAACGACGCGGCCTAGTTTCGTACACATGCCCGCATCGAACAGTGCTTCGGACCCCGCCCCAACCACCGACCCGATCACCGCCGCTCCCGTCCGGCACACGCGCGGTTCGCGCGCCTACCGTCGGGTCAACCTGGCACTGTTCGCCGCGGGCTGTTCGACCTTCGCGATGCTCTACGCCACCCAGACGCTGCTGCCGGAGTTGTCCGACGGGTTCCACCTGGACCCGGCGACGGCCAGCCTGTCCGTGTCGGTGACCACCGGCGCGCTGGCCCTGGCGGTGATCCCGGTGAGCATGTTGTCCGAGCGGTGGGGCCGCTCCCGGGTGATGACGATCTCCGTGTTCGGCGCGGCCCTGCTGGGCGTACTGGCCGCGTTCGCACCGGACTTCGGCACCCTGGTGGTGCTGCGCGCGGTGCAGGGTGTGGCGCTGGCCGGGCTGCCCGCGACCGCGATGGCCTACCTCGCCGAAGAGGTCGACGGCCCCTCGCTCGGCTCGGCGATGGGCTTGTACGTGGCGGGCAACAGCATCGGCGGCATGGGCGGCCGACTGGTCACCGGTCTGGCCTCGGACCTGGGCGGGTGGCGGGTCGCGCTGGTGGCGGTCGGCCTGCTGGCCCTCGGGTCGGCGGTCGCCTTCCGGGTATTGCTGCCGCCGTCGCGCAACTTCACCCCGTCGACCATGACCGCCCGGCAACTCACCGGCGTGCTGCGCTCGCACCTGGCCGATCCGGTGCTGCGCCGGCTGTACCTGCTCGGCATGGTCTTCATGGCGGCGTTCGGCACGGTCTACAACTACCTCGGCTACCGACTGCTCGCCGAGCCGTTCGGGCTGCCGCAGACGGTGGTCGGCGCGATCTTCGTGATCTACCTGGCTGGCACCTTCAGTTCGGCCGCGTCGGGTCGGCTGGTCGGCCGGATCGGGCACCGCGCGACGTTGTGGGCTGCGGCGGCGATCACCGCCGCGGGTGCGCTGCTGACCCTGCCGGACAACCTGGCGCTGGTCGTGGTGGGCCTGGTCGTGCTCACGGCGGGCTTCTTCGCGGGCCACTCGGCGGCCAGTTCGGCGGTGGGCCTGCGGGTCACCGAGGGCCGCGCGCAGGCGTCCGCGCTGTACCTGGCGGCCTACTACCTCGGCGCGAGCGTGGGCGGCCCGATCGGCGGCGTCGCCTTCCACGGTCACGGCTGGGCGGGCGCGGTGCTGCTCGTGCTGGTGCTGATGGCGGCGGCGGGGTGGGTGGCCTTCGGGCTCAGGGGCCGGGTGACCGGCGCGGCGACGGCGTCCGCGGCGATCCGGCGGCGGCCCCGCGCGCACCACGTGCGCTCCACCGCCTGAGCGGTGCGCACAGGCCGGCCGGGGCCCGATCGGATCCCCCGGCCGGCCTTGGCATGCTGTGCGCCATGAACGAGCGGCACGACCCGTCCCCGGCGCCCCGCCCCGGCGACCGCGACGACTTCGGCCGGGTGTACCGGCCGCACACCGTGCGCGCGGGCTGCGCGCTGCTCGGCTGCCTGTTCGTGATCCTCGCCTCGGCCGTGGCGATCACCGCCCCGCTCCTGCGGGCACTGTGACCGAGACGGTCAGTAGCCCTGGGCCACCTTGCGCTCGGCGGCCACGATCCGGGCCCGCTCGATCTCGTTGATGTGCGTCTCGGTCCACTCGCGCAGCGCGCGGATCGGCCCGCCCAGGCTGCGGCCCAGATCGGTGAGTTCGTAGTCCACCCGGGGCGGGATGGTCGGGGTCACCGTACGCAGCACGAAACCGTCCGTCTCCAGGCTGCGCAGGGTCTGCGTGAGCATCTTCTGCGACACCCCCTCGATCCGCCGGCTCAGGTCCGTGTACCGCATCGTGCCGTCCCGCAGCGCGTCCACGATCAGCACCGTCCACTTGCCGGCGATGTGGTCCAGCACCTGACGCGTCGCGCACTTGGCGCTGTAGACGTCGGCGGGGAGGCCGACCGATTCGATGATGGTCACCATGTGGGGAGAGTAGCGCACCAATTAGTGCCTACTTCCCATTGGAGAGTGACTCTCCAAGAATTGTGGCCATGAGCAACCACCTGTCGAACACCCGCACACCGGCCGACCACGTCTCGGACAACCGCAGCTCGGACAACGGCACTTCGATCCGGGCCCACTCGGTGACCGAGGCCATCCGCACCCGCCGCACCGTCCGCCACTACCGCCCCGAGCCGGTCCCCGCCGAAACCCTGCGCACGCTGCTCGAACTCGCCGTCGAGGCCCCCACGAGCTGGAACCTCCAGGACCGTTCGATCGTGGTGGTCACCGACGACGCGGGCCGCGCGGGCCTGATCGAGGCCACCGGCGGCCAACCGCAGGCCCTGGAGGCGCCGGTCCTGCTGGTCTTCGTCGCCGAGCCGCAGGCCTGGCGCGAGGAGCGTGCCGACGTGTACGCGTCGGCACGCCGCAACGGCGCCTGGAGCGAGGAGTTCGCGACCATGTTCGCGGCCGCCTCCCAGGAGTTCCAGCAAGGCCTGGCGGCGCGCGGGTTGTTGCGCGAGTACGCGGTCAAGGACGCGATGATCGCCGCCACGTACGTCATGCTCGCCGCGACCGAACTGGGCCTGGCCACGTCGCCGATGAACGGATGGGACGAGGACCTGGTCAAACGGGCGATCGGCGTCGCGGACCGCGACGACCTGGCGATCGCGCTGATCGTCGCGGTCGGCCGACCGGCCGAGGAGCGGCGCCATCCCGGGCGCCGGGCCCTGGAGCACAACGTCTTCCACGGCCGCTACGGCGCCGCGGGGTCGTGACCGGGACCCGTCCCGGGGATCTCGGCGGGTCCGTTGTCGCGGGAGGACCGGAGCGTCGTGCCCGGGTGCCGCGCGAGGACGGCCGCCGCACGCGAGCCGGCCCGTACGCGAACGGGCCCTCGGCTCCCGGCCGGGAGTCGAGGGCCTCGTCGTGCGCGGTGGAGCGTCAGGTCGTCGGGCCGATCCGGTCGATCAGGATCGGGGTGGCCTCGAAGGCGGTGCCGGCCGGCGCGATCGTGACCGCGTCGGCGAGGATCTCGCTCGCGTAGTCGAACCGCTCCGGGGTGTCCGTGTG
This sequence comes from Embleya sp. NBC_00888, assembly GCF_045207655.1. Taxonomy (NCBI): domain Bacteria; kingdom Bacillati; phylum Actinomycetota; class Actinomycetes; order Kitasatosporales; family Streptomycetaceae; genus Embleya; species Embleya sp. NBC_00888. Next base: position 5,352,497 of record NZ_CP108784.1, on the reverse strand, counting down.
CAGGGTCATCAGCCGCTGACCGGCGGTGACCATGTCGCCCGGCTTGGCGTGCAGTTCGACGCCCGCGCCGGCCTGGACCTGCTCCTCCTTGCGGGCCCGGCCCGCGCCCAGGCGCCAGGCCGCGACGCCGACCTCGTAGGCGTCCATCCGGGTCAGCACGCCGGACGCGGCCGCGGTGACCACCTGGGTCTCGCGCGCCACCGGCAGCTTCGCGTCCGGGTCGCCGCCCTGGGCCTGGATCATCCGCCGCCACACGTCCATCGCGGAGCCGTCGCGCAGCGCGTCCGCCGGGTCGATCCGGGTCTGCCCGGCCGCCGCGAGCATCTCGCGCGCGAGCGCGAGGGTCAGCTCGACCACGTCCGCCGGACCGCCGCCCGCGAGCACCTCGACCGACTCGCGGACCTCCAGCGCGTTGCCCGCGGTCAGCCCCAACGGGGTGGACATGTCGGTCAGCAGCGCGACCGTCTTGACCCCGTGGTCCACACCCAGCCGGACCATGATGCGCGCCAGTTCGCGCGCGTCGGCCAGGTCCTTCATGAACGCGCCGGAACCGACCTTGACGTCGAGCACCAGCGCGCCGGTGCCCTCGGCGATCTTCTTGCTCATGATCGAGCTGGCGATCAGCGGGATGGCCTCGACCGTGCCGGTCACGTCGCGCAGCGCGTACAGCTTCTTGTCCGCCGGCGCGAGGCCGTCGCCCGCCGCGCATATCACCGCGCCGACGTCCTCGAGCACGCGCATCATCGCGTCGTTGGACAGCGCCGCCCGCCACCCGGGCACGGCCTCCAGCTTGTCCAGCGTGCCGCCGGTGTGCCCCAGCCCGCGCCCCGACAACTGCGGGACGGCGACCCCGCACGCGGCGACCAGCGGCGCGAGCGGCAGGGTGATCTTGTCGCCGACGCCACCGGTCGAGTGCTTGTCCGCGGTCGGCCGGGACAGCCCCGAGAAGTCCATCCGCTCGCCCGAGGCGATCATCGCCTCGGTCCAGCGGTTGATCTCGCTCGCGTTCATGCCGTTGAGCAGGATCGCCATCGCGAGCGCGGACATCTGCTCGTCCGCGACCTCGCCGCGCGTGTACGCATCGACCACCCAGTCGATCTGAGCCGCCGTCAGTTCACCGCGGTCCCGCTTCGTACGGATGACCGAAATCGCGTCCATGCTGTCCGTTCTCTCCTGGCCGCCGAGGCGACCTGTTCGGGTCACGAGCTCGTGCTAGCGAAGATCGTCGGGCCCGAAGGCATCCGGCAGGATCTCCCGCAACGGCCGTACCCCGTGCTTGGTTTCCAACAACATCTCGGCGCCGCCGTGCTCCCACAGCAGTTGTCGACAGCGCCCGCACGGCATCAGGACCGCACCCTCGCGGTCCACGCAGCAAAACGCCACGAGCCTGCCGCCGCCGCTCGCGTGCAGCGCGGACACCAGGCCGCACTCCGCGCACAGCGTGAGACCGTACGACGCGTTCTCCACATTGCACCCGGACACGATCCGGCCGTCGTCCACCAGCGCCGAGGCGCCGACCGGATACTTCGAGTACGGCGCGTACGCACCCCGCATCGCCGCCGTCGCCGCGTCCCGCAGCGCGCGCCAATCAATCTCCGGCACCCCCCGTCAGCCCTTCGTGTAGGGCTTGTTGGCCGCCGCGGGCGCGCGCACCTTGCCGACCAGACCGGCCACCGCGAAGATCGTCACGACGTACGGCATCATCTGCAGGAACTGGCTCGGGATCGACGTGTTCAGCGGCTGCAACGACGTGGCCAGCGCGCTCGTGAAGCCGAACAGCAGCGCCGCGGCCACCGCGCCCAGCGGACGCCAGCGCCCGAAGATGACCGCCGCGAGCGCGATGTAGCCCGCGCCCGAGGTCATGTCCTTCGAGAACGTGCCCACCGTGCCGATGGTCAGGAACGCGCCGCCGATGCCGGCGATCAGGCCCGCCATCATCACGTTGCGGTAGCGGGTCGCGTTGACCTTGATGCCGACCGTGTCCGCCGCCGTCGGGTGCTCGCCCACCGCGCGGGCCCGCAGACCCCAGCGGGTGTGGAACAGGCCGAGCTGCACGATCACGACCAGCGCGTACATCAGGTACACGATGATGTTCACGTCGAACAGCACCGGGCCGATCACCGGGATGTCGGCGAGGCCGGGGATCCGGATGTTCTCGAACACGCCCGGGTTGTTGTAGCCCTCGGGGTCCTTCTGCAGGAGCTGCGTGTACAGGAAGCCGGTGATGCCGGCCACCAGCAGGTTGATCACCACACCGAGGACGACCTGCTCGACCAGGTAGCGCACCGCGAAGACCGCGAGCAGGGCGCCGATCAGCCCACCGGCCACGGCGCCCGCGGCCAGCCCCGCCCACAGCGACCCGGTGACCGAGGCGGTGAGCGCGGCGGCGAACGCGCCGAACAGGAACTGACCGTCGATGGCGATGTTGACCACGCCGGAACGCTCGCCGATCACGCCCGCGAGCGCGCCGAGCACGAGCGGCACGGCGGCCAGCAGCGTGTTCTGCAGGGCGCCCGCGAAGGACATCTGCTTGCCCGCGACCGCCCACACCAGGAACGCGATCACGAACGCGACCAGGAACAGCGCGATGCTCAGCCGGATCGCCACGCGCGAGCGGTCCAGCACGATCCGCAGCCCGCCCGCGATCATGCACACCACGGACATCGCGATCGCGACGGCCCGCGCGGGCAGCGACAGGTCGCCGACCTCGGTGGTGTCGCGGTTGGGCACGTTCATCCCGAAGACCGCGTCGACGCCGCTCTCGGTGCCGAAGCCGAACGCCCACAGCGCGTACAGCCCGACCAGGACGAAGCCGATGCCCGTGATCAGGGCCTTCTTGCGAGCCGCGGCCCGCACCACGTCGGCGGCCTCGCCGGTGGGGTTCACCGGTGCCTCCACGTGGGGGGCGATCACGGTGTCCGCCACCTGCGTGCCTCCTTCAGGGTTCCGCTCGCTCATGCCTGGACCCCCACGGTCTCCTTGGCGGCCAACGGCCCGCCCTCGGCGCCCGTGCGGGCCCCGCGCAGCCGGAAGATCGAGCGCACCAGCGGCGGCGCCGCGACGAACAGCACGATCACGGCCTGGATGACGATGACGATGTCGACGGACACGTTCGCGGACGCCTGCATGGTCGAGCCACCCGCGCGCAGCGCGCCGAACAGCAGCGCGGCCAGCACGGTGCCCAGCGGCTTGGTGCGGCCGAGCAGGGCCACGGTGATCGCGTCGAAGCCGATGCCGGCGTCGATGCTCGGGGTCAGCGTGTGTGCCGGGTTGGTCGAACTCATCACCTGCGAGACACCGGCGAGACCGGCCATCGCACCGGCGATCACCATCGCCAGGATCTGCGCGCGGGCCACGCTCATGCCCGCCGTACGCGCCGCTTCCGGGTTGGAGCCCACCGCGCGCAGCTCGAAACCGAGCGTGGAGCGGTTGAGCAGCCACCAGTAGACCCCGGCCGCGACCAGCGCCAGGATGATGCCGAAGTGGATCCGCAGGTTGTCGCCGAACAGGTTCGGCAGCACCGCGTTCTCGTTCGCGTCCTTGCCGATCGGCTGCGACTGGCCGCCCCGGCGGAAGGCGTCGGTGGTCAGCAGCCAGCCGAGCAGCAGCACCGCGATGTGGTTGAGCATGATCGTCACGATCACCTCGTGCGCGCCGTAGCGGGCCTTGAGGAAACCGGCGATGCCCGCGTACAGGCCGCCCCCGATCACGCCGGCGAGGATCACGAAGACCAGGTGGATCACCGGCGGCAGGTCGACGACGAACCCCACCCACGACGCGAACACCGCGCCGGCGATGATCTGGCCCTGCGCACCGATGTTGAACAGCCCGGTGCGGAAGGCGATCGAGACCGCGAGACCGCCGAAGATCAGCGGCGTGGCCTGGGTGATCGTCTCGGAGATCGGCCGGAAGATGTCCTCGACCGAACCGTCGGAGAAGGTGTCCGGATTGACGATCGCGCCCTTGAACATCGCCGTGTAGGCGTCCGAGACCAGGGTCCAGGAGCTGGAGAGCGCTTCGCCGGGGGCGGCGAAGAAGTACTTGTACTCGTCGAGCACGTCCTGGTCCGCGAGGATCATCAGGACGCCGCCGACGACCAGCGCGAGCACGATCGCCAGGAAGGTCACCACGGCCGTATTGCCGGTGATGATCGCGTCGAGCATGGCCCGACCGAGCGAGGGCTTCGACGGCGCAGACGGGCTCGCCCCGGCCGTCTTCTCGGTCAGGGCCGGCTTCGCCTCGCTCGGCTCGCCGGGCGTGCTCTTGTTGTCCTCGGTCACGCTGGGTCCTCCTCCCCCGGGGTTTCGTCGCTGTCGATGGCGGTCTGGGCCGCGTCCGGCTTCGTGGTCGCCGCGGTGGCGCCGGCCGGTGCACTCGCCTGGGCCCCGTCCCGGTTCGGGATCACGCCGGCCATCAGCAGACCCAGGTCCCCCCGGGACGTGGTGGGCGGCACGATGTCCACGATCCGACCGCGATACATCACCGCGATCCGGTCGGCCAGCGCGACCACCTCGTCCAACTCGGTGGACACGATGATCACCGGGGTGCCGACGTCGCGCTCGGCCACGATCCGCTTGTGGATGAACTCCATCGCCCCCACGTCCACCCCTCGGGTGGGCTGCGAGGCGATGAACAGCCGCAACGGGCGCGAGAGTTCGCGTGCCACGACGACCTTTTGCTGATTGCCGCCGGACAGCGTGCCGGCCGGCGAGTCGATGGTCTGGGTGCGGATGTCGAACTCCTCGACCCGCTTGCGCGCGTTGTCGCGCACCGCGCCCAAGTGGATCGATCCACGGCGACCGAACGGCGGCTGGGTGACCAGGTCCAGCACCAGGTTCTCGGCCACCGTGAAGTCGCCGACGATGCCGTCGTGCTGACGGTCCTCGGGCACGAAGCCGACGCCGGAGTGGAGGATCTGCCGCGGGGTACGGCCCGCGAGGTCGTGTCCGTCCAGGCTGATCTTCCCGGCGGCGGGCGTACGCAGGCCCAGGATGGCCTGGGTCAACTCGCTCTGGCCGTTGCCGTCCACGCCCGCGATGCCCAGGATCTCGCCCTCGTGCAGGCGCAGGTCGACCCGGTCCACCACGGCCTGGCCGTTGCCGTCGAGCACGGTCAGGTCGTCGATCTCCAACCGGACCGCGCCCGGCTTCGCCTCGGGCTTGTCGACCACCAGCTTGACCGGCCGGCCGACCATCAGCGACGCGAGTTCCTTCTCCGAGGAGGCGGGGTCCGCGGTGCCGACGACCTTGCCGCGCCGGATCACGGTGATCCGGTCGGCGACCGCCTTGACCTCTTTGAGCTTGTGCGTGATGAACACGATGGAGTGGCCGGAGGCGCGCAGCGCGCGCATCACCCGGAACAGTTCCTCGGTCTCCTGCGGGGTGAGCACCGCGGTGGGCTCGTCCAGGATGAGCACCTTGGCGTCGCGCACCAGCGCCTTGAGGATCTCCACCCGCTGTTGCAGACCGACGGGGAGGTCCTCGACCAACATGTCCGGGTCGACCTTGAGGCCGTACTCGTCGACGAGGTCGAGCACCTTCTTGCGGGCCCGACGGCGGTCCAGCCAGCCCAGCGGTTTGGTCTCCTCGTGGCCGAGCATGACGTTCTCGGCGACGGTGAAGACCGGGACCAGCATGAAGTGTTGGTGGACCATGCCGATGCCCGCGTCGATCGCGTCGCCGGCGGTCCGGAACTTGCGGGGGGTGCCGTCGACCACGATCTCGCCCTCGGTGGGCTCGTAGAGCCCGTAGAGCACGTTCATCAGGGTCGACTTGCCGGCACCGTTCTCACCGAGAAGGCAGTGGATCTCCCCCGGCTCGACGGTCAGGTCGATGTGGTCGTTGGCGACCAGCGACCCGAACCGTTTCGTGATTCCGCGCAGTTCGAGCTTCAACGCGGAGACCTCCTCGGCTACGCCCCCCGCGAGGGGCCGCTACGGGTTCGACCCGGGTCCCCGCGGGGCCCGGGCGGTACGGACACGGGCGCCGCGGAATCTGCTTCCGCGGCGCCCGATCGTCGAAGTCAGCTCTTCGGCTGGTTCTTCGAGGTGATCTTGATCTTGCCGCTGACGATGTCGGCCTTGACCGCGTCCAGCTCGCTCTTGAGCTCGGCGGGGACCTTCGAGTCGAAGTCGTGGAACGGCGCCAGGCCGACCCCGTTGTTCGCCAGCGTGCCGATCGTGGACTTGGTGGTGAACTGGTTCGTCGCCGCGGCCTTGACCGCGTTGAACACCTGGCCCTTGATGTCCTTGGTCACGGTCGACAGGAACACCGTCTTGTACTGCGGGGCGCTCTCGTAGCCGTCCGTGTCGACCCAGATGACGCTCGCCTTGCCGTTGCTCTTCTGCACGGCGGAGGTGGCACCGAGACCGGTCTGACCGGCGACCGGCATGATCACGTCGGCGCCCTGGGCGATGAAGTCGTTGGCGGTGCGCTCGCCGTCGGAGGGCGAGTCGAACTTCTCCGTGAGCGAGCCGTCGCCCTTGACCTCGTCCCAACCGATGACCTGGACGTTCTTGCCCTTGGTCTGGTTGTAGTACTTGACGCCCTGGACGTAGCCGTCCATGAACACGGTGACCGGCGGGATCGCCTTCGCACCGAAGGTGGCGACCTTGCCGGTCTTGGAGTAGCCCGCGGCGAGGTAGCCGCCGAGGAAGCCGGCCTCGGCCGTGTTGAACTGCAAACCCTGCACGTTCGGCTCGATGCTGGCCGAGTCGACGATCGCGAACTTCTGGTCCTTGTGCGTCGTCGCGGCGGCCTTGGTCGCGTCGGCCATCAGGCCGCCGACGGCGATGATCAGGCCGCACTTGTCGTTCACGAGGCTGTTCAGGTTCGGCACGTAGTCGTTCTCGGTCTTCGAGGTGATGTACTTCACGTCGACGCCGAGCTCCGACTTGGCCTGCTGCAGGCCCGCCCACGAGGAGGCGTTGAAGGAGCGGTCGTCGATGCCGCCGGTGTCCGTCACCATGCATGCCTTGAAGTCGATCTTGGTCGCCTGCGTACCACCCGGGGTGGCACTGCTGCCCGAATTCGACTTCTTGTCGTCGTCCTTGGGCTTGCTACCGCACGCGGCGGTGGCAGTAAGGGCGAGAGTGACGCCGACCGCAGCCGCGGTCACCTTGGATACCCGGCGCACGGGTGTCTCCTTCCGATGAGCGCCCCTTCGGGCGCTGCTCCCAGATGCAGACTCTGACGCGCTTGCATCCCTGGTAAACGCGCGTAGACCTGCTAGCCGTCGGAGAGCATACCTAGTAAAAGAATATGAGCGACAAAAACCGTGAATCGCCACCGCAACACGCCCCGTTAGCCCGGCCGAGTAGCCGGAGCAGAGACGGGTCGGCGCGGAACCGGGCAGTCCGCGACATGACAGACGGAAAAGACCCGGTGCCGCACGTGATCGAACGGCACCGGGTCGGAACATTACAGACTTACGAACGCGGGAGGAACGGGGACCGGGGTCGCGGCGGTTAACAGTTCCGCATACGTCCCTTCCCGGCGCACCCGCCCGCGCGGCGCGCACCCGGTCCGGTCGGGGTCAACGAAAGGGCCGCAGCGCCAGCCCGGCGAAGAGTCGGACGCCGACTCCGATCGCCCGCTCGTCGACGTCGAAACTCCCCTGGTGCAGGTCGTATACGGGGTGCCCGGCGGGTCGCACGCCGAGCCGGGTGAGCTCGCCGGGGACCTGGTCCAGGAACCACGAGAAGTCCTCGCCGCCCAGGCTCTGCTCGGTGCTCTCGACCGCGCTCGCGCCCAGCACCCCGGTCGCGACCGTGCGCATCGAGGCGACCGCGTCGGGGTCGTTGACCACCGGCGGCACGCCCCGGTGGTGTTCGAGCTCCCACTTGGCGCCGTAGGTCGAGGCGATCGCGTCCACCAGCTCGTGCATCACGTCCGGAGCCTGTCGCCACGCCTCCAGGTCGAGGCAGCGCAGGGTGCCCTCCAGCTCGCCGTGCTGCGGGATCACGTTCGGCGCGGAGCCGGACTGGATCCGCCCCCACACCAGGCTCGCGCCCGAGCGCGGGTCGATCCGCCGGGAGAACGCCGAGGGCAGCTCCGAGGCGAGCTTGGCCAGCGCGGTGACCAGGTCGGTGGTGCGATGCGGACGGGCGGTGTGGCCGCCCGCGCCGGTGAGGGTGACCACCACCCGGTCGCAGGCCGAGGTGATCGCGCCGGCGCGCAGCCCGACCCGGCCGACCTCGACCTTGGGGTCGCAGTGGATGGCGTGGATCTCCGAGACACCCGCGAGGCCGCCCGCCTTGATCACGTCGAGCGCGCCGCCCGGCAGCTTCTCCTCGGCGGGCTGGAAGATCAGCCGCACCGGTCGGGGCAACAGCCCGTCCCGGGCGAACTCGGCCAGCACCAGGCCCGTGCCGAGCAGGATCGAGGTGTGCACGTCGTGGCCGCACGCGTGCGCGCGGCCGGGCACCGTCGAGCGGTAGGCCACGTCCTTGACGTCGTCCACCGGCAGCGCGTCGATGTCGCCGCGGAAGGCGATCATCCGCTCGCCCGCGGTCCGGGCGCCGGGCGAGGCCCGCTGGGGTCTGATGTCGCACACCAGGCCCGTGCCGGGCAGTAGCCGCGGGCTCAGGCCCGCGCGTACCAGCCGTTCCCGGATGAGCCCGGTGGTACGGAACTCCTCCCGACCCAGCTCCGGATGCATGTGCAGGTCGCGCCGAAAGGCGACCAGCTCGTCGGCGAAAGCCGCGGCTTTGGCGGCGGCCTGGGCGTGGAGGGATTCGCTCACCCACGCAAGAGTACGTTGCATCGGTCTTCGCGACGTGGTAGGGAGCGAATTACCCCCGTTCGGGTGAGAAAAAAGCCTCCCGCCGGCGCATGCGCTACCGCCGGTAGGGGTATGACTGTCCGCCCGTTTCGCCATTGGCCGGCTTCTGCCCACTCGGCCGCGTATCAACCAAGCGCCCCATTGATCAGGACTGCCCTTGCCGCCCATGGAACGCGTCCAGGATGCGAGACGCGGCAAGCGTCGCGGTGAGATGGCCATCGCGGACGTCGCGTTCGAGGTCGGGCACGATAGCCCGCACCGCGGGGTGCCCGCGCAACTCGGCGAGCAGCGAGTCGTGCACCGTCGCCCAGGTCCAGTCGACCTGTTGCCGGCGCCGCAATTCGGTCAATTCGCCGGTTTCCTCCAGCGTGCGCCGATGTTTGAGGATGGTTTCCCAGACCTCGTCCAGGCCCTCCCCGGACAGGCCGGAACAGGTCAGCACCGGCGTGGTCCACGACTCCCCCGCGCGCCGCATCAGCCGCAGCGCGCCCGCCAGTTCGCGGGCCGCGCGGCGGGCCGCGAGCGCGTACTCGCCGTCCGCCTTGTTCACCGCGACCACGTCGGCCAGTTCCAGCACGCCCTTCTTGATGCCCTGGAGCTGGTCGCCGGTGCGCGCGAGGGTCAGGAACAGGAAGCAGTCGACCATGTTCGCCACGGTGGTCTCGGACTGGCCCACGCCGACCGTCTCCACCAGCACCACGTCGTGGCCCGCCGCCTCCATCAGCACGATCGACTCGCGGGTGGCCCGCGCGACGCCGCCCAGGGTGCCGGCGGTGGGCGAGGGGCGCACGAACGCGTTGTCGTCCACCGCGAGTCGGCCCATCCGGGTCTTGTCGCCCAGGATGCTGCCGCCGTGCCGCGAGGAGGACGGGTCCACCGCGAGCACCGCGACCCGGTGCCCCTCGCCGGTCAACCGGGTGCCCAGCGTCTCGATGAAGGTGGACTTGCCCACGCCCGGCACGCCGGTGATGCCCACCCGGTGGGCACCGCCGGCGTGCGGCAACAACTTGACCAGCAACTCCTGCGCGAGGTCGCGGTGGTCGGCCCGGGTGGACTCGACCAGCGTGACCGCCCGGGCCAGGATCGTCCGGTTGCCCGCGAGCACGCCCTCGGCGTACGCGCCGACGTCGATCACGCGTGCCATCAGTCGACCGGCAGCTCGTGGTCCAACTGCTTGTACAGGCCCTTGAGCAGGTCCACCGCGGCGTCCGCGATCACCGTGCCGGGCGGGAAGACCGCCGTGGCGCCCATGTCCAGCAGCGGCTGCACGTCGGCGGGCGGGATCACCCCGCCGACCACGACCATGATCTCCTCGGCGTCCAGCGCGGCGAGTTCCTGCCGCAGCGCCGGCACCAGGGTGAGGTGACCGGCCGCGAGCGAGGACACCCCGACCACGTGCACGTCCGCCTCGACCGCCTGTCGGGCCACCTCGCCCGGCGTCTGGAACAGCGCGCCCACGTCCACGTCGAAGCCGAGGTCGGCGAACGCGGTGGCGATCACCTTCTGGCCTCGGTCGTGCCCGTCCTGGCCCATCTTGGCGACCAGTATGCGCGGGCGGCGGCCCTCCAACTCCTCGAACCGGGCGACCAGCGAGCGCGCCGTCTCGACGTTCGGCGACATGCCCACCTCTTCCCGGTACACCCCGGTCAGCGTGCGGATCTGCGCCTGGTGGCGCCCGTAGGCCGACTCCAGCGCGTCGGAGATCTCGCCGACGGTGGCCTTGGCCCGCGCGGCGTCCACCGCGAGCGCGAGCAGGTTGTGTTCGAGGTCGCGCGGCCGGGTGCCCTCGACGTCGGCCTGCGCCGCGCCGGACAGCGCGGCCAGCGCGCGGCGCACCGCGTCCTCGTCGCGCTCCTCGCGCAACCTGCGCAACTTGTCCAACTGGCCCTCGCGGACCGCCTTGTTGTCGATCTTGAGCACGTCGATCGCCTCGTCGCTGGCGACCAGGTACTTGTTCACGCCGATCACCGACTGCCGACCCGAGTCGATCCGGGCCTGGGTGCGCGCCGCCGCCTCCTCGATCCGCAGCTTGGGCAGGCCCTCGGCGATCGCCGACGCCATGCCGCCCGCCCGCTCGGCCTCGGCGATGTGCTCGCGGGCACGGACCGCCAGGTCGTGGGTGAGCCGCTCGATGTAGGCCGAGCCGCCCCACGGGTCGATCACGTCGCACGTGCCCGACTCCTGCTGGAGCAACAACTGGGTGTTGCGCGCGATCCGGGCGGAGAAGTCGGTCGGCAGCGCGAGCGCCTCGTCGAGCGCGTTGGTGTGCAGCGACTGGGTGTGCCCCTGGGTCGAGGCCATCGCCTCCAGGCAGGTGCGCACCACGTTGTTGAACACGTCCTGCGCGGTCAGCGACCAGCCCGAGGTCTGCGAGTGCGTGCGCAGCGAGAACGACTTGGGGTTCTTCGCGCCGAACGACTTGACGATGTCGGCCCACAGCAGGCGCGCCGCGCGCAGCTTGGCGACCTCCATGAAGAAGTTCATCCCGATCGCCCAGAAGAACGACAGGCGCGGCGCGAACGCGTCGATGTCCAGGCCCGCCGCGACACCGGCGCGCAGGTACTCGATGCCGTCCGCGAGCGTGTACGCCAACTCCAGGTCGGCCGTGGCCCCGGCCTCCTGGATGTGGTAGCCGGAGATCGAGATCGAGTTGAACTTCGGCATCTTCTGCGACGTGTACGCGAAGATGTCGGAGATGATCGACATCGAGGGCTTGGGCGGATAGATGTAGGTGTTGCGGACCATGAACTCCTTGAGGACGTCGTTCTGGATCGTCCCCGTCAGGTGTTTCGGTGCCACCCCCTGCTCCTCCGCCGCGACGATGTACAGCGCGAGCACCGGGAGCACCGCGCCGTTCATCGTCATCGACACCGACATCCGGTCCAGCGGGATGCCGTCGAAGAGTTGGCGCATGTCGTAGATCGAGTCGATCGCGACACCCGCCATGCCCACGTCGCCGGTCACCCGCGGGTGGTCCGAGTCGTAGCCGCGGTGGGTGGCCAGGTCGAACGCGATCGACAGGCCCTTCTGGCCCGCCGCCAGGTTGCGCCGGTAGAAGGCGTTGGACTCCTCGGCGGTGGAGAAGCCCGCGTACTGGCGGATCGTCCACGGCTGGTTGACGTACATCGTCGGGTACGGACCGCGCAGGAACGGCGTGATGCCCGGGTAGGTGCCCAGGAAGTCGAGCCCCTCCAGGTCCTCCTCGGTGTACAGCGCCTTGAGCGGGATGCCCTCGGGGGTGTCGTGGGTCAGCGCGTCCGCGTCCTTGCCGGTCTCCTCGCGCACGGCGTCCCGCCACGCGTCGAGGTCACCGGACGCGGGCGCGTCGAGCTCGACCTGGGTGAAGTCGGGAATGCTCATTTCGCCCCCTCCGGGGATTCCGCCAGGGTCTGGTACGTGGCGTGCAGGACCTCGAGCGCGTCGCACCCGGTGTACACGTACCCGTCCGGGTCCGCTCCGTGCGCCTTTTGGCCCGCGATCAGGATCCGGCGGGCGCCGGCCGCGCGCAGCGCCGCGGTCACCGGTGCCGCCAGGCTCGCGTACAGCTTCTCCGAGGAGGCGAGCACGGCGGTCGCCGGGCGGCCGGCCGCCGTCCAGCGCTCGAGAATCTGCTCGACCGCGCCCTCGTCCACCGCGGTGATGCCCGCTTCGACGGCGGCGATGCCACCGGCGGCGAACAGGTTGGTCACGAAGCCGGCCCGCGCGGTGTACTGCGCGAGCGGGCCCAGGGTGGCCAGGAAGACGCTCGGGCGCTCACCGGAGGCGGCCAGCAGCGCGTCCGAGGCGTCGCGCAGCGACTCGTACGCCTCGGCGTAGCGCACCCGGGGCAGCCCGGCGGCGGAGACCGGGACGTCGGGCGCGGGTTCGCGCACGACGGGCGCCTCGGTCAGGTTCGGGAACTCGCTGACGCCGGTGATCGGGTCGGTCCGGTGGGCGATGTCCCGGTCCCGCTCGGCTCGGATCTCGGCCAGGCGCTCGCCGAGCCAACCCGAGTCGAGCACCGCGACGATCCCGCCGCGTCGTTCGATCTCCTGGAAGAACGCCCAGCCGGTGCGGGCGAGGTCGTCGGTGAGTTGCTCGACGAACCACGAGCCGCCGGCCGGGTCGATCACCTGCGCGAGGTGCGACTCCTCCAGGAGCAGCGCCTGCGTGTTGCGGGCGATCCGCCGCGAGAACGGGTCGGACAGGCCGATCGCCGCGTCGAAGGCGCGCACGGTGACCGCGTCCGCGCCGCCGACGCCGGCCGCGAAGGAGGCGACCGTGGTGCGCAGCATGTTGACCCAGGGGTCGCGCCGGGTGGTCATCGCCCACGAGGTGAGCGCGTGTTGGCGCTGCGCGCCGGCCGCCGGGGAGGCACCGGACGCCTGCGCGACCCGGGCCCACAACCGGCGGGCCGCGCGCAGCTTGGCGATCGTCGGGAACTGCTCGGCGGTGGCCGCGAAGCGGAACTCGACCAGGCCCAGCGCGGTGTCCACGTCGAGCCCGGCAGCCGTCAGCGCGCGCAGGTACGCGACGCCGGCGGCGGTGGCCGCGCCCAACTCCTGGCCCTCCGAGCCACCCGCCTCGTGGTACGGCTGCCCGTCCACGGCGATCGCCTGAAGGCCCGGGAACTCGGCGTGCGCGCGGGCCGCCAGGTCCGCGGCGGCCACCAGGTCGGCGCCCGCCCCGGTGCGCGCGTGGTGCGAGATCGGGTCGGCGCCCAGGTTGCCGCGCGGCTCGCCCGGCGCGATGCCGCTCGCGCGGAACACCGCGAGCAACGCGTCGCCGGCCGCGACGAAGTCGGCACCGGTGGCCAGGGCCACCGGTGCCAGGTCGAGCAGCACGCCGTCGAGCGCGCGGGCCAGGTCCGCCGGCGCCAGCGCGCCGTCGCCCACCCGCAGGAAGACGGACGTGACCCCGTTCTCCAGATCGGCGAGCACACTCTCGTTGGCGCGGGCCGGATCGGAGTCGGCGTGCGACTGACGCACGTCCCAGCCGTCGGCGGCGTGTCCGGCCGCGCGCGAGCCCCGGACGAACGGACTCAGCCCGGGCACGCCCGGCCGGGCGGCCGCCTCCGTGTACAGCGGGGACAGCTTGATGCCGTCGTAGGTAGTGGTCGCCAGCAGGTCTTCGGGGTGCTCGGGCGCGTCGTTCTCGCCCAGCACCTTCGATTTGCGGAGCACGCCGGCCACGAGGCGCTGCCATTGTTCCCGCGTGGGCTGCGGGAACTGGCTCGCGAAGGTGGACCCGGTAGACGTGCCGCCATCGACAGTAGCCTCCGTCATGGGTCGCATCGTATGGACCGACGGGGCCGATGAATACGCACTGTCGATGTGATGCCGGCCCTACCCGCCGGTCACATCTTCGACCTGCGGCGCAGCGCTTGCCTCGATCTTTCGTCCGCACCCGTGCGGCTTTCACCCGTACGGGTGCTGACGGGGCGTCAGTGAATCGTGACCCCTCGACGTCCGGGTCACCCGGATGGTTCCACTCCGTCATGCGGAATGGATCACATCGCGCGCCCTGCCACAAGAGGCCCCCTCATCGGTGGCTACCATGGCCGGGGCCGGGCGACCGATACCCGGCCGGGCCGACCGACAACCAGAGGGTCCGACACGGAATGCGGACACCCTCCCAGCCGGCCGCGTCCCCCTTGTACCGCACCCGGAGGGTAGTTTCCGTGCCGGCTGGAACGCTCTACCGCGGCCGGGAAGGCATGTGGTCATGGGTGGCTCATCGAGTCACCGGCGTCCTCATCTTCTTCTTCCTGTTCGCGCACGTCCTCGACACCGCACTCGTTCGCGTATCGCCCGAGGCGTACGACGAGACGATCGAGATCTACAAGAACCCGTTCGTCAACCTGCTCGAGTACGGGCTCGTCGCGGCCATCCTGTTCCACGCACTCAATGGTCTGCGGATCATCGCGGTGGACTTCTGGGAGAAGGGCCCGCGCTACCAGAAGCAGATGCTCTGGACTGTCGTCGGCGTCTGGGTCGTGCTGATGGCCGGGAGTGCCTACCCGATCCTGCAGCACTCGATCAAGACCATCTTCGGGAGCTGAAGTGTCCGCCACCATCGAAAACGCGCCCAAGATCCACGGCGGCGGTCCGTCGATCGAGTCTCCGCGCAGCAAGCGCTCACCGCGTTCGACCAAGACCAACTTCGAGCTCTACGGCTGGCTGTTCATGCGGCTGTCGGGCGTCCTCCTGGTCGTCCTGGTCATCGGCCACCTGATCATTCAGCTCGTCCTGGACGGCGGTGTGTCCAAGATCGGCTTCGCGTTCGTCGCGGGCCGCTGGTCCTCGCCGTTCTGGCAGTCGTGGGACCTCATCATGCTGTGGCTCGCCGAGCTGCACGGTGTCAACGGTCTGCGCACGATCATCAACGACTACGCGGAGCGGGACCAGACCCGGTTCTGGCTCAAGGCGCTGCTCTACACGTCCGCGCTGATCGTGCTTTTCCTGGGGACCTTGGTGATCTTCACCTTCGACCCGAACATCGGCAGCTGACCAGTACCCCGAGGACTGAACGAGCATCATGCAGACCCACAAGTACGACACCGTCATCGTCGGCGCGGGCGGCGCCGGCATGCGCGCGGCCCTGGAGTCGAGCAAGCGCAGCCGTACCGCCGTACTGACCAAGCTGTACCCCACGCGTTCGCACACCGGCGCGGCGCAGGGCGGCATGTGCGCCGCCCTCGCGAACGTCGAGGAGGACAACTGGGAGTGGCACACGTTCGACACGGTCAAGGGTGGTGACTACCTCACCGACCAGGACGCCGCGGAGATCATGTGCAAGGAGGCGATCGACGCCGTCCTGGACCTGGAGAAGATGGGCCTCCCCTTCTCCCGGACCCCCGAGGGCCGGATCGACCAGCGCCGCTTCGGCGGCCACACCCGCGACCACGGCAAGGCGGCCGTGCGCCGCTCGTGCTACGCGGCGGACCGCACCGGCCACATGATCCTGCAGACGCTGTTCCAGAACTGCGTCAAGCAGAACGTCGAGTTCTACAACGAGTTCTACGTGCTCGACCTGCTGCTGGCCGAGGACGAGGCGGGCAACAAGACCACCTCGGGTGTGGTGGCGTACGAGCTGGCCACCGGCGAGATCCACGTCTTCCAGGCCAAGTCGGTGATCTTCGCGACCGGCGGCTTCGGCAAGGTCTTCAAGACCACCTCGAACGCGCACACCCTCACCGGTGACGGCATGGGCATCGCGTGGCGCCGCGGGCTGCCGCTGGAGGACATGGAGTTCTACCAGTTCCACCCGACCGGCCTCGCGGGCCTGGGCATCCTGCTCACCGAGGGCGCGCGCGGCGAGGGCGGCATCCTGCGCAACGCGGACGGCGAGCGCTTCATGGAGCGCTACGCGCCCACCATCAAGGACCTCGCGCCGCGTGACATCGTCGCGCGCTCGATGGTCCTGGAGGTGCTCGAAGGCCGCGGCGCGGGTCCGAACAAGGACTACGTCTACCTCGACCTGACCCACCTGCCGGCGGAGCAGATCGAGGAGAAGCTGCCCGACATCACCGAGTTCGCGCGCACCTACCTGGGCGTCGAGCCGACCACCGAGCTGGTCCCGGTGTACCCCACCGCGCACTACGCGATGGGCGGCATCCCGACCAACGTCGAGGCCGAGGTGCTCTCGGACAACACCACGGTGGTGCCCGGCCTGTACGCGGCCGGCGAGGTCGCCTGCGTGTCGGTGCACGGCTCCAACCGCCTGGGCACCAACTCGCTGCTCGACATCAACGTGTTCGGTCGGCGCGCCGGCATCGCCGCCGCCGAATACGCCACGACGCACGACTTCGTCGAGCTGCCGGAGGTCCCCGAGGCCACGGTCGTCGAGCTGATCGAGCGGCTGCGGGACAGCGCGGGCACCGAGCGGGTCGGCGCGATCCGCGCCGAGATGCAGGAGACGATGGACGCGAACGCCGGCGTCTACCGCACCGAGGAGACGCTCAAGCAGGCGCTCTCGGACATCAAGAGCCTGCAGAAGCGCTACCTGGACGTCTCCATCCAGGACAAGGGCAAGCGGTACAACACCGACCTGCTCGAGGCGATCGAGCTGGGCTTCCTGCTCGACCTCGCCGAGGTCCTGGTGGTCGGCGCGCAGAACCGCAAGGAGTCCCGCGGCGGGCACGCGCGCGAGGACTTCCAGGCGCGCGACGACGAGAACTACATGAAGCACACGATGGCGTACCGCGAGGTCGACGCGAAGGGCGAGCACTCGATCCGCCTGGGCTACAAGCCGGTCGTGGTCACCCGCTACCAGCCGATGGAGCGTAAGTACTGATGACTGCCGTAGTGGAAGAGACCGCGCCCGGCAAGGGGCACGGAGCCACGGCCGCCGAGCGTGACCACACCCTGATCACGATCACGCTGCGGATCCGCCGGTTCAACCCGGAGACCGACGCGGAGCCGTACTGGCAGGACTTCAGGGTCGAGGCCGACCCGACCGAGCGCATCCTCACCGCGATGATGAAGATCAAGGCGGAGCAGGACGGTTCGCTGACCTTTCGACGCTCGTGCGCGCACGGCATCTGCGGCTCGGACGCGATGCGGATCAACGGTCGCAACCGGCTGGCCTGCAAGACCCTGGTCAAGGACTTGGACATGTCCAAGCCGATCACGGTCGAGGCGATCAAGGGCCTGAAGCTGGAGAAGGACCTCGTCGTCGACATGGATCCGTTCATGCAGGCGTACAAGGACGTGATGCCGTTCCTGATCACGTCGGGCAATGAGCCGACGCGCGAGAGATTGCAGTCGCCTGAGGACAGGGAGCGCTTCGACGACACCACCAAGTGCATCCTGTGCGCGGCGTGCACCACGTCGTGCCCGGTGTTCTGGAGCGACGGGCAGTACTTCGGCCCGGCCGCGATCGTCAACGCGCACCGGTTCATCTTCGACTCGCGGGACGAGGGCGCCGAGGAGCGCCTGGAGATCCTCAACGAGAAGGAGGGCGTGTGGCGCTGCCGTACGACCTTCAACTGCACCGAGGCGTGCCCGCGTGGCATCGAGGTCACCAAGGCGATCCAGGAGGTCAAGCGCGCGCTGATCTTCCGCCGCGTGTGATCGATTGACGCGAGGAGGGCCCGGAACCGATCGGCCGATCGGTTCCGGGCCCTCGTGCGTTTCGGCCGGACAGGGCCTAGCCGCGCTCGACCGCGCGCACCCGGTCGCCGTGGCGCAGGGTCGCGGCGCGGAGCGCGGTCTCGGCGTCGACGCCTTGCCGGGCGGCGAGTTCGGTGACGGCCAGGAGCAGGTCGCCGATCGCCTCGGGGCCGGCGTAGTCGTCGTCCTCGAAGGCCGTCGGCAGCGTGGGTGTGGGCACGGTCAGACCCGCTTTGCGCGTGCGGGACAAGAACTTCGCCGCCAGCGCCAGTGCCGGCTGGCTCAGCGCCACCCCGTCCAGCGCCGAGTCCCGGTCGCTCTTCTCCGCCGCCTTGAGCGCGTCCCAGTTCGCCTCGACCGCCTCCGGCGTGTCCGCCTCGACGTCCGCGAACACGTGTGGGTGACGGCTGATCAGCTTGTCCACGATGGCGCCGGCCACGTCGTCGATCGAGAACGGGTCGGCCTCGTCCTCCTCGGCCACCCGGGCGTGGAAGAACACCTGCATCAGCACGTCGCCGAGTTCCTCGCGCAGGTGCTCGCGGTCCCCCGAGTCGATCGCGTCGACCAGCTCGTAGGTCTCCTCGACCAGATACCGCGCGAGCGACTCGTGGGTCTGCTTCGCGTCCCACGGGCAACCGCCGGGCGAGCGCAGCCGGTCCATCACCGCGACCAGGTCGAGCAGCCGCGCGCCCGGCAGGTCCCACGCGCCGGGCAACAGCTCGATCTCCGGGATCGGCTCGGCGTCCTCACCGCCCGCCGCGACCTGCGCGAGCGAGGCGCCCAGGCCCGGATCGTCGTCGGTGGCCGCGAGCCACACCACCAGGCCGGCCCGGGCCCGCTCCAGCAGCCGGCGCGCGAGCACCCGCGAGCCCGCGTCCGGGTCGACGATCTCGACCTCGACGCCCGCCTCGCGCAGATACGGAAGCTGCGGGTGGTCGGCGTCGGCGGACAACACGCACCCGGTCGGCGTGCCGGTGGCCTCGCGCAGCGTGTGCCACGCGGGCCAGCTCAACAGACCGGGTGCGACCCGATGGGTCCCGGCGAGCAGGACGAGACGGGCGGGCGGCGCGGAAGCAGGCGAGTCACTCACCCGGCCAGCCTACGGTCCGGGTCAGGCGCCGCCCCCCGCGCCGGGCGGGACCTCGGTGAGGCCGGCCCCGGCGGGCTGGGTGCCCGGGGCGAGCCACGAGTACGCCGCGGCGGTCGTGGTCAGCTTCGCCGAGTCCCAGGTGCCGTACCTGGGGTTGACCGTGATCTTCATCGAGCTCGCCACGTCGCTCAGGTACGCCGCGAGCTGCTCCTGGGCATCGGCCGAGCCGAGCTGGATCCCGCGTGCCTTGGCGATCTCCGGCTTGAGCGCCTCGGTGCGGACGAAGTCGTCGACCTCGCCGGGCAACACACCGGTCTGCAACAGCCGGACCTGCAGCGCCTCCGGGCTGGGGAACCGCGCCTCCAGTGTGCGCCGGGCCGCGAGCACCTGGGTCGCGTTCAGCGTGACGTGGTTGCGCCGGGCCGCCTCGTCGACCACCCGTCGCGAAATGAGCTGCACCAACTCGGCCTGGTTGGCCTCCAGTTGGGCGCTCGTGCCGGCCAGCGACAGGTTGTTCCGGGAGAACGCCTGCTCCAGCTTGTCGACCTTGGCGTTCAGGGTGGAGATCTCGATCCGGTCCCCGCCGACCACGGCGGCGGCGCCGGCCTTGGACTCCGAGCAGCCGGAGAGCGCGAAACCGGTGACGAGCACCAGGCCCAGCGCGGCCACCCGGGCCCGGGCCGCGGACCGGCGCCGGCGGTGCGCGGAATCGACAGGGACGGAACGCGACGTGCGACTCACACGAACTCCCGGGGCTCGATGGCGCTGTACGACGGTGCGACTGTCGGCCACGGCAGGCGTGCGACCCATGACCAACGATCAAAGATACGGGTGGGCACGCTCGAAGTCCGCACTTTGGCCAAGATCATCCGGACCGCGTCGGCGGACCGGCGACGTCTCGGGTCGGCGGGCCGCACCGGGTCCCGGGCCGGCTGGTCGCACCGGCCCGGGAACCCTCGTCACTTCTTCGCCGCGCCGATCGGCTCCAGCAGGATCGCGTCCACCAGATCTCGCGCCCAGGCCAGCAGCGCGACGTCGCGCAGTGGTTGACCGCCGATCCGCGCGGTCATCGGCTTGGGCACCAGGATCTGGTGGGTGGCCGTCTTGACCAGGGTCTTCGGGTAGAGCCGCTGGAGTCGCAACTGCTGCGACTCGCGCAGATCGACCGGCCCGAACCGGACGAAGTTGCCCTGGAGGGTGACATCGGCGACGCCCGCGCCGCGCACGTGCGCGCGGAACCGGGCCACCTCCAACAGGTTCTCCACCGGCTGCGGCAACGGCCCGTAGCGGTCCACCAGTTCGGCCCGCACCGCGTCGATGTCCGCCTCGCAGGTGATCGCCGCGATCCGCCGATACGCCTCCAGCCGCAGTCGCTCGCCGGGCACGTAGTCGTGCGGGACGTGCGCGTCGATGGGCAGCTCGACCCGGATCTCCGGGGTCTCCTCCACGCCCTCGCCGCCCGCCGCGAGCTCCTTGTACTGGTTGACCGCCTCGCCCACCATGCGCACGTACAGGTCGAAGCCCACGCCCGCGATGTGCCCGGACTGCTCGCCGCCGAGCAGGTTGCCCGCGCCGCGGATCTCCAGGTCCTTCATCGCCACGAACATGCCCGCGCCCATCTCGGTGTGCTGGGCGATGGTGGCGAGCCGCTCGTGCGCGGTCTCGGTCAGCGGCTTCTCCGGCGGGTACAGGAAGTACGCGTACGCGCGTTCGCGGCCACGGCCGACCCGGCCGCGGAGCTGGTGGAGCTGGGACAGGCCGAAGTTGTCGGCCCGCTCCACGATCAGCGTGTTCGCGTTGGAGATGTCGATGCCGGACTCGACGATCGTGGTGCACACCAGGACGTCGAACTCCTTCTCCCAGAAGTCGACGACCACCTGTTCGAGCGCGTTCTCGTGCATCTGGCCGTGCGCGATGGCCACCCGGGCCTCGGGCACCATCTCGCGGATCTTCGCGGCCGTGCGATCGATCGACTCGACCCGGTTGTGGATGTAGAAGACCTGACCCTCGCGCAGCAGCTCGCGCCGGATCGCGGCGCCGATCTGCTTCTCCTCGTACGGACCGACGAAGGTGAGCACCGGGTGCCGCTCCTCGGGCGGCGTGGTGATCGTGGACATCTCGCGGATGCCGGTGACCGCCATCTCCAGGGTGCGCGGGATCGGCGTCGCGGACATGGTCAGCACGTCCACGTTCGCGCGCAGCTTCTTCAACTGCTCCTTGTGCTCCACGCCGAAGCGCTGCTCCTCGTCGACGATCACCAGGCCCAGGTCCTTGAACTTCGTCTCGGACGAGAACAGCCGGTGGGTGCCGATCACGATGTCGATCGAGCCCTCGCGCAGGCCCTCCAGCGCGGCCTTGGCCTCGGTCTCGGTCTGGAACCGCGACAACGACCTGACCACGACCGGGAACTGCGCGTAGCGCTCGGAGAAGGTGGAGAAGTGCTGCTGGACGAGCAGCGTGGTCGGCACGAGCACGGCCACCTGCTTGCCGTCCTGGACCGCCTTGAACGCCGCGCGCACGGCGATCTCGGTCTTGCCGTAGCCGACGTCGCCGCAGATCAGCCGGTCCATCGGGATCGGCTTCTCCATGTCGCCCTTGACCTCCTCGATCGAGGAGAGCTGGTCGGGCGTCTCGACGTAGGGGAAGGCGTCCTCCAGCTCGCGCTGCCACGGGGTGTCCGGGCCGAACGCGTGTCCGGGCGCGGCCATCCGGGCCGAGTAGAGCTTGATCAGGTCGCCCGCGATCTCCTTGATCGCCTTCTTCGCCTTGGCCTTGGTCTTGGCCCAGTCGGCGCCGCCGAGCCGGTGCAGCGACGGGCTCTCGCCGCCGACGTACTTGGTCACCTGCTCGAGCTGGTCGGTGGGCACGAACAGTCGGTCGCCGGGTTGGCCGCGCTTGGCCGGCGCGTACTCCAGGACCAGGTACTCGCGCTGCGCGCCCTGCACGGTGCGCTGGACCATCTCGACGTAGCGCCCCACGCCGTGCGACTCGTGCACCACGAAGTCGCCCGCCCGCAGTTGCAGCGGGTCGACCATGTTGCGCCGTCGGCTGGGCAGCCGGCGCATGTCCTTGGTGGAGGTGCGCTGGCCGGAGACGTCCTCCTCGGTGAGCACCAGCGTACGCAGCGGCTCGGAACTGAAGCCGTGGCCGATGCAGCCCGTGGTCACGTGCACGATGCCGGTGTCGGGTACCTGGGCCAGGTCGCCGTCCAGGCGGGCGGCCACGCCCTCGCCGGACAACGTCTCGACGAAGCGCGCGGCCGGGCCGTGGCCCTCGGTGACCAGCACCACGCGCCAGTCCTCGGCGAGCCGGCCCTTGATCTCGGCCAGCACCCGCTGCGCGTCGCCCCGATAGGCCTCGACCTCGACCGCGCCGATCTCGGTGCCCGCGTCGTCGGCGTCCGCGCTGAACGGGCTCAGCGACCACCACGGCACGCCGATCTCTCGGGCGTGCTCGCGCACGTCCGCCAGGCTCCACAGCGACGCCGCGCCCAGATCGATCGGGCTCTCCCCGCCGCCCGCCGCGGCGGCCCAGGAGGCGTCCAGGAACTCGCGACTGGTGGCCACCAGGTCCGCCGAACGGGTGCGCACCCGCTCCGGGTCGCAGACCAGCACATGGCTCCCGGCCGGCAGCACGTCCAGGAGCAGCTCCATGTCGTCCACCAGGGCGGGCGCGAGCGACTCCATGCCCTCGACCGCGATGCCCTCGGCGATCCGTCCGAGCATCTCGACCAGACCCGGGTGCTCCTCGAGCAGCTCGCGGGCCCGCTCGCGCACCTCGTCGGTGAGCAGCAGCTCGCGACACGGCGGTGCCCACAGACCGTGTTCGGCGGTCTCCAGGGAGCGCTGGTCGGCGACCTTGAACCAGCGGATCTCCTCCACCTGGTCGCCCCAGAACTCGACCCGGAGCGGGTGCTCCTCGGTCGGCGGGAAGACGTCCAGGATGCCGCCGCGCACCGCGAACTCGCCGCGCTTCTCCACCAGGTCGACCCGGGAGTAGGCGGCGGCCGCGAGCTGCTCGACGACGGTGTCCAGGGCGATGTCCTGCCCGGCCGTCAGGGCCACCGGTTCCAGCTCGCCCAGCCCCTTGACCTGGGGCTGGAGCACGCTGCGAATCGGCGCGACGACGACCTTGAGGGTTCCGGTGCCGGAGTCGGCGAGGCCGCCCGAGGTCGGGTGCGCGAGTCTGCGCAGCACCGCGAGTCGGCGCCCGACGGTGTCCGAGCGCGGGGAGAGCCGCTCGTGCGGCAGTGTCTCCCACGAGGGGTATTCCACGACGGAGTCCTCGGGCAGCAGCGACCCGAGGGCCGCCACCAGGTCCTCGCACTCGCGGGTGGTGGCGGTGACCGCGAGCACGGGCCGATCCGCGCGGGCCGCGATGGCGGCCACCACGAACGGGCGCAGTGCCGGTGGTCCGACGAGGTCGAGGGCGGTACCGCGGCCCTCGGACGCGGCCCGCACCGCCTCGGCGACGGCGGGGTCCTGGACGACGATGTCTAGCAGACCGGTCAGACTCATGGGCCGGTTGGATCCTCCGCAACGCGAACGGCCCCGACCTTGGAAAAGGACCGGGGTTCCCCGACAACCCTACGCCCGAAGGGGTCCGTGTGGCCCGCGATGACAATGCGTGACTGTGACCAGCACCGCCTACCCCACCCTCTTGGCAATGCGACTGTTAGGGGGTCCAATGGCCTGCGAACAGGAATCTGACGGGTCGTCGGATTTTCGACGGCGCGTCGGGAGTCCGGGGCAGCGGCTGGACCAGGGGAGACGACGGACACGATGAGCAGCGCGCAGCAGAAGCTCTACATCGGCGGCGAATGGGTCGAGCCGGAGCGGGGTCACTACGAAGTGATCAACCCGGCGACCGAGGAGGTCGTGGGCCTGGCGCCCGAGGCGTCGGTGGAGCAGGCGAACGCGGCCGCGGCGGCGGCGGCCGAGGCGTTCGACACCTGGTCGAGGACCACCCCCGAGGAGCGCGCCGGCATCCTGGACCGGGCCGCGGACCTGTTCCTGAAGATGGGCGCCGAAGTGGTCCCGCTCGCCTCCGCCGAGACCGGCGCCACGCTCGCGGTCGCGGGCATGATGCAGTTGGGCACCACGTACTCGCGCTTCAAGCGCTACGCCAAGGGCGCGCTGGAGCCGACCGAGTTCGCGCTCAACCCGCAGCCGACCCCGGAGACCGCGCTGAGCCGCGCGGGCATCTTCGGCGCGCAGGAGATCCGCCAGCCGGTCGGTGTGGTCACCTGCATCACGTCGTACAACAACCCGCTCGCGAACACCGCGGGCAAGGTCGCGCCGGCGCTGGCGATGGGCAACACGGTCGTGGTCAAGCCCGCGCCGCAGGACCCGCTGGCGGTGTACCGGATGGCCGAGGCGCTGGCCGAGGCCGGGCTGCCCGCCGGCGTGCTGAACATCATCACCGGCTCGGGAGTGGACGTCTCCGAGGCGGTGGTGGCCTCGCCGCACGTGGACATGATCAGCTTCACCGGTTCGACGCTGATCGGCTCGCGGATCGCCGAGGTCGCCGGTCGCACGTTCAAGCGTCAACTCATGGAGCTCGGCGGCAAGGGCGCGTGCGTCGTGCTCGACGACGCGGACCTGGACGCGGCCGTGCACGGCATCGGCACCGTGTGGAGCTTCTACGCGGGCCAGATCTGCACCGCGCCGACCCGGGTGATCGCCCAGCGCGGCATCTACGACCGGCTGGTGGAACGGCTCGCGGAGCACGCGCGCGGTCTGAAGGTGGGCAGCCCGCTGGACCCGGCGACCCAGGTCACCCCGGTCATCTCGGCGGTGCAGCGCGGCCGGGTGGAGGCGTTGATCGCCAAGGGCCGCGAGGAGGGCGCCCGCCTGGTGGTCGGCGGCGAGCGACCGGACTTCGAGAAGGGCTTCTACGTCGCGCCCACGCTGTTCGCGGACGCGACCAACGACATGACCATCGCGCGTGAGGAGTTCTTCGGCCCGGTGGTCACGGTGATCCCGTTCGACGGGGACGAGGAGGAGGCGATCCGGATCGCCAACGACTCGGACTACGGTCTGCTCTCCTACGTGTTCTCCGGCGACAGCACGCGCGCCTATCGGATCGCCCGCCGGCTGCGCTCGGGCGGTGTCGGTGTGAACACCGTCGGGCGCAACATGGAGGCCGCCTTCGGCGGCTTCAAGCAGTCCGGTGTCGGCCGCGACGGCGGCTCGTACGGACTGGCCGCCTACAGCGAGATCCAGAGCATCGTCTGGCCAAGCGCCTGACCGCTCGCGATGACCGCGAACGGCCCCGGGATCCTTCCCCGGGGCCGTTCGCATGTTCGCGTCCGGGCCGTCCCGGGTTCGCCGGTTTCCCGCGTGGGGGTCGGGTTATGGCCATAGCCTGAGCTCGGCCCGGGGCGCTCGGTCGCGGGCTCGTCAGGGGGGATCGCGCACGATGTCACCACCGCAACGTCTGGTCCGGGCCTGGTCGGTGCGCGCGGGAGCCGCGCGCACGCAGGTGGAAGCCGGGGCGCGGGCGCGGCGATGGTCGTGGTTCCGCGAGGCGTTCCCGGACATCGAGCGGTTGCGGGTGGTGGACCTGGGCGGCTCGGCCGAGTTCTGGTGGCACGCCCCGGTCCGGCCGGCGCACGTGCGCGTGGTCGACGCCGCGGACAAGTCCGCCGAACTGGCCTCGTGGTTGGTCCGCGAGGCGGCCGATCCGCTGGAGTGGTCCGGGAGTTGCGACCTGGTGGTGTGCGACGGGCTGCTGGATCGGTTGGCCGTGCCGACCGCGCGGGCCCGACTGGCCGACGTCGTGCACGCGAGCGCGGAGCGCTATTGGCTGCGCGCCGCCGCCCGCGAGCACCCGCTCGATCCGCAGACCTCGCTGCCGGCGCTGCATCTGATGCCCGGCCGGGTGCGCTCGCGGGTCGTCGGTGCGCCGCCCGCGGTGTTCCCGGCCCGGCGCGGCGAGTTGCTCTCGCGCTTTCCCGGAGCGGTGGTGCGCGGCGAACGCGTGGCCGGGCTCGTGTCGTCCTGGGTGGTGGCCAAGCCGCGTGCCGATCACGTGCCGGGCCGCACCTGACGTTGCGTCACCAGCCGCTCGGGGGTGGGCGGTTGCGCGAGGAGGGGGATTCTCGGATGCGTGTTGTCATCGCCGGTCAGGGGTACGTGGGGCTGCCGCTGGCGGTTCGGGCCGCACAGGTGGGCCACGAGGTGGTCGGCTACGACGTCGACGAGGGGCGGGTCAAGCGACTGGCGGCGGGCGAGTCGTACGTCGAGGACATCCCGTCCGCGCACGTGCGGGCGATCCTGGACGCGGGCAGCTATCGGGCCACCGCCGAGCCGCGGGATCTGGGCGGCTACGACATCGCGGTGATCACCGTGCCCACGCCGCTGCGCGAGGGCGTCCCGGACCTGAGCTACATCGAGGAGTGCGCGCGCACGCTGGCCCGCTACCTGCGTCCCGGCGCCTGCGTGGTGCTCGAGTCGACCACCTACCCGGGCACCACCGAGGAGTTGGTCGGCCCGATCCTGGAGGAGGGCTCCGGCCTGACCGCCGGCCGGGACTTCCACCTGGGCTACAGCCCGGAGCGGATCGACCCGGGCAACCCGACCTGGAACCTGGTGAACACCCCGAAGGTGGTCTCCGGGGTGGACGCCGCCTCGCTCGCGGTCGTGGAGGACTTCTACGGGTCGCTGATCGACCGTGTCGTGCCGGTCTCCTCGCCCAAGGAGGCCGAATTGGTCAAGCTGATCGAGAACACCTTCCGGCACGTGAACATCGCGCTGGTGAACGAGGTCGCGATGTTCGCCCACGATCTGGGCATCGACGTGTGGGAGGCGATCGACGCCTGCTCGACCAAGCCGTTCGGGTTCCTGCGCTTCACCCCTGGGCCGGGCGTCGGCGGGCACTGCCTGCCGATCGACCCGTCGTACCTGTCCTGGCGGGTGCAGCGCGCGCTCGGTCGGAGCTTTCGCTTCGTGGAGTTGGCCAACGACGTCAACAACCACATGCCGGACTACGTGATCCGCCGGCTCACCGCCGCGTTCAACACCCGGCGCCGGTCGGTCAACGGCTCGCGGGTGCTGCTGGTGGGACTCGCGTACAAGAAGAACACCGGCGACGCCCGGGAGTCGCCGTCCGCGCACGTGGCCCGGCTGTTGCTGAGCCTGGGCGCGGAGGTCACCGCCGCCGACCCGCACGTGGACCTCGCCCAGGTCGTGGACGCCCGGTTGCGGCGGGTGGAGTTGACCGCGGAGACGGTGGCCGCCGCGGACGCGGTCGTCCTGCTCGTCGATCACGACGACGTCGACCTGGATCTGTTGCGCGCCGCCGACTATGTGCTCGACTGTCGTCGGGTGCTCGGCGCGGGGCCCAACATCGAGGTGCTGTAGGGCCGTTCCGGCCGGCGCGCGGTGGTCGTGGATGTCGACCACCGTGCGCCGGCCCGGCCTGTTCCCGCTCGTGCCGTCATCCGCGTCCGGCGGGTGACGCCTGCCGATTACCTGTACTCGACGATCTTCGTCTTGTGCCCGGTGGCCTTGGTGTGCGCCTTGGCCGCCACCTGTGCCGCGTCCTTCGACCGGTACCGCTGACGGGCGCCGTCGGACTTCGACGAACAACCGTTCTCCAGGCAGACCCATCCCCAGGTGCTCATGGACAACCTCCCAGACATCACAGGCGCCACTCCCGCCCCGACCGGGGGACGCGAATGACTTGGACGGCCACACCGCAGCACTTGTGACCGCCGCGCGACCGACACTCGACACGCCATGACACGCTCGTGACGAAACCAGGACGTTCCGGAGAAGAACGTTCTCCTTTCGAATGCCTAACGCGTCGTTACCGACATACAAAGGATGCAATACCGCGATCCATGATCTCTTATTACAAATAGGTCGAACGAGTGACGCGGGCTCGCTCGCAAGGGTGACGGCACACAAGACGAGCCGGTCGGCTGCCGATAGGCGCGAGACGTTATGTCAACCCACGCGGCCCGAACGCGTGTCGAGAACGATCGGCGGCGGCCGTCACCGGCTCGGAACATCCGGACCGGTCGGCTCGACCCGCAGTGGCACCGTGCCGCCCGACACGCACTCCCCCGTGTCCAGGCGCCACTTCCAGTGGTGCCGCGGGCACTCCAGCACGCCGGCCTCGATGTCCGCGTGCGACAGGTCCTCGCCGGCGTGCGGGCAGAAGCGCTGCATCCGCACCCCGCACCGCACGATCGACTCGCCGTGCGCGGCCGATTCGCGCTCGCGGACCATCTGCATGGTCTGCGCCGGGTGCTCGCCGTAGCGCAGCAGGCTCATCAGGGTCAGGTCGAACACGTCCGGGTCGCGGGCCAGACCCAGTCGCATCGACAGCAGCGCCTCCTCCCAGCCGACCGCGCCGTCCACGATCGCGCGCAGCGCCCGCTGCGGAACCTCGATCGTGTAGGCGGGATCCACCGGTTCCTCCTCGAACACGATGTCGCCCGCGATCCGGCCCAGCCGCACCGACCACGAACCGCCGTCCGAGGTCAGCCGCACGTCCTTGCGCCAGTCGCCCAGGAAGCGCTTGTTCCAGCTCTGCAACCGGGCCAGATAGGCGTCCAGTTCGGTCGCCGTGACCGGCTCGAAGGCACCGTCCCCGTACGCCCGCCACTCGGCCTCGCGGCGGTCCCGGTACGCGCTCAGGTACGCGTCGGTGCGCCAGTGGGCCACCGGTCCGGTCGGCGCGCTCAGGTCGTCGCCCGGCGCGGCCTCGACCACCCGCACGCCGGGACAGGCCGCCGCGAAGTCGTCGGCGAACGCGTCCCACAGCGGGAAGATCGTCTCGTCCCGGTCGTTGTACCGGGCCAGTTCGGGATCCAGGAACACCGGCGGACCGGCCGAGGGCAGATACGCGCGCGCCCCGGTCAGCCGGACCTTGCGCACCAGCGTGTCGAACAGGTCCGAGCGCACCTCGGCGGTCTTCTTGCGCTGGGTCTCCTCCGGATACGCGTACGCGTTCGGGTACCACATCGCACCGGAGTACTGCGCGGACAACAGGTCGATGTCGCCCGGGAGTTCGCCCAGCGGGGTGTTGCAGTCGTTGAGATCCAGGAAGCGGTGGCCGGCCAGATCCACGAGCAGGCCGCTGTCCTCCTTGTGGCTGGTGTCCAGCAGCATGGTCAGGGTCAGCCCGGGCGCGGGCGTGAACGACTCCCGGTGGCCGAGCACCACCTGCTCGCGAAAGCCCAGCGCGCTCATCCGCTTGACCATCGACTTGGACCGGTACCTGGGCAGCACCACGGTGATGCCGCGGTCGAGCCGGTCCAGCACCCGCTCGTCGAAGTGGTCCTCGTGCAGGTGCGAGAGGTAGAGCAGGTCGTGCCCGCCGGCGAGCACCCCGGGCAGCAACTCGCGGTTGTCCGGGAACGGGAACCACGCGCCGAGAAAGGCCGGATGGAACCACGGGTCGATCAGCAGCGAGACGCCCGCGTGCGCGACCGTGAAGCCCGCGTGGCCGAGATAGCGGATCGCACCGGGCGCGGGCGCACCCGCCGGCCGCTCGTCGGACCCGGGCCTCACAGCCGGCTCAGCGCTCCCGCGAGCACCTCCACGACGCGCTCCTGCTGCGCGACGGTGAGCTGCGGGTACAGCGGCAACGTCAGGATCTGCTCGGCGGCCCGCTCGGCGACCGGGAAGTCGCCGCGCGCATAACCCAGTTCGGCGAACGCGGGCTGCAGGTGCACCGGCACCGGGTAGTGCACGCCGGCGCCGACCCCCGCCTCGTTCAGCAGCGCGAGCACCTTGTCCCGCTCGGGCACCCGGACCGCGTACAGGTGCCACACGTGCTCGTTGCCCGGCGCGGTCCGCGGCACCCGCACCCCCTCGATCCCGGCCAGCAGCGCGTCGTAGCGGGCCGCGGCCGCCCGCCGCCGCGTGTTCCACTGCGCCAGCCGGCCCAGCTTGGCCCGCAACACCGCGGCCTGGATGGTGTCCAGGCGCGAGTTGAAGCCCAGGCGCGTGTGCACGTACTTGCGCGACGAGCCGTGGTCGCGCATCTCGCGCAGCGCGAGCGCGTACGCCTCGCTGTTCGTCACCACCGCGCCGCCGTCGCCGTACGCGCCCAGGTTCTTGCCCGGGTAGAAGCTGGTCGCCGCGATGGCGTCGGGCCCCCACGTGCCGGGCCCGCGGCCGTCCTGGGTCGCGCCCTGGCACTGCGCGGCGTCCTCCACCAGGGCCTGCCCGCGCGCGTCCGCCAGCGCCCGCAGCGCGCCCATCGGGGCCAGTTGCCCGTTCAGGTGCACCGGCAGCAGCGCACGGACCTCGACCGGACCGCCCAGCGCCTCGGCGGCCCGCTGCGGGTCCAGCAGCAGGTACTCGTCGTCCACATCGGCGAACACCGGCCGCGCGCCCGCGCGAACGGCCGCCTCGGCGGTCGCCACGAACGTGTTCGCCGGCATCACCACGCCCGCGCCCGCGCCGACGCCCAGCACCCGCAGCGCCAACTCCACCGCGTCGGTGCCGTTGGCCACCCCCACGCAGTGCGCGACGCCGGAGAACTCGGCGTACTCGGCCTCGAAGCCCGCGACGTCGGGACCGCCCACGAACGCGCACGTGGCCAGCACCCGGGCGATGCCGGCCTCGACCTCGGCGGCCACCTCGGCGTGCGCCGCGGCCAGGTCCACCAACGGAATCCGGTCCAGGTCAGCACTCATCCGCATCTCCCCCTCGTCGTTGCGGCTCGGCGGCGGGAATCGGCGCCGACCGCAGTCGGCGGGCCGGCACCCCCGCCCACACCTCGGCCGGCGGCACGTCCCGCGTCACGACCGAGCCCATCCCCACCAGCGACCGGGCGCCGATCACGCGTTGCTCGCGCACCAGCGCACCGGCCCCCAGGTACGCCTCCCGGCCCACCGTCACCCCACCCGCGAGCCGAACCCCCGAGGCCAGCGTGGCGAACTCGCGCACGTCGTCGTCGTGGGTCAGCACCACCTGCGGCATGGCGTGCGCGTGCGCGCCCACCCGGACCGAGGTGGTCAACACCGTCTGCGCCATCAACACCGCGCCCGGCCCCACCTCGCACGTGCGCGGGACCACCGCGCTCACGTGCACGAGCGTGGCCCAGCGGCTCTCCGGCAGGCCCAGCCGGGCCACCACCCGGGACCGGCTCCACCAATTCGTCGGACTCCCGACGCACACCACCACCAGGGCGTCCGGCCACTTGTGCGCCGCGTCGGCCCCGCCGAGCACCGCGACGCCGTCCACCTCGGTGTCCCACCGGGCCGGATCGTCGTCCAGGAAACCGAGCAACCGCCATCCCGAACTACCGCGCGGCGCGCGGAACTCCGGGATCGCCGCGGCCACCTCGCGGGCGAATCCCCCGGCTCCGACCAGGAGCAGGTCGCGAAAGGACACTAGACCGCCGCCCGGACGCCGGCCGCCGCCCGCACCGCGGCGACCACCCGGTCCTGCTGTGCCTCGGTCAACTCGTGGAACAGCGGCAGGATCAGCGAGTCCCGGGTCAGCCGCTCGGTGGCGAGCAGCGGCACGTGCTCGACGTCCGCGTACGCCGGCTCCAGGTGCGCCGCCATGATCCCCCGACGCGCCGAGATCCCGGCCCGGGCGAGCTCGCCGAGCAGGTCGTCGCGCGACACGGGGAAGTCCTCGGGCAGCAGCACCCAGAACGCCTGATAGTTGGTCAGTCCGTACGCCGGGTCCGCCGCCGTCTCCAGGCCCGCCACGTCGGCGAGCAACTCGCGGTAGCGAGCCGCCAGTTCGCGCCGACGGGCGACCATCGCCGGCAACCGGCCGAGCTGCACCAGGCCGACCGCCGCCTGGATGTCGGTCATCCGGTAGTTGTAGCCCAGTTCGTCGTAGCTCTCCACCACGGGCGCCCCGCCCGCGCGGTCCGCCGCGTCCCGGTCGGCCGCGCTCACACTCATCCCGTGCTCGCGCAACCGACGCAGCCGAGGCGCCGCGCCCTCCCGCGCGAGGGTGAGCATGCCGCCCTCGCCGGTGGTCAGCAGCTTGCGCGGGTGGAACGAGAAGGTCGCGGACATCGCGCCCGCGCCCACCGGGCGGCCCTTGTAGATCGAGCCCGCCGCGCACGCCGCGTCCTCCACCACCACGATGCCCCGGCCGTCCACCAGTGCCCGCACACCGTCGAGATCGGCGGGGATGCCGCCCTGGTCGACCAGGATCACCGCGCGCGTCGCGGCGGTGAGCACCGTCTCGATCGTCTCCGGGGTCAGGTTCCCGGTGCCGAGATCGACATCGGCGAACACCGGTCGCGCGCCGACGTAGCGCACCGCGTTCGCGGTCGCCACGAACGACAACGAGGGCACCACGACCTCGTCGCCCGGCCCCACCCCGGCGTTGATCAACGCCAGGTGCAGCGCGGTGGTGCACGAGGAGACCGCGATCGCCGCGGGCACCTCGACATAGTCCGCGAAGGCCTGCTCGAAGGCGGCCACCCGGGGCCCCTGGGCCACCCACCCCGAGCGCACCGCGTCGGCCGCCGCGGCGGCCTCCTCCTCGCCCATCCAGGGGCGCATCACCGGAATTCGTTCCATGCTCATCGTGCCTGTTCCCCCAGCCCGGTCCGCCCTGCCAACCCATGTCCCAGCCGCGCCCGCCCGCACCCGCTACGCACCGAACCCCCTCGGTGCCCCGGTCGGATCAGACCGCGTCCCGCCACCACGCCACCAGTCGGCGCAGCCCCTCGTCGATGTCCACCTCGGCGGTGAAGCCCAACTCCCGTGCCGCCTTGGTGGTATCGGCCAGCCGTCGGGTCACCCCGCCGCTCGCCCGGGCCGGGCCGTACTCGATCCCCAGCCCGTCCGCGCCCATCACCACCAGCAGCCTCTCCGCCAGCCCGCGCAGCGAAGTCTCGCTCCCGGAGGCGATGTTGAACACCTCGCCGCTCGCATCGGCGCGCGCGGCAAGGAGGTTGGCGCGCGCGATGTCCTCGGTGTACACGAAGTCCATGGTCTGCAAGCCGTCGCCGAAGATCAACGGGGGTTCCCCCTTGCCGATCCGCTCCATCCAGCGGATCAGCACCTCGGTGTACAGACCGTGCACGTCCATCCGCGGACCGTAGACGTTGAAGTAGCGCAGCGCGACGTAGTCCAGGCCGTACATCGCCCGGAAACTGCGCAGCAGGCCCTCGTTGAACAGCTTGGCCGCGCCGTAGAGCGTGTCGTTGTCGTACGGGTGGTGCCGCTCGGTGGTCGGGAACTCCTCGGCGAGGCCGTAGACCGACGCGGAGGAGGAGGTGACCACCTTGCGCACGTCGGCGGCGACCGCCGCCTCCATGACGTCGTAGGTGCCGTCCACCAACACCTCCAGCGCGAGCCGGGGTTCCTCCACGCACTGGGTGATCCGGATCGCGGCGAGGTGGAACACCACGTCGGTGCCCGGCATCAGGCGGGCGAGCAGCGGGCGATCGCGGATGTCGCCCTCGACCAGGTCGACCCGCTCGTCGGCGAGCGCCCGGGCCAGGTTGCCCCGGTGCCCCCGGGTCAGGTTGTCCAGCACGACCACCTTCGCCGCGCCGGCGGCCAACAGGTGGTCCACGATGGTGGATCCGATGGTCCCGGCCCCACCGGTGACCACACAGCGCGAACCGGCTATCTCGACACTCATCGAAGTTCTCCCAGCGCGACGGTGACGCCGCCCAGTTCCAGGCTGCGCGTGGCGGCCTCCAGCAGTTCCAGGACGCGCAGACCCGCGCGGCCGTCGGTGAGCGCGGGCCGGGACGTGCCGATCGCCTCGGCGAACTCGGCCATCACCGCGCGCAGCGCCTCCCGCTCGGGCAGCGCGGGCGAGACCACGTCGCCCACCCGGTAGGAGATCTGCTTCTCCCGCCGGGCCTCCGGGCTGAGCGCGGCGTCCTCGGCGAGATCGATGCCCTTGTCGTGCACCTGAAGGCGGGCGGTTGGATTGGTGTCGTCCCACACCAGGGTGCGCCGCGAGCCGCCGATGATGGTGGTGCGCACCTTGGTCGGCGAGAGCCAGTTCACATGGATGTGCGCGATGGCGCCGGTGTTCAGCCGCACCACCAGGTAGGCCAGACAGGCCCGGCCGGTGCCCAGCGGGTCCGCGCCGTGCGCGGACACCGACACCGGTCGCACGCCGGGCGGCAGGATGAAGTCCAGGATCGACAGGTCGTGCGGCGCCAGATCCCACAGCACGTCCACGTCCGGTTGGACCAGGCCCAGGTTGATCCGCACCGAGTCGATGAAGCGGATGTCGCCCAGTTCGCCGCCGTGGATCAATTCGCGGATGTGCCGGACCACCGGCATGTAACAGAACGTGTGGTCGCACATCAGCGTCAGCCCGTTGCGCTCGGCCAGTTCGACCAGCTTGACCGCGTCCGCGTGATCGGATGTGATCGGCTTCTCGACCAGGACGTGCTTGCCCGCCTCCAGGGCCGCCGCGACCAGGTCGAAGTGGGTCCCGGCGGGCGTCGCGATCGCGACGGCCTGCACACGCGGGTCGGCCAGGACGTCCTGGTACGACGTGCTCACCCGGACCGTGCTGTACTCACCCAGGACCGCACGGGCCCGGGCCTCGTCG
Organism: Embleya sp. NBC_00888; assembly: GCF_045207655.1. Classification (NCBI taxonomy): domain Bacteria; kingdom Bacillati; phylum Actinomycetota; class Actinomycetes; order Kitasatosporales; family Streptomycetaceae; genus Embleya; species Embleya sp. NBC_00888. The sequence goes on along the minus strand of NZ_CP108784.1, from coordinate 5,318,016 downwards.
AGGTCGCACAACCACTCCACCCGCAGGGCCGGTGTGGCCTGCGCGTTGCGCACCAGATTGGGCCCCCAATAGCCGGCCCCTATGACGGCGAGCCCGATGGCCCGCCCAGACCCGGAATTCGACATGACGGAACGTCAACTCCCCTGCTCCCCCCGGCCGCACGGGCCCAGCCGCCGCACGGCACCCCCACTCGAACGAAGCTAGCGCCCGATTCGCTCCGCCGGGGGTCAACCGGGAAATCCGCGGGTCGGACCGAACTGCGAAGATCCTTGCGGGAGTCCCGGTTGCACGGGTCACCGAGACGTTTGGCACGCTGTTACACGCACAGTCACCGACCACGGCGCCGGCATGATCGAGATCTCGACACAAGCAGCGCCGACCGAAGCAGCACATGAACGAGAAGGGAACGCCACGTGGCCGCGGGTACTCCGACGACGACCCTGGCGAAGGAACGTACGGCGGAAGTGGATCCGGACCTGGAGCCGGCGGATCCCGAGCCGCCCGAGAGCGGCGGCCCGCGAGGGACCCGCGAGAGCATCCTCCCGGCCGTGGCGGCCGCGCTGTTCGTCGGCAAGCGCATCCGCACCCGGGCCGGCGCCAAGGGCGACACCGTGCCGACGGCGCATCCGCTGGTCCGGGACTTCCTGGCGGCGCTCCCGGTCGAGTCGCGCGAGCGCTGGCGGGGCCGCTGCCCCGAGGTCGAGCTGGTGTCCGAGCACCTCTTCGAGGCCGAGGCGGCGCGCACCAAGCGGGCGGCCCGGCGGCCGTTCACCGTGCAGGAGGCGCGGCGCTCGCTCAAGGGGGCGAAGTTGACCCTGCGGCGGATCCGCGAGGACGGCGACCCGCAGCACGACACGTATCAACCGCCGTGTCGGTCGTGCGCGGCGATGCTCGAGCACTTCGGCGTCGCCTCGACGGAAAGCGGCTGACGTGTCGCGCTTCTCCTCCGACGTGGTGCACGAGCTCAAGCGGGCCGGCTGGACCGTGGGCCGGCGCCGGCTGACCCAGGCCGAGGCGTGGGCCCGGCAGATCAGCGACCACGAGTCACCCGACGGGCACCGGCACAGCGTGTTCCCGGCGGCGCTGGTGGCCTGGGCCGAGTTCGGCACGCTGCACTTCGCCATCGGCGGCGCGGGCAAGGACGTGCTGCGCCGGCCGTTCACCATCGACCCCACCCGGGGCCTGCACCTGCCGCGCACGCTCACCGACGTGGGCCGCGCGCTGGGCACCCCGTTGGCCCCGCTCGGCGACGAGGACGGCGGCAGCGGCTATCTGGCGATCGACCCGAGCGGTCGGGTGTTCGGTCTGGACCACACCGGCGAGTGGTTCATCGGCTCGTCGATGGACAGCGCGATCAGCGCGCTGGTGCTGGGCCACGCCCCGGTGCGCATCCGCGACGACGGACGCTGGTAGCCGGCCCGGTACGCCCGAGGGCGGGTCCCCGTGGGAAACCCGCCCTCGTGCACGTCGCGACCCGTCGGGTCAGGTGTTGAATTGATTCTGCGCGCGCTCCAGGCCCTCGCGTACCAGTGCCTCGCACGCGTCGGCGGCGCGGTCCACCTCGAACGCGAGTTCCTTGCGCTCGGTCGCGGAGAAGTCCTTGAGCACGAACGCGGCCACGTCCATCCGCCCGGGCGGACGACCGATGCCGAACCGCACCCGCAGGTAGTCGGGTCCGAGCGACTTGGTGATCGACTTCAGGCCGTTGTGCCCGTTGTCGCCGCCACCGCGCTTGAGCCGCAGCACGCCGAAGTCGACGTCCAACTCGTCGTGGACCGCGATGATGTTCGCGACCGGGATCTTGTAGAAGTCGCGCAGCGCGGTCACCGGACCGCCGGACAGGTTCATGAACGACATCGGCTTGGCCAGCACCACCCGGTGCGGACCGATCCGGGTCTCCACCACCTGCGCGCGCGACTTGTGCGCCTTGAACTTCGATCGATCCCGCTCGGCGAGCAGATCGACGACCATGAACCCGACGTTGTGGCGATTCCCGGTGTACTCGGGCCCGGGATTGCCGAGGCCCACGACCAACCACGGACTGTTCTCCGTGCCGGCGTGGGCCTGCGACTCACTCATGATGTTGTTGTCCCCGCGTTCGTCCTACGACAACGGACCGGATCAGGCCTCGTCGGCCGCCGCGGTCTCCTCGGCGGTCGGCTCCGGCGCCGACGGGGTGAGGATGTGCAGGATGACGGCCTCGGGGTCGCCCGCGAGCGCGGTGCCCTTGGGCAGCTTGATGTCCTTGGCGTGCACCGAGGCGCCCGGCTGAAGGCCGGTCACGTCGATCTCGATGGTGCCGGGGAGGGCGGTGGCGTCGGCCTCGACGGGGAGCGCCGGAACGACGGTCTCGAGCAGGCCGCCCGGGGCGATCTCGCCGACGGTGCTGACCGGAACCTCGACGGTGACCGTCTCGCCCTTTTGGACGATCAGCAGGTCGACGTGCTCGAGGTGCCGCTTGATCGGGTGACGCTGGACGTCCTTGGGCAGGGCGAGCTGCGCCTTGCCGTCGATGTCCAGCGAGAACAGGACGTTGGGGGTCTTGAGCGCGAGCATGAGCTCGTGGCCCGGAAGCGCAAGGTGGAGCGGAGCGGAGCCGTGACCGTAGAGGACGGCCGGCACCTTACCCGCGCGACGGGCGCGACGGGCGGCACCCTTGCCGAACTCGGAACGCGGCTCGGCGACGATACGGACCTCGGACACGACGGGTACTCCTCGAACGACGCGGTGGCGGATGGCGGGGCGGGGTCCCCATGGTGCGGATCGACTGCGGACGGTGATGGCCGGAGTCGGTTCGTAGGTGCCCGAGTGGCACCGGGTCCCCTGCAAAAGCCTTGGAGGAGTACACGACACACAACTACCGCGTCGATCACGGAGCAAGTAGCGCGCATCCCTCGCCGGGCAACCCCGTTAGCCTACCCGCTCTTCTCGGTCACCCCGAAATCGGGTCGCGGGGAGCGCCACTCGAACGAGTGATGGCGCGCGCCCCATTCGACGCAAGATACCTCGAAAAGCAGGTGGGCACACGTACGCCGCCCGGCCGAACGACCGGGCGGCGTACGTGAGTTACGGCTCGACGACCCGTTCGGGGGCCGCCGTCGACAGTGTGGTGGGTCAGCTGTGGCCCTCGAAGAGGCTGGTGACCGAACCGTCCTCGAAGACCTCCCGGATCGCCCGGCCGACCATCGGCGCGATCGACAGGACGGTCAGCTTGTCGAACTGACGCTCCTCCTCGATCGGCAGCGAGTTGGTCACGATGACCTCGCTGATCCGCGAGTTCTTCAGCCGGTCCACGGCGGGGCCGGAGAGCACCGCGTGGGTGGCGGCCACGATCACGTCGGCGGCGCCATTCTCGTACAGCGCGTCGGCGGCGGCACAGATCGTGCCACCGGTGTCGATCATGTCGTCGACCAGCACACACGTACGGCCGGCGACGTCACCGACCACCTCGTGCACGGTGACCTCGTTGGCGATGTTGGGGTCGCGACGCTTGTGGATGATCGCCAGCGGCGCGCCGAGGCGGTCCGTCCACTGGTCGGCCACCCGCACGCGGCCGGCGTCCGGGGAGACCACGGTGAGCCGCTCGCGGTCCACCCGCTTGCCGACGTGGTCGGCCAGCAGCGGCAGCGCGAACAGGTGGTCCACCGGACCGTCGAAGAAGCCCTGGATCTGCGAGGTGTGCAGGTCCACGGCCATCAGCCGGTCGGCGCCGGCGGTCTTGAACAGGTCCGCCATCAGTCGGGCCGAGATCGGCTCGCGACCGCGGTGCTTCTTGTCCTGTCGGGCGTAGCCGTAGAACGGCACGATGACCGTGATGCGCTTGGCGGAGGCCCGCTTGAGCGCATCGATCATGATGAGCTGTTCCATGATCCACGTGTTGATCGGAGCCGTGTGGCTCTGGATCACGAACGCGTCGGCACCTCGTACGGAATCCTCGAAACGTACGTAGATCTCCCCGTTGGCGAACTCGAAGGCCTTGGTGGGAACGAGATCCGCACCGAGCTCCGAGGCCACCTCCTTCGCAAGTTCGGGGTGGGCCCTGCCCGTGAAGAGCATGAGCTTGCGCTCAGGCGTCACCTTGATCCCGCTCACAGCACCGTCTCCTTGCCATTCGCCTCGGCAGAACCGTCGTTCGGCCCGGCCGTTGTGTGCACGTCACCCGCGTCGCCCTGGCTCGACGCGAGCGCGCGTTCGGCGGCCTGCGCCGAGGCCGTACCCGCGCGTTTGCGTGCGACCCACCCGTCGATGTTGCGCTGGCGCCCCCGCGCCACCGCCATCACACCGGGCGGGACATCTTCTGTGATCACCGATCCGGCGGCCGTGTAGGCACCGTCGCCGATCTCGATCGGGGCGACCAGCATGGTGTCGCTGCCCACTCGCACGTGGTCCCCGACCACCGTGTGGTGTTTGCTCACTCCGTCGTAGTTCACGAAGATCGTGGCCGCACCGATGTTGGCGCCCACTCCGATGGTCGCATCCCCGACGTAGGTCAGATGCGGCACCTTGGATCCCTCGCCCACCACGGCGTTCTTCATCTCCACGAAACCGCCTGCCTTGGCCTTGCCCGCGAGCCGGGTGCCCGGTCGCAGGTAGGTGTACGGACCCACGGTCGCCTCGGGGCCGATCTCGGCGCCCTCGGTGGTGGCGTTGTACACGTGGGCCCGCTCGCCGACGAGGGTGTCGCGCAGCGTGCAGTTGGGGCCCACCACGGCCTCGGCGGCGACGCTGGTGGCGCCGTGCAGTTGGGTGTTGGGGTGGATCACGGCGTCCGGCTCGAAGGTGACGTCCACGTCGACCCACGTGGTCGCGGGGTCGATCACGGTCACGCCGGAGCGCATCGCGGCCTCGATCAGGCGGTCGTTGAACACCCGACGCGCCTCGGCGAGCTGCACCCGGTCGTTGACGCCCAGGATCTCCCGGTGGTCCACGGCGGCCGCGGCGCCCACCCGATGTCCGGCCTCGCGCAGCACGTGCAGGGTGTCGGTGAGGTACTCCTCGCCCTGGCTGTTGTGCGGGGTGATCCGGCCGAGCGCCTCGCGCAGCAGCTTGCCGTCGAACGCGTACACGCCGGAGTTGATCTCGGCGATCGCGCGCTGGGCGGCGGAGGCGTCCTTGTGCTCGACGATCGCGGTGACGGCGCCGCGCCCGTCGGGCGTGTTCTCCCGCACGATCCGGCCGTAGCCCGCCGGATCCGGCACGACGGCGGAGAGCACGGTGACCGCGTTGCCCTCGCGCTCGTGCGTGTGGACCATCGCGGCCAGGCTGTCCGAGGTGAGCAGCGGGGTGTCCCCGCACGTGACCAGGACCACTCCGTCCGGCTCCCGGCCGGACTCGGCGAGCCCGTCCAGGGCGACGCGGACGGCGTGGCCGGTGCCGTTCTGCTGTTCCTGGACGACCACCCGGGCGGCCGGGTCCAGCTCGGACAGATATTTCGCGACCTGGTCGCGACCGTGGCCGACGACGACGATCAGGTCTTCGGGATCCAACCGTCGCGCGGCCTCGACCACGTGCCCGACCATGGCCCTACCGGCCAGGGCGTGCAACACCTTCGGGGTGGTCTTGGAGCGCATGCGGGTGCCCTCACCCGCAGCAAGTACGACGACGGCAGCCGGGCGGATGGGGCTCACAGAGCAAGGCTCCTCGGCATCGCTGGCGGGGGATGCCCGGCGACTCCGGAGGCCGACTCCGGAGAAACGAAATGACGGCACGACGAAGCCGAGCCGAACAAACCGGGCCCTACGAGGATAGCGCCGTCGGGAGAAGGCTCCACGCGCCGCTGCGGTCGGCACTGCCGAAAGGCTCCGCTACCAGGATTTGAACCTGGACCATGGGGACCAAAACCCCGTGTGCTGCCGAGTTACACCATAGCGGAATGAATCGGGCATTCCGCTTGGCAGGCGGGCTCATCCCGTTTTCACGGCACCTACTATGCCGGCCCCTCGACGCTTCGTGCGCGAATAACCCCCCGCCGACCCCATCGAACATCGCGGAAGTCGGCCGCGCGGCGGTCCCGAAAAGCCCGCCGGACGCATCGCGCATGCTCCCGACCGGGCCGGGAAGCCGTCCGACACAAGGGTTTTGACCAAGGTGCCCGGAAAAATCGGAGGCCCCGCGGACACCTCACTTTCCGCTCATGACCTGCCATACTGGCGGAACTTACGGCCCCGTAGGTTACGTCGCCGTAGCATCGCCTGTCCCCGACCTGAGGGAATCCCTATGACCCCTTCCCCCGGCACCAGCGTGCTCGAAGCCGAACGGAAGCCCGCCGACGACGCGGCCCCGCGCGGCACGCTCGGCGGCGAGCGCAAGCACTTCGCCGAACAGATCGCACTGGCGCTCTTCATCGGCATCCCGTTCCTCGCGTTGGTGGCAGCGGTGCCGGCGGCATGGGGTTGGGGACTGTCCTGGCGCGACGTGGTGATCGGCGTGGTGATGTACGCCATCACCGGCCACGGGATCACGATCGGGTTCCACCGCTACTTCACCCACGGGTCGTTCAAGGCCAAGCGCCCGGTCCGGATCGCGCTCGCGATCGCGGGCAACATGGCCGTGCAGGGTCCGCTGGTGCGGTGGGTCGCCGACCACCGCAAGCACCACAAGTTCTCCGACAAGGAGGGCGACCCGCACTCGCCGTGGCGCTACGGCACCAGCGTCGGCGCGCTGGCCAAGGGCCTGTGGTGGGCGCACATGGGGTGGCTGTTCGACGTCGAGCAGACCTCGCAGGAGAAGTACGCGCCCGACCTGCTCAAGGACCGCGACATGATTCGCGTCTCCCGCCAGTTCCCACTCTGGGTCGCCGTGTCCCTGGCGGCTCCGGCGCTGGTCGGCGGCCTGTGGGCGTGGTCGTGGCAGGGTGCGGTGACCGCGTTCTTCTGGGCCGGGCTGGTCCGGGTCGGGCTGCTGCACCACGTGACCTGGTCGATCAACTCGATCTGCCACGCGGTCGGCGACCACCCGTTCAAATCGCGCGACCGCTCGGGCAACGTGTGGTGGCTGGCGATCCCCTCGATGGGCGAGTCCTGGCACAACCTGCACCACGCGGATCAGACCAGCGCACGGCACGGCGTACTGCGTGGTCAGCTCGACAGCAGCGCCCGGGCGATCCGCTGGATGGAGAAGCTCGGCTGGGTCTCGGACGTGCGTTGGCCGGACCGGGAACGGGTCGCGGCACGCCGCGCGGCATGATGGGGCAGTGACCGAGAGCAGCAGGCGGAGTGCACCGCGCGGCGGCGGTCGTGTGCGCATGACCGGGAAAGAGCGTCGGGAGCAGTTGATCGACATCGGTCGAACACTGTTCGCGGAGCGTGGCTACGACGCGACGAGTGTCGAGGAGATCGCCCACAAGGCGGGCGTCTCGAAGCCGGTGGTCTACGAACACTTCGGGGGCAAGGAAGGCCTGTACGCGGTCGTCGTGGACCGCGAGACCAGCGCATTGTTGGACATGGTGACGAGCGCGCTGACCGGCGGGCACCCCAGGGAACTGCTGGAACAGGCCGCCTTCGCGCTCCTCGACTACATCGACCAGAACACGGACGGCTTCCGGATCCTGGTCCGGGACTCGCCGGTGGCCCAGTCCACCGGCACGTTCGCGTCGCTGATCAGCGACATCGCCTCGCAGGTCGAGGACGTGCTCGGCCTGGAGTTCAAGTCGCGCGGCTACGACCCGAAGCTCGCGCCGATGTACGCCCAGATGCTGGTCGGCATGGTCGCCCTGACCGGCCAGTGGTGGCTCGACGTCCGCCGGCCGAAGAAGGCCGACGTGGCCGCACACCTGGTCAACCTGGCCTGGAACGGCCTCTCCGGCATCGAACCGAAGCCGAGACTGGTCGGCCGCCGCAGCTCGTGAGGATGATCTCGACGAACCCGTGAGGGGCCGGCCCGGCGGGCCGGCCCCTCACGGGTTGTCATCGGCCGGTCCGCTCCAGCCCGCATGGCGACGCGAATCACGCGTGGCCGGCGGCCGAGATCACGGTCGCCGGCCTGCCCCGGTCGACCGGATCCGGATCACCATGGTTCCAATTCAGATAGTATCGCCGGCGATAGTATCTACTGCGCTACCATTAGACGGATCGACGTCACCGCCCGGCCCGATGGGACTCCTCGTGCATCGCTTCATCGGCAGGAAACGCGAACTGCGCACGCTTCGCGACACGCTCGAGGAAGTCCGCGAGGCCGTCGGCTCGGCACGGCCCGGCCAATGCGTGCTCATGCGTGGCAGGCGCCGGGTGGGCAAGTCCACCCTGGTCGAGGAGTTCCTCCGGCAGGCGGCGGTCCCCCATCTGTTCTTCACCGCGGGCGGCGGCTCGGCCGAGGACGAACTGGCGGAGCTCCTCGACTCGATGAACCAATCCACCCTGCCGGATCACTCACTCTTCGCGGAGGAGGCTCCGAGCCGGTGGAACGCGGCCTTCCGCCTCCTGGCGGAGATCCTGCCCGATGACGCGCCGAGTGTCGTGGTGATCGACGAGGTGCCATACCTGATGGAACGGATCGAGGCCTTCGAGGGCATGCTCCAGCGAGCCTGGGACCGCTTGCTCTGCCGCAAGCCGGTCCTTTTGCTCCTGGTGGGGTCCGATCTGTCGATGATGCAGGCGCTCGACAGCTACGAGCGCCCGTTCCATCAGCGGGGACGCGAGATGGTCGTCGGCCCGCTGAACCCTGCCGACCTCGGCGAGATGCTGGACTTGGCACCCGCCGACGCGTTCGACGCCGCACTGATCACCGGCGGGCTGCCGTTGATCTGTCGTGAGTGGCGGCCGGGGGCTTCGATGTGGGAGTTCCTGGGGGCGGCGTTGGAGAATCCGATCTCCGCTCTCCTGGTCTCGGCCGAGCGCTCCCTCGCCGCGGAGTTCCCACCGCAGGCAATGGGCAGGGAGGTGCTGCGCGCGATCGGCGCAGGCGAGCGCACCTTCACCAACATCGCGCGCGCCGCCGGCGGGCTCGCGCACAGCACCCTGAGCAGGGCGGCGGATCTGCTGGTCGACAAGCGGGTCGTGGCAACCGAACTGCCCGTCTCGTTGCGCCCCTCGAAGGAGCGCCGCTATCGCGTGGCGGATCCATACCTGCGTTTCTGGCTGGCCTTCCTCGACCCGCACATGCCGGAGATCGAGCGGATGCGCGGCGATCTCACGCTGGCTCGGATCAGGGGCGGGTGGACCAGTTGGCGAGGACGCGCCGTCGAGCCGTTGATCCGAGAGGCCTTGGCCCGGATCCTGCCCGCCGGCGACCTGCCCGCCGCGCCCGCCATCGGCGGTTATTGGACCCGAAGCAACGACGTCGAGATCGACCTGGTGGGAGCCGACCGGCAGCCTGTGGCCAAGCGGTTGCTGTTCCTGGGGTCGATCAAGTGGCTTGAATCATCCCCCTTCGACGCCCACGACCTGGCCTCGCTGCACAAACACCGAGCGGCGCTCACCGACGAGTCGATCCCCCTGGTCGGCGTCTCGCGAAGCGGTGTCGATTGCTCCGGGCTCCAGGCGACGTTCGGGCCCGCCGAACTCCTGGGGGCTTGGCGGGCCGAGTGAATCCCGGAACCGTTCGCTCTCCGCGTGGCGGCGCTTCCGAACGGCGGCCCCGTAGGCGCCCACGCCCTGCCGTCCCGAGACGACCGCGTTCGTGGGACGGACGGCCGCGAAAGCCTCGACTGCGCGACCGTCCTCACCCGCCCCCGTGCTAGGCCAGCACCGCCCTCAGTTGGTCCAGGGACCACTCCAGGTCGTCCTTGGAGATGACCAGGGGCGGGGCGATGCGGATCGTCTGGCCGTGGGTGTCCTTGACCAGCACACCCCGGGCCATCAGGGCCTCGGAGACCTCGTGCGCGGTGCCGAAGGCCGGGTCGATGTCGACGCCTGCCCACAGGCCGCGACCGCGCACCGCGACCACCGAGTGGCCGAGCAGCGCGCCGAGTTCGCGGTGCAGGTGGTCGCCGAGGTCGGCGGAGCGCTGCTGGAACTCGCCCGAGCGCAGGATCTCCAGCACCTCCAGGCCCACCGCGCAGGCCAGCGGATTCCCGCCGAAGGTCGACCCGTGCTCGCCCGGCGCGAAGACCCCGAGCACCGCGCGCGAGGACACCACGGCCGAGATCGGCACGATGCCGCCGCCGAGCGCCTTGCCCAGGACGTACATGTCCGGCACCACACCCTCGTGCTCGCACGCGAAGGTGCGGCCGGTGCGACCGAGCCCGGACTGGATCTCGTCCGCGATGAACAGCACGTCGCGCTCCCGGGTGACTTGCCGCACCTCGGCCAGGTAGCCGGGCGGCGGGACCAGCACGCCCGCCTCGCCCTGGATCGGCTCGATCAGCACCGCCACCGTGTTCTCGGTGATCGCCGCGCGCAGCGCCTGTGCGTCGCCGTAGGGCACCACGTCGAAGCCCGGGGTGTACGGGCCGAAGTGCCTGCGTGCCTCCTCGTCCGTGGAGAAGCTCACGATCGTGGTGGTGCGGCCGTGGAAGTTGCCGGCCGCGACGACGATCCTGGCCTGCCCGTCCGGTACGCCCTTGACCTCGTAGCCCCACTTGCGCGCCGTCTTGACCGCGGTCTCGACCGCCTCCGCGCCGGTGTTCATCACCAGCACCATCTCCATGCCGGCAAGCTGCGCGAGCTGTTCGCACAACGGCGCGAACCGGTCGTTGTGGAACGCCCGGCTGGTGAGCGTGACCCGATCCAGCTGCCGCTTGGCCGCGTCGATCAGCCGCGCGTTGCCGTGCCCGAAGTTGAGCGCGGAATACCCGGCCAGCATGTCCAGGTAGCGCCGCCCCTCGACATCGGTCATCCACGCACCGTGCGCCTCGGCGATCACGATCGGCAGCGGGTGGTAATTGTGCGCGCTGAAGTCCTCGGCCAGCTCGATCAGTCGGGTGCTCTCGGCCCCGGGGCCGGCCGGGCGGCCGACACCGGCCTTGTTCTCGGAGGTGGGGACGGGCGAGTGCTGCGTGCTCATGACGTCCTTTCGCAACGGTGGAGATCGGTACGCGAAACGGTGGGGAGCTCGATACGACGGCGGAGAACGGTACGAAGACGAAGAAATCACGCAACGACGGCAAGATGTGGAAAACATGCGCGGGCAGGTGGATACGGGATACCCCGCGAGCACACGTGATCAACGGGCGGCGCGCAACTCCAGTACGCAACTGCGCACGCTCGCCCCATGTGCCGCGAATGCCGACATGTCCGGTTCGATCGTACGGAATCCCCGGTCCGCGAGCCGGGCGGCCAGCGGCGGTGTGGTGTCGCCCAGCACCACGCTGCGCCCGTCGGAGACCGCGTCCAGGCCGAGCGCGAGCGCGTCCGCCTCGTCGACCTCGATGCGTTCCGGGAAGACCCTGGCCAGTCGGCGCTGCGCGGTCGGGGTGAACGCCCCCGGGCAGTAGGCCGCGGTGTGCTCGCCGAGCACGGTCAGCGCCGAGCCGAGCCGGGCGAAGCGCGGGTCGGCGAGTTCGAGCGCGAGCACCCCCAGGCCGAAGAACGCCTGCGCCTCGGCATGCGCGGCCGGCTCCGTGAGCGGTCCCGCCGCGGCCGGCAGCCGCGGGCCGGCCGGGATCAGGTCGCTCTCACCCTCGTGCGCGAACACCGGTTCCAGACCCGCCCCGAATCCGTGCCGGTCGAACCACTCCAGGTAGGCCGGCGTCTCGGCGGAGCGGTCCGCCGAGCGCGGACGCGCGGCCGGCACCCGGCCACCCACCACGGTCGCGGCCCGCGCGGCGAACACCATGCCGGGCAACCCCGGCCGACCCGCGACCAGGCTGACTCGATGCCCCAGCGCGATCAGCGTCCCGCGCAACCGCTCCCACTGACCCATCGCGCTCGTGGTCCGCGCCGCGAACCCGGTCTCACCCGCGGGCACCCGTGCGTCCGACACGATCGCCTCCGACGAGCCCACGAGCCCCCGCGAGCCCCGAAGCGCCTCGGTGCCCGGGAGCGCCGCCGAGCCCCGAAGCGCCGCCGCGTCCGTGCGCGTGTCCAGGAACACCGGCGGGCACATAGCGCCTCGGTGCCCGGGAGCGCCGCCGAGCCCCGAAGCGCCGCCGCGTCCGTGCGCGTGTCCAGGAACACCGGCGGGCACATCACGTAGTGCCGCAGCTCCGCGGCGCGTGGCGCGACGAACCCTCGGCGGCGCTGCCGGGGCAGCCGGCTCCGCTCGACTCCGGTCGATATGCGCTCGGACCGCAGGACGGAACGGCCCGATCGACCGCAGCACGAGGTGAGGCGCACGCGATATCCCCTTCTCGCGGACGGCGGCGGCACACGTGGGCGCGGGATCTCCGCGACCCACGTCGATGTGCCGCGCCGTCGGTGTAGCCGTGCAGGACGGCAGGCCGGTGCTTGGCGGCAGGCCGAGAGCCGCGCGGTCGTCACCGTGGATGTGCGGTCGACGACCCTCTGTATCGGCCCTGCCCAGCCTAGGTCGCGCCCGAAGGGCGAGTAAAGGCGCCTGTGTTGTCCACCCCCGCACGATCGTTGCGTGTTTCCCGGGGCGCCCGTGCGCTTTGTTGTGCGCCCGGCGCGGGGGTCGCGTGGCTCCCCTGACCGGATCCGCCTCACGCGCCTGAGAGAATGACGTCATGGCATCGACGCGTCCCCGTGTTCTGTCCGGAATCCAGCCCACCGCGGATTCGTTCCACCTGGGCAACTACCTGGGTGCGATCCGCCAGTGGGTGTCGCTCCAGGACAGCCACGATGCCTTCTACTGTGTGGTCGACCTGCACGCGATCACGGTTCCGCAGGACCCGAAGGAATTGCGCGAGCGCACCCGGGTCTCGGCCGCACAACTGCTCGCGGCCGGCCTCGACGCCGAGCGCTGCACGCTGTTCGTACAGAGCCACGTGCCCGAGCACGCGCAGCTCGCCTGGATCATGAACTGCGTGACCGGCTTCGGCGAGGCCGCGCGGATGACCCAGTTCAAGGACAAGTCCGCGAAGCAGGGCAGCGACCGCACCACGGTCGGCCTGTTCACCTACCCGGTGCTCCAGGTCGCGGACATCCTGCTCTACCAGGCGGACGCGGTCCCGGTCGGCGAGGACCAGCGCCAGCACCTGGAGCTGACCCGCGACGTCGCGCAGCGCTTCAACACGACCTTCGGGCAGACGTATGTCATTCCCAAGCCGTTCATCGTCAAGGAAACGGCCAAGATCGTCGATCTCCAGGACCCGACGATCAAGATGAGCAAGTCGGCCTCGGCGCCCAAGGGCATCGTCAATCTGCTCGACGACCCCAAGGTCAGCGCCAAGAAGATCCGCAGCGCGGTCACCGACACCGGCACCGAGGTGCGCTTCGACGAGACCGACAAGCCGGGCGTGTCCAACCTGCTCACCATCCACTCGGCGCTGTCCGGCACCTCGATCGCCGCGTTGGAGGAGCGATTCGCGGGCAGGGGCTACGGCGACCTGAAGAAGGAGGTGGCCGAGGTGCTCGTCGAGTTCGTGACGCCCTTCCAGGAGCGTGTGCGCACGTACCTGGACGACCCGGGCGAGTTGGACGTGCTGCTCGCGCGAGGTGCGGAGAAGGCCCGCGTGGTGGCGTCCGAGACGCTGGCCAAAACCTACGACCGCGTCGGCTTCCTGCCTCCGATGACCGGCCGGATGGGAGTCTGAGGCGCAACACATGGCGAAGCGCACCATCGGGGTATCGATCGCGATCCCCGAGCCCTACGGCAGTGAGCTCCAGGCTCGCCGCGCGGGGTTCGGAGATCCGCTGGCGAACGCCATCCCGACCCACGTGACCCTCCTGCCGCCCACCGAGGTGGCCGACGAGGCGATGGCCGAGGTCGAGGAACATCTACGCGCGGTCGCCGCCGGCGAGGCCCCGTTCGACATACACCTGCGCAGCACCGGTACGTTCCGCCCCACCTCGCCGGTGGTGTTCGTCCAGGTCGCGCGCGGCATCCCGGAGTGCGAGCGGATCGAGGCCGCGGTGCGGTCCGGGCCGCTGGAGCGCGAGTTGCACTTCCCGTACCACCCGCACGTGACCATCGCGCACCACCTGCCGGACCATATGCTCGACCTGGCCTTCGCGGAACTCGTCGACTACGACGCGGTCTTCCCGATCTGGGGCTTCAGCCTGTACGAGCACGGCGCCGACGGGGTGTGGCGCCCGCAACGTGACTTCGCGTTCGGCCAATCGTTGCCAGGACCCCTGCCCGTGTGACGCCGTCTCGGCCACGCGGGACGTCACAGAGCGGAGTCGCGTGTGGGCCGGGCGTCGGTTGGGCAGCAGTCAGCCGTGGCGATCAAGGAACGACTGGGCAGGATCCCGGTCATCGGCCCCACGTGGCGGGCGTATTCGCGTTATGGCGATCGGCAGGGCAACCGGCTGGCCGCGGCGGTGACCTACTACGGGTTCCTGTCGCTGTTCCCGCTGATCACGCTGGCGGCGGCGGTGGTGGCCGCCGCGCTCGACCCGTCCCAGGTCCAGCGCATGCAGAACAAGATCTCCGAGCAGATCCCCGGCATCGCGGACAAGCTCGACCTGGACGCGCTGGTGCGCAACGCCGGCGCGGTCGGGGCGATCGGCGGCGCGGTGCTGCTCGTGTCGGGGACCGGGTGGGTGGACGCGACCCGCTCGTCCATCCGGGCGCTGTGGGACGTGGACGAGGAACCCGGCAACGCGGTCGTGCGCAAGATCGCCGACGTGGGTGTGCTGATCGGCCTGGGGCTGGCGCTCGCGCTGTCGGTGGGCGCGTCCACGTTCGCGACCATCGTGATCCGGGAGATCTCCGATTCGATCGGGCTCGAACACCAGCCGGTCGGCCGGATCCTGCTCCAGATCGCCGCGTTCGCGGTCGCCGTCGGCGCGAGTGTGGTGCTGTTCCTGTACCTGCTGGTCGGCATGCCCCGGCTGACCATGGGCCGGTCGGTCGCGCTCAAGGGCGCGCTGATCGGCGCGATCGGCTTCGAACTGTTGAAGCTGCTGGTGTCCTCGTACATCGCGGGCGTCGCGGGCAAGAGCGCGTACGGCGCGTTCGGGGTGCCGGTCGCGCTGCTCCTGTGGATCTACTTCGTGACCCGGCTGCTGCTGTTCTGCGCGGCGTGGACGGCCAACGCGCAAGAGGCCGCGGAGGTCGGGGAGAACGCCGAGGCCGCCGCCGAGAAGGCCGCGGCCGAACCGCCGTTGGAGCTGTCCCGCTACGGCGGGAAGCAGGCGCACCCGGCCCGCACCTACGGCCTCGCGATGGCCGGCACCGCCGCACTCGGCATCCTGCTGGAGCGCTTCACCCGAAAGCGCCCCTGAGCCCACCGCCCGGCCCGGCCGACGCGCGAGGCCACCCGTCCCGGGCCGAGCACCATCAGCCGGGCCGGCGTTCGAGGCCGATCCGAGCCCGCCGACACCTACCGCAAATCCTCGAACCGAGCGCCCGAATCCCCCTCGCGCCGCCGAAGGGCGAACAACACGCCGCCCCCCAGCACGAGTGCCGCCGGCACCCCTATGCCCGCCCACAGTCCCCAGGCGAACCCGCCGTCGTCCGAAGAGGACACCGCCTGCGCGGTCTTGGCGTCGCCCGACTTGGCATCGGTCGGCTTCGAGCCCTTGTCCTTCTTGTCACCCTTGTCGCCCGGGCTCGACAACGGATCGACCAGCGCGCCGATCGGCTTCGCCTGGGCCAGCGCGGCGAAGCCCCAGTCGAGCAACTTGCCGGTGTCCTCGTAGGTCTTGCCCTTGCCCTCGACGTGCATGAGGCTCACCAGCAGGGTTTTCCCACCGCGCTGCGCACCGCCGACGAACGTGTTGCCGGCGTTGGTGGTGTAGCCGTTCTTGACGCCGATCATGCCGGGGTACTGGCCGAGCATCGTATTGGTGTTCTGGATCTGGAACTTGGCCCCCGCCACGCCCGGGAAGTCGGCGACCCTGGTGCTCGCGTAGGAGCGGAAGTCGTTGTTCTTGAGCCCCTCGCGGGCGAACAGCGCGAGGTCGTACGCGCTGGAGACCTGCCCGGGTGCGTCGTAGCCGTCCGGCGAGACCACGTTCGTGTCGCCCGCCTGGAGTTGCTTGGCCCGCTCGTTCATCTGCTGCACCGTCGCGGGCACGCCGCCGTTCATCGCGCACAGCACGCGCACCGCGTCGTTGCCCGAGCGCAGGAACACGCCGCGCCACAGGTCCTCGACCTTGTAGGTCTCGTTCTCCTTTATCCCGACCAGGCTGCTGCCCTCGCCGAGGTTGCGCAGGTCGGCGGGCGTCACCTGGTAGGTGGTGTTGCGGTCGATCTTGGGCAGCACGGTGTCGGCGAACAACATCTTGAGCGTGCTGGCCGGCGGCAGTTTCCAGTGCGGGTTCTTCGCCGCCAGGATCTTGCCGCTGTCCGCGTCCGCGACCACCCACGCCCAGCCCTCGACGGCGGGCAACGGGGGTGCGCCCGGCGGCAGGTCGCTCTGTACGCCCGGCTGGGCCAGCCGCGGGCCGCCGAGATCGGACATCGGTGATGGCGGCTGTGGTTCCGGGGTGGTCCCGGCGGCCCGAGCGGCCGGAACAAGACCCAACGTGAAAACGAGCGCGGCAGCACAGAACACGGCCGGCTTCCGAGAAGCCCGGAACCAATCAGACATGTGATGAGCGTACTGGCGGCCCCCGGCTGCGGTTCGTCGACCGCGCCGCCGCATACTGAACCGGGACAAATTTGCTGAGGTTTTGACCGAGGAACGGGTGCTTCACGTTGAGGATCGGCCGAGGTGTTTCCACCTGTCTGGTGTTGTTCGGGATCTGGAGTTGGATCCTGTGGCCGAACTTCCTCAAGAACATCTGGGCGGACGACCGGTCCTGGAACGACGGCGCGACCGCGTTCTTCCTGATCCACCTGGCCCTGACGATCGTCTCGTTCGTGGCGGGCAACGCGATCGGATGGCTCGGTATCAAGGGCCTGCGCGCGGCGCGGACCCCGCAGCCGTGACCGACGACCCCACGGGCTGCCCGGCGCACGCGATGCCGGCCGGACCCGAGTTGTTCTCCCGGGAGTTCATCGCCGACCCGTACCCGGCGTACGCGCACCTGCGCGAGCACGCGCCCGTGCATCGCACCACGCTGCCCAGCGGGGTCGAGGCCTGGTTGGTCACCCGGTACGCGGACGCCCGGCAGGCCCTCGCCGACCAGCGACTGAGCAAGGACCCACGGCGCTCGGAGGCGGCCTGGAAGCAGGGCAAGGTCGGGGTGCCCGGCGAACAGCGCTCGGGCGTCGGCGCGCACCTGCTCAACCTCGACCCGCCGGACCACACCCGGCTGCGCCGACTGGTGTCCAAGGCATTCACGCCGCGTCGGGCCGAGGAGTTCCGGCCCCGGATCCAGGCCCTGACGGACCGGCTGCTCGACGACTTCGCCCGTGCCGGCGAGGCCGACCTGATCCACGACTTCGCGTTCCCGCTGCCGATCTACGCGATCTGCGACCTGCTCGGTGTGCCCGAGGAGGACCAGGCGGACTTCCGGACCTGGGCCGGGATGATGATCCGGCACGGCTCCGGGCCGCGCGGCGGGGTGGCCCGGGCGGTGCGGCACATGCGTACGTACCTCGCCGAGTTGATCCATCGCAAGCGCGCGACGCTCACCGACGCGGACGACGACCTGATCTCGGGGCTGATCCGGGCGAGCGACCACGGCGAACACCTGACCGAGGACGAGGCCGCCGCGATGGCCTTCATCCTGCTCTTCGCCGGCTTCGAGACCACGGTCAACCTGATCGGCAACGGCCTGCTGACGCTGCTCACGCACGACGCCGAGCGACTCGCGGTACGGGCCGACCCCACGCTGCTCGCGCCCACCGTCGAGGAACTGCTGCGCTACGACGGGCCGGTCGAGGTGGCCACGTGGCGCTTCAGCACCACCGAGGTGGAGATCGGCGGGACGCTGATCCCGGCGGGCGAACCGGTACTCGTCGTACTCGCGGCGGCCGACCGGGACCCGCGCCGGTTCGCCGTGCCCGATCTGCTCGATCCGGCACGCGCGGACAATCAGCACCTCGCGTTCGGGCACGGCATCCACTACTGCATCGGCGCGCCGCTGGCCCGGCTCGAAGGACAGATCGCGATCGGCACGTTGCTGGATCGGCTGCCGGACGTGCGGCTCGCGCTGCCGAAGGACGAACTGCGGTGGCGGGGTGGGCTGATCATGCGCGGGCTGCAGCGGCTGCCGGTGACGTTCACGCCGGAGACGTAGTCGGGAGGCATGCGAAGACGTAGTCGCAATCACCTCCATCGCAGGTATGGACGACATCGACGGCGGGCCGGCGGATCGTCATCCGCCGGCCCGCCGTCGTGCGTGATCCCGGCTGCCTTTCTCCCCGAATCGCCCCCTGCGCGCGCTTCCCCGCCCGGTCCCCTCCCGGTTTCCCTCCCACTTTTCCGCCCCGGTCGTCCCCGCCCCGGTTCCCCGCCCCATTTCCCCTGTGTCCCCCGCGTTCCCGCTGTGCCCCGCACCCCACGCCCCCGGCGCGTCACTCCTCGACAACCACGTTCCGACCCACTCCGGCGTTACTTCCCCAAGACGCCTTCGCGGATCGGGTGCGGAGTCGCTCCCCCTGACGGAACCCCTCCCGGTTCCTCCGACCCCCGAACCCGAACCCCCCGGCCCGAACCCCGAGTCCGACCCCCGAGCCGAGCCCCCCGGCCCGAGCCCCGGTCGACCGGCGCTAGTCGTGCCCGGTCAGGGCGGCGAGTTCGGCGGGAGTGGGTCGGTCGGTCCGGTCGCACGCCGAACGCCGCTCGCGACGCGTCCCGCCGACCGGGCGAATGATGGACGTCATGCCCTGCTCCTGTTCCCCGAGGCGGACCCTTGCGGTCCGCTTCCCAACAGGGACTTGTCTACAGGGAGCCGTTCCCGACACACAACGGGTCCTTGACACAATTGATCACTAAGAGTGAATCAAGGCTACGAAATGGCCAAAGAGGTTTGTTTCAGGCGTGGTTGTCGAACGGCGCGACAAGTGAACGCAAAAGCCCGGCCAGGGCCGCCTGTTGCTCGATCGTCAGGCCGGCCAGGATGGCCCGTTCCTGGTCGAGCAGCTCGGCCATCGCCGCGTCGACGCGATCGCGGCCGTCGTCGGTCAGCCGGACCAGCACGCCACGCCGATCGTCGGGATCGGGCAGTCGCAACACCAGGCCCTTGGCGGCGAGGCGGTCGATGCGATTGGTCATCGTCCCGGAGGTCACCAGGGTCTGGGTGAGCAGTTGGCCGGGCGAGAGCTGATACGGCGCGCCGTCGCGACGCAGCGCGGAGAGCACGTCGAACTCCCACGGTTCGAGGTCGCGCGCGGAGAACGCGCTACGCCGGGCGCGGTCCAGGTGGCGCGCCAGTCGGGTGACCCGGCTCAGTACTTCGAGGGGTTCGACGTCGAGGTCCGGGCGCTCCCGCTTCCACGCCGCGACAAGCCGATCGACCTCGTCTTTCATGAATTCATTCTAGCGAGTCGTTCGACGCCGAGCCTCTTGATGTCGAGATAAGACTGAGCAATATCCGACACTTTCCTCCCGGAAGCGAGCGGCTTCGGGCGTGCCGGAAATGCCTGGTCCGGTTCGGGACCGGCTGACAGGCTGAGCGTATGGACCGTACCCGACGCGTCGCCGACGCGGCACGCGCACTGCATGGCCTGGCTCTGGGCGACGCCTTCGGCGAACAGTGGTTCGTCCTCAGGCGCAAACACCCCGACCCGACCGAACGTCAGGCCCGCCGAATCGCTCCGGATGCCGCGTTCTGGCAGTGGACGGACGACACCGCGATGGCGCTGTCCGTGCTGCGCATCCTGCACCTGTGCGACGACGTGGATCAGGACGCGCTGGCCGCGCACTTCGCCGCGTCGTACGAGGCCGACCCGCATCGCGGCTACGGCGCCTCGATGCACGGCGTGCTGCGCGCGATCCGCGAGGGTGAGCCGTGGCGCGAGGTGACGCGCCGTCAATTCGAGGGCCAGGGCTCGTGGGGCAACGGCACCGCGATGCGGGTCGCGCCGTTGGGCGCGTGGCACGCGCACGCGGGACTCGCCCACGTCGCGGCCGCGGCCGAGCGCTCGGCCGCGACCACGCACGCCCACCCGGAGGCGGCGGCGGGCGCGGTCGCGGTGGCGATCGCGGCGGCGCTGGCGACCCGGGGGCGGGACGAACCGGCCCCGGATCCGGTCGAGTTCCTGACCGAGGTGGCGGAGCACACGCCGGAGGGAGACGTGGCCTCGGGCATCCGGACCGCGTCCCGACTGCCGGCCACGTCCTCGGTCCCGCACGCGGTGAGCGTGCTGGGCAACGGCTCCCGAATGAGCGCGCCCGACACGGTCCCGTTCGCGTTGTGGACGGCGGCACGCCGGCTCGACGCGCTCGAGGACGCCCTGTGGGACACCGCGCGGGGCATGGGCGACGTGGACACCACGTGCGCGATCACGGCCGGTGTGGTCGCGTCGCGCACGGGCCTGCGCGGCATCCCCGACAGCTGGCTCGCCGCCCGCGAACCGCTCCCGACCTGGGTCGACACCGGCGGCGTACGGCCGGAGAACCGCTACCGCCCCGGGCCGCTCCCGGTCGCGGCGCCGGCCGAGCCGTTCGGACCCGGGCACCAACCCGGTCGAATCGGGTAGTGGACCAACTGCGCGAGGCCGGCGTGATCCGCGGCTTCCACGCCCGGGTGGATCCGCACGCGTCGGGCTGGAGCACCGAGCCCCTGGTGCTCGGCACCCACAGCACGATCGTGCTCAGCAGGCTCCTGGAACACACCAAGGGCGGGCCGCTCGGCCCGCCCTTGGTCACCACCGACCAGGCCTCACCGGGAACCGGCGAACGGCTCCCGACCCGGATTCGGCTCGGGTTCCGCCCGGATCCCGGCTCGGGTTCAGATCAGGCCCAGTTCGCGCACCGCGTCGCGCTCCTCGGCCAACTCCCGCACCGAGGCGTCGATCCGGCCGCGGGAGAACTCGTTGATGTCCAGGCCCTGGACGATCTCCCACTTGCCGTCCTCGCAGACCACCGGGAAGGACGAGATGAGGCCCTCGGGCACGCCGTAGGAGCCGTCCGAGACGACACCCATCGAGGTCCAGTCGCCGTCGGCGGTGCCGTTGACCCAGGTGTGCACGTGGTCGATCGCCGCGTTGGCCGCGGACGCCGCCGAGGACGCGCCGCGCGCCTCGATGATCGCCGCGCCGCGCTTGGCGACGGTCGGGATGAAGGTGTCCGCGAGCCAGGTCTGGTCGTCGACCACCTCGGCGGCGTTCTTGCCCGCGATCTGCGCGTGGAAGACGTCCGGGTACTGGGTGGCCGAGTGGTTGCCCCAGATGGTCAGCTTCGCGATGTCGGTGACCGCGACGCCGGTCTTCTTCGCGAGCTGGGTCAGCGCGCGGTTGTGGTCCAGGCGGGTCATCGCGGTGAAGCGCTCGGCCGGTACGTCCGGCGCGTGCTGCTGCGCGATCAGCGCGTTGGTGTTGGCCGGGTTGCCGACCACGAGCACCTTGATGTCGGACGCGGCACCGGCGTTGATCGCCTCGCCCTGCGGCTTGAAGATGCCGCCGTTGGCGGCCAGCAGGTCGCCGCGCTCCATGCCCGCGGTGCGCGGGCGGGCGCCGACGAGCAGGGCCACGTTCGCACCCGCGAAGCCGTCGGTCGGGTTGTCGAAGATGTCGATCCCGGCGAGCAGCGGGAACGCGCAGTCGTCGAGCTCCATCGCGGTGCCCTCGGCGGCCTTGACCGCCTGCGGAATCTCCAGAAGGCGCAGGCGCACCGGGGTGTCGGGGCCGAGCAGGTGACCGGAGGCGATGCGGAACAGCAACGCGTAGCCGATCTGACCGGCCGCGCCCGTGACGGTGACGTTGACGGGGGTACGGGACATTGCGCGCGGGTCTCCTCTGCTGCGGCGGGATCCGACGCCGATGGCAGTCCGCCGGTAGCTCGGCATCGAGATACTTTTCGCCGCCACATTACTCCCGCCCCGGGGCCGCTCGGCCAACCACCGGTGTGAGGTTCGCCCCGAAGCCTATTGCACCGCCCGGTTTTCGTTTCCGCGGAGCCGGCCGATAGGTTCGTGACTCACCGAAGCCACCCACACCCGGAGGGTGACCACATGCATCTGTCGGACCTTACCGAGACGACCTGTGTGCCCACCCCCGGCCGACTCGAGCCGTCGGTGCGGCCCGCCGCGCTCGAGACGATCGACGCGGTCGTGCTCGGCTGGGTAGACAACGCCGGCATCACCCGGGTCAAGGCGATCCCGTACTCGCGCCTGGACGCGGTCGCCACGCACGGCGTGGGCTTCTCCCCCGTGTTCGACGTCTTTCTCGCCGACGACTCGATCACCGCCGGCTCGCTGGTCGGCGGCCCGGCCGGCGATCTGCGGCTGATCCCCGACCTGGCGGCACTGCGCCCGCTGGCCGCGCAGCCGGGCTGGGCCTGGGCGCCGGGTGACCGGTACACCCAGGACGGCGTGCCCTACCCGGGCTGCCAACGTGCCTTCGCCCGGCGGATGACCGCGCGCGCCGGGCTGCGCGGGTTGTCGCTGCGGATGGGCTTCGAGGTCGAGTGGATCACCGGCACCGAGGGCCCGGACGGCTCCTTCGTCCCCGCGTTCCACAAGGCCGCGTACGGGATGACCCGGATGGTTCGGGTATCCGATCAACTGCGCGAGCTGATCCGCGCGCTCGCCGCCCAGGACGTGAGCGTGTTGCAGGTGCATCCGGAGTACGCGGCGGGCCAGTTGGAGGTCTCCGTCGCGCCGGAGGACCCGGTCGGCGCGGCGGACACCACGGTGCTGGTGCGCGAGACGATCCGCGCGGTCGCCGCCCGGCACGGACACGCGGTCTCCTTCGCGCCGTGCGTGCTGCCCGGCGAGGTCGGCAACGGCGCGCACCTGCACTTCTCGCCGTGGCGCGACGGGATGAACCTGTGCCACGGTGGCGAGGGGCCGCAGGGGCTGACCCGCGAGGGCGAGGCGTTCCTGGCCGGGGTGCTGCGCGAGTTGCCCGCGCTGCTGGCGATCGGCGCCCCGGGCGCGGCCGGCCACCTGCGCTTGGTCCCGGACCGCTGGGCGGGCGCGTACCGCTGCTGGGGCCTGGAGAACCGGGAGGCGGCGCTGCGGCTGATCACCGGGATGGCGGGCGAACGGCAACACGCCGCGAACGCCGAACTCAAGTGCTTCGACGCGACGGCCAATCCCTACCTGGTGGTGGGCACGGTGATCGCGGCCGGACTGGCCGGCATCGAGGACGAGCTGCGGCTGCCGGCGGAGGTGGCGGGCAATCCGTCGGCCGTCGCCGGCGTGCCCCGACTGCCGGAGTCGCCGGCCGCCGCGCTGGAGGCGCTGGAGGCGAGCGCGGTGCTGCGCGAGGCACTCGGCGAGATCCTGTTCGACGCGATCACGGCGGTCCGCCGCGCCGAGATCGCCCGCTCGGCCGGGATGACCCCGAGCGAGATCGCGGCCGACGCACGCCGGCTGTACTGACCCGCCCACCGGCACGTCGAGGAGCCGACCCCTCGACGCGCCGGGCGGACGCCGACGATGCCCGGGACGTGTCCGCGATCCCCCGTCGGGCGACCGAGGGCGTCGAGGACACCACTAGTGCCGTACTAGGAGCCGGTGCGCTTGGGCACCCACGGCAGGTCGACGAGCGGATCGGGGATGCTCAGCCCGAGCAACAGCACCGCGACGCCGAAGAACAGCAGCACGCCCACGTCCGTGAACCGGCTGCGGACCGCCAGCACGCCCACGTCGGAGACGAACAGCCGCAGTATCGCCGCGATCAGGAAGGTGCCGGCGATCAGGATCGCGGCGATCCGGAAGCCGTTCAGCGCGGCGGTCAGCAGCGCGGCGAGCAGGCAGCCGAAGACCACCATCGCGGGCCACTCCCGCAACGGCCCCGGTCCGGCCGGCGAGGCACCGCCCTCGGGCGGGTAGGTGCCCGGCTCCTTCCTCCTGCCGTCCTTGCGTCGCCCCCGAGCGGTTGCCACAGGTCCCACCTCTCCTCATCTCGCCGGCAGCGGATCCGCGCCGGACCCGGGTGCGGCGGGCACGCGTCGCGGGCCCGTGCCCACGCCCGTGCGGCCCCCGCCCCGAGTCCGGCACGGTCCGATCACAGGCTGGTGACCTGCCGCTCGGCGGCCTCGATGACGTTGGTGAGCAACATCGCGCGGGTCATCGGACCCACCCCGCCGGGCATCGGGGCGACCCACGCGGCCTTCTCGTACGCCTCCGGGTGCACATCGCCGACCAGGCCCTGCTCGGTACGGGTGATGCCCACGTCGAGCAGCACCGCGCCGGGCTTGACCATGTCGGCGCTGATCAGTCCGGGCACCCCGGCCGCGGCGATGACGATGTCCGCCTGGAGCACGTGGAACGGCAGTTCCTTGGTGCCGGTGTGGCACAGGGTCACCGTGGCGTTCTCGGTGCGGCGGGTGAGCAGCAGGCCGATCGGACGGCCGACGGTGACGCCTCGGCCGATCACGCAGACCTCGGCGCCGTTGATCTCGATGTCGTGCCGGCGGAGCAGTTCGACGATGCCGCGCGGGGTGCACGGCAGCGGCGCCTCCTGGCCCAGCACCAGCCGGCCCAGGTTCGTCGGGTGCAGGCCGTCGGCGTCCTTGTCCGGGTCCATCAGCTCCAGGACCCGGTTGGCGTCCAGGTGCTTGGGCAGCGGGAGCTGGACGATGTAGCCGGTGCAGGCCGGGTCCGCGTTGAGCTCGCGCACCACATCCTCGACCTGTTCCTGCGTCGCGTCCGCGGGCAGGTTGCGCTGGATGCTCGCGATGCCCACCTGGGCGCAGTCGCGGTGCTTGCCACGCACGTACGAGTGGCTGCCGGGGTCGTCGCCCACGAGCACGGTGCCCAGACCCGGCGTGATGCCTCGGGCCTTCAGGGCCTCGGCCCGTACGGCCAGTTCGGCTTTGATGGCGGTGGCGGTGGCCTTGCCGTCGAGGATCTGCGCCTTCAAGTTCTGTCTCCTGGTCCACGGTTCCGGGCCGGTCGTTGAGATTGTCCCGTATCCGAGCCGGCCGCGCGGCGGGCCCCGTGCAGAAGGCGTACCGGCGGGGCCAGGATGCGCTGTTGGACGAACTCGGGCAGTTGCCAGGTCGGCACCGGCTCGTTCGCCCGGGCGATCGCCTCGCCCAGCCGTTTGAGGTGTTGGCGCGGCACCGGATGCCCCCACAGGTCCGGCAGTTCGGGCGGCGTCGGGGGGCGGCGCTCCTCGGCGGCCGAGGCCAGTTCGTTGAGATAGGCGTCCAGACGGGCCAGGTCGTCCTCGGGAATGGGTTCGGGCGGTGTGCTGCGGTAGGTCTCGGGCGCGGTCATCAGCCGGTAGCCGAGCCGCTGGGCGGTCACGATCGCGGGCCACAGCCGTTCGGCGTCCAGGCGGCGGCCGGTGAACTCGCCCAGCGCCGCCTCGTACACGCTCCACAGGTCGAGCAGTTCGCGGCGGGCCGCCCGGCGGGTGCTGCCCCACGCGCGATCGTCCACGATCTGCCCGGTGACCGTGGCCCGCAGCAGCAGCCCCTCGGCGCGGATGGTCCGGCCCAGTTGGCGCGGCAGTCGGGTCGCGGACGCGCGCGGCCACAACACCAGGCTCGCGGTCAGGCCGACGGCCAGGCCCAGCACGGTGTCGATCAGGCGCGTGGCGGCCAGGTCGCCCACATGCGCGCCGGGTTGGCCGGCGGCGGCCAGGAAGAGGCCGACGGGGGTCACGCACGCGGCGGCCACGGCGAGGTTGCGGGCGATCACCGTCTGCGTCGCGCCGAACAGCAGCGCGACCGCGATCACCACCAGCCATTGGTTGGGCATCAGGTCGTGGAAGAACAGCGCGATCACCGCGACGCCCACCAGCGTGCCGATCGCCCGTTGCAACACCCGGCCGAAGTCGAGCACGACATTGCCGCCCTGGAGCGCGGCACCGGCCGCGATGGCCACCCACACCGGGTGCACCACCGGCAACAGCGCGGCGGCCAGCGTCGCCGAACCGACCCCGAGCCCGGTACGCAGCGCGGTCGGCGGGACCAGCGACGCGCGGTCGAACGCGGCGCGCAGGCGCTCGCCGGCGGTGGGCCGCCGACCGGGGATGATCTCGCCCTCCTTGACCGCCGGCCGACCGGCCGCCTCGGCGGCGGCCTTGAGCACCGTGCGCAGGAGGCGTTCGGCGGCGGTCTCGGTGTCGGCGAGCACCGCGGGCATGACCGGGACCAGTTTGGGCCGGCCGACCGCACCGGCCAGCGCGCGCACGGTGTCCGGGATCTCCGGCGGCAGCGGCCGGGTGCGCTCGACGGCGAGCAGTTGCGCGGCCTGGAACAGGTCGAGCGCCCGCCGACACAACACCCGCAGCCGACGTGCCTCACCGGTACGCCGGTTGCGCTTGGTGTCCGCGCGCAACACGGTCACCCACGCGCTGTGCACCGTCTCGGACGCGCGGTGTCGGGCGGCGTCGCTGGGCTGGTCGCCGATCGCGGCGAAGAAGTCGGCGAGCGCCTCGAAACAGGCCGCGAGCGCCATGTGCTCGGGGTGGCGCGGGCGCAGCAGCCAGCCGGACATCGACACCAGCCACGCGCCGGCCGCGCCCGCGAGCACCAGCGCGGCCCGTTCGGGGACCATGTCGGGTTGGTGCGGCAAGAACGCGCCCATCGCGCAGACCAGGGTGAACATGTAGCCGCCCGGGCGGTCCACTTGCAACGCGCCGCACAGGAAGGTGGCGACGGTGGCGACCAGGGTGATCACCGGGACGTACAGGAGCGCGGTGCCGGCCGCGAGCGAGCCCAGGGTCAGCGACAGGGCCAGCCCCAGACCGACCAGCGCGAGGGTGATCGCCCGGCGCGCGTACGGCTCCTTGGCCGCGTACAGGACGGTGTAGCCGCCGAGCGCGGCGAAGGTGGCGTAGCCCAGGCCCAGGGTCGCGGTGACGATCGCGAACGGGATGCCCACGCCGAGCGCGGCGCGTGCCCCGGACGCCCAGGTGAAGCCCTTGCCGGTGAGTGTGACCAGCGGCTTGATCTGGTTCTGCGGACCCAGCTCGGGCGGGTGTACGGCCGGGAACGGCGGCAGCGTCGGCGGATCGGACGAGGTCGCCGAGGGCCCCGGCGGCAACGCGAGTTGTGCGCGTTTCGGCTGGGGTCCGGGTGTCGCCTGATCCTGCATCCTCCTATGCAACGCACCTTTCGCGCGGAATGCCAAGTCCCCCACCATGACCCCGGTCACGGCACCCGCCGCGGACCTACCGCGCGCCAACCGCCGAGGTGTAGGGTGCCGCCTCCAACAGGCTCCGGGCGGTGGGGGCGACATCGCGGCCCGTTTCGGCGTTCGCGTGTCGACGAAACCCGGAACCATCGCGCCGCGTATCGCGTGTACGCGCGTTCTCAGGGGAGAGTTCCGCATGTCCCAACCTCCGGGTCCGTACGGCCCGCCGTCCGGCTACGGCGCCGAGGGCCAAGGCCAGGGCTACGGTCAGCCCGGCTATGGCCAACCCGCCTACGGTCAGCCGAGCTACGGTCAGCCGGGCTATGGCCAGCCGAGCTACGGCCAACCCGGTTACGGTCCACCCGCCGGCTACGGCCCGCCGCCGAACATCGGCGAGTGGTGCGCGAGCTGGGGCCGTCGGGCAGGCGGGCTGCTGGTCGACGCGCTCGTCATGCTGCCGGTCTCGATCCCCTATATCGCGGGCTACATCTGGTTCCAGGACAAGACCACGGTCACCGAGAACCTCGACGGCAGCGAGACGACCGAGTACGACGGCGGTGCCGGTCCGGTCATCCTGATCGTCATAGGCGGCCTGATCTCGCTGGCCTTCCAACTCTGGCAGTTGTACCGCCAGGGCAAGACCGGGCAGACCATCGGCAAGCGCGCCGTGGGCATCAAGGTGCTGCGCGAGAGCGACGGGATGCCGACCGGCTTCGGGATGGCGTTCGTTCGCTGGCTCGCCCACTTCCTGGACTCGCTCGCGTGCTTTCTGGGCTGGCTGTGGCCGCTGTGGGACGACAAGAAGCAGACGTTCGCGGACAAGGTCTGCTCGACGGTCGTGGTCAAGGTCTGAGCACCACCCCGATCCGAGCGGCACTCTCATCACACGCGCGAGGCGCGACCCCGCCGGGGTCGCGCCTCGCGTGCCTTCACCGCGGCCCGGTCACCCGGATCGCGGTCGAGCGGTGGACTCAGTGGAAGAAGTGCCGGGTCCCGGTGAGGTACATGGTGATCCCGGCCGCACGTGCCGCCTCGACCACCTCTTCGTCGCGAACCGATCCGCCGGGCTGGACCACCGCGCGCACACCGCCCGCGATCAGCACCTCCAGGCCGTCGGCGAACGGGAAGAACGCGTCGGACGCGGCGACCGAGCCGGCCGCCCGCTCGCCCGCGCGCGTGACCGCCAGCTTGGCCGAGTCGACCCGGTTCACCTGGCCCATGCCCACGCCCACGGTCGCGCCGCCGGACGCGAGCAGGATCGCGTTGGACTTGACCGCGCGCACCGCGCGCCAGGCGAACACCAGGTCGCGCAGCGTCTCGGCGTCGGCGGGCTCGCCGGTGGCGAGCGTCCAGGCGGCGGCGTCGTCGCCGGGCGCCTGGTAGCGGTCCGCGTTCTGCAACAGCAGGCCGCCGTCGATCTGGCGGAACTCGGCGGGCGTGCGCGGTGCCTCGGGGGCGCGCAGCACCCGGATGTTCTTCTTGCGGGCGAGCACCTCGACCGCGCCGTCCTCGTAGTCCGGCGCGACGATCACCTCGGTGAAGATCCCCGCGACCTGCTCGGCCATCGCGACGCTCACCGGTCGGTTGACCGCGATCACGCCGCCGTAGGCGGACACCGGGTCGCTCGCGTGCGCCCTGCGGTGCGCCTCGGCGACGTCCTCGCCGATCGCGATCCCGCACGGGTTGGCGTGCTTGATGATCGCCACGCACGGCTGCTCGTGGTCGTACGCGGCACGCCGGGCCGCGTCGGTGTCCATGTAGTTGTTGTAGGACATCTCCTTGCCGTGGAACTGCTCGGCGCCCGCGAGGCCGCCGGTGCCGTCCACGTACAGGGCCGCCGCCTGGTGCGGGTTCTCGCCGTAGCGGAGCACGTTCTCCCGGCGGCGGACCGAGCCGAGGAAGGCCGGGAAGCTCTCCTCGTCGGCCGGCGCGTAGCTGTTCGAGAACCAGGAGGCGACCGCGACGTCGTAGGCGGCGGTGTGCCCGAACGCCTCGCCCGCGAGCCGCTTGCGCTGCGCCGGGTCGAAGCCGCCCGCCTCGAGCGCGGCCAGCACGTCGGCGTAGCGGTCCGGGCTGGTCACCACCGCGACGGAGGGGTGGTTCTTGGCCGCGGCTCGGACCATCGACGGGCCGCCGATGTCGATCTGCTCGACGCACTCATCCGGGGTCGCGCCCGACTCGACGGTCTGCGTGAACGGGTACAGGTTGACCACGACCAGGTCGAACGGCCGTACGTCCAGCTCCTCGAGCTGCGCGCGGTGCGACTCCAGGCGCAGGTCGGCCAGGATGCCGGCGTGCACGCGCGGGTGCAGCGTCTTGACCCGGCCGTCCAGACATTCCGGGAAACCGGTCAGTTCCTCGACCTTGGTCACCGGCACGCCCGAGGCGGCGATCCGCCCGGCGGTGGAGCCGGTGGAGACCAGCTCGACGCCGGCCGCGTGCAGGCCCTGGGCCAGTTCCTCCAGGCCGCTCTTGTCGTACACGCTGATCAACGCGCGACGGATCGGGCGGCGTGCCTCGTCCTCGGTGGCGGGAGTGGGGGTGGGGGTGGGGGCGGCGGAAGTCATGCGGGGATCCGGACCTTTCTTCCTTCGATGCGGTAGCCCTCGCGGGCCAGCCGGCCCACGACCTCGACGAGCAGGGTGCGCTCGACAGTCTTGATGCGCTCGTGCAACGCGTCGCCGCCGTCGGCGTGATCGCCGTCCTCGACCGTGACGACGCCCTGAGCGATGATCGGCCCGGTGTCCACGCCGGCGTCCACGAGGTGGACCGTGCAGCCGGTCACCTTGGCGCCGTACGCGAGCGCGTCCCGGACGCCGTGCGCGCCGGGGAACGAGGGCAACAGTGCGGGGTGGGTGTTGACGGTGCGTCCCTCGAAGCGGGCCAGAAAGCGCGGGCCCAGGATCTTCATGAAGCCGGCCGACACCACCAGATCGGGTTCGTACCCGGCGACCGCGTCGGCCAGCGCGGCGTCCCAGCCTGCCCGGTCCGGGTGATCGGCGACGCGTTCGACGAAGGTGGGCACGCCCGCCCGCTCGGCCCGGGTCAGCCCCGCGATGCCGTCGCGGTCGGCGCCCACGGCCACCACGCTCGCGCCGTACGCGGGATCCGCACACGCGTCGAGCAGGGCCTGGAGGTTGGTGCCGGAGCCGGAGACGAGGACGACGAGCCGGGCCGGCCCGGGGGTACGCGGGGCGTGAACGGCCACTGCTTTCAGGCTCTTTCCGGAAGGAAGGGCGGGAGAGGCACCACACGGATTCGGGCTCTCGCCGGGATCTCGTACGGGGCCGGCGGGCGTTCCCCGACAGGAGGCGGGAACACGGAGCGACGCCCGTACGTCGGCAACGATAGCGTCAGGGGGTAGGCAGTACCGAACCGGCGGGGTGGGACGGCATCGGCGGACCCGGCGGCATCCGCGCCCGACGGGCCCTTGGGGCCACTTGGGCGCCGCCGCCCGGCTACGGTGCACCCCGCACACGTACGATCCTGGGAAGGGAATCCCGCGATCCGGCACGACGAGGGCAGGCAGAGGATGAGTACCGGCAACGAGACCGACGAGCGGGATCCCTACGCCCCGCCGCCGGAGGGTACGCCCGATCGCCCGCCGGCCGCCCCGTGGAACGTGCCCGGCAACGGGCGAGGGGACGGCGGCAACGGGGGCGATCGGCACGGTCGCGAGGACCGGCCGCAGCGGGCTCCGCGCGAACCGCGCGAGCAGCCCGACCCGAAGGACATCCGGGTCCGCAACGGCCGACTGGCGCTGTGGTCGGGGGTGTGGGCGGTGTTCTTCGCGCTGTTCCTGCCGTCCGACCTGGGTCTGGTGCTCGGCGTGGTGCTGGGCGTGGTCGCGCTGGTGCTCGGCATCCGCACGGTGCGCGGGACGACGCCGGCCACGGCCGGACCGCGAATCGAGGAGGGTCCCGGCGGCACCGCGCGGCATCCGGGGCACGCCCCGGGCGGTCCGGCGCATCGGCCGCGCGTTCGCCGACCGGCGGGCGCCCGTTCCGGCGCCGCGCTCGCGGGTCTGGTCACCGGCGCGATCGCGGTGGTCTACGTGCTGGGCGTGTGGACGTTCGAGGCGGTCAACAAGGACTACTACGACTGCATGGACAGCGCGCTCACCAAGACCGGCGAGCAGCGCTGCCTGGACAAGCTGCCCGAGCGCTACCACTGGGTCGTGGACGGCACGTTCTAGGTACCGCTGGGTGCCGCTGGGTGCCGCGTTCTTCTTGCGGTGCCGCGCTCGGCTACGAAGGGCCGGTGGTTCCGAGGGCCGTCTCCGTTTCGGCGGGGGCGGCCTTCGGGCTTTCCCGGCCGCGCCACCAGGTCGTGGCCAGCGCGGTCGGGGCGGCGATCAGCGCGATCTCGACGGTCAGCGCGGCGGCGGTGCGCCACACGTTCGGGCCCAGGTCGGCGAGGTTGGCCAGGCCGGCGGTGCCGGAGGCGAGTCGGGCCGAGGCGAGGGCGAGCAGGCCGACGCCCAGGCCCGCGCCCGCGGCGTGCGAGGTGACCGCGAGCCAGGCCCGGGGCGGCTCGGCGCGGGCCGCGAAGAAGCCCGCCGCGACGCCCCCGAGCAGCGGGAGCACCGCGGGCGCCCACGCGGTGGAGGGCACCGTGGCCGGGCCGGGCAACGCGGCGAGCAACGGCAGGGTGGGCAGCGTGCCCAGGGTGCCGCCGGTGGGCGCGATGGTGGTGGCCGCGCCGAGCGCGAACCCGGTACCGGCGGCGTAGGACACCGCCCACACGATCGCGTTGGGCACCAGCGCGGCGCACAGTACGGCCAGCGCCGCGAAGCCGACCGGGTCGTGGGTGGTCAGCGCCAGCGCGACCCGGACTTGGCCCGCGTGCGCGAACAGGCACGCGAGCACCAGGAGCGCCCCGCCCGCCGCGAGCACCGCGGCCGAGGCCAGGGCGGCACGGACGGCGGGCACCCGGACCAGCGCGGGCCCGAACGCGCCGAGCACCCCCGCCGCCAGGACCCCGAGCGCGGCCGGCGCGACCGTGCCGAACACGGGCCGCACGCTCGCCGTACCGACGCCGACGGCGACCGCGTACAGCAGGCCGGTGTACACCAGCACCTGGGACGCGAGCACGATCGCGGTCCCGGCCAGGCCGTCCGCGAGCCGCCGGCCGATCCGGCACAACACCCAGATCAGCGGCACGGTCAGACCGAGCGGGGCGAGCCGCAGAGGTACCACGGTCACGATCGGTTCGACCGATCCGGTCGCCCGATGGCTGATCTCGACGAACTCGAAGCCCACGTGGTGCGCGGCGAGCCAGATGCCGCCGATCACCCGCAGCAGCGCCTGCGGGTGATCGAAGCCGCCCGAGGTGGCGCCGCACATGGCCACGATCAGCACGAGCACCGCCACGCCGCCGAGTCCGGCCCCGACCGCGAGCAGCGCCGACACCACGCCTCGGGCCAGCGCCTGCGCGATCCGGGCGGTGTCGGGGCGGCGACCGGCGAAGGCGACCAGGGCGGGCAGGCCCGGCAGGGCGGCCAGGACCGCCGCCGGCGAGCGGCCGGGCTCCGGTGGGGCCCACGGGCGATCGGCGGGCGACTCGGGCCCGCCGGGGGTCTCGACGGGGCTCGACACCGGGAACGCGGCGGGCGGACGGTCCGGCTTGGGCGGGGCGACGATCGGCGGAGCCTCGGGGCGGGGCGGGGCGGGGAGGGCCTCGGTGGGCTTGGTGGCCTCGGTGGCCTCGGTGGACTCCGAGTGCTCGTCGGCGGGCTCCGCGGGTTCGGAGAAGTCCGCCGAGCCCTCCGGACCGCCCGGACCGCCCGGAGCCACCGGATCCACCAGGTCCACCTGCTCCGGCAGCCCGGACGGTCCCGGCGTCTCGGCGGTTTCGGGGGGATCGCCGACCGACCCGGGTTCCGCCTCCGGCAGCGAGCCGGGCGACTCCCCCAGAGCTTGGGGTGGGGACATCTCGGGGGTGGCCGGAAGGCGCTCGACGCCGGCCCACGGGGTGGATCGGGCCACCGTCCAGGGCGCCGACGGGCCGCGTTCGCTTTCCGGCATTTCGGTCACGGCCCCATGCTGCCAACGCGGATCCGATCCGGGCCGCATATGGCCGCCGAGCGCGGCAAGACACCCCATTTGCTCGATTGAGGTCAGTTGATATGCATTATCAATCGCCCCTCGGGTACCTCATGCCCCTATGGGCATCGACGACGAGCGGAACACCTCCCGCGAGCGTGCCCCGGGCTTCGAGGCCCTGCACGCGGCGATCGCGTCCGACATCGCGCGCTACGCGTACCTGTTGACCGCGAGCCCCACCCGGGCCGCACACGTGACCCGGCGCGCCTTCGCGCGGGTCTGGCGCGACCTGCCGGACGTCGCGAACACTCCGGCCGACGCCGGCCACGTACGCACCCTCGCCGGCGACCTCGCGCTCGGCCACCGGTTCCTGCTGCGGCGCGCGATGTGGCGTCTGGTACCGCATCCGGACCACACCGGCCGGGTCGTCCCGCACGCGGACGACGACGCGCGTCGCGAGCAGGACATCGCGCTCCTGCGCGCGCTCCAGCGGGTGCCCGGGCACCGTCGGCGGGTGTTCGTGCTGCGCCACCTGTTCGGGATGTCGCCGGAGCAGGTCGCGGTCGAGACCGAGGCGACCACCGAGGCCACCCTGATGCGGCTCGTGCACGCGCACGAGGACCTGGCCGAGCTGGTTCCGGCGCTGACCGGGCCGTCACCGAACTGCCAGGAGGCGCACGACTTCCTGAGCACGATCACGTGCGACCTCGCGGCACGCTACGAACCGCGCGTGCGCGGGCCGCACGCGGCCAGGCTGGGCAGCAGGGCCCGGACCTCGGTGCTGATCGCGGTGGTCGCGGCGGCGGTCCTCGCGCTGGTGATCACGTCGCTGCCCCGGCTGCTCGATCCGGCCACCTCGCGGGACTCGCGAGGCGGCTACCGGGTCCAGCCGATCACCGGTCCCGAGGTGGCCCGGCGCCTGCCACCGGTACCCGGCGACGCGGAGACCCCACCGGCGCCGGCCGCCGCTCCGCCCGCACCGGCCGCCGCACCACCGACGCCGGAGGCGACCGCTCCGCCGGCCGCGCCGGCGCCCGCGGAACCGGAACCGGAGCCGGAGCCGGAGCCGGCACCCGCGGAATCGACGCCGGCACCCGCGGCGGGACCGGCCGAGCAGCCCGCCGTCCCGGAGCCGGCCGCCGCGCCGACGCAGCCGATCAAGCCGCTGGTCCGGCCGGTGGCGCCCACCGGGCAACGCACATTCGGGCCGACCCCGACCGGGGTGTTCACCCTCGCGTCGGCGGCCCCGACCGGGCCGGACACGATGTTGGCCCCGGAGAGCGCGTTCGTGCTCGACACGAGCTGCGTGGACAACGGTCTGCGGCGCACGCCGATGCGCTGACCGGGTCCCGTCCGGGCGGGAGGAAACCACGACGCCCCGCGAACCGCCTGGAAAGCGGTTCGCGGGGCGTCGTCGGCTACGGGCGACCGGTGGGTCAGCCCGCCATGATCTCGCGCATCAGGCGCGCCGTCTCGGACGGCGTCTTGCCGACCTTGACGCCGACGGCCTCGAGCGCGTCCTGCTTGGCCTGCGCGGTGCCCGAGGAGCCCGAGACGATGGCGCCGGCGTGGCCCATGGTCTTGCCCTCGGGGGCGGTGAAGCCCGCGACGTAGCCGACGACCGGCTTGGTGATGTGCTCGGCGATGTAGGCCGCGGCACGCTCCTCGGCGTCGCCGCCGATCTCGCCGATCATCACGATCGCGTCGGTGTCCGGGTCGTCCTGGAACGCCTGGAGGCAGTCGATGTGCGTGGTGCCGATGATCGGGTCGCCACCGATGCCGACGGCGGTCGAGAAGCCGATGTCGGCCAGCTCGTACATCATCTGGTAGGTCAGGGTGCCCGACTTGGACACCAGACCGATCCGGCCCGGCTTGGTGATGCTGGCCGGGATGATGCCCGCGTTGGACTGACCCGGGGTGATCAGGCCGGGACAGTTCGGGCCGATGATCCGGGTCTTGTTGCCCTTGGCGCCGGCGAGCGCCCAGAACTGCGCGGTGTCGTGCACCGGCACGCCCTCGGTGATGACCACCGCGAGGCCGATCCCGGCCTCGATGGCCTCGACCACGGCGTCCTTGGTGAACTTCGGCGGCACGAAGACCACCGTGACGTCCGCGCCGGTGGCCTCCATGGCCTCGGCCACGGTGCCGAATACCGGTACCTCGGTGCCGTCCACGTCGACCGTGGTGCCGGCCTTGCGCGGGTTCACGCCACCGACGATGTTCGTCCCGGAGGCGAGCATCCGGTGGGTGTGCTTCATCCCCTCGGAGCCGGTCATGCCCTGGACGATGACCTTGCTGTCCTTGGTCAGGAAGATAGCCATGTTGGGTCGGTCTCCCTTACTTCGCGGCAGCGAGCTCGGCGGCCCGCTCGGCCGCGCCATCCATGGTGTCCACCTGCTGGACCAGCGGGTGGTTCGCGTCGGTCAGGATCTGCCGACCCAGCTCCGCGTTGTTCCCGTCCAGACGCACGACGAGCGGCTTGGTGACCGCCTCGCCCTTCTGCTTGAGCAGTTCGAGCGCCTGCACGATGCCGTTCGCGACCGCGTCGCACGCGGTGATGCCGCCGAAGACGTTGACGAACACCGACTTGACGTCGGCGTCGCCCAGGATGATCTCCAGGCCGTTCGCCATCACCTCGGCGGACGCGCCGCCGCCGATGTCGAGGAAGTTGGCCGGCTTCACGCCGCCGTGGTTCTCCCCGGCGTACGCGACCACGTCGAGCGTGGACATGACCAGGCCCGCGCCGTTGCCGATGATGCCGACCGAGCCGTCGAGCTTGACGTAGTTGAGGCCCTTGGCCTTGGCCGCCGCCTCCAGCGGGTCGGCCGCGTCCTTGTCCTCGAGCGCCTCGTGGTCGGGGTGCCGGAAGTCCGCGTTCTCGTCCAGCGAGACCTTGCCGTCCAGCGCGATGATCTTGCCCTCTTCGGACTTGATCAGCGGGTTGACCTCGACGAGCGTGGCGTCCTCTTCGACGAAGACGGTCCACAACGTCTTCAGGGTCGCGACGATCTGGTCGTGCAGCTCGGCCGGGAACTTCGCCGCCTCGACGATCTCGCGGGCCTTGGCCTCGGTCACGCCCTCGATCGCGTCGACCGGGATCTTCGCGAGCGCGTCGGGGTTCTCCTCGGCGACGATTTCGATCTCGACGCCACCCTCGACCGACGCCATCGCCAGGAAGGTGCGGTTGGTGCGGTCGAGCAGGAACGAGACGTAGTACTCGTCCACCGGCTTGGCCAGCCCGGCCAGCATGACCTTCTTGACGATGTGGCCCTTGATGTCGAGGCCGAGGATCTGCTCGGTCTTCTCGACGACCTCGTCGGTGCTGAACGCCAGCTTGACGCCACCGGCCTTGCCGCGGCCACCGACCTTCACCTGCGCCTTGACGACGGCCTTGCCGCCCATGCGCTCGGCGGCGGCCCGTGCCTCCTCCGGCGTGAAGACGACTTCACCGGGCAGAACCGGCACACCGTGCTTAGCGAAGAGATCCCTCGCCTGGTACTCGAACAGGTCCACGCGGGTCCGTCCTTGTGATCGCGATCGGATATGCGGAACATGCGCAGCCGCGTCCGTCGTCGCGCAGGGTCCGGCAGGCTCGCCCCCAGACTCTGGTGGACGGCGTCCGCACGCGTAGCTGATCCGCCTGGCAGGTTATCGGGCAGGAGCGCGGGCCCCGAATCAGGGTCTTGATCACACTCCGCGAGCAAAGCTCGAAACCAACCCTGCCGGGTGTCGAGATCCGCCCGTTTAGGCCTGTTCCACCGTGACACAGGGAACACGCCGAAACGGACCGTGATCGCGGCAATGTGTCCCATCCCACGCCGAAGCCCTGCGGCCGACAATCACACTTACAGGGAATCCCGACAGACGGACGAACGGAGCGGACAGCATGGACACGCAACCCAGTCCCGAAGAAGGAGTCGAGATGACGGCGCTCGCGCACGAGCCGGAGATCGCCTCGCCGCTCGATGTCTTCACCACGCGGCCCACCGCGTTCATCGCCACGCTGGCGGCCCCGAAGGGCGTGCGCGTGGAGTTCATCGAGGGGAACTATCACATGACGCCGCCGGCAAACGACCAGCACAATCGCTGGGCCGTCGAACTGATCGTTCAGTTGCGGATGGCAGGCGTCGACTTGGCTCTGATCGGCAACGGATACTGCTCGGAACCGGCCGGGGAAAGGCACGTAACCGGGGCCTTCATCCCGGATTTCGTGATTCCGTACCGTCTGCCGAACGACTCTGATGAGGCTTACCGCACCAGTCACGACGGCTGGTATCCGGCGAGCATGGTCCACCTCGCCGGTGAGATCACGTCTCCCAGCAACGGGAAGGTGGACCGAGAGGGGAAGTACCGCACGTACGCCCGTGCCGGTATCCCCATCTACGTCCTCATCGACCGACAGAAGAGGTTGGCCGTCTGCCACTCGGACCCGGTGGATCGGGGCGAGGAATCCTACTATCGATCCGCCGACCCGGTGGCGCTCGGCGAAAAGCTGCAACTCCCCGACGACCTCCCCGCCCTGGACACCGCTGCCTTGACCTGACGTTCCAGGGCTCCGGCACGGACGGGCTCTGGATGGTCCTGCCCTCACCCGGGGAACCGGCGTGACACGTCGGCCCGGACGCTACGGCTCCGGGATCGGGAGTGGCAGGCCCTGGATCGCCGCCGCCATCACCTCCGGGAACAGGTCGGGGGTGCACGCGAAGGCGGGGCTGCCGAGCGCGGCCAGGGCTGCCGCGTTGGTGTGGTCGTAGGCCGGGGCGCCCTCGTCGGAGAGGGCGAGCAGGGTGACGAACGAGGTGCCGGCCGCCTGCATGGCCGCCGCGCGACGCAACATCCCGTCGCGGACACCGCCCTCGTACAGGTCGCTGATCAGCACGACGACCGTCTCCGCGGGTCGGGTGATCAGGGACTGGCAGTAGGCCAGCGCGCGGTTGATGTCGGTGCCGCCGCCGAGTTGGGTGCCGAACAGCACGTCCACCGGGTCGTCCAGTTGCCCGGTGAGGTCGACCACGTTCGTGTCGAAGACGACCAGCGAGGTCTCCAACGAGCGCATCGAGCCCAGCACAGCGCCGAACACCGACGCGTAGACCACCGACGCCGCCATCGAGCCGGACTGGTCGACGCACAGGATCACGTCCTTGCGCACGCCGTGCCGCTGCCGGCCGTAGCCGACCAGTCGCTCCGGCACGATCGTGCGGTGTTCGGCCTGGTAGTGCTTGAGGTTGGCCTTGATCGTGGCGTTCCAGTCGATGTCGTGGTGCCGCGGCCGGTTGATCCGGGTCGCCCGGTCCAGCGCGCCCTGGACCAGACTCGTGGTGCGCTGCGCGACCCGACGCTCCAGGTCCTCGACGACGGTGCGGACCACCGCGCGGGCGGCCTCCTTGGTGGCCTCGGGCATCAGCTTGTTGAGCGCGAGCAGCGTGCCGACCAGGTGCACGTCCGGTTCGACGGCGGCCAGCATCTCCGGTTCCAGGAGCAGCCGGGTCAGGTCGAGCCGCTCGATCGCGTCCCGCTGCAGGATCTGTACGACGCCCGCCGGGAAGTGTGCGCGGATGTCGCCGAGCCAGCGGGCCACCGACGGCGCGGAGGCGCCCAGGCCGGCGGCGCGTGGGCCGGTGCCGCGCCTGCTGCCGCGCGGGGCCGGGTTTCCCGGGCGGTAGAGCGCGGCCAGGGCCCGGTCGATCCGGGTGTCCTCGCCGGTCAGGCCGTAGCCGGTGCCGTCCGCGTCGCCGCCCAGCACCAGGCGCCAGCGGCGCAGTCGCTCGTCGCTCGTGCTCTCGCTCATCGGGTGGCCGCCTCTCGGCGTTCGAGGCCGAGGATCTCGGCCAGCAACGGCAGTACGGCGTCGGCGCGCGCGGTGTCGAACAGGTCGGCGGTGGCGGCCTGTACAGCGGCGTGCGCGGGGGTGCGGACCCGCTCGCCCAGCATCCGGCGCTCGGCCGCGGCGAAGGTGGCGAAGGTGCGTCGAAGCAGCGGCAGGATCTCGGTGAACAGGTCGTCGGGGGTGCCGGTGATCCACTCGTCGACCAGCGCGAGCAGGCGTTCGTCGTGCACGAGCAGCATGCCGCCGCCGGCCAGGAAGCCCTCGATCCAGGCGGCCGATTCGCGATGCGGGACGCCTCGGGTCAGTGCCCGGGCCAGCCGCGGGGCGGCCGCCTCCGGGTCGAGCCGGCCCAGGTCCAGGAGCAGCCGGGTGGCTCGGCCGGTGAGCAGGCCGGGCAGGTTCTCCCGGTCGGCGAGCCGGTCCAGGGTCGCGTACCACTCGAACTGTTGCTCGTCGGGCAGCAGTTGCACGGCGGCGTGCACGTCGTCCAGGCGTCGGCGCATCGCCTTGGCGCCGTCCTCGTCCAGGCCCGCGCAGGCGGGCGGCAGCCCGACGCAGATCCGGACCACCAGACCGGCCACCACGGTACCCAGCGCGGAGGTGTCGGTGCCGCGTACGTCGCCGTAGCGCAGCGCGCGCACCAGACCCGGCAGCGCCTCGGCGAGTCGGCTCACATCGGTGTCCAACGCGGCGCGTTGGTCCAGCACGCGCATGATCAGCGGCAGCGCGCCGGGCAGATCGGCACGCAGGCAGCGCTCGGCGACGTCGGTCACCTCGGCGAGCGATTCGGCCCGGATCGCCAGGTCGGCCGTGCGGGCCGCGGCGGCGGCGACCACGGTGGTTCCCCACACGCCCGCCTCGGCGACCCGGATCGCCAACTCCGGTTGCCAGTCCAGGCGCCAGGTCTCGCGAAAGGTGCCCTTGCCCTCCCGGGCCCGGGCCGGCACGCCCCACGGCACGTCCAACAGCGCGAGTCGGTTGAGCAGTCGGCTGCGGTCGGCGTGCGAGGGTTTGCGCAGGTCGAGTTCGAGTTCACGGGCGGAGGGCTCGGGCCGCAGCCGCAGTCGGCGCTGTTCGCGGGACAGGTCGCGCTGGAGCGGTACGGCGGGCACCGCGTCGGGCACCTCGCCGATCACGTCGCCCACCACGAGCGCGTCGTGGACCAGCGCGAGCGGCCCGGTGACGCCGTCGCACATCACCGCGCGGACCGCTTCGATCGTCTCGTCCAGGCCGGCCAGCGGCCGATCGCGCAGTGCGGCCAGCGCGCTCGCGTGCCGGGTGGCCTCGATCACGTGCGCCGAGGACACCGGGTGGCCCGCGTCGCGCAGCAGCGACGCGATCCGCACGAACCAGCGTGGCAGCAGCTCGCGTTCGTCGGTGCTCGCGTACAGGTGTCGGTACCACCCGGGCGAGGCGACGCCCGCTCCGTAGCCGGAGCTCTGCGCGAGTCGGCGGTGCGTCCACGGCACCCACGTGCTCTCCACCTTGACCTTGGCCCGGTGCGGCGCGAGCAGCGCGCGGTCGGCGGCGGCCGAGACCGGCGCGGCGAGCGCGGGCAGGTGCCACGCGCCGCACACCACGGCGATCCGGCGATGTCCGGCACGGCGCGCGGAGCGCACACACTGGCGCATGTACGCCTCGCGCAGCCGCTCGACGTCGGGCTCGGCCCCGAAGACGGGGGCGGGCGCGGGTTCGTCCTCGCGCAGCGCGGCCATCGCGTCGGCGAGCGCCGCGAACGGGGTCAGCGCGTCCCCGCCGGTGGGCAGCCGGTGCTCGATCACGTCCTCCCACCAGCGCTCCGGATCGTCCTGGCCGGCCAGTCGGGCCAGCTCCGCGATCGGATCGACGCGCGGCGGCGCGGGCGCGGCCTCGGTGTCCCTGGGCGGGTCGTCGGCCGCGCGTTCGCGGCGGGCCCGGTCGAGCGTGAAGGAGACCGCGACCGGCAGGTCGATGAACCGGATCGGTACGCCGTGCGCGCCGGCGTGTCGGATGGCCACCCACTCGGGGCTGAAGTCGGCGTACGGCCAGAAGCCGGCCTGGGCCGGGTCGTCGACGGCGTGTGCGAGCAGCGCGACCGGCGGTCGCATGTCGGGGTCGGCGGCGAAGGACAGCAGCACGTCCGCCTCGGGCGGGCCCTCGATCAGCACGATGTCCGGCTCGACCTGCGCGAGCGCGGCGGCGACGGCCCGGGCCGAACCGGGGCCGTGGTGCCGGACGCCGAGCAGGATCGGCGGTTCGGGCGCGGGGGTGGGCATCAGGTACGGTCCGCGTCGCGGCAGGCCCGGTAGAAGTCCTGCCAGTCGGCCCGCGGCCGCACCGCCGTCTCCAGGTACTCGCGCCAGACCAGGGTGTCCGCGGCCGGGTCCTTGACCACCGCGCCCACGATGCCCGCGGCCACG
This sequence comes from Embleya sp. NBC_00888, assembly GCF_045207655.1. Classification (NCBI taxonomy): domain Bacteria; kingdom Bacillati; phylum Actinomycetota; class Actinomycetes; order Kitasatosporales; family Streptomycetaceae; genus Embleya; species Embleya sp. NBC_00888. The sequence goes on along the minus strand of NZ_CP108784.1, from coordinate 5,276,651 downwards.
TCCGCCGAGCGCAGCACGCCGTCGCCGAAGTGCGCGGCCAGTGCGAGGCCGCCGGTCACCACCGAGATCGCCTCGGCGGTGGACAGGGTCCCGGACGGGGTCTTCAGCTTGGTCCGGCCGTCCTCGGTCAGGCCGCCGCGCAGTTCGCGGAACACCGTGACCACGCGCCGCAGTTCGGCCTCGGCGGCGGCCACCGGCGGCAGATCGAGCGAGGAGCCGAGCTGGGCCACCCGGCGGCTGACGATGTCCACCTCGGCGTCCGCGGTCGCGGGCAACGGGAGGACCACGGTGTTGAATCGGCGGCGCAGCGCGGACGACAGCTCGTTGACGCCCCGGTCGCGGTCGTTGGCGGTGGCGATCAGGTTGAACCCGCGCACGGCCTGGACCTCGTCGTTCAACTCCGGTACCGGCAGCGTCTTCTCGGACAGGATGGTGATCAGCGAGTCCTGTACGTCGGCCGGTATGCGGGTCAGTTCCTCGACCCGGGCGACCAGCCCGCGGCTCATCGCGCGCATCACCGGGCCGGCCACCATCGCCTCGCGGCTGGGCCCGTGCGCGAGCAGTCGTGCGTAGTTCCAGCCGTAGCGAATGGCCTCCTCGGGCGTACCCGCGGTGCCCTGGACCAGCAACGTGGAGTCGCCGCACACGGCGGCGGCCAGGTGTTCGGACACCCACGTCTTGGCCGTGCCCGGCACGCCGAGCAGCAGCAGCGCGCGGTCGGTGGCCAGCGTGGTGACGGCGACCTCGATGATCCGCCGGGGGCCGATGTACTTGGGCGAGATCACCGTGCCGTCCGGGAGCGTGCCGCCCAGCAGGTAGGTGGCCACCGCCCACGGCGAAAGCTTCCAGCGCGGCGGCCGGGGCCGCTCGTCGGCGGCGGCGAGCGCGGCCAGTTCGGCGGCGAACGCGTCCTCGGCGTGCGCCCGCAGGACACTCTGCTCAACCGGTTCGGCGGACATGGTCACAGCGCTCCCCCAGGGCTCGAACAAACCCGAACACGCATAATCCTGCCGCTCGGGTCCGACACTTCGGGCGCCGTGAAGTGGCCACACGTGGTCGGGTCGCGACCTCGATCGTCGGTATTCGGGCGCAGGTCACTCACACGAGCGACTTCGTGCCGATCTCGGACCATGCGGGAAAATCTGCCTACTATCGTCCCAGGGTCCATTGACGACGTTGGGAGGCCGCCGGTGATGACACAGGCACTGCCGGAATGGTTCTACCCCGGTCCCGAAGGTGGCTGGACGGCCGAGGATCTCGATCGGCTTCCGCCCGAGGCTCCGCGTCGGATAGAGCTGATCCACGGAGCCCTCGTCGTGATGTCGCCACAATCCCTATTCCACATGCGGGTCTTGAACCGGCTCAACGCCTCACTCGAAGCCCAGGCCCCGCCGAGCTTCTTCATCGCCCGAGAGATGACGATTCGCCTGGGGCGCAGGTCACGTCCGGAGCCCGACCTGACGGTGGTGGACGCCACCGCCGCGCAGAACCCGGAGTTGACCGCGTTTCAACCCGCCGATGTTCGCCTTGTCGTCGAGGTCGTTTCCCCCGAGTCGGAGGATCGCGATCGGAACGTCAAGCCGGCGCTCTACGCGAAGAGCGGCATCGCGAACTTCTGGCGGATCGAGAAGGACATGGGCAACGCCGTGGTCTACGTCTACGAGCTCGACCCCGCGACTCAGGCGTATGTGGCGACCGGGGTCCATCGCGGCACCATGAAGCTCGACGTGCCGTTCCCGCTCGTGCTGGATGTGGCCGCGTTGATCCGTTGACCGGCCTGCGTGCCCCTCGGGTTCAGCCGCCCAGGAGTTCCGCGCGCATCGTGGCCCGGTAGCGCAGGGTGTCGGCCAGGGCACGGAAGGCCTTGGGCCATTCGCCCTCTCCCTCGGCCAGGTGCTCCACCCGGTCGATCGTGATCGGGTCCAGGCCGCGGCCGGCCACGTCGCGGGCGCCGCTGAAGCTCCAGGGGTAGCCGCCGCCCTCGGCCGCGCTCGCGAGCGCGTCCAGGACCGCGTCGCCCAGCGTGGCCGGCCATGGCGCCGGGCAGTTGGTCAGCAGTTGCAGGGCCTCGGAGAGCCCGTGCGCGGCGATGTGCCGGGCCACGTGTTCGGCGCACTCGGCCGCCGGCAGCACGGTCAGCAGCCGGGTGGGCGCGCCGCGCCCGGCCAGCGCCCGGGCCCAGGCCACGTCCCGCTGGAGCACGGCCGCGCGGGCCCAGCCCTCCCGGACGTCCTCGACGAAGCGGCGCGGCAGCGGGCGGGCCACGATCTCCTCGGGGCTCGCCCCGAACACCTCCCGCCACACCCCGAGCGGCGTGGCCGCGACGATCTCGCCCAGCCACCACGAGTGGTCCTCGCGCCCGGTCGGCGAGGTCTCCGCGATGCCGTCCCGCAGCATCGCCTCGTCGCACTCGCTCGGCGGCACCACCAGTACCCGACCCGCGCCGCCGGGCCGCAGACAGGCCAGCGCCCGTTCACGCATCCGGGCCACGAAGGCCGAACCGGGCAACTCGGTGAGCAACCGCGCGGCGGCCACCCGCACCACCTTGGCCCGATCGTCCAGGGCCTGTTCCAGGAACGCCTCGTCGCCGCCCGACAACCCGGTGCGCAGCGCCGCCACCAGCACCGAGCGATCCTCGGCAGGCTCGGCGTGCCACACCTGGGCCAACAGCCCCCGGGCCGCGTCCGGATCCTCGCCGCGCAGCACCTCGAACGCCGCGAGCCGCTCACCGAACCGTCCGTGTCGCCACTGCTCGACCGGATCGTCGATGGCACCGGCCGCGATCCGGGTCAGCCACACCCACTCCGGATTGAGCCCGGCCAGCCAGCGCCCCCGCGGTCCGGCCAGGTCGGCCACGGTCTCGCGCAGGTCGGTCCGCGAGCGGGCGGCGGTCAACAACGCCGGCAGTTCGGATTCCGGCGCGCGCAGTCCGGCCGCGCGGGCCAGCGCGAGCCACTCGGGCAGGAAGTCCATCCCGTCGCCCTCGAGCAGGATCCGCAGCCGCGCTCGGGCCGGCTCCGGCACGGCCGGCCGGGAGTCCACCTCGGTGCACGGCGCCGGCGGCGCACCCGCGGGGGCTCGCCGGCCCGCGCGCCGATGCACCATCACGATCGCGGCCAGGTCGAGCAGCCGCACCGCCTCGTCCGCCCGGTCCACCCGCGCGGCCAGTGTGCCCAGCGCGTCCCGCGCGGGCAGTTCCGCGGCCGGGCGCCGTCCGGTGCCCACCAACGCCGCCGACACCAGGTCGTCCCACACCGGATCCGCCACCCGCATCCGAACTCCCCTTCCGCACAGGCCGATCGGCAACGCCGACCGACACACCGCCGATGGTCTCCGGGCCCTCCCGGGCCGATCTCGCGCACCGAGGCGCCGCCGTCCGCCGAGGCGCCGTCCCGCGCCCGGGCCGAGCGGTGCGACCGGCTACAACTGCACGGCCTGGCCCTCGTGCCACGCGGTCACCGGGACGAACCCGCGCGCGCCGTACTCGCCGAACACGGTCAGCCCGGCGCCACCCGACATCGCGGACAGCCGCCACAGCGCCTGTTCACCGGTCCGCGCGCGGTCCACCGGCAGCCAGAAGCCGTCCGCTCCCGCGATCCGCCAGCCCATCGGCTCCGGCACCGCGACCACGTCGGCCAACACCACCGGCCAGGCCTCCAGCCACGGTTCGCTGCGCAGCGCCTCGGCGTAGCCCACGGTGGCCTCCTCCGGCCCGACCCCCGCCGGCTCCGCGCCCTCCAACGACGCGCCGCTCCGCTCGCCCAACGCCGCCCGCAACGGCACCGCGTCGTCGTGGAAGGCGGCGTCGGCCTCGATCGATCGGCCCACCGGCAGCGCCAGTTGCGGCGCGCGACCCTGCGGCCCGAAGGCCAGCACCAGCGCCGGCCGACCGGACTCCGTGCCGCGCAGCCAGATCCGACGCTCCGTCAGATTGCCGTCCACACTGTCCCGGCTGCCCAGTACCAGCCAGCGATCCCGCACCACCGTGCCCGCCTCCCGGGCCTTGCGCAGCACGTCCTCCGCGTCCACGGTCCAGCCGATCCGCGCCCGCAGCCCGGCCGCCAGGGACGGGTCCAGGTCGTCGGCGTGTTCGTGGGCGCGCAGCAGCAGCCACAACTCGGCGTAGTCCTCGAGCAGTCGGCCCGGCCAGCCCTCCGCCCCGGACGCCGGTATCGCGCCGGCCGCGCGCAACCGGGCCGCCAACCCCGGTGCCTTGGCGTCGACCATGCGCTCGGCGATACCGTCCCACATGGCGTATCCCTCGCGCTCGGTGCCCGCCAGGCCCTGATGGACCCGGTCGGCCAGCCAGCGGCGCAACCGCTCGGCACCCTCGGCCACCTGCGCCGCGCGTTGTTCGGCCCGCCGTCGGGCCGCGACGGGGTCGGCCGGCGCGGATCCGGCCGACGCGGCCTTGCCGGCCCGCTCCCGCCGCCCGGTCAACCACACGTCCGCCCAGTCCGGGGCGCCCGCGTCGGCGGGCACGGCCGTCGGGTCGGCCGTCCACAGGAGCAGCAGCCCGAGCACGTGCTTGCACGGGAATTTGCGACTGGGACACGAGCATTGCGACGCGGGTCCGCTCAGGTCGACCACCGTGCGGTAGGGCGTCGCCCCGCTTCCCGCGCACACGCCCCACACCGCGCCGCCCCCGCCGGCGAAGGTCGTGGCACCCGCGGCCGACCATGGGCGTGGTGTCGCCAGCTTGCTCCCGGCCTTGCGTGACGCCGCGTCGGGAGCGAGAGCCAGCACCTGTTCCGCGGTCCACCGTTCCAGCATGACGGTCACGGTACGGGCCCGCACCGACACGTGTGTACGCGCCGGCCGAACCCGACCGCCGGTTGTCCCGATCCGGGCGAAGTGCCCGGTCAGGCGGGCGTGGTCGCCACGTGCGCGCGCACCCAGTCGACGATGTCGGTGGTCGGCGCGCCCGGCGTGAAGACCGCCGCGACGCCGATCCGCTCGAGCTCCGGGACGTCCTCCTCCGGGATGATCCCGCCGCCGAAGACCAGGATGTCCTCCGCCTCGCGCTCCTTGAGCAACTCGATGACCTTGGCGAACAGCGTCATGTGCGCGCCGGAGAGCACGGAGAGGCCGATCGCGTCGGCGTCCTCCTGGATGGCCGTCTCCACGATCTGGACCGGGGTCTGGTGCAATCCGGTGTAGACCACCTCGAAGCCCGCGTCGCGCAGCGCGCGGGCGACCACCTTGACGCCGCGATCGTGCCCGTCGAGACCGGGCTTGGCCACCACGATCCTGATCGGTCCGGGAACACCCATCACTGCCTCCATGTACATCGCGAAGCCCTCGCCCGGAGCGTAACCCCCGACCGGGGCGGGCCGCCCGGGGTGGTCCCCGCGACGATCACCCGCCGGGCGAAGTCCCTTTGGCAACAGAGACCCTGAATGACCGTCATGTCGATGAACCCACCGTTTCGTCCGCGTGTCGTCGGGGATACCCACCAGTAGGCGGTTCGCGACCGTCGGTGGGCGCCGCGCGACGCGCCACATCCGCCGGGCCCGTCCCGCGTCGCCCCTCGGAGGCCCGTCATGGCGCTCGCGTCCCCCGCTCCCGACCGCCCCGGCCCCGTGCTGCCGCCCGCCGCGATCCTGCGTGGCGCGGCGCGCGAGGTCGCGCTGATCGCCGGACACCTGGCCCGCTACCCCGGCGGCCTGCTGCCGATGCGCCCGACCGCCCGTCACGGGACCGGCACGCGGTCCGATCCCGCGCCGATCGAGGCCGGCGAGCGGCTCCCGGTGGTGCTCGTGCACGGGCTGGCCGACAACCGTTCGATCTTCGGCCCGCTGCGCCGGTCGCTGCTGCGCGCGGGCGCGGACGTACACGCGGTCAACCACAACCCGGTCGGCGGCGACGTGGCGGGCAAGGCGGCACTGCTGGGCCGGTACATCGAGCGGGTGTGCGCGCGGGACGGCGCGACCGGTGTGCATGTGATCGGCCACAGCCTCGGCGGCCTGATCGCCCGCTACCACGCCCAGTTGCTCGGCGGCGACGCACTGGTGCGCACCGTGGTGACCCTGGGCACCCCGCACGGCGGCACCCGAACCGCACGGTTGCTCAGCGCGCACCCGCTGGTCCGGGAACTGCTCCCGGCCGGAGCGCCGATCGCCGCGCTGGCGAGGCCGGCGCCCGGCTGCGCGACGCGTTTCGTGGCCTACCGGGGCGACCTGGACCCGTTCGTACTGCCGTTGTGGTCGGGCGCGATCGACCACCCGGACCTGGACGCGGTGAACGTCCTGGTTCCCGGCGCCGGGCATGTCACGCTGACCGTGCACGCGCCCGTATTGGCGGAGATCACCCGATTGCTCTGCACCGTGCGCCCGATCGGGCGCGACGCCGCGCCGACGGCCGCGCGACCGGCTTCGACACCGCCGGCCCTCGTCACCCGCTCGGCGGCCTGACCTGCGGTTCTCATCGCGAGGATTGTCCTGCGAACGTCAAGAGCACTACAGTCCGATTCCGACCAGCCCCCGAGACGAAGGCGACGTAGGTGACGGACGTTCGCTATCCGAGCGAGGATCAGCAGGGTCGCTACGTTCCGGACGCCGAGGGTGCGTACTCCCCCTACGGCCCGTCCGGCTCGTTCCAGGGCGGCTATGACCAGGGATACGGCCAGACCTCCGGGTACGACACGAACGTGTACTCGGCCGGTACGAACGGCGGTTACCCGGCGGTCGATTCCTCGGGCGGTTGGAGCGCGCAGGCTCCGTCGTACGACGGTTACGACGCGACGGCGACGTACGCCGGCACCAACCACGATCCCGCGGGCTACGCCACGCCCGGCTACGGCTCCTCGGCCTACGGCTCCTCGGGCTACGACGCGTCCGGGTACCAACCCGCCTACGACGCCTCGGGATACGCCTCGGTGCCGGGCTACGACGCGTACGGCCGGGCGATCCCGGGCGGGTCGTCGGACGGGTACGACAGCGGCGCGCACGCCGCCGTCTCGGGCGGCTACGACGCCGTGACCGGCTACGACGCCTCGGGCACGTACGGCTACGCGGCGGTCCCGGACAGCGGCGGGTACGCCGCCTACGGCGCGCAGACGCAGACCCGGGCCTGGGCGGTCACCGACACCGCGGTCCAGGACGCGCCGGCCGCGCCGTACGTCGACCCGTCCTGGGACAACGGCTCGAACACCGGTATGTGGTACGCCGCTTCGGACACCGCCGCGTGGGAGTCCGACACCTGGTTCTCCCCCGTCCCGGTGCGCGACGACGCCGACATGTGGTCCGGTGGCAACCGCTCGACGACGGACCTGTTCGACGACGGCACGACGCCCGCGCCGATCGAGCCCGCCTTCGATCCCGGTGACCACGGCGACAGCGTGCCGGCCCGCACCGACAACGAGGTCGAGCCGGACGACGACGCAACCGACGAGCCGGTCGAGCGGAGCCGGCGACAGGACCGGCCGGCCGCGGACACGCGGCCGAAGGAGAGCCCGGCCAAGGCCAAGGTCAAGCGCAAACGCGCGCTCCCGCTCACCGCCGGCGCGCCGCTCGCGGTGATGGGCGCGGCGGCGATGGCCGTCGCCGCGATCGGCGGCCTGCACACCGCGGGTGCCGAGACCAAGGACGCGGACCCGGTGGCGGGCGGCGAGGACCTGCCGCTGATGTCGCCGATGGACAAGCAGTTGGTGGATCTCCAGGTCGGCGCCGAGGACTTCGCCGAGCGTGCCAGCCGCGCGCAGACCCGGATCTCCCTCCAGGAGCGTCAGGACGAGACCAGGCGGGCCCAGGAAGAGGCTCAGCGGGCCCAGGAAGCCGAGCGCCAGCGCAAGGAGTCCCTGAGGCCCAAGTACTTCCTCCCGGTCACTCAGCGCGGCCTCAGCGCCTATTTCGGCTCCTCCGGCTCGCGCTGGGCGCACACCCACACCGGCATCGACTTCCCGGTGGACCTGGGCACCTCGGTGTTCGCGGTGATGGACGGCGTGGTGCGCACCGAGGTGAACTCGGCCTACGGCAACATGGTGATCCTGACCGCCAAGGACGGCACCGAGTTCTGGTACTGCCACCTGACCCGGGCCAAGATCCGCTCCGGCCCGGTCAAGGCGGGCGACGTGATCGCCTACAGCGGCGACACCGGCAACAGCACCGGCCCGCACCTGCACTTCGAGGTGCGCCCGGGCGGCGGCGCCCCGATCAACCCGCTCCCCTGGCTCCGCGCGAACGGCCTCGACCCGACCTGACGCGGGCCCGTCGGGCCCGCGTCGGCTCGCCGACCCCCGGTCCGGGTCCGGGCGATCTACCGTGGACGCATGACCACTTCCGAGCCGCAGTTCGCGGCCGAGACGGGAAAGCGCGGGGAGTTCGTCCGGCAGGCCAATCGGTTCACCGGACGTCCCGACCCGGAGGCCGGCCGATACCAGCTGGTCGTGTCGTTGGCGTGTCCCTGGGCGCACCGGGCGGTGATCGTGCGGCGGCTGCTCGGGTTGGAGGACGCGCTCGGGCTGTCCGTCGTGGACCCGATCCGGGACGAGACCGGCTGGCGGTTCACCAATCACCCCGACGGGCGCGATCCGGCCACCGGGCTGGCCTTCCTCGCCGACGCCTACCGGGCCAGTGACCCGACCTACGCCGGCCGGGTGACCGTGCCCGCGATCATCGACCTGCGGGCCGGGCACGTGGTCACCAACGACTATCCGCAGATCACCCTGGACCTCTCCACCCGCTGGACCGCGCTGCACCGCGCCGGCGCGCCGGACCTGTACCCGCAGCCGCTGCGCGCCGAGATCGACGCGATCAACGCGGACGTCTTCCGGGACGTCAACAACGGCGTGTACCGCTGCGGGTTCGCCACCACGCAGGAGGCCTACGAGGCCGCGTTCGACGCGCTGTTCGCCCGCCTGGACGCGCTGGAGGAGCGGCTGACCGGGCGGCGCTACCTGGTCGGCGACACGATCACCGAGGCGGACATCCGGCTGTTCACCACGCTGGTCCGCTTCGACGCGGTCTACCACGGCCACTTCAAGACCAACCTGCGCAAGCTGACCGAGTATCCGGTCCTGTGGGCCTACGCCCGCGACCTGTTCCAGACCGAGGGCTTCGGCGACACGGTCGACTTCGACCACATCAAGCGGCACTACTACGTCACCCACGACATGATCAACCCGACCGGCGTCGTGCCCAAGGGGCCGGACGCGGCGCTGTGGCTCACGCCGCACGGGCGCGGCTGAGCACGGACACGACGAGTGCGCGGGTGGGCCGTCGGCCCACCCGCGCACTCGTACCCGCCGGCGCCTACTTGGTCAGGTCCACCGTCGGCGGCTCCGGGTCGGGGCGGTCGTCCCCGGTGTCGTCCTCGCCCGGGGCGTCGCCCGCCGCCTCGGCTCCGTGCCCGTTCTCGGCCGCGTCGTCGGCGTACGGCTCGGCGACGTCCTCGCTCACATCGTGGATCGCGAGCGAAGCGGTCGACCCGGGCGAAACCGTCGGCTCGAGCGAAGCGGTCGACGCGAACGACGCGGTCGGCTCCGACGAGGCTCCCGGCTCGAACTGCTCGAATTGCTCGAATTGCTCGACCGACTCCGGCGAAGTCGTCGTGGAAGCCATCGGACGCATCGGCGCCGCCACCGGCTCCGGCCCGCCCTTGGGCAGCAGCGCCCACAGCGCCCCCGCCAGCCCGGCCAGCCCCACTCCGATCGCCGCGGTGGCCAGCACCCACTGCGGGCTCACCGACACGGCGCCGGTCGCCCGCAGCAGATAGGCGACCGCGATGCCGGTGAAGACCGCGCCCGCGATCAGGGCCATCGGGTCGAAGCGGTACCTGTTCAGCCTCATCGGAAATCGCCCTCCATCCGGGTCACGGTGCACTGTCGGGTCCTTCGGATGCCGATCGGGTCGACCGTCGGCGCGCTCATCGGGGCTCCCGGCCGTCGTCGCCGTTCAGCAGTTCGACCTCACCCAGGCCGACCTTGAGGTCGAGCGTGATCGTGCCGCGCCCCGGCCCCGCCTCCGGAGCCGTGGTCTCCGCGCGCCGCGGTCGGTAGCCCTCGTCCCGGCCCGCCGACGTGCGCACCTGGCCGACGTCGGCGCCGCCCCGGAAGACCACCGTGACGTCCTTGGGCACCCAGACCTGGATCTGCCCGACGCCGATCCGGGCCTTGACCGTCGCGCTGCCGCCGGCCCCGAGGTCGAGCCGACGCAGGTCGATGTCCATCGTGCCCATGCCCAGCTCGTACGAGGTCGGCAGCGCCGAGACCGAGGTGGGCGTGTAGGTGCGCTCACCCGACGGGCCGGTCAGCGGCACGGTGATCGTGGTGACCGCGGCGAGCAGCGCGGTGAGCACGACGGCGGGCACGATCAGCAGCCGGGCCCGGCCGAACCAGGAGCCCGCGAGCAGCCCCAGGCCGACGATGCCGAGCAGGATCGCGAGCGCGACGGTGGGCGTCACGTCCGCGGCCCCCGTGTGGTCCAGGTTCCACAGCAGACCGCCGGCGGCGGTGGCCGCGGACAGCGTGGCCAGCCGCAGCCACGAGCGCGGGCGCTTGGGGCGCACCGGCGCCGGCGCCGAGGCGGGCCGGTTCTCCTCCGCGGACCCCGAACCCGGCACCTGCCACCACATCGGCGGCCCGGGGACCGTCGCGCCGTCCGGCCGGGCGTCCACCTGGGTGGGAGCCGGCGCCATCGCCGCGACCCCGGCCGTGCGGACGGCGGCCTCGTGCTTCTTCTTCGTGTCGGACCACACCATGAACAACACCACGGCGGTGATCATCAGCAGCGGGATGGACGGACCGAAGCCCGAGTCCAGGTAGGTGAAGAACAAGGCGACCCCCATGACGGCGACCGCGGCGGCGGCCAACGCCCCGTAGTCGAACTTCCTGGACAGGATCCGCCGCAGCAGCGGCTGTTCCTCGCCCCGGGCCGGGATCAACAGCCAGCCCAGGCTGTACACCAGTACGCCCACCCCGCCGAAGAGCGACAGCACCGCGAACACGATGCGGAAGATCACGGGGTCGAGGCCGAAGTGCTCGCCGAGGCCGCCGCACACGCCCGAGACCATCCGGTCCTCGGTGCTGCGCAGGAGCTGGGGGCGAATCGTCGTCGTGGGCGCCGCGGACGACCCCGGAGGGCCGCCCGGGACGTCGCCGGCCCGGTCGCCGGCCGAGATACCGGGTTTCATGTCGTCGTTCATGGGTCCATCGTGGCGCTCCCGCCGCCCCGTTCCCATCGGGCTCCGCCCTGGCCCGCCCCTGGTTCGACCCTGAGGGCGAATCAGGGTCGGGCCCTGATGCGTCGGGGCTTGCCGGCGTGTGACGATCGGTCGTGTGACCGCCGTCTACCCCCCGCCCGCCGCGCCCGTCCGGCCCGCGCCGTCGACCCCCCGGCTCCGGCGCGCCGCCTCCCACCGGTTCGCCGGCGGCGTCGCGCGCGGTCTGTCCGAGCACCTCGGTGTCGAGGTGCTGCTGCTGCGGGTCGCCTTCGTCGCGCTCGCGTTCTTCGCGGGTCTGGGGATCGCGCTCTACGCGGCCTTTTGGATCTTCGTACCGCAGGGCGCGGGGACCACGGCCCCGCCGCCGCGCGAACGTGGTCGGGAGCGGCATCAGGCGCTCGCCCTGATCATCGTGTTGATCGCCGCCACCATGCTCACCGGCGTGGGCGCGACCACGAGCGGAAGCAAGGTCGGGGACTGGATCTGGCCGCTGCTGGTGGCCGGCCCCGGGGTGATCCTGCTGTGGCGCCAGGCGGACGAGTCGCAGCGCAACCGGTGGTTCTCGCTGGACGGGCGCAGCCGGGTGGCCGGCGCGCTGCGCACCTTCGTCGGCGCCACGCTGGTGCTGGCCGGTCTGGTGTTCTTCTCGTTCGGCCGGGGCGGCCTCGGCGACGCGCTGGCCGCGATGCGCGGGGCCGGGCTGCTCCTGGTCGGGCTGCTGGTCATCTTCGGCCCGTATCTGCTGCGGCAGACCCGCGAGCTGGGCGCCGAGCGCCGGGCCCGGATCCGGGCCCAGGAGCGCGCCGAGGTGGCCGCGCACGTGCACGACTCGGTGCTGCACACGCTGACGCTGATCCAGCGTCAGGTCGACGACCCGCGCGAGGTGGCCCGGCTCGCCCGCGCGCAGGAGCGCGAGCTGCGCGCGTGGTTGTACCGCCCCGACGGCGAGGAACCGGATCGCACCTTCGCCGCCGCGCTGCGCTCGACCGCGGCCGAGGTCGAGGACGCGCACGGCGTGTCGATCGAGGTGGTGTCCGTGGGCGACTGCCCGGTGGACGACAAGCTGGCCGCGCTGCTGGCCGCCGCGCGCGAGGCGATGGTCAACGCGGCGAAGTACGCGGGCGGCGCGGCGATCTCGGTGTTCGGCGAGGCCGACGAGGACATGGTCACCGTCTTCGTCCGGGACCGCGGACCCGGCTTCGACCCGGACGCGGTGCCCGCCGACCGGCTCGGTGTGCGAGAGTCCGTGCTGGGGCGCATGCGCCGCAACGGGGGCGCCGCGAACATCCGCAGCGAACCCGGCGAGGGCACCGAGGTCGAGCTGGAGATGCGCCGAGCCGAGGCCGGCCGGGCCGCTGTGGGAAGGACGAACACGTGAACGCCACCGAGACGAGCACCGAGCACCCGGAGGGAGCGCCCCGTACCCGGGTGGTCCTGGTCGACGACCACCGGATGTTCCGAACCGGCGTGCGCGCCGAGATCGGCGAGGCGGTCGAGGTGGTCGGCGAGGCCGACGACGTCGCGAGCGCGGTGGCCGTGGTCACCGAGACCCGTCCCGAGGTGGTCCTGCTCGACGTGCACCTGCCCGGCGGCGGTGGGGTCGAGGTGCTGCGCCAGTGCGCGTCGTTGATCCCGGCCGTGCGCTTTTTGGCGCTGTCCGTCTCGGACGCGGCCGAGGACGTGATCGGGGTGATCCGCGGTGGCGCCCGGGGCTATGTGACCAAGTCGATCACCGGCGACGAGCTGATCCGCGCGATCGGCCGGGTCGGCGAGGGCGACGCGGTGTTCTCGCCGCGTCTGGCGGGCTTCGTGCTGGACGCGTTCGCGGCCACCGACGTGCCGCCGATCGACGAGGACCTGGACCGGCTCACCCAGCGCGAGCGCGAGGTGCTGCGGCTGATCGCGCGCGGCTACGCGTACAAGGAGATCGCCCGGCGGCTGGTCATCTCGGTCAAGACGGTGGAGACCCATGTGTCCGCCGTGCTGCGCAAGTTGCAGCTTTCCAACCGGCACGAGCTGACCCGTTGGGCGACCGACCGCCGGCTGGTCTGACCGGACCGGCGGTACCCCGGCACACACGACGGCGCCCGCCCTCGGATTCGTTCCGAGGACGGGCGCCGTCGAGGTGTCGTCGGTGTCCGGTGGGCCTAGCCGGGTCGGATGGCCGCGAGGAACGGCATCGAGTCCAGCGGCGCCTTGGTCACGGTCTTGCCCGGACGCGGGGCGTGCACGATCTGGCCGTTGCCGATGTACATGCCCACGTGCCGGTTGTCCGAGTAGAAGAACACCAGGTCGCCCGGCTGGAGGGCGCTCTTGGCGATCTTGGGACCGTCGTTGATCTGGGTCCAGGTGGTGCGGGTGAGCGTCACGCCCGCGGCCTTCCAGGACGCCTGGGTCAGGCCGGAGCAGTCGTACGAGCCGGGGCCCTCGGCGCCGGAGACGTACGGCTTGCCGATCTGCGCCAACGCGAAGTTGATCGCGGCCTGGGCCCGGCCGGAGGCCGGGATGTTGGTCGCCGGCGCGGTGTCCTTCTCCTTGTCCCGCGAGCTGCGGTCGGGCGTACGCGAGGTGTCGCCCGCGTGCTCGTCCGAGTCGAGGACTTCCTTCTTCTGCTGCTCGGTGAGCGTGTTCAGCAGCCGCTGGGCCTCGGAGAGCTTGGCCTGGATGTCGGCCTTGTTCTTGTTCAGCTCGGTCCGCAGCTTCTCCAGTTCCGCGAGCTGCGAGGAGGCCTCGGTGCGGTCCTGCTGGAGAACTCGGGCCTGCGCCGCGATCTGCTTCAGCTTGGCGGCCTGCTGGCCGTCGAGCTGGGACATCATCTGCGACTTCTGCAGGTAACCCTCGGGGTCGCCGCTGAGCGCGAGCGAGAGCGACGGCGGCAGGCCGCCGCTGCGGTACTGGTTGGCCGCCAGGACACCGATCTGGTCGCGCAGGGCGTTCAGCGCGGTCTGTTCCTCGGTGATCCGAGCCTGCGTCTGGTTCGCGGTGCCCTGCTGCTTGGTGATCTGCTCCTCGACGCCGTTGGCGGCGTCGGTGGCCTTGATCACGTCGCTGTGCAGTTGGTTGACGCGTTCCTTGGTCTGCTGGAACGACTGCGCGGGATCCGCGCTCGCGGTGCCGGCGAAGGTCATCACGCCGGTCATCGTCGCGGCGGCCGTGACGACGGTCGCTGCGGTACGGACGGCGGTGCGCGGCTTGGGCTTGCGGTGCTGCCCGGGTCGACGTTGGGACGCCACTGGTGGCGGGTCTCCTTCCTCGGCCGCCTACCGGGTTAGCTGACGGGTTCGGGCGGAAGAAGGCGCCCTACGGTGCCGGAGCACCGATTCACCCCAGGGACTGCGAGGGTCCCCGGTTCCGGCTTCTCGCCGCGACGACTGCGGTCACCCACAGTCACCGAAACGCGTCCCCGAATTCGGCGGAGGCGATCGTGTCGACCGGGTGGCCGACGTCGAGCCGATCGCCTGTCGCAGAACACTAGTCACAGGCGTGTCACGACCATCACCATTGGCCTCTGCATTGCCAAAACTTTACCAAGGTCGCCGTTTCCTTCTCCCCGTATCACGGGAAAAGCGCCCGGATTCCCGAAAGTCGATCTTGAGCCGTTTGGCGCACATTACTCGCGTATGACCAACCGGAAGGTCCCTTATCGGCCGCCGGCTAAGCTGCGACCCGCAACGACGACGGCGTCCCGGGCGCCGCGCGAGGAGCCGACGAGGAGTTGTACGACGTGGACGTTCTGCGGCAGATCCTGCTGGTCCTGCACATCGTGGGCATCGCGTCCCTGCTCGGCGGCTTTCTCACCCAGATGTCCGGGCTGCGCACCGGCGACGTGCGGATCGTGCCCGCGATGACGCACGGTGCGCTGACCATGCTCGTCACCGGTCTGGCGCTGGTCGGGGTGGTCCAGGCGGGTCTGGACCAGGACGTGGACAACGCCAAGATCGGCACCAAGCTGGTGATCCTGCTGGCGATCCTGCTGCTGGTCTGGGGCAATCGCGCCGCGGACCGGGTCTCCCCGAAGGTCCTCGGCGCGATCGGCCTGCTGACCGTGGCGAACATCGCCATCGCCGTCATGTGGACCTGAGCCGGCGCGACGAACCCGCCGGCTCACCTCCCGGGCGTGTCCTCGATCCCTCGCCGAGCGCGCCAGGCCCTGTCCGGCGGATCCCGATGGGTCCGCCGGACAGGGTCTAGCGGCAATACCGGTGTTTTTAGGTCTTTCTGCGGCAGGTTGGGGTGGTGCGGGTCGGTCCGACGAGCGTGACGTCGGGTGGGTTCGGTGGGGGTGTGCTGCGGTGCTCGGTTCGCTTGAGCGCCCAGTTGGACATCTTGCGTTTGATGACGCGGGGGTTGGAGCGCAACCGCCTCGGCGGCA
Source organism: Embleya sp. NBC_00888 (assembly GCF_045207655.1). NCBI lineage: Bacteria > Bacillati > Actinomycetota > Actinomycetes > Kitasatosporales > Streptomycetaceae > Embleya > Embleya sp. NBC_00888. The sequence continues at coordinate 5,261,119 of NZ_CP108784.1, read as the reverse complement.
GGGGCCGTTCGTGGATCTCACACAGGGTGGCGAGGAGTGCGACGGCGAGTCGGGAGGGGGGAAAACGCCGCCTGGCCGGTGACGTGGCGGCGGACGACGCGCAGGGTTCGGATGAAGGACAGCCTGTCCGGGTCGCAGTCCACATCCCGAGCGGCGTGGTGCATCAGGTCGCGCAGGGCGTGATGGACCAGGAGAACACCGAGGATCTCCTGTTCGACACCCGCCGGGTGACGGGAACGCAACACGTGGCCGGGACCGCCCTGGTGGGTCTTGATCTCGTCGAGGGCGGTCTCGATCTCCCACCGCTCGTGATACAGCGCCGCCAACTCGGCGGCCGGAGCCGCCGAGGGATCGTGGACGGTGGTGATCAGCCGATACACGATCTCCTCCCCACCGCCCGGGCCCAGGGTGTACTCGACCACACGGACCCGGATCGGATCGACGCGCCGGCGGTCGTGACCGGCGAAGATCTCGGACAGGTAGGACCCGTCGGGCAGGGAGGTCAGGACCGGGAGCACGGCGTTGCCCTTGATCCGCCACAACAGGTCCGCGCCGGTCCCGGAGGCCGCCCGCCACAGTTCGAAGTCGTGGAAACCCCGGTCGGCCAACAGGAGCATCCCGGGCTCCAACGACGCGAACAACCGCCGGGCCGCGGTCGTTTCGCGCACGGCGAGCGGCGCGATGTCGGCCGCGAACACCACGTGGGTGCCGCACTCGACCAACACGGCCACCCTCGCCTGCGGATACGCGCTCCGACCCTGGCCCCGACTCGTACCCGGCCGACCGAAGAAACCCGCGTTCGCCTCGCTGTCGGGCAGGTCGAAGGTCGTGCCGTCCACCGCGACCAGACGGCGCCCGCGATACCACGCCCCGACCGTCCCCGGCACCGCCACCGGACGACACACCCGAGCGAACAACACCCTCAACGGCTCCGGCCCCAACCGCAGCCGCGCCCGCCCGATCGCCCCGGTCGTCGGAACCCGCCACGTCCCCACCCACCGACGCTCCCGCTCCAGACCCTGCGTGAGCAGACGCGCGACCTCCTCGTAGCCCTGACCCGAGAACAGACACATCGCCAGGACGAAGTAGACGACCACCCTCGCCGGCAACAACCGACGACGCTGCTCGACCCGCCCACACCCCGCGACCACCTCGTCGACCAACTCCGGCGGAAACGCACGCGTCAACACCCCCAACGCGATCCGATCCGAGAACCGCTCACCCGTCGACGACTTCACCTGCCCAGGCCTTGGCACAACCCATCCAACGAGCGAACCCCATCAAAGTCACTGGTATTGGGTCTAGCGGGTGTCCACCACCCGGAACACCTCGGCCATCCGCCCCGCGCCCAGACCGAACCGCAGGGCATTGCGGCCGAGCATCCTGGTCACCTCATCGCGCAGCCCGGACAGATGACTCGTCTGACTCGTGTGCGACAACAACGCCGCCATCTTGCGCTCGAACACCGCGCTCACCTCGACCGCGTGGTCCGGGTCCCCCGTCGGCGACAACCACGTCTCCGGCACGGTCCACTCCCGCAGTCCCTCCGCGTCCAGCAACTCGGGGTGCGCGAAGGGGTTCCGGGCGTCCGGGTAGATCGCCCGCATCGCCGCCTCGCCCGCCTCCAGATGATCCGGATGGCTGGGCGCGAGCCGCGTCCAGTCCCGCTCGGGACTGGGGATCACCATGCGCTGCGGCCGCACCTGCCGAATCACCCGGGTGATGTCGCGCCGCAGTTCGAGGGTCGCGGCCAACCGTCCGTCCGGGTAGCCGAGCCAGTACAGCCGCTTCACCCCCACGTGCGCCGCCGCCGCGGTCTGCTCGGCCCGCCGGATCCCGCCGATCTCGGATCGCGGCACCGCCGGGTCGAAGCCGCCCGCGTCCCCGTCGGTGACCAGGCAATAGCTCACCTCGACGCCGGCCTCGGTCCAGGTCGCCACCGTCCCCGCCGCCCCGTAGTCGATGTCGTCCGGGTGCGCGGCCAGCACCAGCACCCGTTCCACGTCACGATCGTCCAGCACGATGTACTCCCTTGATCGGATCGATCCCCGACCGGTGATCCACCGATCCCGATCGACGTGATGCCGGCGGCGAAAACCCGTCGTCGGCGCAATGATCTCCGCTCTGTACAAAGGGCCGAGCACGACTCGCTTGTTACCCACCTAGACTCGGGGAACGATGAGCAGCCTCTTCGACGACATCCCCCTGCCCGGTTTCGAGACCGCGGCCAAGAAGTCCCCCACGAGCCCCGCGGACGACATTCCGCTGCCGCCCGAGCCGGACGAGAACCACGTGTACGGCCTTCCGGAGGACTATCCGGACGACCTGTACGAAGGGCAGTACGCACCGCCGCCCGAGCCGCGCGACGCCTACTACCGCAACGGCGCGCCGCGCCCGGTCGTGGATCCGGCGCGGCTGCTGGACGGAATGAACCCGCAACAGCGCGCCGCGGTCGTGCACGAGGGGTCCCCGCTGCTCATCGTGGCCGGCGCGGGCTCCGGCAAGACGCGCGTGCTGACCCACCGGATCGCGTATCTGCTCGCGGCCCGGGACGTGCACCCCGGCGAGATCCTGGCGATCACCTTCACCAACAAGGCCGCCGCCGAGATGCGTGAACGGGTCGAGGCGCTGGTCGGGCCGCGCACCCGGGCCATGTGGGTGTCCACGTTCCACTCGGCGTGCGTACGCATCCTGCGGCAGCAGTACAAGAAGCTCGGCATGAGCTCGTCGTTCTCCATCTACGACTCGGCCGACCAGCAGCGGCTGATGGCGATGGTCTGCCGCGACCTGGACCTGGACCCGAAGAAGTTCCCGCCGCGCAAGTTCAACGCGCAGGTCTCCAACCTCAAGAACGAGCTGGTCGACCACGAGGACTTCGCGGCGAAGGCGATCAACGAGACCGAGCGCATCCTCGGTCAGGCGTACACGATGTATCAGGAGCGGCTGCGCCAGGCCAACGCGCTGGACTTCGACGACCTGATCATGACCACGGTGCATCTGCTCCAGGCGTTCCCGGACGTCGCGGAGCACTACCGGCGGCGTTTTCGGCACGTGCTGGTCGACGAGTACCAGGACACCAACCACGCGCAGTACACGCTGGTGCGCGAACTGGTCGGCGGCGCGGCGGGCAGCGGCCCCCGGCGCACGGTCGACGGCGACCTGGTGAACCCGGCCGAGGCGGGCCTGGCCGAGATCGAACCGGCCGAGCTGTGCGTGGTGGGTGACGCGGACCAGTCGATCTACGCGTTCCGCGGCGCGACCATCCGCAACATCCTCGACTTCGAGGCCGACTACCCCGACGCCACGACGATCCTGCTGGAGCAGAACTACCGCTCGACGCAGACCATCCTCAGCGCGGCCAACGCGGTGATCGAGCGCAACAGCAATCGGCGCGCGAAGAACCTGTGGACGGACGCCGGCGAGGGCACCCCCATCGTCGGGTACGTCGCCGACGACGAGCACGACGAGGCCCAGTTCGTCGCGGACGAGGTGGACCGGCTCACCGACGCGGGCAAGACCAAGCCGGGCCAGGTCGCGGTGTTCTACCGGACCAACGCCCAGTCCCGCGTGTTCGAGGAAGTCTTCATCCGGGTCGGGCTGCCGTACAAGGTCGTCGGCGGTGTGCGCTTCTACGAGCGCCGCGAGGTCCGGGACGTGCTCGCCTACCTGCGGCTGCTGGCCAACCCGGACGACACCGTCTCGCTGCGGCGGATCCTGAACGTGCCCAAGCGCGGCATCGGCGACCGGGCCGAGGCGTGCCTGGAGGTGCTCGCCACCCGCGACCGGATCCCGTTCGCCCGGGCACTGCGCCGCGCCGAGGACGCGCCGGGCCTGGCCAAGCGGTCCGCCAACGCGGTCAAGGGCTTCGTGCAACTGCTCGACGACCTCACCGCGGTCGTGGACGGCGGCGCGGGTCCGGCGACCGTGCTGGAGGCGATCCTGGAACAGACCGGCTACCTGGCCGAGTTGCAGGCGTCCAGCGACCCGCAGGACGAGACCCGGATCGAGAACCTCCAGGAACTCGCGGCGGTGGCATTGGAGTTCGAGCAGGCCCAGGCGCAGGAGGGTGGCGCCGGCACGTTGGCCGACTTCCTGGAGCGGGTCTCCCTGGTGGCGGACTCGGACCAGATCCCCACCGACGGCGAGGACGGCGGCGTGGTCACGCTGATGACCCTGCACACCGCCAAGGGCCTGGAGTTCCCCACCGTGTTCCTGACCGGTCTGGAGGACGGCGTCTTCCCGCACATGCGCTCGCTGGGCGACGCGAAGGAACTGGAGGAGGAGCGCCGACTGGCCTACGTCGGCATCACCCGCGCCCGGGAGCGGCTGCACGTCACGCTCGCGAAGATGCGCAGCGCGTGGGGCGCGCCGTCGTACAACCCGCCGTCGCGCTTCCTGGGCGAGTTGCCCGAGAAGCTGGTCGACTGGCGCGGCACGTCCCCGTCGGCGGCCAAGGCGCTGTCCGCGACCAAGTCGACGGTCGGCTCGCGCGGTGGCTTCGGCAAGGGCGCGCAGATCAAGGAACGGCCGATCGTCGCGCTGTCCCCCGGCGACCGGGTCACCCACGACAAGTTCGGTCTGGGCACCGTGGTCTCCACCGCCGAGACCGGCGACAAGGCCAAGGCCACGATCGACTTCGGCGCGGGCGGCGAGAAGACCCTGCTGCTGCGCTACGCGCCGGTGCAGAAGTTGTAGCGCGCGAACCTCGTCGCGCGAACGCGGGCGGGCCGGGCCGAGTGAATCGGCCCGGCCCGCCCGCGTTCGCGCGAGGAACCGCCGGGGAGAGGGAGGCGGACTAGCCGGAGATCTGGATCTCGTAGGGCGCCGACTCCACACCGGAGGCGGACACCACGCACAACTCCACCCGGCCCGGGTCCACGTCGACCGGGACCGGGACCACCACGCACGCGTCGGAGGGGTTGGCGAATCCGGTGTCGGCCGGGATCAGCGGGGCGTGCACGTGCACCGCGCCGAACTTGACCACCACCCGGGCGAGCAGGTCCGCCTCGTGCGAGCCGCCCGCCGCGAGGTTGATCCCGCGTACCTCGATGTCGTCGCCCTGGCGCACCGCCGAGTCCAGGTCGCCGCGGGTGCGCACGCGGACCACGGACAGGATCACCGGGCGGTCGTTCTCGGCCAGCTTGCCCGCGAGGTAGGTGACCACCGAGACCAGGGCGAGCGCGACCAGCGTGGCGGGGATGTCCGGGAGCCGGTCCGGGTCGCGGGCCAGGCCGACCACGACGAAGCCCACCGCGACCAGGTTGACCAGGACGTACTGCGCGTCCACGAAGGAGGCCCGGCCCGCGTCGTCGGTCACCAGGTCGCGCAGCGAGGCCTGGTCGGCGCGCAACTTCTGGAGCACGCGTCGGCCGACCTTGTCGCCGACGATGCGGCGGACCGCCACCGCGGCGAGCAGCGGCGCCGCCACCAGGGTGATCTGGTCCAGCGCGATGTCGCCGAGCCGGTCCAGGAGCCGATCGCGATCGCCGGTCCCGGACGCGGAGGCGAGCCGCATGCCCAGGAAGGCGAAGCAGTACATCAGCGCCACCATCCACAGCGCGGCGACCGCCTTGGAGGTGGACAGACGGCCGTCCAGGCCCCGTACGGGCGCGAACACGCCGCCGCCCGCCCGGGCGGCCCACCCGACCACGCTGAGCGCTCCGGCGACCACCACGGCGGCCACGATCCCGGCGGTGCGCGAGCCGGTCCAGCCGGCGCCGATCGCGGTGAGTGCCTGGACCAGGACCAGTACGGCGACCAGGAGCCACAACACGATCAGCGCGCGCCCGCCGAGCACGTGCAGCCAGGCGCGTCCCTGGGCCCGGCGCACTGCGGCCAACTCCTGTGCCTTGCCCCGCAGTTCGTCGGAGATCCACTGGCGCGCGCCGCCGTCGGAGTGGGCGACCGCCGAGGGCACACCCTCCTTGCGGGCCAATGCCCGCCGCAACGTCTCGAAATCGGCGACGGTCCTGCGGTATTCCTCCCGGACCACGCAATGACAGTCCGGTCCGTGCACACCGACACCGTGCGCCACTTCGCCACGCCCTCCCCACCACCACATACGAACGTGCTCGTTCAGCGGCACATTGTGCCGCATCCGAGGGAGGTCGCACGGGCCCGGTCGGGTGATCGCACGGATTGTCGATCGAACACCCGACGCAACGTCAACTTCCGTGTCCCACAAGGCGTCCCGCCGGCTCGCCGAGCAGACCCGGGCAAGTCCCGAACGGACCGCCGGCCCCCGTCCGAAATCGGGCGGAGGCCGGCGAAAGCACGTGCGAGCGGGTGGGGACTACTCCCACTCGATGGTGCCCGGGGGCTTGCTGGTGACGTCCAGCGTGACCCGGTTGATCTCCCGGACCTCGTTGGTGATCCGGTTGGAGATCCGGGCCAGCAGGTCGTAGGGCAGCCGCGACCAGTCGGCCGTCATGGCGTCCTCGGAGGACACCGGGCGCAACACGATCGGGTGACCGTAGGTACGGCCGTCGCCCTGCACGCCGACCGAGCGCACGTCCGCGAGCAGCACGACCGGGCACTGCCAGATCTCCCGATCCAGGCCCGCCCGGGACAACTCCTCACGTGCGATCGCGTCCGCCTCGCGCAGGATCTCCAGGCGGTCCGCGGTGACCTCGCCGATGATCCGGATGCCCAGCCCGGGGCCCGGGAACGGCTGGCGCCAGACGATCTCGGACGGCAGGCCCAACTGCTCGCCGACCGCGCGCACCTCGTCCTTGAACAGCTTGCGCAGCGGCTCGATCAGCTTGAACTGGAGGTCCTCGGGCAGCCCGCCCACGTTGTGGTGCGACTTGATGTTCGCGGTGCCGGTGCCGCCGCCGGACTCGACCACGTCCGGGTACAGCGTGCCCTGGACCAGGAACTCGACCTCCTCGCCGTGCGCGCCGGCCTCGGCGACCACCTCGGCCGCGGCCTGCTCGAACACGCGGATGAACTCGCGCCCGATGATCTTCCGCTTCTCCTCGGGGTCGGTGACCCCGGCGAGCGCGGTCAGGAAGCGCTCCTGCGCGTTCACCACCTTGAGCGAGACGCCGGTGGCCGCCACGTAGTCGCGCTCGACCTGCTCGGGCTCGCCCTTGCGCAGCAGCCCGTGGTCCACGAACACGCAGGTGAGCTTGTCGCCCACCGCGCGCTGCACGAGCGCCGCGGCGACCGCGGAGTCCACGCCGCCGGACAGGCCGCAGATCACGTGCTTGTCGCCGACCGTCTCGCGGATCAGCTCGACCTGCTCCTCGACGATGTTGACCATCGTCCAGTTCGCCGAGAGCTTCGCGCCCACCTTCAGGAAGCGCTCCAGGATGGCCTGGCCGTGCTCGCTGTGCATCACCTCGGGGTGGTACTGCACGCCGTACAGCCGCGCCCCGTCGTTCTCGATCGCGGCGACCGGCGCACCCGCGCTGGTCGCGGTGACCGTGAAGCCCTCGGGCGCGCCGGAGACCGAGTCGCCGTGCGACATCCACACCGACAACGCGGTGGGCAGCCCGTCGAACAGCGTGCTGGTCGTCCCGGTCACGGTCAGCGGCGTCGCGCCGAACTCGGCGAGACCGGTCTTCTCGACCACGCCGCCCAGCGACTGCGCCATGGCCTGGAAGCCGTAGCAGATGCCGAGCACCGGCACGCCGGCCTCGAACAGCGCCGGGTCGATGCTGGGCGCGTCGTCCGCGTACACCGAGGAGGGGCCGCCGGACAGGATGATCGCGGCCGGCTGCTTCGCGAGCATCTCCGCCACGGGCATGCTGTGCGGCACGATCTCGCTGTACACGCGGGCCTCGCGCACCCGGCGGGCGATGAGCTGGGCGTACTGGGCACCGAAGTCGACGACGAGGACGGTCTCGGTGCCGCCCCCGTCCGGGCTGGCAAAGGTCACGAGGGGCCTTCCGGCGAAGCGAAAAAAGGGGTGGATGCCGATTCTACCGGCGCCGCCCGGGTGACCCCGGCTGGTGTCCGCGCCGGCGGGCCCGGCATACTGACGGCCATGTCCTCGTTCGGCGTGACGCGCAGCTTTACCTATGGCACCGGGATCCCCGGCGCCGCCGTCACCGCCTGAACGAGTACAGCCACAGGCAGACGAAGACGCCCCGGGTCCGGTACCCGGGGCGTCTTCGCGTTCACCGCCGCCGCCCCGGAGCACGGACCCTCTCCGGAGAGCAGGCCATCGATGGCAGACACCACCACGAACCCGCAGTCCCCCGACGACGTGATCGGCGCGGGCCGGGCCCGGATCGACGATCTCGACCGGCGGATCATCGCGCTGATCACCGAGCGGGTGGACACCTCGGCGGAGATTCAGCGGGTCCGCGTCGCGTCCGGCGGGAATCGGGTGCAGTTGTCCCGCGAGATGGAGGTGATCGCCCGCTACCGCGAGGGCTTGGGCAAGCCGGGCACGACCGTGGCGCTGACGCTTTTGGAGCTGTGTCGGGGTCGGGTCCGGCCGCAGGCGTAACCTCACCGCGCCGGCCGTCGTTGTGACTGATGGCCGGCCCGCTTGATGCGCGGGCCGGGCAACGCAGGACCGCCGACGCGATGAGGCGCGCTCAATCGGTGCGCCGTGGGACCTCGCGTTGGTGCCGTGACCGGGACGCAGGGGACAGCAACCGGTCACAACCCCGCCGGTGGCCGGTGTCGGGGACGCTCGACACCGGCCGCCGCGCCTTGGGCCGATCCGCGGATCGGCCCGAACGCGCCGCGCTTCGGCGTGCCTCATTCACCGCAAAGCGGATCTTTCACGCCATTGCCGCCGGCAGCGCCAAGAGTAGCGGGATTCCCGGCCCGGTTCGGTGGTTCCGCGGAACCGCGGAGCCGAGCCGGGGACGTCCGGTTAGCGCAAATGATGATCATTAATCGTTCGATAGATGTCATTTTGTCCCGACTTTCCGGCGCCCATCCCGGGCTCCCCCGGCGATCGGAATTCACCCTTGCGCACCCGCACGCCCCGCGAGCCGCACGCCGCGCCGGCGCGCACCGCACCGCGCGCGGCCGCACCGGCAGAGCGTCGGCGCGCACGCGGAATCGGCGCGCGCGGGGTCGGTCGGCGCACGCGGCGGGTCAGCGCACCCGGAGGGTCTTCATGATCCGCAACGACAGGGTCAGCGAGCGGGCCCACTGCTCGTCGCTCATGCCGAAGGGCGCGGCGATCGGGAGCAGCCGCTGGGTGGCCACGGTCTGCGCCTCGGTGAACTTCATGATCCCCTCGGCGCCGTGCCGTCGGCCGAGGCCGGAGTCGCCCATGCCGCCCATCGGCGCGCCCGCGCTGCCGTACGCCGCCGCGTAGCCCTCGTTGACGTTGACCGTGCCCGCGCGCAGCCGCCGCGCGAGCGCGCCGCCGCGCCGGGTGTCGCGCGTCCACACGCTCGCGTTGAGCCCGTACGCGGTCTCGTTGGCGCGGGTGACGACGTCCTCCTCCTCGGTGAACGGGTACACGGACACCACCGGCCCGAACGTCTCCTCGGCGCACACCGCCATCTCGGGCGTGACGTCGGCGAGCACCGTCGGCTCGTAGAACAACGGACCCAGGTCCGGTCGCGCGGTGCCGCCGATCAGCACCCGCGCGCCCGCCTCCCGGGCCTCGTCCACGTGCCTGCTCACCGCGTGCAACTGACGGCGGGAGACCAACGAGCCCATGTCGGTGTCCCACGAGAAGCCGGCCGCGAGCCGCATGGTCTGGATCCGGGCCAGAAAGCGGTCCAGGAACGCGTCGTGGATGTCGGCGTGCACGTACATCCGCTCGATCGAGATGCACAGTTGTCCGGCGGAGGAGAAGCACGCGCGCACCGCGCCCTCGGCGGCCCGGTCCAGGTCCGCGTCCGGCAACACGATCATCGCGTTCTTGCCACCCAACTCCAGCGACGCGCCGACCAGGCGTGCGGCGGCCCGCTGCGCCACCTCGCGGCCGGTGCGGGTGGAGCCGGTGAAGCCGACGTAGTCCGCGCCCTCGACCACGGCGGTGCCCACCACCGGGCCGTCGCCGAGCACGATCTGCCACAGGTCCTCGGGCAGGCCGCACTCGATCAGCACGTCCTGGGCCCACAGCGCGGTCAACGCGGTCTGCGTGTCCGGCTTCATCACCACCGCGTTGCCCGCGACGAAGGCCGGGATCGCGTCGCCGATGGACAGCGCCAGCGGGTAGTTCCACGGCGAGACCAGGCCGACCACGCCCTTGGGGTGACGCACCTCGATCGCCTTCGTCAACACCGGCAGCGCACCGGCCCGACGGCGCTCGCGCAGGTAGCCCGCGGCGCGCCGGCCGTAGTGCCGCGAGCACAGCGCGACGTCCAGGACCTCCTCGAACGCGTGCTTGCGCGCCTTGCCGGTCTCGGTCTGGATGATGTCCAGGATCTCCGACTGACGCTCCAGGACCTTGTCGTGGAACCGCAGGAACACCGCCGTGCGCTCGCGCACCGAACGTTTGGCCCACGCGGTCTGCGCGAGCCGCGCGCGGGCGAACGCGGAGATCACGTTCTCCGGGGTGGACTCCGGGAGTTCGGCGATCGGCGAGCCGTCGAACGGACTGCGGGTGGTCACCATCGTCGGCACGGGGCCGGTCACGACGCGACGGGCGAGCCGCTCGGCGGGCAGGCTCGGCAGGTCGATGGATGCTGCTGCGGGCGCGGGCGCTGCGATGTCCGTCATGCCGTCCAGCCTAGACAGCACTACTTGGCGGTAACAAGAACCGTCCGGTGCGCGGCGGGCACGGCACGTCCGTGCCCGCCGGATCGACCGGCCGGCGCCGCTCAGTCCGTGTCGAGATCGGCCAGCGCCGACTCGATGGTGCGGTGGTAGGTCGGATACGCGTACATCATGTCCCGCAGTGTGGCCACCGGCACCGCCGCGCGCACGGCGACCACGAGCGCGCCCAGGATCTCGCCGCCGGCCGGGCCCACGGCCGTCGCGCCGACCAGCACGCCGCGGTCGACGTCCTCGATCACCTTCACGAAACCGCGCGCGCCGGTGATGTGGCCGCGCGAGGAGGCGGCCAGGTCGGCGAGGCCGATCCGCACGGTGAGCCCGGCGGCCCGGGCCTGATGCTCGGTCAGACCCACCGCGCCGATCTCCGGGTCGACGAACGTCACCCGCGGCAGCGCGCTGTGGTCCGCGTCCGGGCCCGCCGCGCCGCGACCGATCGTGTGCAGGACCGCCTTGGTCACGATGGCCGACTGGTACATCGCCACGTGGGTGAACGCGCCCTGCCCGGTGACGTCGCCGACCGCCCACACCGCCGGCGGCTCACCACCGGGCCGCACCCGCAACTGCCCGTCCACCGGCAGCGCGTGCGCGTGCGGATCGACGCCGAGCGCCTCGGCGCCGAGTGCGGCCATGTCCACCCGCCGGCCCGTGGCCACGAGCAGTTTCTCCGCCTCGATCGAGCGCCCGTCGGACAACGAGAGGGTGAACGTCCTGCCGTCGTACGCGACCCGCTCGGCCCGCACGCCCAGGTGGATCCGCACACCGTCCTCGCCCAGCGCCCACGCGGCCGTTTCCGAGGACTCCGGGTCCTCGACGGCCAGCACCCGTTCGCCGTTCTCCACGATCGTCACGTCGGTGCCGAACCGGGCGAACACCTGGGCGAGTTCCAGACCGATCGCGCCGCCGCCGAGCACCGCGAGCGAGCGCGGCGCCCGGTCGGCCTCGATCGCCTCGCGGTTGGTCCACAGCGGGGTGCCCGCGAGGCCCTCGATCGGCGGCACGAACGCCTTGGTGCCGGTGCCGACCACGATCGCGTGCCGGGCCCGGAAACGCCGCACGACGCCGTCCGCGTCGGTCGCCTCGACCGTGTCCACGTCGGTGATCCGGCCGGCGCCCCGAACGAACGTCATGCCCTTGTCGACCAGTCGGTCCACCGCCGCCCGGTCGTTCCAGTCGGCGGTCAACTCGCGCACCCGCGCGGCGACCTTCGACCAGTCGGGATGCTCCCGGTGCCGTGCCTCGCCGGCCGCGTGCACCATCGCCTTGGACGGGATGCACCCCCAGTACGGACACTCGCCGCCGACCAGGCCGTCCTCGATGCCCACGACCTCCAAGCCGGCCGAGGCCAGGTTGCCGGCGACGGCCTCACCGCCCACGCCGAGACCGAGGACGATCACGTCGACGTCGAGGGGTGCGGAAGTTTCGGGGCGCTGCGTGGTCACTTGCGTACCTCCGGGGATGGCTGGGCTCCCCCGGACCGTACCCCGGGGCTCGGCCCGAACTCACGCGTCAGCGGCCCTGAAAGGACTCCGTCATCTTGTCGAACCGGTCCCGCGAGAACGAGTCCCAGTTCGACTCGTAGGACGCCACGTACAACGCGTAGTCCGTGTTGCCGTTCGTCACGATGCCCAGATTCATCGCGTGACTGGGCACCCGCTTCGTGGTGTCCTCACCGATCGGGTCGCCCTGCCAGGTGTACTCCCACAGCGCCGCCTTGCGCGAGCCGGGCGGAACGGGGGTGAAGTCCCGCAGTTGCAGCCGGTTGTACGCGGTCCGCTTCTGCGCCGTCGGCTCGATCGTCTCGAAGTTTCCCTTGGGATCGTTGCCCACCGGGGTCGCGCCGATCAGGTAGACCGTCTTCTTGTCCGCCGTCAGGTACTTGATCTGGTCGCGGTTGACGCCGGTCAGACTGCGAGTCGCGCCCGAGGGCATGAACATCGAGAACCCGAGCGGGTCGCGGACCAGTTCGTAGCCGGCGGGCGGGTTGGCCGGTCGGCCCGAGACGGTCGGGGGAGGCGTCGTCGGGGCAGTGCTGCCCGGCGGTGTGGGGTTCGGCGCGCTGCTCCCCGTCGGCCCCGGGGTGACCTCGCCCGACGAAGCCGGGTTCGTCCCCGCCTTGTCGCCCTTGTCCTTGTCCTTGGTGACCACGAGACCCACCACGACACCGCCCACGATCAGCGCGACCACGAGCGCGACGACCGCCACGACCCGCCCTCTGCCGCCACGACGCGGCTCCGGCGTCGGCCGGTACGGCTCCGGCGGGGTCGGCGGCCGGTGCGGCGGGTCGCCGACCGGCGACCCGGTGCGGGTCGACGACATCGCCGCGTCGGCGGGCGAGTGCGCCGGCTGCGACCACGCCGTGGGCGGCGTGTTGCCGCCGGGGTGCTGGGTCGCGCCGCTGTCGGAGCCGGGCTGCGCGTGCTGGTGCGGGTCGTACGCCCCGACCGGGGTGGTCGGGGTCTGCGGTGCGGGACTGTGCGTGGGCGGCGGAGGGACCGCGTCGAACTGCCGCGACGGCGTCGAGTTCGCCACGTCGCGCAGGATCCGGGCGCCCTCCTCGACCCCCATCCGCAGGTCCGGGTCCTTGATCAGCCAGCCGTCGATCACCGGTTCGAGCCCGCCCGCGTGCCGGGGCGGATCGGCCTGATCGGTCAGGATCGCGTTCAGCGTGCTGATCATCGTGCCCCGGCGGAACGGGTTCCGGCCCTCCACCGCCATGTAGAGCACGACCGCCAGCGACCACAGGTCGGCGGCGAGCAGGGGACGCTTGCCCTCGGCCCGCTCGGGCGCCAGGAAGTCCGGCGAGCCGACCAGCATGCCGGTCGTGGTGAGCGTCGCGGTGCCGGTCGCGGTGGCGATCCCGAAGTCGGTGAGCACGACCCGACCGTGCGGGGTGACCAGGATGTTCGCGGGCTTGACGTCGCGGTGCAGCACGCCCTTGTCGTCGGCGGCGAGCAGCGCGTCGAGCACCTTGATGCCGAGTTCGGCGGCGTCCGCCGGGGTCAGCGTGCCCTGGGTCTCCAGGATCTCGGCCAGCGACTGGGCCTCGACCAGCTCCATCACGATCCACGGGACGCCGCCGTCCTCGACCACGTCGTGGATGGTGACCACGTTGGGATGACCGATCCGGGCGGCCGAACGGGCCTCGCGCAGCGTGCGTTCGCGGGCTAGCTCCTTCTCCTCGTCGTCGAGGTGGTCGGGCAGTCGCAACTCCTTGATCGCGACGTCACGGTGCAGCATCTCGTCGACGGCACGCCATACCGTGCCCATGCCGCCTCGGCCGAGCATGGTGCCCAACCGGTAGCGCCCGCCGACGATCCGGCCGCGCGTGCCCCCGGTCTGTGCCACGTACCCTCCCCGCGTCAGCCGACTGTCCCGCCGGCCATCTCCAGACTAGAACCCGTCACATTAGATGCGACCCCGGGATCGGCGGGAGGAAGCAAGCCTCGGGCGCGTCGACCGCCCCTGGAGGGTGTCCTCGGTCCCTTGTCGGGCGACCGAGGACACGCCCTCGACCGGGCGGGCGATCGGGGATCGCCGGCACACCCTACGGCGTGCCGGCCGACCGGGATCAGTTCGCCGCCGTCGCGTCGCCCTGGTTCCGCGGTGCGCCGCTCGCCCCGCCGCCGCCCTTCGTCGGGTCGATCGGCGGGCGCGTGGTCGCCGGAGCCGTGGTGCGCGGGGGCGAGGTGGTGGTCGGCGGGCGCGAGGTGGGCGGGCGCGACGTGGACGGGTTGCCCGTGTTCGAGGTGGTGGGCCGAGAGGTGCGAGTCGACCCGCCGCCCTGGCTGCTGTTGCCCGAGGTGCCGGTGCCGCTCTGTCCGGTGCCGGCCGAACCGCCCGCGGTGTGCAGCACGTCGCTGCGGTTGCCGGTGCCCTGCGGGTTCGCGGCCGCCGAGGCGCCCTGCGACGAGCCGCCCTGCCGGGGCGCGTCGGAGTTGCCGCCGTTGCCGCTCTGTCCGCCCATCGCGGCCGGCACGCAGATCGCCAGCGCGGTCACCGCCGCGGCGACCATGCCGCCGAGGAGGATGGTCTTGCGCCGCTTCTTGGCCGCGCGGTCGCCGGGGGCCGCGGCACCCGCGGCCGCGCCGATCAGCACCGGGTTGGGCCGGTCGTCGGCGGTCTCCGACCCGTGGACCGCGTCGGCGGGCGAATAGGCGTGCGACCCGGTCAGCGGATACCCGCCCGTCGCACCGTCCGGATCGGCCCGGCTCACCGCGCCGAACGGCGGCGCCGGGCTCACCGGCGGTTCCTGCTGCCAGATCGGCGGCGGCATCTGCGGGGTATGCGGGGTCTCCGGCGACTGCGGGGCCTGCTGCCAGGACGACCGGGTCACGCCCCGCACACCGCCCGGGTCCTCCACCGTCGCCGTCCCCGGCGGGATCGGCTCCGCGCTCGGCTCCTGGGGAACGGGCGCGCCGCCGCTGACCATCGCGGCCATCAGCAGACGCTCGGTGTCGTCCTCGTCGGCCCGCTCCAGCGGGTCCTTGCGCAGCAACGCCTCGATCGCCGGCCACAGCGCGCCGGACTGGCGCGGCGGCGCGGGCTCGTCGGTGAGCACGGCGCTGAGCGTGTCCATCGCGCCGGTGCGCCGGAACGGCGAGAAACCCTCCACCGCCTGATACAGCGTCACCCCGAGCGACCACAGGTCCGAGGCCGGGCCGGGCCGACGCCCGAGCACCCGTTCGGGCGCGAGGTATTCGGGCGAGCCGACCAGCATCCCGGTCGCGGTGAGCGTCACCGAGCCGGCCACGGTGGCGATGCCGAAGTCGGTCAGCACGATCCGACCGCCGGGCGCCATCAGGATGTTGCTGGGCTTGACGTCCCGGTGCAGCACGTCGGCGGCGCGCGCAGCGCGCAGCGCGGCGAGCACCGCCAGGCCGACCTCGGCCGCCTCGTGCGGGGCCATCCGGCCCTCTTCCAGCACGTCGGTGAGAGAGGGGGCGCGGACCAGCTCCATCACGATCCACGGACGCCCGTCGTCCTCGGCGACATCGAAGATGGTGACCACGTTGGGGTGGGTGATCCGGGCCGCCGCGCGGGCCTCGCGCAGCGCGCGCTCGCAGCGCCCCTGGGTCTCCATCTCGTCCAGGTCGTCCGGTATCCGGACCTCCTTGACCGCGACGTCCCGGCGCAAGAGCTCGTCGAAGGCGAGCCAGACCGTGCCCATCCCGCCGCGCCCGAGCGGTTCGCCCAACCGATAGCGCCCATCCACCAGGCGGCCGTGCGAGCCGCTGTCGTGTGCCACGTGGTCCTCCCCAGACCGTGGACACCACCGATCCGCCCCGTCGGCGCGTCATTGGCGTCACGGGTAAGACGTCCGGTGTGCTCCGAAGGTTCCGCCCGAGAGCGATCGATCACGCGCCCGGCGCGAAACTCTCGCGGGCCGCGTCGAAGGCCGAACGCACCAGCGCCGAGCCGGAGTCCGGACCGGAGACCCAGAAGTCCCAGGTCCGGCCGTCCTCGACGAAGCGCATGTTGATCGATCGGCGCACGGTGCCCCGGTCGTTCCAGCGGAACTCCCAGAGTCCGGCGACCTGTCCGTGCACGGTGGTGCACTCGAGCCGGATCAGATGGTAGTCCGTTCCGTTTCCGATATAGGTGCCCGGTCCCAGGCCCTTGGACTCCTGTACGGCCAATTCGCCGCACGGATCACCCTTGGCGTCGGACGCGTCCGGGCGCACTCCGAGGCGGTACAGGTCGTCCGGCGAGCGGTAGTAGACCCGCTCGCCGACGGCGTCGCGGTCGGTCCATTCGGCCGGCACCAGGACGGTGAACGCGCCGCGCGAGGTGACCCGTCGGAAGCCGCCCGGCGGGTTCGTCGAAGCGAGGGTGTCCACCCGCGCGGGCGTCGTCGCGGGCCCGACGACGCCCGGGTCGGTCGGGGCGCTCGGGCGGGCGGCACCGGTCGGGGCGCCGGCGGTCGAGGTCGCCGGCGTGTCCGGTTGGGCGACGCCGGGGCCGGCCGAGACCACCGGGGCCGTACGGCGCGGCCCGCTCGCCGAGGCCGCGTCCGGGCGGTCCGCCCCGTTCCGCCCCACCAGCACGCCGATCGTGACTCCGGCGGCGGTCAGCAGCACCGCGACCACCGTGCCGAGCACGATGAACAGCCGGGCCGGCCGCCCGGTCGGTGCGGGCGTCGGCGGCCCGGCCGGCATCGGCGGCGGACCGACCGGCCGCGGCGGCGCCGGCGGGACGACGCCCGGGAGCCGGACCGAAGGCGAGGCCGAAGCCGGGATGGAAGGCGGGATGGAAGGCGGAACCGGGGGCGGGACCGGTACGGGCATCGACTCGCGCACTTCGGTGACCTCGACGTCAGGGCGCGCCGGCGACCCGCCGCTCCCGCCCACCCGGGCCAACAGCGGCGCCGCGGCCTCGGCCGTCATCCGTGCGGCCGGATCCCGGGTGAGCAGTCCGAGCACGGCCTCGGCGAGCGGCCCGGCGCACCCGGGCGGCGGGCAGGTCCCGGCCGCGACCGCCTGCAACGTGGCCAGCGGGTTGTCCCGGCGGAACGGCGAGTACCCCTCGACCATCTCGTAGAGCGTCACGCCCAGCGACCACAGGTCGGCGGGCGGCCCGGACGGCTGCCCACTCGCGCGCTCGGGCGCCATGTACTCGGGGGTGCCCGCCGTCGCACCGGTCTCGGTGACCGAGGGCGCGTCCGCGTGGGTGGCGATGCCGAAGTCGGTCAGCACCACGCCGTCGTCCTCGTCCACCATGACGTTGGCGGGTTTCACGTCGCGGTGCTCGATGCCCACCCCGTGCACGGCGGCCAGACCCGCGAGCATCCGCGCGCCGATCCGCGCGGCCCGGTCCGGCTCCATGGCGCCCTCGGCGATCAGCGCGGTCAGCGGCCGGCCGGGCAGCAGTTGCATGACGATCCACGGGCGGCCGTCCTCGACCACGACGTCGAACACGGTGACCACGTTCGCGTGCCGGACCCGGCCCGCCGCGCGCACCTCGCGCCGCATCCGCGCCGAGCGCCGCTCGACCTCGTCTGCTTCCAGGTGCTCGGGCAGCCGCAACTCCTTGATCGCCACGTCCCGCCCGATGGTCGGGTCGTGCGCCCGCCAGACCACCCCCATGCCGCCCTGACCGAGCACCTCGACCAGCCGATACCGCCCCGCGAGCACGCGCCCACTCATTCCGACCCCTCGACACGATCGTCTCCGCGTCGACCCGGGTCAGCCCGCGATCGACAGGTGTCCACGCGCGTGCTCGTAGTACGCGCCGGCGGTCCCCCACAAATCGTCGCGTCCGCGTACGGTCAGCCAGTAGCGCACGCCGGACGCGGTGCGGACCACCAGGTCCTTGCCGTGGTAGGGGATCAGGTCCTGGCCGCGCCACACGTACTCCCACTCCGCGGCCTCGTGCCCGCGGTAGTCGGTGGCCCGCAGGAGCAGCCGTTCATAGTCCTCGCCGTCCAGTCGCTCCCGGCCGCCGATGCTGCCGTGCTCACGGTGCGCGACCGATTCCTCCGGGGCCATCACGATGCCCCGATCCACCGTCACGGTCACCGAGATCAGCCGGTCCGGATCGGTCACCGTCAATCCGCTGGGGCTGTCCGTGCAGGTCCAGCCCTCCGGAACGGGCAGCGCGAAGCCCAGATCGGTCCGCCGTCGGCGGCGCAGTCGCGGTATCACCTTGTTGTCCACGAACGGGCCGACCACCAGGCAGCCGCCGATCAGGGCACCCACGATGATCGGGTCGGGATTGATCCGCGCGGCCTCCAAGGCTCCACCGGCGATCACCCCGAGCAACATCGCGATCGGCACCGATCGGGAGATCCGCCGGTGCGGCAACACCAGCCACACGCTCAGCGCGAGCGCGAGCAGCACGATCGTGTACATCCCGGTCCAGTTGCCGAACGCGGCCAACCAGCGCGCGCCGGCCGCGGTGGCGATGCCGACCGAGGTCAGGATGGTCGTCCAGTGCCGGAACCACCAGCGCGGCCAGCGCCGGTAGCGAGCCCGGAAGACGCCGCCCTCGCGGGGCAGCCGCACGTTGGGCGAGGTCTCGTCCAGGCTGCCCCGGCCGGGCCGGTAGGCGGTGGCGCCGATCTTGCCCGGCGGCCGAGGCGTGCGCGGCCCGGACGGCGCCTGGGGATGGCCGGACACCCGCACGCCGTGCCGACGGACCGCGCCGGGCCGGGTCCGGTCCGGGACGAAGCGCTCGGCGATCTGGCCGCCGGCCGGGTTGGGACCGCTCTCGACGACCGCCAGGAGCAGTTCGCGCACGTGCGCCGGCGAGCCGCGCCGGCTCGGGTCCTTGACCATCAGCGCCTTGAGCACCGGGGTCAGCGGGCCGGCCAGGAAGATCTCCGGGAAGCGGCCCGCGGCGACCGCGGCCAGCGTGGCCGCGTGCGTGTTGCGGCGAAACGCCGGGCGGCCCTCGACCGCCTCGAACAAGGTCGCGCCCAGCGACCACAGGTCGGCCTCCGGTCCGGGCGGCTCGCCCGCGATCTGCTCGGGCGCCAGGTATTCGGGCGATCCCACCATCGCGCCGGCCTGGGTGAGCGTGGCGCTGTCCTCGACCGAGGCGACCCCGAAGTCGGTGAGCACGACCCGGCCGTTGCGGGCGAGCAGCACGTTGCCGGGCTTGACGTCCCGGTGCAGCACGCCGGCCTCGTGCGCGGCCTCCAGCGCCGCGAGCAGCCGCAGCCCCAGCTCGGCGACCTGCTCGGACGGGATCGGCCCCTCCTTGTCCAGCTCCTGCGCCAGGGACAGGCCGCGGACCAGCTCCATCACGATCCACGGCCGCCCGTCCTCCTCGGCCACGTCGAAGATGGTCACCACGTTGGGATGGTCGATCCGCGCCGCCGCGCGCGCCTCGCGCAACATCCGCGCGCTCAGCGTGCCGCGCTCGTCGTCGTCCTCGTAGCGAGGCAGCCGCATCTCCTTGACCGCCACGTCGCGGTCGAGCATGGCGTCCACGGCCCGCCAGACCGTGCCCATGCCGCCCCGGCCCAGTTGATCACCCAGGCGGTATCGCCCCGCGACCAAACGCTCGGGTGCCTCCGGGTCGGTCAAGTCTCTCGCTCCCCATGCAGCCGCGGTCCCGCCGCGCGATCGGGTGGTTGCCCTTTCCATACTCCAGTCCGGCGGCGCGCGGGGTCCACCGGTTCCGGGACGAACATCGCCGAAAGACACCTGGCCGGCGTATCGATGGAACGCGACGACGCCCCGGAAGGTGCCCCAACCGCGACGCGATCAACCGTGCCGAGCGGGCCGGTCGCGGGGCGCTCCCGCGCCGCGGGCACGGTCGGGAGCCGCCTCACCCGGGCACGATGTCCTCGGCGCCCAGCCGCACCGCGTCCGCGGTGTGATCGTCCATCTGCTCCTGCGAGGACCGCTCCGCCTCGATCCGCTTGAGGTAGTACTCCACCTCCCGCCGCGACTGCTCCTCCTCCCACCCCAGCACCCGCGCCATCAAGGCCGCGCAGGCCCGCGCCGCCCGCGCGCCGCGGTCGAACATCTCGATCGAGACCCGGGTCCGCCGATCCAGCACGTCGCCCAGGTGCAACGCGCCCTCGTGGGTGCACGCGTACACCACCTCGGCGGCGAGATAGTCGTCCGCGCCGTCCAGCGGATAGGCCAACTCCGGATCGTCCGCGATCAGCGCGAGCACCTCCTCGATCATCGACCCGTACCGGTTCAACAGGTGCTCCACCCGGGCCACGTGCAGCCCGGTCCGCGTCGCGATCGAGGCCCGCGCGTTCCACAGCGCCGGATACCCCTCCGCGCCGGCCAGCGGCACCGTCTCGGTGCAACTCGGCGGGACCTTGCGGTCCAGTCCGTGCACCGCCGCGTCCACCGCGTCCGCGGCCATCACCCGATACGTCGTGTACTTGCCGCCCGCGACCACCACCAGACCGGGCACCGGGTGCGCGACGGTGTGCTCGCGCGAGAGTTGCGACGTGGCGTCCGACTCGCCGGCCAACAGCGGCCGCAGTCCGGCGTACACGCCCTCGACGTCCTCCCGGGTGAGCGGCACCGCCAGGACCCGGTTGACGTGCTCCAACAGGTACTCGATGTCCGCCCGGCTGGCCGCGGGGTGCACCTTGTCCAGGTCCCACCGGGTGTCCGTGGTGCCGACGATCCAGTGCCGCCCCCACGGGATCACGAACAGCACGCTCTTCTCGGTACGCAGGATCAGGCCGGTGGAGGAGTGGATCCGGTCCCTGGGCACCACCAGGTGGATGCCCTTGGACGCGCGCACGTGGAACTGCCCGCGCTCGCCGACCAGGGCCTGCGTCTCGTCCGTCCACACCCCGGTGGCGTTGACCACCTGCCCGGCCCGGATGTCGTACGTCCCACCGGTCTCCATGTCGCGCACGTGCACGCCCACCACCCGCTCGCCCTCGCGCAGGAACCCGGTCACCGTCGCGCGCGAGGCCACGTGCGCGCCGTAGCCGGCGGCGGTGCGCACCAGCGTCATCGTGTACCGCGCGTCGTCCATCTGCGCGTCGTAGTACTGCACCGCGCCCACCAGCGAGTCCTTGCGCAACGCCGGTGCCAGGCGCAGCGCCTGCCGCCGCGTCAATTGCCGGTGCCGGGGCAGCCCGCGAGCACGCCCGGTGGAGGCCGCCATGGTGTCGTAGAGCGTCACCCCGGCCGTGACGTACGGCCGTTCCCAGCCTCGATGGCGCAGCGGGTACAGGAAGGACACCGGCTTGACCAGGTGCGGCGCGAGGGTGTGCAGCAGCAGTCCGCGCTCGCGCAACGCCTCGCGCACCAGCGCGAAATCGAGCATCTCCAGGTAGCGCAGGCCGCCGTGGATCAGCTTGCTGGACCGGCTGGAGGTGCCCGACGCCCAGTCGCGCGCCTCGACCAGTCCCACCGAGAGGCCGCGGGTGACCGCGTCCAGGGCGGTGCCCGCGCCGACCACGCCGCCGCCCACCACGACCACGTCCAACTCGCGCTCGGTCATCCGCCGCAACGCCTGCGCGCGCGCCCGAGGTCCCATCGCCGCGGTCCGCATCAGCCACCTCCGAAACCGATCATCACCTACCGGACCACACCGATCGGGCGACTCGCCCCACCCCCGCCTACCCAATGCCCGTCGGCCGGACCACGCGCCCTGTCATTCCGGGTGGGTTCCGGCACCGGCGCCGTGGCCGGAAGGCGCGCGCCGGTTCCCCGTACTCGGCTCCGGGGGCGGCGTGGACGCGGGACGCATGGTCGGCGACGGTCGGTTCGAGCCGATCGAACGCCTCGGCGCGGGCGGCGTGGGCACGGTGCGGCGGGCCCGGGACGTCACCCTGGGCCGCGAGGTCGCGCTCACGGAGGTACGGGCACCCGAGGGGCTGCCGGCCGGACGAGGTGGACCGGTCGCGGCGCTGCTCGTGGTCGTCCTGATCGCGGCGGGCGTACTCACCGCACTCGCGCTCACCGGCGACGACGGCACCCCGCGGGCACACACCTCCCCCGGCGCCGACCGCGCCGACCGCGCCGACCGCGACCGCGAACGGCCCCGAACACCAAGGGTGTTCGGGGCCGTTCGGCAACTTCGGTCCGGGCACCGACTTCCCGGGCGGCGACCGCGCCGGTGTGCGGACCTCGTCGGTGTGCGGACTTCGGTCAGTGTGCGGGCGAGACGGTGACCTCGACCTGCTGGAACTTCTTGAGCTCCGAGTAGCCGGTGGTGGCCATCGCCCGGCGCAGCGCGCCGAACAGGTTCATCGAACCGTCGGATACGTGCGAGGGACCGAGCAGGATCTCCTCCAGCGTGCCCACCGCGCCCAGGTTCATCCGCCGACCGCGCGGCAGTTCCGGGTGGTGCGCCTCGGAGCCCCAGTGGTGCCCGGCGCCGGGGGCGTCGCCGGCCCGGGCCAGCGCCGAACCGATCATCACCGCGTCCGCGCCGCACGCGACCGCCTTGGCGATGTCGCCGCTGCGTCCCACGCTGCCGTCGGCGACCACGTGCACGTACCGGCCACCGGACTCGTCGAGGTAGTCGCGGCGTGCCTCGGCCACGTCCGCCACCGCGGTGGCCATCGGCACCGCGACACCGAGCACGCCGCGGGTGGTGTGCGCCGCGCCGCCGCCGAAGCCGACCAGGACCCCGGCCGCGCCGGCCCGCATCAGGTGCAGGGCGCCCTGGTAGGTCGCGCAACCGCCGACGATCACCGGCACGTCGAGGTCGTAGATGAACTGCTTGAGGTTCAGCGGCTCGGCGCGCCCGGAGACGTGCTCGGCCGAGACCGTGGTGCCGCGGATCACGAACACGTCCACGCCCGCGTCGATCACGGCCTTGTGGTACTGCGCGGTGCGCTGCGGCGACAGCGCCGCGGCGGTGACCACGCCCGAGTCGCGGATCTGCTTGATCCGCGCGCCGATCAGCTCCTCCTTGATCGGCTCGGCGTAGATCTCCTGCATCCGCCGGGTGGCCGCGTCCTCGTCCAGCGCGCCGATCTCCTCGATCAGCGGCGTCGGGTCCTCGTAGCGGGTCCACAGCCCTTCGAGGTTGAGCACGCCCAGGCCGCCCATGCGACCGACCTCGATCGCGGTCTGCGGCGACACGACGCTGTCCATCGGCGCCGTCAGGAAGGGCAGCTCGAACCGGTACGCGTCGATCTGCCACGCGATCGAGACCTCTTCGGGGTCCCGGGTCCGCCGGCTGGGGACGATGGCGACGTCGTCGAAGTGATAGGCACGCCGGCCACGCTTGCCCCGGCCGATTTCGACCTCAGTCACGTTGCGCCTCTCCTGCTGGAATCGGTGGATGGGAAAACCCGTATCCCAGGGTACGGGGCGGGCAAACCGGCGAGAGGCCCCGCCCGCGGTACGGACGAAGCCCCTCGGGGTGTGGCGCGATCTAGCGCGAGTGGTAGTTCGGCGCTTCCTGGGTCATGTGGATGTCGTGCGGGTGCGACTCCTTGAGCCCGGCCGAGGTGATCCGCACGAAGCGGCCCTTGTCCTGGAGCTCGGTGACGGTCGCGGCGCCCGCGTAGCCCATCGACGCGCGCAGGCCGCCGATCAACTGGTGCGCGACGGCGGAGAGCGGGCCCCGGTAGGGCACCTGGCCCTCGATGCCCTCGGGGACCAGCTTGTCCTCGGAGAGCACGTCGTCCTGGAAGTAGCGGTCCTTGGAGAAGGACTTGGCCTGGCCGCGCGACTGCATCGCGCCGAGCGAGCCCATGCCCCGGTAGGACTTGAACTGCTTGCCGTTGATGAAGATCAGGTCGCCGGGGCTCTCCTCGCAGCCCGCGAGCAGGCTGCCGAGCATCACCGTGTCGGCGCCGGCCGCGATCGCCTTGGCGATGTCGCCGGAGTACTGCAGGCCGCCGTCGCCGATCACCGGCACGCCCGCCGCGCGGGCGGCCTGGGCCGCCTCGTAGATCGCGGTGACCTGCGGCGCGCCCACGCCCGCGATCACCCGGGTGGTGCAGATCGAGCCCGGGCCGACGCCGACCTTGACGCCGTCCACGCCGGCGTCGATCAGCGCCTGCGCGCCGTCGCGGGTGGCGATGTTGCCGCCGATCACCTCGACCTTGGTGTTCGCCTTGACCTTGGCGATCATCTCCAGGACGTTGCGCGAGTGGCCGTGCGCGCTGTCCACCACGATGAAGTCGACGCCGGCCTCGACCAGCGCCTGGGCCCGGCGGTAGCTGTCGTCGCCGGTGCCGATCGCGGCGCCGACCACCAGTCGGCCGTCCGCGTCCTTGGTCGCGTTCGGGTACTGCTCGCTCTTGACGAAGTCCTTGACCGTGATCAGACCGCGCAACTTGCCCGCGTCGTCGATCAGCGGCAGCTTCTCCACCTTGTGCCGGCGCAGCAGTTCCATCGCCTGGTCGCCGGTGGTGCCGACCTTGCCGGTGACCAGCGGCATCGGGGTCATGATGTCGCGCACCCGGCGCGAGTGGTCGACCTCGAAGCGCAGGTCGCGGTTGGTCACGATGCCCAGCAGCCGACCGTTGTCGTCGGTGACCGGGACGCCGCTGATCCGGAACCGCGCGCACAGCGCGTCGACTTCCTGGAGCGTGGCGTCCGCGCCGATGGTGATCGGGTCGAGCACCATGCCGGCCTCGGAGCGCTTGACCGTGTCCGCCTGCGCGGCCTGGTCCTCGATCGAGAGGTTGCGGTGCAGCACGCCGACGCCGCCCTGACGGGCCATGGCGATCGCCATCCGGGCCTCGGTCACGGTGTCCATCGCGGAGGACAACAGCGGGATCCGGACGCGAATGTTGCGGGTGACCCGGGCGGAGGTGTCCACCTCGCTCGGCACGACGTCGGACGCGCCCGGCAGCAGCAGGACATCGTCGTACGTCAGCCCGAGCATCGCGAACTTCTCGGGTACGCCGTCGGCCGTGAGACTCATGACACCTTCCGAAGGTATTCCGATGGACCGCTCCGCCGGCCCGCTCCCCGAACAGGGCGGGTCCCCGGGTACGGCGGAAACGCGCTCTCGGCAAGCGGATGGGTGGATTGAGGGTTCATGCTACTGGCCCCACGCGGTGCTTCGAGCCCGCTTGCCGATGGTGAGCACAACCGCCCACCGGGTCCGCGCCATTCCCGACCCGCCTCAGCAGCGGTCGGGCACCGCCCGGCGACGGTTCGCCGCGGTGCCGTCCACCTCGGCGAGCAGCGCGTCGAACAGCCGGGCGATCCGGTCCTGGGCGGGCGTGGGACGGCGCCGCCGCAACTGCTCGACGAGTTCGTCGTCCTGCCGCAGCAGGCCCAGGTCGGCGGTGCCGGATCGGCCGCCGAACCGCACACCGCCGCCGCTCACGCGGTCTTCTCCTCGCCCGCCAACGCCCTCAGGCGAGTCAGCGCACGGTGTTGCGCGACCCGCACCGCGCCGGGCGACATGCCCATCGCCCGCCCGGTCTCCTCGGCGGAGAGCCCGACGGCGACCCGCAGCACGAGCAACTCGCGCAGGTTGTCGGGAAGGCGGCCGAGCAGGGCCCGGGCGTGCGCGGCGTCACTGCGCCGCACCACCTGGTCCTCGGGACCGGGATGGTCGTCCACCGCCTCCGGCAGATCGCACGTGGGCACCGCGCCGCGCATCGCGGCACGCTGCACGTCGACCACCTTGTGTGCCGCGATGCCGAACACGAACGCCTCGAACGGGCGGCCCTCGTCGCGATAGCGCGGCAGTGCGGACAACACCGCCAGGCAGACCTCCTGCGCGGCGTCGTCCGCCGCGTGCTCGGCGCCGGAGACCCGGCCGAGCCGGGCCCGGCAGTAGCGCAACACCAGAGGTCGCACGTACGCGAGCAGTTCGTCGGTCGCCTGCACGTCCCCCTGGACCGCGCGAACCACGACGGCACGCATGCCGTCGTCGGCCTGCGCGTGTGCTTCGTACGGCTCGTCCGGCATTCGCTCGGGGGTCCCACCCATGCCATTCAGTATGCAGGGATCGGCGACCGAATCGCGGCCATGCCGACCCGGGGGACTCATCCGGCCCCCCGGGCAACGGCAATCACCGCACGGACCCTCGCCCGTCGGGGGCCGTCGGCACACGCCTCATCGCACAAGTCCCCACCGACCGTGCCCACCCGGGAGGCGACCCCCGGGCCCCTCACGGTCGGGGGAGTCCTCGCGTGTGTGCGTCATCGCACGAGTCCCCACCGGAATCCGAGCGCGACCGCGTGGGCCCGGTCGGACGCGCCCAGCTTCTTGAACAGCCGGCGCGCGTGGGTCTTGACGGTGTCCTCCGACAGGAACAGTTCGCGCCCGATCTCGGCGTTGCTGCGCCCGTGACTCATCCCTTCGAGCACCTGGATCTCACGTGCCGTCAGGGTCGGCGCCACGCCCATGTCGGGCGAACGCAGACGCCGGGGCGCGAGCCGCCAGGTCGGGTCGGCGAGCGCCTGGGAGACGGTCGCGCGCAACTCCGCGCGCGACGCGTCCTTGTGCAGATATCCCCGAGCCCCGGCGGCGACCGCGAGGGCCACGCCGTCCAGGTCCTCGGCCATCGTCAGCATGATCACCCGTGCGCCGGGGTCGCCGGCCAGGAGGCGGCGCACCGCCTCGACGCCGCCGAGCCCGGGCATCCGCACGTCCATGAGGACGAGATCGGACCGCTCCGCGCCCCAGCGCCGCAGTACCTCCTCGCCACTCGTGGCCGTCGTCACCCTCTCGACGCCGGGGACCGTGGCCACCGCCCGCCGCAGGGTCTCCCGAACCAGCGGGGAATCGTCGCAGACCAGGACGGTCGTCATCGCCGGCCTCCGCAGTGGATCCGCGTCACGTTGAGCCTCCACGCCTGTACGTACCGTTTCCTTTGCGGCGGTCCCGGAGAACGGTGACTCGGGGTTCGACCCCGACCGCCTCCATCGCCAACCGCTTCACCCACCCCAACGAGCATCACTCGAAAGGGTTACGGGGGGAGTTCCGCTCCGCCGTTACGACAACGAGGCGACCGAGCCCGAGGACACGCACGGGTGATCGTTCGCGCACTCACCGTCACCTTCCACCGCTTCCCCTCCTCGAATCCCACCGAAGCGCACCCACCGGTGTCCGTGAGCCACCAGAGTGAGTAATTTTTTCTGCTTTCAGTGCATAAGTGGGAATTAGGATTGGAACTGATCAATTCGTGACACAGTCGCACCTACTTCTGATCGCTTGATCACGACTGTTCTGCACGGTCTGCACCCGAGGTGGCAACCCTGCTCACCGACAACTCGTACGCGATAAGCAAGAGGGACGAGTCATGGCTGATTTCTCGCGACTCCCCGGCCCCAACGCCGATCTGTGGGACTGGCAGCTCTCGGCAGCCTGTCGCGGAGTCGACAGCGCACTGTTCTTCCATCCCGAAGGCGAGCGAGGCGCCGCCAGGGTCGCCCGAGAGGCTTCGGCCAAGGAAGTCTGCATGCGGTGCCCGGTCCGTCGCCAGTGCGCCACGCACGCCCTGAAGGTGCGCGAGCCGTATGGCGTATGGGGCGGGCTCACCGAGGACGAACGGGTCGAACTCGACAGCGACCGCCGACACGGGGTCGCCGCGGAACGCGCGGCAGCCGCGGCCGGCGGCGCGCACGTGACGCACTGAGACACACACCAAGCTCGGCGGCCCGCCCCCGGAACCGGGGGCGGGCCGCCGAGCTTGGGCACGGCACGTGTCACCACGAGTCGCGGCACGTGACGCACGCGACGCCGCGCGTGTCACCACACCGACGCCGAGGCGCCGCGATCGCCTACTGGAAGGCGGACATGTCCATCTCCCACACCTTCGGCCAGTCCTTGCCCCGGAACGCCGCGTCGGTACCGCCGTCGCAGAAGACCACCGAACCGACGAAGAAGCTCGACTCGCCGCCGAGCAGGAACGCCACCAGCGCGGCGATCTCCTCGGGCCGGCCGCCGCGGCCGGCCGGGATCGTGTTCAGGAACATCTCCATGCCCTCGGCGGTCAGCGGGTCCTTGCGACCCTCGGCCGTCATCGGCGTCTCGATCAGACCCGGCGCGATCGCGTTCAGCCGGATGCCGTCGGCGATGTACTCGGCGCACTTGATGCGCGCGTACCACGCGAGCGCGGCCTTGGTCGCGGGATAGGCCTGGAGCGCGGCGAACTCGCCGAACGCCTCGGTCGCCGCCGTCGCGCCCGCCTCGTCGCCCGCCAGACACAACTCGGCCACCTCCACCGGCCAGTTCGGCTGGGCGGTCGTCGAGTTCGAGCTGATCAGCACGACGGACGCGTTCGTGCCGGCCGCGAGCAGCGGACGCAGCCCCTCCAGGAGCGCGATCGCGCCGAAGTAGTTCACCGACACGAGCAGACCGCCCGGGCGCCCGGTGGCCGCCGCCAGACCCGCGAAGGGCACGAAGCCGTCGAGTGCCCCGCCGGACAGCCCGGTGACCGCGGCGATCGCCTCGGCGCGCCCCTCGGCGGTGCTCAGGTCCACCTCGACGTCGGCGTCGTGCAGGTCGACGCCGATCACCCGGTGGCCGTCCGCCTCCAGTCGGGCCTTGGTCGCGGCGCCCAGACCCGAGGCCGCTCCGGTGATCGCGTAGGTACCCATGTCTCTCCTTCGATGGTGCCCGACCGACGGCGCTCGACGGCAGTCGCCCGACCGACTCCTGACGGTCCGTCAGTTAACGGCTCCCGGCACTCTCGCAGATCGGGCCGGCACCGGAAAGGCCGACGGGCCCGACCGCTGCGAAGCGGTCGGGCCCGTCGGGGTGTCGCGGGGTGTCGCAGGTGTCGCGGGTGGAACTAGTGCGAGTGGCCGTGGCCGCCGTGGTTGTGCGCGGCGGGCTCTTCCTCGGCCGGCTTCTCGACGACCAGGGTCTCGGTCGTGAGCAGCAGCGACGCGATCGACGCGGCGTTCTGCAGCGCGGAACGGGTCACCTTGACCGGGTCGATGACGCCCGAGTCGACCAGGTTGCCGTACTCGCCGGTCGCGGCGTTGAAGCCGTGCCCGATGCCGAGCTCCTGCACCTTGTTGACGATGACGTAGCCCTCGAGGCCCGCGTTCTCGGCGATCCAGCGCAGCGGCTCGACCGCGGCGCGGCGCACGACCGCGACGCCGGTCGCGATGTCGCCGGTCTGGCCGAGGTTGTCGGCGAGCACGGAGACGGCGTGCACCAGGGCGGTGCCGCCGCCGGCGACGATGCCCTCCTCGATGGCCGCGCGGGTCGCGGAGACCGCGTCCTCGAGGCGGTGCTTCTTCTCCTTGAGCTCGACCTCGGTGGCCGCGCCCACACGGATCACGCACACGCCGCCGGCCAGCTTCGCGAGGCGCTCCTGGAGCTTCTCGCGGTCCCAGTCGGAGTCGGTGTCGTCGATCTCGCGCTTGATCTGCTTGACCCGGTCCGCGATCGCGGCGGCGTCGCCGGCGCCGTCGACCAGGGTGGTCGCGTCCTTGGTGATGGTGATGCGACGGGCGCTGCCCAGCACCTCCAGGCCGACCTGGTCGAGCTTGAGGCCGACCTCGGGGGCGATGACCTGACCGCCGGTCAGGATCGCCATGTCCTCCAGCATCGCCTTGCGGCGGTCGCCGAAGCCCGGGGCCTTGACCGCGACGGCGTTGAACGTGCCGCGGATCTTGTTCACGACCAGGGTCGACAGCGCCTCGCCGTCGACGTCCTCGGCGACGATCAGCAGCGGCTTGGACGCGCCGGCCTGGATGATCTTCTCGAGCAGCGGCAGCAGTTCGGCGATGGCCGAGATCTTGCCCTGGTGGATCAGGATGTACGGGTCGTCGAGGACGGCCTCCATACGCTCCTGGTCGGTGACCATGTACGGCGACAGGTAGCCCTTGTCGAACTGGAGGCCCTCGGCGAACTCCAGCTCCAGACCCATGGTCTGGGACTCCTCGACGGTGATCACACCGTCCTTGCCGACCTTGTCCATGGCCTCGGCGATCAGCTCGCCGATCTGCTGGTCCTGCGCCGAGAGCGCGGCGACGGCGGCGATGTCTTCCTTGCCGTCGATCGCGCGGGCGGTCTTGAGCAGCTGCTCGGACACCGCGGCGACGGCGAGGTCGATGCCCTTCTTCAGGTCCATCGGGGCCGCGCCGGCGGCCACGTTGCGCAGACCCTCGCGTACCAGCGCCTGGGCGAGCACCGTCGCGGTGGTGGTGCCGTCACCCGCGATGTCGTTGGTCTTGGTCGCGACTTCCTTGGCCAGCTGCGCGCCGAGGTTCTCGTACGGGTCCTCGAGCTCCACCTCACGGGCGATGGTCACGCCGTCGTTGGTGATGGTCGGGGCACCGAACTTCTTGTCGATCACGACGTTGCGGCCCTTGGGGCCGAGCGTGACCTTGACGGTGTCGGCCAGCGCGTTGACGCCGCGCTCCAGCGACCGCCGGGCCTTCTCGTCGAACTGGAGGATCTTCGCCATGAGGGTCTTCGTCCTTAAAGGTTGCTAGTCGACGTCGTACAACCGACTCCGCCCCGGGTCCACCGGCCGCGAGGGCAGGGCGATCCGGGGCGGGGTCGTCGAACCGTCACCGGTTCCGGCGCGTCAGCGCGATGTCACTTCTCGATGATCGCGAGCACGTCGCGAGCCGAGAGAACGAGGTATTCCTCGCCGTTGTACTTCACCTCGGTGCCGCCGTACTTGCTGTACAGCACGGTGTCACCGACGCTCACGTCGAGCGGCAGACGCTGACCGTCCTCGAAACGACCCGGGCCCACGGCCAGGACGACGCCCTCCTGGGGCTTCTCCTTGGCGGTGTCCGGGATCACGAGACCCGACGCGGTGGTCTGCTCGGCCTCAAGCGTCTGAACCACGATGCGGTCCTCGAGCGGCTTGATGGCAACCTTGGTGTTGGCGGTCGTCACGATGCGACCTCCCCCTTCGGAGATCTCACGGAAAAATGTCTGTCGGCGATGGGACAGATCCGTCGTCGCGGGTGCCGGACCTGCTCGTATCGCACTGGCACACTCATGGGGAGAGTGCCAGCACAGACACTAGGTGGCGGTTAGCACTCCGTCAACCAGAGTGCCAGATTCAGCGCGTCGGACCGCATTGTTCATACCGGTGGCCTTCCCGACGGGGGCCGGCGGCGCTCGGCGAGAATGGGCGCGTGCACACCGAAGCTTTCACCGCGCTGCTGACCGACGAGGGCCATTCGTTGTTGGACCTGCTCGCCGACCACGAGATCGGCGAAGAGCTGTCGTTGGCCACCCGGCTGCGTCGGGAGCACACGCCGGAGCTGGTGGCCGCCGCGCTCACCCAGTCCCGGCTGCGGCAGCGCGGGCGGGCCAAGTTCGGTGCGGACGCGGCGCGGATGTACTTCACACCCCATGGGCTGGAACAGTCCACCCGCACCTCGGTGGCCGAGCACCGGGCCGCCCGGCTGGTCGCGGCCGGCGGGATCGACCGGGTCGTGGACCTGTGTTGCGGCATCGGCGGCGACGCGCTCGCGCTGGCCCGCGCCGGGATCGCCGTACACGCGGTCGACCTGGACCCGCTGACCTGCGCGGTCGCCCGGGCCAACGCCGACGCGCTGGGCCTGGCGCACCTGCTCACCGTCGAGTGCGCGGACGTGACCGAGGTGGAGTTGGGCGGGTACGACGCGGCGCTGATCGACCCGGCCCGGCGCACCGCCCGGGGCCGCACCTTCGACCCCCGGGCATACTCGCCGCCGTTCTCGTTCCTGACCACGCTCGCCGCCCGGGTGCCGTGCGGCGCGGCCAAGGTCGCGCCCGGCATCCCGCACGAGATCGTGCCCGAGGGCATGGAGGCCGAGTGGGTCTCCGATCGCGGCGACGTCAAGGAGGCGGTGTTGTGGTGGGGTCGGCTAGCGCGTGGCGGCCTGCGCGCCACCGTGCTGCCCGCCGGCGCCGCGCTGGCCTCGGGCCCGGCCCGCAGGGCACCGGTGGGCCCGGTCCGCCGCTACCTCTACGAGCCGGACGGCGCGGTGATCCGGGCGCACCTGGTGGCCGAGGTGGGCGAGTTGGTGGACGGCAACCTGGTGGACGAGACGATCGCCTACCTCGCCTCGGACAAGCTGGTCGCCACCGCGTTCGCGAGCGTGTACGAGATCACCGACGTGTTGCCGTTCAACCTGAAGCGGCTCAAGGCCCTGCTGCGCGAGCGCGGCGTCGGCAACCTCACGGTCAAGAAGCGCGGCTCGGCGGTCGAACCCGAGGAGGTCCGCCGCCGGGTCGGGCCGACCGGCCCGAACGCGGCCACGGTGTTGCTGACCCGGGTGGCGGGCGCGCCCACGATGCTGATCGGGCAGCCGGTGTCCCCGGGGCAGCCGACCGATCGGCGGGCCTCGGCGGGGTAGTCGAGCGACCGGGAGGGCCTCAGCCGATGTAGTCCTCCAGGCGCGCGACCGTGTAGCCCTGGGCCTGGATCTTGCGCAGCATGTTGCCGAACATCTCGGTCATCGTGGTGCCCTTGAGCTCACCGGGCCCGCGGAAGTGGGCCAGGATGATGTCGCCCGGGTGCAGCTTCTTCTCGCCCACGTACTGCATGTCGTTGATCTGCATCGACTCCTGCCACTTGACGATCGCGTCGATCCCGCCGCAACCACCGGCCACCGTCTGCGTGGTCGCGTTCCAGTTGCCGTACGGCGGGCGGAACAGCGTCGGGCGCTTGCCGTAGATCTCGGCGAGTCGGTCCTGCTGACCGCAGATCTGGTGCTTCTGCGCCTCCGCGCCCAGCGTCTTGAGGTCCGGGTGGGACAGCGTGTGGTTCTGCACCGTGGCGCCGAGCGCCTGGAGCTTGCGGAAGTACTCCGGGTCCTGCCGCACGTAGGTGTCGTTGAGGAACATCGACACCGGGATCCGCAGGTCCCGCATCATGTCGAGGAACCCGGGATCCTTCTCCGCCCCGTCGTCGATCGTGATGAACACGATCTTCTCCTCGGTGGGGATCTT
Organism: Embleya sp. NBC_00888; assembly: GCF_045207655.1. Lineage (NCBI taxonomy): Bacteria > Bacillati > Actinomycetota > Actinomycetes > Kitasatosporales > Streptomycetaceae > Embleya > Embleya sp. NBC_00888. Next base: position 5,228,150 of record NZ_CP108784.1, on the reverse strand, counting down.
GTCCACCACCGGCGGCTTGGGCCCGCCGGCCTTGATCGGCTTGACCGCGGGCGGGGCGGGCGGCGGGGTGAACGGCTTCAGGTTCCACTTCGCGGCGAGCGCGGCGGCGTCGGCGCCCGGGGTGTCCGGCTTCGCGGCGGGTGTGGGCCTGGTCGGGTCGGTGGACGCGCCGCCGGTGGGCCGGCCGGTGCCCTTGACCGCGGCGGTGTCGTCGGAGCCGCCGCAGCCGGTCAGCGCGACGAGCAGCGCGCCGGCCAGGCCGATCAGGGCCGAGGTGCGGGCCGCGCCCCGCCGCTTTTGTACCGTTCGATGCGCCACTGTCGCCGGGCCCTTTCGTTCGTGTGCTCCGATCGCGCCCACGCTACGCGTCGCGGCGGCCTGTCACGGTCCGGACAAGGGCTGTTCAAGGGACTGTCGAAGGACTGTTGAGCAGCCGATGAGCTGGGCACACTCCCGGCAAGGCCAATGGCACGTGCGGCGGCACGCAGCCATCAGCCAAGGCACTCGACCCGCGTCCGGCTTGCGAATGGCCTCCTCGTCGGACGCGGGTCGAGTGTTGCGCGGACCCGGACCCGACGCGGGCCCGGACGCCGACACGGACCGGAACTCCGACGCGGACCCGGACGCCCACTCGCGCGTGTCGGCCCGAACGCGGCGCCCGGTCAGGGGCCGACGCTGAGCCGTTCGAAGCTCCACGCGTGCGGCGGGCGGGCGGCCAGCGCGGCCGGGGGGTCCGGCAGCGACACCGGCTCGCCGGTCCACAGCGCGATCACCACGACCCGGTCGCCGTCCCGCTCGTCGGAGGAGGCGAACACCTCGACCCTTTCCAGGCCGGGCGCGTCGACGAGGACCGGCAGCGCCGCGGCGTGCACCCACGCGGCCAGCGCCGCTCCCCCACCGGCCTCGGCCCTGGCCTCCCACATCGCCGCGATCGCCATCTCGCCTCTCCCGTCTCCACCGTTCCCGAACCGTCGTACTCCGGCGTGAGCGCCCGCGACTACGACAGTGCCTGCGTCACCGTGACCGGCATCGAGGAGTCGGCCGGGATGGACAGCGTGGACGGGGCCCGGTCCCGGGCGACCATCTCGGCGCCCAGCGCGGCGACCATCGCGCCGTTGTCGGTGCACAGGCCCGGCCGCGGCACCCGCAGCACGATCCCGGCCGCGTCGCAGCGCTCCTGCGCCAGGGCGCGCAACCGCGAGTTGGCCGAGACGCCGCCGCCCATCATCAGGTGCTCGACGCCGTTCTCCTTGCAGGCGCGGATCGCCTTGCGGGTCAGCACGTCCACCACCGCCTCCTGGAAGGAGGCCGCGACGTCGGCCACCGGCACCGTCTCGCCGGCCCGCTGCCGGGCCTCGACCCAGCGCGCGACCGAGGTCTTGAGGCCGGAGAAGGAGAAGTCGAAGGGCGCGTCGCGCGGTCCGGTCAGCCCGCGTGGGAAGGCGATCGCCGTGCGGTCGCCCTCGCGCGCCCGCCGGTCGATCACCGGTCCGCCCGGGAAGCCGAGCCCGAGCACCCGCGCGACCTTGTCGAACGCCTCGCCCGCCGCGTCGTCGATGGTCGACCCGAGCGGCCGCACGTCGGCGGTGATGTCGGGGACCAGGAGCAGCGAGGAGTGTCCGCCGGAGACCAGCAGGGCCATGCACGGCTCGGGCAGCCTGCCGTGCTCCAACTGGTCCACGCACACGTGCGAGGCCAGGTGGTTGACGCCGTACAGCGGCTTGTCCAGCGCGATCGCGTAGCCCTTCGCCGCCGCGACGCCGACCAGCAGCGCCCCCGCCAGGCCGGGGCCGGAGGTGACCGCGATCGCGTCGATGTCGCGCATGGTGACACCCGCGTCGGCGAGCGCGCGGCGCACCGTGGGCACCATCGCCTCCAGGTGCGCGCGGCTGGCCACCTCGGGCACCACCCCGCCGAACCGGGCGTGTTCGTCGACGCTGGAGGCAACCGCGTCGGCGAGCAGCGTGGTGCCGCGCACGATGCCGATGCCCGTCTCGTCGCACGAGGTCTCGATGCCCAGGACGAGTGGTTCGTCAGCCACCGGTGGCCGTTCCTTCCCGACGTTCCTTGAGATCGCGGCGCATCACGAGCGCGTCCACGTTGGCGGGCTGGTAATAGCCCCGCCGCACGCCGATCCCCTTGAATCCGAAGCGCTCGTAGAGCGCCTGTGCGCGGGCGTTGTCCACGCGCACCTCCAGCAGTACGTCCCGACAGCCGCGTTCGAGCGCCAGATCGAGCAGCTCGGTCAACAACACCGAGCCCAGGCCCGTCCCCCAGCGATCGCGGCGCACCCCGATCGTCTGCACGTCGCCCTCGTCGCCGATCACCGCGAGCCCGGCGTACCCGGCGAGCGCCCCGGTCTCGTCCTCGGCCACCACGTAACAGCGCAACTCGGGCTCGGACAACTCGGACCAGAACATCCCGGCCGACCACGCGTCCTCGGCGAACAGTTCGTGTTCGAGTCGCATGACGGCCTCGATGTCCCACCACCGCATGCGCCGCAGCCGAGGGCCGGATTCCATGCCGGGAGTGTATCGACTGCCCAACCACCCCTTGAGCCCGATCGATCGGGCCGGCCCGGGGGCGGTGCGACCGTCAGGGGTTGCCCGGGTGGCGCCGGCGTCGCGGACCGCGGATCGGTGACCGTCAGGCCCGGGGCGGCGGTCCGTCGGGTGTCACGGCCTTGTAGCCCGCGGGAACCTGCGCGTCGGGGCGGCGCAGGTACAACGGCTCGGGGGTCGACAGGGCCTCCCCGGCCGCCAGTCGCCGTACGGCGAACGCCGCGAGCGCCGCCGCGTCCGGGTGCTCCGGCGAACGCGCGTCGGTGAACGTCCCCGCGTACAACGCGGCGCCCGCGCCCACCGCCGGCAGCTTGGTGACGTCCTCGGCCAGGTCGCCGGCGCGATCCACCGCCGGGCCCCGCACGCGCGCGCCCGCATCGTCGTACCGCGCCCAGTAGACCTCCTTGCGGCGCGCGTCGGTCGCCGCCACGAACGGCCCGGTGACGGTGCCGTCCCGGCGGGCCGCGTACGCGAGCGCGTCGAGGGTGCACACGCCGTACACGGGGATGCCGAGCGCGTCGCCCATCGCGAGCGCGGTCACGATGCCCACGCGTAGGCCGGTGTACGGCCCGGGCCCGACGCCGACCGCGATGGCGGTGACGTCGGCGCGGGTTCGGCCCGCCGCGCGCAACACGTCGGCGATGCCGGGCGCGAGCAGTTCGCCCTGCCGACGGGCGTCGACCCGGGTGGAACCGGCGAGGACGGCGGAATCGTCGTGGAGGGCGACCGTGACGGCCGGGGTGGCGGTGTCGAAGGCGAGCAGCAGCACGGCACCAGGCTACCGACCGCGCGCCGCGCTCTCGCCCGCCGCGCCCGCGGGACGCGTGGGTGCCCGGGGTGCGGACGGGCGCCGCGGGCCGCCGGGAAGGAAAAGTGCACCCGGCTCCAACGCGCGGACGGTGCCTGCCGGCACCATGGAGGCCACCACACGGCGGAAGAGGGACCCAAGGCAATGGCGAAGCGGCTCAACCCGGGCGTGGCCGTCGCGGGCATCACCATCGCCGCACTGGTCGGCGTCGGCTTCCTCGCGGCGCAGGCCGCGAACTCGGCACCGGACAACCGGGGGATAGCGCGCACGAACACGCCGACCCCCACCGCCCCGTCCGGGGCGCCCGTGCCCCCGGTCTACGTACCGCCGCCCGTGCCCGCGGGCTCCGGCACCGGCAAGCGGGTCGTCTACTCGATCAAGGACAGCCACGTCTGGCTGGTCGACGAGGCCGAGCGCACGCTGCGCGAGTACGCCGTCGCGAACGCGCCGGTCAAGCCGCAACCGGGCTCGTACCAGGTGACCCTGAAGAAGGAGGAGGCGCAGACCGGCAGCGACAACCTCCGGATCACCTACTCGGTGCGCTTCGGCGCGGTGCAGGGCATCCCGCTCGGCTTCGCCGCGACGGACACCCCGCTGGACAAGATCGACACCGGCGCCAAGCCCGGCCCCTCCCCCAGCGGCACCGCACGTCCGAAGGCCTCCACACCGGCGGGCAGGAGCGCGGGTATCCGCTCCAAGCCGGACGACGGCGCGGCCCTGTGGGCCTTCGCCCCGGTCGGCACACCCGTGATCGTGGTGCCCTGACCGCACAGCGGTCCGATTCACCACGCCACGCCCACCATTGCCCCATTCAGCGGCTATCCCCATGCTTTGCCCACATATCATCAGGATGATGATCCCTCCGGTCACACCAGCCCCATCGGGCACGCGCGGCTGACCGACAGGGCCCGTCAGGGCAATGGCACCGAGGAAATGGTGGCGGCGTGGCGCACGACTCCTCCGGTCCGAGCGGTCCCGGCGACGTCCAGGGGCCGACTCCCCGGCGCAGGTTGTTCGACTACCCCCGGAGCAATCGGCGGGGACTCCGGCGTTGGTTGCCCTCGTTCAAGCACCTGCTCACCTTCGTCCTGCTGGTCCTGTCCGGCCTGTTCGCCGCCGTGGGCCTGGTCTACGCGGTCACCCCGGTCCCGCACACCGTCAACGCCCAGGCCCGGCAGCAGAGCAACGTCTGGTACTGGAGCGACGGCAGCGAGATCACCCGCACCGGCACCACCAACCGGCAGACCGTGCCACTGGCCGCGATCCCGATCGACGTGCAGCACGCGGTGCTCGCCGCCGAGGACCGCTCCTTCTTCTCCAACGCCGGCGTATCGATCACCGGCACCGTGCGTGCCCTGCTGCGCAACGCCGCGGGTGGCTCGGACGGTCTCCAGGGCGGTTCGACGATCACCCAGCAGTACGTCAAGAACGTCTACCTGACCCAGGAGCAGACGCTGGGCCGCAAGTTCAAGGAGGCGATCATCTCGGTCAAACTCGACCGCACCGTCTCCAAGGACGAGATCCTCACCGGCTACCTCAACAGCGTGTACTTCGGCCGCGGCGCGTACGGGATCCAGGCCGCCGCGCAGGCGTACTACGGCATCGACGTCGGGCAACTCACCGTCGAGCAGGGCGCCTACCTGGCGGTGCTGCTGAACGCGCCCAGCGCCAACGACGTCCGCAACACCACCGAGGCGGGCCGGCGGCGGGTGCTCGCACGCTGGGACTACGTCCTGGACGGCATGGTCAAGGAGAAGTGGCTCACCCCCGAGCAGCGCGCCGGCATGGTCTTCCCGGAGCCGATCGACCCGCGTCCGGCGGCCAACCTGGCCGGGGTCAACGGCTATCTGGTGGAGATGGCCAAGCGCTACCTGCTCGACCACGACGTGGTCGACGAGGACCGGCTCGACGCCGGCGGCTACGCGATCACCACGACATTCGACAAGCGCATGACCGAGGTGCTCCAGCAGACCGTGCAGGACCAGCTCGCCCAGTCGCTGGACCCGGCCGAGCGCTCCGCGGACGTCGGCGTACGCGTCGCCGCGGCGTCGGTGGAGCCGGGCAGCGGCCGGATCGTCGCGATCTACGGCGGCCCGAACTACGTCCGGCAGTTCGTCAACGACGCCACCCGCCGCGACGTGCAGGTCGGCTCCACGTTCAAGCCGTTCGTGCTGGCCGCCGGACTGCGCGACGGCGTGCAGGACCGCGACGGCAGGCGGGACCGGATCAGCCCGCGCACGGTCTACAACGGCAACGACAACGTGGTGATCCGCTACCCGAACGGCAAGCCCGTCCTCCAGGACGGCGTGCCCTGGCAACCGGGCAACGAGGACGGCGTCGACTACGGGCAGATCACCCTGGCCCGGGCGATGGACAAGTCGGTGAACACCGTCTACACCCAACTGGGCATGGACGTCGGCCCCGACCGGGTGGTGCGGGCCGCGGTGGACGCGGGACTGCCCGCGAGCACGCCGGGGCTGCAACCGATCCCGTCCGTGTCGCTGGGCACCTCCACCCCCAGCGCGCTGGACATGGCCTCGGCGTACGCCACGTTCGCGGCCGAGGGCAAACAGCGCGCGCCCTACCCGGTGGACCGGTTGACCCGCTCCGGCGACACCGTGGACCTGCCCGATCACGACACCGAGAACCCCTACGACGACCAGGAGGCGAACGCGGTCACCCAGGTGCTGCGCGGCGTCGTGGACAGCGGCACCGGATTTCGCGCACAGGCGCTGAACCGCCCGGCGGCGGGCAAGACCGGCACCACCGACGACAACCGCTCGGCCTGGTTCGTCGGGTACACCCCGGACCTGTCCACCTCGATGGGCATGTTCCGCGAGGACGCCGCGACGCACGCGTTCCTGTCCCTGTCCGGGGTCGCCGGGCTGGAACGGGTGGACGGCGGCAACCTGCCGACCCGGATGTGGACGACCTACATGCGTGCCGCACTCGCCGGGCAGAAGGCGACCGACTTCCCGGAGGAGACCGCCGGCGGCCTCGGTGGGCCGGACACCAGCCTGGTGCCGCCGAACACCGGTACCGCCACGCCCAGCGCGCCGGCCACGCCGACCACCGGACCGCCGACCGGCGACACCGGCACCACCGCTCCGCCGACCACGCCCCCGGCGACCGGCACCCGCCCGCCGGCCACGTCCGCCCCGCCGGGCGGTTCGGGCGGCGGCGGCGCGACCAGCCGCCCGCCCTCGAACGTGCCCGAGTCCCCGGACGCGCCCGAGTCCCCGGCGGCGGCCGTCACCTGATCCCGGCCCAGGGCCTTGGTCCCGGTCCGGGTCGGCCGATCCCGGTCCGGTTCAGCCCGCCAACGCGTCGAGGTCGACGCTCGCCCAGCGGGCGCCGACCCCGGTCACCCGGATCGCGCGCACCTCGTCGCCGGCGAAGTCGGTCGCGCTCTCCGCGAGCGCGTCCGGCCCGAGCGCGTCGCGCGCGATGGCGATGTCCAGGCGGTCCTCGGTCAGTTCCTCGACCATGCCCTCGCCCCACTCCACGACGGTCACCGACTCGTCGAGCGAGGCGTCCAGGTCCAGGCCGTCGATCTCGGCGGTGACGTCCGCCGAACCGCCGAGCCGATAGGCGTCGACGTGCACCAGGGCCGGGCCGCCGACCTCGGAGGGGTGCACCCGGGCGATCACGAACGTCGGCGAGGTCACCGCGCCGCGCACTCCCAGGCCGACCCCGATGCCCTGGGTCAGCGTGGTCTTGCCCGCGCCCAGGCCGCCGGACAGCACGATCAGGTCGCCGGCCCGCAGCAACTTGGCCAGGCGGGCGCCGAGCGCGCGCGTGTCCGCGCCGCCGGCGACCGTCACCGTCACACTTCGCACCACTTCAGCACTCCCACCACGCCGAACTCGCGAACCCGAACCGCTTCGGGCCCGCCCTCCCCGAGCCGTCCCGGCTTCCCGGGATCATCGCTCGAGGTCATCACCCGGGATCACTGTCCCGCAGGATCACGACTCGCGTCGATTCCGACCTATGCGGACGATTCGCCGCGCGCGTGCCCGCCGGATCGCCCGGCGCGCCGCCCGGGTGCACTCGCGGCGCGCGCGAGAAGATCGCGCACGGCCGCGTTGACCACCTCCGGATGCTCCAGCGGGGTCAGGTGCCCCGACTGCGGCACGATCAGCAACTCGGCGCCGGGCAGCGCCTCCTTGATCGCCTCGCTGTGCGTGGCCGGCGCGATCAGGTCGCCCTCGCCGCCCACCACGAGCGTCTCCACCCCCGCCAGCGCCGGCAGCGCGGCCATCTTGTCGTGTGCCTCGAAGGCCGGGAAGAACTCGGCGATCACGTCGATCGGCGTACCGGAGATCATCCGGTCGGTGAACCGCACCAGGGTCGGATCCACCTCGGAGTCGAACGCGTACCGCTCGGTGAACAGGTACACCAGGTCGCGGGCCGCCCGCCGACCCGCCTCCACCAGCGCGGCCCGCCGGCCGAGCGTACGCAGCAACCCGGGCGCGATCCGGTGCACCAGCCGGGCGCCGGCCGCGGGAATGCCCAGCGTCACCGTCGCCCAGCGGCCCGCCGAGGTGTTCATCAGCGCGACGCCGATCACCCGGTCCCCGAACAACTCGGGGTGCTGATCGGCCAGCGCCATGATGGTCATCCCGCCCATCGAGTGGCCCAGCAGCACGAGCGGTCCCTCGGGCGCCAGTTCCGTCAGCACCGTGTACAGGTCGGCGCCGAGGTGGTCGATCGTCGAGGTCTCCGGCGCGCCCCGGCCGGATCGGCCGTGGCTGCGCTGGTCGTAGAACACCAGGCGGTACTCGTCGCGCAGTTCGGCCCGCTGGTAGTGCCAGCAGTCCATGTCGAGGCAGTAGCCGTGACACAGCACCACGGTCACCGCCGCGTCGCGCCTGCCGTCCACCTCGGCGTACAGCTCGATGCCGTCGCCGGTGGTGACGATGTGCGGTTCGCCGCGCAACGTGCCGAACTCGGCCAGCGCGTCCATCTGCGCCTCGGTCCGGCGGCGGAACGCGCGGCCGACGGTCATTCGCTCGATCGCCACGCCCGCGGCGGCGCCGGCCGCGAGCACACCGACCGCGGCGCCCACGATGCCGGCCCGGCGGCCGAGCGCACGACCGCCGCCGGAGGGGCCCGGCACGGGGGTGCTCACGGCGCGGCCGTCCCGGTGGCGGTCGTCCCGGCGGTCGTCCCGGTGTACACGCGAGGCACCCGCGCGCCGATCCGGGTGACGATCTCGTAGCTGATCGTGCCGGTCGCCACCGCCCAGTCCTCCGCGGTGGGCTCGCCCCGATCGCCCGGCCCGAACAGGATCGCCTCGTCGCCCGCGGCGGCCGGGTCGTCGCCGAGGTCGACCACGAACTGGTCCATCGCCACCCGGCCCGCGATCGTGCGCCGGCGGCCGGCCACCAGGACCGGACCGGCGTTGCTCGCGTTCCTGGGGATGCCGTCCGCGTAGCCGGTGGGCACCAGCGCGAGCGTGGTCTCGCGCGGCGCGATCCACGAGTGCCCGTAGGACACGCCGTGCCCGGCCGGGACCCGCTTGACCCCGGCCAGGCTCGCCGCCAGCGTCATCGCCGGGCGCAGCCCGAAGTCGGCGGGGCCGCCGACCTCCGGCACGGGCGACAGGCCATAGCTGACCAGGCCCACCCGGACCAGGTCGAAGTACGACTCGGGCAGCAGCAGCGTCGCGGGCGAGTTGGCCATGTGCCGCACCTCGGGGGTGACCCCGCGGCCCTCGGCGTGCGCCAGCATCTCGGTGAACTCGACCAGTTGCACCGGGATCGAGGGGTGTCCGGGCTCGTCCGCGCAGGCGAAGTGCGACCACAGGCCGACCACCTCCACGGCGCCGTCGGCCTGGGCCTTGAGCCCGGCCTCGACCAGGGCCGGCCAGTCGGCGGGCTGGCAACCGTTGCGGCCCAGGCCGGTGTCCGCCTTGAGGTGCACGCGTGCGGTCCGGCCGCTCGCCCGTGCGGCGTCCACCACCTCGCGCATCGCCCAGAGCCCGCTCACCGAGATGTCCACGTCGGCGCGCACCGCGTCCTCGAAGCGGTCGCCCGGGGCCCACAACCAGGTGAGCACGCGCCCGGTGTCGCCGGCCGCGCGCAACGCGAGCGCCTCCTCGACCACCGCGGTGCCCAGCCACGCGGCGCCGCCCGCACGGGCCGCCCGCGCGCACGGGAGCAGGCCGTGTCCGTAGGCGTCCGCCTTGACCACGCTCATCACCGCCGCCGAGCCCACCCGAGCCCGGACGGCCGCGATGTTGTCCCGAATGGCATCGAGATCGATCCGCGCCTCGGCACGCATGTGGCTGGTGGTCCTTCCGACGACGGTCATCGACGAGAGCCCGCGTCCCGGCTCCGGACGGGATCCGGGGCCGGGCATCCCGGAGCTCAAGACTCCCAGTGTGGCAGGCCCGTGCCGGGGCGGTCTCCCTGTCACGTGCCTGTGACGTCCGCCCACACCGCGGGCAGCGCCCGGATCAGGTCCGGCGCGGTCACCGGGCCGGGCAGCGCGCGGGCGGCCAGGCCGTGCAGGTAGGCGGCCACCGAACCGGCGTCCAGCGGGTCCAGGCCCGCCGCGAGCAGCGCGCCGGCCAGGCCGGAGAGCACGTCGCCGCTGCCCGCGGTGGCCAGCCACGGGGTGCCGGTGGGATTGATCCTGGCCCGGCCGTCGGGCGCGGCGATCACCGTGGTGGAGCCCTTGAGCAGCACCACGCAGGCGTAGAGCGCGGCGAGCCGGCGCGTATGCTCCAGCCGCTCCGCCTCGACGCGTTCGCGGGTCGTGACGACCCCGGCGGCGGCGAACAGGCGCACCGCCTCTCCCGCGTGCGGGGTGAGCAGCGCGGGGGTCGGCCAGGTGCCGGGTCTCGCCCGGGCGAGCAGGGTCAGTCCGTCCGCGTCCACCAGCACCGGCACCGAGCCGTGCAGTACGCCCGCCCAGCGCGCCTGGGCGTCCTGGTCGGTGTCCAGGCCCGGTCCCACCACCCAGGCCTGCACCCGACCGGCGTCGACCGGGGCCGCCTCGGTCGCCAGCGTCTCCGGCCAGGCCGCCAGCACCGGGCGCAACACCTGGTCCGGACCGGCGCAGCGGACCGCGCCCACGCCGCCGCGCACGGCCGCGCCGACCACGAGCACCGCCGCGCCGGGGTATCGGGGCGAGCCGGCGACCACGCCGAGCACCCCGCGCGAGTACTTGTCGCTCTCCCCCGTGGGCGCGGGCAACAGCCGGGCCACGTCCGCGTGTTGCAGGACCTCCACCCGCGACGTCGGCAGGTGCGGGTCGAGCCCGATGTCCACCAGGTGCCGCACGCCGGCGTACTGCGCTCCGGGGTCGACCAGCAGGCCGGGCTTGTAGGTGCCGAAGGTGACCGTGACATCGGCCCGCACCGCCGCGCCCTCGACCCGCCCGGTGTCCGCGTCCACCCCGCTGGGCACGTCGACCGCGACCACGATCGAATCCCGCACGTGCGCGAGCAGTTCCGCGGCGGGCGGGCGCAGCGCGCCCTTGCCGCCGATCCCGACGATGCCGTCGAGCACCAGGTCGGCCCGCCCGAGCAGGTCGATCGTGGTGGCCCGGTCCGGCGCCCCGGCGTCCCACACCCGTACGCCGGCCCGCCGCGCCCACGCCAGGCCCGCCGGGTGGGCCCGCTCCGGCGCGAGCAGCAACGCGTCCACCCGCGCGCCGCGTCGGGCCAGCATGCCGCCCGCGTACAGCGCGTCCCCGCCGTTGTCGCCGCTGCCCACCAGCAGCGCGACCCGGGTGCCGTAGACCCGGCCGAGGAGTCGGGCGCACGTATGCGCCAGGCCGGTCGCGGCGCGCCGCATCAGCGTGCCCTCGGGCAACGCGGCCAACAGCGCGGCCTCCGCGCCGCGCACCTGCTCGACGTCGTGCGCTGCGCGCATGCGCGACCCCCTCAGCCCTCGGCGATGACGACAGCGGAAGCAATGCCCGCGTCGTGGCTGAGCGACACATGCCAGTGCCGCACGCCCAGTTCGAAGGCCCGCGCGGCGACCGTGCCCGTCACCGCGAGCAGCGGCCGGCCGGAGTCCTCGGTGGTCACCTCGGCGTCCAGCCAGTGCAGGCCGCCGGGCGCGCCGAGCGCCTTGGCCAGGGCCTCCTTGGCGGCGAACCGGGCGGCCAGCGAGGCGACGCCGCGTTCCTGCCCGGACCGCACCCAGCGCTCCCCCTCGGTGAAGAGCCGATCGGCCAAACCGGGGGTCCGCTCCAACGACTGCCCGAACCGCGCGATGTCCGCGACGTCGATACCCACACCGATGATCACGGCCCGAGCCTACAAACACCGGGGCCGCCGGCGTCCCGGCCCACGGGGGTGCGGCCCACGACGAGCCCGGGCCGCACCCCCGGCGGGGATGCGGCCCGGTGGGCTCGTGGGGCGCTCTCGGGTCACGACGCCTCGACGACGTCGGCCCGGTTGCGCTCGTTGACCAAAGTCACCGGCGGCTCGACGCGCACCTCGGTGCGCCGCCGCGACTGCCGCTGGCCGAGCAACATCGCGCCGAGGGCGATCAGCAGCCCGAGCACCTGGAGCGCGGTCAGCGTCTGGCTCAGCACGAGCAGGCCGGCGAGGGTTGCGACCACCGGGTTGACCAGGCCGAGGAAGGACGCCACGCCGGCGCCGAGGCGCTCGATGCCGCGGAACCACAGCACGTAGGCGAGCGCGGTGCCGATCAGCACCAGGTAGCCGAAGCCGAGCAGGTTGCGGCCGGTGGGCACCGGCGGCATGCCCTCGATCGCGAACATCATCGGGACGATCACCATGCCGCCGACGGTGAGTTGCCAACCGGTGGTGGCCAACAGCGAGACCCCCTCGGGTCGACCCCAGCGCGCCGACATCACCACGCCCATCGCCATCAGGGTGGTGGCCAGCAGCATCAGGCCGACACCGATCGGGTCGAGTTCGGCCTCCGAGCCGAGCACGAGCAGGGCGACCCCGACCACGCCGCCCACGCCGGCGAGCAGCACCCGCGGTTGTGCCCGCACCTTCAGGATCAGGAACGACAGGCCCGCGACGATCAGCGGCGACACCGAGCCGATGGTGGCCGCGACACCACCGGGCAGGCGGTACGCGCCGGCGAAGATCAGCGGGAAGAACAACCCGACGTTGAGCATCCCCAGGACGAACGAGCGCCACCACCACACCCCGGTCGGCAGCCGTCTGGACATGGCGACCAGGAGCAGACCCGCGGGCAACGCCCGCACGCCGGCCGCGAGCAGCGGCCGGTCGGCCGGGAGCATCTCCGTGGTCACGAGGTAGGTGGTCCCCCACGTGGCCGGGGCCACGGCCGTCGCCAGGAGCATCCCCACACGACCGAGTCCCTTGCTGCCACCCTGAACCGCCATGCCATTCACCTCAACGCTAGTTTTGCGAGCAGTAACTATCTGAGCGTTGAGATAAGTAAATACCTTCCTTCTGTGAGCGTCAAGTAGATGAGCGTTGAGATAAATTGGCGGCATGACCGAACGCGGCACATCCGAGACAGACATCCGCGACGCAGACAGCCGCGACGCGATCGACGACGTCTGGGACCAATGGCACCGGGAGCGGCCCGACATCGCTCCCGAGAGCCTCGACGTCATGGCGGCCGTCGGGCGGATGAACCGGCTGCGCCGGTTCATCGACCAGACGTTGCGCACCTACTTCGCCCGCTACGGGCTCGACTTCTCCGAGTTCGACGTGCTGGCCACGCTGCGCCGCTCCGGCGGCGTCGAGGGGGTCAGCGCGGGCACGCTGCTGCGCTCGGCGATGGTCACGTCGGGCGCGATCACCAACCGGGTGGACAAGCTCACCGCGAAGGGCCTGGTCGAGCGCTCGGTCAGCGCCGAGGACCGCCGCTCGGTCCTGGTCAAGCTGACCCCCGAGGGCGTCAAGCTCGTGGACGACATCCTGGTCGGCCACCTGGAGAACGAGGGCCGCTTCCTCGCCGTCCTCGACGAAAGCGAGCGCGACCAGCTCAACGCCCTGCTGCGCAAGCTCCTGATCGCCCAGGGCGACACCCACCTGGGCTGACCCGAACCGATCCGCCCGAGCGCCCCGCCCGAAACGCGAAACCGCCCCGCGCCCCTTCGACGAAGGGGGCGCGGGGCGGTCGAGGATCGGGTCGGACTACTCGACCGTGACCGACTTCGCCAGGTTGCGCGGCTGGTCCACCTCGTGGCCCTTGGCCGTGGCCAGCTCGCACGCGAACACCTGCAACGGCACGGTGGACACCAGCGGCTGCAGCAGCACCGGCGTGACCGGGATGCGCACCAGGTGGTCGGCGTACGGCACGACCGCCTCGTCGCCCTCCTCGGCGATCACGATGGTGCGTGCGCCGCGGGCCCGGATCTCCTGGATGTTGGACACGATCTTGTCGTGCAGCACCGAGCGCCCACGCGGCGACGGGACCACCACCACGACCGGCAGGCCCTCCTCGATCAGCGCGATCGGACCGTGCTTGAGCTCGCCCGCCGCGAAGCCCTCGGCGTGCATGTACGCCAGCTCCTTGAGCTTGAGCGCACCCTCCAGGGCCACCGGGTAACCCACGTGCCGGCCCAGGAACAACACCGAACCGGCGTCCTTGAGCGAACGGGCCAGCTCGCGCACCGGCTCCATCGTGTCCAGGACCTTGTCCACCATCTCCGGCATCGCCGCGAGCTGCTCGATCACCTCGGTGATCTCGTCGCCCCACTTGGTGCCGCGCACCTGGCCCAGGTACAGCGCGACCAGGTAGCAGGCGACCAACTGGGTCAGGAACGCCTTGGTCGAGGCGACCGCGACCTCGGGGCCCGCGTGCGTGTACAACACCGCGTCCGCCTCGCGCGGCATCGTCGAGCCGTTGGTGTTGCAGATGACCAGCACCTTGGCGCCCTGCTCGCGGGCGTGCCGCTGGGCCATCAGCGTGTCCATCGTCTCGCCGGACTGCGAGATGGTCACCACCAGCGTCTGCCGGTCCAGGATCGGGTCGCGGTAGCGGAACTCGCTGGCCAGTTCGACCTCGCAGGGCACGCGGGTCCAGTGCTCGATCGCGTACTTGGCGATCAGTCCCGCGTGGAAGGACGTGCCGCAGGCGATGATCACGACCTTGTCGATCTCGCGCAGCACCTCGTCCGCGATCCGCACCTCGTCGAGCACCAGGCGCCCGTCGGTGCCGATCCGGCCCAACAGCGTGTCGGCGACCGCCTTGGGCTGCTCGGCGATCTCCTTGAGCATGAAGTAGTCGTAGCCGTCCTTCTCGGCGGCCGACACGTCCCAGTCCACGTGGTACTCGCGAATGGCCGCGGGCGCGCCGTCGAAGTCGGTCACCGTGATCGCGTCCCGGCGCAGCTCGACCACCTGGTCCTGGCCCAGTTCGATCGCCTCGCGCGTGTGCTCGATGAACGCGGCCACATCCGAGGCGAGGAAGTTCTCGCCGACACCGCGACCGACCACCAGCGGCGAGTTGCGGCGCGCGCCGACCACCACGTCGGGGGCGTCCGCGTGCACCGCGACCAGGGTGAACGCGCCCTCCAGCCGACGGCAGACCCGGCGCATCGCCTCGGCCAGGTCCTCGCCCGCGCCCGCGAACTCCTCGGCCAGCAGGTGCGCGACCACCTCGGTGTCGGTCTCCGAGGCGAGCTTGTGCCCGCGCTCGGCCAGCTCGGCGCGCAGCGCGGCGAAGTTCTCGATGATCCCGTTGTGTACGACGCCGACCCGACCCGCGTTGTCCAGATGCGGATGCGCGTTCGCGTCGTTGGGCGCACCGTGGGTGGCCCACCGCGTGTGCCCGATGCCACACGTCCCCACCGGAAGCGGCGATTCCGCCAGCGCGCCCACCAGGTTGGCCAGCTTCCCGGCGCGCTTCTCGCTCACCAGGGCACCGGCGGAGAGCACGGCCACCCCGGCCGAGTCGTAACCGCGGTATTCCAGCCGCTTGAGCCCGCCGATGACCACGTCCAGCGCCGATTGAGCGCCCACATATCCCACAATCCCGCACATGGGGGCCAGCCTACGGGGTCCACATCGGGCCGGCGGAAACACGTTCGACGGCCCGGCGACGGCGCGCGGGCACACACTCGGGACAATAGGCACGTGCACTCCTTCGCGGCTCAGGGGCCGGCTCGCGACCTGTCCCCCTTCGTCGAACTCGACCGCGCCGCCTGGACCCGGCTTCGGGCCGGGACGCCGCTGCCACTGACCGCCGACGAACTCGAACGCCTGCGCGGCCTGGGCGACGTGGTCGACCTCGACGAGGTCTCCGACGTCTACCTGCCGCTGTCCCGGCTGCTGAACCTCTACGTGGGCGCCACCCGGGGCCTGGGCCGCGCGCTCACCACGTTCCTGGGCAACGGCGAGAACCCGGGCATACCGTTCGTGATCGGCGTAGCGGGCAGCGTCGCGGTGGGCAAGAGCACCACCGCCCGCATCCTGCGCGAACTGCTCGCCCGCTGGCCCGACCACCCGCACGTCGAACTGCTGACCACCGACGGCTTCCTCTACCCCAACGAGGAGCTGGAGCGCCGCGGGATCATGCACCGCAAGGGCTTCCCCGAGTCCTACGACCGACGCGCCCTGGTGCGCTTCGTCGCCGACGTCAAGGCGGGCAAGCCCGAGGTCACCGCGCCGGTGTACTCGCACCTGACCTACAACATCGTGCCGAACGAGCGGCTGACCATCCACCGGCCCGACATCCTGATCGTCGAGGGCCTGAACGTGCTGCAACCCGCCTCGCCGACCGCCGACGGCCGACCCCGACTCGCGCTGTCCGACTTCTTCGACTTCAGCCTGTACGTGGACGCCCGCACCCAGGACATCCGCCGCTGGTACCTGGAACGCTTCGTCAAGCTGCGCCAGACCGCGTTCCGCGACCCGGCCTCGTACTTCCGCAAGTACGCGGTGATGACCCCCGAGGACGCGCTGCGCTACGCGGAGAACACCTGGGCCACCATCAACGAGACCAACCTGGTGCAGAACATCCGACCCACCCGCGCCCGCGCCACGCTGGTCCTGCAAAAGGATGCGGAGCACGCGGTGAGCAGATTGCGACTGCGCAAGCTGTGAAGGCGGGTACCGTCACGGGATGTTCCATCTGCGCCTGATCGTCCCGGCCGACCGCAGCGCCGCCGTGCGCGACCTGCTGCTCGTCGAGCCGGGAGCGACCCATCTGGTGGTGTGGCCGGGCGCGGCGGTGCAGCCCACCGGTGACGTGATCGCCTGCGATCTCGCGCGCGAGGCCACCAGTGCGGTGCTCGCCGACCTGCGCGCGCTGGGCCTGGAGGACGACGGCGCGATCGCGCTCGAGGACCTGGACGTGATGTTGTCCCGGTCCGCGGACGAGGCGGAGCGCAAGGCGCCGGGCGACAGCGCCGATTCCGTGGTCTGGGAGGAGATCGAGGAGGCCACTTCCGAGGAGTCCACCCTCTCGGTGACCTTCCTGGCCTTCCTGACGGTGGCCACCATGATCGCGGCGTGCGGTGTACTGCTGGACAACCCGATCCTGATCGTCGGCGCGATGGTGGTGGGACCCGAGTTCGGCCCGCTCGCCGGACTGTGCGTGGCCGCCGTGCAGCGCAAGCCCCGACTCGCCGGCCGCTCCGCGCTCGCGCTGCTGATCGGCTTCCCGGTGGCGATGGCGATCACCATGGCGTTCACCGCACTCCTGGGCGCGTTCGGCCTGTTCGACCGCGAAATGCTCGAACGCTCGCGCCCACTCACCGAGTTCATCTTCCAACCGGACTGGTTGTCGTTCTGGGTCGCGCTGCTCGCCGGCGTCGCGGGCATGCTCTCGCTGACCAGCGCCAAGTCCGGCGCGCTGATCGGCGTACTGATCTCGGTCACCACCGTGCCCGCGGCCGCGAACGCGTCGGTGGCCATCCGGTACGCCGACTACCGGCAGGCGGCCGGCTCGCTGGGCCAACTCGGCCTGAACCTGGTCGGCATCGTGCTCGCGGGCACCCTCACCCTGCTCCTCCAGCGCGGCCTGTGGAGCCTGCAGGCCGCCCGGGCGAAACGACGGCCCCCGTCGCCTACGACGGGGGCCGGCAAGTCGTCGTGAACCCGCGGGGGTTCGACCGTGCTACTCCAGCGCGAGCAGGGTCCGCACGACCTCGGCCAGACCCGCGGCCTCGTCGTGCGCCTGGTCGTGCGTCTGCGCCTCGACCATCACCCGCACCAACGGCTCGGTGCCCGAGGGACGCAGCAACACCCGGCCGGTGTCGCCCAATCGCTTCTCCGCCAGCGCGACGGCCTGGGCCAGTTCGGGCGTGGTGTGCACCCGGGTGCGGTCCACGCCGGCGACGTTGACCAACATCTGCGGCAGGCGCGTCATCACCGAGGCCAACTCGTGCAGCGGCGTGCCGGTCTCGGCGACGCGCGCGAGCAGGCGCAGCGCGGTCAGCGTGCCGTCGCCCGTGGTCGCGTGGTCCAACAACACCACGTGGCCGGACTGTTCGCCGCCCAGCGACAGGCCCGAGGCCTGCATCGCCTCCAGCACGTAGCGGTCGCCGACCGCGGTCTCCACCATCTTGATGCCCGCGGCCTGCATGGCCAGCTTGAGTCCCAGGTTGGACATCACGGTGGCCACCAGCGTGTTCTCCACGAGCTGTCCGCCGTCGCGCATCGCCAGCGCGAGCACCGCCAGGATCGCGTCGCCGTCGACCAACTCGCCGCGCGCGTCCACCGCCAGGCACCGGTCCGCGTCGCCGTCGTGCGCGATGCCCGCGTCCGCGCCGTGCTCGACCACGGCCGCCCGCAGCGCGTCCATGTGCGTGGAACCGCAGTCGTCGTTGATGTTCAGCCCGTCGGGCTCCGCGTGGATCGCGATCACCTCGGCCCCGGCCCGACGCAACGCGTCCGGCGCCACCGCCGAGGAGGCGCCGTTCGCGCAGTCCACCACGACCTTGAGCCCGTCCAGGCGATGCGGCAGCGAGGACAGCAGGTGCTCGACGTAGCGCTCGTGGCCCTCGGGATGGTCCTGCACCCGACCCACCCCGGAGCCGGTCGGCCGCTCCCACGCGGTGCCCAGCAGCGCCTCGATCTCGTTCTCCACGTCGTCGGGCAGCTTGTGCCCGCCCCGCGCGAAGAACTTGATCCCGTTGTCCGGCATCGCGTTGTGGCTCGCCGACAGCATCACGCCCATGTCCGCGCCGAGCAGCCCGGTCAGGTAGGCGATCGCCGGCGTCGGCAACACGCCGGCGCGGTACACGTCCACACCCGCGCCCGCCAGACCCGCGACCACGGCCGCCTCGAGGAACTCTCCGGAGGCCCGGGGGTCACGACCCACCACGGCGAACGGCCTGCGGCCGTGCCCTGATTGCGGAATCCCGTCCCGGCCGCGTGATCCGAGCACCCGCGCGGCGGCGACCGCCAGATCGAGCGCCAGTTCCGCGGTCAGCCGGCCATTCGCCAGGCCACGCACGCCGTCCGTACCGAAGAGTCGTCCCACAGTTGGATCTCCCGCATACATTCCGGATGTCTCGGACACTACCTCGCGACGCCACTCCCCCAGGAGTACCGCCGGAAAATGCATCAGGCCCCGGGGGCACGAACCGTGCCCCCGGGGCCTGATGACGCTGCGTACAGCCGCAGAGGGTGCTGCGGGCTGTTTAGCGCTTGCTGTACTGAGGCGCCTTGCGCGCCTTCTTCAGACCGTACTTCTTGCGCTCCGTGGCACGCGGGTCACGGGTCAGGAAGCCGGCCTTCTTGAGCGCCGGGCGGTTCGCCTCGACGTCGGCCTCGTTCAACGAACGGGCCACACCCAGACGCAGCGCGCCGGCCTGGCCGGAGACGCCGCCACCGTGGATGCGGGCGTGCACGTCGTAGCGGTCGTCCAGCTCGAGCACCTTGAAGGGCTCGTTGACGAGCTGCTGGTGCACCTTGTTCGGGAAGTACTCCTCGAGCGTGCGCCCGTTGATCTTCCACTTGCCCGTGCCCGGAACGATCCGGACGCGCGCGACGGCTTCCTTGCGGCGGCCGGTGGCCGAACCCGCCTGCGGCTCGCTGAAGCGCGAGGCGAGCGACTCGGACGTGTAGCTCTCGAGCGGAAGACCCTCGGTCTCCTCGATCGGGGTTTCTGCAATGGTCTCGGCCACTGTTCTCCTCAAACTATTCGTTCGTCAGGCGGTGGCCGTGACTACTGCGCGACCTGGGTGATCTCGAACGGAACCGGCTGCTGCGCCGAGTGCGGGTGCTCGGAACCGCGGTACACCTTGAGCTTCGACAACATCTGCCGACCCAGGGTGTTCTTCGGGAGCATGCCCTTGATGGCCTTCTCCACGGCCTTCTCGGGGTTCTTCTCCAGCAACTCGTCGTAGCGGACGGCGCGGAGGCCACCCGGGTAGCCGGAGTGGCGGTACGCCATCTTCTGGCTGCGCTTGTTGCCCGACAGGTGAACCTTGTCGGCGTTCACAATGATGACGAAATCGCCGGTGTCGACGTGCGGCGCGTACACCGGCTTGTGCTTACCCCGGAGCAGGGCAGCAGCCTGGGTGGACAGACGGCCGAGCACGACATCGGTCGCGTCGATGACGTGCCACTGACGCTGGACGTCGCCGGGCTTGGGGCTGTACGTGCGCACGGTCGATAGCCTTCGCTTCTTCGTGAGTGTGTGCTTACGGATGCCGACTGGCTGTCCGGGAGATGATTCCGAACCGAATGCGGACTCCGGTGGCCGGCGGCCCGGCGTACCGACTCCACTCAAGCAAGCCAATACGCACAACGAACCGGCACAATACCGGGTCAAGGGGGTGCCGGTCAAAACGAGCAATGGGGCGATGATCTGCTCACGCCCCTCCCCAGCGTAAGCCATCCGCGCGGGTGCTCCTACCGTGCCACGCCGGTCCTCACCGGATCGGCGGATAGGTACGATGCGCCGAACGATCGGGTCGTCGGCGCATGGGGAGCCGAGGCGGATCACTCCTTGCAGGGGGCGGGTATGTCGGGGGTCGGTACACCGGGAGACGACGGGCAGCAGCCCTGGAGCGTACGCCCGGGCGGGCCCGGGTCACCGGGGCAGCCGGCCCACGCGTGGGAACCGTTCCCCACCCAGGAGCACGGCCCCCAGGGGCCACAGCCGCATCCCCAGCCACAGCAGCCCTTCGCCCGACCGGCGCACGAACAGCCAACGGGGCAACAACAGTTCGGCTCCTCCGCCGGTCCCGACTGGGACGCGCTGGCGGAGCGACGCGACGCGGCGGCCCGCCGCCGCAGGCTGCTGTTCACCGTGGGCGGCTCCGTGCTCGGCCTCGCCCTGATCGGCGGCGTGGTCGCGGCGGTCATGGCCACCTCCGGCGGCGACGACGAGAAGAGCGCGGGACCGGGCGCCTCGGGCGGCCCGTCCGCCTCGACCTTCGCCCCTGCCAAGCCCACCTTCCGCCCCGCGCCCACCGTCCCGCCGCCGCCCCCGGCCCAGGCCGTGCTCGCCGACCCGGCCCTGGACAACGCGCCGTTCACGGTCGAATCGCTGTTCCCCGGCGCGAAGTTCACCGTCAACGGGCGGCAGTACTCGGTGGTCGCGAGCAAGCTGGACAACACCTGTTCGGACGGCACCGACGGCAAGCTCGGCCCGGCCGCGCGCAACCAGCAGTGCACCCAGCTCATCCGGCTCGCGGTGGTCGGCCCGAACGGCGTCGTCTCCACCGCCGCGGTCGCCTCGTTCCCCTCGGCCGACAAGGCCGCGGCGATCAAGAACGGCAAGGACGGCGGCGAACTGCTGCCGCTGGCCGGCCCCGGCGTCAAGGTCCTCGACGCGCAGAAGCAAAAACACGGCAAGCTGCGCAACTCCGTCGGCCGCTACGCGCTGTTCACCCTGGACTGGTACGCCGACGGCAAGGACCCGGTGGGCGACGACAAGACCATGGCGCAGGCCCAGGACGACGTGGACAAGTTCCTGTGGAACTCGCTGACCGCACGCGGCGAGGCGCGGTCCAAGCAGATCGACGACGAGAACCGGCGCAAGGCCTTGGAACAGATCCAGGGCTGACCCGGACGGGCCGGGGCCGCCTCCCGGCCCCGCCCGTCCCGAACTCAGCCGCCGTCCCGGCGCCGACGGGTGGCCGTCACCCGGTCCGCGAGCAACGCGTCCGCCGGGTAGGCCACCTCCTCCAGGGTCAACCCGTGCGCGGGCGCGACGTGCACGCCCGAGTCGCGCACCGCGCGCCCGAGCACCTCCAGCGGCCACTCCACCGGCTTGCGTCCGGTGCCCACCGCCAGCATCGCGCCCACCAGCGAGCGCACCATGTTGTGGCAGAACGCGTCGGCCCGCACGGTCGCCACGATCACCGGCCGAAACGCGGGACCCACATCGGCCCCGGTCGGCGTCTCGCGCGCCCAGGAGAAGTCCTGGAGGCAGCGCACGGTCGTGGCCCCCTCGCGCTTGCGGCAGAACGACGCGAAGTCGTGCTCGCCCAACAGCCGCTGCGCCGCCGCGTTCATCCGGGTCTCGTCCAGCGGCCGGTCGTGCCACACCACGCTGCCCCGCCGCAGCGGGTCCACCCCGCCCGGCGCGTCGCACACCCGATACGCGTAGCGCCGCCAGATCGCGCCGAACCGGGCGTCGAAGCCCTCGGGCGCCACGGTGATGTCGCGCACCCGCAGGTCCCGCGGCAGCGCCCCGGTGACCCGACGCAGCGCCACGTCGCCCAGCGCGGCCCACACCTCGTCGGGCACGTCGAGGTGGGCCACCTGGCCCCGCGCGTGCACCCCCGCGTCCGTGCGCCCGGCCACCGTCAGCTGGGCGGGCTCGGCCAGCCGCAGCACGGTGGTCAGGGCGCTCTCCAGCGTGCCCTGCACGGTGCGCAGCTCGCGCTGCCGGGCCCAGCCCGCGAACTCGGTGCCGTCGTACGACAGATCGATGCGCAAGCGCACCACCTCAACCACCTCCGGGCATGGCGCGAGCCCGCCCTCCGTACGG
The DNA here is from genome assembly GCF_045207655.1 of Embleya sp. NBC_00888. Classification (NCBI taxonomy): domain Bacteria; kingdom Bacillati; phylum Actinomycetota; class Actinomycetes; order Kitasatosporales; family Streptomycetaceae; genus Embleya; species Embleya sp. NBC_00888. The sequence continues at coordinate 5,205,915 of NZ_CP108784.1, read as the reverse complement.
ATACGGGGGACGGGCTCGCACTGTGATTCAGAACGCGTGGAGCATGCGACGAGACCGTCAGGCCTTGTCGGCGTCCTTGCTCTCCTCGGCCTGCTCGGCCTCGGCGGCGGGCGCCTCCTCGGTCTCGACGACCTTCGTCGTCTCGACCTTGGCGGTCTCCTGCTCCTTGACCGAGCGCTTCGTGGCGGCCTCGGCCTCGCCGACCGCGGTCTGCGCCACGGTCAGCGCCTCGACCAGCTCGATGACCGCCATGGGCGCGTTGTCGCCCTTGCGGTTGCCGATCTTGGTGATGCGCGTGTAACCGCCCGGGCGGTTCTCGTACCGAGGAGCGATCTCCTCGAAGAGCGCGTGCACGACGCTCTTGTCACGAACGATCGTGAGCACTTGGCGACGGTTGTGCAGGTCGCCCTTCTTCGCCTTGGTGATCAGTCGCTCGGCGACGGGACGCAGCCGACGCGCCTTGGCCTCGGTCGTGGTGATCCGACCGTGCTCGAACAGCGCCGTCGCGAGACCGGCCAGGATCAGCCGCTCGTGGGACGGGCCGCCGCCGAGGCGCGGACCCTTGGTGGGCCTGGGCATGTTCTCTCCTAGATATTCCTGCGCCGGCCGTATCAGGTACCGGCGTCAGTCCACCCGGGCCGGTCGGCCCGGGTGGTGGGCTACGCCTCGCGACGAAGCTCAGTACTGCTCGGTCTCGGCGAAGCCGTGGTCGTCCTCGTCGCCGAAGCTGTCCGCGGCGGCGGTCGGGTCGAACCCGGGCGGGCTGTCCTTGAGGGCCAGACCCATCCCGTTGAGCTTCGCCTTGACCTCGTCGATGGACTTCGCACCGAAGTTGCGGATGTCCAGCAGGTCGGCCTCGCTGCGCGCGACCAGTTCACCCACGGTGTGGATGCCCTCGCGCTTGAGGCAGTTGTACGAGCGGACCGTGAGCTCGAGCTCCTCGATCGGCAGCGCCAGATCGGCCGCGAGCGCGGCGTCGGTCGGCGACGGGCCCATGTCGATGCCCTCGGCGTCGATGTTCAGCTCGCGGGCGAGACCGAACAGCTCGACCAGCGTCTTGCCCGCGGAGGCCATCGCGTCGCGCGGACGCATGGACTGCTTGGTCTCGACGTCGACGATCAGCTTGTCGAAGTCCGTGCGCTGCTCGACACGGGTGGCCTCGACCTTGTACGTGACCTTGAGCACCGGCGAGTAGATCGAGTCGACCGGCACGCGGCCGATCTCCTGGCCCGCCTGCTTGTTCTGCACCGCGGAGACGTAGCCGCGACCGCGCTCGACGGTCAGCTCCATCTCCAGCTTGCCCTTGGCGTTCAGCGTCGCCAGGACCAGGTCGGGGTTGTGCACCTCGACACCGGCCGGCGGCGCGATGTCGCCGGCGGTGACCACACCCGGGCCCTGCTTGCGCAGGTACATCACGACCGGCTCGTCGTGCTCCGAGGAGACGACGAGCTGCTTGATGTTCAGGATGAGGTCGGTGACGTCCTCCTTGACACCCGGCACGGTGGTGAACTCGTGCAGGACGCCGTCGATCCGGATGCTGGTGACAGCCGCGCCCGGGATCGAGGAGAGGAGCGTACGACGGAGCGAGTTGCCGAGCGTGTAGCCGAAGCCGGGCTCGAGGGGCTCGATGACGAACCGCGAGCGGTATTCGTCGACGACGTCCTCGGTGAGGGTCGGCCGCTGGGCGATAAGCATGGGGATGCCTCCTGGTAATGACGCCCGCTATTTGACGCCAGTGGAAACAAGGATACGGGCGGACCGGCACAATCCCGGTCCGCCCGATCCCGTGGAGCTCTTACTTGGAGTAGAGCTCGACGATGAGCTGCTCCTGCACCTGCGTGTCGATGACCTGACGCGCGGGGAGGGAGTGCACGAGGATGCGCATCTTGCCCGGGATGACCTCGAGCCAGGCCGGGACGGTGCGCTCGCCGGCCTCGGCACGGGCGACCACGAACGGGGTCAGCTCGACCGAGTCCTTGCGGACCTCGATGATGTCGTTGTCGGAGACCCGGAACGACGGGATGTCCGTCTTGACGCCGTTGACCACGATGTGACCGTGGCGAACGAGCTGACGGGCGTGGTCACGCGACTTGGCGAAGCCCGCGCGGTAGACCACGTTGTCCAGGCGCGACTCGAGGATGCGAAGCAGGTTCTCGCCGGTCTTGCCCTGGCGACGGTTCGCTTCCTCGTAGTAGCCCTTGAACTGCTTCTCGAGCACACCGTAGATGCGCGCGCACTTCTGCTTCTCGCGCATCTGCAGCAGGTACTCGCTGTCCTTGGTACGGCCACGACCGTGCTCACCCGGCGGGTAGGGGCGAATCTCGATCGGGCACTTCGGGCCCTCGCACTTGCTGCCCTTGAGGAACAGCTTCATCTTCTCGCGACGGCAGCGCTTGCAGTCCGCGCCGGTGTAACGCGCCATTGTTCTTTAACTCCTAGTCAGCTGCTGGTCAGACGCGGCGGCGCTTGGGGGGGCGGCAGCCGTTGTGCGGCACGGGGGTGACGTCCTGAATGGAGCCGACCTCCAGGCCGGTGGCCTGCAGCGAACGAATGGCGGTCTCACGACCGGAACCCGGGCCCTTGACGAAAACGTCGACCTTGCGCATGCCGTGCTCCTGGGCACGACGCGCGGCGGACTCGGCGGCCATCTGCGCGGCGAAGGGGGTCGACTTGCGCGAACCCTTGAAGCCGACGTGGCCCGCGGAGGCCCACGAGATCACGTTGCCGCTGGGGTCCGTGATCGAAACGATGGTGTTGTTGAACGTGCTCTTGATGTGGGCGTGCCCGTGAGCGACGTTCTTCTTTTCCTTGCGGCGCACCTTCTTGGCGCCCGCGCGGCTCTTGGGAGGCATCTGCTGGAAACTCCTGAGGTCGTCGGTCCGCTACGAATTGAGGACCGCGTGATCCGTCGTACGCGGACTACTTCTTGCCCGGCTTCTTCTTGCCGGCGATCGCGCGGCGCGGGCCCTTGCGGGTACGCGCGTTGGTGTGGGTGCGCTGACCGCGGACGGGAAGACCGCGACGGTGACGCAGACCTTCGTAGCAACCGATCTCGACCTTGCGGCGGATGTCGGCCTGAACTTCGCGGCGGAGGTCACCCTCGACGCGGTAGTTCGACTCGATCCAGTCGCGAAGCTTGATCAGGTCGTCCTCGGCGAGATCGCGGACGCGGGTGTCGGGGTTGACACCGGTGTTCTTCAGCGTGTCCAGCGCACGAGTGCGCCCGACGCCGAAGATGTAGGTCAGAGCGACCTCGACCCGCTTCTCACGGGGGAGGTCGACGCCGACGAGGCGTGCCATATGTGTGGCTCCTGGTTTAGTCGGAGGTCTGGCCCAGCACCGGTCCGGCACACCTTCTGGAGATGTCCTCGGTCCTCGGCCTCCGGCCGAGGGTGGCGTCCCGCACGAGACGGGGGTCGGGTGCTGCGGCTCTTACGGGGTGCGTCGCGCGTCGATCGCTCGTTGTGCGAGGGGGGTGCTGCTCAGCCCTGGCGCTGCTTGTGGCGCAGGTTCTCGCAGATCACCATGACCCGGCCGTGACGGCGGATCACCTTGCACTTGTCGCAGATCTTCTTGACGCTCGGCTTGACCTTCATGATTTCTCCGGTACGTGTGACGAAGGCGTGCGGGCACGCCGCCGTCGCCGAGTCGGTTATCGGTTTGCGTCCAAGCCCCGCACACCACGCTCGGCGTGGGCAGGGCCGGGGCTCGCCTACTTGTAGCGGTAGACGATCCGGCCGCGGGTCAGGTCGTAAGGGCTCAGCTCCACGACAACCCGGTCGTCCGGAAGAATACGGATGTAGTGCATCCGCATCTTCCCACTGATGTGCGCGAGGACTTTGTGCCCGTTCTGAAGCTCCACGCGAAACATGGCGTTGGGGAGCGACTCGATGACGGTGCCCTCGATTTCGATGGCCCCTTGCTTCTTGGGCATGTCCTCCGCGCTTCGTATCTCGGGATCAGCTACCGTTACCCGGCGCACATGACGAAGCTCAAATTTTTGGCGCCCAGATGACGGGCGCGCCAAACCTGGCTACATGTGAGCCGACGAGTCAGTCTAAGGCACTCGGCCAGTGAAAGCGAAACCGGGCCCGGAACCGCAGGTTCCGTTCCCGCCGGGCCCGTCGGCCTACCTCAGGAAGTAGACCAGCGCCCACACCAGCACGCCGAGTGACATCACGACCAACCAGACCTTGTTCAACGTCGCGGTGGAAACCCGCGGACGCCGCTCCTCCGCCGGACCGTAGGCACCGGCTCGTGGAGGCGCGTCGACGATCGGTCGGTACTCCGGCGGCGGCGTCGCACCCGCCGCGTCGTCTCGATCCTCGCGACCCGGCAGATTCGCCGAGACCGCGTCGAGCTCCCCCACCGTACCGGCTCGGCGGACCGCGTCCAGGCGCGCCCGGTATTCGGACAGCGCCAGCCGACCCGACGCGAGGTGCTCACGCAGCTCGGCGGTCACGCGTTCGCGGTCCGTGGGAGTCGCGGGAGCGTTCGGATCTCGGTCCATGAGACGAGGGTAGCCCGGTCACGGCGAGGAGCGCCCGTGGCGCCAGTAGACCATCTGGATCGAACCCAGCACGGCCGCGGCCGGACCGTAGACCCACACCGGCCAGAAGTACACGACCCCGGTACCGGCCACCGCGACCAGCAGCCAGATCACCACGTTCAACGCGGTGATCGCGTTCAGCGTGGTCCACGCCGCGCGCAGGGCCCGCGCGCCGGCGGCCCACCCGTCGCGCTCCCCGTGCGTCGGAACCACCTCTCGGCGCACCTGCGGCCGGACCGGCGCCGGCGCGGGTCGGGGCGTCGGCCACGACGCGGCCGGCGGCGACTCCGGCGCGACCGGCCGGGCCAGGGTCGCCCGGGTGCGGGCCACCTCGTAGGCCATCCGCGCGCGGATCACCTCGACGTCCGCCTCCAGGTGTTCCGGCGGCGGCAGATCGGCGATCAGCCGGGCCAGTTCCCCCAGCGTGACCGCCTCGTAGGCGGCCCCCATGCGTTCGTTGAACTCTGCGAGCGTCAACCGTCCGACGGCGTGGTGATCGCGCAGCAGCGTCACCGCCGCCTCACGGTCCACGTCGGATGCCCGCATGGTCGGAGTCCTCACCATGTCATCGACACTAGGCAGGGCGCGAAGAGTCGTACATGGTGCCAGCCCCACCATTGAGGGGGGTCTGGCATCAGGGCAGCGTCAGTACCACGGGCCCGTTCTCGGTGATCGCGATCGAGTGCTCCCAGTGCGCCGCGTAGCCACCCGCGGTGGTCTTGACCGTCCACTCGTCGGCCAGCGTGTACGTGTCCGGCTTGCCGAGGGTGACCATCGGCTCGATCGCCAGGCACACCCCGACCTCCAGGCGCGGCCCGCGCCCGCCGGGGCCGTAGTTGAGCACGTGCGGGTCCTGGTGCATCTCGGTGCCGATGCCGTGGCCGCCGTAGTCCTCGACGATGCCGTACTTGGCGCCGCCCGGCAGCGGGTTGGCCCGGATCGACTTCTCCACCGCGTGGCTGATGTCGGTCAGCCGACCGCCGGCCACCGCGGCCTCGATGCCCGCCCACATCGACTGCTCGCACACCCGGCTCAGTTCGAGCACCTCGGGCCGCACCGTGCCGATCGGCACGGTGATCGCCGAGTCGCCGTGCCAGCCGTCCAGGATCGCCCCGCAGTCGATCGAGATGATGTCCCCGTCGCGCAACGGCGTCTCGTCCGGAATCCCGTGCACCACCACGTCGTTGACCGACGCGCAGATCGACGCGGGGAAGCCGTGGTAGCCCTTGAACGAGGGGATCGCGCCCGCGGCGCGGATCGAGCGCTCGGCGATCGCGTCCAGGTCGGCCGTGGTCACGCCCGGCTTCGCCGCCTCGCGCAGCGCCTCCAGGGTGTGCGCCACGACGGCCCCGGCACGACGCATCTTCTCGATCTGCTCGGGCGTCTTGCGTTCGATTCGCATCTGCCGCTTCCTGAACACCGGCATGGCCGTCCTCATTCGTATTCGTGTGTCGCCGAAGTTGTGTGTCGGCGCGAAAGCACGATGGGCGATCCGGGGTTTCCCCGGATCGCCCATGTGTGATGTCTGTCGCGGCCGACGCCCGATCAGGCGCCGAACTCCCGAAGCGCGGCCATCGCGCGCTCGGTGACCTCCTTGACCGGACCGGTCGCCTGGATCGGCAGCAGGAGGTTGCGCTCGGAGTAATAGCCGACCAAGGGTTCGGTCTGCTCCTTGTACACGTCCAGACGGTGCCGGACGGTCTCCTCGCGGTCGTCGTCGCGCTGGTACAGCTCGCTCCCGCACTCGTCGCAGACCCCGGCGACCTTCGGCGGGTCGGTCAGGATGTGGCAGACGTGCCCGTTGGCGCGGCACTGCCGACGGCCGGAGATCCGCTGGATGATCTCCGAGTCGTCGACCTTGAGTTCGAGCACGACGTCGAGTTCGGTGTCGTTCTCGGCGAGGATCTCGTCGAGCACCTTGGCCTGGGCCGTGTTGCGCGGGAACCCGTCGAGCAGGAAACCGGCGGCGACGTCCGGCTGCGCCAGGCGCTCCCGGACCATGCCTATGGTCACCTCGTCGGGTACCAGGTTGCCCGCGTCCATGTAGGTCTTCGCCTCGCGGCCGAGCGGGGTGCCCTGACTCACGTTGGCGCGGAAGATGTCACCGGTCGAGACGGCGGGAATCGACAGGTTGGCGGCGATGTACTGGGCCTGGGTTCCCTTACCCGCGCCGGGAGGCCCCACGAGAACGATACGCATTTAGCGGAGGAAGCCTTCGTAGTTGCGCTGCTGGAGCTGACTCTCGATCTGCTTCACGGTTTCCAGACCCACTCCCACGATGATCAGGATGCTCGTGCCGCCGAACGGGAAGTTCTGGTTGGCGTTGAAGAGCACGAGCGCGATGCTGGGTACCAACGCGATCATGCCCAGGTACAACGATCCGGGCCACGTGATCCTGGTGAGGATGTAGTTCAGGTATTCCGCGGTCGGTCTGCCGGCGCGGATCCCCGGAATGAAGCCACCATACTTCTTCATGTTGTCGGCAACTTCTTCGGGGTTGAACGTGATGGCCACGTAGAAGAACGCGAAGAAGACGATCAGCAGGAAGTACGTGATCATGTACAGCGGATGGTCGCCCTTGACGAAGTGGCGTTCGATCCATACCGCCCAGTCCGATTTCCCACCGCTGAACTGAGCGATGAGAGCCGGGATGTACAGCAGCGACGAGGCGAAGATGACGGGGATGATGCCCGCCTGGTTCACCTTGAGCGGGATGTAGGTCGAGGTCCCGCCGTAGGCGCGACGCCCGATCATGCGCTTGGCGTACTGCACCGGAATCCGGCGCTGCGCCTGTTCCACGAAGACCACCAGGCCGACCATCACGAGGCCGATGGCGATGACGGTGAAGAACGGTACCCAGCCGCCGCCGATGGTGCCCTGCTCCTTGATCGTCCACAGCGCGGCCGGGAAACCGGCGGCGACCGAGACGAACATCAGGATGGACATGCCGTTGCCGATGCCGCGGTCGGTGATCAGCTCACCGAGCCACATGATCGTCGAGGTGCCGGCGGTCATCACGGCGACCATGACGATCACTCGGAAGAGCGAGTCGTCCGGAACGATGCCCTGCGGGTCGCAGGTGGCGCTGCGGGCGCTGGAGAACAGCGCGCCGCTGCGGGCGGTGGCGATCAGCGCGGTGGACTGCAGGATCGACAGGGCGATGGTCAGGTAGCGCGTGTACTGGGTGATCTTCGCGGTGCCGGACTGGCCCTCCTTCTTGAGGGCCTCCAACCGCGGGATCACCACGGTGAGGAGTTGCAGGATGATGCTCGCCGTGATGTACGGCATGATCCCCAGCGCGAAGATCGTGAGTTGCAGCAGCGCGCCGCCGCTGAACATGTTCACGAGGCCGAACAGGCTGTTCCGGTTGGAGTCCTCTACGCAAGAGCGCACCATCTCGAACGAGACGCCCGGTACCGGGATATGCGACCCGATCCGGAAGAGGACGATGATCGCCAACGTGAACAGCAGCTTCTTGCGCAGGTCGGGCGTGCGGAACGCCCTGGCGAACGCGGTGAGCACACTGCCTCCTGCGCCTCGCCCGTCTTAGGGGCGAGTCGATCGAGTCGTCGGTCCGGTAGGACCACTGGTCAGGTCCCACACAGGAACCTCACGGACAATAACAGCGCCGACGGCCCGGAAGTATCGCCCCGGCCCGACGTTCCTGCGACATGACACAACACACGGTAAAAACAGAGCAAGTCATGTGTGGGGGTGGAGCAATGAACCTGCCCCCACGTCACAGCAAACCACAGGGGCGCCACCACCTTACCGGCGTGACACCCCTGCGCTATAGCCTCCAACGACGTCAAGGCCCGTTCGGTACCGATCCGAACGGGCCATGACGATCACACCTTGTCCCGCGTTCGGATCAGACCGACAGTTCGTCGGTCGAACCGCCCGCGGCGGCGATCTTGGTCTTCGCCGAGCCGGAGAAGGCGTGCACCTTCACCTGGACGGCAACCGAGATCTCGCCGGTGCCCAGGATCTTGACGGGCAGGTTCTTGCGAACCGCGCCCTTTTCGATCAGACCCTCGACGGTGACCTCGCCACCGTTGGGGTACAGGGCCTCGATCTTGTCCAGGTTCACGACCTGGAACTCGACCCGGAACGGGTTCTTGAAGCCCTTGAGCTTGGGCAGCCGCATGTGCAGCGGCATCTGCCCACCCTCGAAGCGGGCCGGCACCTGGTAACGAGCCTTGGTGCCCTTGGTGCCACGACCGGCGGTCTTACCCTTGGAGCCCTCGCCACGACCCACGCGGGTCTTGGCGGTCTTGGCGCCCGGGGCGGGCCGCAGGTGGTGCACCTTCAGCGGGTTGTCAGCACCCATGTCAGTCGACCTCCTCGACGGTGACGAGGTGCGACACCGTCGCGATCATGCCGCGGATCTCCGGGCGGTCTTCCTTGACGACCACGTCGTGGACGCGCTTGAGACCGAGCGAACGGAGAGTGTCCCGCTGGTTCTGCCTGCCACCGATCTTGGATCGGGTCTGCGTGACCTTGAGACGTGCCATTACGCACCAACCCCCGCGCGGGCCCGCAGGAGCGCGGCCGGGGCCACGTCCTCCAGAGGCAGGCCACGACGAGCCGCGATCTCCTCGGGGCGAACGAGCCCCTGGAGCGCCGCGACGGTCGCGTGCACGATGTTGATCGGGTTCGACGAACCGAGCGACTTGCTCAGCACGTCGTGGATGCCGGCGCACTCGAGCACGGCGCGCACGGGGCCACCGGCGATGACACCGGTACCCGGCGAGGCCGGCTTCAGGAGCACGACGCCGGCAGCCTTCTCACCCTGGATCGGGTGCGGAATGGTGCCCTGGATACGGGGGACCTTGAAGAAGTGCTTCTTGGCCTCTTCAACACCCTTGGCGATCGCGGCCGGCACCTCCTTGGCCTTGCCGTAACCGACACCTACGGTGCCATCGCCATCGCCAACCACGACCAGCGCGGTGAAGCTGAAGCGACGACCACCCTTCACGACCTTGGCGACGCGATTGATCGCGACGACGCGCTCGACGTAAGCGGTCTTCTCGGCGGCTGCGCCACCATCACGTCGATCCCGCCGGTCCCGCCGCTCGCCGCCGCCGGCGCCGCCACCGCGGCGCTGGGGTCCAGCCATCAGAATGTCCTCACATCTGTCGTTCGAAGCTTGTCCCGGAGCGGGCTCAGAAGGTCAGCCCGTTACCGCGTGCGGCATCCGCGAGGGCGGCGATACGACCGTGGTACTTGTTACCACCGCGGTCGAACACAACGGCCTCTACACCGGCAGCCTTCGCGCGCTCGGCGACCAATTCGCCGACCTTGCGAGCCTGAGCGGTCTTGTCGCCCTCACCACCACGGATGGACGGGTCCATCGTGGAGGCCGAAGCGAGAGTGTGGCCGGCGATGTCGTCGATAACCTGCGCCACCATGTGACGGGTGGAGCGGCTCACGACGAGACGGGGCCGCAGCGGGGTGCCGGAAACCTTCTTCCGCACCCGGATGTGCCGGCGCTTGCGTGCGACAGACTTCTTCGCAACGCCCTTGCCGGTCTTCACGCCGACAGCCATGCCTACTTACCAGCCTTTCCGACCTTGCGGCGGATGACCTCGCCGGCGTACTTGACGCCCTTGGCCTTGTACGGGTCGGGCTTCCGCAGCTTGCGGATGTTCGCGGCGATTTCACCGACCTTCTGCTTGTCGATGCCTTCGACCGAGAAACGGGTCGGGGCCTCGACCACGAAGGTGATGCCCTCCGGGGCCTCGACGACGACGGGGTGGCTGAATCCGAGCGCGAACTCCAGCGAGGAGCCCTTCGCCTGGACTCGGTAACCGACACCGCTGATCTCGAGCTTCTTGATGTATCCCTGGGTCACACCAGTGATCATGTTCGCCACCAGCGTCCGGGACAGCCCGTGCAGGGCCTTCGAGCGACGCTCGTCGTCGGGACGGGTCACCGCGAGGGTGCCGTCATCCGACTGTGCGATCTCGATCGGGGCGGCGATGGTGTGCGACAGGGAACCCTTGGGGCCCTTCACGACAACCTCGCGGCCATTGATGGTGACGTCCACACCGGTGGGAACCGGGATGGGGAGACGTCCGATGCGCGACATTGCTCTCCTTCCCTTCCCTTACCAGACGAAGGCGAGGACTTCCCCGCCCACGCCCTTCTTGGCCGCCTGCTTGTCGGTGAGGAGACCGGTCGACGTCGAGATAATCGCGACGCCGAGGCCACCGAGCACCTTCGGCAGGTTCGTGGACTTTGCGTACACCCGCAGACCGGGCTTCGACACACGGCGGACGCCGGCGATCGAGCGCTCGCGGTTCGGGCCGTACTTGAGGACGACGGTGAGCTTCTTGCCCACCTCCGCGTCCTCGACGCGCCAGCCCTGGATGTAACCCTCCTGCTGGAGGATCTCCGCGATGTGCGACTTGATCTTGCTGAACGGCATCACGACATCGTCGTGATATGCCGAGTTGGCGTTCCGCAGACGGGTCAGCATGTCTGCGATGGGGTCGGTCATGGTCATGACGGCCTCAAGGCCTTTCTCGCCGTGGTTTCCCGGCGTGCGATCCCTCGCTCCGCCGCCCTCCCGAGGGAGGGCGGCGGAGCGACGACTGCGGTGCGGGACCTACGACGTCGTTACTGTTCTCGCTCGTCCCCGCGGGACGGGCGATGTGCCGGGTCGCGTCGGCCGTCGAAACGGCCGCCGCGAACTACCAGCTGCTCTTGGTGACGCCCGGCAGCTCGCCGGCGTGCGCCATGGTGCGCAGGCACACACGGCACAGACCGAACTTGCGGTACACCGAGTGAGGACGGCCACAGCGCTGGCAGCGCGTGTAGCCACGAACCTCGAACTTCGGCTTGCGGGCGGCCTTTGCGATCAGGGCCTTCTTCGCCACGTCTCAGTCTCCTTGTTGCGTTCCTCAGTCGGCGAGCCGACTGCTCACGCTTCCTTGAACGGGAAGCCGAGGAGACGCAGCAGAGCGCGGCCCTCGTCGTCGTTCTTGGCGCTGGTCACCACAGTGATGTCCATGCCGCGAACGCGGTCGATCTTGTCCTGGTCGATCTCGTGGAACATCGACTGCTCCGTGAGACCGAAGGTGTAGTTGCCGCGGCCGTCGAACTGCTTCGGCGAGAGGCCGCGGAAGTCGCGGATACGCGGCAGAGCGATCGACAGCAGACGGTCGAGGAACTCCCACATCCGGTCGCCGCGCAGTGTAACGTGCGCGCCGATCGGCTGACCCTCGCGCAGCTTGAACTGCGCGATGGACTTGCGGGCCTTCGTGACCTGGGGCTTCTGGCCGGTGATGGCCATCAGGTCCTTGATCGCGCCGTCGATCAGCTTCGAGTCGCGGGCGGCGTCGCCCACACCCATGTTGACCACGATCTTGGTGACACCCGGAACCTGCATGACGTTCTCGAACGAGAACTCTTCACGCAGCTTGCCGAGGATCTCCTCGCGGTAACGCTGCTTCAGACGCGGCAGTTCGCGCGCCTCAGTGGTGACCGTCATCAGATGTCCTCACCGGTCCGCTTGGCGTACCGGATCTTGTTGCCCTCGTCATCGAACCGGAAGCCGGTCCGCGTCGGGACCTTCTTACCGTCCTTCTCCACGACCAGCATCACGTTGCTGACGTGGATGGAGGCTTCCTGGGTGATGATGCCACCGGTCTTGGCACCCTTGGCGGACTGACCCACCTTGGTGTGCTTCTTGATCCGGTTGACGCCCTCGACCAGGACGCGCTCCTTCGGCGGGTAGGCCGCGATGACCTTGCCCTGCTTGCCCTTGTCCTTGCCCGTGATGACCTGTACCAGGTCACCCTTCTTGATCTTCATCGCCTTCGCCATTGGTTAGAGCACCTCCGGCGCGAGCGAGATGATCTTCATGAACTTCTTCTCACGAAGCTCACGGCCGACCGGGCCGAAAATACGGGTGCCTCGGGGTTCGCCATCGTTCTTCAGGACAACGGCGGCGTTCTCGTCGAAGCGGATGTAGGAGCCGTCGACACGCCGGCGCTCCTTCACGGTCCGCACGATGACCGCCTTGATGACGTCACCCTTCTTCACGTTGCCACCGGGGATCGCGTCCTTGACGGTGGCAACGATGACGTCCCCGATGCCCGCGTAGCGCCGGCCGGAGCCACCGAGCACACGGATGCAGAGAATCTCCTTCGCACCCGTGTTGTCGGCGACTCGCAGTCGCGACTCCTGCTGGATCACGTCTAACTCCTGATCGTCACGTCGCGGTCACGACCCACGGTTGGTGGGGCGACCGGCGCTCGCTACTTGGCCTTTTCGAGGATCTCGACGATGCGCCAACGCTTGCTGGCGGACAGCGGCCGAGTCTCCATGAGGACGACACGGTCACCGACGCCACAGGCGTTCTGCTCGTCGTGAGCCTTCAGCTTGTTCGTGCGGCGGATGACCTTGCCGTACATCGGGTGCTTCACGCGGTCCTCGACGGCGACAACGACGGTCTTGTCCATCTTGTCGCTGACGACGAGGCCCTCACGGGTCTTGCGGAAACCCCGGGTTGCTTCAGTCATCTCAGTCTTCTCGCTCACGCCGCGCCTCCGGTCTCCTGCACGTCGATGCCCAGCTCGCGCTCGCGCATCAGCGTGTAGATCCGGGCGATGTCCTTACGGACAGCCTTGAGCCGCCCGTGGTTTTCGAGCTGCCCGGTCGCCGCCTGGAAACGGAGGTTGAACAGCTCCTCCTTGGCTTCGCGGAGCTTGGCGACGATTTCCTCGTCACCGAGTTCGCGGAGCTCGGACGCCTTGGTAACGGCCGCCATCACGCCTCACCAGCCTCGCGCCGGACGATCCGGCACTTCATCGGCAGCTTGTGCACGGCGCGGGTAAGCGCCTCACGAGCCACCTTCTCGTTCGGGTACGACAGTTCGAACATCACCCGACCGGGCTTGACGTTCGCGACCCACCACTCGGGCGAGCCCTTACCGGAACCCATGCGGGTCTCGGCAGGCTTCTTGGTCAGCGGACGGTCGGGGTAGATGTTGATCCACACCTTGCCACCACGGCGAATGTGCCGGGTGATGGCAATACGAGCGGACTCGATCTGACGGTTGGTCACGTACGCCTGGCCGAGGGCCTGGATGCCGTACTCGCCGAACGCCAGTTCCGTACCGCCCTTGGCGCGGCCACCGCGCTTGGGGTGGTGCTGCTTGCGGTGCTTGACCCTGCGGGGGATCAGCATCGGGGTCAGGCCTCCGATCCGGATTCGGGCGCCGAGTTCACAGCCTCGGCCGCCGGCGCGGAGCCGGTGTCCGAGGAACCGGTGGCCTGCGCGTCGTTCTGCTGCGGACGTCCGCCGCGGCCACCACGGCCGCCGCGCTCGCCGCCACGACCGCCGCCACCACCCTCGCCACGACGGGGACGCTCGGGAGCGCCACCACGGGCGGGACGGTTGCTGGCGCGAGCCGCGGCGTTCTCGGCGCGAACCTCGGCGATGTTCTTGACGTCGCCCTTGTAGATCCACACCTTCACACCGATGCGACCGAACGTCGTACGGGCCTCGAAGAAGCCGTAGTCGACGTTGGCGCGCAGCGTGTGCAGCGGCACGCGACCCTCACGGTAGAACTCCGAGCGGGACATTTCGGCCCCACCCAGACGACCACCGCACTGGATCTTGATGCCCTTGGCCCCGGCCTTCATGGAGCTCTGCATCGCCTTGCGCATCGCGCGGCGGAAGGACACGCGGCTCGAGAGCTGCTCGGCCACACCCTGCGCCACAAGCTGAGCGTCGACCTCGGGGTTCTTGACCTCGAGGATGTTCAGCTGAACCTGCTTGCCGGTGAGCTTCTCGAGCTCACCGCGGATGCGGTCGGCCTCCGCACCACGACGGCCGATGACGATGCCCGGCCGGGCGGTGTGGATGTCGACGCGGACGCGCTCACGGGTGCGCTCGATCTCTACCTTCGAGATCCCGGCGCGCTCCATGCCCTTCGTCATCATCTGACGAATCTTGACGTCCTCGCCGACGTAGTCCTTGTACAGCTTGTCGGCGTACCACCGGGACTTGAAGTCCGTGGTGATGCCGAGACGGAACCCGTGCGGGTTAACCTTCTGGCCCACTAGCGGGTCCTCTCCTTCTCGGCGACAACCACGGTGATGTGGCTGGTGCGCTTGCGGATGCGGTACGCCCGGCCCTGTGCCCGCGGACGGAAACGCTTGAGGGTCGGACCCTCGTCCACGTAGGCGGCGGACACGTACAGGATGTTCGTGTCCAAGTTGTGGTTGTGACCGGCGTTGGCAATGGCGCTGTCCAGCACCTTGCCGACCGGCTCACTCGCGGCCTGCGGAGCGAATCGCAGGACCGCCTGGGCCTCCGCGGCGTTCATGCCACGGATGAGGTCCACCACACGGCGGGCCTTCATGGGCGTGACGCGGATGTACCGCGCCTGAGCCCTGGCTTCCATCGACGTCCCCTTGCTCATCTCGATATCCATGCGATTCGCCGCGTCAGCGACGACGCGACTTCCGGTCGTCCTTCTCGTGACCGCGGAAGGTCCGAGTCGGCGCGAACTCGCCGAGCTTGTGGCCGACCATCGACTCGGTCACGAACACCGGGACGTGCTTACGGCCGTCGTGCACCGCGATCGTGTGGCCCAGCATCGCCGGGACGATCATCGAGCGGCGGGACCAGGTCTTGATGACGTTCTTGGTTCCCTTGTCGTTCTGTACGTCCACCTTCTTGATCAGGTGGCCGTCGACGAAGGGTCCCTTCTTGAGACTGCGCGGCATCGAGACTGCTCCTAGCGCTTCTTGTTCGTCTTGCGGCGGCGGATGATGAGCTTGTCGCTGGCCTTCTTCGGCCGACGAGTACGACCCTCGGGCTTACCCCAGGGGCTCACCGGGTGGCGACCACCGGAGGTCTTACCCTCACCACCACCGTGCGGGTGGTCGATGGGGTTCATCGCCACACCGCGGACGGTCGGGCGCTTGCCCTTCCAGCGCATGCGACCGGCCTTGCCCCAGTTGATGTTCGACTGCTCGGCATTGCCGATCTCGCCGACCGTCGCCCGGCAGCGCACGTCCACCAGGCGAATCTCGCCCGAGGGCATGCGGAGGGTCGCGTGAGCGCCCTCCTTCGCCAGCAGCTGCACGCTGACACCCGCGGAACGGGCGATCTTCGCGCCGCCACCGGGCCGAAGCTCGATGGCGTGGATGACCGTACCGACCGGGATGTTCCGGAGCGGCATGTTGTTGCCCGGCTTGATGTCGGCGCCCGGACCGTTTTCGATCCGGTCGCCCTGCTTCAGCTTGTTCGGGCACAGGATGTAGCGCTTCTCGCCGTCCGCGTAGTGCAGAAGAGCGATGCGCGCGGTGCGGTTCGGGTCGTACTCGATGTGAGCGACCTTCGCCGGAACGCCGTCCTTGTCGTTGCGCCGGAAGTCGATCAGTCGGTACGCGCGCTTGTGGCCGCCACCCTGGTGGCGAGCAGTCACACGGCCGTGGTTGTTACGACCACCCTTGCTGTGCAGAGGGCGGACCAGCGACTTCTCCGGCTCGGACCGCGTGATCTCGACGAAGTCGGCGACGCTGGCGCCACGACGGCCCGGCGTCGTCGGCTTGTACTTGCGGATGCCCATGGCTTCTCTTAGTCCTCGTCCGTATCAGCGGCCGTCAGCCGACGGGTCCACCGAAGATGTCGATCCGCTCGCCCTCTGCAAGGGTGACGATCGCGCGCTTCGTGTCCTTGCGCTTGCCGAAACCGGTCTTGGTGCGCTTGCGCTTACCGACGCGGTTGATCGTGTTGACGCTCTCGACCTTGACCCCGAAGACCGCGATGACGGCCTGCTTGATCTGGGTCTTGTTGGCGTCGGGGTGCACGATGAACGTGTACTTGTTCTCGTCGATGAGCCCGTAGCTCTTCTCCGAGATCACCGGCTTCAGCAGCACATCGCGCGGGTCGGTGTAGGTCTTGCTGGTGACCTTCGTCGTGCTCTCGACGGTGTCGGTGCTCACGCGTGGCTCCCTTCGAGCTCGTCGGAGCTCGCGACCGCCGAGGCGGCCTGCGCCGGTCCGGCGATGAAGCGCTCCAGAGCGGCCTTCGTGAAGACCACGTCGTCGGAGACGAGCACGTCGTAGGTGTTCAGCTGCCCGACCTCGAGCAAGTGCACCTGCGGAAGGTTGCGGGCGCTCAGCCAGGCAGTGGTGTCGGACTTCTCGACGACCAGGAGCACGTTCTTGCGCTCACTGATCTTGCCGAGCAGCGTCTTCGCCGCCTTGACCGAGGGCTTGTCGCCCTCGACCAGCGCGGAAACGCAGTGGATGCGCTCGTGACGCGCCCGGTCGGAGAGGGCACCGCGCAGGGCGGACGCCTTCATCTTCTTCGGGGTCCGCTGCTCGTAGTCGCGCGGCACGGGACCGTGCACGACGCCACCACCGGCGAACTGCGGCGCGCGGGTCGAGCCCTGACGGGCGCGACCGGTGCCCTTCTGGCGGTACGGCTTGCGCCCACCGCCGCGGACCTCGCCACGAGTCTTGGTCTTGTGCGTGCCCTGACGAGCCGCGGCGAGCTGGGCCACGACGACCTGGTGGATCGTCGGGATGCTCACCTGGACGTCGAAGATCCCCTCGGGGAGATCGATCGTCCCGGACTTCTCGCCGGCGGGCGAAAGAACGTCAATGCTGGTCATGAAATTCACACACCCTTCGCAGCAGTGCGCACCAGCACCAGGCCGCCGTTGGGGCCGGGGACCGCGCCCTTGATCAGGAGCAGGCCCTTCTCGGCGTCTACGGCGTGCACGGTCAGGTTCTGGGTGGAGACGCGCTCGTTACCCATGCGGCCTGCCATGCGCACGCCCTTGAACACACGACCCGGGGTGGCGCAGCCACCGATCGAGCCGGGCGAGCGGTGCTTGCGCTGCGTACCGTGCGAGCTGCCGAGACCCTTGAAGCCGTGTCGCTTCATGACACCGGCCGTGCCCTTGCCCTTCGAGGTGCCCATGACGTCGACCTTCTGGCCGGCCTCGAACACCTCGGCGGTGATCTCCTGCGCCAGCGTGTACTCGCCGGCGTCGGAGGTACGGAGCTCGACCAGGTGGCGACGCGGGGTCACCCCGGCCTTGGCGAAGTGGCCGGCGAGCGGCTTGTTCACCTTGCGCGGGTCGATCGCGCCGAACGCGATCTGGACGGCGGAGTAGCCGTCGACCTCGGCGTTGCGGACCTGGGTCACGACGCAGGGCCCGGCTTCGACCACAGTCACTGGAACGACGCGGTTGTTCTCGTCCCAGACCTGGGTCATGCCGAGCTTCTTGCCCAGAATGCCCTTCATCTGCTTCGTCATCGTCGGTGCGTCCTCAGAGCTTGATCTCGATGTCGACGCCGGCCGGCAGGTCGAGACGCATAAGCGAGTCGACCGTCTTCGGCGTGGGGTCGAGGATGTCGATGAGCCGCTTGTGAGTGCGCATCTCGAAGTGCTCGCGCGAGTCCTTGTACTTGTGCGGCGAGCGGATGACGCAGTACACGTTCTTCTCGGTCGGCAGCGGCACCGGTCCCGCAACCTGCGCACCAGTACGCGTCACCGTCTCGACGATCTTCTTCGCCGAGCTGTCGATGACCTCGTGGTCGTAGGCCTTGAGCCTGATGCGGATCTTCTGTCCCGCCATGGCTGCTTCGAATTCCTTCTCTCGTACCGCTGCGGATCACCCCCGCTGACACGGGGAGAAGACTTGGGCTGAAAACCCCTTGGGGTTTCCCTTCCCCGCCGACCCCCGCGGTCGGGCGTGTCGCTCTGTTGCTCACAAGCGCC
Organism: Embleya sp. NBC_00888; assembly: GCF_045207655.1. NCBI lineage: Bacteria > Bacillati > Actinomycetota > Actinomycetes > Kitasatosporales > Streptomycetaceae > Embleya > Embleya sp. NBC_00888. The sequence continues at coordinate 5,187,611 of NZ_CP108784.1, read as the reverse complement.
CCTTGGAAACCCTTACGGGCGGCCTGGGGGCCTGGGCAACGTACTCTCGGCGTCACCTTCGCTGCGGCAAGCGAAAGGACGGCACGAGGTCGCTAAGCGACGACGCCGGCTGCATGGGTGGCAGGACAGAAGTCCACCGATTGTTCGGAGCCAACGGGGCCGGCGCCACGGCTCTGTCTGTTCGACAGGCACGGCGCAGCCCGTTGTCTATCCGAGCAACTTGGCTAGTATGCCCCACGAATGGCGGGCTTGGCCAATCGAGCGACTCCCCCAGGTTTGAGAGAGCCCCCGAGCAATGGATATCCGGTCCCACCTAGGGGGTGGAATCGATCCGGACAAAGCCCCGCCCGCCGACCCAGGTGGACCGGCGGGCGGGATTTCATCACTTCTTGATCTTGACGACCTGGCCGGCGCCCACGGTGCGGCCACCCTCGCGGATGGCGAAACGCAGACCCTCTTCCATGGCGATCGGCTGGATCAGCGCGACGTCCATGCCGGTGTTGTCACCCGGCATGACCATCTCGGTGCCCTCGGGGAGGGTCACCACGCCGGTCACGTCCGTCGTACGGAAGTAGAACTGCGGCCGGTAGTTGTTGAAGAAGGGGGTGTGACGGCCACCCTCGTCCTTCGACAGGATGTAGACCTGAGCCTCGAAGTCGGTGTGCGGCGTGACCGAACCCGGCTTGATGATGACCTGGCCGCGCTCGACGTCCTCGCGCTTGATGCCGCGCAGGAGCAGACCGACGTTCTCGCCCGCCTGGCCCTCGTCGAGCAGCTTGCGGAACATCTCGATGCCGGTGACCGTCGTGGTGGTCTTGGTCTCCTTGATGCCGACGATGTCGACAGTCTCGTTGACCTTGACGATGCCACGCTCGATGCGGCCGGTGACGACGGTGCCACGACCGGTGATCGTGAAGACGTCCTCGACGGGCATCAGGAACGGCATGTCGGTGTCACGCGGCGGGGTCGGGATCGCCTCGTCGACGGCGGCCATGAGCTCGAGCAGCTTGCTGCCCCACTCCTTGTCGCCCTCGAGCGCCTTGAGCGCCGAGACCCGCACGACCGGAAGGTCGTCGCCCGGGAACTCGTACTCGGAGAGGAGCTCGCGCACCTCGAGCTCGACGAGCTCCAGGATCTCCTCGTCGTCCACCATGTCGGCCTTGTTCAGCGCGACCACGATGTACGGAACGCCGACCTGGCGGGCCAGGAGCACGTGCTCCTTGGTCTGCGGCATCGGGCCGTCGGTGGCGGCGACCACGAGGATCGCGCCGTCCATCTGCGCGGCACCGGTGATCATGTTCTTGATGTAGTCGGCGTGCCCGGGGCAGTCGACGTGCGCGTAGTGACGGTTCTCCGTCTGGTACTCGACGTGCGCGATCGAGATCGTGATACCGCGCTGCCGCTCCTCCGGCGCCTTGTCGATCTGGTCGAACGGCGTGAAGGGGTTCAGGTCCGGGTACGCGTCGTGCAGCACCTTGGTAATCGCCGCGGTCAGCGTCGTCTTACCGTGGTCGATGTGACCAATGGTGCCGATGTTGACGTGCGGCTTAGTCCGCTCGAACTTAGCCTTCGCCACTGGGGTCCTCCTGTGGACTGGTTCTTTACGCCGTACGACGTCGGGTATCGGGGGTGAGCCGGGGCGGGGGCACCGGAGTCCGGATACGGACCCCGGGTCCCCCTGGTATCGCTGCTGCCGCTGGGGCGGTGATTACTCGCCGCGCGACTTGGCGATGATCTCCTCGGCGACGTTCCTCGGAACCTCGGCGTAGGAGTCGAACTGCATGGAGTAGCTCGCGCGACCCGAGGTCTTGCTGCGGAGGTCGCCGACGTAGCCGAACATCTCCGAAAGCGGGACCAAGGCCTTGACGACGCGCGCACCGAAGCGCTCGTCCATGGCCTGGATCTGGCCGCGACGCGAGTTGAGGTCGCCGATCACGTCGCCCATGTAGTCCTCGGGCGTGGTGACCTCGACGGCCATCATCGGCTCGAGGAGAGCCGGGCTGGCCTGCCGGGCCGCTTCCTTGAACGCCTGCGAACCGGCGATCTTGAACGCGAGCTCGGACGAGTCGACCTCGTGGTAGCCACCGTCGATCAGCGTCAGACGCACGCCGACCATCGGGTAGCCGGCGAGAACGCCATACTGCATGGCCTCCTGCGCACCCGCGTCCACCGAGGGGATGTACTCCCTGGGGATACGGCCACCGGTGACCTTGTTGACGAACTCGTACGCGTCACCCTCGAGCGGCTCGAGCGCGATCTGCACCTTGGCGAACTGACCGGTACCACCGGTCTGCTTCTTGTGCGTGTAGTCCACGCGCTCGACGACCTTGCGGATCGTCTCGCGGTAGGCCACCTGCGGCTTGCCGACGTTGGCCTCCACGCGGAACTCGCGCTTCATCCGGTCGACCAGCACCTCGAGGTGCAGCTCGCCCATGCCGCCGATGATCGTCTGGCCGGTCTCCTCGTCGGTGTGCACCTGGAACGAGGGGTCCTCGGCGGCGAGGGACTGGATGGCGACGCCCAGCTTCTCCTGGTCGCCCTTGGACTTCGGCTCGATGGCCACCTGGATGACCGGGGCCGGGAACGTCATCGACTCCAGGATCACCGGGTTCGCCGGGTCGCAGAGCGTCTCACCGGTGGTGGTGTCCTTGAGACCCATCACGGCGATGATGTCGCCCGCGCCGACCGACGGGATCTCCTCACGCTTGTTCGCGTGCATCCGGTAGATCTTGCCGATGCGTTCCTTCTTGCCCTTGACCGAGTTCAGCACGGAGCTGCCGGCCTCGAGGACACCCGAGTAGACCCGAACGAAGGTGAGCTTGCCCAGGTGCGGGTCACGCATGATCTTGAAGGCGAGGCCCGCGAAAGGCTCGTCATCGCTCGGCTGGCGAACGATGACCTCTTCCTCCTTGTTCACCGCGTGGCCCTGGATGCCCTCGATGTCGAGCGGCGACGGCAGGTAACGGACGACCGCGTCGAGCAGGGGCTGAACGCCCTTGTTCTTGAACGCGGTACCGCAGAACACCGGAGTGAACGTCGGCTGGCCCTTGTTGTCACCCTTGGTCGAGGCGATGGTGGCGCGACGGATCGCGGCCATCAGCTGCTCCGTGGTGGGCTCTTCGCCCTCCAGGTACAGCTCCATCATCTCTTCGTCGTACTCGGCGATCGTCTCGAGCAGCTTGCCGCGGTACTCGGCGGCGGCCTCGGTGTGCGTGGCCGGGATGTCGACGACGTCGTACATCTCGCCCTTGGCCGCCTCGGCCGACCAGACCAGCGCCTTCATGGCGACCAGGTCGACAACGCCCTGGAAGTCCATCTCGGTGCCGATCGGAAGCTGCATGACCAGCGGAACCGCGCCCAGCCGCTCGTCGATCATGTCGACACAGCGGTGGAACTCGGCGCCGGTGCGGTCGAGCTTGTTCACGAAGCAGATACGCGGCACGCCGTACCGGTCGGCCTGACGCCAAACGGTCTCGGACTGCGGCTCCACGCCGGCGACACCGTCGAAGACGGTGACGGCGCCGTCGAGCACACGCAGCGAACGCTCCACCTCTACGGTGAAGTCGACGTGGCCCGGGGTGTCGATGATGTTGATCGTGTGATCGACGTCTTCGAGCGTCCAGTGACAGGTCGTCGCGGCAGACGTGATGGTGATGCCGCGCTCCTGCTCCTGTTCCATCCAGTCCATGGTGGCAGCGCCCTCATGAACCTCACCGATCTTGTAGTTGACCCCGGTGTAGAACAGGATCCGCTCGGTGGTGGTGGTCTTGCCCGCGTCGATGTGGGCCATGATGCCGATGTTTCGGACCTTGGCCAGATCAAGAGCAGTGGTAGCCATCGTGGCTTGTCTTCTCTCGGCTTCTCGTCGTTGCGGGTGGAACTACCAGCGGTAGTGCGCGAAGGCCTTGTTGGACTCGGCCATCTTGTGCGTGTCCTCGCGGCGCTTGACCGCGGCACCGAGACCGTTGCTCGCGTCCAGGAGCTCGTTCATCAGACGCTCGGTCATCGTCTTCTCGCGACGGGCGCGGGAGTAGCCGACGAGCCAGCGGAGAGCGAGGGTCGTGGAGCGGCCCGGACGGACCTCGACCGGCACCTGGTAGGTCGCGCCACCGACACGGCGGCTGCGGACCTCGAGGGTCGGCTTCACGTTCTCGAGCGCGCGCTTGAGCGTGATGACCGGGTCGGTACCGGTCTTCTCGCGGCAGCCTTCGAGAGCGCCGTAGACGATCTTCTCGGCGACGGAGCGCTTGCCGCTCATCAGGACCTTGTTCACCAGCGAGGTGACCAGCGGCGAGTTGTAAACCGGGTCGATGATGACCGGTCGCTTGGGGGCAGGGCCCTTACGCGGCATTAGCTCTTCTCCTTCTTCGCGCCGTAGCGGCTGCGCGCCTGCTTGCGGTTCTTGACACCCTGGGTGTCGAGCGAACCACGAATGATCTTGTAGCGGACACCGGGGAGGTCCTTCACACGACCACCGCGAACGAGCACAATCGAGTGCTCCTGGAGGTTGTGACCCTCACCGGGGATGTAGGCCGTCACCTCGATGCCACTCGTGAGGCGCACACGCGCGACCTTGCGAAGCGCAGAGTTCGGCTTCTTCGGCGTCGTCGTGTAAACACGGGTGCACACGCCGCGACGCTGCGGGCTCCCCTTGAGCGCCGGAGTCTTGGCCTTGTCGACCTTGTCCTGGCGGCCCTTTCGGACCAGCTGCTGGATCGTGGGCACCGCGTCTCCGTCTTCTTCGTGCCGAGCGGTCTTTTTGAAGCGACTGCAATGTCTGAATCGGCCTGCATCCCGGTCGACGCCGGAGCCAACCGCAAGTCCGACCCCCGCGGTCGGGCGTGTCGCCCGGTCTTGGGAGTGTGCTTGCTGTGGAGGCTGCGGGTCGGTCCCTTACGCCCTCTCACGCACGCATCCCGTGGGGATTGCGGTGAGCGCAGGCACAAGAGCCCGGGGACACCCCAGGCACAAGGAGAGAGACTACCTACCACAGCAGCAGAGGTCAAAGCGAAAAGAAAGACCCCCGCCACGACATGGAATTCGGCGCTCTCACCTTGGTGGAGCACCGAATCGTTCAGGGCGGTACATCACCCTCCGAGCCCCACCGTACCCGGCATTGCGGCCGGAGGCGAACGAGCGCACGCGTGGTGGTCGCCCGGGCGGGACCGCGGTGACTCAGCACACGGCGCGCAGCGCGCCGAACAGATTCAGGTGATCGGAATAGTCGTGGCCGTCCGAGTCCAGCACGACGATCACGATGACCAGCGCCAGCAGCGCCATGCCGATCCAGCCCAGCACCACGCCGGCGATCGCCATGCCCCGACCCTGCTGACCGGTGCGCTCGGTCTGGGCCAGGGCTATGTGCCCGAAGATCACCGCGAGCAGGCTGCCGATCCAATAGATCCAGACGATGCCCAGGATCATCGAGGCGATGGCCAGGCCGTTGGTGCCCGGCTGGGGCAGGTATCCGCCGTAGCCGGGGTGTTGGTAGTAGCCGTACGCGTACGGCTGCTGCTGCCCGTACGGCGGCGCCTGGCCGTACCCGTACGGCGGGGGCTGCTCCCCCGGGGCGTAGCCCTGGCCGTGCGGCGGGGGCGGCTCGCCGTAGGGGCTCCAGGCGGCGCCCGGGGGCTGGTCTTCGTGCGGCTCGTATCGGGGCTCGTACTGCGGCCCGTCAGGGGTGCTCATGGGGTTCTCCCGGGGTGGGACGGCGCGTTGTGCAGCATCGTCGCACCGATCGGAGCCGGCATGGAGGCCTGCGGACAACCCGGGTCCGCGCACGCGACAGGGCCGCCACCCCGAAAGGTGACGGCCCTGTTCCCGGCTGTGGGCAAATCAGCCCTGGTAGCCGCCGAAGTCGTACTCCTCCAGCGGGACGGCCTGGCCGGAGCCCGAACCGAACGCGGAGTAGTCGGCCTCGTCGTACCCGGACATCGAGTACATCGCGGCCTTGGCCTCTTCGGTGGGCTCGACCCGGATGTTGCGGTAGCGGGGCATGCCCGTACCGGCCGGGATGAGCTTGCCGAGGATCACGTTCTCCTTCAGGCCGAGCAGCGGGTCCGACTTGGCGTGGATCGCCGCGTCGGTCAGCACTCGGGTGGTCTCCTGGAAGGAGGCCGCCGACAGCCACGACTCGGTGGCCAGCGACGCCTTCGTGATGCCCATGAGCTGCGGACGACCCGAGGCCGGGTGCCCGCTCTCCGACATCACCCGACGGTTCTCGGTCTCGAACCGGCCGCGCTCGACGAGCTCGCCCGGAAGCAGCTCGGCGTCGCCCGACTCGATGATCGTCACGCGGCGGAGCATCTGCCGAATGATGATCTCGATGTGCTTGTCGTGGATCGACACACCCTGCGAGCGGTAGACCTGCTGGACCTCCGCCACGAGGTGGATCTGCACCGCGCGCTGGCCGAGGATGCGCAGCACGTCGTGCGGGTTGACCGCGCCGACGAGCATCTTCTGACCGACGTCGACGTGGTCGCCCTCGTCGACCAGCAGGCGCGAGCGCTTGCTGACCGCGTACGCCAGTTCCTCGGAACCGTCGTCCGGGACCACCACGACCTTGCGGGTCTTCTCGGTGTCCTCGATGCGCACCCGACCGGCCGCCTCGCTGATCGGGGCGACACCCTTGGGGGTGCGCGCCTCGAAGAGCTCGACGACACGCGGCAGACCCTGCGTGATGTCGTCACCCGCCACACCACCGGTGTGGAAGGTACGCATCGTGAGCTGGGTGCCGGGCTCACCGATCGACTGGGCGGCGATGATGCCGACCGCCTCGCCGATGTCCACGAGCTTGCCGGTCGCCAGCGAGCGGCCGTAGCACATGGCGCACGTACCGACCTTGGACTCGCAGGTCAGCACCGAACGCGTCTTCACCGACTCGACGCCTTCGGCGACGAGGTGGTTGATGATCACGTCGCCGAGGTCGGCGTTGGCCGGGGCCAGCACCTTGCCGTCGACGACGACGTCCTCGGCCAGGTTGCGGGCGTACACGCTGGTCTCGACGTCGTCGTCCTTGCGGAGCACGCCGTCGGCACCGCGGGTGGCGATCGACAGGACCAAGCCGCGGTCGGTGCCGCAGTCCTCCTCGCGCACGATCACGTCCTGCGAGACGTCCACCAGACGACGGGTCAGGTAACCCGAGTCGGCGGTACGCAGCGCGGTGTCGGCCAGACCCTTACGGGCACCGTGCGTCGAGATGAAGTACTCGAGGACGGACAGACCCTCACGGAAGGACGCCTTGATGGGACGAGGGATCGTCTCGTTCTTGGCGTTCGACACCAGACCACGCATACCCGCGATCTGACGCATCTGCATCATGTTTCCGCGAGCACCCGAGTCGACCATCATGAAGATGGGGTTCGTCTTGGGGAAGTTCAGGTTCATCGCCTCGGCAACCTCGTTGGTCGCCTTGGTCCAGATCTGAATCTGCTCCTGCTGACGCTCGTCCTTGGTGATCAGGCCGCGCTCGTACTGCTTCTGGACCTTCTCGGCCTGGGCCTCGAAGCGCTCCAGGATCTCCTTCTTCGCCGGCGGCACGACGACGTCGGAGATCGAGACGGTGACACCGGAACGGGTGGCCCAGTGGAAGCCGGCCTCCTTCAGGTTGTCCAGCGTCGCCGCCACGACCACCTTCGGGTACCGCTCCGCCAGGTCGTTCACGATGATCGACAGCGTCTTCTTGCCGATCTCCTCGTCGACGAACGGGTAGTCCGCCGGCAGGAGCTCGTTGAACAACGCGCGACCGAGCGAGGTGCGCACGCGCAGCGGCGAACCCGGCTCCCAGCCCTCGGGCGCGACCCAGCCGCGCGACGGGACGGTGCCCGCCGGCAGTCGCAGCTCGATCTTCGCCTGCAGGTCGAGCTCACGGGCGTCGAACGCCATGATCGCCTCGGCCGTGGACGCGAACACGCGTCCGTCGCCCTTGGTGTTCTCCCGCTCGGAGGTCAGGAAGAACAGGCCCAGCACCATGTCCTGGGTCGGCATGGTGACGGGACGACCGTCGGCCGGCTTCAGGATGTTGTTGCTCGAGAGCATCAGGATGCGGGCCTCGGCCTGCGCCTCCGCGGACAGCGGCAGGTGCACGGCCATCTGGTCACCGTCGAAGTCCGCGTTGAACGCGGTGCACACGAGCGGGTGAATCTGGATGGCCTTGCCCTCGACGAGCTGCGGCTCGAACGCCTGGATGCCCAGACGGTGCAGCGTCGGTGCGCGGTTGAGCAGCACCGGGTGCTCGGCGATGACCTCTTCGAGCACGTCCCACACCACGGGGCGGGCGCGCTCGACCATGCGCTTGGCCGACTTGATGTTCTGCGCGTGGTTGAGGTCCACCAGGCGCTTCATCACGAACGGCTTGAACAGCTCGAGCGCCATGGCCTTCGGCAGACCGCACTGGTGCAGCTTGAGCTGCGGGCCGACGACGATGACCGAACGCGCGGAGTAGTCCACGCGCTTGCCGAGCAGGTTCTGGCGGAAACGACCCTGCTTGCCCTTGAGCATGTCGGACAGCGACTTGAGCGGCCGGTTGCCCGGGCCGGTCACCGGACGACCGCGGCGGCCGTTGTCGAACAGCGCGTCGACGGCCTCCTGGAGCATCCGCTTCTCGTTGTTCACGATGATCTCGGGGGCGCCGAGGTCGAGCAGACGCTTCAACCGGTTGTTGCGGTTGATCACGCGGCGGTACAGGTCGTTCAGGTCGGAGGTCGCGAAGCGGCCACCGTCCAGCTGCACCATCGGACGCAGGTCCGGCGGGATCACCGGGACGCAGTCCAGGACCATGCCGTTGGGGCTGTTCCGGGTCTGCTGGAACGCGGAGACGACCTTGAGGCGCTTGAGCGCGCGGGTCTTCTTCTGGCCCTTGCCGGTGCGGATGATCTCGCGCAGCTTCTCGGCCTCGGCGTCGAGGTCGAACGACTCCAGCCGACGCTGGAGCGCCTGCGCGCCCATGCCGCCCATGAAGTACGTGCCGAACCGGTCCCGCATCTCGCGGAACAGGATCTCGTCGCCCTCGAGGTCCTGGACCTTGAGGTTCTTGAACCGGGTCCAGACGTCGTCGAGACGGTCGAGCTCGCGCTGGTTGCGGTCGCGCAGCTGCTTCATCTCGCGCTCGGCGCCTTCGCGCACCTTGCGGCGGACGTCGGACTTGGCGCCCTCGGCCTCCAGCTCGGCGAGGTCGGTCTCGAGCTTCTTCTGGCGCTCTTCGACGCTGGCGTCGCGACGCTGCTCGATCTGCTGCCGCTCGACCGAGATCTTGGCGTCGAGGGACGGCAGGTCGCGCTGGCGACGCTCGTCGTCGACGTACGTGATCATGTACGCCGCGAAGTAGATGACCTTCTCGAGGTCCTTCGGGGCGAGGTCGAGCAGGTAGCCGAGGCGGCTGGGCACGCCCTTGAAGTACCAGATGTGCGTGACCGGCGCGGCGAGCTCGATGTGGCCCATGCGCTCACGACGCACCTTGGCGCGAGTGACCTCGACGCCGCAGCGCTCACAAATGATGCCCTTGAAGCGGACGCGCTTGTACTTGCCGCAGTAGCACTCCCAGTCCCGGGTCGGACCGAAGATCTTCTCGCAGAAGAGCCCGTCCTTTTCCGGCTTCAGGGTGCGGTAGTTGATGGTCTCGGGCTTCTTGACTTCACCGTGCGACCACTGGCGGATGTCGTCTGCGGTAGCGAGGCCGATACGCAGCTCGTCGAAGAAGTTGACGTCGAGCACTGTTTCGTCAATCCCTCTTTCGGGGTTTGGTCCCGGCGGTCACGGCGGGGGCTGTGCCGTGATCACCAGTGTGTGTCTTCATCAGGACTGGGGTCGAAATCCCGGGGCCGGCCTCACGGCCGGACCCGGGAGGGAGCCTCAGACCTCTTCGACGCTGCTCGGCTCGCGCCGCGACAGGTCGATACCAAGCTCCTCCGCAGCGCGGAAGACGTCCTCGTCGGTGTCGCGCATCTCGATCGACATACCGTCGCTGGAGAGGACCTCCACGTTGAGGCAGAGCGACTGCATCTCCTTGATGAGCACCTTGAAGGACTCGGGGATGCCCGGCTCCGGGATGTTCTCGCCCTTGACGATCGCCTCGTACACCTTCACGCGGCCGAGGACGTCGTCGGACTTGATGGTCAGCAGTTCCTGGAGGGCGTAGGCGGCACCGTATGCCTCGAGTGCCCACACCTCCATCTCACCGAAGCGCTGGCCACCGAACTGGGCCTTACCACCCAGCGGCTGCTGGGTGATCATCGAGTAGGGACCGGTCGACCGGGCGTGCAGCTTGTCGTCGACCAGGTGGTGCAGCTTGAGGATGTACATGTACCCGACCGAGACCGGGTGCGGGAACGGCTCGCCGGAGCGGCCGTCGTACATCTTCGCCTTGCCGGTGCCGTCGATCAGACGGACGCCGTCGCGGGTCTTGTTGGTCGAGTCGAGGAGACCGGTGATCTCCTCCTCGCGCGCACCGTCGAAGACCGGGGTGGCGACGTTGGTGCCGGGGGCACCCTGGTCGGCCGCGATCGCCCGGAGGCGACCCTTCCAGTCCTCGTCGTCGCCCTCGACGCTCCAGCCGGTCTTGGCGATCCAGCCGAGGTGCGTCTCCAGGACCTGACCCGGGTTCATTCGGGACGGGACACCGAGCGGGTTGAGGATGATGTCGACCGGGGTGCCGTCCTCCAGGAACGGCATGTCCTCGACCGGCAGGATCTTCGAGATGACGCCCTTGTTGCCGTGGCGACCGGCGAGCTTGTCACCGTCGGTGATCTTGCGCTTCTGCGCGACGTAGACGCGAACGAGCTGGTTCACGCCCGGCGGCAGCTCGTCGCCGGCCTCGCGGTCGAACACGCGGACGCCGATGACCTTGCCCGACTCGCCGTGCGGGACCTTGAGCGAGGTGTCGCGCACCTCGCGCGCCTTCTCGCCGAAGATCGCGCGGAGCAGGCGCTCCTCCGGGGTCAGCTCGGTCTCGCCCTTGGGCGTGACCTTGCCGACCAGGATGTCGCCGGGGACGACGTCGGCGCCGATCCGGATGATGCCGCGCTCGTCCAGGTCCGCGAGGACCTCCTCGGAGACGTTCGGGATGTCCCGGGTGATCTCCTCCGGGCCGAGCTTGGTGTCCCGGGCGTCGACCTCGTGCTCCTCGATGTGGATCGAGGAGAGGACGTCGTCCTGCACCAGACGCTGCGACAGGATGATCGCGTCTTCGTAGTTGTGGCCCTCCCACGGCATGAACGCCACGAGCAGGTTCTTGCCGAGGGCCATTTCGCCCTCTTCGGTGCACGGACCGTCGGCCAGCACCTGGCCGGCCTCGACCCGCGCGCCCTCGTCGACGACGACCTTCTGGTTGAAGGACGTGCCCTGGTTCGAGCGCATGAACTTCTGCACGCGGTACGTGGTGTACGTCGCGTCGTCGTTCATCACGGTGATGTAGTCGGCCGAGACGTCCTGGACCACGCCCGGCTTCTCGGCGGTGATCACGTCGGCGGCGTCGACCGCGGCGCGGTACTCCATGCCGGTGCCCACCAGCGGGGACTCCGCCTTCAGCAGCGGCACGGCCTGGCGCATCATGTTCGAGCCCATCAACGCGCGGTTCGCGTCGTCGTGCTCGAGGAACGGGATCATCGCGGTCGCGACCGACACCATCTGGCGCGGCGAGACGTCCATGTAGTCGACTTCGTCGCCGGGGATGTAGTCGATCTCGCCGCCGCGGCGACGCACGAGCACACGGGCCTCGGCGAACGAGTCGTCCTCGTTCAGCGGCGCGTTCGCCTGGGCGATGACGAAGCGGTCTTCCTCGTCCGCGGTCAGGTAGTCGATGCCGTCGGTGACCCGGCCCTCGATCACCTTGCGGTACGGGGTCTCCACGAAACCGAACGCGTTGACCCGACCGTAGGACGCGAGCGAGCCGATCAGACCGATGTTCGGGCCTTCGGGGGTCTCGATCGGGCACATCCGGCCGTAGTGCGACGGGTGCACGTCACGGACCTCGAAGCCGGCCCGCTCACGGGAGAGACCACCGGGGCCCAGCGCGGACAGACGACGCTTGTGGGTCAGGCCCGACAGCGGGTTCGTCTGGTCCATGAACTGGGACAACTGGCTGGTGCCGAAGAACTCCTTGATGGAGGCGACGACCGGCCGGATGTTGATCAGGGTCTGCGGCGTGATCGCCTCGACGTCCTGGGTGGTCATCCGCTCGCGGACGACGCGCTCCATCCGGGCCAGGCCGGTGCGCACCTGGTTCTGGATGAGCTCGCCGACGTTGCGCAGGCGACGGTTGCCGAAGTGGTCGATGTCGTCGACCTCGACCACGATCTCCTGGCCGGACGCGCCGGCCATGTCGACCTCACCGGCGTGCAGCTTGACCAGGTACTTGATGGTCGCGATGACGTCTTCGACGGTCATGACGCCGGCGTCCAACGCCTGCTCGACCCCGAGCTTCTTGTTCACCTTGTAGCGGCCGACCTTGGCGAGGTCGTAGCGCTTCGGGTTGAAGTAGAGGTTCTCGAGCAGGGTCTGCGCGGCCTCGCGGGTCGGCGGCTCCCCCGGACGCAGCTTGCGGTAGATGTCCAGCAGCGCGTCGTCCTGGCCCTGGGTGTGGTCCTTCTCCAGGGTCTGCCGCATCGACTCGTACTGGCCGAACTCCTCGAGGATCTGGGAGTCGGTCCAGCCGAGCGCCTTGAGCAGCACGGTGACGCTCTGCTTGCGCTTGCGGTCGATGCGGACACCGACGGTGTCGCGCTTGTCGATCTCCAGCTCGAGCCAGGCACCACGCGAGGGGATCACCTTCGCGCTGAAGATGTCCTTGTCGGACGTCTTGTCGACCTGGCTGTCGAAGTAGACACCCGGGGAACGAACGAGCTGGGACACCACGACACGCTCGGTGCCGTTGATGATGAAGGTGCCCTTGTTCGTCATGAGCGGGAAGTCGCCCATGAAGACCGTCTGGCTCTTGATCTCGCCGGTCTCGTTGTTGGTGAACTCGGCCGTGACGAACAGCGGCGCCGAGTAGGTGAAGTCGCGCTCCTTGCACTCCTCGATGGAGTTCTTCGGAGGCTCGAACCGGTGGTCCCGGAACGTCAGGGACATCGACCCGGAGAAGTCCTCGATCGGAGAGATCTCTTCGAAGATCTCTTCGAGGCCGGACTTGGTGGGCACATCCTGTCCGCCCGCGAGGGCGGCCTCGACCCGTGCCTTCCACGCACTGTTGCCGAGCAGCCAGTCGAAGCTCTCGGTCTGCAACGCGAGAAGGTTCGGAACCTCCAGGGGTTCCCTGATCTTGGCGAAGGAGATGCGGAGCGGGGCAGTGGCGGCGCCGGGGTTGGTAGCGGAGGCGGTGCGCGAGGCGGCCAAGAGGGGTCCTTCCGAGGGCTCGGACTCACTATGCGCATACAAGACGGCCCGGGTTCATACACCGGGAGAAGTCAATAGGCAGCGCAAAGGGTCAGTGTAGCCACAAGGCACACCGCTGTCCAGCCCCTACGAAGGGCCGGTCCACAACCCGGATTCAGAAACCATCCGGCAACCGTGCTTCAGGGGTGCGTCCGAAGAATTGCGCGCCCCGAACCGTTCGTCAAGGGGTTGCTTTCCCCCTCAGAGCCGACGGAACCCTTCCGCGGACCGAGAAAACCGGACGGAGGTCCCGATCCCGCGGCCTGCGACGAGAGTCTCGTCACAGTGGCCGACCGCGCTCGCGAGGAGCCTCGGGAAGCCTGGAAAACACGGTAGACCGGCGGTCCGACAACGACCGGATCCGGCGCTCGGAAGTCGCCGCGCGCGCCGTGGCGCGCGCCCTCGCCGAGGCACGACGGGCCTGGTACGAGGGGGTCCCACGGGTGCCGAGGGTGTTGGGAGTATCACCCTTTCGAGCGAGGCCGACAGGGGTATCCCCACCCTCGCGCGGCCCGCCGCGGCGCTCGACCGACGCCCGCGAGGCGCCCCCGGAGAGCCCCGGAAAAGCCCGAAGGCGACCGCCCTGACGGACGATCGCCTTCGGTGATGCCACCCGGTGGGCGGCGTCGAATTACTTGACCTCGACCGAGGCGCCGGCGCCTTCGAGGGCGGCCTTCGCCTTCTCGGCGGCCTCCTTCGAGACCTTCTCCAGGAGCGCCTTGGGGGCGGAGTCCACGAGGTCCTTGGCCTCCTTCAGACCGAGGCTCGTGAGCGCGCGCACCTCCTTGATGACCTGGATCTTCTTGTCGCCGGCACCCGTGAGGATGACGTCGAACTCGTCCTGCTCCTCGGGGGCGTCGGCGACGACGCCGGAGGCACCCTGGATCGCGACGGCGGCCGGGGCGGCAGCCTTGACGTCGAAGGTCTCCTCGAACAGCTTCACGAAGTCCGAGAGCTGGATGAGGGGCATGGCCTTGAACTCTTCGATGAGCTCTTCGTGGGTGAGCGCCATGATCGGCGGTCCTTCCTGATCAATTCGGCTGGTGCCGGGTGGTGTGGATGGGCGGGGGCGCTGCCCCCGGCGACGTCGGTCGCGACTGCCGAACTACTCGGCGGTCTCGGCCTCGGCGGCGGGAGCCGGCTCGCCGGCACCGCCCTGCTCGAGCTTCGCCCGAAGCGCGTCCGCAGTGCGGACGAACTCCGTGAGCGGGGCCTGGAAGGTCGCCGCGGCCTTGGCCATGGATCCCTTCATGGCGCCCGCCAGCTTGGAGAGCAGCACCTCGCGGGACTCGAGGTCCGCGAGCTTCTTGATCTCGTCGGCGCTGAGCGCCTTGCCCTCAAGGACGCCGCCCTTGATGACGAGAAGGGGGTTCGCCTTGGCGAAGTCACGCAGGCTCTTCGCGGCCTCCACGGGGTCACCCGTGACGAACGCGATCGCGGACGGGCCCTCGAGGAGGTCGTCGAGCTGATCGATGCCCGCCTCGTTGGCGGCGATCTTGGTCAGCGTGTTCTTCACCACGGCGTACTGCGCGTTCTCACCGAGCGAACGACGCAGCTCCTTGAGCTGCGCGACGGTGAGCCCGCGGTACTCGGTCAGCACTGCGGCGTTCGAGTCACGGAACTGCTCCGTGAGCTCGGCGACCGCGGCCGCCTTGTCGGGCCTCGCCATAGGGCTGGCCTCCTTCCGCGATGCGATTGCCGATCGACCGTGGCGGTCGATCGTGTGCCGGATGAATACGCCGGTCCGCAGGGCGGAAGGGGTCCACATACGAAAAACGCCCCGGCGCAGGCGCACGGGGCGTACATCCTCGAATCACGCGCCATGCGCGTGCCTCGAGGGCAACGTCTCACGTTCACACCTGCGCAGGTCGTCCGCGATGCGGAACCTTCGTTTGCCGACCCTGCCTTACGGCACGACGACAACGACCGACGGTCTTTGGCTTGGACTCAAGGTACGCGACGGCACTCGTTCGGAGCAAATCGGTTGCCGGCGGGTGGGCGACGACGGTTCTGCCGGCGGGTTTTCGGCCCGTCCTCGGTGCCCGCGCCCCGGTCTGCCGGGCGCGGGCGGACGCGCCGAGGCCCGGCACACCGTGTGGTGTGCCGGGCCTCGTTCGCGTGCGGGGCGGTCAGACCGCCTCTTCCTCCACCAGGAGGTTGCGGGTGCGGTTGGGGTCGACCTGGATGCCGGGGCCCATCGTGGTCGAGACGCCGACCTTCTTGATGTAGCGACCCTTGGCGGCCGACGGCTTCGCGCGGAGCACCTCTTCGAGGGCGGCGGCGTAGTTCTCGACGAGCTGGGTGTCGTCGAACGTCGTCTTGCCGATGATGAAGTGCAGGTTCGAGTGCTTGTCGACGCGGAACTCGATCTTGCCGCCCTTGATCTCGTTCACGGCCTTCGCCACGTCGGGCGTGACCGTGCCGGTCTTCGGGTTGGGCATGAGGCCACGCGGGCCGAGCACGCGGCCCAGGCGGCCGACCTTGCCCATCAGGTCCGGGGTGGCGACGACGGCGTCGAAGTCGAGCCGACCCTTGGCGACCTCGTCGATGAGCTCGTCGGAACCGACGATGTCGGCGCCGGCGGCCTTGGCAGCCTCGGCACGGTCACCGGTCGCGAAGACCAGGACCCGGGCGGTCTTGCCGGTGCCGTGCGGGAGGATGACGGTGCTGCGGACCATCTGGTCGGCCTTGCGCGGGTCGACGCCCAGACGCATGGCCACCTCGACGGTGCCCGCGAACTTGGTGGGCGAGGTCTCCTTGGCCAGACGAACGGCCTCGAGGGGCGAGTAGAGCCGCTCGTGGTCGATCTTGGTGTCGGCCTCGCGGTAGGACTTGCTGCGCTTCACTGAAAGCTCCTGGAATTCTGAAAGGAGTTGTGGTGGGAGCGGGTCGCGCGGACCCTTCCACTCCGCGGGGCCGTGGGCTGTCGCGCACGTCCTCGCGTCGATTCCGGTACTGCCTGACTGCGGGGCTGGATCAGCCCTCGACCGTGATGCCCATCGAACGCGCGGTGCCGGAGATGATCTTCTCGGCGGCGTCGATGTCGTTGGCGTTCAGGTCGGCCATCTTGGTCTGCGCGATGCCGCGGATCTGCTCGCGGGTGACCTTGGCGACCTTGGTCTTGTGCGGCTCGCCCGAGCCCTTCTCGACACCGGCGGCCTTGAGGATCAGGCGCGCGGCCGGCGGCGTCTTCGTCACGAAGGTGAAGGAACGGTCTTCGTAGACCGAGATCTCCACCGGGACGATGTCGCCACGCTGCGACTCGGTCGCGGCGTTGTAGGCCTTGCAGAACTCCATGATGTTGACGCCGTGCTGACCCAGCGCGGGGCCGACCGGCGGGGCCGGCGTGGCTGCGCCGGCCTTGATCTGCAGCTTGATGATCGCTGACAGCTTCTTCTTCTTGGGAGGCATTTTTTTCCGGGTCCTTCGACGAGATGTACGTCCCGATCACCACGCGGAGCGCGGACGTGTTCGGGCCCGCCACGCGGTGCGGCGCCCCCTCAACGATAACCACCGTTGTGAGGGCGCCTTGTCCACCACCCGGATGCGACCCCGGCGAAACGGGGTCCCACCTGGGGGAAGTATCAGTTCTTCTGGATCTGGTTGAACGAGAGCTCGACCGGCGTCTCGCGCCCGAAGATCTCCACCAGACCCTTGACCTTCTGCGAATCGGCGTTGATCTCGTTGATCGTCGCCTGCAGCGTCGCGAAGGGACCGTCGATGACGGTGACCGAGTCGCCGACCTCGAAGTCGAGCACCTTGACCTCGGTCGTGCTCTTGGCACCGCTGCCGCCGCCGGTCGCCTTCTCCTCCTCGGGGGCGAGGATCTTGACGACCTCGTCGAGGGTGAGCGGGAAGGGCTCGTGCGCGTTGCCGACGAAGCCGGTGACACCGGGGGTGTTCCGGACGGCGCCCCACGACTCGTTCGTCAGGTCCATCCGGACCAGCACGTAGCCGGGGAACTTGTTGCGCTTGACGGTCTTGCGCTGGCCGTTCTTGATCTCGACGACCTCTTCCTGCGGCACCTCGACCTGGAAGATGTAGTCCTCCATGTTGAGCGAGGTGGTGCGGGACTCGAGGTTGGCCTTCACGCGGTTCTCGTAGCCGGCGTACGAGTGGATGACGTACCACTCGCCCGGGGCGCGACGGAGCGCTTCCTTGAAGTCCTCGACCGGGTCGCCCTCGGGGGCGTCCTCGAGCTCGGCGTCGTCCTCGGCCTCGGCGGCCTCGTCGTCGTCATCGAACTCTTCGTCGTCCACGCCCTCGGCGTCGTCCTCGGTGGCCTCGGCGTCTTCCACTTCGTCATCGGTGGAGACGGCCGGGGCCTCGGCCGCGTCCTCGAGGGCGTCCTCGAGAGCAGCGGCCTCCGCCTGCTCCGACAGGGCCGCCGTCTCGTCGGCGGAGTTGTCGGCGGACAGGTTCGGGTCAGACACGTTGGGTGCTTCTTCCTGGCTGGGGGTCGAACGGTCGTTGCAGGCGCGCTGCGCAAGGATGGGGCTCAGCCGAAGATGGCGAGCGCTGCCTTCGCGAAGCCGAGGTCGAGTCCGTAGACGATTCCGATGATCATCAGACAGAACACGATGACCACCGTGGTGTACGTGCTCAGCTCGTTGCGGGTCGGCCAAACGACCTTGCGCAGCTCGGCGATGATTTGCCGGTAGAAGAGAGCCGCCCGCGCGAACAGGTTTTTCTTCTTCTGCTCCGGCTTGCCCGAAGAGCCCTTCGGGCGGTTCGCCCGGCGACCGCCGGGGGGCTCGTCGTCGGAGCCGCGGCCATCAGAGCTGCTGTGCTCAGGCGTAGCCGTGGAGCCGTGGGCCTCCGTCAACTCGTCCTCACCTGATCCGGTCCGACCGTGGATCACCGACGGGGTTGTCGGCGCCGACAGTTTGCGCTGACTGCGTGCGAGTCACGGTCGATCCGGGGATCGACCGCGGTCGCACATCGCAGGGCACGAGGGACTTGAACCCCCAACCCCCGGTTTTGGAGACCGGTGCTCTGCCAATTGAGCTAGTGCCCTTCACGTGGTCATCAACCTAGCGGAGTCGCCGACCCGAGAACACGAAATTTTCGGGCGCGGCAGCACGCAGGTTGGGACCGCCAAGCGTCGAGTGTACGGGGTCGAGTGCGTCAGGTCGAACCCGTGCCGTGCGGGCCGGCCGTCGGGCGCCGCCGGCCCGTTTTCCGCGTGCCCCCGGTGGGACGGGAATGGCACCATGCCGGGCATGACGGCTCCCACCTCCAGTTCCCCGTCCGTACCCGCGTCCGAGCGTCGGATCTCCGCCCTCGTCGGCGCCATCGCCGAGTCCGCGACGCTCGCGGTCGACGCCAAGGCCAAGGCGCTCAAGGCGGCCGGTCGCCCCGTGGTCGGCTTCGGCGCCGGCGAGCCGGACTTCCCGACGCCCGACTACATCGTGGACGCGGCGGTCGCGGCGTGCCGCGAGCCCGGATTCCACCGGTACACCCCGGCCGGCGGGCTGCCGGAGTTGAAGGCCGCGATCGTCGCCAAGACGCTGCGCGACTCGGGCCTGGCGGTGGAGCCGGACCGGGTGCTCGTCACCAACGGCGGCAAGCAGGCCATCCACGAGGCGTTCGCCGCCATCCTGGACCCGGGCGACGAGGTGCTGGTGCCCGCGCCGTACTGGACCACCTACCCGGAGTCGATCAAGCTCGCGGGCGGGGTCCCGGTGGACGTGGTCGCCGACGAGACCACCGGCTATCTGGTGTCCGTCGAGCAGTTGGAGGCGGCGCGCACCGAGCGCACCAAGGTGCTGGTGTTCGTCTCGCCGTCGAACCCGACCGGCGCGGTGTACTCGCGGGCGCAGACCGAGGCGATCGGGCGCTGGGCGGTCGAGCACGGGCTGTGGGTGCTGACCGACGAGATCTACGAACACCTGGTCTACGACGACACCGAGTTCGTCTCGATGCCGGTGGTGGTGCCGGAGCTGGCGGACCGCTGCGTGATCGTCAACGGGGTCGCCAAGACCTACGCGATGACCGGCTGGCGGGTCGGCTGGGTGATCGGTCCCCGGGACGTGATCAAGGCCGCGACGAACCTCCAGTCGCACGCCACCTCGAACGTGTGCAACGTGGCACAGGCCGCCGCGCTCGCCGCGCTGACCGGCGACCTGACCGCGGTGGACACGATGAAGGTGGCATTCGACCGCCGCCGGCGCACGATCGTGCGGATGCTGAACGAGATCCCGGGCGTGCGGTGCCCCGAGCCCAAGGGCGCCTTCTACGTGTATCCGTCGGTCAAGGGGCTGCTGGGCCGAACGATCCGCGGCGCCCGCCCGAGCAGCTCGGCCGAGTTGGCGAACCTGATCCTGGACGAGGTCGAGGTGGCCGTGGTGTCGGGCGAGGCCTTCGGCACCCCGGGCTATCTGCGGTTGTCCTACGCGCTCGGCGACGACGACCTGGTCGAGGGCGTCGGGCGGATCGCGCGGCTGCTGGCCGAGGCCGAGTAGGCGTCCGCGTACCGGGGCCGTCGCACGGGAGGCCGGGCGGCGGCCCTTTCCCGGCGGTCCCGGGTGCGGGCGGACGAGGGTGGACGCGGGGGCGTTCACGCGCCGGTCCCCGAAGTTTCCGCTCTCCTTCAGGGGGATCATCCGCGGTACCCCTCACGTGGGCGGGGCCGGTGGTCCATGATCTGTGGATGGATCGTCCCGCACGCGATGTCCGCACCCTCCCGAAGGCTCATCTCCACCTGCACTTCACGGGATCCATGCGGTCGGAAACCCTGTTGGAACTGGCGGATCTGCACGGAGTGCGGCTGCCCGACTCGCTGACCTCGGGTCGACCACCACGATTGCGGGCCACCGACGAGCGGGGCTGGTTCCGGTTCCAGCGGCTGTACGACATCGCCCGCTCGTGTGTGCGAACCGCGGACGACATGCATCGGCTGGTCCGCGAGGCGGCCGAGGACGACCGGGCCGAGGGGTCGGGCTGGTTGGAGATCCAGGTGGATCCGACGTCGTACGCGCCTCGTCTGGGCGGACTGACGCCCGCGGTGGAGATCGTGCTGGACGCGGTGGAGGCCGCCCGCGCGGCGACCGGGATCGGGATCGCCGTGGTGATCGCGGCCAATCGCACCAAGCACCAGCTGGAGGCGCGCACGCTGGCCCGGCTCGCCGCGCAGTACACCGATCGCGGCGTGGTCGGGTTCGGGTTGTCCAACGACGAGCGGCGGGGCCGTGCGCCCGCGTTCGAGCGGGCCTTCGAGATCGCCCGGCACGCCGGGTTGTTCGCGAACCCGCACGGTGGCGAGTTGGACGGGCCGCGCAGCATTCGCGAATGCGTGGACGTGTTGGGCGCGCGCCGGCTCGGGCACGGGATCCGGGTGGTGGAGGATCCCGAGCTGATGGCGCTGCTGGCGCGGCGGCGGATCGTGTGCGAGGTGTGCCCGGCCTCCAACGTCGCGCTCGGCGTCTACGACAAGGTCTCGGACGTGCCGCTGCGGAGGCTGTTCGAGGCGGGGGTGCCGATCGCGCTGGGGGCCGACGATCCGTTGTTGTTCGGGTCCCGGTTGGCCGCGCAGTACGAGCTGGCCCGGGACGAACACGGGTTCACCGACCCGGAGTTGGCCGAACTGGCCCGGCAGTCGATCCTCGGGTCGGTGGCGCCGGCGCAGGTGCAGCGGGCGTTGCTGGACGGGGTGGACGGGTGGCTGGCGGCACCGGGTGCCGCGCCCGCGCCGGATCTGGTTCCGGCCCGGCCGCCGGTCGGCTGAGCCGGCGGGGGCGCGGGTTCCGAGCGGCCCGAGCGGTCAGAGCTTGGCGTTGATCAGGACCGGTTCGTTGATCAGGGTGACGCCGAACGTCGCGTGCACACCGTCCCGGACCTCGCGTGCCAGGCTGAGCAGATCCTCGGTGCTGGCCCGGCCCCGGTTGGTCAGGGCCAGGGTGTGCTTGGTGGAGATCCGCGCCCGGCCCTGCCCGTAGCCCTTGGGGAAGCCGGCGCGTTCGATCAGCCAGGCCGCCGAGGTCTTGACGTGGTCGGCGCCGGACGGGTAGCGCGGCGGGGTGACGTCGGGGCCCAGGTGCCGCGCGGCCCGCGCGGTCAGGTCGGCGAAGGCGTCGTGGGTCAGGATCGGGTTGGTGAAGAACGAACCCGCGCTCCAGGTGTCGTGGTCGGCCGGGTCCAGCACCATGCCCTTGCCGCGCCGCAGGCCGAGCACCGCGGCGCGGGCGGCCTCGACCGGGACCCGCTCACCGGGCTCGACGCCGAGCGTGCGAGCCAGTTCGGCGTACCGGATCGGCGCCGAGCGGCCCGCGTCGTCGCGCAGTCGAAAGCGCACCCGCAGCACCACGTAGCGGTCGTCGCCCTTGAACACGCTGTGCCGGTAGGTGAAGCCGCACTCGGCGGCGGTCAGCGTGCGCGGGGCGCGCTCGGTGCGGTCGTAGACCTCGACCGAGGCGATGGTCTCGGCGACCTCCTGGCCGTACGCGCCGACGTTCTGCACCGGGGTCGCGCCGGCGCTGCCCGGGATGCCCGCGAGGCATTCGATGCCGGACAGGCCCGCGGCGACGGCGGCGGTGACCACGTCGTCCCACGGTACGCCGGCCTCGACGCTCACGTCGGTGCCGTCGACGCGGAGTCCGGTGGTGGCGATCCGCAGCACGTCGCCCGGGAAGCCGTCGTCGCCGACGACCAGGTTGCTGCCGCCGCCGAGCACGAGCAACGGGATGCCCTGCTCGTCGGCGGCGCGCACGGTCGCCAGTACCGCGTCGGTGGTCGTGGCCGTGTGGAGCCGACGAGCCGGACCGCCGAGGCGGAGGGTGGTCAGGGAGGCGAGAGGCGCGTCGGTTTCAGGCTGCACCGTTGGATTCTCGCATCACCCGACCGGGGCGGGGCTCAGGCCAGCTGCACGATGGCCCGGGGCACGCCCAGGACCTTGGCGCCGGCGGCGGTGACCAGCAGGTCCACCCGGGCCCGGCGGTCGTCCAGGAGCACCGCGACCTTGCCGCTGACCTCGATGGTCGCGCCGTCGACGGTGTCGGGGACCACGACCGGCTTGGTGAAGCGCACACCGAACTCGATCAGCGCGCCCGGGTCGCCGAGCCAGTCGGTGACCACGCGCGCGGCCTCGGCCATGGTGAACATCCCGTGCGCGATGACGTCGGGCAGGCCGACCTCGCCGGCGAAGCGGCCGTTCCAGTGGATCGGGTTGAAGTCGCCGGAGGCGCCCGCGTAGCGGACCAGGGTCTCGCGGGTGACCGGGAAGCTGCGCGCGGGCAGTTCGGTGCCGACCTCGACGTCGTCGAAGGAGATCTTGGCGGTCATGATCAGGCCTCCGAGTCGGCGGCCCGGGCCACCAGGGACGAGAGCGCGGTGACGATGTGCTCGCCCTCCACCGTGGTCACCTCGGCGCGCGTGGTGAGGATGTCGTTGCCCGCGAGGGACTTGATGTTGTCCACGGTGGTCACCACGGTCAGTCGGTCGCCCGCGCGAACCGGCCGCGTGTAGGTGAACTTCTGGTCGCCGTGCACGACGCGCGAGTAGTCCAGGCCCAGTTCGGGGTCGTACACCACCTGGTCGGCCGCGCGCATGGTGACCACGATCGCGAACGTCGGCGGCGCGATCACGTCCGGGTGGCCGAGCGCCTTGGCCGCCTCGGGGTCGTTGTACGCGGGATCGGGGTCACCGATCGCCGCGGCGAACTCGCGGATCTTCTCCCGACCCACCTCGTACGGCTCGGTGGGCGGATACGTCCGTCCGATGAACTTCGCGTCCAGCGGCATGAAGCGGGTCTCCCTGATGGATGGGCTGGCTGATGGATGGCGGACCGTTGCATCGCGGGCCGGCGGAGGCGGGCCGGCGCGGGCGACGTTGCGGAGAATACGACAACGAGGCCACCCCCCTTGCGGGGAGTGGCCTCGTCGGTGTCGTGGTGCGAACCGCCTAGCGGGTTTCGCGGTGCGCGGTGTGCGCGTTGCAGCGAGGGCAGTGCTTCTTCATCTCAAGACGGTCCGGGTCGTTACGCCGGTTCTTCTTGGTGATGTAGTTCCGCTCCTTGCACTCCACGCAGGCCAGCGTGATCTTCGGGCGGACGTCGGTGGCAGCCACTGGAGTGCCTTCCTTGCGGTCAGGGGTGAATACAGCAAAAGCAGCCGATGCGGAGTCTCCCCCGAATCGGCTCGCTTGGTAGCGGCGACCGGACTTGAACCGGTGACACAGCGATTATGAGCCGCTTGCTCTACCGTCTGAGCTACGCCGCCTCAACGAGGCCCCCGCCTGTTCCCAAGCGGGGATCCCATCGTCTGAGCCCCAATACGGAATCGAACCGTAGACCTTCTCCTTACCATGGAGACGCTCTACCGACTGAGCTATTGGGGCGAGCAGGAAAACCATACACGCTGCCCGTCACCGATCGGAAATCGATTGGCGCAACGCCCCCGGCTCGACTACTCGGTGGACCAAACAGACCTGGTCAGAGCCCCTTCGACGGTTTGCGCGTACACGGCGGCGGCCAGCCACGCAGCGGACAAAAGGTCGTTGTCGCCCGTGCGAAGACGCCCGAAAACATCCCGTTCGCGGCCCGCCGCGACGTGCGTGAGGCGCTCGACCAGATCCGCCCCCGTGGTCAGTCCGACCCGGCGCAGTCGGGCGGTGTCGCCGACGGTGGAGCCGGCCAGGGCGAGCACCGGCCGGCCGCCGCTGATCGCGCGTTCGACGTGACGGTGCATCAGGTACAGCGGGGCGGGCGGCGGTTCCTCGGCCGCGCCGGTCGGGGCCCCGGCCGGCGCGGCACTCGGAAGGTCGGCACGATGCAGCCGGTCCAGGCCCAGGTCGATCCGGCCCAGCCGCTCCTCGGTCAGCCGCAGGGTGGGTCCGTCCCCCGGCGGGATGCCGATCGCCAGCACCCGGACCGCGCGGTCGGCACCGGGTTCGAGCCGACCGATCAGCCGCAGCCGCAGGCCGGGGCAGGTTGCCAGCAGGCGCAGGTTGTCCCGGTAGGCGAAGGCGGGGTCGGCGTGCGCGACCAGCAGGTGCACGTCCAGTTCGCCGCACGCGGCGTGCACCCGGTCCCGGGCGCCGGGGGTGGTGCCGAGCACGGTGACGTCGAGGAAGAGCAGGTCGGCGCCGGCGGGACGGTCGTCGGGGGGCAGGTCGCGATGTCCCACCACGCGGTCGACCTGGGCGGGCAGCGGGACCTCCCACAGGCCGCGCAGGGGTTCCTCGGTCCAGGCCGCGCCGCTCGCCCGCGCCGCGCGCACGCCCTGGCCGGCGCCCAGTCGGCCGCCCGCGGACGCGGTGGCGCCGGAGACGACCAGGCCCGCGCGGGTGAGCGCGACCGGGTCGATGGAGGTGTCGCCGACCCGAATCGCGCGGGTCGCGGCGCCGACCGCGCGTTCGGCGCCGCCGGGGGCGACGTCGCCGATCGTGCGCAGTGTGCCGGTGGAGTCCACGGTGGTGGTCACCGCGCCCGCGAAGCCGCGTGCGGTCAGCACCGGTTCGGTGAACAGGCCGTACAGGCGCAGCGAACCGGCCGCGGCGTAGGCCCGGCGGGAGGTGCCGCGCAGCGCCTCGAGCGGCTGCGCGGTCTCGCCCGTCGAGGTCCGCAACGCGTGGGCGACGTCGAGCAGTTCGCGCAGCGCGGCGACCAGGTCGGCGAGCCGGTACGCGGGATCCTCGGCGCGGGCGGCGCGCAGCCCGGTCGCCACCGCGACCGCGGCGGCGGAGGCGCGGTGCAGTCCGGCCAGGCGCGCGGTGTGCGCGGCGCGCAGCAGGCCGGCCTGGAGCACCGCGCCGGCGCTGTCCAGACCGGCGTCCACGATCGCGGCGCCGGCGGTCCACAGCCCGTCGGCGGCGGCGCGCTCGGCGTCGGTGGGGCCGGCGGGTTCGGCGCCGATGGGTTCGGCGGCGCTGGGTCCGGCGGCCTCGGTCGGCGTCGCGGTTCCGGCCGGGTCCGCGGGCTCGGCGTCGGCGTCGGGTGTGCCCTCGGCGACCGGAGCCGAGGCGGCGGCCGCGGCGCGGTGTACGCAGGCGGGTGCGAGCAGGCACGAGCAGCGCAGGTCGGCGGTGGTGGTGACCGCCCCGGTCGGGATGTACAGGGTCAGTTCGGCGTCGTCGCCGACGGTGATCCGCACGGTGTCGCCGTCGCGTTCGACCGCGCACGCGGCGAGTTTGCCGATCGCGGCGTCCAGGCGTTTGCGCAGGCGCGGGGTGAGTGCCTCGACGATGTCGGCGGTCACGTCCGGCGCGACGGGTGGCAGGCCCTGCGTGCTCATCGGACCTTCTCTCCGACCCAGCGGGCCAGTTCGGTGGGGCTCAGGGCGGCGACCGGCATGCCGGCGGCGACGAGGCTGCCGGCGACGGCGGTGGAGTAGCGCGGGCGGCCCGCGTCGTCCAGGCTCGCGCAGCCGAGGATGTGGCAGCCGGAGGAGGCCAGCGCACGCACCTCGCCGAGCAGGCCGCCCAGCGGGTAGCCCTCCTCGAAGTCGCTGATCACGGTGATCAGCGTGCGGGAGGGCACGGTGACCAGTTCGCGGGCGGCCCGCAGGCCGGCGGCGATGTGCGTGCCGCCGCCGACGTTCACCTCCAGGAGCAGGCCGAGCGGGTCGTGCACATGCTCGGTGAGGTCGATCACCTCGGTGGAGAAGGCCAGGAAGTGCGTGCTCAGCGACGGGACGCCGGCCAGGATCGACGCGGTGAGCGCGGACCAGATGGTGGACGCCTCCATCGAGCCGGACACGTCGACGACCAGGATCAGCCGCCAGTCGTTGCTGCGGCTCGCGCGGGTCCTGAAGATCGGCCGCTCCGGGACCACGACCACGGTGCCCTCCGGGTCGCGGCGGGCGGTGGTGAGGTTGGCGCGCAGAGTGCGCGGCAGGTCGAGCGCGCCGCCGGGGCGGCGGGTCGGGCGCGGTGTGGTGATGCCGGTCAGGGCGGGTCGCAGGCGGGTGGCGAGTTCGCGGGTGAGCTCGGCGACGATCCGGGCGATCAGCGGGCGCAGCAGCGCGAGTTTGCCCTCGGGGAGGCCGCCGGCGTGGGCCAGGACGGTCTTGAGCAGGTCCACGGAGGGGCGGGCCGCGGCCGGGTCGAGGTGGGTGAGCACGTCGGTGCGCCCGGCCGCCGCGGCGGCGGCCAGCACCTCCTCGCGGACGGCCGGACCGAACAGGGCGATCAGTTCCTCGGACCATTCCCGCACGCCCGGGTAGGGGGCTTCCCGGCCGCCGCGGTCGCCGTCGCCGAGGTCGCCCCGGGCACCTTCGCCTCGGCCGGTGCCGTAGAGCTCGTCGAGCGCGGTGGCCATCCGGGCGGCGTTGCCCGGGAGGCGGTCGGAGCGGCGGCCGAGGATGAGCTTCCAGCGCTGGGCGCTCGGGATTTCGTGGGCGGGTGGCGGGGTTGCGGTTCGATCGGCCGGCAATTGTGCGCCCTCGCCCACCCGGTGCGCGGAATTCGGCGGCTGCGGTGTCACGGCGCCGGGCGAGCCGATCTCGCCCCGCGGCGCGCCGGCGGTGGGTTCGGGTGGGGGTAGCAGGCCGCGTCGGGTGAGGGCTTCGCGGGCGGCCAGGTCGGCGCCGGTCCAGCGGGCCAGTTCGATCGGGTCGGTGTCGGTGTCGACGCGGTCGCCCAGGTGGTCGGCCACCGCGTCCAGTACCCGGTCGCGGGCCGCGGGGCTGAGCGTGTCGAAGCCGCCGCGCAACGCCGGCAGGCGCTCCAGGAACGGGCGGTCGGCGAGGGTGTCGACGCGGCCCAGGAGCGCGGTCAATACCGGGCCGCCGGTTTGCAGCAGCGGGCCGGCCGCGGTGAGCAGGCCGGTGAGTCGACGGGTCAGGTCGGCGCGGGCCGCCGCAGTGGTGGCGGTGTCGATCCAGGAGCCGATCCGGTCGCCGAGGACGGCCGCGTCCTCGTGCCCGAGCAGGACCCGGATCGCGCCGGCGGCGGCGGACATCAGCGGCGAACCGTCGGCGGCCAGCCGGGCCAGTCCGGTGGACAGCCGCAGTCCGCCGAACGCGTCGGCGCGCCCGGCCAGATCGGCCAGGGCTCGCGCGTCGGCGGGATCGTCGGATCCGTCCAGGCCGTCGAGGTGGCGGACGGCGGCGGTGAGCAGGGTCCGGGTGATGTCGGCGGCCCCGGCGGGGCCGGCGCCGGGCTTCGGATCGACCGCCTTCGGGTCGGCGTCCGGCGCGTCGCCGCCCGGCACGTCGTCGCCCGGCACGTCGCCGCCCGGCACGTCGCCGCCCGGCTCGGACTCGGGTCCGGCCTCGGGTTCGGGTACCGGCCCGGACTCGGGTGCGGGCTCCGGTGCGACGCCCAGGTGGCCCGCGTGGATGCGGTCGGTCAGGGTCAGCGCGGTGAGCAGGTTCGGGAGGGTGGCGATGCCGGGGAGTGTGTCGGCGGTTTCGGTCAGCCGGGTCGCGGTGAGCTCGGTCAGGCCGCACGCGGCGGCGCGTTCGAGCCCGGTGAGGATCTGTTCGGCGGTGGGGCCGCCCTCGTCGAGTTCGGTCCGGTGCCGCGCGCGCAGGGTGCCCTCGGCGGCCTGTTCGGGGGTCACGCCGCGCATGCCCGCCGCGTCCAGCAGGGCCGCGGCGGACGGTGTCCAGCGCACCCGCCAGCGGGTGGTGACCGCGTCCGCGCCACCTGCGCCGACCACCGCGACCGGTTCGGCGTACGGGATCCGACAGGTCGTCAGTTGTTGCAGGAGCAGTTCGCGGCGCCGATCCAGGTCGCTGCGCAGCGGGTCCAGGCGCAGGTCGCGTTCGGCCGGGTCGGCGGGGCCGGGCAGGCCGAGTTCGGCGATCCGGCGTTCGACCTCGGGGCCCAGGCCGCTGCGCGGCGCGGCCGGCGCGGGGCGGCCGGCCCGGGTGCCGACCAGGACGTGTTCGAGCGCGCGGGCCACCGAGCGGCCCCGACCCAGCGGCTCGCCGTGGGTGAGCACGGTCTGCACCGCCTCGAGCAGTTCGCCGCGGCCCGCCGCGGGCAGCCCGCGCAGGTTGGCCAGGTCGCCCGCGAGCCGGACGATCTCGCGGGCGTCGGCCGGCCCGCTGGGGTGGCCCTGGCGGCGCAGTTCGGTGCAGATCCGGACGGCCGCGGCGATCAGCGCCTCGTGCAGCGCGGCCGGGTCGCCGCCGGATTCCAGCACACTCTGCTGCCACTCCGGGTCGCGGATGCCGGCCGGGTAGCCGGAGCGCGCGTCCAGGAGCGGGTAGGTGTACGGGATCAGCGACATCGTGACGTCGGCGACCTCGGCGGTGGGCGCGACGGTGTCCTCGTCGAGCAGGGCCGGCGCGTGGAAGGCGCCGAGCACCACCGCGGCGCGCGCGCCGCCGGCGGTCGCCTCGCGCAGGGTGGCGCGCATCCACGCCTCGCGGCGCAGGTCGACCGGGTCCACGGTGCCCGCGTCGCGGCGCAGTGCCCAGCCGACGGTGAGCGCCGCCCGGCGGATCGCCTCGGCGGGCGAGCCGGGTGCGGTGGCCTCGACCAGCCGGTCCCACAGGTCGTCGCCGGCGCGGCCGGTGAGCCGGTCGCGCAGCGCGGCGTGCAGGGTCCCCGCGCCGTGTGCCGAGCCGTCGCCGGCGTCCGCGGGCACGTGGTCGGTGCGGTCCCATCCGGGGTGCCCGAGTGGGAGGTCGCACGGGATCGCCGGGACGCCGTTGCGGGCGGCCCAGCGCAGGGCGGCCAGCTCCGGCGAGAAGTCGGCGAACGGGTAGAAGCCGAGCCCGTTCGGGCCGGTCCCGGCCAGTGCGATCGGCGCCCGGGTGTCCTCGTGCGCGAGCCACTCCAGCCAGGGCGCGGCCTCGTGCGGCAGTTCGACGAGCAGGACCTCGGGGCGGGCCGCGTCCAGCAGTGCCGGAACGGCGGCGGCGAGCGAGGGGGCGTGGTGGCGCACGCCGATCAGGTAGGGCTGCCGGGACGCGGCCAGGCGCTCGGCGGCGGGACGGGCCTCGTCGATGGGCCCGTCCGTACGTGTGGTCGACACCTCGTCAGCCCTCCAGGACTCCGCGCAGGTCCCACAGGGTGCGCCAGGTGGCCGAGCCGTGTTCCGCGCGGCGGCGCACCGCCGCGTCCCAGTAGGACAGGAGCCGGGCGGCGTCGGCCGGGTCGTCCTTCTTCGCGACGCCGAGCAGGTGCCCCGGGAGCAGGCTCAGCACGTCCCGGTCGCCCGGGAAGTAGGCCGCGGCCAGCGCGAGCGAGGAGGCCACCGAGACCGCCTCGGCGGTGCTCAGCACGGTGGAGGGGCGTTCGATCTCCCAGCCCTCGGCGGAGCGGCCGGTGCGCAGGTCGCGGAACGCGGTGACCAGTACCTCCAGGACCGTGTCGTCGACGGCGTACGCGGTCCCGGTGCGCTCCACCGCGGCCTTGGCCTGGCGGCGGACCAGCGCGATCTCCGCGTCGTGGTCGCCGATCGGGCCGACCGTCTCGAAGTTGAACCGGCGCTTGAGCGCGGCGGACATCTCCGAGACGCCCCGGTCGCGCAGGTTCGCGGTGGCGATCAGGGTGAAGCCGGGCGCGGCGTGTACCTGCGCGTCGGTGCCGCCCGCGAGTTCGGGCACCGCGATCCGGCGCTCGGACAGCAGCGACACCAACGCGTCCTGCACCTCGGGCAGGCAGCGGGTGACCTCTTCGATCCGGGCCACCCCGCCGGTGGTCATCGCGGTGAGCACCGGCGAGGGCACCAGGGCCCCCCGGCTGGGGCCCTGGGCGAGCAACAGCGCGTAGTTCCAGCCGTACTTGAGCTGGTCCTCGGTGGTGCCCGCGGTGCCCTGCACGGTGAGCCCGCTGGTGCCGCACACGGCGGCGGCCAGCAGTTCGGACAACATCGACTTCGCGGTGCCGGGCTCGCCGACCAGGAGCAGGCCGCGCTCGCCGGCGAGGGTGACCACGCAGCGCTCGACGAGGGCGCGTTCGCCGACGAACTTGGCGCCGATGGTCAGGGTGCGCGGCAGGCCGTCGACCGGTTCGGGCAGCTTGAGTTCGTCGCCGCTGCCCATCACGAAGGTGACCACGGCGCGCGGGGTCAGCCGCCAGGCCGGCGGGCGCGGGCCGCGGTCGTAGGCGGCCAGGAAGGCGAGTTCGCTCGCGTACAGGTCCTCGGGGGGTTGTACCTGGCGCGCACTCGTGGCGGGTTCGGTTGCGGTTGCCATCAGCGGCGGCCCTTCCGGGTGGTACGGGTGACGAGTTGTTCGAAGCCTGGCGCATCGCCGTCCTGCACCCGCCGCCAGGCCCGGTGGAACAGTTCGGGCACCGGGCAATCGGGCACGATCGTGGTGTGGGTGGGCGTCGCGTACAGCCCTTCCTTCCAGGTCTCCACGGGCAGTGCGGGGGCCTTGAGCGCACTCCAGCCGCCGGGCAGGAACAGCGTGCGGCCGGCACGCGAGCGCTTGGCCTCGACCACCAGGTCGGTGCCCGCGAGTTCGGTGCGGGCCTTCTTCAGGCGCGCGGGCTTCCAGCCGGTCCAGCGGGCGACGTGCCGGTCGGTGGGGTCGGGCAGGGCGAGCAGTTGCAGGTACAGGACCGCCGCGTCCTCGCCGATGCCGTGTGTCTTGGCCACCTCGGCGACCAGGTCGGGCACCGCGTACGCCGGGTCCTGCTGGATGCCGGGCGGGCCGTCGGCGCGCAGCAGCTCCTCGAAGGCCGGGTCCAGGATCCGGCGGAAGGACTTGAAGCCGGCCGAGTCGGCGGCGCCGCGGAGCGCGATCAGCCGGTCGAACCACGGGTCGTCGGCACCGGTGAAGCCGGCGGGTCGGACCTCGGCGAACTCGCTCTCGCCGTACCAGGGCCGGAGCCAGAAGCGGTCCTCGAGCCGGAGTATGCCGTCCGGGTCGGTGCCGCCGGTGGCGGGCAGTCCGGCCGCCTCGCGCAGCAGGGTCGCGGTGTTGCCGCGCTCGGCGTACTCGATGTCCAGGTCGAAGACCAGGCCCGGGTCGGCCAGTCGGGTGCGCAGCAGGCCGACCACGTTCGGCAGGTGCGCGCGCAGCGGATCGCCGTAGGGCAGCCGGTAGGCGAGCCAGGCGAGTGCGGTCACCGTGGCGTTGAGGCCGTGGCCGCTGGGCACCGCCTCGCTGTCGGAGGCGCGCAGGCGGCCGTCCTTGTCCACCGTGTGGGTGGAGGTGCCGGTGATCCACTTGCACGATTCCGGGGTGAGCACGCTCTCGAACGATCCGGCGGACAGGCCCCGGACGTCCGCCGCGACGTCCTCGGGCAACCGGAGCACCCGGCCGAACGCGGTGTTCCAGGCGCGGCAACCGGCCTCGATGTCGTGGCCCGTCGTCCACAGGGTGTGGACGTCCTCGGGGCGTTCGGGGATCAGCGCGCCCAGCACGCCGGCCCGCGCGGTGCCCTCCAGCCGGTCCAGCTGCGAGCGGGCGCTGTCGATCTCGGCCACCTTGAGCCGGAGCAGGGCCCGCTGGTCCTTGTCCAGGTCGCCGGCGGTCAGTCCGGTCAGCAACAGGCTCGCCTCGGCCCGGCCCAGGCCGGTGCCCTCCATCAGAGCGGTGACCCCCTCCGGCCGCCAGGTCACCGGACCGTGTTCGCGGATCCCGCGCACCACGGCGGCGACCCGCTCCGGGGACATCGGCTCGACGTAGCGGTGTTCCTCGTGGGTGGTGAAGCCGTCGATCGCCGCGAACGTTCCCGAGGGGTCGTGGTCGAGCGCGGTCCAGTGCTCCTTGTCGTTGCCGTAGGTGTACTGGCTGTCCAGGATCACGATGGTGCGGTCGCCGCGGCGGATCACTCGGCCCCGGCGCTTGTTGTCCTTGTTCTTCTTGCGGCTGGGCTCGCACAGGGTGACCGAGCGCAGCGTCCCGGCGGGTGTGCCCAGCGGGCCGGCGGCGAGCGCCTCCAGCGCCACGAGCAGCGACGCGCGGTGCTCCTCGGAGGTGAACGGGGACAGCGCACGGGCGAGCATCGCGGCACGGTGGTCGAGCAGTTCGTGCCAGGACATGTGCGGATCGGTGAGCCGGTCGGACTCGGTGGTCCACTCGGCCGGGCCGTCGGTGCGGGCCAGCGCCGCGGCCACGGCGGTGATGTGGTTCATCGTGGTCCACGCGGCCAGGCCCGTGCCGTAGTGCCGGTATCCGCCGTTGCGCGCGATCCCGACGAGGGCCGGGTGCAGTTCGGCGTCCTGGCCGTGCGCGGGGCCGGTGGGCACCACGCGGGCCTTGCGCTCCTTGACGGTGACCTTGCCGAAGTCGCGGAGTTTGCGAGCGAGTCGGGAGGTGTCCGCGGCCAGTCCGGCGACACAGCGCACGAGTCCGGCGTGGCCGATCTCGGGCAGCAGTCGGCGCACCGGCTCGGTCCGCACGGCGTCGGGTCGGCTCGGCTTGTTCTTGTCCTCGGACTTCTTGGCGATCGCGTACTCGGCCATCGCGCGCTCGTGGTCCGCGTGCACCTCGGTGACCAGTTCGGCGGCCCGCTCGGGGGTGAGCGCGCGCAGGGCCAGCGAGCCGGCCTCGTCGCGCGGGCGCAGTGCGTGCCAGAACGCCGGCTGCGGGACGATCCGGCTGCCCAGGGCCAGGTCGCCGACGCCGCCCCGTTGGCCGCACTGGCCGAGCAGCACGTCGCCGGCCCACAGCGTCACGTTGCCGCCGCTCTCGACGACCGCCGTCGGGGCCGCGCCGCCGGGCAGGCGCAGCGCGCCGATCGGCACCTCCTGCGGCGTGTTGTCCCAGTGCCGCCGGTTGCGCACGGGCGCGCCGACGGTGCGGCCGTCCACGGAGCCGGCGGTGATCGTGTCCCCGTCGACGCGGACCCAGCGGCCGAGCAGTTTGCCGTCGGTGCCCAGCGGAGTGTTCTCCAGCCCGGGCAGCAGCGGCAGCAGTTCGCATCGGTCGGCCACCAGTGCGCCGCCGTCGGCGACCGCGGCGGCGAACGGCGCGGGCAGCGAGGCCCGGCCGTGGGTGCCGGTGGCCGGGTCGTACTCGGTCCACTTGCGGTCGCTGCGGTCGTAGTCGAGCGACCAGTGCGTGGTGCCGTCGGTGAGCACGCCCCGGCGCGGCGGCAGCTTGGTGTCGCCGGCGTACAGCGGCCGGCCGCCGGTGGTGCGGCCGCCGTCGGGCAGCGCGAGGGAGAGCATCGGGTTGGCGTCCGAGCCGCCGTTGGGGCTCTCGCCGGTGAGCAGGAAGGTCTCGGTCGGGCGCCCGGACCAGTACGCCTCCCAGTCGTATTCCTTGTTGTACCAGGCGACCAGGAGTTGTCCGTCGACGTAGCGGAAGGCGGGGCGCTGCCACGAGGTGCGCTCCTTGGGCAGCCGCGGCTCGTGGTCGAGCAGGATGCCCTCGGGGCCGACCACGACGGCGCGCTTGTCGGAGGAGAGCACCAGCGCGGGCCACGCCTCGTCGACCCGGATCTCGCTCTTGCGGCCGAAGAGGTCGATCGCCTCCTCCAGCGCGGGCCAGCCGAGTTCGTCGTAGACGCCGGCGCGCAGCGTGGTGGTCAGCAGGGCGACGGCGTCGAACGCGCGGATCCGGGCGACCAGGTCCGGGGTGACGTCCTCGACCACCTCGCGGAACTCGTTCAGCACCTTGAACTCGCGCTCGGCGGTGGGCAGGCCGGCCGCCGCGGTGACCCGGGCGCCCTGCTCGGTCAGCCAGCGGGCGAGCACACCGCGCAGCACCGGGTGCGCGGCGGTGGCCGCGTGGTGGTTGCCCTTGAGGCCGCCGATCGCGGCCTGGAGCAGGGCGGTGTAGCGCTCGTCGGCGGCGATGTGGGCCAGCTCGCTGCGGCCCGGTGCCTGGTCGTTCCACCATTCGCCCAGGTCGATCGAACCCTTGGGGTCCGGGTCGGCCAGCGGTATGCGCTCGGCCAGGGCCGTGTCGAGCAGGTCGATGTCCACACTGGAGCGCCAGCCGTTGCCACTGAACAGGTCGACCGGCACCGCCTCGGCGCGCAGCGCGTCGGCCATCTCGGCGAGCAGCTTCGCGGTGCGCTCGCTGCGCGCGTTGTAGCGCCAGCCGCGCTGCCGGTGCGTGGACCAGCGGGTGACCCATTGGGCCCGGGCGCCGGCGACCAGGTCGCCGCCGACCAGCAGGTCCAGGACTCCGGCTTCGGCGAGCAGGTCGAGCCACAGATCGTCGAGTTCGGCGTCCGGGGTCGAGCCACCGGGGGTGGGCAGGATCTCCAGCAGCCGGACCCGGACCTCCGGCTCGGCGGCGGCCAGCGCCGCGATCGGCTTGCGGTTGACCTTCCAGAAGGACAGCGGCGCGCGGCCGATCGCGGGCGTGGCGAGCAGTTCGCGCAGCAGCGCGTGCTCCTCGGCGGTGTGGTCGCCGCCGGCCGCGCGGATCAACGCGCGGGCGTCCTCGGCCAGGCCCGCGTACGGCGGCATGCCCGCGGTGCAGCGCTCGACCGCGAGTTGGCGGAACTGCGCCCATGCCTCGATCGGACCCAGCCGCGCGGACAGCGCCTTGGCGTGTTCCTTGAGCGCCTTGGCGGTGAGCGCGCCGGCGAAGGCGAACTCCAGGAAGACCGCGCGCAGTCGCTCCTCCTCGATCGGCAGGTTGTGCACCCGCTCGGCCTCGCGGGCCTTGCCGAAGAACGCGGACGCGTAGGTCGTGTTGTCGTGCTTGAGGAAGATCCGCGCGGCCTGCTCGTGGAAGGTGGGCAGGAAGTGCGGTACGGCCCGGCCCAGTCGGGTCGCGAGCTGGTCGAAGCCGTCCTTGGCCGCGCCGGGCTTGGTCTTGGCCTGCCGGTCCAGCCGCTCGATGTCGCGGACCAGGGCCAGCGCGTGGTGGCCGTTCGCCGGGTCGTTGACCAGGGCCCAGGCCGGGAAGCCGAGCGCCTCGCGGCGGACCTGGCCGACCTCGGGCGCGTCCTGTTCGCGGGCCAGGCCCAGGAAGCCGAGCGCCAGGTCCTCGGCCTCGCCCAGCGTCGCCGGGACCAGCCGGACGATCGGGCGGTCCTCGAACGCGGGGTGCAGGTAGGTGCGCACCGTGAGCGTGTCGATGTCGTCGCCGGTCAGGGTGTCGGCGGGCAGGATGCCGCCGGCGTCCAGCAGCACGCGGGACGGGTCGGGGGTGGTGCTCATGCCGCTTCCTCCGTGGTCTCGATCGTGCGGCCCGCGTACAGCGCGGCGCCCATGCGCATGCCTTCCGACCAGGCCACCGGCGGGACCCGGTCCAGGGTCAGCGTGCTGCCGCCCTCGGTCCAGGTGACCGAGCCGGTCTCGGTCGATTCGTAGCCGTCGTAGTCGCCCAGCCACATCCGGGCCTCGACCTCGCGGTCTCCGTCCAGCACCGCGCACACGGCCTGGCCGCCGCGCACCTGGTAGCCCAGTTGGGTGGCCCGGCCGATCAGGAAGCGCAACTGGTCGTAGCGCCCGCCGGAGAACTCCTCGATGCCGCTGCGGGTGCCGTCCAGGTCGGCGGGCCGGTGCCACACCTCGCGGTAGAGCTGCTGCACCCGCTGCTCGACGCCCAGTTCGACGGCGAACTCGCGCAGGTCCTCCAGGTCCTCCAGCAGCACCGGGTGCGGGATCCGCACGGTCCGCGCGTCGAGGTAGACGGTGTCGCCGTCGGGGTCGACGATGCCGACGCCGCGCTCGGAGTCCGCACCGCGCAGGAATCCGGCCACGTCGGCGCCGTCGGCGGTGACCACCAGATCGCGCAGCACCCGCTGCCAGGACGGATCCGGCCACACCCGGGACAACACCGCGACCGGGACCGGGAGCGAGCCGATCATCCAGCGCTCGACCGCGTCCTGGCACGAGCGGTCGTGCCGCTCCAGCCACTCGACGAGCTGTCGCAGGCCCACCACGGCCGGGTCCTCGGCGAGTTTCCCGGGCACCGACTTCAGTTGCCGCCCCTTGGCATTGCGGCACACCACCTTGCCGTCCTGCACGGCGACCTCATAGTCGCCCGCCCGGATCCATCCCACGATCGTTCCCTCCACAGCTCTTCGCGAATGTCGGTGACACCCCGTCAAATGCCAAGCGGCACAAGGCGCTCGGCGCCGGTGACGAGGTTGGCGGGAACGTTAGCCGCCGATTCCGACAGCGCCGTCACCCGCCAGGATGAAACCCCGGGGAAATCCGCCTTCGATGGCCGAATATCGCGCCCGAGAGGGAAACTCGGGGCGGCGCTTGGACTAACTTGCGTGGAATGACAGTGCCCGCCGCACCCCGAGGTCTGCGCAGCCTGATTCCCGGTCCCGGGCCGGAAGGGGATCCCGGCGCCACGGCCGGCGATACGGCCGCCGGCGCGCCGATCTCGGCCTGCCCGGTGTCGCAGCCGGCCGAACCCGCGCCGGTCGCGGCGCGTACCCGTTCGGTGCTGGACGCGCTGGCGCCGGTGACGGTGCCGCGCGCGGTCGCCGAGGCGTCCGCGGACGTGTTGTGCGCGCTGGCCGCGACCGCTCCCGCGGAACTCGCGCAGGTGGCCCACGAACTGGCTCTGCGGCTGCGCGCCGCCGCCCATCCGGCGTAACTTCACCGAGCGCGACCGCTCGTTCGGCCGTGTCGCCGTATCCGAAGGCATGTTGGCGCGTTGTTCAGGACCCACCCGCCGCGGGTGGGACCTGTACGAACCGAAAGGACCGACACAAGATGTCGCGTATCGCCAAGGCCGCAGTCCTGACCGCCACTGTGGGCGCCGCTCTCGCGGGCGCTGCCGGGCCCGCCATGGCCAGCTCCGAGGCGGACGGCGCGGCCGTGGGCTCGCCCGGCGTGCTCTCCGGCAACAACATCCAGGTTCCGGTTCACGTCCCGATCAACTTGTGCGGCAACACCGTGAACATCATCGCGGCGCTCAACCCCACCATCGGCAACACCTGCATCAACGGCGGCTGACGTCGACGTCGGCTGACAAACACCTCGGCCCCGCTCGGTGCGTTCTTCCACGCATCGAGCGGGGCCGTGTCATGTGCCGCGACGGGCGGCGGGACGGAGCGAAACCGGCGCCCGGCGGCCGACCGGGGCTCCCCGGCTTCGGACCGGGGCTCGTCGGTGCGTCGGTTCGAACCGGGGTTCGGCGCGGCGCGGCGCCGGGGTAGGCATCCGCGCATGACGACCTACGCCCTGCACCACGTACAGCTCGCCATCCCGGCCGGCAGCGAGGACGCGTGCCGCGCCTTCTACCTCGGCGTCCTGGGCATGACCGAGGTGGCCAAGCCGCCGGTGTTGGCCGCGCGCGGCGGTCTGTGGGTGCGGGCCGGCACGCTGGAGATGCACCTCGGTGTCGAGGCCGACTTCCGACCCGCGCGCAAGGCGCATCCCGGCATCCTGGTCGCCGACCTGGACGACGTGATGGCCAGACTCACCGCGAACGGCACCGAGGTCGTCCCGGACGGCGAGTTCCCCGGCCACCGCAGGTGCTACGCACAGGACGCGGTGGGCAACCGGCTGGAATTCCTCCAGCCGCTGTGACCGACCGCGCGGCCCGAGGTCACGGGCGGCGGGCCACCACGTCGATCTCGACCAGGATGTTCATCAGGTCCGAGCCGACCGTCGTGCGCACCGGGTACGGCGCGGTGAAGTACTCGCGGTAGACCTCGTCGTAACCGGCGAAGTCGCGCTTGAG
Organism: Embleya sp. NBC_00888; assembly: GCF_045207655.1. Taxonomy (NCBI): domain Bacteria; kingdom Bacillati; phylum Actinomycetota; class Actinomycetes; order Kitasatosporales; family Streptomycetaceae; genus Embleya; species Embleya sp. NBC_00888. Next base: position 5,149,788 of record NZ_CP108784.1, on the reverse strand, counting down.
GTGCTCCAGGTGGGTGGTCACCTTGACCACGTGGCCGAAGTCGAGGCCGGCCTCGGCCAGCACGGCCTTGAGGTTGTCCAGCACCTGGCGGGTCTGGGTCGCCACGTCGTCGCCCACGGTCGCGCCGGTGGCCGGGTCGATCGGGCCCATGCCCGCGGTGTAGACGAAGTCGCCGGCGTCGATGCCCTGCGAGTACGTGCCACCCGGCTTGGGCGCGGCGTCGGTGCGGATTTCCTTGTGTGCCATGGGAGTTCGCTTTCTTGATCGCATTGTTCGTGCTGGTGGACGGTATGTGAGCGGGCGGCTCAGCGGGCGACCGCGTCGTCCTGGTGCAGCAGTCGCAGTTCGTCCCGGCGGGGCAGGCCCTCCCAGTCGCCGGGCACGGTGACCGCGAACGCGCCGGCCGCGGCGGCGGTGGCCACCCGGGCGGCGACCGAGCCGCCCTCGACCAGTTCGGCGAGATAGCCGGCGGCGAACGCGTCGCCCGCGCCCACCGGGTCGACCGCGTCGACCCGGTGCAGCGGCACCTCGTGCGGCCGGCCGTCGACGATCGCGACGGCGCCGCGCGAGCCCTGCTTGAGCAGCACCTGGGTGGGGCCCAGCGCGCCGAGTTCGCGCGCGAGGTCGAGCACCGGGGTGTGCTCCGGCGCCTTGAGCACCAGGCGGGCCTCGTCCTCGGTGGCGAACACGATGTCCGCGCCGGCGGCCAGCGCGCGCAGTTCGGTCGCCGCGTCCTCGGCCGACCACAGCGCCTTGCGGTAGTTCAGGTCGAGCGAGACCGGGACGCCGGCCGCGTTCGCCTCGGCCACCGCCGCGCGGACCGCCGCGCGCGCGGTCGTGGACAGCGCGGGGGTGATGCCGGTGACGTGCAGGATCCTCGCCGAGCGCACCAACGCGGGATCCACGTCCTGCGGGCACAACCGTGAACCGGCGCTGCCCGCGCGGTAGTAGCGCACGTCGGTGGCCGCGCTGGTGCGCCGCGCCTTGACCATCAATCCGGTGGGCGCGTCCGGGTCGACCACCGCGCCGCGGGTGTCCAGCCCCTCGCCGCCGAGCACGGTCAGCACCAGCCGACCGAACTCGTCGTCGCCCACCCGACCGATCCAGGCGGCCCGCCGGCCCAGTCGGGTGATCCCGATGGCCAGGTTGCTCTCGGCCCCGCCGGTGGCGACGTCGAGCGTGCGAGCGTGCCGCAGCGGGCCGATGTGCGGCGCGGTGAGCAGCACCATGGTCTCGCCGAGCGTGACCACGTCCGGGGCTTCCCGGGGTTCGGCGGTCATGATGTCCTCTCGCGTGATTCGCGTCATCGGTGGCATCGGATTCGGGGTCGGGTTCGGAGTCGGGTTCGGGTTTCGGATTCGGGACGGCTCGGCGGCGGATCGGGGGTCGGGTCGCCGGCGCGGCGACCCGAGCGGTGGGCTCAGAAGTGGGTGTTCAGCACGTCCACGACCCGATGGTCGTCGTCCACCACCGGCACCGCGCGCCACTTGTCGAACGCCGTACAGGGGTGCGAGATACCCAGGCAGACCAGCTCGCCCGGGGCCATCGTGGTCCCGGCGAGGTCGACGTACGCGTGCTGGTCGTCCAGCTTGACCACGCGCGCCTCCCCCGCTTCGCGCATCGTCCCGTCCAGCGCGCGCACCCGCAGCGGAATCGGCAGGTCCTGGTCGAACGGCACGTCGCGGCGGCCCGCGCCGAGCACGGCCAGACCCGGCTCGGGCGCGGAGAGCACCTGTGCCCACACCTCCAGGGCGGCCGCGAGCGAGCCCTCCTCGGGGTGCCTGGCGAACGGCGTCACGCGCGTGTAGAAGCCGTCGTCGTGCGAGACGTAGGCGCCGCTGCGCAGGATGATCGTGCGGTCCGGCAGCGGCTTGCCCTCCGGCGCGAGCACGTCCACGACCGCGTCGAACCAGGCGCTGCCCCCCGCCGAGACGATCGGCGTCCCGGGCACCAGGTCGGCGATCGCGTCGGCCAGCCCGGCCAGTTCGCGCATCCAGTCCGCCACCGCCGCGGCGTCCGGCAGGCCGCCCTCGTAGCCGGCCACGCCCGCCACGGTCAGCCCCGGCACCTCGGCCGCGGCCCGGGCCAGCTCGACGCCCTCGGCGATGCCGCGGCAGCCGGTCCGCCCGCCCGGGCGACCCAGCTCGACCAGCACCGACAACTTCCCGCCGGGCACCGCCGCCAGCGCCCTCGCGGCGACCTCGACGCCGGCCCTGGAGTCCACGTAGAACAGCAGGTCCGGCCGGGTGGCGGCCCAGCGCAGCACCTTCTCGTCCAGCACCTCGTTGGCGATCAGGATCCTGGGCACCCGGAACCGGTGTGCGGCCAGCGCCTGGTTCGCGGTCGCCACGGTGATCCCCCAGGCGCCGGCGGCCAGTTGCTCGGCGAACAGTTCGGGCGACATGGTGGTCTTGCCGTGCGGCGCGAACAACACGCCGTGCCGCGCGGTGTACTCGCTCATCGTGGCCACGTTCGCGATCAGCGCGGACTTGCGCGCGACCATCACCGGCCACGTGAACGGACCGTCGAACAGGCTGTGTTCGGCGGCGCCGAGTTCGTCGTCGGTGAGTTCCTCATACGGCAGCCAGGTGCCTTTGGTGTACGAGTCGAGGGTCATCGGGTCGCTCCCAGGGTGCGCGATACACGGAGGGCCGCCCCCGCGACGGCGGGTCCCAGTTCGCGGACCCGCGCGGCGGTGACGCGGGACGTGAGACCGGAGACCGACAGCGCTCCGACCACGACGTCGTTGTGATCGAAGATAGGCGCCGCGACACAGCGCACCTCGGGCTCGTTCTCCCGATCGTCCACCGAGTAGCCCCGGTTGCGGATCCGGGCCAGTTCGGTACGCAGCAGCACCGGGTCGGTGAGGGTGCGGGCGGTGACGGTGGGCAGGCCCGCGTCGACCACCTGCGCGAACACTTCCTCGGGCAGCCAGGCGAGCATGGCCTTGCCCACGGCCGTGCAGTACATCGGCGCGCGGCTGCCGATCCGCGAGGCCATCCGCACGGCGGTCTCGTTCTCGACCTTGTCGATGTAGACGATGTGCGGCGCGTCCGGAACGCACAGGTGCACGGTGCCGCCCGCCTCGCGCATCAGCCGGTGCGCCTCCTCGGCGGCGGCGGTGCGCAGGTCGATGCCGGCCAGGTACGCCTGGCCGAGCGCGAGCGCGCCGGGGCCGAGCCGGAAGTGGCCGTGCCGGCGGTCCCGGGCGAGCAGCCCGGTGTCCAGGAGCGGCTGGGCCAGGCGCAGCACGGTGCTCTTGGACAGGCCGAGCGCGTCGGCGAGTTCGGTCAGGTTCAGGCCCTCGGCGCCCGCGTGGTCGCGGACCTCCTCCAGGACGGCGAGGGCGCGGCGCAGCGACGCGGACTGGTTGCGCGCCGCCGGCGGGCGGTCCTCGCCGCGCGGTCCGCCGCGGGTCTCGCCGCGGGGCTCGCTCGGCGACTCGTGGGCGCCGCGCTCGTGCTCGTGAGTGCTCACTGGCATGTCCTCAGGACGGTCCGACCGGGCGCCCGGGCGTGTTGCCCGTCAGGGCTCCGGACGAGAGTACGGGGACACCGGCCACCAGGACGTCGTCGATGCCGGCGGCGGGTCGGCGGGCGTCGCCGTAGTCGGCGAGGTCGGCCACCCGGGTCGGGTCGATCACCGCGATGTCGGCGGCCAGGCCGACCCGGAGCAGGCCCCGGTCGGTCAGCCCGAAGCGGCGGGCCGGGTGCGACGCGAGGTGCACGGCGGCCTGTTCCCAGGTCCAGTCGCCCAGTTCGACCACGTGTCGGGCGAGCAGTCGGGCGAACGCGCCCCAGCCGCGCGGGTGCGGGCTGCCGCCGATGTAGATGCCGTCGGAGCCGCCGACATGCGCGGGGTGGCGCAGCAGCGCGCGGACCGATTCGTCGCTGTTGGTCGGCGGCTGGTCGAACACGGCGCTCGCCACCAGGTCGGTGGCGATCAGCAGGTCGGCGCAGAATTCCGCGGGGCTCGCGCCGACCTCGGCGGCGGCGTCCACGAGGCGCCGGCCCTCGGCCCAGCGGAAGTCGGCGGCGGGCACGTGCGCGAGGGTGATCCGGGGCCACAGGGCCGGGTCCACCTCGTCGGCCAGGAGGCGTCGGGTGGCCGGTCGGGCCAGTGCGGCCACCACCTGGTCGGGATCGGGATCGTCCAGCGCGCGGGGCAGCGCGACCATCGCCAGGATGCTGCAGCCGCGCAGGTAGGGGTACGCGTCGTAGGTGAGGTCCAGGCCCTCGGACCGGGCCGCGTCCACCATCGCGATCAGTTCCTCGGCCGGGCCGTGGTAGTGCGAGACGTGGGTGGCCACGCCGGCCGCGCGGGCCACGTCGAGCATCTCGCGCATGGCCGGTCCGGCGGCGCCCTCGTAACCGCGCATGTGCGAGACGTGCGGCAGGCCGCGGGCCGCGACGGGGGCGAGCAGGGCGGCCAGCTCGGCGGTGTCCGCGTAGCGGCCGGGCACGTACTCCAGGCCGGTGGACAGGCCGCACGCGCCCTCGTCCAGGCCCTGTTCGACGGCCTTGGTCATCGCGGCCAGCTCGGCGGCGTCGGCGGGGCGCGCGGTGGGGCCGAGCGCGCTGTAGCGGACGGTGCCGTGCGGCACGAGGTAGGCGGTGTTGACCGCGGTGCTGCGGTCGTAGGTGTCGAGCAGGTCGGCGACCGAGACCGGACCTTCGCCCAGGCCGGGGTGGGTGCCGTTGATCGCCGCGAAGTAGCGGGTCGCGTAGGCCAGCGCGGCGGGGGTCGCGGGGGCGTAGGACAGGCCGTCCTGGCCGAGCACGAAGGTGGTCACGCCCTGGCGCAGCGCGGCGAGCTGGACGTCGGGGTCGAGCACGGCGGCATCGCCGTGCACGTGGGCGTCGACGAAGCCGGGCGCCACGTACCGGCCGCTCGCGTCGAGTTCGGTCGCGGCCCGGGCGCCGTCCAGGTGGCCGATCGCGGCGATCCGGTCGCCGGTGATCGCGACGTCGGCCCGGAAGGCGGGTGCGCCGGTGCCGTCGAGCACCTGCCCGCCGCGCAGCAGTACGTCGTACATGCGAGCCCTCCCTGCCCTTCGTGGTCCCTCGCGTCCGAGCCGGTAGGAACGGGCGGTGTCCTGCGGATGGCCGACGGATCGACCGAGCAGGGACGTTACGTGTCCGTGAGCGCTCGGTGCCACTTTCGCAGCACACCATTTTGCACTGCACAACGTTCGGCGGGACGCCTTGTCGGAACGCGGCGCCGCTTTCTAACGTCCCGCTCACGCCGCACCGGATGTTTCCCCCCTTGCGGCCCGTTCGTGTCGATTGATGCAGACGTCCAGACGTACAGGCCGACCCTCGGGTCGCGGCATCCCCGCGATCGCTCCGGCCTGCCTCGCCGCAGGAGGAATTGTCGTGAAGATCCGGAGTTTGGCCGCCGTCGCAGTGGCCGGCATCGCGCTGGCGGCGTGCGCGCCGGGCACGGCGTCCAAGTCCAAGTCCGCCGACGAACAGACCGGCACGCTCAAGGTGTGGCTGTACGACGAGGCGAACCGCGGGCCCAAGGAGAAGGTCGTCAACGCGGCCGTCGCCGAGTTCAAGGCCGCGCACCCGAAGGTGAACGTCGAGCTCGGCTACATACCCACCGACGCCGGCCCGCGCGCGGAGAAGATGAAGGGCGCGTTCAACGATCCGAACAGCGCGCCGGACGTGGTCGAGTTCGGCAACACCGACCTGTTCGGCTACGTCCAGGCCGGCGGTCTCGCGGACATCTCCGCCGACCTGGGCAACTGGTCCGAGGCGGGCGACCTGCCCAAGGACCTCAAGGACACCACGCTGGTCGACGGCAAGACCTACGGCCTGCCGTGGTGGCTGGGCCTGCGCTCGCTGTACTACCGCACGGACGTGTTCACCGAGCTCGGCCTGAAGCCGCCGACCTCGTACGCCGAGCTGGTCGACGCCGCGAAGAAGGTGCGCGCGGCCAAGCCGGACATGTTCGGCATCGCGGTCGGCGGCAAGTACACCTTCGGCGGTCTGCCCTTCCTGTGGGCCAACGGCGGCGACATCGCCACCCAGCAGGGTGGCAAGTACGCGGCCGCGATCGACTCGCCGCAGTCGCAGGCAGGCGTCAAGGCGTACACCGACCTGTTCTCCAAGGACATCTGTCCGCCCCAGCAGTGCGCCGACCTGACCGGCGGCAAGACGGTGGAGGCCTTCGCGGCCGGCACCGCGGGCATGGCGATCCTGCCCAACTCCTCGCGCAGCGCGGTCGAGGCGGGCGTGGCCAAGGGCAAGTACGCGGTGGTCCCGCTGCCGGGCAACGCCCCGGGTTCGATCGCGCCGGCCTTCTCCGGCGGCAACGACCTCGGCGTGATGAAGTCCTCGCAGCACCGCTCGCTCGCGGTCGACTTCATGAAGATCCTGGGCGGCAAGAAGTACCAGCTCCAGATGTTCGACGCGATGGGCAACCTGCCCACACTCGCCTCGGCGCGCGGCGACGTGGTGGCCAAGGACCCGTGGCTCAAGCCGTTCATCGACACCCTGAACGCGGGCACCAAGTTCGTGCCCAAGGACGCCGCGTGGGCCAAGATCGACTCGCAGTCCGTGGTGCCGACCATGTTCCAGAAGGTGGTCACCGGCAAGTCCGACGTCCCGGGGGCGACGGGCGAGGCCAAGACCGCGATCGACAACGCGTTCGCCGGGAAGTAGCACGGTGACCACGACCACCACGCCCGCGCGGGCGGACCGGCCGGCCTCGGCCCCGGTCCGCCCGCGCGGCGGCGCGAAGAAGACGAGGACCGGTCGGCGCCGCTCGTGGATGCCGCTGTGGCTGTTGCTGCCCTCCGCGGTCATCCTGATCCCGCTGTTCGGCTACCCGCTCTACCAGCTCGGCCTGCTCTCCTTCCTGAAGTTCGGGCAGCCGCAGGCCTCGGCGGGCGAGGTCGCGGAGTTCGTCGGCTTCGACAACTACTCGACCCTGCTGGGCGACGACCAGTTCTGGGACGTGCTGACCCAGACCGTGATCTTCGCGGCGGCCTGTGTGGTGGCCACCCTCGCGGTCGGCGCGGCGCTCGCGGTGCTGTTGACCCGGATCGGCAAGTGGCCGCGGCTGCTGCTGATGTTCGCCGCGCTCGGCGCGTGGGCGGCCCCGGCGATGACCGGCTCGACGGTGTGGATGTTCCTGTTCGACACCAACCTGGGCCTGGTCAACGAGGTCCTGGGCATGCAGGGCCACAACTGGTTCTACGACAAGTGGTCCGCGTTCGCGCTGGTCGGCGTCGTGGTGGTGTGGCACTCGTTCCCGTTCGTGATGATCTCGCTGTACGCGGGCATCGAGTCGATCCCGGTCTCGGTCCTGGAGGCCGCCCGGCTGGACGGCGCGTCCACCTGGACCACCTTCCGGCACGTGATGTTGCCGATCCTGCGGCCGATCCTGACCATCGTGGTGATCCAGTCGATCATCTGGGACTTCAAGGTCTTCACCCAGATCTACGTGATGACCGGGGGCGGCGGCATCGCCGGCCAGAACCTGGTGCTCAACGTGTACGCGTACCAGAAGGCGTTCGCGTCCTCGGACTACAGCCTGGGCGCGGCGATCGGCGTGCTGATGACGCTGATCCTGCTCGTCGTCACGGTCTTCTACATCCGCGCGCTGCGTCGCTCCGGGGAGGAGCTGTGAGCACTGTGTCCACTTCTTCGGGCCCCGCGGTCCCCGGGTCGGGCGCCGCCGTTCGACCCGACCGGCCGCGTCGCCCCGTCGGGCCGCGCCGTTCCAAGGGGAACCGGAAGGTGTCCCGGCGGATCGCCAACACGACCGCGATCGTGGTCGCGCTGCTGACGGTGTTCCCGCTCTACTGGATGGTGCTCTCCGCGATCAAGCCGGACGGCGAGATCAACTCGGTGAACCCGCGGCCGTGGACGTGGCATCCGACGCTGGACAACTTCCGCGACGCGTTCGGGGTCAGCGGCTTCGGCGGCTACTTCCTCAACAGCCTGATCGTGGCGACCGTGGTGGTCGTACTCTCCGGCCTGGTGTCGTTCCTGGCGGCGGTGGCGCTGACCCGGTTCAACTTCAAGTTCCGCACCACGATCCTGGTGATGTTCCTGGTCGCCCAGATGGTGCCGGTCGAGGCGCTGACCATCCCGCTGTTCTTCCTGGTCCGCGACATCGGCTCGGTGGCCCCCGGATTCGGGCTCAGCACGCTGGGCTCGCTGATGCTGGTCAACCTGGCCTTCTCGCTGCCGTTCGCGATCTGGATGTTGCGCGGCTTCGTCAAGGCGATCCCCGAATCGCTGGAGGAGGCCGCCCGGATCGACGGCGCGAACCGGTTCACCATCCTGTGGCGGATCCTGTTCCCGCTGGTGGCGCCCGGGCTCGCGGCCACGTCGGTGTTCTCGTTCATCACCGCGTGGAACGACTTCGTGTTCGCGAAGACCTTCATCCTGGACACCGACCACCAGACGCTGCCGGCGGCGCTGATGGTGTTCTTCAAGCCGGACGAGAACGACTGGGGCGGCATCATGGCCGCCTCCACCCTGATGACCATTCCGGTCCTGATCTTCTTCGTGCTGGTCCAGCGGCACCTGGTCTCGGGGCTCGGCGGAGCGGTGAAGGACTGATTCCTCCATGACCACCTCCTCGTCCTCCTCGACCGGCGCCTCCTCGTCGCCGTCGCCGGCGACGTCCGTGCTGCCGCGGCCGGCTCGGGTCGTCCCGGGCGCGGGCACGTTCACGCCCACCGCGACCACGGGTGTGACCCATCCGCCGGAACTGGCGGCCGAGGCCGCGTGGTTGCGCGGCGCGCTCGGCCCGGCGACCGGATGCCTCCTGGGGTCCGGTCCGGGCATCACGCTGCTGCTCGACCCGGACGCGCTGCCGGCCGAGGGGTACCGGTTGGAGGTCACCACGACGGCGGTCGAACTGCGCGGCGGCTCGGCGGCCGGGGTGTTCGCGGGTCTGCAGACGCTGCGCCAACTGCTCCCGGCGGACGCGTTCCGGCGCGCGCGGGTGGGCACGGCCGGGTGGTCGCTGCCGGTGTGCGTGATCGAGGACGAGCCGGCCTTCGCCTGGCGCGGGGTGATGCTGGACGTGGCCCGGCACTTCCTGCCCAAGCAGGACGTGTTGCGCTTCGTGGACCTGATGGCGGTGCACCGGTTGAACGTGCTGCACCTGCATCTGACCGACGACCAGGGCTGGCGGATCGAGGTTCCGGGGTGGCCGCGGCTGACCTCGGTGGGCGCGTGGCGCACGGGCAGCATGCGGGGATCGCGGCAGCACGAGATGTTCGACGAGCGTCCGCACGGCGGCTACTACACCGGTGCGGACCTGCGCGAGATCGTCGCGTACGCGGCCGATCGGCACATCACCGTGGTGCCCGAGATCGACCTGCCGGCGCACGTGCAGGCGGTGGCGGCGGCCTATCCGTCGCTCGGCGCGGTGCCGGTGGAGGGGGTGCGCACCCGGTGGGGCGGGTTGTCCGACGGGGTGCTCGCGCCGACCGAGGAGGCGCTGGGGTTCTGTCGCGACGTGCTGGCCGAGGTGTGCGCGATCTTCCCGTCCCGGTACGTGTGCGTGGGCGGCGACGAGGTGCCGACCGGGCCGTGGGAGCGGATGGGTCACCCCGATCCGGGCTCGCTCGGCGGCTGGTTCGTGGCCGAGTTGGCCAGGATGCTGGCCGCGCACGGGCGGCGGCTGTTCGGCTGGGACGAGGTCCTGGCGGGCGGCGCGGCGGTTCCGGCGGACGCGCTGATCGGCGGCTGGCGCGGCGAGCACGGCACGATCGCGGCGGCGCGGGCCGGATTCGAGGTGGTGGCGTGCCCGGACACCTCGGTGTACTTCGACTACCGGCAGGGCGAGGGCGCGGACGAGCCGATTCCGGTCGGGCCGTTGTTGACGTTGGCGGACGTGTACGCCTTCCGGCCGGTGCCCTCGGCGCTGACGGCCGAGGAGGGCGCGCGGGTGCTGGGCGGGCAGGCGCAGATCTGGACCGAGCACATGGACTCGGTCCGGCGGATCGACTACATGGCGTTCCCGAGGTTGTGCGCGTTCGCCGAGGCGGTGTGGTCGGGTCCCGGCGACTTCGCCGAGTTCACGGAGCGGTTGACGTCGGCGCACCTGGCTCGGCTGGACGCGCTGGGAGTGGAGTACCGGCCCTTGGCCGGGCCGCATCCGTGGCAGACCCGGCCGGACGCGATCGGGTGGCCTCGTGAGCGGGCGGATCGTGAGGCGGAGTTGTTGGAATTGACGAAGGACATTCGGCGGGGGGTTTGAGGCGGGGCGGGGTTCGAGCCGGAGCGGGGCGAGGGTTCGAGGCGGGGGCGGGGCGGGATCGAGGCATTCGGACCGAGACATCTGACGCCGCGTCAGCTACGGTCGGGCGGTCGGGCTGCGGTGGACTGCGGGTCGTGGTGTGTCGCGGGGCGCGACGGGCTGCGAGGCGCGGTGGGCTTCGGAACCCGGTGCGCCGTGGGTCGAGCCGTTGCCGTCGGTCGAAGCGTCGAGAGGTCGAGAGGTCGCCGTCATGTCGTCCGGATACCACGCGATTCCGAATCTGATCGGGCTGTACGCCGAGCGCATCGACGCCGGCGACTACGCGGGCGTGGGCGAGTTGTTCGCGCACGCGGTGATCACCGCCGAGGGTCGGGACCTGAAGGTGGCCGGGGCGGACGCGGCCCGGGCGATGTTCGAGGCGTGGACGCGCCGCTATCCCGACAACGGCACACCGCACACCCGGCACGTGACCACGAACCTGATCCTGGACGTGGACGACGACGCGGGCACCGGAACGTGCCGCAGCTACGTGACGGTCTTCCAGGCCCTTCCCGACTTCCCGCTCCAACCCGTCTTCACCGGCCGCTACCACGACACCTTCGAACGACCCGAGGGAACCTGGCGCTTCACCCGGCGCCACATGATCACCGACTACGTGGGCGACCTGAGCCGGCACCTGAACCAGTCGTTGTGACGGGCGGGGCGTGCCCCGACTCGTGGTGACGGGCCGAAGCGCGTCCGACGGGACCGGTCGTCCTGACGGAGCGAGATACGCCCCGACGGTCGGCCGATCACACCGGACCGCTGGTGGCCCCCTGCGGTTCCGACAGCCGGTGCGGGCCGCGCCCGCTCCTCGCGCCTACTCGAACGTGACGCCCTCGGGTGGTACGTCCACCCGGCTGTCGTCGTCGAGGATCGGGACGCCGAGGCGTTCGTGGGCGATGCGTTGGGCGGCCAGTGCCTGAGGCAGGCGCGCGTCGTAGCCGCCGCTGAGGAGTGCGGCGGCTCGGCGCGGGGTGACCAGGGCGCGGCTCCACGACCATCCCGTCGCCGGGTCGGGGGCTAGCGGACCGAGTGAGGCGATCCGGGCGGCGCTGCGGGACCTGACGTCGCCGCCGTCCGGGTCGGACAGATAGCCCACGTGGGTGGTCTTGCCCAGCACCGCGTTGGCCTCCTCGGCGACCTCGCGCGTCAGGGTCGCGAGCGCGTCCACGTCCTCCGGTTCGGCGCCGCCGCCGGGCAGCGCGTACCCGCCGTCCGGGTCACCGACCAGCAGGACCCGACCCTCCGGGTCGAACAGCCAGCCCGCCGCGCGGAGGACCGGGGCCCCGGCCGGGATCGGTTCGTCCTCGTGCCACACCCGCTCCTTGGCCGGCCGGTACTCGCGCCCGTCGACCACGTACAGACAGGCCCCCGACGCGTACGCCTCCAACGCCACCGACACCCGCCGCCGAGTCCGCCCCGCAAAGCGCGGCAGCGCCTGGTCGGGCGTGAGCACGTACACCGCGTGCGACCCGGCGGCGACCGGGACCAGTGCGGCGACCTGCTCGTCGGTCAGCGTCGGCCCGTCGAAGAGGAAGTCGAGCACGACCCGGCCGGACGCCCCGGCCCTCGAGGTGCACACCGCGAGCAATCGGCCGACGGTGAGGTCGAGAGCCAACACCTCCCGCACCGCACGTCGGGCGGCCTCGTGCGGGGCCTCCCCCGGCTCGGCCGTCCCACCCGGAAGGTCCAGTCCCGGCCTGTGACCGGGATCCAACACCACGAGCCCACCGTGCCGATCGCGCAGCACCACGGACGCGACCACCGGCATCCCCGGCACCCCCGGCATCCCCGGGAAGGTCGCGTGGTGGTCGATCGGTCCCTGGGATACCGGTTCGTCGTTACCGCTCACGCTCATCCGCTCCCCCGCCGCGTCCGTCGTAGTCGTGGCTCCATCCTGGCCGACGATCGCATGTACCGAATTTCGGGGCCTGCATGCGGGGCCGAACGCGGCGGGCGAACGCGGCGGGCGAACGCGCGGCGGATGGGCGGGTCCGATGCGCGGGTTCGGCGCGGGGGCCGGACGCGGGGACCCGGAGCCGGGGCCGGGAGCCGGGGCCGGGGCCGGGAGCCGGGCGCCGGAGCCGGAGCCGGGAGCCGGGAGCCGGGCGCCGGAGCCGGAGCCGGGCGCCGGAGCCGGAGCCGGGCGCCGGAGCCGGAGCCGGGCGCCGGAGCCGGGCGCCGGAGCCGGGCGCCGGAGCCGGAGCCGGGCGCCGGAGCCGGGGCCGGGGCCGGGCACCGGAGTCAGGCGCGGATGCCGCCGCTACGGTGTGTCGCGCAGCATCTCGATGGCCTCGGTCGGGTCGAGCCCGGTGTCCTTCGCGGGCGCCCACCGCGCGAGGACATCGGCGGCGCCGAGGGCCATCTCGGCGGGCAGGCCGACGGCCGTCAGGGCCGCGGCGACCTCTCTCATCTCCGGCTCCCAGCGCCAGGCCTTGGCGGCGGCGTCCGCGATGTAGTCCGGCTCCGCGAGATGCCGCGTGGAGTGATCCCGGGCAATGTCGAGCAGCTCCGCCCCGACGCCGTATTCGCTCGCCATCGCATGTGCCACGGCGGCGAGCGCCCTGCTCGCCTTCTGATAGCTCGCGAACGACAACTTCAGCCCGGACGCCTGCCCGATCCCGCCGGGCAGGCCTCGCACCCGCACCCTCGTGTCGGCGAACAACTCGGCGACACGAGCCACCTCGTCGCCCGCACCGGACAGGTAGAGGCGGGGAGACCGGGTCGGCGAAGGCGGAGACCCGACCACACCTCCATCGACAACGGCGGCGCCGCCCGCGGCAAGCAGCGCGGCCATGCGCCCCATCCGCTCCGGGCTCACCGCGTTCGCCTCCATGTACAACCCGGCGTACCGCCGCTCGGCGACCGAACGGGCAACCGCCTCCGCCGCGGCGGGAGGGCACAGCGAGATCACACAGGCACTGCGATCGAGCAACTCGTCGAGCTCCTCGACGGGTTCGAGGCCGAACCTCTCCGCGCGCGCCGCGGTCGCCGCACCACGACCCGTGGGACACCACAACACGGTGATCCCGCGGCCGGTCAACTCCCCCGCCACCGCCGCGCCCATGCTGCCCGGATGAAGAATTCCGATCGTGGTCATGTGGCCCCTCGAAGCAGGTGGGTCGGGGTGAATCGATCCGGCGCCCGGTCACGCACAGCCTGCCGGATCAGCGCCGCGGACTCGTCCGGCGACGTCCGGTCGGTCCGCACGATCACGGACCACGGCACCTCGCGATGCGCCTCCAGATCGGCGTACGTCTCCGCCCAGACCCGCAACCGGGCATCACCGTCGACATCACCCCGACCGGCCGAACGCTCGGCGGTGACATCCCGCGAACACCACAACAAAACCCGCGTCCAGTGCACCGGATACGCCGCGAGCGCGAAGACCGCCTCGACCTGTCCGACGTGCACCACGGGAACACACCCGCGCGCCGTAAGCCGATCGAGCTCGGGTACGTCCGTCGCGTACTCCGCCCCGTAACGCCGGTTGCCGTGCACGATCAACCCGTCCCGCCGCAACCCCGCCAACACCCGCGAGTCCGTCATGCGATACCCGGACGAACGCCCCGGCCCGGCCTTCAACCGCCGGAACTGAACAAACGCCCGGTCCACCCGCGACAAAGCCGCCGTGACCGTGTCCTTCCCGGCCGCCGGCGGCCCATAAAGAACCACAGCCCCCGAGGTCACCGCCACCCTCCCCACCCACAACCCACGAGCGAAGTATGCCGCCGCCCCACCCGCCCACCACCCACCGAACGAACGACCCCGCACACGACAAAGGCCCCCGGCCAGCGTTTCCGCTGATCAGGGGCCTTCGTTTCGATGTGGCGGGTGTTGGGTTCGAACCAACGTAGGCATACACCGGCAGATTTACAGTCTGCTCCCTTTGGCCACTCGGGCAACCCGCCGTGTGCGCCTTGCGGCGCGACGGGACAACAATAGCGGACCACCCGGGGTGCTTCGCCACTCGGTATCGGATCGGGCGGGGTGGGGCGCGGTCGGAGTCCGGGTCGTGGGGGACGCTCTAGGCTGGAGGGGTTGCCTTCCCTCTCACTTCAGATCCCACAGAAAGCGATTCCGAGCCTTGGCTGACTCCTCTTTCGACATCGTGTCCAAGGTCGACCGTCAGGAGGTCGACAACGCGCTGAACCAGACCTCGAAGGAGATCGCGCAGCGGTTCGACTTCAAGAACGTCGGCGCGCACATCGGCTGGACCGGCGAGCAGATCGAGATGCGCGCCAACTCCGAGGAGCGCGTGAACGCGATCCTCGACGTGTTCCAGGGCAAGCTGATCAAGCGCAGCATCTCGCTCAAGTCGCTCGACGCCGGGGAGCCGAAGGCTTCCGGCAAGGAGTACAAGATCTTCGCGTCGATCCAGGAGGGCATCTCCCAGGAGAACGCGAAGAAGGTCTCCAAGATCATCCGCGACGAGGGGCCCAAGGGCGTCAAGGCGCAGATCCAGGGTGAGGAGCTGCGCGTCTCGTCCAAGAACCGGGACGACCTCCAGGAGGTCATCGCGCTGCTCAAGGGCAAGGACCTGGACTTCGCGCTGCAGTTCGTGAACTACCGCTGACCGAGGCCGCCACCCCGCGGCGGCGGGATCGTGGCGGGCCCGGTGGGTGACGGGTCGAGGGCACAGCGAGGGCGGATCGCCGGTCGGACCCGGCCGGTGGATCCACCGCCCTCGCTGTGCCCGTTTTCGTGCCCTTTTTGCGCGGCCGTGGGGGACGGTGTCCGGGTGCCGCGTGCCGCGTGCCGGGTGCCGCCTGCCGCGATCGGCCTCCCGAGCCGGAACCGCCCTACTGCTGCACGCGCTCCACCAGGGGCCCGCACGCGTCGATCGTCGGGGTGTGGGCGCCGGTCAGGACGGCGGACAAGCGGGTGGGTACGGCGTCCTCCTCCAGTCGGCCGGTGAAGCCCGCGTGCAGGACGCGCAGGGCGTCCTCGTAGGCGAACGGGGCCAGGTGGGCGCCGGTGGACAGTTGTTCCCGAGCGATCGCGAACATGGTCAAAGCGTGTCGGCGGAAGCGCGCGACGCGGCCGGTGGGTGGGACCGGCCAGCGGGCGATGATCGTGCGGTAGGTGTCCTCGTACCGGCCCAGTGAGTCGAGTTGGGCCGCCGCGCCGCCGGACAGGCTGGAGTCGGCGGGTTCCCGGTGGTAGACCACGCCGGGCTCGGACAGCCGGGCGAACGACCAGCCCCGATCGTGCACCAGCCGCAACCACAACGACCAGTCGACCAGGAGGGGCAACTCCGGGTCGAAGCGGAACCACGACGCGGGCGCGGTGTGCGCGGGATTGCGGGCGACCACGGCGGTGGTCGGCACGAAGTTGGCCACCGAGAGCATGTCCGGGTCGTACGGGAAGTCGTAGCGGTACGGGCTGCCCGGCGTCTCGCCCGGCGCCGCCCGGTCGCCGCTGAGGATGCAGTCCGCGTACACGGCGTCGGAGCCGGTGCGCTCCAGTGCGGCCAGGGCCCGGTCGAGATGGCCGGGCAGGTACATGTCGTCGTCGTCGAGGAAGGCGACGAACCGCCCCGTGGCGATCTCCAGACCGGCGTTGCGCGCCGCCGCCGGGCCGCGCGAGCGCGGGAAGGAGAGCAACCGCACGGTCATCCCCCGCACGCCCAGCGGCAGCACGCCCGCCACGTCCGCGCCGCCGTCGTTGACCACGACGACCTCGATGTCCCGCGTGCCCTGGAGGGCCACGCTGCGCAGGGCATCGGCCAGCAGGGCCGTGCGGTCGCGGGTCGGAACGATGACACTGACCGTCGCCGCCACGGCAACCTCCGCGCTTCCCGGTGTGGGTCTGCTTCCCGGTGTGGGTGTCTTCTCCGTCTACCCGGGCCTACCGGGACATATCGACACACCGGGAGCGCGGCTGGAGCGGTTGGCTCCGGTCTCCCTCGTACGAGACCACACGATTGGCCTGTCCGGGCTCAGCGACCACCCGATGGGCGATCGCCGAGGCCCGAACCCGCGCGAACCGACCCGCTCAGACGCCCACGTGCATCGGGTCGTCGGTCGAGACGATCTCGCGGCCCAGCGGAGTCAGCGACACCGGGATCAGCTTGAAGTTCGCCAGCCCGAGCGGGATGCCGATGATGGTGATGCACAGGACGACGCCGGTGAACAGGTGCATGATCGCCAGCCACCAGCCGAACAGCACGATCCACAGGATGTTGCCGAGCATCGACCCGGCGCCGGCGTCGCGACGCCATTCCACCCGGCGGCCGAACGGCCACAGCGCGTACGCCGCGATCCGCCAGGACGCGATGCCCAGCGGGATGGTGACGACGAGGAAGAACAACAGAAAGCAGACGATGCCGGCGATGGCGTAGCCGATGGCCAGCCACAGGCCGGAGAACACGAGCCAAATGATGTTCAGGACAGTTTTCACGGACTTGTTCTACCCCGGCCCGCAAGCCCGATGCCGGCCCCGCCTCAGTGCCCCGCCATCGCCTCGAGCCGCGCGATCCGGTCCGCCATCGGCGGATGCGTCGAGAACAGCTTGCTCATCCCGCCCGCGCCCCGGCGGAACGGGTTGGCGATCATCAGCGAGCTGGTGGTCTGCAGCTTCGGCTCCGGCGGCAGCGGCAGCGCCTGCGTGCCCGCGTCCAGCTTGCGCAGCGCGCTCGCGAGCGCCATCGGGTCTCCGGTGAGGCGAGCCCCGGAGGCGTCCGCCTGATATTCACGCGAACGACTGACCGCCAACTGGATGACACCGGCCGCCAGCGGACCCAGGATCATGATGGCCAGCATCCCGAACAGACCCGGCCCCTCGTCGTCGTTGCTGCGGCCGAACGGGATCAGCCAGGCGAAGTTGACCAGGAACATGATCACACTGGCCAGCGCACCGGCCACCGACGAGATCAGGATGTCCCGGTTGTAGACGTGCGACAGCTCGTGTCCGAGCACCCCGCGCAGCTCGCGCGCGTCCAGGATGCGCAGGATGCCGGTCGTACAGCACACCGCCGCGTTGCGCGGGTTGCGGCCGGTGGCGAACGCGTTCGGCGCCTCGGTGGGCGAGATGTACAGGCGCGGCATCGGCTGCCGGGCGTCGTTGGAGAGCTCGCGCACGATCCGGTACAGCTCGGGGTTCTCCGCCTCGCCGACCGGTCGCGCGCGCATCGAGCGCAGCGCGATCTTGTCGCTGTTGAAGTAGGCGTAGCCGTTCGTGGCCAGGGCCACGAACAGGGCGATGATCAACCCGGTCCGACCGAAGAAGCTGCCGACGACCAGGATGAGCGCCGACATGCCGCCGAGCAGTACGGCGGTCTTCAGTCCGTTGTGCTGGCCGTGCACGGCAGAGTCCTCTCGCAAGCGTCCCAGGGGTGACAATGCGGGTCCGTGCGGGGTATCCGCCGGCTTGTCGCCCTCTGCCCGTTGTCTCTTCCTTCGCAACGGGACAACGCCTCGCAGAGTTCCCTCCCGAGGCGGGCGTAACCCCCCGCTCCGGGACCGGAACCGCAGGTCAGCCGAGTAGACCCGGCACGGTGAGCACGTGCAGCACGAGCTGTGGCGCGACCGAGAGCAGCACCCCGAGCGCCCCCGTGAGCACCAGCGCGGCGACCAATGGAGCCGGCGTTCGACCACCCTCGACACCGCCGGGCGAGCCGGCCGAGCCCGCCGCACCCTCCGCGCCGCCCGTGCCCGCCGAGCCCTCCGCGCCCCCGATCGCGCCCGGCACCCCGGGGGCCGCGGGAGCGAACAACTGCGCCGTCCAGGCCAGGTAGTAGTACAGCCCGATCACCACGTTGACCGCCATCACCACCGCGAGCCACCCGGTGCCGGAGTCGATCACCGCCTGGAACACGGTCACCTTCGCGAACAGCCCGGCCAACCCCGGCGGGATGCCCGCCAGACACAGCAGGAAGAAGGCCATCGCCGCGGCGCCGACCGGGCGCGACCGGAACAGCGCGCGGTGGTCGGAGACCAGCCCGCCGCGCTCGCGGGCCACCAGCGTCACCACCGCGAACGCGCCCAGGTTCATCACCGCGTACACCGCGAGGTAGGCGACCGCCGCGGGCAGCGTGTCGGCCAGGTCCTCGCCGTGTCCGGCGGCGGTTCCGAACGGGACCAGTACGTAGCCCGACTGGGCGATCGAGGACCACGCCAGCAGCCGCACCGCGTCGGTCTGCCGCAGCGCGGCCAGGTTGCCCGCGGTCATCGTCACCGCGGCGAGCACCGCCATGGCCGGACCCCAGATGTGCACGTACGGCCGGAACGCGATGCCGGCGACCAGGAGCAGTCCGGCGAACCCGGCGGTCTTGGAGACCACCGACAGGTAGGCGGCCACCGGGATCGGCGCGCCGCGATAGGTGTCCGGCACCCACGAGTGGAACGGCACCGCCGCGACCTTGAACGCGAAGCCGACCATGGTCAGTACCGCGCCGGTCGCGGCCACCTTGGTCAGCCGCGGGTCCAGATGCTCCAGGTCGCCCGCGATCCTGGCCAGGTGCACGCTGCCGGTGCTCCCGTAGACCAGGCTCACGCCGAACAGCATTACCGCCGTGGCGGCCACGGACAGCAGGAAGAACTTCAGCGCGGCCTCGCCGCCCCGGCCGTCCCGACGCAGGCCGACCAGCGCGAACGCGGGCAGCGACAACGTCTCCAGGGCCACCACCAGGGTGAGCAGGTCGCGCGCGCCGGCCAGCGCGACCGCGCCGGTCACCGAGGACAGCAGCAGGAAGTGGTACTCGCCGCCGGGCACCTCGCCCTCGTCGCCGTCCGCGCTCGGGTGGGTCATCGGCATCGACAGCAGCACGACCACGAACGCCGAGCCGAGCAGCACCAGTTGCAGCACCATGGTCAGGTCGGTGACCACGTACGAGCAGCCCGACGGCGAGCAGAAGGTGCCGCGCGCGTTGTCGTCCGCGGCGCGCAGCGGCAACAACAGCACCAGCGCGGCGCCGAGTCCGGCCAGGGTGAGCCAGGGCAGCGCGGCCTTGCGCGCCCCCTCCAGGAACAGGTCCGCGAGCAGCACCACGAGGGCGGCGACCGCGACGGCGACCACCGGCCCG
This sequence comes from Embleya sp. NBC_00888, assembly GCF_045207655.1. Lineage (NCBI taxonomy): Bacteria > Bacillati > Actinomycetota > Actinomycetes > Kitasatosporales > Streptomycetaceae > Embleya > Embleya sp. NBC_00888. The sequence continues at coordinate 5,130,491 of NZ_CP108784.1, read as the reverse complement.
ATCGCGAGCCAGTCGATCGACTGGACGTCGAACGGCATGTCAGCTGCCTCCCATGAGGGCACGCACGGCCGGGTCGGTGATCGCGAGCACGGTGGCCGGCCACAGTCCGGCAAGCAGGGTCAGCGCGACGAGCGGGGTCCACACCACGACTTCACGACCGGTCACGTCCACCTCGGGCCGCCCGGTCGGGGCCTCGCCCGCCGGGCCCATGCACAATCGGCGGACCAGGCCGAGCATGTAGGCCGCGGTCAGCACGGTGCCCAGGCCGGCCAGGACCAGGAAGGTCCGGTAGCCGCCGGTGGACAACCCGGCCGCGGGCTCGTACGCGCCGTACATCGCGAGCAGTTCGCCCCAGAAGCCGGCCAGCCCGGGCAGCCCGAGCCCGGCCACCGCGCCGAACGCCACGAGTGCGCCCAGTCGCGGGGTCCGCCCGTACATCCCGCCCCCGAGTCGGCCCAGCAGCGCGGTGCCGTGCCGGTCCTTGACCGCGCCGGCCAGGAAGAACAGCAGGCCGGTGATCAGGCCGTGGCCGATGTTGACGAACAACGCGCCGTTGATCCCCTGTGGGGTCAGGGTCGCGATGCCCAGCAGCGCGAAGCCCATGTGGCCCACCGACGAGTAGGCGATGATGCGCTTGAGGTCGCCGTCCGGGTCGCGCAGCAGGGCCAGACACACCAGCGAGCCGTAGACGATGCCCACCACGCCGAACGCGGCCAGATACGGCGCGAACGTCTCGGCGCCCTCCGGCAACATCGGCACCGCGATCCGGATCAGGCCGTACGTGCCCATCTTGAGCAGCACGCCGGCCAGCAGCACCGAGCCCGCCGTCGGCGCGGCGGTGTGCGCGTCGGGCAGCCAGGTGTGCAGCGGCCACATCGGCACCTTGACCGCCAGACCCAGGCCGATCGCCAGGAACGCGAGCACCTGGACGCCGTGCGACATGCCCGCGCCGTGCCGTTCGGCGAGCTCGACCATGTCGAAGGTGCCGGTCTTCGCCTGGATCAGCAGGAAGCCGAGCAGCATCACGGCCGATCCGAGCAGGGTGTACAGGATGAACTTGTACGAGGCGGGGCCGCGCTCGCCCGGACTCCCCCAGCGGTTGATGAGGAAGTACATCGGGACCAGCACGACCTCGAAGAACAGGAAGAACAGGATCAGGTCGAGCGCCGCGAAGGTGCCCAGCGTGCCGGTCTCCAGGAGCAGGAACAGCGCCACGAACGCCCGTGAGTCGCCGCCGGGCGGAATGTTCCACAGGCTGTGCACGGCGACCAGCAGCGTGAGCAGCGCGGTGAGCAGGAGCAGCGGCAGCGAGATGCCGTCGATGCCCAGGTGGAAGCGCAGGCCCAGCGAGGGTGCCCAGGACACGTCGGTCTCGAACTGCATGCCGCGCCCGCGGTCGAACCCGCACGCGAGCACAACGGCGCCGACCAGGGTCGCCGCGCTCGCGGCGACGCCGATCAGCCGGGCCGCGCGATCACCGACCCCGGGCAGCAGGAGCAGGGCGGCGCCGAGCAGCGGCGCGGCCACGACGAGGATCAGCACGACGCTCACCGCGAGGTCTCCTGGGCATGAGGGGGCGTCGGGGGCAACGGTCGACGGCGCGTCACGAGCCCACCGCCACCGCGACGGCGAGCACGACCACGCCCGCGAACAGGCCGGTCAGATACAGCCGGACGTTGCCGTTCTGGCCTCGCCGGATTCCGCCGCCGAGCAGCCACGCGCTCTGTGCGGCGCCCTTGACGTAGGTGTCGACGACGGCCCCGTCGGTGAACCGGGACGCCTTGGCGGCGAGTCGGACGGGGGTCAGGACCAGCGCCGCGTACAGCCCGTCCACGTCGAACCCGCGCAGTGCCGGACCGCGCAGCGGACCCAGCGCGCGGGCCGGATCGGCGACCGGGTCGCGCCGCCACAGCGCGGCGACCGAGCCGACCCCGAGCCCGAGCGCGATCAGGGCGAGCACCGTGGTCAGCGGGTTCGGGGTCAGTTCGGCATAGCCCAGGTCGCTGCCCAGGGGCGGCAGGCCCGGGAAGGCCACGAAGCCGAACAGCACGGTGGGCACCGTGAGCACGATCAGCGGCCACACCATCGCGGCGGGCGCCTCGCCCGGGTGCGTGGGCTCGCCGTAGTCCGCCGCGTCCGCGTGCGCGGGCACCTCCGCGCCGGGCGCCGCCTCGCGCACCGGCCCGAGGAACACCCGCAGCCATACCCGGGTCGCGTAGGCCGCGGTCAGCACCGCGGTGAGCAGCCCGGCCACCAGGACCAGCCAGCCGGCCACCTGCGGTACCGAGCCGTGGCCGGCGGCGGTGTGCTCGGCCGCGCCGAGCACCGCCTCCTTGCTGAAGAAGCCGGAGAACGGCGGCACACCCGCGAGCGCGGCGAGCCCGGCGGTCATCGTCCAGAACGCGATCGGCGCGCGGTGCCGCAGCCCGCCCATGCCGGCCAGCGCACCGGTTCCGGCGACGTGGATGGCCACCCCGGCGCCGAGGAAGAGCAGCGCCTTGAACGCGCCGTGCGAGAGCAGGTGGAACACCGCCGCGTCGCGCCCGCCGACCGCGAGCCCGCCGGTCATGTAGGCGAGTTGGCCGACCGTCGACCACGCGAGCACCCGCTTGAGGTCCTCCTGGGCGAGCGCGGCCAGCGCGGAGCCGATCATCGTCACCGCGGCGAGCACCGCGAGCACGATCAGCGTCGCGTGCGCGGCCAGGAAGGCCGGGTACAGGCGGGCCACCAGGTAGGCGCCGGCGGCGACCATGGTGGCCGCGTGGATCAGCGCGGACACCGGGGTCGGGCCGGCCATCGCGTCCGGCAGCCAGGTCTGCAGCGGTACCTGCGCGGACTTGCCCGCGACGCCGCCCAACAGCAGCAGGGTGCCCGCGGTCACCCACCCGGCGCCGCCCTCGGGCACGGCGGCGAGCACGTCCCGGATCCGGAACGAGTCGGCGCCCACGGCGAGCACGAGGATGCCGATCAGGAACGGCACGTCGCCGAGCTTGGTGACCACGAACGCCTTGATCGAGGCGGAGCGGGCCGCCTCGGTCTCCCAGTGGTGGCCGATCAGGAAGTACGAGCAGACGCCCATCACCTCCCAGCCGACCAGGAGCACGATCAGGTCGCCGGTGAACACCACGAGCAGCATCGCCGCGGTGAACAGCGACACCAGCGCCGCGTAGGACGAGTAGCGCGGGTCCTCGCGCAGGTAGGCGGCCGAGTAGACCTGCACCAGCAGCGCGACCACGGTGACCAGCACCGCGGACATCGCGGCGAGTCCGTCCACCTGTAGCCCCAGGGTGATGTCCAGGGCGCCGGTGGGGGTCAGCCGCACCGCCGATTCGCGCGTGTCGTCGCCGATGCCGGCGGCCACGACGATCGCGAGCACGGTCGCGACCAGGGCCGCGGGTACGGCGAACAGGACCGGGCGCACCCGGCGCCCGAGGAACAGCCCGAGCAGGGCCGCGAGCGCGGGCAGGCCGGTGGCCGTCGCGGCGGCGACCGTCATACCGATCCCTCCTTGTGCTCGGCGAGCTCGCGCAGTTCGGGAACGTCGGTGGTGGCCCGGTTGCGGAACACCATCAGCACGATGGCCAGCCCGAGACCGATCTCGGCTGCGGCGATGGTGATCACGAACAGGGTCAGCGCCTGACCGGCGTGCAGCGTGTCGCGCAGATACATGTCGAACGCGACCAGGTTGATGTTGACGGCGTTGAGCATCAGCTCGATCGACATCAGCACGAGGATCGCGTTGCGGCGCGCGATCACCCCGTAGAGCCCGATGCCGAACAGCAGGACGGCGAGGACGAGCGGATAGACCAGATGCATCGCGGGGTCAGTCCTTCCGGCCCGAGCGCACGCCCGATCGGGAGCGGGACAGCACGATGGCGCCGATCAGCGCGGCCAGGAGCAGCACGGACAACACCTCGAACGGCAGCACCCACACCTTGAACAGGCTCTCCCCGGTGACCCGGGTGCTGCCCACGGTGTCGTCGCCCAGATGCAGGTAGGCGGTGCGGAAGGCGTCCACGATCACGGTGAGCAGGGTCGCGGTGGCGCCCAGCGCGACCACGGCGGCCGGGATCCGGGCGGCGGGATCGGCCGGTTCGGAGTATCCGATCGGCGCCTTGGTGAGCATCAGGCCGAACAACAGCAGCACCACGACCGCGCCGACGTAGATCAGCACCTGGACCCAGGCGATGAACTCGGCGGTGAGCAGCAGGTACTCGGCGGCCAGCCCGCCGAGCGTGACCACCAGCCACAGCGCGGCGTGCACGACCTGACGGGTGCTCACCACGAGCAGCGCGGAGCCGAGCACGACGACGCCGACCAGGACGAAGGCGATCTCGGCGCCGGTGGGCGAGAGGAATGCGTGCTCGGTGGCGGCGAGGTTCACGGGGTCTCCTCCGCTTCCGGTGCGGCGGCCCGGGCCGCGGCCGCGGCCTTCTCCGCCTTCTCGACGGCCTTGCGGGCCTGGATCAGTTCCTTGGGGTCCTCGGCGTGCTCGTCCAGCGCGGGTGGTGGCGGCACGGTCCACATCCACTCGCGCAGCTTGTCCTTCTCGTGCGTGAGTTCGTGGATGTCGCCGGTCGCGTACTCGAACTCCGGCGACCAGAACAGCGCGTCGAACGGACACACCTCGACGCAGATGCCGCAGTACATGCACAGCGCGAAGTCGATCGCGAAGCGGTCGAGCACATTGCGGGTGCGGTCGCGCGCGCCGGGTTCGCGGGCGGGCACGACCTCCTTGTGCGAGTCGATGTAGATGCACCAGTCCGGGCATTCGCGCGCGCACAACATGCAGACCGTGCAGTTCTCCTCGAACAGCGCGATCACCCCGCGCGAGCGGGGCGGCAGTTCCGGGAGAACCTCCGGATAGGACTGTGTGACGGACCTCTTGGTGAGCGTCCTCAGGGTCACCGCGAGGCCCTTGGCCAGGCCCTTCATCAGGTCGCCACCTTTACCACGCCGGTCAGGACGAGTTGGCCGAGCGCGAGCGGGACGAGCACCGTCCACGCGAGCTTTTGCAGTTGGTCCTCGCGCAGGCGCGGATAGCTGACCCGCAGCCAGATCACCACGAACGCCAGGAGGCCGGTCTTGAGCAGGGTCCACAACCAGCCGACCGAGTCCGACCACGGCCCGTGCCACCCGCCCAGGAACAGCACGGTGGTCAGCGCGCACACGATCAGGATTCCGGCGTACTCGGACAGCAGGAACAGCGCGAAGCGCAGGCCGGAGTACTCGGTGTAGGCGCCGAAGATGATCTCCGAGTCGGCGACCGGCATGTCGAACGGCGGGCGCTGGATCTCGGCGAGGCCGGCGGTGAAGAACACCACGCCGCCGATCGCCTGCCAGGGCAGCCACCACCACTCGAAGCCCTCGACGATCCCGGACAGCGACACGGTCCCGGCGGCCATCGCGACCGAGGCCGCGGCCAGCAGCATCGGCAGTTCGTACGCCATCAACTGGGCGGCCGAGCGGATGCCGCCGAGCAGCGAGTACTTGTTGGCCGAGGCCCAGCCGCCCATCAGCGAGCCGAGCACGCCGACGCCCATCACCGCGAGCACGAACACGATGCCGGCGTCGACGGTCCGGCCGACCAGGCCGTTGGGGCCGATCGGGATGGCGATCAGCACCACGAAGTAGGGGATCAGCGCGACGGCCGGCGCGAGCTTGAACACCCTGCGGTCGGCGCCGGCCGGGACGATGTCCTCCTTCTGGGCGAACTTGACGCCGTCGGCGACCAACTGCGCCCAGCCGTGGAAGGCGCCCGCGTAGATCGGGCCGACCCGCGCCTGCATGTGCGCCATCACCTTGTGCTCGGTCTGCCCGATCAGCAGGGGCAGCACGAGGAACGCCCCGAGCACGAGAACGAGCCGGAGGCACACGTCGAGGAGACTCACGGGGTGTCCCCTTCGGTGGACGGGCGGGTCGGACCGCTCTCGCGCGGCTCGACGGCGGGCGCCTCGGGCGACGCGGTGGATTCGCCGGGCGCGGTGGACTCGTCCGGCGCCTCGGACTCGTCCGGCGCCGCAGGCTCGGATGGCGCCTCGGGCGACGCATCGGATGCGGAGGGCGTCGTGGGCTCGGGTCGCGCGGCGGGCTCGGCCGGCGCCGCGGGCGCCGGTGACGCCGGCTCGGCCGGCGGAGTCGAGTCGGTCGCGGGAGGCTCGGGCGACGCCGGCTCCGGCGCGGCCGGTTCGGCCGGCGGCGCGCCGGCCTGGCTCGCCGAACCCTGCGACACGCTGCGGGTGCGGCGCGCCGGCGGTGCGCCCTCGCCGGCCTGGCTCGCCGAGCCCGCCGCGGCACCGCGGGCGCGGCGTGGGCGTTCCTCGGCGGCGGCAGCGGCCTCGGCCGCCGCCTCCTCCTTGTGCGGGCCCCAGGTCGCCGGATCCGGTACGCCCGGCGGCAACGTACGGCGGCGGCCCGGCGAGCGGCCCGGCCCGCCGCCGTGGTCGGACTCGCCCGGTTCCTTGGCACCGGGCCACGCCTTGGCCACCCGCGCGGCCAGGACGAACTCCTTGCGCAGCGGGTGTCCCTCGAAGCCGTCCGGCAACAACAGCGGATCCAGGCCCGGGTGGTCGGTGAAGTCGATGCCGAACATCTCGTGCGTCTCCCGCTCGTGCCAGCGGGCCCCCGCGTACACGCCGGTCACGCTCGCGAGCACGGCGGCCTCGCGCGGCACGCGGGTGCGCAGCAACAGCCGGGGCCCGGTCGGGATCGCGCACACGTGCGCGACCACGTCGAACCCCTCGGCGAGTTCGTCGACACCGGTGAGCCAGTCGAAGAACGCGCAGCCCAGCACGTCGCGCGCGGCGGTCAGCGCGGCCGCCCAGTTCCGCGCCGCGACATCGACGGTGACCAGTCCGTACGCGTCCGACACCGCGAGCACCAACTCCTCGCCCAGGCCCGCGCGGATCTCCTCCGGGGTCATCCGGCATCCCCCGCCGCGGGCTTCGGCGGCGCGACCAGCGGTCGCGCGAGCGCGGCGGCGGGCAGCTTGCGGGCGTACCGGGCCGCCGGGTTCTCCACCGCGATCCGCTCCTGGAGCTTGAGGATGCCCTGGAGCAGCGCCTCGGGCCGGGGCGGGCAGCCGGGCACGTACACGTCGACCGGCACGATCTGGTCCACGCCCTTGGTGACGCAGTACGAATCCCAGTACGGCCCGCCGCAGTTCGCGCAGGACCCGAACGAGATGACGTACTTGGGCTCGGGCATCTGCTCGTACAGCCGCTTGATCGCGGGCGCCATCTTGTCGCTGACCGTCCCCGAGACGACCATCAGGTCGGCCTGCCGGGGCCCGGGGGCGAACGGGATCACGCCCAGGCGGATGAAGTCGTGCCTGGCCATCGAGGACGCGATGAACTCGATCGCGCAACACGCCAGGCCGAAGTTGAACACCCAGAGGGAGTAGCGCCGTCCCCAGTTGAGCACGAGCCGCACCGGGTCCGGCGCGAGCCGCGAGAGCACCCCGAGCCTCGGCTGCGGGAGGTCGACCGGTGTGCGTTCCACCGGTGCCGGTGTCAGGTCCATGCGAGGACGCCCTTTCGCCACGCGTACAGCAGTCCGGTGGCCAGGAAGCCGACGAACACGAACATCTCCACCAGGGTCGCGGCGCCGAAGCCCGGCGCGTCGAACACCGTCGCCCAGGGGAACAGGTAGATCACGTCGACCGCGAAGATGACGTAGAGGTACGCGTAGAGGTAGTACCGGATGTGGACCTGCGCCCACCCCACCCCCACCGGGTCGACCCCGCACTCGTACGTCGTGAGCTTCTCGTGCGTGGGTACGCTCGGTCGCAACAGCCGCCCGCCGGCGAACGCCACCGCGACGAAGGCCGACGCGACGAGAAGCACCAGACCCACGAGCGCGTACGTTCCGTAGTAGCCCTCCACCTGGCGCCTGCCTCCCGATCCGACATTGCCCGAACGTTGCGTGGACGTTGCTTACGTTTGTGGCACGGGAGTCTAGGGGGGTTGCGCCGGACCTGTCCCCGGTGTCCAATCCGCCGGCCGGCCGGATCGGCGATACCGCTCCCGAACCGAAGGTGGTAGGGACAACCCCACCCCCAAGACACCGACCCGCGCCATGGGACCCGCCCGGGTCACCGGGCAGAGTTGACCCAACGGATCGGCTTCTCTCCCAGCGAGGCAACTCCATGTCCATGCCCTCACCCGTGACTGCCTACGACGGGTCCACAGGTGATGCCCCGGCCCGAGCGCGGCCGGGCATCCTGCGCGCGCCGTTCACGGTGCGCACGTGGACCGACACGATCCATCTCGTGCTCAATCTGCCCATCGGCATCGTCGGTTTCACCTACGCCGTGGTGTTCATCGCGCTCGGCGTCGGTCTGACCCCGCTGTTCCTGATCGGGTTGCCGCTGTTGGCGTTGACCCTGATGGGCAGCCGGCTGTTCGGCCGGATGGAGCGGGCCCGGGCGAGCGCGCTGTTGGACGAGCACGTGCGCGCACCGGCCCCGCTCCGGCCGCGGCCGGGGGTCACCGGCTGGATCAAGTCCGCGCTGACCGACCGGACCGGGTGGCGGGCCTGCCTGTATCTGTGCGTGCAACTGCCCTGGGGCGTCTTCACCTTCGCCGTCACCACGGCGCTGTGGGCGGCGTCGCTGACCATGGTCACCTATCCGCTCACCCAGCCGCTGTACCGCCGGGCCGACATGCCCGGCGCGAAGCTCTCCGGCGACGGGCCGCACGCGCCGGGCGCCGACCACTACCTCGCCGGGCCGGGCCCGGTGACGCTGACCGTGGCGGCGGGCGTACTGCTGTTCCTGGCGACGCCGTGGCTGGTGCGCGGGATGGCCAACGTGGACCGGGTGATGGTGCGCGGGCTGCTCGGCCCCAAATTCCTGTCCGAGCAGGTGCGCGACCTGACCGTGTCCCGGGAGGCCGCCGTCGACACCGCCGCGTCCGACCTGCGCCGGATCGAGCGCGACCTGCACGACGGCGCGCAGGCCCGGCTGGTCGCCCTGGCGATGGACCTGGGCATGGCGAAGGAGAATCTGAACACGAGCGAGGACATCGAGACCGCGCGGATGGTCTCCTCCGCGCACGACGAGGTCAAGCTCGCCCTCCAGGAACTGCGCGACCTGGCCCGGGGCATCCACCCGGCGGTGCTCACCGACCGGGGTCTGGACGCGGCGCTGTCCTCGATCGCGGCCCGCTGTACGGTCCCGGTCCGGGTCGAGGTGGACCTGCCCGGCCGGCCGGCCGCGCCGATCGAATCGGTCGCCTACTTCTGCGCGTCCGAACTGCTGACCAACGTCTCCAAGCACGCCCGGGCCACCCACGCGTGGGTGACCGTGGGCCATCAGGACGGCCGGATGTATCTGATCGTCGCCGACGACGGCGCCGGTGGTGCCTCGACCGGCAAGGGGTCCGGGCTGGCCGGCCTGATCGAGCGGGTGCGCGGGGTGGACGGCACGCTGACCGTGGACAGTCCCGAGGGCGGGCCCACCAGGGTCACCGTGTGGCTGCCGCTGTGAGGACGCGGCGGGGCTGAGATCCGACCCGCCCGCGGTACACCGCATCGACTCGAATCCGGAAGACTGTAGCCGCACCCGCTCCTCGGGTGCGGCTACCGGATTTGGGGGATGTGAACGCTGTGCGCGTCGTCATCGCTGAGGATTCCGTACTACTTAGAGACGGTTTGTCCCGTCTGTTGACCGCTCGCGGCCATGAGGTCGTGGGCGAGGTCGGGGATGCCGAGCGGTTGGTCGCCGTCGCGGGCGAGCTGCTCCCGGACGTGTGCGTCGTGGACGTGCGCATGCCGCCCACGCACACCGACGAGGGCATTCGCGCGGCGGTGCGGATGCGGGCGACGCTGCCGCAGGTCGGCGTGCTTGTCCTGTCACAGTACGTCGAGGAGCAGTACGCGACGGAGTTGCTGGCGGGCAACACCAGCGGGGTCGGCTATCTGCTCAAGGACCGGGTCGCCGACGTCGGCGACTTCGTCGCGGCGGTCGAGCGGGTCGCGACCGGCGGCACGGCGCTCGACCCCGAGGTCGTCTCCCAGTTGCTCGGCCGTTCCCGCAAGCGCGACGTGGTGGAAAAGCTCACACCGCGCGAGCGCGAGGTGCTCGGCCTGATGGCCGAGGGACGCACGAACGCGGCGGTCGCGCAGGCCCTGGTGGTGTCCGACGGAGCGGTGGAGAAGCACGTCAGCAACATCTTCGGGAAGCTCGGTCTCGCGCCCAGTGACACCGATCACAGACGAGTCCTCGCGGTACTCGCGTATCTCGGATCCTGACATCGTAGGGATCGAATTACTGGACCCATGCAATCATCCGGTCGATCGGAGCAGCCGTCCCGAATCGGGACGGGCTCTTGGTTTGCTCGGATATAGGCGGATATGTGCCCCCCTGCGGGTCATGTCCGCAGCGTGACACCGCTCACGTCACGCGCCAGGGCGGATCCTCGCCCGCTCCGGGGGGCGCCACGGCCCCCATCTGTACCGCCGTACGATGAAAACTGCGACATCCGCGCGGTGCGCGGACCAACCGCCGCAGCGCCGAGGAGGTCCTTCCCCGTGACCAAGCAGGTCAAGCAGCTCGACCGGGTAGTGATCCGGTTCGCCGGCGATTCCGGTGACGGAATGCAGCTGACGGGTGACCGTTTCACGTCCGAGACGGCGACGTTCGGAAACGATCTGTCGACCCTTCCCAACTTCCCCGCCGAGATTCGGGCGCCCGCGGGCACCCTGCCGGGCGTGTCGAGTTTCCAGCTCCACTTCGCCGACCACGACATCCTGACGCCGGGCGACGCCCCGACCGTCCTGGTCGCGATGAACCCGGCGGCGCTCAAGGCCAACATCCGCGACCTGCCGCGCGGGGCCGAGATCATCGTCAACACCGACGAGTTCTCCAAGCGGGCGATGGCCAAGGTCGGCTACGCGAACAATCCGCTGGAGGACGGCTCGCTGGACGCGTACAACGTGCACGCGATCCCGCTGACCACGCTGACCGTCGGTTCGCTGGCCGAGTTCGAGATCTCCAAGAAGGACGCCGAGCGGGCGAAGAACATGTTCGCGCTCGGTCTGCTGTCCTGGCTGTACCACCGGCCGACCGAGGCGACCATCGCCTTCCTGCGCAAGAAGTTCGCCAAGCTGCCGGTGATCGCCGAAGCCAACGTCGCGGCGTTCAAGGCGGGTTGGAACTTCGGTGAGACCACGGACGACTTCGCGGTCTCCTACGAGGTGGCCCCGGCGAAGCTGCCGGCCGGCACGTACCGCAACATCACCGGCAACCTCGCGCTGTCCTACGGCCTGGTGGCCGCCGGGCAACTGTCCGAGCTGCCGGTTTACCTCGGTTCGTATCCGATCACCCCGGCCTCGGACATCCTGCACGAACTGGCCAAGCACAAGAACTTCGGCGTGCGCACCTTCCAGGCCGAGGACGAGATCGCGGGCATCGGTGCCGCGCTCGGCGCGTCCTTCGGCGGCGCGCTCGGGGTGACCACCACGTCCGGCCCCGGCGTCGCGCTCAAGTCCGAGACGATCGGCCTGGCCGTCTCGCTGGAGCTTCCGCTGCTGATCGTCGACGTGCAGCGCGGCGGGCCCTCGACCGGTCTGCCGACCAAGACCGAGCAGTCCGACCTGCTCCAGGCCATGTTCGGGCGCAACGGCGAGGCCCCGGTGCCGATCGTGGCCCCGCAGACCCCGTCCGACTGCTTCGCGGCCACCATCGAGGCGGCCCGGATCGCGCTGAAGTACCGCACCCCGGTCTTCCTGCTCTCCGACGGCTACCTGGCCAACGGCTCGGAGCCGTGGCGCCTGCCGGAGACGTCCGAACTGCCGGACCTGCGCGTCGAGTTCGCGACCGAACCGAACCAGGAGATGCCGGACGGGACCAAGGAGTTCTGGCCCTACAAGCGCGACCCCGAGACGCTGGCCCGCCCGTGGGCGGTCCCCGGCACGCCGGGCTTGGAGCACCGGATCGGCGGCATCGAGAAGGCCGACGGCATCGGATCGATCTCCTACGACCCGGCCAACCACGACCTGATGGTGCGCACCCGACAGGCCAAGGTCGACGGGATCGCGAACGACATCGAGCCGCTGTGGGTGGACGACGCGACCGGTGACGCCAAGGTGCTCGTGATCGGGTGGGGCTCCACCTACGGTCCGATCGCCGCCGGTGTCCGTCGGGTGCGGGCCGCGGGCGGCAAGGTCGCGCAGGCCCACCTGCGTCACCTCAACCCTTTCCCGGCCAACACGGCCGAGGTGCTCAAGTCGTACGACAAGGTGATCGTCCCGGAGATGAACCTGGGTCAGCTCGCCCTGCTCCTGCGCGGGAAGTTCCTCGTGGACGCCATGTCCTACACCCAGGTTCGCGGTCTGCCGTTCAAGTCCGAGGAACTGGCTCACGTGATCCAGGAAGTGATCGAGAGTGTCTGAGTCTGCGAACGGCGCCGGCGGGTTTCCTTCGCTGTCGCTGATCCCGAAGGCCGACGGCAAGCAGTCCATGAAGGACTTCAAGTCGGACCAGGAGGTGCGCTGGTGCCCGGGTTGCGGGGATTACGCGATCCTGGCGGCCGTGCAGGGCTTCATGCCCGAACTCGGTCTCCGCAAGGAGAACATCGTGTGGGTCTCGGGCATCGGCTGCTCCAGCCGTTTCCCGTACTACATGAACACCTACGGCATGCACTCGATCCACGGGCGCGCGCCGGCCATCGCGACCGGTCTGGCCACCTCGCGCGAGGACCTGTCGGTATGGGTGGTCACCGGTGACGGCGACGCGCTGTCCATCGGCGGCAACCACCTGATCCACGCACTCCGGCGCAACGTCAACCTGAAGATCCTGCTGTTCAACAACCGGATCTACGGCCTGACCAAGGGTCAGTACTCGCCGACCTCCGAGACCGGCAAGATCACCAAGTCCACCCCGATGGGCTCGCTCGACCACCCGTTCAACCCGCTGTCGGTGGCCATCGGCGCCGAGGCCTCGTTCGTGGCCCGGTCCATCGACTCCGACCGCAAGCACCTGACCTCGGTGCTGCGCGCGGCGGCGGCGCACGAGGGCACCGCGCTGGTGGAGATCTACCAGAACTGCAACATCTTCAACGACGGCGCGTTCGAGCAGCTCAAGGACCCGGAGAAGCGGGACGACGTGACCATCCGGCTGGAGCACGGGCAGCCGATCCGGTTCGGCTCGGACGGGCAGTTCGGCGTGATCCGGGGTGCGCGCGGTTCGCTGGACGTGGCCGAGGTGGCCAAGGTCGGCGAGGACGCGCTGATGGTGCACGACGCGCACGCGGACAACCCCGAGTTGGCCTTCGCGCTGACCCGGCTGGGCGATCTGACCAGCAACACGCACACCCCCATCGGCGTCTTCCGCGACATTCGGCGCCCGGTCTACGACCGGCTGATGTCGGCCCAGATGGCCGAGGCGGCGAGCACCCAGGGCGCCGGCGACCTGGCCTCGCTGATCCGGGGCAACGACACCTGGACGATCAACTAGCGACTCGGCACGACCGGCGACGCCGGTACGCGGATGGGGCCCGGCGGAATTTCCGCCGGGCCCCACGCGTGTGCCCGCCCGTCGTCCCACCCCACGTGCCGGGCCGGCGCCACGGCCCCTGTTCGGCCGAGCGCGGGCATGTGCGGCGGGGCGCCGGGGCAGCCGAGGGGTCATGCAGCCACCCACCGGCCCGCCCGCTCCGCTCAGCGTGGACGTCCGGATTCCCGAGACGGTCGGATACCGGCTCAAGAAACGACTGCTCGGCCCGCCGCTGGTGACCTCGCGGCTGCGCGGCGAGAAATTGTCCAACCCGACCGCGCTGGGCGTACTGGCCTCGGACTGCATCTCGTCGTCGGCGTACGGCACCGAGCAGATGTTGCGGGCGCTGGTGCCCTACATCGGCCTCGCCGCGTTCACCCTGCTCCTGCCGGTCACCTACGCGATCCTCGCGGTGCTGCTGTTGCTGACCCTGTGCTATCGGGACGTGGTGAGCCTGTACAGCAAGGCGGGCGGCTCCTACATCGTCGCGCGCGACAACTTCGGGCCGCGCGTCGCGCAGGTCGCCTCGGTCGCGCTGCTGATCGACTACGTGGTCACCGTCGCGGTGCAGACGGCGGCCGGCACCGACGCCATCGCCTCGCTGCTGCACCTGCTGTGGGGCACCGACATCAGCGGCTGGAAGCCGGAGATCTGTGTCGGCGTGGTCGCGGTGCTGTTCTACGGCAACCTGCGCGGGGTCAAGGAGGCCGGGCGCACGTTCGCGCTGCCGGCCTACCTGTTCATCGGCGCGATGGCGATCGTGTTCACGGTCGCGCTGGTGCGCTGGGCGAGCGACGGCGCGCTGCCGCAGGCGGACGTACACGCCGCCGGCGCCGTGCCGCTCGGCGAGTCCGGCAACGGACTGCTCTACGGCGCCTCGTTGTTCGTGGTGCTGCGGGCGTTCGCCAACGGCGGCTCCTCGCTGACCGGTCTGGAGGCGCTCTCGAACAGCGTGTCCACCTTCCGCGAACCGCGCGCCCGCAACGCGCGCAAGACGCTGGTGGCGATGTCGCTGGTGCTCGCGACCCTGGTGTTGGGCATCTCGCTGCTCGCGCACGCCACCCACGCGATCCCCTACCTGGAGGGCGATCCGACGGTGATCGCGCAGGAGGCGCACCTGGTCCTGGGCGAGGGCGTGCTCGGTCGGGCCGGGTTGATCTTCGTGCAACTGGCCACCGCGCTGATCCTGTACACCGGCGCGAACACGCCGTTCAACGGCTTCCCGTTCCTGGCCGACTTCGTCGCCGAGGACGCGTTCCTGCCGAAGATGTTGCGCAAGCGCGGCCACCGGCTGGCCTTCTCGAACGGGATCATCCTGCTCGCGGTGCCCGCCGTCGCGCTGCTGCTGGCGACCGGGGCGAGCGTGGACTCGCTCGTCGCGCTGTACGCGATCGGCGTGTTCACCGGGTTCATGATGGCCGGCGCCGGGCTGACCAGGCACCACTGGAGGGTGCGCACCGGTCGCTGGCGGGCCGCGACCGTGCTCAACGCGCTCGCGGCCGTGGTCTCCGCCGCGGTGGTGCTGATCTTCGCGGTCACCAAGTTCACCGAGGGCGCGTGGCTGGTGGTGGTGCTCTTCCCGTTGGGCGTGTGGGCGCTGATCGGGGTCAACCGGCGCTACCGCGAGGAGGCGGCGGCACTCGCGGTGGCGCCGGCCACGGCGGACTTCAACATTCGCGATCGCTCGGTGGTCGTGGTGCTGGTCGACTCGCTCGACGTCGCGGTGCTCCAGGCGGTGCGCTACGCCCGCTCGCTGCGCGCGGACGACCTGCACGCGGCGCACTTCGTGCTGGACAGCCGGCACGCGAAGAAGCTGAGCAAGCGGTGGGAGGCGAGCCGGGCCGCCGACATCCCGCTGGAGCTGATCGAGTGTCCGGACCGGCGGCTGGCCCGGGCGGTGCTGGAACTGGCCGCGCGCGAGGTGGCGGACGGCGCGTCCGGAGTCACCATGCTGCTGCCTCGGCACACCTATCCACCGGTGATCGGGCGCCTGCTGCACGGCCGCACCACCGACTCGATCGCGTCGGCGCTGACCCGAGTGCCGCACGCGATCGCCACCGTCGTGCCGTTCGACGTGGCCGCGGCGATGGCGCACCGGCCGATGCCCACGGAGCCCGCGGCGGCCAAGTGTGTGACCCGGTTGTTGCCGACGATGGACGCGGAGCCGGAGTCGGCGGATCACGCGGCGGGTGCCACGTCGGTGGCCGAGCTCAAGTGGCGGCAGCGAGCCGAGGTGGTCGGCCGGGTCCGGTCGGTATCCACATCGCCGGAGAGCGCCCGGCCGGCCCTGGAGGTCGAGCTGTACGACCGCACCGGCGGCCTCAGGCTGCTCTTCCACGGCCGCCGGCACCTCGCCGGCGTGGAACCGGGCCGCCGGATGCGGGTCCACGGGGTGGTCGGCGAGTCGGAGGGGCACCTGGCGATGTCCGACCCGAGCTATGAACTGCTGCCGGAGGACGACTAGGCCCTGTCCGGCGGACAGGGCCTAGTCGCAATACCGGTGTTTTTAGGTCTTTCTGCGGCAGGTTGGGGTGGTGCGGGTCGGTCCGACGAGCGTGACGTCGGGTGGGTTCGGTGGGGGTGTGCTGCGGTGCTCGGTTCGCTTGAGCGCCCAGTTGGACATCTTGCGTTTGATGACGCGGGGGTTGGAGCGCAACCGCCTCGGCGGCAGGGGCCGTTCGTGGATCTCACACAGGGTGGCGAGGAGTGCGACGGCGAGTCGGGAGGGGGGAAAACGCCGCCTGGCCGGTGACGTGGCGGCGGACGACGCGCAGGGTTCGGATGAAGGACAGCCTGTCCGGGTCGCAGTCCACATCCCGAGCGGCGTGGTGCATCAGGTCGCGCAGGGCGTGATGGACCAGGAGAACACCGAGGATCTCCTGTTCGACACCCGCCGGGTGACGGGAACGCAACACGTGGCCGGGACCGCCCTGGTGGGTCTTGATCTCGTCGAGGGCGGTCTCGATCTCCCACCGCTCGTGATACAGCGCCGCCAACTCGGCGGCCGGAGCCGCCGAGGGATCGTGGACGGTGGTGATCAGCCGATACACGATCTCCTCCCCACCGCCCGGGCCCAGGGTGTACTCGACCACACGGACCCGGATCGGATCGACGCGCCGGCGGTCGTGACCGGCGAAGATCTCGGACAGGTAGGACCCGTCGGGCAGGGAGGTCAGGACCGGGAGCACGGCGTTGCCCTTGATCCGCCACAACAGGTCCGCGCCGGTCCCGGAGGCCGCCCGCCACAGTTCGAAGTCGTGGAAACCCCGGTCGGCCAACAGGAGCATCCCGGGCTCCAACGACGCGAACAACCGCCGGGCCGCGGTCGTTTCGCGCACGGCGAGCGGCGCGATGTCGGCCGCGAACACCACGTGGGTGCCGCACTCGACCAACACGGCCACCCTCGCCTGCGGATACGCGCTCCGACCCTGGCCCCGACTCGTACCCGGCCGACCGAAGAAACCCGCGTTCGCCTCGCTGTCGGGCAGGTCGAAGGTCGTGCCGTCCACCGCGACCAGACGGCGCCCGCGATACCACGCCCCGACCGTCCCCGGCACCGCCACCGGACGACACACCCGAGCGAACAACACCCTCAACGGCTCCGGCCCCAACCGCAGCCGCGCCCGCCCGATCGCCCCGGTCGTCGGAACCCGCCACGTCCCCACCCACCGACGCTCCCGCTCCAGACCCTGCGTGAGCAGACGCGCGACCTCCTCGTAGCCCTGACCCGAGAACAGACACATCGCCAGGACGAAGTAGACGACCACCCTCGCCGGCAACAACCGACGACGCTGCTCGACCCGCCCACACCCCGCGACCACCTCGTCGACCAACTCCGGCGGAAACGCACGCGTCAACACCCCCAACGCGATCCGATCCGAGAACCGCTCACCCGTCGACGACTTCACCTGCCCAGGCCTTGGCACAACCCATCCAACGAGCGAACCCCATCAAAGTCACTGGTATTGGGCCTAGTCGGAGTGCTCCGCGCCGCCGCCTTGGTGGGCGCCCTCGGCACCCTCGACGCTCTTGCCGCCGTCGCCATCGCCGTTGTTCGAGCCGTCGACGCGGCGGAGCAGGCCCAGGCGGCTGGCCGTGCGGGTGATGTCCGTCGGCAGGTCGTCGCCGGCGAGGATTTCGGTCAGGGTGCGGTCGCTGCACAGGAAGAGCCGTACGTCGGCGTCGCAGCAGACGTCGACCAGGTTCACGAACCGCTGCCGGGCCTCGGCGCTCGCCGTCTTGAGCGCGGGCAGCCCACCGAGCACCCACGTGGGATACGTCTCGGCCAGGACGAGGTAGTCCAGCGGCGACGTCCGGCCCTCGCACAGCGCCGCGAACCCGCTCCACAACTCGCCCGGTCGGGCCGCCGCGACGGCGAGCTCGCGGTGGTTGACCCGCAGCGTGACCGCTTCGTCCGGCGTGGGCGGTACGAGTTGCTGCCCGCGCAACTGCTCGGGGTCGCCGGGCCACAACACCGCGCCGCGGGCGAACGCGGTGTCCAGGGTCTCGGTCCGGGGCAGCGACCGATAGTCCCGCGGACCGGCGACGGTGACCACGGTCATCCGCGCCTGAATCTCGCGGATCGTCGGCTCGAACAGGTGGTGGTAGAGCGGGTTGGGCAGCAGCCCGGCGGGCGGGTAGTTGGACGTGCAGACCAGAACCACCCCGCGCGCGTGCAGCTCCCGCAGCAGGCGGGTGACCAGCATCGCGTCGCCCGGGTCGTGCACGTGGAACTCGTCGAAGCACAACAGGTCGACGTCGCCGACCAGTTCGGACACGGCCGCGTCGACGGCGCTGCGCTCGTGGCCGTGGTCGTCGCGGTGCCGGCGGACCGCCTCGTGCAGGCGGCGGAAGAAGGCGTGAAAGTGCACCCGCGTCCGGCGCTCGGCGGGCAGCGGTACGGCCGCGAAGAACGTGTCGAGCAGCCAGGTCTTGCCCCGGCCGACCGGACCCCACAGGTACAGCCCCGCTGCCGGCCGGCGATGGAACAGGCCGTGCCCTCGGCCCCGGCCCAGCGCCGCGCCGAGTTCGGCGAGCCGATCGGCGGCCTGCTCCTGTGCCGCGTCGAGCAGGTATCCGCGCGCACGCGCGGTCTCGTGGAAGTGGCCTCGCATCGTCTCGACCGTCGTCCGCCCCATGATCCAGATCGTAGAGAACGGCTCTGCGAGGGCTTCACCGGTGGTGGGGGATCGGGTGGCGCGGGTCAGGGGCGTGCGGCGAACAGCACGGTCAGGAGTGGTACGACGCGCATCGCGGGTACCTCGTAGTGCCCTCGGCCCACGGTGCGCAGCCAGCCGGCGGCGACCAGTTGGCGCAGGTGGTGGTAGATCTGCCCGCTGGTCCCCATCCCTTCCAGGGCGCCGAGTTCGGCCGCGGTGTCGGTGCCGCGCAGGATCTCGCGCAGCAGGGACAGTCGTACGGGGTGGCCGAGGGCGCCCAGGTGCTCGGCGAACGGTGCCCAGTCCTCGGCGAGCAACGCGTCCGCGTCGGCGGCCAGTTGCCACTCGACGGGCGTTCCCTCGGGCAGTCGCAGGGCGCCGGTGTACAGCAGCGCGCCGATCCCGTAGTGCTCCTTGAGCCCTTCCAGGGCCCAGAACGTCTCGGCGTCCGAGCTCGGCACGAACCGGTCGGCCGATCCGGTCGGCGGTTCGGCGGCCGCGGCCTCCAGCGCCGCGACGCGCTCGGTCAACGCGTCCAGGCGCGCGAGCAGGGCCGCCTGGTCGGTCTTCTCGATCTTGTCTGTCTTATCGGTCTTGTCGGTCTTGTCGGTCGCAGTGGTCGGGTCGGGCCGCTCACTGTCGTCGTCCGGTCGATGCGCCACGTCGTGATTGTTACGCAGTTACGTAATCTCTTCAATCCATCGACGAGTCATCGGCCCGCACGGGTATCGCGTGGTATTCGACCTCGACGTAGAACTGACCGTTGGGCTTCTTCAGCCGGCGCACGGTGCGATGCCCGGTGGCGCCCAGTTCGCGCAACGCCTTCTGCACCCGGTACGGCCCTTCCGGCATCACGTCGGCCACGTCCTTACCGGTGAACTTGATCCCCGCGGGCACCGCCAACATGCACGCGAGCACCCGCCGGGCAAGCGGGCTGAGGTCACTGTCCGAAGCATCCGACACGGGATCACGTCCCCACGGTTCAGTCGACGATCGAAGCGGTGTCGAGCACGAATCCAAAAGGATCGGGCAGCGGCAGCCGCTTGCCGAAGCCGACCTCGACCCGACCGGTGTAGCTGCCCTTGTCCGGATCGGTGAACAGCGTGAGCTTGGATTCGGAGCGGTCGATCAGGAGGTACAAGGGGATCGCGGCCTCGGCGTAGACCTGCCGTTTGGTGATGCGATCCCGTCCTGGGGCGGTCGATGTCACCTCGACCACCAAGAGCACGTCGCCGGACGGCATCCACGGCTCCGCGTCCCGCATGCCACCGGACGAGGTCACCGTGATGTCCGGAATGACCCGAGCCCCACCCGGGGTCTGCAAGCCCTTGTTCATCGCGGCATCGAAGCGTTCGTCCACGTCGAAACGCGCGAGTTGTCTGACCAGGCGCCAGATCAAGGTCTCGTGATCGCCGTCCGGCGGTGGTGCCACGCTCGTCTCCCGATCGATGAACTCCACGCGATAGTCGTGAAGTCGCTCGGACAGGGCGAAGAACACCTGCAACGGATCCGGCATCGCATCGTCGTCGGTTTCCACACCATGTGTGTACACAGCTTCGACGGACATCACACCCGCTCCTCCCCTCCCCGAGGCAACATCTTCAGCCTAGTTTCGGGTCCGACCGCACAGTAGTCCTCCCGATCCGGTTCACCCGATCGAGCCGAGGCGGGGCCTTCCGGGCTGGGCCTAGGCTGCGGCCTATGCGCGTGGACCTGCATCAGATCGTGGTGGACGCCCGGGAGCCCCGGCAGTTGGTGCGGTTCTGGGCCGGCCTGCTCGGCGGCGAGCCGGTGGATCGGGAACGGGGTTGGTCGCATGTCGAACCGCCCGGGGCGGTACGCATGTCGTTCCAGCCGGTGCCCGAGGGCAAGGCCGGGAAGAACCGGTTGCACCTGGACCTGCGGGTGACCGACATCGACGCCGCCGTGGCCTTGGCGGTCTCCCTCGGCGCCGACGCCCGCGGCACCACGGTCACCGACGAGCAGGGCTCGTTCCAAGTGATGGGCGACCCCGAGGGCAACGAGTTCTGCTTCGTGACCTGATCCCGGCGGCCGGCTCGGGACACCCAAAAACGCGGCGACGGATCGGCGCGAGGCAGGGAGTCGGCGGGACACTTCGCCGCTCGCTGCTTCGCGCCGATCCGTCGATCGTCGGGTCGGTCCGGTCAGGCCGCGGTGACCACCGCTTCGCGGGCCAGCACCCGCTGCGTGGCCTTCGGGCCCTTCTTCGCGAAGATCACCAGGCGCATGAAGGCGAACCGGCCGATGCCGGCCAGGCCCGACGCGGACAGGTACACCGACTGCTCGACCAGCACACCGGCGTTCGGCTCGATCGCGCGCAGGGCGAGCATCGCGGCGGTGGTGAACAGGTAGCAGACCAGGACGGTCAGCGCCGCCTTGAGGTGGTCGCTCTTGCCGGGCTTGTCCTGACCGAAGGTGAACCGGCTGTGCAGCTCGGTGGCGATCAGCGTCGAGCCGACGGTCACCAGCGCGTTGGCGGCGGCGAACGGCACGTGGCCGGAGAGCAGGACCAGCGTCGCGCTGCTCGCGAGGCCGACACCGCCGCCGAAGACGACGAAGCGGACGAAGGAGCCGATCACTCCGGGTGCCTTGGCGGTGGTGTTGCTCGTGGTGTCCATGTGCAAGAGCATCCACTTCACCGCCGGCAGCCCCCGCACAAACCACTGACCGCCCCGACAGCCCGCTGTCAGCGCCGGCGCCGGCTGTCAGCCACCCCCGCCGACCTGCGCATTCACTCGAAGTTCCAGTCCCGCGGCAACTCGGCGGCACAGCAGGCGCAGACGAAGTCGTCCTCCTTGACCACCGCGCGCTCACCGCAATCCGGACACCGGCGAAACACGAACACGTCGGTGAAGCCGTCCGGACGGGCCACCCCGATCCGGGCGAGGGCCGCGGCGACCGCCGGCCACGAATCCGGTTCCGGGCAATAGCCGGTCGACTGGTTGCCGATCTCGACCACCGCCCACGCCCCGTCCTCGACCCCGAAGGCGATCTCTCCGGCGCCGAGTACCCGTTCGCCGCCCGCGCAGGCCACGTGCTCGCTGCGGCGCGGGGCCAGCCGCAGCACCCCGTCGAGCGCGACCACGTATGTGAAGGGCTCGGCCAGGTCGCCGCGCGCCTGGGCCCCGAGCCAGGCCGCCAACTCGCCGGCCGAGCGGATCGGCCGGCCCCCGCCTCCGTCACGCACCACCTCGGCCCGGATGTCCGCCGGCCCGACATAGCGATAACTGCGGGAGGGAGCACTCACGGCACCACCCTGCCGGCCCGGGCACGCCGGCACGCGGGTGTTTTCGGCGCGGGCCGAAGTCTCCGGTGACCCGCCCCGCGCGCCCGTGGTCGGCGCACGGGACGAGTGCCGGGTGCGCGACCGGGTCACTCCCCCGGCCGCACCGCGTGGAACGCGTCCACCAAGCCGTGGCCGTGGAACGAGTCGATCTCGCCCGACGCGGTGCACGGCGCCGCGCACGGCAGTCGGGTCGCCGTCGCGTACAACCGGGCGGTGATCGCCGCCGGCCCCCACGCGGGATGCGCCGAGGCGATCAGCGCGGCCACCCCGCTCACCGCCGGCGCCGCCATCGACGTGCCCGCCTTGTGCGCCCAACCACCCTCGCGCGCCGTCGACAACACGCCCTCGCCACCCGCCCCGCCGCCCGGGCCGGCCAGATCCACCACACCCAGACCGGTGTTCGAGTAGCCGGCCCGGCGCCCGTCCGCGCCGACCGCCGCGACCGTGACCACGCCCGGGAGTTCGGCCGGCAACATCCGGCACGCGTCGGTCACCGGCCGCGGCCTCGCGGGCCGATCGGCCGCGTCGTCGGGGCTGTACGAATCCACCGTCTTGTGCGCGAGGTCGTAGTCGGCGTTGCCCGCCGCCGCGATCGACAACACGCCCCGCTCGGCCGCGTACGCCGCCGCCCGGCGTACCGCCTCGTGGATCACCGCCTGGTCCTCGTCGTCCGGACACAGCAGCCACCACGGGTCGTTGTAGTAGCTGTGGTTGGCGATCCGCAGCCCCCGGTCCGCGTGCTCGGCGAGCCAGACGAATCCGCACACGCTCGCCTCGCCGTGGAACATCACGTCCGCGTCACCGATCCGCAGCGCCGCGATCCGCACCCCGGGCGCCACGCCGACCACGCCCGTGCCGTTGCGGACCGCCGCGATGGTGCCGGCCACGTGTGTGCCGTGATCCGAGCGCGGGGCCCGCCACGCCGCGTCCGCCTGGATCGGCCGGCCCGTCGAACAGTCCGCGGACAACGCGGCGTCGAAGTTCGGCGCCAGATCCGGATGCCGATCGTCCACGCCCGTGTCGGCCACCGCGACCACGACGTCGGGAGCACCCTCGGTGATCCGCTGCGCCTCGTACGCGTGCACCATCGCCAGGTTCCACTGCGCCGCCTCGGCCGGATCCGCGGCCGGCCCGCCGGACCGCTCCGCCGCGCGCACCGGCACCGTGCGCGTCGCGCCGACCCGCGCCACCCCGGGCCGCCCGCGCACCGCCGCCGCGAATCCCGGCCCACCGTGCGCGACCACCACCCCGATCCGCCCGTACGCCTGCACCACCGTGCCCCCGGCCCGCCGCACCACCGCCTCGGCGAGCACCGCGCCCGCCGCGCCGTCGGGCCGGGTCAGCACCAGGTACGAGTAGGTCTCCGGCGGCGTGTCCGCCGACCGCGCCGCCGCGGGCACCGTGCCGAACACCGCGGCCGCGGCCGCCGACACCATCGCGATCGCCGCGCGCATCCTCATGGGGCCGTACATGCACCCGGGACACCCGCGCCAACCGGACATTCACCCGGACGAGTCGCCCACCCGGACCACCGGCCGGCCCGCCCGCGCTCACGTGGTGATGTCGCGTTCGGTCATCCGGGCCCAGGCCGCCGCGCCGAAGATGGCCGTGTAGGCCGTCTGGACGCCCAGGTTGCGCAGGATCTCGTCGGTGGGGATCGGGTTGCGCAGCAGGTCGCCGAAGCTCATCCAGCCGTCGGTGAACAACCACGGGTGGATTCCGGACAGTTGCGGGATGCCGGTGAGGATCGCGGTCACGATGACCACGCCCACCGTGGTGGCCATCGCCGCGACCGGCACCGTGGTCAGCGTCGACACGAACAGCCCGATCGCCGCGAGGCCGACCAGCGAGGCCGCGACGCACAGCGCGATCAACAGCGCGCGCCAGGACGCCTCGGCCATCGAGATGGTGTCCCCGGTCAACAGCGGCACATCGCCCATCGGGAACAGCGCGGCGCCCACCACCAGCGCGGACAGCGCCACCGTGAGCGTGGCGGCCAGGCAGAAGGCCAGCACGCCGGCGAACTTCACCAGCAACAACCGGGTCCGGCCGGCCGGCGCGACCAGCAGATAGCGCAGCGTCCCGGCGTGCGCCTCGCCCGCGATCGAGTCCCCCGCCACCACGCCGACCGTCATCGGCAGGAAGAACGGCAGCGCGGCGGCCAGCGACGCGAAGACCAGGAAGAGCCCGTTGCCGGTGACCTGGTTCACGAAGTCCATCCCCCCGCCGCCGCCACCGCCCGAGGAACCCCCGTCGTGGAAGTAGCGCAACGCGACCCCGAGCATGACCGGCACGAAGGCCAGGAAGCCCAGCATCGCGGCCGTGCGCGGGCGCAGGAAGACCAGGCGCAGCTCGCTGCGCATCAGCCCGCGCAGCCGCGGCGGCCGCTCGGACCCGAACGCCTCGGTGCCCGTCGAGTACCGGAACGCGGGCGACAGGACGCCCGTCTTGGGCAGTGCGTCAGTCGGTGACATCGAAGCCTTCTCCGGTCAGGGCGACGAACGCGTCCTCCAGGGACGGCCGCGCGAGGGTGAACGAACGGACCCGGACGTCGGCGCGCACCAGCGCCGCACAGACCTCGTCGGGCTCCAGGGGAGCGGGGTCGGCCTCGACACCGTCCGAGGTGGTGACGATGTCGCTCGCGCCGAGCCTGGCCAGCACCACGACCGCCGCCTCCGCGTCGGGAGTCGTGACCACCAGGCGGGCCCGGGTGCCCGCGCGCAGCGATTCCACCGTGCCCTGGGTGATCAGCCTGCCGTGGCTCATCACCGCGACGTCCGTGCACACCTGCTCGATCTCGTCCAGCAGGTGCGAGGACAGGAACACCGTCGTGCCGTCCGCGGCCAAGGCGCGGATCAGCGCCCGGATCTCGCGCATCCCCTGCGGGTCCAGGCCGTTGGTCGGCTCGTCCAGCACCAGCAGGTCGCGCGGTCGCAACAGCGCGGAGGCGATGCCGAGCCGCTGTTTCATGCCCAGCGAGTACGCCCGCGCCTTGCGCCCGGCCACCGCGGTCAGCCCGACCTTGGCCAGGGCCTCGTCCACCCGGGCGGCGCGGGTGCGCGGCTCCGACGTGGGGTCCGCGGCGTCCAGCCGCTCCAGGTTCTGCCGACCCGTCAGGAAGCCGTAGTGGGCCGGGCCTTCGATCAGCGCGCCGACCCTGGGCAGGACCTGCCCGACGGCCCCGGGCATGGGGCCGTCGAGCAGGGTGACCGAACCGCCGGTCGGCCGGATCAGGCCGAGCAACATCCGGATGGTCGTGGTCTTGCCGGAACCGTTGGGCCCGAGGAACCCGAAGACGGAACCGGCCGGCACGGTCAGGTCGAGTCCGTCCACGGCGAGCCGGTCCCGGCCGTAGCGCTTGGACAGCCCCTCGGTACGGATCGCCGCGGCACCGACCGCCGTGGACGCGCTCATCGCTGTGCCGCGATCCGCTGGAGCGTGTCCGCGTCGACCGCGCCGGCGAAGATCCGGCCCGAGTCGGTGCTCAACACGTTCAGCAGCCGGGTGTCGATCAGCGTCCCGCCCGGAACCGGCTTGCCCAGCTTGCCCAACAGCCGGGTGGCGTCCCTGCCCTCCGCGCCGGCGGGCAGCTCGACCACGGTGGCCCAGCCGTCGCCGAACAGACCCGGGTTCTGCTTCGGCTGCTCCCCGGTGGGAGCGGCGGGCGGGTTCGGCGCGGCGGGCGGCTCGGGCACCGCCTCGTTCGTCGGCACCTCCTTGACCCGCGCCCCGGCCGGCGGCTTGAAGTCGAACGTGTCGGCCGCCGGCTTGTCGTAGGAGACCTTCTCGAAGCCGATGTCGATCGCGGGCTTGCCACCCTTGACGGTGTCGACCGTCACCCGCAGCGGCACCCCGGTCCTCGCGTCCACGAACACCGTCGCCGCGGCGATCAGGCTGCCCTGCGCCTTGGGCGCGAAGCGGAGCTTGTAGACGTCGTGCCCGGCGACCCGGGCGGTGCCGTCGACCCGGACGTCGGTGCTCGGGCCGACCAGGTCGAGCAGTTGCCCGGCCGCGTCCTGCGGCGTGGTCGGCAGCAGCGCGGCCACGTCCGGCCGGCTCGTGTCGATCGTGCCGTGGGTGGCCGCGTGCGCGCGGCTGTCGTAGGTCCACACGTCCCGGCCGTTGTGGATGACGTTGTACTCGGCCAGATCGGAGATGATGCCGATCCGCTGTCGGTCCGGGCCGTCCACGGCCACCTGGAGCTTGTTGGTGCCGGACAGCAGCGCCTGCGGGCCGCCGCCGGCCTTGCCGGGCAGGGCGGGCAGGCCCAGGTCGGTGTCGATGCGGACGGTGCCGGTCAGCGCGTCCGCCCGGGCGGCGGCGACCTTGGCGACGAGTTGATCGGCGCTCTGGTCCGGTAGCCCCGGATGCGAGTCGTCGGCGAACGCGGCGGGGCCGAACGTCACGGCGCCCACGGTCGCCGCCGCGATCGCGGCCGGCACCGCGAAGCGCCACGGAACGGATCGGCGGGTGGTGCGAGTCATGGAGATTGCCCCCTGATTCGAGTGTCGAATGCGACACCACAAGGGGATCACCGGGACCGGGCAGTCGGCGTCGGCCTCACGTCACCGCAAAACGTCACCCTCAAGACGTGCGCCGCACCCGAGTACGGGACTTGATGGTGACGCACCACCTCCCGCGCTACTCCCGAGGGAGCAGCCGGCGAGCACTCCCGCGGTACACCACGGCCCGCCCACCCGACGTCACGGGTGGGCGGGCCGGCATCGAGAACTACGCGCTGCGCTCCACGACCAACTCGCACAACGAGGACAACGCCCGCTTCGCGCTGCACTCCGGCAGCGGCGCCAGGACCTCCCGAGCCGCTTCGGCATAACGCCGAGTGTCCTCGCGGGCCTTCGCGAGTGCCGGGTGCGCGCGCAACAGCGCGAGCGCCTCGGCGTGCTCGTCGTCGTCGGTGATCGGCCCGTCCAGCAGGTTCAGCAGGTGCCGGTCGGCCGCCGGCGACGACCCGGCCACGCCCGCCCGCAGGTGCAGCACCGGCAACGTCGGCACACCCTCGCGCAGGTCGGTGCCCGGCGTCTTGCCGGACTCGGTCGCCTCGCTGGCGATGTCGAGCACGTCGTCGGCCAGTTGGAACGCGACGCCGAACCGCTCGCCGTAGCGGGTCAGGATGTCCACCACGTGCTCGTCCGCGCCCGCGAACATCGCGCCGAACTGGCCCGAGGCCGCGATCAGCGAGCCGGTCTTGTCCGCCATCACCGACAGGTAGTGCTCGACCGGGTCGTCGCCGGGGCCCGGTCCGACCGTCTCGCGGATCTGGCCGGTGACCAGCCGGGCGAACGCCCGCGCCTGGATCCGGACCGCCTCGTTGCCCAGGTCGGCGACGATCTCCGAGGCCCGTGCGAACAGGAAGTCGCCGGTCAGGATCGCGACCGAGTTGTCCCACCGGGAGTTCGCGCTGGGCGCGCCGCGCCGCAGCGGGGCCTCGTCCATCACGTCGTCGTGGTACAGCGTGGCCAGGTGGGTCAGTTCGCACACCACCGCCGCGGGCACCACGCCCGGGGCCTGCCAGTCGCCGAACTGGGCGGCGAGCAGCACCAGCAGAGGCCGGAACCGCTTGCCGCCCGCCTCGACCAGGTGCCGCGAGGTCTGCGTCAGGTAGGGGAACTCGCTCTTGGTGGCCGCCAGGAGCTCCTGCTCCACGGCGGCCATCCCCGCCCTGATATCGGCGTCGAGAGTCTCGTCCGTGACGCTCAGCCCGAAGGGCCCCACGATCGCCATGACGGTTCTCTCCTGTCGATCACGCAGAGTCTCTGCGTCGTGCTCAATGGACGAACAAGGCTGCCTTGTCCGCGAGGTCCAGTACCGGCTGCGGGAGGATGCCAAGGACCACGGTAACGGCTACCCCGAGCGCGATGGCAGCGGTGGTCATCACGCTGGGTACGACAACCGTCGGACCGTCGACCTTGGGCTCCGAGAAGAACATCAACACGATCACCCGCACGTAGAAGAATGCGGCGATCGCGCTGCACAGCACACCGACCACCACGAGGCTGCCCGCACCCCCTTGCGCCGCCGCCTGGAAGACCGCGAACTTTCCGGAGAAACCGCTGGTCAGCGGGATGCCGGCGAAGGCGAGCAGGAACAGTGCGAACACTCCCGCGACCAGCGGGGAGCGCCTGCCCAGACCCGCCCAGTGGGACAGATGGGTCGCCTCGCCGCGGGCGTCGCGTACCAGTGTGACCACCGCGAAGGCACCCAGAGTGACGAACCCATAGGCCACAAGGTAGAACATCGTGGACGACACGCCCGCGTCGTTCATCGCGATCATTCCGGTCAGAATGAAACCCGCGTGGGCGATCGACGAGTAGGCCAACAGTCGCTTCACGTCGGTCTGGGTGATCGCGATGATCGCGCCGGCGACCATGGTCAGTATCGCGACGCCGATCATCACCGGCCGCCAGTCCCAGCGCATGCCCGGCAGCGCGACGTAGAAGAACCGCATCATCGCGCCGAACGCGGCGACCTTGGTGGCCGCCGCCATGAACCCGGTGATCGGGGTCGGCGCGCCCTGGTACACGTCCGGCGTCCAGGAGTGGAACGGCACGGCGCCGACCTTGAACAGCAGGCCGACCGCCACCATCGCGAGCCCGATCAGCAGCAGCGCGTCGTTGTCCATCGCGCCCGCCGAGGCCACGCCGATCCTGTCCAGCGAGACGCTGCCCGAGTAGCCGTACAGCATGGCCACGCCGAACAGGAAGAACGCCGAGGAGAACGCGCCGAGCAGGAAGTACTTGAGCGCCGCCTCCTGGGACAGCAGCCGGTTGCGCCGGGCCAGCCCGCACAGCAGGTAGAGCGGCAGCGACAACACCTCGAGCGCCACGAACATCATCAGCAGGTCGTTCGCCGCCGGGAAGAGCAGCATGCCCACCAGCGAGAACATGGTCAGCGGGTAGACCTCGGTCTGCGTCCACCCGGCCGCCGTCGCGTCCTTCTCCTGCTGACTGCCCGGCGCCGCCGCGGCCTGCGGGGCGAACGCGTCGCCGCCGGCCGGTTCCAGCCTGCGCTCGCCGATCAGCAACACCGAGGCGATGCCGATCAGCAGCAGCGTGCCCTGCAGAAACAGCGACGGGCCGTCCACGGCGACCGCGCCCATCGCGGTGATGCTGCCCCGGTGGTCGTCCGGGAGGTCCCGGGCGAGCCAGACGACCGCGCCGAAGGCGCCGATCATGCCCACCAGGGCCACGGTGAGCTGCGCGCGGTAGCGGGCCGGTCGGGGCAGGAACGCCTCGATCAGCACGCCGACCACGGCGACGCCCGCGATGATCAGGATCGGCGAGAGCTTGCCGTACTCGACGGTGGGCGCGTCCACCTTCGTCGCGGCGAGCGTTGCCGTAGCGGCGGTGCTCATGCTCACTTGGAGCCTCCAGTGGTGTGCGCCTCGGTGCCCGCGGCCTGTTCGATGGGCTTGGTGGGCGCCGGGTCCTTCTGCTCCACCCGGCTGAGCGTGTGGTCCACGACCGGGTTCACCGCGTCGAGCACCGGCTTGGGATAGACGCCGAGCACGAGCAGGAACGCGATCAGCGGTACCACGACCGCCAGTTCACGCGGCACCAGGTCGCGGAGCTTCTCATTGCCCGGCCGCAGTGGGCCGGTCATCGTGCGTTGGTACAACACCAGCACGTACAGGGCGGCGAGCACGATGCCGGTGGTGGCGAAGATCGCGGCCACCTTGTACTTCGCGAACGCGCCCACCAACACCAGGAATTCGCTCACGAACGGGGCGAGTCCCGGCATCGAGAGGGTCGCGAGTCCGGCCACCAGGAACGTACCCGCGAGAATGGGGGCGACCTTCTGCACGCCGCCGAAGTCGGCGATCGTCTTGCTGCCGCGGCGGGTGATCAGGAAGCCCGCGATCAGCAGCAGGGCCGCGGTGGAGAAGCCGTGGTTGACCATGTACAACGTCGCGCCCGACTGGCCCTGACTGGTCATCACGAAGATGCCCAGGATGATGAAACCGAAGTGCGAGATGGACGTGTACGCGATCAGCCGCTTGATGTCGGTCTGGCCGACCGCCAGCAGCGCGCCGTAGATGATCCCGATCACCGCGAGCGTGATGATCACGGGGGCGAAGTACTTCGACGCGTCCGGGAAGATCTCCAGGCAGAACCGCAACATCGCGAACGTGCCGACCTTGTCCACCATCGCGGTGACCAGCACCGCGATGCCGGGCGTGGCCTCGGTCATGGTGTCCGGCAGCCAGGTGTGGAACGGCCACAGCGGGGCCTTGACCGCGAACGCGAACATGAAGCCCAGGAACAGCGCCTTCTCCGCGGTCGGATCGATGTCGAGCTGACCGGTGGCCACCGCCTGCGAGATCTTCACGAAGTCGAACGTGCCGTTGCCGTCGATCCCGATGCCCTGGTTCGCGGTCGCCACGTACAGCCCGACCACGGCGGCCAGCATGACCAGTCCGCCGAGCAGGTTGTAGAGCAGGAACTTGACCGCCGCGTAGGAGCGTTGCGCGCCGCCGTAGCCGCCGATCAGGAAGTACATCGGGATCAGCATGGCTTCGAAGAAGACGTAGAACATGAACACGTCGGTGGCCGCGAAGGACACCACGACCATGGCCTCGACCAGCAGCATCAGCGCGAAGAACGCGTGCGTGCTGCGCGGCGCGGGCTTGCCGGTGCCGGCCGAGCCGTCGGCGTTCACCGGCGCCTGGTCCGCGTCGTGCCAGGAGGCCAGGATCAGCAACGGCATCAGCACCGCGGTGAGCAGGATCAGCACCAGGCCGATCCCGTCCACACCCAGCGACCAGCGCACCCCGAACGAGGAGATCCAGCTGTAGCTCTCGGTGATCTGGAAACGGCCGCCGTCGTTGTCGAACCTGGTCGCCACCACGATCGCGACGGCCAGTGTGAGCAGGCTGAACAGCAGCGCCACGTTCTTGGCGAGCTTGCGCTTGCCGGCCGGAACGGCGGCGACGCACAGGCCGCCGACGAACGGCAGCGCCGCGAGCGTCGTCAGCCAGGGAAAGTGGCCGTTCATCGAAGTCCCTCCGCCGAGGCGCCTACGGTGTGGGCGATCTGGGGTCGTGTCCGGATGGTCATGTTCAGGCCATCCGAGCCATCAGCGTGCAGGCCACGACCAGCAGCGTGCCGCCGAACATGGACAGCGCGTACGAGCGGACGAAGCCGGTCTGCACCTTGCGCACGCGCGCCGAGGTGCCGCCGAAGAACGCCGCGAGTCCGCCCACGAATCCGTCCACGCCGCGGTTGTCGAACCACACGAGCAGGCGGGTCAGGTACTGACCGGGCCGCATCACCAGGCCCTCGTTGACCGCGTCCTGGTACAGGTCCCGACGAGCGGCCACGGTGACCAGGCTCGCGGCCGGCGCCACGGCGGGCACGTCCCGGCGGGCGTACTGCACGTAGGCCACCGCCGAGCCGAGCGCGACCATCGCGAGCGCCATGCCGGTGACCGCCCATTCGCTCATCGGCGGGTCGCCGTGCGAGAAGCCGGTGACCGGCGTCAGCCACTTCACGAACGAGTCGTTGAGCACGAACAGGCCACCGGCGAACACCGATCCGAACGCGAGCAGGATCATCGGACCGGTCATCGAGGTCGGCGACTCGTGCGGGTGCGGCTCGTGCCAGTCCGCCGGGGCACCGGCGGGCGCCTCCTTCCAGCGTTCCTTGCCGAAGAAGGTCATCAGCATCACCCGCGTCATGTAGAACGCGGTGAGGCCGGCGGCGAGCAGGGTGACCGCGCCCAGGATCCAGCCGGAGGTGCCGCCCTTGGCGAACGCCGCCTCGATGATCTTGTCCTTGGAGAAGAACCCGGACAGCAGTGGGAAGCCGATGATCGACAGGTAGCCCAGGCCGAAGGTGGCGAAGGTGATCGGCATGTACTTGCGCAGGCCGCCGTAGCGGCGCATGTCGACCTCGTCGTTCATGCCGTGCATGACCGAACCCGCGCCCAGGAACAACCCGGCCTTGAAGAAGCCGTGCGTGACCAGGTGCATGATCGCGAAGGCGTAGCCGATCGGACCCAGGCCCGCGGCCAGGATCATGTAGCCGATCTGACTCATCGTCGAGGCGGCCAGCGCCTTCTTGATGTCGTCCTTGGCGCAACCCACGATCGCCCCGAACAGCACGGTGATCGCGCCCACGATGGTGACCGCGAGCTGGGCGTCCGGCGAGGCGTTGAAGATCTCCGCCGACCGCGTGATCAGGTACACGCCGGCGGTGACCATGGTCGCCGCGTGGATCAGCGCGGAGACCGGGGTCGGGCCCTCCATCGCGTCGCCGAGCCAGGCCTGGAGCGGGAACTGCGCCGACTTGCCGCACGCGGCGAGCAGCAACATCAGGCCGATCGCGGTCATCGTGCCGTCGCTCGCGCTCGCACTGCCGCCGAGCACGTCGGCGAAGTCGAAGCTGCCGAACGTGGTGAACATCAGGAAGATCGCGACGGCCAGACCGAAGTCGCCGACGCGGTTCATGATGAACGCCTTCTTGGCGGCGGTCGCGGCGCTGGGCTTGTGCTGCCAGAAACCGATCAGCAGGTAGGAGGCAAGACCCACACCCTCCCAACCGACGTACAGCAGAAGGTAGTTGTTCGCCAGCACCAGCAGCAGCATCGCGGCGACGAACAGGTTCAGATAGGCGAAGAAGCGTCGACGGTTCTCGTCGTGCGCCATGTAGCCGATCGAGTAGATGTGGATCAGCGAGCCCACACCGGTGATCAACAGCACGAACACCATGGACAGTTGGTCCAGGTGCAGGCCGATGTCGGCCTGGAACTCGTTGACCGGCGCCCAGGTCCACAGGTGCTGGTCGACGGAGCGGTCCGCGTCGTCCTTGCCGAGCATGGTCACGAACATGAGCGCGCCGACCACGAACGACCCGAGGGCCAAAGCGGTGGCGAGGATGTGGCCGAAGGCGTTGGTGCGCTTGCCGCCGACGAGCAGCAGCAGCGCGCCCAGCAGCGGCAGGCCGACGACCAGCCACAGCGCCGAGAACGCGCCACTCGCCGCGACGGAGTGCAGCCCGCCGCCGCCCTCGTTGGCGAGCACGACGCCGGAGGCCAGGGAGGAGGTTTCGATCACCGGTTCCGACCTACCACTTCATGAGGCTGGCGTCGTCGACCGAGGCCGAACGGCGGCTGCGGAAGATGGCGATGATGATGGACAGTCCGACCACGACCTCGCACGCGGCGACGACCATCGTGAAGAACGCGATGATCTGGCCGTCGAGGTTGTCGTGCATGCGGCCGAACGTCACGAACGCGAGGTTGCACGCGTTCAACATCAGTTCGACGCACATGAACACGACGATCGCGTTGCGCCGGAGCAGGACCCCGGCCGCGCCGATGGTGAACAACAGCGCGGACAGGTACAGGTAGTTCACCGGGTTCACGGGCGCCCCTCCTTGGAGCCTGCGCCGGCGGCAACCTCGTTGCCCGACCCGTCGCCCGCCGAGGTGTCGGCGTCGTCGTGTTCCTGCCGGGCGGTCGGCACCGGCGCGGACGAGGGTCCGTCCGACTCGTCCGGCCACGCCTCGTCGTCGGTGTCGGCGCCGGCGCTCTCCAACTCGGCGACGCTGTGCACCTGCTCGGCGCTGACGTCGCGGATCTGTCCGCGAGCGCGGAGCGTGTTGTTGATCGACAACTGCGAGATGCTGCCGTCCGGCAGCAGCGCGGGCACGTCCACCGCGTTGTGCCGGGCGTACACACCGGGCGTGGGCAGCGGCGCGACCTGCTTGTTGTCGCGCACCCGCTCCTCGGAGAGTTCGCGCTGGGTCTTGCGCGCCACCAGCCGCTCGCGGTGCGCGAGCACCATCGCGCCGACCGCCGCGGTGATCAGCAGCGCGCTGGTCATCTCGAAGGCCCAGATGTACTTGGTGAAGATCTGGTGCGCCAGGCCCTGGACGTTGCCCTCGGCCACCGCGCGCAGTGCCTCGTCGTCGGTCTCGGCCGGGTAGACCGGGCGGCTGCCCGGCGGCTTGGTGGCCAGGGCGCTGAAGTGCGTGATGGACGCGTTGGCGATGCCGGCGACGAGCAGGATGCCGAAGCCCAGACCGAGCCCCGCGGCGGCGATCCGCTGGCCCTTCAGCGTCTCCTTGAGCGAGTCCACCGAGGAGACGCCGACCAGCATCAGCACGAACAGGAACAGCATCATGATCGCGCCGGTGTAGACCACGATCTGCACGATGCCCAGGAACATCGCGCCCTGGGCCAGGTAGAAGATCG
The DNA here is from genome assembly GCF_045207655.1 of Embleya sp. NBC_00888. Lineage (NCBI taxonomy): Bacteria > Bacillati > Actinomycetota > Actinomycetes > Kitasatosporales > Streptomycetaceae > Embleya > Embleya sp. NBC_00888. The sequence continues at coordinate 5,096,317 of NZ_CP108784.1, read as the reverse complement.
CCAGGCACATCATCGTGGTGACCAGCGCGAGCGCGCTGTGCACCGCCTTCTTCATGAAGACGGTGGCCAGGGCGCCGATCAGCGCGACGGCCGCGAGCACCCAGAACTGCAGCGCCTCGCCGGTGGAGGTCTTGGTGACCTCGGCCGCGAAGTCGATTCCGGGGCTCATCGGCCCGCCTCCGTCCCCTGCTTGTGCGCCTCGGCCGTCTCACGGGGCTGCCCCTGGGTCACCGTGCCGGGCGCGGCCGCGGTGACCTTGCCCAGGTAGTAGTCGGTGTCGGTGGTGCCCGGGTACATCTCGTGCGGCGCCGGGACCATGCCCTCGTACAGCGGCGCGAGCAGCTGTTCCTTGGTGAAGATCAGGCTCGCCCGGCTGGTGTCGGCGAGCTCGAACTCGTTGGTCATGGTCAGCGCCCGGGTCGGGCAGGCCTCGATGCACAGGCCGCAGAAGATGCAGCGCAGGTAGTTGATCTGGTAGTTGCGGCCGTACCGCTCACCGGGCGAGAAGCGCTCCTCGTCGGTGTTGTCGGCACCTTCCACGAAGATCGCGTCGGCGGGACACGCCCACGCGCACAGTTCGCAGCCGATGCACTTCTCCAGGCCGTCGGCGTACCGGTTGAGCTGGTGTCGGCCGTGGAATCGCGGTGCGGTGACCTTCTTCTCGTACGGGTAGTACTCGGTGTTCGCCTTCTTGAACATCGTCGCGAAGGTGACACCGAACCCCGCGACCGGTCCGAGGAACTTGGGCACGGGTCTATGCCTCTCCTTCAGTGCGGTCGGCCGGGGGCTCCGCCGCGGCCGGCACCCCGACCGGCTCGGGTTTGCGCACGCTGCGGCGCGGCACCGGCGGGAGTTGCTGTCCCGGCATCGGCGGTACGGGGAACCCGCCCGCCATCGGGTCGAACGGTTCGGGGCCGGCCGCCTTCGCGTCGGCCTCCTCGTCCTTGTTGGGCGTGACCGCGTCCCACAGGATCGACAGCAGGAGCAGGGCGACCACGCCGCCGGCGACCCACAGCACGATCCGGGACTGCTCGTAGCCCTCGTTCTTGAGCGCGCGCACGGTGGCCACCAGCATCAGCCACACCAGCGAGAGCGGGATCAGCACCTTCCAGCCGATCTTCATGAACTGGTCGTAGCGGAAGCGCGGCAGCGTGCCGCGCAGCCAGATGAACACGAAGATGAAGGCCTGGACCTTGAGGAAGTACCAGAGGAAGGGCCACCAGCCGGAGTTGGCGCCGTCCCAGACCGCGGTGATCGGCCACGGCGCGAGGTAGCCGCCGAGGAACAGGGTGGTCGCCAGCGAGCTGACCACGACCATGTTCACGTACTCGGCGAGGAAGAACAGCGCGAACTTCAGCGACGAGTACTCGGTGTGGAAGCCACCGACCAGCTCGCCCTCGGCCTCGGGGAGGTCGAACGGCGCGCGGTTGGTCTCACCGATCATCGCGACGACGTAGATGATGAACGAGACCGGCAGCAGAACGGCGTACCAGGTGTCCTGCTGGGCGGCGACGATCTCCGACGTGGACATCGAACCGGCGTAGAGGAAGACCGCCGCGAACGACAGGCCCATCGCGATCTCGTACGAGATCATCTGCGCCGAGCTGCGCAGCCCGCCGAGCAGCGGGTAGGTCGAGCCCGAGGACCAGCCCGCGAGCACGATGCCGTAGATGCCCACGGACGCGACCGCGAGGATGTAGAGGACCGCGACCGGCAGGTCGGTCAGTTGCAGGTGTGTGCGCTCCCCGAAGATGGAGACCTCGGGGCCGAAGGGGATCACCGCGAACGCCATGAACGCCGGGACCATCGCCACGATCGGGGCGATGATGTAGACGGCCTTGTCGGCGCCCTTGACGGTGATGTCCTCCTTGAGCGCGAGCTTCACGCCGTCCGCGAGGGACTGGAGCAGGCCCTGCGGGCCGGTGTACTTGGGCCCGATGCGCATCTGCATCCAGGCCACGACCTTGCGTTCCCACCAGATCGCGAACAGCGTCATCACGACGCAGAACGCGAAGATGAGCACCGCCTTGAGCAGGACCAGCCACCAGACGTCGGTGCCGAACCCGACGGCGGCGAGCTGCATGCCGCTGTCCGTCACCGCTCCTCCTCGTGAACGTGTGCGGTCCGACCGTTGTGGCCGGTGCCGTTGGGTGGGCCTTCGGCCTGGGCGAGATCCACGACAGCCGGCCGGATCTTGACCACCTCGCCCGCGCCGACGCCCAGTGCGCGACGCACCGAGGAGCCCGGCGAGTTCGCGGGCAGGAACACCACGCGCTCGGTCATGTCGGTGACGCGCAGCGGCAACGTGACCTCCCCGTGCAACGAGGTCACGGTGACGCCGCCCCCGTCCTCGGCGCCGATCTCGGCGGCCGTGGACGCACACAGCCGGACGACCGGCGCACGCCGGGTGCCCGCCAGATGCGGTTCGCCGTCCTGGCCCCGGCCCTCGTCCAGGAGCAGACGCCAGGTGGCCAGTACGGCCTCGCCCGCGCCGGGACGCGGGAGTTCGCGGGCCCGGCCCTCGGGGGCCGGACCGCGGTCGCCGGTCCACCGGCCGAGCCGGCGCAGTTCGCGCCGGGCGGCGGTGAGCGTGGGCAGTCCGATCGGGGTGCCCTCGCGCTGCTCGGCCATCGCCTCGGCGATCGCGTCGAGCACGCGCAGGTCGGACATCACCGCGGCCAGGTCGCCGGCGAGCTGGTCCTTCTTCAGCACGGTGGCGAACGGGCGCTCGCGGCCCTCCCAGTCGACGAAGGTGCCCGGCTTCTCGGCGGGCGCGGCGACCGGGAAGACCACGTCGGCGCGTTCGGTGACCGCGCTGTGCCGCAGTTCCAGGCTGACCACGAAGCGGGCCGCGTCCAGCGCGGCCAGGGCGCCGGCCGGGTCGGGCAGGTCGTCCACGTCGACGCCGCCGACCACGAGCGCGGCCAGGCGCTGTTCGCGGGCCGCGGTGAGCATCGAGGTGGTGTCCAGGCCGTAGCCGCCGGGCAGGTCGGCGACCCGCCAGAGCGAGGCCACCTCGGCGCGGGCCGCCGGATCGCCGAGCGGTCGCCCGCCCGGGAGCACGTTGTACAGCGCGCCCGCGTCGAGCGCGCCGCGCTCGCCGGCCCGGCGCGGGATCCAGGCGAGTCGGGCGCCGGTGCGCGCGGCCAGCGCGGTGACCTCGGCCAGTGCGCCCGGCACGCCCGCCAGTCGTTCGCCGACGAGCACGACGGCGCCCGGGGTGCGCAGCAGGTCGGCCGCGCCCCGGGCGAGCTCGCCCTCGATCGCCGGGTCGCCGAGCGCGGACAGCCACTCGGTCTCGGTGCCGGGCGCGGCCCGCAGCAGGCTGCCCTTCATCCGGATCAGGCCGGGCGAGGCGAACGGCGCGATGCCGTACACCTTCAGGCCCTTGCGGGCGGCCTTGCGCAGCCGCAGGAACACGATCGGCGACTCGTCCTCGGGTTCGAACCCGACGAGCAGCACACCGGGGGCCTTCTCCAGCTCGGCGTAGGTCACGCCCAGCCCGGTACCGGCCACCTCGGCGGCGAGGAACTCGGCCTCCTCGGCCGAGTGTTCGCGGGCGCGGAAGTCGATGTCGTTGCTGTCCAGCGCGACCCGGGCGAACTTGCCGTACGCGTAGGCGTCCTCGAGGGTGACCCGGCCGCCGACCAGGACGCCGGCCGAGCCGCGGGCGGCGGCCAGCCCGCGCGCGGCCACGCCCAGTGCCTCGGACCAGGACGCGGGAACCAGTTCGCCGCTGTCCTCGTCCCGGATCAGTGGGGAGGTGAGCCGGTCCTGTCGAGTGGCGTAGCGGAACGCGAAGCGGCCCTTGTCGCAGTTCCATTCCTCGTTGACCTCGGGGTCGTCGCCGGCCAGCCGGCGCAGCACCTTGCCCCGCCGGTGGTCCGCGCGCAGCGAGCACCCGGACGCGCAGTGCTCGCACGTGGTCGGGGAGGACACCAGGTCGAACGGCCGGGCCCGGAACCGGTAGGCGGCCGAGGTGAGGGCGCCGACCGGGCAGATCTGGATGGTGTTGCCGGAGAAGTAGGACTCGAACGGCTGCTTCTCGTAGATCCCGACCTGCTGGAGCGCGCCGCGTTCGATCAGCGCGATGAACGGGTCGCCCGCGACCTGCTCGGAGAAGCGGGTGCAGCGCGCGCACAACACGCAGCGCTCGCGGTCCAGGAGCACCTCGGAGGAGATCCGCAGCGGCTTGGGGAAGGTCCGCTTGACCTCGGTGAAGCGCGAGGCCGAACGACCCGCGCTCATCGCCTGGTTCTGCAGCGGGCACTCGCCGCCCTTGTCGCAGACGGGGCAGTCCAGGGGGTGGTTGATCAGCAGCAGCTCCATCACCCCGTCCTGCGACTTCTTCGCGACCGGCGAGGTGAGCTGGGTGCGCACGACCATGCCGTCGGTGACGGTGGTGGTGCAGGAAGCGAGCGGCTTGCGCTGGCCCTCGACGTCGACCAGGCACTGCCGGCAGGCGCCGACCGGGTCGAGCAGCGGGTGGTCGCAGAACCTGGGGATCTGGATGCCGATCAGCTCGGCGGCCCGGATCACCAGGGTGCCCTTGGGCACGGAGACGTCGATCCCGTCCACCGAGATGGTGACGAGGTCCTCCGGCTTGGGGGCCGGCGGCCCGCTCGCGGGGGTGTTGGTCGTGACTGTCATGTCAGCTGTGCGCTCCTGCCCCGGTTGAAGCGGGGGCTGTCTTCGCCCACGCGGTGGATGCCGCGGTGTCGAACGGACAGCCGCCGTGCTCGAAGTGCGCCAGGTACTCGTCGCGGAAGTACTTGAGCGAGGACTGGATCGGGCTCGCCGCACCGTCGCCGAGCGCGCAGAAGGACTTGCCGAGGATGTTGTCGGCGACGTCGAGCAACGTCTCCAAGTCCTCCTCGGTGCCCTCGCCGCGCTCGAGTCGGGTGAGCAACTGGGTGAGCCAGTAGGTGCCTTCGCGGCACGGCGTGCACTTGCCGCAGGACTCGTGCTCGTAGAACTCGGTCCAGCGCAGCACCGCGCGCACCACGCACACGGTCTCGTCGAAGATCTGCAGCGCCTTGGTGCCGAGCATGGAACCGGCCGCGCCGACGCCCTCGTAGTCGAGCGGCACGTCCAGGTGCTCGTCGGTGAACATCGGCGTGGACGAGCCGCCGGGCGTCCAGAACTTGATCCGGTGCCCCTCGCGCACGCCGCCCGCCAGGTCCAGGAGTTGGCGCAGGGTGACCCCGAGCGGGGCCTCGTACTGGCCGGGTCGCTCGACGTGTCCGGACAGCGAGTACAGCGTGAAACCGGGCGACTTCTCCGAGCCCATCGAGCGGAACCACTCGACGCCCTTGTTCAGGATCGGCGGCACCGACGCGATCGACTCGACGTTGTTCACGCAGGTCGGGGACGCGTACAGGCCGGCCACCGCCGGGAAGGGCGGGCGCAGTCGGGGCTGACCCCGGCGGCCCTCGAGCGAGTCGAGCAGCGCGGTCTCCTCGCCGCAGATGTACGCGCCGGCGCCCGCGTGCACGGTGAGTTCGAGGTCGAAGCCCGAGCCCAGCACGTTCTTGCCGAGGTAGCCGGCGGCGTACGCCTCGCGGACCGCGTTGTGCAGTCGGCGCAGCACCGGGACCACCTCGCCGCGCACGTAGATGAACGCGTGCTCGGAGCGGATCGCGTAGGACGCGATGATCACACCCTCGATCAGCACGTGCGGGTTGGCGTACATGAGCGGGATGTCCTTGCAGGTTCCCGGCTCGGACTCGTCCGCGTTGACCACGAGGTAGTGCGGCTTGCCGTCGTTCTGCGGGATGAAGCCCCACTTCATGCCGGTGGGGAAGCCCGCGCCGCCGCGACCGCGCAGACCGGAGTCCTTGACGGTCTGGATCACCTCGTCGGGGTGCATCGCCAGCGCCTTGCGCAGTCCGTCGTAGCCGCCGCCGCGCCGGTAGGTGTCCAGCGTCCACGGCTGGTGCTCATCCCAGTTCGCGGAGAGCACGGGGGTGAGGAGGGAGGGCTCGGTCACGGCGCTTGGTCCCCGTCCTGGTCGGTGGCGGCCGCGGGGTGGGCCGGGTCGGACTCGGCGGTGGGCGCCGGGGCGTCGTGCGAACTCGGGGTCCGCGGAACCTCGTCCGCGCCCTCCTCGTCGGCCCGCCGGGGGGCGGGCGGGGTCGCCGCCCGGGCCGGCCGGTCGGTGTGTGTGTCGTTGGCGATACGCAGCCCGACCAGGCTGGCCGCGCCGCCGGCGCCGCCCTCGTCGACCGCGCCGGGTCGCTCGTCCGGGAAGCCGGCCAGGATCCGCGAGGTGTCCCGGAAGGTGCACAGTCGCGCGCCGCGGGTGGGCACCGCGTCCTTGCCCGCGCGCAGGTCGTCCACGAGTTCCTTGGCCGACTGCGGGGTCGCGTCGTCGAAGAACTCCCAGTTGACCATCACCACGGGCGCGTAGTCGCAGGCGGCGTTGCACTCGATGTGCTCCAGGGTGACCACGCCGTCGGCGGTGGTCTCCTTGTTGCCGATCCCGAGGTGGTCCTTCAGGCTCGCGAAGATCTCGTCGCCGCCCATCACCGCGCACAGCGTGTTGGTACAGACGCCGACGTGGAAGTCGCCGCCCTGGCGACGCCGGTACATCGTGTAGAAGGTGGAGACCGCGGAGACCTCCGCCGTGGTCAGGCCCAGCACGTCGGCGCAGAACTCGATGCCGGTGCCGGTGACGTAGCCCTCTTCGGCCTGCACCAGGTGCAGCAGCGGCAGCAGCGCCGAGCGGGCCTGCGGGTAGCGCCCGATCACCTCCTTCGCGTCCACCTCCAGACGCGCGCGCACCGCGGGCGGGAACGGCGGAGCCGGTTTGGCCGGCGGCATCGGCATGCCCAGGTCCGTACTCATCGGTCGACACCTCCCATGACGGGGTCGATGCCCGCCACTGCGACGATCACGTCGGCCACCTGACCGCCTTCGCACATCGCGGCCATGGCCTGCAGGTTGTTGAACGAGGGGTCGCGGAAGTGCACGCGGTAGGGGCGGGTGCCGCCGTCGCTGACCGCGTGTACGCCCAGTTCGCCGCGCGGCGACTCGATCGCGCTGTAGACCTGGCCCGGTGGTACCCGGAAGCCCTCGGTGACCAGCTTGAAGTGGTGGATGAGGGACTCCATCGAGGTGCCCATGATGTTCGCGATGTGGGCGGGCGAGTTGCCCAGGCCGTCCGAGCCGAGCGCGAGTTGCGCGGGCCAGGCGATCTTCTTGTCGCCGACCATGACCGGGCCGGGGGCCAGCCGGTCCAGGCACTGTTCGACGATCCGCAGCGACTGCTTCATCTCCTCGATGCGGATCAGGTACCGCCCCCAGGAGTCGCAGGAGTCCGTGGTGGCCACGTCGAACTCGTAGTTCTCGTACCCGCAGTACGGCTGCGTCTTGCGCAGGTCGTGCGGCAGTCCGGTGGAGCGCAGCACCGGGCCGGTCAGGCCCAGGGCCATGCAGCCGGCCAGGTCGAGGTAGCCGATGCCCTGGGTGCGGCCCTTGAAGATCGCGTTGTCGTTGAGCAGCAGTTCGTACTCGCGGATCCGGCCGGGCAGGATGTTCACCAGTTCGCGGACCTTGTCCACGGCGCCCGGCGGGAGGTCCTGGGCGAGGCCGCCGGGGCGGATGTAGGCGTGGTTCATCCGGAGCCCGGTGATCATCTCGAAGACGTCGAGGATCAGTTCGCGGTCGCGGAACCCGAAGGTCATCACGGTGAGCGCGCCGATCTCCATGCCGCCGGTGGCCAGGCAGACCATGTGCGAGGAGATCCGGTTGAGCTCCATCAGCAGGACCCGGATCACCTGCGCGCGCTCGGGGATGTCGTCGGTGATGCCGAGCAGCTTCTCCACCGCGAGGCAGTACGCGGTCTCGTTGTGCAGCGGCATCAGGTAGTCCATGCGCGTCACGAAGGTGACGCCCTGGGTCCAGTTGCGGAACTCCAGGTTCTTCTCGATGCCGGTGTGCAGATAACCGATTCCGCAGCGGGCCTCGGTGACGCTCTCCCCGTCGATCTCCAGGATCAGCCGCAACACACCGTGGGTGGAGGGGTGTTGCGGGCCCATGTTGACGACGATGCGCTCTTCGGCGTCCGCCGCGGCCTGGACCACTTCGTCCCAGTCGGAGCCGGTGACCGTGTAGACCCGGCCCTCGGTGGTCTCCCGCGCGTGCGCGGCGGATGGGGGTGTCGTTGTCTGATCGCTCATCAGGTGTACGACCTCCGCTGGTCGGGCGGCGGGATCTGGGCGCCCTTGTACTCGACGGGCACGCCGCCGAGCGGGTAGTCCTTCCGCTGCGGGTGGCCGGGCCAGTCGTCCGGCATGAGGATGCGCGTGAGCGCGGGGTGGCCGTCGAAGACGAGGCCGAAGAAGTCGTAGGTCTCGCGCTCGTGCCAGTCCAGCGCGGGATACACGCTCACCAGGGACGGCAGGTGCGGATCGGCGTCGGGGACGCTCACCTCGAGCCGGACCGCGCGATTGTGGGTGATCGAGCGCAGGTGGTAGACCGCGTGCAGCTCGCGGCCGGTCTCCTGGGGGTAGTGCGTACCGGAGACGCCGGTGCACAGCTCGAACCGCAGTGCCGGGTCGTTGCGCAGGGTCAGCGCGATCCGGGGCAGCGACTCGCGGCGCACGTGGAAGGTGAGTTCGCCGCGGTCGACCACGACCTTCTCGATCGCGTCGTCGAACTCGATGCCGGCTTCCGCGAGGGCGCCGGAGAGTTCGTCGGCGACCAGGTCGAACTCGCCCTCGCCGTCCGCGGTTCCGCGCGGGCCGCCGTAGGGGCGGGCGGCGGAGCCGGGGAAGGCGACGGTACGGACCAGCTTGCCGTAGCCGGAGGTGTCGCCCGATCCACTCGCGCCGAACATGCCGTGCCGGACCTCGATGGGTTCCACGTCGGCGTCGCGGGGGATGGGCAGCTGGGCCTTCTCCTCGGGGGTGCTGCCGGGAGTGGTCATCGGGCGCCCCCGTCGGGTGCGTGGCCGACCGGGATGCCGGGATCGAGCTCGTGCGCGCCGCGGCGGGCGCTCGCGGGCAACATCTCGATGGTGGGCAGCGCCTTCAGGGCGGCCTGTTCGGCGGCGCGGGCGGCCTTCTCGCGGTTGACGCCGAGCGGCGCCGCCTGGATCTCCTCGCGGAGTTTGATGATCGCGTCCATCAGCATCTCGGGTCGGGGCGGGCAGCCGGGAAGGTAGATGTCCACCGGCACCACGTGGTCGACGCCCTGGACGATCGCGTAGTTGTTGAACATGCCGCCCGAGGACGCGCAGACGCCCATGGACAGCACCCACTTGGGGTTGGGCATCTGGTCGTAGATCTGTCGCAGGACCGGCGCCATCTTCTGGCTGACCCGGCCGGCGACGATCATCAGGTCGGCCTGGCGCGGCGAGGCGCGGAACACCTCCATGCCGAACCGGGCCAGGTCGTAGCGCCCCGCACCGGTCGCCATCATCTCGATCGCGCAGCACGCGAGTCCGAACGTGGCCGGCCAGAAGGATCCCTTGCGGAAGTAGCCGGCCAGCCCTTCCACGGTGCTCAGCAGGAAGCCGCTGGGCAGCTTCTCCTCGATACCCACGCGGATGCCCTCTCTCCGTCAGTCGTTGGGGGAAGCCTGTGGGGAAGCCTGGGCGTCTCGGCTCATCGGTCCCACGTCGTCCGTCGCTTCCACGTCAGTCCCAATCCAGGCCGCCGCGACGCCACAGGTAGGCGTACGCGACGAAGACCGCGGCGACGAACAGGACCATCTCGACGAGACCGAACATCCCGAGCGAGTCGAAGTACACGGCCCACGGGTAGAGGAAGACGATCTCGATGTCGAAGACGATGAAGAGCATCGCCGTCAGGTAGTACTTGACCGGGAATCGCCCGCCGCCGATCGGCTGCGGGGTGGGCTCGATGCCGCATTCGTAGGCTTCGAGCTTGGCCCGGTTGTAGCGCTTGGGCCCGGTGAGCGCCCCCATCACGAGGGAGACCACTCCGAAGGCCAGGGCAATGCCCCCGAGCACGAGGATCGGCGCGTACAGGTTCACCGCGCTCCCATCTCCCTTCTCAGTCCCCCGGAGTCACGCATGTGACCGGGTTCACAAGCTGCCGGAACGGCGCCCATCCTAGGCCCCTCACGATGTGATCTGCGACACGGGTAGGGAACGATCATGGTGTGATCTTCCCCACCTGATGATCGATCAGAAACGGTTGCGTGCAGGCAAAAATCACACAGGGTGAGAAATAGGGGAGCCTAAACGGTTCGGCACTCACGGACGATGTTGATCACGAAAATCGCCTATACCACCCGTTCACAAGCGCATCAAATTTGGCCGAACATGATCGATTGTGATAGCCGATCGGGGCCCTCGCGCACAGAGCGTCACTGGAAAAGCCGCCCTGCGGGCGGGGCGGCTGCGCCGCCGGCGGCCTCCGGCCGCTCCCGGAAACGCCGCGCTTCGCGCGGGGGCGGCTGCGCCGCCGGCGGCCTCCGGCCGCTCTCCTCGCGTGCTCGTCGATCACTGGTCGACGATCAAGTCGTGGGCGCTGACGCGCCGGGGAGCCGCCGAGTGCGCAGCGGCGCCGGAGGGGGGTGACGTGGGTCGTGGCGGAGTGGTGGGCGACGGGCTCCCGAAGCGGTGCTCGGGGGGTTCAAGCGGTTGGCCGGCCCGAGTCGCGACATTCGGCGGCCTCCCTCACCCGGGCGGCCCAACTGCCCCATCCACCACATCACTCACACCGGTGAACCAGCACATCCCGGGCACCGAGCGACACGGCATTACTCGCCAAGTCGTCAGTCGACCGAACGCACGAACGTCTCGAACCGTGGCCCACTCTCACGCGGAACGCTCGGCCCCAACGAGCGGTACCCCTGAGCCGACCAAAACGCCAAGGCCCCCGGAGCATCCTGTCGAGCCGTCAACGCGGTCCGTTCTCCTCGCCACGGACCGACCAACGCGTCGTGCAAAGCGCTGCCGAGCCCATCGCGCCGAAAACCACTCCGCACTACGAACTCCATGATCACGAACGTGCGCTTCCCGTCCTCACGAGCCTCGTCCAGCGGCAGCGGACTCGGCAACCCCGCCCACCACCGCGACCCCACCGGCAACGCCACCCCGTACCCCATGCCTGCGGGCTGCCCCTCCCGCGCACGCGCGACCACGACCGCGAATCCCGCCATGGCCCGCTGCCTGGCCCACGGACCCGCGATCCAAGCCGCCACGCTCTCCGCCGTCTCGTTGTAGGGAGCCTCGGCATACACCTCCGCGTAGAGCGCCCGCACGATCGGCTCGACCTCGTCGACACGCTCGACGCCGTAGCGCTCAAACATCCACCTCGCTTCGGCGTTCATCGGCTCCCCTCCGCCGTCACCGCACGAATCATCTCCACAGTTTGCGTCGCCGGCATCCCGTCCACCGCTGCGAGCGCCCTACCGATCCGGCGCGGGCCGCCACGGTGCGGCCCGCGCTCGGCGCCGGACCCGGACGGGTCAGCCCGCGATGGGCGGTTCGATCAGGAGGGGCCACCAGGTCGCGTGGCCGGCTGTATGGCCGACCATCGCTTCCGCGAGCGCCCGCCGCGCGCTGGGGGACGCCCGTCGCCACTCGGGGAACCGCCACATCCAGCGGCGGACCTCGCCGAAGTTGTGGCCGGCGTCCACCAGGTTCGCGCCCAGGTAGGCGACCTCCGCCCATGGCGGCCCGAGTGCCACCTGCCCCCAGTCGACGACGGACAGCCGCCCGTCCGGCCGGACGATCATGTTGGCCGAGGTCAGGTCGGTGTGCAGCAGGCGGTTGCCACACAGCGGTCCGGTACGTCCCGGCGGCAGGTGTGACCGCAGCCGCCCGACCAGTGTGGGCAGGCCGGCGCTGCGGCCGGGTCGGATGCGCCCGATGCGGTCGAGGGCTCCGACCACCAGCACCATGTCCGGTGATCCCAGGCACAGCCGGAGGGGACGGCCCTCCACGTGTTCGAAGACCAGTACGCGCCATCCGTCGACCGTGCCGTGCCGCAACAAGCGTGGCGACAGCACTCCCGTGACGGCGCTCGCCGCGATCTCGCTCGTCTGCGCTCGCGCCGACAGCGGTGCGGTGTCCTCCTCGGCGACCTTGACGAACACCGGACCGGTCGGGGTGGTGACGGTCGCGGCGAAGGAACTGGTGTGGGGACCGGAAACGGACTCGACCGAGAGCACGGGCCCGACCGTAGTCTCGATGAACCCCTGTACCGCGAAAGGGAGTTCAGGCCACACATAACGCCTGCTCATCCCACCTCCCGAATCGGCTCGGTCCGCACGGCCGGACGGAGGCAAGGCTTCCCGGTCGATGTCACCGACAACAACACTGCGCCGACTTCGCGACCGAGGTGGTCCACCCGCATCAACCGCCGTACCGCCCTGCCCAGTTCCACATCGAGATCGAGCACCGCCAGGTGACCGATCGGGCACAGGTAGGGCAACCTCCCCACCCGATGCGGCTGCACCACGGCAACACGCTCCGACGCGGGCGGAAGGGCAACGACCGTTCCCTCCGGAAGATCGGCATGCGCATCGACGTGCCGAACACGACAACCGACACGAATCCGCGGCTGTGCGTCGGCTCGATATTCTTGAATCTCCATCACTGCCTCACGGTGGATAGGTGGAGGCAGCGGCCGGGCTCACGCCTGGAATCGAGACGCCCGACCGCTGCCGGTCGAGGAGGCGGCGACATTCGGCCGCCCGGTCTTCCTTCTCTTCGCTCAATCGGCCGCCGGCACCCTCTGGGGCCTCGGGGTCAGGGCCGCGCTGGACGACGAACCTGTACGGCTACGGCACATCGCACGAGCCACGCCCCTCACCACTCCCGCTGAGGTTTGCACCGCAAGAAGTCGAAGTGCCGCCCGAATTGCCCGATATGGACTCGTACAGCCCTTGATCGGGCTTTCGCTTCCTTCCGGGCCACCAAGCCCCGTGACGCTCCGATCGCGATGCCAGGCCGGACGGTTCCCTGCTGCTCGACGACGATGCACAGCATGGAGGGCACCGGGAAGGGTGAATCCGGCAGCGACCCACTTGCCATCGTGGCCGTCGTTACGAATGGGTCCGTAGGCCAAGTGGTCCGCGAGGTTCGCGACAATCCCAAGTCCCCGTCCAGCTTCGCCCTCCGCAGGCACGGCGTCCAAGTCACAAGTCCATATGAGCTCCACAAATCGGGTGTCCGTGACGCCGAACATCAGCGTGGGCCCGTCGACCCACCAGTGGACGGCGATCTCGCCGGTGGTGTGCCTCCAAGCATTGGTGACCAACTCGGTTGCAACCACGAGGACGTCATCCAGCCAATTGGCATGACCCTCGGTGGTTCGGTCGACGCCCAGGGCGGTGCACACGTCAAGTACGTATGCACGAGCGGCCTTTGTCACGACCGTGTCCCTAGGCAGATCCAGCTGGGGGGCTGGGGCTGATGTCATCTCGAACTCCCTTGCGGCAGGGGGTCTTGCTCGCCCAAAACTGCCTTCCCGCATGATCACGATCAGTAGCACGAAGGTAACCTCAAGATACAAGCGAACATTCTCAGCGCAAGAGACATCTCTGAAATTTCAATGAGAAGAGTGATTCCGTGCGACGATTCGGCGCGGCACTCTCAGGGCGAGGAGCATCGCCGCGTCACACCATGCGGCAGGATGACGGCGACATCTGGACACGGGCAGTCGAGGAGACGTGTTGGCGGAGAACAGGCCGGAGCCGACAGTGGCCAGCGTTCAACTCGGTCGTCGCATGCGTAAGTACCGCGACGAGGCCGGGGTTTCCGCGAAGGCGGCGGCCGAAGCGATCGACGGTTCCACGCCCAAGATTTCGCGCTATGAAACCGGTCGCCAGTGGCCGCTCAAGCGCATCGAGATCGCCGAACTGCTTCGCTTGTATGAGCGAGGTCCTCATGAGGTCGAGGACACGCTCGCTCTGATGGAGAAGGCGAAGCTGCCGGATTGGTGGCAGGACGAGGCCGGCGTCGTCCCACAGGGCTTGGGCCAACTGTTCGCCGTCGAGACGGCGGCCGACGAGCTCAGAACCGTCAGCAACGGAATGCTGTTTGGCATGCTCCAGATCGAGGAGTACGCCCGAGAGATCATCAGTGTGCACACCACGGATCAGTCGCTGGTCGAGGGCCGCGTCCGACTGCGCTTGCGCCGCCAGGAATTGCTTCGGCGTGAGTCTCCGCCGAGTCTGCTGGCTCTCATCGACGAGAGCGCCCTACGCCGCGTCATCGGTAGCCATGCCATCATGCGAGACCAGATTTCACACCTGATCGACCTTGCCGTGCTGCCCAACATCACGATCAGAGTGGTCACGTTCGAGGCTGGTGCCCACAGAGGGCTGACCAATGCCTTCCTGTGGCTCAAGTTGCCACGCGAGACTGAGATGCCGGACGTCGTCTACACGGAAAACCTCAGCGGTAGCACGTACTTCACCAAGGAAGATCAGGTGGCGGGCTTCGCCGATGCCTTCGCTGCTATCGAGACGCTGTCTCTCGAGCCGGACGAGAGCGCGGAATTCCTGTGCAGTCTGCGGGAGTTCCACTCGAAGTAGGTCGATCTCGCGCCGTCTTCCAACGGCCGACGGTCGATCTGTGCAGCAACGCACGCAGGATCGATGGCCCCGCGTTTCCGCGAGTCACGCCCCGGTTCCATGATGGAGGAAAGCATGCCTAGCCTGGGAGGTCACATGTCACAGCCAAACACCACGCCAGCGTGGAGAACCTCGTCCTACAGCGACGGCGGCGGTTGTGTCGAAACCGCCCTCGACAGCCGTGGTGTCCTGGTCAGGGACAGCAAGGTGGTCTCGGGGCCCATCCACACGTACGACTATCGGGCGTGGACGATCTTCGCCGAAGCCATGAAGCTCTCCCGCTGACGCAGACCCGTCGGACAGGCGGCCGAACGAGTGTTGGCCCGCTGTTGGTCCGTGTCTCCGTCTTCCACGGCCCACCATCGCCTCGATCCGGCTCCGGCTCCGGCCGTGATCTCCGCCGTGTCTAGTCGCCGGTCGTGCCGTCGAGCATCTCGCGCAGGATGTCCAGGTGGCCGTTGTGGCGGGCCGTCTCCTCGGTGAGGTGCAGGAGGATCCAGCGCAGGTCGACGTGGAGACCGTCGCGGACGGCTCCCCTGGCCTGGGTGTCCAGGCTGTTCCCGGCGACCAGTTCGCGGTGGCGGGCGCTCTGTTCGGCGTATTCGTCGAGCAACTGCGCGAGCGGGAAGTCGACGGCGATACGCATCTCGCGGTCGGGGTCCTCATCGGTCCAGGGGCCCCGGTCCTCCTCGCCGAGGAAGACCACCCGGAACCAGTGGTACTCGACCCAGCGGAGGTGGTTGATCAATCCGCTCACGGTCATCAGCGGTGAGCCCGGCAGGAGCGCCTTGCGGGCGTTCTCCGCGGAGACGCCATCGCACTTGGCGCGGGCGGTGGCACGTGTGTAGTCGAGAAATGTGGTGAGCTGTGCGCGCTCGTCCCACGCGGGCGGCGTGTCGTCGATTCTGGTCATCGTGCCAAGCGTTCCCGATGACTGTGGCCGATGTCGAGGCACTTGTCCGGCGGGTAGCTACAGCAATCCAGCGTCGGTGAACTGCCCGGCATGATCCGCCGGACAGGCCCTGAGCACGTCGAGGTCACCAGCGCCGGAGAACACCTCGGCGGGGTCCGTCGACGCGGCCTCGTGTTCCTGGTTCATGTGCCGAGTGTCGGTCTCGGCTCCGTCGACCGCGCCCGTCGATTCCCGCGGGCGTTTCGGTCGATGCTCTCGGCGGACGGCGGGGTGCTCACGACGACGCATGGCGTCGGTGCGCATCAGGGCCGGGTCGTTGCACGCCGATCGATCATCCGTCGGCGCCGACACCGATGCCGGCCGCAGGCCGGCATGTGGGTGGCTGTGTTGATGGGTCTGTGGGCAGGGGCCCCACCGCTTGTGCGGTGGGGCGGGGCCCGGGGTGTGCGTCGGTGTTGCGGGTGTGTGGGTCAGCCGCCTTGGCCGGCGCCGCCGATGGGGCCGACGTTGACCGGGGAGCCGGCGCCGTCGATGACCGGCAGGGTGGGGGTGCCGGGCCAGCTGAGGGTGATGGTCTTGGTCTCTCCGGGCGGGGTGACCTGCAGGCCCGTGATCTTGACGCCGTAGTCGCCGGTGGCGCCGCTGGGGTAGGTGACGCCGAAGGACACGGACTTGTCGCTCTTGAGGACGAACGGGTCGGCCGGGGCGCCGACGCGCTTGGCGGACAGGGGCCCCTTGGCGGTCTGGAGGTCGACGCCCGCGAATCCGGACATCGTGCAGTTGTGGCCGATGTTCTTGAACGTCACCATGACGGTGAGTTCGTCGTCGCCGCCGATGGTGGCGTCCTGCGCGGTGGCCCTGAGGTCGTCGGTGCGGCACTTGCCGATCGAGCTGTCGTCGTTCCCGGCCCCGCCGGTGGTGCCGGTGGTGCCCTGCCCGCCGGAGGTCTTCCCGGCTGAGTCCTTCCCGGTCGAGGTCTTGCCGCCACCCTGATTGCCGCCCTGATTGCTGAGCTGATTGGTGACCTGGTTGGCCTCGGCGCCCTGGTTGCCGCCCGTGGTCGATGAGCCGGACGGCGCGACCGCCTGGCCGGCGACAGGGGCGGGCGCAGCACCCTTCGCAGCACCCGAGTTCGAGTCCGTGCCCTGGCACGCCGTCATCAGCATGGCGCCGCCGAGGAGGGCTGCGGAGACGAGAATGGACTTGCGGCGGTTGCCGGACATGTAAATACCCCTTGGTATCCCGTAGTTGAGGCCGAGACGATCTCGGCTTCTCGGTGTCTGCGTGATCACTATGAAGCGCCCGCGGACGCCGGGGATATGGGAGTCGTCGTCCCACGACACCGCTGTCGCAGACCGGTGACATGGTCACAGGACGCAATATCAGCCCCTTCAGCCCCGTTCGTCACCCCGACAACGGCACACCCGCCCCGGCGACAACCGCCACTGCTCGACCGATGTACGAAACCCTGGAAGTCCCGCCGTTCCGCGGTGCCGTCGCCGTTCCCACCGGTCCCCACACGCCACGCTGCCGGTGTCTTCGTCGCCGGCTCGGTCGGGTTCGTACGCATCGGCCGGCACACCCCGGCGCCTACGCATGCGCGTAACGAACCGTGACAATCGCAGGCTTGCTCCGGAGGCACCTCGGGCGAGCAGGGACCCCTCCCCCACCCAGCCCGCCGCTCAAGCGCGCACGCCGCGCCGGCGTGCCGGCGAATTGCCTTGTCGTAGTGGTGGTCGACAACGATGCCGGGACCATGCCAGGGCAGGGGAAGGGGAAGGCGGAAGCAACGGGCGCAGGAGCGGCGTCGGCGGGACGCTGCCCGCTTCGCGCCCGGCGCGGGGCACTGGGAGGTGACCTTCGCGTCCGGAGAGCCTTCACAGGCAGGGGCTTGTCTCCGGCACCCGCATGCCGAGGACTAGCAGCTCGATGCGTCGACCATCAGGATCGACATCTTCTGCGGACGGTTGATGCGGCCGACCACCTACCAGTTGCGCCGATTCGTACCAAGCCCCACCTCCGATCCCACCGAGGCTCCGCCCGCCTCCCTGACCCCCGGCCGGGAAATGGGTTCGAGGACAGCGCGGGTGTCGGGCTATGGTCGGAGCATGTTCGCTTCCGCCTTCACGAGGACTCGCCGCTTCTAGCGGCGGGCCGAGGGTCTCTTCTCTCCCAGTTCCGCCGCACTTCGGGTCCATTCGCCGGTGCGGCCCTTCGTGCTGCCCGGCTCCGAACTGCCTTCGCGGAGTCCCCTCGTGCCTTATCCCACTCATGGTGGACGTCATGAGCTTGGTCAGAACTTCCTTGTCGATCGTGCGGTGATCGCACTCTTCGAGGACCTGGTCGCCCGTACGTCCGGGCCGATCGTCGAGATCGGGCCCGGCGACGGCGCCATCACGTTGCCGCTCGCTCGGACCGGGCGGCCGATCACGGCGGTCGAGCTCGACCCGAAGCGCGCCCGGCGGCTGGCTCGTAGGGTGCCCGGACACGTCGAGGTCGTGGCCGCCGATGTACTGCGGTTCCGGTTTCCGCACGAGCCGCACACCGTGGTGGGAAATCTGCCGTTTCATCTGACCACCCCGGTGTTGCGACGACTGTTGGAAACCGAGCACTGGCGGAGCGCGGTGTTGTTGGTGCAGTGGGAGGTGGCCCGGCGGCGGGCGGGCGTGGGCGGGGCGACGATGCTGACGGCGGCCTGGTGGCCGTGGTTCGAGTTCGGGCTGCACGCGCGCGTGCCGGCTCGGGCGTTCCGGCCGATGCCGTCGGTGGACGGCGGGCTGCTCACGATGACGCGCCGGGATATCCCACTGGTCGAGGAACGACCGGGCCCGTACCAGGAGTTGGTGCGCGAGGTGTTCACCGGACCGGGCCGCGGCCTGCGCGAGGTCCTCGCCCGGACGGGGCGGTTCGCGGGTACCGCGCTGCGCGGCTGGTTCCGGGACGAGCGGCTCCCGCCGTTCGCACTGCCGAAGGATCTGACGGCGCATCAATGGGCCGCGCTGTGGCACATCGCCGATGCGCGGGGCCCCGGGGCCAATGGGAGGGTGCGACCCGGCCGCCCGGCTTCCGGGCGAGTCCGATCACGACGGTGAGGTAGCGAAGGACGTACGCTCCCGCCCGCGCGCCCGGCATCCGCCGATCCACGGATCGACGGATGCCGCGGTCGGGACCACGCCCGCGGCCGCGAGGCGGTGGCACCGTTCGCCGCGCCCACGAGGACGCCCGCCGACCCACCCGTCACCCGCCCCCGCCGGGTCGACCCCTCATCCCACCGGCCCCGCCCGGTCCCACCCCTTCGCGTGGACGTGGATCTGCACGCTGCCCGGCTCGACCTCCCGGCCACAGCCCCGGCACATCACCGCGACGTCCAGTTCGTGGTCGCCGTGCCCGAACACCACCGGCGGCTCCTCGGTCAGCCAGCGGTCGCCCCAGGAGGCCAGGGTCTGCAACACGGGCGCGAGGTCGCGGCCCTGGTCGGTCAGGTGGTACTCGAAGCGCGGCGGACGCTCCTGGTAGCGGCGGCGCTCCAGAATCCCGGCCGCCTCCAGCGCGCGCAGCCTGGTGGTGAGGATGTCGCGCGGCGCGCCGGTGTTGCGCGCGATCGCGTCGAAGCGGTGATTGCCGAAGCTCAGCTCGCGGATGGCGAGCAGCGCCCACTTCTCGCCCACCACCGACAGCGTGGCCGCGACCGAACACGGCCGCCCGACCGGCCCGCGTCCGGACCGGGTCGGGGCTTTGGAGCCGCCGGCGGACGCCGTCGAGTCGTCGGCGGACGAACCGTTCGAGGAACCACTCATGACGATCACATCGACAAGGTTGCCATCTCCAACCCACTCGCGCTACGTTGACGGAGAAGCGAGTTGGATTTTCCAACCCTCTGGCCTCGGGCGGATCGCCACAGCGCGCGGACGCCGCCAGGCCCGATCGCACGCCCTGTCGAAAGGCGGCCGCTCATGAGCAACGAGGCGTACATCGTCGACGCCATCCGAACCCCGGTCGGCAAGCGCAACGGAGGTCTCGCCAAGGTCCACCCCGCCGACCTCGGCGCGCACATCCTGCGCAGTCTGATCGACGGCACCGGCCTCGATCCCGCCGCCGTGGACGACGTGATCTTCGGCTGCCTCGACGTGATCGGCCCGCAGGCCGGCAACATCGCCCGCACCTCCTGGCTGTCCGCCGGTCTCCCGACGAGCGTCCCGGGCACCACCATCGACCGCCAGTGCGGCTCCTCCCAGCAGGCCGTGCACTTCGCCGCGCAGGCCGTACTCAGCGGCACCGCCGACGTCGTGGTCGCCGGCGGCGTACAGAACATGAGCGCCGTACCGATCTCCGCGTCGCTGCGCGCCGGACGGGAGTTCGGCTTCGAGACCCCGTACGACGGCGCGCAGGGCTGGCGGGACCGGTTCGGCGACCAGGAGATCACCCAGTTCCGCGCGGCCGAACTGATCGCCGAGCGCTGGGGCCTGACCCGGGAGGAGATGGAGGCGTTCGCGATCACGTCGCACGAACGCGCGCTGCGCGCCCAGCGCGAGGGTCGCTTCGCCAACGAGATCGTGCCGTACGGCGAGGTCACCCGGGACGAGGGCCCGCGCGAGCCGGACCCGGCCAAGATCCGCTCGCTGCCCACCCTGCGCCCCGGCGGCCGGATCACCGCGGCGCTCGCGAGCCAGGTCTCCGACGGCGCCTCGGCCGCCCTCGTGGTCTCCGAACGCGCCCTGCGTGTACACGGATTGCGCCCGCGCGCCCGGATCCACCACCTCACCGTGCTCGGCGACGACCCGGTGATGATGTTGACCGGACCGATCCCGGCGACCGCCCGGGCGTTGGAACGCACCGGCCTGTCCCTGGACGACATCGACCTGGTCGAGATCAACGAGGCGTTCGCGTCCGTGGTCCTCGCCTGGCAGCGCGCGACCGGCGCGGACCCGGAGCGGGTCAACGTCAACGGCGGTGCGATCGCACTCGGCCACCCCCTGGGCGCGAGCGGCACCAAACTGCTGGCCACGCTGCTCAACGAACTCGAACGCAGCAACGGCCGCTACGGCCTGCAGACCATGTGCGAAGGCGGCGGCATGGCCAACGTCACCATCATCGAGCGCCTCGCCTGACCCACCCGTCCGCCCACCTCGACCAACGACCCGCAGCCCGGCCACCCGGCCACCCGGCCACCCGGCCACCCGGCCACCCGGCCACCCGGCAGGCAACCCGCCGCCCCGTACCGCGGTTCCACCCTCCCGATCCCGAAAGAAGCACCCGCATGAAGATCGCAGGTTCGGTAGCCCTCGTCACCGGGGCCAACCGCGGCCTCGGCCGCGCCTTCACCCGCGCCCTGGTCGAACGCGGAGCGCGCACCGTATACGCCGGCGCCCGCGACCCGGGCACCGTCACCGACCCCGGGGTCATGCCGATCGAGCTGGACATCACCGATCCCGACCAGGTGGCCGAGGTCGCCCGCCGACTCGACGACGTCGACCTGCTCGTCAACAACGCGGGCGTCTCCCGCGCCGCCTCGTTCCTGACCGCGGAGAGCCTGGACCCGGCCCGCGCGGAGATCGAGACCAACTACTTCGGCACCCTCTCGCTGAGCCGCGCGTTCGCCCCCGTCCTGGCCCGCAACGGCGGCGGCGCGCTGGTCAACATGCTCTCCGTGTTGTCCTTCATGACCATCCCCCGAGTCGGCTCGTACAGCGCCTCCAAGGCCGCCGCCTGGTCGCTGACCAACGCGCTGCGTCTCGAACTCGCCGCCCAGGGCACCCTGGTGATCGGCGTGCACGCGGGCTTCATCGACACCGACATGGCGGCGGGCGTACAACTGCCCAAGATCGCCCCGGCCGACGTCGCCGCGCAGACCTTCGACGCGGTCGAGGCCGAGCTGTACGAGGTCCTCGTCGACCACTACAGCCGCGACGCCAAGGCCGCCCTGTCCGCCGACCCCGAAGTGCTGTACCCGGCCCTTCGCCGCTGACCCGAAGGTGCTGAACCGGCCCCTCGCCGCCGATTCGGAGATGCCGGACCGGCCCCTCGCCGCCGACCCGTCCGCACAGCACGAAAACCGGCCGCCTCAGGCGCCCCCGAGTCCCCCGCCCACTCCGTCCGTGCGCAGTGTGCGCCGGGCCACCAGCGCAGCGTTCAGGCGATGCAGGTCGTCGGCGCGGCCCGGGGACAGCCCGGTGAGCCCGGTCACCCGGCGGATGCGGTAGTCCACGGTGTTCGGGTGCAGGTGCAGCGTCGCGGCGGTGGCTCGGCGGTCGCGGCCGTGGGTCAGGTAGGTCTCCAGCGTCAGCAGCAGTTCGGGCCTGCGGTCGAGCGGCGCGAGCAGGCCGGCCAGACCGGGCAACGCGGCGCTCGGTCGGCTGAGTTGGTAGTCCAGCAGCACGTCGGCGAGCAGGTACAGGCCGGGGCCGCGGCCACTGCCGCGGACCAGGCGCAGCACCTCGGCGTTGCGGTCCACCGCGTCCGGGATCCCGGTCGGCTCGGTGAGCGCGGCCGACGCGGTGATCGCGGTGTCGGCCGCGTGCGCCGCGTGTGCGATCAGGGCGCGTACCTCGGGCCAGCCCGGCGCGGCGTCCACCGGCAGCAGCACCGTCCCTCCGCGCGGGTCGAGCGCGGCCAGCGCGGGCGCGCCGGTGAATCCGTCCAGGGCCTGCCGAATCCGGCGCAGCTTGCGCCGCGCGGCGATGACGGCACACGGGCCGGGCCGGGCCTCGTCCGGGTGCGCGGCCAGCGCCAGCGTCAGCACCAGGTACCGGGCCGCCGGGCGCACCCCCGTCCGCCCGGCGACCGCGTCCGCCGATTCGCCCGCCAACAGCGCCGCGAACAGCTCGTGCCGGCCGCTCTGTTCCGGGCCGGCCGCCAGTCGACAGGCCTCCAGATAGGCCGAGCTGACCGCCGTGACGATGGCCCGCTGGAGCCCGAGCAGGTCGGCGAACAGGGCTAGGACGTCCGCGAGTTCCTCCGGGCGGGCCTGACCGGTGGTCTCCCGCCAGCACATCTCCACGCCGATCTGATAGGCGGTCAGAATCGCGTCGAGCGGTACGCCCTCCTCCGCCCGCTGGGCCGCCGAGGCGCGCTGCGGCGCGAGGTCGGCGTCGCAGGCGGTGAGCCGGCCCTCCACGACGTCGGCGAACAGGCGCACGGTGTGCTGCACGATCTCGGCGATGTCCCCGGCCAGTTCCTCGGCCGGCAGCGCCGCGTACGCGGGCAGCTCGGCGGGCAGCCCGTCCAGCACCTCCCTGGTCAACCGCGGCGCACCGGCCCGCAGTCGGGCCGCCACGGGACGCCCGCCGATCCGCAGCGGGCCGCGCCGCGATCGTTCGGCGGGCGGGCGCTCGCGGGTGGTGGGCGCCCGATCACCCGGCGGGTTGTCACGTGTCACAGGGACCTCCCGGAAAGTCTGTGTTACTCACCAGTTAAGCCGCTGTGTCCGAGTCTGCATGATGACGCGTGGGACATTCCACGACCGGCGGGAGTCGTCATGAACTCTGCGGCACGCATGAGGAGTCGGCTACACAACAGTCCACGGAATCCACCTGGCCGGCTGCGCCGGTTCGGGCGCGGGACGGCGGCGGCGATCGCGGCGGGCGCACTGGCACTGGCCGGTCTGGTCGCCGCGACCGGGCCGGCGGGCGCGGCGGATCATCAGGTCTACGTCGCGCTCGGCGACTCGATGGCCTCGGGTCCGCTGATCCCGGACATCACCGGGCCGCTCGCGTGCGGCCGGTCCACCAACAACTACGCACACGTGCTCGCCGCGCGCCTGAACGTCGCCGAACTGCGCGACGTGACCTGTAGCGGTGCGGACAGCAACGACATGACCTCGCCGCAACACCTGTCCCTCGGCGGCATCGACATGGGCGAGGCACCGCCGCAGTTCGACGCGCTGAGTGCGGACACCACGCTGGTCACCCTCACCATCGGCGGCAACGACGTCGGCCTGGTCGGCGTGGCGCAGGGCTGCGCGACGCTCAACCCGTTCGCGACCCCGTGCAAGGACAAGTGGACGGCCGGCGGCGTCGACCAGATCGCGCAGCGCATCGACGCGTTCGCGCCCAAGCTCGGCGCGGTGCTCGCCGGGATCCACCAACGCGCGCCCCAGGCACGGGTCGTGGTCACCGGATACGGCCTGTACATCAAGCCCGGCGGCTGCTGGCCGTACCAGCCGGTCCTCGGCGTCGACGCGGACTACCTCCAGGGCAGCGTGAACCGGCTCAACACGGCCATCGCCACCCAGGCCGCGGGCCACGGCGCCACCTACGTGGACGTGGCCGGCCCGAGCACCGGGCACGACGCCTGCCAGGCCCCCTCGGCCAAATGGGTCGAGGGCTACGTCCCCACCGACCTCGCGGCCCCGCTGCATCCCAACCGCCGAGGCGAAGCCAACTACGCCGCCATCATCGCCCCGCACATCCCGGCCTAGCCTCGACCCCGACGCACCCCGCACCGCGCCGGCACGGCGCGGTGCGGGGTGCGTCGCGGCGTGGGCAAGGCTTCCGGAAGGGCTCCGCCGATGGCAGCGACGCGCGCCGAACGGGTGTCGTTCCCGGCCGGATCGGAGCAGGCCGTCCCGTCCGGTCGGAGCGTTCGGCCCGAAGCGGTCGATCCGGAGCCGTCGACCCCCAGCGGTGGGCCCGGCCCGTACCGGCCCGGCCCGCACCACCGCGGCCCCACCCATGCCGCTACCCCTGGCTGTGGTCCCCCGACTGGGCAAGCGAGCGCTCGACTCCCGCCTCCATCTCCTTGCGGGCCGCGTCGTCCGCGGCCCCCGACCGCTCGAAGGCCGTCAGCGCGCCCCGCCACAACTGCGCGGCCTCGCGATACGCGAAGTGGATCTCCGCGTCGAGCGCCGCCAAGCGCGCGAAGTGCGTTGCCTTCGCCGCCGTCGCCCGCGACGCCGAGGCCAGGTAGTGATGCGCCAGTGCCGCCACGTCCCGAGGCCGCACGGCCTCGATCGCCTCGGCCGTGCGCGCGTGCATCCGGGCCCGGCGAAGCTGGGACAGGTCCTCGTACAGCGTGTCCCGCACCAGCGCGTGGGTGAACCGCAACTGGCCCGCGTCCGGCTCGACGAGCAGCCCGGTCAGCAGCGCCGACTCGACCGCGTCCAGCACGGTGTCCTCGTCCGCGTTGCCCTGCGCCAACAGCACGTCCACGTCGATGTCCCGGCCGAGTACGCAGGCCTGCTTGAGCACCTCCTGCGCGGCCTTCGGCAGCCCCGCGACATGCCGCCGGATCACGTCCCGCACTCCGACCGGGACCTCGGACACCGCCGCGTGCGCGCCCTCGGCAGCGAGCACCCGGGCGGTCTCCAGGACGTAGAACGGGTTGCCCGCCGTGCGGTCCACGATCGCCCGTACGGTGTCCTCGTCGATCGCCGCCGAGACCGCGCCGCGCACCAGGTCGGCGACCGCCTCCGGGGCCAGGCCGGTGAGTTCGATGCGTTCCGGACCGCATCGTGCCAGCCGGGCGAGCGCGTCGGCGAGCAGGTCCCCGACCTCGTTGTGCCGGTAGGTGACCACGAGCAACACCCGCCCGGCCGCGTCCCGGTCGGTGGCCAGGTGACACAACAGTGCCAATGTCTCCTCGTCCGCGCGGTGCACGTCGTCCAGCACCAGCAGCCACGGCGTCTCGGCGGTGGCCCGCGCCAGGTAGCCCACCACCGCCTGATGCAGCATCAACTTCGCCGCGGCCTGATCGCCGACCGGGACGAACGAGTCGGCCAGCAAGGGTGCGAGCACCCGCGCGGTCTCCTCGTCCGGCGGACTCACCGCGGCGAGCGTGCGCAACATCTGGGTCCACGGCCACCCGGCCGGCGCGCCACCGGACTCGGGGCAGCGCCCCCACGCGGCCCGCCAGCCCTCGGCGGCCAGCAACTCCCGTACGTGCTCGGTCAACGCGGTCTTGCCCTCGCCCGGATCGCCGCTGACCAGGGCGACCGAGAGCCGCCCGTCGGCCCGCTTCGCCGCGGCCAGCAGGGTCGCGGTCTCCACCGTCCGGCCGATCAGGGTGGTCGTCCGCGGCACGAATCCGTCCTCCGTCGCCTCGTCGGCGGCCTGCGCCGTGTTCGGAACCTCACGCGGCGCGGCGGCCCCGGTCGCCGGCCCCGCCGAGGTCGACACCGCTGCCGGGGCGTCCAACTCGGCGGCGTGCGCCAGGATGTCCGCCTCCAGCCGCTGCAACCGCGCCCCCGGCTCGACGCCCAACTCCTCGCGCAGCGCGGTGCGTACCCGGCGCAGCACGGCCAACGCATCGCCCTGACGGGCGCATCGGTACATCGCCAGCGCGAGCAATCGCCAACTCTCCTCGCGTAGTGGGTGGGCCGCCGCGTGCGCCTCCAACCCCGGCACGATCCCGGACGCCTGCCCGATCGCGAGCCCCGCCTCGGCCCGGCGCTCGACCGCGACCAACCGCAGTTCCTCCAGCCGGGCCGCCTCGGGCCGGGCCCACGGCTCGTCCGCGAACTGCGCGTACGCGGGCCCACGCCACAGGTCCAGCGCCGCGGTCAACTCACGCAGCGCCTCCTCGGCGGCACCGGCCGCCAACAGGCCGCCGGCCCGGTGCACCAGGGCCTCGAAGCGCCACGCGTCGACCTCGTCCGTGCCGACCCGGAACGCGTATCCGGGCGGCGCGGTCACCAGTACGGTCGAGGGCGTGCGCGGCGCGCGATCGGGTTCGAGCGCACGGCGCAGGTGCGACACGAAGGTCTGTACGGAGCCGAGCGCGCGATGCGGCGACTCGCCGTGCCACAGATCCTCGATCAACCGGTCGACCGGTACGACGTGCCCCCGCGCCAGGACGAGCCGAGCGAGAACGGCCCGATGGCGCGGGCCGCGCAGGTCGGCCGGCCGGTCACCGTCCCACGCTTCGAGCGCTCCCAGAACACGAAACGTCAGCATGGATAAGAGACCTTACTGATGCGTCACGAGCGGCCGAGCGGCGGCCGGGGCTGAAGTCGTCCGGCCGTTGTCCCACGCCGCGTTCAACGCTCACTCGACGTCCGTTGAACACCCTTGCCGCCGTCCTGCCGCGCACTGGCCATCGACCGGACGCGGTCGCGCCCGACGTCGATTCGCCCCGCGCGGGCGCCGGGCCGAGGACGCCGGCCCGGCCCGGGTGTAACGGCTGCCGGCCGTGCCTCACCCGGCCGGCAGCCGGTAGACCCGGGACCGGCGGTCCCCGAGCGCCGGTCCCGGGACCCGAGTCGGGGCCCGGTCCCGAGTCTCAACTCCCGCTCTCCGCAGGAGCTGTCGCCGACTCCCCGGTCTTGGGACCCGTCTGCGAGGCGGGCGGAGCCGAGTTCGGCGACACCGGCGGGGTGGTCGGGCTCGTGGGGCTCGCCGGCGGGTTCGCCGGGTTCACCGCGCCCGACGCACCGGCCGAGGGTGGCGTCGACGGGACGGCCTGCGGCAGTTGCCCACCGCCCTGCGGAACCTGCGCACCGGACTGCGGCACCGCGCCCGGGTTCGGATCCGCCGAAGGCTGCCCGCCCGGTCGGACCGGGATCGCAATCGTGAAGGGCGCGGTGCCCTCCTCGACGCGGCACCTTCCTGTCGCCGAGTCGCCGACGACCCGAGGCTGCGGGAACGGCAGGCTGTCCCGGTTGGGCACCACGGACTGGTTCGAGGGCCCGCAGTAGCGTTCGTACTCGTCGCCGACGATGCCGAGTTGCTTGCCGTTGTGGTCGAAGAGCAGGACGTCCTTGAGTGGACGCCCCTGGGCGTCGAAGGGATAGATGTTCTTCAGCGGTCCCCCGTCCGCCTTGGTCAGCAGGGCGCCGCCGTCCAGCGGGTGACCGTCCACGGGCGAGTAGTATTTCGACCGTGGCGGGACGTTGTTGTGCACGTACTCGGTCCTGCTCTCCGGTGTCAACTGTCCCGCGGCGAGCATCCCGATCCCTGCTCCGATCACGAGCGCGTTGATCGGCACCGCCGCCCACAACAGCCGACGGTCGTGCGCCGCACGCGGCCCCAACCACAACGACCCGGCCAGGGCCAGGACACCGGCCGCCACCGGCCACCACACACCGCCCGCGAGGACCCACACGAGCACGGCCACGATCAGCGCCCGGGTGACCCACCACGCGCTTTGCAGACCGATCAGAAACCGTACGGGTTCCGCCCATCGGCCCGTGCGCAAGGACTCCCCGAGAGTCCTCGCACGTCGGGTGATCGACAGCGCGGCGATCTCGGGCAGTCCCGGCGCGCGACCACGCAGCCACAACGCGTTCAGCGCCTCGACAACCAGGCCCAGCAGGCACGGAAGAATCCACCACCGCTCCTGCCCGTGCTCGGCGGCACCGATCCCGATGCCGGTCACGAACGCCGCTCCGAGCGCCACGAACAGTCCCAGGCAAAGGAGTTCGAGCTTGCCGATGCGGGACAGGGGCCCCGACCCGGTCGGCGTCAGCGGCGGATACCCGGCTGCCGCCCGCAGTTCGGCCGCGTACTCGTGCGGGGTGCCCAGCCGAGCACGCAGCGACTCGGAGGTGACCACTTCGTCGAGTTCGGCGAGCACCTCGCTCAGGTTCACCTCGACGTCGTCCAGGATCTCCTCCGCCTCGGCGACCGGCAGGTCGGCCAGGATGCGGGCGACCTCGAGGCGGTAGTCCGCCGCGACGGGGTGCAGTGCGGTGTCCTTCATCGGGTCTCCCCCACCAGTTCCGACATCGTCCGGGCGAACGAGTTCCACGTGTCGGTGGACTCCCGGAACCGCAGCCGGCCCGGCTCGTTCAGCGCGTAGTACTTGCGGTTCGGGCCTTCGTCGCTCGCCACCACATAGGACGTGAGGAGTCCGGCGTTGTACAGCCGACGCAGCGTGCCGTAGACCGAGGCGTCGCCGACGTCGTCGAGACCGGCCTTGCGCAGTCTGCGCAGTACGTCGTAGCCGTAGCCGTCCTCCTCGCGCAGCACGGCGAGTACCGCCAGGTCCAGCACTCCCTTGAGCAACTGACTCGGATCCATGACACCTCCAGCTCTTGTGCGTTGCACGGTACCACGCAATGCACAGTAGTACGGAGAATGTTGTTCCGGGATGTTCCGGACCGGTCGCCGATGCCGTGCGCGTCGCGCGTGGCAGTCGCGCGGCGGTCGCGCGTGGCCGAGCACGGGTGCCAATCGCGCGTCCGGCACAGCAGATCGCCCGGTGGTCGCGTTTGTATCGGTAGAGGCCGTCCACCGGGGATCGCCGGCGAGGAGACGACCAGGATGCGGTTCGAGGACTTCGCGGCGGCGAGGCTGCCGGGGTTGCTGCGCTACGCCGCGCTCCTGTGCGGCGATCGGGAGTTGGCGCGCGACTTGGTCCAGGACGCGCTGGCCAAGGCCCTGGTGCGGTGGAAACGCATCGGCGGCATGGATCGGCCGGACGCTTACCTGCGCACCATGGTCACCAACGAATTCCTCTCGTTGCGCAGGCGCAAGGCGGTGCGGACCGTCGCCTTGGAGCACGCGGCCATGGACGGACTCGGTGGGCCGAGCGTGCCGGATCACGCCGCCGACGCCGGGCTCGCGGACGACCTGTGGCACCGACTGGGCGAGTTGCCGCGTCAGCAGCGAGCCGTGCTGGTGCTGCGCTACTACGAGGACCTGACCGACGACGAGATCGCCGAGACGCTGAACTGCCGGCCCGGCACCGTCCGCGGCTACGCCTCCCGTGCCCTCGCCACCTTGCGCGTGGACCTGACCAGGACCCCCGAACCCGTCCAGGGAGAAGCGACATGACCGATATCCGGGATCTACGGCAGACCCTCGCCCGCCACGACGACCTCGCGCCACCCCCCGACGGGATGGTGGAGCAGGCCTACGCCGGTGCCCGCCGGATCCGCCGCCGCCGACTGACCGTCGCCGGCGTCGGGGTGGCCGCGGTGGTCGCGATCGGCGCGATCACCCCCGCGGTGGTGTCCCCGTTTCGCGACGACCGCCCGGAGCACGCGACGGCACCCACCCCGCCGGTGCCGAAGCCCGCGCCACTCTCCAACGCGCCGGCCCTGACCCTCGACGTGGACCGGGCCAACGGCTTCTACCCGCTGCAACAGGGGTTCGCCGGGCCTCGGGCCCTGGCGAGCATCCGGTCGCACAACACGGCCGTGACGGGCTGGGGCGGCAACATCGCCGCCTACCCGGCGGCCGACGTCGACATGGCCGCGATCGAGGCCGGCACCCCGATCCGGGTACAGGGGAAACCCGCCCGGTACGTCCCGGACTACCTGCTCAG
The DNA here is from genome assembly GCF_045207655.1 of Embleya sp. NBC_00888. Lineage (NCBI taxonomy): Bacteria > Bacillati > Actinomycetota > Actinomycetes > Kitasatosporales > Streptomycetaceae > Embleya > Embleya sp. NBC_00888. The sequence goes on along the minus strand of NZ_CP108784.1, from coordinate 5,066,646 downwards.
CCGGGCCGAGGACGAGGAAATCGCGGTCAAACGACAAGACATCCCCACCATCGGCCCCGGCAAAGCCGTCCTCCCGACCCCGCACGACGTGCGAAGTCCCGTGATCGCGTGGCCGGACGCATCCGGTCGATGGGTGATCGTCTCCGGGGCGCAGAACCGCGCCGAACTGGACCTGCTCGCCGAAGCGGTACGCGTCGTGCCGACCGGAGTCACCGCGCCCTACCGGATCGGATTCGTACCCCCCGGCCTGCGGTTCGACTACGGCGGCTCGGCCACCTCCATGCCATCGGAGGCGAACTCGGTCCTCGTCTTCGTCGACGCCGGCCGGCCGGCCATGAAGCGGACCGATTTGTTGGGTCTGACGGAGAGGGGGTCCCTGCGGATGCAACTCACCGCCTCCGACAACGGCCACCTGGGTCGGGTACGCCAGAGTGGCCCGCCGACCGTGCTCGGGAGCCGCGACACCTGGTACTTCACCGCGCCCGCCGTCGGATACTCACCGACCCCCGGGGGTGCCCTGATGGTGGTCGACGTCGGTGGACACGAACTGCTGATCCTGGTCGAGAGCAACACCCTGGTGCCCTACCCGGCACTCGCACGGATGGTCGAGAGCCTCGACTTCAAGAACGTCGCGGACCCGGGCACCTGGGTCGCGCCGCTCCCTTAGCCCGTACGGTCCGGCAGTCGAACTCCCGTGCGCACACGGGAGTTCGACCCGTGCGACGGCTCAGCTCGCGGTGTTCGCCAGATAGGCGTCCAACTCCGCCACGTACCCGTCCCGCACATCCTCCGGCAACCACGAGATCGCGAACGCGTTGTACTCGAACCGTGCCACCTCGGCCCGGCTCAGCCCCAGGTCGGCCTGGGCGCGCTCGAGGTTCTCCAGGACGTACGCGTCCATGTAGGCGGGGTCGTCCGAGTTGATCGTGACCAGGATGCCCTCGTCCAGCATCCGCCGGATCTCCGCGCCCTTGATGCCGTCCACCACGAAGGAGTTCGAGACCGGGCACACGGTCAGCCCGAGCCCGCGCTCCTTGATCGCCGCGACCAGCTTCGGGTCCTCCAGCGCGTTCGAGCCGTGGTCGATCCGGTCCACGCCGATGTCCTCGATCGCCTGCCGGATGTGCTCGACGCTGTTCTCCTGGTCGACGTCGCAGTGCATGGTCAACCGGTAGCCCTCGGCCCGCGCCCGCGCGTACACGGCGGCGAACTTGGCCGGCGGATTGCCGCGCTCGTCCGAGTCGAGCCCGATCCCCACGATCCATTCCCGGTACGCCAGCGACTGCACCAGGGTGGCCATCGCGTACTCGGCCTGGAAGTCGCGCAGGAAGCACATGATCAACTGGGCCCGGATGCCCAGCTCGCGCCGGGCGTCGCCGATCGCCCGGGTCAGCCCGCGCACCACCACGTCGAACGGCACCCCGCGACCGGTGTGCGCCTGCGGGTCGAAGAACATCTCCACGTACCGCACGTTCTGCGCGGCGGCCTTGCGCAGGTACGCCATCGCGAGGTCGTAGAAGTCCGGCTCGTGCACCAGGACCCGCATGCCCTCGTAGTACACGGTGAGGAACGACGCGAGGCTGTCGAACCGATACGAGGCGCGCATCTCCTCGACCGAGGAGTACGGCAGCTCGATCCCGTTGCGCTCGGCCAGCGTGAACTTCAGCTCGGGCTCCAGCGTGCCCTCGATGTGCAGATGCAGCTCGCACTTGGGCAGTCCGGCGATGAAGTCGCGCATGTCACGGGCGTCTTGCATGGGAGCAGTCCTCCGGAGTCGTAGTGATGGTGCGCCGCCGAGCCAAGCACACCACCACTACGCACGCACTACGCGCGCATCACGCGCGGGCTACCCGCGGACCACCCGCGTGGCACGCCCGCACCGCGCGCCTCACGCCGCGGGCGCGATCCGCACCATGCCGTTGATGATCCGGTCCATCGCGTCGCCGCCGCGCGGGTCGGTCAGGTTGGCCAGCATCTTGAGCACGAACTTCATCAGCATCGGATGCGGCAGACCGTGCTTGGTGGCGAAGTTCATCACCCTCGGGTCGCCGATCAGCTTCACGAACACCCGACCCAGCGTGTAGTAGCCACCGTAGGTCTGCTTGAGGATGCGCGGATAGTCGTGCAGCGCGCGCTCGCGTCCCTCGGGGGTGAGCCTGGCCACCGCCTGGGTGATCACCTGGGCCGCGATCTCGCCCGACTCCATCGCGTAGGCGATGCCCTCGCCGTTGAACGGGTTGACCATCCCGCCCGCGTCGCCGACCAGCAACAGGCCCTTGGTGTAGTGCGGTTGACGGTTGAAGCCCATCGGGAGGGCGGCGCCGCGGATCGAGCCCTCCTGGTTCTCGTCGGTGTAGCCCCACTCCTCGGGCATCCCCGAGACCCAGCCCTTGAGCAGGTCGCGGTAGTCGATGTCCTTGAAGGCGGCCGAGGTGTTCAGCAGGCCCAGGCCCACGTTCGAGGTGCCGTCGCCCATGCCGAACACCCAGCCGTAGCCGGGCAGCAGCTTCTCCTGGCCGTCGCGGCGGTCCCACAGCTCCAACCACGATTCGAGGTAGTCGTCGTCGCTGCGCGGGGACTTGAAGTAGGTGCGCACCGCGACACCCATCGGTCGGTCCTCGCGGCGGTGCAGGCCCATCGCGAGGGAGAGCCGGGTCGAGTTGCCGTCGGCGGCGACCACGATCGGCGCGCGGAAGACGGTCTCCTCCTTCGACCCGTTCATCCGCACGTTGACGCCCACGATGCGGCCGGTGCGATCGTCCAGGATCGGGCCGGTGACGTTCGCGCGCTCGTACAGCTTGGCGCCGGCGGACGCCGCCTGGCGGGCCAGGATCTCGTCGAAGTCGGCCCGCTTGCGGACCAGACCGTGCGCGGGATAGCTGGCCAGATCCGGCCAGTCCAGCTCCAGGCGCATGCCGCCGCCGAGGATCCGCAGACCCTTGTTCGGCAGCCAACCGGCCTCGACCGAGGTGTCCACACCCATCGCGATGAGCTGCTTGGTCGCGCGCGGGGTGAGCCCGTCGCCGCAGACCTTCTCCCGGGGGAACTCGGTCTTCTCCAGCAGGATCACGCTGACGCCGGACTTGGCCAGGTGGTACGCCGTGGTCGATCCGGCCGGACCGGCCCCGACCACGATGACGTCGGCCTCATGCGTCGAGTCGGCGCGCTTGGTGGTTGTGACGGGCGCTGCGTCGGTCACGGACGACTCCCCTGGAAGTCTCTGCGGCAGTACCGAAACCGGGACGGTTCCGGCCGGACAAGTCTATGAGGAGCGGGCGACGGGCCGGCCTGTGGCCACTCGCCGGGCGCGGGACGGGCTGTGGTCCACCCCCGCGGGACGCGACGCCGGCCCGCGGTCACCCGCACGGGCACGGGACCGACCCGCGGGTCACTCGGACGGCCGGAAGCCCCGATGCAGCGCGACCACACCGCCGGTGAGGTTGCGCCAGGCCGGGTTCACCCACCCGGCCCCGCCGATCAGCGCCGCGAGGCCGGCCTGGTCGGGCCACGCGCGGATCGACTCGGCCAGGTACACGTACGCGTCCGGGTTGCTGCTGACCGCGGTGGCCACCTGCGGCAGCGCGCGCATCAGGTACTCCACGTACACCGTCTCGAACGGACGCCAGGTGGGCCGGCTGAACTCGCAGACCACCAGTCGGCCGCCCGGCCGGGTCACCCGCAACATCTCGCGCAGCGCGCCCTGGGTGTCCTCGACGTTGCGCAGGCCGAACGAGATGGTCACCGCGTCGAACGTGGCGTCCTTGAACGGGAGCCTGGTCGCGTCGCCCGCGGTGAAGGGCAGTTCGGGGTGCTTGCGCTTGCCCTCGCGCAGCATGCCCACCGAGAAGTCGCACGGCACCACGTCCGCGCCCGCGTCCCGGAAGGGCAGCGAGGAGGTACCGGTGCCGGCCGCGAGGTCGAGCACGCGCTCGCCCGGCCGGGCGTCCACGGCCCGGGCCACGGCCTTGCGCCAGGACCGGTCCTGGCCCATGGACAACACGGTGTTGGTCAGGTCGTAGCGCGCCGCGACCGCGTCGAACATCGACGCGACTTCACGCGGTTGCTTGTCCAGGGATGCTCGAGTCACCCGGTCATCATCTCGCGCCGGACCGGGCCCTCGTGCCGTGGGGCGGACAACGCACCGGGCGGGTCGCGTGCGATCCGCGACCCGCCCGGAATCGATCATGTCGTGCGTGTGCGTCACCGACGGCCGACGCCACCGCCGACGCCGCGCCGGTTCGCCCCGACGCCGCCACCGACGCGGCCGATCCGGGCGCCGATGCCGACGCCGCCACCACGGCCGCCGCCGGTGCGTCGACCCCTACGGCGCGGGGTGACGGCGCGGACGATGGAACGAATGCGGGTACCGACGGACATGGTGTGCCTCCTCATCCCGGACGGACAGGGCCCGGGTCGGTAAGTGGCCTTTGCGAATACCGTGTCGTTCTGACCGAGCGCCTGCCCCGGGTCCGTACGCGTATGCGCGACCATGCCGAAACGATCGTGCGACCATCGCCGACCGAATGCCCGCCCGACCCGCTCAGCGCCGATGCACCAGCCGCCCGCCGAGCACCGTGGCCACACACGACCCCGTCCCGTGCGCGACCAGCGCGGCGTACGGATCACCCTCCGTCGGCACGTCGAACACCGCGAGGTCGGCGAGTCCGCCCGCGCGCAGCGTGCCCGCGCCGTCCAGCCCACCCATCGCCGTCGCACCGCCGATCGTGACCGCCTCGACCAGGCGCCGATCCAGGTCGTCCGCGCGATATCCCTGACGGACCGCCAGTTCCCGGACCGCCGCCGCCTCTTCCCACAGGTCCAGGGACGGCGAGGAGGCGAGCGAGTCGGTGCCCAGCGCGATCGGCGCGCCCTCGGCCAGGTAGTCGGCGACCGGCGGCTCACCCGCCGCCAGGATCGCGTTGGAGCGCACGCACAGCGCGACGGCGGTGCCCTGTTCGCGCAGCAGCGCACGATCCTCTCCCGCCAGGTGCACCCCGTGCGCGACATGTACGTCCGCGCCCAGGCCGGCGAACCCGTCCAGGTAGGCCGCCGGGCCGGCGCCGCTGCCGCCGTCGAGCAGTTCCAGGGCCATCCCGATCGCCCGGTTCATGTCCGCGAACCGGCCGGTGCCGTGTCGGATGAACTCCGCCTCGTGCGCGGTCTCCGCCAGGTGCGGGTGCAGCCGCAGACCGCGCTCGCGCGCGATCGCCACACACTCCTCGAACACCGACGTGCCGACCGTGAACGGCGTGTGCGGCGAGACCCCCAACGCGCGCCCACCGCTCGCCCCGTCCAACGTCTCCAGGAAGGCCGCGCGCCGCCCGCCGGTCCACATCGCGTCGTCCGCGATCACCTCGACGTAGCTGATCCCGCGCAGCCCCGACCGCCCCACCGGCACCAACACACAGGGATCGGTGACCACGTCCGCCGCCGCCGTCGTCCCGGACCGCAACATGTGATGCACCCCGCGCCGCGCGCTCTCCTGCCACATCACCTCGGAGAAGTCGGCCCGCCGCGCGGTCAGCGTGCGAATCCACTCCGGAAACGCCAGCCCGGACAACGCCAGATCCCCGAAGTCGGTGTACTGCAGATGCGCGTGCGCGTTCACCAGCCCCGGCGTGAGCACACCCCGCCAGACCCGCTCCCGCGCGCCCGCCGAGGCCAACTCCCCCCGCGAGCCCACCGCGACGATCCGGCCGTCCTCCACGAGCACGGCCCCGTCGCGGATGGGCTCCGCGTCGACCATCGACAGGACAACGGGCGCGACATGCAAGGTCAACGACATGCGCCCATCATCGCAAGCCGCTCTCAGCGCGCGTCGACGACCTTGAGCAGGGGGCGGGCGGTGCCGCCGTCGAGGGCCGTGGAGGAGAAGTGCGAGACCACCTTGTCGTCGACCGGGTCGTTCGCCGGGTCGTCGTGCACGATCAGGTGGTTGTAGGTGGTGTCGCGCTGGGCGGGGATCCGGCCGGCGGCGCGGATCAGGTGCAGCAGCTCCATCCGGTTGGAGCGGTGCTTGGCGCCGGCGGAGGAGACCACGTTCTCCTCCAGCATCACCGAGCCCAGGTCGTCCGCGCCGTAGTGCAGGGTGAGCTGGCCGGCCTCCTTGCCCGTGGTGAGCCACGAGCCCTGGATGTGCGCGACGTTGTGCAGGAACAGCCGGGCAACCGCGATCAGGCGCAGGTATTCGAGCAGGGTGGCCTGCGTCTGCCCCTTCAGGTGGTTGTTCTCCGGCTGGTAGGTGTACGGGATGAAGGCCCGGAAGCCGCCCGTGCGGTCCTGCACGTCGCGGATCATCCGCAGGTGCTCGATCCGCTCGGCGTTGGTCTCGCCGGTGCCCATCAGCATCGTCGAGGTCGACTCCACGCCCAGACCGTGCGCGGTCTCCATGATCTCCAGCCAGCGCTCGCCGGATTCCTTCAGCGGCGCGATCGCCTTGCGCGGTCGCTCCGGGAGCAGTTCCGCGCCGGCGCCCGCGAACGAGTCCAGGCCCGCGGCGTGGATCCGGGTGATGGCCTCCTCGATGCCCACCCCGGAGACCTTGGCCATGTGCGCGACCTCGGACGCGCCGAGCGAGTGGATCACCAACTGCGGGAACTCGGCCTTGATCGCGGCGAACGAGCGCTCGTAGTACTCGACGCCGAAGTCCGGGTGGTGCCCGCCCTGGAACATGATCTGGGTGCCGCCGAGTTCGACCGTCTCCGCGCACCGGCGCAGGATGTCGTCGATCTCGCGGACCCAGCCCTTCTCGCTCTTGGGCGGAGCGTAGAACGCGCAGAACTTGCACGCGGTGACGCACACGTTCGTGTAGTTGATGTTGCGCTCGATGATGTACGTCGCGATGTCGACGGTGTCCGCGTAGCGCAGGCGCCGCGCGGCGTCGGCTGCCCGGCCGAGCGCGTGCAGCGGCGCGTGGACGTACAGGGCGAGTGCCTCGTCGGGCGTGATCCGCCCACCGGTGGCGGCCCGGTCCAGGACCGGCTGGAGATCGCTGCTCACGGGGAAGCCTCCGCATGGAACGAATACGAGTGGAACGAATGCCAGTGGAACAAAAGCTCGTCAACGAGCCTATCCGGCCCGCTCACGACGTCGGCGGGGCGTCGAGCAGGGTCACCCGCACATCGGCCGGATACCCGGTGTCGTGCGCGGTTCGGCGGGCGAACTCGGCCATCCCCGCCAGGTGGCGCTCACCGAGCGAGTAGTCCAGCGCCTCGGTGTAATAGCGCTCCAGGGTGGCCGCGTCGAACGCCTCCCACCGGGCCACGTGCTCGCAGACCTTGTCCACCTCCTGCATGCACAGGTCGCGGGACTCCAGGAAGGCCCGGTGCACCGCGTGCACCTCGGCCGGGTGCGCGGCCAGGAACTCCCGGCGGGCGGCCCACACCGCGAACACGAACGGCAGTCCGGTCCATTGCTTCCACTCGTGCGCGAGGTCGTAGACCAGCAGGCCCAGCCGCGGCGCGTCGTACAACGTCGCGCGCAGCGCGACGTCGCCGATCACCACCGCGGCGTCCGCCTCCTGCATCATCAGTCCCAGGTCGGGCGCCGAGGTGAAGAACTTCGGCCGCACGCCGTACTTCTCCTCCAGCAGCAGCCGGGCCAGCCGGACCCCGGTACGGCTCTGCGAACCGAGCGCGACCCGCGCCCCGTCCAACTGCTCCACCGGCACCTGGCTGACCAGCATGACCGACATCACCGGTCCGTCGGCGGCCACGGCGATGTCCGGGAGCACCACCAGGTCGTCCGCGTGCCGCAGGAACTCGACCACGCTGATCGGAGCGATGTCGAGGTCGCCGCGCACGAGGGCGTCGTTGAGGTTGTCCGGGGTGTCCTTGGTGAGGTCCAGGTCCACCAACGAGCCCGTGCGGGCCAGGCCCCAGTAGATGGGCAGGCAGTTGAGGTACTGGATATGGCCTACCCGGGGTCGCCGGCGGCCCGCTTGCGGCGCGTTGTCCACAGTGTCCATCCGAGCAGGTTATGCCCGGGTGCGCGGATCGCCGGTACCGACCCGGACCGTCGCACCGGGACACCTACGCGCCGTCGAACACTCCCGTGCCGCCGCCCGCCCGTGTCACCGAACAGGCACAACACCGGGCGCGCGGCAGTGGCAGCGGCGCGTGGGTGAGACTCTCGAAAGCCGGGCCGATTCCACGGCGGTCCGACCACGACGACGGAGGAAGCGCGATGCACTCGTCCCCGGGCTCGTATCCGGGCCAGGGTGGCGGCTACCCGCCCCCGCCCCCGCCCTACGCGGCCACGCCCGCCCCACCGCCGCCGTACGATCCGGGCGGTCCGTACCAACCCGGTGGCCCCGGCGGCGGTGGCGGCCCGCACGGCCCGCCGTCCCGGCAGCCGTCGCGGCCCGCGTACGGCGCGCTGCGCGGCGCCGTCGCCGGGCTCAGTCTGGTGCTGGCGGTGCTGCTGACGATCCCGGCGCTGTCCGCGCTGTGGCTGCGCTGGGAGGTGGTCTCCGAGCAGGGCTTCACCGACAACGCGGTGGCGCTGATCGACGAGTCGGCGATCCGCACCGAGGTCGCCCGGCTGATGACCGACGAGGTGATGAAGCAGCTCCCGTCGAACGTGCGCAGCCAGGTCCCGCGCGATGTGGTGCGGACCGCGGTGACCGAGGAGATCGGCAAGCCCGCGTTCAAGGCGATCTGGAAGGACGGCATCGCCACCGCGCACGACGTCGTGATGTCCTCCCTGCTGGGCCGGGACAGCAAGAACGTCACCTCCGACGGCGACAAGGTCGTGGTCAACCTCAAGAGCCCGCTCGACGCGATCGTCGCGCAGCTCAACAAGTCCGGGATCCCGGTGTCGAAGGCGGGTCTGCCGACCACCATCCCGATCGACCTGGCCGAACTGCCGCACGCGTCCGAGGCCGAGCAGAGCCGGGACGCGCTCCAGGCCGTGGACGACGCGGGCAAGTGGTTGCCGATCCTGGCCCTGGTGCTGCTGGTGGTCGGCCTGGTGGTCGCGGTGAACCGGTTCCGCGCGCTGGTGATGACCGGCGTCGGCCTGTTGGTCACCAGCGGCCTGCTGTTGATCCTGGTCTCCGCCGCGCGCGGTCCGGTCGCGGACGAGCTGGCCACCCGGAACACCTTGAACCGGGACGGCATCGAGGCGATCTACAACGTGTTCACCGACTCGCTGACCACCATGGCGTGGTCGGTGCTCGCGGCCTCGGTCGTGGCGATCGTGGTGGGCGCGGTCGGGTTGGGCACGCGCGGCCGGCGGCGCTGACCGCGCGACGCGAACACGGGGAAAGGGCGGGCCCGGTGCGATCCGGGCCCGCCCTTTCCCCGTGCGCCGGGGCGACGCGGCCCGGAGGCCGCGCGCCCGGGACTCAGGCCAGGTTGCGCGAGGACGTGTCGTCGTCGTCCTGCTCGATGTGGATGTCGTCCACGGAGATGTCCACCTCGACCACTTCGAGGCCGGTCATCCGCTCGATCGACTCGATCACGTGCTCGCGCACCGCGGCCGCGACCTCGGCGATCGGCGCGCCGTACTCGACCACCAGGCTCAGGTCGACCGCGCACTGCTTCTCGCCGACCTCGACGCCGACCCCGCGCGCGACGTCGGGACGACCGCCGGGTACCGCCTTGCGCATCGCCGCGAACGCCCGCGAGACGCCGCTGCCGAGCGCGTACACCCCCGGGATCTCGCGCGCCGCCAAGCCGGCGACCTTGGCCACCACCCCGTCCGCGATCGAGGTCCGCCCCCGATCCGTGGCCAGCGCGGTCACCTCGGTGAGGTGTCCGGAGCCGGTCTGTGGCCGCTCCGCCCGCTCCGGGCGGGCCTGGGTCTTCTCCGGTGTGCGGGCGGGTGAGTCTGCCATGGCTGGAACCTCGTCTTTCGCCGCTTCGTGAGGGGTGGGGGCTCCCCTTCACATGAGGTCTGACCCCTTCCCGATCGGTTCGTCACGCAATCCGGGCGAATTAATCCGATCGGCCGCGTGGCTGCCGTGGAACATGTTTCATTTCACGTCCCGCCAACCGTTCAGGAGGCTTGCTCCCGCGTGTACGAAAGCTTGTGATGGGACCCGTACACCCCGTCCAAGGAGGAAACACTGTGGAGCGATTCCAGGATCGGCGCATCATCGTCACCGGTGGCGGCTCGGGCATCGGCCAGGCCACGGTGCTGCGGCTGCTGAGCGAGGCGGGCACGGTACACGCGGCGGACGTCAACGCCGACGGGCTGGAGAAGACCCGTGCGATGGCGGCGGAGAAGGGCCTGGAGGCCCGGCTGAGCACGAGCGTGCTGGACGTGTCGGACGAGGACGCGGTCGGCGCCGGAGTAGCCGAGATCGTCGAGCGTCTGGGTGGCCTGGACGTGCTGGTGAACGCGGCGGGGATCCTGCGCGCGGGACACACCCACACGTTCCCGCTCGAAAAGTGGAACCAGATCATCACCGTCAACCTGACGGGCACCTTCCTGATGACCCGCGCCGCACTGCCCCCGCTCCTGGAAACCGGCAACGGCGTGATCATCAACTTCAGCTCGACCTCGGCGAGCTTCGCCCACCCGTACATGGCGGCCTACGCGGCCAGCAAGGGCGCGATCGACGCCTTCACCCACGCGATCGCCCTCGAATACAGCCGTCAGGGCCTGCGCGCGGTCAACGTCGCCCCCGGCAGCATCTCCAGCGGCATAGTCGACGACACCCCGAACCAGGTCCCCGACGACGCCGACTGGGAACTCTTCGCCAAACTGATGCCCATCATCGGCGAAGGCATGGCCTCCCCCGACGTCATAGCCGGCATGATCGCCGCCCTGGCCTCCGACGACGGCAAATTCGTCACCGGCACATCCCTCCGCATAGACGGCGGCACACACGCCTGACCACAACCCCACCCTCAACACCGGCCGGGCCACACCGGCCCGGCCGGCGCATGAGGCCACTCAGCCCGGCCGGCGCTTGAGGCCAAATAGCCGGGCCGGCGCATGAGGCCAACCCAGCCCCGCCGGCGCGCGCATGAGGCGAACCCAAAAGCCAGAGGGCGCCGTCCCGGGACCGGTTGCCCCGTACAGCGCCCACCGAAGGTACAGATGTTCAGCCGTGGTTGATGCAAACGTTCCCGAACGCCGGGTTCAGCACGCCGACCACGTCGACAGTGTTGCCACACAGGTTGACCGGAACGTGCACCGGCACCTGGATGTTGTTGCCCGAGGCGACACCCGGCGAGCCGACCGCAGCGCCATCCGCCTCGGAACTGGCGTTGGCCGCACCCATACCCGCGGCGAGGATGCCGCCGGCGGCGACGGTGATGAAGGCCGCCTTCTTGACCGTGTTCATTCTTCCTCCATGTCACAGTGCCGCACGAACGGATGCGGCACGTGGGACAACGAAGGCCGCGACGATGGGCAACGCCCCGCCGTCCGGTTGGCCGCCGATTCACCCCTACGTGGACGAATGCTTGCGCCGTACGCCGGTGCCGGGCGCGGGCGCACCACCGCACCACCGCACCACCGCAACGGTCGGCGCCCCGCGGAGCGGACGCTTCGCGGGGCGCGGGGGGACGATCGGATCTGCGTACGGTCTGCGGGAATCGTGGCCGCGCCCGAGCGGCGGCGAGGCCACGAGCCGACGGGCGTCAGGCGTCCTCGTCGTCCTCGTCGTCGTCCTCGGGCAGGTACTCGGCGCCCTCGGACTGCCAGCCGGCCTCGCTCAGTTCGGTACCGGCGATGTCCTCGACGAGGCTGAACGGGTCGATCAGGTACGAGACGGACTCGGCCAGGTCGCTCTCGATCGCGGCGGTCGCGTCGGCCCGGTCGCCGGGCGACAGCTCCTCGTCCGCCTTGACGCTGTCCAGCGCCGCGGCACGCAGCGCGTCGGCGTCGGTGACCTCAAGCACGATTTCGAGGTTGAGCCGGATGTAGCGGGTCGTGGAGTCGGAGGAAGTCGCGTTGTCCATGAGCGCGAGCCTACGGGCCCACGCCCGGCCGTCGGCGCGAGGACGCGCCGCACGCTCAGCGGTGGCCGTAGGTCACCGCGGTGAACATCAGCGCCCCGAACACCACGGAGAATCCCAGGATGTAGATCGCGATCCGGATCCACATCCCGGCCGCCCGGCTCTTCTCACTCTCCATCACGAACTCCTCGGACATGGGCGCGCTCGGACACCGAGCGCGGACACCGATCGCACATCGACAAGTACTCGGACACACGCGCCACGCTCACCCGCGCGCCGCTCACACATGCGCCGGCAGACACGGCGAGAACGCCACCAACGCGGGCGCCGCGTGGACCATCAGGAACTCGACCGACAGATACGCGTCGGCCGACTCCATCCGATGCGCGAGCCCCGAATCGAAGTGCGCCACGTCGCCGGGCGCGAGCAGGTGGGTGGCCCCGTCCAGGGTCAACCGGAGCTGGCCGCTGAGCACGTACAGCCATTCCTCGCCCGGATGCACCCGCGCCGGCCCGTCCGCGCGCCCCGCCGGCACCCGCACCCGCAGTGCCTGCATGCCGCGCCGCGGACTGCCCACGCGCCAATAGGTCCAGCCGTGCGCCTCGACCGGTTCGGCCGCGCGGGCCCGGACCACCGGCTCGGCCGAGGCGCTGTCCTCGCCGAGCAGTTCGGAGACCGTGGTGTTGTAGGCCCGGGCCAGGGTCAACAGCGCGGGCAGCGACGGCTGTCGGCGCTCGTGTTCGAGCCGGGAGAGATAGGCGACGGAGAGCCTGGTCAGCCGCGCGGCCTCGTCGAGCTTGAAGCCGTTCGCCCGACGGGCCGCGCGCAACCGCTCACCGAGCCCGGTCGGTACCGCCTCGGCGGATGCCGGGTCCGGCTCGTCCATGTCGTAGCTTGGGGTGGCGACCATGTTTCGAGGCTAGGCAGGCGCTGACCAATGAGGCAATTAACTTGCCTCAGAGGCAATTTTTTCTCGCCTCACCAAGCCCCAAATCAGGCAAACCAGCGGAAATCCCATCGCCCGTCGATCGCGTCAGGCGCAGCGGTCCGAAGCGAGCACCCCCGGCGGCACGTCGGCCTCCACGAGCACCACGCCGTCCTCGTAGCCGCGCCGACTGACCAGCCCGGCCCGATCGAACAGGGCGAGCATCCGCCGATTCCACGGCAACACGTGCGCGCGCACCTCGCTCACCCCGCGCACGGCCGCGTGCTCGACCAGCGAGCACAACAGCGCGGTACCGAGCCCGTGCCGCTGCCACCCGTCCTCGACCAGCAACGCCACTTCGGCCACCGGCTCGTGCGCCGGGTGGAAGAGGGTGGCCAACGCCCCGATCGCACCGTCGGGCGCGACCGCCACCAGACTCACCCCGTGCTCCGGCACCAGCAGCCGACCCAGCGCGCTCTCCGGCAACCGGGGTGCCGACGTGAAGTAGCGCAATCGACGGGTCTCCGGGGAGCAGCGCTCGTGCATCGCGCGCACCTGCGCGGCGTCCTCCGCGCGGGCCACTCGCACCCGTACGTGCGACGGCCACTCGCCCGCGCCGACCTCGCTCACCATGGTGAGCCGGGCCCGACCCCGCACCGAAATCGCCGTCATGTCCCTACCGCCTCTCGCCACCGGAGCGGTCCCCTCGTGGTCCGTTCCCCGTCGAACCCCACGGTGTCGAGGCGGTGTTACGCATCGACTACGTGTGCGTGTCCGGAGCGAACCGATCCGGTGACGTCGCCGCCCCGGTGGCGAAACACGGCGGCCCGCGCCGTGCGCGGGACTAGCCCGCCAGGTGGCCGAGCAGGTCCTGCCGGGTGACCACACCCTGCGGCTTGCCGTGCACCAGCACCAGCGCCGCGTCGGCCTGCTCCAGCACCCGTGCGAGCCGCGCGATCGGCTCGCCGGAGCCGACCACCGGCAGCGGCGCCGACATGAACTTCTCCAGCGGGTCGCCGGTGGCGGCCCGGCCGGACACCAGCGCGTCCAGCAGGTCGCGCTCGGCGATCGAGCCGACCACCTCGGCGGCCATCACGTCCGGGTGACCGGCGCCCGGCTTGACCACCGGCATCTGGCTGACCCCGAACTCGCGCAGGATCGCGATCGAGTCGCCGACGCTTTCCTCCGGATGCACGTGCACCAACGCGGGCAGGTCGCCCTGCTTGCGGGCCAGGATGTCGGCCACGGTGGCCTCGTTCGGGTCCGCGTCCAGGAAGCCGTAGTCGGCCATCCACTCGTCGTTGAAGATCTTGCTGAGGTAGCCGCGCCCGGAGTCGGGCAGCAGCACCACGACCACGTCGTCCGGCCCGAGCCGCTCGGCCGCGCGCAGCGCCGCGACCACCGCCATCCCGCACGAGCCGCCGACCAGCAGGCCCTCCTCGCGGGCGAGCCGACGCGTCATCAGGAACGAGTCCCGGTCGGACACCGCGATGATCTCGTCCGGCACCGCGCTGTCGTACGCGGTCGGCCAGAAGTCCTCACCGACGCCCTCGACCAGGTACGGCCGGCCGGAGCCGCCCGAGTACACCGAGCCCTCCGGGTCGGCGCCCACCACCCGCACGCCGCCGTTCGAGACCTCCTTGAGGAAGCGCCCGGTCCCGGAGATGGTGCCGCCGGTGCCGACGCCGGCCACGAAGCAGGTGATCCGACCGTCGGTCTGCTCCCACAGTTCGGGACCCGTGGAGAGGTAGTGCGACTCCGGGTTCTGCGGGTTGGAGTACTGGTCGGGCTTCCACGCGCCGGGCGTCTCGCGCACCAGTCGGTCCGAGACGTTGTAGTAGGAGTCGGGGTGCTCGGGGTCGACCGCCGTCGGGCAGACCACCACCTCGGCCCCGTAGGCGCGCATGACGTTGATCTTGTCCATGCTGACCTTGTCCGGGCAGACGAACACGCACTTGTATCCGCGCCGCTGCGCGACCATCGCCAGCCCGACCCCGGTGTTGCCGGAGGTGGGTTCGACGATCGTGCCGCCGGGACGCAACGCGCCCGACTGTTCGGCCGCGTCGATCATCCGCACGGCGATCCGGTCCTTGACCGAACCACCGGGGTTGAAGTACTCGACCTTCGCCAGCACCGTCGCCGACAGCCCCGAGGTAACGGAGTTGAGCTTGACGAGGGGGGTGTCCCCGATCAGGTCGAGCATGGATTCGTGGTACCGCACGGAACCTCCGCCATGAGTGCGCATCAGCCGGGGCCGGATGGCCCAAAATCCTCACATTGCGCTAACTTCTCCCAGCCTAGTCGCCGCCATCGCGCCGGACACGACACAGCGCACACGGCCCGCGCCCACGCCGCACGCCCCACCGCGCCCCCTGCCGGCCGCCCACACACCTGACGGTCGGTTAGGGTCGGCTTGGAGTGCGCGACGGGGAGGAGCCCGAGGTCTTGTACACGACGGCCGGTCACGGGGTCCGACGATGATGCGTACGCGCATGGCCCGCCGGGTGGCCGCCGCGGCGGCCTTCGGCGGTGGCGGTGTGGGCGTGCTGACCGGGGCGATGTTCGCGGTGCTGTACACCGAGGCGAAGATGGCCCGCCGCACCGTGGGCGAACCCGACGGCGAACCGCCGACCGCCGAC
Source organism: Embleya sp. NBC_00888 (assembly GCF_045207655.1). NCBI lineage: Bacteria > Bacillati > Actinomycetota > Actinomycetes > Kitasatosporales > Streptomycetaceae > Embleya > Embleya sp. NBC_00888. Next base: position 5,051,170 of record NZ_CP108784.1, on the reverse strand, counting down.
GGGATGTACGGCGATCTGCCGGGCGAAGCGATCACCTTCGCGGTGATCGGCGACTCCACCGCCGCCGGCCTCGGCGTCGAGAACCCGATGCAGACCCCCGGCGCCCTGCTCGCCGCCGGCCTGGCGGCGGTCGCCGAGGGACCGGTACGGCTGGTCAACGTCGCGCTGTCCGGCGCCCAGTCCTCGGATCTGGAGCGTCAGGTCACCCTCGCGCTCCGGCACGAGCTCGACGTCGCGATGATCATGATCGGCGCGAACGACGTCACCCACCGGATGCGGCCGGCGGAGTCGGTGCGCCACCTGGAACAGGCCACCCGTCGGCTGATCGCCTCCGGCGTCGAGGTGGTCGTGGCCACGTGTCCCGACCTGGGCACGATCGAGCCGATCGCGCAGCCGCTGCGCTACCTGGCCCGGCAGTGGAGCCGCAATCTGGCCGCCGCGCAGACCATCGCCGTGGTCGAGGCGGGCGGGCGTACCGTCTCGCTCGGCGCGCTGCTGGGTCCCGAGTTCCTGGCCCGACCCAAGGTGATGTTCGGCCCGGACCGCTTCCATCCCTCGGTGGAGGGTTACGCGACCGCCGCGATGGCCTCGTTGCCCTCGCTGTGCGCCGCGTTGGACCTGTGGCCGCTGGACGAGGTGAGCCCGGACAGCTTCCGCGGCGAGGGTGTGCTGCCGATCGCGCAGGCCGCGATCGAGGCCGCCGCCGAGGGCGGTACCGAGGTGACCGGTACCGACGTCGGCGGTCGCGAACGCGGCCCGCGCGGCCGGTGGGCGCTGCTGCGGCATCGGCGTCGCCGGCAGATCCCCACCCCCGCGACGGTGGACTCGGAGGCCGAGCCCGAGGCCGCCGCCGAGGGCGATTCCGAAATCGCACCGACTGCGCCGACCCCCTTCGAGGATGCCCGGGGTAATCTGACCGAAGAAATCTGACTGGTCGTCAGTTATGGCGTGGGGCAGGTCGCACGATCCACCCCTCCCGCTTTTGACTACCAGGAAGTAACTTCAAGCGTCAGTTGCGCTTCCGTGACGACGAGAGTCCCTGCCGGGTCCTCGTACCGACGGCCGCGAAGACCACCAAGGAGTCCCGATGCCCGAAGCAGTCATCGTCGCCACCGCCCGCTCCCCCATCGGTCGCGCCTTCAAGGGTTCCCTGAAGGACCTGCGGTCGGACGACCTGACCGCGCTCATGGTCCGCGCCGCCCTGGACAAGGTCCCGGCGCTGGACCCCAAGGACATCGACGACCTGATGCTGGGCTGCGGCCTGCCCGGTGGCGAGCAGGGCTTCAACATGGGTCGCAACGTCGCGGTCATGCTCGGCTACGACCACCTGCCCGGAACCACCATCACCCGCTACTGCTCCTCGTCGCTGCAGACCACCCGGATGGCGATGCACGCGATCCGCGCGGGCGAGGGCGACGCGTACATATCGGCCGGCGTCGAGATGGTCACCAGCACCCGGGGCAAGGGCAGCAGCGACTCGATCCCGGACACCAAGAACCCGCTCTTCGCCGGGGCCGCGACCCGCACCACCGAGGCCGTGGAGAAGGGCTCGACCTGGGCCGACCCGCGCGAGCAGGGCCTGCTCCCGGACGTGTACATCGGGATGGGCTTCACCGCCGAGAACCTGGCCCAGCACAAGGGCATCTCCCGGGCCGAGCAGGACGAGTTCGCGGTGCGCTCGCAGAACCGCACCGAGCAGGCGATCGCCGACGGCTTCTGGGCCAAGGACATCACCCCGGTCACGCTCGCCGACGGCACCGTGGTGGCCAAGGACGACGGCCCGCGCGCGGGCACCACGCTGGAGGGCATCTCCGGGCTCAAGCCGGTCTTCCGCCCGGACGGCACCGTCACCGCGGGCAACGCGTGCCCGCTCAACGACGGCGCCGCCGCGGTCATCGTGATGTCCGACACCAAGGCGCGCGAGTTGGGCCTGACCCCGCTCGCCCGGATCGTCTCCACCGCCGTGTCCGGCCTGTCCCCCGAGATCATGGGCTACGGCCCGGTCGAGGCGTCCCGGATCGCGATGGCCCGGGCCGGCCTGACCTCGGCCGACATCGACCTGGTGGAGATCAACGAGGCGTTCGCCGCACAGGTCATCCCCTCCTACCGCGACCTGGGCTTCGACGTGGACAAGGTCAACGTCAACGGCGGCGCGATCGCGATCGGCCACCCGTTCGGGATGACCGGCGCGCGGATCACCAGCACGCTGATCAACTCGCTGCAGTGGCACGACAAGCAGTGGGGCCTGGAGACCATGTGCGTCGGCGGCGGCATGGGCATGGCGATGGTGCTCGAGCGCCTGAGCTGACCCGGCACACCGGTCGCGCCCGTCGCGCCCGGCACGTCCGACGCATGCCGCACGGCCCGTCCGGGACACCCCGGGCGGGCCGTGCGGTGCCGTCACCACTCGGCGCAGCCCAAGGTCTCCTCGGGCAGGGATGTCACGCTCTGGCGGCAACCGGCCGGCAGCGCGACCCTGGAAGGGAAGCTGTTCCTCGGGCCGGCCAAGGGTTGCGGATCTTGCCATGTCGAACGCCTACATCGTCCCCGTCCTGATCACCGCCGCGTGCGCCGTCGCGGTGACCACCCTCGTGCGCCGACTGTGCCGGCGACACCGCGCCCGCGCGGCCGCGGAGATCTGGGACCAGGCGTTCGTCGACCATCTCTTCCGCAGCCGGGACGCCGAACGACCACCGCTGACCGTCCCCGGGCCCGGGCGGGACGAGTTCGCGGACGAGAGCGCGTACCGCGACCCGCCCGCCGACGACTCGAGCGGTCGGCGCCCGCACCCGTCGGAAAACCTGACCCCGCTGTTGCCCACCCACCTCACCGGCGGCTACCTGACCGGCCTGATCGCCGGCGCCACCCCGATCACCCGGGTGCGCACCGGCTCGCCCGGCGATGCCGGCGGCCTGGACGTACTCGACTTCGCCGACGGCAGTTCGCTGGTGGTGATGCCCGGCGACCCGGAGGCGGCCTCACTGATCGACGTCGCGCTGTCGCTCGGTCTACCGGTACGCCTGCTCGGCACCTGCGAGGTCGGCGGCGGCTGGGCACTGACCTTCGGCCTGGACGAGGACACCACGTACGCGCTGGCCGACCGCCTGTACGTACGGCCGCCGGCGTAACGGAACCGCCCCCGCCGCGCACGGCCCGCACATCGCACGACCCGCACCCGCGCCCGCCCCGCCCGCTCAGATCGCCGCCGACAACTCCCGGACCATCTCCCGCGCGCGACGCACCACGTCCGCGGCCGTCGTGGCCTCGCCGTCCTGCAGGATCAGCGTGTGCCCCTCGGCCAACAGCCCCAGCGCCGAGGCCAGATCGCCGGAGGTGACCGCCACCTGGTCGCCGACCGTGAACACCCCCAGATCCGGAACCTCGCGCAGCGGCTCGCCCTCGACCGCGGCCGCCAGGTCGGCCAGGCACTGGGCCAGGGCGAGCGCCGCGCCGGCCCGGGTCGGCGAGGTCTCCTGACGGGCGGTCAGCGGCGCCTTCAACCGGGCCTCGGACAGGTGCCGCAGCCGGTCGGCGACCGCACCGGACTCCTTCACGAACGGGGCCACGTCAACCGTGAGGGAAGCGGACGGTTTCCCGACCGGCGGGATGGGGATGCGGGACGACATAACCGGAGCGTACCCAGTGCGCACACCGCGTGCGGGTCGGCTTCGACCGCTTGCCAACCGTTCGCCCGTCATGCACGCTCGGGTAACGGAACGCTCACCGGAGGCGCTTATGTCCTTGCACTTCTCCGAAGAGACCCACCGGAACCTCGTGGCCCGGGTGCCCGCCTGCACCGGCCGCGAACTCCCCGACTGGTTCCGGGAAATCGAGGCCGGTCCGGCCTTTTCCCGGTTCGAGGACCGGGTCTCCTGGCTCCAGGGCGAACACAACCTCGGACACGGGCACGCCCTCGCCATCGTCCGCGAGCACGACCGTCGCCGGCACGCGCCGGGCGGGGTCAGCTGATCCCCCGCCCCGAAGCCGCCCCAACGCCGATCCACCGTCGAAGACCCCTGCCACGCTGACCGCTTCCACCTCCGCACACCCGCATACACATCCGCATACGCGAAAGTGGCGGTGCCCCTTCTCGGGGCACCGCCACTGCGCACTTCGGGATCACTCCGCACTTCGGTCCGTCATGAGGGCATCACGGGACCGTCATGCGACGCCACGTCAGTCCCGCAGGATCGACAACAGGCGCAGAACCTCCAGGTAGATCCACACGAGGGTCACGGTCAGGCCGAACGCGGCCCGCCAGGCCTCCTTCTCCGGAACGCCCTGAGCGGCCAACTGCTCGATCTCGTTGAAGTCGAGCGAGAGGAAGAAGGCGCCGATGAGGATGCCGAGGATGCCCATCACGATGCCGAGCGGACCGCTGCGCAGGCCGAGGCCGTCACCGCCGGCGATCAACATCGCGAACAGGTTGACGAAGGTGAGGAGCACGAAGCCGATCGCGATCGCCATGCCGATCCGCGCGTAGCGGCTCGTCACCTTGATCCAGCCGGACTTGTACGCGACCAGCACACCGACGAACACCGAGGCCGTGCCGAGCACCGCCTGGATCACGATGCCGCTGTACTGCTCCTCGAACGCGTGGCTGATCGCACCCAGGAACACACCCTCGAGCGCGGCGTAGGCCAGCACCAGGGCCGGGCTGATCTCGCGCTTGAAGGTCACGACCATCGCGACGACGAACGCCGCGAGTGCGGCGCCGACCGCCCAACCGAAGTTCTCGAACGGCAGGAAGGCCCACGACAGCGCACCGGTGACGACGACCGTCAACAACGTCATCGCGGTACGCGCGACCACGTCGTCGATGGTCATCCGGCCGGTCTGGAGCGGACCGGCGGACTGCGCCCGGTACATCTCCTGAAGCTGCTCGGGGGTCATCGGCTGTACCGGCGGCTGCTGCGGCCCACCGTACGGGGCACCCTGCGGCCCGGGCTGCGGCGCTCCGTAACCGGCCTGATCCTGCCGGCCGGTCTCGAACGCCCCCCGCCGCGTGAGCACCGGGTTGCTGCTCCTCATGTCATCTCCTCCATGCCCCCGGGGTGGGGGTCCTGGCTTAAGAGAGTAATCCCCGAGTAAAGCGCTCGGGGCTTCCATCCTTCCCTTCCAACGTCCCCGGACACGCGATTTGTGCCCGTGGTCACTGTCCGGTCATAAAAAGTCGGATGGAATCCATCGCGAAGCCGATCGCTGTCACCACGGGAACACCCTCCGCTGTTCGCGAGTGAGGGTGGCCCGCGGGCCCGGAAAACTGCCCGGTCGGTGGTCCAGACCACCGAGGCCCGCCGCCGCCGATCCGCGGCCGTACGGCGTTCGTGCAGGTCAGCGGCGTTTTCGAGTTGTCCCCGGAGCGGGACTCGAACCCGTTCCGGGCATGATCTTGACCTGCGGTTTTGACGAATCCGCAGGTCATAGACCCGAACGGATCCGGACTAGGGGTCAACCGATCGGAGCTGGCCGGTGATCCTGTTGTCAGAAACAACACAAACGATCTTGGATGCGTTCTACGCTCCGTCACATGGCGAGCATCCGAAAGCGGCCCCGCAAGGACGGCGGTGTCACGCACGTAGTGCTGTGGCGCGAGAACGGTGGGCAGCCCAGCGAGTCCTTCGACGACCCCCAACAGGCCGAGGCATTCAAGCTGCTCGTGCAAGCCAACGGCGGACGCGCACCCGAAGGCTGGATCAAGGGGCACGGCTTCGTGGACCCCTCGGCCGCCGCCGTCGCCGCCGACGCGCCGATCTTCTTCCGCGATTGGGCCGCGCGGGTGATCAACTCCCGTACCGGGGTCGAGTCCCGAACTCGCGCGGACTACCTGCGCGACGCCGAAGCGTGGCTCTACCCGACGTTCGGTGACGCCAACGTGCGGGAGAACGACGACATCAGCACCGAGGCGGTCAGGTTGTGGCTCGTTCGCATGGAGTCCGCCACCTACGCCAAGGGCAAAGACGCCAAGGGGGACCCGAAGTTCAGACGCGTCAGCCCGAAGACAGTCAGGAACATTCACGGACTGCTGTCGTCGATCCTCCAGGCCGCCGTCGATCACGACCCCCAGATCCGAACGCGCAACCCGTGCGTCGGCGTGACCCTGCCGCGGGTCGACGACGAGATCGAAGATGAGCAAACGTTCCTCACCCCGGACGAAGTGTCCCTGCTGGTCTCGTGCTTCGAGCGGCGGACCGACCAGCTCGCGGCCACGATTGCCTACGGGACGGCCGTTCGGTACGGCGAGCTCACGGCTCTGCAACCACAGGACGTGGTGCGCCTCGGCGCGCGCAGGGCGGTGCGAGTGCAGCGCGCGTGGAAGCGGCGAGGAGATGACGGCACCTACTTCATGGGCGCACCGAAATCCAAGAGGTCTCGCCGGACGTTGACCATCACCCCTACTGTGGGGCGAGCACTGGACGAGCTGAGCAGAGGAAAAGGGAAGCGCGATCTGCTCCTGGTCGACGACAGCGGGAATCGCCTTCACTACTCGTCGTTTGGCGATCGGTGGGCGCGAGCGGTGGCGAAGGCCAACCGGCTCGGCTTGGACAAGAGCCCGACGCCGCACGATCTGCGGCACTCGGCGGTCGCCGCGCTGATCGCCGCGGGCACTCCCCTACCTGCTATCCAGCGCCGCCTCGGCCACGAGTCCATCCAGACCACCGTGGACACCTATGGGCACCTGCTGCCCGACATCGATGACGCGATGCTCGCGGCCGTCGAGGCGACACTGAGCGGGATCGGAACCCCTCAACTTCGACTAATGATCAGCTAGTTGGCGCTGTTCTTCGCTTCGTCGACCGCTGTTCGGATGGCATCGGTGATGGCTGCGCTGAGCGCCGCAGCCAACTCCGCGGTCATTCGGCCATGTGGCACCAGCCACACGTCTTCAGCCGGTTGGGCAACTGGGACGACGTAGACCCCCGGGTCGAGGGCTTCTATCTGTAGTCGAACCGGACTGGTCAAGCGCTCCCCTCCTCTTGCCGTCGAGGTCGACCAAACTCCCTGGTCGAACGCTCGTGCGAACGCCCGTGAGGTTGGCTCACCATACGCCGGACTGCTTCAAGACACACCGACGAAACAAAGAAAGATCATCTACGTAATTGATCAGTTACGGGCCGTTCGACTCATCAGTCACATGCGTCCCTCCTTTCACACGTTCGATTGCAGATTCTGTCAACGGCATGTCATCGGTTGACACCTCCGCGTCGTGATACACCGGATGACCAGCCACTCGACCAACGCGAATCCACTGTTGGATCGCCGCATCTTCCACGACCGCCCGCGCCCGTCCGAGGCCAGCCGCTACGGCCGAGATGAGCTCGGGGCTCGGCTGCGGCGACTGCCCCTTGATGATGTTCCCGATGAGGCTCTTACTCGGCCTGTATCCACTCTCCGGGTCCACGGCGCGGTCCGAGAATTCCCGGACCGTCATCGCCTTGCCGGGACCAACGACAGCGGCGATCAGGTCATTGAACGGCTTGGGTGCTTCCCCTGACATGTGATGCCCCTTGTCCACGTCCGTTGCGCGTACTGCCAGCGTCATCGGGGGTCATTGTCCACGTCCCCGGACGCGGACACAGCGCCCCCGTCTCCATTTGACCGAAACTAGGCGCGCCACGTCCTGTCCACGATCCTGGACAGCCCGCCAAGGGTGTGCTTAACTCTCGTTGTCCACAATCGTGGACAACGACCCGGAGGTTCGATCGTGCACCCCGAGCAGTATCGGATCGTCGATGGCGACCTGCTGCACAGGCTCATGCGCCGCCCCCCGAGCGGCACCCGTCTCACCGTCAGAGACCTGGCTGACCTGCTGGGGCTCTCCAAAAGCAAGATCAGCGGAATGATCACCGGCACTCGGCCGGTGGTCACCGCAGAAACCGCAGAGCAGACGTGCCTCATCCTCGGCGTGCACCGGGCCGCTCTTTTTTTGCCCGTCCTGTCCACGTCCCTGGACATGGACAGTCATTCGGAAAGGAGCGTCCGTCATGACGCTGGCCAAGCGCGCTCAAGCCGCTGAACCCGAGCGCTCACGACCGATCGGCAGCGCACCGCTGTCCTACGACTACGCCGGTGCCGCCGTCGAACTGAACTGCTCCGAGAGCTGGCTGCGGGACAACATCCGCGACCTGCCCCACTCGAAGTTGGGCCAATCGGTCGCGTTCACCGCCGAACACCTGGCGCTGATCTTGCAGATGCACGAGGTGCTGCCGCACGTCTCGCCGATTCCGCTGAAGGCCGCGGCAGCGCTGGACATCGTGCCTCGCGGTTCGAGTCGCGCCGCCCAGCAGTTCCCGGAGCTCAAGCCGCGCGGTCGGAGTCGCCGCGCAGCCCAGACCTGACCCCACACGCGGGTGAGGCCGCCCCGGATTGCACCCGGACCGGCCTCGATGCCCGCCACCAACCCCACACCACAGGAGTGGCGAACGTGACCCACAGTATCGAGATCCCGATCGGCCGCCCGATGTCGAGCCAGGCCATCGCCGCCGCGCTCGTCGCCGCCACGATCGCGTTGAACCCCGGCCTGCCCGACCTGGACTGGTCGATCGCCGCTGACGGCAGCGTGCGCGGCACGCACGCCAAGGCCCCCGACGCCGAGGTTCGAGCGGCCCTCACCGCGTGGGCCGCGCTGTTCGGCGAGCCGCTGCGCACGCTCGGGACCTGCCGGGCCGACCGCACGACCTACGGCGTCGAGATCGCGCACGGCGCGGTCGCCGTTTTCCTGTCCGGCGTCGGCACCATCGAACCGGCCCGGCTGCCGATCTACACCCGGAACGGGTCGGCATCGCACCTGAATCAGGCCCAGTGCGACGGCACCGCGTGCATCCGCTGCGGCGTGATGTATCCGCCGGTGTCGACGACGGTTGCCCTGCTGTGCGACGTCGGCCCGCTGCTCGCATGCGATCCGGTGTGCCCGCCGGTCGAGGCCGAGCAGCCCGACCCGACCGACCCGTCCGAGGACGAGCCGCAGCCGCACCCCGCCTGGCACCAGGCCGGTGCCCCGGGCCGGTGGGAGCGCGCCGTGATCGGTGTGCTGTGGGCGGTCGAGATGCTCGACGACACCGAGATCGCGCCCACCGACCCCGGGCCGGGTGCCTACCTGCACGCGCCGCGGTCGTGGCCGGGCGACCGCGTGAGCCGGGTCGGCCTCGACCTGACCGCCGGGCTCGTCGCCGCCGACCGCGTGATCGCCGAGTGGGCCGTGGCGCAGGCCGTGGCGATCGGCGAACAGCGGACGGCGTCGGAGACCGCCGCCGAGGAAGGCGGCAAGGACTGATGGCCGCACGCAAGAAGACCACCGCGAAGGAATGGAACCAGGGCAAGACGGGTTCCTCGCGCCCGGTCGCGCAATCGCCCGTGGTCGATCGGTGCACGACCGACGGCTGCGGCCGGCCCGCCGAGGGCGACGCGCCCGCGGACGGCTGGCACCGCACCGACGTGCCCGAGTCGGCCGAGCCCGCGCGGGACTGGTGCTCGGCCTGGTGTGCCGCCGTCGGCCGCGCGCTCGCCGACCTGCGACCGGCCCGCCGGTGACCGCCATCACCGCCGCCGCCCCCACCTCGGGGGCGGCGGCCCCGCCGACCGCCCTCGCGTGGGGCGTCGTCTACCGCACCGACGTGGCACCCGACGGCCGGATCACCGGGTCGATCGCCCGTCCCGTGCGCATCGGCTGCCCGGCCCGCCTGGAGCGCTGGCACTCGATCCACGACATCCACACCCTGCGTCGCGAAGGCCCGGTCTGCGGCCTCGACCCGGACGGATGGCTCCTCGCGTGGCACGACGGCGACCGCTGGCACGCCACCACCAACATCCCTACCGCCACGGAGGATCCATGCTGACCGATGCGCAGATTGCCCAGCTCTTTCAGCCGTTGCCGAAGACCCGTGTCCTGTTCAAGCAGAACCAGGCTCACCTCGCCGCGTGGGACGTGCGCCGCACCCTGACCAGGGTGTTCGGGTTCACCGGCTGGTCGTACGACGTCGTCTCCGCCGACCTGGTCACGGAGATCCAGAACGGCACCCGCTGGACCGTGGTGTACCGCGCGGTCGGGCGGCTCACGATCCGTGACCCGCACGGCGAGGTCGTCGGTTGGTGGGAGGACGGCGCGACCGGCGAGGGCCCGAACCAGAACAGTGCCGCCGCCGCGCACGACCTGGCGTACAAGAGCGCAATCTCCGTCGCGCTGAAGAGGTGCGCGGCCAATCTGGGCGACCAGTTCGGCCTGTCCCTCTACAACAAGGGGTCGATGGCCCCGGTGGTCGGCCTCTCTCTGGCGTACCTGGCCGAGGCAGAGCCGGCCGCGCAGCCGGACGACCCGCAGGTCGCCGACGACACCGACCCCGATGTCGCACCGGCGCCGGTCGAGGACGCGGTGCGGCAGCCGGAACGGACGCAGCACGCCGAGCCCGGCCAGTGGGGTACGCCGAGTCCGCAGCCTGCGGCGGCCTTGTCGGCGTCGTCCGCCGAGCAGCTCGCCGAGATGGTCGTCGAGGCACAGCTCGCGTGGACCACTCGCGACGCGCTCAATGCCCTGCTCGGGGCGGCCGGGCGCGCGGGCCTGGCCGGCGCGAAGGTCGACACCAAGGATGGCCCGCAGTCGTTCGGCGCGATGCTCGCCGCCCGAGTGCGCACCCTCGACGTCGCCGCCGCCCAGCTCGACCAGGCGAACGCGACCGCCGAGGCCGCCGAGGAGGAGCCGCCGCCGGGCGACGTGCAGGCCCGCGACTACCTGCCGATCCTGCTCGAAGCGATCCGCTCCGGGTGGAACGACCGCGTGTCGTTGGCCGCGTGCCGGCAGACGGCCACTGATCAGGGCCTGCTCGAACGCGCGGTGGAGACGCGCGACGGCACGTCGATCCCACTGCACCGAATGATCGACGGCCGGCTCGGTGACCTCGCGGGTGCGCGACCTCAGCCGGTGCAGGAGACCGCGGCCGACGGCGGCGACCAGGTGCCGCCGCCCGGCGAGTGGGGCACGCCGCAGGACGAGCGGCGCGCATCTCCCGCGCAGTGCACGGCGATCGCCACGATCCTCGGCGCGCTCGGCGTCGCGGGCGACCGCCCGCGGCGGCTCGCGATCGTGACCGGCATCCTCGGCCGCGCGGCCACCCCGGTGCCGACCATGAAGGACCTGACGATGCCCGAGGCCGGCTCGGTGATCGAGGCCCTGTCCGCCCTCCAGCGGCGACCCGAGCCCGAGTGGGAACCGACCCTCGACCGGTACGCGAACACTGCGGCGGCGACGTCGCAGGCGGCGTGACCACGACCGTGGTGGTGGCGGACCGGGGCATCCTCGCCCCGGCCCGCCCGGCCACCACCACCCCCGACGGCGGCGCCGTCCTGGTCGCCGCCCCCACCATCGAATCGACCCGGACCTGTCCCACATGCGTCGGCACGCCCCGCGTCGGTCTGCACACCCGAACCGGCTGGTGGTGCTGGGTGTGCCGCGAGGTGACCCCATGGGCCTGACCCTGCTGCTGATCGCCGGCTGGGCCGGCGTCGTCGCCCTGGTCGTGCACTCCGCCCGCCGCACGCACGGCACCGCCCGGGCCCGGGCAGCCGAGGCCGAAGCCACCCGCCGGTACGTCGACGAGCTGCTCGCGGTCGAGGCGAAGTGCCAGATGTGCGCCCCCGACCAGGCCGCCCCCGCCGAGCTCTGCCCGGTCTGCCGGCTGCTGATCGCCGTGTTCCCCGACCGCTCGATCCCGCCCGCCGAAGGAGGCGACCGATGAGCCTGATCATTCACCGCTGCGAGTGCGGGCACGTGCCCGGCCGGCATCACCGGACGGCGTCCGACACTCGCGAGGCGTGCCGCAACAGTGCCCGCCCGTGCCGGTGCAAGGCGTACCGGCCCGTCGCGACGCCCGAGGTGCTGCCGACCTGGACGCCGACCGGCCGCCCGATCCCCGAGATCACCCCGCCCGGCGAGCGGGTCGACGGGCAGACCACGTGCTCGTGCGACGCCTGCCGTGCCCTGTACGCCAAACTCACCGGGGCAGCCCAGTGAGGACCTGCACCCGATGCCGGCGGTACCTGCCGGCCACCGCGTTCCACCGCGACCGCGGCCGGCCCGGCGGATACGGCTACCACTGCCAGGACTGCCACAACAAGCGGATGCGCGAGTACCGCGCCAGGGTCCGCGCCGACCGCACGCAGCGGGTACGGCGACCCGTTGCCGACGTCGACCAGATCGCCGTAGACCGCGCCGTCGCCGGAGACCCGCCGGCGACGATGACGCCGGCCGAACGGTACGAGGCCGTGCGCCGGTTGACCGCCCGCGGACTGTCCGCCGACCGGATCGCCGAGATGCTGCACATCGTCGCGCGCACCGTGCAACGCGCCCGCGCCGCAACCGGCGCCGTCCCCAGCACCTGCACGGGCTGTCTCGGCCCGGCCTGCCGCTGGCACGCCCACAGGGCGGCGGCGTGAGCACCGCGACCGCCGCCCGCACCTGCACCCGCGGCCTGCCCGGCGGACCGTGCGGATCCGACGTCGGCGTCCGCCGCTACCAGCACGGCGTGCTGTGCGCCGAGCACGCGCCCGCCTACAACCTGGAGACGACCCCGATGCAACTCACCGCCGAGCAGGCCGAGATCGTCGAGACATTCGGCGACGGCGTCGACCTGGTCGCGCAGGCAGGCGCCGGCTGCGGCAAGACCAGCACGCTGAAAGCGGTCGCGCGCTCCGACACGCGCACCCGATTCCAGGCCATCGCCTACAACAAGTCGGCGGCGGCGGACATGGCTCGCGCGTTCCCGCCCAACGCAGTCTGCAAGACCGCGCACAGCCTGGCGTTCGACCCCAAGTACATGCCGCGATTGAAGGCGCCGCGACAGAGCGCCCACCAGACGGCGCGGGACCTGCGGGTCGAGCAGGTCCTGGGGTTCGAGCGGTCCGCGCCGCCCGAGGTCGACGGCGACATGGGTACGAAGTTGCCGTTCACGGCGAAGCGGATCACGCGGCTCGCGCTCGACACCGTCACCGCCTGGTGCCACTCGGCCGACCCGGAGATCACCGCCGCGCACGTACCCACCGTGGTCAACCTGACCAAGCCGGACGCACGCGAGCAGTTGGCCGCACTGGTCTTGCCGGTCGCCGCCGTTATCTGGGACGACCTGGGCCGGGAAACCGGTGCCGTCCGCCTGGACCACGACCACTACCTGAAGATGTGGGCACTCGGCGGCCCGAGGATCCAAGCCGACGTCGTCATGCTCGACGAGGCGCAGGATACGAACAGCGTTCTGTACGACGTGATCCGGCGCCAGGACCACGCCCAGCGGATCATGGTCGGCGACTCCGCGCAGCAGATCTACGAATGGCGCGGCGCGCGTGACGCCCTCGGGCAGTTCGCCCGGGCGGGCGCGGTCGAGCTGACGTTGTCCCAGTCGTTCAGGTTCGGCGAGGCCGTCGCCGAGGAGGCGAACCGCTGGCTGTACCTGGTCGGCGGTCCGCTGCGGCTGCGCGGGCACGACGCCACCGAATCCACCGTCGGCGAGGTGCTAGACCCGGACGCGATCCTGTGCCGCAGCAACGCGGGCGCGATGGGCGTGGTGCTGGACGCGGTGGGATCGGGCCGACGTACCGCGCTGGTCGGCGGCGGTGGGGACCTTCAGCGCCTCGCCTGGGCGGCGCGCGATCTCCAGGCCGGCCGGCCGACGGACCATCCCGAGCTGTGCGGGTTCGGGAGCTGGGCCGAGCTGCGCGAGTACGCCGAGGAAGACGGCGGTTCGCTGCGCGTGCTCGTCGACCTGGTCGCCGCGCACGGACCCGACCGCATCCTCGCCGCCGTCGACCAACTCGTCGAGGAGGACCGGGCCGAGCTCGTCGTGAGCACCGCACACAAGTCCAAGGGCAGGGAGTGGGACGCGGTGCGCATCCACGCGGATTTCCGCCCGCCCAAGCCCGACGTGGCAACCGGAATGGTCGTCCTTCGGCGCGAGGAGGCCCGCCTGGCCTACGTCGCGGTGACCCGGGCACGCCGCCGCCTCGACTGCACCGCGCTCGCCTGGCGCGACACCGTCACGGCCGTCTCCGACTGATCGGCGCCGGCCGGTGGTCCCCCGCTGGCCGGCGCATCAACCCCGCACGAAAGCGAGATGGAGTGAGTCACCAGGCAGTCGATTGGGCCATGATCCACGCGCCCATGCTGCTCACCCCGAAGGGCAAGCCGGACGCGTCGGCCCGGTCGGTCCTCGCGGTGCTCGCGCATCACGCACACGCGGACGGCACCAATGCGCGTCCCTCACGCCTGCGAATCCAGCACCTCACCGGCTACGACAAGGCCACCGTGCGAAGGGCATTGCGCCGCCTGGAGGACGGCGGCCTGATTATCCCCGACGGCACGGTGTCCGGCTGCATCCGCTATCGCCTGGTGATGACACACATCCGCCCGGCATCGGACTGGACCGATCTGGAAGAGGCGGAAGAGCGAGACCGGGCTGCGACCGCCGCACGGGTGCGCAAGCACCGAGCGCGCGTAACGGACTCAGACGCCGTTTCCGTAACGAACACAGAGTCCGTTACGGCGACCGATGTAACGGACTCTGTGTCCGTACGTAACGGACGTGAACAGCGTTACGACGCCGATGTAACGGACTCTGCGTTCGTATGTAACGCACTCAACGCCCCCCGAACAGTAAGGAACAACCAGAAAGAAGAAGAGCCCGTAGAACCGTGGGCCGCCGGTGGGTTGGATGACGCCTCCGGCGGGGCGGCCGAGCCGCCCGACGAAGAGCCCGAGGTCTTCGACGCCGAGATCGTCGGCGAGGAGGACCCGCCGCCGCCGATCACCGCGCAGTCCCTCGTGGCCGAATGGCTGGACCACGTCCCCCACCGACCGCCCGCCTCGGTCATCGGCCAGACGTCCCGACTGCTGAGGCAACTGCTCGACGAGGGCATCGACCCGGCACACGTCCGGCTCGGCCTGGTCGCGTGGACCCGCAAGGGCCTGCACCCCGCGGCGCTGCCCTCGGTCGTCAACGAGGTCATGAACCGCGGCGCCGGCCCCGCGCCCACCGCGACGAAACCAAAGCCGCGCACCCGCGCCGAGGTGATGGCCGCCGCCGTGGCCCGCATCGAAGCCAACGAACGCGCCGCCGCACAACAGGAGGCTCCCTATGCACCGTGAAGGAATCCTCGCCCTGCTCGATTTCGCCGCCGAACTCGACCCGCGCGTCGCCCGCCTCATGGCTGACGAGACCACCGCCGTCGAGACCATCCAGTCCTGGAGCCGCGCCCTGCACGACGTCCCGGCCGCGCACGAAGCGGTCGGGTGGATGGCGGGTTTCGCCGTCCGGGCCTACTACGAGGCCAACGACCAGGCGCGTTTCTGGGCGATCACCCCGGCCGCGATCCTCGCCGCCTGGGCGCCGAAGCGCAGGGCTCTGCTCGAGCGGCACACCGATCCGCTGCCGCCCGTCGACCCCGACGACGAAGCGGCATACCGCGCGCACCTGGCCGCGTCGCGCGGTGCCGTGGTCGCCGGCCACGCCGACCCGACGCCGAACCGCGAGATCGACGGCCAATGGCCGAGCCTCGCGCAGCTCGCCGCGGCCCGGCCCGCCGACGGATGCCGCGCCGAACTCACCGCGGCCGGCGCGCCGACGCCGGTCCGCTCGCGCTTCCCCGAACTCTCGATCGCCTGCCCCTACGAGGGATGCCGTGCCGCCGCAGGCGACCAATGCCGCAGCACGGTCTCCCGTACCCGCCTGGCCAACGGCACGCACCGCAGCCGCCAGGAGGCATACGCCGCCACCCTCACCACCATCGGAGCAACCGGATGACCGACCTCATCGCCAACATCCTTTGCGGTGCCGCTGCCCGCGCCGGCCTGCCCTTCCCGAGCCGCGTCGACTGCATCGACGGCCACCTGTCCGTCCACACCAACCCGACCACCCTCGACCAGTGGCGCGCCTGGTGCGACCTGGTCGCCGTCGATCGCGACACCGAGACCACCAAGACCGCCGGCTTCACCTACGCCAAGGGGAGCTACCGCGGCTACCCGGTCCTGCTCTACGGCCACGGCGTGCCCAAGTTGCGCTACGCGGCCCGGCTCGCAGCCGGCGAGGACCTGCCGCCGTTCGGCAGCCCGCTCACCTGACCACCCGTCACCAACCAGACAGGACACAGCACATGGCCGGAGAGACCACCATCACGATCGTCGGGAACCTGACCGGCGACCCCGAACTGCGCTTCCTGCCCAACGGGGCAGCCGTCGCGAACTTCACGATCGCCTCGACGCCCAGGGTCTTCGACCGGCAGGCGAACGAGTGGAAGGACGGCGATCCGCTGTTCCTGCGCTCCTCGGCGTGGAAGCAGCTCGCCGAGAACGTTGCCGAGAGCCTCAGCAAGGGCATGGGCGTGGTCGCCCAGGGGCGACTCAGGCAGCGGTCCTACGAGAAGGACGGACAGAAGCGCACTGTCGTCGAGTTCGAGGTCGACGAGATCGGCCCGTCCCTGAAGTGGGCGACCGCGCAGGTCACCAAGACCACCAGCAGCAACCAGGGCGGCCAGCAGCGCGGCCAGCAGGCCCGGGGCGGCGGCTACGGCCAGCAGCAGGCCCAGCGCCCGCAGAACGCCCCGCAAGACGACCCGTGGGCCACCCCCGCCGGCGGCCAGCAGCCCGCCGGCGGCTGGGGACCCCCGCCCGGCGGCTACTCCTCCGCCGAACCCCCGTTCTAGACCGACCCGCCGGGCGCCCCATCCGCGGGCGCCCGGCACCACCCACCACCAGGAGCGCGACGTGACCGAGCGCATCACCAAATACCACTTCCTCGACGAGGCCCGAGACGAACTCACCATCGAGCCGCTTGACGACCCGGGCGGCGGCATCGCCGTCACGGTCGCCGACGTCGGCGTGTTCGTCCGCCCCGACCGTGCCGAGGAGCTCATCGCCGCCATCCGCCGCGGCTGCGGCCTCGACACCGCGCCCGACCTCGACCAAGTCCGTGCCGACCTGGCAGCCATCGCGCGGATCGAGGACGACGCCGCAACGACCGAGGAACTCGGCAACGTCGACCCGGCGTTGCGGCGCCTCCTCGCCGAGCACGCACCTCGCCTCGTGGTCGAGGTCGAGCGGACACGTGCCGCCGACGCCATCCGCCGCGCCGCCGGACTCGCCGACGAACCCGAGACGAGCACGCCCCTCGACCTCGACGCGATCCGCGCCGACCAGGTCACCGCAACCACCTCGCCGGTCCGCCCCAGTATCACCCGCGTCGAAGTCGACGCCTGGAACCGGGCGGTCGAGCGGTGCTCGGAGGTGCACGTGCCCACGCTGCTAGCCGAGGTCGAGCGGCAGGACCGGCGCATTGCCGATCTGGAGACCGACGCCGAACGCGACCGGCTCGCCGCCGAGTTGCACGACGAACGCACCGCCGTCAACGCCTGGATCACGAACGCGAACAACGGCCACGGCAGCGACGTCGGCGACCTCATGCACGCCCTGGAGAAGGCCCGCGCCAGCAAGGCGCTCGACGCCTCCACCTGACGCACCAGGGCCCGCGCCGGTGGAGATCGGCGCGGGCCCTGACCCGGCCCTGCGGAGGGCCCACCACCGTACGACCCGTAGGAGCGAGAGTGAAGAGCACCGACACCCCGCCAGCCGAGACCATCGCCGAGCACTGGGCAGACCTGCGGGCGGCGTCGATGCCCGGCACCCGTCGGCCGCGCGCGAGCCACATCGGGCGGCACCTGGCCGAGGCGATCGCCGAGCGCGACCGGATCGAGCGCGCCGAACGCTCCGCACTCGGCCGCGGCGCCTCCCCAGCCGCCGCCGACCTGTCGGCCGTCCAGGTCGCGCGCGTCGCCGAACAGGCGCTCCTCTACGTCGAGGCCGAGGCCCGCGCCACCCTCGGGCTCACCCTGTACAGCCGGCCCACCGGCAACCCTCTGACCGTCCCGGCGGCCTGCCGAGACCTGGCCAAGTACCGCGTCTGGCTCGGCGAGGACCCCGAGTACGGGCACGCGCAGATCCGGTGGATCGACCAGACGCTACGGCCGATCGCACGCCAGGTCGTCACCGTGCTCGGCGTGGGTGACGGGCGCCCTCTGCGGCTGCTCCAGCAGTGCCCGTGGTGCGGGTCGGGCCTGGTCGTGCACGCGGTGCACCCGCTCGGTCCGCACGTCGAATGCACCGGCACCGTCGAGCCCTGCGAGGCGCCGTCCACCACGTGGATTCGAGGCCGGCCGATGTGGCGGTGGGACGACCTTGCCCGTCTCGGCCGCGCACTCGACGCCCCGACCCAAGCGGACCGGCCGCCGCTGCTCGACGCTGCCGAACTCGGCCGCCGGGCACCGCGGCTCACCAACGCCGACCGCGACCGCATCCGGGCCGAGCTCAGCCCCGCCAACCGGTCCGGGGGCTGACGACCCGACACACAACAGCGTCCGACCAGGGATACGAGCCCTGGCCGGACGCCTGACCACCAGATCGAACAAAACCAGGCAGGAATCTGATGGCTGATCAGCACCGTACCCCCGCGCGCCGCGAGGCGACATGGGCCCGACACCGACCCGACACGACCCGACATGCCGCCAACCGGTCGGAGTGCGGCCCGCCATGCCGTGTCGGGTGGTCGACGCGACCCGCCAACCGGAACGCTGGAACCCGCCAACCGGTCCGGTCGGTGGGTGACGAACACGCGGTGAACCAACCTGTTGATCGGCCGAGCCGACACGACGTGTCGGGTGGGCGATTCGGGCGGACACGTCGTGTCGTCCCACCCGCCATCCGGGCGGTTGTCGCATGAGCCTGCACCAACTCGCCGGCGAAATGCTCGCCCAAGCCGACACGAGCACGACCAACCCGAAGCAGATCGGTGTCGGCCTGTCCGTCGCGTTCAGCATCGCCGGCTACATCGCCGGACAGTGGCACAAGGGCGGCAAAGGCAAGCGGTCGGACGCCCAGCGCACGGCGATGCTGTGGTTCACGCTCGGCGCCGTCATGATCCTCGCACTGGGCCTGGCCCTGCGCGGCATGCGGTGATCCCCACCAGGGCCACCATGCGGCGCGAGGCGTACCTGGTGCTGCTGCTCGCGATCATCGGACCGGACCGGCAGGCCGTGCACCTGGTCGAGCTTTACGACACCTTCCGGAAGTACCCGCACTGGGCCGGACGGACCGACGACCAACTACGAGCCCTGCTCGACGACCTCGCCATCCCCGTCCGCCGACAGGTGCGCGTCGGCACAGTCGGCGGACGAACAGGCCTGCACCGCGCCGACATCGAGCCCCTGCTGACCGGTGTGCCCATCCCTCCCCCACCGCCCGCGCCGCAGCCGCTCTACGTCTACATCCCAGGTCAGCGCGGCGTAGAGCACCGCGTAGAACGGATCCGACACCGGCAGGGGAGTGGCCGATGATCACTTGCGCGACTCGAACGCGACACCTACGCTGATCGAAGTTATCCACAGCTTGTGAATCCGGCATGCCCGGAAACACACCGAGAGCCCCGAGAGCCGACATCCGGCCCGGGGCTCTCGTCGTGCGTCAGCTACCTGGTCAGCAGATAGCCGAGCAGGGCGAGCAGGCCCACGGCCACAACACTGCCGATCACCTGGACCGCGACATCGCGACCGAAGCGCGCCCAGGGACGCCAGGGCGGGATGTTACGTTCGGACATGAGACCTCCGAGTCTCTCCGCGAGCCGCCCCCTTCCGCCAAGATCGTGGGCGGCTCGCCCCCTTCGGTACGGCGTTCCGCACCGTTCGCAGCATGAAAGCACGCCACCATGCGTTGCCGGAAACTAGGCAACAGGCATCGCTCGGACATCGCCAAAGGCAGCAAATGTGCAGGTCGCGCAACGTTTGGCAGCGCCGAGTCACCACCAGGCACCGCTGGTCACCGCCAGGAACCTTCAGTCAACGCCAGTCACGACCAGTCACGACCAGTCAGTACCTTCGTTGACCAGTCAGCCACCGTTGGCTGCCTGTTCACGAGCCGAAAACTCAGTGCGATTTTGCCGAAGAATCTCACCATGCGGACATTCCCTCGGTCCGATCGAGCGGTGACCTCCACGCAACCAGGTCGTTGACCGACTGTGGCCCCTGCGTCTCCCCGTCGCGCGGTCACACCGGGCCCGTCGACATCCCCCGATCGGCGGGCCCGTACAACCCTCGGCGCCGCCCGGGAGTCGAACCCAGGGACATCCACACCTGGGGGCACAGTGCGACGCATCACCCGACACGCCACCACCGCAGCCCTGGCGGCGGCACTCCTGCTCACCGCGGGCTGCGGCGGCGACGGAGACGACGACCGGAAGGCCACCACCGCCGACCCGGGCGGCCGAGAGCCCGCTGGCGGCACGTCGACCAAGGCCACCACCGGCAGCGGGGCGGCTGGAACCGATCAGGCCGACCGCCAGGCGCTCGAAAGCGCCGTACGCAAGTACACCGTTGCCCTGTTCGCGGACGACCCCGGCACCGCCTACGCCATCCTGTCGGCGCGCTGCCAAAAGAAGATCAGCAAGACCGAGTACACGAGCCTGACCGCACAGGCGAAGCAGACGTACGGCGCGCTCACGATCAAGAACCTGTCGATCGACCAGCTCTCCGGCGACCTTGCCCGGGTCACCTACGGTGTCGGCGTGCCAGCGCTGGAGCGCACCGCCCAGCCCTGGAGCCGGGAGGCCGGTACCTGGCGCTGGGACGCCTGCTAGCACCGATCGTCGCGAGGGGGTGACCATGTGCCCCCTCGCATCGACAACGCCATCCGGGCGGCGATCCTGGCCGACGTCGCCGCCGGCACCCTGTCGTGCCGGGCCATCGCTCGCGCGCACGGGGTCAGCCCCAGCACGGTCTCGAAGCTCGCCGCCGACGCAGGCCCTGTGGACGCGTTCGAACGTACGCAGACACAAAAGGCCACCGCCGCGGCCACGGTCGACCAGGCCGCCCGCCGGGCCGCCCTCGGTGACGCCTGGCTGACCCTCGCCGAGGAAGCCGTGGCGCACACGCGCGCCGAGCTGGAGGAGGCCAACGCCGCCAAGGCGGCCGTGATCGCCGCTGTCGCCACCGACAAACACCTCGCGCTCGACCGACACGGCGTCGACCCCAACGGCTTGGCCGCCGTCGACGCGTGGCTCGCAGCCATGACCGGCGAGGAGACGACGTGATCACGCCCCTGGTCGGCAAACAGGCCGAGTCCGTTCGTCTCGCCACGGCCCGCGGCAACCTCTGGGAAGGCGCGGTCCGTTCGTCCAAGACGATCTGCTCGATCATGCGGTGGCTGCGCTACGTCCGCCACGGACCGGCCGGCCCGCTGCTCATGGTCGGCAAGACCGAACGCGCGCTCAAGCGCAACGTGATCGACCCGATCACCGAGATGGTCGGCACCTCGCGCTGCCGCTACCGCGTCGGTGCTGGCGAGGTCGACCTGTTCGGCCGCACCGTCTACACCGCCGGAGCGAACGACGAGCGGGCGGCCGACAAGGTCAAGGGCATGACCCTCGCCGGCGGCTACCTGGACGAGGTCACCACCTATCCCGAGTCGTTCTTTCGCATGTTCACGACGCGGCTGAGCATCCCGGGAGCGCAGTGGTTCGGCACCACCAACCCCGAGTCCAAGAACCACTGGCTCATGCGGGACTTCCTGACCCGCGCGTCGCTGCACCTCACCCGCACCGGCCAGGTCCTGCACTTGGCCGGTGACGACACACTCGACCTGGCCCGGTTCTCGTTCCAGCTCGACGACAACCCGAACCTGACCGCGGACTACCTGGCCGCGCTCAAGCGCGAGCACGTCGGCCTGTTCTACAAGCGGTACATCCTCGGCGAGTGGTGCCTGGCCGAGGGCGTCGTCTACGACATGTGGGATCCAGACCGGCATGTGGTGGACGCGATGCCGTACATGCGGCGCTGGCTGTGCGTCGGCCTGGACTACGGCACCGTGAACCCGTTCGCCGCCCTGCTGATCGGCCTGGGCGAGGACGACCGCACCTACGCCGTGTCCGAGTACCGGCACGACTCGCGGGCCGCCCGCCGGCAGCTCACCGACGCGCAGTACAGCGCCGGCCTGCAAGCCTGGCTCGCCGACATCCAACGACCGGGCGAGCACGGCCAGGCCCGCGGCGTCGAACCCGAGTGGATCCTGGTCGACCCGTCGGCGGCGAGCTTCATGACCCAGCTCTGGGCCGACGGCGTGCCCAACGTGGCCCGCGCCCGCAACGACGTCCTGGACGGCATCCGATCCGTATCCGTCGCCTTGGGCAACGACCTGTTCCGCGCCCACTCCTCCTGCACCGGCCTGCTCGACGAACTTCCCTCGTACGCCTGGGACAGCAAGGCCGCCGAGCAGGGCGAGGACAGCCCGATCAAGCGTGACGATCACTCGGTCGACGCCCTGCGGTACGCCCTGCACAGCACCGCGCACGAGTGGCGCGACCTGACCCCGAAGGAGTGGACGCTCAATGCCGCTGCCTGAAGCCGGGGTTCCCTGGCCGCCGCCCGCGATGCGCGCCGAGTACGCCGAGATCGCCACCCACGACGCCTGGTACAGCGGCGACCCCAAGCGGCTGCGCGACCTGTACGCGAGCGAGCAGAGCCGCCCGTCGGAGCGGCGCCGGTGGTGGCAGTGGTCCGCCCGCAACGGCCCCGAGCCGGGGCAGCGCGACACCCGCGTGCACATCCCCCTTGCGGGCGACATCGCCACGACGTCCGCCGATCTGCTGTTCGC
Organism: Embleya sp. NBC_00888; assembly: GCF_045207655.1. NCBI lineage: Bacteria > Bacillati > Actinomycetota > Actinomycetes > Kitasatosporales > Streptomycetaceae > Embleya > Embleya sp. NBC_00888. The sequence continues at coordinate 5,028,504 of NZ_CP108784.1, read as the reverse complement.
CGAGCCGCCCGCCCTCAGCGTCGACACCACCGCGACCCAGGACCGCCTCGCCGAGATCACCCGCGGCATCGGCCGCACCCTGGCCGAGGCCGCCGAGGTCAGCTCGGCCCTGGGCGGCGTATTCCTGCGCGCCACCTGGGACCTGGAGATCGGGGCGCGCCCGATCCTCACGGTGATCCACGCGGACTGCGCCGTACCCGAGATGCGCCTGGGGCACCTGATCGCGGTCACGTTCTGGCGCGAACTCGCGTGGAACGGCGCGGTCGTCCTGCGGCACCTGGAGCGGCACGAGCCGGGCCGGATCTGGCACGGCGTCTACCAGGGCACCCGCGACCAGCTCGGCCGCCCGGTGCCGCTCACCGAGCACCCCGACACGGCGGGCCTGGCCGACTCCCTCGGCGAGGACGGACAGTCGATCGCCACCGGCATCACCGACCTGACGGCCGCCTACATCCCCAACGTCAAGCCCAACAGGCGCCGCCGCGGATCGCCTTTCGGACGCTCCGACTTCCAGGGCATCCACCACCTGTTCGACGCCCTTGACCACACCTGGACGTCGTGGCAGCGCGACATCCGCATCGGCGCCGGCCGGCTGATCGTCCCGAACCAGTACCTGACTTCGCGCGGCATGGGGAAGGGCGCCGAGTTCGACGACCGGGAGATCTGGGCCGGAATCAACGCCCCGCCGGACGGCGACCAGGGCCTGACCATCAACCAGTTCGCGATCCGCGTCGATGAGCACGAGCGGTCGGCCGCCGCCGCGATGAGCCAAGCGGTACGCCTGGCTGGCTACTCGGTGCAGAGCTTCGGCCTGACCGGCGACGTCGCCGTCACCGCAACCGAGGTGACCGCGCGCGAGCGCCGCAGCCTCACCACCAGGGGCAAGAAGACGGAGTACGAGACCGATCCTGTCGAGTACATGGCGTGCGTCATGCTCCAGCTCGACCGCGTGCTCGGGTTCACTCCGGGGCTGGTGGTCGAACGCCCGGTGCTGCACTGGCCGGACGGCGTGAGCGAGGACCCCAAATCCGTGGCCGAGACGCTGTCCCTGCTTGAGCAGGCCGGCGCGATCTCCACCTGGGTCAAGGTCCGCCGGCTCAACCCCGATTGGGACGACGACGCGGTCGACGCCGAGGTCGCGCGCATCCAGCAGGAGCACGGCACTGCGGTTCCCGACCCGATGCAGGCGGGCGACCTGGTGTAGCGAGGAGGCCCCGCGTGCCGATCTCGCCGGACATGTCCGAGCACCTGGTCCGCTCGGTCGGTGTGCTCTACCAGGAGGCCGAATACGCGCTGCTGGAGCGCATCGCCGCCGCCCTCGCGAAGGACCTGCCCGCGCCGGATTGGGCCGAGCGGAAGCTCGCCGGGATCCGCGCGCTCCAGGCCGGTGCGCGTGACGTGGTGGATCGGCTCGACCGCGACGCGGGGCCGGCGATCCGCCAGTCGATCGCCGACGCCTACGCGATCGGGCAGCGCGCCGCGGTCGACGAGCTCGGCACGCTCGATCTGCGTCACCAGCCGGGCGTACGCGAGGACTTGCCCCAGGCCGCCGCCATCGACCGACTCGCGAACGCGGTCATGCACAACACGCAGGCAACCCACCTGGGCATCCTGCGGCAGTCGGCGGACATGTACCGCGCGACGGTCGCGACGGTCGCCGCCCGCGGCCTGGTCGGCGAGGCCGACCGGCGGGCGCTCACCCAGCTCACCCTGGACCGGCTGTCCGCCAAGGGCATCACAGGGTTCGTCGACCGAGCCGGCCGGTCGTGGCAGCTCTCCAGCTATGCCGAGATGGCGGTCCGTACGGCCGTTGCCCGCGCCTCGATCGAGGCGCACACCGACCGGCTGTCGGCCTCGGGCGTGAACCTGGTGATGGTCAGCGACGCACCCCAGGAGTGCAAGCTGTGCCGCCCGTGGGAAGGCAAGGTGCTCTCGCTCGACGGCAGCACCGGGACGGTCGAGGTCGAGCACGCGACGCGGGACGGCGAGATGGTCGCGGTCACGATCGCCGCCACCCTGGACCAGGCGCGCGCGAAGGGCCTGATGCACCCCAACTGCCGACACTCGGTCAGCGCGTACCTGCCCGGCCTCACGCGCCCGTTGACGGACACCGAAGACCCCGACGGCGACAGCGACCGGCAGCGCCTGCGGTACCTGGAGCGCCAGGTCCGCGCGGCCAAACGGCGCGAGGCCGCGGCGCTCGACGACAAGGCCCGCACGGCAGCGCGAGCACGCGCCAGGGCGTACCAGCAGCAGATCCGGGAGCACGTGGACAGGACCGGCGTCAAGCGCCGGCGCGACCGCGAACAGCTCATGACCCCGAAGCCCCTGCGTCGCGGCCCCGACGGCACACCCGAGATGCCCGAGCCGACGCCGACGCCACCCGGCCCGTCGGCACCGCCGGCAGCGTCCGCCCGGGTATCGCCGCAGACCAGGCGCCGGATCGAGGAGGCACGCGAGCAGCTCCCCACGGGCCGGGAAGGCTGGTACGACGAGCGGTTCGTCGAGGTGCCCGGCCGGCGCCGGCTCGACGTCCGCATGGACGAGCACCAGGCCGAGCTCGACGGGTTCCTGGCGCAACGGGCCGAGCTCGTTGCCCGGGTCGAGGCCGAGTTCCGCCGCTCGCGCACCCCCAAGCACAAGCGCGAGCGGATCATGGAGGAGCGCACCGCAGACGTCGACCGCGAGATCCGGTTCCGGGAAATGTGGATCGAGGACCTGCGGAGGATCGACCGCACGCCTGCCGGCGAACTGACGGACGGCGACCGGCGGTTGCTGCGGCTGGACCCGTCGACCGAGCACGACACCTACCGGCGCGACCCGAACGGGCGGCTGCTGCCTCCCGAGACGTACGAGCGGCACCTGGATCGGGCCCTGGAGGTGGGGCACGCACTGCGCGACGACCTGGCCGACGCGTTCGCCGCGGATCGGGAGCTCGCGCGGCTGACCGATCATGTCTCGGACCTGCGGCGCGCGGACCCCGTCGACACCTGGGCCCTGCGCACCGCGCAATCCGCCGTCGCACGCCGTCAGGCCCAGACCATCCGGGCACTGCTGGCCGATGTCCGCGAGCTGGGAGGTTCGCTCTCGACGACCGGCGCGACCGCCGCCGACCTGGCACGCGTCCCGAGCTGGGGAGCACGCGCGGCAGCCCCGGCCGGCGCACAGGCATGGCTCGACGAGGCGCTCGCATTCTTCCCCTCGGACTGGCTGCGCGAGCAGGCCGCCGTGCCGCTGCGGCTGATCGGCAGCGACCGCGCGTTCTACGGCGGCCAGTCCCCCATCGGGGACGCCCTGGCCATGGACGGACGCGAGATCGCCTACAACGGCGCGTTCAGCTCGTACCCGGCCGAGGTCGCAGCGCACGAGCTCGGGCACCGCATGGAGCAGTACGTCCCGGGCCTGACCGAGCTGGAGTACACCTACGTGCGGCGGCGTGCCACCCATGACGGCACACTTGAGACACCGGTCGAGATGGCGTCGCTGTACCGCAACTCGGCCTACCAGCGCGGAGAGATCACCTACCGCGACGAGTGGGCGAACGCCTACGCCGGCAAGACCTACGAACGGGGCGGCCGATCCGCGGACCCCGCGGCCCTGAACTCCGAGGTGTTCCAGGTCGGACTACAAGATCTGTTCGGCCGATCGGACCGCAACTTCGGCGGCAGTGAACTCCAGGCGTTCATGCTGGGAGTCCTGGCCCTGCTGTAGCGAGGAGACATCGTGTGGCGGATCGAGTCCCGGATCGACCCCGACCGGTGGGTCGAGCACACCGGGCAGGCGTGGACGGCCGACGACCAGACCACGGCGACCCTGCTGGTCCTCGGCACGGGCCCGCAGCCCCTCACCCCGGTCGGGCCGATATACGAGCCGACCGGGCCCGACGATCCCGTGCCCCTGTACCTGGCGGCGCTCTCCGTGGTGCCCGCTCCCGAGGTGAGCGGCGATCCGCCCGCCGTGTCGGTGGCCGCGCCGCCGCCGGATGATCCGAGCATCGTCTACTGAACCAACCCGCAGGGCCCGCCGATCGGCGGGCCCTTTCGCATGCCCAGGAGGCCACTGTGCACCGTCCCCGTATCTCCCTTCCGCCGCGCACGGTCATCGGCTACCTGCCGTCCGGACGGCCGGTGTACAACCTGGCCGGCGGTTCCGGCGAGGGCGACACCGGTGGTACCGGCGGCGCGGCCGGCGGCACCGGGACCGGCGACCAGGGCGACGGACAGGCAGCGGGCGCCGGTCAGGCCCCGGCCGCGCAGCCGCCCGCCAAGCCGGCTGATCCGCCCAAGCCTGCCGCGCCGGCCGTCGACCCGAACGCCCCGACCGTGGCGGACCTACAGGCGAAGCTCGACGCCGCCGAGAAGGCCCAGGCCAGCCAACTCGACGCCATCGCGAAGGCGTTGGGGCTCAAGGGCGACGACCAGGCCGCGGCGACGCCCGAGCAGCTCGCCGCGCGGGTCACCGACCTGGAGAGCACCAACCGATCCCTGCAAACCGAACTCGCGATCCTCAAGCGGTCCGCGGCCCTGGGCGCGAACGGCGCGAAGCTGACCGACTCGCGGGCCTTCACCGACAAGCTCGCCAAGCTCGACCCGTCCGGCGACAAGTTCGAGTCGCAGGTCGACGCCGCCATCACGGCGGCGATCGCCGCGGACGCCTCGCTCAAGTCCACGCCCGCGCCCGTCACCCGCAGCGGCGGCGACTTCACCGGCGGCCCGCACGCCGGCACCAAGCCCAAGTCCATGCAGGACGCCGTAGCCGCCCGGCTCGGCCGCTGACCCAAGGAGTAGCGAATGGCCGTCACCCTGGCGGAAGCCAAGAACAACACGCAGGACGACCTCGACGTCAACGTCATCGACGAGTTCCGCAAGAGCAGCGACATCCTCGACCGGATGACGTTCGACGACACCGCGTCGCCCACCGGCGGCGACACCCTCACCTACAGCTACCGTCGGCTGATCACGCAGGCCACCGCCGCGTTCCGCCCGCTCAACACCGAGTACACCTCGGACGAGGTCACCACCCAGAAGTACAGCGTCGAACTGCGGCCCCTGGGTGGCTCGTTCAAGGTCGACCGCGTGATCGCCAAGCTCGGCCCGGCCGTCTCCGGTGCGGTCACCCTGAACATGACCCAGAAGATCAAGGCGGCCAAGGCCAAGTTCGCCGATGCCGTCATCAACGGCGACACCGCCGTCGACGCCGACGGGTTCGACGGCCTGGCGAAGATCCTCACGGGCAGCAGCACCGAATACCTGCCGCTGGCCAACGGTGTCGCGCTCGGCTACGTCGACTGGACCGCGATCAACGACAAGGCGTCCGCGCTGGCCGCGCAGGTCCACATCGACAACTGGCTCGCCGCCCTGGACGAGGAACCGGACGTCATCTACGGCAACCGCAAGACGCTCGCGCTGTTCAAGAAGATCGCCGCGTGGGCCGACCAGCTCGACAAGACCACGGACGCGTTCGGCCGCCCGGTCACCAGGTACAACGGCATCCCGCTGGTCGACCTCAAGTCCAAGGCCGGGTCCAACACGGACGTCATCGCCTTGGTCACCCGCGACCCGGACGCGGGCGGCGCGGGCGGCAACATCACCGGCCTGGGCGACCTGTACGCGGTGCGCTACGGCCTCGACGGGTTCCACGGTGCCGCAGTCGCGGGCGGCTCCCTCGTGCAGACGTACCTCCCCGACTTCACGACCCCGCTCGCCGTCAAGGTCGGCGAGGTCGAGCTGGGCCCGATCGCGCCGGTCCTGAAGGCCACCCGCGCCGCGGCCGTCTTCCGCAACATCAAGAGCGCCTGAGAAGGGGCAACCGACCATGGCACGCATCACCAGCCCGCAACCGGGCTTCACCGGCGACGTCGGCGGCGTCCACTTCGTCCAGGGCATCGCCGAGACCGACGATCCGGCCGTCATCGGCTACTGCCAGGGCGCGGGATACGACGTCGAGCGCACCGCCGCCCCGCCGCCGACGGACACGCCCGTCGTGGCGGTCAAGCCGCCGGCGAAGTCCGCGACCAAGGCCGACTGGGTCGCCTACGCGCTCACGACCGGCGCCGATCGGGCGACCGCCGAGGGCCTGACCCGCGACCAGCTCGCCGAGCAGTACGGAGGGACCGCCGATGGCCAGGACTGACCTGACCGCGCAGACACCCGCCCGCACCGGCGCCGCCACCACGTTCACGCCAGCGATCGCCGACGGGCACGCGTTCGCGAACAACGGCCGCCGGATCCTGCGGATCAAGAACACGGACGCCACCCAGAAAACGGTCACCGTCCTGTCGCCGCCGCTCGGCGACGGGCGCGGCGTGGACCCGACGCTCATCGTGGTGCCCGCCACGACCGGCGACGTCCTCACACCGTGCTGGCCGGCGTCGTACAACCAGTCCACCGGCAAGGTCCACGTGGACTATTCCGCGGTGACCGGCCTGAGCATCGCGGTCATCGACGTCCCGACGGCCTGACCGGGGGTGCCGAGATGGCATACGCGACCGAGGCGGACCTGGGGGCGGCATGGCCGAGCGATTCCCTGCCGATACCGGCGGACGCCGGGCGGCTGCTGGCCGACGCGTCCGCCGTCCTGGACGCGGTGGTGCTGCTGACCGCCGTGTACGACGTCGACGCGTCCGGCGACCCCACCGACCCCGTCGTGATCGCCGCGTTCGCCGCCGCGACGTGCGCGCTCGTGCGGTGGTGGGACGAGCAAGGTGACGACCTGGGCACCGCGGCGACCGTCGGGTCGGTGTCCATCGGGTCGGTGTCCATCTCCCGGGCGGCGGCCGGCGCGGCGGCCTCGGGCGAGGACATCCCCAACCGGGTCTGGACACTGCTGCGGTCGCCGCGCCTGGCCTGCCGGCTGCGGCTCGGCGTCGTCAGGAACTGCTGATGGGCGCCGTACCCCGATGGCTGCTGCGGCACCGCATCCGCATCGAGCCCTACGTGGGGAACAGCGCGTACGGGCCGCTGTACGGGCCTGAGGCCCAGGTGCGCGGGTTCGTCGACGAGGCCGTGCGCGAGGTGCGGTCGCCCACGGGTGAGGTCGTCGTCTCCACGGCCACGCTGATCATCCGACGGGGCGTCACCTGCCCCCCGCGCAGCCGCGTGACGCTGCCGTCCGGCCGCCGAACCCTCGTGATCGGCGACGCCGACCGCAACGGCGGCGGCCTGCCCACACCCGACCACCAGGAGGTGAGTTGCGAATGACCCGAGCGACCCTGCGACTCAGCATCGACCGGGCCGTCGACGGCATGAAGGAGGCAATGGCCGATGGTCTGGAACTGGGCATGGAGTACGCCCTGGGCGAGACCCGACGCGAGGTGCCCATCGATGAGGCGACGCTGGAGCGGTCGGGTACCGCGAGCGTCGACCGTGCGAGCCTGACCGGCGCCGTCAGCTACGACACGCCGTACGCCGTTCCGCAACACGAGAATCTCCAGTGGCGCCACCTGGGAGGCCGCAAGGCCAAGTACCTCGAGGAACCGTTCGCCGCGGCCGGTCCCGAAATCATGGCGCTGGTCGCCGCACGGGTCCGGCGGGTAACCCGTGGCTGACGAGCTCGACCTGGTCGACGGCATCGCCCGCTACCTGGCCGCGCGCGACCTGGGCACGTACGACCCGACCGGCGCGGACGGCGACACCTTTGCTGAGCACATGCCAGCCACGCCCGACGCTGCGGTCGTCCTCACCCTGTACGGCGGCCCCGAGCCGGACTCACGGGTACCGGTCGACGAACCCTCGCTTCAGGTGCGGGTGCGCGGCGGACCCGATCCGCGCGTCTCGCGCCGCCGCTCCTACGCCATCTACTCGGCTCTGCACGGCCTGACCCGCACCGCGCTCCCGGATGGCACATGGCTGGTGCTGTGCGTCGCCCAGGCCCCGCCGGCGTCCATGGGCGTGGACGCGAACGGCCGGCACGAACACGTCGTCAACTACCGCCTGACCGTGGGAGCGCCCACCGTCAACCGCCCCTGAAGGAGGCAACCCCCATGACACAGCGCCCCATCGACGCGCGCGGCTGGCTGTTCCAGGTCGAGAGCGCGCCGTCGACCTGGCTCGACATCGGCCACATCCTGACGTTCACCTACAACGCTGGCGAAAACGAAGAGACCGCCGAAACAACCCACTTCGGCAGTGACGGCTACTACGAGGAGGACGTCATGCAGCGTGGCGCCTCCCTGAGCCTGGAAGGCCAGCACGCTGCGGACACCGCGACCGGCGCCCAGGACGCGGGGCAGGCGTACGTCGATGGTGTGTGGGCGCTCGGCCTCGGCGTCGCATCGCACAACAGGATTCGGTTCCGTCACGAGACCCAGACCACGACGTGGGCGGTGTGGGACGCGACCTGCACGCCCGGCGAGCAGGGCGGCGGCAACAACGACAAGTCGAGCTGGTCCGTCACGATCCGCCGTTCCGGTGCCCCGACGACCATGGCCGTGGCATGACCGAGCGCGAACCCGTAGAGGCCCTGGAAGCCGAGGACTTCGACGCGTTCATCGTCGAGACCCAGGCCGCGATCCGGCCCGCGAGCATCAAGATCGGCAACAAGGTCTACACCCTGCCGATCGGTGTCCCGATCGCCTTCACCCTCATGACCCGCCGCCTCGCCAAGAGCGAGGATCCGGGCGTGATGCGGGACATCCTCACGCCGATCTTCGGCGCCGAGGCCCTCGACGAATGGGAGCGCACCAGCCCGTTCTCGAACGAGTCCCTGGGCGTGCTGATGCGGTGGGCCGGCGCCAACATGGCCAACCCCGGATCACTGTCGCTCGCCGAGGCCGCGAAGTCGGTCGAGGAGGACGAGGCGGGAAAAGCCCCGGCGAACCGGGCGGCGAAACGCGCCGCCGCCAAGAGCAGCAAGAGAACGAAGAGTTCTGGCAAGCGGTGATCCGACACTGGCGGATCGTCGAGGCCGACCTACGGCGCGAGTACCACCTGACGCCCCGTGAGATCCGAAGGTTGACCACCCGGGAGTTCGGCGTGTGTCTCGCCGGCCTGTCCGGCGACGCCCTGTTCCGCGAGGCATGGCGCCGCACACCCCGCGCGGTCATCGACCCGGCCGAGATCGCCGCGATCACCGGTATCCCCAGCACCTGACGCAGCACCCACGGAGGTGGTGACCCGTGGCGCTCAATGTCGGCGAGCTGGTCGGTTTCGCGAGCCTGGAGACCCGCGACCTGGACCGGGGCGCGAACCACGTCACCGCCGTCATGCAGGGTCTGGCGGGCGACGTCACCCGCACGTCCGAGCAGGCGGGCACGGGCGCCGGCCAGGGCTTGATCGGGCGGATGGTCGACCAGATCCGGGCTGGTGCCGCGCAGGCCGCGCAGGGCCTGGCGAACGCGCTCACCCCCGGCTCGGCCGCCGCAGGCGACCAGGCCGGGACGACGGCCGCGGCGGCGCTCCAGGCCCAGCTCGACGCCGGCGCGCGACAGGCCGGCGCGAGCGCGGGCACCGCCCTGGACGGTGCCCTCGGGAGCGAGGCGCGGGCGGCCGGCAGCAGCGCGGGCGACGAGGCGGGTACCGCGCTGAACACGTCGCTGGAGAGCGAGGCCGACCAGGCCGGGGCGGACGCGGGCGAGGCTGCGGGCATGAGCTTGAAGACCAAGCTCGTCGCGGGCGCCGCGGTGGCCGGTGCCGCAGCCGGCGCGGTGATGTTCAAGGGCATCACCGAGGGCTTCGCCCAGGACCTGAGCGCGGACATGATGAACGCCGCGCTGGGCTCGACCCCCGCGCACGCCAAGGTCTACGCCAAGGCCGCCGGCGACATCTACAAGAGCACCATCTCGGAGTCGTTCGACGAGGCCGCGCAGCTCGTCAAGGTGGTCATGGGTGCGGGCCTGATCGACCCGGACGCGAGCGTCGGGCAGATCAAGAAGATCTCGGCTGCGGCGTCGGACATGTCCCGGCTGTTCGACCAGGACGTGACCATGTCGGTCAAGGCCGCCGCGTCGATGATCAAGACGGGCCTGGCGAAGGACGCGACCGAGGCGTTCGACGTGATGACCGCCGGGTTCCGGGACCTGGGCGCCCCGGCGGACGACCTCAGCGAGACGTTCTACGAATACAGCCCGTTCTTCAAGCAGTTCGGCCTGGACGCCAAGCAGTCCCTGGGCGTGATGAAGCAGGGCCTGGACGCCGGCGCCTGGTCCACGGACAAGATCGGCGACGCGTTCAAGGAGTTCTCGCTGCGGATGACGGCGGCGAAGGACGAGACCAAGGACAACGCGTTCAAGGCCATGGGCCTGGACTTCGACACCATGCAGGCCAAGATCGCCAAGGGCGGCGAGGGTGCGCGCGAGGCGATGGCCCTGATCATGGACAAGCTGCGCGGCGTCAAGGACGCCGCGACGCAGGCCCAGATCGTTCAGGACCTGTTCGGCGGCCCCGGCGAGGACCTGGGCGCGAGCATCTTCGCGCTCAACCTCGACACCGCCGGCAAGGGCCTGGACAACGTGGCCGGATCCGCGGACCGCGCCGGCGACACCATGCGCAACAACGCCAGCACCAAGATCGAGGCGTTCAAGCGGACGCTGGAACAGGCGTTCATCGAGGTGCTCGGGAACAAGGTCCTGCCGCGCGTGATCGCGTTCGGGCGAGAGATGAAGCAGGAGTTCGGACCCGCCGTCAAGGACGCGGGCAGGTGGGTACGCGACGACCTGGTGCCCGTGCTGCGGGACGTCGCCGGCTGGCTCAACGATTACGTGGTTCCGGCGGCCGTCGCCACGGGCCGTGTGGTGCGCGACGACGTCGTGCCCGCGATGAAGGACGCGGCCACCTGGATCGGCAACAACAAGGAACCGCTTCTCGGCGTTGCTGCCGCGATCATGCTGTTCTTGCTGCCTGCGATGGTCGCGGCCGGTGTCGGTGCCACGGTCAGCGCGGCCACGCAGGTGACCGCGTGGGTGCTGACCAAGACCACGGCGACCACCAGTGCAGCGACGAGCGTTGCCGCGCACTGGGCAACGATCGGCGGCTGGATTGCCGCCGGCGCCCAAGCCGTCGTGTCCGGGGCGGTGATCGTCGGACAGTGGATTCTGATGGGCACTCAGGCGACCATCCGCGGTGCACAGATGGCCGCAGCGTGGATCGTGGCACTCGGCCCGATCGCGTGGGTCACGGTCGCCGTCATCGCGATCGCAGCCCTGGTCATCTACTACTGGGACGAGATCGTCGCGGGCACACAGCGCGCGTGGGGGTGGGTGCGCGACCACACCATCGGCGCCGCCTCGGCGCTGTGGGGCTGGATCCGCGACACCTGGTCGTCCGCGTCCGGGTGGGTCGGCGAGAAGACCCGCGCTGTCGGCACCGCCGTGATCAACGCGTTCGCCGGCATGGTGACCGGCGCGCAGGACAAAGGCCGCAACCTGGTGGACTGGCTGCGGGGCCTCCCCGGGGACCTGCTGCGGGCGCTCGGCGACACCGGGCGGCTGCTGTGGGACGCGGGCACGCGCATCCTCCAGGGCCTGATCGACGGCGTGATGAGCAAGCTCGGATCGCTCAAGAGCGCGTTGGGATCCGTGACCAGCATGATCCCGGACTGGAAGGGCCCCGCTACCAGGGATGCCAAGTTGCTGACCGGCAACGGCAAGCTGATCATGCGCGGGTTCATGGCCGGCATCGACTCGCAGACACCGGCCCTGCGCGCGCAACTCGGCGCGCTCACGGCGTCGATGCCGTCGATGGCGGCACCCGCCCGGATCACCTCGGTCGGCGGCACCACCCCGGTCGCCGAGTCCCGCACGGGCCCGCTGGTCCAGATCAACGGCGGGTGGCACAGCTCGGGCGAGGACCCCGAGCGGATGGCCGAGGCGCTCGACTGGCGATTGCGGGGGAGGTGACGCAGTGGCCGGCGAACTCCTCACGGGGCCGGGGCAGATGCAGTGGGGCGACCTGCTGATCGGCCCCGATCCTCTGCGGCTGCGGTCGCTCGACGGCTGGGAGGAACTCCCCGGCCTGGACGATGCGTCGATGCCGTATTCGGGTCAGCACGGTTCGGCCCCGGGTGCGCTGCTCGCGCAGGCCCGCACGGTCACCGCCGAGGTGATCGTGCGGGTACCGGCCGACCAGGTCGGCGCGATGGTCACCACGCTCAACAGCGGCACGCGGCTCGGCGACGCCGAGCAGCCGCTGGTCGTGTGGCTCGACAGCCGCGGCCCGCTGCTCGTGCACGGCCGGGTGATCCGCCGTCGGCTGCCGGTGGACCGGGCGTATCGGGTCGGGACGATCGTGGGCGTCGCACTCCAGTGGTCGTGCTCGGATCCCCGGCGATACGAGGCCACCGAGCAGGCCGTGACCACCGGCTTGCCGCAGCCGGAGAGCGGCCTGACGTTCCCGCTGACGTTCTCCCTCGACTGGGGCACGCCGGCGGTCAGCGGCACCCTGACGGCCACCAACAGCGGAGACGCGCCGGCGCCGGTCGTCATCGAGTTCCGGGGCCCGGTTGCAATGCCCTCGCTCGTGCGCTTGGGCGACGGCGTGCGCCTGGAGTACGACGTGACGCTGACCGCCGCCGAGACGCTGACCGTCGACACCGCGGCCGGGACGGTCCGCCTCGACGGCGCCGACCGCCTGTACACCGCAACCAACCGCAGCATCCCCGAGCAGGCATTCACCCTGGAGCCGGGCTCGACCGATCTGGCCTATCGCGCTGCCCCGGGCAGCACCGACCCCGCCGCGACCGTCACGGTGCGCTGGCGATCCGCCCACTGGTGACCTGGAGGTCAGCGTGACCGTACGTGTGAGCTGGCTGTACCCGAGTCCCGGCACCAACGGCGGGCAGTCCCGCGAGGACACCCGGTTGACGCCCATCGGCAGGATGTGGCCGACGGGTCCGACGACCACCCGATCCGGGGTGATCCCCGGAGGTAACCCGCTGTCCCTGACCGGGAGCGGGATGGGCGCGACCATCGGCCTGGGCCAGGCCGTCGTGCAGGGCACCACCGCCCAGGGCGCCTACTCGGCGACGGTCACCGTGCCGCACGCCGTCACAGTTGGCAACGGGCACGCATCGTTGCCGCGCATCGACGTCATCGCCTTGCGGGTCTACGACCACATCTACGACACGTCCGGCCAGTACGCCGGCGACATCGTCGTCGTGCAGGGCGCGGCAAACGCGGCGCCGGTGGTGCCGGCGATGCCCTCACCCACCACCATGCCGCTCTACCGGATCACCGTCCCCGCTGGCGCGAGCGCGGGCACCGGCGGCCTGACCTGGGGTGGCGCGACCGACATGCGCGCGTACACCGTCGCGGTCGGCGGCATCCTCCCGGTCGACGCCTCGAACGCGACCGGGTCGTACATCGGTCAGGTCAGGATCGTCTCCGGCCGGCTGACCCAGTGGGACGGCTCGGCGTGGTCCGAATTCACGCTGCCGTCGACTCTCGCTCCGAGCACGTGGGGCGCGTGGACCGCATACACCCCGGTACTCGCGGGCGGCGGCGCCTCGTTGGGCAACGGCAGCCTCGTCGGTGCCTGGTCCCGGGTCGGTCGGCTGATCACCGCGCGGGTGGCGTTCACCCTGGGCAGCACGACCACCCAGGGGTCCGGCTACTGGACGTTCACTCTGCCGGTGCAGGCTGCGGCGGTGTCGTCCGGGCATGCCGGGCTGGGGCACGCGATGGCGACCGACGCGGGCACCGCCATCTACCAGGGGATCGCGTTCGTCTCCGGCGGCGCGTCGGACATGAGTGCGTTCAGCAACGCCCAGGGGAGCCCGTGGGGTCCCGCGCGGCCGTTCACCTGGGGCACCAACGACAGCCTGACCCTGCTGGCCACGTACGAGGCCGCGGCATGACGCCGCCGCCGCCGTACCGCGCACTGTTCTGCGACCTGCGCACCGACCAAGTCCTCGACGCCATCCCGCTCGACGGGGTGAGCTTCGACGACTACATCGGCAAGAGCGGCTCATTGAGGGCATCGATCGCGGTCACCTCCGCCGACATGGCCCGGCGCGTACGGCTCCTGGCGCCCGCCCGAACCGCCCTGTGGGTGTACCGGGGTGGGCAGATCTGGTGGGGCGGGATCCTGTGGCAGTCGACGCCCACGATCGGCGACCGCGGCGCCGCGTCCTGCACGATCCAGGCTGCGACGTGGGACAGCTACCTCGATCGCCGGGTCGTCATGGACACGCTCACGTCGTCCGGCGTCGACCAGCTCGACATCGCCAGGGGTCTGGTCGAGTACACGACCGAACAGCCGGGCGGCGACATCGGCATCGTCATCGACTACGACACGGTGTCGGGGGTGCCGCGCGATCGCGTGTTCGGCCGGTACGACCAGCCGCGCATCCGGCAGTTGCTCGACCAACTCGCCGCCGTCGAGGACGGGTTCGAGTGGCGCATTGCCTCGGAGACCGACGCCGCCGGCGGCCGGGTCAAACGGCTGGTGCTCGGATACCCGCGCATCCACGCGGGCAGCACGGATGTGGTCCTGGACTACCCCGGGCCCGTCCGCGCGTACTCCGATCCCGAGGACGGCGGTAGCCGCGCCACGCACTGGCAGAGCCGCGGTGCGACCCCCAACCGCAACCAGGCCGCGGCATCGGTTCCTCTGCTCACCGACGTCCAGGAGGTGACGGGCGCGATCGAGCAGGGGTGGCCACGGCTCGACGGCACGAGCGACCACAGCACGGTCGAGGACCCGACCACGCTCACCGAGCACGCGGTCGCCGACCTCGGCCGGGCCTGGTCGCAGACCACGATCCCCGAGATCACCATCATCCCGGGCGACCGCCTGTCGCCGGCGATGCTCGGCGCGACCGTGCGTGTGCGCCGCCGGGACGTGTGGCACCCGGACGGCGATGACCGCCGGTACCGCGTGGTCGGCATGTCCGTGACCCCACCGACGCGCACATCCGGCGAGACGTGCCGGCTGTTCCTTGAGGTGGCTGCCTGATGCCCGCGATCCCCACCGACCTGCTCGACCGCATCCGCCGGGCCGAGGATTCGATCCGGCAGCTCGCCGGACGCGTGAACATCCGGCCGGCACTCGACCAGGTCATCGACGGCATCGTCCGCATCGGCAGCGGTGGCACGCTACGCGTGGACCGGGCCGACGGCGGCCAAGGGCTGTTCGTCGGTGACATCTTCTTCCCGTATTCGAACGGGAGCCCGCAGCGCGGCATGCTCGTGCGTGACGACCAGGGCGAGCTCGTGCTGGGCATCTACGCCTTGGGCGCGACCGCCGTGGGCCAACCCGGCGCCGACGTTCAGCGGCTGCGGATCATGGATCCCGACGGCGAGATCGTTCTGTCCACCGACTACCGGGGCGGGCTGGGCGCGCCGTACCTGTCACACGGCTGGTCCAGGGTGCGCTCGAACGAATGGGCGTCGACGGCGTCCACGTCCTTCGACACCTTGTACTCGACCACGTTTCCGCGCCAGCACCCGCGGGTGACTGCGCGCATCGGCGCGGGCGCCCTG
Organism: Embleya sp. NBC_00888; assembly: GCF_045207655.1. Taxonomy (NCBI): domain Bacteria; kingdom Bacillati; phylum Actinomycetota; class Actinomycetes; order Kitasatosporales; family Streptomycetaceae; genus Embleya; species Embleya sp. NBC_00888. The sequence continues at coordinate 5,013,089 of NZ_CP108784.1, read as the reverse complement.
GGCGGCGCCGCGATCGAGGTGCGGATGCTCGCGAACGGGAGCCCGGTGGGCAGTGTGGTCAGCCACTCCGGCGGCACCCTCATCGCCTACATCGTGGCCGACGTAACGGCCATCCCCCTCCGGGACGAGCTGACCCTGGATCTCCAAGCCCGCCGGACCGGCGCCGTCGGCTCGGCCTCGGCAACCGTGTTCGGGTCCTGGGGAACCGCCTGACCCACCACTGATCCACACCCCGTGCCGACCCGGCCCGGGGCACTTCCGCATGCCCATTGGAGGCACCCAGTGACCTGGTATCCCGGAGCGAGGAAGCGCGAGCTCCAGCCCGAATCCGACAGCCAACCCGCCATCCGTCCCACCCAACTGATCTTCCACTCGATCGCGGCGCCATGGTCGGGCGAGCGGATGTTCGAATACTGGCGCGACTCGACCAACCTCGAATCGCACTTCGGCTGCCAGTACGACGGCGGTCTGTGGCAGTACATCGGGACCGAGACCCGCGCGGACGCCAACGCGTCGGCGAACCGCAGGGCGGACGGCACCGGCGCGGTCAGCGTCGAGACCGCGTCCAACCTGGAGCACACCGACCCGTGGACCGACGCCCAGATGGACAGCCTGATCCGGCTGGGCGTGTGGATGCACGAGCGGCACGACCTGCCGCTGCGGATCTGCCGCACCTGGGACGACCCCGGGTATGGCTATCACCGGCTGTTCGCCAAGTGGTCCGTGAGCGGCACCGCGTGCCCTGGTGACGCGCGCGTGCGGCAGTTCCACGACCGGGTGTTCCCGGGCATCGTGGCGGGCACGGGCGGTCCGGTGACGCCGCCGAGCTCGCTGCCCGAGGTGTCGCTGTCCCGGCTGATCTCGGCCGCGCGCAGCAACCCACCGTCCGCCGGCACTCCAGTGACCTACGGGCCCGCGCGCCTGGTCGAGGTCGCCCTGGCCGACGAGGGCCTGCTGGCCCGCGGCCTGGTCGACGGCCACTACGGCACCGCCACCGTCACCGCCTACGCCGCGTGGCAGCGGCGCCTCGGCTACCGAGGTACCGACGCCGACGGCATCCCCGGCCAGACCAGCCTCTCGCGCCTCGGCGCGGCTCACGGATTCAAGGTGACCTCATGAAGGACAGCACCCGCCGGACGATTCGCACCCTGGTCCAGGGCGCGCTCAGCCTCGCCGCGGGCCTGCCCGTGATCGTCACCGCGTCCGGGATACCGCAGACCACCGCCGGGGTCGGCGTGGTCCTGGCGGTGGCCGGCGGACTGACCCGTGTCATGGCGACGCCGGTCGTCGATCGCCTGCTGCCGTCGTGGCTGCGGGCGGTCGACCCGGACGCCGACATCCGGTCAGCGCTCGATCGGGGGCGCGAGTGAATTGGCTACAGGTGGTCGCGACCAGCGCGACCGCGGCGACCGGCATCACGGGGTTCGCGTGGCGCTACGTGGTCCTGCCGATCCGCCGAATTGCCCAGCGTCAGGAGGAGTTTCGGCAGGACTGGGACGGGATGCCGGCTCGGCCGGGTGTCCCGGAGCGTCAGGGGGTGATGCCACGTCTCGCGCGGATCGAGGAACGCCAGGCCGCGACCGAGGAGCGCACCGCGCGAATCGAGCACGAGCTGCGGCCGAACTCCGGCACGTCCCTGCGCGATGCGGTCGACCGGGTCGAGCAGGCCGTCACCCCCGACCAGCCCACGTAGACCGCACGACAACGGCCCGCCCCTTCGAGGGCGGGCCGGTTTCGTGCTGTCCGGGGTCAGGTGCGCGCTGCCCGCAGGATCTGCCCGACCCGCTGAGCGGTGACCCCGACCACGCGGGCCATCGCCACGATGGGGACGCCGATCGCGGCGGCCTGGACGATCGCCGCCCGCGTGCGCTCGTCGGTCCGGCCCGGCTGCGGCACCACGGCGGCTATGGCTTCGAGGGCCTGGGCGTGCCGCGGTGGCGTCGGCAGGTCGGAGTACGGGCGCCGCCCGGGCCGTTCCTGCGGTCGCAGGGTGATCGCCTCGGCGTGCAGGATCTGCCGGGTGTGCTTGGGGCTGACGCCTGCTGCCTGGGCGACGGTGGTGACGTCGGCGCCGGCCCTGTAGGCGGTCACCACGGCGGCCTGGACTGCGTAGCGTGCCGCCCGCAGCCGCCGCCGGTGCGCCCTCTGCTCCTCCATTGTCGGCGTGGCGGACCGGGGCACGGCCTTAAGCCGGTCGCGCTCGGCCGCCGCGACCTTCAGGGCTTCGAGCGCGGGGGTGTCGGGCGCGGTTGTCATCAGGCGTCCGGCCACAACTCGGCGGCGGCGAGCACCGTCACGTGGTCGCCGCCGTCGACCAGCACGACCTCGGCCAACCAGTGATCGCCGTCGTGCCACGCCTTCACCACCTGGCCGCGGGCGCGGTCCCCGTCGGGCATGAGGGTGGTGGCCCAGTCTCCGACCACCCACGTGGCCGGCTCGGTCTCGGTGCTCATGGTGGTGTCCTCGGGTCGCTGGTGGCCGGTGTAGGCCTGGTGGTCGAAGTTCATGAGGGCATGGCCCGGGTCGAGCGGGTCGCCAGCACCACCCGGACGATCACGGCCGGGGGAACGTTCAGGGCGCGGGCGAGCTTGTCCACGGTGGCCCCGTCGGCGTGCGCGTCAGCGATCGCCTGGTGGGTGACCGGGTGCGCAGTGCCGTGCCGTGCCGCCGCGTTGATCGCCGCGGCTAGGAGCTGCGGGCGCCGGCTCACCGGGTCGGGATCCCGAACTTCTCGCGCACGAACCGGTCGGCGCGGACAGCGCGGATTCCCTCGCTCTCCAGCCAGTGGCCCAGGCGCCGGTGCAGCTCGACGACCTGGTCGATGGCGAGCCCCGTGACCGGTATCGGGTCGAGACGGAGCGTCGGCTCCGCCGGCGCGCTGGCCGGCATCAGGTGGGGCAGGCGCCATGAGATGTCGTCGAGGAGACCCACGCGGTGGTACTCCTCGATGTGCGCGACCAAGTTCGGGTCGTCGTCGACCGCGTCCACGACGACCCGTAGCGGCCCGCCGCCGTCCCGCAGGACACGGGCCCGGGCGGGCCGCGGTTCGTCCGAGTGCCTCGGGCACAGCAGCGTCTCGGCGAGCGCACCGATCTCCGCTTCCGTGAGGTGAACGGCGACGCGGTCGAGCTGCACGGCCGGCGCCTGCATCCCGGCCGCAATCACGTTCAGGCGCCACGGCCGCGGATGCTCGGCGGGAACGAGGTGGATGCTCCAGGCCGGCAAGGTCACCAGCGCGGCGCTGGCCGCCTTGGGGTCGGTCACGAGGACTCCATGGTGTGCGCGGGGTGCTTGGTGCGAGGCGGGCCCGGTGCCGCCATCGGGACGGCGCGGGGCAGACCTCCAGTGGTCGGGCGCCCTGCCGGCCCCGCCTCGCGGTTGGCCCGGCCCGGCGGCTCCTCACGGGCAGTGATCGCCGCCGGACCGGGGTCGGGGCCGTCCGGCATTGGGCACGGGCACCGACGCCGGACGGCTGCTGTGGGCCCTACGGGGCGGCGGCGGTGGCGATCTCGGCCGTGGCGTCGAGCAGGTCGAGCACGTGGGCAACGTCGTCGACCAGGTGCTGTGCTTCGTCGCGCGTGAGGGCTATCCCGGGGGTGCTCGCGTCGAGGGGACGCAGGAGAACGGGGCGGCCCGCGTTCGGGTCACAGTCGACGATCAGGGCCGTGCGCTGGCTTTGGGGCAGGCTCACGATCTCTCCTAGTGATCTTGATAGCACTGGGAGTACTCATCGTGCCGCGCACAAGAAAGCGCGGTGCACACAGTTTGTGTGCACCGCGCGTGATCATGATCAACCAGCGAGTTACAGGGGGGTCACGCCGACCCACCGACCGAAGCCCAAGCGCGTCTGGTCGTCGGCGCGCTCCAGCCGTAGCAGGGTAGCCACGCTGTCTCGCACCCGAGGGTGCTTGCGTGTGTGCAAGGGCGCGAGCTTGCGCGCTTCGCGCAGAGCCGCCCACGCGCCGGGGCGGTCGCCAGTCACGACGCGAGCGTGCGCCAGATCGATGTAGTGGTGGCTCGATCGCTCGGCCGGCATCTCTGCGGGCATCACCAGCGCGCCGCCGTCACGCACCGCCGTGTCGTAGTCGTCGGTGATGATCGCCGTGCTTGCGCGATAGATCTTGACCTGCGCGGGACCGAACGGGGTATCGCTGTAGATCCCTTCGTGGCCGATGCGCGCACCGATCTCCGCCGCCTCGTCCAAGCATGCGTCCATCTCCGACGGCAAACCCGCCGCGGCGGCGGCCACAGCCCGCTTGAGCAGAGTGGCCCCAAGCATGCCGGTGGCCTCGGTGCCATTCACTTCACGCAGACCGTCCTCAACTTCGCGCAGGACCTGTCGCGCCGCAGCGTATGCACCCTCACGCGTCATGGCGCCGGCCAACAGGTATCGCGACGTCGCGACAAGCAAGGGATCTTGCGACAGCCCGGCCGCCCACGCCACGCGCTCCAGTGCAGAGGCGCTGAGATCGTAGTAACCCAACTTGTGGGCAAGGCTGTTCGTCGCCCGGTAGACCTGAGCGAGCAGGGCGAACCCTTCCCTCGCCGCCATCGAGTCGGGTGGAGCGGACAGCGCGTAGGTCGAGAGTTCGGTCAACAGCACGGGCAGAGTTGGCGCGGTGGTGGCGTAGTCGGCAGCGCGGCGGTGTCGGTTGACGACCTCAACCTGGGCGGCCATTTCCTCGAACTCCCTGGGCGGAAGCAGCGAGGCCTCCGGGGTTCGGTAACACAGCATCACGCGGCGGATGGCCGGGATAACCGCATGCACGGCCTGATCCTCGGGGCCGGTGTCTTCGTCGTACGGCTGGCCGGTCAGGCGCGTCACGTCCACTCGCAGCGCGCGCGCCAAGGCGACGATGGCCTGCTGGCTCGGCGGGCGCTCACCCCGCTCGATCTTCTGCACGTAGCTTCGGCTGAGTTTGGCGCGGTCGGCGAGGCCTTGAAGGGTGAGATGCCGGGCCGTTCGAGCGTCGGTGATACGTGGGCCGATGCTGTTGTCGATGCGCATGATCGCTCCCGAGATCGGTATCCCTCGCAGAGTACGACGGTGAGGTGTGCGGAGTGCACACAACGTGTGTACGGCGTCGGACGGTAGTCGCCTGCCATCAATTCAGCGATGGACACGATCGGGATTTCTATCGAGAGTTGCAGCCCTACACTCCCTCGGAACGGCGTTCCGAGTGATGCACAGGGGGTCACGATAAATGATCTTGCATTGCATGGCCGTTGACAAGCCCGCAACATTGTCAACGGCAACGATCTTGAAAACGGCTCCGACGCAGGTCAGAGCCATGATCATCTAGTCCCCGGAGCGGGACTCGAACCCGCACGGCCTTGCGGCCAAGGAGGTTTAAGCTCCTCGTGTCTGCGTTCCACCATCCGGGGGCGATGCTGAGCGTAGCGGCCCCGGCGCACCGGGTTGGCCTCTTGGATTCGGAGCCCCCGCGGACCCGTTCCGCGGGCCTGTTCGATCGCGGAGAGCGACCGGGGGCGACCCGTCCGGATGCCGTACGGATGGTGCCGAATGAGCGGTTTGGGGCGGCTGAGCAGGGGAGTTCCGCATTCGCCCGGTGCACCTGGGTAGGACCACGGGGTCGAGGGTCCGGCCGATGCGGGCCCGATCACGCCCGCAACGAAAGAGGCCCGATGTGACCGCCACCGAACCCATCGCGGGAGTCGGGGCACGCGGCGAACTCGCCGCCGTCGCCACCGGCATCAGCAAGATCTACGGCACGGGCGAGACACGAGTGCTCGCGCTCGACGACGTCTCGGTCGGGTTCCGGCGCGCGGAGTACACCGCGATCATGGGCCCCTCCGGGTCGGGCAAGTCCACGCTGATGCACTGCATGGCGGGCCTGGACTCGATCTCGACCGGCTCGGTCCGGCTGGGCGACGTGGAGTTGTCCTCACTCGACGACAAGAAACTGACCCTGCTGCGGCGGGAGAAGATCGGCTTCGTCTTCCAGGCGTTCAACCTGCTGCCGACGCTGACCGCGTTGGAGAACATCACGCTGCCGATGGACATCGCGGGTGTGAAGCCCGATCAGGCGTGGCTGGACCACGTGATCGAGACGGTGGACCTGCGCGACCGGCTGAAGCACCGTCCGAGCGAACTGTCCGGCGGTCAGCAGCAACGTGTCGCGTGTGCGCGGGCGCTGGCGAGCAGACCGGAGATCATCTTCGCCGACGAACCGACGGGCAACCTGGACTCCCGCTCGGGCGCCGAGGTCCTGGGCTTCCTCCGCGCCTCGGTACGCGAGAGCGGCCAAACGATCGTCATGGTCACCCACGACCCGAACGCCGCCTCCTACGCGGACCGCGTCCTCTTCCTGGCCGACGGCCGAATCGTCGACGAAATGCTCGATCCCACCTCGGACCTGGTCCTCGAACGCATGAAACGCTTCGACGCCACCCGCACCACATGACCCGCCCCGCGCTCGGGCGCGGACGCGAAAGGGCCCGGCACGCACAGTGGCGTACCGGGCCCATCCCGCAAACGAAAGCAACTACCCCTTGACCGCAGGCTCGACCCGCGGCACCGGCGGGAGCGCCGCCTCCGCGAACTCGTCCCGCGGGTGCTCCATCGCCCCGAGCGAGACGATCTCGCGCCGGAAGAACGCGGACAGCGTCCAGTCGGCGAACACCCGGAACTTACGGTTGAACGTCGGCACCATCGCACCGTGGTAGGTGCGGTGGAACAGCCACGCCGGCAGCCCCTTGAGCTTGAACTTGCCGAACATCACCGCGACGCCCTTGTGCAGACCGAGGCCGGCCACCGCACCGAGGTTCTTGTGCTTGTAGTCGCTCGGCGGGAACCCTCGCATCACCGAGACGACGTTGTCGCCCAGGACGCGCGCCTGCCGCACCGCGTGCTGCGCGTTCGGCGGGCACCAGGCGCCCTCGCCCGCGGCCAGGTCCGGCACCTGCGCGTTGTCGCCGGCGGCGAACACGTTGTCCATGCCGACCACCTGGAGGGTGGTGCGGGTGTCCACGTGGCCGCGCGGGCCGAGCGGCAGACCGTACTCGGACAGCACCGGGTTCGGCTTGACGCCCGCGGTCCACAGGATCGTGGAGGCGTCGAACTCGACGTCGTTGGAGAGCACGCAGTGCTTGTCGACGCAGGACTTGAGCGACGTCTCCAGGTGGAACTCGATGTCCCGGGCCTTGAGGCGCTCCAGCGTCCAGGCGCCGAGCTCCGGACCGACCTCGGGGAGGATGCGGTTGGCCGCCTCCACCATCACGAAGCGCATGTCCTCGCGCTTGAGGTTCTTGTAGTAGCGCACCGCGTCGCGCGCCATGTCCTCGACCTCGGCCAGCGCCTCGATGCCGGCGAAGCCGCCACCGACGAAGCAGAAGGTCAACGCCTTGCGGCGGATCTCCTCGTCCGTGGTGGAGTCGGCCAGGTCGAGCTGCCCGAGCACGTGGTTGCGCAGCGCGATGGCTTCTTCGATGGTCTTGAGACCGATGCCGTTCTCGGCCAGGCCGGGAATCGGGAAGGTCCGCGATATCGAGCCGAGCGCGATGACGATGTAGTCGAAGCCGAGCTCGTAGGACTCGCCCGCGAGCGGCTCGACGAGCGCGACCTTGCGGTCGTGGTCGACGGAGGTGACCCGGCCGTTGACGATCTCGGCCTTGGGCAGGACACGGCGCAGCGGCACCACGACATGGCGCGGTGAGATGCTGCCGGCGGCCGCTTCCGGGAGGAAGGGCTGGTAGGTCATGTACGACCGCGGGTCGACGACCGTGACGGTCGCTTCGCCGTAGCGCATCTTCTTGAGGATGCGCTGCGCGGCGTACAGACCAACGTAGCCGCCGCCGACGATAAGGATGCGAGGGCGATCCGTGTTGCTCATGTTTGGAAGTATCCACCGATCGAACTCGCCGGTGCTTCGAGGCCGCGCGCAGTACCGAACGGGTCGTCTGGTACTCTTCGTCCTTTTGCTTGTGCATTTGTGCACGGTGTGCGGTCGAGGAAGATCCACTCGACCATAATCGGCCGGCTTGTCCGTCGGCTCGGTCCCGATGACCTGCGTCGATCCTGCCCGAGGTATCCCGGGGCGGCGCAATGTGATCTCCACCTCGAACCGCCGGCGACCACCGCCTTCGAAGGCAACGGCAGCATCCGACCGGCCCATCACGAGGAAAACGGCCCCACATGGCCAAGTTTTGCCCCCGGGACCATGTGAAGGGATTCACAAACTTTTCCCCGAGTCCAAACGTTGGACATGACTCCCCGGTTCCGCCACCGACCCGACAACCGCCCCGAACGTGGTCGAGGTCGGCGGCCGCCGCGCTGCCCGCCGGAATCTCTGACCTACCGCTCCGGGTCTTCCGCCACCGACCAGGCGATGCCGTCCAGGATGTCGTGTTCGCTGACCACGACCTCGGTCAGACCGGTGCGTTCCATGATCGTGCGCAGGACCAGCGCGCCGGCGCCGATCACGTCCACGCGGCCCGGGTGCAGGACCGGAATCGCCGCGCGTTCGGCGTGTGTGGCGGCCAGCAGGCGGGTGGTCACCGCGCGGACCTGATCGAGGGTCAGCCGGGCGTGGTGGATGGCGGTGGAGTCGTACTCGGGCAGGTTCAGCGCGATGCCGGCGACCGTGGTGACCGAGCCGGCCAGGCCGACCAGCGTGCGGGCGCGGTCCATCGGGACCACCGCCGCGGCCTGCGCTGTCGCGGCCTCGATGTCGGCGATGGCCGCGGCGATCTGGGCCCGACTCGGCGGGTCCTCGCGCAGGTGCCGCTCGGTCATCCGGACGCAGCCGATGTCCACCGAGCGCGCCGCCTCGGGCCGGTCGGTGCCCAGCACGAACTCGGTGGACCCGCCGCCGATGTCGACCACCAGGTACGGCGTCTCGACCGCGCCGGTGCCGGCCAGTTCGCGGGTGGCCCCGGTGAAGGACAGCGTGGCCTCCTCGTCGCCGGAGACCACCTCGGGCTCGACGCCCAGGATCTCCCGCACGCCGTCCCGGAACACGTCCCGGTTCTCCGCGTCGCGGCTCGCGCTGGTGGCCACGAAGCGCACTCGCTCGGCGCCGAGTTCGCCGATCGTCTTGGCGTAGTCGCGGCACGCGTCGAACGTGCGCTCCAGTGCCTCCGGGGCGAGCCGGCCGGTCCGGTCGACGCCCTGGCCGAGCCGGACGATCCGCATCCGCCGGTCCAGGTCGACCAGCGTCCCGGCGGCCGGGTCCAGGTCGGCGACCAACAGGCGGATCGAGTTGGTGCCGCAGTCGATCGCGGCGACGCGTCGGGTCATCGGGTCTCGTCCTTTGTGGCTGGGGCGTCGGCCTCGGCGGCCTCCGCGGCCTCTGTCGCCTCGTCCGGCTTGTCCACACACACGCACGGGCCCTTGGCCCACCAGTCCGGCAGCGCGTCCAACGTCTCGTCGCCGAGCGGGTTCACCCCGCGCCCGGCGGCCAGCGCGTGGCCGGCCAGCACGTGCAGGCACTTGACCCGATCCGGCATGCCCCCGGCGGACGGGAAGCCCTCCAGTACCTCGATCGCGTCCCGGCGCGCGATGTAGTCCTCGTGCGCGGCGGCGTACCGAGCCGCGAGGTCCTCGTCCTCGGCCAGGCGGGCGCTCATCTCGCGCATGACGTTGTTCGCCTCGAGCGTGCCGATCGCGGACGCCGCCCGCGGGCAGGTCAGGTAGTACAGCGTCGGGAACGGCGAGCCGTCCTCCAGGCGTGGAGCGGTCTCCACGACGTCCGGAAGCCCACACGGGCACCGGTGCGCGACGCCGCGCAGACCACGCGGGGTACGGCCGAGCTGCGCCTTGACGGCGTCGATGTCCTGCTGATCCATGTAGGAGAGTATTTCCTGTTTCGCTGAGTGCTTCGGACCGACGTTCGATCCGCGTGCCGTGCCGTACCGGTCCCGCTCGGGTTCGAGCCGGCCGGTCGCCGGTGCCACCGACAAGGATCGCCGTTCTCGGTGCCCGGTACTAGCCGATCGACGCGGCGGGCGTCGGAGTGGGCGAGGGCGCCGCGCTCGCGGTCGGCGTGCCGGCCCGGTCCGCGTCGCGCGTGGAGTCCCACAGGCTGCGATACCAGGGCGGCGAACCGGCCTGCGCGGGCGTGGGCGGCGCCGGGTTGCCCGGCTCGCCCGGCTGCGGCACCACCAGGTAGGCGGTATCGCCCGGGTAGACGAAGTGCAGCCGCTCGCGCGCCTGTTGCCGTACGTACGCCGGGTCGTTCCAGCGTTCCAGGTCGGACCGCATGCGTTCGGTCTCGGCCTGCTGCTTGCGGGTGCTCTCGCGCAGGTCGTCCACTTCGGCCCGCTGGTCCAGGTACTGCCGCAGCGGGTACACCAGCGCGACGGCCAGGCTCAGCACCACCAGGGTCAGCACGATCCACTTGCCGCCCCCGCGCCGGCGCAGCCGACCCAGGCTCGCCGCCGCGGACGAGTCCTTGATGGACTCGACCGCGGCGACGACCTTCGGTTTGGCCGGTGTCGCCGGACGGTCACCGCGCGCCTGACGCGGCGGCGCGACGGCCCGGGACGCGCGGGCGGCCCCGCTCGGGGCGGCCGTCCTGCGACCGTCCTCGCGCTGCTCGCTCACGCGTCCTCCGCCGTTCCCTCGATGCGGCGCCGGCGGTGTTCCGCTCGACCCGGTGTCAGCCGTCGAAGCGCGGGAACGCGCCGCGGCCGGCGTACTCCGCCGCGTCGTCGAGGATCTCCTCGATGCGCAGCAGCTGGTTGTACTTGGCCACCCGGTCGGAGCGCGCCGGGGCGCCGGTCTTGATCTGGCCGCAGTCCGTGGCCACCGCGAGGTCCGCGATCGTGGTGTCCTCGGTCTCGCCGGACCGGTGACTCATCATGCACCGGTATCCGTTGCGGTGGGCGAGCGACACGGCGTCGAGGGTCTCGGTCAACGTGCCGATCTGGTTGACCTTCACCAGAAGCGCGTTGCCCGCCTTCTCCTCGATGCCGCGCGCCAGGCGCTCCGGGTTGGTCACGAACAGGTCGTCGCCGACGAGCTGGACCTTGTCGCCGAGCTGCGCGGTGAGCGCGACCCAGCCCTCCCAGTCGCTCTCGTCCAGCGGGTCCTCGATCGACACCAGCGGGTACGCCGCGACCAACTCGGCGTAGTAGGCCGACATCTCGGCGGAGGTCTTCTTGGCGCCCTCGAACACGTACGCGCCGTCGGTGTGGAACTCGGACGCGGCCACGTCGAGCGCGAGCGCGATGTCGGTGCCCGGGGTGTAGCCGGCCATCTCGATCGCCTCGACGATCAGGTCGAGCGCGGCGCGGTTGCTCTCCAGGTTCGGCGCGAAGCCGCCCTCGTCGCCGATGCTGGTGACCAGGCCGCGGGCCTTGAGCACGGACTTGAGGCAGTGATAGACCTCGGTGCCCCAACGCACCGCCTCGGCGAAGGTCTCCGCGCCGATCGGCGCGATCATGAACTCCTGGATGTCGACGTTGGTGTCGGCGTGCGCACCACCGTTGAGGATGTTCATCATCGGCACCGGGAGCACGTGCGCGTTCGGGCCACCGAGGTAGCGGAACAGCGGCAGATTCACCGATTCGGCGGCGGCGTGCGCGACGGCGAGCGAGACGCCCAGGATCGCGTTGGCGCCGAGCTCGGCCTTGTTCTCGGTCCCGTCCAGGTCGATCATCGCCTGGTCGATCAGCCGCTGGTCGTCCGCCTCGGTGCCGGCGATCTCCTCGTAGATGCGCTCGTTGACCGCGTCGACGGCCTTCTGCACACCCTTGCCGCCGTAGCGGGTCTCGTCGCCGTCACGCAGTTCGACGGCCTCGAAGGCACCGGTGGAAGCGCCGGACGGCACGGCGGCACGGCCCGAGCTGCCGTCGTCGAGGACGACCTCGACCTCCACCGTGGGGTTCCCTCGGGAGTCCAGGATCTCCCGGGCGTGGATGACGTCGATGGACGGCACGAGTTTCTCCTTGATCAAGGGGCACGCTGGTCTGCCGGGCCAGCCTAGTAGCAGCCCGCCGTCGGATTCGCCCGGGAACAGGTAGCTGTGGGCGACTGTCGGGTAACGGGAATGCGAACGGATTCACCGGGCCGGCCCTCGGTCGACAGGCGTGGCACACCCGATCGAGCCGAGCGGCGGGAGTACATCGGCGCCGCACGCGGGTGATCCATACGCCGACGGTCGGGAGTTCGGTCGCGTCCGACGGCCCGACCGGGCCCGGTACGGCGGGCCGATCCGGCGTGCGGGTCGCCGCGAGTACGTCCGCCTCCACCGCCCACGCGAGATGGCACACCGGCGCCGTCCCCCGGCGCCGAGCGCCTCCCGCACCGGTCGCGGATCGACGGGTTCGGCCGCCTCGGGAGCGAACGGCCCGCGTGCGGCGCGATGCGCGGCAACCGGGCCCGGCGATCGGCCGATCGGCGGACCTCGCGGGTGAGGCCGCGGCGCGACCCCGGTCGGGCGGGTTCGGGCGACTCGATCGGGGGGCGGGCCCGGGGAACTTCTGGTTTGCTTGGGGGCGTGCGTGTTCGCGTCGACCACCTGCCCGGAAGGCCGTTGTACTGCTGTGGAGTTGCTGGCGATCGGCTTTGTGGCGGTGGCGGGCGGGGCGGTGCTCGCGCGGGCCGCGCGGGTCGTGCGGATGCGTGAACTGGCGGCTTGGCGGCGGTGGTTGCCGTTGGCGCTGGCGTTGATCGGGGTCGCGACGAGTTTGCTTCGGGCCGAGGATGTCGTGCTCGTCGCCGCGTTGATCGCGTTGCCGTGCTACGTGGCCTCGGTGTTGTTCGCGCAGGCGGAGATCCACCGCGAGGCCGACGAGGCGCTGCACGGCTGACCCGGGGGCACGATCGCCGCGCGCGCGAGTGCGGCGGGACTCACGAACCCGGGCCCAGGCCCAGGCCGAAGACCCGCCAGCGCTTCGGGGTGACCACGCCCAGGCTCGTACCCTCGCGGGACAGCGGGCGGCGCTGTTGGGCCAGACCCTCGTCGCCCAGGATGTGCCGCATCGCGAACTCCCAGCGCTCCTGTGCCCACTCGTCCTCGCGCATGGCGACCTCGCCCCACACGATGACGTGCGCGATGTCGCCGTCCCGCGCCATCGACAGACAGACCCGCGGATCGTGTTCCAGGTTGGCCTTCTTGGTGCGGCCGGTGAGGCTGAGGTAGAGGTACTCGTCGTCGTACGCGAGCATCACGGGTGTCACGTGCGGCTCCCCCGTCGGGGTCACCGTGCCCACGTGCACCCAGTGCTCCGGATCGCCGAGCATCGCGTCCAGAGCCGCCCTCAGTTCGGGGTCGATCATCGGAGGATCCGCCTTTCGCAGCACAGGGGCCTCGTGGCCACCGTACTGCGCCCTCCGCCCCACCGGTCACGGGATTGCCGTCCATCAGGTGAACGAGCGTCGTCCGGATCGTGACGAGGGTCGCCCCGATCCCGACGAGCATCGTGCGGATCGTCTAGAAGTCGTCCGGGTACGGCGCCGACAACACCTCGGTCCCGGCCGGCTCCGGCGTGACGTAGCCCGGCAGCAGTTCGCTCAGCAGCGCGCGCACCGCCTTCGTGTCGTTGACCGCCGCCGCGTCGTACAGCTCCGGCAACCGGACCACCGCGTCGAGCGCCTGGCCCGGTGGCACCGTCGCCTGGATCCGGCGGTGTTCGGTGGGCAGGCGCTCCTCGGTGGCCGAGAACAGCGCCTCGTTGAGCTTCTCGCCCGGACGCAGGCCGGTGAAGCGGATCGGCACGTTGGGCAGATTCACCTGTTCGGCGAACTTGTGCACCAGGTCCACGATCCGTACCGGCTCGCCCATGTCCAGGACGAAGATCTCCCCGCCCTGGGCCATCCGACCCGCCTCCAGGACCAGTCCCACGGCCTCCTCGATGGTCATGAAGAACCGGGTGACGTCCGGGTGCGTGACGGTGACCGGGCCGCCCGCGCGCAGTTGCTCGGCCAGTACGGACAACAACGAGCCCCGGCTGCCCAGCACGTTGCCGAAACGCACGCCCGCGAACACCCCGGGCGCCTGCGTGTTGGCCTGCACGATCAGTTCGGCGAGCCGCTTGGTCGCGCCGAGCACCGAGACCGGGTCGGCCGCCTTGTCCGTGGAGATCAGCACGAACCGCTCGACCCCCACGTCGAGCGCGGCCCGGACCAGGTTCTCCGTGCCCAGCACATTGGACTTGACCGCCTCGCACGGATGCCGCTCCAGCAGCGGCAGGTGCTTGTGCGCGGCGGCGTGGAAGACCACCTCCGGCTTGAGATCGTGGAAGAGCTGCTCGATCCGCGGCCGATCCCGGATGTCCGCGATCACCAGCGTCTCGTCGTCGAGCAACGCCTCGCCCCACACGTCGAGTTGGAGGCGGTGCAGGTTGGACTCGTCATGGTCGAGCATGTACATCCGGCTCGGCCCGAAGCCGTACACCTGCCGGCACAACTCGCTGCCGATCGAGCCGCCCGCACCGGTGATCAGCACCCGGCGGCCCGCGATCACCTCGCGCACGGACGCCGAGACCACATGCAGTTCCTGCCGACCGATCAGTCGGTTGACGTCGAGCATGCGCATGTCGCTGCCGACCACGTCGCGCCGCAACGCGACCAGGAAGGACGGCAGATACCGCACCGCGGCGCCGATCGCGGCGGCCCCGGCGGCCACCTTGCGAAACTCCTCGTGCGCAAGCCCCGGGATGGCCAGCACGACCACCTCGATGCCGTGCTCCAGTGCCACGTCGGTCAGGGCGGCGAGACCGCCCAGGACCGGAAGTAGATGTTGTGGATTGTCCGCGTCGGCGACGCGCACCCCGTCCTTGTCGGGGTCGTCGTCGAGAAATCCGATCGGACGCAACCCGAAATCGGGTGTCCGCAACAGATCCCGCGCCAATGCGCTGCCCGCCGACCCGGCCCCCACGACCAGGGTCCGCAGACCCGCTCCCGAAATGTCCGTCGCTGCCGAACTCCGACCCATCAAGCCCCCCTTGGTCAGGTGCAGCGTGATCGGCATCGGATCGTGCACCGACCACATGCGGCACCGACACGCCGGTGCGGATGGACGTCCCTCCCCATCGCACCACGCCCCACCCCGGCGGTCGTACGCGACTGCCCCAATTGCCCCCACGACCCCGGTGGCCCCACAGTCGCGACGTCACTTGCGGCCCAGGCGCATCGGGTGGACCAACAACCGCGCAGGCAACCACCGGCACTCGGGATTCAGCGTACGGCCCACCCTCGGCCCCCGTCGCGGTTTTGCCCAAACGCCCGCAACTTCGCCTTTTCCGTGTGCGCGAAGCATCACCCCGTGATCATCGGGGTGTTCCCGGCTCGTTTCCGTGCCGTCATCCCGCCGTGCCCGACCGCGGCCGACACCGAGGCCGACACGTGTCGAGTCGGCCGGCCGCCCCCGAGGCGCCCGGCCGCCCGCGCTACTCCGTCTCCTCCGCCAGCTCCAGCCAGCGCATCTCCAACTCGTCGCGCTCGTCCCGGATCGCGCGCAGTTCGGCGTCCAGCGCGGAGACCTTGTCGAAGTCGGTGGCGTGCTCGGCCAAGCCGTCGTGCACCTTCTTCTCCCGGTCGGCCAGCTTGGTCAACTGCCGCTCCACTCGCTGGAGTTCCTTCTTCGCCGCGCGGGTGTCGCCGGAACCGCGCCGGGTCGGCGCGGCGGTCGCCCCGGCCTCGACCGCGTCCCGACGGCGCTTGAGGTATTCCTCGATGCCGCCCGGCAACATCCGCAGCGTGCGGTCGCCGAGCAGCGCGAGCACGGTGTCCGTGGTGCGCTCGACGAAGTACCGGTCGTGGCTGACGATCACCAGCGAACCCGGCCAGCCGTCCAGCAGGTCCTCCAGCTGGGTCAGCGTCTCGATGTCCAGGTCGTTGGTCGGTTCGTCCATGAACAGCACGTTCGGCTCGTCCATCAACAACCGCAGCAGTTGCAGGCGGCGGCGCTCGCCACCGGACAGGTCGGAGACCGGCGTCCACTGCTTCTCACCGGTGAAGCCGAACTGCTCGCAGAGCTGACCGGCCGTCAGTTCCTTGCCCTTGCCGATCTCGACCCGCTCGCGGATCTGCGACACCGCCTCCAGCACCCGCAGCGTGGGCGGGAGTTCGGCGACCTCCTGGGAGAGGTAGGCGAGCTTGACGGTACGGCCGACCACGACCTTGCCGGCGGCCGGCTGCTTCTCCTGGTACGCCGCGTCCTTGAGCGCGCGCAGCAGCGAGGTCTTGCCCGCGCCGTTGACGCCGACCAGACCGATCCGGTCGCCCGGACCCAGATTCCAGGTCAGGTGCTCCAGCAGCGTCTTGGGGCCCGCCTCGATCCGCACGTCGAGCAGCTCGAACACGGTCTTGCCCAGCCGCGCGTTGGCGAAGCCGCGCAGCGCCAGAGTGTCGCGCGGCGGCGGCTCGTCCGCGATCAGCTCGTTCGCCGCCTCGATCCGGAACTTGGGCTTGGACGTCCGCGCGGGCGCGCCGCGGCGCAGCCAGGCCAGTTCCTTGCGGACCAGGTTCTGCCGCTTGGTCTCCTCGGTGCTCGCGATCCGCGCGCGCTCGGCCCGGGCCAGCACGTACGCCGAGTAGCCGCCCTCGTAGTCGTGCACCTTGCCGCCCTGTACGTCCCACGTACGGGTGCAGACCTCGTCCAGGAACCAGCGGTCGTGGGTGACCACGACGAGCGCGGAGCGCCGGGTCTTGAGGTGGCCGGCCAGCCACGCGATGCCCTCGACGTCGAGGTGGTTGGTCGGCTCGTCCAGGATGATCAGGTCGTGCTCTTCGATCAGCAGCTTCGCCAGCGCGATCCGGCGCCGCTCGCCGCCGGACAGCGGTCCGATCACCGAGTCGATGCCGCTCTCGAAGCCGGGCATGGCCAGCCCGCCGAACAGCCCGGTCAGCACGTCGCGGATGCGCGCGTCGCCCGCCCACTCGTGTTCGGGGCGGTCGCCGACGATCTCCTGGCGCACGGTAGCCGCCGGGTCGAGGTCGTCCTGCTGGCTCAGGATGCCCAGGCTGAGGCCGCCCACGTGGGTGACCCGGCCCGAATCGACCGGCTCCCGCTGGGCCATCACCCGGATCAGCGTGGTCTTGCCGTCCCCGTTGCGGCCCACGACCCCGATCCGGTCGCCTTCGGCGACGCCGAGGGACACCTCGTCGAGCAGGGTGCGCATGACATACGCCTTGCCGACTGACTCAAGATTGACCAGGTTCGCCATCAGACCGAACCGCCATACCGCAACGCTCGCATTCGACCAACTCTAACGGTCCGAACTACACGGTGTTCTCGCGCTCCACCGGAACGACCCGACGCGGCAACACCCGGGCCCCGGGCACCGCGCCGAACGCGACCCGCGCGGCCCGGCAGGTGCCCGATCCGGTGAGCCGCTCGGCCACCACGTGCGCGGTCTCCCGGTCCGGCGCCAGGAACGCGCACGTCGGTCCGGACCCGGACACCAGCGAGCCGACCGCGCCCGCGGCCATGCCCGCGCGCAGCGTCGCGGCCAACGCGGGCCGCAACGACAGCGCCGCCGGTTGCAGGTCGTTGACCAGGTTCGCGCCCAGCGCGTGCGCGTCGCCGGCCCGCAGCGCGGCGATCAGTTCCTCGCGCGGCGCGGGCCGCCCGACCGCCTCGCCCGCCACCTCGCGCAACCGGTCGCACTCGCCGTACACGGCCGGCGTCGACAGGCCGCCGTCGGCCAGCGCGAACACCCAGTGGAAGCGCGCGGTGGTCGGCACCGAGGCCAACCGCTCGCCCCGCCCGGTGCCGATCGCGGTGCCGCCCAGGTCGGAGAACGGCACGTCGCTGCCCAACTCCGCGCCGAGCCGGCGCAGCATCTCGCGAGGCGTGTCGCCGCGCCAGAGCGTGTCGCACGCGAGCAGTGTCGCCGCCGCGTCCGCGCTGCCGCCGGCCATGCCGCCGGCGACCGGGATGCCCTTGCGGATGTGGATGCGCACGTTCGGCTCGCGCCCGAGCCGGTCGGCGAGCAGGATCGCCGCGCGCGCGGCCAGGTTGCTGTGGTCCAGCGGAACCTCGGTGATGCTCTCGCCCTCACAGGCCAGGCTCAACCGGTCCGCGGGCGTGACGGTGACCTCGTCGTACAGCGACACGGCGTGGAAGACGCTGACCAGCTCGTGGAAGCCGTCCGGCCGCACCCCACCGACCGCGAGTTGCAGGTTGACCTTCGCGGGAACACTGACGGTGACGGAAGACACGGCTCGTGGAACTCCTTCGTGGCCCTGTCGGGCCTCTTCGGACGGGGGCCGTGCGAACTCCTCGGCACCGTCGCCGATGGTATCGACGGCGGCACCGCGTCCTCAGGCGCGGGGCTCGTTCGGGTCGGCCTCGGCCGGCGCGGTCGGCTCCCCCGCGTCGCCCGGCACACCCGACGGGGCCGACCCGGGGCGGTGCTCGGCGATCCGGGCGAACGCCTCGACACCCAGCGCCTCGCCGCGTGTCCGCGGGTCGATCCCGGCCGCGCGCAGTGCCTGCTCGGCGCCGGCGGCGGAACCGGCCCAGCCCGCCAGCGCGGCCCGCAGCGTCTTGCGCCGCTGCGCGAACGCGGCGTCGACCACCGCGAACACCTCCTGGCGGGTCGCCGTGGTCTTCGGCGGCTCGCGGCGCACGAACGACACCAGGCCCGAGTCGACGTTGGGCGCCGGCCAGAACACGTTGCGCCCGATCGCGCCCGCGCGCTTGACGTCGGCGTACCACGCGGCCTTGACCGAGGGCACGCCGTACACCTTGCCGCCGGGCGTCGCGGCCAGTCGGTCGGCCACCTCGGACTGCACCATCACCAGCAGCCGCTCCAGCGACGGGAAGGTCTGCAACATGTGCAGCAGCACCGGCACGGACACGTTGTAGGGCAGGTTCGCCACCAGCGCGGTCGGCGCCGGCCCCGGCAGCTCGGTCACCGTCATCGCGTCCGCGTGCACGAGCGCGAAGTCGGCCGCGCGTTCGGGCATCCGGGCCTCGATGGTGGTCGGCAGGTGCCGGGCGAGCACCGGGTCGATCTCGACCGCGACCACCCGCGCGGCGCTCTCCAGGAGCGCCAGCGTCAACGAGCCGAGCCCGGGACCGATCTCGACCACGACGTCCTCGGCGCGCACGCCGGCGGTCCGCACGATGCGCCGCACCGTGTTGGCGTCGATCACGAAGTTCTGGCCGAGCTGCTTGGTCGGGCGTACGCCCAGGGCCTCGGCGAGCGCGCGGACGTCCGCGGCACCGAGCAGTCCCGGTCCCGCGGGAAGATCACTCACGAGTAGAGCCTACTGCCGCACAGCGGCCACGGACTCGCCCCCCGTTGGACGAACATGAGCTTTGCCCGATATGTCTGTTCCGAGGCCGGTGCCTGACTTGCCACCCCGGTGCCGCCCATCGACTGCCAGGTCTGCGCGTCGAACTGGTAGAGCCCGTGATAGGTCCCGGACGCGTCCACCACGTTCGCCCGGCCACCCGACTCGCACTGCGCGAGCGCACCCCAGTTGAGCTGGTCGGCCCCGGCCACCGAGTTCGGCATCTCCTTGGTGCCGACCTTGACGATCTGGGTCACCGGCTCCTTGACCACCTTCTCGGAGATCTTGCGCGGCTCCTGCTTGACGCCGTTGATCGTCTCGTACGAGTAGGTGATCTGGCGCAGCCCGATCACACCTTTGGTGGCGACCTCCTCGGTCCCCTTGTACTGGGTCGGGTCGTCCTGCTTGGTGGTCTTGAACGGGATCTTCTCGTCCTTGGTCACGGTGGTGCCGGTGACCCGCAGGATCGAGATGGTCTGCCCCTGCTGGGGATACACGTCGGTCGGCGTGTCCACCCGGTCCTGCGGCCCTATCGCGATCCCGGCCTGCTCCAGGGCCGCCTGCACGGTCGGCGCGTTGGTCCGCAGCGGCACGGTCTTTCCGTCGACCAGGAAGGTGATCGCCCGCTCGGTGCGCACGTCCAGATTGAGCCCCTGGCGGCCGATCGGCAGGTCGCGGGACACCGACAGGTAGGCGCCGTCCGCCCGCACGCCGACCTGCTCCAGCGCCTCGGACACCGACTTCGCGGTCACCCAGACCTGCTGGGGCCGCCCGTCGACGGTCATCGTCAGCAGCCGGCCGTAGCGCACCGCGACACGGTCGCCGTCCTCGATGCCCGCCTTGCGCCCCGGCGCGACGATGTCGTGCTCGCCGACCTTGATCTCCTGGCGCCCGAGCAGCCCGGAGACGTCGGAGGCGAACGTGTGCACGGTGCGCTCCTCGCCGTCCACGACGAGGGTGACCGTCTTGTCGTAGGAGACGAAGGCCGTGGTGCCGCCGACCAGGACGGCGACCACGAGGGCCTGCGGAACGAGAGTGCGCAGAGAGGGTCCGGGGCGGCTGCCGCCCCGACCCGCCCGGGCGGTGTTGCGCCTGCGGGCGGAGCCGGCGGAACGACTCAACGGTGCTCCTGGGGGATTCCGAAGGGGCTGGTCCGGGGGTGTGCTGCGGCCGGTGTGGTCCGGGCCGGGCCGCGGTCGGGGCCGACGAGCGGCCGGGCCGATGTTCCGCCCGACGAGCATCGGACTGTACACCGGCGCCGGCACACCGCCGCCCGCCACCCGGTCGTCCGGGTGACGGGCGGTGCGATCGGGGCAACTACGCGGGTGCGAAGGTGCGTTCGGCGTTGGCCGCGAGCGCGGTCGCCAACTCGTCCTCGGTCAGGCCCTTGACCTCGGCCATCGCGCGCACGGTGATCGGTACCAGGTAGGGCGCGTTCGGTCGGCCGCGGTAGGGCACCGGGGTCAGGAACGGCGCGTCCGTCTCGACCAGGATCAGGTCCGTCGGCGCGACCACGAGCGCGTCCCGCAACGGCTGTGCGCCGGGATAGGTCACGTTGCCCGCGAAGGACATCACGTAGCCCAGTTCGGCGCACGTCCTCGCCATCTCCGCGTCACCCGAGAAGCAGTGGAAGACCACTCGTTCCGGTGCGCCCTCCTCGGCCAGGATGCGCAACACGTCCGCGTGCGCCTCGCGGTCGTGGATCACCAGCGGCTTGCGGTGCCGCTTGGCGATCTCGATGTGCCGGCGAAACGACTCCTGCTGGCCGGCCACGCCCTCGTCGCCGGTGCGGAAGTAGTCCAGGCCGGTCTCGCCGATCCCGCGCACGTGCGGCAACGCGGCCAGTCGGTCGATCTCGGCGAGTGCCGCGTCCAGGGCGGCGGCGCCACCCGGCCCGCGGCGCTGCCCGGACCACCCGTCCGGGTCGCCGAGCACGATCCGCGGCGCCTCGTTGGGGTGCAGCGCGACCGTCGCGTGCACCCGCTCGTGCGCGGCGGCCGTCTCGGCCGCCCACACCGACGAGGGCACGTCGATGCCCACCTGGACCAGCGTGTCCACGCCGACCTCGGCTGCGGCCGACAACGCGTCGACGACCTTCGCCTCCTGCAGGTCCAGGTGCGTGTGGGCGTCCCACACGGGCACCGAGAGCGGCTCGGGCGCGGGCGGCGGGGTGGTGTCCCGGGGCCCGCCGTCCCGGCGCTTGCGCTTGCTCAAGGGTCAGGAGTCCTTTTTCTCTTCGAGGCGCGGGAACAGGATCGCGCCCTTGGTGATCGTCGCGCCCGCCGGCAACTGCCCCCAGCGGCCCGAGTCCTGCACGTGCTGCTTGTCCAGCGCGCCCAGGTGCGCCTCGGCGCCGAGCGAGTCCCACAACTTCTGCGCGGTCTCCGGCATCACCGGGTTCAGCAGCACGGCGAGCGCGCGCAGCGACTCGGCCGAGGTGTACAGGATGGTGGCCAGTCGGGCCCGGCCCTCGGGGCTGTCGTCCTTGGCCACCTTCCACGGCTCCTGCTCCGTGATGTAGCCGTTGACCAGCTTCACGTAGCCGAACACCGCGTCCAGACCGGCCTGGAAGTCCAGCGCGCGGACCCGGTCGTCGGCGACCGACACGGCCTCGATCAGCGCGCTGTGCAGCGTGCCCTCGGCGTCCCCGTCCGCGGTGGAGGCGGGCAGCTCGCCGTCGAAGTACTTGCCGACCATGGCCGCCACGCGCGAGGCCAGGTTGCCGAAGTCGTTGGCCAGTTCGGAGGTGTACCGCGCGGAGAAGTCCTCCCACGAGAACGACCCGTCCTGGCCGAACTGGATCGCCCGCAGGAAGTAGTAGCGGTAGGCGTCCACGCCGAAGTGGTCGGTGAGCTGCCGCGGCGAGATGCCGGTCAGGTTCGACTTGCTCATCTTCTCGCCGCCGACCATCAGCCAGCCGTTGGCGAACACCCGGCCGGGCACCGGCAGGCTGTTGGCCATCAGCATCGCCGGCCAGATCACCGCGTGGAAGCGCAGGATGTCCTTGCCGACCAAGTGCACGTCCGCCGGGAAGGTGCCCTCGAACTTCGCCTGGTCCGCGCCGTAGCCGACCGCCGTGGCGTAGTTGAGCAACGCGTCGATCCACACGTAGATGACGTGCTTGGGGTCCCACGGGACCGGGATGCCCCAGTCGAACGTGGAGCGCGAGATGGACAGGTCCTGCAAGCCCTGCCGGACGAACTGGAGGACCTCGTTACGGGCCGAGGCCGGCTGGATGAAGTCCGGGTCGGCCTCGTAGAACTCGAGCAGCCGAGGGCCGTACTCGGAGAGCTTGAAGAAGTAGTTCTCCTCCTTGAGCATCTCCACCGGGCGCTTGTGGATCGGGCACAACTTCTGCCCGTCCTCGCCGTCGAGCAGGTCGCCGGGTGCCTTGTACTCCTCGCAGGCCACGCAGTACGGGCCCTCGTAGCCGCCCTTGTAGATCTCGCCCTTGTCGTACAGGTCCTGGACGAACTCCTGGACCCGGTCGGTGTGCCGCTTCTCGGTGGTGCGGATGAAGTCGTCGTTGGCGATCTCCAAGTGCTCCCAGAGGGGCTTCCACGCCTCCGTGACCAGCTTGTCGCACCACTCCTGGGGAGTGACGCCGTTCGCCTCGGCCGTGCGCATGATCTTCTGACCGTGCTCGTCCGTGCCGGTGAGGAACCACACCTTCTCGCCGCGCTGGCGGTGCCAACGGGTGAGCACGTCGCCTGCGACGGTCGTATAGGCGTGGCCCAGGTGCGGGGCGTCATTTACGTAGTAAATGGGCGTTGTGACATAGAACGCCTTCTCGCGCTCGCCCGCAGTGTGTTCAGTGGTTCCAGTGGCCGCCATACCCGGAATCCTACGGCCGACGCGACGGCGCCCGCCCCCGAGTATCCGCGGGAGCGGGCACCGGCGGGCCCGCGGCCCGGATGAGGCTCAGGCGGAGCGGTGCAGGGACGGCAGGTGCCACCGGGAGGCCCCGCGCGCGGCGGGCACCTTGGCCGGCTTGTCGGCCTTCACGGTCGCGACCGGCTTGGCCGACTTGGCCGACTTGACCGACTTGACCGACTTGGCCGACTTGACCACGGCCCGGGATCCGGTGACCGACGCGACCCGGCCCGCCGGGAGTATCCGCAGGCGGGTGCCGTCGCAGTGCTCGCACGCGGGCTTGGTGAACGGGGACGGGACCAGCGCCCCCATCGAGTAGTACCGGCACAGTCGCGTTCCGTGCAGATCGGTCGCGTGGTGGATCTCGTAGTCGCGCTCCCATCCGCGACCGCAGGACATGCAGACGAAGGCATAGGACTCGTGCACCACCGTCGGGTTCTCCATGACGACCTCCTCGCGCGGGCGAGCCCACCGACTCGTTCAGGGGCTTCCCGTGACCGGTATCCATGGAATGCCCGCGAGGCGCCTTCCGTATCGGTACATACGGTTCCTTGACGTCGGCCAACACGGAATATGGAGAACCCGAGAGACTCATCACCCAATCGAGTGCTGTGCCGTACCTGCCCGTTGCACGCGCTTGACCGACCCGGCCGCGACCGGAGCGGGCCGTGCGGGCACGCCGCGTCGCGGACGGCGGACGCGGCACACCGAAGGGTCGCGGTCCGTTGCCGAGCCGTCGCCGAGGGTCGCGATCCGCCGCCGACCGGTCCTTTCGGGTGTCACGCCTTCTTGGCCGCGACCACCGCGTCGAAGACCACCCGCTTGGGCACGCCGACCTCGGCCGCCACCGCCGCGATCGCCTCCTTGCGCGGTTGTCCGGCGGCCTCGCGTCCGGCCACCCGCTCGACCAGCTCGGTCGGGCCGATCTTCGAGGGGTCGGCGGGCGGCGCGCCGGCGACCACGACGGTGATCTCGCCGCGCACCCCCGGCTTCGCCCACTCGGCGAGTTCGGCCAGGGTGTCCCGGCGGACCTCCTCGTAGGTCTTGGTGAGCTCGCGACACACCGCGCCGCGACGGTCGGCGCCCAGCGCCTCGGCCATCGCCGCGAGCGACTCGGCGAGCCGGTGCGGCGCCTCGAAGAACACCATCGTGCGCGGCTCGGCGGCCAACTCGGCCAACCGCCGGGCCCGCTCGCCCGCCTTGCGCGGCAGGAATCCCTCGAAGCAGAACCGGTCCACCGGCAGCCCGGACAGCGCGAGCGCGGTGAGCACCGCGGATGGCCCCGGTACGGCGGTCACCTTGATGTCCTCGGCCACCGCGGCCTCGACCAGCCGGTAGCCCGGATCGGACACCGACGGCATCCCGGCATCGGTGACCAACAACACCCGCTTGCCCTCGCGCAGCGCCTGGACCAGCTCCGGGGTGCGCGCCGCCTCGTTGCCCTCGAAGTAGGACACCACCCGCCCGGGCACCTCGACGCCGAGCGCGCCGGCCAATCTGCGCAGCCTGCGCGTGTCCTCGGCGGCCACCACCGAGGCCGCGCCGAGTTCGACGGCGAGCCGCGCGGGCGCGTCGCTCACGTCACCGATGGGGGTGCCGGCCAGTACGAGTACGCCGCCCTGAGGACTGTGCTGTTCGTGTTCCACTCGGCCATCCTCCCCTTTCGCGCGCCCCGGTTCGCCCGCGCGTCAATACGATGCACGGGTGACGAGTGACGTGGCTACTGATCAGCCGACCCGAAAGCACCCCCCGGAGGGGGATGCGGAGTCCCCCGGCAGCACCGGGGCCGCACGTCCCGAGCCGCGCGGGTGGGCCTGGTCACTGGCCCGATTCGGTTACCGGGACCGACCGCCGACCTCGCTGCGCGAGCGGCTGGTGCCCTCGTACACCGACAACAGCGCGTACACCGGCGGCGGCTGGTTGCCCTGCGTTCTGGTGACCCTGCTGGCCGGCTTCATCCGGTTCTGGAACCTGGGCAGGCCCAGGGCGGTGATATTCGACGAGACGTACTACGCCAAGGACGGCTGGTCGCTGCTCGAACTCGGCTACGAGGGCACCTGGCCCAAGGAGGCCAACGAGCAGATCCTGGCCGGGCAACACGACATCCTGCAGACGCAGGGCTCGTACATCGTGCACCCGCCGATCGGGAAGTGGACGATCGCGCTGGGCGAGCAACTCTTCGGACTCACCCCGTTCGGATGGCGCTTCGCCCTCGCCGTGCTCGGCACGCTCTCGGTGCTGATGCTGTGCCGGATCGGCCGCCGCCTGTTCCGCTCCACGCTGCTCGGCTGCGTCGCCGGACTGCTGATGTCGCTCGACGGCCTGCACTTCGTGATGAGCCGCACCTCGCTGCTCGACCTCGTGCTGATGTTCTGGATCCTGGCCGCGTTCGGATGCCTGCTGATCGACCGCGACGACACCAGGGCGATCGCCGCCCGGCTGTTCGAGTCCGGCCCGGACGCCGCACGCGCGGCCTCGATGAAATTCGGCCTGCGCCCCTGGCGGATCATGGCCGGCATCTGCCTCGGCCTGGCCTGCGGCACCAAATGGAGCGGCATCTACGTCCTCGCCGCCTTCGGCGTGATGACCGTGCTGTGGGACGCCGGCACCCGCCGCGCCTGCGGCGCCCGCCGCCCCTACCGCGCCACACTGCGCCACGACGTGCTGTTCGCGTTCCTGTCCACCGTGCTGGTCGCGCTGATGATTTACATCTGGTCCTGGACCGGCTGGCTGATGACCGACGACGGCTACTTCCGGGACTGGGCCGACCACCGGGCCGGCCTGTCCCCCGGCTCCCTCGACCTCAAGCTCTTCTCCGTCCCGCTGCCGCAATTCGGGATGACGTGGGTGCCGGCGCCGTTGCGCAGCCTGTGGCACTACCACTCGGAGATGTGGAACTTCCACACCGGCCTGGACAGCCCGCACCCGTACCAATCCAACCCGTGGAGCTGGCTGGTCCTGGGCCGACCGGTCGCCTACTACTTCGAGACCGTGCACCAGGGCACGGCCGGCTGCACCGAGCAGGACTGCTACCAGACGGTGCTCGGCATCGGGACGCCGCTGCTGTGGTGGACCGGCGTGATCGCGGTCGGCTACCTGCTGTTCCGCTGGGCCGGCCGCCGGGACTGGCGCGCGGGCGCGATCCTGTGCGGACTCGCCGCCGCGTACCTGCCGTGGATGGCCTACCAGCAGCGGACCATCTTCCTGTTCTACGCCGTCGCGTTCGTCCCGTTCCTGTGCCTGGCGGTGACCATGATGCTCGGCGCGCTGCTCGGCCCACCCGGGGCCGGCGAACGGCGGCGGGCCTGGGGCACGGCGGGCGTGGTCGCGATCATCGCGCTGATCGCGTGGAACTTCCTGTACTTCTATCCGATCTTCACCGGTGAGACGATCTCGCGCAGCGGGTGGCTGGACCGCATGTGGTTCAGCACCTGGATCTAGCGTGTCGACGTCCTGGGCGAAGTCGCCGTCGCAGTCGTCGAAGCCGTTGTCGAAGCCGTTGCCCATGCTGTTGTCGACCCCGAGAGAGGCTGCGCCGGTGTCCGTCGCGCGGGAGCAGGACATACGCAGGCGGGCCATCGACGCGACCCGCGACCTGGCCGCGGCGGGCGGCTACGACAGCGTGCAGATGCGCGACGTGGTCCGCCTGTCCCGGCTCTCCTCGGCGACCATCTACCGGCACTTCTCCTCGAAGGACCACCTGCTCGCGGCGACCCACCTGGAGTGGATCGGCGCGCTGGAACGCAGCGACGCGGCCCGGCCGGACGGCACCGACGCCGCCGAGCGAGTGTGCGCGATCCTGCACAACACGTGCCGGACGATGGCCCGCCACCCTCGGCTCACCGCCGCGCTGATCCACGCGCTCGGGTCGTCCGACCCCGGCGTGGGCGACTGTCATCGCGAGATCAACCGAATCATGAACGACATGTTCCGCACCGCGCTGGGCGACGAGATCACCGGCGCCGACGAGTTCGTCCACCTACTCGGCATCGCCTGGGAAGGCGCCCTCTTCAGCTGGGCCTTCGGCCGCATGACGATGGACGATGTCGAACGCACGGTAACCCGCTCCGCCCGCCTACTCCTCCTGGGCACAGCGGCGGAACCAGCCCCGTAAGCCGAGTCCCGAGAACAACCCTCCCGAAGACCAACCCACACTCGGGTACCCAACCTCATCAGCCCGTCCGGCGTTTGAGGACAACCCAAATCTCGACGAGACCAACGCCCACATGCGAGCACAACCCACTCAGCCCGTCCGGCGCTTGAGGACAACCCGGACGGGCCGGCAATCCCCCTAGGAGGCCTGACGGCTCACGGGCACGCAACCCCATCAGCCCGTCCGGCGTTTGAGGACAACCCAAATCTCGACGAGACCAACGCCCACGTGGGAGCACAACCCACTCAGCCCGTCCGGCGCCTGAGGACAACCCGGACGGGCCGGCAATCCCTCTAGGAGGCCTGACGGCTCACGGGCACGCCAACGGGCGCAACGTCCAGGGGCGCCAACTCCGGCCGCTTCGCGGTGATGTGATCCCCGGACGACTGCCCCCGCAGCCGCCGCCCGATCCACGGCACCAGGTGCTCCCGCGCCCAGTGCACGTTCTCCAGCCGCGCCGCGCCGGCCGTGACCGCGACGTCCTCCGCCGGCCATGGCGCGTCCGGGTCGCCCTCGACGGCCAACCCGAGCGCCCGGCCGACCTTGAGCGCCACCCGGTCGTGCCCCTCGGGCGACAGGTGCAGCCGGTCCTCGCTCCAGGCACGCCGATCGTGCAGCGACGTGAGCC
Organism: Embleya sp. NBC_00888; assembly: GCF_045207655.1. NCBI lineage: Bacteria > Bacillati > Actinomycetota > Actinomycetes > Kitasatosporales > Streptomycetaceae > Embleya > Embleya sp. NBC_00888. The sequence goes on along the minus strand of NZ_CP108784.1, from coordinate 4,985,225 downwards.
CCCACATGTCCGCGACGGGGCAGTCGTACCGATCCGCGACCACCCGCAACAGCTCGTTGTACGTGGCCACCTTGCCGCGGATCAGCTTCAGCACCGGCACCCAGCGCGTGTCGAACCCGGTGAACACCACGACCCGAGCGCCCGTCGCCGTCAACGCGGCGACCGCCTCCTCGTACTCGGCGGCCAACTTGTCCGGATCGCTCCCGGGCCGCAGCACGTCGTTGCCACCCGCGCACAACGTCACCAGGTCGGGTCGCACCGCCATGGCCAGCGGCACCTGCTCCTCGACGATCTGATGCAGCAGCTTCCCGCGCACGGCCAGATTCGCGTACCGAAGCCCCGGCCGCTCCGTCGAAAGCCGAGCCGCGAACCGATCGGCCCACCCGAGGTAGTTCCCGTCGGGCCCGGGATCGCCGACACCTTCGGTGAAGCTGTCGCCGATTGCCACATAAGAGTTGATTCCGGACAGGTTCCCGTGTGGATTCAATAGCTCGGCCATGTCACCCGATGTTGGCATCGCTCACCTCGCCTACGCGACCGTAATAACCATCCGAACACACCCCGCTACACGCGGCAGCGCCCCGCGCACCTCGCAGCGAGCGCACTCTCTCGGCCAAGCTCGATCAACCGCCGCGCATTCCCGCACCACCGGAAAAGCGACGCAGTTCACCCACTCCTCACCGACCCGTAACCCGATCCCGCACAACTCACCGAGTCCGGACGGGCCTTGCCACGCGTCGGGACTCGGGAACGACGAAAGCCCCGCCGGATTCCGGCGGGGCTTTCATGCTGTGTGGACCTGTGGGGATTTGAACCCCAGACCCCCTCGATGCGAACGAGGTGCGCTACCAGACTGCGCCACAGGCCCAACGAGGAGAAACATTACCACCTCGACGAGGTGGGTCGTGCACGGGTATTCACTCGTTGACGGCCCGGCGCCACTCGTGTTCGTACAGGGGCAGCGAGTCGACGGAGGAGCCGTAGGCGGTACGGGTGTCCTCGGCGTATTGGTCGAACAACGGGGTGGACGGGCGGGCCGACTCGGTCGGCCGGGGGTCCGGGACGGCGTGGATCTGCGGGCGCTCCGGCTCCTGTTCGGCGTCGCCGCGTGGGACCACCGGAGCGGTCACGTAGGTGGGCAGCGGGACCGGTACCGGGTCCCACGAGTCGCGATCGTGCGGGCCGCCGTCGATGGCCAACTCGGCGATCCACTCGGCCAGGGCGGGTTCCTCCGCCTCGCGGTCGCGCCGGCCCCGGACCGAGGCGGAGGCCCCCGAGGCGCCGCCGTTCCCGGCGGAGCCGGTCGGCCCCGAGCGCGGCGCGCGGGCCGCACGCGGGTCGCCGCCGGTCGGCCGATCCGCCGCGCGGGGTTCGGCCGGCGGGCCGTCGGGCGTCTCGCCGGTCTTGGCCCGCGAACGCGCTTCGGCGGCCGAGGGGCTGTCGCCGGGCCCGCCGGACTTGCCCGCGGGTCGGCCCAGTCGGCGCAGCCCCGCCTCGTAGCGACGCCGCTCCTGCACGCGCAGGTGGACGATGTACGCGGAGAGCAGGACGCCGGGCACGGCGGGTAGCAGCCACACCCAGGCGAGCCCGGCCACCCCGGCCAGGATCGCGCCGGCGGTGAAGGTCGCGAACAGGCTCGCGATCACCCGACGGCGCCGGGTGAGCAGCGCGGCCCGGCCCTCGTCGCGGCGGACCGGCGCGGTGGGACGCTTGGCCGCGCCGGGCTTGCCCTTGGCCGAGGACGCCGACCCGGGGGTCGCGGCCGGCTGCGGGGCGGCCTGCGGCGTCGACTGCGCGCCGGGCTTGGCCGGGTGTTGCCGAGCGGCGCGCGGCGGTTCGGCCGGGCCGCGCCGCTCGGGCGCGTCCGTGCCCTCCTCCGCGGATGAAGGGGCCTCCGCGAGCGCACGGGCGGAGCGGCGCTCGAAGGCGCCGCGACGGGAGAGGATCCGGATCGCGGTGGTGAATCGCTCGGTCGGCCGGGCCTCGTTGAGCTCGTCCTGTCGGCGAAGCCACATGGGCACCAGATAGGCAGCCCAGGCCCCCACGATCGCTGCGTAGATCAGGCCGCTGCCGTTCACGCTTCACACGCTAAGCCGGATGGGCGCCGCATCGTCGGATTAGGCACGGTGTGTCGCCCGATCCGCGGTGATGCCCATGTGACGAATGTGACTGCCGAGACGCCCGAGGCGACAAAAACCACCGAACCGTCCGACGCGGCCGAAATCACCAGGAAGCCCGACACCCCCGAATTCGGCGAGAAGCCCGACACAGCCGAAATCACCGGGACACCCGAGATGCCCGGAGCCGGTGTGGCTCCCGAGGCCCCTCGGGCAGCCGTTCTCCCGGGGGCTCCGGGGTCTGCCGAGGTGACACCGCTCATATCTCCGGAAGAGTAGCGAAATCGCAAGATCGATGTGTCGATATGGCGGGATCGACATCGAAGCGATTCACATCGAGGGGTCTCCGCAGGAGTTCCGCTCGAAGGGATTTGCACAGAGTTCCGCTCGCAGGGGTCCCCCACAGGAGTTCCGCTCGCGGGGTTCCCCACAGAGGTTCCGCCCGCGGGAGTTCCCCGCGCACGGATTGCGCTCGACGAGATTCCCCTACCAGGTGAAGCCCCGGCTCTCCCGATAGGCGCGCCACCGCATCAGCAGCCCCTCGGGGACCTCCTCGGCGTTCAACGCGTAGGCGAGGTGATCGCGCCAGTCCCCGTCGATGTGCAGGTAGCGCGGGCGCAGGCACTCCTCGCGGAACCCCAGCTTGTCCACCACCCGCCGACTGGCCCGGTTCTCCGGCCGGATGCACACCTCCAGACGATGCACGCCGAGCCGGAAGAAGCAGTGGTCGGCGACGAGCGCGACCGCCGTCGGCATCACGCCGAGCCCGGCGACCCGCTCGTCCACCCAATAGCCCACGTGTGCCGAGCACATCGACCCCCACGTGATGCCGGCGACCGTGACCTGGCCGACCAGTTGCCCGTCGTACAGGACCACGAACGGCAACATCCGCCCCGCGCCCGCCTCGGCCCGCAGGAAGCGCACCATCTGCCGGAACGTCGGCCGGCGACCGGCCGCCGATCCCGGCGGCACGGTCGCCTCCCAGCGGCGCAGCCATTCGCGATTGCGGGTGTGCACCTCCTGCCACGCGACCGCGTCGCGGGCGCGGATCGGGCGCAGGGTCACCCGGCCCTCGGTGAGCTCCACCGGCCACCCGCGGGTCAGCGCGTGCCCCATGGCGGTTGCTGCGCCCCTCCGTAGCCCCCGCCGCCCTGGAACCCGCCGCCCCCGCCACCGCCCTGGTAGCCGCCGCCCCCGCCGAAGCCGCCCTGGTACCCGCCGCCCCCGGGCGCGGGCTGCTGCTGGCCACCGCCGAAGCCACCGCCGCCACCACCACCACCACCGCCGCCGAATCCGCCGCCCTGCTGGTGGTCGCCGCCCTGGAGCTGTGACACCACGTGCGGCAGCACCTTGGACAGCACGTTGATCCCGTCCTGCGCGCCACCGGGCGAGCCGGGCAGGTTGACGATCAGGCTGCGATAGGTCCAGTGCGAGTCCTGGGTGATCGCGACGCCGGCGATGCCACGCGACAGGATCGAGGTCGGCACCTTGGCGAAGTTCTCCATCCGGATCGCCTCGGCGATGCCCGGCACCTCGTAACTGATCACCCGGCTGGTCATCTGCGGGGTCTGGTCGAACGGGTTGAGCCCGGTCCCCCCGGTGGTGACGATCACGTCGTAGTGGCCCGCGACCGCGTCCCGCAGCGCCTGGGCGACCGGCTCGCCGTCGGGAACCACCTGCGGTCCCCGCGTCTCGAAGCCCAGCGCCTGCAGCCCGCGCACGATCACCGGACCGCTCTCGTCCCCGTAGGTCCCGGCCGCCGCGCGGGTGGACACGGTGATCACCATGGCTCGCATCAGACTTGCCCTCCGTCCCGTTGTGTGGCCCCTGCCCCGGTGTCCCGTTGCCAGTCCCCGGAGGCGCCGCCCGTCTTCTGCTCGACCCGCACGTCGGTGATGACCGCGCCCGGGTCCACTGCCTTGATCATGTCCACGACCGTGAGCGCCGCGACGGAGACCGCCGTCAGCGCCTCCATCTCGACCCCGGTGCGATCGGCGGTGCGCACGGTCGCGGTGATCGCCACCGCGTCGTCCTGCACCGTAAGGTCCACCGCGACGCCGTGCAGCGCGATCGGGTGGCACAGCGGAACCAGGTCGGGGGTGCGCTTGGCGGCCATGATGCCCGCGATCCGGGCGGTGGCCAGGGCGTCACCCTTGGGCACACCCTCGCCCCGCAGGAGTTCGACCACGCGGGGCGACACGAGCACCCGGCCCGAGGCCGTGCCCGTGCGGACCGAGATCTGCTTGGCCGTGACGTCCACCATGCGGGCCGCGCCGGCCTCGTCGAGGTGCGTGAGGTTCTTGGCGCCGCGCGTCAACTTTCCACCCCATACGGTGAGCCCCCCGTGCGGTGGGCGTAGAAGTGCCTTGTGTATCGAACTGTCGAGTGCGTCGAACAGCCGAGTGCGTCGATCCGCCGTGTCGAACTGCCGAGTGCGTCGAACTGCCGTGTGTCGTGCTGGGGCAACGTTAGAGGCACAACGGGGCGGCCCGCATGCGCGGGCCGCCCCGGGCCGGGGATCTCGGCGCTCGATCGCGGCGCTCAGCCGAGCAGCATCACGGACACCTCGGCGCCCTCGGCGACCTCGGTGACGTCGGCGGGAAGGGTGATCAGCGCGTTCGCCCTGGCCAGGCTGCCGAGCAGGTGGGAGCCGGTGCCGCCGACCGGGTCCACGGTGCCCTCGCCGACCCCCGCCGCGGGCGGGGTGTACCAGGCACGCAGAAACTGGCGCTTGCCCTCGGGGGACTTCAGCGCCGCCGAACAGCCGGCCCGCACGATCGGCCGCTCGGTGACCTCGGCCCCCTGCATGCGCAGCAGCGCCGGACGCACGAACACCTCGAACGACACGAACGCGCTGACCGGATTGCCGGGAAGGGTGAAGATCGGCGTCTCGTCGGGGCCGATCACGCCGAAGCCCTGCGGCATGCCCGGCTGCATCGCGACCTTGCCGAACTCGACCGTGCCCAGTTCGGAGAGCACCTCCTTGACCACGTCGTAGGCGCCCGCGCTCACCCCGCCCGTGGTGACCACCACATCGGCCCGGATCAACTGGTCCTCGATGGTGTCGATCAGGATCTTGGGGTCGTCGGGCACGTTGCCGACCCGGTACGCGATGGCGCCCGCCTCGCGTGCGGCGGCGGTGAGCATGTAGCTGTTCGAGTCGCGGATCTGGCCGGGGCCGGTCGGCCGGCCGGGCTGGGTCAGCTCGCTGCCGGTGGACAGGATCACCACGCGCGGCTTGGGCCGGACCCGGATCCGCTCGCGGCCGATCGCGGCGAGCAGGCCGACCTGCGCCGAGCCGACCGCGGTGCCCGCGTCCAGCACCGTCTGCCCGGCGGTGACGTCGCTGCCCCGGCGCCGGATGTACTGGCCGCTCGACGGCGCCCGGGTGATCCGCACCGTCGGCATGCCCGCGTCGGTCCACTCGACCGGCACGATCGCCTCCGCGCCCTCCGGCAGCGGCGCGCCGGTCATGATCCGCGCGCACGTGCCGGACCCGATCGCGATCTTCGGCGCGTTGCCCGCGGCGATGTCGTCGACCACGTCGAGCACCACCGGGTAGCGCTCGCCCGCGTCCGCGACGTCCGCGAGCCGTACCGCGTAGCCGTCCATCGACGAGTTGTCGAACGGCGGCAGGTCGCCGCCGGCGGCGACCTCGTCGACCAGGAGGCTGCCGTGCGCGTCGAGCAGTTGCAGTTCGAGGGGGGCCAGCGGTGCGATCCGTCCGAGGATCCCGGCAAGGTGGTCCTCGACGCTTTTCATCCCTGCATCTCCTCGTTCACGTACTGCCTCAGCCAGGCCCGAAACGCGGGTCCCAGATCCTCACGCTCGCATGCCAGCTTCACGATGGCACGCAGATAGTCGGCCCGGTCACCCGTGTCGTACCGGCGGCCGGTGAACACCACGCCGTGCACGGTGCCGCCGTCGGCGGCTTCGCGACCCGCGAGCACCCGCAGCGCGTCGGTCAGTTGGATCTCGCCGCCCCGACCCGGCGGAGTGCTCTCCAGTACGTCGAAGATCGCCGGGTCGAGCAGATAGCGGCCGATCACCGCGAAGTTGCTGGGCGCGCCGCCCGCCTCCGGCTTCTCCACGAGGTCGGTGACGCGCACCACGCCGGGCTCGGAGGTGCCCGGGGCCAGCGATTCGACCGCCGCGCAGCCGTAGAGGTGGATCTGTGCCGGGTCCACCTCGATCAGCGCCACGACGCTGCCGCCGAGTTCCCGGCGCACCCGCAACATCGTGCTCAGCAGCGGATCGCGCGGGTCGATCAGGTCGTCGCCGAGGAGCACCGCGAACGGCTCGTCCCCCACGTGCGGGCGGGCGCACGACACGGCGTGGCCCAGGCCGCGCGGATCGCCCTGGCGCACGTAGTGGATCGCGGCCAACTCGCTCGACTCGCGGACCAGTTTGAGCCGATCCAGGTCGCCCTTGGCGGCCAGCGCGTGTTCCAGTTCGTACGCCCGGTCGAAGTGGTCCTCCAGCGGGCGCTTGTTGCGACCGGTGACCATCAGCACGTCGGTGAGCCCGGCCGCGACCGCCTCCTCGACCACGTACTGGATGGCCGGCGTGTCCACGACCGGCAACATCTCCTTCGGCGTGGCCTTCGTCGCCGGCAGGAAGCGGGTGCCCAGGCCGGCGGCGGGAACAACGGCCTTGGTGATGTGGAACGAACGACGCGCATGCATGGCTCGCACACTAACGGGTGAGGTCGCCCGGGGTCCCGTTGAGCCCGGCGATCGGACGCTTGTCGCCCGGCGGTCCGCCCCCGGCCGGGTCCGGGCCGCAGAACCGGTCGCCGCCCGCCCGCTTGGCCCGACCCAGCGCCCGATCCGCGGCCCGCAGCAGGGTCGCGGAGTGGGTGCCGTCGCCGGGCAGTACGGCCGTGCCGATGGCCATGGTCAGCCGGACCGGGTCGGTCGCCGCGCCGAACGTGCCGCGCCGCACGGCGTAGCACAGCCGTTCGGCGACCTTGGCCGCGCCGGCCGCGTCCGTCTCGGGCAGCAGGATCACGAACTCCTCGCCGCCGTACCGGGCGATCGTGTCCACCTGGCGGATCTCCAGGGCGAGCCGCTGGGCCACCTCGCGCAGCACCGCGCTCGCGCCCTGGTGACCGTGCCGTTCGTTGACGTCGCGGAAGTGGTCGAGGTCGAGCATGAGCAGCCCGAGCGGCCGGCCGAACCGGGTCGCGCGCATCACCTCGCGGTCGAGCACGAGTTGCAGGTAGCGGTAGTTCCACACGCCGGTCAGCGGGTCGGTCACCGACAGCCGTTCCAACTCGGCGCGACTGAGTTCCAGGCGGGTGACCTCGTGCCGCAGTTCGGGAAGTTCGTTCCCCGCGATCGCGCGCAGCCGACGCACGGCGACCGCCAGCGAGCCGACCGCCACCGAGAGCGCGCCGACCAGCAGGATGATCAGGAGGCGTTCGAAAGTCAGGGCCATGCGGGATCCGGGTCCGGTGCGGTGGCGCGAACTGTGTCGATTGCGCGGACTCCTTCGGTAACCCGTCCAAACACGTCATTCAGGGAACAGCATGAAGGACATCCTCAACGACAAGGCCACGCTGAGGTCACAGTTGTTGCACTCACGGTCACTCATGGGGTCGGATCGGCGTGTCGCGGCGTGTCGCGCGCTCCGCGACGCGCTCCTCGCGCTCCCCGAGGTGGTCCGCGCCGAGACCGTCGCGGCCTACGTTCCGGTGGGCTCCGAGCCGGGCGGGCGGGATCTGGCCGAGGACCTCGCCGCCGGATCGACCCGGCGGGTGCTGCTGCCGGTGCTGCTGGCGGACAACGACCTGGATTGGGCCGTGTACGAGGGGCCGGCGTCGCTGGTGCCGGCGAGCCGGGGGCTGCGCGAGCCGATCGGACCGCGGCTGGGCGTCGAGGGCGTGCGCACGGCGGATGTCCTGGTGGTGCCGGGGCTCGCGGTGGACCGCCGGGGTCTTCGGCTCGGGCGTGGCGGCGGGTCCTACGACCGGGCGCTGACCCGGGTGCAGGCGGCGGTGACGGTGGTGTTGTTGTACGACGACGAGGTGCTCGACCGGGTGCCGGCCGAGCCGCACGACGTGCCCGTGGACGTCGCGGTGACGCCCGCGGCGGTGTACCGGTTCAGCCGGTAGCACCGCCGCGGGCCGCCGTCACGGCCCGGCGGGGGCCGCCGGAGCGACCGGGTCGCCCGGGACCAGGGCCAGCCGGTGCTTGGCCGCCTTGTCCACCGCGGCGGGCGTGTACGGCCATGCCAGGGTCTTGCCCTTGCGCCACAGGTCGGTCTGGTCGGTGTAGTTGTCGTGCCACACGTGCCCGGAGGCGCCGGTCAGGTTGATCCACCGGGACGCGTCCAGATCGGCCAGGTCCACCACCATCCGCATCGACGGCACGGTGGTCACCTCATAGCCCTGCGCGACGTTCCACCCGGTCGCGTTGACCAGGCCCTCGCCACCGGACATCCGGTACGGCCCACGGTTGAGCATGTACTTGACCACGCCCGGCCCCTCGGTGCCCAGCGTCTGGTTGCGCAGCGTCAGCGTGTGCAGCCGACCCCACGACCAGGTGTCGATGTCCTTGCCGAGCCGGGAGGTGAGGTCCTTCTTCGCCTCGGTCATCGCCTTGTGCAGGAGGCCGTCCCGGGTGGTGATCGCGCCCGGGTTCTTGGAGATGTTCCACCACGGGCTCTCCGGACTGGCCAGCAGCGTGCGCGCGACCTCGTTCCACCGGTCGCCGCCGTCCGGCTGCGCGGTCGAGTCGTCCCGGTCGCCGCACTGCACGTGGTTGGTCGTCGGGTTGCTCGCGCAGTCGTTGTCGGCCCGGACCGAGAACGGCATCTTGTCGCCGAAGGCGAGCATGAGCACCTGGCGCCACACCGCGTTGAAGTACGCCGCGGCCTTGGAGTCCGCGTCGTTGCGCATGTCCCAGTCCTTGAGCAGGTCCTGCGCCTCGCGCACCCACGGATCGTCGATCTTGACGTCGCGCAGGTACGGCACCAGGAACTGCGCGACCGGGTTGACGTCGTCGGCCTGCATCTTCTGCATCGCCGCCGCGTCGATCTTGCCCGGCGCGGTGGTGATCATCTCCTCGATCCGCCGACTGCGGGAGCCGTAGCCCCAGTCGGAGGTCATCAGGTACGGGTACGCCGGCGAGGTGACCGCGTTGTTGGCGGTGACGATGTAACCGTCCTGCGGGTCGTACACGTTCGGCAGCGAGTCGAACGGGATGGTGCCCACCCAGTCGTACTTGGGGTCCCACCCGTACACCGGCCAGCGGCCGTCACCACTGCGCCGCACCGGGATCCTGCCGGGCGCCTGGTAGCCGATGTGCCCCTCGACGTCCGCGTAGATCGCGTTCTGCGACGGCGCGTCGAAGTTCTTCAGCGCGGCCCGGAAGTCGTTCCAGTTCTGCGCCTTGTCGAGCTGGAAGAGCGCGTCCATCGAGGTGCCCGGGTCCAGCGCGGTCCACCGCAGCGCGACCGCGAAGCCCTCCTCGCGCTGCGGACTCGGGTCCGGGATCGGCGCGTCCTTGCCGACGTCCTCCAACTCGTCGGACACCTCGGTCAGGATCGGCCCGTGCCGGGTGGTGCGCACGGTGATCTGCCGATCGGCGCCGCCGGCCACCTTGATCGTCTCCTGGCGCACGTCGACGAACGGCTCGAACTTGCCGCCGTAGAGCACGGTGTCGCCCTGGACCTTCTCCAGGTAGAGGTCGGTCACGTCGGCGCCGAGGTTGGTGAAGCCCCACGAGATCTTCTGGTTGTGGCCGATGATCACGCCCGGCATGCCGGAGAACGTGTAGCCGGAGACGTCGTACTGGCACTTGGGTCCGACCGTGCGGCAGTGCAGGCCCATCTGGTACCAGACCGAGGGCAGCGACGGGGACAGGTGCGGGTCGTTGGCCAGCAGCGGCTTGCCGGTGGTGGTACGACTGCCCGCGACCACCCACGAGTTGGAGCCGACGCCGGAGGACTTCTCGCTGAACAGCGAGGGCAGCTTGGACAACGATTCGGACAGGCCGGTCAGCGCGCTCTGCGCGCTCTTGGAGGGCACCGCGGGCGGCGCGTCCTGGGCGAAGCGCTCGGTCTTGCCGTCCTTGACGATCGCACCGTCGCGCACGATCGGCTTGTTCGCCTCGTACGGGTACGGCGGGTAGAGCTCGTCGATCTGGTTGACCGTCAGCTTGTCGGACAGCAGCGCCCGGTCGATCTCGTCCTGCATGTTGGTCCGCAGGTCCCACGCCATCGCCTTGAGCCACGCCACGGAGTCGACCGGGGTCCACGGCTCGGCCTTGTAGCCGTCGTGCACGAGGCCGAGCAGCGCGTACTCGAACGACGCGTCGGCGCCCTTGTGGTCCTTGAGGTAGGCGTTGACGCCCTCGGAGTAGGCCTGGAGGAACTTCTGCGACTCCGGCGGCAGGGCCGCGTACTCCTGCTCGGCCACCTTGCGCCAGCCCAGCGTACGCAGGAACTTGTCGTTCTCCACCTGACCGGAGCCGAACATCTCGGACAGCCGGCCGGCGGTCATGTGCCGGCGTACGTCCATCTCCCAGAACCGGTCCTGGGCGTGTACGTAGCCCTGCCCCCGGAACAGGTCCTCGGACGTGTCGGCGTACACCTGCGGGATGCCCTTGGCGTCACGGACCACGTCGACCTTGCCGGTCAGCCCCGGAACCCGGACCGTGCCGGAGGCCTGCGGGAACGAGTCGCGCGACAACTGCCAGCCCCACCAGCCGAGTCCACCGATCGCGATGGCCAGCACCACCACCAGGACGATGGCCGTCAACCGGAAGCGGCGCCACGCCTTGGACGGCCCCTTGGGGGTCGTCGATCGTTCCTTGACCTTGGCGGTGGCACCGGGCGCGGGCGCCTCGGCCGGGGCGGCGGGCTCGGGATCGGCGACGGGCGTGGGCTCGGCCGCCGGTGCGGGCACGGGCGCGGACTCGACCCGCGGCGGCTCGCCGACACGCGGCGCGGGTGGCCCGGCGGGAGCGGGAACGGCCGCCGGAGCGGGCGGCTCCGCGTACGGCTCGGGCGGCGAGTAGGGCTCCTGGGCGGCCGGGTAGGGCTCCTGGGCGTACGGCTGCTCCCGGGCGGCGTAGGACTCCTGTGGTGCGTACGGCTCTTGCGGCTGGTGCGGCGCGTACGGCTCGGGCTCGCCGTACGGTTCGGGTTCGTCGTACGGCTCGGACGCGGCTCGGCGTTCACGCTCCGCGCGTTCGTCCGCGCGCCGCTGGGCCGCGACCGGATCCGCCGCGGCCCACTGCGATGTGGGCCACTCGCCCGTGGGCCAGTCGTCCCACCCGGGGGATGAGGCGTCCTGGCCACCGGGGGGCTGCTCCGGGTCGGGCGTCTTCGAGGGAGGCATCAAGGTCCTTATGCGGTCGGTGCGGCAAGGGACACCTTAAAAGCCGAGCGTCCTCGGCATCACAGCCACGGGTACGAGACGGGACCCCTGTGGGGTATGGATCCTTCGCTTTGGTAAAATATTCGCCAGGCGTAGGTAATTCATCGCCGGTTCGCCGGCGCGGCTGGGCTCCCCTTCCCATGGCTCGCTGATTGCCTGCGCATCGCGGTGTCGCCGGCTCTGCCCGTCGTCGCCCTGCCTTCTTGTTCCGCACTCCGTGCGGCCGCCTGGGGGGTGGCCGGACCGACGACCGCCGGAGGTGACGCACGTGTCCGTGCCCGAGCTCAACCAGGTCCTGCTCCTGGGTGCCCTCGTCATGTTGTCCGCCGTGATAGCGGTGCGCCTGGCGACCAGGACCGGACTGCCGAGCCTGCTGCTCTACCTCGGACTCGGGATCCTGATCGGGGCCGACGGCCTCGGCATAGGTTTCGACAACGCCGAGCTGACCCAGACGCTCGGCTACGCCGCGCTGATAGTAATCCTCGCCGAGGGCGGGATAGCGACCAGTTGGAAGGAGATCAGGCCGTCGGTGCCGGCGGCGGCGGTGTTGTCCACCGTCGGGGTCGGGGTGAGCGTCGCGGTCACCGCGTTCGCCACCAGGATCGTGCTGGACGTGGACTGGTCGACCGCGATCCTGATGGGCGCGATCGTCTCCTCCACGGACGCCGCCGCGGTGTTCTCGGTGCTGCGCAAGCTGCCGCTGCCGCATCGGCTGACCGGTCTGCTGGAGGCCGAGTCCGGGTTCAACGACGCACCGGTGGTGATCCTGGTGGTCACGTTCGCCCACGTGGGTCACGTCGAACCGTGGTACGTGATCCTCGGCGAGATCGGCATGGAGCTGACCATCGGCGCGGTGGTCGGCCTCGCGGTGGGCCGGATCGGCGCGTACGGTCTGCGCCACGTCGCGCTGCCGGCGTCCGGCCTGTACCCGATCGCGGTGATGGCGCTGTGCGTGCTCGCCTACTCCGGCGGCGCGCTGGCCCACGGCAGCGGATTCCTCGCGGTCTACCTGACCGCGCTGGTGCTGGGCAACTCGCAGCTCCCGCACGGTCCCGCGACGCGCGGCTTCGCCGAGGGGCTCGGCTGGATCGCCCAGATCGGGCTGTTCGTCCTGCTCGGACTCCTGGTCACCCCGCACGAGTTGGCCGGCGCGATCGTCCCGGCGCTGGTGATCGGCACCATCCTGCTGCTGGTCGCCCGACCGCTGTCGGTGATCGTCACCACGACGCCCTTCCGGATACCGTGGCGCGAGCAGTTGATCCTGTCCTGGGCGGGGTTGCGCGGAGCGGTGCCGATCGTGCTCGCGACGATCCCGATCGTCAAGGACGTCCCGGACGCGCAGCGGCTGTTCAACATCACCTTCGTGCTGGTGGTCGTGTTCACCCTGGTGCAGGGACCGACGCTGCCGTGGATAGCGCGCAAGGCCGGCTTCGCGGGCGAGCAGGAGCCGACCGACCTGGGCGTGGAGTCCGCGCCGCTGGAGCGGCTCCAGGGTCACCTGCTGTCGGTCAGCGTGCCGCCGGGCTCGCGCATGCACGGCGTGGAGGTCGGCGAGCTGCGGCTGCCGCGCGGCGCGGCGGTCACCCTGATCGTCCGCGACGACGAGAGCTTCGTGCCCGAGCAGACCACCGTGCTGCGGCGCGGTGACGACCTGCTCGTGGTGGCCACCGACATGGTGCGCGACGACGCGGAGGACCGACTGCGCGCGGTCAGCCGGGGCGGCAAGCTCGCGGGCTGGTTCGGGGTCAAGGGCGACACGTGAGGTACGATCGGTTGGTTGATTGATTGCCATCGGGGCGCCTCGCGGCGCCTCGATCGCCGATCCCCTCCCCACACCGACTCTGCCTGACGCAGGGCTGGCGTCAGGACCGCACGGCGGCCGGAGCACAGCTTCGGTATCTACCCCGGTGGACGCTTTCGAGGACAGCTCTCGGCGCACCGGGGTTTCCCATGTGCGTCACCAGGTGGCAGGAAGCGACATCCACGATGCCCACGCATCGGACCGCACGACGCGCCCACGAGGAGTGGTGCGCGTGATATCCACATACTCCTCGCTGCTGCGGACCCCGTCCGCCTGGCGTTTCCTGGTGCCCGCGCTGATCGCGCGGCTGCCCTACGCGATGCTCGGCCTGGGCATCGTGCTGTTGGTCAAACACACGACCGGTTCGTACGGCACCGCCGGCGCGGTCTCCGCCGCGGCCGCCGTCGCGCTCGCCTTCGTCGGCCCGCAGACGGGTCGGCTCGCCGACCGCTTCGGCCAGGCCGCCGTGATCGTCCCCGGGGCGGTGCTGCACGGCGCGGCGGTGTCCGCGCTGATCGTCGCCGCGCTCACCGACGCGCCGCTGTGGCTGTTGTTCGTCACCGCCGTGCTCTCCGGCGCGACCGTGCCGCAGATCGGCTCCATGGTGCGGGCCCGCTGGGCCGCGCACCTGGAGCGGTCGCCGCTGCTGCCGACCGCGTTCGCGTTCGAATCGGTCACCGACGAGTTCACCTTCGTGGTGGGCCCGGTGGTGGCCACCTTCCTGGCCACGGGCGTGCACCCGGCCGCCGGGCTGGTCGTCGAGGCCGCGCTGACCCTGATCGGGTCGCTGCTGTTCGCGCTGCAACGCGGCACCGCGCCCCGGCGGGTGGTCCGCACGGCCGACGACGCGCCGCGCGTGTCCGCGCTGCGGATCGGCGGCGTGCGGCTCCTGGTGGTGGCCTTCGTGTGCATCGGCGGGGTCTTCGGGACCGTGCAGGTCTCGGTCACCGCGTTCGCCGAGGAGTCCGGCGTGCCCGGGCTGGCAGGCGCGCTGTACGCGGTCTTCGCGGGCGGAAGTCTGATCGCCGGCGCGGTCTACGGCGCGATCGCCTGGCGACGGGCGGCGCACCGCCGAATGCTGGTGACGTTCGCGCTGCTGGCGCTGGGCACCGCGCCGCTGTGGGCGATCCCCACGGTGGGAATCATGGTGCCCGTCGCGTTGCTGTGTGGACTGGCGATCGCACCCACACTGATCACCGGCTTCACCCTCGTCGACACGCTGGTCCCGGCCGAGGCCAAGACCGAGGCGTTCACGTGGCTGACCGGCGCGATCGGCCTGGGCCTCGCGCTCGGTTCGACGTTCTCCGGAATGCTGACCGACGCGCGCGGCTCGGGCGCCGGATTCGCGCTCACCCTGGCGGCGGCCGGCATCGGCTTCCTGGTGGTGCTCACCGGGCAGCGACTGCTGCGGCCGAGCCCGGATGTGACACCCATTACACCGATGACCGCGACCGTGGTGGACGGATCTCCGGTGAATGCTGCACCATTGGCACTCGACAGGTGAGAGTGCCAGTACCCAGCTGACCTGTCTGTCGAAGGAGGACCAGACCGTGCCGACGTACCAGTACCAGTGCACCGCCTGTGGCGAGGGCCTTGAGGCCGTCCAGAAGTTCACGGACGACGCGCTGACCGAGTGCCCCGCCTGCCAGGGCAGGCTGCGCAAGGTCTTCTCGGCGGTGGGCGTCGTGTTCAAGGGCTCCGGCTTCTACCGCACCGACAGCCGCGGCTCGAGCACGTCCTCGACCCCGGCGGCGACCCCGGCGGCCGCGTCGTCCTCCTCCTCGTCCGACTCGGGCGGTTCCTCGTCCTCGTCTTCGTCCTCGGGTTCGTCGTCGTCCTCTTCGTCGTCGTCCTCGTCCGGCTCGTCCGGTACGACGTCGACGGCGGCCTGACCGATGACGACCGGCGTACTGCCGGCGGGAGTGGCCCCGGCCGAGATCGGCGTGATCGGCGGCTCCGGGTTCTACGCGTTCCTGGACGACGTGGTCGAGGTGCGCGTGGACACGCCGTACGGCGCGCCCAGTGACGCGCTGTTCCTGGGCGAGGTGGCCGGTCGTCGGGTGGCCTTCCTGCCCCGGCACGGCCGCGACCACGCGATCCCGCCGCATCGGATCAACTACCGCGCCAACCTGTGGGCCCTGCGCGCCGTCGGGGTGACCCAGGTGCTCGCGCCGTGCGCGACCGGCGGCCTGCGCGCCGAGCTGGGTCCGGGCACACTCGTGGTCCCCGACCAGTTGATCGACCGCACATCCGGTCGCACCCAGACGTTCTTCGACGGGCTCCCGCTCGCCGACGGCAGCCTCCCGCCGGTCGTGCACACCACGTTCGCCGACCCGTACTGCGCCGACGGCCGCGCGGTGGTCGCCGCCCAGGCGCGCACGTCGGGCTGGGAACCGGTGGACGGCGGCACGCTCGTGGTGATCGACGGGCCGCGCTTCTCCACCCGCGCCGAATCCAAGTGGTACGCGGCTCAGGGCTGGTCGATCATCGGGATGACCGGACACCCCGAGGCCGTACTCGCCCGCGAACTCGGGTTGTGCTGCACCGCCGTCGCGCTGGTCACCGACCTGGACGCGGGCGTCGAGGCGGGCGAGGGGGTCACCCACGCCGAGGTGATGGAGGTCTTCGCGGCCAACGTCGACCGGTTGCGCACGCTGTTGTTCGACGTGGTCGCGGCGCTGCCGAAGACGCGGTCGTGCGCGTGTGGCACGGCGGAGGTCGAGCGACCGGCCTAGGGCGTGTCCGCCCTTGGGGCGGTTGCGTGCGGCCCGCGTGGTGGCCGTGTCGAAGCGTACGAAAGGCCGTCTCCCGGTTCGGGGGGCGGCCTTCGTGGTGCGTGGGGTCGCGTGGCGGGGTGTGTCGCGCGTGGGAAGGAGGGCGGGGGTCGGGCGGGGGTCGAGGTCGGGTCGTCACTCACACGAGTGAACTCGTTGTCCCCAGGGGCGGAGTTGTGCACAGGCGAGCAGACGCTCGGCCGGGGTGCGGCGTCGCGCGGCACGGTGGGAACGCGGCTCGGCCCTCGTTTTCCCGCCCCGGTTCCGACGGGGGTCGGGCCGCACCGTCCGTGCCGTTTCGCGCTGCCCGCGCTGGAGGTGTGATGTCCGCTTCGGGATCGTACGGGTCCTCGCCCGGTTCGACGTTCGGCCCGGCCTTCCGGGCACCGCCCCCGAGCACCCGGCCGCCGTGGCGGCGCGTGCTCGCCCGCCATCGACGCGGCCTGGCCGCGCTGTCCGCCGCCGTCGCGGTGCTCGCGGTGATCGTGGCGGTCCGCCCGGCACCCGCGGCCACCACACCGATCGTGGTGGCCGCGCGCGATCTGGCCGCGGGAAGCACTCCCGGCCCCGCCGACCTGACCCTGGTCGAGATGCCGACGGCCTTGCGTCCGGCGGGAGTTCTGCACACGGTGGGCCAGGCGGCCGGGGTCGCGCTGACCGGTCCGCTGCGCCGGGGCGAACCGGTGACCGACGTCCGGGTGGCCCGCTCCGGCGCCCCGCGCGACCCGGGCACGGTCGCCCTGCCCGCGCGCTTCGCGGACGCCGACGCGGTGGCCGTACTGCGCCCGGGCGACCGGATCGACGTGCTGGCCGCGCCGCCTTCCGACCACCCGGGACCCGCGCGCCTGATCGTGCCCGGCGCGCTCGTGGTGGCCCGGCCGGCCTCGTCCGGCGCCTCGACGGGAGCCCTGCTGATCCTCGAAGTCCCCCGCCCCGTGGCCGCCGAACTCGCGGGCGTGGCAACCGGACCGGCGTTGACCTATACCATCCACAGACTCGCGAACGGCCCTGTTGCGACGGATCGCGAATGACAGCAGACTCGTGCGAATTGTCCTGCTTCGGGGGGTATTCAGTGATTACTACTATTCTCAGTATTGATCATTGATCGGTTCGCCCCTTCGAGGCTTCGACCGATCAAGATCGATGGGAATCAAGCAGTGGGCGGCTTCAAGAAGTTCCTCATGCGCGGAAACGTCGTGGACCTGGCCGTGGCCGTGGTCATCGGCGCCGCGTTCACGGCGGTCGTGACCGCGTTCGTGAAGGGGATGATCAACCCGGTCGTGGGCGCCTTCGGCACCAAGAACCTGGACGGGTACACCACCTGCATCAAGGGCCCGTGCGGGATCGACGCGAAGGGGCAGGCAACCGGCGTGCAACTGCTCTGGGGCTCGGTCCTCGGCGCGGCGCTGACCTTTCTGATCACCGCGGCGGTCGTCTACTTCCTGCTCGTGCTGCCGCTGAACCACATGATGGAAAAGCGCAAGCGGGCCCTGGGTCACGCCGGTGAGAAGGAACTCAGCGACACCGAACTCCTGGTCGAGATCCGCGATCTGCTCGCCGCGCGACTCAACCCCGAGGCGGAAGCGAACCAACCGAACCACGGCGCCACCGGCTCGGGCTCGTCACACTCCGACCTCTGATCGGCGCGCTCCGGCCCCGATCGGCCGACGGCACACACGCCCCGACCCGCACCCACACACCGGCGCGGGCATCGGACGGCTCGGGCAGACGTACGCGAGACGGCGGGCCCGCACCTTCCGAGGAAGGTGCGGGCCCGCCGTCTCGTTCGTCCCCGCCGTCTCGTGTCGCCGGAGTCTCGTGTCGTCAGAGGTGATGCGGCGGCTTGTCGTCCAGGAAGCGGCGCAGGTCCGCCGGGTCGGCGGCCGTGCGCGCGTCGCCCCAGCCGGAGTCGGTCTCGTCCGAACTCACGTCCGGGAGCAGGTCGTCCCAGCCGAACGCGTCCCGCCGCCTCGCTTCGCCCGGCCCACTCGTCGCGCGTACATCCGCATCCGCATCCGCCATCGCACCAGTGTGCCGGCGCCCCGGCGGCACCCGCGTCACGCGGCTTCCAACCCCTGGGCGGTGGCCAGCTCGCGCAGTTCGACGAGCGCCTGCTTCTCGATCTGCCGAATCCGCTCGCGGGTGAGGCCGAGTTGCTTGCCGACCTCGGTCAGCGTGTGCTCCTTGCCGTCCGCCATGCCGTAGCGCGCCCGCAGGATCGTGGCCGTACGGCCGTCGAGCCGACCCACCAGGTCCGCTATCTGTTCGCGCCGCAGCGTCGCCAGGGTGATGTCCTCCGGCGTCAACGGGTCGGTCTCCTGGACCAGTTCGCCCAGTTCGGTCTCCCCGTCGTCACCCACGGGGGTGTCCAGGCTGATCGGGTCGCGCGCCCAACCGATGACGTCCACGACACGCTCGGGGGTGGAGCCCACCGCCTCGGCGATCTCCGCCATCTCCGGATCGCGACCGTGGTCACGGGCGAACTCGCGCTGCACCCGCCGGATCTTGCTCAGTTCCTCGACCAGGTGCACGGGCAGCCGCACGGTGCGCGCCTGATCCGCCATCGCACGGGTGATCGCCTGCCGGATCCACCACGTCGCGTAGGTGGAGAACTTGAAGCCCTTCGCGTAGTCGAACTTCTCGACCGCGCGGACCAGGCCCACGTTGCCCTCCTGAACCAGGTCCAGGAACGGCATCCCGCTGCGCGGGTAGCGCCGTGCGACGGATACCACCAGACGCAGGTTGGCCTGGATGAACAGCTCCTTGGCCTGCGCGCCGCGCTCGATCAGGCGGTCCAGCTCGGCCTGTTCGACACCCTCGGGCACCGCGTCCTCGTCGATCAGCTTCTGCGCGTACAGCCCGGCTTCGATGTCCTTGGACATCTCGACCTCGCGCTCCGCGTCGAGCAGCTTCGTGCGGCTGATCTCGTCCAGGTACACACCGACCGTGTCGCGCTCGACGTCGGCAGCCTTCCGCGTGCGGGAAGCCGCCACTCGCTCGGCGCCCTGTCGGGCCACACCACGTGTAGTCGGCATGCTCTAGCCCTCGCTTTCATTCGCGTTCGTCAGTAATTCGAACGAACGAGAAGCCTGTGATATTCCGTCCGCAGATGTACTGTTGAAAGGTTGGCCGATAGCGGCCCCTGCGAGCGCCTGCCCGGCGTCGGGCCGCCCATGCGTACCGTGGGGGTGCCGCTTGGTGCCTACGATCCGCTCAACGGCCGACGAGGCCCGGATGTTCCTAAGGCACGCACCCGGCCCTGCCCCGGCGATCCCAGGTCGACTCCGCGAGCCGGCATCGATTCGGCGGCGAATGTCGGCTTATCCACTGTTATCCGACGCCATCGACGGACGCGCGCCCGTCGTCGACCGATGCGTTTCGGCCGGCCGTCAGTGCGTGTCCGGCGCGGGTTGCAGGTCGCGCGGGATCAGCCGCCAGGCCAGTCCGGCCGCGATCATCGCGACCACGCCGCCGGCCAGGAAGGTCGGCGTCATGGCGGACGTGAACGCCTCGCCGGCCCGGTCCAGGAGGCTTCCGGTACCCAGCCGATCCGCGACCACCGACGCCTCGCCGATCGACTCGCGCACCGCCGCCAGATCGGCCGGACCCAGGTCCAGATCGGCCAGGTCGGCCCGGTAGAGCGAGGACGCCAGGCTGCCCAGGATCGCGACGCCCAGCGCGGCGCCGAGTTCGTACGCGGTCTCGTCGATCGCCGCCGCGCCGCCGGACTCGGCGGCCGGCGCCGAGGACATCAGCACCACCGACGCGACGGTGGCCAGGGTGCCGACGCCGAATCCGACCACCGCGAGCGAGACGCCCACCAGCACGTAGTCCACGTCCCGGAAGTGCTGCCCGATCCACGGCAGCGCGAGCCCGACGCCCATCAGCGCCAGGCCGGACGCGAGCACGTTCCGGGGCGGGAAGCGGTGCATGAGCGGGGGCACGAACATCGACGCGAGAATCAGCGCGATCGGCGCGGGCAGCAGGTGCAGCCCGGCGGAGACCGGACTGTACCCCTGTACGTACTGGAACCACTGGCTGAGCAGGAACAGCGCCGCGCCCAGCCCGAGCATGCCCAGGAAGATCGCCGTCGCGGCCATGGTGAACGCGCGATGGGTGAACAACCGGACCTGGAGCAGCGGGTTGGCCAACCGCAGTTGGCGGCGCACGAACACGGTCAGGGTCACCGCGGCCACCACCGGCAGGACCCACGCGACGGGATCGGCGGCTCCGGCCTTGCCGAGTTGCTTGATGCCGCCCGCGAGGGTGCCCATACCGACGATCGACAGGCCGACCCCGGGCCAGTCCCACTTACCGGTGCGCGGCGAGCGCGACTCGGGCAGCAGCCACAGTCCGAACGCGATCACCACGACCGCGATCGGCACGTTCAGCAGGAACGCCGACTGCCAGCCGTGCGACTCCACGAGCAGGCCGCCGATGACCGGCCCCAGCGCCATGCCGCCGCCGAAGACCGCCGACCACACGGCGTACGCGAGGGCCCGCTCACGGGCGTCGGTGAACACCTGGCGCAGGATGGTCAGCGTGGACGGCATGATCGCCGCGCCGCCGACGCCGAGCAGCACCCGGGCCGCGATCACGTGCCAGGCCGCGGTGGCCGCGACGGCGAGCAGCGAGGCCAGCGCGAAGATCGCGAAGCCGACCAACAACAGTCGCTTGCGCCCCCAGCGGTCACCGAGCGCGCCGGCGGTGACCAGCAGGCCGGACAACGCGAGCGCGTACGCGTCGATGATCCACAACTGCTCGACCGAATCGGGCCGCAGATCCGCGACCAGCGACGGGAACGCGACGTTCAGGATGGTCGCGTCCATCGCGATGATCAGCAGGCTCCCCGACAGGATCGCGAGCACGGCCCAGCGCGTCGGGTCGAGCTCGGGCGGATGGGTGGTGGAGCCGGCCATGAGACATCCTCAATTCCTATGAGACATTAATGTCTCATTTCGGTGTCATGGTGTCCCCCCGCTCCCCTCCCGGGAGGACGACCTGCATGAACGACGCGCGATGGCGGAACCCGAGCCGCTCGTACACCTTCCGGGCCGGATTGCCCTCGGTGACCGCGAGCCCGATCGAGGGCAGCCCGTCGGCCGCCGCCAGTCCGAGGGCGTGCCGCAACAACCGGCCGCCCAGCCCGGCGTACCGCGGGTCCGGGTCCCGGAAGACCTCGCTGATCCACGGCCCGAGCGACTCGGCGTCGTTGACCAGGACGGCCGCGACCACCCGCCCCTCGTCGACCGCCACGGTGCTGAACCCGCACAGCGGCCCGAGCGTGCGGCCGTCGTACAGATCGTCCACATCCTGTGGATTCGGGTGCTCGGCGCGGTCCGGGTGATCCGGCGGATAGGCGGCGAGCCAGATGTCGTACAGCGCCGACGGCGGCACGGCCGCCGCCGGGCGCGCCTCGATGCCCGCCTCGGTCCACACGGTGTCCCCCAGCTCCGGGCCGAGGTCGCGGGTGTACTGGTGCAGATGGCGGAACAGTCGCCCGCCGGCGGCGAGCAGCACCGCACCGGTCTCCTCGCCGGTCGACACCACCCATCCGGGCAGCGCGGTCAGGATGGCGGGCGCGGCGAGCTCGGCCGGGAGCCGGTGCAGGCGCAGGTCGAGCGCGGCCGGGCGGCCGGACCGGTTGCCCAGCCGATAGTCGGCCACCAGCGATCCGTCCCGATCGAACACGGTCCCGCGGGTACGAACACTCTCGTCTGTGGTCATGAGATTCATTCTTCGATGCGCGAGCAAGTGGATATCTCCTTGTCGGCGGCCTCGAACCCGACCTCGGACACGCGCCCCGACGACGGTCGCGAGCGCGCGTCGCGCGCGAGCGTCGTACGCCGTGCCCATCCGCCCAGCATCACCCGACCCGGGAGTCCCCGCACGCCCGGGCACACCAGAACATGCGCGGAGAGTGAGCACCCCCGAAACTGGCATACATGGACAAAATCTCGCTCCGGACGGCCACCAGGGAGCAACTCGCCTCGGCCCGCGCCACCTCGTCCGGCCGCAGCTCGGTCACCATGCTCGGCGGATCCCGACAACACCTGCGCCAGACCCTGATCGCCCTGACCACCGGCAACTCGCTGGCTCCCCACGAGAGCCCCGGCGAGGCCTCCCTGATCGTCCTCACCGGCCACGTCCGCCTGGCCACCGACGACGAGACCATCGAGGGCACCTCCGGCGACCTCCTCGTCATCCCCCAGGAACCCCACTCCCTCGAGGCCCTCGAGGACTCCGCCGTCGTCCTGACCGTCAACAAACCCTGACCCACGCCAAAGCCGCCGGCCACCCCCTCGACCGTTCCGCTACCCTGTCCTGCGGGACCTCACGGCCCCGAAGCCTCCATAGCTCAGGGGATAGAGCACCGCTCTCCTAAAGCGGGTGTCGCAGGTTCAAATCCTGCTGGGGGCACCCTGGTCGAACAGGCGAGAAACCCCGGCTTCGGCCGGGGTTTCGGTGTTTTCCGGGGTGGGTCAGGTGGTCGGGGACACCTCGGCGGTGCGGGCTCGGTCGTAGAGGGCGGCTATGTCGGGGCCGAAGTAGCTGCTGTAGGAGGTGAGGTCGTCGCCGCCCTCCTGGTAGCCGCCGATCACGCCGATCACCGTGCCGCGGCCGTTGGCGGGGTCGATCTCGGTGAGCATCGGGCCGCCGCTGGTGCCGTTGGGGAAACCCGCGCAGTCGAAGCGCAGTTGGGTGTCGGAGTAGGCCGACGTGGTGTTCTGGCACCCGATCGGCTGGTCCTCGCCGTCCGGGTAGCCGATCAGGCGGGCCGGGCGGGCGGGGGCGGAGTCGAAGTCGACCTGCTCGGCGCCGGTGATCGCCTCGATCCGGTCGTCGGTGCCCGGGCGGCGCACCTGGAGGAAGGCGACGTCGTAGTCCGGGTCCCGGTCGGCGACCCAGCGCGGGTCCACGTCGATCCGGGAGAGCACCCAGGCGCCGTACGGCATCACGCCGTCGTGATAGCCGGGCGCGAACGCGATGTCGGAGGCGAAGGCGTCACCGAACACGCAGTGCGCCGCGGTGACCACCAGGTTCCGGTTCGGGGACCGCACCACGCTCGCCGTGCAGAAGTGTTCGGGATCCTCCCCGTCCGCCACGTGCAGCAGCGCGCCGATCGCCGGGGTCGCCGCGATCGGGGCGGCCTCCAGCGGATCGGACGTCGGCAGCGGCTCGACCTGCGACGAGGACTCCGTGGGCACGGGCGACGAGGACAGCTCGGTGGACGGACCGGCGGGCGCCCCGCCGAGCAGGCTCGCCGCGATCCGGTCGCCCTCGGCCGGGTCCGGCAGGTGGTAGCCGCGGGAGGCGTCACCGGTACCGCGCGACCTCGGATGGCCCGAGATGCGTCCGGTCGACGCGAGGCCGGCCACCACCAGGACCGCGACCACGCAGAAGAGCGCGCCGATCACCACTCGACGCCTGCCCGGGGTCGCCTGGACATCCGGAGTTCGTCGCGACACTCGACCACCATTTTTCTCAGCGGGATACGGCCTCGGCCTGTGGACGCTACCGGGCGGATGGATACCCCGGTGGGGACGAATCAGGCCGATACCCGCACGGTCACGAAGTCGTGACGAAGGGTTCCTTCGACCGTCGCCCCAACGAGTGGGAGGAGGGCGACGGTCGCAGGAATCCCCCGCTGTGCGTCGGCTCGGCGCCGTCTCTCCAAACGCGCCCGGCCGGCCCTGCGACCGTATCCCGAAGATCGACGGCCTCGGCACCCCGGTATGGGTGATTTATGACTGCCTTAAGAATCCGTACGCGGACGGTGCGCGGGCGCATCGTTCCGGGTCACCGGGTGTGCCCCGAGCCCTCGGACGCGGGGGGTCGGGTCATGCCCTCGTGCGCCGCGCCCGGCACTGCCACAATTTCCTTGTTCCACGAAGGGTTCCA
This sequence comes from Embleya sp. NBC_00888, assembly GCF_045207655.1. Lineage (NCBI taxonomy): Bacteria > Bacillati > Actinomycetota > Actinomycetes > Kitasatosporales > Streptomycetaceae > Embleya > Embleya sp. NBC_00888. The sequence continues at coordinate 4,961,246 of NZ_CP108784.1, read as the reverse complement.
CGCGGGGGATCCGCGCGGGGGTTTCGCGCGGGCGAGGGCGGGCCGGAGAGGGCGGGGTACCGATGGCGGGTTCCGAGGACTCGTGGTGGACGGTGCGCGCTCGGTTGCGGCTGATCTGGGTGCCGTGCGCGGCGGTGATGCTCGCCACCGTCGCGGCGCTCGTGGTGGGTCTGACGCTGGACGGCGACGCGCGCTCGCGCGGGCTGCTCCTGGTGCTCGGCGGTGATCTGCTGCTCGTGGTCGGGCTGACCGTGCTGATCGAGGCCGCGCTGCGGCGCACCGTCGAGCGGCCGCTCACCCGGCTGGCCGATCCGAACGCGAAGCCCGCGCGCGCCGCGCGCTACGACAGCCGCGAGTTCGATCTGATCGCCGGCACCATGGCGGAGTTGGACGCGCGGGCCCGCACCGCGGAGCAGGAGGCCCGCCGCACGCGGGCCGAGATCGCCCGGCTGACCGAGTCGGTCACGGAACGGGACCGGGCGCTGGAGACCGAGCGCGAGCAGACCCGGGATCTGGTCCGCGCCGGGGAGGAACTGCGGGCCCTGGTCGAGGAACACGCCCGGCGGGCCCGGCTCGCCCGGGCGGACCTGGATCGGTTCGCGCACGCCGCGACGCACGACATGCAGGATCCGCTGCGCCGGATCGTCTCGTTCGGCCGGATGCTCCAGGAGCGCTACCAGGACGTGCTCGATCGGCGCGGCCGGCAGTACATCGACTTCACCATCGACAACGCCCGCCGACTCCAGGTGCTCATCGACGAGATGGTCACCCTCACCGAGGTGGGCCGCTCGCGCGCGGAGAGCGCCCGGGTCGATCTGGGCGACCTGGTCCGGCAGACCTGGCTGGACATGGCGGACCGGGTGGAGGACACCGGCGCCGAGTTGGCGTACGACGAACTGCCGGTGGTGGAGGCGGATCCCGCGCTGTTGGCCACGCTGGTCCAGCATCTGCTGGGCAACGCGGTGAAGTTCCAACGCCCGTACGAGCCGCCACGGGTGCGGATCGCCGCCGAGCGGGTGGCCGACGGATGGCGGATCACCGTGACCGACAACGGGATCGGCATCCCCACCGAGGCGGCGGAACGGGTGTTCGCGGCCTTCCAGCGGCTGCACCCGCGCGAGACCTACACCGGCAGCGGCATCGGACTCGCGATGGCCAAGCGGATCGTCGAACAACACGGCGGCCGAATCGCCGTGGACACCGGGTACACCGGCGGGACCCGGATCGAGTTCACCCTGCCGGACCGCGCCGCCGAACCGGACGAGCCGGAAGCGGCATCGGACCCCGAACTCGCCGACGCCGACCAGCCGATCGACCCGGCCGGCCCCGCCGACCCGGCCGTCGAGAACCCCTCGGCGGACCTCTCCCGGAACCTCTCGCGAGACCTCCGCCAGGACCTCCCGCCGGACCTCTCGGAGGACCTCGATCCGGTTACACCCGTTCGCTTCAGCGATCCGTCGAACCACGAGCCGCTCGCGTACGTTTCCGTTGCATCGGCGCCGCATGATCGGCCGGCGCCGGGACCGACGACGGAGGCACCCCATGCGAACGAGCGACCCGAGCACCGAGCCGGCACGCATCGAGCCGACGAGCACCGAGCCGACGAGTAGGGCCGAGCCCACCCGCCGGGTCCTGGTCTGCGGCGCCCTCGTCGCCGCCGCCGGAGCGACCCTGGTGGCCTGCGGTGGCGACGACGACGGCGGCGATGACGCGAAGGACACCGCCCCCGCCGGCGACAAGACGCTCGGCGCGGTCGCCGACGTGCCGGTCGGCGGCGGCAAGATCTACGACGACGCCAAGGTCGTGGTCACCCAGCCCACCGCCGGCGACTTCAAGGCGTTCACCGCGGTGTGTACGCACCAGCAGTGCCTGGTCGCCAACGTCGCGGCCGGCAAGATCAACTGCACGTGCCACGGCAGCAGTTTCGACGCCTCCACGGGCGCGGTCCTCGGCGGCCCGGCCCCTCGCCCGCTCGCCGCGAAGCAGATCGCGGTGAGCAACGGCCAGATCGTGCTGAAGCCCGCGTAACGGCCCACCACCCGCGGCACAGCCCGGCCCGGCCTCGGCCCGGCCCCCGCCCGGCCGGCCGCCGCGGCTATGGTTTCCGCTCCCGCTTCGTGATTGCGTACCCGAGCCCGCCCCGGCCCAGGACGCGATCCGGAGGATCTGCCCATGACGACGACGCCGACGCCGCGACCGAGGCTCGACCTGCTCGACGGCGACTGGTACGCGAACGGCCCCTACGCGGACTACGCGTGGTTTCGCGAGCACGAACCCGTCGCGTGGGACGCGGGCAACGAGTTGTGGGGCGTCTTCCGGCACGCGGATCTCAAGGATGTCGAGGCTCGCAGCGAGCACTTCGTCAACTCCGACCGGAACAAGGGGGGTTACCGCCCGAACCTGCCCGCCGACCCGGCGATCATCGGCCTGGACAACCCGCTGCACAACAAACGGCGCAAGCTGGTGAGCAAGTGGTTCACCCCGCGTGGCGTGCGCGAGTGGGAGGCGCACGTGCGCGAGACGTGCGTGGAACTGCTGGACGCCGCCGTGGCCAAGGGCACCGTCGAGGTGGTCGGCGACCTGGCGTCCGTACTGCCCGCGAAGATGATCGGGCGGCTGCTCGGGTTTCCCGACCAGGACTGGCCGCTGCTGCGGGACTGGTCCGAGCGCACCATCGCGCTCGGCGGCGGACCGCGCTACCTGACCGAGGACGGCCGGGCCGCGGCGGGCGAGTTCATCCGGTCGGCGCTGGGACTGTACGAGACGAAGAAGACCTGCCCGGCGGACGACGTGATGTCGGTGTGGACCACGGCGCGGATCGACGGCGAACCGGTGGGCCCGGGCGATGTGGCGAGCGACTGCCTGCTGCTGCTGGACGGCGGCGCGGAGACCACCCGCACGGTGATCGCCCGTACCTTCCTGTACCTGATCGAGCACCCGGAGCAGTGGGACCTGCTGCGCGCGGGCGCGGACCTCGCGGTGGCCACGGAGGAGTTCATCCGATACGCCACTCCGATCCACAACATGTGCCGGGTCGCCGTCGGGGACCAGCGCATCGGTGACACGGTGATCCCGGACGGACACCAGGTGGTGCTCATGTACGGCTCGGCCAATCGCGACCCGGCGGTGTTCGCCGAGCCCGAGCGGTTCGACGTGACGCGCACGCCCAACGACCACATCACCTTCGGCTTCGGCACCCACTTCTGCCTGGGCGCGCCGTTGGCCCGGTTGGAGATCCGGGTCTTCTTCGAGGAGCTGCTCGCCCGGGTCCGCGAGCTGCGCCCGGTGCCCGGCAGCGCGGTGGTCCAGATGCCGAACGCGTTCGTGTACGGGATCCGCGAGGCGCATGTGGAGCTGATCGGCTGAGCCGGGCCGGCCGCGGGCGGACGGGTCCCGTCCGGGGCTTGCCGCCGGCGGCGACCGGCTCCCGTCCGGGTGATCTTCGGCGGCGTCGATCCGGTATTTCCGGGAAGAGGGATAAAGAGGAGTTATTCCACAAAACGGATACCTGGAGGCGGCCATGCCAGGCTTGGACGAGGGTTTGCCGGTCGATCATCGGCTCGGGCAGGTCTACCGCTATGGCGGCGGGTTCATGGGAATCGCGCTGATCGCGTTCGGTGTGCTGGGGTTCACCAACAACGTCGGCTTCTTCTCCACCACCGGGCGCGACGTCGCCGGCATGTCGACCAACGGTGCGCTGAGCCTGATCTCGGTCGTGGTCGGCGCGATCCTGATCGTCGGCGCGATCATCGGCGGCAACACCGCCTCGACCGTGAACATCGTGGTGGGCGCGCTGTTCGTGATCAGCGGGTTCGTCAATCTCGGCCTGATGGGCACTTCGGACATCAACTACCTGTCCTTCAAGATGCCGAACGTGATCTTCAGCTTCGTGGTCGGTCTGCTGGTGATGACATTCGGCCTGTACGGGCGGGTCAGCGGCCATCTGCCCCACGACAACCCGTACTGGCGCTCGCGACACCCGCAGGAAGCGGCCCGTGAGGACGCCTTCCGCAGCCGGGCCTCGGTGCTCTCCCGCGACGGGGCATCGTCGCTCGGCGGCGGCCCGTCCCGACACGGCATCGCCGGCAGCCACTGACGCCGAAGGCGCGTCGGCGCCGGACCGGCCGAGAAGCCGGTCCGGCGCCGACGCGCGCCGTGCGTCGCCCGGGACTCAGTGCCCCGCGCCGCCCTCCGCGCCCGGCGGCCGCTCCCACCGCGGCATCAGGAACGCGAGCCCCCACGCCGCGGCCAGCGCGAGCGCGCTGCCCACGAGGCCGATGGTGAACGCGTCGTCGAACACCGCGCGCACCGCGTCCGCTCCGTGCGCGGCGGCCACGTTGTCCTCCACGTGGCCGAAGAACAGCGTGCCGAACAGCGCCACCCCCAGCGCGCCCGCGAGTTGCTGGACCGCGTTGAGCACTCCCGAGGCCGAGCCGATCTCGTGGTCGCCGACCCCGGCGAGCGCGATCCCGAAGAAGGGCGCCATCAGCAGACCGAAGCCGAAGCCCGTGACCGTGGTCGCCGGCAGCAGGATCCAGGCGTCCACCGGCCCGCCGTGCAACGCGAGGGTGGCGCCGATCCCGATCACCCCGACCAGGCCGATCAGCAGGCCGGCGTGCAGGACCCGGCGGCCGTACTTGGCGGCGAGCACCGCGCCGGCCAGACCGGCGCCGACGGTCGAGCCCAGCGACCACGGGATCAGCGCGAGCGCCGCGTGCGTCGCGCTCCAGCCCAGGCCGACCTGGAAGTAGACGCCGAGCAGGAGCATCAGGCCGATCATCGAGCCGAACATCATCAGGCCGACCGCGAGGGCACCGGTGAACGCGCGGTTGCGGAACAGACTGATCTCCACGAGCGCGTCGCGGCCCGCACGACTGGTCCGCACCTCGTACCAGGCGAACAGCGCCAGCACCGGCAGCGAGCCGGCCATGCACGCGAACGTCCAGCCGGGCCAGCCCTGTTCGCGGCCCTGGACCAGCGGGTAGACGAGCAGCACCAGCGCGGTGGTGACCAGGACCATGCCGACCACGTCCAGGCCGGGCCGGCGCGTGCCGGCCGCCGGGGCGGCGGGTCGGGGCACCACGGTGGAGCCGGCGAAGAAGGCGAACAGACCCAGCGGCACGTTCAGCAGGAAGACCGCGCGCCAGCCCAGGCCGAACAGGTCGGCGTCCATCACCACGCCGCCCAGGATCGGGCCGAGCACCGCGGCCAGGCCCATCGCCGGGCCGAACACCGCGAACGCCGCGCCGATCTCGCGTTCGTCGAACATCTCCCGGATCAGTCCGATCGCCTGCGGCACCATCATCGCGGCGGCCAGACCCTGCAAGCCGCGCGCGCCGATCAGCATCTCCGGTGATTGGGCCAGGCCGCACAGCGCCGAGGTGACGGTGAAGGCGACCACTCCGCCGAGGAACATCCGGCGCCGGCCGAGGATGTCGCCGAGCCGGGCGCCGGTGATCAGGAACATCGCGAACGCCAGTGTGTACGCGGCCGAGAACCACTGGAGGTGGGTCGAGTTGCCGCCGAGGGCCTCCCGGATGCCGGGGCCCGCCACCTGGACGATGGTGGCGTCCAGCAGGTCCATGATGTCGGCGCCCATGACCACCGCGAGGCCGATCCACCGGAGCGGGTAGGACGGCCGCTCCGCCGGCTCGGCCGCGACCGGCGCCGCCCTGGTGATGTCGGTTTCCATCGTCTCCCCCTCGGAATGCGAACGCTGTTCGTACTTCGAACGCCGTTAACTCTTCGAACACTGTTTTAGTCTCGAACGGTGTTCGCGTCAAGTACAGTGTTCGTAAAGCCGAGCGATCGGTGTGGGGTTGATCGAGGAGGTGGCGCCGTGTCCGAGGTTCCCGAAGTACCCATGCCGCCCTGGCGCACGTCGCCCAGGAGTCGGGCGGCGCGCAAGCCGACCCTGACCCAGGAGGCGATCGTCACCGCCGCGCTGGAGATCATCGACGCGGAGGGCATGGACGCGCTGAGCATGCGCCGGATCGCCCAACGCTTCGACACCGGCGCGGCGTCGCTGTACGCCTACGTGGCCAACAAGGACGAGCTCGTGGAACTCGTGGTGGACCGGGTCAACGGGGAGGTCCGGATCCCGGTCGCGGACCCCGAGCGCTGGCGCGAGCAACTGCGCGAGGCGATGTTCGCGATCCGCGACGTGTACGCCTCACACCGCGATCTCGGCCGCGCCCTGATCGGCGCGGTGCCGATGGGGCCCAACTCGCTCGACTCCTCCGAACGCCTGCTGGCCATCCTGCGCGCGGGCGGGCTGTCCAAGAAGGTCAGCGCGTTCGCGGCCGACCTGCTGTCGATGTACACCGTGACGTCCGGCCTGGAGATGGGCGGCCAGGGCACCATGCACGGGTCGACCGACGCCGAGCGCGACGCCTACTACCGGCGGATCCACGACTACTTCACGTCGCTCCCGGCCTCGCGCTTCCCCACGCTGATGTCGATGTCCGACGCGTTGACCTCCGGCGACGGCGACGAGCGCTTCGCGTTCGGCATCGACGTGTTGCTGCTCGGCATGGTCGCGTACTCCGAACGGGAGTCCTGACCCGGCGTCAACAGCCCGGCCAGAACCGGGAGCAGCGCACAGATCGTGTACGCGCCGGCATAGCCGCCCGGGCCGCCGATGATCATCCCGAACAGCGGTGGGCCGGCGGCGGCGGTCAGGTTCTGGCCGGTGTTCTGGATGCCCATCACCCGACCCGCCCACGCGCCGCCCGCGATCTCGGCGACCGCCGTGAACGCCAGCCCGTTCCAGCTCACCGTGGCCACCGAGGCGAGCAGCAGGAAGCCGATCGCGACCGGTCCGCCGATCACCGAGGTCAGCGCGAGCGCGCCCACCACCACGGCGTTGACCGCGCACAACGTCCGCATCGGCCGCAGCCGGGAACCGACCAGATCCGACCAGCGGCCGACCGCGATCCGGGTGCCCGCCGCGACCAGTTGCACGGCCGCGAGCAGGCGGCCGGCGGTGGTCGCGGTCCAGCCGTGCTCGGAGACCAGGTAGTCCGACGCGAAGGACACCACCACGAACTGGGGCACCACCAGCAGCGCGCTCGCCGCGTGTATCCGGTACAGGATCGGCGAGTCGTACGGGGAGGCGGGCCTGCTCGCGCCGGCCGGCGTCTCGGGTCGGGCCGGGTCGCGCACGACCACCGCGACCAGCGCCGCGCCCAACACACACAACACGGCCGGGAAGACCAAGGCGGCCCGAAAGCCCGCGTGGGTACCGATCGGCGGCAGCACCAGGGCGCCGGCCACCATGCCCAGGGGTTGCGCCATCTGCCGCATGCCCATCGCCAGTCCGCGCTGCTCGGGGGCGAACCAGCCCAGCACGACCCGCCCGCTGGCCGCGTTGACCGCTGCCGAGCACGCGCCCGCGACCGCGAGCCAACCGGCCAACCACACCGCGCCGTCGCCGGCCAGGGCCACCACGATCGCGACTCCGGCCAGCGCCAGACCCACCGCCATCACCCGGCGCTCGCCCCAGCGATCGGCCGCGGCGCCCCACAACACCAGGGCCGGCAACAGGCCGAAGGTCGGGCACGCCACGACCGTGCCGGCCTGCGCGAGCGACATGCCCTCGTCCTCGCGCAGCACCGGGACGAGGTAGGCGAGGCCGTACAGGAACACGCAACTCGCCAGTTGTGCGCACATCCCGATGGCCAGCATCAGCCAGCGCCGGCTCTCCCCCATCGCGCCACCTCCACGTCGATATCAGTGCACCATACAAGCTTTCTCAGAGCTTGAGACGAGAATCTTGATCTCTGAGACATGGTGGATGGAGCAGCATGGGAACAGGGACCTCAGCACGGTTCATCGCTTCGGGAGGCCGCATGTTCGACGTCGAGGAATACAAGGTCGGGCCGCGCAACGCGATCACCGATGTGGCCGGGCTGCGGGTCGGACACGCCGCCTACACCGATGCCGGCGCGATGACCGGGACCACCGTTCTGCTCGGCCCGGTCGGCGGCTTCGTGGCCGGGGTGGACGTCCGCGGTGGCGCGCCGGGCACCCGCGAGTTGGACGCGCTCGACCCGCGCAACCTGGTGCCCCGGATCGAGGCGATCGTACTCAGCGGCGGCAGCGCGTTCGGTCTGGACGCGGCGGGCGGCGTGGTGGCCTGGCTGGCCGAGCGCGGTCGCGGGTTCCCGGTCGGCACGGAGCCGCATCAGGTGGTGCCGGTGGTGCCGGCCGCGTCGTTGTTCGACCTCGGGCGCGGCGGCGACTGGGCCCGACGGCCGGACGCGGCGCTGGGCCGGGCGGCGATCGCGGCGGCCGACGCCGAGCCGGAGCACGCTCCGGTGCCGATGGGCAGTGTGGGCGCGGGCACCGGCGCGATGGTCGGCGGACTGCGCGGCGGGGTCGGCACCGCGAGCGTGGTGCTGCCCGGCGGGGTCACCGTCGCCGCGCTCGCGGTGGTCAACGCGGCCGGCTCGGCGGTGGACCCGACCGGCGGGCTGCCGTACGCGGCCGGCCTCGGCCTGCCCGGCGAGTTTCCGCTCGTCCCGCCCGAACACGCCGAGCACGCCGCCGCGTTGGACCGCGCCGCGGCGTCGGCCCAATTGCCGCCCTCGCTCAACACCACGATCGGGATCGTGGCCACCGACGCGGTGCTGACCAGGTCGCAGGCACAGAAGGTCGCGGGCGTCGCGCACGACGGGCTGGCCCGGGCGATCCGACCGGTGCACACGCTCTACGACGGCGACACCGTCTTCGCGGTGTCCACGGCCCGGGTGCCGCTGCCCACACCCGATCCGACCACGCCGTACGGGGTGAACGCGGAGGCCGCCGCGTTGACCGTGATCCACGCGGCGGCGGCGGACGTATTCGCCCGGGCCGTGCTGCACGGCGTGCTGGCCGCGAAGCGCGGCGGCGAGATCCCGGCCTACCGGGATCTTTATCCGAATTCCAGCTCCGCGTACGGGCGGTGACGTTTTCGATCTTCGTTTCGGAATGTCGCAAACCCGCCTGAGAACCGCCGGCCCGGCTGCCCTATCATCGGCGATTCGACGATAACGTTTCCCCGCTTCCGAAGGGGCCTGGACTAACGGAGCGGTTTGCCGGCATGGGACACGTAGATCATTTCGCGTACGGAGCTGTGACCCCGGGCATCGCCTATCTCATGTCGTGCGTCGGATCGGCTCTCGGGCTGCTCTGCACGACACGGGCGCGCGCGGTGCGCGGTTGGGTTCGGGCACGTTGGTTGGTACTGAGCGCGGTGTCGATCGGTGGCACCGGAATCTGGGTCATGCATTTCATCGGCATGCTCGGATTCTCCGTGCGCGAGACACCGATTCGATACGACGTGGCCAAGACCATGACATCGCTCGTGCTCGCGGTGGTGGTGGTCGGCATCGGCATGGCGGTCGCCGGTCGGCGCGACGCGGGCGCGGTGGGACTGATCCTCGGTGGGGTGATCACCGGTGGCGGCGTGGCGAGCATGCACTACATGGGCATGGCCGCGATGAGCCTGGACGGTTCGGTCGAATACGACTCGTTCCGGGTCGGCCTGTCGATCGTGATCGCGGTGGTCGCGGCCACCGCCGCGCTGTGGGCCGCGTTGAACGTGAGCGGATTCGCGGCGACCGGGGGCGCCGCGTTGATCATGGGCCTGGCGGTCAGCGGAATGCATTACACGGGCATGTCCGCGATGAGTGTGCGCACCGAGGGCAGGCACGGCATGGCACACGGCGTGGAAGCCTCCCAATTCCTCGCCCCGTTGATCACCGGAATCAGCCTTTTCACGGTGATCACGTTGTTCGTCGTCGCGCTGTCGCCGTCCGCCGACGAGATCAAGGAAGAGGCGGAACTCGACGCCCGATTGGCCCGCCTGGAGGACAACCGGATCGGTTCGGCATCGGCCGCGAGCCGGGTCGGCCAACGGGCGTCGCGCCGGCACGGGGCGGAAAGGGATCCGCGGGACTACTTCCACTCCGGACGCTGATCTTCGGACGCCGATCCGGGGCGGCCCGTCGGCGCGAGGGAGCCGGAGGCGGAATCCGGAATCCGGAATTCCGGAACGGGGAGGTCGAACCCGAAACGGGGAAGCCGAACGAGGAAGCCGGAATGCGGAATTCCGGATTCCTCGTTCGGTGTCGTCCGCGTCCCCGGGGCACCGGCTCGACGCGCCGACCACGCGGGTACGAGTGCCCGTGACCCGGCGGGAAGCCGTCCTTGCCCCGGGGCCCGCACCAGGGGAGCCGTGCGCTACTGCGTCGGTTCGAGGACCGGGCCGAGTGCGGCGATCGCGTCGAACGGTCGTTCCTGGCGCTCCCGACGCCGCGCCGCGAGTCTGCCCCACAGCCCGGGCCGGCGGTCCTCGTCGTCCCCGCGCGCCCGCTTGCGGGCCGTACCCAGCTCACTCAGCGCCCGGCCCTCGCCGAGGCTGTCGCCGACCTGCCCGAACAGCGTCGCGGCCCGCTCGTGCGCGTCGACCGCCTCGTCGAACCGCCGCAACTGCTGGAGCGCGGCCCCGAAGCTGTTCAGCGCCTGGCCCTCGCGGTGCCGGTCGCCGAGCTTCTCGAACAGGGTCACAGCCCGCTCGTGCGCGTCGGCCGCCTCGTCGAACCGCCGCACCTGGTGCAACGCGCCCCCGAGGCAGTCCAGTGCCTGGCCTTGTCGGTGCAGGTCGTCGAGATCGGTGAACAGGGTGGCGGCCTGCCGATGCGCCTCGATGGCGTCGTCGAACCGCCGCACCTCCTGAAGGGCGAAACCGAAGTTGTTCAGGGCCTGGCCCTCGCGGTGGTGGTCGTCGAGTTCGGTGAACAGGGCGGCGGCCTGCCGATGCGCGTCGATGGCCTCGTCGAACCGCCGCACCTCCTGAAGGGCGATGCCGAGGTTGTTGAGGGCCTGGGCCTCGCGGTGGTGGTCGTCGAGTTCGGTGAACAGGGCGGCGGCCTGCCGATGCGCGTCGATGGCCTCGTCGAACCGCCGCACCTCCTGGAGAGCGGTGCCGAGGTTGTTGAGAACCTGGGCCTCGCGGTGCCGGTCGTCGAGATCGGCGAACAGGGCGGCGGCCCGTCGATGGGCGTCGATGGCCTCGTCGAACTTCCCCACCTGCTGGAAAGCGGTGCCGAGATTGCCCAGCGCCTGGCCTTCGCCGTGGTGGTCGGCCTGCTCACGGCAGTTGACGAGGTCTTCCTGGTGGGCATCGATGGCCTCGTCGAACCGCCGCACGTGCTGGAGGGCCGTGCCGAGGTTGTTCAACGCCCGCCCCTCGCCGTTGCGGTCGCCGAGTTCGCGGCAGATGACGAGGTCTTGCTGGTGGCTCATGATCTCTCCCGACGCGTCGCGGACTTCCATCCCGACCGCCCTTCCCCACGACGGTGGGCGACAGCGTGGTCCGGGCGGTATCCCTACACATGGACACCTTCAGTAACACGTGTCTCTCGGGGCGTGGCAACCGCACCGACGTCTGGAGGCCCAACCGAGTGGTGGATTCGACTACATGGCCGATATGCCCGATAAGTTCGATTCTTCTCGTCACATACCTCCGATGCCATGACCGGGCCGCCGCCGAACGTCACACCGGCATCACACCGGCATCGCATCGGCATCGCATCGGCATCGCATCGGCCGCGGCGGCACCGCGCCGACAGCGCATCGAGGTCGCGTCGTGCGGCGCCGCACCGCGCCGCGCCCGTCGAAGCCGCCCGGTTCGCGACCGCACTCGACGAGCGGCGACCCCGACCGTGCGCGACCGAGACGCTTGATTGCGTCAAAGATTTGACGCAGACTCGCACGACGTCTCAACCAGCGCCAACGCGTCGGCGCACGTCGGCGCGTGGTCAGGAGGAATCCGATGCCGATCCCCGTGCCCCTGGACGAATATCCGATCCACCAGGTCCCGCTGTTCCACAGCGAGGTCGGCTCGACCGACCGGAACTTCTACGACCGCTGCATCATGCACGCCTACGACCGCGCGGGCGACGTCCAGATCGCGACCGGCCTGGGGGTCTATCCGAACCTGGGGGTGATCGACGCGTACGTGGTGATCCGCAAGGACGGCCGCCAGCACGCCGTGCGGATGTCCGGCGCGCTCGGCCCGGATCGGCTCAAGCAGGAGGTCGGGCCGTACCGGATCGAGGTCCTGGAGCCGCTGGCCGGCGTGCGCGTGGTGTGCGACGCGCCGGACCAGGGCATCTCGATCGACCTCACCTTCACCTCGCCGTTCGCGCCGCTGCCGGAACCTCGACACGTGCAGCGCAGCGACTTCAAGCCACTCCTGGACGCCTCGCGCTTCGTGCAGATCGGCGACTGGACCGGCACGGCGACCCTGGACGGCGAGGAGATCGCGGTCACCCCGCGGACCTGGTCCGGCTCGCGCGACCGCTCGTGGGGCATCCGCCCGTCGGGCGAGGCGCCGCCGGCCGGGCGGCCCGCGCAGACCGCCGGGTTCTGGTGGAACTGGATCCCGATCCACCTCGGCGACCAGGCGCTGATGATCATCGCGCAGGAGTCGGCCGAGGGACACCGCTTCCTGACCGAGGCGATCCGGATCTTCCCGATCGCCGACGGGAAGGCGCCCGAGCAACTCGGCTGGCCCGAGTTCGACGTGCGCTACACGTCCGGCACCCGGATACCCGAGGGTGCCGCGATCCACCTGACCGACCGCAAGCGCAACGCGCTCACGCTGCACCTGGACAACCACGGGTACATCGCGCTCAACGTCGGCGCGGGCTACGGCGGCGACCCGGACTGGGGCCACGGCCAGTGGAAGGGCGAGGACTACCTCGACGGCGCGGTGTACGAGCAGAAGGACCCCGAGGTGGCCAAGCGCATCCCGTTCAGCGTGATCGACCACGTCGCCTCCGCCCGACTCACCGGCCCCGACGGCGCGTTGCTCGCCGAGGGTGTGGGCATCTTCGAGCACGGCACATTCGGTCGGCACGACCCGTCGGGCTTCACCGGGTGGGACTCGGTCGCCCCGTAGGCGAACCGCCGGCGTCGGGAACCTCCACACGTGTCGGGATCCGACGCCGGCGAGGCCGGCGGATTTTACCGACGTCTCGTCACTGACACACCCAAAACGCTCAAGTTGCGGAAATACCGAGACAGTTCGCGATATCCATAGGCGCGGGACCGGTGTCACTCACTCCCGTGACCCGCCGACCGCCGGGCCGTGCACGCGAGTCCTCCCGCGCGCCCGGCCCGGCAGGTCTCGGCCGGATCGAAATCGCCGCCGGATCCGAGTCGCCGCGGCGGGCTCAGTCGTCGGCGAGGAACGCGCTCAGCCGCTCGGTCGTCTCGATCCACTCCTCGACCAGGGACAGGACGACCTCCTGTGTCGGCCGCACCCGGTCGAGCATGCCCACGACCTGGCCCACCGGCCACCCGTTGAGCTCCTTGTTCCTGGTCCGGGTGAACCGCCGGGACGCCGCGTTGTAGATGATGCCCTGGAGCGGCATCGGCAGCGGGTCGGGATTCGCCGGGTCCTCCCACGCCTCGGTCCACGCGCTCTTGAGCTGGCGGGCCGGCTTGCCGGTCATCGCCCGCGAGCGCACGGTGTCGGTGGACCCGGCCTCCAGCAGGTTCTGTACGGCCACCTCGTGGGTGTCCGCCTCGGCGACGGTGAGCCACAGACTCCCCGTCCACACCCCCTGCGCGCCGAGCGCCAGTGCGGCGGCCATCTGCCGACCACCGCCGATGCCGCCGGCCGCGAGCACCGGGACGTCCGGGCCGACCGTGTCCACCACCTGCGGGATGAGCACCATCGTGGAGATCTCGCCACAGTGCCCACCGGCCTCGGTGCCCTGCGCGACCACCACGTCCACGCCCGCCTCGACCTGCTTCTGGGCATGCCGAGGGCTGCCGCACAGCGCGCCGACCAGGACGCCCGCCGCGTGGCACGCGTCGATGATGTCGGCCGGCGGCGGGCCGAGCGCGTTGACGAACATCTTGACCAGCGGGTGCTTGAGCGACACCTCGATCTGCGCGCGCGACTCCAGGTCCACGTTCAGCCCGGCGGCCTTGACCGGCTTGTCCGTCAACTCGGCGGGCAGCTCCGGGATCCCGTGCCGCTCCAGCAGTTCGTCGACGAACTTCCAGTGCTGCTCCGGGATCAGCTTCTCCAGATTGCTCGGCAGCGCGGCGTCGCCGCCACCCTTGCCGATGTACGCCATCGGGATCGCCAGGTCGACGCCGTACGGCTTGCCGTCGGTGTGTTCGTCGAGCCAGGCCAGCTCGATCTCCAGTTGCTCGGGATCGAACGCGAGCGCGCCGAGGACGCCGAAGCCGCCGGCTCGGCTGACCGCCGCGACCACGTCACGGCAGTGGGAGAACGCGAAGATCGGGAAGTCGATCCCGAGCCTCGCGCAGATGGGGGGCTTCATCGCCAGAACCTCCGGTCACCGGGTGAAGGCCCCAGAATAGGAAGGCTCCTTGACCAAATCAAGGTCAAGGAGCCTTACCATTTTCCGGTCGGCACATCGGCCGTCGCGTCGAGCCGCGTTCCCGCGCGATGCCGCGGGTGCGGCGCGGGGCCGCTATGGCTTGTCCGCGCCCACCGCCCACATCGCGAAGTACTGCGCCGCGGCGCCGTACGCCTGCGCCAGCGCGACCTTCGCGCCGTCCACCTGGTGTTCCCCGGCCGCGCCCCGCACCTGGAGGGCCGCCTCCAGGAAGCGCAGCATGCCGGACGCGCCGATCGGGTTGGAGGACAGCACGCCGCCCGACGGGTTCACCGGGAAGTCGCCGTCGAACGCGGTCTCACCGCGGTCGGCCATCTTCCAGCCCTCCCCCACGGGCGCGATGTCGTGGCCCTCCAGCCACATCGGCTCGTACCAGGAGAACGGCACGTACAACTCGGCCACGTCGATCTGCCGACGCGGGTCGGTGATCCCGGCCTGGCGGTAGACGTCCCACGCGCAGTCGACGCCCGCCTGCGGGCGGATCGGGTCGCGGCCGTTGAACGAGGACGGCTCGGATCGCATCGAGGTGCCCAGGATCCAGGCCGGGGCCCGGCCGTCGGCCGCCGCCGCGTCGCCACCCGCCTCGTCGGTCAGCACGATCGCGCCGGCGCCGTCCGAGGACGGGCAGGACTCCAGGAAGTGCAGCGGGTCCCACATCATCGGCGACTCGCGAACCTTGTCGATCGAGATGTCCTTGAGTTGCAGGTGCGCGTACTGGTTGCGCAGCGCGTTCTGCCGGTCCTTGACCGCCACCTGCCAGCCGATGTGCTCGGGCGCCCCGGACTTCTGGATGTAGGCCCGAATCCAGGGCGCGAACGCGCCACCCGCGCCGATCGACCCGGACTTGCCGCCGCCCAGGCCGAATTGCGCGTTGCCCTCGGACTGCTTCTCCCACGCGACGGCCAACACCCGCCTGTGCACGCGACTGCTGATCAGGTGTGAGGCGACGATCGCGGTCGACCCGCCCACACTGCCCGCGGTGTGCACCCGAAACACCGGCTTCCCGGCCCCGCCGAGCGCGTCCGCGAGGTAGAGCTCGGGCTTCATCACGCCCTCGAAGATGTCGGGGGCCTTCCCGATCACCACCGCGTCGATGTCGCTCCAGGTCATCCGCGCGTCGTCGAGCGCGCGCTGGGCGGCCTCGCGGACGAGGCCCGCGATGGACAGGTCGTCCCGTCGCTTCTTGTGCTTGGTCTGGCCGATGCCGACGACGGCAACGCGCTCATGGGTCATCGGTTGTCACCTTCCAGGACACAGACGAGGTTCTGCTGGAGTGCCGGGCCGGACGTGGCGTGCCCGAGCGTGCGCGAGCGGCCGTCGACCAGGATCCGGTCGGCGGCGGCGGCGATCCGGACCAGGCCGGTGGCCATCAGCGGGTTGCCGGTGAGCGCGCCGCCGGACGGGTTGATCAGCACGTCGTCGGCCAGGCCCAGGGACTGCCGCAGGATCACCTCCTGCGCGGTGAACGGAGCCATCAGCTCGGCCACCTCGACGCCCGCCACACCGCCCGCGCGCTCGGCGGCGATCCGGGTCGAGGGCGAGTCGGTCAGGTCGCGCAGCGCCGGGTTGTGCACCTCGCTGCGGTGGTCGAGACCGGTGATCCAGGCCGGGCGCTCGGTCAGTTCGGCCGCGCGCGGACCGCGTACGAGCACCACCGCGCACGCGCCGTCCGAGATCGGCGGCAGGTCGCTCTTGCGCAGCGGGTTGCGCAGGTAGGCCTCGGCGAGCAGCTTGTCCACGTCCTGCTCGGCGTTGCGTACCTGCTGCTTGGGATTGCCCGCCGCGTCGCGCCGCGAGCGTGCGGCGATCTCGGCGAGTTCGCGCTCGGTGGTCTTGCCCGACTCGATCAACTGCCGGGCCTGGAGCGCGGCCAGCGAGACCGGGTCCAGACCGAGCGGCGCGAGGTAGTACGGGTCGAGTTCCTGCGGGTAGATCGCGGCCGGGTCACCGGTGGAGGACTTGCCCGAGCCCATCGCCACCGCGATGTCGATGTCGCCGTGCTTGAGCCGCACCCAGGCCTCGTACATCGCCCACGCGCCGTCCATCTCCACATGCGACTCGTGGATCGGCGGCCACGCGCCCATCGCGTCCAGGTTGGGCACGAAGGAGAACGTGCCGCCGGAGATGTAGTCGCACGAGCCCTGGCAACTGAACCCGATGTCGGAGCGCTTGAGACCGACCTTGCCCAGGGCCTCGTCCACGACCATCAGCAGCATCTCGGTCTCGGTGAGCTCCTGCCGGCGCACCGCCGGGAGCTGCGCGGTCGCGACGATCGCGATGTCGCTGTCCTGCCGCACTGCCGTCTCCCTTGTCTCGCCCGCCTCTTGGCCGGTCCGGCCGGTGCCGTCCGCGTTGTGACGCGCCGTCATCAGAACACCCGGTTCATGTACTGCTCGGCGGGCTCGTCCGGCTCGCCGGTGTGCCGCCAGCCCTTGACGAAGCCGGAGACCGTGCCCCAACCCTTGCTGGTGATCTCCGCCGCGTCCCGCTCGGCTTCGGGCATCCACTCGGCCTGGACCCGCATGCCGACCCGGATCTCGGACACCGGGATGTCCAGGATCTGCTGCTGCGCGATCACCATCTCGTCGCCTTCGAGCACCACGGAGGCCCGCGCGAACGGCTCGGTCTCCTTCTGCCCGGGGTAGGGCGTGGGGGTGATGATCGTGTAGTTGGACACCACGCCCCGGTCCGGCAGCACCTCGTCCAGCTCGGGGCCGAGCAGGATGGCGTCCACGGAGCAGTAACCCCGGCCCAGGAACACGCGGTTGCACTGCGGGCAGCGCTGGCCGGTGAGCCGGCCGGCCCGCAGGTTGTTCGCGTAGCGGACCAGGGTGGGCGAGAGCACGTCGGTGTAGGTGATCTTGGAGAAGTACTCCATCGTGGTCACCTCCTGCGCCTCGCCGGGCTCCCCCGCGGGGGCCTGGGCATCCTCGCCCGGCACGAAGCAGACGATGTCGTCGATCCGGCCGACGGGCTCGTCGCGCCAGCGTGGCGCGACCCGCATGCCGGTGCTCACCGCGTCCTCGCCGCCGGCGTCCAGCACGTGCACCAGGTCGGTGTCCGCGCCGTCCAGCCGCACCAGCACGAAGGCGAACGGCCGGTCCAGCGGGTGCGATTCGATCGGTTCGGCGACCCAGGTCCAGGACCGGACGGTGCCGGCCGGACCCACCTCGACGAAGTCGTGCGCGAGCTCGTTCCCGGTCTCCGGGTCGTACTCCATGGGCGGCACGATCACCCGCTCACCGGAGCGGATCCCGACGATGCGACGGGCGGTCAGCTCCGAGAAGAAGCGACCCATGACCGGTCCGAGTGTGCGCTTGTAGGGGAACTGGATAGTACTGACGGTCTGTGTCGACACGGTCATCCTCTCGGCCTGGGAACGAGGTCGGCCACCGGCCGAACGATAGGTAAGGTTCCTTGACGAGGTCAATGGATGGCGAAAACATGTTCTCGCGCGGCGACGCCTTCGGCCTCCGCCACGGTCCGCCGCCATCCGTCATCGTCGATCGCCTCCGAGGGGAAGCCGCAGATGTCGTACGACCTGCCCGCCGCGCTGCACCGCCCGGTATTCGTCCCCGATCTGCTCCTGCACGCGCTGACCGGGCACGCCGACAAGCCGGCCGTCCATCTGACCGACCGACCGGCGGGCGAGGACGTCTTGACGGCGCGTCAGGTCCGCGACGAGATCAGCCGGTACCAGCAGGCGTACGCGTCGCAGGGTGTGGTCAAGGGCACCATGGTCTCGGTGCTGTCCGCGAACCGGCCCGAGGTGTTGTTCGCGACCGGCTGCAACATGCTGACCGGCTGTCGCGCGACGCCGCTGCACCCGATGGGTTCGCTGGAGGACCACGCGTACGTGCTGGCCGACGCCGGTGTCGAGGCGCTGATCTACGACCCGGGACCGTACGGCGAGCGGGCCGCGGCGCTGAAGGAGCGGCTGCCGCACCTGAAGCTGCTCGCCTTCGGGCCGACCACGGACGGGCTCGGGGTCGATCTGCTCGCGCTGGCCGCCAAGTTCGAGCCGGGTTCGATCACGCCGCCGCAGGTGAGCGCCGAGGACGTCTCGGGCTACGCGTACACCGGCGGCACGACGGGGCGGCCCAAGGGCGTGATGTCCACGTACCGCTCCGGGGTGACTCTGCCGACCATCCAACTCGCCGAGTGGGACTGGCCGGACGAGGTGCGCTTCCTGGTCGCGACGCCGCTGTCGCACGCGGGCATGTCGGCGTTCATCCCGACGCTGCTGCGCGGCGGCTCGATCGTGGTGTTGCCGCACTTCGATCCCAAGCAGGTGCTCGCGGCGATCGAGAAGTACC
Organism: Embleya sp. NBC_00888; assembly: GCF_045207655.1. Taxonomy (NCBI): domain Bacteria; kingdom Bacillati; phylum Actinomycetota; class Actinomycetes; order Kitasatosporales; family Streptomycetaceae; genus Embleya; species Embleya sp. NBC_00888. The sequence continues at coordinate 4,942,504 of NZ_CP108784.1, read as the reverse complement.
GGATCACCGCGACGATGCTGGTGCCGACCATGCTGTATGTGCTGCTGGACCACCCCGACCTGGACAAGCACGACCTGTCCAGCCTGGAGACGGTGTTCTACGGTGCCTCCGCGATGTCGCCGGCGCGGCTCAAGGAGGGCATCGAGCGGCTGGGGCCGATCTTCTTCCAGTACTACGGTCAGGCCGAGTGCCCGATGACGATCACCGTGCTGCGCCGGGACGAGCACGACCCGAACGACCCGGCGCGACTCGCCTCGTGCGGTCGGCCGGTCCCGTACCTGACGGTGCGGCTGCTCGACGACGACCTGAACGAGGTGGCCCAGGGCGAGCCGGGCGAGATCTGTGTCCGCGGGCCGCTGGTGATGGCGGGCTACCTGAACAAGCCCGAGCAGACCGAAGAGGCGTTGCGCGGCGGGTGGTTGCACACCGGGGACATCGCGCGGGCGGACGCGGACGGCTTCCTGACCATCGTGGACCGCAAGAAGGACATGATCATCACCGGCGGCTTCAACGTCTTCCCGCGCGAGGTCGAGGACGTGATCTCGGCGCATCCGGCGGTGGCCGCGGTCGCGGTGGTCGGCGTGCCGGACGACAAGTGGGGCGAGGCGGTCAAGGCGGTCGTGGTGCTCCGGCCGGGCCTGGAGGTGGATCCGGCGGAGTTGATCGCGCTGGTGAAGGAGCGCAAGGGCGCGGTACAGGCACCGAAGTCGATCGACTTCACCGACGCGATTCCGCTGTCGCCGCTGGGCAAGCCGGACAAGAAGACGCTGCGGGCGCGGTATTGGGGGGAGGGCGGGCGGCAGGTGAACTGAGTCGGGGCGCCGTCGCGGGAGCCTTCCGGGGGTGTGGCGCGGGTCGCGTGTGTTGCGCGTCCGGCGCGTTTCGCGCGGGTCGCGCGGGTCGCGCGTTCCGGCGGAAGGCCCCGCTTGGCGTCGGGTTCGGCCCTGAGCCCGGCCACGGACTACTTCGCGTTCGCGTTCGTCTCGGCGTTCGCGTTCACGCGCTCGGCGAGGAAGTCCTCCCAGGTGCGGGTGCCGACCGTGGCGCCTTCCAGGGTCAGGTTCTCGCCGGCGCGGTACGCCCGACCGGCCTTTCCCGGGAAGCGCACCGGCATCATCGGCCGACGCCGGCCGCACGCCTGCAGGTAGCTGCGGCTCAGCTCGCGCATCCCGTACACCTTCGGGCCGGCCAGGTCCCGCACCGGACCGGCCGGCTCGCCGAGCGTCAACTCGACCAGCCGCTGGGCCACGTCGCGCGGGTCGACCGGCTGGAGCCGGACCCCGCCCGGCACCGGCACCACCGGCAGCTTGGTCATCTTGTCGACGGCGGTCAGCATCAGGTCGTGGAACTGGGCGGCGCGCAGCGTGGTCCACGGCAGGCCCGACTCGGCCACCGCCTGCTCGGCGCCGAGCTTGGCCTTGAAGTAGCCGAGCGGGACGCGGTCGGCGCCGATCACCGAGATGTAGACCAGGTGCCGTACGTCGGCGTCCTTCGCGGCCCGGACCAGGTTGCGGGTGGCCTCGTCGTCACCCTTGGGGCCGCCGGCCAGGTGCAGCACGGTGTCCATGCCGGCCACCGCCGCTTCGACGCCCTCGTTCTTGAGCAGGTCGGCCGTCACGTACTCGACGCCTTCCGCGGCCGGACCGCCGCCGGTACGGCTGAGCACCCGGATCCGGTGGCCCGCGTCCCGCAGCAGCGGAACGACCAGGCGGCCCAGCGTGCCCGTACCACCGGTGACCAGAATCGACTTCGTCATGACAGCTCCCGTTGTGCGGACCGGGCTTCGGTTCCCGGTCCGGGTGGGGCCCGATGGGCTCCTGCTTCCATGACGGAGGGGGTGGAAAAAGTGTGACGGGGTGATCGGGGTCGGGTTTCACGGTGGGTCTCGGACGGGCGCACGGGCGGGTTCGGCGGAAGACGACGGAGCGAGGCGACGATGTTTCCCAGTGGTTTCGAGCCGGAGCGGGTCACCCGTTTGACCGGGCTGTTGGACGAGTGTCGGGCGGCGATGGCCGCCGGCGCCGGGATGGACGAGGTGCAGCGCGTTCTGGCCGCGCGGGGTCTCGAGCCGATCGATGCGATCTTGCTGACCCGGCTACTGCTCGGGGCCGGGCCGGACGATCTCGGGCGGGCGAAGTGGATCGTCCTGGACAGCGATTCCAGGCGGCGCGAACGCGAGGTCCATCGGGAGTTCGCGGAGTCCGTGTATCAGGCACTGAAAACGTTCGCCGAGGAGGACACGGCGGCCGGGTAGAGGTCGACGGGATTGTCCACAGGCTGTGCATGAAATCTGGGGATCAGTGGCGCTCGGGTGTGCGGAGGCCGACTCCCCCGCAACTTGCCGGAATCAAGCCGAATCCGGGCAAAGGACCAGAGGTGGTCCGCGACGCGGCGCCCGGAGCCACGGTGGCGCTGCCGGACGGGGCGGCGGCGTCCGCTTCGGCGCATGGCGGAACCCGGGCCCGGATGGCTGACCTGTGGATGCCTGGGACCCGACCGCCATGGACGGAGCCACCGCCGTGGGTCGGACATCCCCCGGTCCGGACGCGCCGTACGGACGGGAGGCGCCCACAGCCGCCGAGCAGGGCGCGCCGTCGGCAGGGCACTGTGGCGGGGCGCCGTGGCGGCGCCCCGCCACAGCCGCTACCAGCGCCGGTGCGACGAATCCCGGTGCGGGCAGGGGACGCGCAGTCGTCCGACGACGACGCCGCGTCGGCCCCGGCACACCGAGGCCGCCGGTTTTCGCTCGGGTCCGGCCAACGCCGGATCCTGTCGCAGGATCGCGGCCTGGAGTTCGCGCAGCCGAGGCCCCGGATCCAGGCCCAACTCCTCCGCGCACAACCGCCGACCGGCCTCCAATACCGCCAGCGCCTCCGCCTGTCGGCCCGATCGGTAGAGCGCCAGGGCCAGTTGCGCCCTCGGCCGCTCGCGCAGCGGGTACTCCCGGACCAACACCATCAGGTCGCCGATCACCGACGCGTGCGCGCCGAGCGCGAGTCGGCACTCGGCCGCCTCCTCGGACAGGCCGGCGCGCTCCTCGGCCAGCCGCGCCCGTTCGGCCTGGGCCACCTCGTGATCGACCAACTCGGCGAACGGGTCCCCCGACCACAACGCCACCGCCGCACGGAAGAGTTCGTCGGCCCGGCCGTACGCCCCCGCCGCACTCGCGGCCCGCGCCGCCTCGGCCAACCGGCGCCACCGGCCGGTGTCCAGCCCCCCGACCGGCACCTCCAGGGCGTAGGAGTCGTCGCGCGTAGTCAATATCCGAAAGGGCGCCCGCCGCCCCGGTTCCAACACCCGTCGCAGGCCGGAAAAATACGCGTGCAACGTGGATCGCGCGCCGGGCGGCGGGCGCCCGTTCCACAACTCCTCGGCCAGCCGGTCCATCGGGACCGCCACCCCGGGCCGTAGCAACAGCAGGGTCAACAACTCCCGTTGCCGCCTCGGCCCGATGTTCAACTCGCTCCCGTCGGGGCCCAAAACGCGGGTCGGCCCCAACACGTGGAAGGACAAGCCCCCCGATTCATCGTTGCGCGGTGGCTCCCCAACCTGCCCGCGCGACGGAATCCCCCTCGTCATATGGAAAGTGACGACACCTCAGAACATCGGGTTCCGTTCTCGCGCCGAGACGAGGGACCCTCAGGCTCTTTCCGGCCCGCCCGGGTTCGGCGGCCGGCTCGAAAGCACGCATTGCCCGACCGACCACGCCACGATCCGGATGAGTCCTCGCGTGGCCGGCCGCCGGCCGGCTCCGCCGCTCCACCCGGCCCTGACGCCCCACCGCACGCCGTTGCCCCAGCGCACGCCGTCGGCCCGCCCCCACCAGTCGGCCCACCCGCGATGTCGGTGCCATCCCGTAGTCTGCCGGACCCGGCCGCGTCCCCTCCCCACTCGCACCCACGCGGTCCGGTCCGATCCGGACACCCGCCGTGGTCCGCCATCGAAGAGCCGAAGAGCTACGGAGCCGCATGATCAACGACATCGTCATCACCGGCGCGCGCGAAAACAACCTCAAGGACGTCTCGCTGCGCATCCCGAAGAACCGGATCGTGGTCTTCACCGGTCCCTCCGGATCCGGCAAGTCCTCGATCGTCTTCGACACCGTCGCCGTCGAGTCGAAGCGGCAACTCAACGAGACCTTCTCGGCGTTCGAGCGCAAATTCCTGCCCCGCTACGAGCGCCCGCACGCCGACGCGATCGAGAACGTGTCCCCGGCCATCGTTGTGGACCAGAAGCCGATCGGGTCCAACTCGCGCTCGACGGTCGGCACGATGACCGACATCAACCCGCTCCTGCGGGTGCTCTTCTCCCGCGTCGCCGAGCCCTCGGCCGGCACGCCCGGGATGTACTCGTTCAACGACCCCGGTGGCATGTGCACCACGTGCGACGGCATCGGTCGGACCGTACGGGCCGACTACACCCGTCTGCTGGATCGGTCCAAGTCGATCAACGACGGCGCGTTCCTGCTCGGCCTGCTGGCCGTCGGGCTCTACCAGGCATCCGGCCTGTTCGACAACGACAAGCCGATCGCCGACTACACCGACGCCGAGTTCGCGCTGCTCACCCGAGGCGACCCGGATCGGGTGATCAAGTTCAAGTGGGTCACCCCGGACGGCACGGCCAACGTGACCTTCGAGGGCCTGTACACCCGCTTCGACCGGCTCTACCTCAACCGCGACACGTCCTCGCTCAGCGCCAAGACCCGCGAGACGGTGGAGACCTACCTGACCGAGGGACCGTGCCCGGACTGCGCCGGCGCCCGACTCAACCCGGCCGTGCTCGCCGCGCGCATCCACGGACTCAACATCGCCGACTACTGCGCGCTCGAAGTGGGCGAACTGATCGAGGTGTTGGCCCGGATCGGGGATCCGATCGGCGGCCCGGTGGCCGCGGCGGCCGCCGTGGCGCTGCGGCGGATCGTCGACATCGGCCTGTCCTACCTCAGCCTGGACCGGGAGACCTCGACCCTGTCCGGCGGCGAGGGGCAGCGCCTCAAGATGGTCCGCCACCTGGGCTCCAGCCTCACCGGCATGACCTACATCTTCGACGAGCCCAGCGTCGGCCTGCACCCGCGCGACGTGCACCGCCTGAACGAACTCCTGGTCGCACTGCGGGACAAGGGCAACAGCGTGCTGGTCGTCGAGCACGACCCGGACGTGATCGCGGTCGCCGACCATGTGATCGACATGGGCCCGCACGCCGGCTCGCACGGCGGCGAACTGGTCTTCGCGGGCACGGTCAAGGAACTGATCGAGTCGGACACGCTCACCGGCCGCTTCCTGAACCGGGGCACGGTGGTCAAGACCGACTACCGCAGCCCCACCGGGCACATCCCGGTGCGCGGCGCGGATCTGCACAACCTCAAGCACGTCGACGTGGACATCCCCACCGGCGTACTGACCGTGTTCACCGGCGTCGCGGGCTCCGGCAAGAGCACCCTGGTGTCCGAGGTGTTCACCGCCGCGCACCCCGGCACGATCGTCATCGACCAGGCCGCGATCGCGGCCAACTCCCGCTCCACCCCCGCCAGTCACATCGGGATCATGGACCCGATCCGGGCCCTGTTCGCGAAGGCGAGCGGAGAGAAGCCGGGCCTGTTCAGCTTCAATTCGGCGGGCGCCTGCCAGGCCTGCCAGGGACGCGGATCGGTCACCGTGGAGATGGCCTTCATGGACCCGGTGACCACGATCTGCGAGCGCTGCGAAGGCCGCCGCTTCGACGACAAGGTGCTGGAGTACCCGCTGCGCGGCAAGTCGATCATCGACGTGCTGGCGCTCACCGTCGAGGACGCGCACGAGTTCTTCACCGAGAAGCGCATCCGGCCCCACCTGGCCGCGCTCGTCGAGGTCGGCCTGGGCTACGTCACGCTGGGCCAGCCGCTCGGCACGCTCTCCGGCGGCGAGCGGCAACGGCTCAAGCTGGCAGGCGAGTTGCACAAGACCGGCAGTGTCTATGTGCTGGACGAACCGACCACGGGCCTGCACATGTCCGATGTGGACACCGTGATCGCGCTGCTGGACCGACTGGTGGACGGCGGCAACACACTCCTGGTGATCGAGCACAACCTGGACGTGGTCGGCCGCGCGGACTGGGTGATCGACCTGGGCCCGGACGGCGGCAAGCACGGCGGCACGGTGGTCTTCGAGGGCACCCCCGAACAACTCCTGCTCGCCGAACACTCGTTGACCGGCGAATTCCTCCGCCGCAACCTCGACCGGAACACGACCGACCGGTAGCCGGAAGCCGGACCCTCCGGCCCCGACCCCGGCCCCGGCCCCGGTCGCCTGCCCGCGCCGCCCTACCGTCGGTCGCTGAAGCGGATGTCCAGGCTGCGCAGGTAGGTCTGCAGGCCCGCGTCCTGGATCGGGATCAGGTGCGCGGGGCTGCCGGACTCGTTGTGGTGGGCGTGCCACTTGCCGGGCGGCGTGACGAACGCGCCGCCCGGCTCCCAGTCCACCCGCTGCGGGTCGAGGATCTCGCCGCGCTCGTCCAACCGGTCGCCGAGCAGCGTGAAGCAGCCCGGCTCGCAGTCCAGGATCAAGTCCAGGGCGACCGACTGGTGCCGGTGCGGGCGCTGGATCTGGTCCACCGGGAGCAGGCCGAACATCGCCCACAGGGTGTGCGTGACGGTCAGCGTCTGGTCCTGGTCGATCGTGTTCAGGAGCACGCTGACCCGGTTCTTGGCGTTGGCACCCGGCGCCTCGGCGATCCGGGTGAGTTCCTCGACCGCGCGATGCCGGGAGAACTTGGTCGGCCGGAACCGGGCCCGGTTCGGGGTGACGCCGAGATAACGCAGCAGCGGCTCGTCGTGCACCCAGTACAGCACCGCGTCCTGCGCGGCGTGGTGGGTGATCTCGCCCAGGTCCGGCAGGACCAGGAAGTCGCCCTTCTCCCACTCCACCGCCTGCCCGCCGACCAGCGACATGCCCCGGCCGTACATCACGTAGTAGAGCTGCGACGTCGCGTTCGGCCGCACCGCGAGTCGGTCGCCCGCGTTGATCCGGACGAAGTTGGCCAGCAGCGCCGGGCTGGTCGCCGGACCGCCCGCGATCCGCATCGGCTCGGCCAAGTCCAGCGGGACCACCCGGGTCTCGCCGCCGGTGTGCAACCCGGCCGGAAAGCGCTCCACCGGAACGGGCGTCGTGTAGCCGGCGCCGATCGGATTGGCCGCCTTCGTGTACTCCCAGTAGACCGCGTCCTCGGACCACGCGGCGGCGGTCGCGGCGAGCGGTCCCTCGAAGCCGAAGCGGGCCACGTCGACCAGTGGCGGCGCGGCCACGGTGGGATCGAAGAGCGCGGCTGCCGGCTCTCCGGTCGGCTTCCGATCCGCCGCCGCCTGCGACTGCACAGTCATCCGAAATCCCTTCACGAGCGACTCCCCCGGTCCTGCCATGGTGCCACCGGCCGATTGCCGTGCAGTGCGGCGGAAGTCACACCCGCGGCGCGGCGCGATTCACATCCGCCGCGCGGTCCGGCTCACGCCTGCCCCGGACAAAAGCCCGCCAGCCCGTCGGCCAACTGCGCGAAGGCCTGCTCCGCCTCGGCCACCGCCGTCGGGTAGACCTCGTCGGCGGTGGCACCCTCGGCCAGCCGCTGAATGGTGCGGGCGACCAGGATCTGCCGCACGGCCAGAATCTGACCGGCGGCCGTCCGGCAGGCCAGGTCTCCCGGTCGGCCGGTCTCCCGCTCGAACTCGTCGGCCAGGAGCCGCTGGTTGCGTTCGAGCATGGCCAGGGCTCCGTACCGCAGTGCCGGGGTCTCGTAGATGAGCCGATGCACGCTCAGGATCTGCGTGTCGTCGTTGAGCCCGACCACCGGATCCCGCTCGCGCAGCGCGGTCAGGAAGTGCCGGCGCAGCGCGTCGACCGCGCTCTCGCCCTCCGCGCGTTCGCGCACCACCCGCGCCGGCTCGCCGACGTGCGCCTCCATCGGTCCCAGGACCAGGTCTTCCTTGGCCGGGTAGTAGTTGAAGACGGTCATTTTGGACACGTTCGCCGCCGCCGCGATCTCGGCCACCGAGACGTTGTCGAAGCCCCGCTCGACGAAGAAGTCCATCGCGGTCCGCCACAACATCTGCCGCGTCTCGAGCTTCTTGCGCTCGCGCAGGCCGGGTTCCCGGGTCATGGGAGAACTGTACCAAGATGAAAAATAGGTCGAACCAAAAGATTGACCCGACATAAAAATCCGCCTTATGGTCCTGCCATGAAGACGACACGGGAGAAGACGACACGGGAAACGACACTCGACCCGGCACGCGTGAACGAGGACGTGCCGACCGCTCCGACGATGACCGAGTTCCAGCGCCGCGTGAGCATGGCCCTGTGCCTGCTGACGATGGTCCTGGCGATCCTGGACCAGAACATCGTGTCCGCCGCGATCGTCCCGATCGTCCGCGACCTGGACCCGGCGCACGGCGTCGACCACGTCGCGTGGCTGGTCGCGGCGTTCGCACTGGCCGCGACCGTGGTGCTGCCGCTGTACGGGCGGTTGTGTGACGTGCTCGGCGCGAAGCACGTCTACCTCGCGGCCATCGCCACCTTCCTGCTCGGCTCGGTGCTGTGCGGAATGGCCCGTTCGATGACCGAGTTGATCGCCTTCCGGGCGATCCAGGGCATCGGCGCGGGTGGCCTGATGAGCGTCACCCTCGTCGTGATGGCCCAGCTCAGGAAGCCCGGCGACAAGGGCGGTCCCGGGGCGCTCGCGGGCATCATGGGCGGGAGCGGCATGGCGCTCGGGCCGTTCGTCGGCGGGCTGTTCGCCGATCACGGCAACTGGCGGATGATCTTCTTCGTCAACGTCCCGCTCGGGCTGATCATCATCGGCGGCGCGTTGTGGGCGCTGCGGCTGCCCCGACACACCACCGCCGACACCCGGATCGACTTCGTCGGCGCGGCGCTGGTGGCCGTGTTCGCGAGCGCGCTGCTGCTCGCCTGCCAATGGGGCGGCGAGGACTACGCGTGGGACTCGGCGACGATCGTCGGCCTGCTGGTCGCGGCGGCGGTCGGACTCGGCCTGTTCCTGTGGCGGCAGGCCACGATCGCGATGCCGATCCTGCCGCTCTCGCTGTTCCGCAACGCCTACATCCGCAACGGGTTCCTGCTCCAGGGCCTGACCGGCGCGGTGATGCTGGGCACGATGGTCTATCTGATGCTGTACCTGCAGTTGGCGCGCGGCGTGGACGCCACCGCCGCGGGCGCCTACCTGGCCTTCATGGCGCTGGGCATGGTGATCGCCGGCATCGTGGGGACCAGGCTTCCGTGGAGCACCCGCAGCGGGCTGGTGGCCGGCACGGCGCTCGCCGGGGTCGCCTTCGCCGGCCTGGCACTGCTGGACACGGACACCTCGCTGTGGGTGTTGCGCGGCGACCTGTTCATCCTGGGACTGGGGTTCGGGCAGTTGGTCGGCCGGGCGATCGTGGCGGTGCAGCAGGCCGCGCCCAGGGAGCATCTGGGCGTCACCACGACCGGCATCCGGTTCTTCCAGTCGCTGGCCGGCACGCTGAGCGTCGCGCTCTTCGGCTCGGTGCTCGCTCGGGTGTTCACGGCGAAGAGCGACGTCGGCGAGGTTTCCGCGATCGCGCACCTGGCGCCGGCCGAACACGCGGACGCGGTACGGGCGTTCGTCACCGGCGTGGATGTCGTGTTCGCCGGCGCCGCGGGGTTGATGGTGCTCGCGTTGTTGTGCGCGCTGCGCATGCCGGATCCACGACCGGCGGTCGAGGACGCCTCGCCGGCGCCGGCGAACTCCGCCCGCGCCGAGCCGGCCCGGGTCGGCTGAGGCTTGTCGCACGATGCCGTACCCGCCCGAACGCGCGCCGCCTGTCCACCGTTCGATGGACAGGCGGCGTCCGTCGTTCGTACGTCCCGGCCCCGCCCCGCACCCGACATCGTCGAGCCATGACGATTCAGCGAACGCACCCGGCCCGCGGGCGCGGCGAAGCGGCGATCACGGTGCGGGGGTTGCGCCGGAGCTATCGCGGGCGGCCGGCGGTGGACGGGCTCGATCTGGACGTGCGCACAGGCGAGATCCTCGCGCTGCTCGGCCCGAACGGCGCGGGCAAGACCACCACGACCGAGATCCTGGAGGGCCACCGCTCGCGCGACGCGGGCGAGGTCGACGTCCTCGGATGTGATCCGGCGAGCGCGGGCGTGCGCTGGCGGGCCCGGATCGGCATCGTGCTCCAGGAGTCGGCGGACGTCTCCGGGCTGACCGTGCGGGAGAGCCTGCGGCACTTCGCGTGCTACTACCCGAGGCCGCGCGATGTCGACGAGCTGATCGAGGCGGTCGGGCTGACCGACCGGCGGGGCACCCGCGCGGGTGCCCTCTCCGGTGGTCAACGGCGCCGGCTCGACGTCGCGCTGGGCATCGTGGGCCGACCCGAGCTGCTGTTCCTGGACGAGCCGACCACCGGGTTCGATCCGCAGGCGCGTCGCCGGTTCTGGTCGCTGATCGCGAGCCTGCGCGACGCCGGCACGACGATCCTGCTGACCACGCACTACCTGGACGAGGCGGAGCACCTCGCGAACCGGGTCGCGGTGATCCGGGACGGCCGGATCGTGGACGTGGACTCGCCCGAGCGGCTCGGTGGTCGGCATCTGGCCCGCGCGGTGCTGCGCTGGCGCGACGCGGAGGGCACGCACACGGTGGAGAGCGCCGAACCGACCGCCGACGTGGCCCGGCTGGCCGCGCGCTACGGCGGCGAGGTACCGGAGCTGACCGTCACCCGCCCCTCGCTCGAGGACGTCTACCTCGACCTGATCGGAGCCGCGTGATGTCGATGTCGGCGATCGTCGTGGAGCGCTCCCGTCTGGAGCTCAGGCAGTTCGCCCGGCAGCGCGGGCAGATGGCGGTGACCTTCGGGATGCCGGTCCTGCTGCTGGTGCTGCTGGGCGTCATCGGCGGCGGCACCGTGGAGGGCACGAACGTGTCCGAGAGCCGACTGCACGCGGCCGGGATGATCGCGGTCGGCATCGTCTCGGCCGGCTTCCAGGGGCTGGCGCTCTCGGTCGCCGCCGAGCGACACGACGGCACGCTCAAGCGCTTGCGCGGGACGCCGATGCCGCCGGCGGCCTATCTGCTCGGCAAGGTCGTCCAGGTGTTCCTGGTCAGCCTGATCCAGGTCGCGGTGCTGCTCGTGGTCGGCGTCGCGTGGCTGGATCTGACCCTTCCGCACGACCCCTCGCGGTGGCTGACCTTCGCGTGGGTGTTCGTCCTGGGGGTCACCGTGGCCACGCTGCTCGGGCTCGCGGCGAGCGGGTTGATGCGAAGGGGGGCCAACGGCGCGCTGATCATCCTGCCCTTCACCGCGCTCCAGTTCGTCTCCGGAGTCTTCGTGCCCTTCGACGAGCTGCCCGACGGTGTCCAGCGGTTCGCCGCGCTGTTCCCGCTCAAGTGGCTCACCCAGGGCATGCGCTCGGTGTTCCTGCCCGACGACTTCCGGGCGGTCGAACCGGCCGGCGCCTGGGAACTCGGTCGGGTGGCGCTGGTCCTGGCCGCGTGGGGTGTGATCGCCTTGGTCGTGTGGATCCGGACCTTCGACTGGAGCGGGAACGAACGGTGAACACGGCGAACCCCACGGATGCGACCGACGGGGCGGGTGCGATCGGTGCGGCGGGCACGCCGGGCAGGCCCGCCTCCGTCCTGTCCGACGAGGAGGAGGCCCTCTTCGGCGGCAAGCTGCTCACCGCCTACCGCTACGCGTACTTCGCGCTCGCCGCGATCACCGCCGCCGAGTTCGGCGCGGAGCGCCCGCCGTGGTGCATCGCGGTGCTCGTGGTGCTGCCGGTGTCGTTCTGGGTGATGCTCCCGCCCGGCATCGATCCGACCGGCTGGGACCGGCGCGGCCGGGCCCATCTGGTGCTCGCCTACGCCGGGGTGACCGCGCTCAGCCTGGTCGATCCCGACGGCATCGGGCTGATGTACGTACTCGTGCCGCTGACCTTCACGTTCATCGACAAAATGCTCCCGGCGATGCTGGCGAGTGTCTACCTCTTCGGCATGAACGGCGCGCTCCAGGCCCGACAGGCGCACTGGGAGCACGGCAGGGTGGTCGGAATCCTGGTCGAGATGGCGATCGTGCTCGCGTTCAGCTATCTGATGGCCCGGTTGATCAACTGGCTCGCCGACAAGGTGCAGGAGCGCGGCCGGTTGTTGCGCGAGTTGGAGGCGACCCGGGCCGAACTGGCCGAGACGCATCACGAGGCGGGCGTACGGGTCGAGCGCGAGCGCATGGCGCGCGAGATCCACGACACCCTCGCGCAGGGCTTCACCAGCATTCTGATGTTGCTCCAGGCCGCCGGGATCACCGTGGACTCGGACGCCGCCGCCACCCGCAAGCGGTTGGAACTGGCCGAGCGGGTGGCCCGGGACAACCTGGCCGAGGCACGCGCGCTGGTCGCCGCCCAGGGACCGGCGCAGGGCGCGGACCGGGCCGAGCCGATCGCCGACGTGCTCGGTCGTACGGTCGCCGGACTCGGCGAGGAGTTGGACGTGGCCGCGACGTTCACCGTCACCGGCGCCGAGCACGAGTTGTCCTCGACGGTCCAGGTGGTGCTGGTCCGGGTGCTCCAGGAGTCCCTGGCCAACGTCCGCAAGCACGCCGAGGCCGCTTCCGTGGCGGTGGAACTGGCCTATCGTCCGTTCGCCACCCGGCTGACCGTGGTGGACGACGGGCGGGGCTTCGACCCCGGACCGGGAAAGGGGGGATACGGTCTTCCCGGAATGCGGGCGCGGCTCGCACAGGTCGGCGGCGAGGTCGAGGTGGTCTCGGCGTCCGGCCGGGGCACGACCGTACGGGTGGAGGTACCTCGGTGATCCGGCTGCTCATCGCCGACGACCATCCGGTGGTCCGGGAGGGTCTGGCGGGCATGCTCGCGGCCGAGTCCGACTTCGAGGTGGTCGGATCCGTCGAGGACGGCGCCCAGGCCGTGGACCGGGCCGCCGAACTGCGACCCGACGTGGTGCTGATGGACCTGCGGATGCCCGGTACCGACGGGGTCGCCGCGACCCGGCGCATCGTCCGCGAGTCGCCCGGGGTCCACGTGTTGATCCTGACCACGTACGACACCGACACCGACATCGTGCGCGCGGTCGAGGCGGGCGCGACCGGCTACCTGCTCAAGGACACCCCGCGGGTGGAGTTGGCCGCCGCCGTCCGGGCCGCGGCACGGGGTGAGACCGTGCTCGCGCCGCCCGTCGCCGCCAAGCTGGTCACCCGGCTGAAGGCGCCGGTCCGCGACCCGCTGAGCCCGCGCGAGACGCAGGTGCTCGGGCTGGTCGCGCGCGGGATGACCAATGCCGAGATCGGGCGGCAGTTGTACATCAGCGAGGCCACGGTCAAGACGCACCTGCTGCGCACGTTCAACAAGCTCGGCGTCGACGACCGCACCGCCGCCGTCACGGTGGCCATGGCGGACGGCCTGCTGCCCGACGCCGGCCGGTGAGCGCGGCCGGCCGAGCGGTACGGCTGTCCGGTGGTAGGGCCTAGCCGGCGATCAGGCGCGCGTACCGACCCTTGTGGAACATCAGCGGGGCGGTGTCGCGCGGCAGGTCCAGGGTGGTGACCGCGCCGATCACGATCACGTGGTCGCCCCCGGGCAGTTCGTGCGCGATGTCGCATTCGATCCAGGCGACCGCGCCGACCAGGCGGGGCGCGCCGTTGCCGGCGGGCGTCCAGTCGACGCCCGCGAACTTGTCACCGCCGCTGCGGCCCATCGCGCGGCACACGTCCTGCTGGTCCTCGGCCAGGATGTTGACCACGAACCGGCCGGCCGCGCGGATCCGGGGATAGGTGGTCGAGGTGAGCGCCGGGGCGATCGAGATGTACGCCGGTTCCAGCGACAACGACGTGAACGACTGGCAGGCCATGCCCACGGGGGCACCGTCGTCGATCGCCGTGACCACCGTGACACCGGTGGCGAAGTGGCCCATGACCTGGCGCATCCGCGCCTGATCGATCCCGGCCGACGGCGTCGTAGCGCTGGACATGGCAGCCCCCAGGGGTCGAAAGCTGGATATGACTAATAGTCATATCCCTGTTTGTACCTGCCATTGAACGGCGGAACTGACGAACCGTCAATAACCTCGCGCCGACTTCCGCCTCGTGATCACCGCCACCTTGACGGCCCCTTTCGGCGTGTTCGGGAACTTAGGCGTGCCTGCTGCACGTCCGGATCAGTAGCAGTAGCGTCGTCCGCGACGTCATACATCCTCTGGAAGGAAACACCCATGGCCGTGAGCCTGAGCAAGGGCGGAAACGTCTCCCTGACCAAGGAGGCCCCTGGCCTGACCGCGGTCGTCGTCGGCCTCGGCTGGGACCTGCGCACGACCACGGGCGAGGACTTCGACCTCGACGCGAGCGCGATCGTGGTCAACGCGGCCGGCAAGGTCTACTCCGACCAGCACTTCGTGTTCTTCAACAACATGAAGACCCCGGACGGCACCGTCGAGCACACCGGCGACAACCGCACCGGCGAGGGCGAGGGCGACGACGAGCAGATCAAGGTCAACCTCGCGCAACTGCCCGCGGACGTCGACAAGGTCGTCTTCCCGGTCTCGGTCTATGACGCGGACAACCGCAAGCAGTCGTTCGGCCAGGTCCGGAACGCGTTCATCCGCGTGCTGAACGCCGCCGACAACGTCGAACTCGCGCGCTACGACCTCTCCGAGGACGCCTCCACCGAGACCGCGATGCTCTTCGGCGAGCTCTACCGCGCGGGCACCGACTGGAAGTTCCGCGCCCTCGGCCAGGGCTACGCCTCCGGCCTCGCCGGCATCGCCAAGGACTTCGGCGTAAGCGTCTGACCCCCCCCCCCCAACCCCCGAACGCCGGCCGGCCACCCCGGCCGGCGTTCGCGCACCCACCATCACTTGAGCCCAACCCGGCCCAACCGACGCATGAGGCCAAATAGCCCGGCCGGCGCATGAGGCCAATCAGCCCCGCCGGCGTTTGAGGCGAACCAGCCCGGCCGGCGCATGAGGCCAAATAGCCCGGCCGGCGTTTGAGGCCAATCAGCCCCGCCGGCGTTTGAGGCGAACCAGCCCCGCCGGCGCTTGAGGCGAACCAGCCCGGCCGGCGCATGAGGCCAAATAGCCCGGCCGGCGTTTGAGGCCAATCAGCCCGGCCGGCGTTTGAGGCCAATCAGCCCCGCCGGCGTTTGAGGCGAACCAGCCCCGCCGGCGCTTGAGGCGAACCAGCCCGGCCGGCGCATGAGGCCAAATAGCCCGGCCGGCGTTTGAGGCCAATCAGCCCGGCCGGCGTTTGAGGCCAATCAGCCCCGCCGGCGTTTGAGGCGAACCAGCCCGGCCGGCGCTTGAGGCGAACCAGCCCGGCCGGCGCTTGAGGCGAACCAGCCCGGCCGGCGCATGAGGCCAAATAGCCCGGCCGCAGCGCATGAGGCGAACCCGGCTCACTGGGCCCACGTGTACCCGACATAGTTCTCCGCCAGCGAGTCCATCGCCGCCGCCGAATCCGCCACATACCGAAGGTGCGCAACCTGCGCCCGCCGATCAAACGCGCTCGCGCCCGAATCGTGGTGCAACAACGTGGTCATCCAGTACGAGAAGTGCTCCGCCCGCCACACCCGCCGCAGACACGTCTCGCTGTACGCGTCCAACCCCTCGCGCGCCCCGCTCTCGAACCACCGCCCGAACGCGTCCGCCAGCACCCGTACATCCGCCATCGCCAGGTTCAACCCCTTGGCCCCCGTGGGCGGCACGATGTGCGCCGCGTCGCCCGCCAGGAACAGCCGCCCGAAGCTCATCGGCTCGGCCACGAAGCTCCGCATCGGCGTGATGCCCCGGTCGCTGATCGGCCCCTCGTCGAGCGTCCATCCCGGCAGCGCCAACCGCTCCCGCAGCTCCGCCCAGATCCGCTCGTCCGGCCAGTCGGCGAGGTCCGCGTCCGGGTCCACCTGGAGGTAGAGCCGGCTCACCCGCGCCGACCGCATGCTGTGCAGCGCGAAGCCGCGCTCGCTGTACGCGTAGATCAGGTCGTCGGTGGACGGCGCGACGTCCGCCAGCACACCGAGCCACGCGAACGGGTAGGTCCGCTCGTAGGTCCTGAGCACGTCGGCCGGTATCGCCGGCCGCGAGACCCCGTGGAACCCGTCGCACCCCGCGACGAAGTCGCAGTCGAGGGTCTCCTCGACCCCGTCCCGGACGAACCGGACCCGCGGCGCGTCGCCGTCGATGCCCTCGATCGCGGTCACCGGCGCGTCGAAGTACAGCCGCGCGCCCTCGTCGAGCCGCTTGGCGATCAGGTCCTTGACGATCTCGGTCTGCCCGTAGACCGTCACCGACCTGCCACCGGTCCGACTCGGGAAGTCGATGTGCCGGTTCTCGCCGGCGAAGCGCAGGTGGATCCCGTGATGCACGAGCCCCTCGCGCTCCAGCCGATCCGCCGCGCCGGCCTCGCGCAGCACGTCGACCGTGGCCTGCTCCAGCATGCCCGCGCGCTGGCGCTGCTCGCAGTACTCCCGACCGCGCGCCTCCAGCAGCACCGAGTCGATCCCGCGGTTGTGCAGCAGTTGCGACAGGAGCAGTCCCGCCGGCCCCGCACCGATGATCGCGACCCGTGTCCGCATCCGCCCGCTCCTCACACCGCCGTACCGATTCGCCCAGGGTCGCCCATCGCGGACACGGAGGGTGTCCTCGCCTTCCGGTGACCGGAAACCCGGTCCCCGACCGGAGTTTGGTCCCGCCGGACCCGGCAAGGCATGAGATGCCGAGCACGAGCGGAAACCTCCGATAGATGGAGTTCGTCCGCTGTTCGACCGAAAGGCACGATCCGAGACCCGACCCATCTGGGAGTTCCCGTGAACACGACAGCGACCGTCATCCTGATCGTGGTGATCGTCGTCGTCCTCGCCGCTGCGGCCGTCTTCGCGGGCCGTCCGATGTTGCGGCGCAGGCACCTCAAGGAGCGCTTCGGCCCCGAGTACGACCGGGCCGTCGAGCAGTACGGCGACCGGCGCGAGGCCGAGCGCAACCTGGCCGATCGCGAGCGCCGGCACAGCGAACTCACCCTCAAGCCGTTGGAGCCGGCCGCGCGCGAGCGCTACGCCATCGAGTGGACCGCGGTCCAGGAGCGATTCGTCGATGCCCCGGACGACGCGGTCCAGGAAGCGGACGAGTTGATCACCCGCCTGATGCGCGATCGGGGCTACCCCACCGGCGCACACGACAAGCGGATGGAACTGCTGTCCGTCGAGCACGGGCACACGCTGAACCACTACCGCAAGGCGCACGAGATCGCCCGGCGCAGTGAGGCCGGCGAGGCCCAGACCGAGGATCTGCGACAGGCGATGATCCACCACCGCGCCCTGTTCGACGACCTGCTCGGGCAGGCCTATCAGCCGCGTCATGGCGGCACCACCCCGACCTCGGCCGCGCCCACCGACACGCCCGCCGGCGCGCACGACGGGCGCACCGATCAATGGCAGGCCGCTCCGGGTGAGGCGAACGCGCCGCGTCTGGACGTCTCGAAGCCCGACCAGCGCTGATCATCCCGATCTTCGGCTCGGCCGACACCACGTCGGCCGAGCCGCCCCGAAGGATCCACCCGGGGCGTCCCGATCGGGACGCCCCGAGTAGCGGCGCGACATCCGTCGTACCGGACGAGAGGACCACACCGATGCGCAAGCAGAACTTCCCGAATGGGCCGGGCGCTTCCGGTCCCGGCCGGGACGACGCACCCATCGTCGAGCGCGACGAACGCGACCGCGCCGCCCGCCAGGCCCGGGTCACCGACGGCCCCGGCCCGAGCGTGGACAGCCCGTCCGAACCACCCACCCGCGTCCTGCCGCACCAGCAGCACGACCAGGCGGAGCCCTACGGCACCACGGTGCACCCGACGCCTCGTACCGGCCGCGACACCCCGCCCGTGCCGACGAGCCCGCCCGCTTCCGCCGGCTCGCGGACCACGTCCGACGCCGACCCCGCCAAGCGCCGCACCCGGGGCGACGCGCACGACGACGCCGACGCGGCCATGTTCGACCGGGCCGCCGCCGAGGACCTCAACCACCGATTCCGCGAGGCGCTCGCCGGGTTCGTGGACAGCCCCTCGGACGCGGTCTCGGACGCGGACGACATCGCGGAGCAGGTCACCAAGCTGGTGACCGACTCGATCCGGACCAGGCGCGCCGAGTTGGAGCAGGCCAAGCGCACGGCCGGCGGGGACACCGAGCAGTTGCGGCTCGCGTTGCACAAGTACCGGACTTTCCTGCAGAGCATGTTGAAGCTCTGACCACGCCCACGTGAATCGCACGGAGCGGGCGGGGGGTGTCACCCACGGGGGTGGCAGTCCCCGCCCGCTCCCATGTCCGCGTCCCCGCCGATGTCCCCGCTCCCGGTCCAGTGTTGTGCCACATCCCGTGACAGCGCCCGCGCGGCGGTCGTCACGCTGGGGATCAGCCGCCGCAGGTCGGCCGTACGGCGGCCGGTCACCAGGGACAGCGCCGCGACCACCGTGTCGTGCCGATCCCGGATCGGCGCCGCCACCGAGTGCGCGCCCACGGTCATCTCGCCGGACGTGGTGGCCACGCCGGTACGCCGGACCTCGGCCAGGCACGCGCGCAACCGAACCGGATCGGTGATGGTCCGTGCCGTGTGCGCGGCGAGCGGCTCGGCCAATACCCGTTCGCGCAGTCGCCTCGGCCCGTACGCCAGCAGCACCTTGCCGACCCCGGTGGCGTGCAGCGGTAGTTCGGTGCCCACCCGGGTGACGATCGGCATCGACCGGGTGCCGCGCAGCCGCTCCAGGTACAGCGCCTTGCCGTCGCGCAGCACCGCGAGTTGCACGTTCTCGTGTGTGGCCTCGTACAGGTCCTCCATGTGCGGCAACGCGAGATCCCGCAGGTCGGTCGCGGCGTGGGCCTGCGCGCCGATGTGCCACAGCTTGACCCCGACCCGGTACGACCCGTCGTCCAGCCGCTCCAGAAACCCCCCGCCGACCAACTCGGCCACCAGCCGATGGCCGGTCGCCAAGGCCAGATCGGACCGCCGACACACCTCGGTCAGCGTCAACCGCCCGTCCCCCGCCGCGAACGCCCCGAGAATGGCCATCACCTTGCCGGCCACGGTGACGGGCGTCATCGGCACACCTCCGGGGTCGAGGACTTCTCAATCGGTCGGGGACTTCCATTCAGTGGAACCCACATCCCCCGACCGCACCAAATCCCCGACCTGCCGGAAAGACGGGATCCGGCCGATGACGGGACCCGGCCGGCCGCGGCCCCGCGCCCCGCCCGCCTACTCGCCGAGTTCGGTCCGCACCCGTTGGGCCACCGCGAACGCGCTGTTGGCGGCCGGCACTCCGCAGTAGATCGCCGTCTGCAGCAGCACCTCCTTGATCTCGTCCCAGCTCAACCCGTTCGTCCGCGCCGCGCGAAGGTGCATCGCGAGCTCGTCCATGTGGTTGTGCGCGACCAGCGCCGTGAGCGTGACGCAGCTTCGGGTGCGCCGGTCCAGGCCGGGTCGGGTCCAGATCTCGCCCCACGCGTAGCGGGTGATCAGGTCCTG
Organism: Embleya sp. NBC_00888; assembly: GCF_045207655.1. Classification (NCBI taxonomy): domain Bacteria; kingdom Bacillati; phylum Actinomycetota; class Actinomycetes; order Kitasatosporales; family Streptomycetaceae; genus Embleya; species Embleya sp. NBC_00888. Next base: position 4,922,986 of record NZ_CP108784.1, on the reverse strand, counting down.
GTAGTCGGCGGTCAGCTCGGTGGTCCCCGCGACCGCCCGATCCACGTGCGCGTCGCCCAGCACCTCGCGGCGCACCCGCATACCCTCCGCGTGGCTCACGCGCGCACCGCCGTCAGGTGCGCGAGCATCGCCGACGTGACCACGTCGGCCTGCTGGATGTTCGCCAGATGCGCCGCGTCGGCGACCTCGACCAACCTCGCGTGCGGGATCCCGGCGGCGAGTTCACGAGCGTGCTCCAGCGGCGTCGACGGGTCCCGCTCCGCGCCGAGCACCAGCGTGGGCACGGTGATCCGGCCCAGCTCCGCCCGCAGGTCGTAGTGCGCCAGCGCGTCGCAGCAGCCCGCGTAGCCCCCAGGCGGACACCGGTACAGCATGTCCAGGATCCGCTGTACGGCGGCCGGCTCGCGCTCGACGTACTCCGGCGTGAACCAGCGTTGGATCACGGTGTCGGCGAGTTGCCGCATGCCCTGCGCCCGCACCGTCGCGGCCCGGTCCAGCCACGCCTGCGGCTCGCCGAAGCGCGCCGACGTGCAGCACGCGATCAGCGCGGTCAGCCGCTCGGGATGACGTGCGCCCATCCACAGGCCGACCGCGCCGCCGAGCGAGACGCCGGCGTACGCGAACTGCTTGACGCCGTAGGAGTCGGCCAGCGTGAGGACGTCGCCGACCAGGTCGCCGACCGAGGACGTGCCCGGTACCGGGTGGGATGTGCCGTGCCCGCGCAGGTCGTAGCGCAGCACCCGGTGGTGCCGGGACAACTCCGGGATCTGCGCGTCCCACATGCCCAGTTCGGTGCCGAGCGAGGGGCCGAGGATCAACACCGGGGCGTCGGCGGGGCCGTCGAAGCGGTGGTTGAGCGTGGCGATCGTCATTGGTCCTTCTCTTGGAACACGGTGCGATGGTGCGCGAGCGCCCGGTCGATCAGGGCCGGGGCCGAGCCGAGGTAGGCGGCCGGGTCGAAAACCGCCTCGTCCAACGGGCCCAGCAGATCACGAAGGTGTCGGCCGGTCCGCGCCGAGGTCCGGGACGCGTCGGTGAGCAGGCGCCGGGCCTCCTCCTTGCCGAGTGCGGCGGCCAACTCGACGGCCAGCCGTTCGGAGACGATCTGCCCGCGGGTCAGCTCCAGGTCGGCCCGCATCCGGTCCGGGAAGATCTCCAGCCCCTCGGCCAGTTCGGCCGCGGTCTCGGCCGCGCCGCCCGCCAGCCGCAGCGCGGCGCGCAGCGGTTGCCACTCGGCGTGCCACGCGCCGGCCGGGCGCTCGTGCTCGGCGCCGGCCATCGACGCGATCAGCGTCGACACGTACCCGGGCAGTTGCCGGGCGGCCGAGACGATCAGCACCGAGAGCACCGGATTGCGCTTGTGCGGCATCGCGGACGAGCCGCCCCGGCCCGCGCCGGCCGGTTCGGCCACCTCGTCCACCTCGGTCTGCCCGAGCAGCACGACGTCCCCGGCGAACTTGCCCAGTGCGCCGGTGACCTGCGCGAGCGCGCCGGCCAGGTCCAGGATCGGAGTGCGCAGGGTGTGCCAGGGCAGCACCGGTTCCGCCAGCGCGAGCTCGGCGGCGAACGGCGCGAGCAGCGCGATCCCGTGCCCCCCGAACGCGGCCAGCGTGCCCGCCGCGCCACCGAGCTGCGCGGGCAGCGCGGCACGCACCGCGCGGGTGCGCGTGTAGGCGTCGGTCGCCAGGACACACCACCCGGCGGCCTTGAGCCCGAAGGTGGTCGGTACCGCGTGCCGGCCCAGCGTGCGGCCCGCCAGCACCGTGTCCCGGTGCCGCTCGGCGAGGTCGGCCAGCGCGGCGGCGGTCCGGGCCAGGTCGGGCAGGATCGCCTCCAGGGCGCGGGCGGCCACCAGCATCGCGGCACTGTCCACGATGTCCTGGCTGGTCGCGCCCAGGTGCACGTGCTCGGCGGCGGCCGGGTCGATCGCCCGGACGGCCGCGGTCAGGTCGTGCACCAGCGGAACGACCGGGTTGCCCGCGCCGCGCGCCCGGCGGGCCAGGTCGACCGGGTCGAACCCGGCCCGGGCGCCCGCCTCGATCGCCGCGACGGAGCCGGCCGGGATCAGCCCGATCCGGGCCTGCGCCCGGGCCAGCGCGACCTCGACGTCGAGCAGGGCCCGCAGATGCGCCGCGTCGCTCGTGACCGCCTCGACCGCGGTCCCGGCCCGGACCGGCTCCAGCAGTCCGGCGTCGAGCGAAGGGGCGTCGAAGTCAGCGTCAAACAGCAAGGAAAACGGTCTCCTGCTCGCCCTGGATGTGCACGTCGAAGCGGTAGGAACCGGATTCCTCCCGTACGGCGATCAGCGTCTCATGCCGCGTCGCCGGAACCACCGAGAAGAGCGGGTCCGCGTGGCGGTCGTCCTCGGGGAAGTACACGCGGGTGACCGCCCGGCGCAACATGCCGCGCGCGAACACCGACATCGCCAGGTACGGGTTCGCCTCGGCGCTCGGCGCGCCGGGCCGCACCGTGGTGAACGCGTACCTCCCGAGCCGGTCCACCGCCGCACGCCCCCACCCGGTGAACGTGGCGCCGTCGCGCGCGAACGAGCCCGGCGCGCGCGGCAACCGGCCCGCCGGGTCGGCCTGCCAGATCTCCAGGACGGCGTCCGGGACGGGTGCGCCCGCGCCGTCGTACACACTCCCGTGCACCCGGATCGCGCCCGGGGTGTGCGCCGGGACCAGGTCCGGGCCGCCCGCGTAGGGCAGCGCGTAGCCGAAGAACGGCCCGACGGTCTGCGACGGGGTGAGCCCGCCGTCCCGATTCGGCGTGCCGCCGTTCGCGTCGGTCGGCCAGGTGTTCATCGATCCTCCGTCGGGGTGGCGCTCGCGCCGCCGAGCACGATGTCCCATCGATAGCCGAGCGCCCATTCGTTCTCGGTGGTGTCCATGTCGAACGCGGCGATCATCCGGCGCCGCGCCTTGTCGTCGCGGACCGAGTTGAAGATCGGGTCGTACTCGAACAGCGGGTCGCCGGGAAAGTACATCTGGGTGACCAGGCGCTGGGTGAAGGCGGTGCCGAACAGCGAGAAGTGGATGTGCGCGGGACGCCAGGCGTTGTGGTGGTTGCGCCAGGGGTACGCGCCGGGCTTGACGGTGACGAAGCGGTAGTTGCCCTCGGCGTCGGTGAGGCAGCGCCCGGCGCCGGTGAAGTTCGGGTCCTGCGGCGCCGGGTGTTGGTCGCCTCGATGCCGGTAGCGGCCCGCCGCGTTCGCCTGCCACACCTCGACGAGTTGGTCACGCAGCGGGCGGCCGGACTCGTCGAGGACTCGGCCGGTGACGACGATCCGCTCGCCGAGGGGTTCGCCGACGTGTTGCCGGGTGAGGTCGAAGTCGAGCGGGTGTACGTCGGCGACGCCGAACACCGGCCCGGTGAGCTCGGTGTCGCCACTCGGCGGGAGCACCAACGGCTGCCGGGGACTGCGCAGTTCGGTGCTCTTGTAGGCGGCGAAGTCGAACTCCGGCAGCCGGACCGGGGGTTGCCAGCGGGAGGGTCCGCCGACGGGATGATGCGCGGCGGCGAGGGGCCGCGGTTGTGGGCTGCTCATGGGCGGATCCTCACTTCTCCAGCGTGACGGCGAGGCCCTGGCCGACGCCGATGCACAGCGCGGCCATCCCGAAGCCGGCGCCGCGCCGGTGCAGTTGGTGGGCGAGCGTGCCCAGCACCCTGGCACCGGACGCGCCGAGCGGGTGGCCGAGGGCGAGCGCGCCGCCGAGCGGGTTGATCGAGGCCGGGTCCAGGTCGGCCCATTCGCCCAGGCAGGCCAGCGCCTGGGCGGCGAAGGCCTCGTTGAGTTCGAGCACGTCCAGGTCGGCGAAGCCGCGACCGGCCTTGGCCAGCGCGCGGCGGCCCGCCTCGACCGGGCCGATGCCGAAGTACTGCGGTTCGACGGCGTGCACACCGCTCGCGGTGATCCGGGCCAGCGGTTCCCGGCCGAGTTCGCGCAGACCCGCCGCGTCGGTGACCAGAAGCGCGGCGGCGCCGTCGTTGAGCGGTGAGGCGTTGCCGGCGGTGATCGTGCCGTCCGGCCGGAACGACGGCTTCAACGTCGCCAGCACCTCGGGTGTGCTGCCGGGCCTGATCGACTCGTCCCGGGAGAGTTCGACGCCGGCTACCGGCACCACCTCGTCGGCGAACGCGCCCGCGGTCCACGCGGCGTCGGCCCGGGCGTGCGACGCGGCGGCGTAGGCGTCCTGCGCCTGTCGGGTCACCCCGTACTTCGCGGCGAGTCCCTCGGTGGCCTCGCCGAGGCCGACGGTCCACTCGGCGGGCATCCGCGGGTTGACCAGCCGCCAGCCGAGCGTGGTCGAGTGCAGCGTCTCGTGGCCGGCCGGATAGCCCTTGCCGGGCTTGGCCAGCACCCACGGCGCGCGCGACATCGACTCGACCCCGCCCGCGAGCACGATCGACGCGTCGCCGACCGCGACGGCGCGCGCGGCCTGGATCACCGCCTCCAGGCCGGATCCGCACAGCCGGTTGACCGTCACACCGGGCACCGAGGTGGGCAGCCCGGCCAGCAGCACGGCCATCCGCGCCACGTCCCGGTTGTCCTCGCCGGCCCCGTTGGCGGCGCCGAACACGACGTCGTCGATCCGCGCGGGGTCCAGTCCGGGCGAGCGGTCGACCAGTGCGCGCAGCACGGTCGCGGCCAGGTCGTCCGGCCGCACCCCGGCGAGCGCGCCGCCGTAGCGCCCGATCGGCGTTCGTACGGCGTCCACGAGATAGACGTCCCTGAGCCCGTTCATCCGGTCTCCCCTGTGGCGGCGGCTGCGATGTCCCTACCGCACACGGTGCCCGGTCGGGTCGGGTCGGACGCCGGTCGTCTTCCGCTCACCGGAAGCCGACGATCCGGATCGCGCCCGGTCTCACCCGGTTTCACCCGGTCTCGGCCCCGCCCGTTCTCGCGCCGGATCCCGCGCCGGCCCGGGTGCGGGATTCTTTGCCCGCCCGCGACCACCGTGCCGGGGCCGCGCCGCTAACCTCTGATCGCCCCGTCGCGTCGGCGGCGGCGGCCCTACGGGGAGAGGTAACGCGCATGGCGGTCCGCAAGGCGACGATGCAGGGACAGATCGCGGAAGCGGTGGCCGCGGCCAATCCGGGCGACCAACCACTCTCCACGATGTTCGTGGTGCGCGGCCCGAACCCGATGTTGTTCGCGCTCTTCGGTGCGATCGGCGCGCTGATCGGGGCGTCGATGTCCGACTACTACTTCCTCACCGTCACCCGGCAGGGCGTGATGTTCCACCGCGCGAGCGCGCTGTCCAGCCGCCCCAAGGAACTCGCCTACGCACTGACCCACGCGCAGGCCGGCGCGCTGCTGTCCGACCTGAAGATCAACACGACCTGGAGCCGGATGTTCTTCCTGTTCCCCGGCAAGGACAAGCCCGCCAAGCTCAACTTCCCGCGTCCGTGGCGCACCGAGGGCGAGTGGATCTTCCGCTTCCTCACCGACGCGTACGCCGCCTCCGGGGCGCCCCAGCAGCCGTACGGTGCCCAGGTGCCCCCGCAGTACGCGCCGCAGCAACAGCACCAGTACCCGGGGCAGGCGCCGCAGGCCCCGATGGCCCCGAACCACCCCCCGGCCCCGCCGGTCGGGTACCCGGGCCAGGCACCGAACCCGTACCCGGCCGGCCCGCCGCCGCAGCCGGGCGGCCCGTACCCCGGCTGAACCCGGCCGGGCGCGACCGCCGCCGCGCGACCGCCGGACAGGGCCTAGCCGCAATACCGGTGTTTTTAGGTCTTTCTGCGGCAGGTTGGGGTGGTGCGGGTCGGTCCGACGAGTGTGACGTCGGGTGGGTTCGGTGGGGGTGTGCTGCGGTGCTCGGTTCGCTTGAGCGCCCAGTTGGACATCTTGCGCTTGATGACGCGGGGGTTGGAGCGCAACCGCCTCGGCGGCAGGGGCCGTTCGTGGATCTCACACAGGGTGGCGAGGAGTGCGACGGCGAGTCGGGAGGGGGGAAAACGCCGCCTGGCCGGTGACGTGGCGGCGGACGACGCGCAGGGTTCGGATGAAGGACAGCCTGTCCGGGTCGCAGTCCACATCCCGAGCGGCGTGGTGCATCGGGTCGCGCAGGGCGTGGTGGACCAGGAGAACACCGAGGATCTCCTGTTCGACACCCGCCGGGTGACGGGAACGCAACACGTGGCCGGGACCGCCCTGGTGGGTCTTGATCTCGTCGAGGGCGGTCTCGATCTCCCACCGCTCGTGATACAGCGCCGCCAACTCGGCGGCCGGAGCCGCCGAGGGATCGTGGACGGTGGTGATCAGCCGATACACGATCTCCTCCCCACCGCCCGGGCCCAGGGTGTACTCGACCACACGGACCCGGATCGGATCGACGCGCCGGCGGTCGTGACCGGCGAAGATCTCGGACAGGTAGGACCCGTCGGGCAGAGAGGCCAGGACCGGGAGCACGGCGTTGCCCTTGATCCGCCACAACAGGTCCGCACCGGTCGCGGACGCCGCCCGCCACAGTTCGAAGTCGTGGAAGCCCCGGTCGGCCAACAGGAGCATCCCGGGTTCCAACGACGCGAACAACCGCCGGGCCGCGGTCGTCTCGCGCACGGCGAGCGGCGCGACGTCGGCCGCGAACACCACGTGGGTGCCGCACTCGACCAACACGGCCACCCTCGCCTGCGGATACGCGCTCCGGCCCTGGCCCCGACTCGTACCCGGCCGGCCGAAGAAACCCGCGTTCGCCTCGCTGTCGGGCAGATCGAAGGTGGTGCCGTCCACCGCGACCAGACGGCGCCCGCGATACCACGCCCCGACCGTCCCCGGCACCGCCACCGGGCGACACACCCGAGCGAACAACACCCTCAACGGCTCCGGCCCCAACCGCAGCCGCGCCCGCCCGATCGCCCCGGTCGTCGGAACCCGCCACGTCCCCACCCACCGACGCTCCCGCTCCAGACCCTGCGTGAGCAGACGGGCGACCTCCTCGTAGCCCTGACCCGAGAACAGACACATCGCCAGGACGAAGTAGACGACCACCCTCGCCGGCAACAACCGACGACGCTGCTCGACCCGCCCACACCCCGCGACCACCTCGTCGACCAACTCCGGCGGAAACGCACGCGTCAACACCCCCAACGCGATCCGATCCGAGAACCGCTCACCCGTCGACGACTTCACCTGCCCAGGCCTTGGCACAACCCATCCAACGAGCGAACCCCATCAAAGTCACTGGTATTGGGCCTAGCCGCGCAGTGGCATCGGGAGCGGTACCGCGGGTAGGCCGTCGATGCTCGCCACGTTGTACGGCTTGCCGGCGGTGTACTCGACGAACTCCTCGTCGGTCTTGCGGGACATGAACTCCTCGTGCAGCGTCCGCTCCTCGCGGTAGTCCATGAACGGGACGGCGTAGCCGCAGGTGTCGCTGACCAGATTCGCCCGCACGACCACCACCGCCCGCAGTCCGGCCGCGTCCGCGTCGCCGAACCGGGCCACCAGATCGGCGAAGCGCGGGTCGTCGCGGAAGACCGCCTCGCCCACCCCGTGCACCCGGACGATCTTCGGCGGCCCCTCGAACGCGCACCACATCAGCGTGATCCGGCCGTTCTCCCGCAGGTGCGCGATGGTCTCCGCATGGCTGCCGCCGAAGTCCAGATAGGCCACGGTGCGTTCGTCGAGCACGACGAGCGTGCCGGCGCGGCCCTTGGGTGACACGTTCACGTGCCCGTCCTCGGCGAGTGGCGCGCTCGCCACGAAGAAGACCGGCTGCGCCTCGATGAACTTCCGCAGGCGGTCTTCTATCTGCGTATATGTCTTTCCCATGTCCGCATTATCCGAGCCGACCACGATCGACCCCATCGCATCATCCGATCGTCTCGGTCCGTGGACGACGATCCCACACCTCGGACAACACCGGTCGCGTCCCGCCCGCCGGCTCGCACGTCGGTGCGCCGGTGCGCCGGTGCGCCGGTGCGTCAACACGCCCGCACCGCCGCCCGCACCCGCGCCAGCGCGGTCGGGGCCACCGAGACCGCGTCGCAGCCGAGCCGGACCAGATGCGGCAGCACCGCCGGATCCGCCGCCGCGTCCCCGCACAGCGAGACCGCGCGACCGCGCGCGTGCCCCGCCCGGATGGTCTGCGCGATCGCGTCCAGCACCGTCGGGTCGGCCGCCGAGGCCGGCGTCAGGCGCGGGTCGTCCCGGCTCAGCCCGAGCAGCCGCGAGGTCAGGTCGTTGGTGCCCAGAGCCAGGAAGTCGGCGTGCTCGGCGAGATCGTCCACTTGGGCGAGCACCTGCGGCAGTTCCACCATCGCGCCCAGCGGCGGCGGCGCGAGGCCCAGGTGCGCGCACGCGTCGGCGAGCAGACCCCGGACGTGCTTGATCCGCCGCGGGTGATCGACCATCGGCAACAGCAGCGCGACCTCGACACCGGTATCCGCAGCCGCGCGCATGATCCCGCGCAACTGCGCGGTCAGCGCGTCCGGTCCGGGCAGGGTGATCCGCCGGTCGTGCAGGAACGGCGGCCGCTTGTCGCCGGTGAAGTCGAGGGTGCGCACCACCACCGGCCCCGGCGGCACCGAGGCCAGCACCGGCGTCAACATCGCCACGTGCCGCTCCTCGTCGGGCCAGCCGGACTCCTCGGCCAGGAAGGGTAGTTCGGTACGCAGCAGGCCCACCCCCTCGGAGCCCGCCTCGACCGCCGCGAGCGCGTCCGTCACGGTCGCGACGTTCGCCCGCACCCGGATCCGCCGCCCGTCCCGGGTCATCGCCTGTCCGGCACCGCCCCCGGGCACCCGTCGTTGCGCCGGGATCGTCCGCACCCGCGCACCGGCGTTGGCCTCGACCGTGCCCGCCTCGCCGTCCACCAGGATCAGGTCCTCGGCGAGCTCGGCCAGCGCCGCGATCGGGATGCCCAGCACCAGCGGGATCCCCAACGAGCGGGCCACGATGGCCAGATGCCCGGTCTGCCCGCCGCGCTCGGAGATCGCCGCGGCCGGTCGGGCGCCGCGCAGCAGGTCCATCGCGGCCAGTTCCGCGCCGATCAGCACCGCCGGTGCCCCGCCCGGGAGTTGCCCGCTCGTGGGGTCCTCGCCGCGAAGCAGCGCCTCGGCCTGACGACCCACGTCGCGCACGTCCACCGCGCGCTCGGCCAGCAGTTCGTCGTCGAAGCCGGCCACCAGGTCCGCGAACTCGCGCACGGCCTCGGCCAGCGCGTCGATCGGCGCCAGGCCCGCCGCGAGGTGTCGGGCCGCGCCGTCGCGCAGTTCCCGGTCGCGCGCGATCAACGCGGCGAACTCGACGATGTCGGCCTCCGCCGACCGCCCTCGGGTCCGCAACGCCCCGGCCAGGTCGTCCATGTGCCGGGCCACGGTGTCCAGCGCCTCCGGGATGCCGGTCGGCGCGGCGGGGGCGACCGCGCCGCCCGATCCCGCGACACGTGCCGGCACGAGGCGGCCGACCGCCGAACCGGGCGCGGCTCCCGTGCCGCGAAGTACCACGCTCACGCGACGCCCGCGCGGTCGTGGCCGGCCCAGTGCAGCTCTCCCACGGTGCGTCCCCTTCTTCCCTCTTCGTCCAACCCGCCGCACGTCGGCACGCGCGCTTGTGGGCACGCGAGTTCGACCCGGCGAGAGACAACCGCCCGGTCTCGCGTCCCAGTCTGGTGGACGCGCGGACCGTGTCCAGCCGAGTCGCGCACAAAGGGGGCGGATGGGGACGGTGGGACGCGCGGAAGGGGAAGTGGGGGACGCGCTGGGGGAATCGGCTCGCGACCCGGTCGTCTCCGCCCCGGTCGTCTCGGCCCGACCCGGCTCGCGCACCGGGCTCGTCTGCCTCGGTCGGGTTCGGCCGGGAGTCGACTCGCGGCTCGGTCGGTTGGACCGACCTCAGCCGGGCTCGTCCGCCTCGCGGAAGCGAACGGCGGAGAGGTCGTCGACGAACCGGCCCATCAGCGTGCCGAGCATGGCGAGATCCTCGTCCGTCCAGCCGGACAGCGCCTCCTCGAAGTGCCGGTCGCGCACCCGACGGAGCCGACGCACCACACCGCGCCCCTTGGGGGTGAGCCCGACCCGGGTGATCCGACCGTCGCGCGCGTCGGTGGTACGGGTGACCAGCTCGTCCGCCTCCAGCTTGCGCAGCTCCCGGCTGACCAGCGACATGTCCATCCGGGCCAGCTTGGCCAGGTCGCCGATCGCCAGCCCGCCACCGCCCGCCTGCAACCGGGTCAGCAGCACCACCGCGGGCTGCGAGACCTGCGCGCGCGAGGCACTGGTCAGTTCTCCGTGCACGCGGCGGCTCTGCTGGAGCCGGATCAGGCGTTCCAGCGCGGTCTGGACGTGGTGCCGCGACTCGTGTCGTTCCGGAGGAGTGGGCGACTCGGCTGACGGGGGCACTGGACGAGTCCTCCAGGAGGGGAACAACGCCATACGGTTTCGTATGGCGGAGGCGGGCGTTCCACAGTCTAGGTGCGCACCCCGACCTCACAGAAGGTAATTGATGGAGTCCAGCATTGACACGTGTAGGGGCCGATGGTTGGCTGCGCGCGTCAAGATCGACGCCGCGAGCACCCGCCGCTGTCGAGCCCATCGACCACCCCGGGGGACCAGCGTGTTCGCACTCGACGGCAGGACGGCACTGGTCACCGGCGCGGGCCAAGGCGTCGGCGCGGGCATCGCCCGTCTGCTCGCCGCACAGGGTGCGATCGTCGCGGTGAACGACCTCGACGCCGAGCGCGCCGAGCACATCGCGGAGACGATCCGGGCCGCCGGCGGTCGCGCCTTCGCCGCCGTGTTCGACGTGACCGACGCCCGGGCCGCGCTCGCCGCGGTACGGGCCTTCGAGCGAGCGGTCGCGCCGATCGACATCCTGGTCAACAACGCGGGCAACGGCGGCGCCGAGGGCTTCCGCCCGACCGTGTTCCGCCGGAGCGTGCCCGAGGACTGGCAACGCTTCGCCGACGTCAACCTGTTCGGCGTGATGGCCTGCACCAAGGCGGTACTGGACGGGATGTGCGCGCGCCGCTTCGGCCGGGTGATCACCATCGCCTCCGCCGCCGGCGTGAGCGGGCAGAAATTCGGCATCTCGCTGTACGGGGCCGCGAAGGGCGGTGCCATCGCGTTCATGCGTCACCTCGCGATGGAGAGCGCGCGCGACGGCGTCACCGCCAACACCATCGCGCTGGGCCTGATGGACCCCCGCCCCAGCGGCCGCGAACTCGCGCACACCGCCGACCAGGCCGCACACATCCCGGTGGGCCGGCTCGGCACCCCCGAGGACGCGGGCGCGGCCTGCGTCTTCCTCGCCTCGGACGAGGCCGCGTGGATCACCGGCCAGACGATCCAGGTGAACGGCGGCGCGATCACCACCTGAGAGCCCTGGATCGCCGGACGCATGTGTGCTGCACTGATATCCGAACCCGCGAGTAACAACGCGTGATCGGAGTGACGGCATGGCAGCCGAGGCGGCTGGACCGAGCACGACCGACCCCAACCCCAGGACCTGGCCCACCGAGGTCCCGCTCGCCGACCTGGACTTCTGGTCGGGCCCGTTGGCGGACCGCGAGGCGGGCTTCGCGCGGCTGCGCGACTCGTGGCCGATGCCGTACTACCCGGAACCGGAGAGCCCGCTGGAGCCCGGTCCCGGCTTCTGGGCACTGACCCGACACGCGGACGTCGCGGAGGCCACCCGCCGCCCGGAGGACTTCTGCTCGAGCCGCGGCGCGACCCACATCCCCGACTTCCCGCCGGGGTTCGGCGAGTTCTTCGGGTCCATGATCGAGATGGACGATCCCCGACACCAGCGACTGCGCCGGATCGTCGCGCGCACGTTCACGCCCAGGATGATCAAGAAGTTCGCGGACGACGTGGACCGCACCGCCCGCACCATCGTCGACGAGGTGGCCGAACGCGGCTCGTGCGACTTCGTCACCGACGTCGCTGCCCGACTGCCGCTGCGGGTCATCTGCGACATGATGGGCGTGCCGGAGCGGGACCACCGGTTCGTCTTCGACCGCTCCAACGTGATCCTGGGCGTCGCGGACCCGGAGTACGTCCCGCAGGAGGGCGGCGGCCACATCGAGGCGCTGCTCACCGCGGGCGCCCAACTCGCCGAACTGATGAAGGACCTGGCCGAGTTCCGGCGCGGCACACCCACCGAGGACGTCACCTCGGCGCTGGTGAACGCGGAGATCGACGGGGAGAGTCTGACCGGGGACGAACTCGCTTCCTTCTTCATCCTGTTGCTCACCGCCGGCAACGAGACCACCCGCAACGCGATCTCGCACGGGTTGTGGCTGCTGACCGAGAATCCGGACCAACAACGGCGCTGGCTGGGCGACTTCGAGCGGTACGCGCCGACCGCCGTGGAGGAGATCGTCCGACTCGCCTCGCCCGTGGTGTGGATGCGGCGAACCGCCACCAGGGACACCGAACTCAACGGCAAACGGGTGCGCGACGGCGACAAGTTGCTGCTGTACTACTGGTCGGCGAACCGCGACGAGGCCGTGTTCGCCGACCCGGGGCGGTTCGACGTCACCCGCGACCCGAATCCGCATGTCGGTTTCGGCGCCCGCGGGCCGCACTTCTGCCTGGGCGCGCACCTGGCCCGCCGGGAGATCACGCTGCTGTTCCGGGAGCTGCTGACCCGACTGCCGGACATCCGGGTGGTCGGCGAGCCGCTGCGATTGCGCTCCAGCTTCATCAACGGCATCAAGCACATGGACTGCGAGTTCACACCGGCTTCCCGGGCTTGACCGCCGACCCGGGCTCGGCGCCCGAGCCGGACTCCTCGCTCGCACCGGAGTCCGCACCCGACTCCGACTCGGCGTCGGGTGCGGCATCCGCCTCGGCATCCGACGCCGACCCGGGCTCGGCCGCCGACTTCGACTCCGACCCCGACTCGGCCTCGGCCTCCGCCCCGGACTCACTCTCCACCCCGGGCTCGTCCCCCGACTCCCTCTCACCCGCCGACTCGTCTTCGGAGCCGGCCTCGCCCTCGGCGGCCTCACCCGAGACCGACACCGGCGCCGACACCGGCTCCGAACCCGCCGAGGCAGCCGCGGGATCGATCAACGCGTCGATCTGCTCGACGGCCGGCAACTCGCCCTCGGGCGTCACCGCGTCCACCACCCCGGGCAACGTCGCGGCGAGCGCCGCCGCGGTCTCCTCCTTGGTCATCCCCGCCTCGCCGGCCAGCCGGACCATCTCGTCCTCGCCGAGCGCGTCGGTGATCTCCTTGCCGCTCACCGGCTGGTTGCGCCCGGTCTCCACCCAGGACTTGGCCTGGTCGGCCAGGCCACCGGCCTGAAGGCGCTGCATCAGCGCGCCGAGGCCGCCCGAGTCGCCCTGCTTGGTCAGCATGCCCAACACGACCCGTACCAGTCCCTGGTGGCCGCTGCCGCCCCGTCCACCGAGGAGCCCGCCCAGCAGGCCGTCGAGTCCACCGGGAACGCCCATTCCGCCGCCGCTCATCCGTCCACTCCCTGCACAGGTCGCCATATCCGGCTCTCATAGTGGGGTAAATAGGACACTACTTCGCGGTGGGCGCGTCGGCGGTACGCCCATCGGGGGGATGAAGGCACCCTCCCCGGCGGACCGGGGCGCCCCGCCCGGCCCACCGGCGAGGCCGGGGGCGCACGTCAGCGGGTCGGGTCGAACAACACCTTGAGGCAGCCGTCCGTGCGGTCGGCGAAGGTGCGATATCCACTCGCCGCCTCGGTCAGCGGCAACCGGTGGGTGAACACGTCCACCGGCGCCAGCCGCCCGTGCCGGATCAGCGGGATCAGCGTGGGCCAGGTGGCGGCCACCGGCGCCGTGCTGAAGCGCAGCGTGACGTTGCGGATGATCAGCAGCGGAACCGCGAGCGGGAACGCGAAGTTCGCGTCCACGCCGACCACCGAGACCGTGCGCGAGGTACGCACCGAGGAGATCGCGGCGGCCAACGTCGCGTCCTGGCCGACCGCCTCGATCACCGCGTCCGCACCCCGCCCGCCGGTCGCCGCCATCACCTGCTCGACCAGGTCGCCCCGGGTCCCGTCGATCGGCTCCGCGCCCAACCGCTCGGCCATCGCCAGCCGCTCGGGCACCCGGTCCGCGGCCAGGATCCGTCCCGCGCCGAGCACCTGCGCGGCCTGGAGGGCGTACAGCCCGACCGGCCCGAGCCCGATCACCAACACCGTCGCCCCCGGCGTGATGTCGGCCCGGGTCGCCGCCGTCCAGCCGGTCGGCAGCGCGTCGGTGAGCAGTACCGCGTGGTCCGCGGCGAGATCCCGCGGCACGGGCAACAACCACGCGTCGGCGGCCGGGATCGCGACCGCCTCGGCATGCCCGCCGGGCAGCCCGAGGTCGCCGCCGAGCACCCGCACTCCCCCGCCGACGCAGTCGATCGGGTTGCCCACCGCACAGCCCGCGCACCGTCCGCAGCCCAGCACCGGCGAGACCAGGACCCGATCGCCCACCGCGATCCGGCCCACATCGGCGCCGGTCTCGATCACCGTGCCCACCACCTCGTGTCCCGGCCGCAGCCCGGCGGCCGGGAACTCGCCCTCGTAGAAGTGCAGGTCCGAGCCGCACACCGCGCTCGCCTCGACCCGCACGACGGCCCCGTCCGGACCGGTGAGCACCGGATCCGGGACCGTCTCCACACTCACGTCCCGGGTTCCGTTGATGACGACGGCGCGCATGTCCACTCCCTGACTGGTTCGCCCACCCGACGCCGGGAAGCACCGGCGCGGTTGCCGGCGACACGGTCACCGGCGCCGGTAACACTGTTACAGAAGCCGACGGAAGCCAACCCCCGAGCGGCCCGGATCGGCCCGGCGTGACGTTCGTCCCACGCTTGGCCGACGTCCGCGCACGCGTCGGTAACGTGATCTCCATGTCGCTGTCGCAAGCCCTGCGCGGGCACGCCCGGGGCGCCGTGTCGCGCGCCGCGCACCGAGGCTGGCGGGCGCTGCAACGCGCGGCCTCGATCACCGCGGAGCAGCCCGGCCCGTACCGCTTCCGACGGTTGGGCGCGCGCAGCAAGCTCGCCTTCCCGGTCGGCTCGGTGTTCGGCGAGCAGTGGATCTCGGTGGGCGCGGGCTGCATCATCGGCGAGCACGTCACGCTGTCCGCCGGGCTGGCCCCGGGGCACGATCTGGGCACGGCGGCGGTGGTGACCATCGGCGACCGGTGCACGATCGGTCGCGGCAGCCACATCGTCGGACACCGCTCGATCACCATCGCCGACGACGTGTGGACCGGGCCGTACATCTACATCACCGACCAGAACCACAGCTACGCCGACCCGGATCGGCCGATCGGCACCCAGTGGCCGATCAACGACACCGTGGAGATCGGCCCGGGAAGCTGGATCGGCGCGGGCGCGATCATCCTGCCCGGCGCCAAGCTCGGCCGGAACGTGGTGGTCGCCGCGGGCTCCGTGGTCCGCGGCACCGTCGCCGACCACAGCGTGGTCGCGGGCGTACCCGCGAAGGTGGTGCGCCGGCGCACCGAGTCCGGCTGGGACCCGCCGCTGCGACACACTCCCACGCCGCTCCCGGACGGGATCACCCACGACGAACTGGTGGCCCTGCTCACCGAGTACGACGCCTCCGGCGGCCAGTAGCCCCCGGGTTCCACGTGAAACCCCAGGCCGGCGCCCGATCGGCGCCGGTGGTACGGGGGTGGGGTCACCCGGAGCCGACCCCACCCACCGGAATCAGCGCGACCTCACGCCTTCAGGCCCGACAGGCGCAGTTGCACGCCGACCGCGTCCAAAACGCGCGTCTGCTGTCCCCACTGCCAGCCCGGCACCGTCCAGTCCGCGTCCAGCATCGAGATCGACACCGACCCCCTGCCGAGGGCGGTGGTGTCCGCGTTGCGCACCGGCTCGGTCGCGCCGGGCGCCAGACCCAGGTTCAGCTTGTAGCAGGTGTCGCAGGACGGGTCCTTGACGTAGCTCACGGACAACGCGTCGGCCTCGCCCACGTTCGTCATCTCCACCCGGCCGGTCGGCTTGGCCGGGTAGTTCACGTTGAGCGTGGTGTGCGCGGGCAGCACCGGCCCGTTCCGCTTCGTCGTGGCCGCGAGCCGGTCCACCAGCCGGGTCGCGAACGTGATCGCCTGCGCCATCTGCGGGAACGGGTTCCGCGGATCGGCGATGCTGTACTCGGCGCTGAACGCCACCGCCGGGATGCCCTTCTCCGCGGCCGTGATCGAGGCGCCGACCGTGCCCGAGTGGTTGGTGGTCGCGCCGATGTTCTGGCCCGGGTTGACGCCGGTGACCACCAGGTCGGGCTTGCGGTCCCGGTACACGTTCGCCAGCGCGAAGGAGATCGCGTCGGCGGGGGTGCCCTCGACCGACCAGATGCCGGGCTCGACCTCGCCCGCCTTGACGATCGAACCGGGCGTCGCGTTGATGCCGGTGCCCTTGCCGGACTGGTCGGTGGCGGGCGCGACGATCACCGCGTCGTGCCCGGCCGCCTTGAGCGCCCGCTGGAGAGCGCGGATGAATGGGCCCTGGTGACCGTCGTCGTTGCCCATCAGGATGCTGAGTTTGCGCGGCGCCTGGGTACCTCGCGCGTCGTCGCTCGCCACGGCGACGGGCGCGCTCGCCGCGAGCAGTGCGGCGGCGGTGGCGCCCGCCGCGAGGGTGAACACGTGTTTCCTGCCGAACATGGCCATTCTCGTCCTCCGTAGGCAAGAAGGTCCGCACGCCGAGGAGCGTCGAACCACGCGGGTTCGACACCTCGGCTCTCGTGCGTGAAGCGGAACCGACCGCGTGAAACCCGTTACCGACCCAACCGGACGGTGGGTGAAATCGGGTCGAACAACGTGTACGGAGGGGTGAATCGGACGGAATGCACCCTGCGATTCGACACGTGTCAGCCGGCGGATAGCGAAAATAAGGTCATCGGTCGGACATTGCAATGGGCGGAGCCGGGTGGTTTCGTCCGGATGCGCGATCCGGGACACGGTCCCGCCCCGTTCCCCCGCCCCGCCGCCCGGGTCTGGCCAAAGCGCTTGCCCCGAAACTAATCTGACGCAGCATCAGCCAAGCCGTCCGGCTCGGCCGGGTCGAGTGGGCGGAGCTCCGGATGATCCTGGACGGCAAAACGGTGATCGTCTCGGGCGTGGGCCCGGGGTTGGGCCGCCGGGTGGCCCTGGCCGCCGCGCGGGACGGCGCCAACGTGGTGCTCGGCTCGCGCACCGAGGCCAACCTGGTCAAGACCGCCGAGGAGGTCGATCCCACCGGCGAGCGGGTCGCGTGGGCGGTGACCGACATCACCGAGCACGAGACCTGTCACGCGCTGGTCGAGCTCGCGGTGCGGCGGTTCGGCGCGGTGGACGGATTGGTCAACTGCGCTGCCCTGGACACCGTGTTCGGCGGCCTGGAGGCGACCGACTTCGCCGAGTTACGGCACGTGGTCGAGGTCAACCTGGTCGGCAGTCTGGCGATGACCAAGGCCGCGCTGCCCGCGCTCAAGGCCGCCGGCGGCGCGGTGGTCTTCATCGCCACCCAGTCCCAACTGGTCCCACCGCCGCAGGCCCCGCAGATGGCGTACGCCGCATCCAAGGGCGGGCTCACCTCGGCCGCCTACGCGCTCGCCCACGAGCTCGGTCCGTACCGGATCCGGGTCAACTCGGTGGCCCCGGGCTGGATGTGGGGACCGCCGGTGGAGAACTTCGTGAACTACCGGGCGCAGGCGTCGGGCGTCCCGGCCGCCGACGTCCTCGCCGGCCTGGTGGCGCCGATGGCCCTGCCCGAAATGGCCACCGACGCCGACGTGGCCGAGGCCGTCGTCTTCTTCCTGTCGGACCGCGCCAAGGCCATCACCGGCCAGATGCTTCTGGTCAATGCGGGCCATGTGGTCCGGTAGCCGCCCCACGCGTGCCACGTGTGGAATTCAACATCATTTCGGTCAAAACGTGCTCAAGCACCACACGTGACACGCCATCTCGCCCCAGGTGTCATCCGAAAAGATCACCGCACGGATAACCGCCCCGCATCGGGGGCAGGAGATCCGCCATGTTGGGGCTGCCGAACACCATCCACGCGCTTCTCTTCGACCTCGACGGGGTCTTGACCCAGACCGCCAAGGTGCACGGCGTCGCCTGGAAGGAGATGTTCGACCACTTCCTGCGCGAACGCGACGGCGCCGGCTTCACCCCGTTCGACCCCAGACGGGACTACGACACGTTCGTGGACGGCAAGCCGCGGCTGGACGGCACCCGTTCCTTCCTGGAGTCGCGCGGCATCGAACTGCCCGAGGGCGACGAGGGCGACCCGCCCGGGTCGTTCACCCTGCACGGGCTGAGCAACGCCAAGAACGATCTGGTGCTGCGGTTGATCCACGACCGGGGCGTCGAGGTCTACCCCGGCTCGGTGCGCTACGTGCACGCCGCGCGCGCGGCGGGACTCCCGTGCGCCGTGGTGTCCTCCAGCGCGAACTGCGAGGACGTGCTGCGCGCGGCCGACATCCACGACCTGTTCGACGCGATCGTGGACGGCGTGGTCGCCAAACGCGACCACCTCAAGGGCAAGCCCGCGCCGGACACCTTCCTGGCCGGCGCCCGGGCCCTGGGCGTGGCCCCCGCGCACGCGGCCGTGTTCGAGGACG
Source organism: Embleya sp. NBC_00888 (assembly GCF_045207655.1). NCBI lineage: Bacteria > Bacillati > Actinomycetota > Actinomycetes > Kitasatosporales > Streptomycetaceae > Embleya > Embleya sp. NBC_00888. The sequence continues at coordinate 4,904,432 of NZ_CP108784.1, read as the reverse complement.
CACTGGCCGGCGTCGCGGCCGGTCGGGCGGGCGACTTCGGCCACGTGATCGGCGTGGACCGGGTCGGTCAGGCCGAGGAACTGCGCAGGCACGGCGCGGACGTGGTCGTATCGGATCTCGACGAACTGCTCGACGGCGCGACCGGCGACCCGTCGAGCGCGCGGACCACGGCGGAAGGCACGGCATGACCACCGGACACCCCTACACGATCGAGCCGTGGGGGATCACCGAACAGACCCTCGACCTGGACCACCTGCCCCAGTCCGAGTCGGTGTTCGCCCTCTCCAACGGCCACATCGGGCTGCGCGCCAATCTCGACGAGGGCGAGCCGCACGGCCTGCCCGGCACCTACCTCAACGGTGTCTTCGAACTGCGCCCACTGCCCTACGCGGAGGCCGGGTACGGCTACCCCGAATCCGGCCAGAGCGTCATCAACATCACCAACGGCAAGATCATCCGACTCCTGGTCGACGACGAGCCGTTCGACCTGCGCTACGGCCAGACCCAGGACCACGAGCGCTCGATCGACTTCCGCGAAGGCGTCCTGCACCGCCGCGCGTTGTGGACCTCGCCGGCCGGCCGCACCGTCCGGGTCACCTCCAAGCGGTTGGTCTCGCTCACCCAGCGCTCGATCGCCGCGATCGAGTACGAGATCGAGCCGATAGACGGCCCGGCCCGGATCGTGCTCCAGTCGGAGCTGGTCACCAACGAGGAACTGCCGCTGCCCAACGCCGATCCGCGCGCGGCCGCCGTGCTGGAGGCACCGCTGCGCCCCGAGGAGCACACGCACAACGGCAGCAAGGCGATCCTGGTGCACCGCACCGAACACAGCGGCCTGCGGGTCGCGGTCGGCATGGACCACGAGATCGACGGTCCCGAGAGCATGTACGTGGAGACCGAGAGCGCCGCCGACCTGGCCCGGTTCAGCGTGACCACGGTGCTCGACCGCGGACAGAAGCTGCGGATCGTCAAGTACATCGCGTACGGCTGGTCCTCCACCCGCTCGCTGCCCGCGCTGCGCGACCAGGTCGCCGCCGCGCTGACCGCCGCGCGGTACACCGGGTGGCACGGTCTGGTCGACGAGCAGCGCGGCTGGCTCAAGCGGTTCTGGGACAACTCCGACATCGAGGTCGAGGGCGACGTCGAGCTGCAACAGGCCGTGCGGTTCGCGATGTTCCACGTGCTCCAGGCCGGCGCCCGGGCCGAGGAGCGGGCGATCCCGGCGAAGGGACTGACCGGGCCCGGGTACGACGGGCACTGCTTCTGGGACACCGAGGTGTTCGTCCTGCCGGTGCTCACCTACGGGCTGCCGCACGCGGTCGCCCAGGCGCTGCGCTGGCGGCACTCGACGCTGCCGCTGGCCCGCGAGCGCGCCACGCAACTGGGGCTCAAGGGCGCGCTGTTCCCGTGGCGGACCATCCGCGGCGAGGAATGCTCCGGCTATTGGCCCGCGGGCACCGCCGCGTTCCACATCGGCGCGGACATCGCGGTCGCCGTCGCGCGCTACGTGCGCGCCACCGGGGACCGGGACTTCGAGCGTGACTTCGGCCTGGAGATCCTGGTCGAGACGGCGCGCATGTGGCGCTCGCTCGGCCACCACGACGCGGCCGGCCTGTTCCGGATCAACGGGGTGACCGGCCCGGACGAGTACAGCGCGCTCGCCGACAACAACGTGTTCACGAACCTGATGGCGCAGTCCAACCTGCTCGCCGCGGCCGACGCGGTCGCGCGCCACCCGCACGAGGCCCGCGCGCTGGAGGTGAACACCGAGGAGACCGCGAGCTGGCGCGACGCGGCGCACGCGATGTACATCCCCTACGACGAGGACCTGGGCGTGCACCCGCAGGCCGACGGGTTCACCCAGCACCGGATCTGGGACTTCGAGAACACCCCGCCCGACCACTATCCGCTGATGCTGCACTACCCGTACTTCGACATCTACCGCAAGCAGGTGGTCAAGCAGGCCGACCTGGTGCTGGCGATGCAGGTGCGTGGCGACGCGTTCACCGACGAGCAGAAGCGCCGCAACTTCGACTACTACGAGGCACTGACCGTGCGCGACTCGTCCCTGTCGGCCTGTACGCAGGCGGTCATGGCGGCCGAGGTCGGCCATCTCGAACTGGCCCTGGACTACACCGCCGAAGCCGCCCTGATGGACCTGCACGACCTGGCCAAGAACACCAAGGACGGTCTGCACATGGCCTCCCTCGCGGGCACCTGCACGGCACTGGTCGCGGGCTTCGGCGGGCTGCGCGACCACGGCGAGTGCATGTCCTTCAAACCGCGCCTCCCGGTCGGCCTGACCGGCCTGGCCTTCTCCCTGTCGGTGCGCGGCGCCCGGCTGCGGGTGGAGACCACCCACGATCACACCACGTACACGCTGCGCGAGGGCGACGAGCTGGCGATACTGCACCACGGCGAGAAGCACCTGCTGGTCCCGGGCAAGCCGATAACGCTCGACATCCCACAGCTCGCCCGCGACGTGCCGCCCGGCCAGCCCAAGGGCCGCGCTCCGGTACACCGCCAGACCGCCCCCGACACCCACCCCACGGGCCCCAGCCCGAGCTGACCGATCCCTCGGCACACGCCGGGCCGGCCTCGACGCCGGCCCGGCGTTCGTCGTTCCCGACCGGGTCGGCGCCGAACACCCCTGGCCTTGACGTCCACGTCAAGGTCTACCGTTTCGGACATGCGCATCGGAGAACTGGCGGAGCGCGCGGGGACCAGCACCCGAACCCTGCGCTACTACGAGGAACGCGGCCTGCTGTCGGCTCGGCGCAACAGCAGCGGGTACCGCGACTACGACGAGGACGACGCCCGACTGGTGCGCGAGATCCGCGCGCTCCTGGGCATCGGCTTCGACCTGGAGGAGACCCGTCCGTTCGTGGAGTGCCTGCGCGCCGGGCACGACGCGGGCGACGAGTGCCCCGCGTCGGTGGCGGTCTACCGCCGCAAACTCGCCGAGCTCGACGCGTGCATCGACCGCATGCGGGGCATCCGGGCCCACCTGGCCGCCCAACTCGACCAGACCGAGCGCGCGCACGGCGCGATGGACGACGCCGCGACGCCGTATGCCGCGAGGCCGTATGCCGACCGGGCCCCGACGCCGGCCGCCTCGGCCGCCGCCGGCCTGCCCGACCCGCCGGAGCCCCGCTGCGCGCTGACCGCCGGCCCGCTCACCAAGGAGTCCTGATGACCACGCACGTGCACGACGCCACCGACGCCGACTTCGACACCGCCGTACTGGGCGCCGACCGCCCGACCCTGGTCGAGTTCACCGCCGACTGGTGCGGCCCGTGCCGGCAGATGGCCCCGGTGCTGGAGGAGATCGCGATCGAGGAACCGGGCCTGGCCGTGGCCAAGCTCGACGTCGACCGCAACCCGGGCACCGCGGCCCGCTACGGCGTGTTGTCCATGCCGACCTTCATGGTCTTCAGCGGCGGCGAACCGGTGCGGCAGTTCGTCGGCGCCCGGCCCAAGCGCCGGATCCTGGCCGAACTCGCGGACGTGCTCGGGCGGAACCCGGCCACCGCTCGATAGATTCCGGGGATGGCCATCCCCCGCCGGATCACCTTCACCACCGACTACGGGCTCGCCGACGGCTTCGTGGCCGCCTGCCACGGCGTGATCGCCGGCATCGCGCCGGACGTACCGGTCGTGGACGTGAGCCATCTGGTGCCGCCGGGCGATGTGCGGCGCGGCGCGCTCGTACTGGCGCAGACCCTGCCGTGGTTCCCGGCGGGCACCGTGCACATCGCGGTGGTCGACCCCGGCGTGGGCACCGCCCGCCGGGCGATCGTGCTGCGCGCCGGCGGGCACCTGCTGGTGGGGCCGGACAACGGCCTGCTCCTGTGGGCCGCGCGCGAGCTGGGCGGTGTGCGGGAGATCCGCGAGATCGCCGATCCCGCGCTCACCCTGGCGAAGGTCTCCCGCACCTTCCACGGTCGCGATGTGTTCGCGCCCGTGGCCGCCCATCTCGCGCTGGGCACGCCGGTCGCCGAGGTGGGCCCGGTCGTGACCGACCCGGTCCGGCTGCCCGAGCCGGTGCCCGGCGAGGTGCTCGCGGTGGACCACTTCGGCAACGTGCAACTCGCGTACGCGGTCTCCGACTTCGCCGGCGTCGACGCGCTTTGGATCGAGGCGGGCGGACACACGTATCGGGTCCCGTTGCGGAGCACCTTCGGCGACGTGCCCTCGGGGGAACTCGTCGGCTACGAGGACTCCGCCGAACTGCTGGCGATCTCGGTCAACGGCGGCGACGCGGCCCGGTTGCTGGACCTGCGGGCCGGCGACCGAGTCGGCGTCTCGCCCGCTACTTGAGGTTCGGCTGCTGGTTCTCGAACCAGACCTGGTCCAGGGCCGCCTTGCAACTGTCCCCTGACGCGCACGCGAGGGAGACGTCGTTCGAGCCCTCGTTGAGCTGCACCATGTTCCAGGTGCCGGTGACGCTGGTCGACGTGCCGTAGTTCTTGAGCTTCACCTTGTTCGTGGTGTCCTTGCCGTTCACCAGGATCGACAGGTTCTGTTCCTTGGAGCCCGCGTTGAGGAACTTCACGGCCAGGTAGTACGTGCCCTTCTTGGGCACCTCCACCTTCCAGGTGATGCTCGACCCCGAGGCCGACATGTCCAGCATGCCCTTGCCCGAGGAGTTGGCCACGCCCGGAACCTGGACCGCGCCGCCGCCGGGCGAAGCCTCCTCCGCCTCCAGCACGGCGAACTTGCCGCCGGGTGCCGTCGACGGCGCGCTGGAGGGCGACGCGGTCTGCGACGGGGCCGCGCTGCTCTGGCCGCCACTGGGCGTGGTCGGCGACTTCGCCTTGTCGTCCTTGTCGCCACCGCGGGTCATCAGCACGCCCGCGATCACCGCGATCACGAGCACGATCGCCACCGCCGCGCCGATCACCGCGCCGCGCCCGCCGCCGGCACTGCCGCCGCGCGGCGGCGGGGACTGCGGCGGGGGCTGCGCGCCGCCGTGTTCGTGCTGCGCCGGGATCGCCGCCTGGGGCTGCGTGTGCGCGGGCGGCGGGTAGCTCATCTGCCCGACCTGCACGTACTGCGGCATCATCCGATTGGCGGAAGAACCGTACGCACCGGTTGTCCCTGTCCCCTCGGCCGCTTCCTCACCCGGCGCCGGCCGATAGAGGTACCCGTACGGGTCTTCAGGTTCACCGTTGGTACCCGCCGTCATCGGGTAGTCCTCCCTACGTTCGCCAGGCCAAGCTTTGTCAATACCAGGCATCACACTAACGGGCGACGGGCGGGACAAGTGGCGTTGTCCGAGTGACGGGACTGTCACGAAAAGGCCCTACTGATGCGTATGGCGACCGGTCGCCGACCCGTTTCCGGTCCGTTCACGCCCGTGTCACCCGACCCGAACCACCCATCGATTCGGTGACCGAATTCACCCGTGACGCCCAATACATCCGCCGGCCCGGGTGGCCCGCGCCAGGGCCGGCCCGCCGACCGCCACCTCCCCGAGCCGAGCCGAGCCGAGCCGCACGGTGCCTGCGGCAACCCGACGCCGGTCTAGCCCGCCCGGCGCTGGGCCCGGTCGCGACGGCGCTTGTTCGCGTACATGTGCTCGTCCGCGATCCGCAGCAGATCCTCGGGCTCGGCGGCCTCCTCCGCCCAGCCGATCCCGAAGCTCGCGCCCTCCAGCGGCACCGCCAGGCCCTCGGCCGGGATCGGCACGGACAGCGCGCGACGCAGCCGCACCGCCATCTCCTCGGCCTCTTCGCGCCCGATCCCGTCGGCGAGCACCACGAACTCGTCGCCGCCGAGCCGGGCCACCGTGTCGCCCTCGCGCACGGCGGCGGTGAGCCGCTCGGCGACCGCCTTGAGCACCACGTCGCCGATGTGGTGGCCGAAGTTGTCGTTGATGTGCTTGAACCCGTCCAGGTCGCAGAACAGCAGCGCGACGCCCCGGCGCTCGGCGGCCGGCGGTTCGTCCACGACCACCACCGCGCCCTCGGGAATGCTCAGGATCGCGCCTGCGGGCACCGCCCACTCGTCCGCGTACGGCTCGCGCACCTCGCCGACCGAGCCGACCGCCCCGTCCGGGTCGGCGGCGGCGGGCATCCCGGGGTCGAGGCCGAACCGCGCGGCCAGCCTGGCGCGCAGCTCGCGCCCGTTCGGCAGCCCGGTCAGCGGGTCGTGGCTGGCCTCGTGCACGAGAGCCTGTTCGCGCTGCTTGCGGTCCTCGATGTCCTCCACGTGGGTCAACCCGAACCGCAGGTCGCCGAGCCCGTCCGCGACCTGCGAGGTCCGCAACGAGACCCAGCGGTACGTACCGTCGCTGCGTGCCAGACGCAGCTCGGTACAACCCGCCACCGGAACCGTGCCCCCCAGGTGTCCGCCGAGCAGCGGGCGGTCCTCCGGATGCGCCAGCGCGCCGAGCCCGAGCCGCTTGAGCACCGGCGCCGGGTAGCCCAGCATCCGACACAACGCGTCGTTGGCGCGCAGCAGTTGGCCCTGCTCGTGCCCACGCACCCCGGTCATCACCATGCCGCTGGGCGCGTACTCGAAGGCCTGCCGAAAGCTCTCCTCACTGGCCCGCAGCGCCAACTGCTCGCGCTCCAGTCGGGCCACCGCGCGCTGCATGTCGCTGCGCAGCCGCGCGTTGTCCACCGCGATCGCCGCCTGCGCGGCGAACATCCCGAGCACCTCGCGCCGCCACGGCGCGGGCCGCAGGCCGTCCACCGGCAGGTCCACCGACAACACGCCGACCAGGTCGCCCTCGGGCGTGTGCAGCGGCGCGAGCAACGCGTCGCGCGGATGCCAGGCCTCGGGGTGATCGCCGATCGGCAGGTCGGGTATCCAACTCGGGACGTCCCCCACGTCGGCCAGCCCCGAGCGGTGCCCGAGGAAGCGCAGCGGACCCCACGGCTCGGCGGCGGCCAGAATGCGATCCCAGCCCTCGCGCGAGCCGATCTGGCCGGCCATCGCCTTGCGCAATTCGTCGTTGCCGGCCACCGCCGCGACCTCCAGGTCGCCGTCGGCGCGGACGAGATTGACCGCCGCGACCCCGAACCCGAGGCCCGAAACCACTCCGTCGACGACGGCTTGGAGGGTGTCCTTGAGGTCGCGCGTGGCGTTCAGGTCGGCGACGACGCGGTTCAAAAGGCGCAAAGTCGCCAACCGGACGTGGGTCTCCGTCTCGGCTGTCATGGGTCTCCCCCAGGGGTCGACGCCGGTGTCTTCTGAACAGATATCGTCCGTTTACCAGAGAAACTGAATCACAGCGGGCTTCGCATTGGCGACGTTCCGTCATCGATCCGACTGTCACTGTGAGCCACCTCACGCTTCATACCGTATCGAGTCGGACCGTCGAGCCGCCCCGGAATCGCGTCCTCCGCCGGCATCCACCGCGCATCGTACGAGGCGGGAGCCCATTTTCGGGAACTAACCCAGGGTTCGCCACGCTGACCTGACGACCAATCAGATTCCGTACGGGCCGTTCGCTATGCGTCAGCGAGCTGAGGCACAGTCGATCCGGAGCATGATCGTGAACCTCCCTTCCCGGCGGACGGCGGAATCCCTACCGTACGTCCGTCAGGTTTCCGTACGATCTTGCGCGCGTCGCGGAGGCCGATACGGCGAACACATCGCGCGTCGAGCGACAGGGGTTGGGCCCATGACCGGTCTGGTCGTCGGGGAGGTCTTCGCCAACGCGGCCCGCGCCGCCGCGGACCGGGTCGCGATCGTGCTCGGCGAGCGCTCGCTGAGCTTCGCCGAAGTCGACGCGGCGGCGGAACTCGGACTGCGCCGACTGCTCGCGCTCGGCGTCGGGGCCGGCGACCGGGTCGGCTGCGGGCCGGTCTCGACCGGTCCGGGCATCGCGGCCGTACCGCTGTTCGCGGCGCTCGCCCGGCTGGGCGCGGTGCTCGTACCCGCCGACCCCGCCCACCCGGACGCGTACGCGCCCGCCCTGGTCCTGGACTCGGCCGCGCCGGCCGACGCGCTGATCGCCGACCTCGACGACGAGGACCCCGAGGACCTCCCGGAGCCGTCGGACATCGAGCCCGCCGAGACCGACCCGTGCCTGATCGCGCCGGCCGGACGCCGCGGCGCGCTGCTGTCGCACCGCGTCCTGGTGCTGCGCTCGCACCCGGGCGCGCTCGCCGAGTCGCGTGGGGCGCACGTGCTCGCGGCCGACCTCGACGACGCCCGGACCTGGACCCTCGCCCTCGCCCAGTGGCACGCCCGGGACACCCTGGTCCTGGTGCCCGGCGGCGATCCGAGCGCGCTGCGCGCCGCGGTGCGTGAACACGCCGCGACCCGGCTCACCGCCGCACCCGCCGTGTGGCGCGCGCTGGCCGAGACCGCGCCCGAGCGGCCCGCCGCCGACGAGGCCCTGGCCACGCTGCGGTTCGCCGACACCGAACCCACCGAGACCGCCGTGCTCGCGGAGATCGCCCGGATCGCGCCGAACGCGACCGTACGGGTGGTGCTCGACACGCCGGAGACCGGTCCGCTCACCGCGCTGTCCGGCCCGGACCTGTTCGCCCACCCGGGCGCCTGCGGGATCCCCGGCCCGCTGCAGTACGTCGCGCTCGACCCGGACGGCGAGATGTGCGTACGCGGCCCGCTGCTGTTCGACGGGTACGCCGACGACCCGGCGGCCACGGCCGAGGTGCTCGCCGACGGCTGGTACCGCACCGGCGACCTGGCCGTGCTCGACGAGGCCGACGGCGTGCTGACGGTGACCGGCCGCGCCGCCGAGCTGATCCGGATCGACGGCAAGGCGGTGGGTCCGGGCGAGGTGGAACGGGTCCTGAAGGACCATCCGGACGTCCGCGACATCGCGGTCATCGGCCTGCCGCACCCCACCGACGGCCGGCTGCTGGGCGCCGTCGTGGTCGCCGAGGATCCCGCCCGGGTGCCGGGGCCCGCCACGCTGCGTGACGCCTGCGCCAAGGCCGGCCTGGCGGCGCACAAACATCCCGTCCGGTTCTTCCACGCCGACGAACTCCCGTCCGGACCCACCCGGCGCGAGGACCTGGCCCGGGAGATCACCGCCAACCGGTGACCGGGGCGGGCCGTCGGGTCGAGCCGGACCGGACCGGACCGAGCCGCGCGGGGCCGACGACGCCGACCCGACCGGGCGATCCGGGTGGGGCCGGCCGGGGGTCCACCCCGGCGACCGGTGCGCGTCCCGTCCGGCCGACGGGACCGAACGATTCCGCCGACCCGACCGCCCGGCGAGGCCGATCCCGGACCGGGCGCTCGGCCCGCATACCCTGGAGCCGTGTCCGTGCCACCCCCGCAGCCCGTCGACGAAGCCGCCTTCAAGACCGCGATGTCCCGTTTCGCCTCCGGCGTGGTGCTGATCTCCGCCGTCGAGGGCGACCCCGACGACGGGGGTCCCGTGGACGACGTGGGGATGACCGCGACCGCGTTCATGTCGGTGTCCCTGGACCCGCCACTGGTACTGATCAGCCTGCGCCGCGAGGCGCGCATGCGCGACGTGTTGGACGAACAACCGTTGTGGGCGGTGTCGCTGCTGTCCCGAAGCCAAAGCCGGATCGCCGCCCGCTTCGCGATCCCGGGCCGGATCAGCGACCGGCTGATCTTCGCCGACCTCCCGCACGGCCGCGGCCCGGCCTCCGGCGCCGCGCTGGTCGGCGGTGCGCTGGCCACCCTGGAATGCCGCACCCACCAGGTGGTCGAGGCGGGCGACCACATCCTGTACGTCGGCGAGGTGCTGACCACGGGACTGCCCGACCCGGAGGGCCCGCCGCTGCTGCACTTCCGCGGCGGGTACCGGAGCCTGGGCTGAGCCCCGGGTCGACCCGCGTGGTTACGGGCGCGGCCCCGGCCGCATCAGCCCGTCCGCCGTCACCGAGGCCACCAGGCGTCCCGCCCGGGTGAACACCCGGATCCGCCCGTGCATGCGCCCGTCGCCCGCGTACTCGCTCGCGCACCGCAGCAGCAGCCACTCGTGCGCGGAGAAGCCCTCGTGGAAGGTGATGTTCTGGGCCAGCGCGACCGACATCGCCCGCCCGCCCCGCCGCTCGATCTCGGCGCGCGGGTACGGCCGCAACGCCACCGGGCCCAAAAAGCCCTCGGTCGACCAGGCCACGATCGCCCGGGCCATCGTCGCGGTGTCCGCGACCCCGGTACACCGCGTCCACAGGTCCAGACACGGCGGCCCGGCCAGGTCCGGGTCCAACGCGGCCGGCCCGCCCACCGTGCGCACCTCCCACGGCAACATCGACACCGGCAGTTCGGAGCAGTCCTCGGGCCCGACCACCTCGGCCGGCAACGGGTCCGCGTGCCGCACCAGTTCGGGCCCGACCACACCGAGCGTCACGAACGCCCGGTAGTGCTCGTGCCCGCCCTGCCGAAAGCCCACCTGGAGCATCGCCGCCGACCGGCCCTGATGCAGCCGCTCGACCCGCACCTCCACCGGTTCGACCGGATCCCCCGCACGCGGGAACACTCCCTGGAGCGTCTGCACCGCCATGTGCGGAACCACCCGCTCGGCCGCCACCACGGTCTGCGCCAACACCTGCGCGCCGAGCGTGCGCGGTATCCGGGTCACGATGTTGCGCGCACGAAAGCCGACCACCGCGCCGGGCCCGTCCGAGTCCGCGGGGTCCACCGGCGTCAGTTCCAGCGCGTCCACCAGGTCGGCCGTCGCGATACTCGGCCACATCGACACTCCACCAGCCATGCGCGCATGATCGCAGCCCACCGAACACGCACGACGCGGGGGCGGAGCCGATCGGCTCCGCCCCCGCGATGGGTCTCTCCCGTCGTCGCCCGTGCGCCGGAATCGGCTGCGCGAGGGAATCGGCCGCGCGAGGGAATCAGCGCCTGGCACCCTTTCCGGTGAACTTCACCACCAGCGAGACCAGGAACACGGCGACCGCGACGCTGATGATCCAGCGGATCCAGTCGATCCCCCTGGTGTCCTCGACCCCCAGGCCCGCGGCGATGCCGTAGCCGATCAACGTGCCCACGATGCCGACCCCCATCGTGGCCAGGAAGCCGATCTTCTGGTCGCCGGGAAGGAAGAGTCGCCCCAACGCGCCGATGATGATGCCCGCGATGATCAGGGAAACGATCGTCATGGTTCCTCCAGCGGACCATCCGACAGCCGTACAAAGTACCGCCGACCCGGATGTTTCCGGGCAGGTGTCTCCTGTTCCCCACGATCACCGCGCGTTAACGCGAACACTCCCGTGCCACAAAGCCCTAAGGTGGTTGCGCCCGCCGGGTGGCCACGGTGCAAAATGGTCCGGTACACGCCCCGATAGCTCAGTTGGCCAGAGCACGCGCCTTGTAAGCGCGGGGTCGTCGGTTCGAACCCGACTCGGGGCTCGATGGGGCCGCAGGCTGCGGAGACGCGGCAGGCGGCCCTTTTTCGCGCCCCTATCCGCCCGGCCGGCGGCGGCGGTCCGGAGCCGGTCCGGTCGAGCCGCGGACCACCAGTTCCGGCCGGTAGATCAACTCGGTGCGCGGCGCCCGACCCCCACCGATCTCGTCCAGCAGCGCGCGCACCGCCGCGGCGCCCATCGCCTGCACCGCCTGGCGCACCGTGGTCAGCGGCGGATCGGTGAACGCCACCAGCGGCGAGTCGTCGTAGCCCACCACCGAGACGTCCTGCGGGACCCGCAACCCGCGCTCGCGCGCCGCGCGTACCGCGCCGAGCGCCATCAGGTCGCTGCCGCACACGATCGCCGTCGCGCCCCGGTCGAACAGCGCGCCCGCCGCCGCCTGACCGCCCTCGACCGAGAACAGCGAACGTTCGATCCAGCCGTCCGCGTCCGCGTCCTCGACGCCGAACCGCTCGGCGAGCCCGCGCCGGAAGCCGGCGATCTTGCGCGCGGTCGGCACGTACCGCTCCGGCCCGACCGCGAGCCCGATCGCGGTGTGCCGCAGCGAGGCGAGGTGCCCTATCGCCAGTTCCACCGCGACCGCCTCGTCGCTGGAGATGAACGGCGCGTCCACCCCCGGTGCGAAGCCGTTCACGAAGACCATCGGCAGACCGCGCTCGACCAGGCGCAGGTAGCGGGACAGGTCCGCGCCCGAGTCCGAGTGCAGGCTGGAGACGAACACGATCCCGGACACCCCGCGTTCCAGGAGCAGTTCGGTGTAGTCGTCCTCGGTGACCCCGCCCGGGGTCTGGGTACACAGCACCGGCGTGTAGCCGTGGTGCGCCAGCGCCCGCTCGATGACCTGCGCGAACGCCGGGAAGATCGGGTTGTCCAACTCCGGGAGCAGCAGCCCCACCAGGCCCGCGCTGCGCCGCCGGAGGCGGGCGGGACGTTCGTAGCCGAGCACGTCGAGAGCGGTCAGGACGGCCCGCCGAGTGTCGTCCGCGACCCCGGGTTTGCTGTTCAGGACCCGACTCACGGTCGCCTCGCTGACCCCTGCCTGCGTTGCGATGTCCGCCAGTCGAGCCTTCATGCCCGCAGCCTAGTGACAGTTTCAGCAGGATTTCGCAGGGCCTTGCGGCCTACGCAAAACATTTCGGGCGTTCGGGACTGCTGACAGATGCCGTGCGCCCGGGTACGGTGATCGCTAGTCCATTGTGAATGGACTAGACCACTTGCCCGGGGCAGCCCGGGCAGCCCAGCACCGGGTACCTCACCCTCCACTCGGATCGTCCGGCACGTTCCTGCCGGTGGAAGGACACATCACCATGGCCACGGTCAGCTACAAGCAGGCGACCTGTACCTACAAGGGCGCCGAGCGCCCGTCCGTGAACGCGCTGGACCTGGAGATCGCCGACGGCGAGTTCCTGGTCCTGGTCGGCCCCTCCGGTTGTGGCAAGTCCACCTCCCTGCGCATGCTCGCGGGTCTCGAGGAGGTCACCGGCGGCTCGATCCACATCGGCGACCGCGAGGTCACCAACCTGGAGCCCAAGGACCGCGACATCGCGATGGTGTTCCAGAACTACGCGCTGTACCCGCACATGACGGTCGCCGAGAACATGGGCTTCGCGCTCAAGATCGCCGGCGTCGACAAGAAGCAGATCCGCGCGAAGGTCGAAGAGGCCGCGAAGATCCTCGACCTCACCGAGTACCTCGACCGCAAGCCCAAGGCGCTCTCCGGCGGTCAGCGCCAGCGCGTCGCGATGGGCCGCGCGATCGTCCGCGAGCCGCAGGTCTTCCTGATGGACGAGCCGCTGTCCAACCTGGACGCCAAGCTGCGCGTGCAGACCCGTACCCAGATCGCCGGCCTCCAGCGCCGCCTGGGCATCACCACCGTGTACGTCACGCACGACCAGGTCGAGGCGATGACCATGGGCGACCGGGTCGCGGTGCTCAAGGACGGTCTGCTCCAGCAGGTCGACACCCCGCGCAACATGTACGACCGCCCGGCCAACGTGTTCGTGGCCGGCTTCATCGGCTCGCCCGCGATGAACCTGATCGAGGTCGACCTCGCCGAGGACGGCATCCGCTTCGGCGACGCGGTCGTCCCGGTCTCCCGCGAGGCGCGCGAGGCGGCCGTCGCCGAAGGCGCGAAGAAGGTGACCCTGGGCGTGCGCCCGGAGCACCTGAAGATCAATTCGGCCGAGGGACTGTCCAAGGACAGCAAGGGCCTCACGGTGTCGGTGGACGTGGTCGAGGAACTCGGCTCGGACGCCTTCGTCTACGGCTCGGTCACCATCGACGGCGAGACCAAGCCGCTGGTCGTGCGGGTGCCCGGGCGTGAGGTGCCGGAGAAGGGCGGGGTACTGCACGTGGTCCCGACCGTCGGCGAGACCCACCTGTTCTCGACCAAGAGCGGCGAGCGACTGCACGACTGATTTTTGGGCGACTTTGTCGCCGGCTCGCGAGGCACCGCTTTTTCGCTCCCCCGCTACGCTCCTCCGCGAAAAAGCGGCGCCTCGCTCGTGACTTCGTGTCCCTGCGCTTCGCTCCGGGGCACGAAGTCAGAGCTTGCGGCTCCGCCGCTCTCCGCGCTTCGCGCGTCGATCACTTGGGCTCACCTGTGTCGGGGGCGCTGACGCGCCGGGGGTGGGCGTCGGTGGTGGGCTTCGGGGGTTGTGTGGGGGTCGCTGGGGAGCGTTGGCGGGGCTACCGGGATTTGGGGCGTTGAGCGGCGAGACTCGGGGCATGGAACGCATGACCGAGACTCAGTGGCGGGCCTTTCTGTTGGCAGGACCGCGTACCGGGAAGCTCGCCACCGTACGCCCCGATGGTCGGCCGCATGTGGCCCCGATCTGGTTCGATCTCGATGATCGTGGGGACACGGTCGAGCTTGTCTTCACCACGTTCGGGTCCTCGGTCAAGGGGCGCAACCTTGCCAACGATCCGCGGGTGAGCCTGTGTGTGGACGACGATCGGCCGCCGTACGCGTATGTCGTGGTCGAGGGCGAGGCGCGGATCTCGGCCGATCCGGCCGATCTGCGGGTCTGGCCGAGTCGGATCGCCGCGCGGTACATGGGCGCGGACAAGGTGGTGGAGCGCGAGCCGGTCGAGGGCGAACAGGTGGTCCACGTGCACATCCACCACGTGGTGGCCGATCGGAACATCGCCGGCTGAGGACGCGCGCACGACGTGCCGCGGGGCCCGCACACGGTATGTGCGGGCCCCGCGGCACGTCGTGGGTCCGGCCGGTCAGCCGAGCAGGCCGCCCAGCGGCTTGCTCGCGGTGGCACCGGTCTTGGGTGCGCTGCCGGAGGAACCGGTGGTCGAGCCCGCGGCCGGCGCGGAGGGCGGCGTCGACTTCTTCTCGGCGGGGTCGGCCGGGGACGACTTGGCCGCGCCCGTGCCGGTCCTGGGGACGGCGCTCGGCGTCGGGGTGTTCGCCGCGCGCGGCGTGGCCTGCGGCTGGGCGCTCGGGCGGCCCGGTCCGGTCGCCACCGAGGGTTCGGCCACCGGCGGGCGCGGCTGGGTGGCCACCGCGCCGCCCTGCTGCCCGGCCGCCGGGACGACGGCAACGGTCGCGGCGGGCCCCGGGTCGCCGACCCGGCCGGTGTCCGACTCGTCGAGGTGCCGGTGGCCGCCGCCCAGCAACGAGCCCGCGAGCAGCGTCGCGCCGACTCCCGCGAACGCGAGCATCGAGCCGTAGCCGAGCTTGCGCCGCCGGGCCCGCACGGGAGTGATGATCGGGCCGCGCCAGGTGCGCAGCGACAACCACGCGTCCGCCGAGTACATCGGCGCGCCCGCCAGGGCCAGCGGGCTGAACGCGGCCAGGAAGACCACGTAGGGCGCGTGGTAGGGCGAGGAGCCGGTGCCCACCGCGATCAGTACGCCCAGCGAGAGCAACATCCCGAGCAGGCCCGCGAGCCGGGTCCACAACCCCAGCATGACCGCGAAGCCGACCACCACCTGCCCGAACGCGAACAGCAGGCCCGCCCCGATCGCGTGATCGGCGGCCAGGTCCATCACCGACGGCGACAGACTGCCCTCGCGCAGCACCCCGATCCGGTGCCCGAAGGAATCGGTCGAGCTCGGATCCAGGAAGCCCGGCGCGTAGAGCTTGCGCAGCCCCTCGACCAGGAACGCCCCGCCCAGGAACAGCCGCAGCGGCAACAACACCGTGCCGCCCTGGAGCGTGGCCCGGCGCGCGTGCGTGGGCGCCGGGGCCGAGGTGCCGTCCCGCCCGCGCCCGGCCGCGAGATCGCGACGCGCGGGCGGCACCCGCCGCCGCGGTGCCTCGTCCCGGATCACCGGCAGCCGCGTGGTGGCGTCGTCCGCCGGGCCACGTGCTCCGGGCACGGGTCTGCCGCCGACCCCGGGGCCGCCGATCACCACCCGCAGGGTCTTGGTGGGGGTGGCGACCGTCGCCGGATCGCCGGGATCGCGCACTGCCGAGGGCGAGGGCAACAGCCCGACAGCACCGCCGAAGCTGCCTTCAGATCTGGTGTCCACGCATCAATAACCGCGCGAGGGCACCGGAGGATGCGGCCCTTCGCGTATTACCCGATGCGGGCCCCACGGCCCCCCGCGCGGCGTTACACTGCGCGACGCCTGGCCACCTCGTAGAGCACGATGCTCGCCGCGACGCCGGCGTTCAGCGACTCGTTGCCGCCCGCCATCGGGATCCGCACGGTGATGTCGCAGGTCTCCTGGACCAGTCGGCCCAAACCCTTGCCCTCGGAACCCACGACCACCACGATCGGGTCGGTCGCCGCGGCCAGTTCCTCCAGCGAGATGTCGCCGTCGGCGGCGAGGCCGACCACGGTCAGGCCCGCCTTCTTGTACGCCTCCAGCGCACGGGTGAGGTTGGCCGCCCGGGCCACCGGGACCCGCGTGGCCGCGCCCGCCGAGGACTTCCAGGCGCCCGCGGTCATCCCGGCCGCGCGCCGCTCCGGCACGACCACGCCGTGGCCGCCGAACGCCGCCGCGGAACGGATCACCGCACCGAGGTTGCGCGGGTCGGTGACGCTGTCGAGCGCGACGATGATCGGCGTCTCGCCGCGGTCGTGCGCCTCGACCACGAGGTCGTCCGGGTGCGCGTACTCGTACGGCGGCATCTGGAGCACCAGACCCTGGTGGATCGCGCCGTCGGTCATCCGGTCCAGTTCGGGACGCGGGATCTCCATCAGCGGGATGCCGCGCACGTTCGCGATCTTCATCGCCTCGCGCACCCGGTCGTCGCTGTCGATGTACTGCGCGATGAACAACGACGTGGCCGGCGCGTCGGCGCGCAGCACCTCGAGCACCGAGTTGCGGCCCGCGACCAGCTCGTTCGAGCTCTTGCCGCCGCGTCCGGGACGACCGCCGGCGGCGCGTCGAGCGGCCGGCGCCGCGGCCTTGCGCTTGGCGGCGGCGTTCGCGGCGCGCTGCTTGGCGTGCCCCTTGCGCATCTCCGCGGGCGGCGTCGGCCCCTTGCCCTTGAGCGCCCGGCGGCTGTGCCCACCAGTACCGACCGAGGGCCCCTTCTTGCTTCCCTCGTTGCGCTTGTTACGGCGCTCCGTGTTGCCGGCCATGACGGGTACATCCCTTCGATTGCTTCATCATCAGCTGCGAAAACAGCTCACATGCTTGTACAACCGTACGGCCGGCCCGCCACCTCGTGGCGATCCGGCCGTACGGCACGTCTTCGTCGGGCCCGGGTGGGCCCGATTCCCGTCAGTCCCGGTGCAGCGTCCACCGGGGCCCGTTGGGCGTGTCCTCCACCACGATCCCGGCCGCCGTGAGGCTGTCCCGGACCGCGTCCGCCGCGGCGTAGTCCTTGCGGGCCCGCGCCGCCTCGCGCTGCTGGAGCGCGAGTTTGACCAGGTGGTCGACCACCCCGCGCAGTTCGTCGGAGCGACCGGCGGAGGTGCCCGCCGTCCACTGCTCCGACAGCGGGTCCATGCCGAGCACGCCCAGCATCGCCCGGATGTCCGCCGCGTGCCGCACGACGGCGTCCTTGTCGCCCGCCGCCAGCGCGGTGTTGCCGTCGCGCACGGTGTTGTGCACGACCGCCATCGCCTGCGGCACACCCAGGTCGTCGTCCATCGCCGCGGCGAACACCGCCGGCACGTCCGCCGCCGGTTCGATCGCCCCGGTCTGCTCGCCCGCGCGCTCGAGGAATCCCTCTATCCGCCCGAACGAGACCTCGGCCTCGCGCAGGGCCTCCTCGCTGTACTCGATCATCGACCGGTAGTGCGGGGTGGCCAGGTAGTACCGCAGGACGAGCGGCGACCAGCGCTTGAGCATCTCCGCTACGAGCACGGAGTTGCCGAGCGACTTGCTCATCTTCTCACCGCTGAGGGTGACCCAGGCGTTGTGCATCCAGTAGTTGGCGAACGCGTCGCCCGCCGCCTTGGACTGGGCGATCTCGTTCTCGTGGTGCGGGAAGACCAGGTCGAGCCCGCCGCCGTGGATGTCGAACGCCGGCCCCAGGTACTTGTGCGCCATCGCGGAGCACTCCAGGTGCCAGCCCGGACGGCCGTTGCCCCACGGAGTCTCCCACGAGGGCTCGCCGGGCTTGGCCGACTTCCACAGCGCGAAGTCGCGCCGATCCCGCTTGCCCGCCGCACCCGCGCCCGCGTCCTCCGCCTCGCGCATCGCGTCCGGCTTCTGACCGGACAGCGCGCCGTACGCGGGGAACGAGGACACGTCGAAGTAGACGTCGCCGCCGGACGGATAGGCGTGCCCGGTCGCGATCAGCCGGTCCATCATCGCGACCATCTCGGGGATGTGCCCGGTCGCCCGGGGCTCCACCGTCGAGGGCAGGCAGCCGAGCGCGGTGTACGCGTCCGCGAAGGCGCGCTCGTTGGTCTGCGCCACCTGCCAGTACGGAATCTCCTCCGTGCAGGACTTCGCGATGATCTTGTCGTCGATGTCGGTGACGTTGCGGCAGAACACGACGTCGTTGCCGCGGTGGGCGAACCACCGGCGCAGCACGTCGAAGTTCAGCCCCGATCGGATGTGCCCGATGTGCGGCGGCGCCTGCACGGTGGCACCACACAAGTAGATCGAGACCTGTCCCTCGACAAGCGGCACGAAGTCCCGGACCGTGCGGGTGCTGGTGTCGTACAGGCGCATGCTCACACGCGCAAGCTTAGAGCGTCGGAACGGCCCGGCGTTCCCCTGTTATTTGCCTGTTCGCGACGATCACCCGGCCGTGCCGAGGATCAGCTCGACGCCGCGACCACGAGCGCGGTGGCGATCGCGGCCACCCCCTCGGCCCGCCCGGTCAGCCCGAGTCCGTCGGTGGTGGTCCCGGACACCGACACCGGCGCGCCGACCGCGGCCGACAGCGCCGCCTCGGCCTCGGCCCGGCGCCGGCCCACCTTCGGCCGGATCCCGATCACCTGCACCGCGACATTGCCGATCTCGAAGCCCGCCGCGCGCACCAATCGCGCCGCCTCGGCCAACAGCGTCACCCCCGACGCCCCCGACCACTGCGGCCGGGAGGTGCCGAAGTGCGCGCCCAGATCGCCGATCCCGGCCGCCGAGAACAACGCGTCGCACGCGGCGTGCGCGGCCACATCGGCGTCCGAGTGCCCGGCCAGCCCGGTCTCCCCGGGCCAGTGCAGGCCGGCCACCCACAACTCGCGGCCCTCCTCGAAGGCGTGTACGTCCACCCCGATCCCGGTGCGGGGCAAAACGACACGAGAGGCGTGCTCACCGGACAACGTCGATCTCCGTACTCTCCGCGCCGATCGCCGCCCCGTCGGCCGCCTGTTCCGCGCGCCGCGCCAACAGCGCGCCGGCGAGCAGCAGGTCGAACGGTCGGGTCACCTTGAACGCCTCTTCGGAACCGGGCACCACCACGACCGCTCCACCGAGGCGTTCGACCATGCCCGCGTCGTCGGTCGCGCCCTCCCCGCCGAAGCCGCCGGCCTCGGCGTGCGCGCGCGCCAGAACGGCCCGCCGAAAGCCCTGGGGGGTCTGTACGGCGCGCAACGACGACCGGTCGACCGTGCGAACCACGGTCTCGGCGCCGTCGATCGAGGCGACCTCCTTGACCGTGTCCACCACGGGCAGCACGGGCACCACGGCGTCGGCCCCGGCGGCGACGGCGGCGATCACCGCCTCCACCACCTCGGCCGGCACGAACGGACGCGCGGCGTCGTGCACGAGCACGACGTCGTGATCGGCGGGGACCGCGTCGAGCGCGAGCCGCACCGATTCCTGGCGTGTCGCACCGCCCGCGACCACCCGTAGGGGTGATTCCGCCGGCAAATGCGCACGCAAAAGCTCCCGGACACCGGCGACACCGTCCGGCGGTGCGGCGACCACGACCGCGGTTACCCCGCGGGCGGCCAACAGCGACCGGACGGCGTGCACCAGCATCGGGATGTCCCCAAGCTCACGCAACGCCTTGGGCGCACCGGGACCGAGCCGTTCACCACGCCCTGCAGCGGGCACAAGGACCGCAGCGTTCAACGAAGTCCCCTCAAACCACCCGGGCGCCGACGCGGAATCGCGCCGACACCGCACCGGCGGATCCGTCCGTCATCGACGGGCGGATCCTACGGCTCAGGAAGCCAGAACCTCGTCGAGGATGGCCTCGGCCTTGTCCTCGTTCGTGTTCTCGGCGAGCGCCAACTCGCTCACCAAGATCTGCCGAGCCTTTGCCAGCATGCGCTTCTCGCCTGCCGACAGGCCGCGGTCACGCTCGCGGCGCCATAGATCGCGCACGACCTCCGCGACCTTGATAACGTCACCGGAGGCGAGCTTTTCCAGGTTCGCCTTGTAACGTCGTGACCAGTTCGTCGGTTCTTCGGTGTGCGGAGCGCGCAGTACCTCGAAGACGCGGTCGAGCCCTTCCTGGCCCACCACGTCCCGAACACCGACGAATTCCGCGTTGTCCGCAGGCACGCGGACGGTCAAATCACCCTGGGCGACCTTCAACACCAGATAGGTCTTGTCCACACCCTTGATCGTGCGCTGCTCGATCGCCTCGATCAGCGCGGCCCCGTGATGGGGGTAGACCACGGTGTCGCCAACCTTGAACGTCATGTGACAGGTACCCCTTCCGTGGCTTTCTAGGGTAACACGGGACACGCCCCTACTGAATGACGTTTCCGCAGGTCAGGGCCTTAGTCGGGGCTTGACAACCGACCTCCGGCCGTGCTGGGACAGGGAACCCCACACCCGTAGGACTCGAACAAATAGGGCAAACAGCTCCTCCAGGTGGCGAGCCGCGCGCTCTCGCGCGACCCATATGTCACACGGGCCCCACCCATGTCGGTCCCGTGTTCGAGATCATTCCGCCGCCCCGACCGGGCCGAAGCCGGCCGTCGGCGCGGTGAGCCGCGTACAAGTCGTCCGCCGGGGCTGAGTACGCTGTCCCCGGTCGTCCTGACCGGTCCTCGATCCAAGATCTTCAAGGAGATGCCGCCGCCGTGAGCCGCAGCCTTCGACGCGGCGCCCTCGCCGCCACCGTCGCCGTCGTCCTTCCTCTGGCCGCGGGCTGCGCCAGTGGCAACGATGCCGAGACCAGCAAGATCCAGCCCGACACGGCCAACACGGCGTTCGGCGCGCTCAAGATCCAGAACGTGCAGTTGGTGACGAGCGACCCGGGCAAGAACCTGGTCGCGCTCGGTGGCGCGTTGTTCAACGAGGGCACCACGCCCGAGACCATCACCAAGGTGACGGTCGACGGCGCCGGCCAGGCCCTGGGCGGCCCGCTGACCATCCCGGCGGGCGGCTCCCTGTACCTGGTCGACCGGCCGCAGGGAATGGCCGCGGAGAGTCCGCAGGGCAAGGCCTACCTCGGCCCGCTGGTCTTCCCGGACGCGGCGAAGGTGGAGGCCGGGTCGTGGCGCAAGGTGACCTTCGCGTTCGGCACCAACGGCGAGACCTCGCTGAACGTCTCGGTGCACGGGCCGTCCGGCTACTTCGCACAGCTCAAGCCGACCCCGGCGTTCACCCCGCCGCCGGCCCCGCCGGCCGCGCCGCCCACCACCGCGGCACCCACCAACTCCGCAGGCGCGACCTCGCCGCCCGCGACGGGCGCGACCGGTGCGGCGACCACCACCAACGCGGCGAACTCGACTCCGCGCAACAGCTCGTCGGCCCCGGCCGGCGGCTGACGACGCTCGCACGTACCCACGACGGCGCCCGCGCCGCCCCCGGAGTTCCGGTGGGCGACGCGGGCGCCGTCGTCGCGCATGGGGGCGGTTGCCGGCGCCCCGGGCCGATCAGGGCTCGAACTTGTAACCGAGACCGCGCACGGTGACCAGGTAGCGCGGGGCGCCCGGGTCCGGCTCGATCTTGGCGCGCAGCCGCTTCACGTGCACGTCGAGCGTCTTGGTGTCGCCGACATAGCCGACGCCCCACACCCGGTCGATCAGCTGCATCCGGGTCAGCACCCGGCCCGCGTTGCGCAGCAGCACCTCGAGCAGGTCGAACTCCTTGAGCGGGAGGTCGATCCGCCGACCCTCCACGGTGACCCGGTGCGCCTCGACGTCGAGCCGTACCGGCCCGGCCTCGATCGCCCGGGGCTCGTCCGTGGGTTCACCGCCCTGGCGCCGCAGCACGGCGCGGATCCGGGCGATCAGCTCGCGCGTGGAGTACGGCTTCGTGACGTAGTCGTCGGCGCCGATCTCCAGCCCGACGACCTTGTCCACCTCGCTGTCCTTGGCCGTCACCATGATGACCGGCACGTTGGACTTGGCCCTGAGCCCGCGGAACACCTCCGTGCCGGGCAGCCCGGGCAGCATCAGGTCGAGCAGCACCAGGTCGGCGCCGCCCTGGTCGAACAGCTCCAGGGCCTCGGGTCCGGTGGCGGCGACGGCCACCTCGAAGCCTTCCTTGCGAAGCATGTACGACAGCGCGTCGCTGAAGGACTCTTCATCTTCGACGACGAGCACACGGGTCATCGTGAAGCCTCCATGGATGGGGTCGACGATGTCATCGACATCGATTGAGAGGTACTGGACTTGAAGGGCAGCACCAGGGTGAAGGTGGATCCCACACCCTCCAGGCTGCGCACGGTTACCTCTCCCCCGTGGCCCGCCGCGATGTGCTTGACGATGGACAGGCCCAAGCCGGTACCGCCGGTGGCCCGCGAACGGGCCGGATCGACGCGGTAGAACCGCTCGAAAATTCGATCCAGGTCGCGCTGGGGGATGCCCAACCCCTGGTCGGAAACGGTGATGACGGCCATCCGTGCCTCGGCTCTGACCTCGATGTCGACCCTCGTCCTCGCGGGAGAGTAGTTGACCGCGTTCTCGACGAGGTTGCCCAGTGCCATCACCAGTTGATTGTGGTCCCCGGGCACGATCAGGTCACGGTCGCCGCCGATCTCCAGGGTGATCTGCTTCGACTCGGCGGCCTGCCGGCAACGGTCGGCGGCCTCGGCCACCAGTTCGTCCAGCGGCACCGGGCCGACGTGGTGCAGCGGGTGGTCGTTCTGCACCCGGGACAGGTCGATCAGCTCCTGCACCAGGTTGGTCAGCCGGGCCGACTCGATCTGCATGCGACCCGCGAAGCGGATGATCGCCTCGGGGTCGTCACTGGCGTCCATCACCGCCTCGGCCAGCAGCGACAGCGCGCCGACCGGGGTCTTGAGCTCGTGGCTCACGTTGGCCACGAAGTCGCGGCGCACCGCGTCCACCCGGCGGGCCTCGGTACGGTCCTCGACCAGCAGCAGCACCAGCCGGGAGCCCAGCGGCGCGACCCGGGCGGACACCTCGAACTCGTGCGCCTCACCGTCGGCGCGGGCCAGCAGCAGGTCCCGCTGCCTTATCTCGCCGTCGCGTCTGGTCTCCCTGGCCATCGCGAGCAGGTCCTCGGGCACCAACTGGTCGCCTCGGACCAGGCCGAACTTGTAGGCCGCCGAGCTGGCCTTCACGACGGTGTCGAACTCGTCCAGGACCACCGCCGAGGAGCGCAGCACGGACAACACCGTGGCCACTCCGGGCGGCAGCGACGGGGCCACGGCGGGCGCCGCGGCCGTGCCCCTGCCCTGGACTCGCTCACTCCAGCGGAAAGCCAGGGTGCCGGCCACACCCACGGCCAATCCGGATACGGCGGCCAAAGCGGCAGCAGCAACGTTCACGTCCACATGTTCCAGGGTAGAGCTGCTCCGAACGGGTGAAACCGTCCAGAGGGTCCATCGTGCAGATCTTCATGTGTCGTTCATCCGTGCGCCACGCCTGTCACCGGTGATCGTTCGGAGGTCGTCATGCCCGACCCACAGACCCCACCCCAACCTCAGGCCCCCACGCCGGGCTGCAACTGCCCGTCGAGTTGCGGCTGTGGCTGTAAGTCCGGTTCCGCGTGCAATTGCGGGGGCGGCTGCGGCCGCTGAGCCGGCACTCGGGCCGCCGAGCCCGGCCCGTGCGGGGCGCCCCACCCCTTCCGTGACAGGTGGGCGCCCCGCGCGGAGCCGATCGATGGTTCACCCGATGTTCGTGATCACTTGCGGCCCTGGTTCTTGACCGCCTCGATCGCGGCCGCGGCGGCCTCCGGGTCGAGGTAGCGCCCACCCGGCGTGATCGGGCGCAGGTTCGCGTCCAGCTCGTACAGCAGCGGGATGCCGGTGGGGATGTTCAGGCCCGCGATGTCCGCGTCCGAGACGCCGTCCAGATGCTTGACCAGCGCGCGCAGCGAGTTGCCGTGCGCGGCGACCAGCACGGTGTCGCCGCCGAGCAGGTCCGGCACGATCGCGTCGTACCAGTACGGGAGCATGCGCTCGACGACGTCCTTGAGGCACTCGGTGCGCGGGCGGATCTCCACCGGCAGCGACGCGTACCGACGGTCGGCGAACTGCGAGTACTCGTCGTCGTCCGCGAGCGGCGGCGGCGGGGTGTCGTAGGAACGGCGCCAGAGCATGAACTGCTCCTCGCCGAACTCCTCCAGGGTCTGCTTCTTGTCCTTGCCCTGGAGCGCGCCGTAGTGCCGCTCGTTCAGCCGCCAGGAGCGGCGGACGGGCAGCCAGTTCAGGTCGGCCACATCCAGCGCGAGCTGCGCGGTGCGGATCGCGCGGCGCTGGAGCGAGGTGTGCAGGACGTCCGGCAGCACACCCGCGTCGAGCAGCAGTTGCCCGCCGCGCGCGGCCTCCTTCTCACCCTTGTCGGTCAGGTCGACGTCGACCCAGCCGGTGAAAAGTCCGGCTTCGTTCCACTTGCTTTCGCCGTGTCGCAGAAGGATCAGTTTGTAGAGAGCATCAGCCATGGGCAGGAGCCTAATCGAGGCGATCGGGCGCCCGGGCACGGGCTTTTCCGGGGCAGCGGGTCCTGTCCGGCGGACCCACCGGAATCCGCCGGACAGGGCCTAGCCGGCCTAGCCGCGGTTCTCCGGAGCCGCGAAGCGGGCGAAGGCCTCCAGGTTCTTCAGGGATTCGCCGCGTTCGACGCGCCAGTCCCATTCGCGGCGGATCGAGGTGGCGAAGCCGATCTCCAAAAGCGTGTTGAAGCCCTCGTCGGCGGCTTGCAGCACGGCGCCCAGGATGCGATCCACCTCGTCGGTGGTGACCGCCGCGATCGGCAGCCGGCCGTTGAGATAGACGTCGCCCAGCTTGTCCACGGCGAAGGCCACGCCGTACATCCGCACGTTGCGCTCGAGCAGCCAACGGTAGAAGGCCGCGTGGTTCTCGTCCGCGTGCCGGATCACGAACGCGCTCACCGCCAGGGTGTGCGCGTTGACCGTGAGCGCGACCGCCGTCTTGAGCTTGCGGGTGCCCGGCAGGACCGCGACGAACGTGTTCGTCGCGGACTGCTCCCACTCGACGCCGGCGTCCTTCAGGGCCGCGCGGACGGTCTCCGCGGCCCGATCCTGTTGTGCTCCCACGGGCCACTCCATTCGTTTCGGCGTGCGAACGTCTCGACGCTACTGCCCGCCCACGACCCGGCCACGCGGGGCCGCGCTGCGGGCCAGCGTGTCGGCGTAGACCTCGGCCATCGACGCCGCCGCCGAGGACCAGCCGAACGCCGCCGCGTGCCGCACCGCGCCCTCGGAGTAGTCCTCGCGCAGTCCGGGCGCGCGGATCAGGTCGCGCAGGGCCAGGCCGTAGTCCACCGGGTTGTGGCCCCGGACCAGGGTGCCCGAGACGCCGTCGCGCACCGCGGTGGGCAGGCCGCCGACCGACGCCGCGACCACCGGGGTCCCGCAGGCCTGGGCCTCGATGGCCACCAGGCCGAAGGACTCGTTGTAGGAGGGCACCACCGCGACGGTGGCCGCGCGATACCAGTCGGCCAGCACGTCCTGGCGGACCGGCCGCTGGAACCGGACCACGTCGTGGATGCCCAGCGTCGCGGCCAGCTTGTGCAGGTGCTCCGGCGCCGCCATGCCGTTGCCGCTGGGCCCGCCGACCACCGCGACCACGAGCGAGTCGCGCAGGCTCGGATCGGCCTGCAACAGGTGGGCGATCGCGTACAACAACACGTCGGGGGCCTTCAGCGGCTGGATCCGACCGGCGAACAGGATCACCGTGGCGTCCGCCGGCACGCCCAGCCGGCGGCGCGCGTCGGCCATGTCGCCCGGGCAGAAGGTCTCCAGGTCCACGCCGGGGTTGACCACCGCGACCTGGTCGGGGTTCGCGTCGTAGAGGTCGATCAACTGGTCCGCCTCCTCGACCGTGTTGGCGACCAGCCGATCGGCGGCCTCGACCACCTGGGACTCGCCGATCACCCGGGCCCGGGGTTCGGGCGCGTCGCCACCCGCCAGGGAGGCGTTCTTGACCTTGGCCATCGTGTGCATGGTGTGTACCAGCGGCACGCCCCAGCGCTCCTTGGCCAGCCAGCCGACCTGGCCGGAGAGCCAGTAGTGCGAGTGCACGAGGTCGTAGTGCCCCGGCTCGCGCATCGCCTCGGTGCGCAGCACCCCCGAGGTGAACGCGCACAACTGGGCCGGCAGGTCCTCCTTGGACAGGCCCTCGTACGGCCCGGCGGTGACGTGCCGCACCAGGACCCCCGGGGCCATCTCGACGACCGGCGGCAGGTCCCGGCCGGTGGCACGGGTGAATATCTCCACCTCGATGCCGAGCGCGGCCAGCCGCTTGCTGAGTTCGACGATGTAGACGTTCATGCCACCGGCGTCGCCGGTGCCGGGTTGGTGCAGCGGGGAGGTGTGAACGCTCAGCGTCGCGATTCGACGAGGTGCCCCCCGGCGCGCTCCCAATGTGATCGCGCGCTGGACGTGGTGGCTCACTCGTTGACCTCCCAGGCCGGCCCCGTGTCATGTTGTCCGGTGTACAGAGCTACCACGTGTACACAGAGCTACTAGTTGTACAGAGCTACTACCGATGCGTGGGCCGCCCGTCCGTGGTTCTCGGCCCAACTCAAGACCCAACCCATCGTGGTGGGAGGAGATTCCCCGGCGGAGTGTGATCCGGACCGCTCGCGGGGGCGCGTGGAGGTGTTCCCCTACGCTGCGAGCATGGGCACGCGCGGCGACTCGGGGTTCGGCACCCCGGGAGCGGGGACGAGGGCCGCGGCCCGGTCGCGGCCCACCGGGGTGATCACCCGGGGAACCACCAACGCGAACCGGTTGCGCCGGGTGGACCGGTGGCTGACCGACGTACACGCGCGGCTGCTGCGCGGCGCGGCCGATCCGCTGGTGGTCGACGTCGGCTACGGCGCGTCGCCGGTGACCACCGTCGAGCTGTTCCGGCGGTTGCGCACGGTCCGTCCCGACGTCGCGGTGGTCGGCTTCGAGATCGATCCGGAGCGGGTGGCCGCGGCGCTCCCGTACGCCGAGGACGCGCTGACCTTCGCCCGGGGCGGCTTCGAGGTGCCGCTGCCGGCGGGCCGCTCGGCGACCGCGATCCGGGCGTTCAACGTGCTCCGGCAGTACGACGAGGACGCGGTGCCGGCGGCCTGGGCTCGGATGTGCGCCCGCCTGGCCCCGAACGGGGTGCTCGTGGAGGGCACGTGCGACGAGTTGGGCCGGCGCGCGGTGTGGCTGGGCATCGGGGCCGACGCGCGGCCGCGCACGGTGACCTTCGCCGCCCGGTTGGCCGGCCTCGAGCGCCCGTCCGAACTGGCCGAGCGGCTGCCCAAGGCGCTGATCCACCGCAACGTGCCGGGCGAACCGGTGCACACCTTCCTGACCGCGTTCGACCGGGCCTGGGACCTGCACGCGCCGCTGGCCGCGTTCGGCGCCCGGCAGCGCTGGCTCGCGGCGACCGCGACGCTGGCCCGGGACTGGCCGGTGTGCGACCGGCCGGCGCGCCGACGGCAGGGCGAGCTGACCGTGGCGTGGTCGGCGGTGGCCCCGCGCGGGTCGGCCCCGTCGGCCGGCCGGACCGACGGAATTCGGTGACTCGTGTCGGACGGAATTCGGTGACTCGTGTCCGATCCGGAACGGCACATGAAATCTTGAACACACCACGTTCACTTGACCGTGATCGGACCCGGCGTGTCGTCCGTAAATGGATACATTCGCCCGTTCCGATAAGTGGACGATCGTGAATTCTCCTCTGCCCATCGCCGCCGGAACATGCAAGGATCCGACGCTGAGCCGGCCTTTGGGAACTGCCGTCCCGGAAGCACCGGTTCCGTTTCGAATCGACGTCGCCGGCCGGCATCGACAGACACGTCGCAGGAGAGCATTCGAGTTCCGAAAGGGCGAAAGCATGGTGAAACTCGGGGGCCGAAAAGGTCTGCGAACCCGGGCTGTGACCACCTGCGGCGCGGCGCTGTTGTGCGCGGCCCTGTTCGGCGGAAACGCGTGGGCGGACCCGGGCATACCGCCCGTGCCGCCGGCCGGGACCGCGATCACGTCGGTGCAGGATCTGCTGGCCGCGCAGGCCCGGGTGCAGGAGCTGTACCGCCAGGCCGAGCAGGCCACCGAGCGGTTCAACGCCACCACCGAACAACTGGCCCGCACCCAGGTCAAGGTCAACGACGTGAACGCGGGCGTGGTGTGGGCCCGGCAGAACGTCGAGAAGGCCCGCGACGACCTCGGCCGGCTGGCCCGGTTGCAGTACACCACCCGCGGCCTGGACCCGCTGCTCACCCTGATGCTGACCTCGGACCCGCAGGGCTTCCTGCGCGACGCGCCGGCGTACGAGCACATCTCGCAGACGCAGTTGGACACCATCAATCGAGCCAAGCAGGCCGAACTCCAGCTCACCGCGATGCAGAAGAGCGCGGACACCCAGCTCGCCGAGAGCCGTCGGCTGGAGCAGGAGGCGGCCGGCAGCCGGACCGACATCCAGACCCGGATCGCCGAGGCCGAGAAGATACTGGCCGGCCTCACCCCCGAGCAGCTCGCCGAACTGGCCCGGATGGAGGCGCTGTCCGCGGAGGCCGGCCAGGCCCAGCTGAACACGTTGATCGGCAAGCCGGACCAGCAGACCACGCCCAAGGCCGCGCTGGCCATCGCGTTCGCGATCGACAAGATCGGCAAGCCCTACATCTGGGGCGGCGTGGGCCCGGACGGTTACGACTGCTCCGGTCTGACCTCGAAGGCGTGGGCGTTCGCGGGAGTGCCGATCCGCCGCACCTCGCAGGAGCAGTGGGCGTCGCTGCCGCGCGTGCCGCTCGCCGACATGCGCCCGGGCGACCTGATCGTCTACTTCTCCGACGCGAGCCACATCGCCATGTACCTGGGCAACGGCAAGATGGTGCACGCGCCCCGACCGGGCCGCACGATCACCGTGGCGAACGCCGGCTCGATGCCGATCCTCGGCGTGGTGCGTCCCGACGCGGGCGCCGGCACGGTGAACGCCCCGGCCATCCCGCACGTCCCGGCTCCGCCGACCACGCCCACGACGCCGCCGGTCACGCCGCCGGTGACGACACCCCCGGTCACGCCGCCGGTCACGACCCCTCCGGTGACGCCACCGGTGACCACCCCGCCGGTGACCACCGCGCCGCCGAGCACCGAACCGCCGACGACGCAGCCGCCCACGTCGGCGCCGCCGTCGACCGGGGCGCCGAGCAACTCCACGTCGGGCAGCCCGTCCGGGAAGACCTCGGCCGTCCCGAGCGGCGGCTGAGCACCTCGACAACGCGTGTGGGTCGGGCCCCGGGGTCCGGCCCACAGCCGTGTCCGGGTCTACAGCGCGGCGACCGCCTGCTCGAACGCGACGTACGCGCGCGCCTCGAACAGCACGAAGCGCACCTCCTCGAGCGCGGACGGCGTCGCGTGCACGGTCTCGACCGCGATCCGCGCCGCGTCGTCCATCGGCCAGCCGTAGATGCCCGCGGAGATCGCCGGGAACGCCGCCGAGGTCGCGCCGAGGTCGTCCGCCACCCGCAGCGCCTCGCGGTAGCAGGACGCCAACAACGCGGACCGGTCGTCGGTGTGGCTGTACACCGGCCCCACCGTGTGCACGACCCACCGCGCCGGCAGGCGTCCCGCGGTGGTGGCCACCGCGGCGCCGGTCTTCAGGCCCTTCCCGAGCTTTGCCGCGCGCAGCGCCCGGCACTCGGCCAGGATCTCCGGACCGCCCTTGCGGTGGATCGCGCCGTCGACACCGCCACCGCCCATCAGGGAGGAGTTCGCCGCGTTCACGATCGCGTCCACGTGTTGTTCGGTGATGTCGCCGCGCACGAGAGTCATCCGTGTCATGGGCCCAGCCTGCCGGCCCCCGGCGTGGCGCTCCCGCTCCCTCAGCCGGCACAGTGGCCGAATGTCCGTGGCCCGAGGAGAAGGGGACCTACCCGCGGAACTGCTCGATCGTGTGGACGCACTGTGCGAGTGGCTGGCCGCGGTACGCACCCGCGCACACGGCGATCTGGGCGGCCGGGTCTCGCCGTCCCAGTTGCGGGCCCTCCTCGTGATCGCCGGTCACGACGGCATCAATCTGAACATGCTGGCCGCCCGGTTGCGGGCCATCCCGTCCTCGGCGAGCCGCTTGTGCGACCGTCTGGAGGACGCCGGCCTGCTGGTGCGCGGGCTGAGCCCGACCGACCGCCGGGAGGTGGTGCTGCGGCTGGCGCCCGACGGGGTCGGGTTCGTGGAGGAACTGCGGTCGGCTCGACGACAGGCCCTGGCCAAGGTCTTGATACATCTGGAGGCGGACGAGTTGGACTCGCTCGTGCGATCCCTCGCGGTACTGCGTGACGCGGCGCAACGAGCCGCCGACCCGACCTAGCTTCGGCCGAACCCGCGCGCCGTGCGGTTACCCGCTCACACCCCGCCGCGCTATCGTCCTTTTTCGATTGCCGTACGACAACGATTCGTGCGGCGACATCAATCCCGGAGGTGGTGGCGTGCGCCCCGCGTACGGCGGCGACGGCAAAGCGGTCGAACGGACCGACTACCGCGCGGTACCGATGCCCGCCCCCGCGGCATCGGCCCCGGTCGCCCACGCCGCGCACCCGCTGCGCGTCCTGCTCATCGAGGACGACGCGGGCGACGCCTTCCTGGTGGAGGAGTTGCTCGCCGACTCCCCGGACCCGATGGAGATCGTCTGGGCCCGGTCGATGGCCGAGGCCATGGTCAAGCTCGGCGAGGACATCGGCTGCGTCCTGCTGGACCTGGGACTGCCCGACGCCGAGGGGCTGAACGGGCTGCACCGACTGCTGCTGTTCGCGCCGCGGACCGCGGTGATCGTGCTCACCGGCCTGTCCGACGCGCATCGCGGTTCGGCCGCGGTCGCCGCCGGCGCCCAGGACTACCTGGTCAAGCAGGAGATCGACGGCTCGTTGTTGTCCCGGGCGATCCGCTACGCCCTGGAGCGCAAGCGGGCCGACGAGTCGCAGCGCCGACTGGTGGAGTCGGAGCTGCGCGCGCAGGAGAACGCGCGCCTGGAACGCGGGCTGCTCCCCGCGCCGATCCTGCGCGACCCGACACTGGACTTCCGCGCGCGCTATCGCCCCGGTCGCCAGCGGGCGCTGCTGGGCGGGGACCTGTACGACGCGGTGCAGACCGCCGACGGGCGCGTGCACGTGATGATCGGCGACGTCTGCGGGCACGGGCCGGACGAGGCCGCGCTGGGGGTCAACCTGCGGATCGCCTGGCGCTCGCTGATCTTCGCCGGGCTCACCGGCGGCGAATTGCTCACCACGCTGGAGCGGATCTTCGAACACGAGCGACGCTCGGACGAGATGTTCGCCACGTTGTGCATGACCATCATCGAGCCCGATCGTCGACGCGGGCAGGTCTACCTCGCGGGCCATCCGGCGCCGCTGCTGCTCACGCCCAAGGGCGTCGCACCGTTGTCCGAGGGCGCGACCGGCCCGGCGCTGGGCCTGTTCCCGGACGGGCGCTGGGGCCACGAGTCGATGGAGCTGGGCACGGACTGGTCGCTCCTGCTCTACACCGACGGACTGATCGAGGGCCGGATCGGCCCGGGCCCGGAACGACTGGGCACCGAGGGTCTGTTGCCCATGATCGGCCGGCTCCTCGCGGCCGGACGCTCCGGTTACGACCTGATCGATTCCGCCGTGGCCGCGGTGGAAGACCTGCACGGGGGCAGTCTCAACGACGACGTGGCGGTGTTGCTGCTGCGGCACGACCCCGATCGCCCGTTGCACGGCGTGCAGGGGGGACATCCGGTGCTGCCGGGCCAGACGACGGGCGAGGACGACACGGCGTGATTCAGGAGCGGACTCAGCAGGAGCGGGAGCGGCGGGGCGGACCCCGCATGCGCCAGGTGGTCGGGCTGGGCCTGGGCCTGCTCGCGCTGGTGATCGTGATCTCCGCGGTGGTCGGCGCGCTGGCGATATCGCGCCTGAACGACTCGCGGCACACCGTCCTGGACCGCCTGGAACCGGCCGCCAACGCCGCTCTGCGGCTGGAGAACGCGCTGATCGACCAGGAGACCGGCGTGCGCGGCTGGATCATCGGCGGCGACCCGAGCCTGCGCGAGCCGTACACGCAGGGCCGGACCGAGGAGAACCGGGCGTACACGGACCTGGAGCGGCTGTTGCCGAAGTCGGCCGAGGGTGACCGGCTGCGCGCCGACCTGGCCGAGGTGGGCGCCCGGGCGCAGGCGTGGCGCACGGGCTACGCGGAACCGGCACTCGCCGACCGGGCGGCCACCATCGGCGCCTTGCCGCCCGATCAGGGCAAACGACTGTTCGACGCGGTGCGTGCGGCGACGGCCGCCCAGCAGGCCGACCTCGGCGACGAGCGGGCGCGGGCGCGCGAGGAACTCTCCCGCGACGCCACCACGCTGACCGCGACGCTGATCGCGGTGGCCGCGCTGTTCACCGGGCTGGTGCTGCTGGTCGCGCTGGTGTTCCGCCGGATGGTCACCCGCCCGCTGGAGCATCTGGGCGAGCAGGTCCGCAAGGTCACCGAGGGCCACTACAACCAGGTGCTGACCGGCCGGGGGCCGGCCGAGATCACCGCTCTCGCCTACGACGTGAACTCGATGCGCGACCGGATCGTGGAGGAGTTGCACAGCACCGAGGCGGCCCGGGCGCTGATCGACGAGCAGGCCGAGGATCTGCGCCGCTCGAACGCCGAGTTGGAGCAGTTCGCCTACGTCGCCTCGCACGACCTCCAGGAGCCGCTGCGCAAGGTGGCCAGCTTCTGCCAACTCCTGGAAAAGCGGTACAAGGGCCAACTGGACGAGCGGGCCGACCAGTACATCGCGTTCGCGGTGGACGGCGCCAAGCGCATGCAGACGCTGATCAACGACCTGCTCGCGTTCTCCCGGGTGGGCCGGTTGGACACCGAGCGCGGCGATGTGGACCTGCGCGAGTGCCTGGACCACGCGCTGCACGCGCTGGCCGCCGCACGCGAGGAGAGCGGCGCGAGCATCACCGCCGACCCGCTGCCCACGGTGCCGGGCGACGGGCTGCTGCTGGGTCAACTGGTGCAGAACCTGGTCGGCAACGCGATCAAGTTCCACGCCGAGGAGGTGCCGCGCGTGCACCTGGGCGCCCGCTGGGACGGCGCGCAGTGGGAGTTCTCCTGCGTCGACAACGGCATCGGGATCGAGCCGCAGTACGCGGACCGGATCTTCGTGATCTTCCAGCGGCTGCATCCGAAGGACGCTTACGCCGGCACCGGCATCGGGCTGGCCATGTGCAAGAAGATCGTGGAGTACCACGGCGGCCGAATCTGGCTGGATGCCGAGGGCACCGGCGGCACCACGATCCGCTGGACCCTGCCGGGACCGCCGCCGGCCGCGCTGCCGGAGCCGCGCGAATCCGAGCCGGAACCGGAGCGGCCGGAACCGACCACCCGCGAGCCGCAGTCCCAGGGACCGGCCGACGAAGCGGTACGAGGGAGCAACGCATGACCCACCCCATCGAGGGAGCCATCGAAGTCCTGTTGGTCGAGGACGACCCGGGCGACGTGTTGATGACGCGCGAGGCGTTCGAGGACAACAAGGTGCGCAACACGCTGCACGTGGTCAGCGACGGCGTCGAGGCGGTGGCGTTCCTGCGCCGCGAGGGCGAGTACACCGACGCGCCGCGCCCGGACCTGATCCTGTTGGACCTCAACCTGCCGCGCAAGGACGGCCGGGAGGTGCTGGAGGAGATCAAGGCGGACGAGGACCTGCGCCGGATCCCGGTGGTCGTGCTGACCACGTCCGAGGCCGAGGAGGACGTGCTGCGCAGCTACCACCTGCACGCGAACGCCTATGTCAC
This sequence comes from Embleya sp. NBC_00888, assembly GCF_045207655.1. Taxonomy (NCBI): domain Bacteria; kingdom Bacillati; phylum Actinomycetota; class Actinomycetes; order Kitasatosporales; family Streptomycetaceae; genus Embleya; species Embleya sp. NBC_00888. Next base: position 4,870,585 of record NZ_CP108784.1, on the reverse strand, counting down.
CAAGCCGGTGGACTTCGAGCAGTTCATCAGCGTCGTGCGGCACATCGACGAGTTCTTCGTCTCGGTGGTCAAGCTGCCCACGCGCTGAGCGCGGCCGGCGGGTCGGGCCCCGCGGGTCGGGCCCGGCGGTTCACCAGGGGCCGTACGGCCCCATGTTGCGACCGCCGCCGCGACCGCCGGCGACCTCCTTGAGCGCGGGCCGCACGTCGACGAGGTAGACGATCGCCGCGACCAGGCCCGCGAGCATCAGGATCAGACCCAGGCCGATCGGCAGCACGTCGACCACGACCGCGACGCCGAGCACGATCAGCCAGAAGGACTTCTTCTTCTTGTCCGCCGCGCGGTAGGCGTCCTCGCGCCGGAAGGCGGCGTCGAACAGGCAGAACACCTTGAGCAGCAGGATGCCGAGGAACAGCCAGGTCAGCACCTGGTCGAACTTGGCCGTCAGCAGACCATCGGCCATGGCCAGTTCCATCGATCCTCCTCTGCGCGGCCGCCGCGTGCCGCCACGTGGTGCGGGGATTCCAGTCTGGCATGCCCGATGCCGCCTCGGGGGTTGCCGAGGCGGCATCGGGTCCGTCGGTGTGCGTGGGCCGAGGATCAGGCCTTGGTGTCGGCGGTCGGCTTGGAGCCCGAGTCGCCGACCTTGCCGGCTGCCTGCTCGACGGCGTCGGCCGCCGCGTCGGCGGCCTTGGCGGCGGCGGTCGCCGCGGACTTCGCCTGCGACTTGGCGTTCGCCGCGCCGCGCCGCGCCGCGGTCGTGGTGGCCTTCGCCTTGCTCTCGGTGGTGCTCACGGCCGCCTTGGCCCGCTTGGTGCTCTCCTGCCGGTCGACCCGCTTGACCAGCTTCTCGCCGCGCGCGGCGAGGTCCTCGTAGAGCTCCTTGGCCTTGTCCACCTGGGACTTGGCGAAGGTCTGGGTGCGGTCGGGCAGCGTCTGCAGACGCTCGCGGAGCACCTTGGGGTCGGTGGTGACCTCGACCCGGAAGCGCTCGGGCAACTCGCGCAGCTTCTCCACCACCAGGTCGCCGGCACCGGCGACGGCGTACAGCGGGGTGGTGTCGGTCAGGGTCTTCTTCAGTTCCGTGGCGATTGCCATGGTGTTCCTCACTCTTTCGGATCGAGGTGATCGGTTACGGCCCGGCCGGCCCTGCCGTTCTCGGTTCCGTCGGTGGCGCCCCGTTCGTCCCGCACGGCGCCGTCCTGCGCGTTCTCCTTGCGGAATGCCTCGTAGATCTCGATGAGGACCCGCTTCTGGCGGTCGTTGATCGCCGGATCCGCCATGATCGCGGTGCGCACCTCACGGTCACCCTCCTCGCGCTCGTCGAGGATGCCCGCCTGCACGTAGAGCGTTTCCGCCGAGATGCGGAGCGCCTTGGCGATCTGTTGCAGGATCTCCGCGCTCGGCCGCCGCAGACCGCGCTCGATCTGGCTCAGATAGGGGTTCGAGACCCCGGCCGCCTCGGCGAGTTGCCGAAGCGAATATTGCGCGTTGCGGCGTTGCTCCCGGATGTACTCACCCAGCGAGCCGACGTTCAGACCTGCCATGGCTCCAGCATGCACAGATCGTGCTTGCTATTGCAAGCACTGTGCTAGCAACCGTATGCGGAGTCGATCGTGCCGCTTGTTCGGACCCGATCGTTGGGAAGGTGTCATCGGCCCGACAGCAGGTCCTCCACCTTCGCCTCGCCCTCGCGGTAGCGGCGGGTGATCTCGGCGGCGCAGTCGTCGGCGGTGCGCTGGAGGCGGTGCCGGCGCGAGGACACCTCCTGCTCGTGGGCACCGAGCTTGTCCAGCGCCTCACCCAGCTCCGCGTCGGTGTGCGCGGCCAGGTCGGACAGGCCCACGTCGGCCAGGAGTTGCTCGATCCAACTCCGGTAGCGATCGGTGCGCGGCGGCTGGACGTTGACGTGCCGCGCGCCCCGGGTGGGCGGTCTGGACTCGGACAGGATCTCGGGCAGCCGGCCCACCACCGGCGATTCGGGCTCGGCGCCGTCCTGGCCGGATCGCCGGGCCAGCTCGGCGCGCAGGATGTCGATCCGCCCTTGCAGCAGTCTCCGCAGATAGGACAGATCGTTCTCCTCGCGCTGGGCGTCACGCATGAGTTCGCGAACCCGACTCAGCGTGAGTGCGCGGATGGCCTCCGGGGCCACTCCGTCGGGAAGATCCACCATGAGACGCATCGTGTCATGTCGGACAGACCGCCGCGTGCCACATGGCTCGGAATCGGTCCGGACGGGTGTGCAGAATGGGCCCATGCGTGCCGTCCTGCAGGTCGTGACCGAAGCATCCGTGACCGTCGAAGGGGAGGTCGTCGGCTCGATCGTGGGCCCCGGCCTGTGCGTCCTGGTCGGCGTGACGCACACCGACACTCTTGAGATCGCCCGCCGACTGGCCGCGAAGTTGTGGAGCCTGCGCGTCCTGGACGGCGAGAAGTCCTGCTCGGACCTGTCCGCGCCGCTGCTGGTGATCAGCCAATTCACCCTGTACGGCGATGCCCGCAAGGGCCGTCGACCGACCTGGAACGAGGCCGCGCCGGGCCCGGTCGCCGAACCCCTGGTGGCCGAGGTCGTCGCGGCACTGCGCGCGCTGGGCGCGGAGGTGGCCACCGGTGTATTCGGCGCCGACATGAAGGTCGCGCTCGTCAACGACGGCCCGATGACCCTCGTCGTGGACATGTGACCGGCGCACGCGACCCGCACGACCCCCACGAATGAGCCGGACCCGCGCCCCGGCGATTCCCGTTCCCGGGGGTTCTCCCCATGTTCGCGGGCCCCGCGGGGAAGGAGAATGGGCGTCGGGTACACCGACCGAAAGGGGTTGGACCATGTCGCACCGCGGGCCGTACATCGCGGCCGGGATCGTCGTCGCCATCGTCGCGCTGATCGTGCTGCCGTCGTGGATCGCCTGGACCATCGTGGCGGTCGCGATCGGCCTGCCGGTCGTCGCCTACTTCACCCTGGACCGCTCGCAGCGGCGGCGCCTGCACCGCATCCGCCGCCGCGAGATCCGCTAGCCGAAGGGCCCGCCCGGGCCGACGAGGACTACGCGGGGACCACGACCTCCTGGGTGGCCGGCACGCCGCCGGCCAGGAGTTCCGCGTCCACCGCGGTGTTGCGCTTGATCAGCGCCAGCGCGATCGGGCCGAGTTCGTGGTGGCGCACCGCGCTGGTGACGAAGCCGACCTGCCGGCCCGCGAGTTCGACCGGCGCACCGTGCGCGGGCAGCGTCTCCGGCGTGCCGTCCAGGTGCAGGAAGACCAGCCGGCGCGGCGGGCGGCCCAGGTTGTGCACGCGCGCGACCGTCTCCTGGCCCCGGTAGCAGCCCTTGTCCAGGTGCACGGCGGTGTCGATCAGACCCAGCTCGTGCACGATCGTGCGGTGATCGGTCTCCTGGCCCAGTCGGGGCCGGTACGCGGCGATCCGCAGCGCCTCGTACGCCCACATGCCGGCCGGGTGCGCGTGCTCGCGGCCGTACCGCTCCAGGCGCTCGCGCGGCAGGAACAGCTCGCGTCCGTGGTCCGTGGCGCGCACCAGCACGTCCTCGGGCGTGTCGCCGGGGCCGCCCGCCTCGTGCACGATCGCGAAGTCGGCGGACACGTCCGCGACCTCGACCCGCAACATGAAGCGCATCCGGTCCAGGAACTCGACCAGCGCGGGCGCCTCGCCGGGCTCGAGATGGGCCCAGAACGCCTCGCCGTCGTCCACCCCGTACAGCGCGTGCTCGATGTGCCCGTGCGGGCTCAGCACGAGCGTCAGCGTCGCCTCGTGCGGCTTCAGGTCGGTCAGGTGTTGCGTGGTCAGCGAGTGCAGCCAGCTCAGCCGATCCGGACCGCTCACCTTGATCACGTCGTGGTGGGAGAGGTCGACGAAGCCCTCGCCCGCCTCCAGCCGACGTTGTTCGCGCAGGGGATCGCCGTAGTGCGCGGCGACGCCGGCGTCGGGGGCTTCCGCGGCGACCGCGCCGGGCAGGGACAACAAGGGGCTCGTGGGCATGTCCCCACAGTACGAGACCGGCGCGGCCCGGTGCCGTTGCCCCGGTTCAGGGAACCCGGGCAGCGGTGCACTCGGCGCAGCGGCCGAAGATCGCGAAGTGCGCGAGATCGATGTCGAATCCGTGCTCGGCGCGCAGTTGCTCGCCCATCGCCGCGGCCACCTCGGTGCCCACCTCGATCACCCGACGGCAGTCCCGGCAGACCAGGTGCAGATGGCCGCCGACGTCGGCCGGGTGATAGGTCGGCGCGCCGTGCCCGAGGTGGGTGTGGGTGACCAGGTCGAGTTGTTCGAGCAGTTCCAGGGTGCGGTAGACGGTCGAGATGTTGATCCCGCCGGCCGTCTTGTGCACCTCGACCAGGATCTCGTCCGGCGTCGCGTGACCCAGGGTGTTCACCGCTTCGAGGACGAGTTGGCGCTGCGGCGTGAGCCGGTAGCCCTTCTCCCGAAGTTCGTGCTTCCAGTCAGTGCTCACGCAGGGAAGTTTACGAGTGCGGGCCGGTCCCCGGGCCACTCGGCGCGGTCGCGTCCGGTTCGGCGCCGTCGGCGCTATTCGGCCGCGAGGTCGGCGTCGACCCGCTTGAGCTGGGCGGAGACGTGGGCCTGGAGCGGATGCCCCATGGCGGCCATGTCGTACGCGTACATCAACTCGCTCTTGACCAGGCCGTACAGCCGGTGGCCCGCGGTGTACTCCTTCGCGTCCTCGGTGCGCGCGACCACGTCGGTGCGCATCTCCAGGCGCGGGCCGTCCACCTTGCCCAGCCAGATCTCCACGATGCCGGTGGGGTGCGCGAGGGTCACGTCGACCGAACCGTCCAGCTTCGAACGCCAGAAGCCGGTCTCGGTCGCCAGCGGGCGCACCCGCTCACCCTCGTCGTCGAGCAGCCAGGTGCGCGACGTGTAGGTGAGGAACGGCTTGTTCGCGATGTAGCCGAAGGTGACCTGCTGACCGAAGCGGAACGCCTCGATGGTCGGGTAGTCGCCGACACCGGCGCCTTCCCAGGTGCCGAGCAGGAACGCGAGCGGGACGGCGTCGAAGTGCAGGTCGTCCGGGATTTCGATCATGGTGGGGCGGCCGCTTCCGGGGTCGGGTACGGCGGGTCAGCCTACCGGTCCCGCGCTCAGTTCTGGCCCTTGTACAGCTTGGACACGGTCAGCGCGGCGAACCACGCGACGAGGACGCCGACCACGGCCAGCAGCGCAATGAAGAAGATGTGCATCGCCCGGGTGCTCCTCGTGCTCTGTACGGGTGGGCCAGGTCGACCTGGCCGGGTGCCAAACGGCCTCAGTGTATAGGCTGCGGGCCGTGAAGCGATCTCTCGTGGTCAAGGTCACCGCAGGTCAGGACGCGCCGGAGCGCTGCTCCCAGGCGTTCACGGTGGCGTCCGTGGCGCTCGCGTCGGGGGTGGACGTATCGCTGTGGCTCACCGGCGAGTCGTCCTGGTTCGCGCTGCCCGGGCGCGCGGCCGAGTTCGAGCTCCCGCACGCCGCGCCGCTGCCGGACCTGCTCGACGCGCTGATCGCGGGCGGCCGGGTGACCCTGTGCACGCAGTGCGCGGCGCGCCGCGAGATCACCGGCGACGACGTGTTGCCGGGAATTCGGATCGCGGGCGCGCAGGTGTTCGTCCAGGAAGCGCTCGCCGACGGCGCCCAGGCGTTGGTGTACTGACCGATCGGCCGCGCGGGTCCGCGGTCAGTGGCTGATCCCGGAGATGTTCAGGCCGATCACGCCGAGCAGGACCAGGCCGATCGAGATCAGTTTGAGCGGCGACGCGCCCTCGTTCAGGAGCCAGATGCCCACGAGCGCGGTGCCCGCCGCGCCGATCCCGGTCCACACCGCGTACGCGGGGCCGACCTCCAGGGACTTGAGCGCGTAGGTGAGCAGCCCGAAGCTGCCCAGCGCGCACGCGGCGAAGCCGACGGTGGGCCACAACCGGGTGAATCCGTGGCTCTGCTTGAGCATGATGGCGAATCCGGTCTCCAGGACTCCCGCGATGATCACGATCACCCATGCCACGTGTGCCTCCCGGCGTCGCGCCCTGCTTCCGGTGCCCCGCCCCGAAAGATCCGCCCGAGGCGGATCCCCCGAAGATACGGAAACCTTTCTGCCCCGACGACCCAGGGCACACACCAAACGACCCCGCCCCTCCCCCGAGCACGTGGGGAGGGGCGGAGCCGTTCTTGCCACCGATCGGGCAGCGGGTTCCGAGGGTGTACGTCCGAAGGAGACCCGACCCGTCGGGGGTCAGACCGCGATCTCGACCTCGGCGACGGTGCCCTTCTCGGACACCACCACGCTGCGGTCCACGGTCGCGCCGGGCACCAGTGCCCGCACGGTCCAGTTGCCCGGGGCCGCGAAGAACCGGAACTGGCCGGTCGCGGAGGTGGGCACCTCGGCGGTGAAGTCGCCACCCGCGTCGAGCAGGCGCACGTAACCGTTGATCGGCTGCCCGCCCTTGGTCACCGCCCCCTGAATGATGGTTTCCTTCGCCACGTCAACTCCTGCCAGATCCGGGCCGCCGGCCTTCGCACCGCACATCGTTCCTGCTCCCTGAGGTCGGGTTGGTCGGGTAGCCGTCGGTCACTTGCCGTCGCCGAGCTCGATCGGCACGCCGACCAGCGCGCCGTACTCGGTCCACGAGCCGTCGTAGTTGCGGACGTTGCCCTGCTCCAGCAGCTCGTGCAGGACGAACCACGTGTGCGCCGAGCGCTCGCCGATCCGGCAGTAGGCGATGGTGTCCTTCGCCAGGTCCACGCCCTCGCCCTCGTACAGCGCGGTGAGTTCCTCGTTGGTCTTGAAGGTGCCGTCGTCGTTGGCGGCCTTCGACCACGGGATGTTCTTCGCGGTCGGCACGTGGCCGGCCTTCTGCGACTGCTCCTGCGGCAGGTGCGCCGGGGCGAGCAGCTTGCCGGAGAACTCGTCGGGCGAACGCACGTCGACCAGGTTCAGCGTGCCGATCGCGGCGAGCACGTCGTCGCGCCAGGCGCGGATCGACTTGTCCTGCTCCTTGGCCACGTAGGTGGTCGCGGCGCGCTCGGGCACCTCGACGACCAGCTCGCGCGAGTCGAGCTCCCACTTCTTGCGACCGCCGTCGAGCAGCTTGACGTCGCCGTGGCCGTAGAGCTTGAAGTACCAGTAGGCGTAGGACGCGAACCAGTTGTTGTTGCCGCCGTAGAGCACGACGGTGTCGTCGTTGGAGATGCCCTTGGCCGACAGCAGCGCGGAGAAGCCGGCCTCGTCGACGAAGTCGCGCTTGACCGGGTCCTGGAGGTCGTCGCGCCAGTCGATGCGCACCGCACCGCGGATGTGGTTCTTGACGTAGGCGCTGGTGTCCTCGTCGACCTCGACGAGGACGACCTTCGGGTCGTCCAGGCGGGCCTGGACCCAGTCGGCGTCTACCAGAACGTCGGAGCGGCTCATGGGGATACCTCCGGTGCAAAAGTGCGCGGGATTGCCGCGGATGTGGGGCTGCGCGGTCTCGGGGTACACCCGGGCGTGCCGCGGCGCCGCGGCAGGCGGGGTGTGGGTGTGTCCGTGGTTGCTACGCGGGGGCCGGGTGCCCGTTCCACCGCGTCGTCACACGGTTCGGGTCCCGGGTCCGACGGTCGGTCGCGATCCGCCTCGGGCGCATCGCCGATCTACGACTGTCGGCAAGTCAGTCAGCGCAACACAGGCAGGTCTGCGTGCGGCACAGGTCCACTGCGCGCCGCTTGGTGAGGTCGTCCGCCTGTCGCTTCACACCATCGATCGTAGGGAGGGTGAGCCACTCGTGTCATGCGCGGCCCAAGATGTGAGACAAAATTGTCCGCCCATTGAGATGAGCGGACAATTGGCACCGCTTTGTCATGGTTGGGCGGGCGGGATCTCCAGCAGTTCCGCGCCGTCGCCGACGGTTTTGACGGCGAATCGGGTGATCTCCCCGACCGGGATGCTGGTCGCGCCCCGGATCGGGTCGCCGGGGCCGTAGTCGCCGTTCGGGACCACCCACGAGGACGCCGTCTCCACCCGCCCCCGGGTGCCGTAGACGTCGAGCCGACAGCGGGTCCCCGGCCGGATGCCGGACAGCGACAGGTCCACGCTGCTGCCCCACGCGGTGGCGGCGTAGCGCAATTCGGCGCCCATGCCCGAGCGCGGGTCGCCGCCGCGGGCGATCCGAAGGCCCGGCAACCCGGGCGGCGTCGCGGTGCCGGCCGGACCGGCCGTCGCGGACGGGCGCCCCGGGGGCGCGGTCGTCGGCGGTGCGCCGGCCGTGTCGCCGCTGTCCGAGGAGTCGCCGAGGACCCAACCGGTGAACCCCGCGAGGATCATCAACACGGCCGCCGCGGCGGCCACCGCATGGCGCGACCGGCGGCGCCGATCCGCCTGCCGGGCCGCGGTGGACAACACGCGTGCGGGAACGACGCCGTTCGCGGCCGCGCCGCTCGCCGCCGCCTCGGCCGCGGTCAGCCGGGCGAGCAGGGTGGGCAGCCCCGCGAGCTCCTCGTACTCGGCCCGGCAGCGCGGGCACGTGGCCACGTGTTGGCGGACCCGGGCGGCCTCGTTCTCGTCGAGGGCGCCGACCACGAACGCGCCGAGGTCCAGGCGGGCCACCGCGCAGCCCAGCCGGGCGGGTGGGCCCGCCGGCTTCGGCGGATGCGCGTCGGGAGCGGCGCCGCTCGCCGCCGCGCTCTCGTCCCCGGTGTCCGTCACGGGACCAACCCCCTTTCCTCCAAGGCCACGCGCAGCGCTCGCAGCGCGTAGTACGTCCGTGATTTGACCGTGCCCTCGGGTACCCCCAGGGCCTTGGCCGCGTCGGCCACCGAACTGCCCCGGTAGTAGGTCTCCAACAACACCGCGCGGTGCTCGGGGCTCAGCGCGGCCATCGCGTCGGCGACGTCCCACGCGAGCACGGCCCGGTCGAACTCGGCCTCGGCACCCTCGTCCGCCACCGTCGCCAGCGCCGCGTCGCCGGTCTCGGGCGGGCGGGCCTTGCGGGCCCGGCCGACGTCGATCACCACGTTGCGGGCCACCGTGCACAGCCAGCCCCGGACCGAGCCGCGGGTGGGGTCCAGCGCCTCGGGGTGGCGCCACGCGCGCAACAGCGTCTCCTGGACCACGTCCTCGGCCCAGGCCCGATCGCCGCCGGTCAGCCGCAGCGCGAAACCCAGCAGCGGGCCGCCGTGTTCGAGGTAGAGCGTGCGGATGACCGCCTCGTCCGCGGTGGATATTCGGGACGCCGAGTGCAGCGGGTCGGCGGCGGGACGGTCGTCCCCGCGAGCGGGTCGGGCCAGGAAGGCCCGAGCCGCCGCCGGGTCCGCCTGCGCCTCGGCGCCGAGCAGTTCCGAACGATGCGTCACACCCGCCATACGGGCGGGCGGGTCCGGCGGTTCATCCCGGCTCCCGGGACGGGACCGGCGGTATATCCACGGCATGGCCGCATCCTCCCGTGGCGGAGCCGCCGCCGTACGGTTAATCAGCCGATCATGACCCGTCCCAGCAGGTACGCGGCCGGCGCGGCGAGCGCGAGCGGCAGGGATACACCGGCGGTGAAGTGCACGAACCGGGACGGATGGTCGTAGCCGGCGATCCGCCGGCCGAGCAGCCCGAGCGCCGCGGCGCCGGCACCGAGCAGCGCGGCGTACGACGCCTCGCCACCGAGCGCGATGCCCGCGCCCGCGCCGGCCGCGGCGCCCAGCAGCCAGGACGGGATCGGCGCCACGGCCGGCGGCAGCGGCACCGCCCGGACCAGCGTCGCGACACCGGCCGCGAACACCGCGGCGACCACCGCCGCGCCCGCGTCGATCGGCCCGCCCTCGAGGTCGCCCGCGACCAGGTAGGCGACGTCGAACGCGGCGATCAGCGCGGCGGACGTGGTCACGGTGAGCGCGGGCAACAACTCGCCCGGCCGGGCTCCGCTCCGGGCCTGGAGCGCGAGCACCACCAGCAGCGTGCAGGCGAGCACGGCGGGCACGCTCGCCAGCCCCTGCTCGCCCTTGGCGTACACCGCGATGTCGGTGGCGAAGGCGGCCAGCACGACCAGCGCGATGCCCTGGCGCGCGGGCCACATGCCGTTGAGCCGGAACCACCCGGCGGCGGTGAGCACTTGCAGGAACGCGACGCCGAGCACGAGGGCCGGCTTGCCGGCGATCGCGGTCACCGCGAGGACCGCGGCCAGGCCGACCGTGCACAGCGCCGGCAACATGCCCGGCGGGTCCCAGATCGGCGTCCGGGGCGTCCGCGCGGCCCGCGTGGACGGCTCGCCCGTGCGCTGGGCGGGCACCCGCGCGGCCCGACGACCGGTGCCGACGGCGTGCTCGAGGTCACGGCCCCGATCGAGGTCGGGGCCGAGGTCGGCGGCCCCGGCCGCGTCCAGCGCGTGTTCCGCGTCGTAGTCGGCCGCGGAGTAGTCGGTGCCGGCGTAGTCGGCGCGCCCCTCGTCGTAGTGGTCGACCTCTGCCCCGTAAGCGCCGGAGTCGTCCGTCCCGGCTTCGGGAAGCGGCTCGACGATCGCCGGCAGCACGCTCGTCGCGCCGTCCTGGTCCGGGTATCCCGAGCCGTACGCGTCCCGGCCGGATTCGGCGAGTGCGGGCAACATCTCGGTCGCGTCCGGGTAGCCGTACCCGCCGCCGGGCCCGCTCGGGACCGGCTCGGCGTACGCCTGCGGAGGGGACTCCTGTGGATACGACCCCTGCCGGGGGTAGGGCTCCTGTGCGTATGGCTCCGGCGCGTAGGGCTCCGGCGCGTAGGGCTCCGGCGCGTAGGGCTCCGGCGCGTAGCCCTGTGCGATATGGCTCCCGTGCGACCCGTCCGGCCCGGCATAGGACTGTTGCGGGTAGCCGTGGCCGCCGTGCTCGACGGGCTGCGCGTACTGCCCGGGCTCGGCGTAGCCGCCGCCCGGGTGTGGCCCGCCGTACGCCTCGCCGACCGGGCCGCCGTGCGGCTCGCCGTAGTGCTCCCCGGCCGGCGCGAAGGCCTGTTCGCCGTAGCCGGGTCCCGACGCACCCGGGTCGGCCTGCGGCTCGCCCTGGTACATCGCCGCCGGGTCGTACCCGCCCGGCTCCTCGTATCGGTCGCCCGTCGGGCGTCCGCGTCGCCCGCTCATCCGCCGGCGAAGGGGGGCAGGACCTCGACGGTGCCGCCCTCGGTCAGGGTGATCGCCGAGTGGTCGCGCAGTCCCACCGGATCGCCGTCCACGACGAACGAGCAGTTCGCGACGACCGCGCCGAAGCGGGTCGAGTCGCCGTGCCGCTCTCGGGCCCGCCGCAGGGCGTCGGCGAGGGTGACCGCGTCGTACGGCTCCTCGGGCGTGCCCGCGGCTTCCTTCGCCGCGGCCCAGTACCGCATGGTGCCGACCGCCATCGCGCGCCCTCCCGTGTGTCCGTGTGTGCGTCCGCGGCTGGTGTGCCCGAACGGCGCCGAAGTGTGCAGCATCCATGATGACGCCTCCCGACGGGCCGTTCGGTCCCCCGGCACCCGGATCACCCCTCGGTGTGCGCCCGGGCCCACCGCGCGATCCGGTCCACCAGGTCGGCGCCGACCGCGTTCTCGGCGTGGCCGAGGCCGGGCTCGATCCACAGGTCCTTCGGGGCCCCGGCCGCGTCGTGGATCTGTCGGGGGTGGTCCAACGGGAAATACGGGTCGCTGTCGCCGTGCACCACGAGCAGCGGCGTGGGCGCGATCGCCGCGGCGGCCTCGAACGGGGCGAGCGGCACCGGATCCCACGTTCGGGCGGAGATCCGGGTGCGCAGCACGAAGCGGGCCACCGCGCGCCCGGTCCGGCGCTCGATCGCGAAGTGCACCCGGCGCATCGGCGGGGTGTCCCGGTAGTACCAGCGGGCCGGCGCGCTCACCGCGACCACCGCCGCGACGCCGTCGTACAGCGCCGCGTGCCGCAGCACGACGCTGCCGCCCATCGAGAAGCCGACCGTGACCACCCTTCGGTAGCCGAGCCTGCGGGCCCATCCGACCGCCGCCTCCAGGTCGCGCACCTCGCGATCGCCCACCGTGCTCAGTCCCGTGGACGCGCCGTGGCCGCGGAAGTCGAAACCGATCACCCCGCCGTGCGCGCGCAGCCCGTCCAGCACCGCGCCGACGGCCGGCCGACGCCACGAACCGGTGAACCCGTGGGCGACCACGAAGACCCGATCGCGGGTGCCGAAATCGGCTCCGGGTCGGTGTACGGCGCTGATCCGCACGTCGTCGTCGGTGATCAGGACGGCCTGCTCGGGTGCAGGCATTCCGGTGAAAGACGGACCCGAAGGTGTCCGCAGTGCGGGAAGATCCCCGGGTAGGTCGGTTCCTCGAGACATGTTCGCTATCCTGACCCCGCAGGCTCACCTCCGATGACGGGCACACCCCACGGACCCCAGAAGTGGTTCCGGAACGGTTACGGAATCGGACGAGCCGGCGACCAATGAAGGATCCGGGCGACGATGCCCCGGGTCCTTTCGTGTTTCTGTGCCTGTTTTGGGAGGTGTCCCGTTGAGTGCACTGCTGCTGCTCACGAACGCGCTCCAGCCGTCGGCCGAGGTGCTGCCCGCGCTCGGTCTGCTGCTGCACCAGGTACGCGTGGCCCCGGCGGAGGCCTCCGCGCTGGTCGACGCGCCCGCCGCGGACGTCATCCTGGTCGACGGCCGGCGTGACCTCCCCCAGGTGCGCAGCCTGTGCAGGGTGTTGCGCACCACCGGGGTCGGTGCCCCGCTGGTGCTGGTGGCCACCGAGGGCGGCCTGGCCGCGCTGACCGCGGACTGGGGGGTCGACGACGTCCTGCTGGACACCGCCGGGCCCGCCGAGGTCGAGGCCCGACTGCGGCTGGCGATCGGCCGGCTCCAGGCGGCGCAGGGCGCGGAGGACGAGCCCACCGAGATCCGCAACGGCGACCTGAGCATCGACGAGGCCACCTACAGCGCGAAGCTGCGCGGTCGGGTGCTCGATCTGACGTTCAAGGAGTTCGAGCTGATCAAGTACCTCGCGCAGCACCCGGGCCGGGTGTTCACCCGGGCCCAGTTGTTGCAGGAGGTGTGGGGATACGACTATTTCGGCGGCACCCGCACGGTCGACGTGCACGTACGCCGACTACGCGCGAAACTCGGGCCCGAGCACGAGTCGTTGATCGGCACGGTGCGCAACGTCGGCTACCGGTTCGTGGTGCCCGATCGGGGCGTGGGCGAGCCCGCGCTCGCCGACCGCACGTGATCCACCTCCCGGCACCGGGCCCGTCGATCGACCCGATGGGGCGTCACATCCCTTGCCCACAAGCACAAAGCAGACTTATCCGGAGCAACACGGAGGACCACCCCGTCCCGCGTCCAGGTTGTGAACTCCCGTGAGTCGTGCCGGTCCCCGTCCCTACAATGACCGGGTGCCCAAAGTGACCCGCGACGACGTCGCCCGCCTCGCGGGGACCTCCACCGCGGTGGTCTCCTACGTCGTCAACAACGGCCCGCGCCCGGTCGCGCCGGCGACGCGCGAGCGTGTGCTCGCCGCGATAGACAAGCTGGGTTACCGGCCCGACAGTGTGGCCCAGGCGATGGCCAGCCGCCGGACCAACCTGATCGGCCTGGTGATCCCCGACGCCCGACAGCCGTTCTTCGCCGAACTCGCGCACACCGTCGAACAGGCCGCGTTCGAACAGGGCCGGTTGGTGCTGATCGGCAACTCCGACTACGAGGACGACCGCGAGCTGCACTACGTGCGCGCGTTCCTGGGCATGCAGGTGTCCGGACTCGTGCTGGTCAGCCAGGGCCCCTCCGAGCGCGCCGCGCGCGAGATCGCCACCCGGGACGTCCGGGTGGTGCTGATGCACCGTCAGCCCGACGCGCTGGGCGGCGACGCGGTCATCGTGGACGACGTGGAGGGCGCCTACACGGCGGTCCGCCACCTGCTCGACACACACGGCTTGACCCGGGTGGACTGCCTGGGCGGCCCGCCCAGCACACCGGACTCGGGCGACCCGGTCACCGACCACGTCACCGGTTGGCGGCGGGCGATGGCCGAACGCGGGCTGCCCACCGACGGTCTGCTGCACGAGGCGCCGTTCGGCCGGTTCGGCGCCTACCAGGTCGCGCTGTCGCTGCTGACCGGCCCGGATCGGCCCCGGGCGCTGTTCTGCTCGACCGACGACCAGGCGATGGGTGTCCTGCACGCGGCTCGCGAAGCGGGTCTGCGGGTGCCGGACGACCTCGCCGTGGTCGGCTTCGACGACATCGCCGAGGCGGCGATCGCCGATCCGCCGCTGACCACGGTGACCTCGGACCGGCCGGGCATGGCCCGCGCGGCGGTCGAGCTGGCCCTGGAGCGCGAACCGGCCGCGGCCGGCGACCCCAGGGTGCGTACCTTCCCGTCCACGCTGGTGGTCCGGCGAAGCTGCGGCTGCGGCTGACGGCGGCGCGACGACCCGAGGCGGCGCTCAGTACCGTGGAGGCCATGGACCTCGCGGATGTGTCGATCGAGACGGTGAATCGGGCCTCGGCGCAGGACGCCGAAGCCGTGCTGGCCCTGGCCGAGACGGCGGCCGGCGTCGACGGCGCCTCGCCGCTGTCCGAACAGTCCCGGCTGGAGTTGCGGCACGGCGCGCCGGCGGCGCGCGAGGTGCTCGCCCGGAGCGGCGACACGATCGTCGGCTTCGCGCACCTGGACGGTTCGGACCCCGTGGACGGTCCGTCCGCCGAGTTGTTCGTCGCACCGCCCGCGCGCGGCGCGGGCCTGGGCCGGGCGCTGCTGGACGCGCTGGCGGCCGAGGCCGCCCGGATCGACGGGGACGGCCGGCTGCGGGTGTGGGCGCACGGCAAGCTGCCCGCGGCCGAGCGGCTGGCCGCGGCGCTCGGCTTCACCGCGTTCCGTGAGCTGTGGCAGATGCGTCGCGCGGCCGGTACCGCGGTGCCCGACCTGGACGTGCCCGCCGACGTGCGGCTGCGCGCCTTTGCCCCCGGCACCGACGACCGGGCCTGGCTGGCGCTCAACGCCAAGGCCTTCGCGCACCACCCCGAGCAGGGCGCGTGGACCGCGGACGACCTGCGCCGGCGGTTCGCCGAGCCGTGGTTCGACCCGGCCGGCTTCTTCCTCGCCGAGGACACGAACAGCGGCGAACTGCTCGGCTTCCACTGGACCAAGACGCACCCCGCGACCGCGGACTCGGGCCCGCTGGGCGAGGTGTACGTGGTCGGTGTCGACCCGGCGGCCCAGGGCCGCGGGCTGGGCGCGCTGCTGACCTCGGTGGGTCTGCGGCACCTGGCCCAGCACACCGTCGACGGTCGTCCGCTTGCCGAAATACTGCTTTATGTGGACGCGGACAACGAGGCGGCGGTCAAGGTGTACACCCGTTTGGGCTTTCGCGTGCATACCGTCGATGTGATGTACCGACGCTGAACACCGTGTGAAACCTGGCGAACATCTGTTTCGGGTCGGGGTCGCACAGGTGCACATAGACCGTCGCGAAAAGACAATGGTCTGATGAACGCCGAAACTCCCGCCGCGCGATCCTCCCGACACCTGACCGTGGCCGTGCCCTCGGCGAAGGCAGGCGCCACGGCCACGGTCACCGCGGCGGCGCCGCGCGTGGAGGTCGATCTGCCGCCGGACCGGTTCCTGGACCGCGAGGGCAGTTGGCTGGCGTTCAACGAGCGGGTGCTCGAACTGGCCGAGGACCCGAGCACGCCGCTGCTGGAGCGGGCGCGATATCTGGCCATCTTCGCCTCCAACCTCGACGAGTTCTTCATGGTCCGGGTGGCCGGCCTCAAGCGCCGGATCGCCACCGGCCTGGCGGTGCGCGCGGCCAGCGGGCTCCAGCCGCGCGAGGTGCTGGAGAACATCTGGTCGCGCAGCCGTGCGCTGATGGCCCGGCACTCCACGTGCTTCCACCACGACGTGCTGCCCGCGCTCGGCGAGGCCGACATCCAGTTGCTGCACTTCGACGACCTGACCGACGGCGAGCGGCAGTCGTTGTACGCGCTCTTTCGCGAGCGGGTCTTCCCGGTCCTGACCCCCCTGGCCGTGGACCCGGCGCACCCGTTCCCGTACATCTCCGGCCTGTCGCTGAACCTGGCCGTGATCGTGCGCAACCCGCGCTCGGGCAACGAGCACTTCGCCCGGGTCAAGGTGCCGCCGCTGCTGCCGCGCTTCGTGGAGACCTCGCCGGCCCGCTTCGTGCCGCTCGAGGAGGTGATCGCCGAATTCCTCGGCGACCTGTTCCCGGGCATGGACGTGCTGGGCCACCACGCGTTCCGGGTCACCCGCAACGAGGATCTGGAGGTCGAGGAGGACGACGCGGAGAACCTGCTCCAGGCGCTCGAGCGGGAGTTGATGCGCCGCCGGTTCGGGCCCCCGGTCCGACTCGAGGTCGAGGAGAACATCGACCCGCACGTGCTCGACCTGCTGGTACGCGAGCTGGGCGTGGGCGAGAAGGAGGTCTACCCGCTGCCCGGTCCGCTCGACCTGACCGGGCTGCACGCGATCGCCGACCTGGACCGACCCGAGCTCAAGTTCGGCCGTTACGTCGCCGGCACCCACCGCGACCTGGCCGAGGTGGAGACCGCGCAGGCCGCCGACGTGTTCGCCGCGATGCGCAAGCGCGACATCCTGGTGCACCACCCCTACGACTCGTTCGCGACCTCGGTGCAGGCCTTCCTCGAGCAGGCCGCGGCCGACCCGCACGTGCTGGCGATCAAGCAGACGTTGTACCGCACCTCCGGCGACTCGCCGATCGTGGACGCCCTGGTGGACGCGGCCGAGTCCGGCAAGCAGGTGCTGGTCCTGGTCGAGCTCAAGGCCCGCTTCGACGAGCACGCCAACATCACCTGGGCGCGCAAGCTGGAGCAGGCCGGCTGCCATGTCGTGCACGGCGTGGTGGGGCTCAAGACGCACTCCAAACTGAGCCTGGTGGTCCGCCAGGAGGGCGACACGCTGCGCCGCTACTGCCACATCGGGACCGGCAACTACAACCCCAAGACGGCCCGACTGTACGAGGACCTGGGCCTGCTGACCGCCGACCCGCAGGTCGGCGAGGACATGTCGAACCTGTTCAACCGGCTCTCCGGCTACTCGCGCGCGCAATCGTTTCGGCGGTTGCTGGTCGCCCCGCACTCGCTGCGCAACGGGCTGGTCGAGCGGATCGAGCGCGAGGTGGACAACCACGAGCAGGGGCTGCCGGCGTACGTCCGGCTCAAGTCGAACTCGCTGGTCGACGAACTGGTGATCGACGCGCTGTACCGCGCCTCGCAGGCCGGCGTCCCGGTCGATTTGTGGATCCGCGGCATCTGCGCGTTGCGCCCGGGCGTTCCCGGACTGTCCGAGACCATCCGGGTGCGCAGTATTCTCGGGCGATTTTTGGAACACTCGAGGGTATGGGTGTTCGCCGGCGGCGGCGAACCGGAGGTGTGGATCGGCAGTGCCGACCTGATGCACCGCAACCTGGACCGCAGGGTCGAGGCCGCGGTGCGGTTGCGCGGCGATCGACACCGCGACGAGATGACGTCCTTCATGGACCTGGGGATGAGCCCGAAGACCGCGTCCTGGCACCTGGACCGGGACGGCGTCTGGACCCGGCACGCGACCGCCGCCGACGGGACCCGGCTTCGTGACGTGCAGGAGCACCTCATCGAGACCCGGAGGCGCAGACGTGGCCCGGAGTAAGCAGGCAACGACCATCCCTCGGCAGCGCGCGGCGGCCGAGGACACCTCGGCCGGCGCGATCCTGCTCGCGCACCTGGTCGGGGAGGCCGGGGCGTTCATCGACGAGTTGCCCCGGTTGAGCGCGGGCGAGGAGGAGGCCGCGCACAACGCGCGGGTGGCCGCCCGGCGCATCCGCAGCGCGCTGGCCACGTGCGGACCGCTCCTGGAGCCGGAGCCGGCCGCGCTGCTGCGCACCCGGCTGCGCGACGCCGCGGACGCGCTGGCGGGCGAGCGCGACGCGGAGGTGCTCCTCGAACGCCTGTCGGCCGACCTGGACGCGCTGCCCGAGCGGCCCGGCACGGCCAGGGCCCGGGCCGTCCTCACCCGCCGGCTGCGCGGCGATCAGGGCGCCGGCCGGGCCCGCGCGCTGGACGCGCTCGGCTCGGGAGTGTTCACCACGCTGTCCGCGGACCTGGTCGAACCGGCCCTGGGCCTGACCTTCACCGAGCGGGCCGCGGCACCGGGCGCCGAGGTCGTGCCCAAACTGGTCGCCCGCACGCTGCGCCGGCTCGACCGCGCCGCCGGGGCGCTGCCGCTGGAGGCGGCCGGCGTGCCCTATCCGCCGGACCACGCCGGGTTCACCCCGTACGCGGGCACCGACGACGAGGCCTGGCACCGGGTGCGGATCCTGGCCAAGCGGGCCCGCTACGCCGCCGACATGTGCGTACCCGCGTTCGGGCCGCCGGCGGCCCGACTGGCCCGGCGGCTCAAGGCGGTGACCGAGGTGCTCGGCGTGCACCAGGACGCGACCATCGCCGCCGACGCGGTGGCGGAGCTCGCCGCCGGGCCCCGGGTCGGCGGGCCGGCCGCCTTCGTGTTGGGCGAGTTGTACGCGCACGAGCGGCAGGTCGCCACCGCTCGGCGGTACGCGTTCACGCACGTGTGGCCCAAGGCCTGCACGCCGGACGTGCGGGCGTGGCTCGATGGATGACCCCGCTCTGCTCGCGCACACCGAGCGCGACCCGGTGCTCGCCGCGGGCGGCGTGTTGTGGCGCCGGGCCGGGGACGGCGTGGAGGTCGGGTTGGTGCATCGGCCGCGCTACGACGACTGGTCCTTCCCGAAGGGCAAGCTGGAGTCCGGCGAGCCCGCGGTGGTGGCCGCCGTGCGCGAGATCGCCGAGGAGACCGGTTATCGGGCGATCCTGGGACGCGAGTTGGGCGTGCTCAGCTATCCGATGCACTCGCGCGATCGCCTCAAGATCAACCGCTACTGGGTCGCCGAGGCGGTCGCCGGCGAGTTCGCCGCCAATCCGGAGGTGGACCGGATGTGGTGGGGCCCGCCGGAGGAGGCCGCGAAGCTGTCCGGGACCCCGGACTACACCGCGTCGCTGACCGACGCGTTTCGCTCCGGACCGCCGCCCGCGACGGTCCCGGTGCTGGTGTTGCGCGCGGGACCGGCGTACGCGCGGGACCTGGTGCCGATGCTCGCCGCGTTCGGTCCGGTCGAGGTGTACGGCGCCACGACGCCGGCCGCGGTGGCGACGGTGGCGCCGTATGTCGCGGCGGTGGGCGCGCGGGTGCGCTCGACCGCGTGCTCGGTGGCCGACGCGCTGCGCGGCGGCCGGCCCACACTGCTGTGCGCGCCCGTTCCGGACCTGCCCGGCGCCGCTCCCGGGATGACCGCCACCCGGCTGGCCGCCGAGCCCCTGCTGCCCGGGGAGTTCGCCGTGCTGCACGCGTGGGCGGGCCGTGTGGTGGCCATGGGCCGGTACGCCCCCTACCCGACGGGGAGCTGAGCATTCGGTCAAGTCGTGATCACGGTTCACGGAACGTCACCCGGCGGGCATCTGAACAGCGGGTGAACGAGATTCGCCGTGCGCGACAAAGGCCCAGTTCGCGGGCAGTAAATGGCTACATGAGCGGACAATTCATCCAGCGGTCGGCTTATCTGACTCGACCGTTCAAGTTCACCCTCGGTTCACTTTGCGCGGCGGATCGCTTCATTCTCACGGCCTAACTTCATGGATGACGGCGACCGTTCGGGTCGTCGCACCACGAGTCGAGTTCGATCGAAAGGGAGCGCCGTGACCATTCGGCCCCGCAGTGTCCGTCGCGGTATCGGCTTCACCGGCCTGGCACTCGCCGGCGCGCTCACGCTGGCCGCGTGCGGCTCCGACGACAACAGCTCGGGGGACGACAACAAGTCGTCGACGAAGGCGGCCTCCGCCCCCGGCGCCGAGGCGCCCAAGGGTGACTGCGGTACGGGCAAGATCGCCGGCGCCGGCTCCAGCGCCCAGAAGAACGCGCTGGACGAGTGGATCAAGGCCTACCAGGCCAAGTGCTCGGGCGCCTCGATCGACTACGCGGGCTCGGGCTCGGGCGCCGGCCGCCAGTCGTTCTTCGACAAGCAGGTCACCTTCGCCGGCTCCGACTCGGCGCTCAAGCCGGAAGAGGTCGCCAAGGCCGGCGCCGCGTGCGCTCCCGGCCAGGCGATCAACCTGCCGATGGTGACCGGCCCGATCGCGGTGGCGTACAACGTCTCCGGCGTCAAGGACCTGGTCCTGGACGCGAAGACGATCGCGGGCATCTTCAACGGCAAGATCACCAAGTGGGACGCCGCCGAGATCAAGGCGCTGAACCCGAACGCGCAGCTGCCGTCGACCCCGATCCAGACCGTGCACCGGTCCGAGGCGTCCGGCACCACCGAGAACTTCACCAAGTACCTCAAGGCCGCGGCCCCCGCCGACTGGACCTTCGACGCCGCGCAGGACTGGAAGGCCCCGGGCGGCCAGGGCGCCAAGGGCAGCGAGGGTGTCGCGTCGATCGTCAAGCAGACGCAGGGCGGCATCAGCTACATGGAGCAGTCCTTCGCGGAGAACTCCGGCCTGGGCATCGCGCAGATCAACACGGGCGCGTCGGCTCCGGTCAAGCTCACCCCCGAGGCCGCGGGCAAGGCCGTCGAGGCCGCGAAGATCGCCGGTCAGGGCAACGACCTGAAGCTGACCGTCGACTACGCGACCAAGGCCGAGGGCGCCTACCCGATCATCCTGGTCACCTACGAGATCGTCTGTGAGAAGGGCACCCCGGCGGACAAGCTGCCGCTGCTCAAGTCCTTCCTCAACTACACCTCCAGCGCCGAAGGCCAGAAGGTCCTCGCGGGCATCGGCTACGCGCCGCTCCCGACGACGATCGCGGAAAAGGTCCGCGCCGCCGTGGCCGGTCTGTCCTAGTCCGAGCCCGCTGAGCGACCGACTCGTACGGAGAGAGATGTCCACCACCACCCCCACCGCACCGGCGGAACCCGAGCGCAAGGCCCCCGTGGCCAAGCGCACCAAGGTTCGGCCGGGCGACCGGATCTTCTCCGGTGCCGCCCGCGGCGCCGGCATCAGCCTGCTCGCCATCATGGCCGCGATCGCGATATTCCTCGTGGTCAAGGCGACGGACGCGCTGTCGAAGAACCAGGGCAGCTTCCTGACCGACCAGGGTTGGGACCCGAACGCGGCGAAGCCCGCCTTCGGCGTCGTCACCCTCGTGTTCGGCACGGTTGTCAGCGCCACCATCGCGATGGTCATCGCGGTGCCGGTCGCGGTGGGGGTGGCGCTGTTCATCACGCACTACGCTCCCCGGCGGATCGCCCAGACACTCGGTTACATCGTCGACCTGCTGGCCGCCGTACCCAGCGTGGTCTACGGCCTGTGGGGCTACATCTTCCTGGCCCCCAAGCTGCTCGGCCTGCACTCGTGGCTGTCCGACTACCTCGGCTGGATCCCGCTGTTCGACAAGGAGCAGGCGGGCGTCACCGCCCGCACCCTGTTCACCGTCGGCATCGTGCTCTCGATCATGATCCTGCCGATCATCGCGGCGGTCACCCGGGAGGTCTTCCTCCAGGTGCCTCGCGCCCACGAGGAGGCCGCGCTCGCGCTCGGCGCGACCCGTTGGGAGATGATCCGGGTCGCGGTGCTGCCCTACGGCAAGCCCGGCATCATCAGCGCCTCGATGCTCGGCCTGGGCCGGGCGGTCGGCGAGACCATCGCGGTGGCGATGGTGCTCTCCCCCAGCTTCGTGGTCTCGGTGCACATCCTGGACCCGGGCAACAACACGATCGCGGCGAACATCGCGAACCAGTTCGGTGAGTCCAACGACATCGGTCGCGGTGCGTTGATCGCCTCGGGCCTGGTCCTGTTCGTCATGACGCTGCTCGTCAACGGCGCCGCGCGCGTCGTCATCAACCGGCGCAAGGCGTTCTCTGGAGCGAACTCATGACCGTCCTCGACACGGGCGACAAGCGCCCGGGCATCGGTTCGGACGCGGTGGAGAAGGCCGGTGGTCTGCCGGATCCGCGCGCGGCCTCGCTGACCCGCCGGACCCTCCCGCGCTCGGTGCCGTGGGCGATCGCGGGCGGCGGCGTGGCGCTGACGGTCGTGCTGAAGCTGGTCCTGGACAACTGGGCCCTCGCGGTCTTCCTCGCGGGTGTGGCCTTCATCGTCGCCCTCTCGGCCGTCTCCTGGCGCTACGAGGACAGCCGTCGGGCCCGGGACCGGTTCGCCACGAGCCTGATCTCCACCGCGTTCGTGCTCGCCGTACTGCCCCTGATCTCGCTGCTCGGCTACACGATCCAGCGCGGCTGGGACAAGCTGACCCCGTACTTCCTGTCCCACTCGATGCGCGGCGTGGGCGCCCGGGACGACACCGGCGGCGTCTACCACGCGATCATCGGCACCCTGGAGCAGGTCGGCCTGGCCACCCTGATCGCGGTCCCGATCGGGCTGCTCACCGCGATCTACCTGGTCGAGTACGGGCGCGGCCGGCTGGCCAAGACGGTGACGTTCTTCGTGGACGTGATGACCGGGCTGCCCTCGATCGTCGCGGGTCTGTTCATCTACGCCTTCTGGATCATGATGCTGGGCTTCGAGGCGTCCGGCTTCGCCGGGTCGCTGGCGCTGATGATCCTGATGTTGCCGACGGTGGTGCGCTCCGCCGAGGAGATGCTCAAGCTGGTCCCGAACGAACTGCGCGAGGCCAGCCTGGCGCTGGGCATCCCGAAGTGGCGCACCGTGCTCAAGGTCGTGCTGCCCACCGCGTTCGGCGGCATCGTCACCGGCGTCATGCTCTCGATCGCCCGGGTCATCGGCGAGACCGCGCCGCTGCTGCTGCTGGTCGGACTCACCCAGTCGATCAACACCGACCCGTTCTCGGGCTGGCAGTCGGCGCTGCCGCTGTACGTCTTCGACCAGAACCACGCGGGCAACCAGTTCGCCGAGGAGCGGGCCTGGGCCGCCGCGCTGACGCTGATCCTGATCGTCATGATCCTGAACCTGGCGGCGCGGTTGATCGCCCGCTGGAAGGCCCCGAAGGGGGGCCGATGAAGTCCCTGACGACCCGACCGGCCGACCGCGGCACCGACAACCGCACCGATTCCGAGGCAGGAATGACCAAGCGCATCGAAGTTTCCGGACTCAACGCCTACTACGGCTCGCACAAGGCCGTCGAGGACATCTCGATGACCATGGAGCCGCGTTCGGTCACGGCCTTCATCGGTCCCTCCGGCTGCGGCAAGTCCACCTTCATCCGCACCCTCAACCGCATGCACGAGCTGATCCCGGGTGCCTCCGTGGACGGCTCGGTCGCGCTGGACGGGCAGGACCTGTACGGCAGCGAGATCGACCCGGTCGCGGTGCGCCGCACGGTCGGCATGGTGTTCCAGCGGCCCAACCCCTTCCCGACCATGTCGATCTACGACAACGTCGCGGCCGGGCTCAAGCTCGCGGGCATCAAGCGCAAGGGCGACCTGGACGCGATCGTCGAGCGCTCGCTGCGCGGCGCGAACCTGTGGACCGAGGTCAAGGACCGGCTGAACAAGCCCGGCGCGGGCCTGTCCGGCGGCCAGCAGCAGCGACTGTGCATCGCCCGCGCGATCGCGGTCGAGCCGCAGGTGTTGCTGATGGACGAGCCGTGCTCGGCGCTCGACCCGATCTCCACGCTCGCGATCGAGGACCTGATCGCGCTGCTCAAGGAGCGGTACACGATCGTCATCGTGACCCACAACATGCAGCAGGCCGCGCGCGTCTCGGACAAGACCGCGTTCTTCAACCTCGCCGGCCCGGGTCAGCCCGGTCGCCTGGTGGAGATCGGCGACACCGAGACGATCTTCTCCGCACCGACCCAGGAATCCACGGCGGACTACATCGCCGGCCGGTTCGGCTGACGGTCGAAGCGTCGACGGGCGTCGGGATGGACATGCGAGAGGGCCCACACCGGGACGGGTGTGGACCCTCTCGTTCGATATGTCGCCTTCGGGCCGGCTACCCCGTACGTCCTGCGTCGCGTACGCGGCACACGGTCCGCGGATCAGCCCACGATCAGGTGGGTGATCCAGTACACGCAGGCCGCGACCAGGCCGGCGGCCGGCATCGTGGTGAACCAGCCGATCAGGATGTTCTTGGCGACGCCCCAGCGCACCGCCTTGACCCGCTTGGTCGCGCCCACGCCCATGATCGCCGAGGTGATGATGTGCGTGGTGGAGATCGGCGCCTTGAAGACGTAGGCCGTGGTGTACAGGATCGAGGCGGCCGTGGTCTCGGCCGCGAAGCCCTGCGGCGGGTCCAGCTCGATGATCTTGCGGCCGAGCGTGCGCATGATCCGCCACCCGCCCGCGTAGGTGCCCAGCGAGAGCGTGATGGCGCAGGCGAGCTTGACCCACACCGGAATGCCGTCGCCCTGCTGATGACCGCTGATCACCAGCGCCATCACCACGATGCCCATCGTCTTCTGGGCGTCCTGGATGCCGTGCCCGAGCGCCATGCCGGCGGCCGAGACGGTCTGCGCCAGCCGGAACCCGCGCTTGGCCTTGTGCGGGTTGGACTTACGGAACAGCCAGATGATCCCGACCATCACCAGGTAGCCGGCGACCAGGCCGACCACCGGCGACAGGAACATCGGGATGACGACTTTGTCGATCACCCCGCTCCAGTAGACGGTGCTGGAGCCCGCGAGCGCGGCGCCGACCAGGCCACCGAACAACGCGTGCGACGAGGACGAGGGCAGCCCGAAGTACCAGGTCAGCAGGTTCCAGAAGATCGCGCCGACCAGCGCCGCGAACAGGATGATCAGACCTTGATCACCTTCGGGGGTGGCGATCAGCCCTTCGCTGACGGTCTTGGCGACGCCTTCGCCGAGGAAGGCACCCGCGAGGTTCATCACCGCGGCCATGGCCAGGGCCGCGCGCGGAGTCAGTGCCCGGGTGGACACCGAGGTCGCGATGGCGTTGGCCGAGTCGTGGAAGCCGTTGGTGTAGGTGAAGAAGAGCGCGACGCCGATGACGATGATCAGACCAGTGAGTTCCACTGGGTCAGGACTCCTTGACGGCGATCGTCTCGACCGTGTTCGCCACGTGCTCGAACCCGTCCGCGGCCTCTTCGAGGACGTCGACGATGCCCTTGAGCTTGAGCACCGTCAGCGCGTCGTACGCACCGCTGAACAGGTGCGCCAAGAGCTTGCGGTGGATCTGGTCGGCCTGGTTCTCGAGCCGGTTGATCTCGATCCAGTACTCGGTCAGGTCCTTCATCGTGCGCAGCCGGGGCATCGCCTCGGCGGTCAGCTCCGAGGCCCGCACCAGCACCTCGATCTGGTCCGCGACCTGCGGGGGGAGTTCGTCGAGCTGGTACAGCACGACCAGGTCGACGGCCTCTTCCATGTAGTCCATGACGTCGTCCAGTTGCGACGCGAGGGCGTAGATGTCCTCACGGTCGAACGGCGTGATGAAGGAGGCGTTGAGCTGGCGCATGATCGCATGCGTGGTGTCGTCACCGGCATGCTCGGCCGCGCGCATCCGTTCGGCAATCTCCGGACGAGCGGAGACCTCTGCGCCGAGCAACTCCGTGAGGAGCTTGGATGCGGTGACCAGGTTGCTCGCCGCTGCGGCGAACATGTCGTAGAAGCTCGTCTCCCTGGGGGTCAGACGCAATCGCACTTGAGGTCTCCGGGATAATGAAAGTGGTCGGCGTCGATGCTAGGCGCTCCGGCGGTGCCGCACACAAACCGGGGAGCCGACGCGGACCCCGACCGTACCCGGCGGTAATGAGACGCGCGCACACAGCGACGAACGGGCATGCGGAACCGCCCGTTCCGCCGCCCATGGCGCCCGTCACACGGCCAGAGTATGGGTCCGGGCACCCGTCGAAGGACAGAGCGGCCTACGCTCGATCCATGTCGCCCACATCACACGAACCGGAATCGGCGATTCGGCATGAACGCCGGCGGATCGGGTCGGCGGGTGCGGGCGACGCCGTCGGCGCGTGATCGAATGCTTGCCGGATATACCCCCCGGGGGTAAATTTGGAACGTGGACGGTCGCCCGATCGGGCCATGGACACGTGGGGAACGGCCACAGAGATACGGGAGACGACGGTGGAACAGGATCCGCAGGCGCCGGAGACGACGGCGACGCACGGCGCATCGGGGCACGGGCACGGCTACAGCGGGCGCAAGGACGAGCACCTCAAGCGACTGCGCCGGGTCGAGGGACAGATCCGCGGGTTGCAGCGGATGGTCTCCGAGGACGAGTACTGCATCGACATCCTGACGCAGGTCTCCGCGGCGACCAAGGCGCTCCAGTCGTTCGCGCTGAGTCTGCTGGAGGAACATCTGGGCCACTGCGTCGCGAACGCGGTGGAAAAGGGCGGACCGGAAGCGGACGAAAAGGTCAAGGAGGCGTCCCAGGCGATCGCACGCCTGGTGCGCTCCTGAGGCCGCGGCGACGGGGGCCGGCCCGGGTGTGGGTCGCCGTCCCCCAGCCGCCGACCAGCCCGAGCACGGCGTCGATCTGAGCCTGCGTCAGCGGACCCTCGCTCGCCGACGCCGCGATCATCAGGTCGCCGTAGAGTTCGATCTCGTCGAGGACGACGTGGTCGTGCACACCGCGATCGGAGAACCGTGACACCCACATCACCTCCTCGTGCGCACCCCGGACGGGCTTCGGCCCATCCAGCGTAGGGGCGGGTCCGCGGCGCGGACATGGCACGCCTGGGTCATATGGGGACCGCCCGGAACGACTCCGCAGGAGTGACTCAGCCGCGCTTGGCGGGTGTTCCCGGCGGGGTCGGCGCGACGTACAGGTCCTTGGCCTCGGGCGGCTTGACGTCGACCACGACCCCGAAGTCGTACAACTCCGCCGAGGAGAGCACCTTCGCGGTCGGCGGTGCCGCCTTGCCCACCTCCGGGCCCATCACGAACGCGAACGACTCGTCGACCCGGCGCAACCGACCCGCGTCGTCGAGGTAGGCGTCGAACGGGATCGGCGCGCCGTCGAAGGTCTTCAGCGCCGCGGCCAGCGGCCCGCGCACCTCCGGCGCGGTCAGGTCGTGCGCCTTGCGGATGTCCAGCGTGCCCCGATAGTGCCGCACGGTGTCCGTGCCCAACTTCTCGGTGCCCACGAGCACGACGTCGTCGTTGACCCCGCGCAGTATCTCGAAGGACGTCCCGGGGTCGGTCGCGCCGCCGCTGACCAGGTTGCCGTCGGCCAGCCCGTCGATCGCCAGTCGCACCCACTTGTCCTTCGGGATGCCCGGCGACCCGTTCTTCATGTAGAGCGCCTCGGGGGTGAGGATCTCCTGGAGCGGACCGGCGATGCCGGAGTCCTTGGGCGCGTCCACGGTGAGGGTGCCGATGTGCCGGACATAGTCGAACATGCCCTGACCGGTGAGCTTGACCACCCGGTCGTTGTTCTGCATGGTCATCGTGGTTCGGGTGCGCGAACTCTTCGCGCCGGTGGTGACGTCGGCCGCCTTGCGGACGGCCAGCACCGCCTCCGACGGGCCGCTCGCGGCCCCGCCGCCGCCCTCGACCCGCGCTCCCTGGGGTTGCACGTCGTCACCCTGACAGCCGGTGACCCCGGCCAGGACGAGGGCGCAGCAGGCACTCGTGAGCACGGTGCGGACCAACATGTGGGTTCTCCCGGATGCTCTGAATCCTCGCGTGACGGCCGGCCACGCGGCGGCGGCTCGACGGGACAACGAGCGAGGCGGCGCCGGGTTACGGCCGTTCGGGGGACGTCGGGTCGACGAGCGCGGGCGCCGGGTCCGGGTCCGGGTTCGGTGTGCGCGACCACTCCAGGTGCCGGCGGGTCAGCTCTTCGGCGCCGGCCGGATCGCGTGCCTCGATCAGGTCGAGCAGCCGGTGGTGTTCGGCCGCGATCAGGCTCCGGTCGGCCGGCTCGGTCATCGGGCGCGGACCGTACAGCCGGGCCTGGGCCCGCAGTTCGCCGACCATCCGGACCAGGCGCGCGTTGCCGGCCAGGCCGAGCAGGTGGGCGTGGAAGCGGTCGTCGGCGTCCACGTAGTCGAGCACGTCGGCGCGGTCGATCGCGTCGGCGAGTTCGTCGACCAGCGCGCGCAGGGCCGGCAGCGCCTCCGCGATGCCGTCCCGGGCGAGCCGCCCGATCGTGGGTATCTCCAGGAGTTCGCGCAGGTCGTGGATGTCCCGCAGGTCGGCCGCGGACACGGCGCGAACCCGGAAGCCCTTGTTGCGGACCGGCTCGACCAGGCCGTCCTTGGCCAGGTCGAGCAGCGCCTCGCGGACCGGGGTCGCGGACACCCCGAAGCGGGTGGCCAGGGCCGGCGCGGAGTAGACCACCCCCGGCTGCATCCGGCCCGCCACCAGCGCCGCCCGGACCGCGCGCGCGACCTGTTCGCGCAGGCTCAGCCGCTCGCCCAGACGTCCCGCGTCGCGACCGCCCTCGGTATCCGTTCCCATCGTGTGTCCGCCCCCTCGGCCGCGTCGCCGTCAGCCGGCCGGGCGTGCTCGGTCCGTCACCAGCACCCGCATCGGGCCGCGTTCCACCTGCCGCATCACCGGTTCCAGGACCCGCCCCACGACCATCGACCCGACCAGCGCGACCAGCGCGCCGAGCGCGAACCCGGCGAGCACGTCCGTCGGGTAGTGCACGCCCACGTACAACCGGGAGAAGCCGGTGAACACCGCCGCGAGCACCGCCAGGATCCCCAGTCGCCGGTCCACCAGCAGGATCCCGACCGCCAGCGCCATCGTGGTCAGCGCGTGGTCGGAGGCGAAGGACGGGTCGGTCTTGCCCTCGACCAGCACGTGCAGCCCCTCGTGGCTGAGGAACGGACGGGGTCGATCGACCCAGTCGCGCAGCGGCGCGTTGGCCAGCTCCGCGACCAGGGCCGCCAGCGGAGCCCACACCAGGCCCGCCACGGCCGATATGTGGTCGGGGCGGGCGCGGGCCCGCCACCACGCGAGCAGGCCGAGTACGGCGAGTACGGCGAACATGCCGTACTCGCCCATGAACTCCATGCCCCCGTGCGCCCATGAGGTGTGCTCGGTGAGTCCGTTGACGTCCCGCAGGACCTCGATGTCGAGGTTGTCGTCCGTACTCTCCGCCAGGACCTGCAAGGACACCGGTAAACCCCTTCGCGTGGTGCTGTTGGTGCTGTTGGTGCTGTTGGCGCCGTCCGTGCCGTCGCAACGGTGGACGGAACCGTCGGAGCGATGTCGCCGCTACTTGCCCTCGTACGCGTTGACGACTTCCTCCATCGGACCGTCCATCTTGATCACGCCCTGGTCGAGCCAGATCGCCCGGTCGCAGGTGTCCCGGATCGACTTCATGCTGTGGCTGACCAGGAAGACCGTGCCGGCCTCCTTGCGCAGCTCGCGGATCCGGGCCTCGCTCTTGAGCTGGAACTCGCGGTCGCCGGTGGCCAGCGCCTCGTCGATCATCAGCACGTCGTGTGTGCGTGCGGCCGCGATGGAAAAGCGCAGGCGGGCCGCCATGCCGGACGAGTAGGTCCGCATCGGCAGCTTGGTGAAGTCCTTGCCGTTGTAGTTGTTCAGCCCGGAGAACGAGGCGATCTGGTCGTAGTTGGCCTCGGCCTCGCGCTGGGTCATGCCCATCGCCAGGCAACCCAGGATGATGTTCCGCTCACCGGTGAGGTCGTTCATCATCGCGGCGTTGACGCCCAGCAGGGACGGCTGGCCGTCGCTGTAGATCTTGCCGGTGGTGGGCGGCAGCAGGCCGGCGATGCACCTCAGCAGCGTGCTCTTGCCCGAACCGTTGCGCCCGATCAGGCCGATCGCCTGGCCCTTGTAGGCGACGAAGCTGACGCCGCGTACGGCGTGCACCTCGGTGATGCCCGCCGCCTTCTTGCGCAGCGCGAGCCGGGACAGCGCGGACGTGGCGCTGCCCTTGCCCGAGGAGGCACCGTGCACGCGGTAGATCAGGTGCACGTCGTCGACCACGACGGTCGGCGGGATCTCCTCCTGCGGCTGCGCGGGCTGCGGGGCGTTCTGCTCGGGCACCTCGACCTCGGAATTCGCGCCGGCCTCGGCCCAACTCATGATCGCGGGCTGCTCAGCCACGGCCGTACCTCTCTTCCGCCTTCCAGAAGTACACGTAACCACCGATGCCCATCACCAGCGCCCAGCCCACCGCGTAGCCCCACACGTGCAGCGGGAGCGTCTGGTGGCTCTCGATGAGCGAGTCGCGGATCACCTCGATGTAGACCGCTCCCGGGTTCGCCTCCAGCACTCGGGCCACCCAGGCGGGCGCCTTGTCGGTGTACGAGTCCAGGCTGTAGAAGACGCCACTGAGGTACAGCC
The DNA here is from genome assembly GCF_045207655.1 of Embleya sp. NBC_00888. NCBI lineage: Bacteria > Bacillati > Actinomycetota > Actinomycetes > Kitasatosporales > Streptomycetaceae > Embleya > Embleya sp. NBC_00888. The sequence goes on along the minus strand of NZ_CP108784.1, from coordinate 4,840,394 downwards.
AGGTGCGCAGCAGGAACGGCAGAAGCTGCTTGATGTCCACCAACACCGCGCCGATCCGGGCCAGGACCAGGCTCAGGCCGACGTTGAAGACGAACTGCAGCATCAGCGCGGGCAGCACGAGCAGCCACTTCAGGGTGAGCGGCTCGCCGGTGCCCAGCACGATCGCGCACAGCACGACCATCGAGAACAGCAGTTGCTGGAGTTGCACGATCGTGAAGGAGATCGGCAGGCACGCCCGCGGGAAGTGCAGCGCGCGGATCAGGTTGAGCTGATCGCTGATCGCCCGGCTGCCCGCGAGCACGGCGCTCTGCGTGAAGGTGAACACGAAGACGCCGGTGACCAGGAAGGCGACGTAGTTGTCGATGCCGTCCTTGGTCTGCACCAGGTAGCCGAAGATCAGGTAGTACACGGCCGCGTTCATCAGCGGCGTGAGCACCTGCCAGACCTGGCCGAGCTTGGCGGTGCTGTACGTCGCCCGGGTCTTGGCGTTGGCGAAGGCCACGATGAAGTGGCGTCGGGCCCAGAGCTGCCTGGTGTAGGAGAGCAGTCCGGGACGGGCCCCGCTGACCGTCAGCTTGTAGCGGGCGGCGAGGTCCGCCAGGGGTTCGGTGGAACCGGGGGGCGCCGACGTCCCCTGTGGGCTCAGGGTGTCGGCCTGCGCGCTGTTGGCCACGTTGACACTTTCGTCTGCGTCGGGTCGAAATCGAAACGGTATGGGGATTCCAGCCTGTCAGATGACCGGCGGACGGCCGAGCCTGGTCATCCGCCAGACCGTGCGCCAGGACATCGGCTTGCGCGGGCCGCTCGGGGTCTTCCACCCCTCGCGGAAGCCGGCCAGCCAGGCTTGGGCGTTCTCCTTGGACGGCCGGCGGGCGGCGGTCAGCACGACCCAGGTGCCCAGATAGGCGGGCACGATCGGCCACGGCAGGTTGCGCCGGGCCAGGTAGACGCGGTTGCGCGCGTTCATCCGAAAGAACGCCGCGTGCCGGGCCGGGCTGGTCTTGGGGTGTTCCAGCACGATGTCCGCGCGGTAGTCGATCTCCCAGCCGGCGTCGAGCGCGCGCCAGGCCAGGTCGGTCTCCTCGTGCGCGTAGAAGAAGTCGTCGGGCAGCCCGCCGACCTCGCGCAGCACCGCCGCGCGCACCGCGCTGGCGCCGCCGAGGAAGGTGGTCACCGGGCCCGAGCGCAGCGGGTCGCCGACCCGGATCCGGGGCACGTGCCGGCGCTGGGTCTCGCCGCTCTCCGGATCCACGATCCGGAAGCTGACGATGCCCAGCCGCGGGTTCGCCGCGAACGCCTCGCGCAGCAGCCGGCCGGCGTCGGTGCCGGCGAGTCGGCCGTCGTCGTCGAGGAAGAGCACCACGTCGACGTCGTCGGGCAGGCCGGCGGTGCCCACGTTGCGCCCGGCCGGGATGCCCACGTTCTCCGGCAGGGTGATGCCCACCACGCCCTCGGGCAACTCCGGCAGCGGCCCGCCGTTGGCCACCACGACCACCGCCATCGACTCGCCGTGCTGATCGGCCACCGAGCGCAGCAGCCGGTTCAGCTCGTCCGGGCGGTCGCCCATGGTCAACACCACCGCGCCGAGCGCGATCGCCTGTGCCTTCGCCTCGCCGGCGCGCTGCCCCTCGGCAGCCTCGGCGGTCACCGGAGCCTGCTCGACATCAGCACGCTGACCAGGTGCAGCACGGTCTGCAGGAGCGCGATGGCGGCGAGCGCGCTCACCGCGATCCTGCTGTACAGCAGGCCGCCGTCGTCGGCCACCAGGTCGAGCACACCCGCCAGGAGCAGGAAGATCGACGCCTCGACGGCGCCGACCAGGCGGTGGAACTTGAGCGAGGCGACGATCTTGCGCGCCGACGCGGCGCCCGAGGAGCGCGGCACGGCGGCGGCGTCCTGGACCGGCGGCAGGCCGCTCTTCGCCCGCGCGCCGTCGACCAGGTCGGTCTCCGACTTGATCAGGATCGCGCCCAGCGCGGCGACCACGCCCAGCGTCGCGTAGCCGTTGAAGCCGCCGCCGTCCAGGACGCCCGCGGCGTGCAGGCCCGCGCCGGAGAGCAGCGCGGCCTCGGAGAGGTAGTGGCCGACCCGGTCGAGGTAGACGCCGGTGACCGAGGTCTGCCGCCGCCAGCGCGCCACCTCGCCGTCGACGCAGTCGAGCAGCAGGTAGAGCTGCACCAGGAGCAGCGCCGCGAGCGGCCCCGCGATCCCGGGCAGGATCAGCGCGGCGCCGGCGGCGATGCCCGCGAGGATCATCATGTAGGTGAGGCCGTTGGGCGTCACCCGGGTCCCGACGATGCGTCGGGTGACCTGAAGGGAGACCTGCCGCATGTAGATGCGTCCGGCCCAGTGTTCGCCACTGCGCCGATCGAGCAGGCCCTCGGGGTGTACGACCGAGCGAAGCTCAGCCGCCGTAGGTGTGGACATATTCGGTCACCGAATCCCGGATGGCGTCATTGTCGAGGTCGAGATGTTCGAGGATGGTGAAGCGTCCCGGACGGGTCTGGGGCGCGTGACTCACCGCCGCCACGAATTCGTCGATGGTCAGGCCGAGATGCTCCGGCACGACCGGCAGCTTGTGCCGATCAAGGGTGCTCGTCAAGAGCTTCGTCAGCGCGGTGTCGCCACGCAGGTGGGTGGCGAACGCGGCGCCCAGGCCGACCTGTTCGCCGTGCAGCCCGTCGTGGCCGTCGCGCTCGCCGTAGAGCAGGTCGATGGCGTGCGAGATCTCGTGACAGGCTCCGCTGCAGGGGCGGGTGGTGCCGGCCACGGACATCGCGATGCCGGAGAGTACGAGGCCCTCGGCCAGGGCCACGAGGAAGTCGTCGTCCTCGATGCCGCCGGGGCGGTGCAGGATCGAGTCGCCGGAGGTGCGGGCCAGCGCGACCGCGAGGCCGTCCACCGGCTCGCCGGTCTCGCGCTGGGACAGCTCCCAGTCGGCCACCGCGCACAGGTTGGACAAGGATTCGCCGATGCCGGAGCGAACGAAGCGCTGCGGCGCGGCGCGGACCAGATCCAGGTCCACCACCAGGGCGATCGGCGTGGGCACGCCGTAGGAGCCGCGCCCCGCGTCGTTGTCCAGGATGCTCACCGGCGACGCGATGCCGTCGTGGGCGAGGTTGGTGGCGACCGCGACCATGGGCAGGCCCACCCGCGCGGCGGCGTACTTGGTCGCGTCCAGGACCCGGCCGCCGCCCAGACCGACCACCGCGTCGTAGGCGCCGCCGCGCATGCGGTCGGCGAGGTCGACGGCGGCGGTCAGTGTGCCGCCGGCGACGGTGTACCACTCGGCGCCGGGCAGGTGCGGCGCGAACCGCTCGCGCAGCCGGGCCCCGGAGCCCTCGCTGACCACGACCGCTATCCGGCCCGACGTGGAGACCCGGCGGTCGGCCAGGATGCCCGCGAGGTCGTCGACCGCACCCGCGCGGATGTCGACGGTCAGCGGGGTGGGGACCAGACGGGTCAGTACCGGCACGCGATCTCCCGCGCGACCACGAGGTCCTCGGTGGTGTCGATCTCGGTCCACGGCACCCGGGTGCCCGACGCGCTGATCGGCTGCACGTCGACCCGACCACCCCGGTTCACCAGTTCCTGGTAGCCGTCCTCGTAGTAGAGCTGTGGGTCGCGCTCGAAGGTCGCGCGCAGCGCGTCGATCAGCGCGGGCGCCGCGTGGCCCTCGATCAGCGTGACGCCGATGTACTCGCCGGCCGCCTCGGCCGGGTCCATCAGCTTGGTGATCCGGCGCATCCGGCCGTCCTCGCCGAGGGTGACCTTCATTTCCTCGTCGGCGAGCGGCTTGGCGGTGTCCAGGGCCAGGATGATGCCCTTGGCGTCGGCCCCGGAGGTGTCGCGCGCGGCCAGCATCGTCTCCTGGACCGAGACCGGGTGCAGCGTGTCGCCGTTGGCCAGCAGTACGCCGTCCGCGAGGTGGTCGCGCGCGCACCACAGGGAGTAGGCGTTGTTCCACTCCTCGGCCTTGTCGTTGTCGACCATGTGCAGCTTCAGGCCGTAGCGACGCTCCAGCAGGCCCTGCCGGTCACGGATCGCGTCGCCGCAGTAGCCGACCACGATCGCGGCCTCGGTCAGGCCGACCGCGGCGTAGTGGGAGAGGGTGACCTCCAGGATCGACCGTTCGCTGTCCGGCGCACCGGGCGCGCCCACCGGCACCAGGGCCTTGGGCAGCGTGTCCGTGTGCGGGCGCAGCCGGCGGCCGGCGCCGGCGGCGAGAACGAGGCCGATCATGAGAGGTCTCCAGTTCGATCGGAGGCCGCCGCGGCGGCGGCCTCCAGGGGGCGGTACGGCGGCGTCGAGGCCGAGGGAGCCGGTCCCACCGGGGTCACGTCGTCGATGTCCGGGCGCGCGCCGCGCACCCAGAACACGACACTCTCGGTGAGCACGATCGCCGCGAGCACGACGGCCGTCGCGATCAGGCCGGTGCGCAGGGTGCCCGAGCCCAGTGCGGCCAGCAAGGTCACCAGGAGCACCCGCCCCTCGTGACCGAGCACCAGCCACACCAGCGCCCGGGGCGGGGCGCCGTAGCCACCGCGCAGGCGGTACACCGTGTCGTAGTGATGGTAGGCCGTGGCCGCGACCAAGCCGAACGCGGCGGCCACCGCGGTGGGCACCACCCGGGCCGCGAGGATGGTGATCGCGGCGTACTCGGCGGCCCGGAAGATCGGCGGCACCACCCAGTCGAGCCGGCGCACCAGCGGTCGGCCGATCGCGATCCCGGCGCACAGCGCGTAGGCGCCGGCGCCGGCCAGGCCCCACCACTCGCCCGCGCCGCCCGCGAGCAGCACCGCGACCAGCGCGGCGGTGCCGAGCAGGGCGGCGGCGGGGGCCGGGACGCGCAGCCGCAGTCGGCCCACCAGTTCGGCGAGCGGACCACTGTCGGCGAGTGCGGCGAGGTGTTCGCCCACCTGCGGGACGAACGCGGCGCGGCGCGGCAGCGAGCGCAGGATCCGGCCCAGCGAGGTGTAGCAGGCGGCGAGCACGCAGCCGACGATCAGCACGACGAAGGTGATCCGCGGCGTGGTGGTGGCGGTGAGCACGGCGATCAGCGCCCAGCGCTCGCCGATCGGCAGGATGATCATCCGCCGGGCCCACACGGTCCAGCCGACCGAGTTCAGCTTGCCGGAGAGCTTGGCGCCCGCGCCGCCGTCGGCGCTGTCGTCGTCTCCGCCGCCGATGCCGCGTCGGGTCTCGTTGAAGGCGAAGTCGACGATGTGCCGGGTGGTCATCACCACCATCGCGACCAGCGCGAGGGTCCACACGTCGTCGTCGTGCCGGGACGCGCCGAGCGCGAGGCCCGCGTAGACCGCGTACTCCTTGGCCCGGTCGAAGGTGGCGTCCAGCCACGAGCCGATCCGCGAGTAGCTCACCGCGTAGCGCGCGAGCTGGCCGTCGGTGCAGTCCAGCACGAAGGAGAAGTACAGGCCCAGCGCCGCGGCGATGTAGCCGGCGCGGGTGCCGGTCGCGGCACCGGCCGCCGCCATCAGCGCGACGAACAGCGACGCGACGGTGACCTGGTTGGGGGTCAGCCCCCGGCGGGCGCACCAGCGCGCGAGATAGCGCGACCACGTGCTCACCGCGAACGTGGTGAAGAAGCCGTCCCGGGCCTTGACCGCCGAGTTCAGCCGGATCCGCTCGTCGTCCACGGCCGCCACCGCGGCCAGCGCCCGGGTGCGCGCGGCCTCGTCGTGGGCGACCTCGGCGACCAGGTCGCCCAGCGGGACCTCGCGCGGCGCGATGCCGGCCTCGGTCAGTCGTTCGGCCAGCAGGTCGGGGACGCACACGTTCGCCGGCTGCCGGTCGAGCGCGGCCAGGATCCGGGCCGCCTCGGCGCGCGCCTCGCCCTCGAGCGCGAGCACGCCGGGCACGTGCGCGACCGGGAAGCGGGTGTCGGCGATCACCAGGCGCAGCGCGTGCCGGTGGCCGACGAAGCGCGCGTCGACGATGGTCACCCGACAGTCGCCGCCGGCCAGGGCGCTCGCGAGGGCGTCCGCCGCGACCACCTCGATCTCGGGGACCCGGCGGTCGATCGCGGACAGCTCGGCGAGCAGCGGGGCGGGATCCGGCCGATCCGTCCGAGCCGTCGAACCGGTGGAGGTGGGCTCTGTGACGACCAGGGCAGTGGACAGGCGCCATCACTCCTTTGAGCAATCGCCGCAGCAACGCCGATCGAGCGGAGGGTGTGGGGAGTTCCCCGAAACAACGAGACAGGTTAACGGATCATCCGCCGTCGTCCGCCACCCGCGAGCGAGAACCGATTTCCGGCCGCCCTCGCGAGGCCGCCGGGCGAACCGCGCACACCCGCGTTCACGCCTCCATTGTCCGTCCGATGTCCGTCCCGTGTCCGTCCCGTCGAGCCCCGTGGATGTGCCGCCGCCCGGCGTGCGGCGTCCCGCGACCGGGATTGGCCCGGCGATCCGCAGCCTGACTAAGCTCGAAGCACCGTTCCCGAACCCCGCCCGCGGAGGTGGCCGCATGAGTGTGTCTCGCGCACCCGACGTGAGCGTGATCGTGATCGTCTACAACGACGCGGCCCGACTGCCGCGCGCGGTGGACTCGGTGCTGCGTCAGACGCTGGACAACCTCGAGATCCTGATCGTCGACGACGCCAGTACGGACGACAGTTTCGCGGTGGCGGAGCGGTTCGCGGCCGAGCACCCGGACAAGGTGCGGGCGATCCGGCTGCCGCACAACAGCGGCGGATGCAGCCGACCCCGCAACGAGGGCATCGACCAGGCCCGGGGCACCTTCGTGATGTTCCTGGACAGCGACGACACGCTGGACCGGCACGCGTGCAAGAACATGCTGGTGGCCGCCGAGGAGACCGGGTCGGACCTGATCTCCGGGCTGTGCGTGCGCGTGCACGAGAGCCGCAAGGGCAAGCAGACCCCGTGGTACCCGGAGTTGTACGCGGAACGCGCGGTGCTCGACTCGCTGGACGAGCGCCCGGAGTTGCTCTACGACACGCTGTCCACCAACAAGTGCTACCGGCGCGCCTTCCTGGACGAGCACGAACTGCGCTTCCCCGAGGGCCTGCACTACGAGGACCTGCTGTTCTCGGCCCGCGCCTACCTGGCGGCGAACCGGATCACGCTGATCCCCAACACCGTCTACCAGTGGCGGGTGGTCGAGGACGCGAAGGTGCGTTCGATCTCCAACCGCCGCGGCGAGCTGCGCAACTTCGCCGACCGGCTGACCATCCACCGCCGGATCGACGAGGAGTTGCACGGCGAGGAACATCGGGCGCTGAAGCTGCGGAAGGACATCAAGTTCCTCCAGCACGACCTGGTGCTCTACCTGTGGGGCCTGCCGTTCCAGACCGAGGAATTCCGTCGCGAGTTCATCCCGATGGCCCAGGAGTACCTGGCCACGCTGGACCCGCGCGCGTTCCGCCAGGCCAAGCACATCCCGGCGCTGGCCGCGTATCTGGTGCTGCGCGACGACTGGCCGAACCTGCTCACCGCGATCGACATGGTGCTCAACCGCACCAAGGTGTGCGCGCCGCTGCACCGGCGGGACGGCCGGGTCTACTGGTGCGCGGAGCACCTGGACGACGAACTCGGTCGCGCGGTCCTGGACGTCACCGACCTGGTGACCTGGTCCAAGCCGCTGAACCTGGTCTGGCTGGGCAACGACCTGACGCACTACTCCTCCACCGGCGGCTCGCTCCGCCTCGCCGGGCTGATCGTCAATCCGCTGGACCGGATCGCGCCGACCGCGAAGCTCTCCGCCCGCCTGGAGTTCCGCTCCCGGCGCAAGAAGCTCGCGATGACCACGGTGCACGTCCCGGTGGACTCGGTCCGGCACACGCCCGAGGGCCTGGTGTGGGAGACCACCGTCGACCTCACCCGCACCCTGCACCCGGTCGGGGTGCTGGACCCGGTGTGGGACGTGCGGATGGACCTGACGGTCGACGGCGTGGTGACCACGAGTCGCATCTTCGCCACCTCGCTGCCCGAGGACGCGCGGCGGATCCCGATCCGGCCCCGGCTGAGCAAGGCCGTCGGCGACCACGTGGTCCCGTTCATCACGGACAAGGGGCACCTGTCCTTCACCATCACGCACGAGGGCGCGATCGCGCGCAAGGGCCGCGAGTTGGTGCTGCGGACCGCCGACAGCCCGTTCGGCCACAAGCTGGTCGCCACCGCCCGCAAGCAGATCACCCGGACCGGGGCGCGCAAGCGGGAGGCGTTCCGACTGGCCCGGACCGCGCTGGCCAAGCTGCCGGTGCGCAAGGGTCTGGTCGTCTTCGAGAGCCACCTCGGCCTGCGGTACAGCGACAACCCGCGCTACATCCACGAGGAACTGCGGCGCTCCGGTGCCAGGTTCGAGGCGGTGTGGGTCTACGCGGAGAGCCGGGCGGGCTTCCCCAAGGACGCCACGCTGGTCAAACGCGGCTCGTGGGCGCACTACAAGGCGCTCGCCCAGGCCGAGTTCTGGATCGACAACCAGGGCGTGCTGGGTGACGCGGTGAAGAATCCCGGCACCACGTACATCCAGACCTGGCACGGCTCCGCGCTCAAGCGCATGGGCTTCGACATGCCCTCGGTCAAGCAGTCCGACGCCGCGGCGCAGGCCCGGCTGCAAAAGGGCGTGGACCGCTTCGACTACTTCGTGGTCCGCTCCGAGCACGACGTCGACACGCTGATGGCCGCCTACCGGCTGCGCGCCGAACCGCTGCGGGTGGGCTACCCGCGCAACGACGCGCTGGCCGACAAGGACGCCGGGACCGCCGATGTCGAGGCGCTGCGGGCCGAGTTGGGCCTGGTCGACGATCCGCGCCGGATCGTGCTGTACGCGCCGACGTTCCGACCGCGCGGCGAGGACGAGGACTTCGAGATGCCGTTCGATCTCGAGCGCTGGGTCGCGGAGTTGGGCGAGGAGTTCGTGCTGCTGGTGCGTACGCACTACCTGGACGAGGTGGAACTGCCGCCGTCGCTGGCGGCGGACGTGCGCGACGCGTCCACCACGCACGACGTCACGCCGCTGCTGCGGCTGGCCGACGTGCTGATCACCGACTACTCGTCGCTGATGTTCGACTACGCGCTGCTGGATCGGCCGATGGTGTTCTACACCTACGACTACGACGCCTACACCCGGCAGTCGCGCGGTGCCTACTTCGAACTCGCCGAGCAGGCGCCCGGGCCGCTCGCCGGCGACCAGGACGCGCTGTTCGCGGCGATGCGCGAGGTGGAGGGCATGCGCGAGCGCTACGCGGACCGGCGCCGGGCGTTCGTGAAGTCCTACGGCGAATACGACCGGGGCACCGCCGCCAAGGAGATCGTCGCGCGCTTCTTCCCGACCGGGGGCGCGCAGTGAGCGAGGCAGCAGTGAGCGAGGCAATCGTGACGCGCACACCGCGCGACATCTTCATCGTCTGCAACAACATCGAGGAACTCGGCGGGCTCCAGCGCTGGGCGCACCACACGGCGGGGATGCTCCAGGCGAGTGGGCACACGGTGCACCTGATCGGAGTGGTGCACCCGGAGACCGTGCACGACTACGGCCGTGATCTGCCGTATCGCACCAGCGTGCTGCACCGCGTGCACCCGCCGTCGGCCTGGGGTCCGCGCACCGTGCGGGATCGGCTCAACGTCGGCGCGCAACGCCGCGAGATGTTGCGCAAGGCGTCGATGCGGCAGGCCGCCGACCGGCTGACGGCGTTGTTCCGCGCGGCCCGGCCGGGCGCGATAGTGATCGCGCCGCAGGTCTGGGCGATGGAGTGGGTCGCCCTCGCGGACACCTCCGGGCTGCGGGTGATCGGGATGAGCCACGAGTCGTTCGAGGCGTCCGCCAACTCCTCGCGCGCGCGCCGGGTGCGCCGCTGGTTCGCCGACGTGGACCGGTTGCTGCTGCTCACCGTCGAGGACGCGGACGCGTGGAGCCGGGACGGGCTCAACAACGTCGACGTGCTGCCGAACCCGCTGCCGATCAGGCCGCGGACGTTCTCCGAGCGGGCCGATCCGCTGGTGGTGGGACTGGGTCGGCTCTCCTTCGAGAAGGGCTACGACCTGCTCCTGGAGGCGTGGGTCGAGGTGGCCCGACGCAATCCCGAGTGGCGGCTGCGGCTGTACGGGTCGGGTCCCGAGGAGGGCCGGCTGCGCGCCCAGGCGGCGGCGCTGGGCCTGACCGGCACCGTCGAGTTCGCCGGGCAGACCGCCGATGTCGAGGGCGCGCTGCGCGAGGCCTCGGTGTTCGTCGCCCCCTCGCGCGCCGAGGGCTTCCCGATCTCGCTGATGGAGGCGATGGCGATGGGCGTGCCCAGCGTCGCGTTCGACTGCGCGCCGGGTGTGCGCGAGATCCTCACCCACGAGCGCAACGGTCTCCTGGTGCCGCGGGGCAACACCCACGAGTTCACCGCCGCGCTGGAGCGCCTGATCCGCGACCGCGACCTGCGCGACCGGCTCGGCAAGCAGGGGCTCGAGGACGTCACCCGGTTCGCGCCGGAGGCGGTGCTGGAGCGCTGGGAGCAGATCTTCGACTACGTCTACCGGTGAGCCCGCCCGGCGGGTCGACCCCGCCGGGCGGATCGAGTCGGTCGGGCGGATCGAGTCGGTCGGGTCACGACGCCCGGCGGCGGCGGAGCCGGGCGCCCAGCACCTCGCGCACACCGACCCCACCGCCCGCATGGCGAATCGCCAGCGAGCGGCTCGCGGTCCGGTAGAACTGCACGAACGCGACTCCGTGCCGCAGGTCCGGGCGCAACCGGCGGCCCAGGCCCGTCCCGGCCCGGACCTTGGTGACCAGCGGCGGGCCCTCGGCCAAGTGCACCCGGGCCCACACGTCCCACACCGTGAAGGGCTCCGCGCCGGCGAGCACGGTTCCCTCGACGGTGACGGTCGTGGACCAGCCGGACGCGTCCGCGAGAGCGCGCAGCAGCCCCTCGCGCACGCCCACGGCCCGGACCTCGACGCCGTGCCGATCGCGCAGTTCCAGGTCGAGCCGGACCGGACCGGCCGCCGCGAGCCGGCCGTACAGGTCGTGCACGGTGACGTCCAGTGTGGTGCCGACCGTGCCGCGCACGCTCGCCTCCACGACCGCGGGCAGGTCGGCGGGCGCGATCTCCGCGAGCGCGTCCAGGACCACCTTCGGCCCGGCCTCGTCCCACACCGGCGTGCCCGCGTGCTCCGGGTACGGGCCGATCAGGCGCGGCGGCTCGGCCGCCAGTTCGGCCAGCCGCGCGACGCCCGCGGGCGTCTCGTGTGCGGCGATCACGGCCGCCGCCCACCGCGCGGTGGGGAACGCCCGCGCGAACGCCTCGGGTTCGAAGGAGGCGAGGTGCGCCCGGCAGGCGCGCCACCACTCGTCCCGGTACTCGGCGGTGCGCGCGCCCAGGTCCCGCAGGTACAGCCGCAGATCGTGCTCGAGGAACTTGGTCAGCGCCGCCGCCCGCAGCGCGGGGCGGCCGGCCTCGGTGAAGATGTCCACGACCTGTCGGTGCGCGTCGAGCCGGTCGAGCCAGTTGGCCACCCGGTCCCGGCGCAGCGAGATCGAGGGGTCGCCGCCGTCGCGGCGCACGTGCCACGTGTAGACGTGGTCCGGCACCACCGCCAGGCGGGGCCCGGCCGCGTACACGCGCGCCGTGAACACGAAGTCCTCGTAGTGCGCGGCGCCGTCGGGAAAGCGGATGTCGTGCTCGAGCAGGAACGCCCGGTCGTAGAGCTTGTTGACCGAGAGGGTGTCCCACACCGTCTCGGGTCGCAGCTCCGGGTCGGCGTGCACGGCCGCGGTCGTGAACAACCGCGGCTGCCAGGGCACATCGCGCACCCTGGGCAGTTCCCGGCGTACGCACAGCCCGGCCACGACCTCGGCGTCGTGCGCGTCCGCGGCGGCCGAGAGCACCGCCACCGCGCCGGGCGGCAGCACGTCGTCGCTGTCCAGGAACACGATCCGAGCGGCGCGCGCGGCGCGCACCCCGTCGTTGCGCGGGGAGCCGCACCCACCGCTGTTGTCCGCCCGGCACACGATCCGCACTCGCGGATCCTCGGCCGCGAGCCGCGCGCACACCTCGGGCGTGGCGTCGGTCGAGGCGTCGTCCACGATCACCAACTCGCCCACCACCTCGCCCTGCGCCAGGGCCGAGCGCACCGCTTCGGCGAGTCGGTCCGCGTCGTTGTACACGATGACGACGACGCAGACCCGGGGGTCGAGGGGCTCGCTCATGTCACTTCCTGTCGGGCGCGTCTTGCGGGCTCTTGCAGCCGTTGGCGGGGAACGGGATCCGCGGCACCGGCGCGAGACGCTCGCCGGGCTTGAGCATCGGCTGGGCCTTGAAGTCGTAGGTGCACCGGGTGGGGTTGCTGAACAGTACTTCCAGCCGCAGATCGGGGCGGTCCCGTCGCAACGTCTGCAGGGTCGCCAGGGTCACCGGGTCGTCGGTGACCACGCGCATCGGCAGCTTGGCGAACTTGACCGCGATGCGCTGGGTGAGCTGCTCCGGCGTCTCCTGGTTGCCGTAGGTGGGCTTGGTCTGCCACGCGGTGCCGAGGTTGCGCGAGAGCACGTCGACCCACAGCGTCCCGTAGTAGTTGGCCTGCCAGTCGTTCTTCATCTGCACTATCGTCGCGTGGCCCTGGGGCTTGGGCTGGGCCTTCGTCACGGCCAGGATCAACTGGGCCAGCCTGGGCTGGTCCATCTTCTTCTCGAAGTAGCCCACACCCCAGCTGAGATCCTTCGGCGGCTTGCGCCAGACCTCGCGGTCGGGGTTCGCGTTGTAGCCGATGGAGACCACCACGCACAGCGCCAGCACGCTCGCGGTCAGTGGACGGGTGAACGGCTCGGCGACCCGCGAGCGGGCGGCGAAGTGGCCGGGCCGCCATCTCGGCGCCACGAACCAGGTACCGCCCAGGCAGACCAGGCCGACCACGATCAACTGGTGCAGCAACTTCTCGTAGTAGTAGGAGGTCTCGCCCAGGATGCGGCTCTGGTAGAGGTACATCAGCGCGACGATCCCGGTCGCGCCGCCCAGCCACAGGATCGCCATCCGCCGGACCGGGTGGCGCCACGCGGACCGGGAGGCCAGACCCAGCGCGGTCACGAAGACCAGGATCACGATCAGGTGTCGGATGGTGGGGCTGATCCCGCCGCCCGCGTTCAACGAATCCGACTTCACCGACTCGCTGTTGAGGATCGGCAGGTACAGCGCGCCGACCGCGGTGACCACGACCGCGCCGACGGTCCACAGCGGCTGCGCCCACAGTCGCTTGCGGTTGCCGACCACCCAGACCAGGAGCAGCACGCCGGCCAGCGGCAGGAACAGGTAGTAGGTGAAGGACAATCCGGTGGTCAGCGCGGCCAGCACGCACATCTGCTCGCGCAGCCGGGGAAGCGGTCGGGTGGTGACCGCGACCATCAGCGCGAGCAGGCCGAGCCCGACGAACTCGCTCGGGAACCCGCGCAGGAACATCGACATGCCGTCGCCGAAGTACAGGTACGCGGCGGCGGCGCCGCCGACCACGACATAGCGCCACGTCGACAACGCGGGTCCGGCGATCCAGCGCATCGACCACAAAACCGCGAAGACGAGGAAGACGAATGTGGCCGCGTAGAAGTAGACGAAATGGTTCAACGCGGTCGTGCCGGAACCCGCGGCGGTGCTCGAACGCAGGAAGTTGTCGAACAGACTCATCCCGAAGTGGCTGCCCTGCGGATAACCGAAAAGTTCATTCGTCAGTCCGGTTCGCGTTTCCGAACGATTCAGGAACGTGTAACCACCGGCGGTCCTGATCGTGTCGTAGAGCGCGAAATGCCGGCCGAGGTCCTCGGCCACCGCGACCAGGGACAGCCGACCGACCAGGCCGCGACCGAGGTAGGGATAAACGGTTCCGAAGGTGACCGCCGCGGTCAGCGCCGCGGTCACCAGATCGCCCGAGGCCAGGATCCGCGGCAGCGCCGGGCGACGGCCGGCGACCACCGCCACGATCGACACGGCACTGAAGCCGACACCGGCCACCGGCACCGGGTGCAGACCCCACGGCCAGACCGAGAACACCAGCCCGGCCAGGCAGGTCGCGCCTGTGACCAGGGCGAACGCGATGACCAGCCGGTCCGTCACGGTCCGCCCCGAGCGCAGCAACGACGCCACGAGGCCGACGAAGAGCACCGGCAACACGACCGCGACGTGGGCCGCGTAGGCGGCGATCGGCACCAGCCAGGACAGCGCCAGGGCCGCGAGCAGGATCAGCATTGCTCGCACCACCCTTCCGGATCCACGGGGTCGAGGCGGGCCCGGCGAGGCGACCGAACCCATCGGTGGAGCGGTCGTCCGCGCGCTGTCTGAGACGGTCACGAATCCTCGTTCGGTCCGGGTGAAACACACGTCCTGGGCCGGGCAAGGATATCGCATGGCATAAACGAGCCGAATTCAGACCTTGACGAAGTCCCATTTTTGGGCGTCCCCGCCGCCGGGCGGTGCCTGAAATACATCTCCGCCCGGTGCGCGGGCTCCGGTGAGCGCCATACCGGAATGCGCGAACAGCAGGCCGAATCCGCCGGCGACATCGCCGTGCACGCGCAGCGCCTGCGCCGGGTCCAGGGCCCGTGCGGCCAACCGGGGCACACAATCGGCGGTCGTGGCGGCGCCGGGGATCGCCACGATCCGGTCGACCGCGACCGGGAGCAGTCCCCAGCCGTACCGGATACCGGCCAGCCGGAACACGGTGCCCTCGTGGCCCTTGGCCGCCGCGGCGGTCAACGGCGCGTCGGCTTCCGGGCGTACGGTCAACTCCAGCCCGTTGCCGCGATTGCGGATGCGATATCGCGGCCCCAGATAGGGATGTCCGGCGATCGGGGCGACCCGATCGGGAACCGGCATCGGGAGCACGAGATCACGGCGCCACGCGGCGTTCGCGAGATAGGACTTGTGCAGCCACGGACCGTATACCTTGCTGCGCTTGGCGTCCGCGTCGTATTCGGTGTAGATGGTGAATGCCTGCTTTTTCCTCGCCGCCTGTTCGGTGCTCAGATTCGGCGGTTCCTGCTGGATCGTGTAGTCGCGGTGATATATGACGGGCGACGCCGGAACGTCCTGCTCCAGGGCGTACATCACCATGCGGGCCACGGCCACGTGATCCTGGTGGAATCCGCCCACCGGATCCGGGTCGCCCTGGAGATCGGAGGTCGGATCCAGCGTGTTGACCCGATCCGGCTTGAACTCGTCGCGCACCCCGCGCAGAAAGGCGGCCAGGCCGTCGCGGTCGAACTCCTGGGCCGGGAAAGCGTCCCCGGGGCGGGTGGCGATCCGGGTGTTGTCGGCGTACAGACCCCACATGCGTTTCGCACCGAGCGGAGTGCGCATGAAGCCGTCCGGAATCCGGGTCTCGAGTATCGACACCCGATCCCCCAGCGTCCACAACGTCGCGCGCACGCCGCCCATGTCGTAGGGCTGCGATTTCCACTCGCCGGGCTTGGCACCCACGGTCTGCGCGTAGGCGTCGCGCAGACCCGCCTCGCGATCCTTCATGTACTTCGGATAGTCCTCGTAGTCCGAGGCGTTGAAGTACACCGTGCGCAGCACGGCTCCCGCCGCCAGGTTGTCCAGCAACTCCGGGCTGAGGAACAGCAGGTCGTCGTCGTGGTGCGCGACCACGTTGAGCACCCTCGATGCGCCGGCGCCCGCGGGCGCCGGGCGGACGGGCCGCGGCTTCGCGGTCCCGCCCCGGTCGAACAACTCGACCGCCCCGATCGCACCCGCGCCACCGAGCGCGAGAGCACAACCACCGACAAACACATTCCTGCGCGATACGACCATCTTCGGACTCGGGTCCACTTCCGTGTGCGTGCGGCGCGGCCCGATCGTCCGCCCGAGAAATCGAATCAGCTGGTCGAGATGTGCTCGGAGGCCGGAACCTCCGCGACCTCCGGCGGCTCGGCACCCTCCGTGAGCTCGACCCGAGCCGGCGCCGGCGGCCGATTCGCGTTGAGCAACTGCGCCTCGCGGATGGCCACGCTGCGCGCGAGGTCGGTGATCTTCTTCTCCAGGGACCGGAACCGCATGAAGGTGTTCATCGCCATGAAGGCGACACCCACTACGAGGCCGTAGAGGATCAGGTCGGTTCCACGACCGACGCCCACCTTGTGCGCGAGCCACGTGGTGTCGGAGGGACGAATCACCGCGTAGGCGTTCACACCGACGAACAACAGGAACGCGATGCGCTTCCAGGCCCGGGTACGCACCTGGTCCCACTGGATGACGAACAGGGCCAGCAGGCCCGCGGCACCGAGGAGGAGAATTCCCTGGATCAACATACGATCATTTACCCCGCTGCCGAACCGACATGTCAAAGAGGATGTTCACGCCATTGATGAGTGATTGACCCTTGGCTTTCGAGTACTCGGTGTAGATCACGGAGACGGGCATCTCCGTGATACGCAGACCCGAGCGCGCCAGGAAACCGACGATCTCCGACGCGTGCGCCATTCCGTTCATGCTGATGCGCAACTGCGCCGCAGCCTCTCGATTGAAGACGCGCAGTCCGTTGTGCGCGTCCGTCAAGCGGAGTTTGCGCGACGTGAGACTCAACGCCGCGACGGTGCGCAGAACGATTCGCTTTATCTTGGGGATCTCCGTGGTGGATTCCAGGAATCTGGATCCGAGCACGACGTCGACATCACCCACGCGCAGGCGTTCGATCATGGCCTGGGCATCCTCGACACGGTGTTGCCCGTCCGCGTCGAAGGTGACGAAATACCGGGCACCGGGTTGGGCAAGCGCGTAGGTCATTCCGGTCTGCAAAGAGGCGCCCTGGCCGAGATTGACCGGGTGCTTCACCAGATGGGCGACGGTTCCGAAGATCTCCCGGGCGGAGTTGTCCGAACTGCCGTCGTCCACGCAAACAATGTTCGGGAATACTAGAGATGCATCCGTGACGACTTGGGCGATGACCTGATCTTCATTGAAGACAGGAATCACCAACCATACGTCGCTGTAGTCCCGCACCAGACACTCCAAGAGATGAGTTTTCGCTACCGCGTCTGATTATTCCGAGCAACAATCCGAAGGGACGAACCGACGCGCACTCGGCCCGGCCGCGCGGCCTCCGGTCGATCATCGGTCGAACCTGTCGCCTCGTATGTCCAGTAGACTCGCGAAGCTATGGGCCCATCACCTCAGAGGATCCTAACCGATCGGCTGCCTGGTAGGTCGCCCTTGATCGCCTGTACGGTCCTGTCCTGAGGGCCCGAGCGGTCCGTCGAGCGGCGACGCGGGTGGGTCCGATCCCCCATGCCGCCCCATCCATCCCAACTTCGCATCGGCCGGGTCACCGTGAATCTCGTAGTACGCGCCGTCCGGGCCCTGCCCCCGGGCACGCTCCGAGTCGGCATCGGCGTCGTCGTCCTGGGCGCCGCCTCATATGTGCATCTCGCACTCGCCGGCCACACGCTGTCGTCCGACGGCATGGCAAATGTATCGGTTTTGTGGACGATCGCATTCTCGGTGGGATATGGATTTTATACCCCTGTCGAGCAGGAGATCACCCGAATCGTCGCCGCCCGGAAAATAGGGGGCGAAGGGGCCGCGCCCGTGCTGCGGCGGGGAATGATCCTCGCCGGCGCAATCCTGCTGGCCGTGCTCGTGGTGGTCGCCGCCGGGGCCGTGCCGATCTCCGATCGGCTGTTCGCCGGACAGCGCAGCATGCTCATCGCGCTGGCCGGTGCGTTCCTCGGGCTCGCCGCGACCGCGGTCACCCGCGGAATCCTCGCCGGACTCGGCCTGTTCCGCGAGTACGGCGCGCAGCTCGCGATCGACGGCGGCCTGCGGATCGCCTTCGCCGTCGCCCTCGGGGTCGCCGACGTCCAGTCGGCGCTGATGTTCAGCCTGATCCTGACCGCCGCCCCGCTCCTGTCGGTCCTGGTCACCCTGCGACCGGTGCTGCGGCACGCGCTGCCGGGGACCACCGTGCCGTGGAAGGCGATGTACCAGGGCCTGGCCCTGTTGATCGTCTCGATGATGTTGTCCCAGATCGTGGTGAACATCGCGGTCATCAACGTCAAGCTGCTCGAACCCGGCGAGGTCGAGCTGGTCAGCGCGCTGCTGTCGGCGATCGTGCTGGCCCGGGTGCCGCTCTTCGTCTTCAGCTCGCTGCAGACCTCCCTGCTCCCGGGGCTGGCCGGCGCGCACGCGGCCGGGAATCGGGCCGCGTTCCGCCAACTCGTGCTGCGCAGTTGCGGGATCGTCGCGGTCCTGGGGCTCGGCGGCGGGCTCGTGGCCACCGTCGCCGGCCCGTGGCTGGTCCCGACGCTGTTCGGCGCGCCCAGGGTCCTGGGCACCGCGGACTTCGCGTGGTTCTCCATGGGCACCCTGTGCTACATGCTCGCGCTCGTGCTGGGACAGGCCCTGATGGCCCAGGGCGCCCACCGGCAGCAGATGTGGTCCTGGGTGGTCGGCGTCGCCGCGCTCGTGGCGGTGACCGCCTCGCCGGGCTCGATCCAGCTCCGGGTCGAGGCGGCCTACCTGACCGGCTCTCTGGTCACCACGCTGATGATGGCGTTCCTGCTGTGGAGTCTGGGAAAGCGCGATGTGGGGCACCATGTGAGCGATGCCCGACGGGACGACGCGCTGCGGGGAACGCCGTCCGACACAGTCGTGCAGGCCTGAGAAGCACCTCGTTCACTCAACTCGGATCCGGAGATGGTGTTGGAAACGATCGACGTCGCGATGCCCTACTACGGCGACGTGGGCATGATGCAGCAAGCCGTCCGAAGCGTCATCGCCCAGACCGACCAGAACTGGCGCCTGATCGTCACCGACGACGGCTCCGAACCCGGTGTACCCGAGTGGTTCGCGAGCCTCGAGGACAGTCGTATCGACTATCAGCGCAACGACCACCGGTTGGGTGTGACGAAGAACTACCAGAAGGTCCTCTCGCTGGTCGAGAACCCGCTGTTGGTCTTCATGGGCGGGGACGACGTGATGCTCCCGCACTACCTGGCCACCGTGCGGGACTGCCTGCGGGAATTCCCGGACGCGAAGATCGTGCAGCCCGGCGTACAGGTCATCGACACCGCCGGCAACCCGGCGATGCCGTTCGTCGACCAGGTCAAGCGGCATCTGTTCGCGCCCAAGGCGCAGGGCCGCCGGCTGTACGGCGGTGAGGACCTCGCGGTCGGACTGATCCGGGGCAACTGGCTGTACTTCCCCTCGCTGGCCTGGCGCAGCGACATCGCCAAGAAGGTCGGCTTCCCGGACGACCTGGACGAGGTGCACGACCTCGCCATGGTGATCGACGCGTTGTGCCTGCACGCGACCATGGTGGTCGACGACACGGTGTGCTTCCGCTACCGGCGGCACGCGGTCAGTCACTCCTCCGCCGCGGCCACCAGTGGTCGCCGGTTCGTCACCGAGCGGACCTACTTCACCGGCATGATCGAGCGCTTCGAGGCGCTGGGCTGGCACCGCGCGGCAGCCGCCGCGCGCAACCACATCGGCTCGCGGCTGCACGCGCTCACCCTGGTGCCCAAGGCGGTTCGCCGCGGGGACAAGGGCGGGGTGCGCAACCTGACCCGGCACGCGTTCGGCAACCCCCGCGCGCACTGACGGCACGAGGCCCCCGACGACGCGTTCGCGTCGTCGGGGGCCTCGTGGTGTCGGCGCTCGTGGTGTGTCGACGCCGGTGGGGTCCGTGCGGGCCGGCGGGGTCCGCGGCGCGGCGGTGGGTCAGGACACCCGCTCGCCGGCGTGGTGGGCCCACAGGCGTTCCATCGCGTGGCCGAGCGAGTGTCGCGGCCGCCATCCCAGCAGTTCGCTCGCGTGCTCCAGGGACATGCACTGCCACTGCTCGTTGGGGCCGGGGTCGGGCGATTCCTCGACGAGTGCGGCCGGCACGCCACTGGCCTCGATCAGCAGGCGGACCAACTCGCGGGCGGGCACGCCGGCACCACCGCCGACGTTGACCACCCCGCGCGCGCTCGACTCCGCGGCGGCGACCGAGGCGGCCACGACATCGTCGAGGTCGACGAAGTCCCGGCGTGCGCCCAGCGACGCGAAGGTCAGCCGCACCGGCTCGTCGAGCCCGGCGCCCGCCGACAACTTCGCGGCCACGCCGCCGAGCAGGCTGTGCCCGGGTTGGCCGGCGCCCACCACGTTGCCCACCCGCAGCACGATCGCGTCCAGGCCGTGCGATGCGACGGCCGCGCCGATCCGCTCGGTGCAGCGCAACTTCAGCTCGCCGTAGGCCATCGCGGGCCGCGCCGGGGAGTCCTCGCGGAGCACCGTGCCGACCGGGACCAGACCGTACTCGTGCACCGTGCCGAACTGCACCAGCCGCGGGGCCGGCGTCAGTAGCGCGATCGCCTCGATCAGGTTCTCCACCAGGGTCAGGTTCGCGCCGACGAGTTCCTCGTCGTTCAGCCCCCACATGCCGCCGGCCGCGTTGATCACGTGGGTGACCCGATGCTCGCCCAACACCTCGGCGACGGCCTGCGGTCGGGTGGCCTGGACGTCCAACGCCACGAAGGTCGCGGCGAGCGGTGTCGCCGGCTCGCGCCGACCGATCGCGACGACCTCGTGGCCGCGTTCGGTCAGGGCGGCGCACAGTGGGCGACCGATGAATCCGCTGCCGCCGAGGACGGCGACGCGCGCGGGCACGGCCGGCGGGGCGGCGGCGGTCGGTTCAGCCATGGTGCGATTCTCTTTCCGTCGAGGCCGCCGAGACGCGGGTCACCGCGCCTGGCGCACCGAACCGAACGCGTGCGCGACGATGTTCGACACGCTCTCCTTGCGCCCCGTACGCACCGCGCCCGGCAGCAGCGTCAACGCGTGCAGCCGCGACGCGACGTGGAAGCGGGCCGCCTTGGCCGTGCGGGGCCAACCGTGCTCCTGGGCGACCTTGGCCAGTTCCAGGAAGTAGCGGCGCTCCTCGGCGAACCGGGCACCGGTGCCGGCCGTGGTCGAGGAGATGCTGGCCGCGTGCCTGCGGTACTGGAAGCAGGTCGTGCTCGAGACGAGCAACTCCTCGCCGCGCAGCAGCAGTTCCATGACCAGTGCGAGGTCCTGGGTGACCCGCAGATCCTCGCGGAACGACACCGCCTTGAGCGCGTCGGCACGCCAGCACATCGACGGGAAGTACAACCAGTTGCCCCGCACCAGCCCGGTGGCCAACTCCTGGCCGCCCATCAGCCGATGGCCGTCCACCTTGGGTGCGTAGATCCGCCGCTTGGTCCCGTCCACCAGGGTCCGCAGCGGCTGGCCGAGTCCGTCGATGACCTCGACACCCGGCTGGATCATCGCGACGTCCGGAGCCACCGCGAGCGACGCGCGCATGCACTCCAGGTAGTTCGGCAGCATGATGTCGTCGGTCCCCATCAGGACCACCCGGTCGAACTCGACCAGACCGATGCACTTGCGGTAGTTGCCGGAGACGCCGAGGTTGCGTTCGTTGCGCTGGTACCGCACGCGCTTGTCGCCCAGCGCCTCGAACCACTCCGCGACGCCCTCCTCGCGGCCGTCGTCGACCACGGTGAGCCGCCAGTCCCGATCGGACTGCGTCATGACGCTGCGCACGGCGGCCTGCATCAGCGAAACGGGGCCGTAGTACGGCAACATGATGTCGAACGTGGTCATGGGATTCATACACCTAAGTGATCGGGCGACGGAGCGAGCGGTGGTGCGTCCACCATCGAGCCGGATCAGGCCCCGGATGCCCGGGCCTTCAACGGTTCCCACCAGGGTCGATTGGCCCTATACCAGGCTACGGTGTCCGCGAGGCCTCGGTCGAAGGGTATGGCCGGAGCGTAACCGAGTTCGTCCTGGATCTTTTGGATCGACAACGAGTAGCGCAGGTCGTGGCCCTTGCGGTCCTCGACCTGGCGAACCATCCCCCAGTCCGCCCCGCACGCTTCCAGAAGCAGGCCGGTCAGTTCCTTGTTGGTCAACTCGACGCCACCACCGATGTGGTACGTCTCGCCCGCACGCCCGAGGCGCATGACCTTCTCGATGCCCGCGCAGTGGTCCGCCACGTGCAGCCAGTCCCGCACGTTCGCGCCGTCCCCGTACAACGGCACCTGGTATCCGTCGAACAGGTTGGTCAGGAACAGCGGGATCATCTTCTCCGGGAACTGGTACGGCCCGTAGTTGTTGGAGCAGCGGGTGAGCACGACGTCCATGCCGTGTGTGCGGAACGCCGCGAGGGCCAGCAGGTCGGAGCCCGCCTTGCTCGCCGAGTACGGCGAGTTGGGGGCCAGCGGCCAGCCCTCGGTCCACGAGCCCTCGGCGATCGAGCCGTACACCTCGTCGGTGGACACGTGGACGAAGCGGTTCACCCGGTGCTTGCGCGCGGCGTCGAGGAGGACCTGGGTGCCCACGACGTTGGTGGTCACGAACTCCATCGCACCGGAGATCGACCTGTCGACGTGGGATTCGGCCGCGAAGTGCACCACGACGTCGTGACCGGGCACGATCTGATCGACCACGTCGGCATCGCGAATGTCGCCCTGGACGAAGGTGTACCCCGGGTGTCCCGCGACGCCGGCCAGGTTGGCGATGTTGCCCGAGTAGGAAAGCTTGTCCAAAACGGTGACCGTGTCGGACACGCTCGAACGGGACAACAAACCCCGAACGAACTCCGAGCCGATGAAGCCGGCCCCACCTGTAACCAAGATCTGCATAGAGAGGGGATTCTACACGCAGCCCCCCAAGCCTTTCCGGTGACCCCGCGAGTCGTTCGGGACCCACTCGTGATCCGACCGAACCTGGTGTTCACCCACACCACGTAGGGTGTGCGCCATGCGCGGCATTCTTCTCGCGGGTGGCACCGGCTCCCGTCTGTGGCCTTTGACCCAGGCTGTCTCGAAGCAACTCATGCCAGTCTTCGACAAGCCGATGATCTACTATCCGCTGTCCACTTTGATCATGTCCGGCATCCGCGAGATCCTGGTCGTCACCACCCCGCACGACCAGCCGCAGTTCCGGCGTCTGCTCGGGGACGGGTCGCGGCTGGGCCTGCGGCTCGAATACGCCGTGCAGGAGCGGCCCGAGGGAATCGCGCAGGCTTTCGTACTCGGCGCGGACTTCATCGGCGACGAACCGGCCTCCCTCGTCCTGGGCGACAACATCTTCCACGGTGTCGGTCTGGGACGGCAGTTGCGCGGCCACACGAGTCTGACGGGCGCTCGTGTCTTCGCCTGCCCGGTCGCGAACCCGAGTGCCTACGGCGTGGTGGAGTTCGACGCCGAGGGCCGGGCGCTGTCCATCGAGGAGAAGCCCGCTCGGCCCAAGTCCCGCTACGCGGTACCGGGGCTGTATTTCTTCGACAACCGGGTCGTGGAGTTCGCTCGCGGCCTCAAGCCCAGCGCACGCGGCGAGTTGGAGATCACCGAGATCATCGACGCCTACCTGCGCGCGGACGAACTGAACGTGACGCTGCTCGATCGCGGCACGGCGTGGCTGGACACCGGGACCTTCGACTCGATGGTCCAGGCGTCCGAGTTCGTCCGGGTCATCGAGCAGCGCCAGGGGCTCAAGATCGGCTGTATCGAGGAGGCCGCCTGGCGGGCGGGCTTCATCGACGAGGACGCGGTACGGGCGATCGCGACCCCCCTGCTCAAGAGCGGCTACGGCAAATACTTGCTCGATCTGCTCGACTACGGTGAGGGCCTGTCCCCCAATCCCGACAATCGTTGACGAGGAAGCTCGCATGGATATCCGCCCGCTCAGCATCGACGGGGTCTGGGAGATCACGCCGCGCCTGCACGGCGACCCGCGTGGCATGTTCACGGAGTGGTACCGGTTCGACCACCTGGCGAAGGTCGTGGGTCACCCACTGGACCTCGCGCAGGCCAACATGTCGGTGTCGGCTCGCGGTGTGGTCCGCGGCGTGCACTTCGCCGACGTCCCGCCCGGGCAGGCGAAATACCTGACCTGCGTGCGCGGCGCCCTGCTCGACGTCGTGGTCGATCTGCGGGTCGGGTCCCCGACGTTCGGTCGTTGGGAGAGCGTGCTGCTGGACGATGTCGAGCGCAAGGCGCTCTACGTCTCCGAGGGCATCGGGCACGGATTCTGCGCGCAGTCCGAGGACGCGACGCTGGTCTACCTGTGCTCGGCCACCTACGCCCCCGAGCGGGAACACACCGTGCATCCGCTCGATCCCCGGCTGGCGATCGACTGGCAGACCGACGCACCCGTGCTCTCCGCCCGGGACGCCGAGGCCCCTTCGTTCGACGACGCGACCTCCTCGGGGCTGCTCCCGCAGTACTCGATCTGCAAGGACTTCACCGACTCGCTCGGTTCCGTCGGCGCCTGATCCGGCGCGGTCGACGCCCCGTACGCGCAACCCGCGAGGGGGCTGTGAACGTCTCGATTCCTGTCCTGCCGGTCCATCCGCGCGTGATCGCCCGCGGGTCGACCGGCAGGCCCTTGCCCGGCCCCATTGAAGGAGATACCAGGTGGAGTGCGCCCCGTCGCCCGACCTTCCCACGTCCTCACCACCGAAGACCCTGTCGACGACGGCGGCCTCGTCGCCGGCGCCCTGGTGGCGGCGCCCGCTGTTGGTCTGTGCGGAAGGCGCTGTGGCGGTACTCACCGCGGTGGTGTTCGCCGTGTGGGCTCGCAACATCCGGGTCAACCCGATCAACCGGATCGGCCAGGTCAGCGGTCTGGCCATGCTGCAACTGCGGATGACGCTGATCGCGCTGCTGGTCATCGCGGCGCTGGTGATCGCCTACCGGCGGTTCGGTCCGGACCTGCAGGCGCTGTTCGTGCGCCTCTCGTGCGCCGTCGTGGCCGGACTCGCCACCGGCTTCGTCGCGGGCGGCACCACGATCGGTCTGCGCGGCACGCCGTGGCCGATCAACGGCGTCGGCGGTGACGTGGGCACCCTCGCGAACTGGGCGGGGGCGATCAACCGGGGCGAGTCGATTCCCTCGGGCGTGTACCCGCCGCTGTTCCCGGAACTGCTCGCGCTGTGGGCGAAGGTGTTCCGGCACGGGAACACCTCGTACGCCCTCCAGGACCTGCAGATCCTGATCATGGCGCTGATCGGTCCGGCCGCCTACCTCGCCTGGCGCCTGTGGTTCCAGCCGCTGTGGGCTCTGGCCATCGGCGTGACCAGCTCGATCCCGCTGTACGAGCCGGTCAAGCCCTACACCACGATCGTGCTGGTCGTGTTCGTGCCGATCATCGCGAAGTTCATCCAGGTCCTGCGCCGATCACCGCAGATGACGACGCGCGATCGGGTGACCACCGGTGCGGCCTTCGGCGTGATGCTGGGCGTGATGGTGATCGCCTACTCGGGCTGGTTCGTCTGGTCCGCGGCCGGTGTGCTGGTGACCTGTCTGCTGGTGTTGCCCTGGAAGCGCGGCTTCAAGGCGGCGATGGTCTTCGTGGTCGCGACGATCATCCCGTTCCTGATCATCGGCGGCCTGTACATCAAGGACCTGCTGCTCAAGGGTGGCGGCGAGAAGGACGACTACTTCTACTTCGACACCAAGGTCGACCCGGCCTACTTCCTGATGTGGCGCGGCGACTCGCCCGGCGAGGTGGGCATGTGGCCGCCGCCCGGCGAGCTCGGCGGCGTCGGCGTGTTCATGCTGATCCTGCTGCTGGGTCTCGCGGTCGCGCTCGCGCTCGGCATGCGGCGCTCGCTGGTGCTGGCACTCGTGGCCTGCCTGGCCAGCTCGTGGCTGATGCGCTTCTGGTTCGCGTCGCACATGTTCCAGGACCAGGCGGTGCAGCTCTACCCGCGCACCTCGATCGAGCTCGCCTACGTGATGCTGCTCCTGGTCGGCGTGGCGGTGCACCTGTCCGCGCAACGGCTGAAGTCGCTGTGGAACCGGTTCGTCGTGCACCGCACGGACCCGGCCACGGAAGCCGAGCCCAAGCACGTCGGCGCGCGCTGGCGCACGACTCCCGGGATGGCGAGCACGATCGGCGCGCTGGCCGCGATGGTCCTGCTGTTCGGCACCGCCGCCTCGTCGGTCGCCGACGACATCATGCCGGTGGACGACTCGAGCATCGGTTCGCTGACCTACCGCTCGCACCAGTTGCAGAAGGCCGGCGGCGAGTGCCCGCGCTACGCGAACAAGCACAAGTGCCAGCGGCTGGGCACCCCGCCGTGGAAGCTCCCGGTCCGCAACACGCCGGGGGCGAACAACGGCTGAGCGGGAACCGCGGGACCCAAGGGCCGGGTGGTCCTAGCGGTTCACCGATACGGAAGAGGGCGGCGTCGAGGGCGAGGAACCCGGCGCCGCCTTCGTCGTGTCCGAGGTGGCCGTCTCGGCTTGGGCGGGCTTGGGCTCCGGCAACCGGGACCGGAACAGGCCCGGGGTCCAGTCCTTCAACCGCATCGCGGGCTTCTCCACCAGGTACCACGAAGCGGCGGCCAGAACGAAGGTGCCGACCAGCGACAGGCCGAGGTAGGCCATGAAGCCGTGGCGGTTGTACCCGAGCACGACCAGGAACTGCTCGACGACGAAGCCGTAGATATAGATGCCGTACGACAGGTCGCGCTTGCGGCCGACCACCCGGAAGGGCTTGGGCAGGCGCACCGCGAGCCACATCAGGGCGTACGCGAAGGCCGGGAAGCCGATCACGAAGAAGCCGCCGAAGCGCATGCTCGCGAACAACGCGACGATCGAGACCACGCCGAGCACGTCGTTGACCGGGATGCGCTCCTGGTAGAGCTGGAAGAGCATGCCGACGCAGAAGAGGAAGCTCAGGTAGATCAGATACTGGCTGTGCAGCGGGCCGATGAACTCGCTCAGGATCGGCACGTGGATGTTGGTGCCGTTGGTGTTCTGCGGACCGCGCCAGCCGGGGGCGTTCACCAGGTCCATGACGATCCAGCCGTACAGCAGGGTGGTCACCAGCAGCACGAACCGGCGGGATCCGCGCAGCACGCCGGACCAGGCCATCGCCGCGACGACCACGTAGCAGGTCATCTCGTAGCTCAGCGACCACAGCGCGCCGTCGAAGCCGGGGTCGAAGGCGTGCCCCTCCTTCTTCCCGGTGGCCAGGATGTTGGAGATGTCCAACTGCCGCAGACCGGTCCACCAGTTCGCGCGGATGTAGTCGAACGGGCCTTCGCCATGGCGCCAGAAACCGTCCAGCGAACCCTGCTGGTGACGGAACATGATCGGCGCGGCCACCAGCGCGGTGAACAGCACGCAGACCCACAGACCGGGCAGGATGCGCAACATCCGGTGCCACAGGTAGCGCCCGGTCGTGGTGCGCATGCCGCTGCGGGTGATCAGGAAGCCGGACAACACGAAGAAGCCGTACACGGACATCCGGCCGAGGCCGACCTGCATGCCGGTGAAGCCGTTGCCCGGCTCGTGCTTGCCGAAGCCGCCCAGGATGTGCGCGTGCGCCACCACGACCGCTGTGGCCAGCAGGAGCCGGATCAATCCGATGCTGTTGTCCCGGCCGGAGAATCGTTCGGCCAACGTTCCATGCCGACCCACTCCGAAGTCGCGTCGCACGCGCTTTACGCCCTTCCCGATGTGGCCGCCCCAGAAGCGACGCAGGATCCCTCCTGAGCGAATATGCGCCCTGCCCACGAGATCCTGTGCATGGTAACGGTCGACCCGACCCCGGGTCAGGCACCCTGGAAGGGGTGCGTCGGACGGGTCGCCGCGCGCGGTTCGCGCTCCCTCCGCGAACCCGGGATGCCGGGTAGGGTCGCCTCATGAAGTGGCTTGTCACCGGCGGTGCCGGGTACATCGGGACGCATGTCGTGCGGGCGTTGCTCGCGGCCGGCGAGGATGTGGTCGTCCTCGACGACTTCTCCACGGGCGCGCGCGAACGGGTTCCCGAGAAGGTGCCGCTGGTGGTCGGCTCGGTGCTGGACCGGGCGCTGCTGGACGAGACGTTCCGGGCGCACGCCGTGGACGGCGTGGTGCACATCGCGGCGAAGAAGCAGGTGCCCGAATCGGTCGCGCGCCCCCTCTACTACTACGAGGAGAACGTCGAGGGCCTGCGCGTCCTGCTCGCGGCCATGGTCGCGGCCGACGTCACGCGCGTCGTGTTCTCCTCCAGCGCCGCCGTCTACGGCATGCCCGACGTCGACCTCGTCGACGAGGACACCCCGTGCCTGCCGATCAACCCGTACGGCGAGAGCAAGCTCGTCGGCGAGTGGATGATCAAGGCCACAGCGCGCGCGCACGGCATCTCGTACGCCGCGCTGCGCTACTTCAACGTCGCGGGCGCGGGCGCGCCGGAGCTCGCGGACGAGGGCGTGTTCAACCTCGTGCCGATGGTGCTGGAGAAGCTGACGGCGGATCAGCCGCCGGTGATCTTCGGGGACGACTACGACACCCCGGACGGCACCTGCGTGCGCGACTTCATCCATGTGGTGGACCTGGCCGAGGCGCACGTGGCGGCCACCCGTCGGCTCGGCACCGACCCGGACGCGCGGCTGGTGTTGAACGTCGGTCGCGGTGAGGGCACGTCGGTGCGCGAGATGGTGGAACTCATCCGCGAGGTCACCGGTTTGCGCGACATCGCGCCGGAGCTGCGACCCCGGCGCGCGGGCGACCCGGCCCGGGTGGTCGCGAGCGCCGATCGCATCACCACCGAACTGGGCTGGAAGGCCCGGCACGACACGGCGGACATGGTGGAGAGCGCCTGGGCCGGCTGGCGCGCGCAGCGCGGCTGAGTCCCGCACACACCGCCCGCGGCGCCGCGCATCGGCCGGCGCCGCGAGCGGTCGCGGGCGGTGTCGCGTCGCGATCCCGCGACGGCGCAGGGTGAAGTCGCCTGGGGCAAATCGGACATGGCGCGCTTCGTTTGTGGGACGAATCACGTCGACCACGGGTGCGAACGCCCATGTCGGTGGGCAGGCGCCCGGTCCGCGCGACGCCACACGCGATGCGGATGTGACGAACGGGACGTAGGTGATCTTTCCCGGGTGATCGACCTACACGGCGACCAAGGGCCGTTGTCACGCGTTTCCGTCCCTTCCACCACGGAACGCCAACTACGGTCCTTTCCGTAAGGGATCATCTACATTGCGCTCATCCGCAAAACGGATAATCGACGTCTATCCGACACAGACTTGTGATCTTCGGCGAGGCCTGCTTAGCGTTCGATCCGTCCGTATCCCACACGGACCCCGATCGCCGGTACGCCGAATCCTGTCGCCGGCCGTTCGGGAGGCTGACGAGCACCACACGACAGGAGCGGGGGAACCACAGGTGAACCGCCGCGAACGGCCCCGATCTCGATGATCGGACGCCGCGAACGGCTTGGGGTGAAGCCATGTCCTTCGGGACGTGGCCGGGCTATCGATCTCCGGCCCGAATCCGACAGCTCACCTCGTAGGCGTGGGAGAGGATCCAGCCATGCTGTCCGGAACCGGGCGTCATCGCCGTCGCAGCACCAGTAGGACCACGCGTCTGATCGCCGCGGCGGGTGTCGCCGGAGTCGGCGTCGCCATGCCGATCATCGGCGCGGGCACCGCCCAGGCCGCCTCCGTGAGCACCTGGGACAAGGTCGCCCAGTGCGAGAGCACGGGCAACTGGCAGATCAACACCGGAAACGGCTTCTACGGCGGCCTGCAGTTCACCGCGAGCACCTGGAAGGCGTTCGGCGGCACGGAGTTCGCCGCCCGGGCCGACCTGGCGACCAAGGGTCAGCAGATCGCGATCGCCGAGAAGGTCCTCAAGGGCCAGGGCCCCGGCGCGTGGCCGGTGTGCTCGGTCAAGGCGGGCCTGACCCGAGGCGGCGCCGCCGCCGACGTCGACACCGGCTCCTCGGCCGGCAAGACCGCGCCGAAGACCGCTCCCAAGACCGAGACCGCCAAGCCGGCCCCGAAGAAGACGGAAGCCGCGCCGAAGATCGAGGTCAAGACCGAGGCTCCGAAGACCGAGGCCCCCAAGGCCGAGGCCCCGAAGACCGAGGCACCCAAGACCGAGACGCCGAAGACCGAGCCGGCCGCCGCGACCTCGTCCTATGTCGTGGTCACCGGCGACACGCTCTCCAAGATCGCGAACGCCGCGCACGTGCCCGGCGGTTGGCCGAAGCTGTACGAGGCCAACAAGTCCGTCGTCGGCGAGAACCCCGACCTGATCTTCCCGGGTCAAAAGCTCGCGGTCGACGGCAAGGCCGCGCCGACCACCACCAAGACCGAGGCCGCCGAGCCCAAGGTCGAGGTGCAGAAGGCCGAGACGCCGAAGACCGAGGCGCCCAAGGCCGAGGCCCCGAAGGCCAAGACGGAGAGCAAGCCGGCTCCGAAGGCCGTGACCACCAAGACCGAGGCCGCCAAGACCGACTCGACGACGACCGCCTCCGGCTCGTACGTCGCCCCGGTCTCGGGCGCCACGCTCACCGCGAGCTTCGGCTCCGGCGGCTCGCGCTGGTCCAGCGGCAGCCACACCGGCCAGGACTTCGCGGTCTCGACCGGCACCACGGTGCGCGCGGTCACCTCGGGCACCGTCGTGTCGGCCGGTTGGGGCGGCGCGTACGGCAACGAGGTCGTCATCCGGCACGCGGACGGCAAGTACACCCAGTACGCGCACCTGTCCTCGATCTCGGTCAAGGCCGGGATGAAGGTGCAGACCGGCCAGAAGATCGCGCTCTCCGGCGCGACCGGCAACGTCACCGGCCCGCACCTGCACTTCGAGGTCCGCACCACGCCGAACTACGGCTCCGCGGTCAACCCGATGACGTGGCTGCGCAGCCACGGCGTCAGCGTCTGAGTCACCCGCTCCACCCGCTGCACCCGCTGCATTCGAGTCACCGCTGCACCGAACGGCGGGCGTTCCCTCCCGGGAGCGCCCGCCGTTCGCGTGTGCGGACCGGTGCGCGTGTCCGAACGGTTCGCGTGTCCGAACGGTTCACGTGTGCGGACCGGTGCGCGTGTCCCGACGGTGCCGTCAGGGCAGCCGCGCGGTGCGCAGCGCGCCGTCCGGACCGAGCCACAGGGCCACCGCGTGCCCGGCGCCGTCCGGCGCGCCGGTGGGATCGACCGCGACCGCGCGCTCGTCGAGCACGACCGGCGCCCCGGACGCGCCGAGCACGATCGGCCGGCCGTCGGCGTCCCGGGTCAGCGTCGCCGTCGTGCCGTCCGCTCGGGGCACTCGGCTCAACGCCTCGTAGCCCGCGCCCGCGGCGCCCGAGCCGGCCGGCACCCACCCGTTCGGCCCGCCCTCGACCACGCTCGCGATCTCCGGTGTGCCGGCCCGCCGGTAGGCGACGCCCACCCTGCCGTCGGCGCCCACCGACACGGCGGGCGGGCCCGCCGGTCGCTCGGCCGCGATCGTGCGCGGCGGCCCCGACCGCTCGCCGACCGGTTCCCAGTAGCGGATGCCCTCGCGCGCAGTGCCGAAGACCACGACCCGGCCGTCCGGGCGGGTCACCGCGCCGGGCCCCTCGACGATCTCGCCGCCGCCCAGGTCCCGCCACGGCGACCACGTGTCGCTCCCGGCGGGCCGATGACGGCCGCTGATCCCCTTGTCCCGGTCGCGCACGAACAGGTACAGCCCGCCCGCGCCGTCCACTGCGACCACCGGTGTGCCCGGGCCGCGTCCGTCGCCGTCGGGGTTGCCCAGGCGGTGCCACGGCCCCAATTCGCCGCCGGGCGTCGTCTCGGTCGCCGTGAGGATCTCGAACCGGTCCCGATCGGCCCGTCGGGCGCCGCCGATGCGCAGCGCGAACACCGCGATCCGGCCGTCCGCCGTGCGCACCGCGGCGAGCCCCGGGGCGAGTTCGCCGTCGCCGGGGCCGGGCATCGAGTGCGCCGGGGACCAGTTCGGGCCGCCGACGGCGTCCTGGGTCCACCGGGTGACGCGCCCGCCGAGCACGGCCCACGCGGTGAGCCGGCCGTCCGCGCCGAGCACCGGGCGCACTCCCGCGTTCGGGTAGCGGTAGGTGGTGCTCTGCGGCCAGTTGGTCCCGGGCGCGGTGTCCCGCACCTTGAGGTCGCCGCAGTCCACCCGACCCGGGCAGTGACGCACCCGGTCCGTCCAGCCGTACACCCGGTTGATCCCGTCCTTGCGCTCGCGCGCCGCCGGCGCCAGATTGTGCGGCCAACGCTCGTTGTAGTAGCCCCGGTAGGCGATCGCGGCGGCGCTCGCGGCCGGTCGATCGGCGTTGTACCGGCGCAGCGCCTCCCACGTGAACTGCGCGGCGGCGGTGTGGTCCTGGTGGTCCGAGACGCCGCCGTTGTCGGCGTGTACGGGGTGCGCGCCATCGTGTCGCTGCCGATCCGGCTCCGGGTCGAGCGTGCGCACCACGGTCGGCGTCTGGGCCCGCATCAGGTCCGCGAGCGAGTCGATCAGGCCGTCCCTGGTGTACGTGTAGGGTCCGCCCGCCGGCTCGTCCCGTGGGGCCAGCGTGTCCAGTTCGCGTTCCGAGCCGTTCCACAACGTGCGCAGCCGCCCGTGCGCGCCGATGCCCTCCTCCTTGCGGGTGTTGAGGAACACCAGCTTGATGTTCGGGGCGTCCACGAGTCGGTCGAGTTCGGCGTGCGCGCCGTCGCGCAGCCGTACGCTGTGCCGCTCCCAGCGCGCCGCGCGATCCCCGAGCGCCATGAACGCGTACGCGGCGCGTGAGCCGTTGTTGCGCGCGGCGGCGTACGCCTGGGGATCGGGCCGTCCGCCGGGGCCGTTGCGCCCGTCCGCCTCGCCCGCGGTGAGGAAGACCGTGACGCTCTCCGTGCCCGCCCGCACCGCGCGGTCCACGTCGGGGTTCATGAAGTAGAGGTCGTCGTCCTGGTGCGCGACCACCTGCATCACCGCACCGGTCGTGCCGGGCCGCGGTGTCAGGGTCTCGATGCCGATCGGTCGGGTCGGCGCGTGGTACGGGGGCGAACCGTACGGGCCGGTCAGCTTCACCACCCCGAGCGCGAAGCCCAGCGCCAGGACGCCGACCACCGCGGTGAATCTGCCGGTGCCGGGGATCATCGCCATCTCGGCCGGTACCTTTCTGCCGTCGCGGGCGAACCGGCCTCATCATCGCCGGTCGCCGGCGCCCGCCCGCACCCGGCACGGCCCGATCGGCCGGCCGGAAACGCGTGGCGCCCGGCGGTCAGCGTGCCCGCGCGCCGCCCGCACCCGCGCCGCGCGGCTCGGCCGCGGCCGGAAGTCGGGCCGGCACCTTGCCGCCCGACGCGGTGGAGCGGCCCGGGTCGGCGGCCGGACTGCCCGCGCCCGAATCGTTGTTCGCCGAGCCGGGGCTGCGGTCCGGCAGCGACTTCGCGCCCTCGGGCGTGACCCGGGTCGCGCCGATGTAGTCCGGCTTGTCGATCGGGCCGAACTTGATCACCGTGCCGGTGTACGGCGCGTGGATCATCTGGCCGTTGCCCACGTAGATCCCGACGTGGTGGATGCTGCGCGGGTCGCTCAGGTCGGTGGCGAAGAACACCAGGTCGCCGGGCAGGAGTTGGTCGCGTGAGGGGTGCCGGCCGGCGTTCCACTGGTCGTTGGCCACCCGGGGCAGTTTGATGTTCACCGTCTCGTAGGCGGCCTGGGTCAGCCCCGAGCAGTCGAACCGGCCGCCGTCGGCCGCGGTGCCCTCGCCGCCCCACAGGTAGGGGGTACCGAGCTTGGTCTGCGCCCAGTTGACCGCGCCCGCCGCCTGCGCCATCGGCTGGAGCGGGGCCTGCACCACGCCGAAGCTCTGCTCCAGCGAGCGGATCGACTTCACGTAGTCCTGGGTCTGGGTGTAGGGCGGGATGCCCTTGTACTGCATCACCCGGTACGCGCCCGCGTTGTACGCGGCGAGCATGTTGTTGGTGCGGTCGCCGGGCACCGAGGCGACATATTTGGCCAACGAGCAGTCGTAGCGCGCCGCGGCCGGGATGGCGTCGGCGGGATCCCACGGGCTCGACTTGCCGTCCCCGTTGCCGTCGGTGGCCCACTCCGGCCAAGTCGTGGGCATGAACTGGGCGATGCCCTGGGCTCCCACGTTGCTCACCGCGTTCGGGTCGAAGCCGCTCTCCTGGTAGAGCTGCGCGGCGAGCAGCGCCGGCGAGATCTCCGGGCAGAGCCGCCCCCACTTGTCGATCGCCGCCGCGTACGCGGCGGGCACCGTGCCGGGAGCCAGCGCCATCGTGCCGCCCACGCCGGTCTGCGTACCGGACGCGGATTGCATCGCACCGACGCCTACAGTGAGAAGACCGACCAGACCGAAGGGAATCGCGAACGCGATGCCACCGGCGACCCAGGCTTTGCGCATGGCGGGCACCCCCGATTCTCCGCGGCCGGGACGGGCCGCGACGGACTCTCCGTCCACATTGTGCGCGCCACGATTGCTCAGCGCAATCACCCGTGATACACACAGTGAGCAGACACACTTGCCGAGGTGGTAGCCCGATCGGCTTCCCCACAGCACAATAAACGAACGACCCACTCCTCCAGTCGAATGCGACCGGAGGCAACCAAAAGCCCGACCTCGGGGGCGGTGAACAACGTGTTTCTTGGCGAAGGCAATGGCGACATCAATACGATCATCGGCGGGATAGCTCCGGACTGGGGCCCGTTCGCGAAGCTGGGGGCGGAGGCCCGGATCATGGTCGAGGTGATCATGGCCGTCGCACTGCTGCTGTGCCTGGCCCTGGCCATCTGGGGCGCGGCGAAGCAGCGCATAGGTGCCACCGCGATGCGCGACACGTTCAGCGCGGAGCAGGGCAAGGGCCTCATCATCGCCGGCCTGACCGGTGTCTTCATCATCGGATCGCTCGGGACGCTGTTCACGATCGTGTACGGAATGGCGATCTAGACCGATTCGCACCCTGCCGTCCCCAAGGTGGCGAATCCCGTGGTGTTTCATCCCGGGCGCGGCGCACTTCGGTGTGCCGTGCGCCCCGAAACCGGAATGCCCCATTCCGCATTCGAGGCAGAGCAGCAATTCCGGTTCCTTTACCGGACAATCGAGCCTGTGTTCACGCAACAGCGCGGTGCCACCGGAATGAGTTCCCATCTGGGAAGATCGTTCCGGCTGCAACCGAACCCGGCGGCGCTCCGCCGCCGGGGACAGTGTTGTGCGCGCGGGTCGTCCGTATCTTCCGGCCTGCCGCGGTAAGGGGGACAGGCCATGAGCGACGAGGAACCCGTCACGCGTACCCGGCTGCCCAGACCCACCTCCTCACCGGAGGATCCGCAGCCCGGACGCAACCCCATACTGTCCGGGATCGGTGTGGTCGTGGTGGTCGCCGTGGTGATCGTTTCCCTGTTGTTCGCCGCCAACCGCTCGGACGAGGACGACGGTTCCACCACGGGGGACGCCGCGAAGACCTCCGCCGCGCCCGAGCCGTCGAGCGGACCGCCGCTGTCCGCCGCGCAGTTGCCCGAACGCGTCGAGTCGGGTGTGCCGGTCGGCTACCCGCAGACCGCGGAGGGCGCCCAGTCCGCCGCGGCGAACTTCGTCGTCGCGTTCGGCTCGGACCGGATGTTCCGGGCCCAGCCGCGCACCGCGATCATCACCACGGTCACCGACCCGACGGTCCGGGACGGTCTGCTCGCGCGCGCCGACCAGACCTACCGCACGCAGACCACGACATTCGGCCTGCAACCGGACGGCTCGCCGCCCAAGGGACAGACCTTCGTTTGTCGGGCCGTCCCGATGGGCACCAAGTCCGTTGTCTTCGGTGCCGCTTCGGCGACCGTCGAGGTCTGGAGCGTCGGCGTGGTGGGCCTGGCCGGACCCGGCTCCACCAAGCCGGTGGCCGAGGCGTGGAACACCACCACGATGAAGTTGTCGTGGGTGAACGGTGACTGGAAGCTGGTCGAGTTCAGTCAGAAGGAGGGCCCGACTCCGGTCTCCGGGCTACAGGATCCGTCCAGCGCCAACGACATCGCCAAGGCCGACGGGGAGTTCGGGGAATTGCGCCATGCACGCTGACCGGGAACGCCGCAGCCTTCGCAACCGATTCCTGACCCTCGGCGGGACACTGACCGCGGCCTGGACCGTCGTCGTGCTCGGCGCCGGCCGCGCGTGGGCCGAGCCCACACCGGGCGCCACCACACCGCCCGGCGGCACACCCAGCCCCAGCGCACCCGCGAGCAAGCCGGAGTGCGACCTGCTCACCGGCCCCGCCAAGGACATCTGCAACAACGGCGGCCCCAGCGCTCCGGGCACCGGCCCGCTGGGCACCGTCACCGACCCGCTCGGCTCGATCGCCAAGGGCTGCGCCGACGCGGCCACCTGGATCATCGACAAGCTCGCGGGCGCGGTCAACGACACCACGCAGGTGGACTTCACCAACCCCGGCTTCCTGCGCCAGTACGCGGTGGTGTTCGCCGCGTCCACGTTCCTCACGCTGATCCTGTGGATACTCGCGGTCGCCAAGCGCGCCGTGCGCGGGGTCCCGATCGGCACCGCGATCAGCGAGGCGGTCGGCTACCTGTGGCTCGCGGTGATCGCGTCCGCGTTCACGCCGCTGATGCTCTATCTGGCCGTCTCGATGACCGACGCGGTCACCGCGGCCATCGCCACCGGCACCCAACAGGACACCAACAAGTTCCTCGGCGGCTTCTCCAAGGCGCTCGATCCCGCGAGCGACCTCGGCGGCGGGCCGGTGATGCTCATCTTCGTGTCCTTGCTCTCGATGGCCGCCGCGGCCGTGCTGTGGGTCGAACTCCTGGTCCGCGCCGCGATGTTGTACGTCGGCGCGATCCTGGGCACGGCGGTGTACTCGGGCCTGGTGGACAAGGCGATGTGGCACCACGTCCGGCGCTGGGCCGGGATCATGATCGCGGTACTGCTCGCCAAACCGGTGATCGTGATCGTGCTCGGACTGGCCACGGCGGTCACCGCCGGCGGCAAGGACGACGCGTTCTCATCGGTGCTCTCGGGCCTGGCGATCCTGTTCCTGTCCATCTTCGCGAGCGTGCTCATCTACCGTTTCGTCCCCAGCATCGGCGACGACATGGCCTCGCTGCACAGCAGCCGCAAGGCGATGCAGTCGGCGGGTCCGGCGTCCATGGTCAACGGCCCGGCCACGTACGTGAAGCAGGGCATCCAGGCGCACGCCTCGCGGGGATCGACCGGTTCCGGCTCTGCCCCGGTGACCGCGAACGCCGTATCGTCGGGCATTGCGGCCCATGGCACCAGGGGCGGCGGCGGATCGGGCGGCGCCCCGACTCCGGCACCGACGCCTCCGGCCAACCCCGCGGCAACGCCTCACGCGAGGAACGGTAAAGAGTAATGACAACGCAACCGGTCGCCCGACGGCGGACCTTCCTGATCGGCAAGGCCAAACCCACCGCCGTCATCGGCAAGAACCGCGAGCCCGGTGAGATCTTCCTGATCATCGCGGCCGGCGGACTCGCCCTGATGTGGGGCCTGTTGGTGCCCGTCCTGGTGATCCGCATCGCCGGTCTGGTCGGCTTCCCGCTGCTCGCGTTCGCCGCCGTGTACATGCCGTACAAGAAGCGCACGTTCTACAAGTGGTGGGAGATCAACCGCACCTACAAGCGCACGCTCAAGCGCGGCGCGAAGTACCGGTCCGCGGTCACCGAGGCGGGCACCAGGCTGACCGGTCAGGGTGTCGCGGTCGGCGCCCCGCCCGGGGTCGGCCGGGTGACCTGGTCGAGTGTGCCGTTCGGCCCGGACGACCTGACCGTGCTGCTGCACCTGGAACGGCGCACGGTCACCGCCGCCGTCGAGATCGAGGGCCCGGGTGTGGGGCTGCGCGACTCGGAGGACCAGGAGGCGCTGGTCGAGCGGTTCGGCACGCTGCTCAAGCACGTGGCGAACGGCGACGGCTTCGTCACCCGGTTGCAGGTGCTGGCCCGGACGCTGCCCGCCGACCCGGACGCGCACGCCAAGGACGTGGCCCGGCGCGGCGACCACAAGGCGCCGCTGTGGGTCCAGGACTCCTACGAGCAGCTCCAGTCGATGGTCTCCACTTCCTCCGAGCAGCACCGGGCCTACCTGATCGCGTGCATGCACTACACCCGGGAGCTGGCCGCCGAGGCGAACGTGATGGGCAAGGGCGACAAGGGCATCGGCGTGGTGATGGCACGTGAACTCACCGACGTCTGCGCCCGGTTGACCGAGGCGGACATCCGGGTCCGGCAACCGCTGAACGAGGCCCGGTTGTCCTCGCTGATCCACTCGATGTACGACCCCGAGCACCAGATCGACGCGTTCGAGGGCATGCAGGCGCGCTACGCGTGGCCGGCCGAGCTGGACGCGACGCACCAGAACTACCTGGAGGCCAAGACCCGCGAGTCGGACTCGGCCGAGCCGTGGTGCCACGCCACCGCGTGGATCAAGGAGTGGCCGCTGACCCCGGTCGGCGTCAACTTCCTGGCCCCGCTCCTGGTGCACACCCCGGACGTGATCCGCACCGTCGCCGTCACGATGGACCTGGAACCCACCGACGTGGCGATCGAGCGCATGCTCACCGAGAAGACCAACGACGACGCGGACGCGGCCCGCGCGGCCAAGATGAACCGGGTGGTCGACCCGCGCGACATGGCCCACACCGGCCGGGTCGACCAGCGCGGCGAGGACCTGGCGGGCGGCGCGGCGGGAGTGAACATCGTCGGCTACATCACGGTGTCCTCGCGCAATCCCGACCAACTCTCCCGGGACAAGCGCACGATCCGCGCGTCGGCGGGAAAGTGCTTCCTCAAGCTGGAGTGGTGCGACCGCGAGCAGCACCGCGCGTTCGTCAACACGCTGCCGTTCGCGACGGGCATTCGCAAGTGAGCGTCGGCGGCCACGACAGTGGCCGCGACGGAGGGATGAGGTGATCACGTGTCGGGTCTGATGTCCACGTTGACCCAGGGCTTCTCCGGCATCATCTTCGGCCGCAACGAGACCCAGCGGCTGCCGGTGCGTACGTCCACCGGCCAGGCCCAGGCGGTCTACCTGCCCACGGCCGCACCCGGGCTGGGCGACTCGGGCGTGATCATCGGCCGCGAGGTGTACTCCGGCAAGGGCTACATCTACGACCCCTTCCAGCTCTACGGTCAGCAACTGCCCGCACCGCACTGGCTGGTCCTGGGCGAGTCCGGGAACGGCAAGTCGGCGCTGGAGAAGACCTACGTGCTGCGCCAGCTGCGTTTTCGCGACCGCCAGGTGGTGGTCCTGGACGCGCAGGGCGAGGACGGCGTCGGCGAGTGGAACCTGATCGCCGAGGCGCTGGGCGTCAAGCCGGTCCGACTGGACCCCAACGACCTCTCCGGCGACGCGGTCCGGCTCAACCCGCTGGACCCGGCGATCGCCGTCACCGGCCAGCTGGCGCTGTTGCGCACCATCATCGAGGTGGCGATGGGCCACTCGCTCCAGGAGCGCGCCGGCTACGCGCTCAAGGCCGCGCACACGCACGTGATGCGCACCGTGCACGGGCGGCAGCCGA
Organism: Embleya sp. NBC_00888; assembly: GCF_045207655.1. Classification (NCBI taxonomy): domain Bacteria; kingdom Bacillati; phylum Actinomycetota; class Actinomycetes; order Kitasatosporales; family Streptomycetaceae; genus Embleya; species Embleya sp. NBC_00888. The sequence goes on along the minus strand of NZ_CP108784.1, from coordinate 4,801,143 downwards.
TCCTCCCGGACATCGTCGAGGCGTTGCGCAATCCGACCCCCGAGTCGTGCGAACTGCTCAGCCTGGACGTCAAGGACGTCCGGGTCTGGGGTCTGGACGTCGCGCTGGTCCTGGACCGGCTCACCGACGGCGACCTCAAGGGCATGTTCGAGGGGCCGACCACGGACGGCATCGACCTGGACTCGCCGCTGATCATCTTCGACCTGTCGCACATCGACCGGAACTCGATCGCGATGCCGATCCTGATGGCGATCGTCGGCGTGTGGCTGGAGCACACCTGGATCCGGCCGGACCGGGTCAAGCGCATCTTCCTGGTCGAAGAGGCGTGGCACATCATCAACAGCCCGTTCGTGGCCCAACTCTTCCAGCGCCTGCTCAAGTTCGGCCGCCGGTTGGGCCTGTCCTTCGTCGCGGTCGTGCACCACCTCTCCGACGTGGTGGACGGCGCGGCGGCCAAGGAGGCGTCGGCGATCCTGAAGATGGCCTCGACCAGAACCGTGTACATGCAGAAGTCGGACGAGGCGCGCGCGACCGGGAAGGTGCTCGGCCTGCCCCGGTGGGCGGTGGAGATCATCCCGACGCTGACCCCGGGTATCGCGGTGTGGGACGTCAACGGCAACGTACAGGTGGTCAAGCACCTGATCACCGACACCGAGCGGCCGATGGTCTACACCGACCGCGCGATGACCGAGGACGCGGTGGAGGAACGGGTGCGCGCCGAGGCGGCGTTGGCCGACGACCCGGCGGCGTAGATGGGCTCGCCCGGACAACCGCCGGAACCGCGCCTGCCCACGCCGGGCCGGGCGCCCTCGCGTGGCGTCCCGGACGGCCTGCTGATCGCGGGCCTGTTGCTGCTGATCGCGGGCACCGCGGTGATCTGGCTCTCCACCGGGTTGGCCGCGCTGGCGAGCGGCAAGGACTGGCCGGACGGGGTCACCTACCGCCGGTCGGCACTCGCCATGCGCTCGGTGTTCGGCACGCCCGACGACCTGCCCCGCGCGTGGCCGGACACCCCGCCGGGGCAGTTGCCCACCCCCACCGCGTTCTGGGTGTCCTTCGGCTTCGTGGTGCTGCTCCTCCTGATCGCGGCGGGCTGCGTGTTCCGGTGGTGGTTGCGCCGGATGGCGGCGAGGGCCGCGCGTG